>NZ_CP096408.1:0-3500000 GCF_054161355.1 Bacillus sp. PK3-037 | reverse complement strand
TAGCTCGTCGGGCTCATAACCCGAAGGTCGCAGGTTCAAATCCTGCCCCCGCAACCAAAAAATATATCCTTTAAAATAAGGAGCGCCCGAAGGGTGCAACCAAATTAAAATGGTCCGGTAGTTCAGTTGGTTAGAATGCCTGCCTGTCACGCAGGAGGTCGCGGGTTCGAGTCCCGTCCGGACCGCCATTTATTGTAAACGAAACGATCATGTTTTCGTTTTTTTTGTGTTTTCTTTTATTACATCTTTTGCTTGGTATGAAAGCCAAGCTTTCTTTATATCGGCAATATCTTGGATATTTCACCATAATCCGATACACTAGATACAGTACATATAAAACATAATCAGACCAAAAGGAGGTTTGGTTAATGGATGAGTTTGATTTGATTAATCGTATTACTCCGCGAACCATTCACCATTCTTCCGTTGATGTAGGAATTGGAGACGATGCCGCTCTTTACACAGCGAAAAAAGGTGTGCAGGAAATTGTATGTGTCGATACAATGGTAGAGGACGTGCATTTTAAATTGAGCTATTCTTCGCCGGAGGACATTGGATATAAGGCGTTGGCTATAAATATAAGTGATATTGCCGCAATGGGAGGTATTCCTAAGTTTTATTTAGTGTCTCTTGCGGTGCCTTCAAAATGGACGGCATCAGAAATCAAGGCAATGTATGAAGGAATGAATAAACTGGCGAAACTATACTGTATGGACCTGATTGGCGGTGATACAGTTTCTACTTCCGATAAACTAGTCGTCACAGTGACTGTGATTGGGGAAGTTGAAAAGGGACGTGCCTGTTTGCGCAGTTTGGCAAAGCCGAATGATATTGTCTTTGTCACTGGTGAAATCGGTTCTTCTGCTGCTGGACTTTCATTGCTCCTAAAAGAGGCCTCTCATCCGGAAACATCATTTGAAACAGATCACTTTATCAATAGGCATAAACGGCCTCACCCAAGAGTGAGTGTTGGCAGACTATGCTCGAACGCTCAGCGTGTGGCTCTTAATGATATTAGTGACGGATTGGCAAGTGAACTGCATGAAATTGCTGAATCCAGCTCCGTTTCCATAGAAATTGACGAGAGCCTTCTTCCAGTTCATCCGGACTTGCCTAAGTTAAATTCCAAATGGAAGGAATGGGCTTTGTTTGGCGGAGAGGATTTTGAGCTGACAGGGACGATCTCAAAGGAAGACTGGGAAGTGTTACAGCAGGAGTGCAGCAGACTTCAACTGCCAATTACAAAGATTGGATGTGTCCGAGAAAAGACAGAATCCAATGTCATATTAAAGACAGATGAAGAAACAATGACTTTAGAGAAAAAAGGATATAATCATTTTAAATAAGACGGGTGACTCGTGTGAAGCAATTAAAATGGAGAACTGTAAATCCTGAAGAAACAAAAGCGATTGCTAAGCTGACTGCATCGTTTTCAAAGCCTGGGGACGTCCTGACATTAGAGGGGGATTTAGGAGCTGGGAAAACAACCTTTACAAAAGGTTTTGCTGAAGGACTCGGAATTACACGTGTTGTAAACAGTCCGACGTTTACGATCATAAAAGAATATAACGATGGTTCACTTCCTCTTTATCATATGGATGTATACAGAATGGAAGACGAGAGTGAAGACTTAGGACTTGATGAATATTTTCATGGACAAGGTGTCTGCTTAGTGGAATGGGCACATTTAATTGAAGAGCAGCTTCCGCAGGAGCGACTGCAAATTGCCATTAAAAGAGCTGGTGACGATGAAAGAGAGATCACCTTTACAGCTGTGGGGAATCGGTATGAAATGCTTTGTGAGGAGATAAGTAGACATGACAATATTAGCAATTGATACATCGAATTATACTTTAGGCATAGCGCTGCTTCGGGACAACACTGTCATAGCAGAATACATGACATATTTAAAAAAGAATCACTCTGTGAGGGCGATGCCTGCTGTTCATTCTTTGCTGAATGATTGTGATATAACCCCGCAGGATCTTTCTAAAATTGTTGTCGCAAAAGGTCCTGGCTCGTACACAGGGGTGAGAATCGGTGTAACCATTGCCAAAACACTTGCCTGGTCTTTAAACATTCCAATTTCTGCTGTTTCAAGTCTTGAAGTGCTGGCTGCAAATGGACGTCACTTTGACGGTCTGATCAGCCCTATATTTGATGCGAGACGCGGACAGGTGTATACAGGTCTTTATGAATATAAAAACGGTCTTTTAGAACAGGCTGTGCCGGATCAAAATGTGATGCTGACAGAGTGGCTGGAGATGCTAAAAGAGAAGGATCGCCCTGTTTTGTTTTTAGGTCATGATACATCCATACACGAGGAGACGGTATTGGATGTATTAGGGACAAATGGAATCATTGGGGCTGCGGCTCAGCATAATCCCCGCCCTTCCGAATTGGCTTACTTGGGTGCAGATAGGGAAGCTGCTGATATTCACGGGCTTGTGCCGGATTATTTACGGCTTGCAGAAGCTGAAGCGAAATGGATTGAAAGTCAAAAGTAGGGTGATAGGATGAAAACAAAAGCAGCAGTCAGAAAAATGCAGCTTGATGATGTTGATCACGTATACGAAATTGAAACATCCTCCTTTACGTCTCCCTGGACGAAGGATTCGTTTTATCATGAATTGCTTGAAAATCCGTATGCCCACTATCTCGTGATTGAAAAGGACGATTGTATCGCGGGTTATTGCGGGATTTGGATTGTGATGGACGACGCCCAAATCACAAATATAGCGATTAAACCAGAGTATAGGGGCCAGTCTTTAGGAGAAGCACTTTTTCGTTCAGCTCTCGAGCTTTGTAAAGAAAAAGAGGCGAGGCGGCTTTCGCTTGAAGTGAGGGTTTCCAATCACCCTGCTCAAAGTTTATATAAAAAGTTCGGGATGCAGCCCGGCGGAATAAGAAAGAACTATTATACTGATAACGGGGAAGATGCGTTAATTATGTGGGTGACGATAAATGAATGAGCAAAAAGATCTTTATATATTAGGAATCGAAACGAGCTGCGATGAAACGGCAGCAGCTATTGTCAAAAACGGAACAGAAATCGTCTCGAACGTTGTGGCCTCTCAAATTGAAAGCCATAAACGATTCGGAGGGGTTGTGCCGGAAATTGCATCAAGACATCATGTGGAGCAAATCACTTTAGTGATCGAAGAGGCTTTCCGTAAAGCAGACATGACATACTGTGACATAGATGCGATTGCAGTTACTGAAGGCCCGGGATTGGTGGGAGCACTGCTCATCGGGGTAAACGCCGCTAAAGCATTGAGCTTTGCGCATCAGATTCCGTTAGTTGGAGTCCATCATATAGCGGGCCATATCTACGCAAACCGTCTGGTAGAAGAAATTGTTTTTCCAGCGCTTGCATTGGTCGTTTCCGGCGGCCATACGGAATTGGTTTATATGAAAGAACACGGTTCATTTGAAGTGATCGGGGAAACACTCGATGACGCAGCAGGGGAAGCGTATGACAAAGTGGCGAGAACGATGGGTCTCCCGTATCCAGGCGGACCGCAGATTGACAAGCTTGCGGAATCAGGGAATGACACTATTCCTCTGCCTCGCGCATGGCTTGAAGAAGGTTCTTATAATTTTAGCTTCAGCGGGCTGAAATCAGCTGTGATCAATACGCTTCATAATGCGGCTCAAAAAGGACAGGAAATTGCGCCGGAAGATCTTTCTGCCAGTTTTCAGAATAGCGTCATTGATGTCTTAGTGACAAAAACGGCACGCGCTGCAAAGGAATATGGTGTCAAACAGGTTCTTTTGGCCGGAGGAGTAGCTGCAAACAGAGGACTCAGAGCTGCGTTACAGAAGGAATTTTCCCAGCATGAGGGGACAGCGCTCATCATTCCTCCGCTATCCTTATGTACAGATAATGCTGCAATGATTGCTGCGGCCGGTACAATTGCTTTTGAAAAAGGGATTCGCGGATCATATGATATGAATGGCCAGCCTGGTCTTGAACTGACTTCTTACCAAGGTCTCACGACATAATGGCGTGAGGCTTTTTTATTGTTATTAACAGATAATTCTCAATTTATCCACATATCTGTGAGTAATTATAGAGATATAGATGGATAAAGGGGTTGAGAGACTGTTAATAAAGTGGATAAATTCAGAATATTTTGTGGATACTGTGTATAAACCGCTTTCTTTGTTTGCTTATAAGGTTATTTTCTGTGGATAAAAAGCACCTCTAAAAAAGAGGTGCTTGACTTTTTTAATCTTCTTCTGTGGATAGTTCTTCCCATTCTGATAATAGGTTTTCCAATTCTTGATTGAGTTTCTCGTTGTCAGCGTGGATGGCTTGTACCTTTTCATGGTCCTGATATACTTCCGGATCACAAAGTAATTCATCATTGTGACTGATTTTTTCTTCTATGGTTTGAACTGTCGTTTCAATTTCTTCTATGCGTCTGAGTCGTTGGCGTTCTTTCTTTTTCCATTCTTTTTCTTCCTCATAAGAACGTTTAGAGTCGGATTTCATTGCAGCCGTGGCTTTTTCAGTTTCCTCTTGCTGTTTCATTTTCTCCAATTCCAGCTGCTGTGTTTTTTTCTCTGTATAATAATCGTAATCTCCGAGATATTCTTCAATATGGTTTGGAGAAAGCTCATATACCCTTGTTGCGATTCTGTTAATAAAATATCTGTCATGTGAGACAAATAACAATGTGCCCGGATAATCAATCAAGGCGTTTTCGAGAACTTCTTTGCTGTCTAAGTCAAGATGGTTCGTCGGCTCATCAAGAATGAGAAAGTTAGCTTTTTGCAGCATCAGCTTTGCCAGGGCCACTCTTGCTTTTTCGCCCCCGCTTAGGGAATGGACGGGTTTAAGCACATCATCCCCGGAGAATAAGAAATTTCCGAGGCACGTTCTGATTTCTTTCTCTTGAAGCTCCGGATACTCGTCCCACAGCTCATCAATGACGCGTTTAGAGGAAGTCAGCTCAGCCTGTTCCTGGTCATAGTAACCGACACTGACATTTGAGCCGTATGCTATTGTTCCTTGATCCGGCTTCAGTGTGTTTATTAATGTTTTCAGCAGGGTTGATTTTCCGATTCCGTTGGGACCTACAAGAGCGGCGCTTTCTCCTCTTGTAAGCCTAAACGACACATCTGTCAGAAGCGGCGGCTGGTTTTCATAGCTGATGGTCAGGTCCTGAACCCGCAGGACCTCGTTCCCGCTCTGTTTTGTAATATCGAAATGAAAATTTGCTGATTTTTCGTCGCCGAGCGGTTTTGACATGACGTCCATCCGTTCAAGCTGTTTCCGGCGGCTTTGTGCTCTTTTTGTCGTTGAGGCTCTCGCCAGATTTCGGTCTACGAAGTCCTGAAGCTTGGTGATTTCATCCTGCTGCTTTTCATACATTTTAATATCTTTCTCATACTGCGCGGCTTTTTGGTCGAGATAAGCGCTGTAGTTGCCGTGATACTTTTTGCTTTCCGCTCTTGATACCTCGTACACCTGGTTCACCACTTTGTCTAAAAAGTAGCGGTCGTGAGAAACAATCAGAATCGCGCCTGAATAGCCTTGTAAATAATGTTCAAGCCATGTCAGCGTATCAATGTCCAGATGGTTGGTCGGCTCATCTAGAATGAGAAGGTCAGGCTGTGTTAACAGAAGCTTACCCAAAGCCAGTCTTGTTTTCTGACCTCCGCTCAGGCTTTGCACCTGTGTTGAATCGTCAAAATGGCTGAAGCCGAGACCGTGCAGCACAGATCTGACATCTGCTTCATATTGATAGCCGCCTTTATCTTTAAATTCCTGCTGAAGGCGGTCGTAGGTTTTCATGATGCCTTCCAGTTCACTTGGGTCAGCTGCCGCCATTTTTTCTTCTATGTTTCGCATTTCTTTTTCCATCGCTTTTAAGTGATCAAAAACAGTCAGCAGCTCTTCTTTTATGGTAAGCTTAGAATCCAAGCCGGTATGCTGGGCCAAATAGCCCATTGTGATATCTTTCGGCTTGATCATTTCACCCTTTTCATATGAAAGGTGACCTGCGATAATTTTAAGGAGTGTAGATTTCCCAGCGCCGTTTCTTCCTACAATTGCGACGCGATCACGGTTTCTGACTTCCAGCTTTATATTGTTTAAAATAGTATCAGCACCAAATGATTTGGAAAGCTGATTAATTTGTAAGATCATCATATTATTTCACCTCTGCTATAATAAGTTAAGTGTAGCTTATGAACCAGAACTCAGCAAACAATACATTGGCCGAATAAGACATAGAGAAGAAAATAGTGTATGATCTGTTTAAGGAGAGTTTTTACTATGAATGGATTTTCTCATTTTAATGAACAGGGCAGAGCCCAGATGGTGGATATCAGCGAAAAATCTTCGACTGTCCGTACTGCGGCGGCTGTATCAAGCGTACACATGAAGAGTGAAGTGTACGAGAAAATAAAAAGCCATGATATCGGCAAAGGAGATGTACTTGCTGTCGCTCAGGTTGCGGGTATTATGGCTGCGAAACAAACATCAAATATCATTCCGATGTGCCATCCGCTATCCTTGAGCGGGGTCGATATTTCGTTTGACTGGAAAATAAAAGAAACAGAAGTTATACTTCATATAAAAGCACAGGTCAAAACGAAAGGGAGTACAGGTGTGGAAATGGAAGCGCTAACTTCTGCATCGGTGTGTGCCCTTACTGTTTACGATATGTGCAAGGCGCTTGATAAGGGGATGGTCATCGGCCCTACCTGCTTGCTGGAAAAGACAGGCGGAAAAAACGGTGACTTTAAAAGAGAACTATCCGAGTATAATTTGGAGGACCAAAAATGAATAAGGATCAATCAAAAATTCCGCAGGCGACGGCAAAACGGCTGCCGCTTTATTATCGCTTTTTAAAGAATCTGCATGCGTCAGGAAAACAGCGTGTATCATCCGCTGAACTCAGCGATGCCGTAAAGGTTGATTCTGCCACGATTCGCAGGGATTTTTCCTATTTTGGAGCTCTTGGCAAAAAAGGATACGGATATAATGTCGATTATTTGCTGTCATTTTTCCGAAAAACGCTGGATCAGGATGAAATGACAGACGTTATCTTGATTGGTGTCGGAAACTTAGGAACAGCGTTTCTTCACTATAATTTCACAAAAAATAATAACACAAAAATTTCTATGGCTTTTGATATAAATGAGAGTAAAATAGGAACTGAGGTAGGCGGTGTGCCCGTCTTTAACCTTGATGATCTTGAACAACATGTAAAAGGCGAATCAGTTGCCATTCTGACAGTGCCCGCAGTTGCGGCTCAGTCGATTACTGACAGATTGGTTGCGTTGGGAATTAAGGGTATTCTTAATTTTACGCCGGCCCGTTTGAATGTGCCGGAACACATTCGAATTCATCATATAGATTTAGCTGTAGAGCTTCAGTCACTGGTTTATTTCTTGAAGCATTATTCTGTTTTAGAGGAAATCGAGTAACCGGAAAGGAGGAGCCCAAATATGCCGATCGGTCCTGGAAGCCTTGCTGTTATCGCAATCGTTGCTCTGATTATCTTTGGTCCCAAAAAGCTGCCTGAGTTGGGAAAAGCGGCTGGAGACACACTTCGTGAATTCAAAAACGCTACTAAAGGATTAGCGAGTGATGATGAGGAAAAAAAGAAAGAGAATCAGTAAGTTAGGATGACACAAATGAAAGTGAATCAAATGTCGCTGCTGGAGCATATTGCGGAGCTTCGAAAACGATTGCTGGTTGTGGCGCTGGCGTTTGTCGTTTTCTTTATCGCGGGATTTTTTTTAGCGAAGCCGATTATAGTGTATCTGCAAGAAACGGATGAAGCGAAGGAGCTCACGCTCAATGCGTTTAATCTGACAGACCCGCTTTATGTGTTTATGCAGTTTGCGTTTATCATCGGGATTGTCCTGACTTCGCCGGTTATTCTTTATCAGATTTGGGCTTTTGTGAGCCCGGGCCTCTATGAAAAGGAGCGCAAAGTAACGCTCAGCTACATTCCGATCTCTATTTTGCTGTTTTTAGCGGGTTTATCTTTTTCCTATTATATTTTATTTCCTTTTGTTGTCGATTTTATGAAACGGATCTCTCAGGATTTGAATGTCACTCAGGTGATTGGAATTAATGAATATTTTCATTTTCTTCTGCAGCTGACGATTCCGTTTGGACTGTTGTTTCAAATGCCGGTCATCCTTATGTTCTTGACAAGGCTTGGAATTGTGACACCGATGTTCTTAGCGAAAATCAGAAAGTATGCGTACTTTACGCTGCTTGTGATTGCTGCTCTGATTACACCTCCTGAGCTTTTGTCTCACATGATGGTGACTGTTCCGCTCTTGATTTTGTATGAAATCAGTATTTTAATATCGAAGGCTGCCTATCGAAAAGCGCAGAAAAACAGTACTGCCGATCAGGACGTTTCTTCTTAGCCAACATAAAAAATCCATTTCTCATAGAAGAGAAATGGATTTTCTTTATTTCTGGTTCTTCTTTATTTTAAATGAAAAGGCGAACATCTTAAAAGAAATGCTGATATTGTATGCAGCGAATACCATCAGCAGGATGGAGTAAAATGACCACATGCTGCCTGGCGAGCTTGCGGCGAGATAAGTAAAGATGCACCCTACGGCAAAGTAGATCATTCCCCACACTATCGGGTTTCTCATGAAAATAATCCTCCAATAATCAATTGCATTTGTGTGCTTTGCTGTTCAAGGTATTTCTGAACAGGCTCAAGCTGCATGATGACGACGAAAGTATTCATCATTACATGGGCGAAAATCGGCACCCAAATCCGTTTGGTTCTCGCATATAGAAATGCAAAGGTAAAGCCCATTGCCGTATACAGCAGAAGGTGCGTTAAATCCGCGTGAACAATTCCGAAAATAATGGAGCTGATCAGTCCGGCAATAAAGAAATTCGTTTTTTCGTACAGCGCGCCGAAAATGATTTTTCTGAAGATGATTTCTTCTAATATTGGCCCGATGATAGAAGAAACGATAATCATGAGCGGGACTGCCTGGATCACATCCAGGATGGCTTTTGTATTTTCTGATTCTCTTCCGATGCCAAATACATAATATTCAATAGAACCGGCTATTCCCTGAGAGAAAAGGGCTATGAAAAACCCGGCTATCGCCCAAAGGATTGAAAGTCCGACCGAGTCTTTCTTTTCGTTCCGCAGCGTAGTTTTAGGCGCGGTTCTGAGAATGAGCAATACAACAATCAGACAGGCAATAAAACTGATGACGGACCATAATCCCTGCGCGTACAGCAGATTTTCTTTTGTGGGCTGTCCTCCCGCATAACCGAATTTAAATAACAAGGGAATCGCGATTACTGCTGAAAACTGCATGATGATATATGTCAAAATAATAAACCAATACTGTTTTCTCAAATGGTATGTACTCCTTTGTTTAAATGGGTTTCTTTTGTCTACAGCTATTGTAACATAATTGAATCGGGGGTGAAAAAGCCAAGGGATATCTGAGCTGAAAAGAATGATGTAAGCGTGAAAAATTTTTTATCTTATCACTTGAAATTGGAAGTGAGATTCTTTATTATAAGAATTGTGTTAGCACTCTTTAGTGTTGAGTGCTAAAATTACATATTCATACTATTGAGGAGGTTATTACATTGTTAAAGCCATTAGGTGATCGCGTTGTCATTGAACTCGTAGAATCTGAAGAAAAAACTGCCAGCGGAATTGTGTTACCGGATTCTGCAAAAGAAAAGCCGCAAGAAGGCAAAATCGTGGCAGCTGGTTCAGGTCGCGTGTTAGAAAGCGGAGAGCGCGTTGCTTTAGAAGTAAAAGAGGGCGACCGCATTATCTTCTCAAAATACGCAGGTACTGAAGTGAAATACGAAGGTACTGAATACTTAATCTTACGTGAAAGCGACATTTTAGCTGTTATCGGCTAATTCTTAAATAAACAAATACTTAAAAATTCGAGGAGGTTTCGTACACATGGCAAAAGATATTAAGTTTAGTGAAGAAGCTCGCCGCGCAATGCTTCGCGGTGTTGATGCACTTGCTGATGCTGTAAAAGTAACTTTAGGACCAAAAGGACGCAACGTGGTTCTAGAGAAAAAATTCGGTTCTCCGTTAATCACTAATGACGGTGTAACAATCGCTAAAGAAATCGAACTTGAAGACGCGTTTGAAAACATGGGTGCTAAGCTTGTAGCTGAAGTAGCCAGCAAAACAAACGACGTTGCCGGTGACGGTACAACAACTGCGACAGTTCTTGCGCAAGCAATGATCCGTGAAGGCCTTAAAAACGTAACAGCAGGCGCTAACCCTGTAGGCGTGCGTAAAGGTATGGAACAAGCTGTAAACGTTGCGATCGAGAACCTGAAAGAAATTTCTAAGCCAATCGAAGGCAAAGAATCTATCGCTCAGGTTGCTGCGATCTCTGCTGCTGATGAGGAAGTCGGAAGCCTTATCGCTGAAGCAATGGAGCGCGTAGGCAACGACGGCGTTATCACGATCGAAGAGTCTAAAGGCTTCACAACTGAGCTTGAAGTTGTTGAAGGTATGCAATTCGACCGCGGATATGCGTCTCCTTACATGGTAACTGATTCTGATAAGATGGAAGCGGTTCTTGACAATCCTTACATCTTAATCACAGACAAAAAAATCACAAACATTCAAGAAATTCTTCCTGTGCTTGAGCAAGTTGTTCAGCAAGGCAAACCATTGCTTCTGATCGCTGAGGATGTTGAAGGTGAAGCTCTCGCAACACTTGTTGTGAATAAACTTCGCGGCACATTCAACGCAGTGGCTGTTAAAGCTCCTGGCTTCGGTGACCGCCGTAAAGCAATGCTTGAAGACATCGCTGTCCTTACTGGCGGAGAAGTCATCACAGAAGATCTTGGCCTTGACCTGAAATCTACTGAAATCGGACAATTGGGACGCGCTTCTAAAGTTGTGGTTACAAAAGAAAACACAACAATCGTTGAAGGCGCAGGCGAAACAGATAAAATTTCTGCACGCGTCACTCAAATCCGCGCTCAAGTGGAAGAAACAACTTCTGAGTTCGACAGAGAAAAATTACAAGAGCGTCTTGCGAAACTTGCTGGCGGCGTAGCTGTCATCAAAGTCGGCGCTGCAACTGAAACTGAGCTGAAAGAGCGTAAACTTCGCATCGAAGACGCCCTGAACTCAACTCGCGCAGCTGTTGAAGAAGGCATCGTATCCGGCGGTGGTACAGCGCTTGTAAACGTATATAATAAAGTCGCTGCAGTTGAAGCTGAAGGCGATGCGCAAACAGGTATCAACATCGTGCTTCGCGCGCTTGAAGAGCCAATCCGTCAAATCGCACACAACGCGGGTCTTGAAGGATCTGTCATCGTTGAACGCCTCAAAAACGAAGAAATCGGCGTAGGCTTCAACGCTGCAACTGGCGAATGGGTAAACATGATCGACAAAGGTATCGTTGACCCAACGAAAGTAACACGCTCTGCACTGCAAAACGCAGCTTCTGTAGCAGCAATGCTTCTAACAACTGAAGCTGTTGTCGCTGACAAACCGGAAGAAAATGCCGGCGGCGCAGGTATGCCTGATATGGGCGGCATGGGCGGTATGGGCGGCATGATGTAACACCGACAAAAAAACCTTGATAAACAAGGGTTTGTCGGCAACGGACGTCATTTTTGATGCCCTTTTGATGCCATTTATAAATTTCGAGGCTTCTCATGAGTTCACCGAACTTGTGAGAGGCTTCTTTTTTTCTGTCTTTTGTGGTTTGATTTTTTCAGCACTGTTTTATATCGATACTCAATAGTTTTGATAAACGGTAGGTAACCCCTATATAGACTATTCTATCGACTAAAATACAAAATTCTCATCATACAATTCATGCTTTATTTGCATCTTGATTTTGTTTTGATTTACTTTGTGATGTTTAAGGACGCGCAGTACCTCATCTTCGACTGCTGAAAACCAGAAGTGAGTTGAATTCCATCGCATTGTCTCGAAAAATAACAAAAGGCATTTCTTGGGATGCAGCGAGAAGGTTTCAGCCTATTCTGGGCTTATCCCTGATATTATGAGCTGACCAAAATAGAAGTGAAACAATAAGTAATTGAAATAATTAGAGCCCTTTTCCACAAAGAGGAAGAGCATTGAGTTATTTATTTTTGGTCATTTTCTATATCCATTCAACCTCATAGAGCTTATTAACCAATTCGGTAAATGAATCACATATGGGGTTGAAAATTATTCGTCCCAATCTTTGTTACCTTTCTCTCTATTGCAGACAGGAGACAATATTGGTATACTCTCATACGACAAAAAAAGACCCCATTATCTAGATAAATAGTGCCACCAACATTCTTAGACGTTTTCCCCTAGGAAAGCACTCAAAGAGAAATCCTGTTAAAAAGTCTATTTGTGTTGCTTTTTTTAGCTACTAAAAGACGATGTTTTCCTTGCAAAAAGGAACTCGTCTTTTTTGTTAAGAATAAAGAGAGACAGAATAATGACATCTGATCCCCAAAAATTCACTGTCGATGAAGTTAGATTGTTGATAAAATCCGTCCCGACTCTATGGAGACAGACAATCCAATTATTAACTCTAATATTAGTTTTTTTGATTATCAAGGAGGACTTAATAGTGCATTTCTCAAAAATGATAGATCGTTTGGCTTTATATGATTTACACAGAAAAAGAAGCAAAGAAAAACATTTTTCTGCAGCTTTTACAGCCGATATAGATGATAGAGAAGAATTTTACAGTGCAAATATAGCTGATGTTTCAATTGATTTGAATGAGTCAGGAAAAAATTATAAGGTTGGAACATTTAGCTATGAATCTTTAATTCAATCTGGGAATCCTGTTAATGACACTTTAAAAGGGGAGGTTTTTTTAAATGAAAATGATATAGATCAACCAAATGTTATCTTTGTACACGGCTGGCGCATGGATTCGTTCGATAGAATCAAAAAATATTTCATAATCGTATAATGAACGATTTAGGCTGGAACATGTTTTATTATTCTCTACCATATCATTTTGAAAGAGAACCGGAAAATTCACTGTATAGTGGCGAGTTGATGATTAGTGCAAACATTGATCGTACAATTGAGTCGACAAGACAGTCTATTGTAGATTTACGAGCGTTAATTCACTGGATAAAAGCAAATAAAAAAGGGCCTGTTATCATAGCGGGAGTAAGCTTAGGGGGATGGGTTACTAATCTAATTGCAACCCTAGATTCTCAAATTGATGTAGTGGTATCAATCTTTTATGCCAATCGCCTTTCTTATTCGATATGGAACACGATCCCGGGTAAATTTATAAGAGAGGAATTAGAACAAAATAGTGTGACCTATGAAGATTTAGTGAAATATTGGAATATCACAGATCCTAGTCAAGCCTTGCCAAAAGTTAATAAAGATAACATTCTGCTGATTTCAGCTAAACACGATCAATATATTGACTTAAAAGATGCAGATTATTTATGGGAAAGTTGGGGGAAGCCCACAAGATATGTCTACAATTGTGGTCATTCCGGTATTGTTCTTTGTCGCAAAAAGCTGGCAAATGATACGCTTTCCTTTATACGAGAAAGAATACATACGGGAAAACCTGGTTCAGTACATTTGTAGACCTTAATAAGAAACGAAAGGCCAACTGCGACTTCAGTTGGCCTTTCCTATTTATAATAAAGAAACAGCATGAGATTTCTGACAGAACAACTATGAGTAATAGTCGTTTCCTTTAATCACCATTGCCAGTTCTTCCACCTCTCCCCGAATCCCAATCGCGGGCTCCCACGAATCAATCAAACGAATCGCTTTCTGATTAGCTTCCATCGCTTTCGTTTTCTCTCCTTTACGATGCAACAGCTGTGCCATCCCATAATAATAATAAATCAGCTCAACCTGATTCGCGTTATGTTTGTCATAGAGCATCTGCTCAAAAGCTTCTTCCGCTTTCTCAAACTGACCACATTTTACGTAAGCCACACCTAAATTGAAATAGGCTTCTATCGTTTTTTCGCCCCCATACATGGAGCTGATTTGATTTGCCGCTTCGTATAATTGAATGGCTTCTTCATGATGACCTTTCGCAAAGCTCAGATCTCCGCGAACCAATAGAACTCTGTGCTGAATCGCGGGGGAAATCGGTTTATCTTTGATTTCGGTTAAAATCGCTTCTGCTTTTTCCTGTTGCCCGGCTTTTAAAAACAGCCTTGCTTGCAGTGCGAGTCCCCATACCTTTAGATCGTGAACGTCTTGCTCTTCAGTGTCTGATTGTTCCAGCGTTTTCAGGCCGGCTTCAATTTGTTGAAGTGCCCCGTCTAAATCATTGACTTCCATGAGTGCCCAGCCTGCTGTGTCGATTCTGAAAAAGGCTTCTCGTGTGTGTTGGCCTAATTTATGGGCGGCATCGGCGGCTTTACGGCCGTATTCGATACGCAGAGGCAGGTTGATTCTGCTTAGAAAATGGCTGATGCGGGTGATGAGTTCAATTAAGATTTCTTTTTGTCCGGTTTCACTTGACCATTTGATCACCTTTAGGATGTTTGGCCATTCTTTTTTGATTGGGTCTAAATCACGTCCCAGGAGATAGCTCCAATAGACAGAGTTTGGCTGTTCCCGCTTTAAATGAGTTTCTGCATAATAAATATAATAGTGCGCCCAGCGGCTGCGGGCTTCTTTTTCATATTTCTGATTTTCGGATAAGTGCTGTTCTCCGTATGCGACAACGGTTTGGTGGGCTAAGTACTTTGTACTTCCTTTGCTTCGTTCGGGCTGAATCAGAGCAAAAGACCGCATTTGTTCAACTGCGTAATGGAAACGGCGGGCGTCTAATCCGGCCGCTGCCGCCAGGCATTTTTCATCTGGCGGCTTGCTGAAAAAGCATAGCGCCTGCCATAGCTTCCGGGTGTCTTCATTGCATCTGTGCCATGTGCGCCCAAATAGAAAATCAAACAGATCTAATAGTGAGTAGCCTGCTTTTCCTAGCTCATGAATCAGCTGCCGAGCGGGCATGTCATCGTCTGACATATAGGCGATGCTGAGTGCCATGGCTTTCGGGTTTCCGGCTGTCGCTGAAATGAACTCGCTCTTCAGTTCTGGAGACAGTTCCAGCAGCTGCGCCAGCTTTGCTTGTTTAGTTGGATCGTTGCACATTTGCAGGCAGTGGTTCACTTCTTGATGAAAATATTCCAGGGCATCTGTTTGTTCAAGTCCGCTCAGCTGGATGGTTACCATTTCTCCGAAGCCTTCCGGATAGGTTTGCTTCAAGTTTTCACGTGCTGTGAGGAGGACTTTCACACCTTGGGGCAGGCTGGTGATAAATTCGTGAATGTCTCTTTCGGCAGTGTCTATGCTATCCACGATCAGCAGTACCGGTTTTTCTCTGGTATAATTGGCCAAAGCATTACGTACGACAAATCGTTTTTCGTTTATGGATTTATCGATTTGTTCTGTCCGTCCGAGCTGGTATGCAATCGTATTTAAAAAATCGCTAAAGCTTAATCCTTTCCAATCAGCACTGAGCCAGATGATGCTGTTGAATGCGGGCCAATCTGAGGAATCGCCGATACAGGAATAGGCTGCTTCTAGAGCAGTAGTCGTTTTTCCCATGCCTGCCCATCCGGTAATTAAACAGACGGGTGATGGGGAAAGCATCCATTGCCGTAGCGCCTCGATGTCAAATCTTCGTCCTATAAAGTGACCCGACCAGCGTGACGGTAAGTTGTGTGTCAAAGGCATCTGTTCTGTAAGCGCATTCGTTTTATGGTCGAGAATATCGGGAAATAAACGTTTGACTGTTTTTTCAATATCTTGATCAAGCGGTGCTCCGAATGAGTTGTCCTGCCGTACTATTTTTGCTTTTTTAAGACATGAGGCCGCCCATACAGGCAGTGCAGGTTTGATTACCGGTATAGTGGTGGTCTCAAGCAGATCGGTAAACCACTGTATATTCATATCGGTTTTTTCAAGAATGATCCAGATCATTCCGAACAGTTTTCCGTCTTCGATTCTTCCGGGGACATAGTTCACACCCATCTGTCCGATCCAGCTTTTAATCGTGTTTGGGGAAACTCCCAGCTGGTGTGAAATGTTGTCTAAATAAGACTGTCCTGTTTTTTTGTCCTTATTCCTATTGACTTTATAATCTGGATGAAGTTTTAATGACTTTACGCCAGGTGCCAGCAATTCCGCAAATTGTTTTCGATCTTCAAGTTCAGCCATAAAACCTGCACCTCCTATTAATACTATTTTATCAATCCTGCTTGTTTTGTATATGAAAAATCAAAAAGTACAGTGCGGCTGTCCTTTTATACAGCATGAAAAGCTGTTGAACGTGCTGAAAAGCAGATAAAATGAGGGCAGTAACAGAAAACGCAAAAATGTATGCACTTACATTTCTTGATGAAGCGGCCATATGCCGTTAGAAGTATTCATAAAGAAAGGAATTTGCCGTAATGACTCACACAGTACCTAAAACCATGAAAGCTGCTATTATGCATAACACAAGAGAAATCAGAATAGAAACATTGCCTGTACCTGACATCAGCCATGATGAAGTATTGATTAAGGTAATGGCTGTCGGGATTTGCGGATCGGATCTGCATTACTATACAAACGGCAGAATAGGCAATTATGTAGTGGAGAAGCCATTTATCCTCGGACATGAGTGCGCGGGAGAAATCGCGGCTGTCGGCTCGTCTGTTGATCAATTCAAAGTCGGTGACCGCGTCGCTGTGGAACCTGGTGTTACGTGCGGACGCTGTGAAGCGTGCAAAGAAGGGCGTTATAACCTTTGTCCGGATGTACAGTTTTTGGCCACACCGCCGGTAGACGGCGCGTTTGTACAATATATCAAAATCAGACAGGACTTTGTTTTCTCCATTCCAGATTCACTTTCCTATGAGGATGCTGCCTTGATTGAACCGTTTTCTGTCGGCATTCATGCAGCGGCGAGAACGAAGCTTCAGCCAGGATCAACGATTGCGATTATGGGGATGGGCCCTGTGGGATTAATGGCTGTCGCGGCCGCTAAAGCATTTGGAGCAAGTACAATCATTGTGACCGACTTAGAGCCGCTGCGGTTAAATGCCGCGAAAAAAATGGGAGCTACTCATGTGATCAATATCCGTGAACAGGATGCTATTGAAGAGATCAAAAAAATCACAAATGAAAGTGGCGTTGACGTTGCTTGGGAAACAGCGGGGAATCCTGCGGCACTGCAATCTGCATTGGCTTCTGTACGACGCGGCGGAAAGCTTGCGATTGTCGGTTTGCCTTCTCAGAATGAAATTCCGCTAAATGTGCCATTTATCGCAGACAATGAGATTGATATATACGGCATCTTCCGTTATGCCAATACGTATCCAAAAGGAATTGAATTCCTTGCTTCTGGTATTGTTGACACGAAACACCTTGTGACGGATCAATATGCGTTGGAGCATACGCAAGAGGCGATGGAGCGGGCACTGCAATTTAAGAATGAATGTTTAAAAGTGATGGTTTATCCGAATAGCTGAGTGAACAGGGAGAATCTCGTATTCTCCCTCTTATTTACTGGATTTGTACTCAATATTGAAAACGGATTCTTGGGGTGGAAAAGATGATCGAAACAGAAAAAGCAACGGTAATGAAGGCGAAACATCAAACAAAATCCAGTGCCGGTCTGTCCTGGCTTGAACGAATTGGGTACGGCTTCGGTGATATGTCGTATAATATTGTGTTTCAATTTGTAAACGCATACTTGCTGTTTTATTATACGGACATCGGCGGCATACAGCCTGCGGTCATCGCTACATTATTTCTTGTTGTGCGGGTGCTGGATGCTATTTTTGACCCGATTATGGGGGTTATTTTAGATAAAACGAACACAAGGTGGGGAAAGGCAAGGCCTTATCTGCTGTGGGTTGCATTTCCTTTCGCATTATTTACTGTCCTGTGTTTCACCACTCCTCACTTTGGAGCAACGGGAAACATCATATATGCGTATATTACCTATATTCTGCTCGGCATGTCCTTTAGTATGCAAACGATTCCGGTGAACAGCTTAACGGGCCGGATTACGAATTCTGTAAAAGAAAGAACGGTATTAACAACGACTCGTATGATCTTGGTTTATGCCGGAATCCTTCTATCCATCTCCTGTGCAACACCGCTTGCAGCAGCTTTGGGAGGAGAGAACCAGGCATTTGGGTTTCAGATGACGGCTTTCGTCTATGCCATTGTAAGCATCGCTTTGAATCTCTTTAGTTTCTTTACTGTGCGTGAGCGGATTGCGCCTAAGAAAACAAAGAAACAGGGAATGAAAAAGACATTCTCCGTTTTGTTTCAAAACAAACCTTTGCTGATTCTAACATCATCATTTTTAGCATTTGCAATCGGGTTTAATATTAAAATCAGTACAATGGTGTACTACTTTACGTATAACGTGAATCAAAAGGAATTGGTGTTCTTTGGAACCGTTTTATTTTTTGGCGCAGCCCTCATCAGTAACTTGTTTATTCCATACTTTTCTGCGAAGTGGAGCAGGAAAAATGTGATGATCATATCGGCTGCTTTGTCACTGATCTCATATGCAGGTCTGCATTTTACGGCGTATTCTTCGGTGACGCTCATTTTCATCTGGCTATTTGCTTCAGGGTTCTTTACAACCCCTTTAAATACGCTTGCTTGGGGAATGGTTGCTGATTGTGTTGATTATGCGGAATGGAAGACAGGGGTTCGTGCCGACGGAGTGGTGATTTCCAGCATGAGTTTTATCAATAAGTTAGGTGTTGCACTGGCCGGTTCGTTGTCTGCCATCTATTTAGGAATTGCAGGATATGTGGCGAATACTGATCAAACCGTGACGTCACTGAATGCGATTAAACATATGAATGCCTTAATTCCGGGACTATTTATTTTACTCTCTATCATCATCATAGCCTTTTATCCTTTAACTGAAAATAGATATAAACAGATCATCACCGAGCTTGAGAAGAAATCCAGTAAGTGAATATATTTAATATTTTTAATATTCGATGTAAAAGGTTGTATTTATGACTGAAAGTAATATACTGAGACTGTAATCTAGAATATGTAAAAAGAGTGTGATAACATGCGAAGTCAGTTTGTTGTTTGTATTGGGGAGTTATTGATCGATTTCTTTTGTACCGATGTGGACGTTGATTTAAAGAAAGGGCGTCAATTTTTAAAAAGTGCCGGCGGCGCCCCGGCAAATGTGTCAGCGGCGATTGCCAAGCTGGGAGGGGACGCTGCTTTCGCAGGAAAAGTAGGGAAGGATCCCTTTGGGTATTTTCTGAAGCAAACGTTAGATGCTGTTCATGTTGATACCTCTATGCTGGTGATGGATGAGAAAGCACCTACAACGCTTGCTTTTGTTTCATTAAAGAATAATGGAGAGCGCGATTTTGTTTTCAATAGAGGCGCGGATGCTCTGTTTACGATCGAAGATGTCGATCAGGATAAAATGAATCAAGCGAAAATCCTTCATTTTGGCTCAGCGACGGCATTGTTATCTGATCCATTTTGTACAGCCTATTTACGGCTTATGTCCATTGCGAAGGATAAAGGGCAATTTCTTTCATTTGATCCTAACTATCGTGGGGATTTATGGAAGGGAAGAGTCTCTGAGTTTGTTAGTGCTGCAAAAAGAGCCATTGCTTTAAGTGATTTTGTTAAGGTGAGTGACGAGGAGCTGGAGATCATCACTGGTGCGAAGGATCATGAAGAGGGCGTCAATATCCTCCATGGTATCGGAGCCAAGATGGTTGCCGTGACCCTTGGGAAAAACGGAACATTGCTGTCTAATGGCAAGGAACATGAAATCATTCCGAGTATTCCTGTCACTTCGATTGATTCTACAGGAGCGGGAGACGCTTTTGTCGGAGCGGCTTTATTCAAATTAGCTGGTACAGATAAGATTCAATCGGTAGAAACTGATTTTGAGCAGCTGCGTGATATCGTGTCTTTTGCCAATAAGGTGGGCGCTCTTGTATGCACCAAAATTGGAGCGATAGATGCGCTGCCGCGTATGGAAGAGGTTGAAACTTCTTTATCTTTGTAATAAAAAAAGAGGATGTTTCTTAAAAGTCTTTTGGACTTTTGGGAGCCATCCTCTTTTTTACCCCTTACTCTTGTGCAGGCCACTTACGCGCACCCGCTTGAACAATGCCCAAAAGCAATTGCCGCCGTTCTTTTAAGGATTTGACCGCTGTTCGAAATGTTTGCTCCGATAGGGTTGGGATGCCGCAATCCCTTAGCTTCAAGAGGCTGGGCTCCGGCGGTTCTTGTTCAGCCGGATGGATATATGCTGTATGAACGGTGTCTAAGTAGTTTTTGACACTTGAGCGCGCTTCTTTTATGTGCAGCTGATTCGGAAGGTACTGCTCTGGAATGCCATATGTCAAAATGGTTAACGCTTCATCCAATACAGTGACTGCAATGACGGAAGATTCCTCGCGCTGTGTGCTATGGTAAAAATGAAGAATGGGGAAGGCGTTATGCTGAGCGGTCAGCTTTCCCAGCTCTGAAGAAAATGTGACGAGAAGCAAATCCATGTCATGAAAATGTCTCCCGTTCCACGCAGTTTGGACAATCTCTGTTCCGTTATGCCCAAGACTCAGTACACTCTGGGCGAATGAGCGCTTTTGATTAACCGCGCTCAAGACAGAAATCAAATACGTGACAGAAAAAGTAATCGTAAGCAGACCTTCAGCTGTAGCACCGACTGTCACAAGCTTCCAAAGGGCACCGTTCGGTGTAAGGTCGCCATTTCCTAATGTAAACATTACATATCCAGAAAAATATACCCGGTCTGACCAGGAGGCTGGTTCTTTGCTTTGAGTAACTACGAGAGAGTGAGGATCACTTGAGAAGATAAAAGTCCAGCCGCTCCAAAATAAACCGATCCACACCAATAATGTCATGCATAACAGCAGCGGCCCTGCCGTACTGAGAACCTTTGCGTGATCTCCGCTGATCTTACGGAAGCCTTTCCACAGCCATGCAGACAAACATCTTGTGATCGGACCGGCTCCGCTCTCAAGCCATAATGTTGTCCATATAAAATCAATCATCCCCGCTGCCAACAATAAAATTCCTGCAAAGATATACATCTCATTCAATTTTATTGCCTCCTCCTATTCAATAAGAGCCAGCCATTTAGCCATCTTTATTTTCCTCTTCTATTTCCTTTTGTCTTGAATCTGAAACAATCATTTGAATGTTTGAGCAGCGAATCATGCAGAGAAGATTTGTATAGGAAAAGTTACCCAAAACTTACTCATTTTGATGAAGACAGAAATGAAACAGAAATTCACAGATAATACATACTGATTCCACATTTTCGGCATGAAAAAAGTTCAATTTCCCCTTGAAGTGGTCATTTTACTGGCATAAAGATAAGGAATTTTCAGAAATTTATATTGACTGAAAGCGTTTTTGAAATTATGATAATATCAGAAGTGACAAATATATCACTATGATATTACTATAACAACACTATAAAGTGATTATAAGATGACAATTCATCAAGTCAGACACCAAAAATATACCCATTGTTGTTTGGTAATAAATGAAATCGCTTCCAAGTTAATTGTCTTCAACACATGCTGAAAAGAAGGGAAGGTTATGAAGCCAGTGAAATAAGACATTTTGAACTTTTTTCTGCGGCCTGCTCATGGCATTTGAGGAAGGCGGCAGCCCTAGAATACGTTTTTGAAATACGCAGTGATCGATTTTGAAAAAGACTGGGGGAAACGGTATGAATACAAAAGGCAGTCAAATGTCATTTTTACGCACAATTATTTTAGTTTCGACTTTCGGCGGGCTTCTCTTCGGTTATGATACCGGGGTATTAAATGGAGCTTTACCATATATGAGTGAGCCTGATCAGCTTAATCTCAATGCTTTCACAGAGGGGCTCGTCACCAGTTCTCTTCTTTTTGGAGCTGCACTTGGAGCTGTGCTTGGCGGAAGAATGTCTGATTTTAACGGACGCCGTAAAAATATTCTTTTCCTCGCCATTATATTTTTTTTCTCAACGATTGGGTGTACACTGGCTCCAAACGTAACAATCATGATCATCTCCCGTTTTGTGCTTGGAATTGCCGTCGGGGGCGCATCCGTGACGGTGCCTGCTTATTTAGCGGAAATGTCACCTGTGGAAAGCAGAGGACGGATGGTGACCCAGAATGAATTAATGATTGTATCCGGACAGCTATTGGCCTTTGTTTTTAATGCCATCCTCGGGACGACAATGGGAGACAGCTCCAATGTATGGAGATTTATGCTCGTGATAGCGTCTCTTCCGGCCGTATTCCTGTTCTTTGGAATGATCAGAATGCCTGAGAGTCCTCGCTGGCTTGTTTCAAAAGGAAGGAATGAAGATGCTTTAGGGGTTTTGAAGAAAATCAGGGACGAAAAACGCGCTGCGTCTGAGCTGGCTGAAATTGAATTCGCTTTCAAAAGAGAGGATAAGCTTGAGAAAGCTACGTTTAAAGATCTTGCAGTGCCGTGGGTGCGCCGAATTGTATTCATAGGAATCGGAATTGCGATTGTACAGCAAATTACGGGTGTAAACTCCATCATGTATTACGGCACTGAAATTTTAAGAGATTCCGGATTCCAAACGGAAGCAGCGCTGATCGGAAATATTGCCAATGGTGTGATCTCCGTCCTGGCCACGTTCGTCGGAATTTGGCTGCTCGGTAAAGTCGGTCGCCGGCCGATGCTGATAACAGGGCTGATCGGAACGACAACGGCATTGCTGCTGATCGGGATATTTTCACTTGTGCTGGAAGGATCGCCTGCACTTCCATATGTGGTTCTGTCATTAACGGTTTCGTTCCTGGCGTTTCAGCAGGGTGCGATTTCACCAGTGACATGGCTGATGCTTTCAGAAATTTTCCCGCTGCGCCTTCGCGGTCTGGGAATGGGTGTTACGGTATTCTGCTTGTGGATGGTCAATTTCGCAGTCAGCCTGACATTCCCTATTTTGATGGCAGGCATTGGGTTATCAACAACGTTCTTTATCTTCGTTGCGCTGGGCATTTGCTCGATTCTGTTTGTGAACAAGTTTTTACCGGAAACAAAAGGTCTTTCGCTTGAGCAGCTTGAGGAAAGCTTCCGTGCTCATGATCGCAGTGAGGCGAAAGAAGAGGCCGGTGCTGAAGTGATTGGCTAAGTGGAATAAAAAGAATCCGCACTTGAATGCGGATTCTTTTTTTGTATGTTTAGTTTGGTCTGACAAGGATTTTCACTTGGTTTTTTTCTTTGATCAGAGCTCCGAAGCCTTCTTCGATTAAATCGTCTAAGACGATCTTTTTCGTAACGAGTTTATCGGCTGAGAAATAACCTTCTTTCATTAATGACAATACAGCTGGGAATATGTCACGGTACCCGATGATTCCTTTCACTGTACGCTCTTTGATTACGATATCGTTCGGATGAATTTCAGCGCCTTTTTCCCAGATGCTGACGATCACTGTCTCACCGGCGATTGTTGTAGATTGGATCGCTTGGCGTAAAACGACTGGAACCCCGGTTACTTCAAAGGCTACGTCAACGCCGCCTCCTGTAAGGTCTGCGATATGTGCCACTACATCGTCTGTTTTGGACGGATCCACGATAATGGCGCCGAGCTCCTCAGCTTTTTGCTGGCGCTCAGGTGAGAGCTCAACAGCATAAATATCAGTAGCACCGGCAGCTTTCAGCGCTTCAATAACAAGAAGTCCGATCGGGCCGCAGCCGAATACAGCCGCTTTGTCACCGGCTTTGATTTTGCTTGAGCGGACAGCGTATAAAGCGACCGCAGAAGGTTCAACGAGTGCGCCCTGCTCATATGATAATTCCTCAGGAAGTTTGAATAGCAGCTCTTCATCTACAGAAACGTATTCAGAGAATCCGCCGCCGCCTCCGGCTAAGCCGAGGAATCCCATTTGTTCATCAAGGTTGTACGCACCCTGATGTCCGTGTGTTGCAAAAATCGGTTCCACAACGACTCGGTCTCCGACTTTATAGTTTTCAACGCCTTCCCCGACTTCAACAACTTCACCGGAGAATTCATGCCCCATTGTGACAGGCGCTGTTTCTTTTGTTAAAGGATGGGGTTTGTCCACCGGGATAAAGATCGGGCCTCCTAAATACTCGTGTAAATCACTGCCGCAGATGCCGCACCATTTGACTTTGATTTTGACTTTTCCCGGTTCCGCTTTTGGCTCTTCAATATTTTCAATACGGATATCCTTTTGGTTATGCCATCTAGCTGCCTTCATGGATTACCACTCCTATATCTTTTGATATGAGTAATTCCGCACCGATCAATATGAACTGTTCACAAAATCGCCATTTTTAAAAACCAAAAAAAGATAAAACTTATATATAATATAATCTACGTTTTTTGAAAAAAGAAACTTTGAAGAAAAGAGAGTCTCGCACACTCTTTTTTCTTTATGATGAGAGAGTATGATTGGTTTACATAATTATGAATCTGGCTTGAACAATACGGTAATGGTTCGTTCATATTGAATGCGACAACTACTCTATCAACAATTATAACGCTAATGCTGTAATTATAATAGGATAATCTTCCATGGTTTATTTTAGCAGAGAGGATTTTTTCGACTTTGTAACATTACTGTAAGGATATTGAAATAAAAAATCCCTGGTTGATCGTGTATAATTTTTCCTAGATGTTAACAAACAGGAGGACGAAATGTTGAAAAAAGTCATTTTAGCCGCTTTTATCTTAGTAGGAAGTACTTTGGGAGCTTTCAGTTTTTCAGCAGATGCCAGTGCAAAACATGTGAACGGAAATATTACTTGGTATAACGGAGTTGGGAAAAAAGGCTCTTCAGGTAAAAAACTTGGACATTGGGACTGTGCGACAAAGATCGGATTTGACGTTCCTAGAAATGGGACAAAAATCAGAGCTTATGCTAAAGCGAAGCCTAAAAAGGTGATTACGGTTTATAAAAATGATGTTGGCAGAATGCCTCATGCAGTGCTGGATGTAAGCCCTAAAGCGTTTAAAGCGCTGGGATACCCATTAAGCAAAGGAAAAGTAGCGGGACATTACAGCTATTAATACATAGTTTAAATCTGTAAAGCAAGAAGTCGCATTCTTGCTTTTTCTATTGGTGGAGATAAGAGATGAAAAAAGGAATCGTTTTATTGGCAATCGTCGTTGTTTTGGCGGCAGCCGCGGGTTTTATGTTTTATTCTTTTAAAGATAAAGGCAGTGAGAGTGCCGCCGATGTTTCCGTGAACATGGAAAACAGTGAGAAGCTTCTGGTTTCGATTACCGGTACCGATCTTCTGACGAAGTATTATGAAAATGATAAGGTGATCCACGAGGCGAAGCTGACCAGCTATCCGGCATTTGCCTTGGACCAAGAGCAGCAGGCGCTCTATTATACAAGCAATAACGATCAAAATGAGATGAGGCTTTTTAAGCTTGATCTTAAGTCTGATAAGAAAACTATGCTTTATAAAGGTCCGGAAAGCGCGGACAGCTTGTTTTTATCAAAGGATCGCTCAAAAATCTATCTTCGTTTAGGGAAAGCGGACGAAAGCAATTTTCGTATCGCGTCCTTTGATTTGAAAACGAAGAAGTACAAAAACCTGTATCCTGCCGCTAATGACCAGGATGACAGCGTCAGCAGCTTCTTTTATAACCAAAAAACAGATTCATTTGCATTGCTTCATTATTCTGTAGAAGAAGATTACAAAAAAACGGATGAAGCTAATGAGAAGGGAATCGATCCGGAGCCGACAAAGATTCATTTTTCGGCCGGTCATGAAAGCGGCCTTCATGAGCTTAAGAGCCTGGAGCAGTTTATCAGTGATATTGCTGTTTCTGATGACGATAAACGTATTCTGTTTACGTCATATACACAAAAAGGCACGGAGCAAACGGCTTCTATTCAAATGCTGAATGCAGATACGAAAACCTATGAAAAAATTATTTCAAATCAGAAAACATTTAAGCTGTTAATTGACGCGCAGCCGCAGTTCTCCAAGGACGGAAAGAAGATTTATTTCCTTGCCGAAGCCAAAGGGGCTAAAAAGCTGAAGGACGAAACAGGACGTGAAGCCAAGGTTCGGACAATTTATTCTTATGACCTTGACACGAAGACGTTCAAGAAAGTATGGGAAAATCCGAATGGCATCATCAACAGCTTTTCTGTCATCAACTGAAAAAATCACTCAGCAAATGCTGAGTGATTTTTTTAATGGACGAGGTGCAGGGCAAATGATCCGAGCCATTTAAAGAAACGAATGATCGGTATGGACCAATTCATAAGTTCCGCACATGAGTTTATAGCCAAGTTCAACTTTTTGACTGAAGCTCGTTTCTTCAGGTCAGCCTGCTGTTGGTTTTTGATCACATCATCACCCCTCATATCCATATTATACCATAACCGAAAGTGAAAAAGCCCGAAACGTTTACAGTTTTGGGCTTCATTATTTCGGCCTCTCGTCAAATCGGGAGGCCGTGCTATTGGATATAAAATTCGTATCTCTGATCGAGGATTGTTTGCTGATAGAGACTGCTTTTAAAAAAGGGAAGAGCTAACTTGTTTTTGTTTGGCTGTTGTTTTGGAGATTCACTAATGAACGGATGCCGTCGACCATTTTACTTCCGCACAAAGGGCACAATGGCGTGTCACTGCTGGCGAAGTTTTTTCTGGTCCAGCCGTTGCAGTCTTCTTTTGTGCATTCCCAAGTACTCACATCTTCCTTTGGCAGCGGTTCTTGATTTCGTTTGTTATAGTAAGACATAAAGTCACTTCTTCCCTCATGTATTTTACTGCACATTTCTTATTGTCTCATACTTTGCCCTAATCTCCTAATTCCTTTTTCTTTATGACTTTCCAATCTGCTCATCTAAAAAGGACAGGAGCGTGCTGTTAAAAGCATCCGGTTCTTCTAAAAACGGACAATGGCTGCTCTTAGTAAATCTTACGAGCTTTGCGTTTGGAATATGTTCACGCAGGTGTTCTCCGGCTTCTATTGAGAAAAATTTGCGGTCTTCTCCAAAGCATAACAATGTTGGCACATGAACGTTTTGAATGGTTTCGCGATAATCAGCTGCCGTTTGATTAAATAAAATCGTGCTTGAAATGGCTGCCGGCTGTTTCAGAATTTCGGCAAGCATCCATTCTGTTTCTGTTGATGCTAGCGGCTCTGCGAACATATTATTGATGAAGCTTTTGTAGAATGGAAGCGGCTCAGTTTGAATAGCGTGCATCGCTGTTTTCAAGCCGTCAAAGTCAAACGGGCCGTGTCCCCAGCCGTCCCATTGGTAGTCGGAAGCCGATTGATCCACGATAACAGCGGCTTGTATGTTATCATTCCCAAATTGATTGATATAATCCCATACCACGAAAGCGCCCATTGACCAGCCAACAAGGACGGCAGGATCAAGCTCCATCGCGCACATAAATTCCTTGATATCACGGGCGTATTGGGAAATGGTGTGTCCATGAAGAACTTTGTCGGATTCGCCGTGCCCTCTAAGATCAAGACGAATACATTGATAATTGGCAGATAGCGCTGAAAGTTGTTTGTGGAAAAATTGTCCGCTCATAAGCACGCCGTGTATAAATAGGATCGGTGTCCCGCTCCCGTGAGTTTCGTAGTATAGGCGGGTCTGATCTTCTAATGTGATATATGGCATGTTTTCTCCTCCTTTAGTTTCCGTCATGTGAATGAATGGCTGATGAACTGATGATCACAGCTGTCGCGGCTGCCTGCTGTGCTTGGATGGCCGTTTCAATTGCTGTGTAAAGGCCTGATTCCATCAGCAGATTTTTCTCCATATACTCGCTGAGATATAAGCTGACAGCTATTTTGAAGTTCATATCCTTTTCCCATTTAAATGCTTTTTCTTGGTTCAGCTCATGAGTGATGGCTAAAACGGTTTTGATGTCCGGCTCTTCCAAGAATGTGAGAAGGGCGAGATCGGGATAATGAAAATCCTTTGGCTTTTTATGAGATTCAGTAATGGATTGAAAGATCAGTTTGCATTGGGAAACAAGGGTTTCAGGGTCTTTTTCACTTTGCAGGGCAAGAATATGGCTGACGTGTTGTAAGTATTGGCCTTTTTTAAAGCCGTTAGCGGACAGCAGCTGATAACATGTTTCTGCCTTGTTCAGCGCCCGCAAACCATTTTCGTTTTGGGCAAGCAACACGGCAAGCGGAACATTTTGAGTTGAAGTGAGGAAATAGTGATTTTTCTTCATCTGCTGATAAACAGAGAGCCCCATGTTCATCTGTTCTCTTTGGTTTATCGTTTCGGTCTTGCCGGTGAGCAGGATCAGAGCGGAAAGGTACGTGAATATATCCCGTTTATATCCAAGCTTCACCATTTGGCTGTATACATCGATGAAAGGAAGAAACGCTTGCTTCGCCTCATGCTGAAAATGAATATCCAGAATGGAAGCGACAGTAAAGCGGTGGTGAGAATTGAGTGTTGAGAAGCTGCCGATGTTTGATTTTATATAGCTGCTCAAATCATAAAAGCGCTGAAAATCAAAATCTCTTTTATTCACAATATATGCAGAGGAGATGAGCATTAATATCTGATTATGAGCAACTTTCCACCTTAATTTTGATTTTAATTCGTCATAAATTGAAATGTATTGATTTGTTTTATCATTGAGATCGTTTGTCAGCATAAAAAGCCGCTCCTTTCTTCGCTGTTTCTAAGTTATACGATTTATGGAAGAAAAAGTTTCATAGATAAAAAAACCTGCCTGCAGCAGGCAAGTTTTAAGGGACTTATTTATGGGGGTCAATTACATCCATCGGTCTCATCATGTCATAGTCTTCATGCTCAAGAATGTGGCAATGCCATACGTACCGCCCAGTGTATGGCCCGAATGTTACGGCGATTCTCAGGACTTCACCGGCGTGGGACTGAACCGTGTCTTTCCAGCCTTTTTCACTTGGTGGCGGCGGAACGGCTGGCCCGGTGTAGGCCAGTTCTCCGCGCTCTTCAAAACGGGCTGTATCAAATGGGCGCCGGTCCAATACACGGAAGGAGACCAAATGAAGATGGATCGGATGTGTTCCGCGAGTCGGATTGATGATCGACCATATTTCGGTGGAACCGGCTTTCGGTGCTTCAGTGACAGGATCGTGCCAGCGTTTGTTGTTAAGAAGAAGGACGGGTCTGCCGTATTGGTCTTGAGTGCCTGCCAGCTTCAATGTTCGGAGGTTTTGTATTCTTTCGTGCTGTACCGAAGGGTAAGATGCCAGGTATTTTGGCTTTCTGCTTTCGTCTTTTTGGGCTAACGGTTTTGTAACCCTGAATTGCATGATGTTTGCGTCTGTTTCCGGATTAACGTCACCGCCGCAGCCCTCGCTGTTTGCTAAAATGATCGATTGTCCTTCAAACGCGGCGAAGTCAATGAGAATATCAAAGCGCTCAGCCGGCGCAATGCTGAAGGAGTTTAGCTTGACGGAGCGCGGCAAAAGACCGCCATCAGAACCGATCTGGATAAATTCTCCGCCATTATCAAGTGACAGATTATATGTTCTCGTATTAGAGGCATTGATGACGCGGAAGCGGTATTTTCTCGGTTCGACCTCCATGTATGGCCATGCCTTCCCGTTGACGAGAATTGTATCTCCGCAAAAGGCTGGAACGATTGACGGATTAGGCAGTGACGGTGAAGGGTTTTCCGGTCCGCTCGGATAAAATAAAGAGCCATCATCATTAATCGTACGGTCAGTGATCAAAAGCGGCACATCGTATTCACCTGATGGGAGCTTCAGGCGTTTTTCCTTTGGTTCATGGATGATATAAGCACCGACAAGCCCGGCATACACATTCAGCCTCGTGAGCGCCATGGCATGATCGTGATACCATAAAATAGCTCCGCGCTGCTGATTCGGATAATGGTAAACCTCTCGTTTAAAATAAGGGCCTGTTTGTTCAAAGTCTTTAGAAAACCAGGCCTCAGGATAACCGTCGCTGTCATCTGGAGTGACGCCGCCGTGTAAATGAACGACGGTTTTCACCTCGGGTTCGGCATGCTGGCTGTCACTGTGATGAATGGTGTGATCAATCGGAAGAAAGTGCTCTGAAGGTAGGTTATTCATCCACTTCACATAAACGTTTTCATTTCTTTTGGCCTTAATGGTGGGACCGGGGAATAAACCGTTATAGCCCCACAGACGGGTTGGAGGGAGATCACGGTGAAGCTGATGATAGCATTCCTCCATGGTTACTTCGTAGTATGTGCTATCTTTTGACTGCTGTACCGGCTTTAGTGTATCTGGGATTGGGAGAGCATCCGCAAATTTTTCAAGTGTCATTTTCATCTGTCCTTATCTAAATATTCCCTAATTGGTACTATAGTTAATGACATTAAGGACGTGAAGGTGACAAAAAAATCCTGCCGTTAAGGCAGGATATCGGGCTGCTGCTGAGTGACCGGTTTGGCTGCTGCTTTTTCAGTCACCTTGCGTTTTCTGAACACAAGATAAGAAAGCAGCACGATGCCTGTGATAAAGCCTGTCAGCAGCAGTTCATCTCTCATCGATTCAATAAATGCCATGGATACTAAAATACCGCAGATGGCAATAATGGTCAGGCAGGTTAAGAACGGGAAGAACCACATCTTGATTTTCAACGCTTCCGGGTTTGTTTTTTCGAGGCTTTTTCGCATTCTCAGTTGGGAAACAGCGATAACAAGATAGACGAGCAGGGCGATTGCGCCTGATGAGTTGACTAAAAATAAAAAGACGGTGTCAGGTGAAAAGTAATTCATGACGACCGCGATATAAGAGAAAAATGTTCCGGCGACAATTGCTTGTACGGGAACTCCTTTTTTGCTCAGTTTCATAAAGCGGCGCGGCGCTTCGTTTCTTTCTGCAAGTGAATACAGCATTCTGGATGTGGTGTACAAACCTGAATTCAGGCAAGAAAGTACAGCTGTGAGAACGATAAAGTTCATAATTTGCGCGGCTGCCGGCACTCCAATATGTTCGAGAACAGCGACGAAAGGGCTTTCTAAAATATTCGCTGAGTTCCAAGGCAGAAGCGCAACGACAACGGCGATTGAACCAACGTAAAAGACAATGATGCGCCATACAACGGATCGAGTCGCTTTGGTTACGGATTGGACCGGATTTGATGTTTCACCGGCAGCAATCGCAACAATTTCCGTTCCCATAAAGGAGAAGATCACGACAACAATTCCGAGCAATACAGAGCCTATGCCTTCCGGGAAAAATCCGCCTTGGCCCGTGATATTTGCGAAACCGACTGGATCACTGCCTGGGGCGAAGCCAAAAATAAATGCAAAACCAACAATTAAGAATGCGATGATTGTAACAACTTTAATGAGGGAGAACCAATATTCAAACTCACCAAATGATTTAACAGAGTAGATGTTTGTCAGAGTGAGTAAAATCGTCAAAATTAAGCTCGTCATCCACAGCGGAATATCGTGGAACCAGTATTGGATAATGCCTGCTCCCGCGATTGCTTCAATAGCGATGACGATAACCCAGAAAAACCAATAGAGCCAGCCGATTGCAAATCCTGCCCACGGTCCGATAGCGTCATGAGCGTATTGGGAGAATGATCCGCTTGTCGGGTTTACAGCCGACATTTCACCAAGCATTCGCATGATAAAGATGACCAATAATCCGGCTAATGCATAAGAGACAATGGCACCGGGCCCGGTCGAGTGAATCACTGAACCGCTGCCAACAAATAATCCGGCTCCAATGACGCCGGCGATAGAAATCATTGTCATATGGCGGGTCTTCAATTCTTTTTTTAATCCTGATTGAGACTGGTTCATATGTTACCTCCTTGAAAATTAAAGTTTTTACTGAATATTATGATAATTGAAACTGTAACATAAATATACATTTTGTCGAAAATTTATGCCAGAAAATATAACAGGTTATTTCAAATTTGTAGGGTTTTGTTTGCTGTTTTTGGAGTGAATATGTTCGAAATAAAAGAAAAAATTTTCCGTCAATTACCCGTTTTTTTGATTTGTTATATATTTGAAAAAGTGTTGGGTGGCTAGAAGTATTGGTATCATTGGATTTAAAACACTTTTTACAAATGAAAATAATTTGCATTGAGTAAAAATTGTTCTATCGTCACTATTTTTCTGTGGTGAGTGAATCATGTTTCTATAGACCCACTGCGGTTCAGCTTTGTATCATAATGATAGGAAAACATGAGCGGAGAGGAGGTTTTTTATGGAGAGATATGATGAACTGAAAAAGGGAGAATCCGGGGCGCTGGTCAGTATTGCCGCGTATCTTGTGCTGTCCGCGATTAAGCTGATCATCGGTTATGTATTTCACTCGGAAGCTCTTACGGCAGACGGGCTAAATAACACAACAGACATTATTGCTTCTGTTGCTGTGCTGATCGGTCTCCGCATCTCTCAAAAGCCTCCTGACGAAGATCATCCATACGGCCACTTTCGGGCGGAAACAATTGCATCGCTTATCGCATCGTTTATTATGATGGTTGTCGGCCTGCAAGTGCTTTTCAGCGCCGGTGAATCTATTTTTTCTGTGAAAGAAGAAACACCGGATAAGATTGCGGCTTGGACGGCTGCAGGCGGGGCAGTCATAATGCTGATTGTCTATCAGTACAACAAAAGGCTTGCCAAAAAGGTGAACAGCCAAGCGCTGCTTGCGGCGGCCGCTGATAATAAATCGGACGCATTCGTCAGTGTCGGCACGTTTATCGGTATTTTGGCCGCGCAATTCCATCTTGCATGGATTGATACGGTGACTGCGTTTGTCATCGGCCTTCTCATTTGCAAAACGGCATGGGATATTTTTAAGGAATCATCGCATTCATTGACTGATGGCTTTGACGTAAAGGACATGTCCGATTATAAACAGACGATCGAAAAAATCTCAGGTGTCAGCCGGTTAAAAGACATCAAGGCGAGATATTTGGGCAGCTCTGTGCACGTAGATGTAGTGGTTGAAGTGTCATCAGAGTTAAATATTACAGAAAGCCATGATATTGCGAATGAAATTGAGCGGAGAATGAAGGAGGAGCATGCGATTGATTATTCGCATGTTCATATGGAGCCTTTGCAAAACAAATAACCGGGTAATGAGAGCTTCCTGTCATGGGAGGCTTTTTTGTTTGATTGCTCTGTATGTATTGGCAGTAATTTGCTAGAATCGTTTTTTTATACAGGTCGTTTTTTGTGGTAAAGTTAGGTTACTATATGATGATTTTTGTAGATGACTAGGAGGAAGAGAATGTCATACCAAGAAGACCTGCATCCTTTGCTGGGAAAAGCAGTTGAACATATCGATAAAGTAATGGTTGGAAAACGGGACATCGCAAAACTCAGCTTAGCAGCTATTCTTGCCAAAGGACATGTGCTGCTTGAGGATGTGCCGGGCGTAGGGAAAACGATGATGGTTCGCGCTCTGGCGAAATCGATCGGCGCAGATTTTAAACGAATTCAATTTACACCGGATTTACTGCCCTCCGATGTAACGGGTGTTTCTATTTATAATGCGAAAACAATGGAGTTCGAATACCGGCCGGGCCCGATTATGGGGAATATCGTGCTGGCTGACGAAATCAACCGAACATCCCCTAAGACACAGTCTGCCTTGCTTGAAGCGATGGAAGAGGGAAGCGTCACGGTAGATGGCAACACAATGCCGCTTGCCGCTCCATTTTTTGTTATGGCAACGCAAAACCCTGTGGAATATGAAGGGACATATCTTTTGCCAGAAGCCCAGCTTGACCGTTTTTTATTTAAACTTCGCATGGGCTATCCGTCCTTTGAAGAGGAATTGGATGTCTTATCTCTTCAGGAAAAAAGCCATCCGATTGAGACACTTGAGCCTGTGATTTCAAAAGAAGATTTCATCCGCCTGCAGAGAGAAGTGCAGGATGTCCGTGCCGATGACAGCATGAAGGAATATATTGTCGAAATCGTGCAAAAGACGAGAAAGCATGCCTCTGTTCACTTAGGCGTCAGTCCGCGCGGATCCATCGCACTCATGAAAGCTGCCCAGGCATTTGCGCTGCTTCATGACCGCGATTATGTCATTCCGGATGATATTCAATATCTTGCCCCTTATACGCTGCCGCACCGGATGCTCCTGCAGCCGGAAGCAAAATTTGAAGGGATCCAGGCAGAAACAATCATACGGGAGATCATGTCTGGCGTGAAAGTTCCGGTTCAAAGGTCGTCGGTCCGCTGATGAAAAAGAAATTTCAATGGTTGATGTACGGGTGGAAACTGCTCGTATTAACGTTATTGACGGGTGCTGTTTTCTCTTATGCAATGTTTCAGGGCGGCTTTGTCAGCTGGTTTTTGTTTTATGCATGTCTCCCTTTTGTTGTGTACGCCGGTCTGCTGGCGATGTACCCGCTCCGCTCCTTTCAGGTGTCGCGGCATATCGTCAAAACGCAATTGCATGCGGGAGACAGGCTGGAAGCTTCGATTACGCTTAAAAGAAAACTGCCGTTTCCCCTGATGTATATGGTGATTGAAGATTGTCTGCCGTCAGGGTTAGAGCCATTAAACGGAGATGAAGCTTTGGCCAAACAGCTGGTGTTCCCGTGGTTCAAGCGGAGAATCACGATGTCATATCAAATAACGCCAGTACCGCGTGGAGAGCATCATTTTCATGCCGTCAGGGTGCGGACCGGGGATGTCCTCGGACTGATTGAAAAAACGGCGTTTTATGGGGCAGACGATACGGTGTTTGTTTATCCGTTCTTTCAGCCTCTTCAGTATCAGCTGAATGAGCGATATCAGGAAGATGGCGTAAGCGGGGCATCACCTGTTTATCAACACCATTCTTCTGTCGCAGCGAGTGTAAGGAACTATCAGCCGGGAGATCGTTTTGCGGCGTTAGACTGGAAGACTTCGGCGAGACGGAGCCAGCTGATGACGAAGGAATTTGAACCGTCGAGAAGCAAAAACCTGTTTCTTCTGATGGACCGTTTTAGCTCTGACGCATTCGAAGAGGTCGTTTCCGTGACAGCTTCGATTCTTCATTCTGTTTTGAAAAATGGCGCAGGAGCAGGTCTGGCTTCAGTCGGGAAGGAAAGGTCCATTTTTCCGATTCAGGAGGGAGAGCGGCATTTTAAACACATGCTCCATCATTTAGCCGTTTGTGATTGTGATGCTGCTGACCGCGTAAGCCGTTTAGCGGGTGAGGAGCTTGGGAAGCCGTCTGTTCGCCAGGCTGATAGAGTGATTGTCACGGGACAGATCACGGAGGATTTGGTGAAGACATCAGAAGCAGGGATCGGTCCGGTTACCATTATACTGGCAAAAAAGAAAGACGCCGATCTTTCCCAAGGTGAGCATATGATGATCGAAAGCATGCTGAAACACCAAATCAGAGTTCAAATCATGAGAGGCGGCCAAGCTTCGCGTGTTGTTTAGAAAGAGAGGTGACGGTGTACATGCCGCTTGATGATGACCAGAAGGGAAGCCGTTTGAGCTTGCTGTTATTTTATTTTCTGGCTTTTTTATTGCTGTGGGAGTGGCTTAGGCCGCTGGACCATTTTACAGACACGAAGCATACAGGCTTTTTTATTGTCTTTATCGGCTTGACGTTTCTGCTGACTTTTTTTAGGATGAGGTGGTTTGTCACCGTTCCTTTTTGTATCTTATTTACGTTCATTTCGATACACATTCTGTTTTACGAAGGGTCTATTTTTGACTTAAGCTGGGTCAGCTCTTTTTTACAGGATGTCTATTTGAATATCACGTTTATTCAGACAGGGCAATGGAATAATATGATTCCTTCTTTTCGGACCCTGCTGTTTTTTGTGCTGCTGTGGCTGCTGGTCTATCTCCTTCATTACTGGGTGATTTACCAGAGGAGGATCTTATTTTTCTTTATGATGACAGTGGCGTATATTACGATTCTTGATACATTTACGCCTTATGACGCCGCTTACGCTGTTATCCGTATCGTGCTGATTGGCTTCTTTATGCTGGGCCTTCTGTATTTGGAACGCATTAAGCTGATGGAACGAATATCGTTACCGAAAGCGGCTGTTCTGAAATGGTTTCTCCCCCTGTCTGTGCTGATTTTGGCTGCGGTGGGATTTGGGCTTGCCGCGCCGAAATCAGATCCGAATTGGCCGGATCCCGTTCCTTTTCTCAAAAAAGTCGCCAATCATGATCGTGTGCCGGCAGGAGAAAGCAAAATCGGATACGGAAATCACGATGAATCGCTTGGCGGTCCGTTTCAGCAGGACGCTACCCCTGTTTTCACGTGGCAGGGAAAAGAGCGCACATATTTCCGCGTGGAAACAAAGGATACGTATACGGGAAAAGGCTGGATTGAAACAGACACGGGCATGTCGTATCAGCTTAGCGGAGGCGACGTTGAAAATCTGTGGTTTGATCATAAGGTTTCCACAGAGCGGAAAACTGTACGCGTGAAGGTCGATGAGCGTTACGGATATAACCATGTAATGTATCCGATTGGTGCGCGAAATATTAAGCCTAAGCAGGCCGTCTCGCTTGAAATGAACGGGAACACTGAACAAATTTCTCCGATCAGTGAGCAGACCGGTGATATTCGGAACATGGGCAGTTATACAGTGACGTACAACTCCCCGGTCTATAAACAGGATGAGCTGAAAAAGGTGAAAGTGAGACAAAACAGTGAGGAGTACACATTCAGCGACCGCTATATGCAGCTGCCGGATACTCTGCCTGAGCGGGTGAGAACGCTAGCGATCAAGCTGACTCAGGATCACGATAATATGTTTGATAAGGTCAAAGCTGTTGAGGACTATTTAGGATCAAACGAGTTCACCTATGAAACAGAAAACGTCACCATCCCCAAAGATGATGAAGATTATGTGGATCAATTTCTGTTTGAAACAAAGCTGGGCTATTGTGATAACTTTTCGTCCTCGATGGTGGTGCTCCTGCGTTCGGCCGGCATTCCGGCACGCTGGGTAAAAGGATATACGTCTGGTGAATATAAAGAAGCGGGGAACAAAAACGGCAGCATCTATGAAGTGACAAATAACAACGCCCATTCCTGGGTAGAGGTGTATTTTCCAGAGCAGGGATGGGTCACTTTTGAGCCGACAAAAGGGTTCACAAATCCGGCTGAGTTTGCTTCCTCTGATACAAAGGATTCCGGCAGCGAAAGCAGCAGCTCGCCCGAGAAAGCAAAAGAGGAACAGAAAGAAAAGAGAAAACAGCCGGAGAAAGAGCAAAAACAAAAGGAAAAACGTGAGCCTGCCGTTTCCAAAAAAACGCCGTCTGCGCATACAAGCGTTGGAGCAGGCTGGTATGCCGCTATGGCTGCGGTTCTTTTGACAGCGGTTTTGCTTTATGTTTTCCGTTCGTTATGGCTTCCTGTTTTCACAGTGAGAAAATTGATGCACCGCAGTGATCAGCATGTGTTTTTTGAGGCATACGGCGCGCTCCTGAAACAGATGAAAAGAAGAGGCCTGCCTAAACGTGACAGCGAAACGCTGCGGGAATATGCAAAACGAATCGACGAAACATATCATTCTGAAGACATGTTAAAACTGACAGCAAACTATGAACGGGCGCTGTACAGAAATGACGATTCGGCAAAGCTTTGGAATGAATCCAGAGAGTTATGGGAAAATTTAATTAAAAGAAGATGGTCTTGACCGCTTATCGACGTGTTGTTAGAATTAGTGAATATTATCGGAGTCTGGGAGCGAGTTGCCTGACTCCGGCAAACGGCCTTGCCAAAGAGGGCGGAGCGTGTTTCATATCTGTCCTCGTTTTTTTCTGTGTCAAAAAACTTAGAGGAGATTAGGTGACAACCATGACAAAGTTAGTGAATGAAATGATTCTTGTCCTTGATTTCGGCAGTCAGTACAATCAGCTGATTACACGCCGCATCCGTGAATTTGGTGTATACAGTGAGCTGCACCCGCATACATTGACGGCTGAAGAAATTAAAGAAATGAATCCAAAAGGAATTATTTTATCCGGCGGTCCGAACAGTGTATATGATGAAGGCTCTTTCCGCTGTGACGAGAAAATCTTCGAATTAGATGTTCCTGTATTGGGAATTTGCTACGGCATGCAGCTGATGACTCATTACCTTGGAGGTAAAGTAGAAGCTGCCAGCCAGCGTGAATACGGCAAAGCGAACATCCACATCGAAGGAACACCTGATTTGTTCAAAGATCTTCCGAATGAACAAGTGGTTTGGATGAGCCACGGCGATTTGGTTGTAGAAGTGCCTGAAGGCTTCACTGTTGATGCGACGAGTCACCACTGCCCGAACTCAGCAATGAGCAAAGCGGATAAAAAATGGTACGGTGTTCAGTTCCACCCGGAAGTGCGCCATTCTGAATACGGCAATGACCTTCTGAAAAACTTTGTATTCGGCGTTTGCGAATGCGAAGGCAAATGGTCAATGGAGAACTTTATCGATATCGAAATGCAAAAAATCCGTGAAACGGTCGGAGACAAACAGGTTCTTTGCGCGCTTAGCGGCGGCGTTGATTCTTCTGTTGTTGCTGTTTTGATTCATAAAGCGATCGGCGACCAGCTGACTTGTATCTTTGTAGACCATGGCCTGCTCCGTAAAGGCGAGGCTGAAGGCGTTATGAAAACATTCAGTGAAGGCTTTAACATGAACGTCATTAAAGTAGACGCGCAAGATCGATTCTTAAATAAACTAAAAGGCGTTTCTGACCCTGAGCAAAAACGTAAAATCATCGGTAATGAATTCATTTACGTTTTCGATGATGAAGCGGACAAGCTTAAAGGCATCGACTACCTTGCGCAAGGAACGCTTTACACGGATATCATCGAGAGCGGTACTGCAACGGCGCAAACGATCAAATCTCACCACAATGTCGGCGGGCTTCCTGAAGACATGCAGTTTGAACTGATTGAGCCGTTAAACACGCTCTTCAAAGACGAAGTGCGCGCGCTTGGCACAGAGCTCGGCATTCCGGATGACATCGTATGGCGCCAGCCTTTCCCAGGACCGGGACTCGGAATCCGCGTACTTGGCGAAGTAACAGAAGAAAAACTGGAAATCGTTCGTGAATCAGATGCGATTTTACGCGAAGAAGTAGCAAATCACGGGTTAGAGCGTGATATCTGGCAATACTTCACTGTTCTCCCTGACATCCGCAGCGTTGGTGTTATGGGTGACGCAAGAACATATGATTACACAATCGGAATCCGCGCCGTTACATCAATCGACGGCATGACATCTGACTGGGCGCGTATCCCGTGGGATGTGCTTGAAGTCATTTCGACACGTATCGTAAACGAAGTAAAGCACATTAACCGCGTGGTGTACGATATTACAAGTAAGCCGCCTGCGACGATTGAGTGGGAATAAGTAAATACCTAAGAAAAACGTCCCTTTATAAAAGGGGCGTTTTTTTTTGTTAACTTTTTGAAACCGTTTTGGCAGTTCTTATATCTAACAACATAGGAGGTGGATAAGGTGAAGGAAGAAAGATTGATTACAAAGGCGAGAAAAGGAAATACTCGAGCCTTTGAAAAGCTTATGCTGGCACATCAGGAGACTCTATATAAAACAGCCTATCTCTATTTAAGAAATAAAGAAGATGCACTTGATGCTGTACAGGAAACGGCTTATAAAGCTTTTATAGGTATAGAAAAACTAAAAGAGCCAAAGTACTTTTTAACGTGGCTCACCCGAATTCTTATTAATTCAATTTTTGCAATGAAGAAAAAGAAGGGAGAATTGGTTCCGTTTGAAAGCCAACATGACACTGGCACGGACCAAAGGAATATTGAAGAATATATAGACTTGCGCAATGCGCTGGATACACTTGATGAACATGTTCAGTTAACAATTCAGCTCTATTATTTTCAAGATTATTCGATTTCAATGATAGCTGAACAAACAGGAATGGCAGAAGGCACAATTAAAACACATTTACATAGAGCAAGAAAATCACTAAAACAGGAGCTGGAAAAGGAGGATAAAACAATATGGAAAAACACCAAGTAAAGCAGTTGTATGATGACATAGCAGTGCCAAAGAGAGCACTCAAAAAAGCAATACATCAAGCTGTCGTTCGTGTTGAAAATGAAAGTAACACAAGGCGCCGTTTTAAATGGGCACGAACCATTACAAATGGAATGGCTGTTGCTGCTGTGATAGGTATACTGTATTTAACGTCCGGTCTTTTTCTGCCATCTGTTAACAAAGCGATGGGAAGCATACCCATTGTCGGCCAAATTTATAAGGAGTTTCAAGATAAAGTTGGCCTATCATTGTTTAAAAGCAATTTGGTCACAGCTTTGAATGAAAAAGCTGAGTCAAGGGGAATCACCGTTTCTGTAAACAGCTCCTATTACGATGCCGGGCAGCTTGTCTATAACTTTACTGTTGATAACCTCCAGTCTGATGAAAAAGAGCTCAGCTATAATGTGAGCAAAGCGAGTTTTAACGATAATTTTTCAATCGATCTTGATTCCTTAATGCTCAAAAAATTAAATAACAAACAATACGCTGGTCAATTAAGGCTTTATACAAAAGGAGCCGAAATAAAAAATGGGGATACCACGCCTTTTGTCATTACTCATATCAATGAAATACAGGGGAATTGGAGTTTCAAACTGCCTATTACCAAAAAGAATGCGAGTTATTTAGAAAGCTCAAAAGTGGTATCAGTGCATCACAATCGTTATCAATTTTCCAATATTCAAGTAGAGAACGGAAAGCTCGGTTCTGTCCTTCAATTTACAATAGATTATCAAGGTATAGCAAAGCATGATACGGTTGAAATTAACGAAGTCAAAGATGATTTAGGAAACACATATGAGATGACATCGTCAAACATCGAACTTGGAGACCGCAAAAAAGTAAACGAGAGAACGGTAAGAGCAAAAGGCCAAACACAGTTAAAATCACCAATCAATCCAAAAGCGAAAAAGCTAACATTAATAGCAAACATTAAATCTGAGGCAGAGGTCAGTGAAATCGTCCCGCTAAATGCAGAGATGCCATTTCATGTTTCAGAAACAAACCATCAAAACATAGGGATTGAAATCAATAACATTAACCAAAAAGGGAGGAAAGTAATGGTTCATTACCGCTTCACTGGAATTGATACCTCAAGCATGAATGAAAATGATTTAGTGAATATAGGTGAAACGATTGGCCTTGGTGATACGAAAAAAATGCAATCTTGGCCTGATCCAGTGGGTGATTATCAAGAAGGTTATTATTTGAAAGCAAATATAGCTAAAGTGAAAAATATGAACACAGCCGAAATGGTATCTACTTTTGAACTGGATGATGATTATAATGATAAGCTGTCTTTAAAGCATTTTGGGTTTAGTGAGTACGGTCTGTATATTGATAACGGCGTTTTAAATCACCTGATTCAACTAAAGCCATTCTCGTTTACTGTACCAGTGCATCAAGTGAGTCAGCCTGCCGAAAAAAAATAATCAAAAGTTGAAAAGCCGTATGTAGTCATGCATACGGTTTTTATCTTTGTTGCCCATTAGTCAATAGACGAATAAACCAATTTTTTTAATAAGTAATGTTCGTTATTTATATTGTCATTTCAAATTGAACTTGGTACAATAGACTCAGAATTCAAATAAGATGAACTCGTATAATCGCGGGGATATGGCCCGCAAGTTTCTACCAAGCTACCGTAAATGGCTTGACTACGTAAACATTTCTTTCGTTTGATATAAATAAAACACGTTTATTTATTCAAGCTGAAATCCGTCTGTAGTCAAGCGTCCCAAAATGTATTGGGGCGTTTTTTATTTGGCGATTTCAGGGCAGGATAAATAGCAAAGAATGAAGGGAGTCATATAGCTTGAAAAAGTTTTTTCAGTTTGATGAGCTGGGCACCAGCTATCGCAACGAAATCATCGGCGGATTAACGACCTTTTTATCCATGGCGTATATCCTGTTCGTCAATCCGATTACGCTTGCTTTGGAAAGTGTGAAAGATTTTCCGGAAGCATTGAGAATAGATCAAGGCGCGGTCTTTACGGCGACAGCTTTGGCGTCTGCAGCAGGCTGTATCTTAATGGGATTGATTGCGAGATATCCGATTGCCATTGCGCCCGGTATGGGGCTGAACGCGTTTTTTGCGTTTTCTGTTGTTCTCGGTATGGGGATTTCCTGGCAGGCCGCTTTGTCTGGTGTTTTCATTTCAGGACTTATCTTTGTTGCTCTTTCTTTAACAGGTTTTCGTGAAAAAATCATTAACGCCATTCCGCCTGAGCTGAAATTGGCAGTCGGCGCGGGGATTGGCCTATTTATTACATTTGTCGGCTTGCAGGGGTCAGGAATTATTGCATCGAATCCTTCAACTCTTGTCACAATCGGAAACATTCACAGCGGTCCTGTGCTGCTAACGATTTTCGGTGTCGTCGTAACGGTTATTTTGATGGTGCTTCGCGTGAACGCTGGCGTGTTTATCGGGATGCTGTTAACGGCGATTGCCGGGATGATTTTCGGTTTGGTTCCGGTTCCGTCTCAAATCGTCGGAAGTGTGCCGAGCCTTGAATCGACCTTTGGACAAGCTTGGATTCACTTGCCGGATATTTTCTCTGTGCAAATGCTGATCGTCATTTTAACATTCTTGTTTGTCGGATTTTTTGATACGGCTGGTACACTGGTTGCTGTGGCAACACAGGCTGGTTTAATGAAGGAAAACAAATTGCCGCGTGCGGGCCGTGCGCTTTTAGCTGACTCAACTTCCATCGTTATCGGCTCCGTGCTTGGGACGTCTACGACAACGTCTTATGTGGAATCAAGCTCGGGTGTCGCTGCGGGCGCTCGTTCCGGATTTGCGGCAATTGTAACTGGGTTTCTCTTTTTACTCGCTATGTTTTTCTCGCCGCTTCTATCAGTCGTTACGTCAAATGTAACAGCTCCGGCACTGATCATTGTCGGTGCACTAATGGTAGCGCCGCTTGGCAAAATCGCTTGGGATAAGTTCGAAGTGGCGGTTCCCGCTTTCCTTACAATGATCATGATGCCGTTAACGTACAGCATTGCGACTGGGATTGCGATCGGATTTATTTTCTACCCGATTACAATGGTGTGCAAAGGTAAAGCCAAAGAGGTTCATCCGATCATGTACGGGCTGTTTGTTGTATTTATTCTTTACTTTATTTTCTTGAAATAATGAATGAAAACCAGCTGCGATGTTGCGGCTGGTTTTTTATTTTGTTGCGAAAGGCAAAACCATTTCATATCATATACCGTCATGTAGATGTGCCGCCATTGTTTACTTAAATGGAAATGACTTGACTGTTCAGGAAGGCTTCGGTACCTTATATAAGTGTTTTATTTTCTTACTGAATGGTATTCCGCCGTATATTTTTGATAGGAGTTGCTAACATGACGGAAGAAAGAAAAGAAACGTTTGAAGAAGAAGTTAACCAGAATGAAGGAATAGATGAAGAGCCGCTTTCGCGGATGTCCAGAAAGGCCAGCCGCCAAAGCAAGCAGAAGCAGAAACACCATAAGGAACGCGTAGAATCGTCTGTGAAAGAAAAGCTATCCTCTGTTTGGGCAGCCATTAACAGATATTGCGGCTTTGCTTTTTCAATCTTAAAGTCTCCGGCGAAAACTGTTGTGGCAGATGGTTTCTCTCATTATAAATATGGTCTTATTTCAATGCTCATATTCAGTATCGTTTTTTCAATCGGAAACTGGTTTCAGTTAAAGGCGAGCTGGAACAGGCCGCTTGGTTTTGGAGAGCGCCATCACGCGTTTTATGACGGATTTTTTGTTGTTCTTGTGTATATGCTCGTCTTTTTTGCTGTTATGGTCTTCTCCATATGGGCCGTGTCTCGGTATATGATGAAGCAAAAGGTATCATTCAAGGAAGCTGCGGCTGGTTTTGGCTCATTGCTTGTTCCGGTGATCGCCGTTTCAATCATTTGGATGATATTTGCGATCGTGAATGTACCGATGCTGACTGTCCTTTTCACAGTGTTTATCCTGTTTTCGATCTTCTTTATGATGGCGTTGTATGTACAGCGTCTGTATCAGGCGGCAAGCGAGGCACCGATTGACTATATCTATTGTGTGTTTGCTGTTTTAGCCGTTGCGCTGCTGTTTGCGGCAGTGACTTGGCCGTTTATTTCTGAATATTTTACGGCATCGCTTATCCCGCTTTAATGTAAAAAAACCGGCTGAAAAGGCCGGTTTTTTTGATGACACAGTTTTTACAAATATATCTAAAAAACACAGTTGAATTGTAGGATTAATCCGTGTATGATGAGGAAAATGCGGTGGAGGATGATGGACATGGCCCATTTACTTCGTCAGGCGATTTATCAAAAGAAGGAATTTTTAAAAACCAAATTAATGCTCTCAGAATTTTATCGCGGAAGAGGGGAACAGCTCGCTGATTATACGCTGAGTGAACTTGAGAAAGAATATGAGTCCCTTCGGAAAATGAAAAAAGAGATGTGACAATAGATAAAGAAAAATGAGTCTGCTGAAAAGCGGGCTTTTTTGTTTGGATTTTGAAAAGGACAGAAAGAGGGTAAACTATTGCTGAGTGATGAAGAGAGTGTGTCGAAAAATTTTGCCTGCGATGATGGCCATAGCTGATTGTAAAGGGTTCATTTCTCTAGTAGAATATGAATGCTTTACGTAAGTTGAATGAGTAAGGAGGTTTTATAAAATGATGCAAACCTTAATATCAAACGGATTAGCAATGGTTCTCATTATTCTGATTATCAATGTTGTTTATGTATCATTTTTTACAATAAGAATGATTTTAACACTGAAAGGCCAGCGGTATTTAGCGGCCGGAATCAGCACCATTGAAATTCTGGTTTATGTGACAGGGCTGAGCCTTGTGCTTGATAACTTAGACCAGATTCAAAACGTGATTGCGTACGCACTCGGCTATGGTTTGGGCGTTATTGTCGGCATGAAAATCGAAGAAAAACTGGCGCTTGGCTATATTATGGTCAATGTAATTACAAAAGAGCTTGATCTCGATCTTCCAAGGCAGCTTCGTGAAAAAGGCTACGGCGTAACGAATTGGGTGGCCGGCGGGCTTGAAGGCGACCGCACGGCCCTGCAGATTTTGACGCCGAGAAGATATGAGCTGCAGCTGTATGATACGATTAAAACGCTTGATTCGAAAGCTTTTATTATTGCGTATGAACCAAAAACGATCCACGGCGGCTTCTGGGTCAAAGCGGTGAAGAAGAGGAGAATTAAAGAATAATGGCAAAGCCGAAGAAGAAAAAGTTTGAAGTGACAGAACAGCAAACGATAGAAGCAGTGCTTCAGCAAATGAAAGAAGAAGGATATATGCCTGTACGTCGAATGGAAGAGCCGATTTTCAAGGAAAAGATGGAAAATGGGTCAATTCAGATCGTTCCGTGCGGAAAAAAAATCGTATTTGAAGGGAAATTGATTTAAAACACGAACATTAGAAGAATGAATTTTTGTATCGTTCGATAATATCGTTGACATTATCCAAGTCCGTTGTTAAGATAAACATGAAATCAAAACACGACCTCATATAATCTTGGGAATATGGCCCATAAGTTTCTACCCGGCAACCGTAAATTGCCGGACTATGCAGGAAAGTGATCGATAAAACTGACATGGATATATCGCAGAAGCGAACGACTGCCGATACATGCACCATGCCCGGTTTGTATTGCTTCCTCATAAGTCAATACAAAGCCGGGTATTTTTTTATTTTCTGAAAACTAAAGCATTAGAAGGTGGGAACAGAATGCAGCCGCTAGTAGGAATCATCATGGGAAGCACTTCCGATTGGGAGACAATGAAAAACGCATGCGACATACTTGAAGAACTTGAAGTGCCGTACGAAAAGAAGGTGGTTTCCGCTCACCGGACGCCTGATTTCATGTTTGAGTACGCTGAAACAGCCAGAGAAAGAGGCATCAAGGTCATTATCGCCGGTGCGGGAGGAGCGGCGCACCTGCCGGGAATGACAGCTGCTAAAACGACGCTGCCGGTCATCGGTGTTCCGGTTCAATCCAAGGCGCTGAACGGACTCGATTCACTTCTTTCCATCGTGCAAATGCCTGGAGGCGTGCCGGTTGCCACAACAGCCATCGGAAAAGCGGGCGCTGTGAACGCAGGTCTGTTAGCGGCGCAAATTTTGTCAGCTTTTGACGAGGATCTGGCCAGAAAGTTAGATGAAAGAAGAGAAAATACAAAACAAACAGTGTTAGAAAGCAGTGATCAGCTTGTCTAATCAAATCATCTATCCGGGAGCCGTCATCGGCATGATCGGCGGCGGACAGCTTGGAAAAATGATGGCTGTCTCCGCTAAACAAATGGGGTATAAAGTCGCGGTCGTCGATCCGGTAAAAGACTCGCCGTGCGGGCAGGTCGCGGATATTGAAATCACCGCTTCATACAACGACCGCGAAGCGATTCGGAAATTGGCTGAAATCAGCGATATTATCACGTATGAGTTTGAAAACATCGATTATGATGCGCTGCATTGGCTGAAAGGCCATGCGTATCTCCCGCAAGGAAGTGAGCTGCTGCTCATTACCCAAAATCGTGAAACAGAGAAAAAAGCGATTCAATCCGCGGGCTGTGAAGTTGCACCTTACCGCATCGTCAAAACAATGGATGAGCTGAAAGAGGCGGTTCAGTCGCTGGGGCTTCCCGCAGTGCTGAAAACATGCCGCGGCGGATATGACGGCAAAGGCCAATTTGTCATCAAGGAAGCGTCACAAATAGAAGAGGCTGCAGCTCTTTTAGAGCACGGAACTTGCATTCTCGAAAGCTGGGTTTCTTTTAAAATGGAACTGTCCGTGATTGTTGTCAGATCGGTAAACGGAGAGATTTCGACGTTCCCGGCCGCAGAAAACATTCACCACAATAATATTCTGTTCCAAAGCATCGTGCCTGCGCGGGTTGAAGAAAGGATTCAGGAAAAGGCTGCTGAGCTGGCCGTTAAGCTCGCAGATGAGCTGAACCTTGTCGGACCGCTTGCTGTTGAAATGTTCCTGACAGAGGGCGATGAGCTTTTGGTTAATGAACTGGCGCCAAGACCGCACAATTCAGGACATTACACGCTGGACCTTTGCGAAACGAGCCAGTTTGAACAGCATATCAGAGCGGTCTGCGGCCTTCCGCTTGGAAAAACGGAGCTGCTGAAGCCTGGCATGATGGTGAATCTTCTCGGCGATGAAGTGAAGATCCCAGAGGAAGAGCCGGAGCTTTTAAAAGAAGCAAAGCTTTATGTATACGGAAAACATGAAATCAAAAAAGGCCGCAAAATGGGGCATATTACTTTTATGAAGCAGCCTGAAGGCGAATGGATTCAGGAGATCACAAATAAATGGAGAAATAGAGACGGAGGACAAGCAGAATGATCGAACGTTATTCAAGACCTGAAATGTCCGCGATTTGGACGGATGAAAACAGATTTCAAGCGTGGCTAGAGGTGGAGATTCTTGCCTGTGAAGCATGGGCGGAACTTGGCGTCATCCCGAAAGAAGACGTAAAGCTCATGCGCGAGAACGCGTCATTTGACATTAACCGCATTTTAGAAATCGAACAGGACACGCGCCATGACGTTGTCGCTTTTACACGCGCCGTTTCCGAATCACTGGGCGAGGAAAGAAAATGGGTGCACTACGGCTTAACGTCAACTGACGTTGTTGATACTGCTCTTTCTTACTTATTAAAACAGGCAAACGATATTCTGCTCAAGGACCTTGAGAGATTTGTTGACATTATAAAAGAAAAAGCGAAAGAACATAAATACACAGTCATGATGGGGCGCACACACGGCGTACATGCTGAGCCTACAACATTCGGCTTAAAACTTGCGCTTTGGCATGAAGAAATGAAACGTAATCTTGAGCGTTTCAAACAAGCGAAAGAAGGCATCGAGGTTGGGAAGATTTCCGGCGCTGTCGGCACATATGCGAACATTGATCCATTTGTTGAGCAATATGTCTGTGAGAAGCTCGGATTGAAAGCAGCACCGATTTCGACTCAAACCCTTCAGCGTGACCGCCATGCTGACTATATGGCGACTCTTGCTTTGATCGCGACAAGCATCGAGAAATTCGCAGTGGAAATTCGCGGACTGCAAAAGAGTGAAACACGCGAAGTTGAGGAATTTTTCGCGAAAGGGCAAAAGGGTTCATCTGCAATGCCGCACAAACGCAATCCGATCGGCTCTGAAAACATGACAGGCATGGCGCGCGTCATTCGCGGCTACATGATGACGGCTTACGAAAATGTTCCATTATGGCATGAGCGCGATATTTCGCATTCTTCAGCAGAACGGATTATTCTTCCGGATGCGACAATCGCGCTGAACTACATGCTGAACCGCTTCTCTAACATCGTGAAGAACTTAACGGTCTTCCCGGAAAACATGAAACGCAACATGGACCGCACACTCGGCCTTATCTACTCTCAGCGCGTGCTGCTTGCTTTGATTGACACAGGACTGACTCGTGAAGAAGCCTATGATACAGTACAGCCAAAAGCAATGGAAGCATGGGAAAAACAAGTGCCGTTCCGTGAGCTTGTGGAAGCGGAAGAGAAAATCACTTCCCGTCTTTCACCGGAAAAAATTGCTGACTGCTTTGATTACAACTACCATCTGAAAAATGTTGATCTGATCTTTGAACGTTTAGGTTTAGCATAGAAGAAGCTGTTAGGCGGCTTCTTCTATGCCGCCTCAGTTTGAAAATTCCCAACATTCGGGTTAGGAGGCCTTCCGTGAATATTGTGAAGAATGAACTTTTATACGAAGGAAAAGCAAAAAAGATCTACAAAACCGATGACGAAAACACGCTGTATGTCGTGTATAAAGACTCCGCCACTGCCTTCAACGGCGAGAAAAAAGCAGAAATCAGCGGGAAAGGGCGCTTAAATAACGAGATTTCAAGCTTAATTTTCAAACACCTTCATGCTAAGGGCATTAACAATCACTTTATTGAGCGCATTTCAGAAACAGAGCAGCTCATTAAAAAGGTAACGATTGTGCCGCTTGAAGTCGTCGTCAGAAATGTTGTGGCAGGAAGCATGTCCAAACGTCTCGGCATTCCAGAAGGCACGGAGCTTGAACAGCCGATTATCGAGTTTTACTACAAGGATGACGCGCTGGGTGATCCGCTCATCACAGAAGATCATATTTGGCTCTTAAAAGCGGCGACTCCTGAACAGGTAGAAACCATTAAGTCCATTACAAAAACAGTAAATGAAGAGCTTCAAACCATTTTTGACGATTGTCATGTCAGATTAATAGATTTCAAGCTTGAATTCGGTTTAGATGCAGACGGGAAAGTGCTTTTGGCGGATGAAATTTCACCTGACACATGCCGCTTGTGGGATAAAGACACGAACGAAAAGCTGGACAAAGATTTATTCAGACGCAATCTGGGAAGCTTAACCGACGCATACGAAGAGATTTTCAAAAGACTGGGAGGCATTCATCATGTATAAAGTAAAAGTTTATGTCAGCTTAAAAGAAAGTGTACTAGATCCACAAGGGAGCGCTGTCCAGCATGCCTTGCACAGTATGACTTACAACGAGGTTCAAGATGTGCGCATCGGGAAATACATGGAGCTTACCATTGAAAAATCAGACCGTGATCTTGACGCGCTCGTAAAAGAAATGTGCGAAAAACTTCTTGCGAATACAGTGATTGAAGATTACAGATACGAGGTTGAGGAGGTAGTCGCACAGTGAAATTTGCGGTGATTGTGTTACCCGGCTCCAACTGTGATATCGATATGTATCATGCTGTAAAGGATGAGCTCGGCCATGAAGTGGAATACGTCTGGCATGAGGAAACAAGCCTTGACGGCTTCGACGGCGTGTTAATCCCGGGAGGATTTTCTTACGGCGACTACTTGAGATGCGGCGCTATCGCCCGATTTGCGAATATTATGCCAGCTGTCAAACAGGCGGCGGCTGAAGGAAAACCTGTTCTTGGCGTCTGCAACGGATTCCAGATTTTACAGGAGCTTGGCCTTCTGCCAGGCGCAATGAGACGCAACAAAGATTTGAAGTTCATTTGCCGTCCGGTTGAATTAATTGTGCAGAACGACAAAACATTATTCACATCTTCCTATGAAAAGGGACAATCAATTACAATCCCGGTTGCCCATGGTGAAGGGAATTTCTACTGTGATGACGAGACGCTTGCTACATTAAAGGAAAACAATCAAATTGCTTTCACATACGGCTCTAATATTAATGGAAGTGTCAGCGACATTGCCGGTGTCGTGAATGAGAAAGGCAATGTATTAGGCATGATGCCTCACCCTGAGCGCGCGGTCGATGAACTGCTTGGAAGCGCCGACGGTCTTAAATTGTTCCAGTCTATCGTGAAAAATTGGAGGGAAACTCATGTCACTACTGCTTGAACCAAGTAAAGAACAAATAAAAGAAGAGAAACTGTATCAGCAAATGGGTGTCAGTGATGATGAGTTTGCATTGATAGAATCCATTCTTGGAAGATTGCCGAACTACACAGAAATCGGAATTTTTTCTGTCATGTGGTCTGAGCATTGCAGCTATAAAAACTCAAAGCCGATTCTGCGTAAATTCCCGACAAGCGGTGAGCGTGTGCTGCAGGGGCCAGGAGAAGGCGCCGGAATCGTTGATATCGGTGATAACCAAGCGGTTGTGTTCAAAATTGAATCACATAACCACCCATCAGCTCTCGAGCCTTACCAAGGCGCTGCGACTGGCGTAGGCGGAATTATCCGTGATGTATTCTCAATGGGTGCACGTCCAATCGCTGTATTGAACTCTCTTCGATTTGGTGAACTGACTTCACCCCGCGTGAAGTACTTGTTTGAAGAAGTAGTAGCGGGTATCGCCGGATACGGCAACTGTATCGGCATCCCGACAGTCGGCGGAGAAGTGCAGTTTGACAGCAGTTATGAAGGAAATCCGCTCGTCAACGCAATGTGCGTCGGTTTAATCAACCATGAAGACATCAAAAAAGGCCAGGCAAAGGGTGTCGGAAACACAGTAATGTACGTAGGAGCGAAAACAGGGCGTGACGGCATCCACGGCGCTACGTTTGCTTCTGAAGAAATGTCAGACTCGTCTGAAGAAAAGCGTTCTGCTGTCCAAGTCGGCGATCCGTTTATGGAGAAGCTTTTGCTTGAAGCATGTCTGGAAGTCATCCAATGCGACGCCTTAGTCGGCATTCAGGATATGGGAGCTGCCGGTTTAACAAGTTCAAGTGCGGAAATGGCAAGTAAAGCCGGTTCTGGTATTGAGATGAACCTTGACTTGATTCCGCAGCGTGAAACAGGCATGACCGCTTATGAAATGATGCTTTCTGAATCACAGGAACGGATGCTGCTTGTTATCGAGCGCGGACGTGAGCAGGAAATCATCGATATTTTTGACAAGTATGATCTTGAAGCGGTTTCTGTCGGACGTGTAACAGATGATAAACTGCTGCGCCTGACACATAAAGGTGAGGTTGTATGCGAACTCCCTGTTGATGCCTTGGCAGAAGAGGCGCCGGTTTACCACAAGCCTTCTCAAGAGCCTGCTTACTACCGTGAATTTTTAGAGACGGATGTCCCGGCTCCTCAAATTGACGATGCGAATGAAACACTGAAGGCGCTCCTGCAGCAGCCAACGATCGCAAGCAAAGAATGGGTTTACGATCAGTATGACTACATGGTGCGGACGAATACGGTTGTGGCTCCTGGGTCTGACGCAGGTGTTCTCAGAATCCGCGGAACGAAAAAGGCGCTGGCAATGACGACTGACTGTAACGCCCGTTATCTCTACCTTGATCCAGAGGTCGGCGGAAAAATCGCTGTCGCTGAAGCGGCGCGCAACATCGTTTGCTCAGGTGCAGAACCGCTTGCGGTTACAGACAACCTGAACTTTGGAAACCCGGAGAAACCGGAAATCTTCTGGCAGATCGAAAAAGCGGCAGACGGCATAAGCGAAGCGTGCAATGTTCTCAGCACACCGGTTATCGGCGGTAACGTATCGCTTTATAACGAATCAAACGGCACGGCGATCTATCCGACACCAGTTATCGGCATGGTCGGTTTAATTGAAGATACAGCACACATCACAACACAGTATTTCAAACAAGCGGGCGACCTCGTGTACGTCATCGGCGAAACAAAACCTGAGTTTGCCGGAAGCGAGCTGCAAAAAATGACAGAAGGCCGCATTTACGGCAAAGCGCCGCAAATTGATCTAGATGTAGAACAGGCACGCCAAAAGGCACTGCTTGCCGCGATTAAACAAGGCTTTGTTCAATCAGCGCACGATGTATCTGAAGGCGGCTTAGGCGTAGCGATTGCTGAAAGTGTCATGACGACGGAAAACCTTGGCGCTAACGTGACTGTTGAAGGGGAAGCAGCGTTATTATTCTCTGAATCTCAATCCCGCTTCGTCGTTTCTGTGAAAAAAGAACATCAAGCAGCGTTTGAAGCAGCTGTACAAGATGCGGTTCATATCGGTGAGGTAACAGCTGACGGACTTCTGAGCGTTCAAAACCAAGACGGACAACAATTGATTCACGCGCAGACAAAAGAGCTTGAACGCGCGTGGAAAGGAGCTATCCCATGCTTGCTGAAATCAAAGGCTTAAATGAAGAATGCGGCGTTTTTGGAATTTGGGGGCATGAAGAAGCCCCGCAAATCACGTATTACGGCCTTCACAGCCTCCAGCACAGAGGACAGGAGGGCGCGGGCATTGTGGCGACTGACGGTGAAAAGCTGACGGCGCATAAAGGCCAAGGACTGATCACTGAAGTATTTCAAAACGGTGAGCTCAGCAAAGTAAAGGGGAAAGGCGCAATCGGACACGTTCGGTACGCAACGGCTGGCGGCGGCGGATATGAAAATGTTCAGCCGCTCCTCTTCCGCTCTCAAAACAACGGCAGCCTGGCGCTTGCCCATAACGGAAACTTGGTGAATGCCACTCAGCTGAAGCAGCAGCTTGAAAATCAAGGGAGCATCTTCCAGACTTCTTCGGATACAGAGGTTTTGGCTCACCTGATCAAAAGAAGCGGCCACTTCACGCTGAAGGATCAGATTAAAAACTCGCTTTCTATGCTGAAAGGCGCCTACGCGTTCCTGATCATGACTGAAACAGAAATGATCGTCGCGCTTGACCCGAACGGGCTTAGACCGCTGTCAATCGGCATGATGGGAGACGCTTATGTCGTCGCTTCAGAAACATGCGCATTTGATGTCGTCGGTGCGACGTACCTTCGCGAGGTGGAGCCGGGTGAAATGCTGATTATCAATGATGATGGCATGAAATCAGAGCGCTTCTCCATGAATATCAACCGTTCCATTTGCAGCATGGAGTACATTTATTTCTCAAGACCTGACAGCAATATTGACGGCATTAACGTGCATAGTGCGCGTAAAAGCCTTGGAAAAATGCTCGCTCAGGAATCAGCGGTTGAAGCTGATGTCGTGACAGGCGTTCCGGATTCCAGTATTTCCGCGGCTATCGGCTACGCGGAAGCAACAGGCATCCCGTACGAGCTTGGATTAATCAAAAACCGTTATGTGGGCAGAACGTTTATTCAGCCGTCTCAGGCTCTTCGTGAGCAGGGCGTCAGAATGAAGCTGTCTGCGGTGCGCGGTGTTGTAGAAGGGAAACGCGTCGTTATGGTGGATGACTCCATCGTGCGCGGAACAACAAGCCGCCGGATCGTAACAATGCTCAGAGAAGCGGGTGCGACAGAAGTGCATGTGAAAATCAGTTCGCCGCCGATCGCTCATCCGTGCTTTTACGGCATTGATACGTCCACACATGAAGAGCTGATCGCGTCTTCCCACTCGGTTGAAGAAATCCGTCAGGAAATCGGAGCCGACACCCTCTCATTTTTGAGTGTGGAAGGGCTGCTGAAGGGCATTGGCAGAACATACGATGACTCTAATTGCGGACAGTGTCTCGCTTGCTTTACAGGGAAATATCCGACTGAAATTTATCAGGACACTGTGCTTCCTCATGTAAAAGAAGCGGTGTTAACCAAATAAAACTTGAAAATGACATAAAGGCAGCGCAGTTTGGCTGCCTTTCTCTTTCTGCCCTTGTTCGGAGAGATATTTTGAATAGCGCCTTAAAGGAGTGAATAGGATGTCTGAAGCATATAAAAACGCAGGAGTTGACATCGAAGCCGGATATGAAGCTGTAAAACGGATGAAAAAACATGTGGAGCGCACGAAAAGGCTTGGCGTTATGGGCAGCCTTGGCGGCTTTGGCGGCATGTTTGATCTGTCGGAGCTTTCTTATCAGAAACCTGTTTTAATTTCGGGAACAGACGGTGTCGGCACAAAATTAAAGCTGGCTTTTTCCATGGATAAACATGACACGATTGGTGTAGACGCTGTTGCCATGTGTGTCAATGACGTGCTTGCGCAAGGTGCGGAGCCGCTCTTTTTTCTCGACTATTTAGCGGTCGGCAAAGCGGACCCTGTGAAAATCGAGCAGATCGTACAAGGGGTTGCGGATGGCTGTGAGCAATCAGGTTCAGCCTTGGTCGGCGGAGAAACCGCTGAAATGCCTGGATTATATACAGCTGATGAATACGATATTGCAGGTTTCTCAGTTGGTGTGGCGGAAAAGGATGAGATCGTGACAGGCGAAAACATCAAGGAAGGCCACCTCTTAATCGGCCTGAGCTCCAGCGGCCTTCACAGCAACGGGTTTTCCCTTGTGAGAAAGGTGCTTCTGGACGATGCAGAGCTTGATCTCTGCAAAACGTATGCGCCGTTTGAACGCCCGCTCGGCGAAGAACTGCTTGAGCCGACAAGAATTTACGTGAAGCCTGTGCTTGCGGCGGTGAAAAGCGGACTCATTGATGGTATGGCGCACGTGACAGGCGGCGGATTTATCGAAAATCTTCCGCGTATGCTTCCTGAGGGCTTAAGTGCGGAAATCGATCACGGCTCTTGGCCGATCCCGCCGATCTTCTCTTTCTTGCAGGAGCATGGCAAGCTGAAAGAAGAAGACATGTTTAACGTCTTTAATATGGGCATCGGATTTGTTCTCGCAGTAAAAGAAGAACATCTCACCGAAGTCATCGGAACGCTTGAAAGCCAAGGCGAAAAAGCCTATTTGATCGGGCGAGTGAAACATGGTGAAGGCGTTACATTCGGCGGTGCTGCACTTTCATGAAAAAGTTTGCGGTATTTGCATCCGGAAACGGTTCAAACTTTGAAGCTATCGTCGCGCGTTTGAAAGAGGAGAACTGGGATGCAGCCGTTTCGCTCCTCGTTTGCGATAAGCCGCAGGCGAAAGTCATCGAGCGGGCGGAAAGATTTCAGATTCCATCCTTTGCATTTGAGCCGAAGTCTTATGAAAACAAGGCCGCATTTGAACGGGCCATTATTGAACAGCTTCGCCTTCATGACGTTGAATTGATTGTTCTTGCCGGCTATATGAGACTGATCGGTGATACGCTGCTTCAGGCATACGGAGGAAAAATCATTAACATCCATCCTTCCCTTCTTCCCGCTTTCCCTGGAATAGACGCAGTCGAACAGGCATACCGAGCGGGTGTGAAGGTTGCCGGGATTACCGTTCATTATGTCGATGAAGGAATGGATACAGGCCCGATCATCGCTCAAAAGGCAATTGAAATTAGCGAAGATGATACATTAGAAACCATCGAACATCACATTCACAAGCTTGAGCACAAATGGTATCCGAGTGTGATTAAAGAGCTATTAGGATTAAATTACAGAGGTGAAAAGGCATGACCATTAAACGCGCACTAATCAGTGTTTCAGATAAAACAAATCTTGTTCCTTTCGTAAAAGAACTGACAGAGCTTGGCGTTGAAGTGATTTCAACCGGCGGCACAAAAAAGCTTCTTCAAGAAAACGGTGTTGATGTCATCGGAATTTCTGAAGTGACAGGTTTTCCGGAAATTATGGACGGGCGCTTAAAAACGCTTCATCCGAATATTCACGGCGGTCTTCTCGCAGTTCGCGGCAACGAAGAGCATATGGCGCAGATCAATGAACACGGCATTGCGCCAATTGACCTCGTTGTCGTTAACCTCTATCCATTTAAAGAAACGATTTCTAAAGAGAATGTGACGTACGAAGAGGCGATTGAAAACATTGATATCGGCGGACCTGGCATGCTGCGTGCGGCATCGAAAAACCATCAGGATGTGACGGTTATCGTTGACCCAGCGGATTACAGCCCTGTTCTGAATCAAATCAAAGAAGAAGGCGATGTTTCGCTTCAGAAAAAACGCGAGCTGGCGGCAAAAGTATTCCGCCACACTGCGGCATATGACGCGCTGATCGCTGACTATCTGACAAATGTTGTCGGTGAAAAAGAACCAGAGCAATTCACCGTTACGTTTGAGAAAAAACAATCGCTTCGCTATGGGGAAAATCCTCATCAAGAAGCAACATTCTACCAAAGCGCGCTTCCTGTCAAAGGATCTATTGCGCAAGCAGAACAGCTGCACGGCAAAGAACTTTCTTACAACAACATTAAAGATGCGGACGCAGCTGTTCAAATTGTTCGTGAATTCACTGAGCCTGCTGCGGTTGCTGTGAAGCATATGAATCCGTGCGGCGTGGGAACTGGCAAAACGATCGCAGAAGCGTTTGACAGAGCGTTCGAAGCAGATAAAACATCGATCTTCGGCGGCATTATCGCGTTGAATCGTGAAGTGGACAAGGCAACAGCCGAAGCGCTTCATCATATTTTCTTAGAAATCATTATTGCGCCTTCATTCAGCCAAGAAGCGCTTGATATCCTGACAGCGAAGAAAAATCTCCGTCTGCTGACACTTGATGTGAAAGCTGCCGTTCAAAAAGAAAAACAGCTGACATCTGTACAAGGCGGTTTGCTGATTCAAGATTTAGATATGCACGGCTTTGCTGATGCTGAGATCAGCATTCCGACAAAAAGAGAGCCGAACGAGCAAGAGTGGGAAGATTTGAAGCTTGCTTGGAAAGTTGTGAAACATGTGAAATCCAATGCGATCGTTCTCGCAAAAGATAACATGACAGTAGGTGTAGGAGCCGGACAAATGAACCGCGTCGGATCAGCCAAAATCGCAATCGATCAGGCAGGAGAAAAAGCGAAAGGCAGCGCGCTCGGTTCGGATGCATATTTCCCAATGCCGGATACTGTCGAAGAAGCGGCAAAAGCGGGCGTTACGGTTATCATTCAGCCAGGCGGATCGATCCGTGATGAGGATTCTATCAAAAAAGCGGATGAGTACGGTATTGCCATGGTATTCACCGGCATCAGACACTTCAAACATTAAGGGGATGAAAACGACGTGAATGTATTCATTATCGGTAAAGGCGGAAGAGAGCATACGCTGGCATGGAAGGTGGCGCAAAGCAGCCTCGTTGATACGGTATTTGCCGCTCCGGGAAATGACGGCATGACAGCTTCCGCACAGCTTGTAAACATTGAGGAAAGCGACCACGCCGGGCTTGTCTCATTTGCAAAAGAAAATCAGGTCGGACTGACCATTGTCGGGCCTGAGGTTCCTTTAATTGAAGGTCTTGTTGACGAGTTCGAAAAAGCCGGTCTGCGTGTGTTCGGCCCGTCAAAAGCCGCTGCGATCATCGAAGGAAGCAAACAGTTCGCTAAGGATTTAATGAAGAAATACGATATTCCGACCGCAGAATACGAGACGTTTACATCCTTTGAAGAGGCAAAGGCATATGTGCAGGAAAAAGGCGCTCCGATTGTCATAAAAGCGGATGGACTTGCGGCTGGAAAAGGCGTAACCGTTGCAATGACGGAAGAAGAAGCCATCGCGTGTCTGCATGATTTTCTTGAAGATGAAAAATTCGGTGATGCGAGCGCATCTGTCGTGATTGAAGAATTTCTTTCCGGCGAAGAGTTTTCTCTCATGGCATTTGTCAAAGGAGAAAAGGTATATCCGATGGTCATTGCCCAGGATCATAAACGCGCGTTTGATGGAGACAAAGGGCCGAATACAGGAGGAATGGGCGCTTACTCTCCTGTTCCGCAAATTTCGGAAGACACCGTGCGTCATGCTGTAGAAACGATCGTCAAGCCAGCCGCAAAAGCAATGGTTCAAGAAGGTCGCTCCTTCACTGGCGTTTTGTACGCGGGGCTGATGCTCACTGCGAATGGGTCGAAGGTCATTGAATTTAATGCCCGCTTCGGTGACCCGGAAACGCAGGTTGTGCTTCCTCGTATGGAATCTGATCTGGTACAAGTGCTTCTTGATCTTTTAGATGATAAGGAAGTTGACTTAAGATGGAAGAATACGGCGGCAGTCAGTGTCGTGCTTGCTTCAGAAGGTTATCCTGAAAGCTATGCAAAAGGCACGCCGATTGGCAGCCTGACAGCAAATGCTGATCAAGTTGTCGTCTTCCATGCCGGAACGAAAGCAGAAGGTGAAGAGTTCGTCACAAACGGCGGCCGTGTCGCCAATGTGACCGCTTTTGATGAAACGTTTGAAGCGGCACGAGACAGAGTCTACAAAGCGGTTGATGAGATCATCAAACCCGGCCTGTTTTTCAGAAAAGATATCGGAGCACGAGCTCTGAAGGCTGCCCAAAAATAAAGTGAAGAAAAACCCGCAGATTGTGCTGCGGGTTTTTTGTTATACAAAAGCATGCCGGAAAGCGGAAGAAGAAAGCACAACAAGCGTGGTCGGTTTTCCGTGGGCCATTGAAGCGTCTATAAAATCTTCTAGACTATGCACAGATTCCGTCACCACTTTTGTCACATAGCTGTACATACCTGTAATCCGGTGGTTCTCTGCCACATCGGGGTGAGCTGCGGCAAAGGCGGCGTAGTGCTTGCAGCTTTTCGGCTCCATCAGGATAAAAGCAGTGACATGTTTGTTTAGCTTTTCATAACAGATATCAGCGCTGTACCCGGTAATGACCCCTTTGTCCTCAAGCTTTCTGACACGTTCCGCCGCACTCGGAGAGCTGAGTCCGACAAGCTTTCCTAATTCAACCATCGTTAATCTGGCATTTTGCTGCAAATGCGATAGAATCTGTAGGTCTGTATCGTCCATTGATATTGCTCCTTTATATGTTTAAGTGAATTGGTGAGAATTCCTTTTATTATGAGGAAATGTTGTTGATTTAGCTTAATTGTAGCATATGGGTGCCGTTTGTTTTTTTCTATAATAAAGCCATCAACATGAAAGGAGGCAATCATTTTGCCGGAATTACAGCGTTCGATTACTTGGGTTCAAGGAGCGGCATTAACCATCGGGGCGGTATTAGGCTGCGGGATCTTAATCCTTCCGTCTGTCACTGCTGATGCCGCCGGTCCCGCTTCTGTATTGGTTTGGGGATTTATGTCTTTCTTATCCTTTCTGCTCGTCGGCACACTGGCGCGCCTTGTCAGAATGGCGCCAAGCGCGGGAGGGATCACGGCTTATGTACAGCTTGCTTTTCGGCCCAAAGCCGGAGCCATGTTGGGCTGGATTATGCTGGGATCGGTTCCGATCGGTGTGCCAGTGATCGCTTTGACTGGCGCACATTATGTCAGCTACGTCACACAGGCTTCGGATTGGCAGATTGCTTTCATTGCAGCAAGTATGCTGGCAATCTCCATTTGGCTTCATATCAGGGGCATTCAATTATCAGCAAACATCAGCATACTCGTCATCTGTGTCATTCTGCTGCTGCTCGTCATTTCTGTTGGTGTTTCACTGCCTCACGTTAAAGCAGCTGAATTTAAGCCTTTTCTGCCGCATGGCTGGTTTGCCGCGGGTTCTGTTTCTGTCATCATCTTTTTTTCTTTTGTAGGCTGGGAAATGATTACCCCATTAGCTGAAGAGTTTACACATCCGGAAAAGGATGTTCCAATCAGTTTATTCTTAGCGGCAGCTTGTGTGGCGGTGCTTTATATCATGCTATCGTTTGTCACTGTGGGCACTCATGCATACGGAGAAAAAGGAGAAATCGCATCTCTGACGATGCTCATATCAAAAGGTACAGGGGATATTGGGGTATATGTAACGACTTGTTTAGCTCTTTTTATTACATTCGCCACCATTCATGCCAACATTGCAGGGTTTTCAAGAATGGTCTATGCGTTGGCGAGAGAAGGTCATATTCCCGGGTATTTCGGGAAGCTCAGTCATACAAAACAAACACCTGTCCGTGTATTAACAGCGCTGGCTTTCGTGTTTGGTTTCGTTCTTATGGCAAACGGCATATTTCAAATTGATCTGACAACGCTCCTGAAAGGACCAAGCTCAGCATTCATCGCATCTTACATATGCACAATGGCGGCAGCGCTGAAGCTGCTGAACTGGAAGGATTCAGGCTGGTGGATGGCTTTGGGGGCGCTTCTTCTTTGTACAGTGATCTACTTATTTAGCGGCTGGGCTCTCTTGTATCCGGCTGCGTTTGCGGCTATTGGTTTTTTCTATATGAAGACAAAGAGATATACTGAGAAAAAGCTTGATCACGTTTCATGATCAAGCTTTTTTGCTTACGATTCTTGATGATCCTGTCCATGGTTCTCACCAGTGCTGTTTTGAAACAGATAGGTCACAGGACAGAAACGCAGTATGCCTGAGCCTGCCTTCATGGCGCCCATAAAGATGCAGAACAGATGCATTCTGCACCAAGGTTTTTTCGTATACTTGGCACTGGCAGCTGACATAATTGTCAGTCCGCAGGCGATACGGAAGCAGCATTGATGAGACTGATGTTTGGTTTCATGAAATCTGCTCCTTTTACTTAAAAAAGTTTTTTAATCCAACCTTCAAAAATTTGTAACGTTTTTACCGTGCGTGATGGATAAGGATGTGATAACATGAGTCTAATACATGTAAAGGAGAGTATGTGAATGTCCGAACGCACCTTTAACTGGAAAAACAAAGACATCAGGGCACAGGTTGATGTTGTAGACTCTAAGCTGCTTCCAACGCTCCTTTTACGGAATGCTCTCGTCTTAAATCCATATGTAAAACAATGGCTGAAAAAAAACATTTGGATTTATCAGGACCGTATTGTTTATGTCGGTCATGAACTTCCGGATAGAACCGAAGAAATTCATACGATTGATTGTGAAGGAAAATACATTGTGCCTGGCTATATTGAACCGCACGCACATCCTTTTCAAATATATAATCCCCAAACGCTGGCGGAATATGTGTCTCAGTACGGTACAACGACATTCGTAAATGATAACTTATTTTTGCTTTTGCAAAGCGGAAAAAAGAAAGCGCTTACTATTTTGAACGAACTCAAAAAGCTTCCGGTTCAGTATTTTTGGTGGTCACGGTATGACCTGCAGACCGAGGTGCTGAACGAGGATCACGTTCTTCCGTTTGACGTCAGAAAGCAGTGGATTGAACACCCGGATGTCATTCAAGGCGGAGAAATGACCGGCTGGCCGCGTCTTGTAGATGGCGATGATTTAATGCTTCACTGCATGCAGGCCACAAAAAAACAGCGGAAACGCATAGAAGGGCATTTTCCCGGAGCTTCAGATAAAACGCTTACAAAAATGAAGCTGTTCGGAGCGGATTGTGATCATGAAGCCATGACAGGTGATGAAGTGATGAGAAGGCTGGAACTGGGCTATTATGTATCACTTCGCAATTCGTCTATTCGCCCTGATTTAAGAAACATATTGCAGGAGCTTCATGAAAAGGGCTTCCGCTACTACGACCACTTTTTTTACACAACAGACGGCGCTACGCCTAATTTCTATAAAGGCGGCATGACAAACGAGCTCATCCGAATTGCGCTGGAAGAAGGGGTCCCGGCAATCGATGCGTACAATATGGCATCCTTTAACATCGCAAAGTATTACCAAATGGATGATTATTTAGGCGTTGTCGGGCCGGGAAGACTTGCATCACTGAATATCCTTGAGGACCCGTTGCAGCCGAATCCGGTAACCGTTCTGTCAAAAGGCAAAATTCTGCGTGAAGACGGCCGTGATATGAATGCGTTTCCACATACGAACTGGAACAAAGGCGGTCTTGTCCCGCTTGAGCTTTCATATGATATGACGATGGATGATTTGCAGTTTTCCATGCCGATGGGCGTAAAAATGCGGAATGCGGTGATTATGGAGCCGTATATGATTGAGATCGACAACTCGGTCGAACAGCTTTCATTTGACCATGATGAAAGTTATTTAACGATGCTTGACAGACATGGGAAATGGCGCGTTAATACGATGATAAAAGGATTTGCGTCTAGTGTGCAGGGGTTTGTGAGCTCCTTTACGACGACGGGGGATATTGTCGCGATCGGAAAAAACAAAGCGGATATGCTGCTTGCTTTCTCCCGCATGAAAGAAATCGGCGGGGGAATTGTGCTTGCGGAAAACGGAAAAATCCTTCACGAAATTCCGCTTTCACTGTGCGGATGCGCTTCTTCGGAATCGTATGACATCGTGCTGGAACAGGAACAGAAGCTGAGAGATCTTTTGACTGAAAGAGGCTATGAGTATAGTGATCCGGTTTATACGCTGCTCTTTTTGCAAAGCACGCACCTCCCGTATATACGCATTACGCCAAGGGGAATCTTCGACGTGATGAAAAAAACTGTACTCTTTCCATCGATAATGCGTTAAAATATAAAAGAGCGGGGAGCCGACATATGAAAAAATGGATGACAGTTTGCGTACTGTGTTTCGCGTTTTTCCTGCTAGTATCCTGCCAGCAGAAGGACGCTGTCCCTGATCATACAAAGAAGCTGAAAGCTCCTTTGACGGGACTGGAGACTGAGCAGAAGGTGACTGAACGCAGGCCTGTTGCTGTCATGGTGAACAATCACCCGAAGGCGCGGCCGCAATCAGGACTGTCTAAAGCCGACATTGTCATAGAAGCGCTTGCCGAAGGTCAAATTACAAGGTTTCTGGCCATTTTTCAAAGCCAGATGCCTGAAACTGTCGGACCTGTGCGGAGCGCGCGGGAATATTTCGTCACTCTCAACAACGGTTTTGACAGCATATTTGTCCATCACGGCTGGAGTCCCGGCGCCAAGGAGCAGCTGGAATCCGGAGCTGCCGATTATATGAACGGATTGGATTTTGACGGAAGCTTATTTTGGAGAGCTGATTTCAGCGAACCGCCCCACAATTCTTTCACGTCTTATCAGTACATAAAAAAGGCGGCGGAACAAAAGGGATATGAGCTGAAGCAGGAAACAGATCCAATGCTGTTTCAAACATCAGATGCAAAACCTGTAAATGAATTTTATAATGTTCGGGTAGATTATGGAACAAAAAACGTTACAAATCTTGTCGAATACAACTATGATAAAAAAACTGAAGCTTATACGAGAAGCTCTGATGGTGTCATGACGACAGACCGGGAGACCGGAAAGCCGGTTGCAATGCAAAATATTTTCATTGTTGAAGCCAGCCATCATACTATTGACCAAGATGGAAGGCGTGACATCGACATAGAATCAGGGGGTAAAGGTCTGCTGTTTCAGCACGGAAACGTCATTGAAGCAGACTGGAAAAATGTAAACGGAAGAATTGTGCCGGTGAAAGACGGCAAATGGCTGCCGTTTGTGCCAGGAAAGACATGGATAAATATCGTGCCTGATCTCGATGCGGCTTCCATTAGTAAAGGAGAAGGTGTGTAACGATGCAAATCGATAAATTACGCGGCAAAGAACTGGACCAGTTATTTAACTCGATCTTATCGCTGAAAGACCTGGAGGAATGTTACCGGTTCTTCGATGATCTTTGCACAATTAACGAAATTCAATCGCTGGCTCAGCGCCTTGAAGTGGCGCGTATGCTTCGCGAAGGAAACACGTATCATAAAATTGAAACAGAAACAGGCGCTTCTACAGCGACCATTTCCCGAGTGAAACGATGCTTAAATTATGGAAATGACGCATATGAAATGGCGCTTGACCGTGTGAAGGAGACTGAAACAGAGTCTTCTTCCAAAGAATAAACCGCCCTGCCGTCTGGCAAGGGGCGGTTTTTTTATGAAACCTTAATCAGATTGTCGATATCAACTGTGCTGCCATCCTCTTTTCGGTAGACAACATGCTCCTTGGAAAAGTGAACCGGCGAATCGATCCCGGCTGCTGCGGCCAGATTAAACAGCCCCTCACGCAGCGAAATGACGTAGTTGCAGACACGGTGCTGTTTTTCCTCAACGCTTAACGCTTTTTGCAGCTTCGGATCTGTTGTCGCAACGCCTGCCGGGCATGTGTTGGTGTGGCATACGAGGGCGCGGATGCATCCGACTGAAAACATCATGCCGCGTGCAATGTTGACAAAATCAGCGCCCAGAGCTAAAGCGACCGCGATTTTGTCAGGGGTCAGCAGCTTTCCGGAAGCAAAAAGTTTCATACGGTCACGCAAGCCGTATTGTCTGAGCAGCGTATCAACGATAGGGAGCGCCGTCATAATCGGGAGGCCGACTGTGTCGGCAAGCTCATAGAAGGAAGCGCCGGTACCGCCTTCACTACCGTCTACCGTAATAAAATCAGGATGTTTTCCGCTTTTCTGCATATAAGAAAAAAGCTCATGCAAGTCATCAGGCTGGCCTGCAACAATTTTAATGCCGACCGGTTTTTGACCGACGTCCCGCAGCTTTTCAATAAAATCCAGCATTTCAGGCGCGCTTGAAAATTCATGAAAGCGGTTTGGGCTGTCGATAGACTTTCCGGGTTCGACATTCCGGATGTCTGCCACCTCTTCTGATACTTTAGCGCCATCCACATGTCCGCCGCGGGTTTTGGCTCCTTGTGCGAGCTTCAGCTCAAACGCTTTAATTTGATCTAGCCGGCTTTTCTTTTTAAATTCCTCCCACGAAAATTCCCCTTTTCTATTGCGTACGCCAAATAGACCGGGGCCGATTTGGCAGATGATATCAGCCCCTCCCTTTAAGTGATACTCAGACAATCCGCCTTCACCGGTATTCATCCAAGTGCCGCCCGCCTGGTGCAGGCCTTTTGACAGCGCCGTAATGGCGCGCTCTCCAAGTGAACCGTAGCTCATGGCGGATTGACCGACTAATCCCTTCGCATAAAAAGGCTTTTCGCATGTACTCCCGCCGATGACTTGAACATCATCAGGATGGAGAAAATAAGGATCAGCCTTGATACGTTCGGCATGTTCGCTGCGTCTGAACAGATTGTCCGAATCGATTTTATAGATGTGGGTTTCGATTTTCGGAGACTGGCCCACACGCAATTCTTCTTTTTGCTTTGGGAAAAGGGCGTTTCGGATATAATAGCCCGGTTGATCAAAATCTCTTACCGATCCGAACCCCATCATTCTGCTTTTGTATTTTCCTGATATGACTGTTTGCTCATATTCTTTTCGTGAAAATGGCTGTTCCTCATTGTCATTGCTGAATAAATACTGCCTCAGCTCCGGTCCGATTTTTTCAAAAATATAGCAAAACCTTCCGATGACAGGATAATTGCGGAGGATCGAATGCTCCTGCTGTTTTTCGTCCTTTATGTAGATCCAGACAAACAATGCGATGGGGATAACGATGATCCCGATGATAAATGCAATAAGTGCAATAATGATGTATTCCATCTGTTAGCCTCCCTTTTTATGTAACTATTTCCACTGTTGGGGAGTTTCCAAACAATAGAAAATAGTACTGTGTTTTTCTATAAAAAGAGAGCGGAACAGCCGCTTTTTTTCTGCAGAAATAGAATCAAAACACCTTTTTCAGTGAATAACGAGAATGACGGCTTTTTCCGTTTTTCCGCGCTATGTGAATTTGTTATAATGTTTAAATGGTAAGAAACGAATGGAGGAACGGATGACGTGTACGATGTAACAGAGTGGAAGCATGTCTTTAAACTCGATCCAAATAAAGATTTGCCTGATGAACAGCTGGAGATTCTTTGTGAGTCAGGGACTGATGCGGTTATTATCGGAGGAAGCGACGGTGTAACGGAGGATAATGTCCTGCGGATGCTGTCTCAGGTGAGACGGTTTTTGGTGCCGTGTGTCCTTGAGGTGTCAGCGATTGAAGCGATTGTCCCTGGCTTTGACTTATATTTTATTCCGAGTGTATTAAACAGCAAAAATCCGGATTGGATTGTCGGCATGCATCAGAAAGCCATGAAGGAATATGGAGAACTGATGTCGATGGAAGAAATCGTGGCGGAAGGCTACTGTATCGTAAATCCTGATTGCAAAGCCGCGGCTTTAACGGAGGCGGACACCAATCTGAATCATGACGATATCATCGCCTATGCGCGCGTGTCTGAGCTGCTGCGGCTTCCGATTTTTTATCTGGAATACAGCGGCGCTCTTGGGGACATAGAAGCCGTGAAGAAAACGAAGGCTGTATTGGAAACGTCCACCTTGTTTTACGGAGGCGGCATCAAAGATGCGGAGACGGCGAAACAGTATGCCGAGCACGCGGATGTCATTGTGGTGGGCAACGCTGTGTATGAGGATTTTGATGAAGCGCTGAAGACAGTAGCAGCTGTCAAAGGCGAGTAGCGAAATGTACGGATTTGGTTTATGATAGAACATATGTTTGTATAGGCGGGTGACGAATTTTGAATTACATTAGCAATCAACTATTAAGCGGATTAAACCCCGTTCAGCAGGAAGCTGTCAAAACAACGGACGGGCCTTTGCTGCTGATGGCGGGAGCGGGGAGCGGAAAGACGCGTGTCCTGACGCACAGAATCGCTTACTTAATGGCGGAAAAGCATGTGGCGCCGTGGAACATTCTGGCGATCACATTTACAAATAAAGCGGCCAGAGAAATGAAAGAACGTGTGGAGAGCATTCTCGGGCCCGGAGCGGATGATATCTGGATTTCCACGTTCCACAGCATGTGTGTGCGGATTTTGCGCCGAGATATCGACCGCATCGGGATCAACCGCAATTTCTCAATCCTTGATACGGCTGACCAGCTTTCAGTCATCAAGGGAATTTTGAAGGAACGCAACCTCGATCCGAAAAAATTTGATCCGAGGAGCATCCTCGGCACGATCAGCAGTGCGAAAAATGAATTAACCGAACCTGAGGAATTTTCTAAGGTTGCCGGCGGCTACTATGATCAGGTCGTCAGCGATGTATACACTGATTATCAGAAAAAACTGCTGAAAAACCAGTCGCTTGATTTCGACGACTTAATTATGACGACCATTAAACTATTTGACCGTATTCCGGAAGTGCTTGAGTTTTATCAGCGCAAATTCCAATACATCCACGTCGATGAGTATCAGGATACGAACAGAGCGCAATACATGCTCGTGAAGCAGCTGGCGGAGCGTTTCCAAAACCTTTGTGTTGTCGGTGACTCCGACCAGTCCATCTACAGATGGCGCGGGGCGGACATTGCCAACATTCTTTCCTTTGAAAAGGATTATCCGAATGCCAGCGTCATTTTGCTTGAACAAAACTACCGTTCAACAAAACGGATTTTGCGCGCGGCCAACGAAGTGATCCAAAACAACACAAACCGAAAGCCGAAAAATCTATGGACGGAAAACGATGAAGGAATTAAAATTTCCTATTACCGCGGAGACAATGAATTCGGAGAAGGACAATTTGTTGCCGGGAAAATTTATGAGCTTCATCACTCCGGCAAACGGAAGCTGTCGGATATCGCCATCTTGTACCGGACAAACGCCCAGTCCCGTGTGATTGAGGAAACGCTTCTCAAAGCGGGCCTGAACTATAACATTGTCGGCGGCACAAAGTTCTATGACAGAAAAGAAATCAAAGACATCCTTGCGTATCTGCGTCTCGTATCCAATCCGGATGATGACATCAGCTTCACGCGTATTGTCAATGTGCCGAAACGCGGGGTCGGCGCCACATCGCTTGAAAAAATCGCTTCATATGCAGCGATGAACGGCTTGTCACTATTCCAAGCGATTCAGCAGGTTGATTTCATTGGCGTCAGCGCCAAGGCAGCCAACGCGCTCGACAGCTTCAGACAGATGATTGAGAACCTGACAAACATGCAGGACTATTTATCAATTACCGAGCTGACCGAAGAAATTCTCGATAAAACCGAATACAGAGAAATGCTGAAGGCTGAAAAATCAATTGAAGCTCAAAGCCGTTTAGAAAACATCGACGAGTTCCTGTCTGTAACGAAAAACTTTGAACAGAAAAGCGAAGACAAAACACTCGTTGCGTTCCTGACAGATTTGGCACTGATCGCTGATATCGACCAGCTCGACCAGAAAGAGGAAGAATCCGGCGGCACGGATGCGATCACGCTGATGACGCTGCACGCCGCAAAAGGACTGGAATTCCCGGTTGTTTTCCTTATGGGACTTGAGGAAGGCGTCTTCCCGCACAGCCGTTCACTGATGGAAGAAGCAGAGATGGAAGAAGAACGCCGTCTCGCTTACGTGGGCATTACAAGAGCGGAGCAGGAGCTTTATCTGACCAACGCAAAAATGCGCACGTTGTTTGGCAGAACAAACATGAACCCGGAATCACGCTTTATCGGTGAAATTCCAGATGATTTATTGGAAAACCTAAATGAGAAAAAAGAAACGAGAGCGCCGTCTGCGAGAAAAATGCAGCCGAGACGCGGCCCTGTTTCCCGTCCGGTGTCCTACGCAAGCAAAACAGGCGGCGATACCCTAAACTGGGCTGTCGGAGATAAAGCCGGGCATAAAAAATGGGGCACAGGAACCGTTGTCAGCGTGAAAGGCGAAGGAGAAGGGACCGAACTCGATATTGCCTTCCCGAGCCCGATCGGTGTGAAACGCTTATTAGCGGCATTCGCGCCAATAGAAAAGCAGTAATTGAAGAGGAAAGGAAGAAGCAGATGGACAAAGAAACAGCGAAGCAGCGGGCAGAAGAACTGCGCCGTACCATCAACAAGTATAGCTATGAATATTACACCTTAGATGAACCGAGCGTCCCGGATGCCGAATACGACAGATTGATGCAGGAGCTGATTGCGATTGAGGAGGACCATCCAGACCTCAGAACGCCTGATTCTCCTACGCAGCGTGTCGGCGGCGCTGTGCTTGAAGCGTTTCAAAAAGTCACTCACGGCACACCGATGCTCAGTCTGGGCAACGCGTTTAATGCTGACGATCTCCGCGACTTTGACCGCCGTGTGCGCCAGGCCGTGGGTGATGATGTGGCGTATAATGTGGAGCTGAAGATAGACGGTCTTGCTGTTTCTCTCCGTTATGAAGACGGCTATTTTGTCAGAGGCGCGACAAGAGGCGACGGGACAACGGGAGAGGATATTACGGAAAATCTGAAGACGATCCGCACTATTCCGCTCAAAATGAAACGCAGCCTTTCGATTGAAGTGCGCGGCGAGGCGTATATGCCGAAGCGTTCGTTTGAAGCGCTCAATGAAGAACGAATTAAAAATGAAGAAGAACCGTTCGCTAATCCGCGAAATGCTGCGGCAGGATCACTTAGACAGCTTGATCCGAAAATTGCGGCGAAACGAAACCTCGATATCTTCGTCTACAGTATAGCGGAGCTTGACGAAATGGGTGTGGAGACACAAAGCCAAGGACTTGATTTTCTCGACGACATCGGCTTTAAAACGAACCAGGAACGGAAAAAATGCGGCAGCATAGAAGAAGTCATTGCGCTGATCGATGAGCTTCAGGCGAAACGCGACGATCTCCCGTATGAAATTGACGGCATCGTCATCAAAGTGGATTCCCTTGATCAGCAGGAGGAGCTTGGTTTTACGGCGAAAAGCCCGCGCTGGGCCATCGCGTATAAGTTTCCTGCAGAAGAAGTCGTGACAAAGCTTCTCGATATCGAATTAAATGTCGGAAGAACGGGTGTGATTACGCCTACCGCGATTCTTGAGCCGGTAAAAGTAGCTGGTACAACGGTCTCAAGAGCATCCCTTCATAACGAAGATTTAATTAGAGAGAAGGATATCCGGATTTTGGATAAGGTAGTCGTCAAAAAAGCGGGAGATATCATTCCTGAAGTCGTGAACGTTCTCGTTGAACAGCGTACAGGGGAAGAAAAGGAATTCAGCATGCCGACAGAATGCCCTGAATGCGGCAGTGAACTCGTCCGCATTGAAGGAGAAGTGGCGCTTCGCTGCATCAATCCTGAATGCCCTGCACAAATCAGAGAAGGGCTGATTCATTTTGTCTCCCGCAATGCCATGAACATTGACGGGCTTGGCGAACGAGTCATCACACAGCTGTTTCAGGAGAATCTCGTCCGAAATGTGGCAGATCTGTATAAGCTGACGAAGGAACAGGTGATTCAGCTCGAACGCATGGGCGAAAAATCAACTGAAAACCTGATCAGCTCTATACAGAAATCAAAGGAAAATTCATTAGAGCGCCTGTTATTCGGCCTCGGCATCCGCTTTATCGGCTCGAAGGCTGCAAAGACGCTCGCCATGCACTTTGAAAGCCTGGATAATCTGAAAAAAGCCACCATAGAGGAGCTTCTCGCAATAGATGAAATCGGTGAAAAAATGGCTGACGCAGTCATCACCTATTTCCATAAAGAAGAAATGCTTGAACTCCTTGATGAACTTCAGGAGCTGGGCGTAAACACACTCTACAAAGGCCCGAAAAAAGTTAAAGTAGAGGACAGCGATTCTTACTTTGCGGGTAAAACAATTGTTCTGACAGGAAAGCTGGAACAACTGTCACGAAACGATGCCAAAGCGCAAATCGAAGCGCTCGGCGGCAAGCTGACTGGCAGCGTCAGCAAAAACACAGACTTGGTCATCGCCGGAGAAGCAGCGGGAAGCAAGCTGACAAAAGCGCAAGAGCTGAACATTGAAGTGTGGAATGAAGAACAGTTAATGGGAGAGCTAAAGAAATAAGAGGAGTGTTTTCTATTGAAAAAGACGTTGGTAATGGCGGCAACGGCGGCAGTGTTAATGCTGTCCGCCTGTTCGTCAGGTTTTGGGGGGAAGAAGGAAGAAGAGATTACGCAAAAAACGGCGAAATCGTCAGAAAAAGCGATTATCCCGAAATACAATATCTCTGACTCCTATTACAAAATGGTGCTTCCGTTTAAGGCGGGGAAAGCACGCGGCCTGACAACGGAACAGCTGAATACAAGACTTGATATTGATGAGTTTGAAACGGGACTGATGCGCCTTGCCCAGGACTCTTTCTCGACAGACGATTATCTGTTCCAAGAAGGACAATACTTAGATGAAGATACAGTATTAAGCTGGCTGGCTCGGAAAAAAACAGGCTCTGATCTGAAAAAAGCCCAAAAAGAAGATAAAAACTTTAAAAACGAGGGTCTGAACCCAGCCCTCCCTAGCTCCGGTTCAACTGAAGAGAAAAACGAAAGCAGTCCGGTTTATTTAGCTTCTATGCTGGAACATGATTACTTAGTCAGAAAAGACAAGAATTCCATCCAGCTTGGCGGCGTTATGATCGGCTTGGCGTTAAATTCAGTGTATTACTACCGTGAAAAAACAGGCGACCCTCAAAAAGAGGTGGAGATTGACAACAGCACACTTCGTAAACAGGGAGAAAAAATCGCGCAGGAGGTCATTAACCGCCTTCGCAAAAAAGACAACCTGAAGAATGTGCCGATTACGATTGCGCTTTACAAACAGGCGTCCAAAACATCAATCGTTCCCGGCAATTTTATCGCCAAAACAGAAGTCAAAGCAGGCTCCTCTGATATCTCAAACTGGGACGATGTAAATGAAAAATACGTCTTCTATCCGGCCGATACGAGCACTGCAGAGAAATATCCTGATGATACTGAAGTCTTTAAACGGTTCAAAAACTCAATTGACAACTACTTCCCGAACTACACAGGTGTTGTCGGAACGGCCCTGTATGAAAACGATGAAATGAAGAAAATGAAAATTGAAATTCCGATGCAATTCTACGGAAAGAGTGAAGTCGTCGCGTTTACCCAGTTCTTAACGGGTGAAGTCATGGACTACTATTCAAAGAGCTCACTAGATCTCGAAGTGGATATTACATCCTCAGACGGACAGGAAGCGGTCATTCTCCGCAATGCTGGCGATAAAGAGCCGACTGTTCACATTTATGACTAAAATAAGTTAACCCCTTGCGCCGCAGCGGCGCTGGGGTTATTTGCGTTTATATTGAATGTGGGGATCGTTGGATAGGGTGCGCGTTTATGTTATGATGTTCTAAAAATAGAAAAGGATTGAAAATATGAAAAATAAATCCTTTTATTTCATATGGGCGGGGCAGTCGATTGCCAATTTAGGAGATTCTCTATATGTGCTGGTGCTGACCCTGTTTACCTATCAAGTCACAGACTCGGCTTTTTTGGCATCGCTTGTGGCCATGATGCAATTTGTCGGCCAATCATTAAGCGCAGTATTTATACCTATTTTTATCAATAAATACAGGCTCAAGCAGATTTTGATCTTTTTACAGCTGACGCAAACCATACTTTTATCTTTGCTGCTCCTCATATTTATTATAGATTTTAAATCTATTGTAATCTTTTTCTTGATCGTATTTTTCATGTCGCTGTTAGATGGAGGAACCATCCCGGTCAGAAATTCTATGATTCCCCGGTTTGTTCCAAAACCCATGCTATTGAAAGCAAACAGTCTTGTGCTGACCTCTGATCAGATCGTGCTCTTGCTCGGTTGGCTGCTCGGCGGTATTTTGATCAAATGGCTCGGGCCCCAATTGCTATTAATGCTGACTTTTGTGCTTTATGGCACTTCAACAGTGTCTTTATTTTTTGTTAAGGATGCGGGTAAAGGAGATGACGAACAGGAAAAAAACGAATCTTTTATTGATAAAATTTCAGCTGGCTGGAAAGCGATTTATCAAATGCCTGTTATCAGAATGCTGACTGTTCTTGAGCTTTTATCCATGTTCGGCAGAAGCATTTGGACGGGGGCTATCATTCTTGTATATGTCGATGAAGTGCTTCATAAAAACGAAACATGGTGGGGATTTATTAATGCCAGCTATTTCGCAGGTACCATTACAGGCGGTTTAATCGTATGGAAATTTTCGAAAAGCATCAACGGAAAGCTGTTCTCAATGATTTTATGGACATCACTTGCTATCGGCGCTTCTACATTATGTCTTGCGCTAAACAAGTTTGCGCTGGCATCCCTGCTTCTTGTCTTTATTCTGGGACCCTCATTTCAACTCAGGGGGATTGCGATCAGAACTTATGTGCAGGAGAACATAAACGAAATACTGCTGCCGAAAATCCTGTCTGCTCAGCATACAATCAGCACATTTGTATACGGTGCTTCAATCTTGATTATGAGCAGTCTAACTGATTGGCTTGGTGTGCAATATGTCTTTTTCTTGAATTTTATCATTTTTACTGTTTCAGCTCTTCTATCATTAAAACTAAAAAAAGAACAAATATAGACAATATATTATAAATATTTTGTGTGTTTAAATGGTTTTTAAGCAAATACTCTTGGGATTTTGGACGGTCACTTTCAATGTTTCCTCTTTCTTCCACAAGAGAGAATTTTTAATATGGAAGACTCATTTAAGATCGATACATTTTTGCTCAGCTGCGGCGCATTAGGCAAAGGTATTGAACATAAAGTACTGTCAGGGCTGGCTTCATATGCACGGGAAAAGCAGCTTGCGACGCTATCCTTGGAGTTTAAGGATTCAGGCAGAAATCGGGCCTTTTCTGAGTTTTTGGCTGCGCATCGTTTTGAAGAAGAAGTGGATCGGGTTTATCACATCTCTGTGTATGATCTAGAGGATCGAAGCGGGCATATCGAATGAGTATCTTCTCGGCAGCCTGCGCCGGATGTAACGGAAAATTACGGCTGCAAGTGATGTATTGCCGCAAGCTTTCATTGAAAACACAAATGCTCATTTGGAAGTGCTGCATACTGAGCAATCCCTGCATTCTCCATATTTAGTGACCTTAGATACAAACCGGCCGGAGCATTTGCGAGCTTTATTAGTGAAGGAACATATAGGAGCCGAAGCAGAAGAAAGCGGGCCGGAAACAGAACAGCAAAAAATACTTGCGGGCATTTCTCCACTTCGATCATGTAGGAATTGACAGCAATTTCTTTGATTGAGGAGGAAATTCACTTCTCGCTGTCAAAGTGGAAGTAAGGATGGAAAAGAAGGGATGGTATGTTAATGATTTGAATTTTACAAAAAAACACACGATAAGAGAGTTATCTAAATATATGAAGAGGGAGAATCAGCATGCATAAAGATATTAAAGCCATATTCGATGAAGAAAAAGTTCTGGCAGAAGCTGCCGTTATATATGGATTTACAAGAGAGCAGGTGCAATTCTTAGCAGATGCGGAAAACTATGTGTATGAGTTTGCCAAAGACAACGAATCTTATATTTTAAAGATTACACACACGATTCGCAGGTCGCCTAATTACATTATGGGGGAAATGGAGTGGCTCCATCACCTTGCTGAAGGGGGACTTTCAGTAGCCAAACCGATCCCGTCCCTAAATGGAAAAGATGTTGAGGAAGTGCCAGATGGAAATGGCGGAGCGTTTTTACTCAGAGTATATGAAAAAGCGCCGGGGCACAAAGTGGACGAATCCGACTGGAATGAAACCCTATTTTTTGAGCTTGGCAGATACACAGGGAAAATGCACAGCTTGACAAAAAGCTACAAGCTCAACAATCCTGCTTTTAAAAGACAGGAGTGGGATGAAGAAGAGCAGCTGATGCTTAGAAAATACGTGCCGGAAGACCAGACTCAGGTGTTTCAGCAGGCGGATGAGCTAATGAATGAACTGCGCCAATTACCAAAAAGCAGGGACAGCTACGGCTTGGTTCATGCAGACCTCCACCATGGCAATTTTAACTGGGACCAAGGGAAAATCACAACATTTGATTTTGATGACATCGGCTACAATTGGTTTGTCAATGATATCAGCATTCTCCTCTATAATGTGTTATGGTATCCGGTCGTTCCATATGAAAATAAAGCTGTGTTTACAGAGGAATTTATGACGCACTTTATGAACGGATACAGAGAGGAAAATGATCTTGATGCTTCGTGGCTGAAAAGAATACCTGATTTTCTCCGCCTGCGTCACATGCTGATATACGGACTGCTGCATCAAATGTTTGATCTTAATTCAATAGGCGCAGAAGAAAAAGAAATGCTGGCCGGTTTCAGAAGGGATATAGAAAACCGCACGCCGATCACAGAATTTGATTTTTCTAAGCTCGTCTAGAACGAAAAAAGCCAATGGGATATAATGCCCCATTGGCTTTTTATAATGTATCGCACTTCACGCCGACGACACCTTCAATGTCTTTTATATCATAGTAGACATCGGTCGTATATCTGTTTTTATGAACACGGACCTTGACTTCCATGATCGGAAATTCTTTTTCATGAAGGTCATCGATTCGGACGGAGTGTGTCTTAATGTTTCTTCTTTTCATTTCTTTTAAGATCTCTGTCATTTTGTCTTTATCGGAAAGTGACATTCTGATGCGGATGTCTTTTTCCTGCAGACGGTCAGGACCGATTTTTCTGACCGCCCAAGGAAGAAATTCAACGCTGATCAGGATGAACAGAAGGCTGGCAAAAGCTTCTTTGTAAAATCCCGCTCCGGTAGCAAGCCCGAGCCCTGCCGCACCCCAAATCATAGCCGATGTGGTTAAGCCGGAAATGACGTCGTTGCTTTTCCGCAAAATGACACCTGCGCCGATAAACCCGACGCCGGAGATGATTTGCGCCGGCAGACGCAGCGGGTCCATCATGATGCGGTAGTATTTAGGGAAATGATATGCCGCATTAATACTGACGATCGTCAGCATGCATGAGCTGACGGCGATAACGATACAGGTTTTTAATCCGAGCGGCTTATTTTTTAATTCGCGCTCAAGCCCGATGACCATACCAATCAACGTGGCAATGCCCAGTTTTAATAAAATATCAGGATCAATATACCAGCTCAACAGCAAATTCCCCCTTCTCTAAGGTGTTTTTAAATAAATATGATTTTCTCACAGTATTTATCGCAAAACAAGAGCACAAAAGCCACCAAGCGGTGCTTGATGGCTTATTGTTTACTTTTTGCGTTTTAACAGCTTTTCCATAACACCAAATAATCGGTAAGAGGCTTTTGCTGGACGCTTTGTAATCATGCTGACGATGATGCCGGCAATCATACTGAGGATAAACCCAGGGATGATTTCGTACACGCCGGTTGATTTTGCCAGGCCGGTTGTAATCCAGATCAACACGGTCGCAGCCCCGACAACCATCGCAGCGAGCGCGCCCCATTCGTTCATCCGCTTCCAATACAGGCTGAGCAGAATCGCAGGCCCGAAAGCTGAACCGAAGCCGGCCCAAGCGTATCCGACCAAATCAAGAATGGTGCTGCTCGGATTCAATGATAAAAGAACCGCAATAACGGCGATCACTAACACGGACAGACGCCCGATCATGACCAATTCTTTATCGGAAGCTTTTCGTCTGAAAAACGTCCGGTATAAATCCTCTGTCACAGCACTTGCTGTTACTAAGAGCTGCGAGGAGATAGAACTCATGATTGCAGCTAAAATTGCTGACAATAAGAATCCTGTAATTAAAGGGTGAAACAAGATTTTAGAGAAGATAATGAATATCATCTCTGGATCTTTTACAGCAACTCCAAATTTATGGGCATAAGCAACACCGACCAAACCTGTCAAGACAGAACCGAGAACCGAAATGATCATCCAGCTCATGCCGATTCGGCGCGCAGGCTTTAAATCTTTAATGTTTTTAATGGCCATAAATCGGACGATAATATGAGGCTGGCCGTAGTAGCCCAAGCCCCAGGCTAAATAGGAAATAATGCTAATGACGCTCGCGCCTTTAAAGATATCCAATAAATGTGGGTTAACAGCGCCGATTTCATGGAAAGTCGGAGCAACGCCGCCCACGTGGGTAAAAGCAACGATCGGCACAAGCACTAGTGCTGCAAACATGATCGCACCCTGCACGAAGTCAGTCAGACTGACAGCAAGGAAACCGCCAAACAGTGTGTATAATACGACAACAGCGGTAGTCAGAAGCAAGCCTAATTTGTAATCCGCGCCAAAAGCAGATTCAAACAGCCGTCCGCCAGATACCATACCGGAAGAGGTATACAATGTGAAAAAGATCATGATAACCAAAGCAGATACGATTTTCAGCAGTGATGAAGAATGCTGGAATCGTTTGTCAAAAAAATCAGGAATCGTAATCGCGTCATCCGCCGCTTCCGTATAAGCACGCAGCCTTGGAGCCAGCAGCAAGTAGTTTGAGTACGCCCCGATTGTAAGACCTAAAGCAAGCCATAAGGTTGACAGCCCTGTCGCGAACATCGCGCCGGGAACACCCATCAGCATCCATCCACTCATATCCGCCGCTCCGGCAGACAAAGCAGTAACAAACGGCCCGAGACCTCTTCCTCCAAGCATGTAATCGTTGATATCAGTGGTTTTCTTAAATGCATACCAGCCGATTAACAGCATGGCAATAAAGTAAATTCCTAAAGAAATAATAATTTCAATACTCACGTTTTACCCTCTCTTCAATTCTAATAATTTTGCATCACCTCTCAAATTGATGGTGCCAGTTAAGCAGCCTGGCGCAAGTGCGACACAAAAGACATTCTTTTGCAGGTGCACTTGGTAACTTAACCTAACAAAGTATTCCCACTCATTCAAGCGATGAAACATAGACGGTCAGCGGGAAATACCGCTGCAAACCTAGAAGGGAATAAAGAATAAAACGCTTTCAAAAAATAATTAAAGTAAAAATATTCAGAAAAATATTTCGTTTCTCCTTCGCCTCATTTTAGTATAAAATATATAGGGTATTGTCTCGAAAACACAGGCCCGTCCCAAGGCGTTTTGTTGCTTTAGAGGGCTTGTTTTTGATATGATCAGTATTATATGACTTAACGGAGAAATATGTGGAGGTGGATCATATGTCACGAATTTCAATAGAAGAAGTAAAGCACGTTGCGCATCTTGCGAGACTTGCGATTACTGAAGAAGAAGCAAAGATGTTCACTGAACAGCTTGACAGCATCATTTCCTTTGCCGAGGAGCTGAATGAGGTCAACACAGACCATGTGGAGCCTACAACTCACGTGCTGAAAATGAAAAATGTCATGAGAGAAGATGAAGCGGGTAAAGGTCTTCCAGTTGAGGATGTCATGAAAAATGCGCCTGACCACAAAGACGGCTATATTCGTGTGCCATCAATTCTGGACTAAAGGAGGGACACAAGAATGTCATTATTTGATCACAAAATCACAGAACTAAAACAGCTCATACATAAAAAAGAGATTAAGATTTCTGACCTGGTCGATGAATCTTATAAACGCATTCAAGCGGTAGATGATAAGGTACAAGCCTTTTTGGCATTAGATGAAGAAAAAGCGCGCGCGTATGCGAAAGAACTCGATGAGGCGGTTGACGGCCGTTCTGAGCATGGTCTTCTTTTCGGTATGCCGATCGGCGTAAAAGATAATATCGTAACAAAAGGGCTGCGCACAACTTGCTCCAGCAAAATTCTCGAAAACTTTGACCCGATCTACGACGCAACTGTCGTTCAGCGCCTTCAAGACGCTGAAGCGGTCACAATCGGAAAACTGAACATGGACGAATTCGCCATGGGGTCATCAACAGAAAACTCAGCTTACAAGCTGACGAAAAACCCTTGGAACTTAGATACGGTTCCCGGCGGTTCAAGCGGCGGATCTGCGGCTGCAGTTGCCGCGGGAGAAGTTCCGTTTTCTCTTGGCTCTGATACAGGCGGCTCCATCCGCCAGCCGGCCTCTTTCTGCGGCGTTGTCGGATTAAAGCCTACATACGGACGCGTATCCCGTTACGGATTGGTCGCATTTGCGTCTTCATTAGACCAAATTGGGCCGATTACACGTACGGTTGAGGACAACGCATTCTTGCTGCAGACCATTTCAGGCGTTGATAAAATGGACTCTACAAGCGCAAATGTAGACGTTCCGGATTTCCTTTCTTCATTAACTGGCGATATCAAAGGATTGAAAATCGCGGTTCCGAAAGAATATCTTGGCGAAGGCGTCGGCAAAGAAGCGAGAGAATCTGTTCTTGCAGCGCTCAAAGTTCTAGAAGGCCTTGGCGCTACATGGGAAGAAGTATCTCTTCCGCACAGTAAATACGCGCTTGCGACGTATTACCTGCTGTCTTCTTCTGAAGCGTCTGCCAACCTTGCACGCTTTGACGGCATCCGCTACGGATACCGCACGGACAATGCGGAAAACCTGATCGACCTTTACAAGCAAACGCGCGCTGAAGGCTTCGGAAATGAAGTGAAACGCCGTATCATGCTTGGAACATTCGCTTTAAGCTCAGGTTACTATGATGCGTACTACAAAAAGGCGCAAAAAGTGCGTACTTTGATTAAGAAAGACTTCGAAGACGTATTTGAGAAATATGATGTCATTGTTGGACCAACTACACCGACACCTGCGTTTAAAATCGGTGAAAACACGAAAGACCCGCTCACAATGTACGCAAACGATATCTTAACGATTCCGGTCAACCTTGCCGGCGTTCCGGGAATCAGCGTGCCATGCGGATTTGCAGACGGACTTCCGCTCGGCCTGCAAATCATCGGAAAACACTTTGACGAGAGTACTGTATACCGCGTCGCTCATGCATTCGAACAAGCGACAGACCATCATAAAGCAAAACCTGAACTGTAAGGGGTGAAATGAATTGAACTTTGAAACGGTAATCGGACTTGAAGTCCACGTTGAATTAAAAACAAATTCAAAAATTTTCTCAAGCTCTCCGACGCCATTCGGAGCGGAGGCGAATACACAGACAAGCGTCATCGACCTCGGGTATCCGGGTGTTCTGCCTGTACTAAACAAAGAAGCCGTGGAATTCGCAATGAAAGCGGCTATGGCGCTGAACTGTGAAATCGCGACGGATACAAAGTTTGACCGCAAAAACTATTTCTATCCGGACAACCCGAAAGCGTATCAGATTTCTCAATTTGATAAGCCGATTGGCGAAAACGGCTGGATCGAAATTGAAGTCGGCGGAAAAACGAAGCGTATCGGCATCACACGTCTTCACCTTGAAGAAGACGCCGGAAAACTGACGCATACAGGCGACGGCTATTCTCTTGTTGACTTCAACCGCCAGGGAACGCCGCTTGTCGAGATCGTATCTGAGCCGGATATCCGCACGCCGGAAGAAGCATATGCGTATCTTGAAAAGCTGAAGTCCATCATCCAATATACAGGCGTGTCTGACTGTAAAATGGAAGAAGGTTCACTTCGCTGTGACGCCAATATCTCTCTTCGTCCGATCGGCCAAGAGGAATTCGGCACAAAAACGGAATTGAAAAACTTGAACTCCTTTGCGTTTGTTCAAAAAGGCCTTGAGCATGAAGAAAAACGCCAGGAGCAGGTTCTTCTCTCCGGCGGTGTGATCCAGCAGGAAACTCGCCGTTACGATGAAGCAACGAAGAAAACCATTCTTATGCGTGTCAAAGAGGGTTCTGACGATTATCGTTATTTCCCTGAGCCTGACCTTGTCGAGCTTTACATTGACGATGAATGGAAGCAGCGCGTAAAAGCAAGCATTCCTGAGCTTCCGGATGAACGCCGCAAGCGTTATATCGATGAGCTTGGCTTGCCTGCATATGACGCGATGGTTCTGACACTGACAAAAGAAATGGCGGACTTCTTCGAAGAAACAGTTCAAAAAGGCGCTGAAGCAAAACAAGCATCAAACTGGCTCATGGGTGAAGTGTCAGCTTATCTGAACGCTGAGCAAAAAGAGCTTTCTGATGTTGCGCTGACACCGGAAGGCCTTGCCGGCATGATTCAATTGATTGAAAAAGGAACAATTTCTTCTAAAATCGCGAAGAAAGTGTTCAAGGAATTAATTGAAAAAGGCGGCGACGCTGAGAAGATTGTGAAAGAAAAAGGCCTTGTGCAGATTTCTGATGAAGGCGTGCTTCTGAAGCTTGTCACAGAGGCGCTTGACAACAATCCTCAGTCGATTGAAGACTTTAAAAACGGGAAAGACCGCGCGATCGGCTTCCTTGTCGGACAAATTATGAAAGCGTCCAAAGGACAAGCCAACCCGCCGATGGTTAACAAAATCCTGCTTGAAGAAATCAAAAAACGCTAATAAAAAAGCAGCTCTCCTCATTGCAGAGGGAGCTGCTTTTTTATGATCAAATAGAAATAAAGATAGAGATCAAAGCGCGAAGCTTTTCAACTTCTTCGAAATCACTTCCGGTCAAATTTGACAGCAGGCCTTTAATAATCGGCTTGCGAGGCTTTTCCTGTGACAGCTCTTCCTCGATCACATCGAGAGAAACGATGATGTCCTCAGGCAATGCGCTGTTTTCTTTCACTTTTTGAATGTCCTGAAGGATCTGGCCTTTATCCGCCGGCACCAGGCTGTAAATGTCTTTTGGCATGAGCGGATTCAGGCTGGAACGGCTTAGCCCCTGTACAAGACCATCCAGTCTCTCCATGATAAATTCAGATATGTTGTCTGCATCAATTTTGATTTCTTCATTAAATACCATCACATTCATATAGGAGTGCACAATGCCTCTTGCCATGATGGAGAGGTCTGAAAGGTAGTTCTCAGTTTCCTTGCCATAAGTCGCAAGCAAAGCGTTCCGATACAGTTTATCTGTCTCGGCTGTGACTTTGTAAAAGTATTGCTTCACTTCTTGGTTTTCCGGAATGATATTTTCAGTTAGCAACAGAACAATAAAATCCTTATGATCGCGAAAATCCTCAAACTGGGCGCCGATTTGTTTTTTTAGCACATCTTTAGGCGGCTGTCCGGCGAGATCCTCTTCTATTTGCTTCATTTTTTTCATAGACATGCCGATGTAATATTCACAGGCAGACAATAGCAGCGCTTCTTTTGATTTGAAATGCAGATAAAAAGCGCCTTTTGAGATGCCGCATTCACTGGCGATTTCCTGGATGGTCGTCGAAGCGTATCCTTTTTTCGCAAATAAACGAATGCTTGTTTTTATGATTCTCTCTTTTTTCTCATTCATGACGTGCTTCCCCTTAATCCTTGAAAAATTTAGAAAAATTTTCTGGTATATGAGTTGACGATGTTGCGTTATACCGTTTAGTATTATATAGAATGACCAGTCAGTCAATAAAAACACAATGGAGGATATGATGAATCACGTTATTAATTTCGTTCTGAAAAACAAATTCGCCGTATGGCTGATGACGATTATTGTAACGGCAGCCGGCTTGTACGCGGGTATGAATATGAAGCAAGAATCCATTCCTGATGTAAACATGCCTTACCTGACAATCAGCACGACATATCCGGGAGCGACGCCTAGCCAAGTCGCTGATGAAGTAACAAAACCGGTTGAACAAGCGGTGCAGAATTTGGACGGCGTGAGCGTAGTTACGTCCACGTCCTATGAAAACGCATCGTCGGTTATGATTGAATATGATTATGAGAAAGATATGGACAAAGCGAAAACAGAAGCGGCTGAAGCATTAGAAAACGTCAGCCTGCCTGATGACGCGAAAGATCCTGAAATTTCCCGCTACAGCATGAATTCCTTCCCGATTCTGACGCTCAGCGTATCCAGCGATAAAGATAATCTTCAAGAGCTGACGAAAAAAGTGGAAGATGGCCTCGTACCGAAGCTTGAAGGAACAGAAGGAGTAGCTTCCGTCCAAGTGTCAGGCCAGCAGGTTGAAGAGGTTGAATTCTCTTTCAAAGAAGACAAAATGAAGGAATACAACCTTGATGAAGATACAGTCAAACAAGTGATTCAAGGTTCAGATGTGACAACTCCGCTTGGATTGTACACATTCGGCAAAGAAGAGAAATCAGTCGTCGTCAGCGGCGATATTGAAACCATTAAAGATTTGAAGAATATGAGAATTCCAACGGCATCTGCTTCTAGTGCAGGCAGCAGCGCCGCAGCAGCACAAAGCGCACAAGCGGCTCAAAGCGCGCAGGCGGCAGCACAGGCGCAGCAAGGTGTTAGCACAGACGTGCCGACGGTCAAGCTATCTGACATTGCAACAATTAAAGATGTCAAAAAGGCTGAATCAATTTCCCGCACAAATGGAAAAGACAGCATCGGCATCAACATCATCAAAGCAAACGATGCCAACACGGTAGAGGTTGCCGACAGTGTCAAAGATGAGCTGAAGCAATACAAAGAAGACCATAAAGGCTTCGAATACAGCGCAACCCTTGACATGGCAGAACCGATTACAGAATCAGTTGACACAATGTTAAGCAAAGCCATTTTCGGCGCTATCTTTGCGATTGTGATTATTCTCTTATTCTTAAGAGATATTAAATCAACATTAATTTCGATCGTTTCCATTCCGTTATCATTGCTGATCGCACTGCTTGTGCTGCAGCAGCTTGATATTACATTAAATATCATGACGCTCGGTGCAATGACCGTTGCCATCGGACGGGTTGTCGATGACTCCATTGTTGTTATCGAAAACATTTACCGCCGCATGAGACTGAAAGATGAACCGCTGCGCGGAAAAGCCTTGGTCCGTGAAGCAACGAAGGAAATGTTTAAACCGATCTTGTCATCCACTATTGTGACAATCGCGGTATTCCTGCCGCTCGCATTGGTAGGCGGACAAATTGGCGAATTGTTTATTCCTTTCGCCTTAACGATTGTATTTGCGCTTGCCGCGTCCCTGCTGATTTCGATCACGCTCGTGCCAATGCTCGCGCACAGCCTGTTCAAAAAATCATTAACGGGAGCGCCGGTAAAAGCGAAAGAACACAAACCTGGCAGACTCGCAAATATCTATAAAAAAGTATTGAACTGGGCGCTGAGCCACAAATGGATCACGTCTATCATCGCCGTTCTGATGCTGCTCGGAAGCTTGTTCCTTGTACCGTTAATCGGTGCCAGCTACCTTCCGTCAGAAGAAGAAAAAACGATGCAGATCACATACAGCCCTGAACCGGGTGAAACGAAAAAAGAAGCAGAAGATGAAGCTGAAAAAGCAGAAAAAATCCTGCTTGACCGCAAGCATGTCGATACGGTTCAGTATTCATTAGGCTCTGGCAGCCCGCTTGCCGGAGGCGATTCAAACGGCGCATTGTTCTACATCAAATATGACAGCGACACGCCGAATTTTGATAAAGAAAAAGACAACGTGCTGAAAGAAATCAAAAAGCAGTCTGACCGCGGAGAATGGAAGTCACAGGACTTCAGCTCTTCAGGCAATAACAATGAATTGACATACTATGTGTATGGCGATTCAGAAAATGACATTAAAGACACTGTCAAAGACATTGAGAAGGTCATGAAGGATGAAAAGGATCTGAAGAACGTAAACTCAGGCCTTTCCAGCACATATGATGAGTACACATTTGTCGCTGACCAAGAAAAGCTGGGCAAACTCGGTTTAACAGCTTCTCAAATTTCTAAGGCCTTAATGTCAGAGACAGCACAGGACCCGCTCACAACCGTGAAAAAAGACGGCAAAGAGCTTGATGTGAACATTAAAACCGAAAAAGACGAGTATAAGAGTGTCAAAGATTTAGAGAACAAAAAGATCACATCAGCAACTGGCAAAGAAGTCAAAATTGGTGATGTGGCAAAGGTAAAAGAAGGCACAACATCTGATACGGTATCTAAACGTGACGGAAAAGTGTATGCTAATGTCACTGGTGAGGTTGCATCAGATAACGTGACAGCTGTATCAGTTGATGTACAGAAGAAAATTGATAAGCTTGACTTGCCTGACAACGTAACAATCGATACAGGCGGTGTTTCCGCAGATATCGCGGATTCCTTTACGAAGCTTGGATTAGCGATGCTTGCAGCGATTGCGATCGTCTACCTTGTGCTTGTGATTACATTCGGCGGAGCATTAGCGCCATTTGCGATTCTATTCTCACTGCCGTTTACAATCATCGGTGCCCTGGTCGGACTTTACGTATCAGGTGAGACAATCAGTCTGAACGCGATGATCGGTATGCTGATGCTGATCGGTATCGTTGTTACAAACGCCATTGTCTTAATTGACCGCGTGATTCATAAGGAAGCGGAAGGACTGTCTACGAGAGAAGCGCTCTTAGAAGCCGGCTCCACACGACTCCGTCCGATCCTGATGACAGCCATCGCGACAATCGGCGCCTTGATTCCATTAGCACTCGGCTTCGAAGGCGGAAGCCAGGTCATTTCAAAAGGACTCGGCGTAACGGTTATCGGCGGTTTAATCAGTTCGACGCTACTGACGCTCTTGATCGTGCCAATCGTATACGAAGTATTGGCGAAGTTCCGCAAGAAAAAACCGGGAACGGAAGAAGAGTAAAAAAACAAAAAGCCTCAGCTCTGCTGGGGCTTTTCTGTGTTTCCTTCTGTAAGATTATGTACATTTTGTTGCGATTTTTTTAACTCATAGTATAATTAAAGGTTGTTAGTGTAAAAATGGATCGGATACTCTTAAGTAGGATGATGAGATAATGAAACGTGCACGCATAATATACAATCCGACTTCGGGACGGGAGGTCTTTAAAAAGCATCTTGCCCAGGTCCTGCAAAAATTTGAACAAGCCGGCTATGAAACCTCCACCCATGCCACAACATGTGCGGGAGACGCAACGCACGCTGCCAAGGAAGCGGCATTGCGTGAGTTTGACCTGATCATTGCGGCAGGCGGAGACGGAACGATCAACGAGGTCGTCAACGGGCTTGCCCCATTAGACAATCGTCCGACACTCGGCGTCATTCCTGTCGGCACAACAAATGACTTCGCCAGAGCGCTTGGCATTCCGCGAGAGGATATTTTAAAAGCGGCTGATACAGTGATTAACGGTGTTGCCCGCCCGATTGACATCGGACAGGTCAACGGCCAGTATTTTATCAATATCGCCGGCGGAGGCCGCCTGACGGAGCTGACGTACGACGTCCCAAGCAAACTCAAAACGATGCTCGGCCAGCTTGCTTATTATTTAAAGGGAATGGAAATGCTGCCTTCACTTCGTCCGACAGAAGTCGAGATTGAATATGACGGCAAACTGTTTCAAGGTGAAATCATGCTGTTTTTGGTCACGCTGACAAATTCCGTCGGCGGGTTCGAAAAACTCGCGCCGGATTCCAGCCTGAATGACGGCATGTTTGATTTGATGATATTAAAGAAAGCAAACCTTGCTGAATTTATCAGAGTCGCATCAATGGCGCTCCGCGGCGAACACATCAACGATCAGCACATTATTTATACAAAAGCGAACCGCGTGAAAGTCAATGTATCAGAAAAGATGCAGCTGAACCTAGACGGCGAATACGGCGGCATGCTGCCGGGCGAATTCGTGAATCTGTACCGACACATTCACGTCGTCATGCCGAAAGAGAAAGCGGAACAGCTGGATGACTAAAAACTTGGCTTTAATAGGCCAAGTTTTTCTTTCGCTTAAAACAAGAGGTGAACATATATGAAAATGAAACCCCCAGTAGAAAAAAACGAATACTACGACGTGACATTTGAAGATTTAACGCACGAAGGAGCGGGCGTCGCAAAGGTGCAGGGCTTCCCGATCTTCGTGCCAAACGCCCTGCCTGAGGAAAAAGCGCAAATCAAAGTGACACGTGTCAAAAAAGGCTTCGCTTTCGGCCGCTTGATTGAGTTGAAGGAAGAAAGCCCGCACAGAACGGATGCCCCGTGCCCGATCTACAAACAATGCGGCGGCTGCCAGCTTCAGCACATGACCTATGAAGGCCAGCTCATGTTTAAACAGAAACAAGTCAAAGACGTCTTAGAACGGATCGGCAAGCTGGACCTCTCAAGAGTCACCGTGCACCCGACGCTCGGCATGGAAGACCCGTGGAACTACAGAAACAAAGCGCAGGTGCCGGTAGGAGAACGGGAAGGCGGACTCGTCGCCGGATTCTATCAGCAAAGAAGCCATGACATCATCGACATGAGCGCCTGCCTGATCCAGCAATCCAAAAACGACGAAGCCGTTCAAGCCGTCAAAGACATTTGCGCCAAATACGGTGTCAAAGCCTATAACGAAGAACGCCACAAAGGCTGGCTCCGCCACATCATGGTCAGATACGGTGTTGTTACGGGCGAAATGATGATCGTCTTCATCACAAGAACAAACGATTTCCCGCACAAAGCGAAGATCATCGAAGACATCGCAGCGCAATTCCCGCACGTCAAATCCATCGTGCAAAACATCAACCCAAACAAAACAAACGTCATCTTCGGAAATGAAACAAACGTCATCTGGGGCGAAGAATACATCTACGACCTCATCGGAGACGTCAAATTCGCCATCTCCGCCAGATCGTTCTACCAGGTCAACCCGGAGCAGACAAAAGTGCTCTACGACAAAGCGCTTGAGTACGCGGAGCTGAAAGGCGAAGAAACCGTCATCGACGCCTACTGTGGCATTGGCACGATTTCATTGTTTTTGGCGAAGCAGGCGAAAAAAGTGTACGGCGTAGAGATTGTGCCAGAAGCAATTGAAGACGCCAAACGGAATGCTGAATTAAACGGCATCACAAACGCAGAGTTCGCGGTTGGAGAAGCGGAGACCGTGATTCCGAAATGGTATGAGGAGGGCATCACGGCCGATACGCTAGTCGTCGATCCGCCGAGAAAAGGCTGCGACGAAGCACTCCTGCGGACGATTGTGGAGATGAAACCGAAGCGGGTGGTGTATGTGTCGTGTAATCCTGGCACGCTTGCGAGAGACCTGCGGGTGCTTGAGGATGGCGGGTATGTGACGCGAGAAGTGCAGCCTGTGGATATGTTTCCGCATACGAATCATGTGGAGTGCTGTGCGTTGATAAAATTAAAAGAATAAATAGTCAAAAATCTATGCTGATGGAACTGTTGGTTCTCTAAAACGATAATTGATTTCAATGGTTCCATTTGCATGTACTTCTATTTCATCTACTAACAAATGAAGCATTTCGGGGGTAAGTGTACCTTCCTTCATGAATTTATCTAAGCTCTTTTTAAAATCAATTATTTCTTTTTCAATCTTTTGAAATTCTAGGTCCTTAGATAGTTGGTGAAGGGTAGTTTCAAAATTTGAAATATCTTCATTGGTGATATTTATGGCTAATTGGTAATCTTCTTTAGATATAACACCATTAGCAAGAGAGATAACTAAATTGGATTTATCTCTCTTTTTATCGTTTAATTTTTCATTAATTTCGATTATCTTAGATTCGATTTTTTCTTTGTACTTTAACGCTTTTTCACTTAATTCTTTAAAATAATTTTCCTTACTGAATTTCAAATATATCTTATTTAGGTTGGTTATTACTTTATCAGTTAAATCTATTTCACTTACGTAATGATCACTACATGCTTTTAAACCATGTTTATTATAACTTCCACAAACATAACCTTTTCGATTCTTTTTAAAATGCATTGACCTCCTGCAATCTTTGCAAACCGCAGTATTTGTAAAGAGATGTACTTCAGCTTGAGGTCTCCTTCTTTTTCTAGTTATTAAAATCTCTTGTACAATAAGAAAGTCTTCTAAAGGTATGATTGGTTCGTGGCTTTTTTCAATAATTATTTGGTTTTCTAGGTTAACTGACCTTCTTCTTTTACTGGTAACACTCGGTCTATATTCTCTACATTGTTGTAGTGTCCCAGTATAGTGAGGATTTTCGAGAATTTTTCTTATTGAAGATCCGTGCCATTTGTCAGTAGCGTTCTTTTTGCGGGCAAGCTGCGAGGGACTAGTGACCCCTTCGTTATACAATCCCCTTGCTATTGCATCAAAGCCTTTTCCAGCAATATATTCTGAAAAGATTCTAATATTTACTATTTTCTCTGCGTTTGCTGAATTTGAGAGAGATATGATTGTAGAACGAACTCAAGAAGGTAAAATGTTGGCCAAGCAGAATCCGGATTTCCGAGAAGGAAGACCCAAAAAGTTCACAAAGCAGCAAATCAATCATGCATTAACATTACTAGAAAATCATTCGTATAAACAAGTTGAAGATATGACTGGGATATCAGTTTCTACACTTGTAAGAGCTAAAAAGAAGAAAGCTGCTGAAGCTATAAATGGATAAATATTGTGAATTAATTATTCAATATCTTGAGAAATTTTTATAAAAGTAATCAAAAGTTTAATGGGGGAAACGAAATGGCGCTCATTGATTTAGAAGATAAAATTGCTGAAATAGTGAATCGAGAAGATCATTCAGATTTCTTGTATGAATTACTCGGTGTATATGATGTTCCACGAGCTACAATTACGCGCTTGAAAAAAGGAAATCAAAACCTTACAAAACGGGTTGGTGAAGTACACTTAAAGAATAAGGTGTGGTTTAAGGAGGCTAAGAAAGGAAAGCTCTTTGACGCCCTTATTGATATAGAACAACAAGTTGAATATCTTTCAGCTAAGCCACGATATTTATTAGTTACTGACTATGATGGAGTATTAGCGAAAGATACAAAAACATTAGAGGCTCTTGATGTTAAATTTGAAGAACTTCCTCAGTATTTCGATTTCTTCCTTGCTTGGAAAGGTATTGAGAAAGTAGAGTTTGAAAAGGAAAACCCCGCTGATATTAAAGCAGCCGAACGTTTTGCACGGATATATGATGTACTTCGTAAAGAAAACAATATTATTGAGACTAATAGAGGGTTAGATTTATTTCTTATTCGTTTACTGTTTTGTTTTTTCGCAGAAGATACTGACATCTTCAAACGAAATAGTTTTACGAATTTAATTAAGACTTTGACTGAAGAAGATGGTTCAAATCTAAATAAATTATTTGCTGATTTATTTATCGTGTTAGATAAAAATGAACGAGACGATGTTCCATCTTATTTAAAAGAGTTTCCGTATGTAAATGGCCAGTTGTTTACTGAACCACATACAGAGTTTGAATTTTCTGCCAAATCCAGAAAGTTAATTATTGAGTGCGGTGAATTATTAAACTGGGCTAAAATCAATCCTGATATCTTTGGTTCAATGATTCAAGCTGTTGCTTCTGAAGAAAGCCGTAGTTATTTAGGTATGCACTACACAAGTGTCCCCAATATAATGAAGGTTATTAAACCGCTTTTCCTAGATAAACTTAATCAGTCTTTTTTAGATGCATACGATGATTATACAAAACTTGAAAATCTTCTAACACGAATCGGCAAAATTAAATTCTTTGATCCTGCATGTGGTTCAGGGAACTTTTTGATTATTACCTACAAAGAATTACGGCGTATGGAAATCAATATTATAAAACGACTTCAAGAACTCTTGGGAGAGTATCTTTATGTACCTTCAGTAACTTTATCTCAATTTTACGGAATAGAGATTGAAGATTTTGCACATGACGTTGCAAAATTATCACTTTGGATTGCTGAACATCAAATGAATGAAGAATTAAAAAATGAAGTTCATAATGCAGTACGCCCAACGTTACCACTTCATACAGCAGGGGATATTCGTTGTGCAAATGCTATTAGGGTTGAGTGGACTGAGGTTTGTCCCGCACAAGGATCTGAAGAAGTATATGTTTTTGGTAATCCACCGTATCTTGGTTCAAAAAAACAAAACAAAGAACATAAATCTGATATGTTATCAATTTTTGGAAAAGTCAAGAATGGTAAAATGCTTGATTATATTTCTGCTTGGTTTTACTTTGGTGCTAAATACGCTTCAACTACAAATGCAAAAGTTGCCTTTGTATCAACAAATTCAGTTACTCAAGGGGAACAGGTTTCTATCTTATGGAATGAGTTATTTAAGTTTGGAATTCAAATCAATTTTGCCTATAAATCTTTTAAATGGGCGAATAATGCTAAAAATAATGCTGCGGTAATTGTTGTGATTGTAGGTTTTGGCCCGTTAGATACCAAAGTAAACAAGTATTTATTTGTTGATGAAACGAAAAAGCTAGTTTCTAACATTAGTCCCTATTTAACTGATGGTGAAAATATTCTTGTTTCTTCTAGGACGAAGCCAATTTCAGACTTACCCAAACTGCATTTTGGGAACATGCCTAATGATGGCGGAGGATTACTCTTTACCATTACGGAATATACAGACGCAATCAATAAGTATCCTGAATTAGTTCCCTATTTTAAAAAGTTTATAGGTTCAGTAGAGTTTATTAATGGTGGTTTACGGTATTGTTTATGGCTTAATGAAGCAAAATATGAAAAAATAAAGTCTAATCCTCTAATACAAGAAAGAATCTCAATTTCAAAAAATCACAGGGAAAAATCAACAGATAAAGGAACGAATAAACTTGCATTAACTCCGTGGAAGTTTAGAGATACTCATGAAACAACTAATTATTCCATTGTTGTTCCATCTGTGTCTTCTGAAAATAGATTTTATATTCCAATGGGATTAGCAGGTGCAGATACAATTTTGTCAAATCTAATTTATGTAATTTACGATGCAGAAATTTACCTTCTAGGCATTTTGATGTCACGGATGCATATGACTTGGGTAAAAGCTGTAGCCGGAAGATTAAAAACTGACTATAGGTACTCTGCAGGTTTATGTTATAACACTTTCCCTATTCCTGAATTATCAACAAGAAGGAAGAATGAAATTGAAGAAGCAATTCTTGAAATTCTTGATCTTCGTGAAGAGCAGGGTGGTACATTAGCAGAGCTTTATAACCCTTCAACAATGCCAATTGAATTAAAAGTAGCACATGAAAAGTTGGATGGAATTGTAGAAAGAGCGTATCGTCAAAAACAATTTGAATCTGATGAAGAACGCTTAGAAGTATTGCTTAAATTGTATCAAGAAATGACAGAACGGTAGGTGTAAGGTGTATGGAAAATATAATTGAAATTAATTATAACCAAACTGGTAAAAGTAAGAAAACAAATGAATACGGTATGCGTGAAATGCAGGCAAGAGCTTTTGAAAAACGTAACTCACAATATCTCTTAGTTAAAGCACCGCCAGCTTCTGGGAAATCTAGAGCTTTAATGTTTATTGGTTTGGATAAGCTCATAAATCAAGGTTTGAGGAAAGTGATTGTTGCTGTACCTGAACGCTCTATAGGTTCTTCATTTAAAAATACGGATTTAAAAAGTTATGGTTTCTTTGAAAATTGGAAAGTTGATCCTAGAAATAATTTAACTGTTGGCGGAGATAACTCTAAGGTTAAATCTTTTGTTCGTTTTATGGAATCGGACGATCAGGTGTTAATATGTACGCACTCTACTTTGCGATTTGCGTTTGAAAAAATTGATGATAAAGCATTTGATAATTGTTTACTTGCAATAGATGAATTTCACCATGTATCGGCAGATGTCAATTCTCGATTAGGTGAATTGTTAAGAAGTATTATTCATAATTCATCAGCACATATTGTAGCGATGACTGGGTCGTATTTCCGTGGAGATTCTGTACCAATTTTATTACCAGAAGATGAGGAATTATTTGACAAGGTAACTTATTCCTATTATGAACAACTTGATGGATATGAATATCTAAAGGGATTTGGTATAGGATATCACTTCTATCAAGGCCAGTACACATCAGCTATTAATGAAGTATTGGATACAAATAAGAAAACAATCGTTCATATTCCAAATGTAAACTCAGGGGAATCGACAAAGGATAAGTACGATGAAGTTGGTAAGATACTTGATATGATTGGTGAAGTTGAATATCAAGATGATGATACTGGAATTATTTATGTTAAGCGACATTCTGACGGTAAAACATTGAAAATTGCAGATTTAGTAGATGACCAAGTTGGAAGAGAAAATGTCGTTGCGTATTTGCGTAATATTGAAGCCCTAGACGATTTAGATATAATTATTGCTCTTGGTATGGCGAAAGAGGGCTTTGACTGGCCGTTTTGTGAACATACTTTGACAGTTGGTTATCGTGGCTCACTTACAGAAATAGTACAAATAATTGGGCGCTGTACACGTGATAGTTACAATAAAACCTATGCTCAATTTACCAACCTAATCGCAATGCCTGATGCAAAGGATGAAGTAGTGACTTATACAGTGAATACAATGCTTAAAGCTATTTCTGCCTCACTTTTGATGGAGCAGGTCCTTACACCTGACTTTAAATTTAAACGTAGAAGAAATGAAAGTGAAAAATCTTCTACTACAGGAGAATTATTCGTTAAGGGATTGAAAGAACCATCAACAGAAAATGTCAAAAAGATTATTGAAAATGATATTAATGATTTAAAAGCAAAAATCATGCAAGATTCACAAGTCCAAAAAACATTTAGTGGAGAAGTAGATCCCAAAGTATTGAACAAAGTGTTGATTCCGAAAGTTATTCAAAAAGTATATCCAAATTTATCAGATGAGGAAATTGAGGAAGTTAGACAGCACGTTGTTCTAGATACAGTTATGAAAGGTGCTAAGTCTGAAGTTGTAGGAAGTAAAGAATTTATAAGAATGGCAGATAAGTTTATAAACATTGAGGATTTAGATATCAATCTGATTGATTCCATCAATCCGTTCCAAAAAGCATTTGAGGTTCTATCGAAAGAATTGAACTCACCAGTGCTAAAACTGATTCAGGAAACTATTGATGCAAAACGTATTAATTTTGATGAAGATGAACTAGTATTCATATGGCCAAAGGTTGAGGAATTTTATCGTTCAACTGGTAGAAGACCTGATTCAAAATCTGAAGACCCACTTGAAAGGCGTATGGGTGAAGCTGTATTATACATGCAAGAGCTTAGGAGGAAACGTGAAAATGGCAAGTAATAGATACCATTCTATTAATGAAATCATGGAAAGTCAGCTGTTTTACCAAATCACAACACCACCTAAGAAAACACAAAAAGCCCAGTATGATCCTGAAGTTGAAAAGTTTTTGGAGATTATTGAATTCGTCAAAGAAAATGGGCGAGAACCCCAAAAAGTCCCTACTGATTTAACTGAAAGAAGTTTAGCAAGTCGATTAATTGGGATTCGGAAAGATCCTGATCGTATGGAATATTTGAAAGAGTATGATGAAATTGGATTACTTGAAGTAAGATCGAAGGAACTAACAATTCCTAAAATTTCTTCAATTGATGATATTCTAAAAAGTGGCTCATCTGCATTATTAGGTGATAATTTAAATAATGATATAACTAGGTCAATTTTTGATACAAGTTCACTTCAAAAGGTTACGACAATGCCTGAATACGTTGCAAAGCGTAAAAAAATAAAAGATTTTGGAAAGTTTGAAGAGCTATTCAAGAAGTGCCACAAGGAAATTACAGAGGGTAAACGAAAAATTTTAACTTTCAAAAATGAACAAGACATACAGTCAAATAGTTTTTATATATTAAAAGGAGTTCTTCTTTATGTTGAAGATGTGGGAGAACGTAAAAAAGCAAAGGGAAAAACCAATGCTAGACTTCGATGTATATTTGAAAATGGAACGGAATCAGATATGTTACTACGTTCCTTATCAGCGGAGTTATATAAACATGGTAGACGTGTGACCGACAATGAAGATACATTGTTGGATAATGTTAGAGAAGATGATGTTTCGACTGGCTTTATTTACGTACTAAAATCTTTGAGTACAGATCCGCAAATTAGTTCCATTAAGAATTTATATAAGATCGGTTTTACAACTGGTTCAGTAGAAAATAGAATCAGGAATGCAGAAAATCAATCAACTTATCTTTATGCTCCAGTAGAAATTGTAACCACATATCAAGTGTTCAATATGAATGCTAGCAAATTTGAGACGGCAATCCATCATGCGCTAGCAAATAATAATTTGGATGTTTCTATTTTGGGGGCAAATGGAAAGATGTTAGTTCCTAAAGAGTGGTTCGTTGTCACACTTGAAGATTTACAAGCTGTAATAGATGAGATTGTGATGATGGTTCATCTTTATGACTAAATTAGTATATTAGGATTTTAGTATTAATAATAATTTTATAGTAGACTATGAAAAAATTTGATGCCATAACAATAACTTGTTCCGCTTTGGAGTTTGTCACAATTGTAGAATTATGTGTTGCGAGTATTAATAGGAAGGGGTTGAGCGACCGCAAAAAAAAATTTTCGGTGCTGTCCGCAAAAGGGAGTTTGGGTGTTTTGCGTTATATTTGGTTGTGTGAAGGTTAGCGGAAACTCAATTCGTGAAGTTAGGATTGCGGTTATTACGACTGAGTAGTTTCGTCATACTCTTTTAGCAGTTTTTCTGTCTTATGCATTTCTTTGAGCATCGGATTCATGTAGTCGTTAGCTGATTCTAGATATGCTCTCGTCAGAGTGTCTAGTTTATTTCTAACTTTAGAGAGGTCTTCTTCGAATTTTCCATCCGATGATTGAAGGATAAATTCTTTTGCCTCTTCATATCTTTTTAATATGTTTTTCACCATTGGAGGTGGATTCTTTTGATTTATTGTTTTTATTACAGTGATTGTTAAATTTATTTGTTTTATTAATTCTTTTCTTACTGTCAAGGTGATGCTCCTTTTAAATCTCTATTCTATTTGAGAGTTGCTATATCTGTTTAATGGTTTGATAGACTACTCATCTTTATAATTTAGAGCAATTTTTACAACTTGTTCCGCTGTGTAATCTTCATTGCTCCAGAAAATTAAATCACTTGGTGCCGGATAAGGAACATTTTTCTCTAATAAATCGAGATATTCACTGACTTTCTCATCATCTAATGTTGGGTTCATTAATTCCTTTACAAGAAAGATCAACTCTTCTTTTGTCAGTTTATCCATTGTTTACCCTCCAATAGATTGTATCTCCATTGATTTTACAAATGACTTTATTTCTTCTGATAATGTTATAGGTTGTTTGCATAATGATAGATAATTGTCTTGAGAAAAGTTAGTCTCATTATAGAGTTTATTAATTGTATTTATAACAATATATTCATATGGAAAACCTCTAAAATATCTTTATTTTAGATTGGTTTATAAAAAATAGCTCAGCAGAGTAGGGCTGAGCCATTTTTTAATTATAGACCGAGGTAACTAATTACAAATTCTTTATCATCCTCATCTTCAGGCAAAATACCAAGGTTTTTATATTCCCATATTGCGATTCTTTCATATCCATCTAATTCTGAGGCTAAAATATCATCATAATTATAATCTAATTGGAATTCTCCGCTACGATCCAATGTTAGTGTAAGGTTAGTCCAAACATCATCGTTATTATTTCTGTGTTCAGTTCTTAATTCTTCAAAAAGTTCTCTTAGTTCTCTTAACAACGTCTTGAAAATATCCTTGCTTACGTTGTAATGGCTAGGTATATCTTGTGAATAAATAATTTGATTATTTTCTGGTGTTCTGAAATGAAAAAGAACCATTGTGGAATCATCTAATACTTCTGCATAAAGATATATCTTTGTCCATTCACCAGGTATGATGTCATTGAGTTTTTCTCCAATAAGTTGATACAAATCTTGCATCTTCCTAGTTTCCATTCTTCTAACCCCCAGGCTGATTTTTAATAGAGACGCTTATTTCTTTTCTGCTCCCAATTTTGTAGGTTACATCGAAATATGATGGTCTAAGTGAATCCCCAGAATAGACTGGTTCTATTTGAACTGCTACTTTTTTAGGTGGTTTTTTGCTTAGGGCTTTTGCCCACTCCTGCTCCATCTCATACCATTTCCCGCCGCTCCTATTAATCTGAGAATTCATCGGCACGATATTGTCAAACTGGCCTGAGCCTTTGAATTGGGTGGCGATTAAATGGCCTCCGTCGTCATCTGTCAGCCGGTCTGGTTTACCTGCTTTAGACTGTGCATATTGGTTACGTTTTGCTTCTCCCAGCTGCAAGTCTGCTTTGACACTTGTAATTCTACCATAGTTGTCAGTGGTGTACGTGTAGCCTTCTTTTGTTTTATAGACAACATTCGGCTTCAGCACTTTCTTTCTGCTCCATTTTGCGTAATGCTCGCCGTATTTGACGGTTACTGGCGGTACATGTGGCGCTGGAGTTCGTCTTCCGCTTGCTGAGGTTCCGTATGGTTTCGGCAGGATGACTTTGGCGAATTTCTGCAGTCCTTCTTTTAGTGTAACCCCGTTGACTGCGTTGTAAGGTACTCCCGCCGGCGTAAGTCATGACGGGGATGATACGGGAGAATATCCGCAAGTGTGAAATCTCCGATTTGATTTAACTTGGTTTTGACGTGTTTTTTTGATACTTCAATGCCTGTGTTTACCTTTTGTTTAATCTGATCAACGGTTTGTTTTGAGACCGTTATGGCTTTTTGGGCTGTTGCTGATTTGCCTGCTGCTGTTTTGACTTTGGTCGTCACTTTGGCAGCTGTGCCTGTTTTAGAGACGGCGCCAACACCTTTTGTGCCGACAATTGATGTGACAACAGTGCCCACCGCATATGAGACCCATCTGGCTCGTGAGTAGGTGTCACCATTCACCATGTCTTTTTGGTATGATTCTTCGATTGCTGCTGAAATGGCTTCATACGTTTTGATCGGGTGAGCCACTGCTCCTGTAATGGCTTCAACGGTTCCGCCTGGATCTGTGACCATATCCCACAGGCCTGTGACCGCGTCTTTTCCTGAATCGTAAAGACCGACGGCAACCCCTTTGAAGCCTGCTTCAAGTTCACGCGTGTTTTCAATTTGGGTAAAGTATCTTTGCTGTTCTGCTGTCAGATTTTCATAGCCGATCGTTTTTGCCATTGTGTAAAATTCATCGGCATCCGCATAATCGTAGTTTTTCAGTCTTTCTTTCAGTTTTTCAATCTCGCGTTCCTTCGCTTCCTCTTTCTTAATCTTCAAGTAAGCATTCGTCCGCTTTTCAATATCGCCTTTTTTCTTATGTATGTCACTCTCACGATACGCCTTGGCGTTGTAGTGGATAGGTGTGGCGTTTTTGCCTTTGCCCGTTGCTTCTTGGAGCTTTTGGAAGTCGGACTTGATGAATTGTTCGTTTGGTTCTGACAGGGCGTATTCTGTCTTCAGGTCTTCGTCCAAGGTGTCCAATTTTTCCAGTGTTTTTTTGCGTTTGTCGTTGGCATCGGCCAGCTCGTCTTTGAAGGTTTCTGTTGAAAAAAGGTCGAGCGGGAGGATGTTGTCGATATCGTTCAGGATGTCTTTCATTGCTTTTTTCTGTTCGGACATGATGGATTTCGATTTTTGGTGGGCATTTTCCAGCTCGTGCTCCAGGAAGGATTCTTCGATGTATGCGTCTGAGAGGCCTTTGTCTTCGACGGCTCCGGCGATGCTGTTGAAAAATGCGATTTTCATGTCGATGTAGTCGATCCATTGGTCGGTGACACCGACATGGTCGTGATAGAAGGCTTTGATGTTGCTGGCGCCTTTTCCTGAAAATTCGCTGTCACTGAGATCAGCGACGCTTTTTAAGGCTTTTCTCAAATTGACCATTTGCGTTCTTAGTTCTTTGTACTCTTTTGCACGGTCTGTCGCTTCCGAAAGCAGTGTTTTCGCTTCAAATACTTTCATGACCATTTCCCTTCTTTTGTTCGCTCAATATCAAAATTTTACCACGGTGCGGGATCAGGGTGGGGGTGAGAACGTGTTTCAGTGGAAAAACGAGTCATTTGGCATGTGTCTTTATTCATGGAGGGATTGTGTAAACATAGTCGAAATGATTATTGATAGACAGTTATTAAAGGAGCGTTTTGATGAAGAAAAAACGCATTACATTTTGTTTATTAGGGTTAATGATATGCATCATCCTGTTTGCTCTATATATTCAGTTACATAATAAAAGCAATATTCCTGTCAAAGCTTCCGCCATTCATCCCGAAGAAGACCGTATCTTTTTTATTTACTCCAATCCTCTCATAAAAGAAAGCACGCTGCTCTCAACCTCAACAGGCGAAAGATTTAATAGGCGCACGTTCAAGGTAGCGGATGTGCCTTACATTCAAACAAAATCTGTCGCATCCACAGACATTGTATTACTAGCGGAGCACGAGTCTTTTTATTACACGCTGGAGAAGGATGTCATAAAAAAGCATCCGCTATCAAATCCATTTTCTTTCTGGTATGAGGGGAAGGATGTCTCTGTTAAGGCCTATAACGTTGATATAACGGGGAATGATATCTGCATAAACGACAGAAAAACGAAAAAGGAATATAGCCTCACCTTGCCTTCGCTTGTCACGATGGGGTCGAGTGACGGGAATTATATTTATGTCATTCAAGGCATGGCAATTTACGTGATTGACAGAAACACAGAGGAAATCATTGAGACTCTAAGTTTAGCCTCGTATGGGGATACATTCGCAGATTCAGCCGATTTTATTGTCGCGAGCTCGGAGCATGAACTGACTGTGATTGAAAAAGGAACATGGAAGACAACATATAAACCGTATCCTGATGATCTTGAATATGCTGATACCGTGTACTATGACAAAGAGAGCGGCAGTTTTTACGTTACGTATCAAGACAAAGAGGGGAAAGCTCACTTGCTGGAATATGGGAAGGATTTTTCTTTTCATACATACGACTTGAAATTCCCTTATACGGAGGGGAAGTTTAAGGGGAATCAACTGTATGTTGTTGCCCAGGAAGAGCATAAAAAGGGCATTGGCGGGTACGTGGGTGTGTTTGATATCCATTCTAAGAAGATGCTTTATCAGTTTGATTTGCCTGAGGAACAAGTGAAAGTTCAGGATTTTGTTGTGGTGTATGATCAGTGAAAACGTATATGAAAAAAGAATGACACGGGACCCTTGCATGGGGTCTTTTTTTGCTGAAGAAAACAAATTGACAGGATGAAAAAACAATTTCTTCCTGTTGTCTTGTTTTCAAAATTTGGGATTGATAGAATATGACATATCTTACAGAGAGGGAGGGAAGCGAGTGAAGCAAGCCATACCATCTTCGCGTGTTGGTGTTAAGATTAATGAATGGTACAAGATGATTCGCCAGTTCAGTGTTCCGGATGCTGAGGTTCTGAAAGCGGAGGTGGAGCAGGACATTCAGCAGATGGAAGAGGATCAGGATTTGCTGATCTATTATTCTCTGATGTGTTTTCGGCACCAGCTGATGCTGGATTATTTGGAGCCGAGACAAACTTACGGGAATCGTCCTACAGTGACAGAGCTTTTAGAAACGATTGAAGCCCCTCAGAAAAAACTCACAGGTCTTTTGAAATACTACTCTTTGTTTTTCCGCGGCATGTATGAATTTGATCAGAAAGAATATGTTGAAGCGATTGGATATTACCGTGAGGCGGAGAAGGAGCTTCCGTTTGTAACAGATGAAATCGAGAAAGCGGAATTTCATTTTAAAGTGGCAGAAGCATACTACAATATGAAACAAACCCATGTGTCGATGCATCATATCCTGCAAGCCTTAGACATTTATCAAGATCATCCGTTATATAGCATGAGAAGAATACAAAGCTTGTTTATCGTAGCGGGAAATTATGATGACTTCAGATGCTATGATAAAGCGCTCCCGCATTTAAGAAAGGCGCTGGAACTGGCAATGGACATTCAAAACGCCCGGTTCATTGGCATCTCTTTATTGAACATCGCCAACAGTTATGACAGGTCACGAAGATATGATTTGGCAATTGAGCACTTCCAAAAAGCGGCGAAAGTAAGCAGAGAAACGGTCCCTGACTTGCTGCCGAAAGTCTTATTTGGGTTAAGCTGGACATTATGTAAAGCTGGACAAAAACAGCAGGCGTTTCAGTTTATAGATGAAGGCTTAGAACATATCAAAAAATATCCTAGTATGCTTCACCATAAATACTATAAAGAATTGTATACGTTCTTACAGGCGGTGTACAAAGATGTTATGGATGAAGACAGGATTCATGATGTATTGAGCTGCTTTGAAGAAAAGAAGCTGCACGCCTATGTGGAAGCATGTGCCCAAAGTGCGGCATCTGTATTTGAAAGCCGCTGTCATTTTGAAGATGCTGCTGTGCTTTACCGAAAAGTGCTGCAAGCACAAGAAGATATTCAAAAAGGGGAGTGTCTATATGAATATTAAGAACAAAGTAATGGTATGTCTTGGTGTAACACTTATTTTTGGCGGCAGCCTGTCTTTTCCTTTCTTGACAAACTCCGGCGGTGTTAAGGAATCAACGGATCGAAACACGACGTATATCGATCATTCTCCTCACAATGACATGACTGATCAGGATAAGAAAGCCCTTAGCTAGGGCTTTTTTCTTGCTTTATTGGAAGTTCGTGTCGTCTCGTACTTTTAAACTACCGCATTCCTTCTATTTCTAACGCAAGACACTCGAAACAACCAAAGCATTTGAGGTATAATGGTTAAAGTGAATAACAGTATTTAGATTGATATATATGAAAGAGAGTGGAACATCATGGGCCGTAAGTGGAACAATATTAAAGAGAAGAAGGCGTCTAAGGACGCAAATACGAGTCGGGTTTACGCAAAGTTTGGCCGAGAGATTTATGTGGCGGCGAAGCAGGGCGAGCCTGATCCGGAATCTAATCAGGCGCTGAAGGTTGTGCTTGAGCGCGCGAAGACTTACAGCGTGCCAAAAAATATCATTGAACGTGCGATCGAGAAGGCGAAGGGCGGAGCGGAAGAAAATTATGATGAGCTTCGTTATGAGGGCTTCGGGCCGAACGGATCAATGATTATCGTTGATGCGCTGACGAATAATGTGAACCGTACGGCGCCGGAAGTGCGTGCGGCGTTCGGAAAAAATGGCGGAAACATGGGTGTGAGCGGATCTGTTGCTTACATGTTTGACGCGACGGCTGTTATTGGTGTGGAAGGCAAAACGGCTGATGAAGCGCTTGAAATTCTCATGGAAGCGGATGTCGATGTCCGCGATATTTTAGAAGAGGATGACAGCGTGATCGTCTATGCGGAGCCGGATCAATTCCATGCAGTGCAGGAGGCATTTAAAAACGCGGGCGTTGAGGAATTTACGGTAGCGGAGCTGACCATGCTTGCGCAAAGTGAAGTGACACTTCCTGAGGACGCGAAAGAACAGTTCGAAAAGCTGATTGACGCGTTAGAGGACTTGGAAGACGTTCAGCAGGTGTATCATAACGTAGATCTTGGTGAATAAAAAAGGAGCAGACTGTCATGGTCTGCTTTTTTTATTGTCCGGGAAATTGTTTTATCCGTTTATAGGCAGGTGTCTATACGATCTGTAAGACCTTCTCATACGCTGGACTGTAACCTATGTGAAGGAGAGATTGGATATGACTGATACAAGACACTTCTGCTGCGGACCCGGTTTTGGCGCTTACTCAGGCTATGGTGCAGGCGGTCCGGGATTCGGCATGTACGGAGGCGCGGGCTATCCGGGCCATGGCATGTATACAGGGATGGGCCATCCAGGTTATGGAGGCGCGGGCTATCCGGGCCATGGCATGTATACAGGGATGGGCCATCCAGGTTATGGAGGCGCAGGCTACCCGGGTTATGGCATGTCTGGAGGATTCGGCGGCTACCCAAGCGGAGGCTATCCGAGCTACGGAATGCACCATGATAATGATGGACACCACCACCACTACCCTGATGGAAATTACGGACACCATCAGGATGGAAATTACGGACATCATCAGGACAGTAATTATGGGCATCATCAGGACAGTAATTATGGGCATCATCATGATGGTAACTACGGGCACCATCACCACCAAATGGGGCACTGGGGAAAAGACGGTCATAAATAAAAAGCGTGGAGAACGGACACTCTTGCTGATCAAGGGTGTTTTTTTGTTTTTCTTGACTGTTCAGTCTGGAAAAGGTAATATCTTCTTGCAGGAGGTGATATTCGTTTGGGTAGGAATAAAGAATTCGATACCGCGCTTGTTTTGCGCAGAGCGATAGAGGTTTTTGGAGAGTATGGCTACGAAGGCACGTCGCTGCAAGAGCTGCTTTCTCATTTAGGCATTGCGCGCCAGAGTTTGTACGATACGTATGGAACGAAGCGGGATCTGTTTTTGTCCGCTGTGAAAACGTATCTTGAGGGAAAAAACGCGGCTGTTGTGAAAAGGCTTGAGGCACCGGGCTCTGTCAAGGAAGCCATTCGTGATATTTTTCAGGAGGGTGTGAATGTCCTGAAAGATCCTGAACGTTCAAAGGCGTGCTTTATCATCAACAGCGCTATTGAACAAATCCCGCATGATTCGGACCTTGCCCGGTACTTTGAAGGACAGACGAAACAGCTTGAGACGGCCTTTTATCAGGCGCTGAGAAGGGCACAGGCTGAAGGAGAATTGAAGGAGCATCTTGATATATCGGCCCTCGCCCGTTATTTTAACCAGAGCCGGCTGTCTCTGACGTTTATCGCTAAGGTTTCTGCTGATTTTGACCAGCTTCAGAATTATGTTGAAGTGAGTTTATCTGTACTTGATTAACTTTTTTTGATAAAGGGTGCTTTGCCCTTTGATGCAATTTTCGGACTGAATGGTCTAAAATAAAACGAGGTGATGATCCATGATGATGACGGAATACGAAAAAGCATGTGACACACTGAATCAATTTATGCAATATATGCTTGAAAAGGATATGGAGCGCTGGACAGAGCTGTGGGATGAACATGCTGTGTTGGAGTTTCCCTATGCGCCAGAGGGATTTCCGGAAAGAATTGAAGGGAAGGCGGCCATTTACGATTATATTAAGGATTTTCCTGATAACATTCATATTTCTGCGTTTACTGCTCCGACAGTGTATCGCTCGGCTGATACAAACACGATCATTGCGGAGTTTCAATGTGAAGGCTATGCGATCGCGACTGGGCTGCCTTACCGGCAAACCTATATCAGTGTGATTGAAACGAAGGACGGCAGCATTTTGCATTATAAGGATTATTGGAATCCGCTTATCGTCAATGAGACATTTGGAGAAACATTTGTACAAACAGAGGAGGATGAAAAATGATGAGTCACGATCAGATTCTGATAACGGGAGGAACCGGCACAACAGGGAGCCGGATTGCTAAACGGTTAATTGAGCAGGGTTACAGCGTTCGCATCGCGAGCAGGAAAAAGGGCGAGATTAGCAATGCGGAGTATGTATATTTTGATTGGAAGGATGAGTCCAGCTTTACGCCTGCATTGGAGCGGGTGAAACGGATTTACCTCGTTGCACCGGTTGGTGTGTTTGATCCGTCTCCTTATGTGCTTCCATTTTTAAAGGAAGCAAAGCGGCTCGGTGCTGAACGTGTGGTGATGCTCAGCGCGTCCGCTGTTCCTGAGGATGGTCCTGTGTTTGGGGCATTGCATCGTGCAGTACGCGGGTTTCCGGAATGGGCGGTGCTGCGGCCGTCATACTTCATGCAAAACTTCATCAATGTCCAGCATCGCATGTCCATTCAAACTGAGGGGCAGATCATCACGGCGGCGGGTGAGGGAAAACTTGGTTTTATTGATGCTGATGATATTGCGGAAACAGGAGTGCGTGCTTTGATTGACAGTGTGCCTCATAATACTCATCATATTCTGACGGGACCTGAGGCGCTGAGCTACGCTGAAGCGGCGGAGATCATCGGAGCCGCGGCGGGACGTCCGGTGACGCATGTCAGCATGTCTTCTTCCGAACTGCAAAACAGGATGGAAACAGCAGGTTTACCTGCGGATTACGCCCGCTTTATGGCGGAATTAGATGAAGCGATCCGCCATGGTGCCGAACATCGGGTGACGGATACAGTGAAGCGTGTGACGGGAAAAGAGCCCCGCTCGTTGGATGAGTTTGCGGCTGATCACGCTTCGTACTGGACGCGCTGATCTCATTTTGGACTGAACAGTCTAGAAAGACCTTCGGCTTTGCCGAAGGTCTTCTTTTTATCTATTGAGTTTAAAAAGGCTTGCCGCGTTTTCGGTGCCGATTTTGAATCTGACGGAGGTTCTCGATGATTTAATCCAGCAGGTTAAGCCTGATACGCCGGTAGAACCGGTCAGTATGGATGAGGATCATCCGCCTGTTTTATTTGTGAAGCTCTTTGAGTACATCCATGAACACGCCGAGTACTTTCAAGTGATGCTGAGTGACAGAGGGCTTCCTCAATTCAGAAGTCTGATGGCGGAATTCGTTCAGAAACGAATTTACGAAGAATTGCTTTCATCCATTGAAGAATCTGAGAAACAGCTTCAGATCCGAAAGAGATACTGGTCAGCTATATCACCTCCGCCCATATCGGGGTGATTTGTTCCTGGCTGGAAAGCGGCATGAAGTACAGTCCTTTATGTATGGCGAATCAATTAACACGTTTAACGCTTTTGGGACCTCTCCGGATCGCGGGTATAGAAAAACAAATCAAGCTTCCTTATTAAGATTTTTGTCATAACGACGCCCCCTGCCTCATACCTATTAAGGTCATTGTTTTTGAGAAAGGAGGAGCCAAAATGAAGGATATGCAGCCGTTTACACCTGTTAAATCATACACGCCCTTTCACAGCCGTTTTGATCCCTGTCCGCCCATAGGGAAGAAATATTACAGAACGCCGCCTAACCTCTATATGACCTTTCAGCCTGAGCATATGGAGCAGTTTTCGCCGATGGAGGCTTTAAGGAAAGGCACCCTTTGGAAGGATCTCTATGATTTTTATGAAAATCCTTATCGAGGGGGAGACACACATGACAAAAAAGGTTGATGCGGAATATTACCGCCAGCTTGAGCAGATTCAAGCAGCGGATTTTGTGCTTGTTGAGCTGAGTCTGTATTTAGATACACATCCTGATGATGAAGACGCACTGAAGCAATTTAATCAATATTCCGGTTATTCGAGGCACTTAAAAAGACAGTTCGAATCATCTTACGGACCGCTTTTGCAGTTCGGAAACAGCCCCGCGGGCGAGGATTGGGATTGGGGAAAAGGGCCTTGGCCGTGGCAAGTATAAGGAGGAATGCCTGAATGTGGGTGTATGAAAAGAAGCTGCAATATCCTGTCAAGGTCAGCACGTGCAATCCGACGCTGGCGAAGTATTTGATTGAGCAATATGGCGGAGCGGACGGCGAGCTGGCCGCGGCTCTCCGGTATTTGAACCAGCGTTATACCATTCCTGATAAGGTCATCGGCCTTTTAACAGATATCGGCACGGAGGAGTTTGCCCATCTGGAAATGATTGCGACGATGGTGTATAAGCTGACGAAAGATGCGACGCCGGAGCAGCTGCGTGAAGCCGGGCTTGGCGATCATTACGCGAATCATGACGGCGCGCTTTTTTATCACAATGCGGCGGGGGTGCCTTTTACGGCAAGCTATATTCAGGCGAAGGGCGATCCGATTGCGGATTTATATGAAGATATCGCAGCAGAAGAAAAAGCGCGTGCGACGTATCAGTGGCTGATTGATATTTCGGATGATCCTGATTTGAACGATTCTCTGCGGTTTTTGCGTGAACGTGAAATTGTGCATTCTATGCGCTTCAGGGAAGCGGTTGAGATTTTAAAAGAAGAACGGGATAAGAAGAAACTCTTTTAACAGGCAGCGGGGGCTCCCTTTATGCGTCCTTTTACATACAGACAAAATATTCTGTTTTTTTGTCGTTTGCTTGCATTATAATGAAGGTATGCATGTAAGTTTAGTTTTGATCGGGGGGCCTTTATGACATCTTTTAAGATTACGAAAGAAACTGTCGCAAATGATTTTCACGCCGGCCCGGCAGATCGTGAGGATGCAGAGCAAATAACGGGACTGCTCGTCCGTACGGCTGAATGGCTGCGGGACCGGGGCTCTGACCAATGGAGCGGGCTGCTGGAGGGGCATGACTCACATGATATTGTTGGTTCGATTGAAAGCGGACATGTGTTTGTGTTCCAGAAAGATCAAGAGCTGGCCGGTGTAGTGATGCTTCTGCCTGAGCCGAGCGAGTGGGACAGAACGCTTTGGGGAGGCGAGGGGCACGAAGAGTCCATTTATTTGCACCGTCTGGCGGTCAGCCGCCGGTTTGCGGGGAATGGGCTTGGGGCCGAGATTCTCACATGGACGGAGACAGGTGTTGAGTATCCGGGGAAGAAGCGGATCCGTCTTGACTGTGTTGCTGATAACGACGCCTTGCATTCCTTCTACCGGAGAATGGGATATGAATTCAAGGGTTCAGATGCCTCGGGGTTTCATTTGTTTGAGAAAGAACTGAACAAGTCAGAATAAGCGTCCTTTTTAGGGGGCTTTTTTGCCTTTTTGAAAAGGGAGGACAGGGCGGATGATCTTTTTTTATGTGATGGCCATTGCGACGGCTTGTATTTCCGCTTGTGTCTCCATTTTTCTGCGGTTGAGGATGCCGCAAAATAAATGGCCGGAATGGATACTGGGTGGGCTGCTTGCTCTCGGTATGATCACAATTTGGTGCAGCATCTTTTTTATCGGCGGCTGGGATGGCATGGCGCTGGGCATGCTTGGGATTCATGTGATAGTCGGAGCGTTTGCCGGGTACTTGATCGAGACGGTGTTCCGGCTGTTGAAAAGGCAAATCAGGAGAAGGTAAGACATGTGCCGTCTCAAATGATGTCGAATTTTTTACGGGGCGGCAGGAATTTTCTTTCGAGTGGAGAAATACATATTACTTTATAATGAAAGCGTTTTCTTTAGTGGGAAGGTGTTGTCGATGATACATAGCCTGACAAATGGGCTGAATCGTTTTTGTACATGGGTGATGAGACTGGCTTATGTAAATGTGCTGTGGATCTTGTTTTCTCTTGCCGGGCTGGTCGTGTTTGGGTTGATGCCTGCTACGGCCGCGATGTTTTCAGTGGCGAGAGAGTGGGCGAAGGGGAACACGGATGTCCCGGTGTTTTCTGTGTTTATCCGGACGTTTAAGAAGGAGTGGGGTGCAGCTCAGCTGTTGGGGCTCATTCTTGTGACGGCCGGCTTGTTTTTGTTTGCGGATATACGGATTGCCGCTCAGATGAATCAGCCTGTGCTGGTGAATGTGTTTATGAGCATCGGATTGATTTTCGTGTTTGTGCTGTTATATGTGTTTCCGGTCTTTTCTCATTTTGATGTAAAGCTCAGACAGGTGCTGAGCATCAGCTTTTTGATTGCCTTCAGCCGGCCATTGGTGACGCTGATGATGGCAGCGGGTGCGGTCGGAATGTTGTTTCTTGTGCTGTTTCATATGACGTTTTTGCTGTTTTTCAGCGGCAGCGCGCTGAGCTTGCTGTTAACGAAGCTGTCCTTTACAGCATTTATGTCAATAGATCAGCGTCAGGAGAAAGAAAAGGCGGCATGAAAGGAAGAGTCGCGGGCTGGTACAGGCGGATGAAGATTAAGGATAAGCTGTTTGTGTTTCTGTCATTGATCATGGCCGTGTCCTTTCTGTTTGTATACAGCGGGGTGCAGTACGCTTTTCATGTCTATGATGAGCAGATTTACCGCAAATCCTCGGAGGTGCTGCGGATGTCTTCTGAACGGATTGAAGACGAGCTGAAGAAAATTGAAGATGTATCGTATGAAATCATTACCGATGAACAAATTCAGCGCATTCTCAGCATGCAAAACCGTGATGATACGTATGACCAGTATCAAATGAAGCAGGAGCTGTGGGATCAGCTTGCGCAATATGCCGGCGATGAAAAGTACATTGATTCGATTCATTTGATTGATGCCCGGGGCTCAGATTATTCCGCCGGAAGCAGTTCATCGGACCTTATGAAGCAGCAGCAGGAAGAGGTATTTGAACGGGCGAAAGCGCAAAAAGGCAGAAATCTTTGGATGACCTTGGGCAATTCAGATCCTGTCCTGATTTCAGCGCGGCAAATCAGATCGTTTCATCAGCTGAGTTTAAATGGCTTGGGCATGGTGCTGATTCAAGTGAATGTGAAACAGATGATTCGTGATTTGCCGAAGGATTGGGGCGATTCGGTCGGAGATATGATGATCGCAGACAAGGACGGCAATCTGGTATATTCGGCACATGCATCGGTGCTTACGCCTGAGATGACAAAGCAGACGCTGCGGCATCCTGGTTATGACTTGGTAAAAAAGAATGGCAAACGTTATTTTATTTCTTTCCTTCAATCATCCTATCAAAACTGGAGCTACTACAATGTTATCCCCTTTGATCAGATGTTCGCGAAAATTTCCTTTATGAAAACGGTGATCGGTACGTGCTTTCTTTTGTTTTTCAGTGTGGTTTTGCTATTCGGGCGGAAGATTGCCAACAGCATCACAGAGCCGATCGAGCAGCTTGTGTCCGCAATGAAATCGGTGCAGCACGGCGGGATTGAGGCGGGCGTGTCGCTGTCACTGCCGGAACACACACAGGATGAGGCCGGAACGCTGAACCGCCATTTTACCGTGATGATGAAGCGGATCAATGAGCTGATGGAAGAAAATGTGGAAAAGCAGCTAATTATTAAAGAAACAGAGTTGAAGGCGCTGCAAGCCCAGATCAACCCGCATTTTTTGTATAACACGCTAGAGTCCATCAATTGGCTGGCGAAAGCGAATCAGCAGAAGCAAATTTCTCAAATGGTGGAATCGCTCGGTTTTCTCCTGAGAAACAGCATTCATATCAAAGAAGATACAGTGACCCTTCAGGAGGAGGCGGATATTGTGCTTCACTATATGACGATTCAGCGGTTCCGGTTTGAGGAGCGCTTGAACTTCACCCTGGACATCGCCGATGAGGTGAAGCATTGCCGAATTCCGAAGCTGATACTCCAGCCGCTGGCGGAGAATGCGATTCAATACGCGCTTGAGCCTTTTACTCGGCCATGCGCCATCCGCCTTCAAGCGAAAAAAACGGAGGACTGCGTCTGTATTACTGTCGAAGATAACGGGCCCGGCATGGACGAACGTATTTTTGAAAAAACGAGCGGACGAGGGATCGGGCTCTGGAATATTCATGAACGCATCCGACTGATGTTCGGGGAGCCGTATGGCTTACGCATTCAAAGTGAAAAAGGGAAGGGAACGGCGATTTTGCTGACAATACCGTGCCGAAATGAGGTGGTGTGATGTACAAAATACTGCTTGCTGATGATGAGAGAATTATTCTTGACGGAATGGCAGGGATCATTGAGTGGGAGACGCTTGGCGCTTCTTTAATCGGCAAAGCGCAGAACGGAATTGAAGCGTATGAGAAGATCGTAAACAAGCAGCCGCATATCGTCATCACTGATGTAAAAATGCCCGGTATGGACGGGCTTGAGCTGATCAAAAAGGCGTCAGCCGTCTGCCCGCCCGTGCAATTTATCGTCCTGTCTGGTTTTGGGGAGTTTGAGTACGCGAAGGAAGCGATGAAATACGGGGTAAGGCATTATTTGCTGAAGCCCTGTAATGAGCAGCAGATTATCCGTTCATTAGAGGAAATCATCGCCGAGCTGAAGCTGCGTGATGTGCGGAAGAAGAAAGCAGCCCACCTGAAACATGAGCTGAATCATATCCGTTCCTTTGCGGCTGATCAATACCTGGAAGGCTTGATCGCCGGTGTCACCCATCTGTCTCCGCCGCCTTCGCTTGCAGGAAAGAAGATTCGCCTTATCATCGCGGAGAACGCTCAGCCTGAAGATTCTGCCGCCAGAGAGGCGTTTGGTTCCGCGCTGACAGCTTTTTGCTGCAGCGGAGGACGTGCGGTGTTTGCCGTGGAGGAGGGCACGCCCGATCTGGAGAAAAAGGCGGCGGACGGCTTTGCAGGCTGCCGGGTGATCATCAGCCGGACGGGGGAGCTGCGGGACGCAGGACAGCTGTTCCGGGAAGCAACTGAAACGGCCGGTGACCAAAAGCGGAGTGAATTGATTTCTAAAATCAACAGGCTTGTCGCCGACGAGCTCGGCAATCCGAATCTCTCTCTAAAATGGGCAGCAAAAGATATGCTGTTTATGAACCCTGATTATGTGGGGAAAATCTTTAAGCAGGAGACAGGCGAAAAGTTTTCCCAATATGTTACGCGGGTGCGTCTTGAGCATGCGATGAAGCAGATGAAGCTGAGGCGGGATGTGAGTGTATCAGAAATCGCGGAAGAAATCGGATTCGGTGATAATCCGAAGTATTTCAGTCTCGTCTTTAAAAAATATACCGGTCTGACACCGTCAGAATTCAGAAGAAAACAGGGAGGCGCTTCCGCAGGATAGCCATCTCTGTTTTTTTAACTTTCGCCACTGTTTTTTGAGTGTTTCGCCTCGTCACAACCCTTTAAAATGAAATGTAAGCACTTACATTAAAGGGGGGATTGATGTGAAGAAGGTTTACTACGTGCTGCTGTCACTTGTGTGCGTCTTGTTTTTCAGCGGATGTTCTGCGGGGGAAGAAGCGTCAGGGAAAAAAGAAGACATTACACTCAGAATCGCATGGTGGGGCGGACAGCCGCGGCATGGCTATACAACAAAGGTCATTGAATTATATGAGAAAAAGAATCCGCATGTCCATATTGAAGCGGAATTTGCGAACTGGGATGACTATTGGAAGAAGCTTGCGCCAATGTCTGCCGCGGGCCAGCTGCCTGATGTCATTCAAATGGATACGGCATATTTGGCGCAATACGGAAAGAAAAATCAGCTTGAGGATTTAACGCCATATATGAAGGACGGAACAATTGATGTCAGTTCAATCGATGAGAATATGCTGTCCGGCGGAAAGATTGACGGAAAGCTTTACGGATTTACACTTGGGGTCAACGTGCTTTCTGTGATTGCCAATGATAATCTGCTGAAGAAAGCCGGTGTTTCAATTCACCAGGAAAACTGGACGTGGAAGGATTATGAGAAGCTGGCGTATGAGCTGCAGGAAAAAGCCGGCGTTTACGGATCTAACGGAATGCACCCGCCTGATATTTTCTTCCCGTATTATTTGCGCACGAAGGGTGAGCGTTTTTATAAAGAGGACGGCACGGGCCTTGCGTACCAGGATGACAAGCTGTTTGTTGACTATTTTGAGAGGCAGCTGAGACTGGTCAAAGCAAAAACGTCGCCAACACCGGACGAAAGCGCCCAAATTAAGGGGATGGAAGATGACTTTATTGTCAAAGGCAAATCAGCCATTACATGGAACTACTCCAATCAATATTTAGGCTTTGCCCGGCTGACAGAATCGCCGCTTTCTCTCTATCTGCCGCCGGAGCAAATGAAGGAAAAGGCGCTGACACTGAAGCCGAGTATGCTGTTTTCGATTCCGAAAAGCTCTGAGCATAAAAAAGAGGCCGCGAAGTTTATCGATTTCTTCGTGAATAATGAAGAAGCGAACCAGCTGATTAAAGGCGAGCGGGGCGTTCCGGTATCCGACAAGGTGGCAAATGCCATTAAACCGGGGCTGAATGAGGAAGAGGCCAACATTGTGGAATATGTGGAAGCCGCATCGAAAAATATCAGCAAAGCCGATCCGCCGGAGCCGGTGGGAAGCGCGGAGGTTATTAAACTGCTGAAGGATACGTCTGATCAGATTCTGTATCAGAAGGTATCGCCGGAAAAAGCCGCCAAAACGTTCCGGAAGCAGGCCAATGACATTTTAGAGAGGAATAATTGACGGGAAATGGGGCTGACAGAATGAAAATAAGCTGGAGTATGAGAAAAGACAATCTGGCGGGATATGCTTTTATTTCTCCGTTTATTATCGGCTTCTTCTGTTTTACGGTGATTCCGATGGGCGCGTCCCTGTTTCTGTCCTTTACAAGCTACGACCTGTTTACGGCGCCGAAGTGGATCGGGCTCGATAACTATAAGGAAATGTTTACGGGTGACGAAAAGTATTGGCAGTCGCTGAAGGTCACTTTCACGTACGTGCTTGCCGGGGTTCCGCTCCGCCTCGGCTTCGCGCTTTTTATTGCCGTCATTTTAAACAATGCGGCAAAGGGGACGGCTATCTACAGGACGCTGTTTTATCTGCCTTCTATCATCGGCGGAAGTGTGGCTGTTGCCATTATGTGGCGCAATATTTTCGGCAATGACGGGGTCATCAATGCGCTGCTGTTTTTTGTCGGGATCGATCAAAAAATTCTCTGGTACCAAGACCCGGCAAGCGCGTTATGGACACTGATTCTGCTGTCCGTCTGGCAGTTTGGGTCATCCATGCTGATTTTTCTGGCCGGGCTGAAAAACATTCCGGCATCATACTTGGAGGCGGCCAGCGTGGACGGCGCAAATCGCGTGCAGCGCTTCTTTAGGATCACGCTTCCGATGCTGACGCCGATTATTTTCTTTAACCTGGTCATGCAGACGATTTCTGCTTTTATGACCTTTACTCCGGCCTATATCATCTCAAAAGGCGAGGGCGGTCCGCTTGACGGGACGCTATTGTATTCACTCTATTTGTTCCAGCGGGCGTTTAACTATTTTCAAATGGGCTACGCCTCGGCGATGGCGTGGATCATGCTGATCATTGTCGGGCTGATTACGCTGATTTTATTTAAAACATCATCATATTGGGTTCACTACGAATCAAAGGAGGAGTAACGGATGGAGCCGGTCAACCAGCCTGTCAGGCAAGCCCCGGTGTTTGAAGGGAAAAAAGCTGGGCGCATCAAGCCAAAACGCATTCTGTTCCATGTTTTTACGGCGTCGCTGGCGGTGTTATTGCTGTATCCCGTCATTTGGCTGTTTGTCAGTTCTTTTAAAGAAAGCTCCAGTATTTTCACAACCTCTCATTCTCTCATTCCAGATCCTTTTATTCTCAGCAACTATGCTGAAGGGTGGAAGGGCATTGCGGGTCAGCCGTTTTGGACCTTTATTAAAAACTCGGCGATCATTGTCGGGCTGTCTACAATCGGCGCCGTCCTGTCATCGGCTGTCATTGCCTACGGCTTCGCACGCATTCCGTTTAAAGGAAAAGCATTTTGGTTCGCCTGCATGATGGGGACGTTAATGCTGCCGCATGAAGTGCTGATGATTCCGCAGTACATTATGTTTGCGAAATTAGACTGGCTGAATTCATTTAAACCGATTGTCGTTCCGCAATTTTTCGGGCATGCGTTCTTTATCTTTCTGATGATCCAGTTTATCCGGACGATTCCCGAGGAGCTGGATGAAGCCGCGCGAATCGACGGATGCGGGCGCTTTGCCTGTTTTTGGCGGATCATTCTGCCGCTCATTGCACCGGCGCTTGCGACGTCCGCGATTTTTTCTTTCTATTGGAAGTGGGAGGAGCTGATTCAGCCGCTCTTATATTTGAATAAGCCGGAGCTTTATCCTGTTTCACTTGCGCTGAAGCTTTTCCTGGACACGGAATCCGCTTCGAACTGGGGCGCGATGTTTGCCATGTCGGCCGTCTCTTTGCTGCCTGTGATTCTCGTATTCTTTCTGTTTCAAAAATATATCGTTCAGGGCATCAGTACGACCGGATTAAAATAAAAAGGAGTGTTGCAGATGGCACAGCTTATCTTTGATGAAGAAAAGGTCACATCCGTTATTGACCGAATCGTGAAACGGACATTTCAAATGGATTTTGCGTGGGATTGGCCGGGCGGCGTCGCGTTTTACGGCGTGGCGGAGGCGTATGAAGCGACGGAAAACGAGGAGTATATCAAACTGTTAAAAACGTGGGTGGATGAACAGCTGGAGGATGGGCTGCCGCCGCTGTCGATCAACGGTGTTTCCGTCGGGCATACGCTTTTGTTTCTGCATCAGGTGACGGGAGATCATGTCTATTTGGAAACGGCTGGCGAGATGGCGGAATATGTGCTTCATCATGCGCCGCGCTTTGGGGAAGGTATTCTTCAGCATACGGTGAACTCGGCGGATTATGTGTTTCCTGAGCAGGCGTGGGCGGATACGCTGATGATGGCGGGGCTGTTTATGCTGAGAATCGGCCGTGTGATGGAGCGGGAGGATTACTTCGAGGACGGCCTGCGCCAGTTTCATGGACATGAGGACGTGCTGCAGGACCCCGTAACCAATTTGTATTACCATGCCTGGGACAACAAATTGCAAAACCACCTGTCGGGGATTTATTGGGGGCGGGCGAATGGCTGGGCTGCGCTCACGATGGCAAAAGCGCTCCCGCTCATTGAGGTGACGCATCCTTCTTTTATGATCATTGACGGATCGCTCAGAGACCAGCTGAGCGCGCTTGTCCGGCTGCAGGACGATTCAGGGCTGTGGCATACCATTTTGGATGATCCGGATTCGTATTTGGAGGTTTCGGCATCTGCGGGCATTGCCTCTGCTTTGCTGTCGAGCGGGAAGCTCTATACAAAATACGTGCAGAAATCACTTGCCGCCATTTTGGATGCGGTGGAAGAGGACGGACGTGTCAGCAAAGTATCCGCGGGCACAGCCGTCATGAAAAATGCGGAAGGATACAAACAAGTGCCTTACAAACGAATACAAGGCTGGGGACAGGGACTTGCACTCACATTTCTCGCTGATGTGCTGAGAACGAAAAAACGCGTGTATCAGTAAAGACGGCGGCGGGGGGAAAGGGATGAAAAAACAGCCTCAACAGAAAGAACGGGTTTCACGCTGGAAGGGAACGTATTTCAAAAGAAACTTTGTTTTTATTTTGCTGATTGCCTGTATTCCCGGACTGCTGACAGGCGGGGCCATCTACTTTTTGTCTATCGATAAGGTGGAGAAAGAGCTGCAAAAGTCGCATGAAACACAGGTGGCGCGTGAAGTCAGCCGGATGGATGAGAAGCTGGAAGACCTTGAGCTGACGCTTGCCCAAATGGCATACGATTCCTCGCTGATGAACGGATTGGCCGAGAAGGATTTGGAGAAAGACTTTACATTCTCCTATCAATTAACGAAAAAGCTGTTTCTATTGCGGGACCAGCAGCCGCTGATTCAGCAGGCTTCTATCTTTCTGAACAGCCCCCGGCCTCTTGTACTGAGCCCTGAATACAGCGCGCTGACAGAACAGGATACGCTTCGCAAATACCGCTCGCTTCTCACTTCAGATCGGAGTATTTATTGGAGCCGGCCGGGAAAAGACGCCGCACTGATTCAGCTCATCCCGGGTGCGGCCGAGAAACCGTTTGGCGCGATCATGCTGACGGTAGACCCGAAAGAAATGGAGGCGCTCCTGCAAAGTTTGTCTCCTTATCCTGAAGGCAGCGCGCTTCTTCTGGATCAAAAGCGGGAGGTGCTTTTCCATGGGGGAGAAAAGGATTTTGAAAATGCTTTACTGAATGAGGTGAAAAAACAGCCTCACCAGAACAGCCATTTTCAGATGGATTGGGACGGCACGGTGTATTCCGTCTCCTATGGAGAAATGAAGCGAATGCATCAGAAGTGGACCTTTGTTTCTGCGGCGCCTCTTTCAGCTATTACAGCGCCGATGGTGTTTTTATCAAAGGTGATTATTGTGATGCTTGTCATTTGTATCGGCTTGGCTGTGTGCATGACGTGGTACGCTTCAAAGAAAATCTATCGCCCGATTCAGCATCTGCTCGGATTGTTTACCGGCGGCGAGAAAAAAACATGGCAGGCGTCAGGCCAGGATGAATTTAAGTGGATAGAAAAGAGATGGAATGATCTTTCCCTAGAGAGCCGAAAGCTTCAAGAGCAGCTGCTCCGGCAGACGCCCCATATGAAAAAGAGTTTTTTGCAGCACCTTCTCCAGGGTGATTTTTACTATGACACAGAGGACAGTCTCAGATCGCGGATGGAGGATGCGGGCTGGGACATCGGGGAACACGTATTTCACGTGCTTGATCTTCAGGTGACAGGGCTTCGTGGTGATAAGAGCATGTTCTATGCCGATGATGAACAGCTTGCTGTGTTTACACTGACCAATTTACATGAGGAGCTTGCGGCAAACCGCCGTTTTCAACTTTCAATTCTTGATATTGGCCGCCTTTCCGTCACCGTGCTTGTGATGAAAACGAGCGGATCGGATCTAAAGGGGTATGTTTCAGAGCTGGCCCGCATATTTGGTGCTGTCACGGGACTAAGCCTGGCCGGAACAATGAGCAGGCAATCGGCCCGTATTATGGATATCCCATCGCTGTTTAAGGATGTGAAAAGCGGCAAGTCCCGCAGGTGTTTTGCCAATCGCCATCAGATTATAGATTTGCAGGATGATGTTTTTCAGGCTGAACCATCCGCACCCTGCTATCCTTTTGAACTTGAAAAGCAAATCGTTCAAGCCATTCGGCTGGAAAGAAAAGCGGAAGCAGAAGAGCTGATTCGCTTATGTATGGATGAACTGGCCGAAAAGGCGGTCAGCGACAGACAAGTGCATTCTGCACTGATTCAGCTGTTTTCCCGCATCCAGGAGGATATTCTGCATTCCGGCCTTCATCCGAGCGAGCTGTTTGGCAACAGGGATATGCTTTGCGAAATATCTGAGCTGCATGAGCCTGTCCAAGCGGCTGCTTGGCTGATGGATGCGGTTGTCACCCCGTATCTCGCCAAACTTGAAGGCAGAAAAAACAGACAGCAAAAACAGGTGGCAGAACGTGTGATTGCGATGATTCATGAGCAGTATATGGCGGATCTTTCTCTTGAAAGCTGCGCGGATGCGCTGGGCATGAATTCTTATACCTTGAGCAAGGCCTTTAAACAAGTGACGGGCGTTAATTTTATTGATTATGTGACCCGCATCAGAATCGAAAAAGCAAAAGAACTGCTGGTAAATACGAATAAAAAAATTCATGATGTGTCAGAAGAAGTCGGCTATCGCCACAATTATTTCAACCGGATTTTTAAAAAGCAGGTCGGCATGCCGCCGGGAGTTTTCAGGCAAATGTATCAGGAAACGCCGTGAAAGGAGAGGACATGTGATGGAAAAACCGATTCAGGTGTTTTTAGCAGGGGATTCCACCGTAAGCGACTGCCCGCCGCATGAAGCGCCGATGGCAGGCTGGGGGCAGGTTTTCGGTCAATTGTTCACTGAACAGGTGAAGGTGCGCAATCACGCCAAAGGGGGAGCAAGCACCAACTCTTTTGTGGAGGAAGGAAGGCTTCGGGCGATTGCTGAGTGCATAGCACAAGGCGATTATTTGTTTATCCAATTCGGCCACAATGACCAGAAACCGCGGGGGACGAAGCCGTACTCGACGTATCAGCAATTTCTCACTTTATTTGCGGACACAGCACGAGAAAAAGGAGCGCAGCCTGTGTTCGTTACATCGGTGCAGCGCCGCCGCTTTGATGAAAACGGAAGGATTGAGCACACGCTCGGTGAGTATCCGGATGCGATGAAAGCGTTAGCGAAGGAGCTTGATGTGCCGGTCATTGATTTGTTAACGAAAACGAAGGCGCTTTATGAAACATACGGACCGGAGGAGTCAAAGCGTTTGTTCGTGTGGCTTCAGCCGAATGAACATCCAAATTACCCAGATGGCATTGAGGATAATACGCATTTTTCAGAAGAAGGGGCCATGGAGGTTGCGAAGCTCGTTGCTGAAGGCATCGAAGAAAGCGGCTTTCCGCTGAAGGACCATCTCGTTAGCCGGGAGGGGAAAGAACATGTATAAAGAAGGCCCGTGCCTGTACCGCAATCCGCTCCGTTCAGCAAGCGATGTGAAGGACTGGCGGATGGAGGGAGGCGGGCACGTTTCATTCGAAGATTACCGTATGCACCTGTCACATGTACAGGACGAAGCGCACTTTGTTTATTGGTGCCCGGAAACATTTCCCGACGGCATCATTGTGAAGTGGGATTTTTACCCGATTGAACAGCCGGGGCTGTGTATGCTGTTTTTCGCAGCTGCCGGCATCGGAGGCGAGGACTTATTTGACCCGCGGCTCAAGAAAAGAACAGGAAAGTACCCCGAATACCATTCCGGAGACATCAATGCGCTCCATCTGTCGTATTTCCGCAGAAAATACCCGGAGGAAAGAGCGTTCCGCACCTGCAATGTAAGAAAAAGCCGCGGTTTCCACCTCGCTGCAATGGGAGCTGATCCGCTGCCTTCTCCGGACGACGCTGATTCCCCGTATCATATGAAGCTTATTAAGGATAAAGGGTATGTGTATTTTTCGATCAATGATCTGACCATTCTGGAGTGGCAGGATGACGGAAGCACATTCGGAGCTGTGTTAACGAAAGGAAAAATCGGACTGAGGCAAATGGCGCCGATGAAAGCCGCTTATCGTGATTTGTCTGTGCACCAAGCGGTGAGAAGATGAAGACGACTGTGACGGATGCGCTTTATGCAGGCTGTGAGGCGGTCGTGAAAATCGCGTGGCTGAACGGGCTGTGGCTGTTGTTTACACTTTTGGGCGGCGTTCTTTTCGGATGGGCGCCGAGCACAGCCGCGATGTGTGCCGTCATACGGAAATGGCTGATGGGGCAAAAAGATGTCCCGGTATTTACGTTATTTCTGGATACCTACAAAAAAGAGTTTCTGAAGGTCAATGCGATTGGACTTGCGTTTTTTGCCCTTTTGCTTATTTTGTCGGCTAATTATTATTATTTTTCGGCAAGTGCGGATTGGCTGTCCTTTACCGTGACGAGCTGCACCCTCTTGGCGGGGCTTTTGTACACCGTCGCGCTCATGTATGTGTTTCCTCTTTATGTGCATTACGAGCTTCCGCTTCGCCAATATATTCCGCAAGCGCTGCTGTTTGGCGCCATGCGGCCGCTGACCACCGGCTGCATGCTGATCGGCTGCGGATTTGTGCTTTATTTGCTGTATACGCTTCCGGGCCTGATCCCATTTTACGGCCCAAGTTTATTTGGGCTCGTGTCGATGTTTTTTGCTTTCAGTGGGTTTCAAAAAACAGAGGCGCAGCGACGTCATCAGTCCGGATAAACAAAAAAATGACAAACGGGCAAAAAAGTGCAGCCAATCAAAAACGTTTATGCAAAAATGTGACATTGAAGACAGCTCCTCGAGCGCATAAAATCCAATTTAAGTAAGCGCTTACAGATAAATGATAAGGAGCTGTCTGATGATTAGACGAAGAAAAAGCATGTTTACCACTCTCACATTGTTGGTGTTGTTGATGATGGGGGCTTCTGTGTTTCCTGTCAAAGCAGAAGGAGCGGCGCGGCAGATGGAAGCGCTGAACCGGGGCCTTGTGGCAGTCAAAACGGATGGCGGCATTTTTGTCAGCTGGCGGTTTCTTGGGACAGAAAACGCATCTGTGACGTTTAATGTGTACAGAGACGGACAAAAGCTGAATGCTTCGCCTGTCAAATCCACGAATTATATCGATAAAAACGGAACAGCTGGCTCATTGTATTCCATTCGGGCTGTTGTAAACGGAACCGAGCAGGCCGCTTCAGAAAAAGCTTCTGTATGGGCACAGCCGTATCACTCCGTTCCGCTTGATAAACCGGCTGGCGGCACGACACCAAAGGGCGAAGCCTATACCTACAGTGCCAATGATGCCAGTACGGGCGATGTGGATGGCGATGGGCAGTATGAGCTGATCCTCAAATGGGATCCGTCCAATTCAAAGGACAATTCACAGGACGGCTATACGGGTGAAGTGTTTATTGATGCGTATAAGCTGGACGGAACAAGATTATGGCGAATCGGTCTCGGCAAAAACATCAGAGCGGGCGCACACTACACTCAGTTTATGGTGTATGACCTGGATGGTGACGGAAAAGCGGAAGTGGCGATGAAGACCGCTGACGGAACAAAAGACGGCACGGGAAAAGTGATCGGAAATGCGAATGCCGATTACAGAAATGAGCAGGGGCGTGTACTTTCTGGTCCTGAGTACCTGACTGTTTTTCAAGGTGAAACGGGAAAAGAGCTTGTCACTTCAAACTTTGAACCGGCACGGGGCAATGTATCAGATTGGGGCGACAGCTACGGCAACCGGGTCGATCGTTTTCTTGCGGGCATTGCGTATCTCGACGGACAGCGTCCGAGCCTGATTATGACCAGAGGCTATTACGCCAAAACCATGCTTGTTGCGTATAACTTCAGAGACGGAAAATTGTCAAAGCTCTGGACGCTGGATTCCTCTAAGTCGGGTAATCAAGCTTTCGCCGGACAGGGCAATCACAACTTAAGCATTGCAGATGTGGACGGAGACGGCAAGGATGAAATTATCTTCGGCTCAATGGCGGTTGACCATGACGGCAAAGGCATGTACTCGACAGGCTTAGGCCACGGAGACGCGCTGCATGCCGGAGATCTTGATCCGAGCCGGCCGGGGCTTGAAGTATTTCAGGTTCATGAGGACAAAAACGCGCAATACGGCTTATCCTTCCGTGACGCCGCAACGGGAAAAATCATTTGGGGTGTCCACGCCGGCAAGGATGTAGGCCGGGGCATGGCTGCTGATATTGATCCGCGCTATCCGGGACAGGAGGTTTGGGCGAACGGTTCTCTTTACACATCGAAAGGCGCCAAAATCGGCAGCAGTGTGCCGTCGTCAACCAATTTCGGCATCTGGTGGGACGGTGACCTGCTGCGGGAACAGCTGGACAGCAACAGGATTGATAAATGGGATTATCAAAACGGCGTCTCTAAAAACCTGCTGACGGCATCAGGTGCTGCCTCCAATAACTCTACAAAAGCAACACCGGCTCTTCAGGCTGATCTGCTCGGTGACTGGCGGGAGGAAGCTGTGTGGAGAACCGAGGACAGCAGTGCGCTCCGCATCTACACCACCACAATTCCGACTGAGCACAGGCTGTATACGCTGATGCATGATCCTGTGTACCGGCTCGGCATTGCCTGGCAAAATGTCGCGTATAACCAGCCGCCGCATACAAGCTTCTTTTTAGGAGACGGCATGGCGGCACAGTCTAAACCGAATATGTATACGCCTTAACGAAGGGGGGAAGGAACGGGCCGCACGCTTGGCCCGTTCCCATTTAAAATGAAACCAAAAAAGAGGCAGATGGAATACCTGACCAGAGGCCTGATCGCGGTCAAAACGGAGCAAGGCGTATTTGTGAGCTGGCGTTTTCTCGGAACCGATCATGAGACTGCAGCTTTTCACATTTATCGGGACGGAAATCGGATCAATGGCGAGCCGATTGCGGATAGCACCAATTTTCTGGATGAAAAGGGAACGGAGGACTCTCTCTATCAAGTGGCGGCTGTCTATAAAGGCCGGGAAGAAAGGCTTTCGAAAGAAGCTTCCGTTTGGCGGGAAAACGTTCTCGAGCTCCCGCTAAACAAACCAGAAGGCGGCGTGACGCCGGACGGAAAACCGTATACCTACAGCGCCAATGATGCGAGCGTCGGAGATGTGGATGGGGACGGGGAATATGAAATCATCCTGAAGTGGGACCCGTCCAACTCAAAAGATAACGCCCACGACGGTTATACCGGAGACGTCCTCATTGACGCCTATAAATTGAATGGCGCTTTTCTGTGGCGGATCAACCTCGGCAGAAATATCAGAGCAGGCGCCCATTACACGCAGTTTATGGTCTATGACTTAGACGGTGACGGAAAAGCAGAAATCGCTATGAAAACAGCCGATGGCACAATAGACGGCAAAGGAAACATCATCGGTGAAGCGCATGCCGATTTCAAGAATGAGCAGGGCAGAATCCTGTCAGGTCCGGAATATTTGACAGTGTTTAAAGGGGAAACCGGTGAAGCGCTCACGACTGTCGATTATGAACCGCCTCGCGGTAACCTAGAGGATTGGGGAGACGGCTACGGCAACCGGATGGACCGTTTTCTCGCCGGAATCGCTTATTTAGATGGAGAGCGGCCGAGCCTGGTGATGGCACGGGGCTATTATATGAGAACGGTACTGGTCGCTTATGATTTCAGGAACGGCAGGCTCAAAAAACGCTGGATGTTTGACTCCAATCAGCCGGGGCATGAAGCATACGCGGGACAGGGCAACCACAGCTTGAGCGTTGCCGATGTTGATGGCGATGGAAAGGATGAAATTATTTACGGCGCCATGGCGGTTGATCATGACGGAACCGGTCTGTACACGACGGAACTGGGACACGGAGACGCCATGCACGTCGGCGATCTAGATCCGTCACGCAAAGGGCTTGAAGTGTTTCAGGTTCATGAGGACGCAAGCAAGCCGTATGGGTTGTCGCTGCGTGATGCCGGAACAGGCGAGGTGTTATGGGGCGTCCATGCCGGAACAGATGTCGGCAGAGGAATGGCGGCTCACATTGACCCTCGGTACAAGGGATCACTCGTCTGGGGAATCGATCCGCCGGGCAGTGAAGGAATGTCATATGGGCTCTATACGAGCAAAGGAGAAAAAATCAGCGACAAAGCGCCTGCTTCCGCCAATTTCGCCATTTGGTGGGACGGGGACTTGGTCAGGGAGCTTTTGGATCATGAATGGAATGGAACGATCGGCAAACCAAAGATTGAAAAGTGGGATGCTGAAAACCGCTGTTTAAAAACGATTTTTCAGCCGGAAGGTGTGCTGTCCAACAACGGGACAAAAGGAAACCCGGTTCTTCAGGCCAACCTGTTCGGAGACTGGCGGGAAGAGGTCATTTGGAGAACCGAAGACAGCAGTGCGCTCCGTATCTATACAACGACACACCTTACCCGCCATCGTTTTTACACACTGATGCACGATCCGGTTTACAGGCTGGGAATCGCTTGGCAGAACACCGCGTACAACCAGCCGCCGCACACAAGCTTTTATCTCGGAACAGGGATGAAAAAACCGCCGAAGCCCGCTCTGTACATAGCGGGAAACAAAGCGGAGACGCCGCTTTAGGAGGAACCGTATGGGATACGAAGCAAAGGCTGAACGCTATGACAAAATGATCTATCACAAAGCCGGGCGAACCGGATTAAGGCTTCCCGCATTTCTCTAGGCCTCTGGCATCAGTTCGGCGCTGCCTATTCTCCGGAGAACGCGCGGTCCATGCTGAGAGCCGCATTTGATGCAGGCATCGTCCATTTTGATCTGGCCAACAATTACGGCCCGCCGCCCGGCTCCGCTGAGGAGATGTTCAGGCGCATGCTGAAAACGGATTTTGCGCCTTACCGTGATGAACTCGTCATCAGCACTAAAGCCGGCTATGACATGTGGAAGGGGCCGTATGGCAATGGCGGCTCGAAAAAACATTTGAGTGCCAGCTTGAATCAAAGTTTAAAGCGGCTGGGGCTTGATTATGTGGATCTCTTCTATTCGCACCGTCCTGATCCTGAAACGCCGCTTGAGGAAACGATGGAGACGCTGGCGGGCTTTGTGCGCCAAGGAAAAGCTTTGTATGTCGGACTGTCAAACTACAGCCCTGAAGAGACAGAGCGCGCCGCCGATCTTTTACAATAGCTCGGAGTCAGGCTCGCCATCCATCAGACGCGATATTCGATGTTTCACCGAGATCCGGAAAAAGGGCTGCTTGATGTGCTGGACAAAAAGGGAGCCGGCTGCATCGCGTTTGCGCCGCTTGCTCAAGGGCTTCTCACGACAAAGTACGCTTCAGGCATCCAGGAAACATCAAGAGCAAAGGATGCGAACAGTCCTTTCCTGCAGGCGGAGCACATAACCGAAAGAGCGGTCAGTAAGGCGCAAAGGCTGAATCTGGTTGCGAAAGAACGGGGACAAACGCTCCCGCAAATGGCGCTCTCATGACTTTTGAAGGATGCCCGGATGACCTCCTTTTTAATTGGAACAAGCCGGGCGCAACAGATAGAGGAAAACGTTCAAGCCTTGCAATCAGCGGACTTTTCAAACGAGGAGCTTTCTGCCATCGAGTTTATATTAAGTGAAAAAAACGAGGGGGAATGAGACATGGCACATCATCTTTATCTTGCTGGTGATTCGACTGTCCAAACGTATGGAGAAAGTACAAATCAAGGGGGCTGGGGGCAGTTTCTCGGTTCGCATCTGCCGGAGCATATTCAGGTGATCAATAAAGCGATCGGCGGCAGAAGCTCAAAAACCTTTGTGGAGGAAGGCAGGCTTCAGGCGATCCTTGATGTGATTGGGCCGGATGATTGGCTGTTTGTGCAGATGGGCCATAATGACGCGTCGAAAAATAAGCCGGAGCGCTACACCGAGCCCTATACCACCTATAAACAATATTTAAAGCAGTATATCGCAGGCGCTAGAGAAAAAGGCGCGCATCCGCTTCTCATTACCCCAGTAGCCCGCTTTCATTATGAAAACGGCGTGTTTTTGAACGACTTTCCTGATTATTGCATTGCCATGAAGCAGACGGCCACTGAGGAGAATGTCCAGCTCATTGATCTGATGGAAAAAAGCCTCGCTTTCTTTACTGAGAAGGGCGAAGAAAAAGTATACACCTATTTTATGGTTTCTGAGGGGATTGACGATTACACGCATTTTACAAAAAAAGGCGCAAATGAAATGGCAAAACTCGTAGCGAAAGGCATGAAGGAGCTCGGCCTGCCATTAACGGAATCCATCGTCAAAGAAGGGTGAAGGACTTGGGGAGAAAATTATATCACGGCGCTTGCTATTATCCGGAGCTATGGGATGAAAAGACGATTCAGCAGGATATTGACAGGATGCGGGAGGTCGGCATCAATGTCGTGCGAATGGGTGAATTCGCCTGGTCTGTGATCGAGCCGGAAGAAGGAAAAATTGACGTGAGCTTTTTTAAGGAAATGATCAGCCGGATGTATGACAACGGCATCGAAACGATCATGTGCACACCGACGCCGACACCGCCTATTTGGCTGTCGCACGGCCGGCCTGAGCGAATGCATATCAACGAAAAAAGAGAGGTGATGGGGCACGGCTCCCGTCAGCATGCTTGTACAAATAACCAATATTTCCGAAAAAGAGCCGCCATCATCACCACAAGCATCGCCAAAGAGCTGGGACACCTGCCGGGGCTGATCGGGTGGCAGCTCGATAATGAATTTAAATGCCATGTGGCTGAATGCATGTGTGAGACGTGCTTAAGCTTATGGCATGTCTGGCTTAGAAACCGTTACGGTGTGATTGAACGGTTAAATGAAGCGTGGGGAACCGATGTGTGGAGCGAAACCTATCAAACCTTTGAGCAGGTGCCGCAGCCGGGTCCGGCCCCGTTTTTGCATCACGCTTCATTGCGCACGATGTATCAGCTGTTTTCGATGGAGATGATCGCTCAATTTGCGGATGAACAGGCGAAAATCATCCGCTGTTATTCAGATGCGCCAATCACGCATAACGGCTCTGTCATGTTCAGCGTGGACAATGAGCGGATGTTTCGGAATCTCGATTTTGCCTCTTATGACACATACGCTTCGCAGGAAAACGCCTCTGCCTTTTTATTGAACTGTGATTTATGGAGAACTATGAAACAAGGACGCCCGTTTTGGATTTTGGAAACGAGCCCGTCGTATGCGGCCTCGCTCGAGAGCTCCGCTTTCCCGCACGCCGACGGTTATTTACAGGCTGAAGCCGTATCTTCCTACGCCTTAGGAAGCGAGGGGTTTTGTTATTGGCTGTGGCGTCAGCAGCGTTCAGGCAGTGAGATTTCACACGGCTCCGTTCTGAGTGCCTGGGGCAAGCCGACCGTTGGCTATCAGAACGTGCTGGCTGTCGAGCGGGCAAGAAAGGAAATCGAGTCAGTCATTCTATCCACTGAACCCGTTCAAGCCGAGGCGGCGATGACGTACTCCGACAGAGCAAAAGCATTTATCAAAACTGAGCCTCACCGGGGACTCCAGCACCGTTCGCTAGTGACGCACTTTTATGAGCGCATTCTTAACACGGGGATTCACCGTGACCTCATTCCGGAAGGTGTTCCGCTGGACGGCTACCGCCTGCTGTTTACGCCATTTGTGCCGTATCTGTCTGCTGAATTTATCAACAAAGCTTCGGCATTCGCTGAAGCGGGCGGCATCTGGATCGCCGGGCCGCTGACTGGAGGGCGTACAAGCGAACATACCATTCACACCGATTGCGGACTTGGAGAACTTGAGAAAACAGCCGGTATCAAAACGCTGTTTACCTTTCCAATGAACGAGGACGTGAATACAGGAAAAGCGTTTGGCATCACGGCGCCGCTTGGGCTTTGGAGCGCGGTGTTTGATACCGGGAGCGGAAATATCCTCGGCACGGTTGAATCGGGACCTGGAGCAGGCCATGCCTTTTTGACAGAACAGAAGCACGGCAAGGGGAAAATCGTTATGCTCGGAGCGCTTCCATCAGGGAACGAAGGGGATGCGATGCTGGAAGCGCTCGTCAGGCATTACGCGGCTGAAGCAGCCATTTCTGTCCGGTCGGATGTTACACCCGGCACGATCGTTGCCCCGCGCAAAGGCGATAACGGCCTTGTGTGGATCATCATCAATATGGATGGAAAAGGCGGAAGCGTGACACTGCCGGAAGCGGGAACGGATTTGTTGACGAACCGTTCGGCGAAAGCGGGGAGGCTGGCTGTCGGACCGCATGAATACCGTGTGATTCAGTTTGGTAATCGCAGCTGATTCTTTGCAATGAATCAGCTTTTTTCTATGGAGGGAGAGGACGATGAAAAAGATCAAATGGTTATCAGAACAGCCGAAGGTGACAAGCGGTGTGGCGTGGGGCGTGCCATGGAAAAAAGGAGAATTGCAAAAAGGAGACTGTCTGGCGCTTGTGAATGAAAAGGAGGAAAGCCGATATGTGCAATGCGAACCGTCGGCCTATTGGCCGGACGGGAGCATCAAGTGGACGAAGCACGCGGCGGTGTTCCGCGGACAGGAACATCATAGATATGCAATCCAAAAAGGCGAAGCCCCGCGGCCAGCCGAAACGCTCAGCATCAAAGACTCAGGGCGTGACATCCAAGTCGATACAGGAACACTCATCTGCACCATCAATAAAACAGGCTCAGACTTCATTCAATCATTGCAGAACAACGGAAAGCCGATCGCCGCAGGCGGGAGGCTTGTTGCCATTAGAGAAACGAGAAAAGAGACGGCGGCGGAAACGGTTCTTTTTCATGAAGCGTCTGTCAGCCTCATCAAACGGGTGATGATTGAAAAGAGCGGCCCTATCAAAGCGGTGGTCAAAATAGAGGGTGTGCACGTGCTCAAAAATGAAGAATGGCTGCCGTTTGTCATCCGATTGACGTTTTATGCCGGGCTGTCTGAGATCAGCATCGTACACACGCAGCTGATCGACAAAAATAGCAAACAAGAATTCATTAAAGGGCTCGGCATCGAATTTGACCTTGTTTTGGAAGGGGAGCCGTACAACCGCCATTTCCGTTTTGCGGGAGAGAAAGGGATGTACAAAGAACCCGCCCAGCTGTTTGGCACACGTAAATTCAATGAACGGTATCCGCTTTATGAAAAACAAATCAATGGCGAATTGCTGTCTCCAAGTGAAGAGCATAAGGAGTGGTTTGCTCACGGCACACAGAACGCGGTTTGGAATGATATTAAGCTCGTTCAGGATTCCAGTGATCACTACAGCCTGTCAAAACGGACCGGAAAAGATTATACGTGGGTCGGCATGCTGCATGGCAGCCGGGCGCAGGGGCTTTGCTATGCGGGCGGCGAAAATGGCGGCATAGCACTCGGCCTGCGGTATTTTTTTGAGAAATATCCGTCAGCGCTGGAGATCACCGGCCTTGCCGGCAGCCATCCAAAAATGACCATCTGGCTTTGGCCCCCGAACGGGGAAGCGATGGATTTGCGGCATTATACAGGAAACACCCATGTCGCCAGCGCGTATGAAGGCTTTGATGAATTGCGCTCTGACCCGACCGGCATTGCCAACACAAATGAAATCAGTCTGTCGTGCTTTTCACGCATGCCATCAGATGATGTCCTCAATGCGCACGCCAACAAATGGCAGGCGCCGCCGCTCTTAGTATGTGAGCCGGATGTTTATTACGAATCAAAGGCACTCGGGATTTGGAGTGTCATTGACACATCCCATCCGCTCAAAAAAGAGCTGGAGGAACAGCTCGACGCCGCCTTTCTGTTTTATAAAAAGGAAGTAGAGCAGCGAAGGTGGTACGGGTTTTGGCATTATGGCGATGTCATGCATACATATGACCCGATCCGGCATATGTGGAGGTACGATCTCGGCGGATACGCATGGCAAAACAATGAGCTCGTTCCGACCTTATGGCTGTGGCAGGCGTTTTTCCGCTCAGGCCGAGAGGATATCTTCCGCATGGCAGAAGCCATGACCCGCCACACGAGCGAAACGGACAGCTTTCACCTCGGGGAATACGCAGGGCTTGGCTCACGGCATAATGTTGTTCATTGGGGATGCGGCTGCAAGGAAGCGAGGATCAGCATGGCCGGGCTTTATAAATTCTATTATTATCTGACGGGAGATGAGCGGACGGGAGATCTTTTGACAGAAGTGAAGGACGCCGACTGCGCCCTCGTCAAAACCGATCCGATGCGCGCTTTTTACGAGAAAGGCAAGCATCCGACCCACGTGAGAACGGGACCGGACTGGGCGGCTTTTTGCTCGAATTGGCTGGCGGAATGGGAGCGGACCGAGAATCTCGAATATCTCAAAAAAATCGAAACGGGCATCAGCTGTCTGAAGCGGCTCCCGCTCCGCTTATTATCCGGCCCGACATTCGAATATGATCCGGCGACCTCAATGCTTCATCACATGGGAGACGGCATAGCGGGCGGATATCATATGATCATTGCCTTTGGCGCGCCGCAAGTATGGATGGAGCTGGCTGAGCTTATTGAAGACCGGGAATGGGAGGAAATGCTGAGTGAATTCGGCGAGTTTTACACATTCAGTGATGAAGAAAAACGCAAAAAAAGCGGAGGTGCGCTCCATGACGGGCATTTTCACTGGCCGATGTTTGCGGCTGGTATGACAGCCTATGCTGCGAGAAAAAAGCAAGACCATAACCTCGCCGAAAAAGCGTGGAATCTTTTGCTCGACCATAAACTGAGCCATACGCCGCTTCCGATCAAACCCGCGCAAATCGAGACGTGGACTCAGCTTGAAGAGCTTCCGTGGGTAACGACAAACACTGTCTCCCAATGGTGTTTAAATGTCATTGCGGCACTTGAATTAATTGGTGAATACCTCCCCGCAAAAAAAGATACATCCGGCAAAAAAGGATAACTGCCGTCAATTCATAGGAGAAATGATGCAAAAAATGAAGATTGCAAGAATTTATGTAAGCGCTTTATATTAGGGGTGGCAAAGGGGAAATGAAAAAGGAGAAAAAGGGGGACTTACGCATCATGAAAAAAAGAATACGAAAAAGATGGATTGCGTTACCGCTCGCTGCCATGATGATAGCGGGATGCAGCAATTCAGAAACATCCAATTCAGCGAGCGATTCAAAAAACACGATCAACATCATGGCGCCGCTGCTGTCACCGGAAAGCCCGAGTGATAAAAGCCCATCATTAAAAGCGTTAGAGAAATACACAGGCAAAGAGATTAAGGTCACATGGGTGCCTGATTCATCCTACAACGACAAATTCAACATCGTCATGGCTTCCGGAGAGATGCCGCATGCGATTGTGATTAAAGATAAGTCAGCCGGCTTTATTAAGTCTGTCAAAGCGGGCGCTTTTTGGGAGCTGTCTCCTTATTTAAAAGACTACAAGAATGTAAGCCAGGCTGATAAAAAGATACTCAAGAACAGCTCGGTAAATGGCGAGGTGTACGGGGTCTACAGATCGAGAGACTTGATCAGAGCCTGTATGATCATCAGAACCGACTGGCTCAAAAACGTCGGGCTCGATATGCCGGAAACGCTTGATGATTTTTATGAAGTGCTGAAGGCCTTTAAGGAAAAAGATCCTGACGGAAACGGCAAGGACGATACGTACGGCATGGTCGTGCCGAAATGGATGGGGCTTGGCAACGGAAGCCCGTGGGATGTTCTGCAAATCTGGTTCGGCGCCCCGAATCGCTACGGCGTTGAAAACGGAAAGCTGGTGCCTGATTTTACAACGAAGGAATATATGGAGGCGCTCACCTTCTTTAAGAAGCTGTATGATGAAGGCTTGATCAACAAGGATTTCGCTGTCATGGATTCGGCGAAGTGGAATGACCCGGTTGTAAAAGGAAAAGCGGGTGTCATCGTTGATACAGGCTCCAGAGCGTCGCAAATTCAAAGCGCCATGGAAGAAGCGGATGAGTCGAACAAGGATATCATTGATATCGTCGGCACAGTAGAAGGACCAAAAGGCAAGCGCACTTTCCCGACATCAGGATATTCAGGCATGATCGCGATACCAAAATCAAGTGTGAAAACGGAAAAAGAGCTGAAAGAGGTGCTGTCCTTCCTTGATAAGCTGAACGATAAGGAAGCACAGATTCTGACCAACAATGGAGTCGAGGACCGTAATTATGAGCTGAAGGACGGCGTATTCACCTCTCTTGAAAAAAACAACAAATCCCTTCTGTATGAGCATGAAGGCTTGGCTCAGTTCAGCATGTCCATCCCAAAAAGCGAGTACTACATCGAAGATCAGAAAACAAAGCTCTTTCAGCATCGCAAGGACATCATCACTGAAGGAGAAAAAATAGCCGTCTTTAACCCGGCTGAGTCGCTTGTATCCGATGTATATACCCAAAAAGGAGCCCAGCTGGACAACATCATTCTCGATGCAAGAACACAATTTATTATCGGAGAAATTGATGAAAAAGGCTTCAAGGATGCGGTGAAGCTTTGGGAAAACAGCGGCGGCAATGAACTGATGAAGGACTTAAACAAATTGTATCAATCGTCAAAATAAACCGATGCGCCTGCCGTTCGGCGGGCGCACCGGTATCACGAAAGGAGAACAGATATGGAAACGGTGCCGAAGAAGGGAAACGCACCAGTTCTCGCTGCTGGAAAAGGCATCAGCTGGATGGCTGCGCTCAAAAGAGACAAATGGCTTTATCTTCTTCTTATTCCCGGTCTGCTTTATTTTCTGATTTTCAAATACCTGCCGATGTGGGGCGTGCTTATCGCGTTTAAGGATTATTCGCCATATCTCGGCTTCTGGAAAAGCGAATGGGTCGGTCTTGATTATTTTAAAGATTTTTTTATGAATCCGGATTTTTTCCGGCTGCTGCGCAACACGCTCATGCTGGCAAGCCTTGATCTGCTGTTTGCCTTTCCCGCGCCGCTCATTTTGGCTTTGCTGTTGAATGAGCTGAGGAAGGCTGTGTATAAAAGGTGCATTCAGACCCTTATTTACGTGCCCCATTTTGTCTCATGGACAATCGTGGTCAGCATCACCTTTGTTTTCTTTACAGTCGATACAGGCGTCATCAACAAAATGGTCATGAGCCTGACAGGGAATCAGATTTCTTTCTTATCAGACGCTGACTGGTTCCGGCCGATGATTGTCATGCAAAGCATCTGGAAGGAGACAGGCTGGGGGACGATTTTATTTCTCGCCGCTTTGGCAACGGTGGATCAGGAGCAATATGAGGCGGCGATTATGGATGGGGCCGGCCGGTTTAGGCGGATGTGGCATATTACGCTTCCGGCAATCAGAAGCACCATCATTGTTCTTTTGATTTTAAGGATCGGAAGCTTTTTAAATATCGGTTTTGAACAGGTGTATTTGATGACAAACTCGCTTAACCGCAGCGTGGCTGACATCTTCGACACGTACGTTTACATGATGGGGATTACCCAAGGCGCGTACAGCTACAGCACAGCTGTCGGTTTGTTTAAATCGGTTGTCGGGATTATCTTAATTTTCTGTGCCAATTACATCGCGAAAAAGTTCGATCAGGAAGGATTGTTTTAAAGGGGGGAGAGGTATGGCTGACATTCATACGATGCACAACACAAAAGCCGGACGGGTATTTGACGTCTGCAACATTTTGTTTCTTGGCGGCGTCGGCGCGATTACCATTTTGCCGTTTTTGTATATTATCGCTGGTTCCTTTGCGACAGAAGCTGAGCTGGCTCAGCGCAGCTTCTTTATTTTCCCGAAAACCTTTACCCTTGACGCTTATCGGTACGTGTTTTCGACACCGACGTTTATCAGAAGTATGGGCGTATCCATCTTCATCACTGTAGTCGGGACAGCCGTGCAGCTGTTTTTCACCTTCACGATGGCGTATCCGCTGGCGAAGCGGCATGTGAAGGGACGGAATCTGCTTTTAAACCTGGTGATTTTCTCGATGCTGTTTTCCGGGGGAATGATTCCGACGTATCTTGTTGTCAAATCACTTGGATTGCTGGATTCCTATTGGGCGTTGATCCTGCCAATGGCGATCAATCCGTTTAACCTCATTATTATCAAAAACTTCTTTCAGCAGCTGCCGCGGGAGCTTGAGGAATCAGCAAAAATGGACGGCTGTTCAGAAATCGGCGTCTTTTGGCGGATCGCTTTGCCGCTGTCAAAGCCGGTCATTGCCACCTTTGCTCTGTTTTATGCGGTCGGAATTTGGAATGATTTCTTCCATGCTCTCTTATATATCAATGACAGTGCAAAATGGCCGCTGCAAATGGTGCTCCGCCAGGTCACGATTTTATCGGACTTAACGGCGACCAATGGCGATACGATGCAAAATACCATTCCGCCGGAGCAGGGAATTAAGCTTGCTGTCATCGTCATCGCGACCATACCGATTTTGGCGGTTTATCCATTTTTACAAAAACATTTTGCCAAAGGAATGCTGATCGGTTCTGTGAAAGGCTGAGAAAGGGAGTGTTTCATATCAGTATGTTAGATCAGATCAAAATCGCCTATATCGGCGGGGGTTCCCAAGGCTGGGCCCGAAGCTTGATGAGCGATTTGTCCCTTGATGACCGAATGTCAGGCACGGTGGCGCTCTATGACCTGAATGTTGAAGCGGCGCAGAAAAATGAAATCATCGGCAATAACAGCGGGGACGGCAGATGGCGGTACGAGGCGGTTTCTACTTTGAAAAAGGTATTATCAGGTGCGGATATCGTCATTATTTCGATTTTGCCAGGCACTCTGGATGACATGGAAACGGACGTTCATCTGCCTGAGCGATACGGCATCTATCAATCAGTTGGTGATACTGTCGGACCGGGGGGAATTATGAGAGGTTTGCGGGCCGTTCCGATGTTTGCAGAAATTGCCCGGGCAATAAGAGACTACGCCCCCGAATCATGGGTCATCAATTATACAAACCCAATGTCTGTGTGCACGAGAACGCTGTATAAAGTGTTTCCCGGCATAAAAGCGTTCGGCTGCTGCCACGAAGTATTCGGCACGCAAAAACTGCTGGCGGAGATGGTTACAAATAGGCTTGGACTAGAGGTAAAGCGGCGTGAAGATATTCATGTTCATGTGCTGGGCATTAACCATTTCACGTGGGTCACAGCAGCTTCTTACCGGCATATTGATCTGCTGCCTGTTTTCCGTGATTTCTGCGCGCATTATGCCGAATCCGGCTATGAGCTGGAGGGGGAAAGCTGGAAGGACAGCGTATTTCACTCTGCGCACCGTATTGCATTCGATTTATTTGAAGCGTACGGTGCCATCCCCGCTGCCGGTGACAGGCACCTGGCTGAGTTTCTCCCCGGCTGTTATCTCAAACAGCCTGAGACATGGAAGTTTCACCTGACACCCATATCCTTCAGAAAACAGGACAGAGACCGGAAACAAAAAGAAATGGATCACATGGCGCAGCAAAAACAGGGTGTTGAGAGGAAAGCATCAGGAGAAGAGGGCGTGAACATCATAGCGGCGCTCCTCGGACTGGGCGAACTTGTAACAAATGTGAATCTGCCGAATCGAGGCCAGGTCGCTCATCTGCCATTAGATGCGATCGTGGAAACAAACGCATTCATTACCCGCAACCGTGTCCAGCCGATTGTTTCCGGAGCGTTGCCGAAGGGTGTGGAAATGCTGGCGGCACGACACGTATCCAATCAGGAGGCAGTGGCGGAAGCGGGGCTAACAAAGGACCGCGGTCTCGCTTTTCAAGCGTTTCTCAATGACCCGCTTGTCACGCTCGACCGCCGTGATGCGGAGCAGCTTTTTGACGACATGCTTTCAAAACACCAGCCGATTTTATAATAGCGATCAGTGACCGTTTAGAAAACGTGCAGTTGACCATAATGATAGTAGCTCTTAAGAAGTAGGTGCTATCAACAATGGGAGATTATCTCAGTGTAGCGGCAGAATTAGTTTGCGGTTTGGGTATTTTATTTGTCATTTTGAAGTTTCTCGGAAAAACCCAATTCTCTCAAATCACTCCGTTTGACTTTATTTCTGCATTGATTTTAGGGGAACTGGTCGGAAATGCTGTGTACGATCATGAAATTAAGATCAGAGAGATTATTTTCGCTTCGCTGCTGTGGGGACTGCTGATTTATCTGATTGAATTCATTACCCAAAAAATAAAAGGGTCCAGAAAGTTCCTGGAAGGTGAACCGAATATCGTCATCCATAATGGAAAGCTCAAATATGAAATGCTGAAGAAAAACAAGCTCGACATTAATCAGCTGCAGAGCCTTTTAAGGCAGGCCGGCTGCTTTTCCATACAGGAAGTGGAATATGCCATATTAGAAACAAACGGGATGGTCAGCGTTCTTCAGAAATCCGATTTTGGCAATCCGACGAGAAAAGATATGAATCTTCCGCAGCAAAATGTGTCTTTGCCCACCACGTTAATTCTTGATGGCGAGATTGTGTATGACAACCTGCGAGAAGCAGGGGTAGACGAACAGTGGCTGAAGCAAACGCTGAAAAAGCAGGGGATTGAAAAGACTAAGGATGTATTATTTGCTGAATGGCATCCTAATAAACCGCTGTACGCCATCACATTTGAAGAAAGCAGATCCTCATGAAAAAAGAGCTTGCGGCATAGCCCAAGCTCTTTTTCGTTATTGATGAGTCCCTTGTTTAACAGCTCTCACGTGATACATGCTCACTTCAGTGCTGATCATATAGTCAGGCTTTGGCTTGCCTTTGTTCGCTTTATGCCCGGCGATATGCGCATCGCTTTTTTCCCACTGTTTCCAGTGATCCTCGGATTGCCAGCGGATCATGACAACGACTTCCTCATCGCCGCGGCGGACGTTTTTCTCAAGCACGGTCACATCAATTAAGCCTTCCTGTTTTTCAATGATTCCTTCAGCGCTGAAACGTTCGATTACTTTATCAGCATGGCCTTCTTTTACCGTCATTTTTCTTAACTGAACAAACATTTATCTCTCTCCAATCACGTTCATATATCCGTTATTGTAAATGAAATTCATTCTCAATGTCAAAAAAAGAGCACGGCGGAGCATTTTCTCCGCCGTCACACTTATGCTTTCAATAAAAACTCATTGCCGTCCTCGTCCTGAAATTGAACAAAGGTGCCCCACTCCATCTGGTTCGGCTCACTGAGAAATGCTACGCCGTTTGCCTTCATTCTTTCATATGTACCAAAGATGTCTTCACACTCAAAGACAATAGAAGCCTTCATGTGTTCGGCGCCTTTCATCATCGCTTTCGGATAAATGACTAAACGAGTCTGTGCCCCCGTGGGCGCGACCTCCAGCCAGCTTGCGTTTGGCCCCATCGGATGGTCCGCTATAATGTCAAAACCCACCTTCTCCGACCAAAATTGCTTCGCTTTCTGCTGATCCTCAACATATACAGCCACAGTGCCGATTTGTTTGATCATAGGGAAACCTCCAATTCAATAGATATGTATATATATCATAACCTTTATAAAGCTGAAGTAACACAGAAAAATCAGCCGGGAGAACCGGCTGATTTACCATTAAAATGAGCAGCTTACGACATCTATATGTTTTGTGTCCAAGGCGTAATAAAACCAGCGGTGGTGTGAGGCATCCCAATAAAAGCCGCCGACGGATTCTCTGCCAAGAATGACTGGATAGAACCAAAATGAGCTGCCGTTGGTTAACCAAACATAGGTAAAACGGAAGAGGCAAGGCTGAATGAGAACGGGTTCAACTAAATAAGCCGCCCCATGCAAGCCCTGAGGCTTTGTCGGTTTTGCCGGCTTTTTATGCGGAGGAGGACCTTGCGGCGCCCCGCCTCCAACACCGGGCACGGCGCCTCCGCCTATACCAGGCACGGCACCCCCGCCAATTCCGGGCACGGCGCCTCCGCCAATTCCGGGTACGGCGCCTCCGCCAATTCCGGGCACGGCACCCCCGCCAATTCCAGGCCCTGGGTATCCAACTGGGTAGCGGTAATCATATTCAACTGCGAGCCATGGATCATAAATCGACCCGTCATACATATATGGATGATAATACATATCATAACGCCCTTTCTCATGGTAAACTGTACATTTGACAGGATATGAGAGTGGGCTTATATTAGTGAACCTGCCTATGGATGAAATTGGCTGCGCTCAGTGTGCAGAATCAATCCATTTTTCCCTAGTCCCATTCACAATTCCGATTTATAATTTTATAATATAAGAGCTTCTATTATGAAAAAGGAGACAGACCGTGAATATCGATCAAAAACTATATCAATATATCATAGACCATACGGCTGACATTACTGAGAAATGGTTCAGTTTACGAAGTCAGCTGCAAGGCGAATTATATTCCGCCGACCATTTAAGTGAAGAAACGAAAAAGCTTTTGACAGAGCAGCATACGTTTACGAATATAACAATCGCTAGTGCATTCCTGGAGGAACAAACCGAATTTCAAGACAATATGGCAAAATGGGCGCTGAATGTTGCGAAAAACAGAGTAGAGCAAGATGTTCCGGTGCATGAGGTCGTCGAAGCCATATCAAATTCAAGAATCGCATTCTGGGATGCTGTCGTTACGTTTATAAAAGAGCATCGGGATATCGTCACAAGTGAGGATGCTGACCGCTGGAACCGTATTGTGAATCAGTCTTTCGATAAGCTGATTATTGAGTTTTCCGAGCAGTATCAAAAATTTATGCTGATGAGGCTCACTTCTCAGCAGGAATTAATCAGTGAATTAGGCTGTCCGGTGATTTCCATTGCGGATGGAATCGGCATATTGCCGCTGATTGGCTCTGTCGACACAAAACGTGCGCAGGTGATTTTAGAGACAGTGCCTGTCCAATGCATTGAGAGAAAAATCACAAGTCTTGTTGTCGATCTTTCCGGCGTCCCGATTGTGGATACAATGGTTGCGCAGCAATTGTACAACCTGTCAAAAACACTTTTCTTACTTGGCGTCAAAGCCGTATTTTCAGGCATTCGACCGGATGTAGCCCAAACATCCATTCAATTAGGGCTTGATTTCAGTGAATATGAAACATACGGCACGCTGAAGCAGGCGCTTGAAAACATGGGCGTCCGCTGCATTGTTGAGGAATTGGAAGAAAACTAAGATGAAGTCTGATTAGGCATATGACCGCCCTTTGATGTGGCAATCATATGCCTTTTTGATTTGAATAGAAATCACCATTGATTTATTGGAAAAAACATAATATTATAATTCTTATAAGAATACTATGAATTAAAACCGAACAGGGGGGAAGGTCATTGGTTTCAAAAACAACCGTTGATCCGAAAGTGATTGAAAAAATCATCAGTTCGTTGGAAACACTGGATTTCGGCACCGTTCAAATCACCGTACACGATTCCCAGGTCACACAGATTGAGAAGGTCGAAAAGCACCGTTTCTCACTGAAAAGCAAAGAATTGAAGTAAAAGGGTGTTTTTAAAGGCCTTTGTTCGACATTAAATTCTCCTTAAAACATATACATATTTCATCCATTTTTTATATAATAGACCTTTAAGATCATTTCTTAGGAGGATTTTTGACATGCAAGCTACGGTTCACGAGAGTAAGCAATCGATCATGCAGCGCATTTTGACAGTCTTTGTCTTCACGCTGCTGATCGCGACTGTCGGCCTTTATATCGGCCAATTTGTTCCTGGCGCTTTGATGCTGCCGCTTTCCATTCTTGAAGTGGGGATGATTATTCTGGCCTTCTGGATGCGCAGAAGAAAAGCGGTCGGGTATGCGTTTGTATATACATTCGCTTTCGTTTCCGGCATTACGTTATTTCCAATCGTCAGCCACTACGCTTCCATCGCCGGCGCCTATGTCGTGCTTGAAGCCTTTGGCTCTACATTTGTCATTTTTGCCGTTCTCGGCACAATCGGCGCAAAAATGAAGAAGGATTTATCCTTCCTGTGGTCATTTCTGCTGGTAGCGGTGCTCGCACTCGCAGTGGTGGGCATTTTCAACATTTTCAGCCCGTTAAACTCAGCGGCGATGATGGCGTATTCCGTGATCGGAACCATCGTCTTTTCCCTTTACATCTTGTATGATTTGAACCAAATCAAACACCGCCATATTACGGAAGACTTAATTCCGGTTATGGCATTGTCACTGTATCTTGACTTTATCAACTTGTTCATCAACCTGCTTCGCTTCTTTGGCATTTTAAGCAGTGATGATTAATCAGAAAGCGCCTGTCATTGAGATAGGCGCTTTTCGTCATACATAAAAAGGCAGGTGATGTTGTGATGAAAAAACAAATGGGCGCTTATGTCTCCTTGGCAGCAGCCATGGCGATCGTCGGCAGCTCGGTCGTCGTCGGCAAGCTGATGGTCGAGCGCATTCCGGTTTTTCTATCCTCGGGACTGCGTTTTTTGCTGGCCTCTATCGTATTGCTGACGCTGCTGTTTTGCATTGAAAAAGGGTTTCCGGCTTTGACGAAAAAAGATGTGTTTGTCTTGCTGGTGCAATCATTCACAGGTGTGTTTTTGTTCAGTATTTGCCTGCTGTATGGGGTTCAGTATACAACAGGAACGGAAAGCGGCATTTTGACAAGCACAACCCCGATGGTAATCGGTATTTTATCCTTTTTCCTGCTGAGAGAAAAAATTGAGAAAAAGACGCTGATCGGCATTATACTGGCGGTTTGCGGTGTGCTGACGATTAATCTATTTGGTGCGGGGAGCCAAGACGGGACGCCGCACGCCTTATTCGGCAACATGCTGATCATTGCCGCAGTCATTGGTGAGGCGTTGTTTACATTGATGGCCAAGCTGCTATCTCCGCATATTTCGGCATTGGCGATCTCGACCTTCGTATCGCTTTTCGGCTTCCTGTTTTTTCTCCCGTTTGCTTTGTTTGAGGCTTCTTCTTTTGATTTCAGCGTGCCGACTGTTTTGGATTGGTCGTATGTGCTGTATTACGCGCTTTTTGTGACCGTTTTGGCGTTTTACTTATGGTATAGCGGGGTGACGAAGGTGCCGGCGGGGGTATCGGGCATTTTCACATCCGTTCTTCCGGTCTCCGCTGTCATTTTGTCAGGCGTGATATTGAAGGAGCCGTTTGAGCTTGTGCATTTGATCGGCATTGTATGTGTCATCAGCGGTATATTTGTTACGGTCATAAAGAAAAAACAGCCGGATGCGTATCCGGCTTCAAAAGAAAAGACGCTGTAGCCTGTCCAGACCGGACGGGTTTTTTAGTCTTTAAACACGCTCAGCTTTTTAAACAGATCGCCCAGCATATTCACGAACATGTCTTTTTCCTCATCGCTGTAGTTTTCCATGACAGCGGAAATCTTGCTGAAATGGCCGGGCAGAAATTGCTCCAGCCGTTCTTTGCCTTCCTTTGTCAGCTCGATACTCGTTTTTCGTTTATCCTCTGTATGATGCCTGCGGCGGACAAATCCGTCCCTGGCCAGTCCGTCAAGCAGGCCGGTAATCGTTGCTTTTGTGACGTTCGATTGCTTGGCGAGCTCCGTCGGGCTTAACGTGTGGTCCTTTGCGTCGAACAAAAGCATCAGGATTTTAAATTTTCCTTCAGACAGTCCGCGTCTGGTGAAATAATGCTCCATCACATGATTCATTTTTTTCGAGATATCAAACAAAGATAAAAATAATTCAAGAGAACCGGCGTCCACATTGGAATACGTCTCTGCATGTTCTGTTATATGCTTGTATTTCGGTAAATGTTTTAATTCCATCACAATAAGCTCCCGTACGTTTGTCGTGACACGATTATAATGGAGGGAAAATCAGAACGCAACCTGTGTTGGAGTTGATTGACAGCTGTTTGCCGCACATAGTAAGGTAATATAGTTAGGTGCCTAACTACATACAGAGAACTGAAAAGGTGGTTATCAACATGAAACATATACTGATTGCGGGGGGCGGAATCGGCGGGCTGTCGGCAGCCATTTCTCTCAGGAAAGCAGGTTTTTCCGTCACCTTATGTGAAGCGGCAGCAGAAAACCGCAAGACCGGCGCAGGGATTCTCCAGCCGCAAAACGCACTGGCGGTGTTAAAGGAGCTGGGCGTATTTGAAGAGTGCTGCGAGCATGGATTTCAAACAGCATGGTTTAAAACATTCGATAAGCAGGGGAATCTATTATTCAAAGTCAGTGAGTCTTTCTTAGATGATAAGCTTCCGGGCCGCAATAATATTCTGCGAAAAACGTTAAATGATATTCTCATCAAGCATGCCGAAGCTTCGGGTGCAAGGATCTTGTGGGGGAAAAAGATTGTGGCTTATGAAGAAACGCCTGAAGCGGTTACTGCCATATTTGGTGATGGAGAAAAGATGCAGGCCGACATTCTGGCGGGCTTTGACGGCATTCATTCCATTGTGCGCGATGCCATGCTGCAAAAAGAAATAGAAAAAGAGTTTCTCGGCATGGGGGCGTGGCGCTTTTATATCGAGTTTCCTGATTACACATTTGAGGACGCGACATTGATGTACAGAAGCGGAGAGACACAAATCGGCGTTGTGCCTTTGGCGGAACATGCCGGTTATGTTTTCGTCCTCCAGCCTTGCGCGAGCGATTATTGGGATGAGGAAGACACCCGGTTTGATAGAGTCAAAGAGATCCTCTCAGGCTTTCCGGGGCTCAATTTTGTCACAAAGCATATGTCAAAAGAGCATTCCGTCATTTTTAACAAGCTGGAGCAGGTTGCAGTGCAGGAGCCATGGTACAAAGGCCGCGTCGTCATCGGGGGAGACGCCGCCCATGCCGGAGCGCCGACCCTCGCACAAGGAGCGGCAATGGCCATCGAGGATGCCATGGTCCTCGCCGAAGAACTCAAAAACCACGACGACCTCAAAACCGCATTTCATGCATACTACGAAAGAAGAGCGCCAAGAGCGCTCAACGTGCAGGATTTATCCTCAGAAATCGTCCGCCGCGGGCTGATCGGTGAGTGCTATGCGGTGTTGAGAGAAGGGTATTAAAGAGGAAAAGTCCAGAATTGAATTCTGGACTTTTTATTCTTGCTCTGTTTTATTCCGTATCCGCTCAATCACCTCATGCAGCCCCTCAGGCTTATAAAACTCCACCGGCGAACTGCCCTTCTCAAACGAAATCGTCTCCGCTTCAATCAGCGCGACATAGCGACCGTTCACCTTCGCTAGGTGAATCGATTCGCCAAAATCCGCTAGCAATCCCTTAATCTCGGTTTCTCCGACTTTCATTTTCAGCTCGGCTTCCGGCGTGTGCTCGATGATTTGGGCGGAGGCTTCGATCACTTGATGCGTGTCGAGGCGTTCTTGGATCTCCCGTTTTTCGCTCGCTTCCCAGATTTCGATGTCTTGTTCAAACTGCTTGAGCTCTTCACTGTTGTCCTCAAATGTCTCATAGACGTGCTCCTGCACCATGTTCAGGACCTGGGTTTTCATGATTTCCGGCATTGATTCGCCGTACTCAACGAATTTCAGGAAATCCTCGAAATAGCGGGCGTGCGAGGCTTGGTGGATTTTCAGCTCGCCTTCCTCGACCATTCCTTCCTCCGGCATGAACGGGTATTGGATGCTCTTCATGTTTTTTGTCGTGATGGCCATTTCGACTTTTTTAATGAGGGAGGACGCGTCTGAGATGCGGGCCACCTTCGGCTCAAAATCACATTTCATAATGAAGACAAATGACTCGTCGAAGTACTTTCTCGGCACGGCCGAAGCGACTAAGAACACACCGCCGCGGACCGCGCTTGTATCAAGGTACGTGCGGACGAACTGTTCGCTCAGCTCGTTAAAGTCCTCTTTTGTTTCCGCCAGGCGCGCGCGGTTGAACATGTTGTAGTTCGGGTTGGAATCGAGCTCGTGGCCGGGTTCGACGATAAAATGGCCGATTTTCGTCGGCACCTGCTCGGACTGCGGATGGCGGTCGGCTTTCCGTTTGACGATTTTTTTCAGCTCTCCGTCAAGAAAGTCCTTCAGTTCGCTTTCTTCAAATTCCTCTGTATCAAGGGTCTGGAAGTGCTTGAATTGCTTGTTTGCCTGCTCATCCTTGCCTTCCACCTGTATGACATAAAAGGATAAAAACCGAATTTCAAAATCCATATATGAACTCACCTTATTTGCGTATTGTACAGCTTCTCAAGTATAGAAAAAACAATGATCAGGCGTCAATCAGAGAAATGGAATAATCGTCACCATGAAAGGGAAATGTAGTCAGATAGAAAGCATTACATACGAAAGGAATGGTTCGATGAAGGAAACAAGCCCGATTCCTCAGCCGAAGACGTTTGGACCGCTCGGCAATCTTCCTTTAATTGATAAAGATAAACCGACCCTGTCACTGATCAAATTGGCGGACGAGCAAGGCCCCATTTTTCAAATTCACACACCGGCGGGCACGACAATTGTGGTGTCCGGCCATGAACTCGTGAAAGAAGTTTGTGATGAAGAGCGTTTCGATAAAAGCATTGAAGGCGCTTTGGAAAAAGTTCGCGCGTTTTCCGGTGACGGATTGTTTACAAGCTGGACGCATGAGCCCAACTGGAGAAAAGCGCACAACATTCTGATGCCGACGTTCAGCCAGCGGGCCATGAAGGATTATCATGAAAAAATGGTCGATATCGCTGTTCAGCTGATTCAAAAGTGGGCCAGGCTCAATCCGAATGAAGCAGTCGACGTCCCCGCGGATATGACCCGGCTGACGCTGGACACGATCGGGTTATGCGGATTTAACTATCGTTTTAACAGCTACTACAGAGAAACGCCTCATCCGTTTATCAACAGCATGGTGCGCGCGCTGGATGAAGCGATGCACCAGATGCAGCGGCTTGATGTTCAGGATAAACTCATGGTCAGAACAAAGCGCCAATTCCACCACGATATTCAAACGATGTTTTCGTTAGTCGACAGCATTATTGCGGAGCGCAAGGCGGATGGAGATCAGGATGAAAAAGATTTGCTTGCCCGGATGCTGAAGGTGGAAGATCCGGAGACCGGGGAGAAGCTTGATGATGAAAATATCCGTTTTCAGATCATTACATTTTTAATTGCCGGCCATGAAACAACGAGCGGCCTGCTTTCGTTTGCGATCTACTTTTTAATGAAGCATCCTGACAAACTGAAAAAGGCGTATGAAGAGGTCGACCGGGTGCTGACGGGTGCAGCGCCGACCTATAAACAAGTGCTCGAGCTGAAATACATACGGATGATTTTAAATGAATCACTGCGCTTATGGCCGACGGCTCCGGCTTTCAGTCTTTATCCGAAGGAAGATACGGTCATTGGCGGAAAATATCCGATCACAACCAAGGATAGAATTTCTGTCTTGATTCCGCAGCTTCACCGCGATCAAGACGCATGGGGAGAGGACGCTGAGGAATTTCGTCCAGAACGGTTCGAACATCAGGATCAAGTGCCTCATCATGCCTACAAGCCGTTCGGGAATGGACAGAGAGCCTGTATTGGCATGCAGTTCGCCCTGCATGAGGCTACACTTGTGCTTGGCATGATTTTAAAATATTTCACTTTGATTGATCATGAGAATTATGAGCTTGATATCAAACAAACGCTGACACTTAAGCCCGGTGATTTTCACATCCGGGTTCAAACGCGAAATCAGGAAGCGATTCATGCTGGCGTCCCGTCGGAGGAAAAAGCGGCGCACGACGATGAACAAAAGGGCAAGCAGGAAACGAAAAGTGCTTCGGTTATCGGTCTCAACAACCGGCCGCTACTCGTATTGTACGGCTCTGATACCGGCACTGCGGAAGGCGTCGCCCGGGAACTTGCAGATACAGCCAGTCTTCACGGCGTAAGGACTGAGGTGGCGCCCTTGAACGATCAGATTGGAAAGCTTCCGAAAGAGGGAGCCGTTGTGATCGTCACCTCTTCCTACAATGGAAAACCGCCAAGCAATGCGGGGCAGTTTGTGCAGTGGCTTGAGGAAATACGGACAGGTGAGCTTGAGGGTGTCCATTATGCGGTGTTTGGCTGCGGAGATCATAACTGGGCAAGCACGTATCAGTACGTTCCCCGAACCATTGACGAGCAGCTAGCGAAAAAAGGGGCGACCCGTTTTTCTGCACGCGGAGAGGGCGATGTGAGCGGTGATTTTGAAGGACAGCTTGACCAGTGGAAAAAAAGCATGTGGTCGGACGCCATCAAAGCCTTCGGACTCGAGCTTAATGAAAACGCTGATAAGGAGAGAAGCACGCTGAGCCTTCAGTTTGTCAGGGGGCTGGGAGAATCCCCATTAGCCCGGTCGTATGAAGCGGTTCACGCATCCATTGCGGAAAATCGTGAACTCCAGTCCGCAGACAGTGGGCGCAGCACCCGCCATATTGAAATTGCGCTGCCTTCTGGCGTCGAATACCGGGAGGGTGATCACCTTGGCGTTCTGCCAAGGAACAGCCGGACAAATGTCAGCCGGATTCTTCACAGATTCGGCTTAAAAGGAACTGACCAAGTCACACTGACGGCAAGCGGTCGCAGCTCCGTGCATCTGCCTTTGGATCGGCCTGTCAGCCTGCATGATCTGCTCAGCTACAGCGTCGAGGTGCAGGAAGCGGCAACAAGAGCGCAAATACGGGAGCTGACCGCATTTACCGTCTGCCCGCCTCATAAACGTGAATTGGAAGATATGACAGAAGAGGGCGTTTATCAGGAACAAATTTTGAAAAAACGGATTTCCATGCTGGATCTGCTCGAACAATATGAATCATGTGAAATGCCGTTTGAACGGTTTTTAGAGCTTTTACGCCCGTTAAAACCGCGATATTATTCGATTTCAAGCTCTCCGCGGGTGAATCCGGAACAAGCCTCGATTACTGTAGGCGTTGTGCGCGGGCCGGCTTGGAGCGGACGCGGCGAATATCGCGGAGTGGCATCGAATGACTTGGCGGAGCGCAAGTCGGGAGATGATGTCGTGATGTTTGTCCGCACACCGGAATCCCGATTTCAGCTTCCGGAAGACCCTGAAACACCAATCATCATGGTGGGGCCGGGAACAGGGGTTGCGCCATTCCGCGGATTCCTGCAAGCCCGGTCAGCTTTAAAGCGCGAGGGAAAAACGCTCGGCGAAGCCCATCTTTATTTTGGCTGCAGAAACGACCGCGATTTTATTTACCGGGATGAGCTTAAGCAGTTTGAACAAGACGGAATTGTTACTGTGCACACGGCTTATTCCCGTAAAGAAGGCATACCGAAAACGTACGTTCAGCACCTCATGGCGGAACATGCGGAAACCTTAATTTCGATCCTCGACCGCGGCGGCCGGCTTTATGTATGCGGTGACGGCAGCAGGATGGCGCCAGATGTGGAGGCCGCGTTGCAAAACGCGTATCAGTCTGTTCATGGCACAAGTGAAGAAGAAGCGCAAAACTGGCTCAAACATCTGCAGGAAACAGGCATGTATGCAAAGGATGTCTGGTCGGGGATTTGATTGTTTTTACAAAGGACTGGAAAGATCCAGTCCTTTTGTTATGTCATTTTTAAAAAAATGTGATCTCGCTAAACGTCTGTGCATACAATAACCACAGTCCGCCTGATGGGCGGGCTGTCCTTAAGGCCTATTTTTCGTTTTTGCTAGTTTATGTTATTCTTATACTCGGTATCTATTTCTTTTTTTCCAAAAGCGGGCATGACAAAAGAAACCTTTTTTATTTACGAGAAAAAAGTGAAACGAATTGAGGGCTTCTTTCGTCCAGTGTTTGGTTTGAAATAGGTGTAATAGAAATGGTATGGTGCAAAACGTAAATATCCCGGTTAGCGCGGTATATTTATTTGTTGTGTGATGCCTTGATTTTGTTTGGAAAGAAGGAATTGGAAGACAGGATAAAAAGAGAAGGTAAAAGTAAATAAAGACTTAAAGTGTTTAAGAAAGTAGAGGTTGCCATGAAGAAACTTTTTTCTTACAAACTTAGCTTTTTTGTGTTAGCTGTTATACTGTTTTGGGCAAAAACGTATTTATCCTACAAAACAGAGTTTAACCTTGGGGTAAAAGGCACAACCCAAGAAATCCTTTTGGTGTTTAACCCGTTCTCAAGCGCCGTCTTCTTTTTAGGACTGGCTTTGCTTGCAAAAGGGCGAAAATCGGCTATTATCATGCTGATTATTGATTTTGTGATGACGTTCATTTTATATGCAAATATTTTATTCTATCGTTTCTTTGATGATTTCTTAACGTTCCCGAACATTAAACAGTCCGGCAACGTCGGAAACATGGGAGACGGTATTTTCAGCATCATGGCCGGTCATGATATTTTCTATTTCTTAGATATTATCATCTTGATTGCGGTACTGATCTGGAGACCTGAATTCAAAGGATTCAAAATGAAAAAACGTTTTGCGTCTTTGGTGATCCTTTCCGGGGTCGCACTGTTTTTCATCAACCTGCATTTTGCGGAAAAAGACCGCCCGCAGCTGCTGACAAGAACGTTTGACCGCAATTATATCGTAAAATACTTAGGTCTTTACAATTACACCATTTATGACGGTGTGCAGACGGCTCAAACAGAAACGCAAAGAGCGTATGCAAGCAGCGATGATCTGACAAGTGTTGAGAATTACACAACGTCACATTACGCGAAGCCGAACGCTGAGTACTTTGGTTCTGCCAAAGGCAAAAACATCATTAAGATTCACCTGGAAAGCTTCCAGTCGTTCCTGATTGATTACAAGCTGAACGGTGAAGAAGTTACGCCATTCTTAAATAAACTGGCCCACGGCGGCGAAGACGTCACGTACTTCGATAACTTCTTCCATCAGACAGGTCAGGGTAAAACATCTGATGCCGAGCTGACAATGGATAACTCGATCTTCGGTCTTCCGGAAGGCTCCGCATTTGTAACAAAAGGCGAAAACACGTACCAGTCGCTTCCTGCGATTTTGGATCAGAAGGAAGGCTATACAAGCGCCGTCCTGCACGGTGACTACAAATCGTTCTGGAACCGTGATCAGATTTACAAACATATCGGCTATGACAAATTTTTCGACGCAAGCACGTATGACATGTCAGAAGAAAACATCATTAATATGGGGCTCAAGGATAAGCCGTTCTTTACAGAATCGATTCCAAAACTTGAATCTCTGAAACAGCCGTTTTACGCGCATTTGATTACCTTGACAAACCATTATCCGTTTAACTTGGATGAAAAAGATGCGACCATTAAGAAAGCGACAACCGGTGATAAAACAGTTGATAATTACTTCCAGACTGCCCGTTACCTTGACGAGTCTCTTGAGCAATTCTTCAAGGAACTGAAGGAAGCAGGTCTGTATGACAACTCAGTCATCATGATTTACGGTGACCACAATGGGATTTCTGAAAACCATAACCGCGCGATGAAAGAAATTCTCGGAAAAGAGATCACAGATTATCAAAACGCGCAAAACCAGCGTGTGCCTCTGATGATCCGCATTCCTGGCAAAAAAGGCGGAGTGAACCATACGTATGGCGGCGAAATTGACGTCATGCCGACACTTCTTCACTTGCAAGGTATTGATTCCGAGAAATATATCAACTTCGGTACCGATTTATTCTCTAAAGACCACGACGACACAGTGGCGTTTAGAAACGGTGACTTCGTAACGCCGAAGTACACATCTGTCGACAATATCATCTATGATACGAAGACAGGTAAAGAAGTAAAAGCGAATGAAGATACGAAGAACCTGAAAACGAGAGTGACACAGCAGCTGAAGCTTTCAGACAGTGTCCTTTACAAAGACTTGCTGAGATTCCATAAACTCAGTGACTTTAAAACCGTTGATCCTTCTGATTATCATTACGGCAAGGAACAAGATATCGAATAAGACAAAGAAGAGCCTTGAGCGGGCGCATTGCCGCGCTCAGGGCTCTTTTTTTGTGTGGTTACATAACCAAGTTGAAAAAATAGATTCCATTTGGTCACCAAGGCCGCCTCTCTCTCATATCATTACAGTAGATTTTGAAACCGGTATTGGAATCGGACAAATTATCGGGGAAATGCCTTGATAGATTGTAAGGAGGTACCAAGGTTTCGAACTCAATATTCATAGAGATGAGGGGTAGAGATGAAAGCGGTCATTCTCTGCGGCGGAAAAGGAACCAGAATGAGTGAGGTCACGAATGAACTTCCTAAACCGCTCGCCATGATAGGCGGAAAACCGATTCTATGGCATATTATGAAAATCTATCAGTACTACGGAGTGAACGAGTTTATTCTGCTTTTAGGCTACAAAGGAGAAAAAATCAAAGAATATTTTCTGAACTACGAATGGAAGCACAACAGCCTCACGCTCGACAGTTCTACAGGAGAGGTGCAGATGCTGGGGCAGCCTGAAACGTGGAAAATCACATTTTTGGAGACAGGGGAAGACACGCTGACAGCCGGAAGAATCTTGCAGGCGAAGGACTACATCGGCGATGAAACGTTTATGCTCACCTATGGGGACGGGCTGGCCAATATCAATCTTTTTCATCTCATCAGCTATCATCAAACAAAGGGTGCTGCCGCGACTGTCACCGGCATTGATAAAGTCTCGCAGTTCGGCACCTTGACGGTTGAGGATGGCATAGCGAAAACATTTTCTGAAAAGACATCGAGTGACGGCATCATCAATGGCGGATTTTTCGTTCTCAATCCAAAGGTTTTCGATTATTTGCCGGAGGACGGAAACGCCATGTTCGAAGATGAACCGCTGAAGAACCTTGCGAAAGACGGTGAACTTGCCGTGTATCGCCATTACGGATTTTGGACGGCAATCGATACGTATAAAAATCTTTTGGAAGTCAACAAGCTGTGGGATCAAGGACAACATGTATGGAAGGTATGGTGAACTGATTTGAGTTTCTGGAAAAATAAAAACGTATTTGTCACGGGTTGTACAGGTCTTTTAGGAAGCTATTTGGTGAAAGAGCTGATCGAACAGGGCGCAAACGTGACGGGGCTTGTCAGAGATCATGTGCCTCAGTCCAACCTATATCAGGGAGAACACGTGAAGAAAATGAACATCGTGCAGGGCGCTCTTGAAGATTTGCCCGTAATTGAACGCGCACTTGGCGAGTATGAAATCGACACGGTGTTTCACCTCGCTGCACAAGCGATTGTCGGCGTAGCGAACCGCAACCCGGTTTCCACTTTTGAAGCGAATATTCTCGGCACGTGGAATGTTCTTGAGGCCTGCCGGAAGCATCCGTTAATCAAGCGTGTCATTGTCGCGTCAAGCGATAAAGCATACGGCGATCAGGAAAACCTTCCGTACGATGAAGATATGCCGCTGCAAGGCAAGCATCCGTATGACGTATCGAAAAGCTGCGCGGATCTGATCAGCCATACGTATTTTCACACCTATGGCCTGCCGGTCTGTATCACACGCTGCGGAAATCTGTACGGCGGCGGGGATTTGAACTTCAACCGCATCATTCCGCAGACGATTCAGCTTGTGCTGAACGGGGAAGCTCCTGAAATCCGCAGCGACGGCACTTTTGTCCGCGATTATTTCTATATTGAAGATGCCGTTCAGGCTTATCTGCTTCTGGCGGAGAAAATGGAGGAACACAATCTCGCCGGGGAAGCCTTTAACTTCAGCAATGAGATTCAGCTGACTGTGCTTGAGTTAGTCGAGAAAATATTAAAGAAAATGAACAGCAATCTAAAGCCGAAGGTGCTGAATCAGGGAAGCAATGAAATCAAGCACCAATATTTATCTGCGGAAAAAGCGAGAAAGCTGCTGAATTGGACACCTGCTTACACCATTGATGAAGGACTTGAAAAAACCATTGCGTGGTACACAGAATTCTTCAAAAAGTAACGCGAAATGAGGTGAACATACCGTGACGAGCGCCTATTGCACCGTTTTATCAAAAGGAAGATTATATCAGGCAGTCGCCTTATTTAAGTCTTTAGCGCAAGTCGATCAAGACAGCCCCATTTTTACGCTTTGTATGGATGATGACACGCACCGCGTATTGCAGAAATTGAATCTGAAGCAGCTGACACTTGTACCGGTGGCAGCGCTTGAAAATGAAACGCTCCTGAAGCTGAAGGATACACGGGATCAAAGCGAATACTGCTGGACGATGAAGCCGATCTTTCTGCAAGCTGTGCTGAACAGCAATCCCGAACTGGAACGGGTGACGTATATTGACGGAGATTTATTTTTCTACACCGACCCGTCACCGATATTTACGAACCAGCCGGACTGCTCGGTGCTGCTTTCCCGGGGCGATATTATCATCCCTTCCTTTGAAAGAGAGCAAATTGATATGCTGCAGCGTCTGTTAGGCAGATATAACTCGGGCTTTATCAGCTTTAAACATGATAAAGCAGGAACGGACTGTCTGGAGTGGTGGAAGGAGCGCTGTCTTGAGGAGTGTAAAAATGCGCCGGGTGAAGGGAAATTCGGGGATCAGGGCTATTTGGATTATATGTCTGAGCTGTTTCCGAATGTGTGTGACATTACGACACCAGGTGTGAACATCGGCCATTGGAATTACGGACAGCATACGTTTTCCTGGAAGGATGGCCGAATTGTGCTGGAAGATGGAAACCCGCTGATCTTCTATCATTTCAGCGGATATCGAATCGTCAGCATCAATGAAATCAAACAGATTCACGAAACAACACGCACAGACCTGCCGTTTGTGCATGAGCTGTACCAGCAGACCCTGCCGCATATCATCCAGCATATCAAAGCGCTTGACCCTGAATTTAACGGTTTTGCTTCAAAAGATGATAACAAATAAATGATTAAATACAGGAAGTGAAAATGAAGTGAAAGCAAGCGTTATTATTCCTGCATATAATTCCAAGGAGCGCCTCTATAACAGCCTTCTGTCTTTAAACCAGCAGGAGTGCGATGAAGAGTTTGAGGTCATCGTAGCGGATAATGGCTCTGAGGACGGAACGCTCTCGATGCTTGAGTCGTTTCAAGCGGATTTTCCGCTGGTTTTTACACGGATTAAAGAAAACAGGGGCATTGCATACGGAAGAAATCAGGCGGTCCGCAATGCCAGAGGAGATATTCTGATATTCCATGACAGCGATATGCTTGCTGCCAAGGATCTTGTGGCAAAGCATATCAAAGCGCATGAAAACGAAGAGAATCTTGTCGTGTGCGGTTTATTTTGGAAAAGGATCTACAGCTATTATTATGAGCGCTTTGAAGATGAACATAAGAAGCAGCTCGCGAAGTTATATGATGAAATGCCGAAAAAAGACAAACAAAAGCTTCTGGCGGAAGCGGATATCAAAAACGAAAGTTTTCTGGATCAAAGCTTTGACCTTGATACCGATTTTATTGACGTGCTGAAGCGGATACTGGATGCATACGGCGATGACTTAAAGGGCTACCATATGCCGTGGCGTTTTTTTATCACAAACAATTCATCAGTAAGACGAAAGCATGTGGCTGATCTCGGTTTGTTTGACGAAGGCATTGTGCGGTACGGGTTTGAGGATTATGATCTTGGGATCAGGCTCCATCAGGCCGGACTCACGTTCAGGCTGCATCGCGATATTGTCAGCGTTCATCAGGAGCACCCGAGCAATTGTCAGTCAGTAGACGATATCAGAGCAAATATTGCCTATATGTGCGACAAATATAACAACATTCAGTCATTAGACGTTCATCTTGCCTTTAACGGCCCATTCCCTCCGGACATGACCAACAGGATCATGGCTGATATTCATAAGCTGCTGGATTCGAAGAAATACGACATGCTGCTGCATCTGTTTCTTGAATTGCTCCATGTCGTGAAGGATCGCAATCTGGACCCCGGTTGGCAGAAAAAACCACCGCGGGTGACTGCGAAAAGCTTTGATTTGCAAGCCGTTCAAAAGCTTCTGGCAAAAGCGAAGAAGAAGCTTGGCGTGAACGATTTTGCCAATGCGCTGTATGCGCTTGTCAATGATTTACTGCACGTGGATCTTAGATAAATGGATGTGGTATGGTGAGTCAATTTCATTTTTCAACAATAGTGTCAAGGACGCATATCTTTAAGCTCATGCCCATGATTCATTCTCTCCATGAGCATTGCGATGATTTTCATTTGTATGTGCTGTGTGTCGATCAGAAAGCGTATGAATTGCTTCAGCACGTGCCATGGGAGCATGTGACCTTTGTGCAGCTGCATGAAATGGAAGACCCGGAGCTATTGGAAGCGAAAAGCAATAGAACGTTCCATGAGTATTGCTGGACACTGAAGCCCGCATTTTTGTTCCATGTCATGAGTCAGTGGGATGACGCCGAATATTACGCCCATATGGATACCGATCTGTTTTTCTTTTCTGATCCAGCGCGTATTTTTGCCGAAAATCCGGCGGCTTCACTGTATTTGACCGATCACCGCAACTCGCCGCGGTTCATGTCTTATTATGAGCGGACCGGGCGTTTTAACACAGGCTTTGTCGGCGCCCGGAATACGGAAGAAGCCTATCAAGCGGTGTGGCAGTGGAGACAGGATTGCATTGAATATTGCACGGTGGAAATGAATACGAAAAGAAAGACGTACGGCGATCAAAGGTATGTGGAGAAGTGGCCGGCGCAGTATCAGGGTGTGCATGTTGTCAAATCAACCGGAGCCAATACGGCGCTTTGGAATATAGAAAACTATCAGGTGACTCAAAAGGACGGCCGCGTTTATCTAGATGAAACGCCGCTGATTTTCTATCATTTCTCCGGATTCACATTGGTGACGGAGAACGAATTTAATCTTTGCTGGTATTACCGCATTGAAGACGAAGCGACAATTGAAATGATTTATATGCCGTATGTGTTAAACCTGAAAAGATGGATTGACGAAATACAGGCGGCATTTCCGGACTTTGCGGACGGCTTTATCCCGAAGCATGCGGTGCCGGACACTCATTTTATACAGCTTGATTAAAAAACCCTGCCAGGCGGGACTGACCCCCGTTTTTGAGACAGGGATCAAAACACCTTTTATACAGCCAATTGCCGATAGCTTATCGGTGATTGGCTGTTTAGTTTCGTTTGAATACGAATGTTGTTATAATAATAAATGTATTCTTTGACAGTGCGTTCTACGATGGCGGTCGTGGTTCGATCAATGCTGTTAAGATAGAACGTTTCAGACTTTAGTGAGGAATGAAACGATTCGATGGAGGCATTATCAGCGGGCGTCCCTTTGCGGGACATGCTCATGGTAATGCCTTTTGTGTTAACAGCTTTTTGATACTCGTAAGATGTATACACAGATCCTTGGTCACTATGTAACACGCAGTTCTCAGGCAGCGTTGGCAGCTGATCAAGTGTGTTTAAGACAAAGTCTGTGTCCTGCTTATCGCCAATCGTAAAAGCAATCACTTCTCCATTGTATAAATCTAATATACTGGAAAGATACAATTGTTTCTGTCCATAAGGCAAATATGTGATGTCCGTTACTAGTTTTTCAAGAGGGCGATCAGACTGAAAATTCCGATCCAACATATTATCGACCACGGCATATGGCTGCCCATTCTTCTTGCGCTTTTTCACCTTAACCCGGCACTGCCATTGATTTTTCTGCATAATACGCTGAACCGTTTTATGGTTGATACGCATTGTCTTTTTTAGTATGGCTGTGATTTTCCGATATCCATATCGATACTTGTGCTCTCGGCACAACGTGCCGATTTGTTTTTCAAAATAGCGCTTGGGATGATCTTTCGTCTGATTCTTCTTCCAACGATAATAAGACGCTCGAGAGATACCTAAATGAATACAGATATCCTGCACGGTCATTGTGCTGCGCAATCCTTCTACAAGTTCGACTGACGTTTCGCTATCAACTTCCTTTCCAATTCGTTGTACTTTTTTAGAACTTCATTTTGTTGTCTCAGATAACGATTCTCTGCCTGCAGTTTCTCTAAATCGGAAGCATACTCCGGCCCTTTTCCGTAAGTGTATTGCTTTCCAACAGGCTGTTCGAATCTATGTGTATCCCCAGCCTTATGCCATCTAACCCACGTCTTAATCTGTGTCTTATTCTTAATTTTTAATTTCTCCATGATCTCTTTCATAGGCACGCCTGCCAATCTCATTTCTACAGCCTTCTGTTTCACTTCAACCGGATAACTCACTCTTCTCCCCATAGAAAAAACACCTCCAAGTCTAATTTCGGCTAACAATCATCCGTTTTCAAACTTGAAGGTGTTTTTTATTTGTCTCATCTTATGGGGTCAGTCCCGGCGGCAGGGGTTTTTTCAGCTATGCCATTCTCTCAGTTTCTGATCACTCGGCAAAAGAAACGCGAGGATGCCAAGAATCGGGAGAAACGCAATGGCAATCATGGTCGGGGTCAGTCCCGCAGCATCAATGAGAGCGCCAAGCGCCACAGCGCCGATTGCTCCCATACCGAAGGCGAGGCCGACGGTTAAACCGGACATCGTGCCGATCTTTCCGGGGACAAGCTCCTGTGCATACACAACTGTTACGGAAAAGCTCGACATGAGAACCAAGCCGATCAAAGCGAGTACCCCATAGGCCAGAATCGGTCCGGCAAATGGAAGCAGAATCGCCAGCGGCGCTGAGCACAGCAGCGAGCCGAGAATGACAACTCGTTTTCCGAAACGGTCTGCGAGCGGGCCGCCGAGAAAGGTTCCGACAGCGCCAAACAGCAAAAAGACGAAAATATAGCTCTGAGCCTGCTGAATGCTTACGTGATATGTATCCATCGCGTAAAACGTGTAAAAGTTGCCGATCGCACTCGTATACCAAGAACGCGCGAAAATCAAAAAGATAATAATAATAAGAGCGGTTATAACGGACTTGGTAACAGACGAATTTTGTTCAGCGGCTTTCTTTTGGGTGCCCTGCTTCTGTGCAAGACTGCCGAGCCGAGCGGCGTACCATTTTGCAATATAAAGCAGAAACATAACGGCGAGCGCGGCTACAAGTGTAAACCAGACAGCACCGAATTGTCCGAGCGGAACAAGGATCAGCGCGGTAATCAGGGGCGCCATCGCTTGGCCTGAGTTTCCTCCGACCTGATAAATGGACTGGGCAAGCCCGCGTTTGGTGCCGGCGGCCATATAGGCCACACGGGAGCCTTCCGGATGAAAAATAGCGGAGCCTAATCCGATGAAAAACACACAGCACAAGATCGTCACAAATGACGGGGCAAATGCAAGACCCAATATGCCGAGCATGCTGGCAGTCAGCCCGATCGGCAGGGCGTACGGCCGCGGCCGTTTATCCGTATACCAGCCGACGACAGGCTGCATGACGGATGACACCATGTTTAACGTAAAAGCGATGATGCCAAGCTGTGTGAACGTCAAACTCATGGAGCGTTCCAAAATCGGGAACATGGCCGGAATCACAGCCTGAAGCGAATCGTTGAGCATGTGACAGATTCCGATGATAAACAAAATCGGATACACGGTGGTGCCGGGTTTTTGAACAGGTTTTTCCTTCAGCGGGGCGGCAATAGCCAAATGATTCTCCTCCTAACATATATCACCAATGCATACCACCATATTATTCATAAGGTGAAGGATTTATCAAGAGGAAAAAAGACTCCTTCTGGAAAGAAGCAGCACCCGCAGCCAAAAAACATTAACAGTTGAGGATTGTATTTTCGATTTTCAGAATTTGATATAGCTCTTCAAGCTTACGGATATGATACGTTGGCACAACCTCTGTTTCAGTGAGATTCATGCCAGGGTTAAGCCAGCACGTATCAATTCCGGCGAGCTGTCCGCCTTTGATATCCGCTGTCAGCGAATCGCCGATGATTAAGGTGTGCTCCGCTGAAAAATGGGGAATCCGTTCAAACACATAGTCGAAGTACTCTTTCATCGGCTTTTGAAAACCTGTGTCTTCAGAAACGAAAATGTCCTTGAAGAACGGAAATAATCCTGAATCTCTGAGACGCTTATACTGAGTTCTGGAAACGCCGTTTGTCACGATATACAAATCAAAATGCTGTTCCAGTTTTGCGATGAGATCAAAAGCTCCGTCCATAAGCTGGTGCCCTTCTTCAAGAAAACGGCGATATTTCTGGTCTAGCAGCACTTCGTCTGCTTCATAGCCATATTCCTTGAACAAAGCGGAAAAGCGGGTGGTCATCACTTCATCGCGAGTCATGTATCCGCCTTCAAAGGCTCTCCATAGACCTTGATTAATTGTTTGATAACGGGATTCCATTTCATCGGTAAGCGGAATGTTCTGATCTTCAAACAGCAGGCGCAGCGCTAATTTTTCTGCCGCTGTAAAATCCAAAATGGTATTATCTACATCAAATAATAAAGTGCGGTATGGTTTCAAGGCTGGTCTTCCTTTCTGTATGTGTACTCAAAGTATAGCACACGCGAAAACGAAAAAAGCCGGCGGATTGGACGTTTGAAATGTCCGCACCGACGGCTTACAATTATTTGTTTAATAAGCTGTGTTTTTTTGCGTAAAGGAAATAAACGAGCGTTCCGACGGCGATCCAGATGACAAATGAAAGCCATGTGATGCCTGGAAGGCTGTACATAAACCAAAGGCATATTCCAGCGCTGATGATTGGCACAACCGGAACGAACGGCACCCTGAAGGAGGCTTTGATTTCCGGGTGTTTTTTTCTTAACACAATCACAGCGATCGAAATGACTGTAAATGCCGCAAGCGTTCCCATGTTCACAAGGTGCGCAAGTGTGCCGAGATTAATAAATCCTGCGATTCCCGCCGCGACGATTCCTGTCAGCCATGTGTTGCGGAACGGCGTTTTGAATGACGGATGAATCTTTGCGAACAATCCCGGCAAAAGACCGTCTCTGCTCATGGCAAAGGTTAAACGGACCTGGGCATACAGCAATGCGAGCATCACTGTTGTGATTCCGATGATAGCGCCGACAGAAATAATTCCCGCAACCGCATCCTGGCCGACGAATTTAAGCGCAAAGGACACCGGATCACCGACATTTAATTTGGCATAAGGCATCATGCCTGTCAAAACAAGCGATACCGTGATGTACAAAATGGTGCAGACGGCCAGAGCTGAAATGATTCCGATCGGCATATTTTTTTGCGGATGCTTCACTTCTTCTGAAGCGTTGGAAACTGCGTCAAATCCGAGATACGCGAAGAAAACCGTTGCCGCGCTGACAATGACGCCTTTCATTCCAAACGGCATAAAAGGAGTCCAGTTATCCGGTTTGACATAACCGAAGCCGACAATAATGAACAATAAAATAATTCCGATTTTCATCAGCACGATCACGTTGTTGAAGCGTGTACTTTCTTTGACACCTCTGCTGACAATTGCAGTGATGATGAGAATAATAACCGCAGCCGGAAGGTTAAACACGGCGCCCGGCGAGCTTCCTGGAGCTCCTGTCAGCGCAGCCGGAATATGAAAGTTAAAGCCGGCGAGCAGCGATTGAAAGTATGAAGACCAGCCCGTGGCAACCGCCGACAGCGCAATGACATATTCAAGCATGAGATCCCATCCGATTAAAAAGGCGAGCAGCTCTCCGAGTGTGATATAGGAGTATGAGTACACGCTTCCTGAAATCGGAATCGAAGACGAAAACTCAGCATAACAGAAGGCGGCAAGCGCACAGGCGAGCCCCGCTAAAATAAACGATATGATGAGGGCGGGACCGGCACCGGTCGCGGCCACAGTTCCTGTAATAACGAAAATCCCAGTGCCGATGACACACCCGATACCGAGAAGTGTTAAATCAAATGCGCTTAACGTACGGGCGAGGCTTTTTGACTGGCTCTGCGCATTTAATGTTTCAAGCGGTTTTTTTCTAAATAATGAACTCATAAAAAGTTCCTCCTGGAAAATTCAAAATATTCTAATCATTATATACATTTCTCGTTGTATTATATTGTCGAAATTTGACGCCGTCAATCATATATTTTTCTGCTTTAAACGATAGAAGCTAAAAAGCGTTGGCGTATCATAATATAGTAATTTTTACAAACATGATATTGAATTTTGCTGATGGTGAACCGATAGAAATGATAGATTGGCCATATTTTGATTTGCTGTTAAAAAGGAGATGCTGACCATGTTTCAATATGAAGAATTAAACAAACAATTTATTGGCGGAAAATGGCAGGAGGGCAGAAGCCCAAATGTATTGGAAAACAAAAATCCTTATACTCAAAAAACAATCACATCCTTTCAAAAAGCGACTGCTGATGATGTAGATGAAGCATACCGGGCAGCGGCTTTGGCAAAGAAAAAGTGGGATGCGGTCAACCCATTCGAGAAAAGAGCAATTTTAGAAAAAGCCGTAACGTATATAGAAGAGAATGAAGAAGCCATCATTTATTTGATTATGGAAGAGCTGGGCGGCACAAGGCTGAAAGCCGCTTTTGAAATCGGACTCGTGAAAAATATCATGAAAGAAGCGGCGACGTTCCCTGTCCGCATGGAGGGGAAAATTCTTCCTTCTACAATAGACGGCAAGGAAAACAGATTATATCGCGTGCCGGCAGGCGTTGTCGGTGTCATCAGTCCTTTTAACTTCCCATTCTTTTTATCTATGAAATCAGTAGCGCCGGCACTCGGAGCAGGCAATGGCGTCGTTTTGAAGCCGCACGAAGAAACACCGATTTGCGGCGGTACGCTGATTGCGAAGATTTTTGAAACCGCGGGCGTTCCGAAAGGACTGCTGAATGTTGTTGTCACTGACATTGCAGAAATCGGTGACAGCTTTGTCGAACATCCGGTGCCGCGGATCATCTCATTTACAGGATCTACGAAAGTGGGGAGCTACATCGGCCAGCTCGCGATGAAGCACTTTAAAAAGCCGCTTCTTGAGCTTGGCGGAAACAGCGCCTTTATCGTGCTTGAAGACGCGGATATCGAATATGCAGTCAATGCGGCAGTGTTCAGCAGATTTACCCACCAAGGCCAGATTTGTATGTCAGCCAATCGCGTACTGGTTCACTCATCAATTTATGATCAATTCCTTGAGCTGTATCAGGCAAAAGTGGAATCGCTGAAAGTTGGCGACCCGATGGACCCTGATACGATTATCGGGCCTTTAATCAACAGCAGGCAGACTGACGGATTAATGAAATCTGTTGAGAAAGCGATTGAAGAAGGGGCTGTTCCAGTGAAGCTTGGCGGATTTAACGGGACGATCGTGGAGCCGACCATCTTAAAAGACGTGAAACCGTTTATGAGCATTGCCAAGGAAGAGCTGTTCGGGCCAGTCGTCTCATTCATGAAGTTTGATTCAGAAGACGAAGCGGTGGATATCGCGAACGATACCCCATTTGGCTTAAGCGGAGCCGTACATACCTCAAATCTGGAGCGCGGCGTGGCTTTTGCGAAACGCATTGAAACGGGCATGATCCATGTTAATGACACGACGATTAATGATGAGCCGAATGTGGCCTTCGGCGGTGAAAAGCAATCTGGCCTCGGCCGATTAAATGGCGATTGGAGCCTTGAAGAATTTACGACGCTGAAATGGATTTCGGTTCAGCACGAAAAACGCAGCTTCCCTTACTAATAAAAGGAGTGATTGGAATTGAGCATAAGAACGGAAAATGAAACAGCAGATCTTCTAGACGCATTTGTGAAAGTAGCCCCTTATTTAAACAGCCTAGTTCAGGATGATATTACAATCGGCATTTATGATACGGAGAAATTGCTGGTCAATATTCCGGCAAAAACCTTTTCCCTTAACGTAAAAGCCGGAGATCCGCTGCAGGAAGGGGATATCATCACAGACGCGATCCGCAGCAATCAGAAAAAAACGAGCATGGTGCCGAAGGAGTTGTTCGGCTTTCCATTAATCGCACGCGCCATCCCGCTTCATGACCAGAACGGAAGAGTGATTGGGGGAGTGGGCCTCGGCACGAGCCTTGAGGAGTCCTCTAAGCTTCATGATGTAGCGGAAAGCTTATCGGCTGTCGTTGAACAAACGGCTGCGGCCATTTCCGATATTTCTGAATCAATTAACGGATTCTCATCGCAAATGTCGGGCATTTCCTCACAAGCGAAAAAGGTAAGCGAAAGCGCGGGAGAAATCGCCGATATTTCAGTAACCGTGAAAGGCATTTCTGACCAGAGCAATCTGCTCGGTTTAAATGCTGCGATTGAAGCCGCACGGGCAGGGGAGTCCGGAAAAGGATTTTCTGTCGTAGCGGATGAAATCAGAAAGCTTGCGACGCATTCGAAAGAAAATGTCGGCCAGATCGATCAGATCACGAAAAAAATCCACAGCCTGTTAAAAGGGCTAGAAGAATCGATTGAATCGATTAATCAGCATACTGACGGACAAGCTGCTGCTGTTGAACAGATTTCCGCCACGATGCAGGAGATCTCAGGCAGTGCGCAGCATCTCGCTAAAATGGCAGAGAAAGCGCTTGAAGAAGAGTAAGAGACTGGGGACAGAGTCCCCGGTCTTTTTTTTTCGTCCGGTATTTCCATGAAATTTGTCTGCTCTTTTACTAGTTTTATTCCAACGGCTGATTTAAAATGTACACATGAACTTACGTGAGGATTGATAGGAACCATGAGCATACTAAAAGCGGAGAACCTTTACAAAACATACGGAGATAAGACGTTATTTGACCATATCTCCTTTCATATTGAAGAGAATGAGAGAATCGGATTAATCGGGCCGAACGGCACCGGAAAATCAACGCTGCTGAAAGTGATTGCCGGCTTGGAATCTATTGAAGAGGGAGAAATTACGAAATCCGGCAGTGTGCACGTCGAATTTCTTCATCAAGACCCGAAGCTGCCTGCGGGGCAAACTGTGCTGGAGCATATCTATTCTGGTGAATCGGCTGTCATGAGAACGCTCCGTGAATATGAAAAGGCGCTCTATGAACTGGGAGAAGACCCGGAAGATGAAAAACGCCAGAAACACCTGCTGGCTGCGCAGGCGAAAATGGACGCAAACACTGCGTGGGATGCGAATACCTTGGCGAAAACGGTGTTATCGAAGCTGGGAGTAACTGACGTGACAAAGCCTGTCAACGAGCTCTCAGGCGGACAGAAAAAACGGGTGGCGATTGCGAAAAACTTAATCCAGCCCGCCGACCTCCTGATCTTAGACGAGCCGACGAACCATTTGGATAATGAAACGATTGAATGGCTTGAAGGGTATTTGGCGCAATATCCAGGCGCTGTCATGCTGGTGACGCACGACAGGTACTTCTTAAACCGCGTGACAAACCGAATTTATGAGCTTGAACGGGGCAGTCTCTATACCTACAAAGGCAACTATGAAGTCTTTTTGGAAAAACGCGCGGAACGGGAAGCGCAGGCCGAGCAAAAAGAAACGAAGCGGCAAAATCTGCTGCGCCGTGAACTGGCCTGGCTCAGACGCGGAGCGAAAGCACGCTCCACAAAACAAAAGGCGAGAATCGGCAGGGTAGAATCGCTTAAGGAGCAGAAAGGCCCTCAGTCAGCCGGGTCGCTCGACTTTGCGATCGGCTCCCACCGTCTTGGAAAGCAAGTAATCGAAGCGGAGAACGTGGTGATCGCTTATGGAGGAAACGTGCTTGTCGATCGATTCAATGAACTGGTTATACCAGGTGAACGAATCGGGATCATCGGGCCAAACGGCATTGGAAAAACAACACTGTTAAACAGCCTTGCCGGACGAATCACTCCTGACGGCGGGCATATTACGATCGGCCAAACAGTAAGAATCGGCTACTATACCCAGGATCACAGTGAAATGAATGGCGAGTTAAAGGTCATTGAATATATAAAAGAAACGGCGGAGGTCGTAAAAACGGCGGATGGCGATATCATTACAGCTGAACAAATGCTGGAGCGTTTCCTCTTCCCGCGTTCGATGCAGCAGACGTATATCCGTAAGCTGTCCGGAGGAGAAAAACGCCGTTTATACTTGCTTCAGGTTCTCATGCAGGAGCCGAATGTCCTGTTTCTCGATGAGCCGACGAACGATTTGGATACTGAAACATTAAGCGTCCTGGAGGATTATATCGACCAGTTCCCTGGCGTCGTCATCACCGTATCCCATGACCGCTACTTCCTTGACCGTGTCGTCGACCGTTTGATTGTGTTTGAAGGAAATGGCGTCATTTCCCGCTTCCAAGGCTCCTACAGTGATTACATGGAGGAATCAAGAGCGAAAAAAACAGCTGAAAAACCGGCTGCTGAAGCAAAACAGCCCGAAGCTGAGCCGAAGAAAAAACGGAAAAAGCTTTCCTACAAAGATCAGCTTGAATGGGACGGCATCGAAGATAAAATTGCCCAGCTGGAAGAAAAGCATGAGCAGCTTGAAGCTGACATCGCCGCAGCAGGCAGCGATTTCGGAAAAATCCAAGAGCTGATGGCCGAGCAGGCGAAAACGGCGGAAGAGCTTGAGGCGGCTATGGACCGCTGGACAGAATTGTCCCTTATGATTGAAGAACTTGAAAGTTAGAAAAGTGCGGCCGCAGCAGGCCGCACTTTTTTTCACATAATGTACAAAAACGAAACGGCCAGCTTATGATAGGATGGAATTGTGTGTCAGCGGCACACGGAAAACTAACGGAGATGATGAAGTATGACATGGGCTATCGTGATGTTAATCCTCATGAGTCTGGTGAAAATCGTATTAACCTGCCTGCCAACAGGCGTCATAGAATGGCTGCTCAGCAAATTCGAGGTGCACGCCAAGCTGAACGACGAAGATGCTGTTCTCTCTCTAGATGGAAAACGGCTCGAGGGTGATGAGAAAAGGCACATGATCGATCAATTTAACGAAGCTGTCTTCCTGGAGAAATATTATATTTACCCAGGCGACGAAGAGCGTTATTTATACCCTGAAAACGGCGGAACACCGCTCGTGATAGATACGAAAAAAGGCAAAAAAGATGTAAAGCTGTTTGTGTACAGCTACGATGACCATATCGATGTCGTGAAACAGTACAAGAAGAAGGTTATCGCGTATCGACTGCTTTCTGAAAGCATGCAAAACCAGTCTTTGTCAGTGACAGGGAGCTTGGCTTAAAATAGGATAATGAAAGACGGGTGCTTTATGTACTCGTCTTTTTTATTACATTTCAAAACTTAACGTTTACGTTAAGGTCCAAAAGGTGTATAATAATAACAGGACAGGCGAAGGGGGATTTACCATGGAATGGATGAAGATTGATCAAGTGGCCAAAAGAAGCGGACTGACAAAGCGGACCATCCGGTTTTATGAAGAAATCGGCTTGATTCCGGCGCCGAAACGGACAGACGGCGGTGTAAGGCTTTATTCAGAGGATGATATGGAGGAGCTTGAGAAAGTGATCAGCACAAAGGAAGTGCTTGGTTTTTCCCTTCAGGAGCTTCAGCATTTCATGGAAACCAGCCGCCAGCTTGAGTTAAACAAAGAGGGGTATTTGTTGTCACTGGATCCAAAGGAACGGAAAGAGAAGCTGGAGGAAATTCAGGAAACGCTGAATCACCAGCTGGATTTGATTGATGAAAAAATCCGCACATTCCAAAGCTTTAAGGAACGTCTGCACGGGATGAAAGACAAAGCGGAGCATGCCATTCAATCAATCGAATAAAACGTTTGGTAAACGCTATTTTTGTAGCGTTTCTTTTAATGGAATAAAGATGGAGGTCAGATCAAATGGACAATACAAAACAAGTGAATCAGAAGACAGGTTTGCTGAATCAGCCGAAAGCGGTATGGGCTGTCGCGTTTGCCTGTGTGATTTCCTTTATGGGAATCGGGCTGGTCGATCCTATTCTTCCGGCGATTGCCGCACAATTACATGCTTCACCTAGTGAAGTATCACTCTTATTTACAAGTTATTTGCTCGTTACCGGATTTATGATGTTTTTCTCAGGAGCCATTTCCAGCAGGATCGGCGCAAAATGGACGTTAATTCTCGGACTTATTTTTATTATTGTCTTTGCAGCGCTTGGCGGAAGTTCAAGCTCAATTGCTCAGCTTGTCGGCTATCGCGGCGGCTGGGGACTAGGTAATGCTTTATTTATTTCAACAGCGCTTGCGGTCATTGTCGGCGTGTCTGTCGGCGGCAGCGCTCAAGCGATTATTTTGTATGAGGCGGCGCTCGGACTCGGGATTTCCGTCGGACCGCTTGCAGGCGGAGAGCTTGGAAGCATCTCATGGCGCGCGCCGTTCTTCGGGGTATCTGTCCTGATGTTTATTGCGTTAATCGCCATTTCCTTGATGCTGCCGAAATTGCCTAAACCGGCGAAGCGCGTTGGGGTATTTGACGCCATGAAGGCACTCAAATATAAAGGCCTTTTGACAATGGCGGTATCGGCTTTCTTATACAACTTTGGATTTTTTATTTTGCTCGCTTATTCTCCGTTCGTACTGGATTTAGATGAACACGGCCTTGGGTATGTTTTCTTTGGCTGGGGACTTCTGCTGGCGATTACGTCAGTCTTTACGGCGCCGATCGTGCACAAAGCGCTGGGCACAGTGCGTTCCTTGGTTGTTCTCTTTATCGCCTTTGCGGTCATTCTGATCATTATGGGCATCTGGACAGAGCATCAGGCGTTGATTATTACATGTATCGTTGTGGCCGGTGCTGTCCTTGGTATGGTGAATACGATCATGACAACTGCTGTGATGGGTTCTGCGCCGGTTGAACGTTCAATCGCGTCTTCAGCCTACAGCTCAGTCCGCTTCATCGGCGGTGCGCTCGCTCCGTGGATTGCGGGAATGCTGTCTGAACACTTTACCGCAAGCACACCATATACAGTCGGCGGGATCGTCGTTTTTGTCGGCATGCTTGTCCTTCTCATGGGACGTAAGCATCTTGCCGGGATTAAGGCGGGGCATTAAAAAGGAATAGTTATTCCTGTCAAGTAGGCAGGAATAAAAAGGTTTTAAACGACCTGAGTCCTATATGTACATGATGGGCTCAGGTCGTTTAATTTCTATTGGAATCACGATATTAAAGTACCTTTTACACGTCTGTAACTATTGCTCCCTTTCAGTTTCCGGGGGCATCGTTCAGGATATTTTTAATCCTAGTCTTCCAATGTTTTCTCCGAAGGCATTCCAATCTTTCCATCACTTATAAAAGCCACCTCTTGAGACTTTCATGACCTCGCATATTCCCCAGCGGCCATCTCTTGTATAATGGGAACTTCAGGATTTATCTACAGGTCTTTTCTTTAGGGATCCTTTGCTTACCTCTTCTTTCCTCTTAAGCAGCTTTTACCCAACACAGCCTATGGAGGTATTGAATTCCTACGACGATGTTTGTACCTTTCTCTTCATTCAAAATCTCTGTGCCAATCTTTCTCTTAAACGAGATTTCACCATAAGGTTATTCCCTTAAAAACATTAAAAGCTTTTTAAATCAATCTATCTGAAGAAGGGAATTATATCACTCGTGAGGTTCTATTTAATTTTTATAACAAGAGAACGTTCTGGGGGTTTAATGAGTTTATTTAACTATTTTTTCTCTTGTATTTTTATATTTATGGGAAATATATATTGAGGGAGATTACATTTTGTAGTAGAATACTATTGGAAAAAGGAGGTGTAATTAACTGAAAAGGTATATTTTTATTTTTATTTCCATATTATCCATTATAATATTACTATTTTTCATTGATTTAAATCAATCCCAAGGGAGTAAAGTGCTAAGAAAAAAGGGGCAAGAAACAAAAGATTATAAGACTCAACAAGTCGAGTCTTGGGGATTAAGGCTAATTGGGAAGAATGAAAAAATAGAGAAAAAATCCAACATATCTATAGCCATTCTTGATAGTGGAATAGATTCAAATCATGAAGATTTAAAAGGTGTTGTAAAGAAAGAATATAATGCTCTTGAACCTAGTGAAGGTGTTATCGAGGATAAGTTTGGCCACGGAACTGCAGTAGCTGGAATCATAGCTTCTAATGATAATAAGATTGGTACATTAGGAATATCTCCCTATGCAGATATTTATTCGGTCAAAGTATTGGATGATAAAGGACGTGGTAGTGTAGAGTCTATTGTTAAGGGGATTGAATGGTCAATAGATAATAATGTAGATATTGTTAACATTAGTGTTGGATTGAAAAAAAGTGATCAAAAATTAAAAAGAGTTATAGATGAGGCTAACGAAAAGGGAGTTATTGTAGTAGCTGCTGCTGGAAATAATTATGGATTAAATGCTGATTATCCTGCAAGATATCAAAATGTAATTTCAGTTGGAGCTATAAATAAAAAAATGAAAAGAGCAAAATACTCTGCAAGGGGAAAAATAGATTTTGTTGCTCCAGGTGAAGATATTCTTACAACTTCTCCTAAGGATAATTATATCAATGTTAGTGGAACATCCATGGCAACTCCTTTTGTTAGTGGAGTTATTGCTAATATAATAATGCAAGAACCAGTTAAATATAGTAAAACAAAGAGCCGCTTTACTTCCATTTATAAAACTTTAAAAAAATACTCAACGCCTTATTTATCTGAAAAGTCAGATATGAAATCTTTGGGGAATGGCTTAATTAGTCTAAAAAAGGAGACGAACAATGAAAAAATCAATTAAATTTATAGCGATTTCACTAATATTCGCCATAATTGTATCTATTATCCCTGAAAAAAATGTAGCGAGTGCAGGTGCTGAAACACCAGTAGAGATTACAAATGAAGACCTACAAAGAGCATTGGTGGAAAATGGAGATATAGTGGATCCGGATTCAGTTGAAATAGTTAAAAATAATGAAGACACGATTAAAGCTGAAGTGGACGTCCAAACAGATGATTTCGGAATTGATCAAGATTTAGATGGGAGTGACTCAGAATCACTGATTGATGAAGATTTAGATGAAAGTAGTTCTGAAACAGTAACTGCAGAAGTTGATAAAGAGGACGCGACAGCTATTGTAACATCTGTGGAAAAAGATGAAGATGGAAAAGATATCGAAAAAAAATATGAAGTTGATATCGAAGAAGCTGATGGCGATGATATTGTGGCTACTTTCAAAGACCTTGATACCAATCAAGTTTATGATGTAAATACTAAAGAAGCACAAGCGTCTTTCGCTTTTTTAGTTCCAATTGCTGTTGTAGTTGGTGGCGCTTTAGTTGAGCATTTGGTTGCTGCTTCTTTGGCTATAGTTATAGCGGGTGTAACGTATACTGTTGCTACTAAAGTAAGAAGCAAATTAAAGAAAAAGAAAAAGTACTATTATTATGCTGCGACTCTAAATAAGAATAAAACAAATATGTATATTGGACCAGCACTATCGAAAAAACAAGCAGTTTCTAGACTAAGAAAGGGAGACGTATGGTCAGTTTCTAAAAGCAAAGCAAAAAATGTTGCACAAACTGCGGGCGGTGGAAGAAAACCTGTTGGCCCAGAAATTCATAATAAGAAAGATGGTAAGATAAAGAAGGGTACTTATTATTATCATTACCATACATACAATAGAAAAGGCGGACATTCATTCTATTGATATGGGGGTATGCGGTTGATAATTTTTTCAAAAACAGATAAGTTTAAATATGAGCAGTTAATTAAACGATTTGAAAGTAGTAATATTCCATTAGCTCTTAATATTAAACAAGCTAGTCAAGTCTTAATTGATAAATATAATGCAATTGAATTTAATAAAGAAGAAATCGCCGACTTAAAAAAGATCATTTAGTTAATTTTAAGAAAATAATAAAATGTTTTGCTATTCAAGACGAAGCTTTATTAAAAAGTTTACCAAGTAAAAGAGAAGAATTTGAAGTTCAGGAAACCATCTCTGAGTCTCGCCATGAAAATATTCAAAGAAGTGAGTACAATAATAATGAGGATTACAGAAGAGCTTTAATGTGGGAATCAATTCAAAATGGTAAAAGAGTAAACAAAATTTTTGAAAGTAAAGATGGTAACTATATTAGTAATTTTACAGTACAAGGTAATGTGGAAAAAATTGAGAAAGAATTAGTGTTTATTAGAGGGATTCTTGAAAAAGAAAAAAATAACTAATCAAAAATTTCAATATTACTTAGATTCACTAGTTGACCTAAATTATATTTTAGTAAATAGTTGACAAGGCATTAGTTTTTTGGCACATTTATTTTGCACAATGGATTAATGTCTATTTTATGAATAGTTGATGTCATTAATTTATATTATAGTATTAAAACAGGAAGGAAAAGAGAAAAAATGACTCAATTTTATTACCTAGCTGCAAAAAAACCATTAAAAACAGGTTTTTTTGGTCATACAAAAGCTACAACTAATAAAGGTCATCCAGTAAGGACAGGGCCTGAGGCAGCTGGTATTTATGTTGAAGAAATCGGAAATGTTTCTAATAATCTCACTTTACCTTATCAAGTACAAATTCATGAGTATTTAGGCACTTTTGCAATGGACAAACCAGTACCTACAGAGTTAGATTTAAAATGTTTAGAAACGCTCTATCAATACATACACAGCGTCATGAAAAACAGCTTTTCTGTAGAGTGGTTCACCGCTTGGGCTGATGAGGAAGACTTTGAATTGTCTGCCAAAAGAGAGCTGACCCTTGATGAATTCACCTCGCCATTGCAGCTCATTTTAAAAGACAGAGAGCTGTTGAGAATCGTTCAGAAAAAATGGCAGTAAAAAAACCCGCCCTTCAGCAGGCGGGTTTTCTTCGGTTTAAAGCACTTTTGTCGTCCATGACTCGCAGTTCCACGTTTCTGTCGCGATATCCATATAAAAATCTGGCTCATGAGAAATGAGCAGAATGGAGCCTTTGTATTCTTTGAGCGCGCGCTTGAGCTCTTCCTTGGCGTCGACATCCAAGTGGTTTGTCGGCTCATCGAGCACCAGCAGGTTGGTTTCCGAATTGATCAGCTTGCATAATCTGACCTTCGCTTTTTCGCCTCCGCTTAATACGGATACGCGGCTTTCGATATGCTTTGTCGTCAGTCCGCATTTTGCCAGAGCGGCGCGGATTTCATACTGTGTATACGAAGGGAATTCGCTCCAAACCTCTTCAATACACGTATTGTTGTTTGTGTCCTTGACCTCTTGCTCGAAATAGCCGGTAAAGAGGTGTTCGCCTCGTTCAACAGAGCCTTCGAGCGGCTGGATTTCGCCAAGCAGGCTTTTCAGCAATGTCGTTTTCCCGATCCCGTTTGCGCCGTAAAGGGCGATTTTTTGCCCGCGCTCCATGCGGAGGTTCAGCGGACGCGAGAGCGGGGAATCGTAACCGATCACGAGATCCTTCGTTTCGAAAACCAGCTTTCCTGATGTTCTGGCCGGCTTGAAGTGGAATTCAGGCTTCGGTTTTTCCGCCGCCAGCTCGATCATATCCATCTTGTCGAGTTTCTTTTGGCGGGACATCGCCATGTTTCGCGTGCTGACGCGGGCTTTGTTGCGGGCAACGAAATCCTTCAGCTCCGCGACTTCCTGCTGCTGTTTTTTGTAGGCTGCTTCAAGCTGTTGTTTCTTCACCTCGTAGACTTCCATAAACTGATGGTAGTCGCCGACATAGCGTGTCAGCTCTTGATTTTCTACATGATAAATCAGGTTGATGACACTGTTTAAGAACGGAATGTCATGGGAAATCAAGATGAACGCATTCTCGTACTCCTGCAGGTAGCGTTTCAGCCATTCGATATGCTGCTCATCAAGGTAGTTGGTCGGCTCATCGAGAAGCAGGATTTCCGGTTTTTCCAGAAGCAGCTTGGCGAGAAGCACTTTTGTGCGCTGACCCCCGCTCAAATCAGTAACGTCACGGTCAAGTCCGATATCACTCAAGCCGAGTCCGCGTGCAATTTCTTCCACTTTAGAATCAATCACATAAAAATCATTGTTCGTCAGCGCGTCTTGAATCACACCGACGTCTTCAAGAAGCTTTTCAAGCTCGTCAGGATCTGCTTCGCCCATTTTGTTATAAATCTCATTCATTTCTTCTTCCATTGCAAATAAATAATGGAAAGCGTCTTTCAGCACATCACGGATGGATTTTCCTTTTTCAAGCACGGTATGCTGATCCAGATAGCCGACACGGACGTTTTTTGACCATTCGACTTTTCCCTCATCAGGCTCAAGCTTTCCGGTAATAATATTCATGAAGGTCGATTTTCCTTCACCGTTCGCGCCGATCAGACCGACGTGCTCGCCTTTTAATAGACGGAAAGATACATTATTAAAAATGGCCCGGTCACCAAAGCCGTGGCTTAAGTCCTTTACAGATAAAATACTCATGTTTACACCTCTATCGTTTATCGAACACGCTATATGGCGTGTATTTCTCACCTTTTGATTATAAAGGAGGAAGACGATTGTTGAAAGGCATAGGAAAGAAAAAGAAAAATTGCGTTCTGCGCGCTGTTTTGAGATACTATGGAATAGATTTTAGGAATCGAGGAGAACAAAAATGACGCAAACTTGGCCATTTTTACATAATGCACAATCATTTATCAAAGAAAATTGGAACGCTTCAGGCTTTGAAAAGCCGACTCCTGTGCAGGAGCAGGCGGCCCAACTCATCATGGAAGGTAAGGATGTCATCGCAGAATCGCCGACAGGAACAGGTAAGACGCTTGCCTACGCACTGCCGGTATTGGAGCGCATCAAACCTGATCAGAAGCATCCGCAGGCGGTGATTTTAGCACCTTCACGTGAGCTGGTGATGCAGATTTTTCAGGTGATTCAGGACTGGAAAACGGGATCAGAATTACGGGCAGTTTCCTTAATCGGCGGAGCGAATGTGAAAAAGCAGGTCGAAAAGCTAAAAAAGAATCATCCGCATATTATCGTCGGGACGCCGGGCAGGGTGTTTGAGCTGATTCAAGCGAAAAAACTCAAGATGCATGAAGTGAAAACGATCGTACTTGATGAAACCGATCAGCTTGTCCTGCCGGAGCATCGTGAAACAATCAAGCAAATCATTAAAACGACATTAAGAGACCGCCAGCTTCTTTGTTTTTCAGCCACACTGAAGAAAGAAACAGAAGACGTGCTCCGCGACATGACGAAAGAGCCCGAGGTTTTGAAGGTAGAACGCAGCAAAACGGAAGCTGGAAAAGTGAAGCATCAATACATCATCTGTGACCAGCGCGACAAAGTGAAGCTGCTGCAAAAGCTTTCAAGACTTCATGGCATGCAGGCGCTTGTGTTTGTGAGAGATATCGGTAACCTTAGTGTGTACGCGGAAAAGCTGGCGTACCATCATGTCGGCCTTGGCATCCTTCACAGTGAGGCGAAAAAGATGGAGCGGGCGAAGATCATTAAAGCGTTTGAGCAGGGCGAGTTTCCGCTGCTTTTGGCAACTGACATTGCCGCGCGCGGTTTGGATATTGAAAACCTGCCGTATGTGATCCACGCCGATATTCCTGATGAAGACAGCTATGTTCACAGATCAGGGCGAACAGGACGGGCTGGAAAAGAAGGGAACGTGCTGAGTCTTGTCACGCGTATGGAAGAATCAAAGCTGAAGAAAATGGCGAAGAAACTTGGAGTGGAGCTGAGTGAAGCTGTTTATTCAGGCGGTAACCTGAATACGAAATAAAAGGAAGGGCGGAATCGCCCTTCCTTTTTGCTGTAAAATAACAGAAAATAGGAGCGGGGTGAGGAGATGGCTTCGATAGACCGTTTTCGTTTTTTGAAGGAGTCTGAGCTGAACATTATTGAAAAGTGGTTTGAGAATGAGAATGTCAGGGAGAGAATGGATGGAATGCTGCCATTACATCAGTGGTACGCCCGAGTGATTAATGATGAAAGCAATGCTGTCATGATGGCATATGACCAACAGCTGCCGGCAGGGATGGCCGTCATTGAGTTCGTGGAAGACAAGGCGTATGTTGGATTGATCGTAAATCCTCAGCAGCATCTTCAAGGTTATGGGAAAACGATATTACGTAAATTAATTGATGATCCCAATTTTGCGAAGGTAAGTGAATGGGCTGCCTGCATTGAAGAAGACAATCAAATCAGTTTATCCTGTTTTAAAGCAGCCGGGTTTATGTCGGCAGAAACAGAACCGGATGAAGATGGATTTTTTACTTTGACTCTTCGTCATTGACGTATTCTCGAAAATAAAAGGAGGGCGGAAAGCCCTCCTTTTTTAGGTGTAATCTCAGCTTTGATCACTGACTTTGATCAGCTGTTTTCCTTTATTTTCTCCTTTAAATAAGCCAAGAAATGCGTCCGGAATGTTTTCGAAGCCTTCAGTAATCGTTTCCTCATAATGAAGCTTTCCGTCTCTCAGCCATTCTGCCAGCTGTTTTGCGCCTTCAGGAAAACGGTCGGCGTAGTCGCTTACGATAAACCCTTGCATCAGCGCCTTCGTTTTGATCAGCTTGGATTGGACGCGAGGGCCCATGTCATCCGCTTCGTTTTCCGCGTTGTAGGAAGAAATGGCGCCGCACACAGGGATACGGGCAAACTCATTGAGGAGGTTCATGACCGCATCTGAAATCGGCCCGCCGACATTGTCAAAATACACATCGACACCGTTCGGACAAGCGTCAGCAAGCGCTTGTTGAATATCATCTGCGGTTTTATAATTAATCGCTTCGTCAAATTGCAGTTCATTCTTTAGGTGTTCAATTTTGTCATCAGAGCCTGCGATACCGACGACGTGTGCTCCCTTGATTTTGGCGATTTGTCCGACAGCGGAACCGACAGCTCCTGCAGCTCCGGAGACAACCACGGTTTCGCCTTCTTTCGGGCGGCCAATGTCCAGCAGGCCGAAATATGCCGTCAAACCGGTCATTCCTAAAATGCCGAGATACGCTGAAGCAGGGGCGAGACTTGTATCAATTTTTCGCACGGCGGACTCGCTGACAACGGAATATTCCTGCCAGTTCAGGTTTCCGATTACGATTTCTCCTTGTTTCAGCTTATCTCCGTCCGACACGACTTCAGCAATGACACCGCCTGACAGCGCTTCGTCTAAGGCAAATGGCTCTACGTATGACTTCGTGTCTTGCATTCGCCCGCGCATGTAAGGATCGACTGACACATAGAGTGTTTTGACAAGCACCTCACCTTGTTTCGGCTCAGGAACGGGGATCGTTTCAAAGCGGAAATCTTCGTGAACGGGCACCCCTTGCGGACGTCTTGCTAATTGAATCTGCTGTTGAGCTGTTGTCATATTCATCCTCCTATCATTTGATTGACACCAATGTAACATGGACAAGTGATGAAATACAAAAAGTAAGCCGCATAAAAAAAAGGAGAGGCAGATTCCTCTCCTTGTTCATCACGTCCGTAATTTTGGGCATAGTCCCATCGGCAGGCACATCGGCTTCTGATCGATCGGGCTTCTCATGATGCAGCATTCCAAGCCGAAGACTTCCCGGAAAAACGGCTGGGTAAAGACGTCTTCCGGCGTTCCGGCATTGTAGATTTTTCCGTCCAGTACGCTGATCAGATAATCAGCATATTGAGCGGCTTGGTTTAAGTCGTGAAGCACCATGACAACTGTGCGTCCATGATCCCGGTTCAGCTTTTTCAGCAGCTCCAGCACCTCAATTTGGTGAGAAATGTCCAAGTAAGTGGTTGGTTCATCGAGCAAAAGCAAATCAGTGCCTTGTGCAAGCGCCATGGAAATCCAGGCTCTTTGTCTTTGACCGCCTGAAAGGGCATCAAGTGTCCGATCCTTCAGCTCATTCATTCCGGTTGCGTCAAGCGCCCACTCTACCATATCGTGATCCTCTTGTGTATGCTTGGATAACAGTTTTTTATGAGGATGTCTGCCGAAATAGCATAGTTCCTGTACCGTCAATCCTTCAGGCGCCTGAGGAGACTGAGGAAGAATCGCCAGCTTTTTAGCCACTTCTTTGGACGACTGGCGATGAATATCTTTTCCTTCTAATAGGACCGTGCCGCTTTTTGGGGCCATCAGCCTGGCAAGCGATTTGAGGATTGTTGATTTTCCGCAGCCGTTGGCGCCGATGAGCACAGTGATTTTTCCTTCTTCAATCTTTAAATCGACTCCGTCAATAATCACTGTGCTGTCATATGAAAGAGTGAGCTGGTCTGCAGCCAGTTTTCTCATGGTATCCTCTCCCTACTGTTTCCTCGCTTCGAATTTCAATAAATATAAAAAATAAGGCGCGCCGATCACAGCTGTCAATATTCCGGCGGGTATCTCAACCGGAGGCATGATGCCGCGTCCTAATGTATCTGCGATTAATAATATAATAGCACCGATTAATGCCGATGCAGGCAGTAAATATTTAGCTTTTTCTCCGGCAAGCCTTCTGGCGATATGCGGAGCAAGCAGCCCGATAAAACCGATTGATCCGACGACGGCTACACAGCTCCCCGCCAGTGCAACTGCGGTGAAAATCAGGGTGAATCTCAGCCTGTTTGCGTTTTCGCCGAGACCCTGCGCAAGCTCATCACCGAGTGACATCAGATCCAGCTTCGGAATGAGGATGCAGACAATCGGCAAAAGGACAAGAAGCCATGGTGCAAGGAGCTTGACTTCTTCCCAGTTTCTCCCCCAGAGGCTGCCTGTCAGCCAAATGAGCGCTGCATTGACGTCCCCCGGAAATTTGACCATCATATATTGCATGCCGGCGTGGCAGACCGCGCCTAAGGCAATGCCTGATAAAGCCAATGAAGAGGGATGAATGCTTTTCTTGCGGGCTATCATTAATAATACTACAGCAATAATGGCTGCTCCGGCAAATGCGGAGAACGGCAGCACGTAGACCGGAGACTCAGGAAAAATGAGAATAACGGCCATGGCGGCCAGTCCGGACCCTTTTGAAATTCCGACAACGTCCGGGGACGCAAGGGGATTTCGGATGACACCCTGCAAAATGGCTCCGGCAGCGGCAAGCCCGGCGCCTGCCAGAATCGCCAGTATAATGCGGGGGAGCCGGTACTGCTGAATAATAAACTCGAAGGAATGATCCACTCCTAACAGATTCGTAACCACCGCATAAGGTGAAATATACAATGCCCCGAAGCCGATGCTGATCATGGACAGCACTAGCAAGATGACAGCCAATATGAGGATGGCCAGCAAGGGGCGTTTTTGTTTTCTGGTTGATTTCTTCATTTCAGATTTCGCCCTTTCCTTGCTAAATATAAGAAAAATGGTGTTCCGATAATGGCGGTGACAATGCCGACCGGAGATTCATAAGGGAATGCAATCCATCTGGCCAGGACATCTGCGTACACCAATAAGATGGCGCCGAACAGCGCCGAAAACGGCAGCACATACTTGTAATTTTCTCCGATCAGCTTGCGGACGATATGCGGGACGAGCAGCCCGACAAAGCCGATTGGGCCGGCAACCGCCACAGAAGCGCCGGAAAGAATTAAAATGATAAAGCTGATCAGAATCCGCATGCCGTTCATGTTTTGTCCGAGTCCTTTTGCGGTTTCATCACCGAGACCGAGAACAGAAACGGGACCTGAAAACACAAGGGCAAGTCCAATGCCGATGACAGAAAACGGGGCAATGGTCATGACGTCCTGCCAATTGCTGCCGTCAATCGCACCCGTCATCCAATACAGCACATCCTCTCCCGACTCATTTAAAATAATAATCGCCTGTGTCATAGATGACAGGAACAAATGCACCGCCACTCCTGACAGCGCCAGTTTGACAGGTGTCATTCCGCCGGAAGAGGCAATCATATACACAATTGCGCCGCCTGCCGCCGCACCTGCAAAAGCGAACACAACCGAAGAGTAGGACGACGCCGGCAGAATGACGAGAGAAGCAACGACAAACAGCGATGCACCCGCATTCACACCGAAAATTTGAGGTGAAGCCAGAGGGTTTCTTGTCATGGCCTGCATCAGCGCCCCTGCTACAGCCAGGCTGGCGCCGACGAAAACGCCGATTAAGGTGCGGGGGAGGCGAAGAGTAGAGATGATAAGCTGTTCTTTTGATCCGTCCCATACAAAAAGATATGTCAAAGCATCAATGATGCCGATGTCTGAGGCGCCTACTGAGAGATTCAGTCCAAGCCCGAAAATAAGAATGATCAGTGAAATGATAAAAACCATCAATCTTGATGATGAGCGCCGTTTGGCTGAGTAATACAACAGTCTCACTTCCTTGCTGCGTCTGTTTGCAAAAACGAAGAAGCAAGGATTCTCCTCGCTTCTCTTTTGTCCTATTTATTATACACTTTTTTGAGCACGTCTTTGGCGCTTGTTTCACTGGACTTGATTCCTCTGAATCTTGTCCAAATGTCGCGGTCTGCATCGTAGATTTGTCCGTTTTTCACCGCTTTTAGGTTTTTCCAGAGCGGATTCTTTTTCCACTCATCTACGATTGTTTTACCCTCGTTGGCTGAAATAAACAAAATATCTGGATCGATTTTGCTTAACTGCTCGAGGCTGACCTCTTGATACGCGTTATCTGACTTCACGGCGTGCGTAAAGCCGAGCATGCTGAAGATTTCTCCGTCATAAGAAGATGACGTATGAAGCTGGAAGGAATCGGCTCTTGCCACGCCGAGAACGATGCTGCGGTCTTCATCTTTCGGAAGCTCCGCTTTCAGATCGTCAATGACCTTTGTATGGTCGGCGAGTTTTTCTTTTCCTTCTTTTTCTTTATTTAATGCTTTAGAAATGGTATTGAAGCTGTCCATTGTTTCATCATAAGTCGCTTCCCGGCTTTTTAATTCAATGGTCGGCGCGATTTGTTTCAGCTGTTTGTAAATGTTTTTATGACGTTCAGCGTCAGCGATGATTAAATCAGGCTTCAAGGAGCTGATGACCTCAAGATTCGGTTCGCTTCGCGTGCCTACGGATGTATAATCAATCGCGCTGCCGACCAGCTTTTGAATCATGTCTTTTTTGTTGTCATCGGCGATGCCTACTGGCGTGATGCCGAGATTGTAAACAGCATCCAGAAATGAAAGCTCAAGCACAACGACTTTTTTAGGTGAGCCGGTCACTGTTGTTTTCCCAGCTTCGTGCTGAATGACTCTTGAATCATTAGATTTGCTGCCGGCTTTGCCGCCGCTGTTATCCTGACTTGATGAACAGCCGGATATAATGAAACAAGCGATTAATAGAACACTGATGATGGCAATAAACTTGTTAGGATAGGTGCGCATTGTTTTCTTCCTTTTTTCTGAATTTAATAATGAGAATCATTATCACAAATAAACACTATAATAGCATGGCTTCCTATGTCAATATTTTTTAAATAAAGAAACAGAAACCGCTGCTTTATGTTTTTTTGATGTATGGGTCATATGGCACAAATAAATCGTACACAGCATCGCCGTGTCTGTGGGATAAAAACGAACTGGCGTTGGCTTTAGAGGCTTCAAGCATATCTCTGCTGACATGGGGAAGAAGAACGCTGAGATAGCCGGACAATTTTCTTTCGATTTCTTCAGAGAGCGCAAATTCAATGTCTCCGATATTCATGACAATAGAGAAAACAAAGTCGATATCAATGTGAAATGTTTCTTCGGCAAAGATGGCAAGCTGGTGAATGCCGGCTGAATAGCCGACACGCTGATGGAAGACCTGTTTTACTAAATCACTCACAACCCACGCATTGTATTGCTGTTCTGGTGAAAAGTATTGCATTGGACATACCTCCTGCTTGTACGGATAAAAATGGCGATTCATGTTCGGACGCTCCGTGCAGCGGTTTCGGTTTTGACTATTCTGAAAATAATCTCCTTTTATCACTTTACCATGGTTAGAAATGAAATATCTACTACCATTCTTCCTGTTTTTGTGCCCAATGCTCTGGATGCTGTTTCATAGAAAAAGGATCGGGTATGAAATATAACATAGACATGATGAAGGAGGAATTGGATATGAAACCAGTTGTAAGAGAGTATACAAACGACGAACAGCTCATGAAGGATGTAGAAGAATTACAGCAAATGGGTGTCGCAAAAGAGGATGTATACGTCTTAGCTCACGACGATGACAGAACGGAACGACTGGCAGACAACACGAATGCCAACACGATCGGAGCCAAAGAAACAGGTTTCAAACATGCGGTAGGAAACATATTTAATAAAAAAGGAGACGAGCTTCGCAATAAAATCAACGAAATCGGTTTTTCAGAAGACGAAGCGGCTCAGTTTGAAAAACGGCTCGATGAAGGGAAAGTGCTTCTCTTTGTGACAGACAACGAAAAAGTAAAATCTTGGGCATAATGCAGGAGTGTAACCCCAAAAGGCGATTATCGTCCTTTTGGGGTTTTTTATATTTGCGGTCTTTGCGGTGTTTTTTTTGCAGGATGCCGCAATAAAAAGAGGTACATTTTCGGTTATGGATGCCCATGAATTTGCTATTATGTTTTTTGTGAGAATATGGAACAAATTCTCACAAAAAATAGAAAGTGGGGGTTCATACTGCATGAAAAAAGTGATGTTAGCCACGGCTTTGTTATTAGGCTTGACTCCGGTTGGGGCGAACGCAGCGGATTTGGGTCATCAGACGTTAGGGTCAAATGATGGCTGGGGAGCGTACTCGACCGGCACGACAGGCGGATCAAAAGCCTCGTCATCCCACGTGTATACAGTCAGCAACAGAAGCCAGCTCGTTTCGGCTTTGGGCAAGGACACCAACACTACGCCAAAAATCATTTATATCAAGGGAACGATTGACATGAATGTCGATGACAATCTGAAACCGCTTGGTCTGAATGATTATAAAGATCCAGAGTACGATTTGAACAAATATTTGAAAGCCTATGACCCAAGCACATGGGGCAAAAAAGAACCATCCGGAACACAGGAAGAGGCCAGAGCACGCTCACAGAAAAACCAAAAGGCACGCGTGATGGTGGATATCCCTGCAAATACGACGATCGTCGGTTCAGGGTCAAATGCTAAAATTCTGGGCGGAAACTTCCAGATCAAGAGCGATAACGTCATTATCCGCAATATCGAATTCCAAGACGCATATGACTATTTCCCGCAATGGGACCCTACTGACGGAAGTTCAGGAAACTGGAACTCACAATATGACAACATCACAATAAACGGCGGTACACATGTATGGATCGATCACTGTACATTTAATGACGGTTCGCGTCCAGACAGCACCTCTCCAAAGTATTTTGGAAGAGAATATCAGCACCATGACGGCCAAACGGATGCCTCTAACGGCGCTAATTACCTTACAATGTCTTATAACTTCTATCACGATCATGATAAAAGCTCCATTTTCGGATCAAGCGACAGCAAAACTTCCGATGACGGCAAATTAAAAATCACACTGCATCATAACCGCTACAAAAATATCGTTCAGCGCGCACCGAGAGTCCGTTTTGGGCAGGTACACGTTTACAACAACTATTATGAAGGCAATAAAAACTCATCAGAGTATGCCTTTAGCTATGCGTGGGGAATCGGAAAATCATCTAAAATCTATGCACAAAACAATGCCATTGACGTTCCGGGATTGACTGCTGCTAAAACGATCAGCGTATTCAGCGGGGGGACGGCTTTATACGATTCCGGCACATTGCTGAACGGTACGCAGATCAACGCATCGGCTGCAAACGGGCTGAGCTCTTCTGTCGGATGGACGCCATCTTTGCACGGATCAATTGATGCTTCCGCGAATGTGAAGTCAAATGTTATATCTCAAGCGGGCGCGGGTAAACTAAATTAAGAAATGAAAAAAACACAAAGGGCTGCTCACCTTTGTGTTTTTTAATTAATTAAAATGTTTATTAACTTAGTTAAGGAGTAGAATGAAAAAGGGGATCGGAAAACAAGTATATAGGAGGAGACCTATTTATGGCTTCAGAAAAAGACGCAGGAAAACAGTCAGCAGTAAAGCTTGTTCCATTGCTTATTACTGTCGCTGTGGGACTAATCATCTGGTTTATTCCCGCTCCGTCCGGACTTGAACCTAAAGCATGGCATTTGTTTGCGATTTTCGTCGCGACAATTATCGGCTTTATCTCCAAGCCCTTGCCAATGGGTGCAATTGCAATTTTTGCATTGGCGGTTACTGCATTAACTGGAACATTATCCATTGAGGATACATTAAGCGGATTCGGGAATAAGACCATCTGGCTTATCGTCATCGCATTCTTTATTTCCCGGGGATTTATCAAAACCGGGCTCGGTGCGAGAATTTCGTATGTATTCGTTCAGAAATTCGGGAAAAAAACCCTTGGACTTTCTTATTCACTGCTATTCAGTGATTTAATACTTTCACCTGCTATTCCAAGTAATACGGCGCGTGCAGGAGGCATTATATTTCCTATTATCAGATCATTATCCGAAACATTCGGATCAAGCCCGGCAGATGGAACAGAAAGAAAAATCGGAGCTTTCTTATTAAAAACCGGTTTTCAGGGAAACTTGATTACATCTGCTATGTTCCTGACAGCGATGGCGGCGAACCCGCTGATTGCCAAGCTGGCCCATGATGTCGCAGGGGTGGACTTAACATGGACAAGCTGGGCAATTGCCGCGATTGTACCGGGACTTGTAAGCTTAATCATCACGCCGCTTGTGATTTACAAGCTGTATCCGCCGGAAATCAAAGAAACACCGGACGCGGCGAAAATCGCAACCGAAAAACTGAAAGAAATGGGACCATTTAAAAAATCAGAGCTTTCCATGGTTATCGTGTTTCTTTTAGTGCTTGCTCTTTGGATTTTTGGCGGCAGTTTCAACATCGACGCAACCACAACCGCACTGATCGGATTGTCAGTTCTTTTATTATCACAGGTTCTGACCTGGGATGATATCAAGAAAGAACAGGGCGCTTGGGATACGCTCACTTGGTTTGCGGCGCTTGTTATGCTGGCCAACTTCCTGAATGAATTAGGCATGGTTTCTTGGTTCAGCAACGCCATGAAATCATCAGTATCAGGATTCTCTTGGATTGTGGCATTCTTAATCTTAATTGTTGTGTACTATTACTCTCATTATTTCTTTGCAAGTGCGACAGCCCATATCAGTGCGATGTATTCAGCGTTTTTGGCTGTTATCGTGGCAGCGGGCGCACCGCCGCTTTTAGCAGCGCTGAGCCTCGCGTTCTTCAGCAATCTGTTCGGGTCAACAACCCACTACGGTTCTGGAGCGGCTCCGGTCTTCTTCGGAGCGGGCTACATTTCGCAAGGCAAATGGTGGTCTATCGGATTTATCCTGTCGATCGTTCATATTGTCACATGGCTTGTGATCGGCGGATTATGGTGGAAATTATTAGGGATATGGTAGAAAGAAAAAAGGCAGACGCGGTCTGCCTTTTTTATATTCGATCACATGACAAATGAGACTCGGTCATTTTTGGAGATGTCACGGCAACATTTAACTCGAACTTTACTAGACAAATCATAGAGGATGATCAGTCACTTAATTCATTTGTTCTAATATCCGTGTAAATGATACCAAGAAACCTTATCCCTCAAGGCCCTGATTGCAGGCTTTCGCAAACCCTTCGTTTGTTTCATTAAAAATCGTTTTGATAGAGAGCCGGTTATCTACAACAATCCCTTCTATACAGTCATCATCGGTATGCGTCCATCTGCTCTCCAAGCATTGTTTTGTTAACGCCAATTGATTATAAGTCAGCACAATAAAACTTGTTTTCACCATAACCTCCCGCCCTTCACCATATCACTCAGATACTATATCTATATGTATATCGAAATGTTCAGACGGAATGATTCCTTCATGAAAAAAGGATTGTTCAGCAAAACTGGACAATGTGAAAAGGAAACATCTTGATCTGAATAATAGATCCTGATCTGAATAATAGATCCTGATCACCAAAGAAATGGATTTTGAAAAATAAGAAAATTTCCGGGCGAAAAATGGTATGATCTAGGTAGAAAGGACGGCTGGTGCTGTGGTGAAAAAGCGATTCCATTTTTCTCTGCAAACAAAAATAATGGGGTTGATTGCGGCGCTGCTGATCTTTGTGATTGGCGTGCTGACAGTCACGTTTGCCGTTCAGCAAACAAAAGAAGGGCGAAAACAGGCAGAGCAGCTGGCGGTGCAGACGGCGAGAACGATTTCCTATATGCCGCCGGCAAAGGAGCTTATCGTGTCGAAAGGCGGGCAAGCTGCCGAGGCGCAGGAGGTCATTGAACAAATGAAAGAACAGACCGGCGCTTATGCGATTTATGTGCTTGATGAAAAAGGAATGGTCCGAACCGCCTCGGAAAATAGCGGAAATAAGCATCTGACGAGAAGCAGAGAAATCCTGTTTGGAGGCTCTCACGTCTCAGAGACAAAAGCGGATGGACAAAGGGTGATCCGTGGGAGCGCACCGATTATCGAGGAACAAAAGGGGCGCAGCCACGTGATCGGCAGCGTGTCCGTTGATTTTCTGCAAACCAAGACAGAGCAAGGCATCAAGAAACATCTGCGAGACTTAAGCTTCATGGCTGTACTCGTGCTGCTGCTTGGATTTGCCGGTGCCGCCGCGCTTGCCAAAAGCATCAGAAAGGATACGCTTGGCCTTGAACCGCACGAAATTGCCTCTCTCTATCGGGAGCGGAATGCGATGCTGCGGGCGATTAAGGAAGGGATTATCGCCACCAATCGTGATGGCATTGTAACGATGATGAACGTATCGGCGGCTGAGATGCTTAAGCTACCCGAGCCTGTGATGAACGTGCCTGTTGATGACGTGATGCCGGGAGCAGAGCTGATGTCTGTGCTTGGGCAGGAAGAAATGCCGCCGAATCAGGAGGTATGCGTTAACGATCAAGTCTTTATTATCAATACAAAAGTCATGACACAAGGCGGACAGGCGTATGGAATTGTTATCAGCTTCAGAGAAAAAACAGAACTGAAAAAGCTGATTGACACGCTGACAGAGGTGCGAAAATACTCAGAGGACCTGCGCGCCCAGACTCATGAATTTTCTAATAAGCTATACGCGATTTTAGGGCTGCTTGAGCTTGGCGAATATGAGGAAGCGATTGAATTGATTAAAGAGGAATACGCCATCCAAAATGAACAGCATGATATTTTATTCCAAAATATTCATTCGCAGCAGGTGCAGGCGATTTTGTTAGGAAAGATGAGCAAAGCATCGGAAAAAAAGGTGAAGCTGTCGATCGATGACAACAGCACGCTTGGGCCTCTTCCTCCTCATGTCGGCTTGTCCCATCTCATTACAATTATCGGCAATTTGATTGATAACGCTTTCGAAGCTGTAGCGGATCAAAGCGTACAGGAGGTTTCATGTTTTATTACAGATATCGGACGGGATATTGTTATCGAAGTATCCGATACGGGACTGGGAGTGCCGCCTGATAAAATGGAGACGGTGTTTGAAAGGGGCTACTCTTCAAAGGGGATGAAGAGAGGCTACGGACTCGCCAACGTAAAAGAGTCAGTGCGTGAGCTGGGAGGATGGATCGAGCTGGCAAATCAAAAAAGCGGGGGAGCGGTATTTACTGTTTTTATACCGAAGGAGAAACAGACAAAGGGGGAATCCATTTGATTCACATCGTGATTGCGGAGGATGATTTTCGGGTTGCGCAAATCCATGAGAGATTGATTCAGCAGCTTGATGGATTCAGCATTATCGGCAAAGCGGGCAATGCCAAAGAGACAATGTTGCTTTTGGAGACACACAAAACTGATTTGCTGCTATTGGATATTTATATGCCGGACGAGCTAGGAACAGCATTGATTCCAGAGATACGGAGACGGTTTCCGGAAGTGGATATTATGATCATCACAGCCGCAACGGAAACCCGCCACTTACAGGAAGCGCTGCGGGCAGGGATCGCAAACTATTTGATAAAGCCTGTATCGGCTGACAAGTTCAAACAGGTGCTGCTCCAGTATAAAGAAAAAAGGCAGGTGCTGCTGTCTCAGCCGGAGGTCAGCCAATCCATGATTGACCATATTTTTGGGGGCAGCTCTAAGGGAGCTGTCACTGCGGAGGATTTGCCGACAGGCATCAATCCGATCACGCTGAAAAAAATTAAAGAGGCGCTGCGTACTGCGGACGGAGGAATGACAGCTGAAGAACTTGGCGAAGCAATGGGCGCGTCACGAACAACAGCCCGCCGCTATGCCGAATATCTTGTGTCTAAGGAAGAAGCGCGAGCCGAGCTGGAGTACGGGATTATCGGCAGACCGGAGAGAAAATATTATTTGGCGGCTGAATAGCGATGAAAAAATGTGTGATCCTATTTATTTGTCTATTGGTCTTCATGCAAGGTGACATCCGGAAGGCGGCCGCTCCACGTCTGCCGGACGGGCCGGTTGAAATCGTTGTGCCTGCCGAGCCTTCCGGGGGCTGGGATGTAACGGCGCAGGCGATTCAATCCGTGCTCAGGCAAAAACAGCTGATGAAAGGCGGGATTCATATTGTGTATAAGCCTGGGAGCGGAGGCGATAAAGGCTGGAAATATGTCAACCAAAGCGGCAGGAAGACTATCAGTATGATGTCCAGTTTAATCCTGAGCAATTACCTGCTCGGACAAAGTAAATTAAAAACTGATGATTTTACGCCGCTGGCGATTCTCGCTAAGGAATGGCAGACTGTCGCTCTTCCGAAAGGGTCGGCGCTGAAAAGCGGAAAGGATGTGCTGAAAGAGATCAAGAAGCATCCTGGCAAAGTCAAAATCGGTTTTTCCCCGGGGCTTGGCAATGACGATCAGCTCTCGTTCGTCAGAGCAGCTGATATGTACGGGATTGACCCTTTCGACATTGAGTTTTTACAGTTTGACAGCAGTGAAGAATTGATCCAGGCGCTGATCAGGCATGAGATAGAAGCAGCTTCCATGACTGTTTCAGAAGCCAAGCCGTACGAGCGAAACGGCGAGATTACATTAGCCGCCGTCACGTCAGATAAAAGGCTGCCCGGTTTTCCAAAAGTGCCGACGTGGAAAGAGCAGGGCATTCCGTTTGTCTTCTCTCATTGGAGAGGGGTGCTGGGGCCGAAAAACATGTCTGAGGAAGAGATTTCTTACTGGGACCAAGCATTAAAAAAGGTGACATCCTCGCCCGAATGGAAGCAGAAAATAAACGAGCAGGACTGGGAGAGCTTTTATTTAAACAGCAAGGAAACGAAACGGTTTCTTGAAGAACAATCAGCGTTTTATCAAACCATCATGACAGGCAATTAAGCAAAAAGTATTCTGCCGTAGGCGGAATGCTTTTTTCGTGTTTAGAAATGACCAAAAAGAACAAAACGGTTTTAAAAAATTAAAAATACAAAAAAACCAAATTATTTACTTGAGACCGTTTTTCTCATACGATGACAAAAAGGCAAAAGGGGAATAGGGGATAAAATGTAAGCGGATTCATTTAAAGGGGGAATGAATGTGTTAGCAATCTTAGGATTTCTTATGATGCTTGTGTTTATGGCATTGATCATGACAAAACGGCTTTCTGTTTTAACAGCATTAGTTTTGACGCCGATTGTGTTTGCGCTGATAGCCGGTTTCGGGTTCACTGAAGTTGGCGATATGATGATCTCGGGGATTCAGCAGGTGGCGCCGACGGCTGTTATGATTATGTTTGCGATTTTATATTTTGGAATCATGATTGACACTGGGCTTTTTGATCCGATGGTTGCCAAAATATTAAATATGGTCAAAGGCGATCCGTTAAAAATCGTTGTCGGGACAGCGGTTCTTACGATGCTTGTTGCATTGGATGGAGATGGTTCAACAACCTATATGATTACAACAAGCGCGATGCTTCCGCTCTATTTGCTGCTCGGCATCCGGCCGATTATATTGGCGGGAATCGCCGGTGTCGGCATGGGGATTATGAATACGATTCCGTGGGGAGGCGCGACGCCGCGGGCGGCGAGCGCGCTCGGGGTTGATCCGGCTGAGCTGACCGGGCCGATGATCCCCGTGATCGCGAGCGGAATGCTTTGTATGGTCGCAGTTGCGTATGTGCTGGGGAAAGCGGAGCGCAAACGACTCGGCGTGATTGAGCTGAAACAGCCGGCCGATGTCAACGAACCAGCCGCTGCGGTTGAAGACGAGTGGAAGCGGCCGAAGCTTTGGTGGTTTAACTTGTTGTTAACGCTTTCGTTAATAGGCTTTTTAGTATCAGGCAAAGTCAGTTTAACGGTGCTGTTTGTCATCGCATTCTGTATTGCACTCATTGTGAATTATCCGAACCTCGATCATCAGAGACAGCGTATTTCAGCACATTCAAGCAACGTGCTGGCCATTGGCTCCATGATCTTTGCAGCAGGCGTTTTTACGGGAATTTTAACAGGCACCAAAATGGTTGACGAAATGGCGATTTCGCTTGTGTCGATGATTCCTGAACAAATGGGCGGGTTGATCCCGGCGATTGTAGCCTTAACTAGCGGCATTTTCACATTTCTCATGCCGAATGACGCGTATTTTTACGGAGTGCTGCCGATTTTATCAGAAACGGCTGTCGCATACGGTGTTGATAAAGTCGAAATTGCCAGAGCCTCGATTATCGGACAGCCGATCCATATGCTGAGCCCGCTTGTGCCGTCTACTCATTTGCTAGTCGGACTTGTCGGGGTTTCTATTGACGACCATCAAAAATTCGCGTTGAAATGGGCGGTTCTCGCAGTGATCGTCATGACAGCTGCCGCTCTATTGATCGGTGCAATCTCTATTTCCGTATGATAATTCAAGCGTAATGACACACACTAACGGCATACAACATACCGGAGGTGTCATCATGAGTGATCCTTATATGCCGCTGACTTCGGTCAGAAGCGGAACGGGGTTCGAAGCGGCAAAAGGGGTGCACGGCTTGACCGTGCAAATTGCGAATGTCTATTTTATTCAGTATCCTTCTGAACCTCGTTCATTTATTTTAATAGATGCCGGCATGCCTCAATCAGCCGGCATGATTTTAAACGAAGCAAAACAAAGATTCGGTGATGACTATCACTTGAAGGCCATTATTCTGACACACGGGCACTTTGACCATATCGGGGCCATTGAAGAGATCCTAGAGCATTGGGATGTTCCTGTTTATGTTCATTCGCGGGAAATGCCTTTTGTGACCGGAAAAGAGGATTATCCGCCGGCGCGCCCAAACAGCAAAAGCGGGCTGGTTGCCAAGCTGTCGCCGCTGTTTCCGCGCCATTCGATCGATATTTCCTCTCATGTTCAAGCGCTGCCTGAAGACGGCACTGTTCCTTTTTTGGACGAGTGGATCTGGATCGCAACACCGGGCCACACACCGGGCCATATTTCATTATTCCGCGAGGACGGCCGTGTGCTTGTCGCCGGCGATGCGGTGATTACAGTTGAACAGGAAAAAATGGCTGACGTCTTCATTCAAAAACAGGAGCTTCACGGCCCGCCGGCTTATTTCACACCTGACACTGAGATGGCCGCCGAGTCCATTCAAAGACTTGCCGAACAAGAACCGGAAGCGATGCTGACCGGGCACGGCATCCCAATGACAGGCAGAAACTTTCGCAGTGATTTAATGGAATTGGCCCATCATTTATCATCCCTTTGACACTCGCAAACGCGGGTGTTTTTTTATTTGTTTTTCCAAGAAGATGCAGAAAAATCATTTGTCTTCCCGCTCAAAAACGATACAATGAGAAGCAGAATGCGATTTGGAGGAGAGAGTTTGTTGGAAGATAAAGAAATACTCTGGAACGAAGCGAAAGCGTTTATTGCCAATTGCTATCAGGAACTCGGAAAGGAGGAGGAAATGCAAGACCGTCTCGATGACATTAAAAGTGAGATTGACCGGACTGGAAGCTATGACCATACAAAGGAAGAGCTGGCGCACGGGGCGAAAATGGCTTGGAGAAACAGCAACCGCTGCATCGGCAGACTGTTCTGGAATTCGCTGAATGTCATTGACAGACGTGACGTCCGGACAAAAGAAGAAGTACGGGACGCTCTGTTTCATCACATTGAAACCGCCACAAATAACGGGAAAATCAGGCCGACCATTACGATTTTCCCTCCGGAAGAGAAGGGCGAAAAGCAAGTCGAGATCTGGAATCATCAGCTGATCCGGTACGCGGGATATGAGTCAGACGGAGAAAGAATCGGCGATCCTGCTTCCCGTTCTCTCACCGCAGCCTGTGAACAGCTCGGCTGGCGCGGAGAGCGGACCGATTTTGATCTTCTTCCCCTTATTTTCCGCATGAAGGGTGATAAGCAGCCGGTCTGGTATGAGCTGCCCCGCTCACTGGTGATAGAAGTTCCGCTGACCCACCCGGAATTCGAAGCGTTTTCTGACTTGAAGCTGCAATGGTACGGCGTGCCGATTATTGCGGATATGAGGCTTGAGATCGGGGGCGTTCATTATAATGCCGCACCGTTTAACGGCTGGTATATGGGGACGGAGATCGGAGCAAGAAACCTGGCAGATGTGAAGCGGTACGACATGCTGAAAAAAGTGGCGTCCGTGATCGGCATCGCTGCTGATTACAATACGGATTTATGGAAGGATCAGGCGCTTGTTGAATTGAATAAAGCTGTCTTGCACTCGTATAAAAAGCACGGCGTCAGCATCGTCGATCATCACACGGCTGCAAGCCAGTTTAAACGGTTTGAAGAACAGGAGGAAGAAGCGGGCAGAAAGCTGACGGGTGACTGGACGTGGCTGATACCGCCGATTTCACCCGCCTCCACACATATTTTTCACCGGTCTTATGACAATACAATCGTCAAGCCGAATTACTTTTATCAGGATAAACCTTATGAATAGACAATTGAAAACCGGTGATGGCCTTCAAGGCTGCTGGATTCAGTGACAGAGATGCCGGTAACCTTTGAAAAGGGGCTGCCTTTCTTCACGGCCTCAAGAAATGATTGCAAGGCGTTTTCCGGCCCTTCGGCCAAAATCTCGACACGCCCGTCATCACGGTTTTTGACCCAGCCGGTGAGTTTATGCTTATCGGCTTCCGCTTGAACAAAGTAGCGGAAACCGACACCTTGAACCCGGCCGTCTGCAACGATTCGATATTGAAGCATGTAAAAAACCACCTTTTCTTTTTATGATAATCAATCATTTTATATCCTGTAAAGGAGATGTGTTCGTATGACACCAGCTCATTATTCCATTCTTTCTCTTAATCTGGGAAAGCCGAAGACGCTTGAATATGACGGAAAGAAAATAGAGACCGGCATTATGAAGCGGCCGGCAGATTCCGCAGTGATGCTGTATCGGGAGAATTTTGAGGGAGACGGACAAGCGGATCTCGTCAATCATGGCGGCCCTGATAAGGCTGTCTGTGTCTATCCGGCGGAGCACTATCCGTTTTGGGCGGAGTTTCTCTCAAGACCGCTCCCGAGCGCCGCGTTTGGTGAAAATCTCACGGTGCAAGGCCTGACTGAGGAGGACGTTTGCATAGGCGATGTCTTTCAGCTCGATGACGCCGTTGTTCAGGTCAGCCAGCCGCGTCAGCCGTGTATAAAGCTTGCCAAAAAGTTCGGTGCAAAGGATATGGTGCTGAAAGTTCAGCAAACCGGATATACGGGATTTTATTTTCGCGTGCTGGAAGAGGGCAGGGTTGCTCCGGGCGCCAAGCTCGACCTGCTGTCCAGAGGCGAAAAAGGCATATCCGTCCAATTCGCAAACCATATCAAATACCATGACACAAAAAATCTTGCCGCCATTGAACGGATATTAAGTGAAGAAGCATTGTCGGAAAGCTGGAGATCTTCCTTTATCAAAAAACGGGACAGGCTGCTTCCGATTCAATAAAAAAGCCGCGCAACTAAACGTGCGCGGCTTTACCATGTCAGGATTGTTTTTTCTTTGTTTCAAGCAGGTTGGCAAGAAAATAGGTTTTATAGCTTTGAAGCTTTCTTCCTTCATATTTCGTGATACCCTGCTTTTTTAATTCTGCTACATACCAGCCTTTACTGCCGTAATGCATGTCAGAAAACTCCTTTCCCTATCTGATTGACCAAACGATTGGCATTGTAACATCTATTAAAAGATGCTGAAAAGAGATGCGGGAAAAACTGAGTCTTTCGCACTAGTGATGCGAAACTTCTTTCTGTATGTATATGCGGAGTAAACGCTGAATATGATTTAATGCCCGGTGAGTTTCAGCATGACAATGCCAAGGGTCATGATGCTGAACACAATACCGATATATGTAAGCATCCCGTTTTTTTTCTTCACGCCGAAAACGGTCATGATGATGCCTTCAATGAAAAAGACAATTCCTAAAATAATAAACCACATGCGGACAATGGCTCCTTTCACAGACATTAATCCTAGTGTAGCATATCTGGATGGGCCGGGCTTGTGACAATATAAAGAAGCCGGGCATACGCCCGGCTTAGGTATTTATTGTTTCTCAACCAATTTGACCAACAGCTGTGCCAAATGTTTTTTCTCATCATCATCCGCAACGCTCCAAAGCTCCTGCAGCAGCATTTCTTCACCGTTTTGAGGTTCTTCATGCTTTGCGAGGTAGTCTCCCAGGATCCCAGCGCTTTTGACAAGTTTGCCGTCATCTAATCCTAATTTTTTGCCTCGGTTAACTTGTTTTTTCAGGTAGTCTTTAAATTCTTCAAAGTCTTTTAACGCTTCTTCTTTTGTTGTTCCATGCATTGCATTCATTTCGTTTTCAATTTGGATTTTTTCTTGATCTCTGTTCATTTACGGTGCCTCCTCCTGCAGAATAGTGATGATTTACCTGTAAAAGGAGGAGGTTAAACATACCAAATGTGCTTTTACAGCTTTGTCAGGATAATCGGCTCGTCTTTGGTGATGACGATGGTGTGCTCAACTTGGGCGACCATGCTTTTATCCGGCGTCTTAAAGGTCCAGCCGTCTCCAGCTTCGACGATGGTTTCCGCTTTTGTTGAAATGAATGGTTCAAGTGCGATCACGGTGCCGTTTTTGAAAAGCGCGTTATCAAATGGATCATAATAGTTCATGATGTGGTTCGGCGCTTCGTGAAGGCTTCTGCCGATTCCGTGGCCGGTCAGGGTTTTAATGACGGTAAATCCTTTAGAACGTGCTTCATGATAAACGGCTCTCCCGATCTGATTTTGGCGCTTGCCGGCTTTTGCCTGCTGCAGCCCTTTTTGGAAGGCATCTTCCGCGCATTGGCATAGCTTGTGAAGGCGTTCTTCTCCTTCACCGAGCACAAACGAGATGCCTGTATCGGAGTAGAAACCGCCGAATTCAGCAGAGATATCAATGTTCACAAGATCTCCGGCTTTTAAAATAGTGGATGTGCTTGGAATACCATGCGCCACTTCATCATTTACGCTGATGCATGTAACACCAGGAAAGTCGTATTCTTTTTGCGGAGCCGAAACAGCGCCATGCTCGTCAAGCACCGCTTTTCCGATAAGGTCAAGGTCTTTTGTACTCATGCCGGGCTCTGCTTTCCGTTTCATTTCTTCACGCGCCAGCGCGACGATTCTGCCGATTTTTTTCAGGCCTTCTAATTCTTGATCGTTTGTTACAATCATCTGTCATTCCCGCTTTCTTTTTAAATAATCTAGTTTAAGCTTACCACAATTGGCTCTAGAATAGGAAACACACGAACCTGGGAAAAAAGAAATATGCCGGGAAAATTGGTATAGATCACTAGATATCTTGTATGGTATATTTTTAAAAAAGGGTAAGAGGGGGATGGGTATGCTTTCATTTTTACAAAAGCTTGGAAAGTCATTTATGCTCCCGATTGCGGTTTTGCCTGCAGTCGGGATTATCCTTGCACTTGGCAGGGAGGATTTATTCGATATCCCGTTTGTTTATCAAGCGGGAACTGCTGTTTTTGATCACCTGCCGCTGATATTTGCGATTGGGATTGCCATCGGCATTTCAAAGGACAGCAATGGGGCCGCGGGTTTATCAGGGGCGATTTCGTATCTGATGCTCGACGCGGCAACAAAATCGATTAATGAAGCAAACAACATGGCGGTATTTGGGGGAATTATTGCCGGTTTAATTGCGGGTTACACCTATAACCGCTTCAAGGATACAAAACTGCCGGAATATCTCGGGTTCTTCAGCGGCAGACGGCTTGTGCCGATTGTCACCGCTATTTTTACAATCATTTTAGCAGGAATATTCGGGTCGATATGGCCGCCGATTCAATCGGGAATTAACGCGTTTGGGGAGTGGATGCTTGGGCTTGGCGGAATCGGCGCGGGCATATTCGGCTTATTCAACAGGCTGTTAATTCCGCTCGGTCTTCACCACGTGCTGAATAATATTTTTTGGTTCCAATTCGGCGAATATAACGGAGTGACAGGTGACTTGGCGCGCTTTTTCGCAAAAGACCCGACTGCGGGCACATACATGACGGGATTCTTCCCGATTATGATGTTCGGTCTTCCGGCGGCATGTCTCGCTATGGTTATGACTGCCAAGCCATCAAAACGGAAGGCAACGGCGGGAATGATGATTGGTTTTGCGTTGACTGCGTTTATCACAGGGATTACGGAGCCAATTGAGTTTGCATTTATGTTCTTATCTCCGCTGTTATACGCTGTGCATGCAGTCTTAACCGGACTGTCGTTATTCATCGTTAATTTGCTCGGCATACGCTCTGGATTTTCTTTTTCAGCCGGTGCGATCGATTATCTTTTGAGCTACGGAATTGCGGAAAAGCCGCTGCTGCTGCTTCTGGTAGGTATATGCTATGCGGCTGTATACTTTGTCGTGTTTTACGTCTTAATTAAAACGTTGAATTTGAAAACGCCGGGACGTGAGGATGATGACTTGGATGAAGTGCTGGACGAGAACACAGCGCAGTCTGTCAATGAAAACATCATGCTGAAGGGGCTTGGCGGAAAAGAAAACCTGCAGACGATTGATCACTGTGCGACAAGGCTGAGACTGACAGTGAAAGATACGTCTTTAGTAAATGAAGCGTTATTAAAGAAAGCAGGCGCAAAAGGAGTCGTCAAATCGGGCGGGCAATCAGTACAAGTCATTATTGGCCCGAATGTAGAGTTTGCGGCAGAGGAATTACGTGCTGCAGTGAAATAAAAAAAGCAGAGAGGCTTGCCTCTCTGCTTTTTTCTTATTTATCTTCGTCTTCTGTTGATGTCTCTGAATCCTCGCCATGTTTTGTGTAATCATAATCGGAAGGGTTCACCTTTGTAAAACCTTTCGGGTTGTAGAAACGGAGCAGGTCTCCGTTTATGATTTTATCGGACATTTCGAGTTCCTTCTTGACGAGTGAGTCTTCTGACTTGTCGATCTCAGATTCATCAAGCTGTTTACCGGTTTTTGTGTCATAGTACTTGCCGGATATTTTCGTGTACTTCGGTGATATAAAGTCTCCGTTACGGAACGGAATCACTTCACGGTGTTCTTTAGATAAAATATCAGAACCGGACATCAAGTAGTCTTTCGTATCCACTCCGAGCAAATGCAGAAGGGTTGGAGCCACATCGACGTCTCCGGCATATTTATGAACTTTTTCGCCCTTCACGCCGGCAGCGTGGATAAAGAGCGGCACCCGCTGAAGCTGGGCGTTGTCATAATCGGTAATTTCGTCTTTGCCAAGCACTTTGGCCATCGCGTTATTGTGGTTTTCAGAGATGCCGTAGTGGTCTCCGTACATCACGATAACCGATTTATCATATAACCCGTCTTTTTTCAGGTCATTGAAAAATTGTTCAATGGATTGATCAAGGTAATGGGCTGACTGGAAGTAGTTGTTGACGACAGAGTCGCCAAAGTCTCCAGCCGGGAAGTCAGTATCCCCCTCATCCATTCCGAATGGGAAGTGGTTAGACAGGGTAATGAACTTCGTATAGAACGGCTGCGGCAAGCTTTCTAACAGCGGCATTGATTCTTTAAAGAACGGTTTATCTTTCATGCCGTAGTTTTTCGTGTTTTCTTCGTTCATGTCATAGTAAGCAGAGTCGAAGAACTTATCAATGCCTTCCGCTTTGTACATTTCGTTTCGGTTCCAGAACGTCTGCGTATTCCCGTGGAACGTCGCAGATGTGTAATCTTTAGACTTCAAAATCGCCGGAACGGATTGAAGCGTGTTTTGCGCTTTGTTCACGAAAACGGAACCTTGAGCCAGCGGGTACAGAGAGTTTTCCATCATAAATTCTGCATCCGATGTTTTACCTTGTCCTGTTTGGTGGAAAAAGTTATCAAAGTAGAACGTTTCGTTATCGTGCGCCAGTTTATTTAAGAACGGTGTCACTTCTTTGCCATCAATTTTATAGTCGATGATAAAGGACTGTAAAGATTCAAGTGAAACGTAAATGACGTTTTTTCCTTCCGCTTTGCCGAAATACACATTGTTCGGCACATCGTAATTGGCTTTCATGTAGTTCTCAACTTCCGTTACGTCGCTTGAATCGGCAAGTGCGCGCTGGCTGTTGGATTTGACATTCTGCACAGCGTCATAAATCGTGAAATTGTATGTTCCTAAATATTTGACAAGATAGTTTCGGTCAAATGATCTCGTCAGCAATTCAGGACGGTCTGACTCCGCAACTGCCAGGTTGATTAAGAAAACGAGAATCGAAGACGCAAGAACGATTCGGAATGATTTTTTGTTAGACGTCTCGGCAGGCTTGTTCACTTTAAACGCTAAGATAATCAGAATGATCGTATCGATAAAGTAAAAGGCGTCAGTCGGGCTCATCAGCGAAAATGCGCTGTCACCGAGTTGGCCGCCGTTTGTTTTAGCCTGCATAATGACCGGAATCGTAATAAAATCATTGAAGAATCGGTAATACACAATGTTTGCGTACAGTAAAAAAGACATTAAAAAATGAATCACTATGATGGCTGTCTGCTGTAATTTTTTCTTGAACAAAAGTCCAAATCCAAGAAAGAATAAGCTTGAGCTGAGCGGATTCACAAAAAGCAATATTTTCTGGATCGTATTGTCTATTCCTAAATTGAAGTTCAGGACATAACCGACATACGTCTTTACCCATAACAGGACGACCGCAATTAAGAAGAAGGCCAGTCCTCTTTCTTTTATAAATGTTTTCATTGTTACACTCCTTTTTTCCGATCACAGTTCGAGCGAAACGATAGAAAAAACGAACGTATCAAATATAACACGAATCAGCGGATTAGAAAAGTGAAAATCGTCCGATGGAAAAAGTGGCGAAAAACGCCGTCGAATCAGCGTTTTCTTAGGAAATCGCCAGATGTAAAAACAGGTTTATTACTGTAAATAAAGGAATAATATGGTTTGTGGCGGCTGTATGATAAAATATGTTCATTAATGAAAAGAGGTGGGACGATGGATTTTTCTCATATTGTGTCTGAAGATAAGATTAAACGCGCCATCAAAGACGGAGAATTTGACAACCTGCCGGGAATGGGAAAACCGCTGCCAAAGGATGATGCGGCCCACTTGCCGGAATCCCTGCGGATGGGATACCGAATGTTAAAAAATGCAGGGATGGCTGAGGATGAGGGTGCACTGAAAAAAGAGCTTATGACTCTCAACCATTTAATCTCCAAGTGCTATGACGAAAAGGAACGTGAGCAATTAGTAAGAAAAAAATCAGAGAAGCAGCTGATGCTCGATAAGCTTGCCGACAAAAAAGGCATGTTTTCCAAACCAGCGTCATCGTTTTATAAGAATCAAGTATATGAGCGGCTGGGACGAAACAGACCTTCTTCCACTTAGTTTTCCTTGTCAGGCGATGTTTTTTACCCACCGTCCAGCTTCCTTTCTTCCTCAATTTGACTCATTTCTGTCTGCCCTAAAAGGTTTATGTTTTTCCATCTGTGGGGAATTGACCCATAAACGGGAAAGGGTGATGGGATGGAACAACTATTAGAATGGGTAGAGCGTATATCTGATTGGCTGTGGGGGCCGCCGCTGATTATCTTACTGACGGGGACGGGATTGTACTTCACCATTTTGCTGAAGTTTTTTCAATTTCGCTATCCATTATACATTTTGAAGCAGACGATCGGCAGCGTAGGAAAAAAGCCGAAGGGAGAGGGGACAGTTACGCCGCTTCAGGCATTGACATCAGCCCTCAGTTCGACGATTGGGGCGGCGAACATTGTCGGAGTGCCTGCGGCTATCATGTTTGGCGGTCCCGGGGCTGTTTTTTGGATGTGGCTGGTTGCCTTATTTGCTATGGCAATTAAGTTTTCAGAAAGTGTGCTTGCGGTTCATTACAGAGAAAAAAATGAGCAGGGTGAATTTGTCGGGGGACCGATGTATTACATAACAAAAGGGCTGCGCATGAAATGGCTCGGTGTGTTTTTTTCTGTTGCACTGATCGTAGAGCTGATTCCAAGCATAATGGTTCAGGGGAATTCAGTTTCAGTCTCTCTTGCCGAAACGTTTTCTTTCAATAAAATATACGCCGGAATCGGCTTCGCGTTTTTGATTGGTTTAGTTGTAATTGGCGGGGTTAAGCGGATCGGAAAAGTAACAGAGTTTGTCGTGCCTCTCATGGCAGGGGCATACGCGGGAGCCGGTCTCCTGATTGTTCTTATGAATCTTTCATCTGTTCCGGCGTTTTTCTCTCTCATATTTTCGAATGCGTTTACTTCTTCTTCGGCAGCAGGAGGATTTGCAGGCGCTGCCTTGGCTGAAACCATCCGCTGGGGGTTTGCCCGCGGCCTGTATTCTAATGAAGCCGGGATGGGAACCGCCCCGATTGCACATGCGGCCGCAATGACTGACCACCCCGTAAGACAAGGCTTCTGGTCTGTGATCGGCATCGTCATTGACACCTTGATCATCTGCACCACCACGGCATTTGTCGTCCTTGCATCCGGTGTTTGGACAGGAAAGAACGCCTCAAGTGACCCGGCAGCACTGACTACGGCTGCATTTCAGCATTATTTCGGATCTGGCGGAGGGTACTTCGTTTCGATTTCTCTCGTCTTTTTTGTTGTCTCGACCATTATGGTTGTCATCTTTTACGGCGTAAAACAAGCTGAATTTCTATTCGGACGGCTGTCGGGGCATGTGATTAAATTCGTTTATTTAGCGGCTATTATCATAGGTGCCGCAGGCGGAGCAAAAGCCATCTGGGGCTTTCTGGACTTAGCGTTAGTTTTCATTCTCGTTCCGAATGTGATTGCGCTGTTATTATTGAGCAAGAAGGTAAAAGCGCTGTATACCGAATTTTTCACATCTGAACAGTATTACCTGAAAGATAGAAGAAAAACGAAACAGAGTGCTGTTTACCAGACAAAAGAAGCTGAAAACTCTTAGGGTTTTTGGCTCAACATCGTCTTACTCTTGATGATCAATTAGATGAACAAAGGCAGCAAGACCGCATCACCACATTAATGAGCGGCGGTTTAATTCTGTTAAGTCTATCTGTTTTGATTCTTTTTTCATCTTGTCAATGCCCTGCGGATCTGCCATTCCGTCCGATATAGGCCAAGACAATGTCGGTCTTGGTTCTCGTGCCGATTTTAAAAGCGATCGTTTTAAGCTGAAGTGATTTGACGCGAAAGCGCAAGAGCGGCATTGGCTCTGAGGCTTTCTGTAAAGTTTCTGATGGACTCGGTGATGGGTTCTTCAATGACTCTCCTTTGGCCGCCTTTTATTTTTACAATCAGGCATTTTGCCGTTCACAAAATAATAGATCTAAACTCGTCTCAGCCGATACGCTGGAAATAGACAGCATATCGGCTGAGATACTTCGTTTTCCTTATTTCATCCCTCAGATGCCGCAAAAAAAGATGGAGGACGTGATCCTGAATAGATTCAGATTTTACGATTCCTTCGATATATACAATACATTCGCATGCACATTTCCGAAGTCCAACTTTGTAAACACAAATCTGAGCAGCCTTCTGTTAAAAAGGTCAGAGTTTTCCTTGAGAGGGGAGAAATCGGCCTTTCCTTCTTGTCTTCGAGCTTACGCAGGAGCTGCAGGGCTTTCTCGTGTTTATTCTTTAGAGCAACCCTGTCTGTTTAAGATATTCTATGACTTTACGAATAGTATGAAAGCGCTATAAAAAGTTGTTGACTACATGTATATACAGGCATACAATATAGACATAAGTTGTATATACAAGTTATCAAACGGAGGGGTTGGCATGGGGGAACTGAACAGATCGGCACGGCAAATTGTTGAAGCAGTCGGCGGTGCTGAAAATATTGCAGCGGCAACTCATTGTGTAACACGTTTACGCTTCGCGTTAATAGATGAAAGCAAGGTTGACCAAGAGGTGCTGGATCAAATCGATGTTGTAAAGGGGTCGTTTTCGACAAACGGGCAGTTTCAGGTTGTGATCGGCCAGGGAACAGTCAACAAAGTATATGCGGAACTGGTCAAGGGAACGGGGATTGGCGAGTCAACAAAGGATGACGTGAAGAAGGCCTCAGAAAAAAATATGAATCCTTTGCAGCGTGCTGTGAAAACGCTTGCAGATATCTTTATTCCGATTTTGCCGGCGATTGTCACGGCGGGTCTCTTAATGGGGATCAACAATATTTTAACGGCGCAGGGGATTTTCTTCAGTACAAAATCGATTGTGCAAGTGTACCCGCAGTGGGCGGATCTCGCCAATATGATCAATTTAATCGCAGGCACGGCCTTTACGTTCCTGCCAGCGCTGATCGGCTGGTCGGCGGTGAAACGGTTTGGCGGCAATCCGCTCCTCGGTATTGTGCTCGGCGTTATGCTCGTACATCCTGATTTACTGAATGCGTGGGGGTATGGCGCTGCGGAACAAAGCGGAGAGATCCCTGTATGGAATCTTTTCGGCCTTGAGGTGCAGAAGGTCGGCTACCAGGGGCAGGTGCTCCCGATTTTGCTCGCTTCGTATTTGCTCGCCAAGATTGAATTGTTTTTGACGAAACGGACACCCGAGGGGATACAGCTTTTAGTCGTCGCGCCGATTACGCTGCTCGTGACCGGTTTTGCGTCCTTTATCATTATCGGACCGGTCACATTTGCGATCGGGAATGTGTTAACTTCGGGGCTTATCTCGGTGTTCGGCTCATTTGCCGCGCTGGGCGGGCTGCTGTACGGCGGCTTATACTCGGCACTGGTAATTACCGGAATGCATCATACGTTTTTGGCAGTTGATCTGCAGCTGATCGGTTCCAAGCTCGGAGGCACTTTTTTATGGCCGATGCTGGCGCTGTCAAATATCGCTCAAGGGTCAGCGGCGCTGGCGATGATGTTTATCGTAAAGGACGAGAAACAAAAAGGCCTTTCCTTAACATCAGGCATTTCCGCTTATCTGGGCATTACAGAGCCTGCCATATTCGGGGTGAACCTTCGCTACAGATTTCCGTTTATCATTGCGATGATCAGCTCAGGGCTTGCCGGTATGTATATCTCATCTCAAGGCGTTTTGGCAAGCTCCGTCGGTGTTGGCGGCGTGCCCGGCATTTTCTCGATTATGAGCCAGTACTGGGGCGCATTCGCAATCGGGATGGCGATTGTCTTGATTGTTCCGTTTGCCGGAACATACGCTTATGCGCGACTGAAACGTAAATAACAAAGGGGAGCGGGACGTATTTTTGACGGTCCCTTTTCCCATTTTCATTAAAAAAGACGGTGGTGGAGACAGATGAAAACAGAACAAACACCATGGTGGAAAAAAGCCGTGGTTTATCAAATTTATCCGAAAAGCTTTAAAGATACGACGGGAAACGGCATTGGCGATTTGAATGGAGTGATTGAAAAGCTTGATTACTTAAAAACGCTTCAGGTGGATGTTCTTTGGTTAACGCCGATTTACGACTCGCCGCAGCATGATAATGGGTATGATATTCGTGACTACTACACGATTGATCAAGAGTACGGCACAATGGAAGATTTTGAACGCTTATTAGCTGAAGCGCACAAAAGAGGCTTAAAAGTCGTCATGGATCTTGTAGTCAATCATACGTCAACTGAGCACAAATGGTTTAGAGAGGCGATTTCTTCAAAAGACAGCCCATACCGTGATTTTTATATATGGAAAAACCCGAACGAAGACGGCACAGCCCCGACAAACTGGGAATCGAAATTCGGCGGCTCGGCATGGAAGCTTGACGAAGCCTCAGGCCAATATTATCTGCACCTGTTTGATGTCACACAGGCTGATTTGAATTGGGAAAATGAAGAGGTCAGAAAGCATGTCTATGAGATGATGCATTTTTGGTTTGAAAAAGGAATTGATGGCTTCAGGCTTGATGTCATTAATCTGATTTCAAAAGACCAGCGCTTTCCGAATGCGGAAAACGGCGATGATGGCCGCACCTTTTACACTGACGGGCCGCGGGTGCATGAATTTCTGCATGAAATGAACGAAAAGGTGTTTTCACATTATGACAGCATGACGGTCGGTGAGATGTCTTCAACAACTGTAGATCATTGCATCCGATATACAAATCCCGGCAATGAAGAGCTTGATATGACGTTTAACTTCCATCATCTCAAGGTCGATTATCCAAACGGAGAAAAATGGGCCTTGGCTCCGTTCGATTTTCTGAAGCTGAAGGAGATCTTATCTGCATGGCAGACGGAGATGCAGGCGGGAGGGGGCTGGAACGCTTTGTTCTGGTGCAATCACGATCAGCCGCGCATTGTATCGAGATATGGAAATGACGGGCCATATCGGGTGAAATCAGCAAAAATGCTTGCGACGGCCATTCATATGATGCAGGGCACGCCTTATATTTATCAGGGGGAAGAGCTCGGCATGACCAATCCGAAGTTTACCAGCATCAGCTCCTATCGGGATGTCGAGTCGCTGAACATGTATCACGCCTTCAAGAAAAAAGGCATGGCGGAGAAAGAGATTTTAGCCATTTTACAGGAAAAATCCCGTGACAATTCCAGAACACCCGTCCAGTGGGATGATACGCCGAATGCCGGATTTACAACAGGCACGCCATGGATACCGGCCGCCGGAAATTACCGGGAGATCAATGCCGAGGCGGCGCTGAAGGATAAACACTCGGTCTTTTATCACTACCGGAAGCTGATCCAGATCCGAAAAACCTATGACATTGTCACAGAGGGAACGTATGAATTGATCGCAAAGGATGATCTGAACGTTTTTGCGTATATGAGACATGGCGAAAATGAGAAGCTGCTCATCATCAATAATTTTTACGGGACGGAGGCAGCCTTTACACTGCCGGACACGCTGAAGCCCGGCGAGTGGAAGGCAGAGGTGCTTCTGACAAACGATGAAGAGAGAGAAGAACTGAAGAATATGACGCTCCGCCCGTATGAGTCCATTGTTTATCATTTAACAAAACCGTGCTAAACTAAGCTGGGTGGTCATAAATGAAGGTGAATAAATTTATCACAATCTATAAAGACATCGCACAGCAAATTGAAGACGGCCGATGGAAGGCGGAGGAGATTCTTCCGTCTGAACATGAATTAACTGCACAGTACGGCACATCAAGAGAAACGGTCCGAAAGGCGCTTCACATGCTGGCTCAAAATGGATATATCCAGAAAATCAGGGGGAAAGGCTCCGTGATTCTCAACCGTGAAAAAATGCAGTTTCCGGTCTCTGGGCTTGTCAGCTTCAAGGAACTGGCGCAAACTTTGGGGAAAGAAACGAAAACAGCCGTTCACAAATTCGGGCTGGTGCCCCCGTCAGATCTGATCCAAAAACAGCTTCGGGCACAGCCGGATGATGACATATGGGAAGTGATCAGGTCAAGAAAGATTGACGGGGAGCATGTCATTTTGGACAAGGACTATTTTTTCAGAAAGCATGTGCCTCACCTGACGAAAGAAATTTGCGAAAACTCCATTTATGAATATATTGAAGGAGAGCTTGGTCTTTCGATCAGTTACGCGCAGAAAGAAATTGTGGCCGAGCCGTGTACGGATGAGGACAGGGAATTGCTTGATTTACGAGGCTATGACCATATGGTGGTTGTGAGAAACTATGTCTTTTTAGAGGATACAAGTCTCTTTCAATATACGGAAAGCAGACACCGTCTGGACAAATTCAGGTTTGTCGATTTTGCGCGACGGGGAAAATAAAAAGCGCCTGCCTGCGGCAGAGCGCTTTTTTCTCTTGGTATCAAAATTGATACTATCATACAAAAATGTGCGTACTTTTACTTTTTGTGAGAATGGCTACAATAGAAGTGAGAGTAACCAAAAGGAGAGGTGCTTAACATGGCAGATGTAAAGAAACAAATTCTGGACGCATACAATTTCAGACATGCGACAAAGGAATTTGACCCGAATAAAAAAGTATCAGACAGCGATTTTGAATTTATTTTAGAAACAGGAAGACTGTCTCCAAGTTCACTCGGCCTTGAGCCTTGGAAATTCGTTGTTGTTCAAAATCCCGAATTCCGCGAAAAGCTTCGCGAATACACATGGGGCGCGCAAAAGCAGCTTCCGACTGCAAGCCATTTCGTCCTGATTCTGGCGCGTACAGCGAAGGACATCAAATATAATGCGGACTACATCAAACGTCATTTAAAAGAAGTAAAACAAATGCCGCAAGACGTGTACGAAGGCTACCTGAGCAAAACAGAGGAGTTCCAGAAACACGATTTACATTTGCTTGAAAGCGACAGAACCCTGTTTGACTGGGCATCCAAACAAACCTATATTGCGCTTGGCAACATGATGACAGCCGCTGCGCAAATCGGCGTTGATTCCTGCCCTGTGGAAGGCTTCCAATATGATGAAATTCATCGCATTCTTGAAGAAGAAGGCCTTCTGGAAAACGGAAGCTTTGATATTTCTGTTATGGTGGCGTTCGGTTACCGTGTGCGAGACCCTCGTCCGAAAACAAGATCTGCAGTTGAAGATGTTGTGAAATGGGTATAAAAAAGTAAGCTGCTCGCTAAGCGAGCAGCTTTTTTTATGCCTGATTCGCTCTGTTCTGTTTTCTTCTCTGATGCAAGTACAATGCTGTTCCGAGTGCGCTGATCAGAAATCCGGCCAGCAGGATGGAATACATGGAGGTGGCTGTGTCAGGAAGCAAGCCGCCAGCCGGTCCGTCGGTTCCCGATCCGCCCGATCCATTTGTCGGTTCAGTGCCGGGAGGTGTTTGATCGCCGCCTTTGCCGTCATTCGGCTGCTTTCCGCCTGGATTGTCGGACCCTCCGCCATTCTTGCCGTCATCACCGCCGCCTGTCGGCTGATCGGACGGGAACGCCGGCGGTTTATCGTGAGCACCGGAATTTAAGATCGTGTATTCGCTGAAGTGGTTTGTGTATCCTGTCACCATATCATCGTCAACTGATCCTTTTTCTGTCTTTGTAAAAGTTTTCTTTTTCCGGTCGACATGGTAAATGGCAGGATTGTGAGCTTGTTCAATATCAAACATCCGAAGCGATAGCTCAACCGGTTCCTTGAATGATTTCACTTCTTTTCCTTTTTGCTTCACTGTAAAGTCATATACATTTGATAGGGAGACGTTTAATTCTCCCTTAGATTTGATTCCGATTTCAGTGTTCGCGGTTTTGATATTCGCCATTGGAAGCTTCATGCTGTACCAGTAGTTGAACACCGTCAGGGAAGGATCTAATTCTCTATCCTTCAATAGCTTGACTTGGTCTTTTTTCATTTTTAGATGGATTGGTTTCTCTTGTGATCCTTCTGATGTTTCATAATAGACAAACGGCTTGTTGGCATTTTTGGCATAAATCGCAAATTTGTCTTCATCGAGTGTCCAGCTTCCATCCTTCTGCTTTGTCGGCAGGAATACTTCTTTGATCCGTCCTTCGATTTTAGGAGAGACCTTGTCACCAAGCTTTTTCAACTGTTCGGTGAAAATCTCATAATCTACGTAGCCAAGGTCTTCACCATGGGAAGCTTCTGTAAAGACAGAGTATCCGTCTCCACCTGCGCCGACAAAATGATTTGTTGCGACGCGGTAGGTATCATCTGTATTCAGATCAACTTTGTCTCCGTTAGGCGATTCGATTTTCACGTCTAACACACGGTGTCCAGGTTCGTTGTTTAATGTAAAGGTATATTCAATTCCGGCCACCTGAGGGAAGGCCCCGCCTCCGTTCTCCACATTGCTTAATCCTTGTTCAAGAGCTTCTTTGATTTGTTTTCCGGTCAAATCAGCCACGTAAAGCGTGTTGCCGAACGGCATTACGTTCAGTACTTCGCCAAGTGTGATCTTGCCTTTGTCAATGCCTGCTCTGATGCCGCCGCCATTTGTAATCGCAATGGTGGCGCCGGCTGCTTCTTTCGCTTTCGCAAGCATGCCGTCCGCGATGAAGTTTCCGAGGTTCGTTTCCTTCGTGCGCACATGCTCACGCTGGCCGTCAAGGGCCACATCCGTGTAGCCGACTTTTTCATTTTTGACGTCCTCTAATTCTTTTTTGAACTGATCGAGCTCTTCTTTTGCTCCCGCGTTTTCTTCAGTATTCTCATCAATCGGCAGTACGCTTAAATTTGATTTGTCTGTTTGAACGACACCGTCATCATCAAACGCAACATTGACACGCCCTAAGAATTGGCCGTATTCTTTTGCCTGCGCCACGATTGTCGGTTCGTCGTTTTCCACGACTTCCATTTTATCCACGAGAGTGTGGGTGTGTCCGCCGATGATCAAGTCAATGCCTTTCACTTTTTTGGCTAGCTCAAGATCGCGGTTATGCCCAATGTGGGTGAGCGCGATAATTTTGTTTACTTTTTCTTCTTCCTGAATCGTTTTCACGGTGTTCTGCGCAGTTTTAAATGCGTCGTTAAATACAATGCTTTTGCCCGGGCTTGATGTTGTGGCTGTGTCTTCTGTTGTCAGTCCGAACACGGCCACTTTCTCGCCGTCAACGTCTAACAGAATGTACGGATGGATGCCCGGCTCTTTCTTTTCTCCCGCAGTATAGGTCTGCGGCTTTTTGACATATGATTTTAGCTTAGGTTCATTTGATACATCCACATTCGCGCTGACGATTGGGAAATTAGGCGCTTCAAAGTGATAGCGATTCGCCGGATCGACAGTTGTGCTGTTCCCGCTGAGAAAGTCAGAAAGAACGGACGGACCTTTATCAAATTCGTGGTTTCCGAAGGTCATGGCGTCATAACCCATCAAGTTCATCAGTTTCAGGTCGGCTAAACCGTTCCATTTCGTGAAATACAGGTCGCCGGAAAACACATCTCCCGCGTCAAGCAGGATGTTGTGGTCTGTTTCGTTTCTTACTTCGTTGATTTTCGTCATTCGTCTGGCTGCGTCATCAAGGTGCGCATGCGTATCATTTGTATGCATGACGGTAAGATCCCATAATCCGCCTTCAGGAGGATCGGTATCTGAATCGTCGTCAAATTGAAGCTTGTACACGCCATAGCCTTCATTTGATGAATGTCTCACGTAAGCGACATCATCGGCTTTGTCCGCAAAAGGCTTGGCTAAAAGCGAAGATTCAAACGTCAAATTCGTGCCGGAAACCGGTGCAATCGACCAGTTGTTATCGGCTTTTGGATTTAATGTTTTCTGTTCAATAATGTAATCCATCAGTACCTGTCTGTTTTCAACTGCGGAGCCGTGGACAATCTTATCACTCGTCAGATGAGGAAAACCGCCGCCGCCGGAAGCGCGGTAATTATTCGTGACTACGAGAAATTCCTGGCTCGGGCTGATCGGTTTGCCTTCATAGGAGAGGTTGATGATCCGGCTTGAATCCGCGTTAATCACTTTTCCGTTTTCGTTGTATTTAGCCGGTTTTGTGATATCGACCTGATAGGTGACGCCGTCAATCACGTCAAAGTTGTAGGAGCGGAAATTCTCATTCAGCAAGGCCTGGTCGCCGCCTTTTGACGAATCGATATGATTAAATTGTCCAGCTGACATGTCGAGCCAGTCCTTCACCTCGCTGCCGGTCAGCTTCACGATCTGGAGGGTATTATCGTACAGATACAAGTCTCCGACGTTTTTAATCGCAAGATCCCCGGCCGGAATGTTTGTATAGTAATTGGCACCGTTTCTGCCGCCGGCTTTAAACGGCGCGCCTGCTGACAAAATCGGAAGATCTTTATACTCGGTATCCTTCATTTCATTTTCCGCGTACCATTTTTGCGCATCTGTCACAATTTGAATAGAAGGGTCGTCCTTGACTTGTGCAAAGAAGCTGTTAATGTCGGCTTCTGTTTTTCCGACAGGCTTTCTGACATATTCCAGTGTATTTTGATGTGTTTGCTGAATGGCTTTTGTGACGGCTTCGTTTCTGGATGTGACGCTGCCGGAAATTGATTCGATGCTGCCCTTGGAATCTGCGACCTTCCACGAGCCGTCTGTTTTTTCAAGCTTGAGGTCAATGACGCCTAAGTATTTGCCCCAGCTGCTAGGCATGACGACCGGAATGCCGTTAATGGTTCCTTTTTCAACATCGAACTGAGCGGCACCCGCATATTCTGCGGAAGGGAAGAGTCCGTGCTGATGGCCGGAGACAATCGCATCAATGCCCTTTGTTTTCGTGGCCAGGTCAAAAACGGCGTTTTCTGCACCTGACGATTGCGCCCGCTTTTCAATACCGGTATGGGCAAGGGCAATAATGACATCCGCGCCTTCTGCCTTCATTTTCGGAATCGTTTCATTGGCAGATTCGACGATATCCTGCACCCGAACCTGTTCTTCGAGATTCTTTTTGTCCCAGGTCATGATTTGTGGCGGGACAAAACCTATGTAGCCTACTTTGATCTTCTGTTCGTTTCCGTTTTCATCTGTGACTGTTTTCTCGTTAATTACATAGGGCGTATAACGGTGTTCGCCGCCAGTTGTTTTCACATTGGCGTTTACAATCGGGAAATCGGCTCCTTTGATTGTGCCGTCGAGAAAGTCGAGCCCGTAATTGAATTCATGATTGCCAAGTGTTCCTGCGTCATACTTCAGCGCGTTCATGGCGCTGATAATCGGGTGGGGTTTCGCGCCGGAGATAATGTTGTTTTTTTCGTATTTCACCGCGTATTCGCCCAGCGGATTTCCCTGAATCAAGTCACCGTTATCCACGAGCAGGGTGTTTGGGTTTTGCTCACGGTGCTTTTGGATCAGCTGTGCCGTTCTGGCAAGCCCGAATTCTGTCGTTTCTTTGTCGCTGTAGTAATCGTAATCCATCATGTTGGCATGAATATCAGTTGTAGCCAAAATACTGAGATTCACTTGAGGAGCCTTGTTTTCTTCTGCATGAACGGGCGGTGTTGGGAGGATTAGGCTAAGTATCATAATTGGGGGCAGCAGAATACGGAGAATGTTACTGACGTCTTTTCGTCTTTTCTGTATTCTCACCAGTTCTCCACCTTTCAACGAAATTTGTGTTACTGGTTCTATTGTAAGAATATTTTGTAAGCATTTGTAGATGTTTCTTTATGATTATTGTAAAAGGGAGAAAAATAAGTATTATGTATCATCTTTGGGTGATGTGGATTGGGTCATTATGCTTACCGTATATCAGCTCTGCAAAATGTTTATTATATTGTGGCTGGGGTAGAGTGTTTTATGTAGACATATTAAGGGGGAGGTTATCAATCATGGGTAAAAAAATCGCAGTTGTGCTGACAGATTATTTCGAAGACAGCGAGTATACTGAACCAGCCAAAGCATTTAAAGAAGCGGGGCATGAGCTGACCGTTATTGAAAATGAAAAAGGGAAAACCGTAAAAGGCAAGCAGGGGAATGCGCAAGTCACAGTCGATGCGTCCATTGATGACGTAAACCCTTCCGACTTTGACGCGCTATTAATTCCGGGAGGTTTTTCACCTGACCAGCTTCGTGCCGATGAGCGTTTCGTCCAGTTTACAAAAGCGTTTATGACGGACAAAAAGCCGGTATTTGCGATTTGTCACGGCCCGCAGCTGCTGATTACTGCTAAAGCGCTGGAAGGCAGAAAAGCGACAGGTTATACGTCCATTCGTGTAGATATGGAATACGCGGGGGCCGATGTCGTCGACCAGGAAGTCGTGGTTTGCCAAAATCAATTGGTCACCAGCCGCACGCCGGATGACATTCCTGCATTTAACCGCGAATCTTTGGCGCTGCTTGAAAAATAACAAAAACGGACGCCCTGCGGGGACGTCCGTTTTTTCATGATAGCTTGGAACCTGCGGTCAGTTTATTGTATCTGTAATACAAAAAGGCAGCAGAGGCTGTTCCGATGAGGGCAATGCCGAAGTCGAACATAAAGATATGGGCTATGCCTCCCGCTTTTGCGATGAGCCCGGTGGCGATCGGCAGCAGAATCGAGGCAATACTTGAAGCTGTCGCAACAATTCCGGTGACGGTGCCTTTGCGGTTCCAGAAAAGCTCTGTCATTAATGTAATGGTAATTTGAAACACACCCGCGGTTGAAAATCCTAAGAAAAAGGCTGTGATGTCCAGTACAACTGGGACGTGAACTGTCAGCATAACGGCAAGCGTACATAATGTAATAATCGGATACAGCAGCGTAATCATCACTGGTTTTACCCATCTGTTCAGCAGAAGGGCCAATAATAAAACAGATACCAAAGCGCCTATACTATAGTAGCTCAGCAATTGTACGGAAGCTGATTCAGCTAACCCTGCAGCCTTTTGGGCGAAGCTTGGAAGCCAGATTTGAGATACTGTGAATAAAGCCGTTGATGTAAAACCAATGATAATCAGCGCGGCGCCTTCTTTCTTCATGTCGGGTTCAGATAAGAAAGCAGGAGATCCCTGTTGCCCGGTGCTGATGGGCTGTTTCTGTTTTTTTGGCAGCGAAACCGCTGATAAGCAGAGGATGTTCAGCACATAGACAGCTGCCGGCAAATAAAATGCATATCCGTAGAACAGGCTATGGTCTGCCAAAACTGTAATCAGGAGCGGCAAAAGAGCGCCCCCGAGAGACATAAAAGCTTTTACCAAGACATTCGCCGAGCTGGGAGCAGTTGGGAAGAGCTCCGTTAAAGCCGGATATGTTCCTGCGTCCATGGCCGAATTTGCGACTCCGGCTAATAAAGCAAACACAAACGCAAGTTCATAACTCGGTGATAATGGAATACCGATTAAAAAGACAGCCATCATTCCGGCGGAAGCCACAATAAGCGGTTTTCTGCCTATTTTATCTGATAAAACGCCAGATATTCCGTATGTCAGCAGCTTGCCGAATCCGATAGCCGCGATCACATAACTGATGCCTGTCGGGTCGGTATTCCACTGTTTCGTTAAGGAGGACATGTTGGATGCGAGAATGATATTGACCATTCCGAGCAAGAAGTAGTTGATGTACATTCCGGTTGCTGTTTTGACGTATTTCGTTTTCATTCTAGTACTCCTTCAAAATCTTATTCGGTCATTTGCTGTATTCGCCGGTCTCAGGAAGCCCGGCGCCTTGCTGCCGCGTCTTTCCGGCTCCCTAATAAACGAAAGCAAAAAGAATCATCTTCATCAATAAGAAAAAAGACTTGCCGGATGTCGGCAAGCCCCATTATTTTCGAAGTGATGCAAGTTCTTGAGCGATCGCCTGCATCTCGCTCGGGCTGAATGCTGCTTTTTTCATCACCATTTTATGAAGGTAGGTGAGGTCCTCTATTTTTTCGTCGCTGAAGTCTTCCGCTTTGATAACCCCGACATTCAGCATGTTCAGTTTTTGTGATATCTCTTCAATCATTTGAGTTAATGTTTCTGTATTTTGGCTGGACAAATGATTCCATCCTTTCTTTCGCGTTTGGTATGTTTTATTCTAACAGAATTCCATCAGAAAAAAACCCTATTCTCATTTCGGCCATTTATTTCAAAAAAGTGGTGACATCAGTTGAAAAGTGATTGAACATCCTACTAAGATAGCGGTAAAGGTTTCTTTTTAGAGAAATATGGGCAATGAATAGGGAGGTTGCGCAACATGATCAGCGTGTTATTTGTTTGCTTGGGAAACATTTGCCGGTCTCCGATGGCGGAAGCGATATTTCGGGACTTGGCAGCGAAAAAAGGATTAGAGGGGAAAATCAGAACAGACTCAGCCGGCATCGGCGGCTGGCACGTCGGCAATCCTCCGCATGAAGGAACGCAGGAGATATTGCACAGAGAAGGAATCAGCTTTGAAGGCATGCTGGCGCGCCAGGTGCGCGAACAGGATTTAACCGATTTTGATTACATCATTGCGATGGATGCAGAAAATATCGGAAGCCTGAGAAGCATGGCGGGTTTTAAAAAAGCCGCACAGATCAAGAGGCTGCTTGACTACGTTGATGATTCAGATCTTGCGGACGTTCCCGACCCTTACTACACTGGGAACTTTGACGAGGTCTACCAATTGATCAGATCGGGCTGTGAGCATCTGCTTGCATCCATTCAAGAAGAAAAACAATTGTGAGGGAAAGGAGAGTTCATCATGAATAATGAACGCTGGTTGCTGAAAGGTGTCATTCTCGGAGCTGCGGCAGGCGCGGCGCTATCCTTGCTCCATAAGCCGACGAGACAGGCTTGCGGCATGAGATGGATGACGTGCAAGCATAAAATGACTCTGTACAAAAACAATCCTGAGCTATTGAAAAACAATGTCATGACAAAAATTGATGAAGCCAAACAGCTGGCCCAGACGCTGTCAGATGAAGTCGGCTTCGTTAATCAGCAAGTCAAAGAGCTGAAGAAAACAACGCCGAAAGTGATGGAGCTGGTACAGGAAACAAAGGAACATTTTACAAAAGATAAATGATTAAACATTCGAGGTGAGACGACATGAACTTTCTGAAAGAGCTGTTCGGCAGATACACCCTTCATGAGGGGCAAAGCAAATCTGCGGAGCTGGCGTATTTTTTTCTGTTATCGCTGTTCCCGTTTTTGATGTTTATGCTGACGCTCACCGCGTATCTTCCGATTTCCACAGATGACGTGCTGGGGGTTGTAAAACAATACGCTCCCGGAAGTGCGATGTCCCTCGTTGAATCCATTACCCACCAAACATTAAATGACCGAAACGGCGGATTGCTGTCATTCGGGATCATCGCGGCGTTATGGTCTGCGTCTAATGGAATGAATGCCATCGTCAGATCGTTAAACCACGCGTATGAAGTGGAGGAAAACCGCTCTTTTATCATTGTACGTCTAACCTCAATTTTTCTGACGATCGCCATGGTGTTTACCATTTTAGTTGCCTTGCTTCTGCCGGTATTCGGCCGGCAGATCGGAATGCTTGCTGCGGACTTTGTCGGCGCTTCGGACCTGTTTTTATCCATCTGGACTGCGATCCGCTGGGGAGTCAGCCCGCTTGTGCTGCTGATTGTTTTTTCCGCTTTGTACGTCATCGCGCCTAACAAAAAGCTGTCGCTTCGCTTTGTAATGCCGGGTGCGCTGTTTGCGGCCATCGGCTGGATTGTTGTCAGCACCCTGTTTTCGTTTTACGTCAGTACATTTGCGAACTATAGCGCCACATACGGAAGCATTGGGGGGATCATCGTCCTGATGATCTGGTTTTACTTAAGCGGGATTCTAATTATTTTAGGGGGAGAAATCAACGCGCTTTTACATAAACGTAAAAAGCTTCCTGATGAAAATCCCTACAATTAGCGCACCCTATAAAGGAACTTCAGTTCAAAAATGATCCGGGGGGCAAAACGTGATGACAAAGCATACGAAAAAAGGCGGAAGCCATAACAAACAGAATTCAAAGAGCAAATCGAGTCATAAAACAAGCGGAAGTGCCAACGGACAAAACGGCTATCATTAGAACAAAAGCCTCCTGACTTTGTGGGACTGACCCCCGTTTTTGAGACAGGGATCAAAATACCTTTTATACAGCCAATTGCCGATAGCTTATCGGTGATTGGCTGTTTAGTTTCGTTTGAATACGAATGTTGTTATAATAATAAATGTATTCTTTGACAGTGCGTTCTACGATGGCGGTCGTGGTTCGATCAATGCTGTTAAGATAGAACGTTTCAGACTTTAGTGAGGAATGAAACGATTCGATGGAGGCATTATCAGCGGGCGTCCCTTTGCGGGACATGCTCATGGTAATGCCTTTTGTATTAACAGCTTTTTGATACTCGTAAGATGTATACACAGATCCTTGGTCACTATGTAACACGCAGTTCTGAGGCAGTGTTGGCAGTTGATCAAGTGTGTTTAAGACAAAGTCTGTGTCCTGCTTATCGCCAATCGTAAAAGCAATCACTTCTCCATTGTATACATCTAATATACTGGAAAGATACAATTGTTTCTGTCCATAAGGCAAATATGTGATGTCCGTTACTAGTTTTTCAAGAGGGCGATCAGACTGAAAATTCCGATCCAATATATTATCGACCACGGCATATGGCTGTCCATTCTTCTTGCGCTTTTTCACCTTAACCCGGCATTGCCATTGATTTTTCTGCATAATACGCTGAACCGTTTTATGGTTGATACGCATTGTCTTTTTTAGTATGGCTGTGATTTTCCGATATCCATATCGATACTTGTGCTCTCGGCACAACGTGCCGATTTGTTTTTCAAAATAGCGCTTGGGATGATCTTTCGTCTGATTCTTCTTCCAACGATAATAAGACGCTCGAGAGATACCTAAATGAATACAGATATCCTGCACGGTCATTGTGCTGCGCAATCCTTCTACAAGTTCGACTGACGTTTCGCTATCAACTTCCTTTCCAATTCGTTGTACTTTTTTAAAACTTCATTTTGTTGTCTCAGATAACGATTCTCTGCCTGCAGTTTCTCTAAATCGGAAGCATACTCCGGCCCTTTTCCGTAAGTGTATTGCTTTCCAACAGGCTGTTCGAATCGATGTGTATCCCCAGCCTTATGCCATCTAACCCACGTCTTAATCTGTGTCTTATTCTTAATTTTTAATTTCTCCATGATCTCTTTCATAGGCACGCCTGCCAATCTCATTTCTACAGCCTTCTGTTTCACTTCAACCGGATAACTCACTCTTGTCCCCATAGAAAAAACACCTCCAAGTCTTATTTCGGATAACAACGATCCGTTTTCAAACTAGAAGGTGTTTTTTATTTGTCTCATCTTATGGGGTCAGTCCCTTTGTGTCAGGAGGCTTTTTCTTATGAAGAGGAAGAATAGGTCTCAGCCGCTGGCCAGCTTTTCGGTTTGCCTAAAGCGATAGCGAGCCAGACAGCGGCCAGAATGAGGGTGATCAAATAAAACAAGTTAGCGCTTTCGAAGGTTTGCATATACCAGCCGCCTGCGATCGGTCCGAAAATGCTGCCGAGACTGAATGAAATGCCGCAAAGCAAATTCCCCGCCGGAAGCAGGTGGGACGGAAGAAGGTCTGTCATAAAGCTGATGCCGAGTGTAAAGGTTGACCCGACTGCCATGCCCGCAATAAAGAAGCAGCAGCCGATCACGTAAGGAAAAGGGAACACGCCTGCAATGAGAAAGCAAAAGGCCCCCGTCAGCAAAATCACAAGCAGCACATTCCGTCTTCCGTATTTATCGCTGAGAATGCCGAGCGGGAATTGAAAAATAATGCTTCCGATCGCAAATGCAGGAAGAATCAAAGCGACAGCGTCCACAGATAAACCGAGACGCAGCGCATACACAGGAAAGCTTCCATTTAATGCAGTCTCCAGAAATCCGTACCCGAACGTAGGCATAAACGCCACCCATGCAAACAGCGTAGCCTGGTAAAAGCGTCTGAAACTATTGTCCGATTTGGTTTCGTGAGGGCTGGTTTCCGGGTATGCATTTTGTAGCAAGAAAACAAAGAGCCACGCAAGCAAACTGATACAGCCTGACACGATAAAAGGCAGTGCCGGACTCAGCTTAACAAACGGGACCATAAATGGGCCAGCAGCAAAACCAAGGCCAAAGGAGAGTCCGTAAATGGAAAGATTTCTCCCGCGGTTTTGCTTTGACGACATGGAGGTCACCCACGTTTGCGTAGAAAAGTGAAGCATATGGTCGCCGATCCCGATGAAAAGACGAAGCAGGAACCACACCCAAACCGACTGAAGCCAAATGAACCCGAACAAGCTTAAAATGACGATGCTTCCGCCAATGACGATCAGCGGTTTGAAGCCCAGTTTTCTAAGCGGGGCCTCCATAAACGGAGAAGCCAATAGCACTCCGATGTACAGCCCGGTCGCATGCAGGCCGTTCATCGCCGCTGATTCACCATTTGTTTCAAAGATAATCGAGATGACGGGCAGCAGCATGCCTTGTGAAAACCCGGATATGGAAACGAGCAAAACCAGAATGAAAAAATGCATTCGTGACATCGTGTCTGTTCTCCTTTGCGAGATCTATGTTGATCGTACACCGATTTCCAAAAGCCGGCAACCTGAAAAAAGCCTATATCGCGCGCAAACATTTGACCTCGTGTAATCATGATGATTTTTGTGAAGAATAAAAATAAAACAAGTCATACAAAAGGAGTCAATTCACTATGAATCGTATCTTTTTTATATTAGTGGCGGCTGGTATTCCGCTTTCTGTTATCGGCAGTTTGATGCACTGGCCTTCTGCCATTCTCTTTGCAGTCTATTGTGTAACGATTATTGCTCTGGCAAGCTATATGGGAAGAGCGACAGAATCGCTGTCCATTATTGCCGGGCCGCGGATCGGCGGTCTGTTGAACGCGACCTTCGGGAATGCGGTTGAGCTGATTATTTCGCTATTTGCATTAAAGGAAGGCCTTACAGGAATCGTGCTTGCCTCTTTAACAGGTTCAGTGCTGGGAAATCTCCTGCTGGTTGCGGGCTTATCGTTTTTTGTCGGGGGTTTAAAATACAAGCGGCAGGAGTTTAATATCCATGATGCACGCCATAATTCCGGGCTTTTGATTTTCGCCATTATTGTGGCGTTCGTAATTCCTGAGGTGTTTTCGGTTGGAATGGGGGATACAAGCAAGCTTAATTTAAGCATCGGGATCAGCATCATTTTGATTCTGTTATATGTGGCGGCTCTTTACTTTAAACTTGTCACGCACCGCGGTGTATATCAGCCGAACAATGCTGTCCAGCCTGAGGAAGAGGAGCAGCCGGAATGGTCAGGGAAGGTTGCCACGATTGTTTTGTTTGCGGCAACAATTGTCGTGGCGTACATATCCGAAAACCTGGTGCACACATTCCACTCGGTTGCTGAACAGTTCGGCTGGAGCGAGCTGTTTATCGGGGTCATCATCGTTGCGATTGTCGGTAATGCGGCGGAACACGCGTCAGCCATCATTATGGCCTATAAAAATAAAATGGATATTGCGGTGGAGATCGCTGTCGGCTCCACTTTGCAGATTGCCATGTTTGTCGCGCCGGTTCTCGTGATCTGCTCTATCTTTTTCCCGGTAAGCATGCCGCTTGTGTTTACACTGCCAGAGCTTGTCGCGATGGTATCTTCCGTTCTCTTGATGATTGCCATTTCGAATGATGGTGATTCCAACTGGTTTGAAGGTGCCACGCTGCTAGCGGCTTATGTCATTATGGCGATCGGCTTTTTCCTTCTTTAACCTGAAAAAATGATGGATAACAACAAAGCGGGATGAAAAGACTAAGGGAAAATGCGATAGAAAGAGTGATATGATGAAAAAGCTATTTCATTCCACACTTATTGTGTTGTTATTCTTTAGTTTTTTCGGCGTTCAGCCCATCCACGCGAAGAAGCAGTTTAAGGTGCCGAATTCTGTAGCAAGCATTTCGAAGGAAAACACGTATCCGAATCCTTCACAGGATCAGCCGATGCTTCAGCCGAGCAAGCTGGCTAAGGAACTGCTGAGTTCATCAGAGGTACAGATCGAAAATCCGCACCTCATCAAAATGCTGAACGAGTCTACGGTCTCTGGCACACCGCTTGCGGTCGGCTACCGAGCCACAATATTTCTCGGGAAATGGGCGCTTGGATATGAATCGAATGAAACAGTCGCCAACTGGGAGTATAAAAAAATCAATACAAACCGCGCGGATAACCGCGGCGGAAAACAAACGGCTGAAATGCATTATGACCAAGAGCAGCAATATAGAGTAACGGGCGGCCTGACAGCAAAAGTTCCAAACACGGAAGATGTCAAAAGCATGATGATGCTGAAGGCGATGAAAAAAACAAATCTTCCGCTTGCATTTGAAACGGTCATCGGAGCGGGAACAAAACGAGATCAAATTTATAAAGTCGCTCCGAAAAAACTCGGTTATTTAAACGCATATGCTCCGGCTGTGAATGAAAAAGGGAAAGTGACTTACGGAGAAGTCTATTTAGTGCTCAAAGGCAATAAACGAAAACTTGTAGTGAAAAATGTCACGTCACAGGGAATTGGCGCGTGGATTCCGGTTCAAGACCATGTCACGTTTAGCTTCCAGCTTTCCTCACAGCCAAGATAAACAAAAAACTGATTCCATTATGGAATCAGTTTTTTTATTGGGTTCTTTCGATTCTTACAGCTTCCTCAAGCATTTGCACATTGTTTTGGTACAGCTGGCGAACGAGAACCCGTCTGGCGGCAAGGCTGGCGCTGAAATAATCTTCATCCCGGACCATGCCCTTTACGGTAAATTCAACCCCGCGGTTGATTTTATTCAAAGCGGTGATGCCGTGTATTTGAAAAGGCTCTATCAGGTTTCCGAATTCATCCCGCTTCAGTGAATCGCGAAGCTCTTCATTCAGCATGTCGCACGCTTGCTCCAGCACACTGTATACACGATCTGGATCTTCTTTAAAGCTGATGAGAAAGGATTCGGTAATCCGCATAAAATCAATATTATAATTTTCTATTTGTCTGACCTCGCCGTTGCTGATGGTGAGAAGCTTTCCGCTCCATTCACGAATTTGCAGCGAGCGCAGGCCGATTTCTTCGACGGTGCCGTTAAATAAATTGTTTACCGTCACATAATCGCCTTTATGAAGCTGGCGTTCATAAATTAAAAACACACCCGCCAGCACATCCTTAATCAGTGATTGGGCGCCAAAACCGATGACGATACCAGCTACGCCCGCCCCGGCTAAAATCTTGCCGAAATCATGCACAAATAAAGAAATAACATAAAAGATGAAACCGATCGTCGCCGTATATTGGGTGATAGAACGGACAAGGCTTTCAATGGTTTTCTCTTTTCTTTCTTCAATAAAGTCCGTCCGTTTAAAAAATAACTGCACCAAACGGTTAATGATAAAAACACCGATCCACAAAATGACGGCGACGAGGAGAATATCAACGATTTTATTCTGAAAAATCTCCATAAGTGTTTCTTCCATCCGCATCTAACTCCTGGCTTGACGTTTTGAAAAATCTGTATCCTGGTAGTAGCTGTTTTTGACGAGAACGTTTGGTCCGAGGCACCGGACATTCGGGCAGTGGCAGTTCAGTTCTTTGGCCAGCTTTGTTTCTCTCCACTTTTGATAGGCGGAAGGCAGGCTGTCCGTCTGTATATTGCCGAGCGGCGGTGTATCGCCAAAGTCGGTCACAATAATATTCCCGTCAAAAATATTGACATTCAGGCGCGACCGGCCGTCAGGGTCATTTCTCACTGTCACGTTTTTCGCCGTGCGAAGCCGGCGAAGCAGCTCTTGATCCTCTTCGTCAGGACTGCATGCGTAAAACGGCAGTGTGCCGAACAGCATCCATGTCTTTTCATCACGAATATCCAGCAAACGGTGAATCGCCTGTCTCATGTCCTTCAGGCTGAGAGATTCAAGGGCGCTCGCAAAATCACTCGGATACATCGGATGGATTTCATGACGCTGACATTTCATATCTTCTGTGATTTGGCGGTGAATATGCTCAATGTGCGGAAGTGTGCGTTTGTTCAGCATCGTTTCCGCTGATACCATCACTCCGGCATCCACTAGCTTGCGGCTGTTTTCGATCATTTTATCAAAATAGCGCGCGCGCTGTTCGAAGGTCGGTTTTCTGTCCATCATAGCAAAACCGATTTCCGCAAATTCTTCAACCGTTCCCCAGTTATGAGAAATATGTAACACATCAAGATACGGAATAATCCATTCGTATCGCTCGATATCGAGAGTCAGGTTTGAATTGATTTGGGTCCGCACCCCGCGCTCGTGGGCGTATTTCAATAACGGCACGACATATTCCTTTACAGATTTTAATGAAAGCATCGGCTCTCCGCCTGTAATACTGATGGATCTGAGACGGGGAATTTCCTCCAGCCGTTTTAACAGAAGATCTATTGGCAGAGCATTCGGGTCTTTGGGCTGCAATGTATAGCCTACAGCGCAATGCTCGCATCTCATATTGCACAGTGTCGTCGTTGTAAATTCAACGTTCGTCAGCTGCATATCTCCATACTGGTCGACATCCATATAGGCTTCCCAAGGGTCGAACTCAGGTGTAATCGGACGCAGCTTCGTGTTTTGTGTCATGACTATCTAACTCCTTTATAAATGGGGCATACTAACGCTGCCAACAGTTAATTTTAGACCTGATTTGCCAAGATCGCAAGTAGCGGGGCGATTGAAAAACAGCAAAAAATGAGCTACCATAATAAAAAATGAATGGAGGCGCAGAATGGGGAACGCAGTAAACAATAAAGATCAGCAGCTTGATTATTTAAAGAACAGACTAGACATGTTTATGAACGTCATCGATTCATTAGACCCTGAAGCAACAGACGTTGAAGATATAGACAGGCTCATCGGCATGCTGGATGACCTGGAAGCCAAATATGAACGATTTAAAAAAGACTGGGAATAAAACCGCGCATGCCGCGGTTTTTTATATTGGCATAAAGCGTCAGTATAAAACAGAGCGCCTTTCTATAAAATAAGAAAAAATGCAGAAGGAGCGCTGGCCATGAAGTGGATGTGTGCAATATGCTGCGCCGCCGTCCTGCTTGCAGCAGGAGCAAAACAGGCAGATGCGGTACCGAATGAGCCGATTAATTGGGGCTTTAAGCGAAGCGTTAATCATCAGCCGCCAGATGCGGGAAAACAGCTGAACAGCCTGATCCAAGAATATGACGCGTTTTATTTAGGCAATACAAAAGAAAAAACAATTTATTTAACATTTGATAACGGCTACGAAAATGGCTATACGCCAAAGGTGCTTGATGTCTTAAAAAAACATCACGTGACAGGAACGTTTTTTGTCACCGGGCATTTCGTGAAGGATCAGCCCGAGCTGATCAAACGGATGTCGGATGAAGGGCATATCATCGGCAACCACTCCTTTCACCATCCGGATCTGACGACAAAAACAGCAGACCAAATTCAGGACGAGCTTGATTCAGTCAACGAGGAAGTTTATAAGATCACGGGAAAGCAGGACAACCTGTACTTACGGCCGCCGCGCGGCGTGTTCAGTGAATATGTGCTGAAAGAAACAAAACGCATGGGCTATCAAACCGTTTTCTGGTCCGTCGCTTTTGTCGACTGGAAAATCAATCATCAAAAAGGAAAAAAATACGCCTACGATCACATGATCAAACAGGCGCATCCGGGTGCGATTTACCTGCTTCACACTGTCTCCAAGGACAATGCCGAGGCGCTGGACGATGCGATTACCGACCTGAAAAAACAAGGCTATACCTTTAAAAGCATTGATGACTTGATGTTTGAGAAAGAAATGAAGCTGCCGTCTTTGTAAGCAAGAAAGCCTCTCCGCAATGGAGAGGCTTTTACTATTTTTCTATGCATTTTATTAATGCGGCCCAATCTAGGTTTCCAAGCCCTTTTTCAATACCGCTTTCAAAATGGCTTTTCGCCAGCTCGGCAAGAGGGAGGTTTGCAGAAACCTGCTCCGCGGCGGCGAGCGCCAGATTGGTGTCCTTCAACCCTAATGACATTTTAAAGCCCGCCGGCTCAAATTTCTGCTCAGCCATGATGGTTCCGTAATTTTGGTAGACAGGAGAGCTAAAGAGCGCGCTGGCGATTTCTAAAAATTGTTTTTGTTCTAAACCGAACTTCTCCATCATTAAGAATGATTCAGATAACGCCTCCAGCATAGATACGAGCAGGAAATTGATGCTGATTTTCGCTGCGTTTGCTGTTTTGCTTTCTTCGCCGACGTCAAACACTTGCTGACTCAAGCTTTCGAGCAGGGGTTTTGCTGTTTTTTTCGCTTCCGCGGGTCCTGCCGCTATAATGCGAAGCGCGGCTTTTGCGGCGGCATCCGGTCTTCCCAGCACAGGAGCCGCAAGGAAGGATTGTCCTTTTTCTGCATGGGCGGCCGCGAGTTTTTCTGAGAACTCAACACTGATCGTGCTCATCGACATGTGAATGCCATTCTCTGATAATCCTTCAATCAATCCGTCTTTGCCGAATGTCACGGCGCTGACAGAATTGTCATCAGAAAGCATTGTCACAACGATATCAGCGGTCTCGGCCGCCTGGCGCGGCGTTTCTGCCACTTGGGCGCCTTGGGATGAGAATTCTTCCGTCTTTTCTTTCGTCCGATTGTATACTGTCAAATGATAGCCTGCTTGAAGCACGTTCCGGGCAATGGGCTGTCCCATATTGCCGAGTCCGATTACAGCGATTTTCAATCTGATCACTCCCTGAACATTTTTTTCATTATATACAAAATGAACAGGATATGCTGGAAATCGGCTTACCAAAATAAAAAGAACAGCTTCACGCTGTCCTCATTTAAAGATGTTGAACCATCCTTTATGTACAAACCATATCAGCATGCCGGCCACAAGAGCGGCCATCAGGCCAAGCACAGCGAAATATCCGTATTTCCAGTGAAGCTCCGGCATGTTGTCGAAGTTCATGCCGTAAACGCCGGCGATAAACGTGAGCGGGATAAAAATCGTAGACACGATGGTCAATGTCATCATAATTGCATTCATCCGGTTCGAATTCAGTGTCACGTAGCTGTCACGCAAATCGGACGTCATGTCGCGGTTAGATTCCACAATTTCTGAAAGCTTTAATAAATGATCGTAAATATCGCTGAAGTATGCCTTTGTTTCCCGCTGCTCTTTCACATGGTCAAGGCTTAAAATCCGATACAATAAATCACGCATCGGAATAATGGTCCGCCTAAGATGCAATAGATCTGTTCTGAGGTCAAACACCTCGCTCATCAGCGTCCCGTATGTTTTGTGGCTGCGGCTGTCTTCAATCTCATTCAGCCGGTCTTCTATTTTGTACACCAGAGGAAAATATTCATCAACAAGCTGATCCATGATCATGTAAGAAATATGCCCCGGCCCTTTTTTAAACATGTCCGGTGAAGCATATAATCGCTCCCGCACTTTGGCGATACCGGGCGTTTCGTGTAAATGAAAGGTGACGACAAATGTTTCGCCTTGAAAGATATCGACTTCCTCGGTCTCAAGTGTTTCCTGATTCAGCGCATGAAGCACGTAAAAGCGATAGCCGTCGTAATGGTCAAGCTTCGGGCGCTGCATATGCTGAAAGCAATCTTCAATCGCAAGCGGATGAAAATGAAAAAAATCTCTCAATAACGCGGTTTCCGTTTCCTCCGGGCCGTAAAAATCAACCCAGTACCACGCAATATCCGGCTGTTCAACCCGTTCGATCGGTATATTTTTCAAAAGCTGATGCTGTGTTGTGATAGCGGTAATGTTGATCATAAACAACCCTCCACCTGCCATTATATCATGCGGCCTTTTTCAGAAAAGTATACAGTGTTTTCTACAGGTTTCCAGCGGCGTGGTATACTGAACAAAAAACGGAAAAAGGGCTGATCATATGTGGAAAGAAAAAGTATCGGTCACACCGCCGTACCATTTTGACCGTGTGCTCGACAGGCTGTCGTTAGATCCTCTGAATGCAGTTGATTTGAAAGCGCGGGACATAAGAGTGCCGATCAGAAATAAGGCCGGTGACGTATGTATTGTGAAGGTGCAGGCGTTAGGCCATGCGGACGAGCCCGAGTTTCTCGTCAGCGGGGAAACAGAGCAGGAAGACATGATGAAGGAAATCAAACGGATTTTTCAATGGGAACATGATTTGCAGCATGTCCTTGATCATTTCTCAAAAACGAATCTTTCCGCCATTTTTGAAGAGCATGCAGGCACGCCGCTTGTATTAGACTACAGCGTGTACAATTGTATCATGAAATGCATTGTGCACCAGCAGCTGAATCTATCTTTTGCGTACACTTTGACAGAACGGTTTGTCCATGCGTTCGGCGAGCAGAAGGACGGCGTGTGGTGCTATCCGAAGCCGGAAACGATTGCGGCGCTGGATTATCAAGATCTCCGCGAGCTCCAGTTCAGCATGAGAAAAGCGGAATACGCCATTGATACGTCAAGGATGATCGCAGAAGGCACACTCGACTTGTCAGAGCTGCCCCAACTGACGGATGAAGACATCATGAAGAAACTGATCAAAATCAGAGGCATCGGCCCGTGGACGGTACAAAACGTGCTGATGTTTGGGCTCGGACGGCCCAATTTATTCCCGCTGGCCGATATCGGACTGCAAAACGCGATCAAACGCCATTTCAATTTGGAAGACAAACCGGCAAAGGATGTTATGCTCGCGATGAGCAAGGAGTGGGAGCCTTATTTGAGCTATGCGTCGTTGTATTTGTGGAGGAGTATAGAATAATTCGTCTGACAATGAAGGAAATCGTGCAAACGTGTTATACTAGAAAGATGTGAAAAAACCATTTCACTTTCTGCCATCTGCAGAAAGCTTCATATAGAAACGGAGAGAACAACGTGAACCAACAAAACAAAAAGGCGCCCGTCGAACTGAAAGTCGGACAGACCTTTCCGCTGACGATTAAACGTCTCGGAATTAACGGGGAAGGCGTCGGCTATTTCAAGAAAAAAGTCGTGTTCGTGCCCGGCGCGCTTCCAGGTGAAGAGGTTGTCGTCCAAGCGACGAAAGTGCAGCCGAAGTTTTCGGAGGGACGGATCAAGAAGATTCGCAAGGCTTCGGAGCATCGGGTGGCACCGCCTTGCCCTGTCTACGAGCAGTGCGGCGGCTGCCAGCTTCAGCATCTTGCATACAGCCAGCAGCTTCGGGAAAAGCGCGACATCGTCATCCAGTCTCTGGAGCGCCATACGAAGTTTAAAGTCGAAAACATGGATATTAGAGAAACGGTCGGCATGGACAACCCATGGAATTACCGCAACAAAAGCCAATTCCAGATCGGACGCTCACAAAGCGGCAGCATCATCGCCGGCTTATACGGCCTTGATTCTCATGATATCGTGCCGATCAAAGACTGCATCGTTCAGCATCCGGCAACCAACAAAACAACAGGCATCGTCCGCCGCATTTTTGAGGACTTCAATGTGTCTGTTTATAATGAAAGAAAACGAAAAGGCGACGTTCGCACGATCGTGACGAGAGTCGGCTTTGAAACAGGCGAAGTGCAGGTCGTGCTTGTGACAGCAAAAGAAACGCTTCCGCATAAGGAGGAAATCGTCAACGCGATCCAAAAGCGCCTGCCTGAGGTCAAATCCATTATTCAAAATGTAAACGGAGCGAAAACCTCTGTTATTTTCGGTGAGAAATCAAAACCGCTCGCCGGACATACCGTGATTCAAGAGGTGCTCGGAGACGTTTCATTTGAATTGAGCGCCCGCGCTTTCTTCCAGCTCAATCCGGAGCAAACCGTCAAGCTGTATGACGAAGTGAAAAAAGCGGCGCAGCTGACCGGAAAAGAGAAAGTCGTTGACGCGTATTGCGGCGTCGGCACCATCGGCATGTGGGTGGCGGACGGAGCGAAGGAAGTCCGCGGCATGGACGTCATCAAAGAATCGATTGACGATGCCAAGAAAAACGCCAAAAAACACGGCATGACAAATGCCACCTACGTAACAGGAACAGCCGAGCACTGGCTCCCGAAATGGACGAAAGAAGGCTTCCGCCCGGACGTCGTCATCGTTGATCCGCCAAGAACCGGCTGTGACAGCACGTTCCTGGATACGATCAAAAAAGTCAAACCGAAACGCTTTGTGTACGTTTCCTGCAATCCATCCACGCTTGCGAAGGATTTACAGGCGCTGTCGAAAGACTATCGCGTGGAATATATTCAGCCTGTCGATATGTTTCCGCAGACGGCTCACGTGGAAGCCGTGGCGAAGCTTGTATTAAAATCGTCTAACTAAAATAAACAATTCCTAATCAGACCTGGATTTCGGTACGATAAACAATTCCGATTTCTGGGTCTTTTTCATGTGCAGCCCTATGTCTCTTCTCTTCTTTCTTCTCCTTTCGCATCTTATTCGAAAAACTATATCTCAACTGACAAAAGGTGAAAAAACAGATGGAAAAGAAGACGAAAACGATTTTAAACAGAAAAATTTTAAAAGTGGAGGTATTTTAACTAGGACGATGGAATGCGAGTTGTTGGGGCTGGTTTTGGGAAATGTTTATTTTTGTGTATATAGTAGACCAAAGAAATGGAAATTTAGTTCATAATATAAAATATGTTAAAAAGAATTTATGTTTGCTGCAGTTTATTTGTAACTCTATCTTACAACTCTTTGTCTCTCTGACACTTTCTCGTTCTCTCTGCTAAAAAGATGGTGCCAAAAGTTGTGTAAGAATGGAAAAAGATGAACGAAGCTTTTTTTTCAAAACCAATATCATTTCGAAGACCGGATCTAATAGAGTCGGTCTTTTTTGTTTTAGAGGATCTAAGCTTGTCCTTATAAGGTTTTTTCTGTTTCCTGGTACCTTTTCAGTATTATCACTCTCAAGAACCGTAGGATTCCTCTTTAAACTTTAATATAATTTTATGGAAATTTACTTGTTTTTTTCCATGAAATTTATTATAGTAAAAATGTCGCTGCCTCATTATTACTAAAATGTTATTTTTTGTTTTTGAATGTTGTGGAACTTTTCCACCAATTTTATCTTAAACTGATCTTTTTTTCAAATAATTTATGAGGTGATAATCATTATGAAAAATTTAATTTCAGGCTATACTGCTTATACTTCTCCAGTAGAAGTCCAAAAAAGTGCTAACGAGGAAAACCAACTGGGTAATGTCGGTACTTCACTCTCGTTGTCTCTCTCAGTCTCATACTCTGCTTCTGTATCATGGAGTTGGTCCGTTAGTTTTTAATTTTTTAGATAATATTATAGAGAGTGTTAATCAAGCCTATTGTTATTATAGGATTATAGGTTGATACTACATACATTTTAGTAAATGGGGCGGTGATCATATGAATGATTATAGTATTTATAAGAAAATTCTATATTTGTTAAATAATAAAGAGGAAAGTGTGTATCAGGAAGCAGCGAAACTGGTATCACCAATAAAAAAAGAAACCGAAATAAGAGCTTTGTCGGAGATTATTACAGGCCTGAAATTAGGTTCAGTTCGATACACTTATGATGGCAAGAATGATGTAATAAAAATATCTGATCAACAGATATGCGGTGAAATAAAGCTGGAAACTGATACTGAAGGATTTCTGGATAAAATGTTGATTATTCCTCATACACCAGATATTTCAGATGTTAAATCTCTTAAGGATGCTTTCCTGAAATTAGATGCTTCATTTAAAATAATATTTTCCCGTAACGGGGAGAAGGAGTCCTTTGTAAATGGAGAGCAGAAAAACTTTGCAATTTCTTCTCTGGTGAAGATTGCTATAACAAATGCAGTTTATGAAGCTGTAAATGAAAAAGTAATAGATTTAGATTCAAAAATAGAAATATTCTCCGAGGACTTAAGTGTCCTTACTGCAGGATTATCAGAAAAAAATGTAGGAGAACATCACAGCATAAAGGAATTATTATCATTAATGCTGCTTGTCTCAGATAATAGTGCAATGGATATTTTAATTAGAGTCATCGGAAAAGACAGAATTAGGGACTCTTTAATAAATATAGCCTCTGAAAATCATATAACACTCTCCAATCCTAATATTAACCCTACAAAAGAAATCTTTGGAGATGCATGGTGCTATGATCATTCACCGGAATCCACATGGAGGGATAGGGCTCTTAAAAATGTAGCTTGGGTAAAAGGTCTTGATTACTTTATCCCTTTAGAAATGATAGTGATATTAGTTAATAATATTATCAAAAACGACTGGGTGCCTTGGGATGAACTAAAGCAAACACCTGCCATAATATATAAAGGTGGTTCAGCTCCGGGAGTATTATCAGCATTATGGTCAACCCGTCATATCAAAGACGGGGAATTATCTTTAATTTTCTCATTGAATAGGACTTATCCCTTAACAATAATTGAAGAACTATACATATTTGAATGCGCTAATAAACTTCTTACGAACATTGGAATGCTTAATATATCAGAAATGAGGGTGTGAGATATGGAATTAATAGGAAGTGGACGTAATATATCATATAAAGAGATTCATAATAATAAGTACTTTTTCAAAAAAAAATTACTTGGACAACAAGAGGATGTTTTCAGAAGGTACAATAACCTACTAAAATGGGATAGAGTGCTAGAAGGGGCGATTGATTTTAATTCATTAAGAATAACAAATTCAGATCCAAAAGAATTTACCCTTCAGTACGAGTGGATTGAAAATGCTGAATCATTACAAAGTCTGCTTTCAGAAGCAGATGATAACATAGATGAGTTAGTAAAAAGAGCAGCTGTTATATTGGCGAAAATACATTCGCTTCCTGAGGAAAAAAATGCAAGTGAAATTCATAGACAAAACTGGTACAGACCTGTTTTAGCTTTAGAAATAGAAGAATATGCGAACTGCACAGGAGCAGAATTAGAGCTTTTTTCACTTCTCCAACATGATAATGAATTGTTTAATGCTTTATTTAATCATTACAATGACAAAGAAAATATGATGGGGATGTGTCACGGAGATATACGGTTAGATCAATTTCTATATGATGGTGAGAAAGTATGGATAATAGATTTTGAAGAATTTCATTACGGTGATATATTAAGAGATTTAGCAGGACTCATAGGTTGTATTTTCTTTGAGGCATTATTAAAAACATTTTCTTCAAGTATACAGGATTCTTCTGAGCCGAAAGAGATCGATAAAGATTTTGTCGAAAGAGGTAAAACTTATTTAGATAACTGTGAATCAGTTATGCATTGTGCTTTTAAGGCTTATCAAGACACAGTTAGCTACAAAATAGATAAGAAAAGGCTAGTAATTAATATAGGCTGGTTTGTAATAGAGCGTATTATGAGCAGAGCGAAATTTTCATTTCGTTTATCAGCTATGGATAAAGCAATATTAGGAGTTGGCAGACAGGCCATACTGTATCCGGAGTACATGCAAGATCTTTTTGATACTAAGTGATCTGATTTAAAAGATAGAGGTGAATAAGATGAAAACCAATACAAATTCGATTAATGAATTATATAATTTAATCGCCCTTAAGCCTGATCTGGATACTATTATAATTAATGGCGAAAAGTATTCTGAAGTACTTAAGAAACCCAAAAGTCAACTTGTTCAATGGTTATATTGTACATTGCATACTGGTAATTTATCATTGATGGATAACATTGAAAGATATCATAGTACGAACTTAGATGATATAATTTCTAACAGTGTGAAAGATCCAACATTGTTAGTTCCTGCGAAAGATGTTAAAATAAAGGATGCCTTTTTAGTTGAAGTGGATGGGGTTAGAATAAATAGTAAACTTAATTCTGAGGGTACTGTATGTTTGCCTTGTTTTCGTCCTAACTTAACTCCCGGTTTCTTTATGTTTGTACATACTAAGTCTGGGCAACACGGCCAGTCTGTTAAACGTCACTATATAGCTGCTGATCATCCGAATTATGCCATTTCGGTTTGGAGTAAATCAATAACAAAGTTAGTAAAAGAAAAATTAAGTTTTTCAGGGAAGATTTTATCAAATACATCTAGTTACCCAAGAAATGATGCTATTGTTTTTTATAGCAGTGAGGATTCTGATAAGGTTGAAAAAATATTAACCGATATAGTTGTTGAACATCCAAATAAAGAAATGCCAGGTTCCCTGCTTTACAAAAAGATTGCTTATAATTTATACACAGCTGAAGAGCCGATTGTTAAAAACGGCGTACAGCAAAGTTTCGGTGAGAATAGATGCAGTGCAATCGCTGATGCAATTCAAGACCATTTTGTCACAAGCGTAGATTTTAAATTGCTTTTAAAGCAAAGGTTAAAAGCATATCACATTGATCCGGAAGACTTGTCAAAAAACATTCTTTATTCCAATTCTTGATATTTGATTATTGACAAGCTCACCTTTGAGGTATCATCTATTTGCGACTTTGTTGAAGTGAAGATTTTTAAGCATGGGTCTCTATTAACATTTGAGTAACTTTAAGTTATTTATTCTTGAAAAAGCCCCGGCCAGGGGCTGTTTAACAATCTGGGCGTCACATCTGCTGCATAACTATCATACGAAATGCCTTGGAAGTTATTTCAGAACACAACTAGCTATATTCAAAAGCGTACGATTCAATAGGTTGAAATTGCATTTCTATTAAGATTTCTTACAGGTAGGTTTAAAGTATAGCCAATATACTTTATTTAACGTGACATTAAAAGAGAATTATATATCTTAAGTGTAGTTGCAAATTATGTTGTTTAAATATTTAAACAACCGTTTTATACATTATGGGTGTCAATTTTTCTTGATACAGTGTTTACCCGAAGGGCTAAGAGTTATGAAGCGCATCCCATTGGCCGAGGTTAATGGATATTATTTGTCAAAGGAAGTTGATTATGGAAGTAAAAATAATTATACCTATCATAGTACTGGTTATAATCTACTTTTATTTTTGTTTTAGTGATTTAATTAAAATTAACAAGACTAATTTATTCCCTAAATGGGTCTGGGCGATTATTTGTTGCATATCAATTCCATTAGGGGGGATCATATACTTTATTTGGGGGCGCGGAGGTTTAGGAAATGAAAATAGATGAGATTATAAAAATTGAGAATCTGACTGTTTCTTTTGGCGACTTTACCGCATTAAATAATATTTCCTGCTCCATAAATGAAAATTCGGGAGTAGTAGGCTTAATAGGGCCCAATGGTGCAGGGAAAACAACATTAATAAATACTATTCTAGGACAAGTGAAAATTTCAAATGGGACTGTCTTTTGTGATCATAACGACATTGCTTACTGCCCTGATATGCCTTCATTTGAACCATATCTAACTGCTGAAGAAGTTTTAGAACAATCATTGAGGCTTAAACGCAAAAATATTAGAAAGAATAGTGAAAATATCGACACTATATTAAGTTCAGTTGGATTACAAGACGCTAAAAACAGATTTGTTGGATCATTTTCTAGAGGGATGAAACAACGACTTGGTATTGCTTCTGCAATTATACTAGAACCAAAATTAATTTTCTTAGATGAACCAACGAGTGCTTTAGATCCCTTTGGAAAAGCAGATATACTTTCTTTAATCTCTAATATTGCTCAAAGCTTTACAATAGTTATTTCGAGCCATTCACTAAATGATATAGAGAAGATTGCTGATACACTCTTAGTGCTTAATAAAGGAAATTTATTGTTTAGCGGCAAGTTAATAAATTTTTTAAGTGAAGGCAGCTTGTATGCAGAGGTTGAAATTAAAGATTCCACTTCATTAGATTATGTTCTAAGTTATTTTAGAGATAATGGAGTAGATGTATTTACAGAGTCACAGAATCCAAGAGTTATAAAGTTCCCGAAAGAGTATTTCTCGTCTGTGCTGTCTATATCAGCTAACATATCACAATATATACAATCATGCAGCAATAAAAAAATGAGTTTGGATGATGCTTTTTCAAATTTGGTACGGTCATTTAAAATATCTTAGGAGTGATTTTAATTTTTAGGATTGAATTTCTACATTGGCTAAGAAGTAAAAGAATGTTGGTATTAATAGGTGTATTTATATTCTCAGCTCTAACCTCTCCATTGTTTACATACTATGCAGGCGATATAATTGGTAATTTAAGCGGATCTAATGATGCTAAATTGATATTACCAGATCCGCATTGGCAGGAATTAATTACGTCTTATTTTAAAAATTCCTCCCAGCTGGTTATGTTAATCTGTGCTTATCTGGTTGCCGATATGTGTGCGTTTGGTAAAGATAAATCTTTACAACACTTTTATAAAAGCCGTGGTGAAAATGCCTGGATAGTGTTTTGGCCTAAAGTAATAGTAAGTGTAGCAATTACTTTTATTGCTTCGGTAGTTGGGAGTATTTTTGCTTCATATGAAACCTGGGTCTTCTTTGATGACTTGGATTTTGGAAACCTTATTGCTGCATTTGCACTTCAGATATTTGGGTTTTTGCTCTTTATAATTGTTAGTGCCACAATTTCAGTATGGCTTAATTCACCATTTATATCAGCATTGCTAGTAACAATAATTATTTTCATATCCAGTTTTTTGAAGGATATTCACCAATTTAAAAATTGGTCCCCGACTACTCTTCTCTCACCAACGGATGTTTTAAAAAATGGAATTGAGTTTGATGCGGTTGGCCATTCAATGATCACTAGTATTTTCACACTTGTAATTTGTCTAGTATTCATCTATATAAGACCGCTTAGATATAAGAACAGATAATATTAAAATAATTGCTTACTTGAGAAGATCGATAGGAGTGCAAACATTAATGATAGCAGAAGTGATTAACTTGAGTAAAAAGATGAATGATCGTGAAATTATTAAAGACTTATCTTTTAGTGTAGAAACGGGACATACTTTTGCAATCCTAGGTCCTAATGGTGCTGGTAAAACTACTACAGTACGTTTACTTACCGGCCTGTTATCTCCCACGAACGGAACAATTAAGTTGTTTAATGAACCCCTTACCCAGAAGAATAGTGCATCACTGAGAAATAGGATTGGTGTTCAAAATGATGGTAATTTATATGAAAGCCTTACTCTTGTTGAAAACTTAAACATTTGGGGAAAGTTTTATGGCATAAGCGCAAATGATAGAAAGAAAAGGATTAAAGAATTACTAAATGTTTTTGAGTTAACGGATCGTTCCAAATCTAAGTTGGGTACTTTTAGTAAAGGGATGAAACAGAAGGCAGCTTTGGCCCGAGCTATGCTGCATAAACCTGAACTATTAATACTGGATGAGCCCACTTCAGGACTTGATCCAGTGACATCTGAAAATCTAACAGATCATCTTCGGGAGATGGTTAAAAATGATGGTGCATCAATTATAATATGTACTCATCAATTACAAGGATTAGAAGAATTAGCAGATGATATTGGTATTATTCAAGATGGGTGTTTTAAAACATTAGGACCTGTACAAGACGTATTAAAGGAAGAATGGCCTTATTTCGAATTTGATATTAAAGCTACGCCCATCGAGAAAACAATCAGCACAAGCAAGACATTCGGTAAAGCAGAGCAGATACATAATAATGATCAACCATACGTTCGTGTACGCTTAAATCAAGCAGATGATATCACTTTATTAATCAGGCAATTGATTTTAGCAGATATTAAAGTATATTCAGTTGCAGAAGTGCAGCATACAATTAAGGAATTGTATTTTAATAAGATAGGTGAATTGCAATCATGATTAGAAACCATAAGGTAACCAATTTAATCAACAAGGATTTATTAGAAATCAAGAATGATAAGGCGGCGATAGCTTCCCTTTTGGTTGTTCCATTTATATTTAGTGTATTTTTACCATTAATTATCCTTTTGGGCGGCACCAGTAGTTTACCTACCAATTCTATAGGCGGAATAAGCGTATTTCTTGAAAGGTTGCCAAAAGAAATGGTGTTGCAGCAAGGACTAAATCAGGAAAAATCAGCAGCATATGCGGTATTGATGTATTTTTTCAAACCTTTATTTCTCTTGATTCCAGTTATCATTTCGACAGTCATATCTAGTTCAAGTTTTGTTGGCGAAAAAGAAAACAAAACTGTTGAAGGTTTATTATATACACCTTTAACTAATAAAGAACTAATGCTTGGAAAGATTCTTGCCTCTGCTATACCTTCTATGATTATTACATGGTTATCAATGATTGTATATGGAGTTATTTTAGATACGTTTGGTTTTTATGTCTTTGGTGAAATGATATTTCCTGATATAAACTGGTTAATTATTGGGCTCATCTTAGATCCATTAATTGTCTTCTTGGCTATTTCACTTATCATTACAGTTTCTCAACGAGTAAAGACAAGTAAATCGGCACAATCTGTTGCCGTGGTTATGGTATTACCTATTATGGGTCTTATTATATCTCAAGCAGGAGGTGTCATGCTATTTGGAATTAAAATTACATTATTATTATCATTAGTGTTAATAATAATTGATATCGTTATATTTCTTATTATTTCCAAAAAATTTAATAGAGAGAAGTTTATTATGAGAATATAGAACATTACAAAATAATCTAATGCCGGGCGGGACAAAAATGAAAACTTTATCATTAATTAATACTAATTTAGTTTCAGATTCTGACATACAATTATTGTCACCAGTGAATCTGGCGGGTACTGATTTACATTTAGGGATAGTGGAGGTTGACGAGCCACATTTTGATCCAAATCATGAAGATAACCGAAACTTTGTGCTAGTTAAAGTAGATGCGTTTTCATGTAATTACAGAGACAAAGCATTAATATTAAAATCGGCTTTGAAGATGGCTGGAAGTACAGGAGTAGATTCACTTCCTTTTGCTTTCTTTGGTTCAGATTTTGTCGGCAGAATCATAAAAAAAGGTACTGATGTAGATCACTTTGATATAGGAGACAGAGTTATCCCTGATTGTGCTTATCCAGAACCGCCATTCCCTAGTGTTGCACCAGGCGTTGTAACTAACGAAGCTTCAAAAGGATGGTTAAGATTACACAAATCTAAGCTGATAGGTATCCCTGATTTTATGGATGATGAAATTGCAGCTTCCTATTCTATAGGAGGACAGACCTCCACAAGTATGATAAGGAAGACAGGTGTTCAAAAAGGTGAGAAAGCACTTGTTCTAAGTTCACGGTCGAATACTTCAATGTTTATTTTAAATGGTTTAATCTCAAAAGGTATTGAAACAACAGCCCTCACGACATCAGACTGGTCAGAAGATGAGAAGAGACTCATTTCTCCTACAAGATTATTTAAAATAGAAAGAGGAGCAGCTGACTGGTCTGAATATTCCGACTTGGGCAAATTTGATGTAATCTTTGATCCTTATTTTGATTTACATCTTATTAATGCAATTGATCTATTAGAACAAGGCGGACGTTATATTACATGTGGATATAAAAATCAACATCCACATTTTGTTGAAGCTAGTGATAGGAAGACTGATTCAGAACGGATACACAAAAGTATGCTTACTCTAACAATTAATAACTTATCAATTATAGGTAATTGCATCGGCACATCTGATGATCTAAATAAGTCAATAGAAAAATTTGACCCGAATAAATTTATTGTTCCAGTTGATAATACATACTCAATAGAGAATGGAGACAAATTTATAGATAGAACTTATAATAGAAATACTCGTTTAGGGAAAACGGTATTGATATATAGATAAGTTAGCAAAATAGTCAAAATTCAAATTCTATTGTATTAATAGAGTTCTATAGATCATATTGTTTAAAAACATACATGAAATAGTTGAAGTATTTTTTTTCGGCAATTTCAGAAGGAGCTCTTCATTTAAGAACTCTATCAGTGTAATATATTATCAGCTAATCTATATTAGATGTGAGTACTCTTTGGTCATCGCATGGTCAGTAAATCGGTTAACAATAAACTGCTTTATATTTATTAGCCATCTTCAGGCATAGAAGATGGCTATTTTTAAGTTGAAATACTTGCTTTTTAGGATCTGTATCATTCTCTTGCCAGCAACTAAATTTGATTAGGAGCATTCCTTAATGTAAGTTATAAAGATATTGATAAAGTAATAGATGATCTAAACCATGTATACTTAATAAGAAAGTGAATGGTGGTATTGCAAGATCAGGAAACAAATTAAAAGGAAAAAGTATTGATAGAGGTACTGGTAAAAACCAGTTTAGATTTTTAAAGTATTACTTATAAAAGCATGTTATCATATGAATGTAAGATTTTATGATGAGCACCAATAACCTTTTATAGCTTGCTAAATTTGGAGTCTAATATAGTAGTGACTGGCAGCGACAATTGATGAAGCTATGGCAAGGCTTGGTTTTAAGTCGTCTATCTAAAATAAACAAATCTTAATTAGATCTGGATTTCGGCAGAATGAACAGTGCTGATTTCTGGGTCTTTTTCATGGGCAGTCTTTGCTCTGACTGTCTTTTCTCGAATTACTCTTCTTTCCCTTTTCAATAATCTTAGTTTTAGTAGTCGGAAAATAGAGGAGAAGAATAGCGAAAAAAGAACATTACTGATTTAAAGATAGTTAAAATGGGATATACTCAATAAAACTAATTATTCGTTTCCGCAATTCAGTAATCTGAGCAATACTAAGTATGTGAGAGCCGATTGTCCATGAATATTCTATAGAAATCTAGATCTAACCTTCCATTTCTTAGTCAGTTTTTCTTTTCCATTCCTAGTTATACGTATTAATCACAAAATTCACTATCGATTGATAAAAAGAGCTTAATCATGCTATAAGTGTATAGCAGACAAGGAACTGTTTTATTTTAGGGATATCGGTTTTTGGTATTCATAATGAAAGGATTTGAATTTGTTATGATAGATAATTTCTGGCGTGAATTACCACGGCCTTTTTTTGTACTGGCACCAATGGAAGATGTGACGGATGTTGTGTTTCGCCATGTAGTAAGTGAAGCAGGCAGACCGGATGTGTTCTTTACAGAATTCACAAACTCGGAGAGCTATTGTCACCCGGATGGGAAGGATAGTGTGCGCGGCCGTTTGACTTTTACAGAGGATGAACAGCCAATGGTAGCTCATATATGGGGAGACAAGCCTGAGAACTTTCGCCAAATGAGTATTGGTATGGCGGAATTAGGGTTTAAGGGTCTAGATATCAATATGGGCTGTCCTGTACCTAATGTTGCGGGAAATGGAAAGGGAAGCGGCCTTATTTGTCGTCCAGAGGTTGCAGCAGAACTAATACAAGCCGCAAAAGCAGGCGGATTGCCTGTAAGTGTGAAGACAAGGCTTGGTTACACAGATGTGGACGAATGGCGTGAGTGGCTGACACACGTACTGAAACAAGACATTGCGAATCTTTCTATCCATTTGCGTACAAGATCAGAAATGAGCAAAGTGGATGCGCATTGGGAACTTATCCCGGAGATTAAGAAACTTCGTGACGAGGTGGCACCGGATACTCTTCTTACTATTAATGGAGATATTCCTGACCGTCAAACTGGCTTGAAACTTGCTGAACAATACGGTGTTGATGGGATTATGATTGGCCGCGGTATTTTTACAAATCCATTTGCCTTTGAAAAGGAGCCGAAAGAGCATAGCAGCAAGGAATTGCTTGATCTCTTACGGCTGCATCTGGATCTTCATGATAAATATTCAGCATTAGAAGCCCGTCCGTACAAGCCTCTTCCTCGCTTTTTCAAGATTTACCTCCGCGGATTCAGAGGGGCCAGTGAATTAAGAAATCAATGCATGAACACAAAGTCAACAGATGAAGTGCGTGCATTGCTCGATGAATTTGAGAGGAAGTATCTTGATGGGGCGGAGCCAAAGTAAAAAGTATTCCAATTCAAGGTGGAAGCGAAGTGGGGACATTAAACTGGTGTGAATGCGGTATTGCGCCGGATTATTCCTGCAAATTTTCATCTCGATATTCAGGGAGACATGCTGCCTAGAAGCTGTTGAAGTATTATAAGAATCAAGATAGCAGGGAAATTGTCCTTGCTATCTTTTTTTATCTAAATGGATAAGATAAAATACATGGTAATAACAGGAGATGGTGCGGAAACAATGAAGGGGGGGAAGTTTACGGTGAAAGAATTTCCTATAATTGAAACAAAAAGATTATGTTTAAGAGAAGTAAACTTTGAAGATGCCAAAGATATGCTACCATATCTTTCAGACCAAGATGTTGTTAAGCCGATGGGGTTAGACCCCTTTGAAACAACTAAAGATGTGTGGGAAGAGATTAGGTGGTATAAATCCATATATGAAAAAGGTACAGGAATCAGATGGGGAATTACACTTAAAGATTCTGGCATCGTAATAGGAAGTTGTGGATTTCTTAACAGACTTGCAAAACATTATCGAACTGAAGTTGGGTACGAATTAAGCAAAGATTACTGGAGAAAAGGAATCGTCAGTGAAGCATTAGAGGCTGTTGTCAAATATGGATATAACCACTTGCAGCTGGAAAGAGTTGAAGCTCTTATTGAACCTTCTAATATCCCATCGATAAAACTAGTAGAAAAACAAGGTTTTAGAAGAGAGGGTTTGTTGAGACATTATGAATTCGCTTGTGGTAAATTTGAAGATTTATATATGTATTCAATGATCAAAGGAGATTTTTACAGCTGGTTTGGGAAAAGATAAAAATAAATTTTAACAAATGCCTCTTTCACAATAATGTGAGGAACTAACTGCCCGGGATATGGAAAATGAAACAGGGGCGCTTGTTATTTCAACTATTATATGAAACAGAAATAGGGGGAAGAGAAAAATGAAACGACTATGCATCATCCCCTGCGGCAAGAAAAAAATATGGGACATCCGGCCAGATACAGGTCCGGTAAGAGCGGAAGACGCTTATCTCAGCCCGTTTCATCAGGCGTGCGAGCGATATGCGACATCATTTTTCGATGAGTGGGTGATTTTGTCGGCTAAGCACGGATTCCTTCGCCCAGATGATATCGTACCCGAAAATTACGATGTCACTTTTGGAACCGCTCATCCGGAGATTATGGCAGCGGACGAGCTGCGCCGTCAATTTCACGAAAAAGGCTTTTCCGACATCGAACAGCTTGTTATGCTTGGCGGGAAAAAACACCGATACGTCCTAAACACCGTCATTGACGAACATCAGAATATCAGCTGGCCTCTGTCATCGTACAAAGGCATTGGTTACATGCTTCAAGCGCTGAATCGGGCTGTTGAAGAAAAGCATGAACTGCAGAACGTACAGATGAAGAAAAGGGTGTGAACATGAAAAAACTTGTGGTTGGCTTGCTTGCCATTGCATTATTCGGATGCGGACTATTCATCTATCATGTATGTTTCGGTGATCCATTTACGAAAAATACCGCAGAGCAAAAGCTTGTCTCTTATGTGAAAGAAACCTATCCTCAAAAAGAAATCAAGATCACGAATGGGGTATATAACGTTAAAACCTCGGAATATGTCTTTCAAGCAAACACCCAATCTCATCACTATCCGATGTGTACGAAGGGATTTCTCCATCCGAAAGTCACTTGTGATGGAATTGAAGAAGCGTATACCGAATCAGTAGCAAAACACTTAAATGAAGAAGCATCGAAAGAAATCGAAGCAGATCTGACAAAAGAGGTGCCGCAAATCATAAAAGCTGACGCTGCTTTGATTCTTGAAAACGGCCAGTTCACATTAGATACAAAATGGAACAAACAGCTGGCAAAAAAAGCGCCTATGAGTATGGTGATTCAGTTAGATGCCAGCGGGTTATCAAAAACAGAGGCTGCAAAGATGGCGGAAACAGTAAGAAAAACACTTAATGAAAAGGAATATACATACTCAAACGGCACGATAGACTGTATGCAGAAGGACGGGGACGGCGGTTTCGGTTATGTCAAATATTCAATTGATTTTCTTCCGGAAACAGCTATTCAGCCAAACAATGCAGAGGAATTAGGCAGTTAAAAGATTTCCGAGGAAATAAATACGTCGATCTTTGTCAAAGATCGGGTGATGCCCGGTCTTTTTTGCATGCCATAAAACGAGACAAACGGATCAGATCGAGACAAAATGAGACACCTGTCTCAAACTGTCTCATGGTATCAACATAAAAGACTGATTTTACGGGCATCCAATAGCTGGCACACTTCTTGCATTCATTAAGGTGAACCCTAAATAGAAGGAGGCACACACAATGGAACTGTTAAAACGAGAAGGCTTGTCATTAACTGAGGAAAAAGCGCTGTGGATGTACCAAAAGATGCTGGAAATCAGGGGCTTTGAGGACAAAGTGCATGAACTGTTCGCAGAGGGAGTGCTTCCCGGATTCGTCCACTTGTATGCCGGTGAAGAAGCGGTAGCTGTAGGCGTGTGCGCTCACTTAGATGATGGCGACAGCATTACAAGCACACATAGAGGGCATGGGCATTGTATCGCCAAGGGCTGTGATCTGGATGGCATGATGGCGGAAATTTTCGGGAAAGCGACCGGGCTTTGTAAAGGCAAGGGCGGTTCAATGCACATTGCCGATCTCAATAAAGGTATGTTAGGGGCAAATGGAATCGTCGGGGGCGGATTTACGCTCGCATGCGGGTCAGCGCTCACGGCTAAATATAAACAGACCAAAAATGTAAGCGTTTGCTTTTTTGGGGACGGGGCAAATAACCAAGGCACCTTCCACGAAGGACTGAATCTAGCGGCTGTATGGAACCTTCCTGTCGTGTTTGTTGCTGAAAACAACGGCTATGGTGAAGCTACCCCATTTGAGTACGCGTCAGCCTGTGATTCAATCGCCGACCGGGCGGCTGCTTATAACATGCCGGGGGTTACAGTTGATGGGAAAGATATTTTAGCAGTTTACCAGGCAGCCGAGGAAGCGATAGAAAGAGCAAGAAACGGCGGAGGCCCGTCTTTAATTGAATGCATGACCTACCGAAACTACGGCCATTTCGAAGGGGATGCCCAGACCTATAAAACGAAGGATGAAAGAGTTGAGCACCTTGAAGAAAAGGACGCCATTCAAGGCTTTAAAAACTATCTGTTAAAAGAGACGGATGAAAAAAAACTGGCAGACATTGAACAAAGCGTGAATGAAGCAATTGAAAAAGCAGTCTCCTTCAGCCAAGACAGCCCATATCCGAAAGAATCAGAGTTGCTGGCAGATGTATATGTCTCATATGAAAAAGGAGGAATGTAAGATGGCAAGAGTCATAAGCATGTCAGACGCGATCAATGAAGCGATGAAGCTTGCGATGAGAAGAGACGAAAATGTGCTGTTGATCGGCGAGGATGTAGCCGGAGGAGCGGCGGTCGATCATTTGCAGGATGACGAAGCATGGGGCGGCGTATTAGGGGTCACAAAAGGGCTCGTACAGGAATTCGGGCGCACAAGAGTGCTGGACACACCGATTTCTGAAGCGGGCTACATGGGTGCGGCTATGGCTGCGGCATCAACCGGGCTGAGACCGATTGCGGAGCTGATGTTTAACGACTTTATCGGCACGTGCTTTGACCAGGTCATCAACCAAGGGGCAAAATTCCGCTATATGTTCGGCGGAAAAGCGCAAGTGCCGATTACCGTCCGCACCACATACGGAGCGGGTTTCCGGGCTGCGGCACAGCACTCCCAAACGCTGTACGGCCTTTTCACAAGCATTCCGGGGCTGAAGACGGTTGTTCCGTCGAATCCGTATGATGCCAAAGGTCTGCTGCTTGCGGCGATCGAAGACAACGATCCGGTGTTCTTTTTTGAAGACAAAACGTCCTACAACATGAAAGGGGAAGTGCCGGAAGAGTATTATACAATCCCGCTCGGAAAAGCGGATATCAAACGCAAGGGCGGCGACATTACGCTGTTTGCGATCGGCAAGCAGGTCAATACCGCACTCGAAGCGGCAGCACAATTATCAGAAAAAGGCATTGAAGCCGAGGTGCTTGACCCGCGCAGTCTGTCTCCTCTGGATGAGGATGCGATTTTCACATCGTTAGAAAAAACAAACCGGCTGATCATCATTGACGAAGCCAATCCGCGATGCAGCATAGCCACAGATATAGCCGCGATTGTGGCCGACAAAGGCTTTGATCTGCTGGATGCGCCGATTAAGCGGATTACAGCGCCGCACACACCTGTGCCGTTTTCGCCAGTGCTTGAAGACCAATATTTGCCGACACCAGATAAAATCGTCAGCGTTACGCTTGAATTGCTTGGCGAGCCGGCAGTGAATTAAAGGGGGGACACATATGGCGGTCAAAGTAGTGATGCCAAAGTTGGGAATGGCGATGAAGCAAGGGGAAGTATCGATATGGAATAAAAAAGTAGGCGACCCGGTTGAAAAGGGAGAAAGCATTGCCAGCATTCAATCGGAGAAAATTGAAATGGACATCGAAGCGCCTGAAAAGGGCACGCTGATTGATATTAAGGTGAAAGAAGGGGAAGAGGTTCCGCCCGGTACGGCCATTTGCTACATCGGGGACGCTAATGAATCGGTACAGGAAGAGGCGAAAGAGCCAGCCGCTGAAGCTAGCAGGCAAGCCAATCCCCCGCCTCCTAAACAGGAGAACAAACCCGCAAACACTAAAAAAGACAGACTGAAAATTTCTCCAGTCGCCAGAAAAATAGCGGAAAAAGCAGGGTTAGACCTGAAAAATCTGAAAGGCACGGGACCGGGCGGACGAATCGTAAAGGATGATGTCACAAAGGCGCTTTCTGAACAAAAAAGGGAACAGGCTGAGCCAGTTTCCGAACAAAAGGCGCAGGAAATGCCAGTTACTGGCATGAGAAAAGTGATCGCGTCCAGAATGCAGGAAAGCTTGGCAAACAGCGCCCAGCTGACGATTACAATGAAGGCTGATATCACTAAGCTGGGAGCTCTTCAAAAACAGCTTTCGCCGACAGCGGAGGAACGGCACGGCACGAAATTGACGATCACTCATTTTGTCTCAAGAGCTGCGGTGCTCGCTCTCCAATCACACCCTATGCTGAACAGCTTCTACAAAAATGAGCGCATTATCACACATCCTCATGTTCATCTCGGAATGGCTGTTGCTCTTGAAAAAGGGTTGGTTGTCCCTGTCATTCGTCATGCTGAAAAACTGCCGCTGATTGAGCTGGCCAAAACCATTTCAGAAAACGCCAAAAAAGCACGCGAGGGACGGGCGGGGAGCGAAGAACTGCAAGGCTCCACTTTCTCCATTACAAATCTTGGCGCTTTTGGAGTCGAGCATTTCACCCCGATATTAAATCCGCCGGAAACAGGCATTCTCGGCATCGGAGCAAGCTATGACACGCCGGTTTTTCAAGGGGAGGAGATTGTCAGAGGTACGATACTGCCGCTCAGCCTGACGTTTGATCACAGAACCTGTGACGGCGCTCCGGCAGCAAAATTTCTGAAGACGATCAAAACATATTTGGAGGAACCGGCAGCGTTAATTTTATAGAAAAGCAGGTGAGAACATGACATTAGCCATTATCGGAGGGGGACCAGCGGGCTATGCGGCAGCAGTCTCAGCGGCACAGCAGGGAAAAAAGGTGCTGCTCATTGACAAAGGCTCACTTGGAGGAACCTGTCTGAATGAAGGCTGCATTCCGACGAAGTCTTTGTTAGAAAGCGCAAATGTGCTCGATAAAATCAAACATGCCGGGCGCTTCGGAATTGAACTCCCGCCCGGTGCAATATCGGTTGATTGGGACAAAATGCAGAGCCGAAAACAGCAGGTTGTCAGCCAGCTTGTCCAAGGCATACAGTACTTAATGAAAAAAAATCAAATACAAGTCGTGAAGGGAGAGGCCTCCTTTCTTTCTGACAAGAAGCTCTTAATCGAAGGGGAGAGCGGAAAAGAAATCAGAGAGGCTGAACAAATATTGATTGCTTCCGGATCAGAGCCGATCCAGCTGCCCTTTGCCCCGTTCGACGGCAAATGGGTGATCGACAGCAAAGATGCACTCGGCCTTTCTGAAATTCCCGGTTCGCTTGTGATTGTCGGCGGCGGTGTGATCGGCTGCGAGTATGCCGGATTGTTCGCCAGACTTGGATCGAAGGTGACGATCATTGAAACGGCCGGCCAGCTGATCCCGGCAGAGGACGAGGATATCGCCCGTCTCTTTCAGGAAAAGCTTGAGGAAGACGGAGTTGAAGTTCACACCTCCTCCCGATTAGAGCGTGTTGATCAAGCAGCCAAAACGGCGATATGGAAAAGCGGACAGCGTGAGTTTAAGACGAAGGCCGATTATGTGCTGGTGGCGATCGGCAGAAAACCCCGTCTTGACGGATTACAGCTGGAGCAGGCCGGAGTTGATTTTTCTCCAAAAGGCATTCCGGTAAACGGGCACATGCAGACGAACGTGCCTCATGTTTATGCGTGCGGAGACGCAATCGGAGGCATTCAGCTGGCGCATGCGGCTTTCCACGAGGGCATCGTCGCTGCTTCTCATGCTTCCGGAAGGGATGTCAAAATCAATGAGAAACATGTGCCCCGCTGCATCTATACATCACCGGAAATCGCGTGTATCGGATTGACGGAAAAACAGGCAAGACACGTTTACGGAGATGTACAGATTGGTGAATTTCCTTTTGCCGCAAACGGGAAGGCGCTCATCAAACACCAAGCGGAAGGAAAGGTCAAGATCGTGGCGGAACCGGAATTCGGCGAAATCGTCGGAGTCTCAATGATCGGACCGGATGTGACCGAGCTTATCGGCCAGGCGGCTGCCATCATGAACGGAGAAATGACGGCAGATATGGCGGAGCATTTTATCGCCGCCCATCCGACACTGTCGGAAACACTGCACGAAGCATTGTTAAGCACGATTGGGCTTGCGGTGCATGCATAACAAGAAAAGCTGGCGAGTGCGCCGGCTTTTTTTATTGTTGAAAGCGCTTTATTTTTCCCCTACAATAGATGAAAACGGCGTGTAAGGGAGGAGCGATCAAGGAAATGAATTCGGTCCCAAACGATTTGCAAACCTGGAAACGTTTTGTGAAAGACGGTGTGCTTGATGAAGCCCGAATAAGAAAACGGATCGCCGAGTCATGGCATCGCTGCAAAAAAGCTGAGGTCAATCCTTATTTAGAAAAAGGTCCGAAGGTTTTACAGCAAACGGAGCTGGTTCAGCAGTCAAACAAGCATTCATTCTTCTTGACGACCGCACAGCCTTATCTCGACAAACTGCTGCCTGCCATAAAAGAAATGGAAATGATGGCGCTGTTAATTGATTCAGATGGTGTTGTCCTGGCATTAGACGGCCATCCCCGCGCGCTCTATGAAGCTAAACGCATCAATTTCGTCGAAGGGGCATGCTGGACGGAAACGGCTGTCGGAACAAATGCGATTGGCACGGCGCTCCACATCAGCGAGCCGGTTGCAATACAAGGATCAGAGCATTACTCTATCGCTTCCCATCTTTGGAACTGTTCAGCCGCTCCGATTCACCATGAGGATGGCAGCCTTGCGGGTGTAATTGACATATCATGCCCGGCGGCAGGCGCGCATCCTCATATGCTCGGGATTGCCACGGCGATTGCCTATGCCGCTGAACGGGAACTCGCAGCTAAAAGCCGTGAGAAAGAGCTGGAGCTGATCAGCCGTTTTGCGGATAGAGCCGCATCACGTGTGCCGATGGTGCTCTGCAATACCAAACAGCATATCATCAGCGCGAGTGAAGCGATTCGAACCTCAATGCCGGATTGGCAGGGCAGGCACCTGTATGAATTGAAGGAACGGGGCTTTTCAATCGAGAAAGCCGTCACCATGGGGGATAGCGGCACTTGTTTTTATCTCTCGGAACAAAAGAAAAAGACGGCGTTTCGATTCAACGGAGTTATCGGGCAAAGCGTCCGATCGCAAGCGATGCTGAAGAGCCTTGAACGAGCGGCAGCGGCGGATGCAACGGTCTGTCTGTCGGGCGAAACTGGTACGGGGAAGGAAGTCGCGGCCCGCGCACTTCATGAGAACAGCGAGCGGCGGCACGGCCCGTTTGTTGCTGTCAATTGCGGAGCGATCCCGTCTGATTTGATTGAAAGCGAGCTGTTCGGCTATGCGGAGGGCGCTTTTACGGGAGCGAAACGAAACGGCTACAAAGGCGCCTTTCAAAAGGCGAATCAAGGCACCTTATTTTTAGATGAGATCGGAGAAATTTCCCACTCGATGCAGGTTGCACTTCTGCGGGTGCTTCAGGAACGCAAGATTACGCCGGTCGGCGGAACGAAAGAAATTCCGGTTAATATCAGAGTCATTGCCGCCACACATTGTGATTTGCGCGAGCTTGCCGAAAGCGGGAAAATCAGAGAGGACTTGTTTTACCGCCTTCATGTCTATCCGATTGAGCTTCCTCCTTTACGCGAACGCCCCGAGGATATTCCGGACCTCTTTCAGTACTACAAACAGAAAAATCATTGGCCTGGCGAACTTCCCCCTGCCTTTTTGGACGTACTGAAGCAATGGAAGTGGCCGGGGAATATTCGCGAGCTGTTTAATGTCTTTGAACGCCTTTCCATTAGGTTTCCGGACGGAAGGCTGAGGGATGAGCCGCTTACCGATTTACTGGAAGCAGCAGGACTGCCGATCATCCCGACGGAAAAAAAGCCGGCTGCTGCCGGCGCGCTGACCCTTCGTGAGCAAATCCAAAAAGATATCATCATCAAAGCGCTTGAATCCGCAAAAGGAAACGTCTCTCAAGCCGCCAAAATCAGTGGGATCCCCCGGAGCACTTTCTACAAACGGCTGAAAAAATTCAACTTGTCCGCTGAATCATAAAGCATATTTCTTTCAATAAATGGAAACGTTATGTATGAAGGAGGGTGTTAGAATGAATAGTCAAAGGGCGAAAGAAATTGTAGAATCTCCCGACATGAAGAAAGTAACATATAACGGCGTTCCTATTTACATTCAGCACGTGAATGAAGAAAACGGAACAGCGAGAATCTATCCGCTGGACGAACCTGAGCAGGAGCATGAAGTACAGCTGACCAACTTAAAAGAGGATTAAGCAAAAATGGCCCGCTTTATAAGCAGGCCATTTTGTTATCCGCGCGGGGCAAATAAAATCACACAGACGCCGATCAGACAAATGAATGCGCCGATCCAGTCATAGAGATCAGGTGTTTTTCGGTCGACAAGCCATCCCCATAGAACCGCAAGCACGAAGAATACCCCGCCATAAGCGGCGTATACACGGCCGAAGGAAGGGAAGGACTGAAACGTCGGAAGAATGCCGTAGACAATCAGGATCAGCGCTCCGGCGATCCCATAGCCGGCTGGCTTTGCTTCTCTCAGCCACATCCAAACCAAATACCCGCCGCCAATTTCGGCAAGCCCCGCCGCGAGAAATAATAGAATGGTCATCAGCATCACGCGCACCCCTCAACTTGCTTTTCACTTTCATTATAAAGGAGGAGTGCTGTTAAAGCTTTGGCTGATTCTCCATCACCTTCAAATACGTGTTTCGCTGACCCTCCGTAAACTGCCCAATCCAATTGCTTTTCGCCTCTTCATTCAGATGGGGAAGGATATAGCGTTCAACCGCTTCGAAAAACGAAGGATACGCGATAATATTCCAGGTAGGGATGCGAACAACCTTGCCGTCTGTTTTCTCGATGATCATATCCTCAAAAAAGATCCCTTTCAAACTGTAATGATACCGTCCCATATAAATCCGTTTTACCTCAGAAAACAGCACGCTGCGCTTTCTCGAGAAGATCTCGCCATCAGGCCCAGTCTTTACGCTGAAAATGACATTTCCCCGGCTTGTGAACGCCGGAAAAGCCATAAAAAATGTGATTAATCCATAAACGATCGCCATTAATCCTCCGCCCAAATAAAGCAGGGCATACTTAGATTCAAATGTGAGAGCTTCAAACACCAGCCACACTCCAGCAATAAAAGCGCCCCCTGTGGCGAGAAACAGCCAAGCCCTTAGAAACATCATGCTTTTTACTTCAATCATGGTGCTGCCCCTAAAGCTTCGGATGATTCTCAAATTCCTTCAAATACGCACTGCGTTGGATGTCTGTAAACTGGCCGATCCAATTGCTTTTCGCCTCTTCATTCAGATGGGGAAGGATATAGCGTTCAACCGCTTCGAAAAACAACGGATTCGGAATGATGTTCCAAGTGGGAATGCGAATGGTCTTCTGATCAACGGTTTGGATTAATATATCTTCCTGGAAAATTCCTTTTAGACTAAATTTATAGCGGCTCATCTCAATTTTCTTGATATCAGTAAACGTAACAGACACTTTGTCAGTGAACACTTCTCCATCTTTTCCTGTCTTGATACGGAAAATGGTATTTCCCCGCGGGGTGAAAGCCGGAAAGAAGATGATAAATAAATATAAACAAAACAAGGTGAACAGAAAGCCAGCAGGAATGGCTAATAGGTAATATTTCGTTTGAAACGTAATACCCATATAAAAGAGCCACAAACATGCTAATCCCATACCGGCAGATCCGACAAAAGCCCATATTCTCAGGAACATTTTGCTTTTGACTTCAATGATTTCTTGGTTTTTCAATGCTTTTCTCCTTTTGTTCATTCAATTCTTATCATTTTGAAATGATTTGATTTACAACATCCTTATGAGCAGGGAGGATAGAAAATTCATTCTGGGTGATGCCTGTGACAAGCCAAGTATGGTGGGCCCCCGGCAGGACAAATGCCATGTCAGCCACTTCAGGAGTGTTATCTTTGCCATATGCCAGACGCATCAGTGTATCCATTTTCCCTTTCCGCAAAGCCAGATCATTTACAAATCGGGTAACGTCCTCTTGGTGGTCATGTTTTTCAAGGAACTCTTTTAGATATGAAGGGTTGTCTGAAGCGCCCTCCAAGAGCTTTTCAAATTCATTTGATGTCAATGTCACAATCGATTCTCTTTTATCCTCTGTATCTATTATATGTAAAAACTCATCTGTCTTAGCAAGTAACCCTTCACTTGATTCCATTTTTGTCATGCGATGGACTTGTTCATCAAAAAGGAGTTCGTGAGAGTAGGTGCCGAATTTTGATACATGGCAGGACACATTCTGTTCGGCGCCTTGCCCGTTAAATTTAGAAAGCTTCACTGTATAGTCAGCGTCGTTTAATACATGGATAAACGGACAGTACTCGTCCTTTAACCGATATTGATGGTTCCGATATTCCGCTGCATCCTTAGCTAAGAGTGAGCGGCAAGCTGCTTCGAACAAAGCGCCGAGCTGTTCATCTTCTATTTCCGGAAAATAGGCCTGCTTCAAGGCCATTCCCTGTTCAAAAAACCCTTCGCTGTAAAAACAAAATAAGAGTTCTTCTATGCTGATCGTAAACTGCTTCATTGTTTATTCTCCTATCCAAATGAAAGTTTCCCTTTGAGGAAATGGGTTGCGCCGTGTATAAGCGAATCCGCTGTTTTCTTTGCTTTTTCCATTCCTTTTTTCGCGCTGTCTATTCCTTTATGTATCGTTTTATTTGCCGCATCTATGCCGTCATTCACTGATTTGACGACTTTGCCGGCTGATTCCAGCCCTTTTTTGGCTGTATCAACGACAGCATGGATCGGTTCTTTTAGCTTTAAGGCTGCTTTTTCGGCAAAACCGGCTGTATATTTGGCGATTTGTTCTCCGGCGACTCCGCCAATGTATGAACCTGCTGCCCCAAGAAGGACAGTACCCACAGGTCCTGCGAAGCTTCCGATTGCACCGCCGATGACAGCACCAGCTGTGGCACCGCCGGCAACAAAAATCGTATTATTCACAGCATTCCCGACGGCCTTGGCGTTTTCACGCTTGAGAACTTCCGGTTTGTCCTGGTATTTCGCGTAATTTTCAGCTATTTTCAAGCCCGCTCCGAACGTTTCGGTCGCACCGGTAATCAGTGTGGCGGTAATGGCATTTCCTTTCGCGAATTTCAATCCTGTTTTTCCGACATCCTTCAAAGTTGAGCGTACGCCGGCCTCATTAAGAAATCCTTTTGTGTAGCTCCTGACGCTGTTTGAAAAATCCACCGTATCCTGAGGAAAGTATTTTGTAAATTTTTTATGTACCAAATCCGAAAATGGCCGGTTAGTCTTTTTAAACAAATATTTAGGATTCAAAAGCACTCTGGCCGCTTTTTGATAACGCGAGCTGTCAACAGCTCTGGAAATATCCAATAGAAGTTTTGAGTGCTGGGCGGTATGCAAGCCGCTTGGCTGTTTCACAAATTTCGTAAGCCCTAATCCGTAATATTTTCCCTGTGTCAGCATCAGGGCGGTTAAGCTTGTCATCGTTCCGTATTTGTCGTAAGCGTTATAAAGCTTTCGTAAAATATTGTCTTGCTCAACAAATTTATCGCCCGTTTTTCTGATGAATATCTCATTGTCACTCAGCTTGCTGACGAGTGCTTTTCCTGAGCTCCAAGCATCCCCAACCCCCGAAAAACAGCTGCTGTAGCGCGGATCGCATTGTAAAATCAGCTGTCCCAGCTCCGCATGCAAATCTTTATATTTGTTTTCCATATCAGTTAATTCTGTGACCACATCATTTGCCAGCTGTTCAAGCTTATCCGGATCAACTGCAATGTTTCCTGACACGCTATTCACCTCTTGAGTTTATGTCTTTCCTCTCTTGCTTTTCTTTCTAATTCTTCCATTCTGGCAATCTCAGCTTTTCGTTCTTCTATTTTTACGGCTGCTGCCTTAAGTTCCTGGCTTGTTTCAAGCAGCTCCTGTTCGAACTGATCGTAGGCGGCTTTTGTTTCCTCGAAATCCTGGTCGAACGTGTTTCTTGCTTTTCCCTGCCAAGCATCGCCCAATGCAGATAACCGGGAGTCAAGGAGCATTTTTGAGCTTCTGACCTCTTCTGCGGCTGCACTGTACTGATTTGCAAGCTCGATGACTTTATGTGAGTCCAACTTTTGTCCCCTGCCTTTCCTAAATTAACGCACAAATGGATGTTTTATATAAATGATTATAAATAATTCGGCATGTATCCGAATCGTACAAAAGAACCTTTTCATAAGAATTGGAAGGGCGTATATTCACTCAAATTTCACAGATGGTGAGACTTTGAGATTACAAAAAGGTAAAAAAATCAAATTTGTTGAACTGATAGATAAGTGAGAAATTTCCCGCTCGATGGGAAAAAAAACTAAAACTGATCAAATGACCTAAGTGTGCCAAAAGCATTACAAGACAAGCTGGAACATGATATAAATAAAATGTAAACGTTATCAAGGAGGTCGTCATATGAAGAAAAAATCATTCTCAATCGTAATAGCGGGCGGAGGGAGCACATTTACTCCCGGGATTGTTCTGATGCTCTTGGACCATTTGGATGAGTTTCCGATCAGAAAGCTGAAGCTGTATGACAATGATAAGGAAAGACAGGAGCGGATCGCGGGGGCCTGTGACGTTTTTATCAGGGAAAAAGCACCCGAAATTGAATTTACAGCAACGACTGACCCGGAAGAAGCATTTACAGACGTTGATTTTGTCATGGCACACATCAGGGTAGGGAAATACGCGATGCGTGCGCTTGATGAGCAAATTCCGCTGAAGTACGGAGTTGTGGGCCAGGAGACGTGCGGACCGGGCGGTATCGCATACGGTATGCGTTCAATTGGCGGCGTGCTTGAAATATTAGATTACATGGAAACATACTCGCCAGATGCGTGGATGCTGAATTACTCCAACCCGGCGGCGATTGTGGCTGAAGCAACGAGACGCCTCAGACCGAACTCAAAAATCCTCAACATCTGTGATATGCCGGTCGGTATCGAAGACCGTATGGCGCAAATTCTCGGCCTGTCCTCAAGAAAAGAAATGAAGGTCCGGTATTATGGATTAAATCATTTCGGCTGGTGGACATCCATTCAGGATCAAGAGGGCAATGATTTAATGCCGAAGCTGAAGGAACATGTGTCTCAGTACGGATATATTCCGAACGCAGAGTCCGAGGCGGTGGAGGCGAGCTGGAATGACACGTTCGCAAAAGCGCGTGACGTGCAGGCCGCCGATCCGGACACATTGCCGAATACGTATTTACAATATTATCTGTTCCCGGATGACATGGTGAAAAAATCAAATCCGAACCATACGCGGGCAAACGAAGTCATGGAAGGACGCGAAGCCTTTATTTTCAGCCAATGTGATATGATCACGCGCGAGCAGTCCTCGAAAAACAGCGACATCAAAATCGATGATCACGCATCATATATCGTTGATCTTGCCCGCGCCATTGCCTACAATACAGGTGAAAGAATGCTTTTAATTGTTGAAAATAACGGGGCAATCGCAAACTTTGACCCGACAGCAATGGTAGAGGTGCCGTGTATCGTCGGTTCAAACGGGCCTGAACCGATCACAGTCGGAAACATTCCGCAATTCCAAAAAGGACTGATGGAACAGCAGGTATCAGTTGAGAAATTGACAGTTGAGGCGTGGACGGAAAAATCCTTCCAAAAGCTATGGCAGGCGCTCATTCTCTCAAAAACAGTGCCGAACGCCCGTGTGGCAAGGCTTATTCTCGAAGATTTATTGGAGGCCAACAAAGATTTCTGGCCTGAGCTTGATCAAAGCCCGAGCCGTATCTCATAACTGAAAAATCCCCCATTTTCGAAATCTATATTGTATATAATAGAAAGAAAATGGGGGGATATGATATGCAGCTTGAAGAACTGATTAATCAGCATTACAGTAAATTAAATGACAATGATTTTCATATTTTGAAATATATATTGAATCACAAGAGCACGTGCTATCGTCTTGGAATCGATGCCCTTGCGAAAGCGTGCAGCGTATCGCGTTCCTCGATTTTGCGCCTTGCCCAAAAGCTTGGTTTCAGCGGCTACAGTGAATTTCGCGTTTTTTTGAAGTGGGAAGATCAGCCGGAAGAAGGCGAGAGTATGAGTTTTCAAAAGCTGCTGGATGATATTGAAGCAAATTTGAAATATATTAGAACAAAGGACATGACGGACATGTGCCAGCTGATTGATGAAGCGGACCGCATTTTCGTATACGGGTCCGGAACGGCGCAAAAGATATGCGCCCATGATTTGCAAAGAATGTTTATCCCTCTCAATAAGTATCTGATTTTAATTGAGGGCAGAAATGAATTTGACCAGATGCAGGATGATTTTAAGGTGAATGACCTGTTTATCATCATTTCGCTGTCCGGAGAAACGCCTGAGCTGATTCCGCAGGCAAGGATGCTTTCGGCAAAGGGAGTTCCCTTTATTTCCATTACGAATTTGAAAAACAATGTCCTCGCCCAGCTCACGCCGCATAATCTTTATGCGACAAGCAAGCCCGTGACATTGAGTGATAAAAAAGAAATTGTCGCTTTTGCGCCGTTTTTTCTCGTTGGCGAAGCATTGTTCCGCGCATATGTTGATTACAAAGAAGCTGAAAAAAACGACATTGAGTAGCAGGGGGTTTTGGTATGATGCAAAAAGTCCAGCGCTTTGGAAGCGCGATGTTTGTGCCTGTATTATTATTTGCGTTCGCCGGCATTATCGTGGGTGTCAGCACGCTTTTCAAAAACGAAACCCTGATGGGGCCGCTCGCTGATCCTGACGGGTTTTGGTATCAGTGCTGGTATATCATTGAGCAAGGCGGCTGGACGGTGTTTAATCAAATGCCGCTTTTATTCGCCATCGGCATTCCAGTCGCTTTGGCGAAAAAAGCCCAGGCGCGCGCTTGCTTGGAAGCGCTTACGGTTTATTTAACGTTTAATTATTTTGTCAGCTCGATCCTGACAGTCTGGGGAGGCGCCTTTGGCGTCGATATGAATCAAGAGGTCGGCGGAACGAGCGGATTAACGATGATTGCCGGTATTAAAACGCTTGATACCAACATTATTGGAGCGATCTTTATTTCTTCCATTGTCGTATTTTTGCATAACCGCTATTTTGATAAAAAACTGCCTGATTTTCTCGGCATCTTTCAAGGCTCCACGTATATCGTCATGATTTCTTTCTTCATTATGATTCCGGTCGCTCTGGCCGTGTCTTTTATCTGGCCGATGGTCCAAACGGGAATCGGGTCGCTTCAAAGCTTTCTTGTCGCTTCCGGGGCGGTGGGCGTTTGGATTTACACATTATTGGAACGGATTTTGATTCCGACCGGTCTTCATCATTTTATTTATACGCCGTTCATCTACGGCCCGGCTGTGGCGGAAGGCGGGATCGTCACGTATTGGGCGCAGCACCTTGGTGAATATTCACAAAGCGCCAAACCGCTGAAGGAGCTCTTCCCGCAAGGCGGATTCGCGCTCCACGGCAACTCGAAAATCTTCGGCATTCCGGGAATTGCGCTCGCGTTTTATGTAACAGCCAAAAAGGAAAAGAAAAAACTTGTCGCCGGCCTGCTGATTCCTGTCACACTCACGGCGATCGTCGCCGGCATCACAGAGCCGATTGAGTTTACTTTCTTATTCATCTCTCCTTTCCTATTTGCGGTTCACGCCGTACTCGCCGCGACAATGTCGACGGTCATGTATATGGCCGGTGTTGTCGGAAACATGGGGGGCGGGTTAATTGAGGCGGTTACCCTGAACTGGATTCCGCTCTTTGGCAGCCATGGTATGACGTATGTGTATCAAATTCTGATTGGTCTCTCATTTACTGCAATTTATTTTTTCGTCTTCCGATTTCTGATTCTCAAATTCAATATTGCCACACCGGGAAGGGAAATTGACGATCAGCAGGAAACAAAGCTGTATTCGAAACAAGAATACAGAGAAAGAAAAAACAAAAAGGACGAAACAGCCTCCGCTACAGAAACGGCAGATGAAACCGCTGCATTGTACATCGAAGCGTTAGGCGGAAAAGACAACATCACCGAGGTCACAAACTGCGCCACCCGCCTCAGAGTCAGCGTCAAGGATGAAAAAAAGGTCGAACCCGACAGTGTCTTCCGCGCGCTTGGCGCACACGGCGTCGTCAGAAACGGGAAGGCGTTTCAGGTGATTATCGGATTGAGTGTGCCGCAGATGCGGGAGCGTGTGGAAAAACTATTAGATCAATAAAGCAGACCCTCCTTTTTGGGAGGGTTTTCGTTTGCCGTCAAAAAGACCATCATAGTAAAGTAAAAAAAGAGACAATCGAGTATAAGGGATTTGGAGGCTTTTACATGTCAAAGGCTTTATCATATTTAAAACCATACTCACTTCTGGTGGGAATTGCGCTGATTCTCATGCTGACGGAACTCGCGGTTGAACTGGTACAGCCTCTATTGATCGCAAAAATCATCGACGATGGGATTTTGAAGCAAGACATGCGGCACGTTTGGATATGGGGTGCGGTCATGATCGGTCTTACCATTTTATCATTTGCGGCGGGGATGCTGAATTCCTTTTACGCTGCCCATGTGAGCCAAAGCTTTTCCTATGACACGAGAAAAGGGCTTTTTCAAAAAATCCAGTCCTTCTCTTATTCAACATTTGGACAGTTTTCGTCCTCATCCTATATGACAAGGCTGACAAACGATGTGACACAGGTGCAAAACCTGATTTTTATGAGTCTGAGGTTTATGCTGCGTGCGCCGCTAATGATTGTGGGCGGCATTGCGCTGTCACTGGCTGTTAATGTGAAGCTCGGCTTTTTTCTTCTTGTGACGATTCCGATCCTGATTTTGTTTTTGCTTTGGGTACTGAAAAAGGGCGGGGCGCTGTTCCGGTCTGTGCAGAAACGGCTGGATCAGGTGAATACGATCATGCAGGAGAATTTAACCGCGATCAAGCTGATTAAAGCGCTGCTGCGCGGAAGCCATGAGGTCAAGAGATTTATCAAAGCAAACACGATGCTGATGCGAAAAACGGTCTCGGCGTTTCAGCTTGTAGAATTTACGATGCCTGTGCTGATGCTGCTGATGAACCTCTGCATTCTTTTTATTTTATGGGCGGGAGCTCACAGCATCACAAGCGGAGGTTCTCAGGTCGGCGATGTCGTTGCGGTTATTAACTATGCGACACGGATTACGGGTGCGCTTTCTATGTTCCCGTTTTTGATTATGATTTTCACCCGGGCAAAAGCCTCAGGCGACAGAATCGGCGAAGTGCTTGAAACAGAAGGTGACGAGCAGGAGGAAGGATTACTCTCAGCTCGCTTGTCAGGCCGAATTGACTTTCAGGATGTGTCCTTCCGATATCCGGATATGGACAGAGAAGCGCTGCGCAATGTCTCATTTTCCGCAAAGCCGAAAGACACGATCGCGATTCTCGGGGCGACGGGATCAGGGAAATCGACGCTTTTTCAGCTCATTCCGCGGCTTTATCAGCCGGATTCGGGCAGCATTTACATAGATGAAAAGCCTAGTGATGACTTTCCGGCGGAGGGCCTTCGCAAGCAAATCGGATTTGTGCCCCAGGAAGTGCTCTTGTTCTCAGGCACTATCAAAGAAAATATTGCTTGGGGCAAAGAAAATGCTTCGCTTGATGAAATAATGGAAGCGGCCAAACACGCGCAAATCCATGAAACAATCATGAAGCTTCCGAAGGGATATGATACCGTCCTGGGACAAAGAGGCGTCAATTTGTCCGGCGGCCAAAAGCAGCGGATTTCTATTGCAAGGGCATTGATCAGAAAACCATCTATTCTTCTTTTGGATGACAGCACAAGCGCGCTTGACCTGCAAACGGAAGCGAATCTGCTTGAGGCCATCAGCACATATGAGTGCACCACCTTAATCATTACACAAAAAATAACAACGGCCATGAAAGCTGATGAAATCTTGCTGCTCGAGGATGGAGAGCTGATAGAAAAAGGCACACACAGCCAGCTGCTTTCTGACTCACATTTATACAAACGCATTTACGAGTCGCAATTCGGAAGGGAGGGGAGCGAGTCGTGCTGAAAGACATCCGCAAGCCTTTCCAATACCCCAAAATCCCAATTGATAAAAAAGAAAGCGCTAAAAAAAGAGCGAAAGCAAAGGATACAAAAGGCACCCTGAGACGAATCTGGTCTTACCTGGCAGAACGAAAAGGGCTGCTCCTACTCGTTATGCTGATGGTCGTAATCAGCGCGATATTCGGGCTCCTCGGCCCCTTTGTGATCGGAAAGGCTATCGACCATTTCATCGTCGGCCAGACGGTCAGCGGGCTTATTCCCGTTCTGCTCATTCTGCTTGGCATATATCTCATTCAATCTTTATCACTATGGTTTCAAAACTATTGGATGATCACGATTTCGCAAGGCATAGTTTTTAGAATGCGAAGCGAGCTGTTCACCCATCTGCATGAGCTGCCGATCCCGTTTTTTGATAAACAGCGGCATGGTGAGCTGATGAGCCGGGTGACCAATGACATTGAAAATGTCAGCTCCACTTTAAATACGTCGGTGATTCAAATTCTGTCAAGTGTCATCACCTTCGTCGGAACGATTGCCGTCATGCTGTATATGAGTCCGCTGCTGACGGTGATCACGCTGACGATCATTCCGGTAATGGCCGTAAGTCTGAAATGGATCACAAACCGTACGGGAAAACTGTTTAAAGAACAGCAAAAAAATCTTGGCGAGCTGAACGGATATATTGAAGAAAGCATTTCAGGGGCAAAGGTCATCAAAGCGTATTCACGGGAAGACCAGATTACAGCTGAGTTTCTGAAAAAAAACGCCGCGCTCAAGACTTCAGGCTTCTGGGCACAGACGATTTCCGGCTTTATCCCGAAAGTGATGAACTCTTTAAACAATTTAAGCTTTACGATCATTGCTGCAATCGGCGGACTGTTTGCGCTGAAAGGCTGGATATCCATCGGCACCATCGTTGTCTTTGCCGAGTACTCAAGACAGTTCACGCGTCCATTAAATGATCTGGCCAATCAGTTTAATACGATGCTGTCCGCTATTGCCGGCGCTGAACGGGTGTTTGACGTACTGGATGAAAAAGAGGAGCGAGAGGATGAAAAGAATGCCCTGCATCAGCCGATACAAACAGGCAGCATTGAATTCCGAAATGTTTCCTTCGGCTACGAGGAAAACAATCAGACACTGAAACACCTCCAATTCACAGTGCCGGCCGGGCAGTCAATCGCCTTTGTCGGCCCGACGGGAGCGGGAAAAACCACTGTTACCAATCTGCTTGCCCGTTTTTATGAACCCGAAGAGGGGAGCATTTTAATTGACGGGATTGATATTAAAAAGCTGACAAGGGCGAGCCTGAGAAAAAATATGGGGTTTGTGCTTCAGGATTCGTTCTTGTTCCAAGGCACGATCAGAGAAAATATCCGCTACGGCAGGCTCGATGCCTCCGATCAGGAAGTCGAGGCCGCAGCAAAAACAGCGAATGCCCACAGCTTTATTGAGCGGATGCCAAAAGGATATGATACAGTGCTGACGCAAAACGGCTCGGGCATCAGTCAAGGACAGAAACAATTGATCTCCATAGCAAGAGCCGTGCTGGCCGATCCGGTTCTGCTCATTTTGGATGAAGCGACAAGCAACATTGATACCGTAACAGAAGTGAAAATCCAAGAAGCGCTTGCCCGTTTAATGGAGGGGAGAACGAGCGTCATTATTGCCCACAGGCTGAATACCATTCAAAGAGCGGATCAGATTGTCGTATTAAAAGACGGCGAAATGATTGAAAAAGGCAGCCATGATGAGCTGGTACGCCAAAAAGGATTTTACAGTGACTTATACGAAAGCCAATTTCAGAAATAAAGAAAAAGACCTTTGTCCTGCACAAAGGTCTTTTTTGTTACAGATTTATAGTACTTTTATTTCAATTTCGTAAAATGTAACAAATTTACTTGACGTAAACAAGTTATGTATATATACTAGCTTACATTAAGTAAGTGATAACATTTATCAAGGAGGATAAAAATGAATAAATCATTTGAAATTGGCACATTACTTTTAAGAGTCATCACAGGTATTATCTTTTTTGTTCACGGTTTATCAAAGTTTCAGGCAATGGAGGGCACCATCCAATTTTTCGGCAGCGTAGGCCTTCCAAGCTTTATGGCGTATGTCATCGCAGCGATTGAACTCGTTGGCGGAGTGCTTGTCTTCTTCGGATTGGCTACACGTATTGTCGGTGTACTGTTCGCTCTTACGCTGATCGGCGCCATCATCACAGTGAAGCTGAAAGCGCCATTCATGGGCAATGCGGAATTTGATTACCTTCTGCTTTTGACATCCATTCACCTGGCGCTTACTGGAAGCAGATTCCTGGCACTGGACCCATTCGTGTTTAAAGCAAAAAAGAACGAAAACGTATCAGCATAAGAAAAGAGGCATACAGCATGACCAGCATTCATGAGGATACAACCATCGGCTATGTCAAACTCACAATCCGCAGTCTGGAGCGTTCCCTTCAGTTCTACTGCAACGTGATCGGCTTTCAAGTCTTGAATCAGACGGACCGCCAAGCTGAATTAACGGCTGACGGAAAACGCCCCCTGCTTATTCTGGAAGAAAATCCGAGCGCTGTCGTCTTGCCTGAACGCACGGTAACGGGTCTGTATCACTTTGCGATTTTGCTTCCCAACAGAAAGGAACTTGGTATCGCGCTCGCCCGCTTGATTGAAAACGGGATTGCCCTCGGACAGGGAGACCACGCTGTCAGCGAGGCGCTCTATCTCTCTGATCCTGACGGAAACGGAATTGAAATGTACGCTGACCGTCCTCGCAGCATTTGGCAGCGGGGTCGTGAAGGAAACTACGTCATGACAACAACTGCTGTCGACATCGAAGGCCTTTTGGAAGAGACCGGAGAAGAGCGGAAAACAACACTTCCAAACGGTACGGTCATCGGGCACATTCATCTGCATGTCAGCGATCTGAAAGAAGCAAAAGCGTTTTACACAGATGTGCTGGGCTTTGACATTGTCGGAGACTATGCGGGCATGTCTGCTCTCTTCATTTCAGCCGGTGGCTACCATCATCATATCGGCTTAAATATTTGGGCGGGAAGAAACGCGCCGCCTAAACCGGCAAATGCGAGCGGGCTCGACTATTACACCGTTGTCCTGCCTCATCAGGAGGAACTCAAACGTGTGTCGGACCGAGTCAAAAACGCTGGATATTCGCTTGAAGAAACGGAAAACCATTTTCTTGTGAAAGACCCTGTCTCCGGAGCACATATCAAATTTGTGATTTAACTGTCATCCCTTTGCCGTAAAAAACGGCAGAGGGATTTTTTATTTCTGTCCGCCTTGTTATGATGGGAGAACCAACCTGTTAGGGGGCGTTTGAAACCATCTTGTATCGGGCACAATCGCTTTAAATAGAGCTCATTTTACATCCATTATTCGAATAAATAAGTGAAAGCACCGCATATGACATAAAGTTCATATGCGGTTTTTATTTTCCAGAAACACCTGTAAAAAATAACAGGAGGCAGGTATGATAAGAAAGGAATTGCTTATAGGAGTGATGAGCGTGAAAGCTCTTTTATTTACAAGAATATTCACCTTGATGGTGAGCTGTTCAATGTATCTGTCCCTTGTAAAGGATGATAACTGGTTTGAATATCTATTTATCGCGTTAGGAGCTGCCGTGTATGCAGCCAATCATTTTCTGCTGAAAACAGAGAAGTATGACGTCTGGTTTTGTCTGATTGATCTTACGGTCGGCTTTTCGTTCGGATTCATGTTTCCCGGCAATGGTTTGTTCATTATTATGCTATGCCCGGTAGCTGTCGCATTTTTTCTGCGCGGGTTCAATAGAAAAATGGCATGGTTTCTGTTATGTCTTTGCTCAATTTTGTTTTCAATTGTCCTCATACGTACATATCTGCTAGCCGGCAATGAATATGTCATGGATCACATCACCAGCATGACATTTGTGGTGTTCTGCGGAGTCGTCGGCAAATTAATCCGCAAACTTCTTGAAGCACAAGAAACGGCAAAACAGCAGTTTCAGGAACTGACAGATTCGCATCGGGCGCTGTCAGCAGCACACCAGGAGTTGCATTTATATGCGAAGCAGGTCGAAGAACTCACCGCCATTCACGAGCGGAACAGAATGGCACGGGACATCCACGATACTGTAGGGCACAAAATGACGGCGCTTCTTGTCCAGCTGCAGCTTCTGCGTGAATGGCAAAAAAGAGACAGCCGAAAAGCAGATGAGACAGTCGGCGTCTGTGAAACGCTCGCCCGTGAAGCACTCGGCGATATCCGCTTATCAGTCCGAACCCTGCAAACGGAGAACGATCCCTCATTCATTGAATCGCTGAAACAACTGACAGAAGACTTTTACAAAAATGCGGGCGTCACATCTGAACTGACGGTCAGCGGCGATCCTGCGCTGGTCCCGCTGTCTCTGCATCCGACTGTGATCAGAACGGTGCAGGAGGCGCTGACCAATGCAAAACGTCACGGCGGCGCCACTGCCTGCTCGATTCAGCTCACGTGTTCACCGGAAACAGTCAGTCTTTTGATTAAAGATGACGGAAAAGGAAATCCTGAGGCCGCGCTGGGATTTGGTCTCTTGAATATGAAAAAGCGGGCGGCCGAACATGGCGGGATGATCCGTTTTGAAAGCGAGCGGGATCAAGGATTTACCGTGATGGCGGAATTTTCTTTGGCCAATAAAAAATGGAGCTTTGGGCCCACACAGCAAAAGGAGAGTTTATCATGATTAAAATCATCATTACCGACGATCAGGATATCGTCAGAGAAGGGCTGGCGTCTCTGCTTCAGCTCCGGGAAGAGCTCGATGTCATCGCCACGGCGCGAAACGGACAGGAAGCCTTTGAAAAGGCGAAAGAGCTGGAACCGGATATCGTATTGATGGACATCCGCATGCCGGTGTCCACCGGGGTGGAGGGAACAAAATTGATCACCAGCTCGCTGCCGGGCGTAAAGGTGCTGATGCTGACGACCTTTAAAGATTCAGAGCTGATTGCCGAAGCGCTTGAAGAAGGGGCAAGCGGGTACCTGTTAAAGGACATGTCTGCCGATACGATTGTGAAAGCGGTGATGACTGTTCAATCAGGAGGAATGGTGCTCCCGCCGGAACTCACAGCCCAAATGCTGAATGAATGGAAACGGGAAAAACAGCTGAAAGGAACGGAAGAGAAAGAAAAACCGAAGGAACTGCTCGACCTGACCGAGCGTGAAATGGAAGTGCTGACTGAGCTCGGGTACGGACTGAACAATAAAGAAATTGCCGAAAAGCTGTACATTACAGAAGGAACAGTGAAAAATCACGTGTCAAACATTATCAGCAAACTGTCGGTCAGAGACAGAACCCAAGCCGCCATTTATTCCGTCAGACATGGCGTATCTGTCTTTTGATAGATGACGTTTGGCATATGCGTTGCCCTGAAAAGGCCTGTCACAGGCCTTTTTTTTATGCCCGATGTTCTATCCGGCGCCACATGTTTCACGCCTCAATCTCCTCTACAATGGCAATGGGATAAAAAAAGGAGTGAAACGGCGTGCTTCAAGCAGAAAATATCAAAAAGGCATACGGAAAAAAAACAATTGTCAAAGGAATCTCTTTTTCCTTGAGAAAGGGTGAGTCGTTCGGACTGCTCGGACCGAACGGAGCGGGGAAGTCCACAACCATTTCTATGATTTCCGGACTTGTGCCGCTTGACGGAGGGGAGATTACAGTCGGCGGGTATGCTATCGGTAAAGACACGAACAATGCCAAGCAAAAAATCGGCATCGTCCCGCAGGAAATCGCGCTGTACCCGACACTGACGGCTCAAGAGAATCTCATATTCTGGGGAAAAATGTATGGACTCACGCATGGAGAGGCCAAAAAACGATCAGCAGAAGTTCTTGAATATGTAGGGCTTACTGAGCGGGCTAAAGATAAAATCGAAACATTCTCCGGCGGAATGAAACGGAGAATCAACATCGGCGCCGCCCTTATGCATAAGCCTGAGCTGCTTATCATGGATGAACCGACCGTCGGCATAGACCCCCAATCGAGAAATCATATTTTAGAAACAGTCAAACAGCTCAACGAAACAGGCATGACCGTGATCTATACGAGTCATTACATGGAAGAGGTCGAGTATTTATGTGACCGAATCGGCATTATTGATCAGGGAGAAATGATTGCGATCGGCACAAAAAACGACTTGTGCAGCCGTCTTGGAGGAGACACGATCATCCAGATGACTGTCAGCGGGGCAGATGAAGGATTTCTTTCTGCTATCCGCTCGCTTGCCCATGTGAATGATGTAACAGTGAATGAATCTGAGCTCAAAATTGAGGTTGCTGCGGCGCACCATGAGAAAGTAGTCACCGGCCTGCTCACGGAAGCCGCTGCCCATCAAACGAATCTCCTGTCTCTTCAGGTGCAGGAACCAAATCTGGAACGGCTGTTTCTGAATCTGACAGGCCGCACATTGCGGGATTAGGAGGGGCGGCGATGAAAAAAGCAATATGGATTGCATGGAAAGATGTCAAAATCAGAATCACGGACAAAAAAGGGTTTATGCTGCTTATCCTAATGCCGCTGATCTTAACAGCCATATTAGGGGCCGCTCTTGGATCAATCCTTGGCGGAGGCAGCGAGATTGATGAAATCAAAGTCGGCTATGTCCAGTCTGATCAGTCAGGCGCGTCGAAGATGTTTAAAACAGATGTACTTGAAAAAATGAAGATGATCAAGGTCACAGAAGCCGGCAGTAAAAAGGAAATGAAAAAGCTGCTGGCGGAAAAGAAAATTGACGTCGGAATTGCCGTCCCGGCACATTGGGGATCCGGCAAGAAACCGGCCGCTGTCTATGCTGGCACTGATCAGGAATTAAAAAGCTCTATCATAGAAACGGCTGCAGTGTCTTTTATAGACCAATACAAGGCAGTACGAGAAGCGGCATCCGCCTCGATGGAATATGTCACCAAGACGGAAGCTGTAAAACAAGGAAAGCTCAATCCTGCCCTCATTGCAGAAAATCTTGCTAAGACGCTTGAAAAAGAAGCGGGTGCCAGGCTTGCTGTTACGGAGAAATCAGTCGGCGCAAAAGAAGTTACCAGTTTTCAATACTATTCGGCGGCAATGCTTTGCATGTTTATGCTGTTTCATATGACGGTCGGCGCGAAATCATTTTTGCTGGAAAAGGAAACAGAAACCCTTGCCAGACTGCTGATGACGCCTGCGCAAAAATACGCCATTCTCTTCGGGAAGTGGCTCGGAACCTATTTGTTTGCCATTATACAATTTTTCATTTTTCTTATTGTGACCATCAATGTATTTGATGTGGACTGGGGAGACAATCTCTTGTTAGTCTGCGTGCTGGGGCTTTCCTACGCAGCAGCTGTATCCGGCATTTCAATGCTTCTTGCTTCGTGCATCAGCGATATGAAGTCAGCAGATGTTTTAGGAGGTTTTGGCATTCAGGTGCTTGCTGTTCTCGGCGGTTCTATGCTTCCGTTTTACCAATTTCCGGATTTTCTGCAATCTGTTTCAAAGGCGGTGCCAAATCGATGGGCGCTCGAGGGCTTTCTCTCCTTAATGGAGGGGGAGGCTGGGCTGAACTTCAAACGCCGGTCCTTCTTTTTGCGGCAATCGGTCTTTGTTCACTGGCTGTTGGCATCAGAAGGCTTCACACAAGATAAGGAGGTAAAACACGGTGAAAAAAATCATAGCCATTTGCGGCATTGAGCTTTCTCTCATTTTTAAGAAGCCGCAGAACTATTTAATGATGTTCGCTGCCCCGCTGCTGCTGACCTTTGTATTCGGCGGTATGCTCGGCGGAAATGATGATAAGGTGCGGCTTGCGATCGTCGATCAGGATGACACGCTTCTTTCACAGCATTATATCCGGGAACTCAAGCAACATGATGATATGTATACATTTCAAACGATGACTAAAAGCAAAGCTTCAGAAAAACTGAAACAAAAGAAAATTGCCGGAGTCATCACCCTTTCCCGCTCTTTCCAAGAGAAGCTGGAAAAAGGAGAGAAGCCGGAGCTGGTCTTCAGCCACGGTCCAGAGCTGACAGAAGCGCCAGTCGCTAAACAGTATGCCGAAAGCAAGCTGGCAAAGCTCAACATTCAGGTAACCGCGGCAAAAACAGCGGCCGAGGCGGCGGGGGAGAGCTGGAAATCGGCTTATAAAACGGTAATCGCCAAAGACCATGGAGATAGCGCCCCAGCTGTAAAACGGGAATCTCTTAATGATAAAAAAGAAGGCAAGGGCGTAAGTGACACAGCTTCACGAGCTGCAGGCTTTTCCATTCTGTTTGTGATGCTGACAATGATGGGGGCAGCGGGCACGATATTAGAAGCGCGGAAAAATGGCGTCTGGCCGAGACTGCTCACCGCGTCTGTCAGCCGCGCGGAAATCGGAGCGGGGTATGTGCTGTCGTTCTTTGTGATTGGCTGGATCCAATTTGGAATGCTGCTTCTCGCATCCCATTGGCTGTTCGGAATCAGCTGGGGCAATCCGGCTGCGCTGATCGTGTTAGTATCCTTTTTTCTGTTAGCAGTCGTGGGCATCGGGCTGATGATTGCGGCCAATGTCAGAACGCCAGAACAGCAGCTTGCGTTCGGCAACTTGTTCATCATTGCAACGTGTATGGTAAGCGGAATGTATTGGCCGATAGACATTGAACCGAAATTGATGCAGTCCGTTGCTGAATTTCTCCCGCAAAAGTGGGCGATGAGCGGACTGACAGACATTATCGCTAACGGGGCAACCATCACGGATATACTCGGCATTTGCGGCATCTTGCTTGCTTTTGCCGCCGTCACCTTCACAGCGGGGCTGAAAGCGCTCCGAACGTAAAAGCATCAGCCTCCGGGCAGATGCTTTTATCATTATATCGTGTGTTCTGTCAGGTTCAGTCTTTGTTCCAAGTGTTGTTTGACGGACGGCCAGTCACTTTCGATAATACTGTAAAAGACGGAATGACGAAATGTTCCGTCTTTTCTGATCATTTGGTTTCGTAATATTCCTTCTTTCACTGCTCCCAATCGTTCTATCGCCTTTTGGGATTTGATATTCCGTTCATCTGTTTTAAACTGCACCCGAATGGTGTTCATCTGTTCAAAGCAATACTGTAAAAGTAAATATTTGCACTCAGTATTGACGGCTGTGCCCCATACCAAAGGATGAAACCACGTCCAGCCGATCTCCAGGCTTCTGCTGTCAGGCGACATATACAGAAAACGAGTCGTGCCGACGATTTTGCCGGTTTCACGATGAAAGATCACAAAAGGAAATGCTGCTCCGGATTTTTTATGATGCAATGCTTCCTCAACAAAGTCCTCCATATCATGTGCGGTTTCAATCGTTTTCGGCAAATGGGTCCAAATTCTTTCATCATTTGCCGCTTCATATAAACCTTGAATATGGCTCCTGTCCATCGGCACCACTCGGATCTGTTTGCCCATTAATTCATTCAATGTCACATTCATTTGACGTCCTCCTGCATAAGAGTAGCGGAGCAGCCTTAAGGCCGCTCCTGGGTATCCTCTTGTATCCTGGCTAAAATATGCTCCAGCCAGGATACGTAATTCTTCTCCCGTTCCAGCGCTTTTGTCAGTACCAGATAGTGGCCGAAATCCGGTGAAGAAAACGACATCGGCTCCGCTGAGGCCATTAGCTTTTCATAACTTCCTTGCAGATCAGCGAGCTTCTCCTTGCGCTTCAGCAGCTGGTCTGTAAACAAGGCGGCTGCCTCCTGGCGTGACAGAGAAGAAATGAAATAAGCCTTCAGCATAAATTCATCCTTCACTGTTTCCGGAATAGGGTGGTGGCGGGTCAGCCACACGTGAAGCTCCTGTTTTCCGCTGTCAGTCAAGGTATACATTTTTTTCTCAAGTTTTGTGCCCTGAATCGTTGTCCGGAATGTGATAAAGCCTTCATCTGTCAGTTTTTTGAGCTCCGGATAAATCTGGCTGTGCTTGGCGCTCCAAAACTGGCCGAGCTCCGCTTTGAAATAACTTGTAATATCATATCCGCTCAATTCGCCTTTTCGTAAAAGCCCTAATATGGCGTATTTTAATACTCTCATGCTGTCCTCCGTGTCTATGGCTGTTTTTGCAAAAAGGAAACTTTTTAAATGCCCTGCCGCCGCAAAATCGTATTGTTCTTTTCTCTTTTACCGGTAAAAACAAATTTCAATGCCAACTATTCTCTTGTCTAGCTTTAAGCTGTTCCCTATATTATAGGAAAGGGAGACTGGGAACACAACCGCATGTCTCCTTACGCTTATAGTCCTTTCAAGTTTCTTTCGAGTGTATGGAAGACAACTGCTGCTTTCATCAAAACAATAATGAAATTGAAGATTCTGACAAGTTTGTATTTATCAAGTTTAAATTTAACTGTATAATCATTCTGGTAAATACATGATTGAGGAGAAACGGAAAATGAAAAGATTACTTATTGCATCAACTATTTGTCTATCAATGATTTTGTCTATTCTAGCAGCTCCGCCTTCGTGTGCAAAGGCGGAAACAGCACATAACCCTGTTGTTCTTGTTCATGGGATTAGCGGTGCATCATACAATTTTTTTGCTATTAAAAATTACTTAATCTCTCAAGGCTGGCAAAGCAACAAACTGTATGCAATTGATTTTTATGATAAAACAGGGAACAATCTAAATAACGGCCCGCAGCTCGCTTCATATGTTGACCGCGTTTTAAAAGAAACGGGAGCCAAAAAAGTAGATATTGTGGCTCATAGTATGGGAGGAGCCAATACGCTGTATGCTATAAAATATTTAGGCGGGGGCAATAAGATTCAAAATGTGGTCACACTCGGAGGGGCTAATGGTTTAGTGTCATCTGTTGCGCTGCCGGGGACAGATTCTAATCAAAAGATCCTCTATACATCGATCTACAGTCTGAATGATGAAATTGTAATCAATAGCTTGTCTCGATTACAAGGAGCCAGAAACATCCAGCTGTATGGCATCGGCCATATTGGCTTGCTTTCTAATAGCCAAGTTAACGGCTATATCAAAGAAGGATTGAATGGCGGGGGACTAAATACGAACTGATGCAAGATATGCGGCTATGTTAAAACCTGCTGTTCAGTTACAGCAGGTTTTTTGTTTTCTGACAGGTTGAAAAGAGTAGAAAGTCAGAACTAAAACTGACCTTTTTGTAAGTTCTAATACAGCGTAAATCGTTTTTTAGAATGCCCTCTGTGTATATCGCGATCACACAAAAAAGATGAGCCGGTGCTCATCTTTTTTGTGTGACGCCATATAGAATAAATTGAATCGTGCGCTCTTTCTCAAGCTCTTCATCCATTTTTTCTCCCATCAGCAAGAATCGGGTGACGATAAGGCCGATAATAGAAGAAATTGTCGTACGAATGATTGTTTCTGCCGGAAGATCCCTCAGCTCTCCTGTGCTTTGAAAATGCTCGATAACATGCTTGAACTTTTCATATACATGATCATTGAAGACTTGCTTATACACGTTTCTGAATTCTTCATGGTAAAAGGCTTCTTGAATAAAAATCTTCAAAACGGGGAAGTGCTTTTTGACAAAATCAAACCGGTTATTCAGTACTTCCCGAATGAACACTTCATATGACGGATAATCCTGCTCAAACACTTCCTTGCTGAAGTTTTTCGCAAATACCTTCGTGACGGTCGGCATGACAATGGACAGCAGCAAATCCTTTTTTGTCTTATAGTGCCTGAAAATTGTCCCTTCCGCAACGCCAGCTTTTTTGGCGATTTCACTCGTGGATGTCGAGGCAAATCCTTTTTCGGCAAACATTTCAATAGCCGCACTCAAAATGTGCCGCTGTTTTTCACTCATTTTCATTTGTTCGCCTTCTATATGCAATAATTCTTCTAGAGATTTCGCATCCATTGTTCGTACTCCTTCTGAAAGCCTGTTCCTTTTATTATAGAAAAGGCGGACAGGGAACACAACCGATCCCGCTGTTAATTTGAGATAAAGGGTGTTTTTTGTGAAAAGGAATGACCCTCAATCTGCTGAACTAAAAATGCTGCAATATCTAAATTGGTGATTCTCATTCCCGGCGAATTGAAGAAATTAACTTTCACAGCGCCCTGAGTCTGAGCATCTGTAACAAAAGGAAGGCGGACAAGCGTCCAATCCAATCCGCTGCGTGATAATATATGAAGCTCTTTCTTTTTATCGGCAATCATTTGCGGATAGAGGAGGCGAAAGAGAAGCGCGCCTATTCTAAAAACCAATGATTTTCGGTCACCTTCAATATCTAACGAAGCGCCAGTCACTCCGATATATCTGTCTATGTTGCATTCTTTCATGACAGTAACGATGAGTTCTGTCACTGTACTGTATAACGGGACGGCTCTTTCAGGCTGTCCGAACGTATTGACGACGGCGCTGCATCCTTCCAGCAGCGTGCGGATGCTTTGCGGGTGCTGGGCATCTCCGCGAATGACATCAATTCTCTCGTCAATGTGAGGGGGCCGCTCCGGCTGCCTGACGAGCATACGGACTTGATAGCCTTTTGCAAGAGCCTGGCCGGCTATAAAACGGCCTGCTTTACCCGTCCCTCCGATAATGGCGATTTTTTTACTATGATTTGTCAATCATAAAACACCTCTTTTACAGTCTTCGATATTTTTTCAGGATGAGAATGTTTAAGAATGCGAATAAAATGGTGAAGCCCGCCAAGATAAGAAGATCATTTGCGATCTCTGACATGCCTTGGCCTTTCATCATAATCAGCTTCAAGGCGTCTGCTCCGTAGTACAGAGGCATGATCTGCTGCAGTGACTGAAGCCAGCCGGCCAGACTATCCATCGGAAAAAGACCTGAGAAAAACACCTGCGGCACAATGACGAGCGGGACAAACTGAATCAGCTGAAGCTCGTTATTGGCAAACGCTGATAAAAATGTGCCAAGCGTTAAAGCCGTCAAAGAAAGCATTACCGTTACGATTAACACAAGCCAGAACGATCCGCCCTGATACAATCCAAGAATTTGAACAGCATACCAAGTGATCAACACAGATTGGAGGGTTGTAAACAAGCCAAAGCCTAATCCGTATCCGGCGACAATTTCCCAGCGGCGCAGAGGTGTTGAGAGGATCCGGTCAAGCGTGCCGTTTGTCCGTTCTCTTAAAAAAGAAATCCCTGCGATTAAAAAAACAAAGAAGAAAATAAATAAGCCGATTAGTGTCGGACCGGTATAATCAAACGTGCTCAAATCCTTTTTGCCGTAGGCATAAGAGACCTCTGCTGGCTGTTTTTGCTGGCTGCCTCCAGTTGTAATGATCTGAAGCAATTGTTCGTTCTTAGACTGGCTGCCATCAAGTGTCACTTTCATATGCTGATTTGTGAATGAAATAAATGCGTCCAGCTGGTCATCATCTATATGCTGTTTTGCATGGGTGCTCGAAAATTCTGTCACTTTGACATCTTTTTTCTCCAGTTGCTGCGTCATTTCGTCCGGCAGATGATACCCTCCGACATGAAATGAGTCCTCCTTATGATCAAGGATGAGGTGAACCAAAGTCAAGACCAAAAGCGGAGCCAGTAGCATCAATAGCAGCGTTCGTTTATCCCGGTAAAATTGCAGAATGATTTTTACGGCAAGTACAGTCACTCTCATGTTGCACTCCCTCCAGAAAGAAGAAAGACATCTTCAATAGATGCTGCTTTGTATCTAGTCATCAGTTCTTTAGGCGAACCGCTGTCAATCATTCGGCCATCCCTGATCAGTCCAAGGCGGTCGCATTTTTCAGCCTCATCCATAACATGTGTCGTCACAAGAATGGCGGCTCCGTTTTCTTTCAGACGGCCGAGTTCACCCCAGATCGACCGGCGCAAAACGGGATCAATTCCGACAGTGGGCTCATCAAGAGCAAAAACGTCCGGCTCGTGAACGAGTGTTATCGCAAGGGACAGCCTTCTTTTCATCCCTCCGGAAAAAGCACTTACTTTCTTCTCGGCATGTTCAGTCAAGTCAACCAAGTGAAGAACTTGATCCATTCGTTCACGCTTTCGTTTTCCTTTCATCCCGAACAGCCCGGAAAAAAATGAAAGATTTTCCTTTGCAGTCAAGTCTTCATAAAGCGCGTCAGACTGGCCCATATAACCGATCCGATGAAACATGTTCAAATTTGGCATCGGTGTTCCGCACACAGCAACTGTGCCGGTGGATGGCTTCAGCATCCCGATCATCATTTTAATCAGCGTTGTTTTTCCTGATCCGGAGGGGCCCAGCAATCCAAAGATTTCTCCCTGATTCACAGAAAAGGTAAACGGCTCTAAAACAGTTTTGCTGCTGAAGCGTTTGCTGACATCTCGCATTTCTATTACGTCCATATTGATCTGCCTCCTTATTTATTAAAGTGAGTAATCACTCACTAACAAATTACCACGAACAGAGAAGGTTGTAAAGTGAGTAATCACTTACATCCAAATGAAAAATATCGCTTTTGAAAAAGCTTAAAAGGGGAAGTTCACCAAATTTCGAAAGCTAGCCAGTCATATACACTGGTGGACTCTGAGGTATGGCGGTGAGATCAGGAGGTCTGATATGAAACATGAACGAGAAACCGAGGGCTGCTTCCTAAAGGGTTATGAAAAGCAAAATCGGCTCACGTTTTTAAACGGCTGCTGCGCCCGCCTGGTACATGAAACGGGTAAAACGTGATGCTGATTGGATTATGATCAAGAAAGGCATTTTGCAATTTTTGCGGGATTAAATATATGAATAGGACTTTGTTTTCACGTATTAAACATCGCACCCTGAATGTTCGGGACAAATGGCTGGAGAATGTCTACTGGAAAATAATGGATATTAATAACTGCTAGTCTTTCATGCATAGAGAAAGATAAGACATCAGTCTCTTTTTTTAAATGAATCGTGTGTGTTAAGGTACAACCATCGATTTCTAAAAATTTGAAATAAAAGGAGCGCAGTTATGCAAATTAAAGAAATTTTTATGATTCGCTGCATTTCGTGCTTAAGTGTCGTCTTGCTCCATATCATTTCAATGGTCCTGATGCTTCAGGCAGAAGCTCTCGCAGATATTTCTCACACCGTAGATTCTTTCCGCACACTCCTGATGTTCAGCACGCCTGCCTTCATTTTCATTTCTGAATTTTTGCTGGCCCGTTCTTATCCTGACGGTGTGCCGGACGGTTTTTTAAAGAAGCGGGGACAAGTGATTTTCGTTCCTTTTTTATTTATCGCGGCCATCGATGCACTACTGATGACCAGTGCGATGGGGGGAGAAATCACCTTTCTCGCGATTGTGCAAAAGTATTTGGCGAACGTATTGTTAGGAAACTTTATCGGATACTTTATTCTCGTCATCTTTCAGTTTTACATTCTGCATATGATGTTTCATGAGTATTTGAAAAAAGCATCGCCGAAATGGATGCTGTCCATCTCATTTGTAGTGACAGCCGCCTATTTAAGCTATTTTTCAGCAGTCAGCCCGGCTCCCGCTTCAGAAGAGGGCGGGGGGTTTCCGTTCTTCTGGGTTCCGTTCGCAGGCTGGCTTTTCTACTTTTGTCTTGCCTACTATTGCGGTAAGGAGTATAAGCGCTTTTTAGCCTTGCTGAACCAATATCGTTTAGTGATATACGGCGGCGCGCTAGCTTCTGCTACGCTGGTTGTCACTGTTTCTTATGTCGGCGAGATCGGCATGATCAGCTCGAAACGGCCTGATATCATGCTGTATTCGACAAGCATGATTTTCCTGTGCTTTCACTTGTTTTCTAAAATGAAGCATGTGCCGAAAATCATTATGTTTATCAGCAACTATTCCTTTTCGATTTATCTGCTTCATGCTTATTTTATGATCATAGGCTACGTTTTGCTGTTAAATATGCCTGGGATTCCTGCCGCACCGGCTGTTTTCCTGTTGTTTGCCGTGTGCACAGCCGGTCCGATTCTGACCTCATGGGCACTGAATAAATTCAAATACGGTTATTTATTTGTGGGGAAGATTTATCAGCCAAAACAGAAGAAAGCCACATTAGAAGTGCGTGATCACGCAGGATGAAAACAAGCGGCAGGAGAGAGGTTCCTGCCGCATTTCTTTATTTCTCATCTACTTGCAGCACCGTTTTTAAATACAGTTTTGCAGATTCAGCAAGTCCAGATACATCAGCCTTTTCTTCATCGAAATAAAGCGCGTTCTGGATGATGCCGTCATTCATATTGAGGAAAAATTTCGCGATCGTCGCCAGAGGCTGCAGAGGCTGAAATTCTCCCTGATCGATTCCTTTTTGCAATAGCTTTGAAAACCTTGCCACAAAAAGATCATACCGATTTTCTAAATACTTCCTTCGTTCTTCATTGCGCCAAGCCGTCACTAAATATTCAAATTGCACCGGCGCCAGTGTGTCCGCTGCATCACGCAGGCCCTCAGCAAGTTCATCCAAATAGCTGGAAATGGCGGTCCAAACACTTCGGTGTTCAGCTGAGTCATCAAGCTTTCGGAGCCCTTCATCTAGCCCTGCTTCAATGATTCGCCGAAACATCTCCTCGGTGCTTGAAAAATAAAGATAGACACCGCCTCGGCTGAAACCTGACTCCTCCACAACGTCCTTCATTGTCGTTAATTCGAATCCTTTTCGTTTAAAAACCGTTTTGGCAGCCTCTAAAATCTCTGCCTGCCGTTTATCCTTGTGCTCCTTTGTTACTTTCGGTGACAAGATATCGCCTGCTTTCTGCAACTTTCTTACCTACAAGTGTAATCAACCCGACTATGATCAGCAAGCAGCCACAGACAAGAAAAGCAAGTGATACACCGATCCATTCCGCCAGCACGCCCCCGCCTGCCATGCCGAGGATGGAGGCGAGGGTTGTCGCGCTCTGAATGGCGCCAAATACCCTGCCGCTATAATCGACAGGCACTGTTGTTTGCACGAGAATTTGAAATGGAATATGGACCAGACCAAAAGCCGCTCCCATGATGAAAAAAGCGAAAATAAAAAGAGCAATGCCGGCAATTCCCATTCCGATCAGAAATGGCACGCCTCCAGTTGCTAGTCCAAGCAGAAAGGTCCCAGCTGAGAAATAAAGAAAATAAGAGGTAATTCGCCGTCTGCCGGCAATTGCCGCCGTAAGGAGCATGCCGGCTCCGCTGACGGCCATGCACCAGCCTGCAAGCTCAGGCGGAGCGCCTGAAAAAGAACGGATCAGAATGATAGCCTGGGAGTCACCAATCTGCAAAACAAAGAGAACGACGCAAGCTGTGAGTAAGCCTGTTAAAAGAAGCGGCATCCGTTTCAAATACTGAAGGCCTTCTTTGATAGAAGCAAGTGCTGATGTTTTTTCTTGAGGTGTATTGGCTTTTTGTAAAAAAGCATCTTTGGGGAGGAAAAACAAAATGACAGCGGAAAGAAGAAAGGTGCCGGCGTTGATATAGAAAACAGAATGTATAGAGACAGCAGCGATCAGCATGCCGCCAAGGGCAGGGCCGAAGATTTTTGCGCTGTTATCAATGATGCTGCTGACGGAAACGGCCTGCTGAAGGTGTGCTTCCGGAGCCAATTCCTTAAGCTTTCCGTTTTTAGCAGGTGAAAAAAGTGAAGAAAAACAGCTCTGAAGACATAGCAATACGTAAAGCTGCCAAAGCTCACTGACATAAACGCAGCTGATAACGGTGAGGGCACGGCCGATTTCAGACAGAAACATGATCGTTTTTCTGTCAAAACGGTCGGCAAGCAGACCCGATACAGGTCCGAGTACAATGACAGGCAAAGCAAACGACATCATTAAAAGCGACATATCTAATGGTGAAGCATGAAGCTGAAAAGCGGCTAATGTTAGCACGGCCAAAATGTGAAGCCAGTCTCCAAGTGAAGAAATGGTTTGCGAGGCTAACAGTGTTATCAGTCCTTTTTGATTGCGAAACAATGGTTTTTCCATGATTCATCCTCCTGATCATTAAAATGACACTTGTGTCGTTTTTATTGTATGGGAAAAAGACACAATATACAATCTTTTTCTTGTAAAATAAAGGAGAAGATTGAACAGAAGGGAGAACATACATGACAACAGCCAATCTAAGCTATCCAATAGGAGAATACCAGCCGAGGGAATCGGTATCGAAGGAGCAAAAAGATGTATGGATTCAAGCGCTTGAAAAAGTGCCGGCCAAACTGAAGCAAGCCGTTGAAGGTATGACGGACAGCCAGCTTGACACACCGTACCGAGACGGCGGATGGACCGTCCGGCAAGTTGTTCATCATCTGGCTGACAGTCATATGAATAGCTATATCCGTTTTAAATTAAGTTTGACAGAAGAGACGCCGGCCATCCGTCCGTATGATGAAAAAGCATGGTCGGAGCTTGAAGACTCCAAAACAGCGGAGCCGAGCGGTTCACTTGCGCTTTTGCAGGAGCTTCACGGAAGATGGACGGCTCTTCTTCGCACTCTGACGGATCAGCAATTTCAGCGCGGATTTTACCATCCCGATACAAAAGATATCATTACCCTAGAGAACGCGCTCGGGCTGTATGTCTGGCACTCACATCACCATATCGCTCATATTACGGAGCTTTCCAAACGGATGGGGTGGTCTTAACGCTTTTGCCGGCGGAAAGCCGGGAGACTGATTGCTGCAATCACCAGCAGAGAAATCACAGCCGCCGCCGCATATAAATGATCATAGCCGCTGGCGACACTGGCATGAATGGCATCGCTTATCGCGGTTTTGACTTCAGGCACAGGAATGCGTTCGATCTGTTCTTGTAAAGAAGAAACATCTGAACTGTCGATCTCGGGAATCATTTGCATAGCCTTCCCTGACTGTCCGCTGTCCGATAAGCGGCTGCTGATTTCATCGCCGATTTGGTCAAACCCCGCTGTGATAAAACCTGCATAAAGAGTAGGCGCCAATGTCAGTCCGATTTGCCTTACTAATGAAAGCGTGCCGAGCGCCGTGCCCTTATTCGCTTTAGCTGCTTCTGATACAAGAACATTCAGCGGAGCGCCTAGCAGAAAGCCAAAACCGATGCCGGCCGCTACGCTTGCAATGACAAACTCCCATTTTTCCGTCACCCAAAGCGGAAATAAAGCAAATCCCGCACATGAAATAATTCCTGAAAGCACAACAGTTTTCACCGGTCCTTTTTTGTCGGTGAGCGCTCCGCCAAGCCAAGCGCCGATTCCGGAAGCTAAGGCAAGAGGTGTCATCCAATAGCCCGCTTTTGCGGCAGGAACGCCTAAATATTGCTCAACATATGACGGAATAAAAATAACTGCCGCCAAGAGGCCCCCGGATAATAAACCGATGATAAGCGTTCGCTGAAACATGTGATTCCGAAGTAAAGAATACGCCAGAATGGGATCGCCCCCGCGCATTTCCATCCGTTTCTCAAACCATACGAGCGCCGCAAAACAAAAAATACCGAAAACAATACATCCATAAACCTCAGGATCTCCCAGGCTTTTTAAGAGATTTGCCCCGTCAAGGTTTGTCATGCCGTACATGACAGCCAAAATTGACAAGGACAGAAGAAAAATTCCGGCCGTGTCGAGACGTTTGGCCTCCGGCGCTTTGGTTTCTACAATGAAAAATGCACCCAAAACAATCAGCAGCACTGCAATCGGCAGGTTAATCAAAAACAGCCAATGCCATGATCCGGTCCAATCAAGCAGAAAGCTTCCGATATTGGGTCCGAGCACAGCAGCCATCCCGTTCATCGCCCCTAGCAAACCAAGGGCCTTCCCTTGCTTTTCCTTTGGAAGTGTAGCAAGGACGTGAGAACTTCCGATGATGAATATCCCGCCGCCTCCAAGCGCCTGAATCAGCCGTGAGATAAGAAATAGCGGAAAGCTTTGGCTTAAAGCGACAAGCAAAGAACCAAGCCCGAAAAGGCCGACTTCAATAAGAAACAGCTTTTTTCTGCCGTAGCGGTCGGAAAGCTTTCCGACGATCGGCACACTGACACTGAGACCGAGCGTATAAAGCGTAATGCCCCATGAACCCCAAGACGGAGAAACGGCAAACGATTCGTTTATCGTGGTCAGCGCAGCGGAGATGATTCCGTTATCCAGCGCAGCCATAAACACACCGATGGTAAACAGGCTGATCGCCCACTTTTGGCTTTTTTGATCTGCCAATGTCTTATGCATATTCATCAACTCCTTTTACTTCACTTGGAATATATTATTCATTTAAAATGAACTAAATGTCAAATAAAAAAAGTCTGCCTCCGCAGTTTGCGTGAGGACAGACTTCGCTGACATTATTCTTTTTTAGCCTGTTCCAGCGCTCTGGAAAGAATAGAAAGCCCTTTGGAAACAGCTTGCTTTTCATCAGGAGACAGCATTTCCAAGGAACGCTTCAATTTCATATGGCCCTTTTGATAAAGCCCGCGAAAAATATTTTTCGCATCCTCCGTTAAATGAACAACCACTGAACGGCGGTCCTCTTCAGAGTGTGAGCGTTTAACAAAGCCGGATTTCTCAAGGCGGTCAAGCAGCCCGGTTGTATTTGACAGGGAAGCCCCCATTTTCTCTGCAATGTCACTGACCTTCAGCGTTCCGTGATTGTTTAAAAGCATGAGCACTTTCATTTGCGGCATGCTCATATCCAGCTTCATCCACTCAGACACATCACCGAGCCCGGCAGATGTTAAGACTTTCATATAAAGCACCCAAATTTCACGTTCCTCAGATGAAAGAATATTTTCGTTTAATACTGTTGTATCATGTAAGTTATATTCCATTTGATCACTTCCTCGTCATTCGCTCCTCTTACCATATTACTCGATTTTAACCGCTGAAAGAAAGTCAGCATAAACCGCAGATGAGACTTTGTCCGAAAAATAGCGGTAGTGTATAATGAGTTGGAGATTATTGGGGAAAGAAATATCGAACTGTATATGATTGGAGAGACCATTGCTGATTAAAAAAAATGCTTTATCAATTTTAAAAATCGTTTTTCCTGTTGCTGTTTTACTATTTGTGTTTTATCAGTCGAAAAAAGAATTGACAAACCTGTCATTCAAACGAACGCTTATGGTAATCAATGGGCTGGAGCGGACCGATTTATTCATTCTTGTGCTCATAGGCCTGCTTGCTGTTGCGGCCATGTCACTATATGATTACGTTCTTAAATATTCGCTGCGCCTTTCGATCACAAACGGAAAGGTGTTCAGAGTATCCTGGATTGCCAATTCATTTAATAATGTCCTTGGCTTCGGAGGGCTAGCCGGAGTCGGGTTAAGAATGATGTTTTATAAGGAGCATACAAAAGACCATAAAGCGCTGGTGAAAGGAATTGCCTGGCTTACATCTTCTATGCTGCTCGGCCTTTCAGTTTTTCAGCATTTTCGTTGTCGCAAGATTGCTGCCCGTGGATGAAGTCATCAATGAAAAACCATGGCTGTGGGCGGTTGTTATCGGCTTCGCGCTGATTGTGCCGATCTCTTTGGCGGCGGCTAAACGAAAAGGCCGCAAAGCAGGGAATGAAGAGGGCGCAGACAAAGTGAAAAATCCGATTTTCGCTTATATGGGCGCTTCCGTTGCAGAATGGCTTATGGCTGGAATCGTAATCTATCTGTCTCTGTTCGCCATGGGAATTCATGCTGACATCAGGTATGTGTTCGGGGTTTTCGTGATTGCGGCAATCGGAGGCATGATCAGTCTTGTTCCGGGCGGCTTCGGCTCGTTTGACCTTTTGTTTTTGCTCGGAATGGAGCAGCTTGGCTACCATCAGGAAGCCATTGTGACGTCGATTGTGCTGTACCGGCTCGTCTATTCATTTATCCCGTTCGTTTTGGGACTGTTCTTTGCTGCCGGCGATCTGACCGAAAGTACGATGAAACGGCTTGAAACGAACCCGCGAATTGCACCGGCTATCGAAACGACAAACGTGCTGCTTGTCGTACAGCGGGCCATGTTAGTGAGGATTTTGCAGGGATCGCTTTCACTCATTGTGTTCGTAGCCGGTCTCATTGTCCTTGCGTCGGTGTCACTGCCGATTGATCGGCTGACAGTCATTCCGCACATTCCCCGCCCGGTCCTTTTGCTGTTCAACGGGCTGTCCTTAAGCTCAGCGCTCATTTTGCTGATATTGCCGATCGAGCTTTATAAACGGACAAAACGGTCCTATACAATGGCGATTACAGCACTTGTGGGCGGATTTGTTTTCAGCTTTTTAAAAGGGCTCAATATCAGTGCAATATTCATATTGCCGATTATCATCGTCTTGCTTGTGCTGCTGAAAAAACAATTTGTCAGAGAACAGGCTTCCTATACGCTCGGGCAAATGATTTTCGCTGCGGCCCTGTTTACTGTGGCGCTGTTTAACTATAACATTATCGCAAGCTTCATCTGGGATCGGATGAAAAAAGTGCTGCGCCACGAATATTTCGTCCACAGCACTTCTCATATTACACATGCGACCATCATGGCAGTCATCGCCGTTCCGCTGTTCTTCTTTATTTTTACAGTGGTGTATCATAAGAAAACCAAACCAATTGGGGAAAAAGCTGATCCAGAACGTCTTGCTGAGTTTTTGAATGAAAAAGGCGGCAACGCGCTCAGCCATCTCGGCTTTCTGGGGGATAAGCGGTTTTATTTCTCTAGCGATGGCAATGCATTGCTTCTGTTTGGGAAAATCGCAAGACGGCTGGTCGTGCTCGGCGATCCGTCCGGCCAAAAGGAGTCGTTCCCGCTTGTGCTCGAAGAATTTCTTAACGAAGCACATCAAAAAGGGTTCAGTGTTCTGTTCTATCAAATCGAACGAGAGGACATGGCGCTGTACCACGATTTTGGCTACAACTTTTTTAAACTTGGCGAGGAAGCCTATGTGGATTTAAACACGTTTACCATATCAGGGAAGAAAAAAGCCGGCCTGCGGGCAATCAATAACCGGTTTGAACGGGAGGAATATACTTTCCATGTAGATCATCCTCCATTTTCAGAAGCGTTTTTAGAAGAGCTCAAACAAATCTCCGATGATTGGCTCGGCTCGAAAAAGGAGAAGGGCTTTTCGCTCGGGTTCTTTGATCCGTCATATTTACAGAGAGCGCCGATCGCCTATATGAAAAATGCCGAAGGGGACATTGTCGCTTTCGCAAATATCATGCCGATGTATCAGGAGGGTGAAATCTCGGTCGATCTGATGCGCTATCGCAGCGACGCCCCGAACGGTATTATGGATGCATTGTTCATCCGCATGTTTTTATGGGCGAAGGAGGAGGGGTGCACGTCATTTAACATGGGCATGGCGCCCTTGGCCAATGTCGGCACAGCCTTTACATCCTTCTGGTCAGAACGCTTCGCGGCTGTCATTTTTAATAATGTTCGGTACATGTACAGTTTCAGCGGGCTCCGGGCATTTAAAGAAAAATACAAACCCGAATGGCGCGGAAAATACTTGGCGTATCGGAAAAACAGATCTCTTTCTGTCACGATGTTCCTCGTCACGCGTCTGATCGGCAAAAGCAAAAAAGACTCCGTCTAAACAGACGGAGTTCTTTTTTATTTAGACTTTAAGAAATACGTTTCAATATCGTCAAGCAGGTAGTTTGCGGCTTTGATTCCGCCTGCGGTTGTCCACACGACGTCATCGACCTCATGGGCGTTCCCTGATTTTACAGCCTTGAGGTTTTTCCATAGTGAACTGCTCGTCCACTGATTGGCCCATTTCTCATTATCTTTTGCATTATCGGCTTTATAAGTGAAATAAAAAAGCACATCGCCATCCATATCGGGAATGGATTCTTTGCTGTCTGTTGAGAACGTGAATTGGTCCTTTTGTTTCTTGAATAGTTCCACTTGCTTCTCAGGACGTTTAAAACCAAGCTGGTCTAAAATAATGCCAGAGAATGAATCTTTATAATAGATTCTCGACTCGCCGGACAGAAAGCGTACAACAGACACGGTTTTGTTTGTCTGATCGCCAAGCTTATCTTTCATATCGGCAACGCGCTTATCAAAATCGGCAATGACTTCTTTGCCTTTGTCCGCCTTATTCACCGCGTCGGCATAAAGAGTCAGGTTATCCTTCCAGTTCCCGGCTAAAGATTCAGCAAAAACCGTGGGCGCAATCGCATTTAACTGATCATAAATCTTTTCTTGGCGCACTTTATTTCCAATAATCAAATCAGGCTTTAATTCCGCGATGGCTTCCACATTCGGTTCAGTTTCTAGCCCGACGTTTTTAACACCTTCCATATCGTCTTTCAGGTAGTCATACCACGGGTCGCCCTTCCATGACTTCACGGCCCCGACGGGTTTAATGCCAAGCGCTAAAAGCGCCTCTGTTCCTTCATTTGTTAAGACGACAATCCGTTTTGGATGGGCTGGAATGTTGTCTGATGTCCCCATTGCATGTTTAACCGTTCTTGTTTTGCTGCTTGACCCCTCGCTGTTACTTGAACTTTCTGAACTATTACAGGCAGAAAGCACCATAACGGCCATAAGTAATACAAATAGCATGCTGATGTGCTTTTTCATCTTTTTCCTCCCAATATTGAAATTCATTATCATTTAGATCATAATAAGCAGTGGTGAGAGTGTCAATCATTAATTGAGGATGATTCTCAAAAACAATCAATTTACTGCAGTCATGTTGAAGAATGTTACATAGTAAATCACTAGGAGAATTGGATGATGATCTTCAAAAAGGCTTATTCGAAATGGATTTTGTTATTATGTCTGCTTTTCGTTTTGCTGGCGGCTGTCTGCGCAAGTGTCATATACGGCTATACCGGTACGTCATGGGGACAGGTCTATCAAGCGTTTACATCTTTTAACGGATCAAATGAGCAAGTCATCATTAAAGACGTCAGGCTCCCGCGCGCCTTGGTTGCCACGGTCGTCGGCGCTTCCCTTGCGGCTGCCGGCGCTCTGATGCAGGCGCTGACAAAAAACCCGCTAGCATCACCAGGGATTTTCGGAATCAACGCGGGGGCCGGCTTTTTTATTGTTGCCGGATCATTTTTTCTGCATATTCAATCACCCCAAGCGCTTGTATGGAGCTCGTTTCTCGGTGCTTCCTTTACCGCCGCGATTGTCTATGCCGCAGGTTCGCTTGGAAGAGAAGGGCTCACGCCGATCAAATTGACGCTGGCTGGAGCAGCCATGGCGGCAATGTTTTCTTCGCTGACACAAGGCATGCTTTCCGTCAATGAACTCGAGCTGGCTCAGGTGCTATTTTGGCTGACGGGCTCTGTGCAGGGCAGGAGTCTCAATTTGCTGATGACAATGCTTCCATATGCCGCGGCGGCGCTTTTGATCAGCTGTTTCCTCGGCCGAAAAATTAATCTTCTTGTAATGGGAGAAGATGTTGCCAAAGGACTTGGTCAAAAAACGGGACTGCTGAAATTCGCTATGGCACTATGCATTGTCCTGCTGGCCGGTTCGGCTGTCGCCATTGCCGGGCCGATTTCCTTTATCGGCATCATCATCCCGCACTTTGCCCGCTTTATCATCGGCAATGATTATCGCTGGGTTCTGCCGTTTTCCGCTGTTTTGGGTGCGATTTTACTTGTTGCCGCGGACATCGGGGCACGATATATCATTATGCCTCAGGAAGTTCCTGTCGGGGTCATGACGGCGATTATCGGCATGCCTGTGTTTGTTTACATCGCAAGAAGGGGGGCGAATCTATGAAACTTCGTTTTGGCATTACAGCGGCTGAAAAGAAAGCATGGATTGTCTTTTTTGTTTTACTCGGTTTAACAGCGGCTGTGTTCATTATAAGCGCCGGTCTCGGACAGCGGTTCATTCCTCCTTGGGATGTGGCCAAAACATTTTTCGGTGCAGGTTCAAAGCTCGATGAAATGATGGTGATGTCGTTCCGCATGCCAAGAATATTGACAGCTGTATGCGCCGGCGTTTGCTTCGCTGCGGCAGGCGCAATTTTGCAGGGGCTGGTCAGAAACCCTCTCGCATCCCCGGATATTATCGGAATCACGGGCGGAGCGGCTGTGGCTGTGGTGCTTGTCATGATGTTCTTCTCAGACCGAAGCGATTCACTGACGATCAGTCTGTCATGGCTTCCGGCTGCCGCATTTATCGGGGCATCAGTTGTTGGACTTATCGTTTATTTACTCGCATACAAAAATGGCGCCTCCACGTTTCGGCTGGTGCTGATCGGAATCGGATTTTCAATGTCTGCACAAGCGATGACCACATTGCTCATGATCAAAGGACCGATCTACAGGGCGTCCCAAGCCAATGTATACATAACAGGTTCGGTCTACGGATCTAACTGGCAGCATGTAAAAATAGCCGTGTTGCTGTCTGTCATTCTCTTATTCATTTGTTTTATCTGTCTTAAAAATATGAATATACAGATGCTCGGTGAAGATATTGCGGCAGGCGCGGGAAGCTCCGTGCAAAGAAACCGGTTCTTCCTGCTTCTGCTGAGTACGGCTCTTACGGGCTGTGCGGTTTCTGTTGCCGGAACGATTGGTTTTGTCGGTCTGATGGCGCCGCACATCGCAAGGCGTCTCGTCGGCTCGTCTTACGGTGCGCTGCTCCCGGCATCTGCACTGATCGGGGCTCTGCTCGTATTAGGAGCAGACATCATCGGCAGAACCTTATTTGCTCCGATCGAAGTTCCGGCAGGCGTTTTTACAGCGGCGATCGGCGCCCCCTATTTTATTTATTTGCTCTATAAAACAAGAAATTCCTGATCGTAAGAACCCATTTCTCTGCAAAGAAAATGGGTTTTTAATATTGACTGAAAATTCCCTCTGATATTTTGTTATACTGACAGAGACATTGATGCAGAAAGGATGTCAGGCGAATGAAAGCAGAGGTATTAAAGTATGAAGCATTTACGGAAAATCCCGGCAAAGGAAACCCCGCGGGTGTGGTATTGCACGGGGACCATTATACAGAAGAAGAAATGCAGAGAATAGCTGAAATCACAGGATATTCAGAAACCTCCTTTATTCGGAACAGCGAGGCGGCTGATCTTGAACTCCGTTACTTCACTCCTGGACACGAAATGAATTTATGCGGACATGCGACGGTCGCTTCCCTATACGCATTGTGTGAAAAAGGAAGGCTGGAGATTGGTAAAACGTACAGCATCCAGACAAAAGCCGGTATCCTGCCAGCAAACATTTCTGAAAAAGAGGGTCGCATCCATATCACACTTGAACAGGCTGATCCGACATTCAAACCATTTACGGGCGACCGGGAAAAGCTCGCGGACGCATTGGGGATTACCGCGGAGGACTTTCATGAGGACCTTCCAATTGTTTTTGGCAGCACAGGCATATGGACTGCAATCGTTCCGCTCAAATCATTAGAAGCCTCTAAAAAAATGGTGCCGAATAACAAACAATTTCCGGAAGTTCTAGTCGATCTGCCAAAAGCCTCAGTGCATCCGTTTACCTTTGAAACGATTCACTCTGACAGCGACCTGCACGGTCGCCACTTTTCGTCGCCGTATTCAGGAACAATAGAAGATCCCGTGACTGGCACAGCATCCGGTGTGATGGGAGCTTATATGCAGCAATACGGCCGGTCCGGGCAGCGTACATTCATCATTGAACAAGGACAGGAGATGGGGAAAGACGGAAGAGTGGAAATTGAAATAAAAGGAGATAACGATCACATCAAAGTGAACATGACAGGGACTGCCGTTTACTCAGAAACTCGGATTCTTGATATCTAATATGGCTGACGGTTTACAAAAAGCTGCACTTTCCGTTATGATTATGATTGATAATCATTTTCAATTGGTAGAAAGGGTGAAGCGGTATGCCTCAAGCCGAACAGATAAATCAAGATTCAGCACTGCGGGATATCATACGCAGCAGAAGATCAATCCGAAAATTTAAACAAGATCCCGTCCCTCCGGCTGTCATCCTTGACATGCTAGAAACGGCAAAATATGCGCCAAATCACAGAGTGACGGAGCCTTGGAGATTTATTTACGTTTCCAGTGAAACAGGAAAAGCAAGCTTGATTAAAACCTTTGCTTCATTTTCTAAAAAATCAAAGCCGGACATGACGGAAGAAAAACTCCAAAATTTCAAAAAGACACTCAGCCGTGTGCCGGGATTTCTGCTCGTTGTATTTAAGGAAGATGAGAACGAAAGAGCAAGAGATGATGATTTTGCGGCAACCAGCTCATTGATTCAAAATCTCCAGCTTCTTGCCTGGGAAAAAGGAATCGGCATGGTTTGGAAAAGCGGAAAGATCCTCTATGATAAAGACGTGCATCAAGCCTTCGGTTTACAGGATAACGAGCGCTTCGCCGCGATCATACAAACAGGCTATCCTGATGAAATGCCGGAAGTGAAAAAACGCACACCGATAAAGGAACGGTTCACCGAGCTGTAAAAAACCCCCTGTCTCAAGCAGAGACAAGGGGTTTTTCATTAACGTTTTTTGCTTTTCGCTCTGCTGTCGGCCGCTTTCGCGCGCTCCTGCGCTTCGCGGTCATCCGCATCAGCAAGTTCGCTTGAATATTCCTCGTAAACGCCGTCAGTTTCTCGTTTTAACGCATCGGGAACCTGAGGAAGTTTTTGTTTGTTTTTATCACGGTTTTTGTGGATATGATTTCTGCCCATATCAAATTCCCCCTAAAAAGTGATATCAAACAAACATAGTATCTGCTTTCCGGCGTTATGTATCCCTACTTCCGCTTAGCAGCTTTTTCCGCCTTTTTAAATTCACTCGAATAAAGAACTTCCTGCATTTTCTTCAGGTTGGCTCCTTGCTGGTGCTTCTCCCTCTTCTTTTCCATAAAAGGACCTCCTTCAACCATGTTATTCTTAAGGTTGACGCTTCCTTCCGTTTTTATACAGTCTTTCGGTCCATCAGCAGCTGAGAGAGAGCGAATTCAAGATCTGAATATGTAAAACGGAATCCGGACGTAATTGCTTTTTTAGGCAGAGCGCGCTGTCCTTTCACAATAAGCAGGCTCATCTCTCCCAATGCTTTTGATAAAAAGAATGCTGGAACGGGGAGCCAGTGGGGACGGTGTTTCACCCGTGCAATCGTTTTTCCGAACTGCTTCATTTCAACCGGATTAGGCGCTGTCACATTAACAGGACCTGAGATGCTGTCGTTTTCGATTGCATATACAATCAGCTGGGCGGCGTCCTCCACGTGAATCCAGGACAGCCACTGATTGCCCGTCCCGATCGTTCCGCCGGCCAGCAGTTTATATGGCAGAACCATCAGCGGGAGAGCGCCTTTTTCTCCGAGCATCACGCCAAATCTCGCGTAAACCGTTCGAATGCCCATCGCCTCTATATTTTGTCCTTCCCGTTCCCACATATGTGCAGTGTGGCTGAGAAAATCCTCGTCCGACGTGGGGGAGTCTTCTGTAAAGGTTTTTTCAAGGCTAGTGCCGTAAATGCCCACTGCACTGGCTTGAATAAGCGCCTTCGGTTTCTCAGCCTGTTTATGAATAAGCCGCCGTACTTCCCGGGTTGCATCGATCCGGCTGGAGAGAATTTGTTGCTTCGTTTTTTCGTTCCAACGGCCAAAAATTGATTTTCCCGCAAGATTTACCCAAACATCAATATGAGGAAGTTCTTGTTCAGGCGCAGCTTCTTCAGTCAGCCATTGGACATAAGTGATATTTTTTTGTTCAGTTTTTGGCGCGTTTCTTGATAAAATATAAACATGATGTCCCTGGCGGGTGAGGACGCCAGTCAGATGCGTGCCGAGAAAACCCGTTCCGCCCGTCATTGCAATATTCATAAACATCTCTCCTCATCGTTCTGATACCTATACTTTACCTCATTTTGATCATAGAAAACGCGTTTGAGACCGGAGAAGGGAGATTAAGATGCCATTTATTACAAAGATTTCAGCGCAAAAGAAGAATACGGAACGCTTTAATATTTTTCTGGATGAAAAATATGCTTTCAGTGTTGACGCAGATGTGCTCGTGAAATTTGAGCTTACAAAGGGAAAAGAGCTTGATGACCTCGAGATCATTGAGATTCAATACGGAGATGAAGTGAAAAAAGGCTTCAACCGTGCGATTGATTTTTTATCCTATCGAATGCGGTCAACAAAAGAGGTAGAAGACCACTTAAAGAAAAAAGAAACCTCGGCGCCCGTCATTGCGGAAGTAATTCATAAGCTGAACGATTACAACTATTTAAATGACCAAGAGTTTGCGGCGGCCTACGTGAGCACTCACAAAAAAACAAACGGAAAAGGGCCTGACGTTTTGTTCAGAGAGCTGAAAGCGAAGGGGATCGATGACGACACCATCAAAGATACACTGAGTTCTTTCTCTTTTGAAGAACAGACGGAAAAAGCAGTTAAGCATATCGAAAAGCTTCTGAAGAAAGACAAGAAACTCTCTTCAAAAGAAATCAAACAGCGAGCACAGATGCAGCTGCAGCGCAAAGGCTTCTCATTTGATGTCATCTCTGCGGCGCTGGAGCAAATTGAATACGAAAATGACGAAGATACTGAAAAAGAAGCGCTGCGTCTTCATGCGGAAAAAGCGCTTAGAAAATACCGTTATGACGGCTCCTATGAAAGTGCCATGAAGGTCAAACAATTTTTATTCAGAAAAGGATTCTCACTCGATTTAATCGAGCAATTTCTGCAGGAAGAGGAGTAGCTGAAAAATGGAGAAACGATACAGTCAAATGACAACGCACGAACTCAATACAGAAATCGCAGGACTTTCTGAAAAAGCAAGGAAAGCGGAACAGCTTGGAATCATAAATGAACTGGCAGTGCTCGAACGGAAAATTGCCATGGCAAAGGCCTACTTGCTGAACCCGGAGGACTTCTCGCCGGGAGAAACGTATGTTGTGGACGGCTCTGATGATGAGTTTCATATTACCTATTTAAATGGCGTTTTCGCTTGGGGATACAGAACATCGGCTCCCGATCAAGAAGAAGCGCTTCCAATCTCAGTATTACAGCAAAAGAAGCAGGGATAACCGAGAGGCTGAATATCAGCCTCTTTTTTATTTGAGCACACTCAAGGCGATTTTTAGAGAAAAATTGATTGAATTCACCATGGATTTCTTTTAAGATGGAACTCGTTGTTTTTTCACATTAAAGGAGGCGATGACGTTGAGTATGAAAAATCCATCAGTAAAATTAATTATTTTTGTTCTAATGATCTGCACGTTTTCAATTGGATACACAGAATATGCGGTGATGGGTATTTTGACGTCGATTGCCGATGACTTTCATATACATGTTTCCTCTGCGGGACTCCTTGTCACCGCTTATGCGGCAAGCGTCTGTGTAACAGGCCCGCTCGTCACGATTGTTTCTGTCAAGCTCCCGAGAAAGCCGGTGCTTCTTGGATTGATGGGGATTTTCATCCTTTCCAACCTGATGAGCGCACTGGCACCGAATTTTGCGGTATTGGCGGTCTCAAGAATTTTATCTGCTTCCATTCACGGCGCTTTCTTTGCGATTGCGATGGTATTCGCTAGTGAAATGGTGCCGCCGGAAAAACGCGCCGCAGCCGCTGCGTCTATGAACGGCGGTTTAACAGTGGCTTTGATGCTGGGTGTTCCATTCGGTTCCTACTTGGGTGATGTCCTAAACTGGAGAGTCGTGTTTTCCATCATTACGGTGCTTGGAGTGATCGGATTTTTAGGCCTGATGGCTACCGTGCCGAACAGAAAACCAAAAGTCATCCCGATGCTCATGAATGAGTGGGGAGTATTTAAACATAAACAGGTGCTGTACTCCTTTGCGATTACAATTTTAGGCTATTCAGGCGTATTTATCGCGTATACGTTTATCGAGCCGATTTTAAGAAATTCAGCGGGTTTCAGCACAGTCGGCATTACAGGCGCCCTTTTCGCCTATGGTTTAGGAGGGGTTGCGGGAAACTTCTTTGCGGGAAAAGTGCCGCTTCCTCTGCTGACCCGGACCATGATTGGCGTCATGATCGGTTTGATCGGCGTACTTGCGGTATTTCCGTACATCGCCGTTTATCCGGCCGCAGCCATTGTCGCGACTTTCTTATTTGGAGCTTGCGCATTCGGCACACCGCCTCTTTTGCAAACAAAGGTGCTTTCTTCATCTGAGAACGGCACAACGATCGCCGCAGCTGTGAGCGTGTCTGCATTTAACCTGGCTAATGCGCTCGGCGCTTGGATCGGCGGCATCATTTTAAGCGGAACCGGCTCTTATTCCTGGCTGTTTGCGGGAGGAGCGCTGATGACCGCGTGCGGACTGGTGCTCTCAACATTCGCGCATCTGTCTGAAAAGAAAAGCGTCTATGAGTATCAAGTCAATAAAGGGTAAAAAAACAGCTGCACATGTGCAGCTGTTCTTCTTTTAACGTTTGCCGGAGGCTCTCATTTTTTCCTGAGGATGCTGGTTGATTGACCCGTCAGGACGCTTTGAAGCATAGTCGTCCTTTGCTCTCGGTTCACCTTGAAACTTGTTTTCGTTTTCGTAAGGAAATCCTTTTTCTTTATTGCGGACCATGTCATATCCCCCTAGGTTCGAGATCAAAAAGTTGCGTCTTGCCGGATGAAGACGTAAGGTTAGTATATGGAGAACATGAAGTTTTAAAGCGTAATTTTTTTCCTGAAGGAAAGGAGACCACCAAATGAATACGTATATTGAGAAACTGACGAATCTGCTTCTGGAAAAAAACGATATGATCAGCTACATTCAGGCGAAAACATGGGTGGAATTGTTATGGAGCGACTTTGAAGCAACCTATGCAAAAGCCGGACACGCCTACCAAGGCGAAAAAATGACAGAAAAAATCGTCACACAGTGGATTGAGAACTATGGCGGCCAGCTCCACCTTTTCCAAAGCGGCCGTGAAGACGTGAATGATTACTTAAACCAAAGCAGAGGGCTTTTACATTAAAACAGCCTGCCGGCAAAGTACGGCAGGCTGTTTTTTACACATTTGTATTTAGTACATCACTAATCACCATTCTAAGCATAAAACCAAGAAAAGCAGTATATGCAATCAGCTGCAGATAGGAAAGAGGAAGCATGGATTGATGAATAAGAACAACACCTATAAGCAAAATAACAATCATCACCCAATGTGATATATAGCCCGCGAAATGAGCATTTGAGCGGGTGCGTTGGTCATTCTGAAAGTGTACGTTTCCCCAGAGTTTATTTCTATGAATATGTGCGGCAGAATAAAGAACTCGTGCAGTTCCGATGACTGCTAACAGAAGTGTTAAAGTTGAAGGTGAATGCCAATAAAGGACATACAATAAAATGGGAAGCAAAGTTTGCAAAAATAATCCGGTACGATACGTCATGTTCATATTATTTATCTCCTTCTATCCAGAATAATTGATCTAATGAGCACTCTAACACTGAAGATAATTTAATTGCAGTGCCTATTGAGGGTTCATATCTTTGTTTTTCAATTGCAATGACCGTCTGTCTTGTCACTTGAATGTTTTCTGCCAGCTGATCCTGTGTCCATCCTTTAGCTTTTCTGTATTCTTTTACACAATTACGAACCCCATGCTTCATCTTATTTGATCCTCTCTCATTATGTAACGTATACCTTACATAATGTATCATACAAAAATTAGAATGTAATGTACACCTTACAAACCTTAACATTTCCTTAACTGTTAGAAAAAATAAACAAAAAGTGTTTCATCCTCCAGGCAATCAGGGAATACCTCTTATATCTTGTCAAAATGCGAGGAGGAGCTATGTATGAAAAAGAAACAAGTATTGCTCGCTTTAACTGCCGCCGCAGGACTGAGTTTTACCGCATTTAGCACTGCTCCCGCAGCAAAAGCTGCAACCCTTCAGACCATAAATGTCTCTCTGCCATCATCAGATTCGTATATGATTAAAGCAGGAAAACTGAATGTCCGGGCTGAGCCAAAACAAAAAAGCGCGATTCTCGGCACAGTATCATCTGAACAGAAAGTCACTGTAAAGGGATTTGCAAATGCTGATTGGGCTCAAATCGAATTCAAAGGAAAAAAAGGATATATTTCAACACACTTCTTAATGAAAACCGCAAGTCAAGCAAAAACAGCAAAGCAGACTGCCTTCTATTCTCCAACACCGGAAAACGGAAAAGCCAAGCAGCTTTCCTCGGGGAAAGAAGTCACTTTGCTCGGCTGGGGATTCAGTGAAAACGGAGGATTTGATTTCAGCTGGGCATTCGTTGATTACGGCGGGATAAAAGGCTATATTCCGACAAAGGATTTACAAATACGCTAAATAGACAGGCTCATGCTTGTCTTTTTGTCTGGATATTGAAACATTTCTTCTTTCTGAACGTAACAATGAGAAAGGAGATGATCATATGGCATGTTTAGTCGGCGGAGGGCTCATGATCTTTGCAGGTCTTTTCATCAAATTGTTCCCTCCAAAATCCATTAACAGTGTATATGGATTTAGAACGAGACGCTCAATGTCAGATCAAAAATTATGGAATGAAGCCAACCGTTACAGTGCGGCGCTCATGATCCTGTCAGGTTTGATTGTCTTGGGGGCCGGGGTGCTCCTGAGATCAAGCTTTATCATCCTTCAGCTGATCTTGCTTGTTGCTGCTTGTATCATCGCTTTTTTACTGACGGAGAAAAGGCTGAAACATATGACGCAAAGTCAAGGAGGAGATTTAAGTGGAAGGAGTTAACAGCCAGTTTGTCAAAACAAATGGAATCACACTCCACGTTGCTTCCGCAGGACCGGAGGACGGCCCGCTTATCGTCCTGCTCCATGGATTCCCTGAGTTTTGGTATGGCTGGAAAAACCAAATCAAATCGCTTGCGGACGCGGGGTACCGGGTGATTGCTCCTGACCAGCGAGGTTACAATCTCAGTGACAAACCGGAAGGAATTGAGGCATATCGGATTGATACATTACGAGATGATATCATTGGGCTTATTTCGCAATTCACTGATCAAAAAGCAATCGTGATCGGTCATGACTGGGGAGGAGCAGTAGCCTGGCACTTGGCATCAACACGTCCGGAATATCTTGAAAAGCTTATCGCCATTAACATACCGCATCCGCACGTTATGAAAACCGTAACGCCAGTCTACCCGCCGCAATGGCTGAAAAGCTCATACATTGCCTTCTTCCAGCTGCCGGACAAACCGGAGGCCGCGTTAACAGAAAACGATTATGAGAAATTAGATAAAGCCATCGGGCTATCTGATCGGCCGGAGCTTTTTTCTTCTGAGGATATCAATAAGTACAAAGAAGCGTGGAAGCAGCCTGGCGCCCTGACATCAATGCTGAACTGGTACAGGGCCCTCAGAAAAGGCAGCCTTGCAGAAAATTCCCGCGAATGCCATACAGCCCCTTATCGGATGATCTGGGGAATGGAAGACCGCTTTTTAAGCAGAAAGCTTGCAAAAGAAACAGCAAGACGCTGTCCAAACGGGCATTTAATATTTGTGGATGAAGCGTCCCATTGGATCAGCCACGAAAAGCCGGCCATCGTGAATCAGCTTATTTTAGAATATCTTGAAAACCAATAAGTCAGATTTTCTTTGCACCGTCTGTCGAAATGGCAGACTTTTTCTATGCTTTTTTTTCATACTCTATTTTAATCCTGACAAAATAACATTACATATACTCAAATGTCATACCAAAAATGTAACAAAAAACAGGTTTAAACGACTTTAAAAAAAGGAATAGCCTTACTGAAGATTTGTGTACAATTCCCCTAAGGCAATACTTAAAAAGAATAATAAAAAGAAGGTGCCTTAATGAAGCAAGGATTAATCTCGATTATTATCCCGTCTTACAATGAAGGTTATAATGTCAAACTCATTCATGAATCTTTAAAAAAGGAATTCAAAAACATTCATTATGATTATGAAATATTCTTCATTAACGACGGAAGTATTGATGACACGCTTCAGCAGATCAAAGACCTGGCATCCAAATGCAGCCGAGTGAAATACATATCATTTTCGCGGAATTTTGGAAAAGAAGCCGCGATCTTGGCCGGATTTGAACATGTTCAAGGTGAGGCAGTTGTCGTGATGGACGCCGATTTGCAGCATCCGACCTATTTGCTGAAGGACTTTATCAAAGGCTACGAGGAAGGCTATGATCAAGTCATTGCCCAGAGGAACAGAAAAGGTGATAACCCCGTGCGTTCGCTTCTTTCTTCCCTTTACTACAAGTTCATTAATAAAGCGGTGGAAGTTGATTTGCGTGACGGTGTCGGAGACTTTCGGCTGTTAAGCCGCCAAGCTGTGGATGCACTTTTGAAACTGAGCGAAGGCAACCGCTTTTCAAAAGGCCTGTTTTGCTGGATCGGCTTCGAACAGAAAATTGTTTTTTACGAAAATGTCGAAAGAAAAAACGGCACATCCAAATGGTCATTCAACAGCCTTTTTAATTACGGAATGGACGGCGTTGTCTCCTTCAATCATAAACCGCTGAGAATATGCTTTTACACCGGCATTTTTGTATTGCTGCTCTCTCTTATTTATATCATAGCCACGTTCGTCAAAATTCTTACAAACGGTATTTCTGTACCCGGATATTTCACAATTATATCTGCGGTCTTATTCCTTGGCGGGGTTCAGCTGTTAAGCCTTGGCATCATAGGAGAATACATCGGCAGAATTTATTATGAAACAAAAAAACGTCCGCATTATTTGATCAAAGAAGCAAATATCCCGAGCAAAGATCTGCCTGAAACGAACGAATTGAAAAACATGCGGCGCTTGACCAAACTGCACTGAAATGAATCAATTGCCATTGGCAGTGCTTTTTTGCATGCTTACAGTTAACGGCAAGACTGGAGAACTCTTATGAAAAAAAGAAAACATGTCATGATGTATGCGGCCAGTCTGTTCATAGCCGTTCTTGCGCACGCTTTTTTTGTGAAAGAATGGGCGGAAGGCAGATATATGACAGGTCCGGGTGACGGACTGGCGCAAATGATCGTATTTAAGAAATTATTATATGAACAATACACGCAAGGAAACTTTTTCTATCATTATTCATTCGGACTCGGCGGCGGCACATTCAGTCAGCTTGGCTATTATTTTTCTGCTTCTTTCCTTTTTCTCGCGACATCCGCCGCAGTATGGCTGCTGCAATCCGTTCATCTCATCGGTGAGGCGGACACGCTTTTTTGGGCGCAGTCAGCCGTTTTTATCAGCATTTTAAAGCTGAGTCTGATTATTTTTACAGCAGCTTCTGTTTTCACCTATTTGCTCAAACGCAGAGCAGCGGCGTTTACGGGTGCTGTACTATACGGAGTATCGATTATTTACTTTCGCCACGAAGCGTATTGGGAATTTTTCACAGATACAATGATTTGGCTCCCGCTTCTCGTGCTCGGAGCGGAAAAAATCATCAGGGAGCGGCGTCCGGCATGGTTTATCATTGCTTGCTCACTGAGCTTAATCAACAATTTTTACTTTGCATACATAAATCTGATTTTCATTGGAATTTATATTTTGTTCAGATGGCTCATCAAGCTGGAAGATCATGAAGTGAAAAAATGGGTTCAATGCAAAATGTTTTTAGTCTCGGGACTCATTTCTTTCGGTATCAGTGCGGCGGTATTTGTGCCGGTGGTTTACGGGTATTTAAATAACCTGCGCCCTCCGTATAATGAAAAAATAGAGTGGCTGAATTTCGATGATAATATTTTATTTTCAAGCAGGATTATCGTGGTGCCAGCCATCTTTTTACTGTTTTTGTTTGTCATTTCTTTTTATAAACACCGGGTGTTTCGCCTTTTTGCCGGATTGAGCCTTCTGTTTATCCTCTTTCATTTCAGTCCGTACGCGGCAAGCGCCTTTAACGGCTTTTCCGCCCCGCAAAACCGGTTTGAATATATTTTGGCCTTTACAATCGCCGGAGCAGCCGCCGCAGGTTTATCACAGCTGCAGGAGCTGAGGCGGAAAGAACTGCTTCCTGCAGCCGCGATTGTTCTGCTTCTTTATTGGTATCATGTCCAAAGGGATGAGCTTTATATATGGAAGCCAGCGAATGAAAGCATCCTGCTGCTTTTGTTCCTGACAATCGCTGCTTTGTTTGCCGCAGTTTTTATGAAAAAACGGGCAAAGCTGGCTGTATACGGTGTGGTGATTCTGTCTTCGCTGCTTGTCGCTAACACTTATCAGAAATATGTGCTCTCAGAAGGAGGCGGGCTGGACAGTGTCTCAAAATCCTATATGACAAGCGAGGAATACAAAGGAGACGAACAATCTCAGCTCATCAGACGTGTGCAAAAGGAAGACAATGACCCGCTCGTGAGAATCGACTGGATGAATGGCGTCCGCAATAACACTCCGATTATTTACGGATTTAATGGATTCAGCGCCTACTCGAGCATTTTAAACAGCCATTTGCTCTCCTTCTATTGGAATGATCTTCGCATCGATATGGGAAGAGAAAGCGTCAGCCGCTACGCTTCATTGGGGGACAGAGCGAATTTGTACAGCCTGCTTTACGGCAGATATTATATGACGGAAAAAATAAACGAAGCGAATGTTCCATACGGCTTTACAAAACATATGGAATCAGAGCACTACACCGTTTATGAAAATCAATACATGCTTCCTTTTGTCAAATCAGCCGATAAAGTTTACACAGAAAGGGATTTGGAAAAATTGCCGGCTCTTGCGAAAGAGCAAGCGATGCTGAAAGGAATTGTATTAGCAGATCCAACTGAAAAAACAGAGCAGCCGCCTGATCTGGCGAATCTGATCTCCAAATCGGATATCACTGCAAAACAAGCTCAATATCAAAACGGACTCCTTACGGTAACTGGAGAAAAGGGCGGAGAATTGATCATCACTCCGAAAAAGGCGTCAGCCGGTCCGGGCGATTACTATGTCGGTTTTTATTTGAATAGCAAAGCAAAAGACAAAGGATTTACGCTAAAGGTAAATGATTATGTCACAACAAGAAAATCCAATCAATCGATCTATAAAACGGGGGTAAATGATTTAACCATCAGAGTGCCTCAATCAGATCATATCTCGATCAGGCTTCCGAAAGGAACGTACGAGCTTTCACACATAGCGCTTTATGAAGAAAATTATCAAACATTAAAAAACGCTGTGTCGCAAAACAAAACAGAGAGAACAGACAGCCTGGAATGGAATAAAAACAAGCTGACATTCACATATCACAATTCCAAACCCCAGTACATCATGCTCCCGATTCCGTATGAGAAAGGCTGGGAGCTGAAAATTAACGGGAAACAGCAGAAAATTGAAAAAGCCGATTACACTTTTATCGGTTTTAAGGCGCAAAAGGGAGACAATCAAATTGAACTCACCTACTATCCGCCATATTTTAAAATATCCGCACTGATGTCTTTCATCAGTCTGCTCTTAGCTGTTTTTTATACAAGACGCAAAAAAGCCCGGCTCTAAATAGAGCCGAGCTTTAATTTTTTCTGAAGCTTTTCTTCGCTGAATATCCAGCCGGTATAAGATGAGCGTATCTCAAGATCATGGCTGATATGAACGATTGCGACAAACGGATAGTGCCCTTTACTCCGATAACGCAGGTCAATAAACCGTACCTCGTAATGATCCTTATACGTATCCACTTCCCACCTGTAAACCGGGGAGAACGACAGAAACGCCGCAATGTTATCATCCTGCTTCGCCGCTTGCATAACGTCGGTTTCAGGAACCGGCACCCGATTAAACGTATCAAGTATCACCACATGCCCGTCCATGCTCCTTCCTACATAAAAAGCATGCGCAGTCGTAACCGCAATCCGCCATTGCCTGAATTTCATCGTCGGCGAAATGATAATGCTTTCGATCTCTTCATGAATCATCTCACGGAGCTGCCGTTTGATTCGCAGCTGCATCATCAGGCGCAAGATATAATAGCCTGCCAGTATTACGTATAAGGTGAGAAATGTAATACCGGGGCTGCCGCCGACATACCAAACCGCGATGGCCGCCAGATGGCTGATAAATATAAACGGATCAAATGTGTTAATCAGCCCGAGTGCCACCCATTTTTTCGAAAACGGCCGGATGGCTTGTGTTCCGTACGCGTTGAAAATGTCAACAAATACATGCAGCACAACTGCCAGCAATGTCCACAGCCACAGATGCAGAAAATCAGCCTGCGGATAAAATAAATACAAAATCGCCGGAATGATGACAGACCAAAACAAAACGGCGGGAATAGAATGGGTAAAGCCTCTGTGATTTCTTATATAAACAGCATTGTTTTTAAGTTTTAACACAGTATCAATATCAGGAGCCTGTGAGCCCGCAAGCGTAGCGATCATGACTGCGTGAGCCATTGCCGGATCTGTTCCGACAACCGGATCCAGTGTCGCGATTCCGCCGAGGGCGATGCCCATGACAACATGTGTGCCCGTATCCATAGGTGACCTCCTTGCAGGTGTATCCTGCACATTCACTTTTGTAAGACATTACCTATTTTTGTATACCCAATCTTTTAACCTGTTTAATCGTTCTCATATGTTTCCGCTTTTTCTTTACTTCTATTTAATGTAACATATTATCGTACTGTGCCCTTAGTGTACAACAAAAAACAGTCTAAAGAAAAGCGGGGCGCGAGAGACTGGGGAGAAACACATATGAACGTACTTGAAGATAAGGTAAAACAAAAAGATATACAGCAATTTCAAAATGATTTAATTAACTGGTTCGAAAGAGAACAGCGCATTCTGCCGTGGAGAGAGGACCAAGATCCGTATAAAGTATGGGTATCTGAAGTGATGCTCCAGCAAACGAGGGTAGAGACGGTCATTCCTTACTTTTTACGGTTTGTGGAGCAATTTCCGACAGTAGAAGCGCTCGCTGATGCCGATGAAGAAAAAGTGCTCAAAGCATGGGAAGGCCTCGGTTATTATTCGCGTGTCAGAAACCTGCAAAGCGCGGTAAAAGAAGTGAAGCAGCAATACGGGGGAGTTGTTCCGTCAGAAGAAAAAGAGTTCGGCGGCTTAAAAGGAGTAGGCCCTTACACAAAAGGAGCGGTGCTAAGCATCGCATACAATAAACCGATTCCCGCGGTTGACGGAAATGTGATGCGTGTCATGTCGAGGATTCTGTCCATCTGGGATGATATTGCCAAGCCAAAAACAAGAACGATTTTTGAAGAAGCAGTCCGTGCGTTTATTTCAAAAGAAAAACCCTCCGAATTCAATCAGGGTTTAATGGAGCTGGGAGCCATCATCTGTACGCCGAAATCACCTTCTTGCCTGCTTTGTCCTGTTCAGCAGCATTGCTCAGCGTTTGCAGAAGGCACTGAACGAGAACTCCCGGTGAAAAGCAAAAAGAAAAAACCCGGGATCAAAACAATGGCTGCAATTGTACTGACAGATGATGACGGACAAGTCTATATTCATAAACGCCCGTCTAAGGGACTTCTTGCCAATCTGTGGGAATTCCCGAATCTTGAAACGCAAAAAGGAATCAAAACAGAGCGCGAGCAGCTCACTGCATTTTTAGAAAGCGATTTTGGCATAAAAGCTGAAATCAGTGACCTCCAAGGTGTAGTGGAGCATGTTTTCACCCACCTGGTATGGAATATTTCTGTGTTTTTCGGTAAAGTAAAACAAGTGTCGGATACTGCAGACCTGAAAAAAGTAACGAAGAAAGAGCTTGAAGAATTCGCGTTTCCAGTGTCACATCAAAAAATTTGGAAGATGGCAGTGGAAGCAGCCGGGTCATTTAATTCGGCTGCTCGGTAAGAGTCCTTAATCATAACTGACGCGCGTGCCGTGGCTGTAGTCTGCTTCATTGCGCTTCATTCCGCCGCGCGCTTCAATCTCTTGCGTTAATTCACGGTATTTGGATTGGCCTTCTTCGTTCAAATAAGGCATAATTTGCTGAAAGGCATGATGAAAAAAGGCGAGTTCACTGTTTTTCCAGTCCTTTTTGGAAATCATGGTCAATTCGCTCATATCTCGTCCGACATACATAACAGAAGACCCCCCTTTAAAGTTCTTGCCATTATTGTTTGTGGAATGAAGAGAACTATACGCTACAAGGAGCTGAGGAAAAAATGGAACAAAATAAATGCGCACTCGTAACAGGAAGCAGCCGCGGCGTCGGAAAAGCAGCGGCGATCAGACTTGCGGAAAACGGCTATAATATTGTCATCAACTATGCACGCAGCAAAAAAGCCGCTCTGGAAACAGCGGAAGAAATTGAAAAACTTGGCGTGAAAGTGCTTACCGTAAAAGCAAACGTAGGCCAGCCCGCAAAAATTAAAGAGATGTTTCAGCAAATTGATGAAACCTTTGGAAGACTGGATGTTTTTGTTAATAATGCTGCATCAGGTGTACTGAGACCGGTTATGGAATTAGAGGAGACACATTGGGACTGGACGATGAACATCAATGCAAAAGCCTTGCTTTTCTGCGCTCAAGAAGCGGCAAAACTGATGGAGAAAAACGGCGGCGGTCATATCGTCAGCATCAGCTCATTAGGTTCAATCCGCTACCTTGAAAACTATACGACAGTTGGTGTGTCAAAAGCTGCGTTAGAGGCTTTAACCCGTTATCTCGCAGTAGAGCTTTCACCAAAACAGATTATCGTAAATGCGGTATCAGGCGGAGCGATTGACACAGATGCGCTCAAACACTTCCCGAACAGAGACGACCTTTTGGAGGATGCGCGTCAAAATACCCCGGCGGGACGTATGGTAGAGATTAAAGATATGGTCGATACGGTTGAATTTTTAGTGTCATCAAAAGCTGACATGATCCGCGGACAGACCATTATCGTTGACGGCGGGCGTTCACTGCTCGTTTAAAAAAATTTTTTAAAAAAAGGAATAGCTACTCGATCACCTGCACATTCTAATGACCGTGGAGGTGATAACAATGGCTAACTCAAATAACTTCAGCAAAACAAACGCTCAACAAGTCAGAAAACAAAACCAACAATCAGCTGCTGGTCAAGGTCAATTCGGCACTGAATTTGCTAGCGAAACAAACGCTCAGCAAGTCAGAAAACAAAACCAACAATCAGCTGCTGGCCAACAAGGTCAATTCGGCACTGAATTCGCAAGCGAAACGAACACACAGCAGGTAAGACAGCAAAACCAATCTGCTGAACAAAACAAACAACAAAACAGCTAATCACTGAAACAGAAAAAAGCACTTCATCTTCGGGTGGAAGTGCTTTTTTCTGTTTGAAAAACGACAAAACTTGTGAAAGCTCAACAGAATGAGTCAAAGGGTTTGCTTAGATCAGAATCGAAATGAATAATGGTGGAAACGTTTAGACTTTGACCAGGCTGAAGGAGGAACCGATGACGGAATTTGAAAAGCTGGTAATAGAACAGATGAAAACGATGGACAAGCTTCTCGATCTCCAATCAGAGCTCGACCGCTGCAAAGAAATCGAAGCAGAACTCCGGCACTTGGAAAGGGATGCAAGGCTGCGCGATATTCAGGATGAAATTGCGGTAAAACGAAAACATCTTGCTGATATACAGGATACGTTTCAAAGACAGACAGAGCAGGTGATTCGTTCATATCGCAGCTCAGAAAAGCCGTCTTCCTATGTGTAGAGCAGGAATGTGCCATTCCCAAGCCGGAATGGCTCTTTTATTTTCATTTTTCAATTTGTAACGTTATAATAGGTAAAAGACGTTGTCGGTAAGCAAATTTGGACATACTACCTGTAGGGCTTTATAGAAAGTAGGGGAGAAATATGGGTTATCCCAAGGAAGGAGAAACCATTCAAATTCACAGCTATAAGCATAATGGGCTGATTCATAGAATTTGGAATGAGACAACAATCTTAAAAAGTACAGAAATGTGTGTCATCGGAGCCAATGACCGGACGATGGTAACCGAATCAGACGGCCGGACATGGATAACCAGAGAGCCCGCAATCTGTTATTTTCACGCAAGACAATGGTTTAATGTCATCGGGATGCTGAGGGAAGACGGGGTTCATTATTATTGCAACATCAGTTCTCCGTTTGCCTATGATGGCGAAGCAATTAAATATATTGATTATGACTTAGATGTTAAGGTTTTTCCTGATATGACTTACAATATTCTCGATGAAGACGAATATGATGATCATCGGAAAGCCATGAATTATCCAAAAGAAATTGACAGTATTTTAAGAGACTACTTAAACACGCTGCTCCATTGGATTCATCAGCGGCAGGGCCCGTTTGCACCCGAGTTTGTCGATATGTGGTATGAACGGTATTTGCGCTATACAAAATAATGGTTGAGTAAAAACCTGTTGCGGGGTACAACAGGTTTTTCACATGGGCTCACACACATCATGATAAAGAGAGGGGGAATCAACGTGGGGGTTATGAAACGCTATATGCAATTCGTCAAACCTTATAAGAAGCAAATTTTCATTACAGTATTAATCGGGATCGTAAAATTCTCCATTCCGCTTGCTCTCCCATTGCTTCTAAAGTACGTAGTTGACGACATTATTCAAGGAGGCGGCACGGCCAGTGACAAAACAACGTCATTGTTCACCATTATGGCGATCATGTTCGCCTTATTTTTAATTTTGCGCCCGCCTGTTGAATATTATCGGCAATATTTTGCCCAGTGGACAGCCAGCAAGGTACTCTATGATATAAGAGCCAAGCTGTTTGATCATATACAGAAGCTGAGCCTTCGTTTCTATGCGAATACTAGAACAGGGGAAGTCATTTCCCGAGTCATCAATGACGTGGAACAAACAAAGGATTTTGTGATCACAGGTCTGATGAATATATGGCTCGATATGCTGACGATTTTGATCGTAATCTCTATCATGCTGACACTGGACGTTAAATTAACGCTTATTTCAATCATTTTGTTTCCGTTATACGGTATATCAGTGAAGTATTTTTACGGCCGTTTAAGAAAGCTGACAAGAGAGCGGTCACAGGCGCTTGCTCAAGTGCAGGGGCATTTGCATGAACGGATTCAAGGCATGCCGGTAATCAGAAGTTTTGCGATAGAAGACCATGAGCAGGCCAACTTTAACGAAAAAAACAGCCATTTCTTAGATAAGGCAATCCGTCATACGAATTGGAATGCCAAAACCTTTGCGGTTGTCAACACCATTACAGATCTGGCACCGCTCATCGTGATTGCATTTGCCGGCTATTTTGTCATCAACGGACCGCTGACAGTCGGAACGATGGTTGCGTTTGTCGGTTATATCGACAGAATGTATAACCCTGTCAGAAGGCTGATTAATTCTTCTACTACCTTGACGCAGTCAATCGCTTCAATGGACAGGGTATTTGAATTTATTGACGAGCCGTATGAACTGACTGACAAACCAAATGCCATCAAAGCTGACCATATCCGCGGAGAAGTCGAATTTCGAAATGTGTCGTTTCAATATGAAGAGGGAAAAGAAAACATCCTTCACGATGTATCTTTAAAAGTAACCAGAGGAGAAACCGTAGCCCTCGTTGGAATGAGCGGCGGAGGGAAATCCACGCTCGTCAGCCTGATTCCAAGGTTTTATGATGTATCAAGCGGCAGCCTATTGATTGACGGGACAGATATTCGGGATTATAAAGCAAGAAGCCTGCGCAATCAGGTTGGCATGGTGCTTCAGGATACCTTTTTATTCAGTGAAACGATTAGAGAAAATATTGCGATCGGAAAACCTGATGCCACGCTTGAAGACATTATGGAAGCCGCAAAAGCAGCCAATGCACATGATTTTATTATGAGTTTTCCGGAAGGGTATGAGACCCGTGTGGGAGAAAGAGGCGTTAAGCTCTCAGGGGGACAAAAACAGCGGATTTCCATTGCGCGTGTATTTCTGAAAAATCCGCCGCTGCTGATCTTGGATGAAGCTACTTCAGCTTTGGATCTTGAAAGTGAGCACTACATTCAAGAAGCGATGGACAAGCTGGCGAAGGACAGAACAACTTTTGTTGTGGCCCACCGATTATCAACCATCACACATGCGGATAAAATTGTCGTCATGGAAAACGGAACAATCATCGAAACCGGAACCCATGATGAACTGATGGATTACGACAGTCAATACAAGCACTTATTCACAATCCAAAACTTGAGCTAAACATCAATCTTATATCCTTTGATCAAGGATATAAGATTTTTTTGTATAAAAAAACCCGGTGATGTGAACCGGGCTACTCTTCTATTTCCAATTCGCAGTCTTTCGGATGGTACGTTTGAAAGCTTGTAATAAGTGTTTCTAAATGTTCGAGCTGCTCGCGATATTCCACAGCGCTTGCCATAATATTAAGCATATTATAATCAAGAAGCTCATCATCAGAGTTGCGCTGGTTTCTAAGAAATGACTTTGTCAGCAGCTGTTTGTATTGGATGCCTTCTTCATCTGTATCATCATGCGGTTTAATTTTGCCGACAAACCTCATCAAAATCCGCTCGTGCCAATAAAGCAGGTAATCAAGCTCTTCAGTCAGCGTTTCCTGAAACTCTTCAGGCATATGATAAATCTCGTTTTCCAGGCGATGCAGCTTCTTCAGCGTGTCGAGCGCCCGGTTTGCGGTTATTATCGACTGTCTGAACAGGACAAGTTTTCTTGATTTTACGTAAGTCGTTTTCTTAAAGTAGCTTCTTTCTTCTTTATATAGAAGATATGTCTGATCAAGCTTGATCATTTTTTCTTTCAATTTTTCAATATCCTCTTTCAAAATCGAATGCTCTGTTGACTGGCGCATAATCAGCCTGATCCATTTCATAATTTCTTCAGTGTTTTCGACTGTGTTATGAATCAGCTTTGTCTCGTACTTAGGCGGCAGGAACACCAGGTTGACGATAAAGGAAGAAAGTACCCCTAAAATGACTGTGCTTGTTCTGATCAGCGCAAACATTAAGAAGTCGTCACCGGCAGATTCTAAAATCGCAATAACTGTAACAAGAGCAATCGAAATCGTATGTTCAATTTTAAGCTTCAGCATTATGGTAATAACAATAACTGCTGTCAATCCGATCATAATCGGACTGGGTCCGAAAATAAGACCGAACACTGTGGCGATAACAGCTCCGATAATATTTGCCTGAACCTGATCAATAATAATAAGAAAAGAGCGGTAAATTGACGGCTGGATCGCAAATATCGCTGCAATCCCAGCAAAAATCGGTGCGGGAAGTCCGATCCACGAAGCTAAATAAAGAGCCAGCGTAATCGCGATCCCTGTTTTGAAAATGCGGGCACCAAGTTTCATTGGTTTGTGCGTGCATTCCTTTCTATAGTGAATTGTTTGACCTAGCAAATGGCTAATCCTTAAAATTCCCTGTGAGTTTATTTGCTAAACAATTAAGTAATATACAGGGATCAATACAATTATTCAAGCTATTTTTCAAGAAAATGACCAAAATCTTACACGCTTTTTAAAAGTACAAAAAAACAGGAGCTTTAAGCTCCTGTCCGGGGATGTGAAATATTACTTTTTAAGATGTTTAAAAGCATCCTCAACAGCAGCAAGCGTATCTTTAATATCCTGCTCTGTATGCGCTGTTGTAATAAACCACGCTTCATATTTAGAAGGTGCGAGATTAATGCCGCGCTCAAGCATCAGCTTGAAAAACGTAGCGAATGTTTCACCGTCACTGCGTTCTGCCTGATCGTAATTTTCTACTTTCTCATCAGAGAAGTAAACCGTCAGCGCACCCTTTAACCGATTGACTGTTATTGTGATGCCGTGGGTTTCTGCGTGTGCCAAAATGCCTTCCTCAAGCATAGCGCCAAGATGGTCAAGCTTTTCATACACGCCTTCCTCTTTCAGCACTTCCAGGCAAGCAATGCCGGATAAAATAGAAGCGGGGTTTCCGGCCATTGTTCCTGCCTGATATGCAGGGCCGAGCGGTGCGACTTGCTCCATAATTTCTTGTTTGCCGCCATAGGCTCCAATTGGAAGTCCGCCGCCAATAATTTTTCCGAGAGCAGTTAAATCCGGTTTCACCTGTAAAAGATCCTGAGCACCGCCATACATAAAGCGGAAAGCAGTAATGACTTCATCATAAATAACGAGGGCGCCCGCATTGTGTGTCAGTTCGTTTACTTGTTCTAAGAAACCTTCTTTTGGCTCAACGATACCGAAGTTGCCGACAATCGGTTCAACGAGAACCGCTGCGATTTCACTGCCCCATTTCTCTAAGGCCGCTTTGTAGCTGTCAATATCATTAAATGGAACTGTAATGACCTCGTTTGCAATGCTTTTCGGTACACCGGCTGAGTCAGGTGTGCCCAGAGTAGACGGACCGGAGCCGGCCGCTACGAGCACAAGATCTGAATGGCCGTGATAACATCCTGCGAATTTAATAATTTTGGTGCGGCCTGTGTAAGCACGAGCCACACGGATGGTCGTCATCACAGCTTCTGTCCCTGAATTGACGAATCTTACTTTATCCATAGCAGGGATGGCTTCCTTCAGCATCTTTGCAAAAGTAACCTCATGTTTTGTCGGTGTTCCATATAATACACCGTTTTCCGCGGCTTTTTTAATCGCCTCTGTAATATGCGGGTGGGCATGTCCGGTGATGATCGGCCCGTAAGCCGCCAAATAATCAATGTATTTGTTTCCGTCGACGTCCCAAAAATAAGCGCCATTTGCTTTCTCCATTGCAACAGGAGAACCCCCGCCAACTGCTTTATATGATCTTGAAGGGCTGTTTACACCGCCGACAATATGCTCTAATGCTTCACGGTGAAGTTCAACTGATTTTGTATACAAAAATAATAACCTCCTATATCTCCTTGCGTCCCCTCTATTGTAGCATGCTTCCAGACAAGAACAACGGATTCAGGCTCAAGATACAGGGTCATAGTTGTAATCTGGACAAGAATTGGATACGCTTAATACAAAAACATCCGGAGGTAAAGAAATGACTATTGAAATCGGACAAAAAGCGCCTGATATTGAGTTGAAAGGCGATCATGGGGAGATCGTAAAATTATCGGATTATGAAGGGAAGTATATCGTCCTTTACTTTTATCCAAAAGACATGACACCGGGATGCACAACTGAAGCGTGCGATTTTCGTGACAGCCACGAAAACTTCGCTGAGCTGGATGCTGTGGTTATCGGCGTCAGCCCGGACAGCGAGGAAAAACACGGGAAATTTAAAGAGAAGCATAATCTGCCGTTTTTGCTGCTTGTCGATGACGAACACAAGCTGGCGGAGGCGTTTGATGTATGGAAACTGAAGAAAAACTTCGGAAAAGAATATATGGGGATTGAACGCTCCACTTTTTTAATTGACAAAGAAGGCCGGCTCATTAAAGAATGGAGAAAGGTAAAAGTGAAAGACCATGTAGCCGAAGCGCTCCGGACGCTGAAAGATATGTCGGGAAAGTAAAATCGTCAATCAGCCTCAATAGTATATGCTGCAACTTTTACCCTAATATCAATTGACAAATTATCGTAAAAAGAGTTACACTAATTATAAACATTATAATGTAAGAATCTTTTTTAGAAGAGAGGTGCATGACGGATGGCTGCACATGAACTAAAAGAAGCCTTAGAAACGTTGAAGGAAACCGGAGTTCGCATTACTCCTCAACGTCATGCGATTCTGGAATATCTCGTTAACTCTATGGCTCATCCAACAGCGGACGATATATATAAAGCTCTGGAAGGGAAATTTCCTAACATGAGCGTAGCGACGGTATATAACAACTTGCGTGTGTTCCGGGAATCCGGCCTGGTAAAAGAGCTCACATACGGTGATGCTTCCAGCAGATTTGATTTTGTTACATCCGATCACTATCACGCCATTTGTGAAAGCTGCGGTAAAATTGTGGACTTCCACTATCCCGGCCTTGATGAAGTGGAACAGCTTGCTGCACATGTGACCGGCTTTAAAGTAAGCCACCACCGTTTAGAAATTTACGGCGTCTGCCAAGAGTGTTCAAAAAAAGAAAACCATTAAAATAAGCTGACCGCGAAACGGTCAGCTTATTTATTTCGACATTTTCTTCTTATTATAAGACTCATCAAATTCTTTTCCTTCTAAGCTTTGATCTAAAGTCAGCGGCTCTCTGCAATGCATACACATATCTACTCTGCCTAAAACCTTTGTCTCTTTTTCACAGCCCGGACAAATGACCCGAACCGCTTTGGTCGAGAGCATGCCGATCCAAAAATAAACAACCGTGCTGAGCCCGATAGATAAAAGCCCAAGTATCATAAACAAACTCGAAAGCAAAACGGATTCCTTAAAAAAGATCCCGATGTACATAATGATAAACCCAACGAAAACCAAACTTAACGCAAACGTTCTGATTTTATTAATTTTGCTGGAGTATTTCGCCATGTCCATCCCCCTCTAAATTAAATATAGCACAAACCTGATGGTATTTTCTTCATGTTTTCGTTTGAAATGGAATTTAAATATGGAGACTTGCTTTGAAATTGTTTATAATAGTTCAATGTGTTTAGAAAAAAGGAATTTCGATTTAACCATAGAATTGAATCAAATAGAGAATAAAAAAATTGAACAATTGCATTGGAGGAATAGTGATGGAAAATCTTCTCCGTCCAATTTACCAAGAAAGAGCAAGTCATCCCAATACATTGGCTGTTATTATGATTGAGAGAAGAAACAAAACGTCTTCCATAACAGATAACTTTGATGCCGCTTTGCTTGTCATTGTAAAGCAGTCTGATAAGCCTGTTTTTATAAAGCATTATGAATTTGATCACAAAACAGCCTCTTTGCATGTGATAACTGATGCTCAGGTTCAAGAATGGATTTTGCTCGGCACAAATAGAAGAATCATAGATTGGATTGTAAACGGAAGAGTCATGTTTGACCGCAATGAGTATATTGCTGAGCTTATCGACAGGCTTAATACTTTTCCGTTTGCAGAACGCAAGCTGAAGATCGGCCTTGAATACGGCAAGTTAATTAGAAGATACGTTGAAGGAAAAGCTTTCTTTGAAGCCAATCAATTTTTAGATGCCTACAATGCGGTAGTTCATGCGTTGCATCATCTAGCACGTATTGAAGTAATCGACAGAGGATTCCATCCGGAAACCACTGTGTGGAGTCAAGTGCGTCAGATGGAGCCTCAAGTGTACAAATTATATTCCGAGCTGATTGAAAGCCACGAAAGCTTGGAAAAAAGGCTTGAATTATTATTCTTAGCAAATGATTTTCTGATTCATTCTAAAGCTGAGATTGGTTCAGCACATCTTTTCGAAGTGATGAAAGAAAAGGACACATGGCAATTTAGCGAGCTTCTTCAGCATCATGGCTTAAAACATTTCACTCAAGACCTTGGCGTCATGCTTGATTACCTTACAGAAAAAGGTCTTATCAGTGTGTGCCGGATTGAAACCAAAGGACAGGATGTCTTTCATAGAGGATATTCTTTTAAAAAAGATGTTGACTCTGATTCTTGAGCATGGTATATTATTAAACGTCGCTGATGCGCTTCTAAAAAAATAAGCTCACAGCGGCGGAGAAATAAAATAAAAAACATTTGACAAAGTAAAATTGAAATGTTATATTAATAAAGTCGTTTCTTAAAGAAGTGGCGGATGATCTTTGAAAACTAAACAAGACAAAACGTACCTGTTAATTCAAGTTTTATTATAAATCGCACAGCGATGTGCGTAGTCAGTCAAACTGAGGTCTGCACGATGCAGATCACGCAGATGTTGCCACAGGATGTGGTGAACTTAATCTGCGATCCATTTATCGGAGAGTTTGATCCTGGCTCAGGACGAACGCTGGCGGCGTGCCTAATACATGCAAGTCGAGCGGACAGATGGGAGCTTGCTCCCTGATGTTAGCGGCGGACGGGTGAGTAACACGTGGGTAACCTGCCTGTAAGACTGGGATAACTCCGGGAAACCGGGGCTAATACCGGATGCTTGTTTGAACCGCATGGTTCAAACATAAAAGATGGCTTCGGCTACCACTTACAGATGGACCCGCGGCGCATTAGCTAGTTGGTGAGGTAACGGCTCACCAAGGCAACGATGCGTAGCCGACCTGAGAGGGTGATCGGCCACACTGGGACTGAGACACGGCCCAGACTCCTACGGGAGGCAGCAGTAGGGAATCTTCCGCAATGGACGAAAGTCTGACGGAGCAACGCCGCGTGAGTGATGAAGGTTTTCGGATCGTAAAGCTCTGTTGTTAGGGAAGAACAAGTACCGTTCGAATAGGGCGGTGCCTTGACGGTACCTAACCAGAAAGCCACGGCTAACTACGTGCCAGCAGCCGCGGTAATACGTAGGTGGCAAGCGTTGTCCGGAATTATTGGGCGTAAAGGGCTCGCAGGCGGTTCCTTAAGTCTGATGTGAAAGCCCCCGGCTCAACCGGGGAGGGTCATTGGAAACTGGGGAACTTGAGTGCAGAAGAGGAGAGTGGAATTCCACGTGTAGCGGTGAAATGCGTAGAGATGTGGAGGAACACCAGTGGCGAAGGCGACTCTCTGGTCTGTAACTGACGCTGAGGAGCGAAAGCGTGGGGAGCGAACAGGATTAGATACCCTGGTAGTCCACGCTGTAAACGATGAGTGCTAAGTGTTAGGGGGTTTCCGCCCCTTAGTGCTGCAGCTAACGCATTAAGCACTCCGCCTGGGGAGTACGGTCGCAAGACTGAAACTCAAAGGAATTGACGGGGGCCCGCACAAGCGGTGGAGCATGTGGTTTAATTCGAAGCAACGCGAAGAACCTTACCAGGTCTTGACATCCTCTGACAATCCTAGAGATAGGACGTCCCCTTCGGGGGCAGAGTGACAGGTGGTGCATGGTTGTCGTCAGCTCGTGTCGTGAGATGTTGGGTTAAGTCCCGCAACGAGCGCAACCCTTGATCTTAGTTGCCAGCATTCAGTTGGGCACTCTAAGGTGACTGCCGGTGACAAACCGGAGGAAGGTGGGGATGACGTCAAATCATCATGCCCCTTATGACCTGGGCTACACACGTGCTACAATGGACAGAACAAAGGGCAGCGAAACCGCGAGGTTAAGCCAATCCCACAAATCTGTTCTCAGTTCGGATCGCAGTCTGCAACTCGACTGCGTGAAGCTGGAATCGCTAGTAATCGCGGATCAGCATGCCGCGGTGAATACGTTCCCGGGCCTTGTACACACCGCCCGTCACACCACGAGAGTTTGTAACACCCGAAGTCGGTGAGGTAACCTTTATGGAGCCAGCCGCCGAAGGTGGGACAGATGATTGGGGTGAAGTCGTAACAAGGTAGCCGTATCGGAAGGTGCGGCTGGATCACCTCCTTTCTAAGGATATTTACGGAATATAAGACCTTGGGTCTTATAAACAGAACGTTCCCTGTCTTGTTTAGTTTTGAAGGATCATTCCTTCGAAACGTGTTCTTTGAAAACTAGATAACAGTAGACATCACATTCAATTAGTAACACAAGATATCACATAGTGATTCTTTTTAACGGTTAAGTTAGAAAGGGCGCACGGTGGATGCCTTGGCACTAGGAGCCGATGAAGGACGGGACGAACACCGATATGCTTCGGGGAGCTGTAAGCAAGCTTTGATCCGGAGATTTCCGAATGGGGAAACCCACCACTCGTAATGGAGTGGTATCCATATCTGAATTCATAGGATATGAGAAGGCAGACCCGGGGAACTGAAACATCTAAGTACCCGGAGGAAGAGAAAGCAAATGCGATTCCCTGAGTAGCGGCGAGCGAAACGGGATTAGCCCAAACCAAGAGGCTTGCCTCTTGGGGTTGTAGGACACTCTATACGGAGTTACAAAGGAACGAGGTAGATGAAGAGGTCTGGAAAGGCCCGCCATAGGAGGTAACAGCCCTGTAGTCAAAACTTCGTTCTCTCCAGAGTGGATCCTGAGTACGGCGGAACACGTGAAATTCCGTCGGAATCCGGGAGGACCATCTCCCAAGGCTAAATACTCCCTAGTGACCGATAGTGAACCAGTACCGTGAGGGAAAGGTGAAAAGCACCCCGGAAGGGGAGTGAAAGAGATCCTGAAACCGTGTGCCTACAAGTAGTCAGAGCCCGTTAACGGGTGATGGCGTGCCTTTTGTAGAATGAACCGGCGAGTTACGATCCCGTGCAAGGTTAAGCAGAAGATGCGGAGCCGCAGCGAAAGCGAGTCTGAATAGGGCGCATGAGTACGTGGTCGTAGACCCGAAACCAGGTGATCTACCCATGTCCAGGGTGAAGTTCAGGTAACACTGAATGGAGGCCCGAACCCACGCACGTTGAAAAGTGCGGGGATGAGGTGTGGGTAGGGGTGAAATGCCAATCGAACCTGGAGATAGCTGGTTCTCTCCGAAATAGCTTTAGGGCTAGCCTCAAGGTAAGAGTCTTGGAGGTAGAGCACTGATTGGACTAGGGGCCCCTACCGGGTTACCGAATTCAGTCAAACTCCGAATGCCAATGACTTATCCTTGGGAGTCAGACTGCGAGTGATAAGATCCGTAGTCGAAAGGGAAACAGCCCAGACCGCCAGCTAAGGTCCCAAAGTATACGTTAAGTGGAAAAGGATGTGGAGTTGCTTAGACAACCAGGATGTTGGCTTAGAAGCAGCCACCATTTAAAGAGTGCGTAATAGCTCACTGGTCGAGTGACTCTGCGCCGAAAATGTACCGGGGCTAAACGTATCACCGAAGCTGCGGACTGTTCTTCGAACAGTGGTAGGAGAGCGTTCTAAGGGCTGTGAAGCCAGACCGGAAGGACTGGTGGAGCGCTTAGAAGTGAGAATGCCGGTATGAGTAGCGAAAGAGGGGTGAGAATCCCCTCCACCGAATGCCTAAGGTTTCCTGAGGAAGGCTCGTCCGCTCAGGGTTAGTCGGGACCTAAGCCGAGGCCGAAAGGCGTAGGCGATGGACAACAGGTTGATATTCCTGTACCACCTCCTCACCATTTGAGCAATGGGGGGACGCAGGAGGATAGGGTAAGCGCGGTATTGGATATCCGCGTCCAAGCAGTTAGGCTGGGAAATAGGCAAATCCGTTTCCCATAAGGCTGAGCTGTGATGGCGAGCGAAATATAGTAGCGAAGTTCCTGATTCCACACTGCCAAGAAAAGCCTCTAGCGAGGTGAGAGGTGCCCGTACCGCAAACCGACACAGGTAGGCGAGGAGAGAATCCTAAGGTGATCGAGAGAACTCTCGTTAAGGAACTCGGCAAAATGACCCCGTAACTTCGGGAGAAGGGGTGCTCTGTTAGGGTGCAAGCCCGAGAGAGCCGCAGTGAATAGGCCCAGGCGACTGTTTAGCAAAAACACAGGTCTCTGCGAAGCCGTAAGGCGAAGTATAGGGGCTGACGCCTGCCCGGTGCTGGAAGGTTAAGAGGAGCGCTTAGCGTAAGCGAAGGTGCGAATTGAAGCCCCAGTAAACGGCGGCCGTAACTATAACGGTCCTAAGGTAGCGAAATTCCTTGTCGGGTAAGTTCCGACCCGCACGAAAGGCGCAACGATCTGGGCACTGTCTCAACGAGAGACTCGGTGAAATTATAGTACCTGTGAAGATGCAGGTTACCCGCGACAGGACGGAAAGACCCCGTGGAGCTTTACTGCAGCCTGATATTGAATGTTGGTACAGCTTGTACAGGATAGGTAGGAGCCTTGGAAACCGGAGCGCCAGCTTCGGTGGAGGCATCGGTGGGATACTACCCTGGCTGTATTGACCTTCTAACCCGCCGCCCTTATCGGGCGGGGAGACAGTGTCAGGTGGGCAGTTTGACTGGGGCGGTCGCCTCCTAAAAGGTAACGGAGGCGCCCAAAGGTTCCCTCAGAATGGTTGGAAATCATTCGCAGAGTGTAAAGGCACAAGGGAGCTTGACTGCGAGACCTACAAGTCGAGCAGGGACGAAAGTCGGGCTTAGTGATCCGGTGGTTCCGCATGGAAGGGCCATCGCTCAACGGATAAAAGCTACCCCGGGGATAACAGGCTTATCTCCCCCAAGAGTCCACATCGACGGGGAGGTTTGGCACCTCGATGTCGGCTCATCGCATCCTGGGGCTGTAGTCGGTCCCAAGGGTTGGGCTGTTCGCCCATTAAAGCGGTACGCGAGCTGGGTTCAGAACGTCGTGAGACAGTTCGGTCCCTATCCGTCGCGGGCGCAGGAAATTTGAGAGGAGCTGTCCTTAGTACGAGAGGACCGGGATGGACGCACCGCTGGTGTACCAGTTGTTCTGCCAAGGGCATCGCTGGGTAGCTATGTGCGGACGGGATAAGTGCTGAAAGCATCTAAGCATGAAGCCCCCCTCAAGATGAGATTTCCCATTCCGTAAGGAAGTAAGATCCCTGAAAGATGATCAGGTTGATAGGTCTGAGGTGGAAGTGTGGCGACACATGGAGCTGACAGATACTAATCGATCGAGGACTTAACCTAATGTCTAATGATGTCACACCTGTTATCTAGTTTTGAGAGAATATCTCAAAAAACTCTTGACTTTTCAAGATATACATAGTATAATGTTAAATGTCACTGAAATTGTCTGGTGATGATGGCGAAGAGGTCACACCCGTTCCCATGCCGAACACGGAAGTTAAGCTCTTCAGCGCCGATGGTAGTCGGGGGTTTCCCCCTGTGAGAGTAGGACATCGCCAGGCAGACTTCATTCCGCAGTAGCTCAGTGGTAGAGCTATCGGCTGTTAACCGATCGGTCGTAGGTTCGAATCCTACCTGCGGAGCCATTATTGGAGAGCTGTCCGAGTGGTCGAAGGAGCACGATTGGAAATCGTGTAGGCGGTCAACTCCGTCTCAAGGGTTCGAATCCCTTGCTCTCCGCCACTGATATTTATACATAATCACAATTGAAAGTCTGGGCCCGTTGGTCAAGCGGTTAAGACACCGCCCTTTCACGGCGGTAACACGGGTTCGAATCCCGTACGGGTCATTATATGATGGAGGATTAGCTCAGCTGGGAGAGCATCTGCCTTACAAGCAGAGGGTCGGCGGTTCGAGCCCGTCATCCTCCACCATTATCATCGCGGGGTGGAGCAGTTCGGTAGCTCGTCGGGCTCATAACCCGAAGGTCGCAGGTTCAAATCCTGCCCCCGCAACCAAAAAAATATATCCTTTTAAATAGGAGCACCCGAAGGGTGCAACCAAATTAAAATGGTCCGGTAGTTCAGTTGGTTAGAATGCCTGCCTGTCACGCAGGAGGTCGCGGGTTCGAGTCCCGTCCGGACCGCCATTTAAATAATAAGGCTCGGTAGCTCAGTTGGTAGAGCAACGGACTGAAAATCCGTGTGTCGGCGGTTCGATTCCGTCCCGAGCCACCACCTATGCCGGTGTAGCTCAATTGGTAGAGCAACTGACTTGTAATCAGTAGGTTGGGGGTTCAAGTCCTCTTGCCGGCACTGTTTTTCAAAACTTAATGTGGAGGGGTAGCGAAGTGGCTAAACGCGGCGGACTGTAAATCCGCTCCCTCAGGGTTCGGCAGTTCGAATCTGCCCCCCTCCACCATTTATAGGGGCATAGTTTAACGGTAGAACAGAGGTCTCCAAAACCTCCGGTGTGGGTTCGATTCCTACTGCCCCTGCCAAATTTATGACATCTTGAGATTATGGCGGTTGTGGCGAAGTGGTTAACGCACCAGATTGTGGCTCTGGCACTCGTGGGTTCGATTCCCATCAATCGCCCCATATTATCATTGGGCTATAGCCAAGCGGTAAGGCAACGGACTTTGACTCCGTCATGCGTTGGTTCGAATCCAGCTAGCCCAGTCTCACTTTTTTATATCAATTGAATATAATGTATTAAGTCCCTTAAGATGCGGAAGTAGTTCAGTGGTAGAACACCACCTTGCCAAGGTGGGGGTCGCGGGTTCGAATCCCGTCTTCCGCTCCAATTACGGCGGCATAGCCAAGTGGTAAGGCAGAGGTCTGCAAAACCTTTATCCCCGGTTCGAATCCGGGTGTCGCCTTTCTTTTGCCGGGGTGGTGGAATTGGCAGACACACAGGACTTAAAATCCTGCGGTAGGTGACTACCGTGCCGGTTCAAGTCCGGCCCTCGGCACCAATTTTACTTAATTGATAAGTTAAATTGGTGTTTGTGCTTGAAAATATAATGAAGCTAATCATATCAATGATCTACATAAGTAGATCATTTTTTATTGTATGAAAGTGTCAATGTAAGCATTGGGCTGTATTTCATGAAAAGTCGCTTTAACCCCTCTTATTATTATATTTCCAAAAAACTTTTTAAAATACATTGACACTTTATCATATCCATGATATATTTATATTCGTCGGTTAGATACGACGTAAAACTTGCCGGTGTGGCGGAATTGGCAGACGCGCACGACTCAAAATCGTGTTCCTTCTGGAGTGTCGGTTCGACCCCGACCACCGGTATATAATCTAAATACTATTATCGAAAAAGACAGGGAGTAATTCCCTGTCTTTTTTTGTTATAGTTAAAAGATCTATTATAAGTATAAAAGAATCAGTATTGAAAATTTTAATTTACATAAATGTGTTTGCATCGATGGATAAAATAATGGAAGTGAAGAAATGGATGAGATGAAGGATATTCGTTCAAATAAAGATAGGTTACGACTTACCATTAAGTGAATTCCTAATACTCTCTTCCTATCCCATCGTACTACCACCTAGGCCCATGGTAAAATAAAGGAATAATAGAGGAGGTTTGTACCTTGGTTTCTGTGGAGTTACAAGATTATTTGCAATACTATATTGTATTAAAAAATGAGAGTTTACATGTTAGTGATGCATCGGAAGAGAACGGCATTATTCATATACCGGTAATTAAGCGAACGGCGAGAACAAGAAGGACTGTTGCAAGGCTAATGGTTGGGATTAATACGGACTTACAGGGAATAGATAAAATTCCAACAAAACTAACCAACAGTTTTAAAAGTCCGAATACGAAAAAGCAGGTTGATCTTTCTGCTGAAACCTATGAATGGATTCGTTTTGGGTGGTTAATTCGTGAAATTCGTTTAGAAAAAGATGAGAGAACAGTAAAAACAGAACGATATCGAATGGGCTTTATACTTTATCAACTGAGCTTAAAGGCAGAAGCAGAAGCAGAAAAGGAGAGTAGAAACTGGATACTTGATTGGAATAAGCAGTGGGAAGTTGCCAAGCGTAGCGATGTGCCAAGTTTTGAACAAGACCAGCGCGCAGATGTTGTTTCCCTATTAGCAAAGCACTTAGATGAAATTGCAAGTGAGACAGATAGGGTTTTAGCTGGAGAGGCAAAATTAATTAAGAGTATTCATCCTTCTTGGCGTTTAAGGAAACAAGTATTATTCCTACATTTTTTGATTGCTTTATACCAACTGGCATGTACGGAAAAACATTTTGATTGGAAGCAAATAGGTGCTACCTACTATCGGATAATAGGTGGATCAAAGCAGTTTGATGCTTATAAAAAGGAATTTATTGAAGAAACAGAAAACCTCCTTCATCGCCCAATTCAATTGTTAGGTCTGGCAAGTATGGGGACAATTACACCATTGTTTTTTACTGGGCCAATGCAAGGGGACTACGTGGATTATCGTTATGGTACTGTCCATGCAACGACAGATCTAGCTGTTTTTTCGGAGACGTTTAATACGAAAGCAGACGTGTTGTGGCTGGTTGAAAATAGAGGTGTGTTAACACGTATGGCCTACGAGGAAGAATTTTTAAGAGGTACGAAAAGCTTTGTACTAGGGGTGGATGGACAAGTTAGGTCTGCACATAGACTACTAATTTCGCAAGTAGTAACGTGTGTCAGTCAAGTTATTATTTGGACCGACGTTGATGAAGCAGGTTATCTGATTGCCGAGCAATTATATAAGTTAACACAAGATGAACATGTCCTAACAAAGTGGATAGTACCACCATTAACCGTGGTGACTGAATGGGAAACTTTTGCAAACAAATATCAACAATCCATACAAATGAGGAAAGAAGAGCAGGAACAAGAAATTGGAGGAGTAGAGCTGTGGAAAAAGTGGATCAATCATTAATTTCGATCTTTGATGTTACAGATGATAAACCTGAGCTACTACAATCGATGCGTGATATTGCACAACTTTCGGGTGTATTAACGGAATTAAGTGATAAGGAGTATTTTCAGTCACCAATCCACGTACTTCGTTTCCTCCGAGTGTTAAATATTATTAATCAAGAAGCACTCGGTATCGCAGAACCAATTGAAAGCGAGGAAACATTATTTTATCGCTATCGCAATGTATATGGCTATGATGAAGCAATTACGCAAGGTTACATGAAACATCTTGTGTTCGTTTTGGGAAAATTCAATTGGGTAGCAAAAACAGCAAAACGAATTAAAATGCGTGATGTAGGAAAACGAATGATGGATGTACTGATTCGTTTAGCTAATGATTCTCTTGCGTATTATCTTAATGATGATGTGGCGAGGTCTCTCTTTCAAGCAAAAAGAGATGCAGAACTAAGTGAAGCATATGATGATAAAGGAATTTCTGGTGGGAATAAGCTTGCTAGTATGATTAAAAACGTGGAAGAAGCTGTATTGCTTCTCCATGAGAGGGAGCTTGAGTATTTAGCAGATCGAAATGCATTAACACAAGTAGAAGTGATTCATCATCTGATGACAGAGCTAGAAGGTAAGATGGCAGAACGAATGGAGAAATTTGAAACAATAGATCAAGAGCTTGTGTTTTCCGATATAAAACAACGAGGTACGGCTGCGATTAGTGATGGGACCAAAATTAGCCTTGGAACAATTAATAAAATTCTAAAGTTCGCCCACCTACAAGAAACGGATTTTAACCATATAATCCGGCCAGAAGAGTTTCGCACGTTCATTGTAAAATCGTTTGATCCGCCCCTTGGTTCTGAAATACCGAATGCACATCAAATACTAAGCTTCATGGAACAAGGACAATACGAGGACGAAAAAATAGATGGTCTATGGGCGCCAGTGAAATTTGCCAGCCCGCTATCACCGAGGGCCATTGATGAGGGAATTAACTATATCGAAAACTATGAACCTATTACAGAAGAGATAGAGGAAACAGTGGAAGAAGAATTTCCAGGCACAGAAGAAATAATGGAAGATCAGTTGGATGAAATAATGGGTGATTCGAAATGGCAAATGACGAAACAAATGATACACACAGAGCGGATTGAAGCATATCTGGAGGAAGTAGAAGAAGCGGGCCTTGACGAACTAATTATTCGGTCTGGATCATCCAAATGGAGTGACGTACTCAACGGATTAATTGGTGTTTCAGCACTAGTGGCTAATAAAAAAGCTGACATTGATGAACATGCGAAAAAGAAACTGTCTGATAACAAAGATCAGCGTGACTGGAGGTGGAGTGAGGATGAACAAGGAACATATGGAATTAGAAAACGAGGAAGAAATCACGAACGTTAATCCGTTAGCAACCCTACAATCGATAAAAGGATTTTTAACTACAGAGGAAGAGCTTGCATTTATGCAAATTCTGTTCTCATCGTCTGCTACAATTCGAAGTGGGAATTTTGGACTTTCACGTAAGGAAGTAGAAAAACTAATTGGAATTACAGATGATGATCAAGCATTTTTTTCTTTTCTCAAGCGAGTAAACCAAGCTGTTAGTCGTTATATGAAAGTGATTTATGATGAGCGGAGAAATCAAGTGGTAGCCCTCATGCGCGTGCCCGCAAAACAAGCAAAAACACTATTAAATAAAGAAAGTCTAGCTATTCTCATGTTTATTTTTTATCACCAAGAAGTACTACAGAATGAATATACACTCTTTTCCCAATTGATTAATAGTTTTGGTCACGAATCATTGCAGGTAACACGAAAAATTCAAGCTAACTTGGATCCGCTGAAAAAGATTGGGGCAATTGAAGTATATGATACGAACTCAGAGGAAGAAGCCTATCAACTTACATCTATCGGTGCTAATTTGTTTTCGAATTCCTTTTTACGAAGATACACCGAGTTTAGTCAATCGAATCAGTTGCACATGGATGATGTCTTACGGTTCTTTAAGCGCTACAACATGAATGGGGGCACAAGTAATGATTCCATGGAGGCTTAAATTTTCAGGAATACGGGATTATACGCCGACAGTTATGGATTTCTCTGATAAAGATCACCATATTTTAATATCTGGACCAAATGGTGCTGGCAAATCAACGGTTACGTTTTGTATGGGCGGCGTTCTTTATTCAAGTAAAGTTGATCTTGAAGGGTTAAAGTCAAACAATCTTCCAACAGACCAAACGTGGCGAGCAAAGATTGAATTGCTGTTTAAAAATGATGGGCAAATCAAGGTTGATGCGCCACAGTTTGTGCAGTTTCGATTAGACATTGAACAGAAACCGGGTGATCCGGTAAAAAGAGAATTTTATATTCAAGAGGGGGAAGTCATTGACAAATGGGAACGAGAAACGAAATATTCTTCTGGAGATCGGAACTTTAACTTTACTGAATATAAAAACCAGATTCTCTATAAGTATGCTGTTGATCCGGATGAATTTTATTTGATTTGGTATCAAAAAGAGGTAAACCAATTTGCAGTGATGCATCCAGAAGAACGCTTCCGTATTTTCAGTGAAATGAATGGTATTGATAGAATCCAGAAAAACTGGGAAGAAAGCAAAGAACTTGTAAAAGAAACGGAGCAGACCTTGCAGGAAGCGGAGAGTAAACAAGGTCTTAACAAACTCCAGTTAACGCAAAAGAAAACGGAATTAGACAGGTATTATAATCGAAATGAGCGGTTAGAAGACGGATTCAAGCAGTATCTTTCAGCTCTTAAATGGTTGGAAAAACATCATCTTAATCAAATGAATACTTTAAAAGGTCAAATAGAGACACTAAAAGCAGATAAAGAAGAGAAAAGTACAGACAAGCAGCAAGATTTAATTTTACAAGCAGACCAGAGAGAAGAGCATGAAAAGTTGCAGTCAGCAATCACTCAAATGGAGTCCCGTGAAATCGAGCTAATCGATGAGCTAAATCATTTGCAGGAAGAGATAACCAGTCATAAAGATAAAGTGGAGGCTATCTCAAACGAAATCGAGGAAATTACGAAGAGAGTAGAACGAATGGGCATGAGTGAGGAGGAGGTAAATGAAGCTTTGCTTAATGCGGAGGAAAAGTATGTTTCTATTAATGCTTCAATGGAAGAAAAGCAACAGTTGTTGAAAAGCAATAAACAAAAATTAGATGACATAACCCCGCAAATTGCTGAACTAAAAGTGAAGATTGACCAAGACAGTGCTAGGGAACAAGAAGTGCGTCAACTCATTGATACATATAAAAGTAGTCAAGCTGTGCAAGAAGAGATGGAGTTTAATGAGCAACGACTAGAAAATGCAAAAAATGAAAAAGGGAAACTTATAATTAAAAAAGACAATTTAGAAAAAGAACTAGAAAATCTTAGAATGAATCGTGTTTACAGTTCTCGTCAGGAAGTGTCTATCCAATACTTCAAAAAGCGAAATATAGAAGTCTATCCTTTGCGTGAGCTTGTTGAACTAGATGAAACAGCTAAGCCGAATGATGAAGATGTGTTTGATACGATAAAGTATACGTTGTTTGTGAACAAAAAGGATTTTCATGCGCCAAATGATTTATACCATGTCCCATTGCCAAATATTGTTCCGGAAAAAACAATGACACAACTTCCGGGTAAACATTTGCAGATAAAAAATAAATTAAGCAATAATCTTTATCCACTTGCGGTAAAAGCACTGTGGTGGGTTAAGGACTTTTTTGAAAATGAAAAACCACAGATTCAAAATGGTGTGCTTCTCGATGCGAGAGGGATAAGAGGTCCTCAAGAGGAAAAGCGGATTATTCTAAGTGAAAAAGTTTTAAAAAATTATCAACTACAAGTAGAAGATGAGCTTGATCGGGTTGGCAATGACATTAGCATTCTATCAAATGAAATAGATGAATTAACACGTAGAAATAGTACGCTATTTCGAAGACGCGAATCTTTAAAAGATGCGGAAGCCTTTTTGATAAAAGAAAATGAACGAGAATGGCGAAAGAGTAAGCATTACAATCTAAGTAATGAAAAACGTGAACTCGAGGAAAATAGGGATGAGATTCAGGGAGAGTGGAATAGGCTCAATGAAGAGCGTGCTGAGTGGAAGCAAAAGGTAGAAACCTTCAAAAACTATCAGGAAATTTTTATTCAGTATGAAAAAGAGAAGGGGAAAATAACAGAAGTACGCCAATTGAAGCAATACTTAATTGAGTTAGAAGAAGAGAAGAAGAATAAAAATGCACAGTTAGAACAACTTGGTTCTCTTTTAGATGAGAAGCGACGTGAAGAAAAGAAATTAAATCGGGACATAGAGGATTTGGACGATAGCCTCCTATACAAAGACCGAGAAATTGAGTCAATAGAAAGGCAAATCAAACATCGGTCTGAAGAATATTTAACGAATGAAGAGAACTACTCAACAATCAAACATGACATCCAAAGGTTATTAGATTCTGTTAAACAGGAATTAAAAGATTTTGCATTAGAGCTTACAGAACTACCTAATGTAACTAAATCTGAGGCAGAAGACATGCGAGAAAGTGGAAAAATTAAATACTCTCATGCAGCAAATGAAACAGGGATTGATGAAGCTGCTCCAGAAAATTATCAAAAAATGAAAGAAGAGTATGATCGTTCCGCAACAGAAGTGAAGACATCCAAACTATTGTTAGAAGAATATACAGAGCGTATGGAACGTCTAAAAGAAGACTTAGAAAGCACAATTAATAGTAAAGTTATTGGTGTTAATCAAAAGTTTGTCCATTATATGTCTTTGTTTGGCTTTCAAGGGGAGATAGATTGGGATATGAGAACAGACCGACGTCATCAAATTCACTATGCTTTATATATTAAAGCACGTAAAGAAGGACATCGAGGAAAATTAGAGGATGTAAGTGTTAAAGCAAGAGGCGGCAAAGTAGGAAAAGGGGTATCTGGTGGGGAAGAGTCTCTTAGTTCCTTACTATTTGCTTTGGCATTATTACAAACGATTCAAGCAACACCAGGCTATATCGTACTCGACGAGTTTGATAGTGCACTCGATGAAGGACGTAAAGATAAAGTGTTTGAGTTATATGAACAGGAACTACAGCGGAAAATGATAATCTTAACTCCTAAGTCTCATGAAGCAGAGTACCTATATCGTTTTTCTAAAGCCTATGTTGTTCATCACAATCCCAATATTCCGCAGAGTAAGATCTTTAAGGTGAAAAGAAGTGAAGAAGCGCTAACATGATTTACAGTCATTGAAATGAACTCGTTGGCCAGACCATCTATTGGACAAATATTCAGGAAGATGGTTAGACTCATTTTTATAATTTGAATTTTATTACTTATGAACGAACACTATTGTGGTGATTTTATACATAGTGAGTTATTATAAACCAAAAACGTAACATGATGTGGAGAACGTATTGACAACAATACGAAGTTACTTTTCATCAATGTGTGTCTAACGTAGAATGCGGTCCACCGGTATATTGAAAAACCCGTTTCTTCATATAAGAAACGGGTTTTTATATTTCATCTAAGAAAGGAGCCAAGCTTATTTGAGAGCTCCTTTTTCTCATTTATTCAGCGTATTGGTCTATGATCTCTTCTAACACCTCTTCAAGATCTTCTGCATCTTCAAGCTCTGATTGTCTGAAACGGACACGTACGAGCTGCTCTCCGTCATTATACATCTCTTCCAGCCATCCTCGCAGTCCTCTTGCTCTGCGGTCGACTTCGAAAATAATGTCTAAACCGTTTTCGTCTAAAAGGAAAATAAGCTCTAATTCATCAAGCATCTGACGATAGTAGCCTGATGTCGGAACGAACTCGAATTCTTGAACAAATGGAAGTCTGCGCTGGAAGTAAGGCGCTTGTTCGCAGTCTGCTTCATGAAGGCGGAAGCCCAGGTTTTCGATTGCTTCCAGCACATTTTCAATCCAAGGGTGTGCCTCAACGAAAATGCGGTCATGGTCGGACTTATCGATACCGCCTTCGATATCAAGGTCTGTCACCACGGCGACTTCTACCTTCCCTGCAGTAATCGGTGTATCAAGAGGCAGGATGAAGGAGAACGGAAATTGGTGCTCTTCTCCAGGCTGAATGGTGAATGAACCCATTACCCGAAAAGAATGAATTGTTGCGTGTTTCCGATGCTCTTCATCGTCTTTTACAATGACATATCTTGTGTTGAGCTGTAAGTCAATATAACGGATATCCTGGGCGATTTTCCCGCCTTTTACATGTACAGTTCCGCGGACTTCTTCTCCTGGACAATACGCATCTTTTTCCAAAATGGTATCGACTTTTGCTGCACCGATGCCGGCACTTGCTGCAAGTTTCTTAAAAAATGACATATTAGATCTTCCCCTTTTTCTTTTTCTCAACAGTTATACGTGGAAAGAAGGAAAAAAGGTTCGTTTATTTTGAAATAAATGAACCTTTTTTCCTATATTCGTTTATCTGAGGGACAGACTAAAAGTGATGCTTAAGTAAAGGAGGAGACGTGAATGAATAAAGAAACGATGGTCGCTGATGAATTACATAGAATGTTTTTAGCTGGTGAGCTGCAAATCACAGTCGAGGAGGACATTAACAATCTTTCAGAAAGACTGAGAAGCGGTGAACTTAGATTAGACAGTTTGACTGGGGAAGATGCGTTTATAAAAGAAACAGTAAACGAAGCGTTACGAAGAGTGGAGCAATAAAATAGAGAGACGGCTTCTCAAAATGAGAGACCGTCTTTTTTTATGGCTTAAGAAGCACTTTAATGGCTCCGTCTGTTTTCGTATCAAACACCTCATATCCGTGCTTTGCTTGATCTAACGGCAAAACATGGGTAATGATGTCGCCCGGATCTACTTTACCTGTAGCAATCAGTTCATATAGGTGCGGCATATAATGAATGACGGGGGCTTGGCCGGTTCTAATATTTACGTTTCTTTGGAAGAAGTCTCCGAATGGAAATGCATTGTATCTCATTCCATACACACCTGTCACCTGAATTGTGCCGCATTTTCTGACAGCCTGTGCCGCCGTTACCAGGGCACCCATGGCTCCGCCGTGCATTTTAACACCGGTGGCGAGAAATTCAAGCGGGGACATTTTGCCGTCCATTCCGACGCAGTCGATGACGACATCTGCACCGCCCTGTGTGATTTCTTTCAAATATGAACCGGCGTTTTCATGATGTTCGAAATTAACGATTTCTACATTGTTTGTTTTTTTGGCGTGCTGAAGGCGATAGTCTACATAATCCACTGCAATGACTCTTTTGGCGCCTTTCATCCATGCGAATTTTTGCGCGAGCAGCCCGACAGGACCGCAGCCGAGAATAATGACGGTATCTCCCTCTTTTACTCCTGCGTTGTCTACGCTCCAATAGGCTGTCGACATAGCGTCTGAAAGCAATACCAATTTCTCATCTTCTACTTCACAGTCATCAGGCAGTTTAAAGGGAGTGAAGTTAGCATAGGGGACGCGCATGTATTCAGCCTGGCCTCCGGGATAGCCGCCTGCTGAGTCTGAATAGCCAAAATAAGCGCCGACTTCGCCGTTTGCATTTGAATTGTCACATTGGCTTTCAAGCTGGTTTTTGCAGAAAAAACATTCGCCGCAGCTGACGTTAAACGGTATGATGACACGATCGCCTTTTTTAACCTTGTGAACGTCGGGGCCTGTTTCTTCAACAATGCCCATTGGTTCATGGCCGATGATATAATCTTCAGGAAAATTGGGAACCATGCCGTGAATTAGGTGTAAATCAGATCCGCAGATTGCTGTGGTTGTCAGTTTGACGATGATATCATCAGGTTTTTTGATTTCTGGCGCTTTTACCTCTTTGACGCGGACGTCTTTAATGCCTTGATACGTAACAGCTTTCATTCATAATGTCTCCTTATTGTTTAGTGATCGGGCGTTGCGAATGTTCCGAGACGGTTCGTGTGATCGGGGAAAAGTTTTAGCCCGGCGATATCAACGGCTGTTTGTGCTGATTTCATATCGATTTGAAATTGTTTGTCCAAGTCAGAAGGGAAAAGCCAGCCTTTTTCCATCATGAGCTGTGATAATTCTCCGTGCAGGTAAATAGCGGCGTCCAATTGATTGCGCAATGCTGTTCTGAGTTCTGGGCTTGCGGTTTCCGTGATGGCGACAGCATAATTTTTGATACCGGTTTTTACGGAAATTAAGAAATCGAGGGCAAGTGCTGAATCAGTAAGGTCAGGCATGCCTTTTGCGTTTTTCGGGTCTAAGAAATCGTTCAATGACAGTCACCTCCTGTTATTGTCGGGGCCTTTTGATAGAGGCTCTGAAGCTCAGTTACGTCCCGTACAGACTGCTGTACATCCTTCTCCATAAGGGCTCTCAGTTCCTGATCGAACACCAGTCCCTGCATCATTTTTGATTTAAGTAAACATACGGTTTTGAAGTTGAGGATTTCGTGTAAATCAACTGTTTCGTGGTTTGCCAAACGGTCTTGTTCCATTTTTTCGGTCACCTCCTGATTCAAAGGTATTTTTACCTTGTATCATGCTTTTATGCGAAAGTGCTATAATGGGTAAAATATTTTCTTGGGGGAGTCGAATGATGAAACAGATTATTGCGATGGGCGGCGGAGGTTTTTCAATGGAACCAGATCATCTCGTTCTTGATCAATTTATCATTAATCAATCAAAGCAGCCCTCACCTCGCATTTGTTTTTTGCCAACGGCAAGCGGGGATGCGGAGAATTATGTTCAGCGGTTTTATCATGCTTTTCAAAAGCTTGATTGTGACCCGTCTCATTTGTCTTTATTTAAGCCGCCGACAACAGATTTAGCCTCCTTTATTATGGAGAAAGATGTGATTTATGTCGGCGGGGGAAATACAAGAAATTTGCTGGTGCTGTGGAAGGAGTGGGGACTGGATCACATATTGAAAAAAGCTTGGGAGAACGGGATTATTTTAGCGGGATTAAGTGCAGGTGCGATCTGCTGGTTTGAAGAAGGTGTGACGGATTCTGCCGGACCGCTGACCGGTTTGAAAAGCTTGGGTTTTTTGCAAGGCAGTTTTTGTCCTCATTATGATGGTGAAAAGGATCGGAGACCTGCATATCATCACATGATATCAGCGAAAGCGTTGAGCAGCGGTTATGCAGCGGATGATGGAGCAGCTCTTCATTTTATTGATGATCAGTTTTTTCAGGCTGTGAGTTCAAGATCTGATGCAAAAGCGTATCGGGTGGTGCTTCATGAAAATGAAATCTCTGAAAGAGCATTGCCGATTACATATTTGTCTTGAATTTGCTGAATATTTTATACATTGCTCTTTTTTTCAGTTTGTTTTTATGATACGATAAGTGCGAAATTAATAGTTACTGGGGGTGCCCGCTGACGGGCTGAGAGAGAAGATATGCTTCTTAACCCTTTGGACCTGATCTGGTTCGTACCAGCGTGGGGAAGTAGAGGAATTGTTTTTATTATTGCTGAATACTGCAATAATATGTTTCTTTCTGACTGTAACCGGGTTCATTCAATTGAATCCGGTTTTTTGTGCTGGTTATGGGCTTGATTTTGTCCTTTCAAACAAAGAGAGGGGAAGGATAAGTGATGCAAAATCATTCAGTGCAGCAAGCCAACATTTCCATTATGTCGAGTTTTTCAGGGAGTAAAAAAGTATATGTAGAGGGGGCTTCGCCGGATATTCAAGTGCCGATGAGAGAAATCGAACTCAGTCCGACGACAGGATCATTCGGCGAAGAGGAAAACGCGCCGGTTCGTGTCTATGATACAAGCGGACCGTATACGGACCCCGATGTAAAAATTAATATTCAAGAAGGTTTAAAACCGCTTCGCCACAAGTGGATCACTGGGCGCGGCGATGTTGAGGAATACGATGGACGTGCTGTGAAGCCAGAAGACAACGGCTATAAAAAGGCTAACCCTCATGTAAGCTATCCCGGATTAAAGCGGAAGCCGCTGCGGGCGAAAACGGGTCAAAATGTCACTCAAATGCATTATGCGAAAAAGGGGATGATTACCCCTGAAATGGAGTTTATCGCTATTCGTGAGCATGTGACTCCCGAATTTGTCAGAGAGGAAGTAGCCAGCGGCCGGGCGATTATTCCAGCAAATATTAATCATCCGGAAAGTGAACCAATGATTATCGGCCGAAATTTCCATGTGAAAATTAATGCGAATATCGGGAATTCAGCGGTTACATCTTCGATTGAAGAAGAAGTGGAAAAAATGACGTGGGCAATTCGCTGGGGAGCAGATACGATGATGGATCTTTCCACAGGGAAAGACATTCATACGACGCGTGAATGGATTATCCGAAATTGCCCGGTTCCTGTTGGCACCGTTCCGATCTATCAAGCGCTTGAAAAAGTAAACGGTGTAGCGGAGGATTTAACATGGGAAATTTACCGTGACACGCTGATTGAGCAGGCTGAACAGGGTGTGGATTATTTTACGATTCACGCGGGTGTTTTGCTGCGATATGTGCCGCTAACTGCTAAACGGACAACGGGAATTGTGTCACGCGGAGGAGCGATTATGGCACAGTGGTGTCTGGCTCATCATCAGGAAAGCTTTCTGTATACTCATTTTGAAGAAATCTGTGAAATTATGAAAACATATGATATTGCCTTTTCTCTTGGAGACGGGCTTCGCCCAGGGTCAATTGCCGATGCCAATGACGAAGCGCAGTTTGCTGAATTAGAGACGCTTGGAGAACTCACGCAAATTGCCTGGAAGCATGATGTTCAGGTGATGATTGAGGGGCCGGGTCATGTGCCGATGCATAAAATCAAGGAGAACGTCGATAAACAAATGGAAATCTGTAAAGAAGCGCCTTTTTACACGCTAGGACCGCTGACGACGGATATTGCACCGGGTTATGACCACATTACATCAGCGATCGGAGCGGCGATGATCGGCTGGTACGGTACGGCCATGCTTTGTTATGTGACGCCGAAGGAGCATCTGGGGCTGCCAAACCGTGAAGATGTGCGGGAAGGGGTTATTACATACAAAATTGCGGCGCATGCGGCTGACCTTGCAAAAGGGCATCCGGGAGCGCAAAAACGAGATGACGCTTTATCAAAAGCCCGCTTTGAATTCCGCTGGCGAGACCAATTTAACCTGTCGCTTGATCCGGAAAGAGCGCTTGAATATCATGATGAGACCCTGCCTGCTGAAGGGGCGAAAACGGCTCATTTCTGTTCGATGTGCGGGCCGAAATTTTGCAGCATGAGAATTTCTCAGGATATCCGTGATTATGCCAAAGACAAAGAGCTTAATGAGTGGGATGCCATTCAAGAGGGCATGAAAGAAAAAGCCGAGGAATTTGTGAATCAAGGGAGCAAACTTTATAAGTAACAGTATAGAAAGTCATTGACAGGCCGAATTGAATACGTTTAAATATAGCTAATATACATTTCCAACATTTGCTGATCGGATCACCGAAGGCTCTTATCTTTTGAGATAAGAGCCTTTTTTATTTTTAAAGGAGGGAGAAATGATGGGAACCAAAAAAGAGAAAGGGAGAAGACGCTTCAGAAAACGAAAAACATATGGCAATCAGATGCTGCCGCTGGCGCTTCTTATTGAAAAGAACAAGCGGGAGATAATGAATAGCGAGGAGTTAATGGAGAAAATTTATATGAAGATTGACGAGAAGCATACGGCAAACCGTAAATCTATGTAAAAAACCCGCTGAATAAGGGACTGACCCCATAAGATGAGACAAATAAAAAACACCTTCAAGTTTGAAAACGGATGATTGTTAGCCGAAATTAGACTTGGAGGTGTTTTTTCTATGGGGAGAAGAGTGAGTTATCCGGTTGAAGTGAAACAGAAGGCTGTAGAAATGAGATTGGCAGGCGTGCCTATGAAAGAGATCATGGAGAAATTAAAAATTAAGAATAAGACACAGATTAAGACGTGGGTTAGATGGCATAAGGCTGGGGATACACATAGATTCGAACAGCCTGTTGGAAAGCAATACACTTACGGAAAAGGGCCGGAGTATGCTTCCGATTTAGAGAAACTGCAGGCAGAGAATCGTTATCTGAGACAACAAAATGAAGTTCTAAAAAAGTACAACGAATTGGAAAGGAAGTTGATAGCGAAACGTCAGTCGAACTTGTAGAAGGATTGCGCAGCACAATGACCGTGCAGGATATCTGTATTCATTTAGGTATCTCTCGAGCGTCTTATTATCGTTGGAAGAAGAATCAGACGAAAGATCATCCCAAGCGCTATTTTGAAAAACAAATCGGCACGTTGTGCCGAGAGCACAAGTATCGATATGGATATCGGAAAATCACAGCCATACTAAAAAAGACAATGCGTATCAACCATAAAACGGTTCAGCGTATTATGCAGAAAAATCAATGGCAGTGCCGGGTTAAGGTGAAAAAGCGCAAGAAGAATGGGCAGCCATATGCCGTGGTCGATAATATGTTGGATCGGAATTTTCAGTCTGATCGCCCTCTTGAAAAACTAGTAACGGACATCACATATTTGCCTTATGGACAGAAACAATTGTATCTTTCCAGTATATTAGATTTATACAATGGAGAAGTGATTGCTTTTACGATTGGCGATAAGCAGGACACAGACTTTGTCTTAAACACACTTGATCAGCTGCCAACGCTGCCTGAGAACTGCGTGTTACATAGTGACCAAGGATCTGTGTATACATCTTACGAGTATCAAAAAGCTGTTAACACAAAAGGCATTACCATGAGCATGTCCCGCAAAGGGACGCCCGCTGATAATGCCTCCATCGAATCGTTTCATTCCTCACTAAAGTCTGAAACGTTCTATCTTAACAGCATTGATCGAACCACGACCGCCATCGTAGAACGCACTGTCAAAGAATACATTTATTATTATAACAACATTCGTATTCAAACGAAACTAAACAGCCAATCACCGATAAGCTATCGGCAATTGGCTGTATAAAAGGTGTTTTGATCCCTGTCTCAAAAACGGGGGTCAGTCCCTAAACAGCGGGTTTTTTTCTATGCTATTAAACTCCTTTTTTAATCGGCAAACCTAAGCCCTCTGCTACGCGTCTTCCGTATTCAGGATCAGCTTTATAAAAGTGCTCGATTTGGCGGAGTTTGATTTCTTCTTTTTCTACCGGTTTCATGGCATTTACGATATTTTCTACAAGGCGGGTGCGTTCCTCTTCGCTCATTAAACGGTAGAGATCGCCGGCTTGTGTGTAGTGATCATTGTGATCGTAGCTTACGCTGTCAGCCGTTCCTTGTACTGGATAAGCCGCTTGTTTATCCTCAGGTGACTCAGTCGGTCCGCCGAAGCTGTTTGGCTCGTAGTAGACGGAGCCGCCGCCGTTATTGTCAAAGCGCATTTGTCCGTCACGCTGATAGTTTCTTACTTCGTTGCGTGCGCGGTTGATCGGCAGGGCCTGGTGGTTTGCTCCCACACGGTAGCGATGCGCATCATGATACGCAAACAGACGCCCTTGAAGCATTTTATCCGGTGATACATCAATACCGGGGACCAGTGTTCCAGGTGAGAATGTTGCTTGTTCTACTTCTGCAAAGTAGTTTTCCGGATTTCTGTCAAGAACCATACGGCCGACTTCAATGAGCGGATAGTCTTTTTGAGACCATACTTTTGTGACATCAAACGGATCGAAGCGGTACGTATTTGCATCTTCTAAAGGCATGATTTGCACATATAATTTCCATGCAGGGAAATCGCCGTTTTCGATTGCATTGAACAGATCTTCAGTATGATAATCCGGGTTTTCACCGGCAATTTTTGCTGCTGTCTTCACATCAAGGTTCTTCACGCCTTGTTCTGTTTTAAAGTGATACTTGATCCATACGCCTTCGCCTTCGGCATTTGTCCATTTGAATGTATGGCTACCAAAACCGTGCATGTGGCGAAGTGTAGCAGGAATTCCGCGGTCAGACATCAGGATCGTCACTTGGTGTAGAGCTTCCGGTGAAAGTGACCAGAAATCCCATACAGCTGTAGGATTTTTCAAGTGTGTTTTTGGATCTCTTTTTTGTGTATGGATAAAATCAGGGAACTTAATCGCATCGCGGATGAAGAATACCGGCGTATTGTTGCCGACGATGTCATAGTTTCCTTCTTCTGTATAAAACTTAACAGCAAATCCGCGCGGGTCGCGTACGGTGTCAGCAGAGCCAAGTTCACCGGCAACTGTTGAGAAACGGATGAACAAAGGCGTGCGTTTGCCGACTTCTGATAAGAAAGCAGCTTTTGTATATTTTGTTACATCGTTCGTCACTTCAAAATAACCGTGTGCGCCTGCACCTTTGGCGTGAACGACACGCTCAGGAACACGTTCTCTGTTAAAATGGGCCAATTTTTCGAGTAAGTGTACATCTTGGATTAAAGTTGGTCCGCGAGAACCGGCAGTCATTGAATTTTGATTATCTCCAACTGGAGCTCCCCAGCTAGTTGTCAGTTTATTTGAACTCATGTCATCACCTCTTGGAATTGATAAGAACATAATATCATCTCTAAGTAAAAAGTCAATATTATTTTATAATTATTATAAAATAATCATTTGTATAATACGATAAAAACTATTAAAAAAAGCCGAAAACCTTTGGCAGAACAGTTTAATAGAGGTAATCGAGGGTTCATAGAAATAAGCGCTATTTGCGAATATGAAATATAAGTGATAAACATTCATCCAAAAAATGTTGAATAAAAAAGAGTTGACATATCGGAATAATTTGAATTAACATGATATTCAAACAAAAAAACAATTGGGCAGCTGATCGGACCGCCGAAGGCTCTCATCTCTACAAAAACAGAGATGGGGGCCTTTTTGTTTTTTAGAAGGCGGGGTTGGCGGAAGGAGAGGGTTAAAAGTGGCTGTGACCATCAACATCAAGGAAAAAGCATTTGCTCAAGAAGGCCGCCAAACTACGGTCTTGGAGAATATTCAATTATCAATTGCACCGGGTGAGTTTTTAACGATCATCGGACCGAGCGGATGCGGAAAAAGCACACTTTTAAAGATAATTGCAGGACTTGATTCTGATTATAGCGGGAGTGTCGAAATTAACGGACGCCATGTGACTGCACCAGGTATTCAGCAAGGATTTATTTTTCAGGAACACCGTCTTTTTCCTTGGCTGACGGTTGAGCAGAATATTGCCGCCGATTTGAATTTGAAAGATCAAAAAGTCAAACAGAAGGTAGATGAACTGATCGAGATTGTCAGATTAAAAGGATGTGAGAAAGCGTATCCGCGTGAGCTGTCGGGCGGTATGTCTCAAAGAGTGGCCATCGCACGAGCTCTTCTGCGGGAGCCGGAGGTGCTGCTTTTGGATGAACCGTTCGGTGCGTTAGACGCGTTTACTCGAAAACACCTTCAAGACGTGCTGCTGGATATATGGCGGAGGAAAAAAACAACGATGATACTCGTCACTCATGATATAGATGAATCTGTTTATTTAGGGAATGAGATTGCGATCCTAAAAGCCAAACCGGGAAAAATTCATAAGCTGATGCCAATTCATCTGGCTTATCCCCGAAACAGGACGACGCCTGATTTCCAAGCGATCAGACAGAAAGTGCTGTCGGAATTCGAAAAAACAGAAAACTTTGAGTATGCAGAAGGATCAGGGATATAGAAAGGGCTGAAGCAGAGATGAAAAAAGGAATCATTGTATTGGCATCTATTTTTTTTCTGCTGGCAGGGTGCGGAGCAAATGGAGCCAGCGGTGATAAAAAACCATTGAAAGAAATTCGGATCGGAATACAGCAAAGCTTAAGCCCGCTTTTAATTGCCAAGGAAAAAGGCTGGTTTGAAGAGGCTTTTGAAAAAGAAGGCATCAAGGTGAAATGGGTGGAGTTTCAAAGCGGGCCGCCACAATTTGAAGGGCTTGCAGCAGATAAACTTGACTTTTCTCAAGTCGGCAATTCACCAGTGATCGCTGGACAGGCGGCAGGCATTGATTTTAAAGAAATCGGCTTGTCTCAGGACGGATTAAAGGCGAACGGCATACTTGTGAATCCAGCCAGCGGGATTAAGGAGGTCAAAGATTTAAAAGGAAAGAAAATTGCTGTAGCGAAAGGCAGCAGCGGCTTTGACTTTTTGTATAAAGCGCTTGATCAATCAGGCTTGTCAGCTGATGACGTGACTGTTATTCAGCTGCAGCCTGATGAAGCGGCCTCTGCGTTTGAAAACGGTTCGGTTGACGCTTGGTCCATCTGGGAGCCGTACTTATCCTTAGAAACAATCAAACACGGAGCGAAACTTCTTGTGAACGGGGAAAGCACCGATTTATATTCACCAGGGTTTACATTAGTTAGAACAACATTCTCTAAGGAACATCCAGACGAAGTGGTCCGTTTTCTCAAGGTATTTAATCAGGCGGTTGTTTGGCAAAAGGAACATCCGGCTGAAGCGGCTGACTTGTATGCAAAAATAAAAGATCTCGATAAAAAGGTCGTTGAAAATGTGCTGAAAAATACGGAGCCTCTGAATGAGGTTATTAGTGAAGACATTATAAAAGCGCAGCAGGAGACAGCGGATTTTCAATTTAAAACAAAAGCGATAGATAAGAAAATTGATGTGAGAGAAGTTGTTGATAATTCATTTATCAAAAAAGCGTTAAAGGAAAAAGTCTCTGGAGGTGATCCATCATGAAAGCAGAGGCTGCAGGTTCACTGCCGAAAGCAAATGCTGAAGCGATACAAAGAAAGCCCCATAGAATCAAATACGGGTGGGCAAAGGGGCTTCTGCTGCCTGCTGTGATTATAGCCATCTGGCAGGTGATCGGCAGTCTTGGCATCGTGTCGGCGACAGTGCTCCCTACACCTGTTGCGATCTTGCTGACGTTTAAAGAGCTCATTTTGACAGGCGAGCTCTTTGGCCATCTGCAAATCAGTATATACCGGGCAGCGCTTGGTTTTGTACTTGGTGCGGGGCTTGGACTTTTGATCGGAATTTTGGCCGGATTTTCTAAACGGACGGAGTTGTATCTTGACCCATCATTGCAAATGCTCAGAACTGTTCCGCATCTGGCTGTCACGCCGCTGTTTATTTTATGGTTCGGTTTTGATGAAATATCTAAAATTTTGCTGATTGCGCTCGGCGCTTTCTTCCCTGTGTATATCAATACATTTAACGGCATTCGCGGAGTTGACGCTAAGCTATTCGAAGTTGCCCGGGTGCTTGAATTTAAATGGCACCAGCAGATGACAAAAGTGATTGTGCCGGCATCCCTGCCCAATATATTGCTCGGCATTCGCTTATCGCTGGGTATTGCATGGCTTGGGCTTGTTGTAGCGGAGCTGATGGGTTCAAGCTCAGGTGTCGGTTATATGATCATGGATGCCAGACAATTTTCACAAACAAATAAAGTGTTTGCGGGGATTATCATTTTTGCGGTGGTTGGAAAGCTGACGGATTCTTTTGTTAGGCTGCTTGAACGAAAGCTATTAAAGTGGAGAAACAGTTACGAGGGAAAATAGACGAAAAGGAGAGATTGATATGGACATTCTTTGGTTTATTCCGACGCATGGAGACGCAAGGTATTTAGGGTCAGAAAGTGATGGACGGACGGCGGATCATGAATACTTTAAACAAGTGGCGCAGGCCGCTGACAGGCTGGGGTATACAGGAGTCCTTCTGCCGACGGGAAGATCGTGCGAGGACCCTTGGCTCACAGCCTCGGCGTTAGCCGGAGAAACAAAAGACTTAAAGTTTTTAGTCGCGGTACGGCCTGGGTTAATGCAGCCTTCTCTTGCAGCCAGAATGACCTCTACCTTAGATCACATTTCAGATGGGCGGCTGCTGATTAATGTTGTGGCAGGCGGCGATCCGTACGAGCTAGCCGGGGACGGACTGTTTATCAGTCATGATGAGCGCTATGAAGCAACAGATGAATTTTTAACTGTTTGGCGTGGGCTTTTGCGCGGAGAAACGGTTACCTATGAAGGAAAACATATAAAAGTGGAAAACAGCAATCTGCTATTCCCGCCGCGGCAAGCACCGCACCCGCCTATCTATTTCGGCGGGTCCTCACAGGCTGGAATTGAAGTCGCGGCAAAGCATACAGATGTGTATTTAACGTGGGGTGAGCCGCCTGAACAGGTAAAAGAAAAGATTGAGAGAGTCAAAAAGCAAGCGGAAAAAGAGGGAAGAACAGTGCGCTTCGGCATTAGGCTGCATGTGATCGCCCGTGAAACAGAACATGAGGCGTGGGAAGCGGCTGAGCGTTTAATCAGCCATTTGGATGATGACACGATTGCCAAAGCACAGAACGCTTTGCACCGTGCTGATTCTTCGGGTCAAAAGCGGATGGCGGAGCTTCATCGAGGCGATCGGACAAAGCTTGAAATCAGCCCGAATCTGTGGGCGGGTATCGGCCTTGTCAGAGGAGGGGCAGGCACGGCTCTTGTCGGAGATCCGCAGACCATTGCCGACCGCATAGCGGAGTACCACGCTCTCGGCATTGAATCATTTATTTTTTCCGGCTATCCTCATTTAGAAGAAGCGTACTATTTTGCAGAGCTCGTCTTCCCGCTTTTGCCATTCGAAAATGAGCGGATAAGGAAACTTCAGAAAAAAAGAGGAGAAGCCGTCGGCAACACTTATTTTGTCAAAGAGAATCATGCGTCAGTTTAAGTGAAAACACAGCCGCCGAACATGGTATGATAATCAAAAAAGGGGGCTGTTTTTTCTGAGAATACTTATAAGTGCCGTTACTCTGATGTTCATGCTGTCCGCATGCGGAAATACAAAGCACATGGAAATCAAAGAGGCAGATGTTTCAGATATTGAAAAAAACAGAATGAAGATTGCGGCTTCGCATTCCTTCGCTGCTGAAGTGACTAATATCAACGAAAGCATTTCTGGGGCTGACATGTACATTGAACATTACCAAAACGGAAAGCTTGTTGAAACGATAGGTCGGGTAACTGCTGATTACACGGAAGAAAATCCCGCTACATTACAATTTGTTTATTTTGAGAATGAGGAAAGTCAGAAAAAAATGAGCACCGTTCACTTTGGCATTGTTGATGAACAAGGGACCAGCACGGCTGCTTCATCGTTTCAGCGTGACGTCAGCGCTGCACAGGAAATGACTCAAAATATATCATCAGCGGAGCCAATTTCTTTTGGGAAACCGATATTGATCGGCAGCAGCATAAAGGATTCTAACGGTACAATGAAAACCTCTGAAAACAAAAATGAACTGATTCAACATAAAGATGCTCTGCTTTATTATGTTGAATTGCACAAATAGAATGGACGGCTTCGGCCGTCTGTTTTACCGAGCGGTGTGCTTGCATTTTAGAATACATCGTGATACATTTTAAATCGTAAATATTACGATTTAAAGGAGGCTTTTTTTTGGCTAAGAAATCAAAAGTGGCAAAAGAATTAAAACGCCAGAAGCTTGTTGAACAATATGATGCTATCAGACAAGAGTTAAAGGCAAAAGGAGATTACGAAGCACTCAGCAAGCTGCCGAGAGATTCAGCACCGGGAAGGCTCCATAACCGCTGTATGGTAACGGGCCGCCCGAGAGGATATATAAGAAAATTTAAAATGTCCAGAATTGCATTTAGGGAGCTGGCGCATAAAGGCCAAATTCCGGGTGTGAAAAAAGCAAGCTGGTAAGAAAAAACTCCGGACGATTACACCGCGCCGGAGTTTTTTTCATTTTTCTTGAAGGAAATGACGTAGGATAGGTGCTGGATGATCATGATGATAAACACGATAATAATAGGGAAAAAGGGAATGTGTGACTGAAACAGCGGATAAAAAATGAGCAGGACAGCGGCGGCAGGCAGTGAAAAGTAGACGGCGATATATGACGAACGGCAGGCTTTTGCCGTCATCATCTGCTCTCTTTCATCCTGTTCCTCAAATTCATCTGGCAGCAGGAGATGTTTTGACGCAGGTCGGCTTTTCTTTTGTAAATAGATATAAACTGCAGCTGCCGCAATAAAAAGAATAAACGGGGTAATGTTTATATCAAACATCATCTGGCCGTTCCTTGTGCTGAAAAAGGCTCCAATGCCTTCCGAAGCTTCAAAGTATGAAATCAGTGTCCAGCATGCAAGGCCGAACAAAACGAGGTGAAATGCTGCTTTTGTTTTCATGCCCATATTAGTCTTCCTCCTCTAGCCAAAAGACATCCTCCATTTTCAAGGAGAAGGCTTTGCAGATTTTTAATGCTAATAACAGTGAGGGAACATAGTCTCCTTTTTCAATTGCTGCGACCGTTTGTCTCGTGACGCCGACCGTTTCTCCGAGTTTTTCCTGAGAATAGCTGAAGCGCGCTCTGAGCTCTTTCACTTTGTTTTTCATCATGACGTCTGCCACCTTCACATTCTCACTTTCTTCCATTGTATAGTTTATTTAACATTATGTAAATGGAACTTAACAACATTACGAAAATAAAAATTTCTTTCGACAAATTTTTTATATTCTCTTGACGAAAAATTAATAAACGTGTAACATAATAAAAGTCAAAGCGGTGCTGACACCGACAATAACAAATGCGGGTGTAGTTTAGTGGTAAAACCTCAGCCTTCCAAGCTGATGTCGTGAGTTCGATTCTCATCACCCGCTCCATACATACGTTATTAACGCAGTGTTTCGTTTCTCAGATAAACGAAGTATTGCGTTTTTTTATGTGAAAAAGAACACGAATCTCGTGTTCTTTTACGTAAGCCAATGTACTGTATGGCCGCCGCCGTGAATTTGTTCAAACATTTTCGTTAATGATGTTAATAGGTTAACGGCGTTTTCTTTTTTAATCGATGGCGGGAAAAAGATGATTTGCAGCATGCTTTTTGTATCTGCTGTGACGGGTTTTTGATTGGCTTTGTTTTTGAAATCGCCGAATACCCCGTCTTCATCAGAATAAATCAGTATGTTATCTTTTTCTCCTACTGAAATCCGGACAGGCTCCCGAAGCTTGCCGGCATCATAGATCATAATGGGGAGAGAATATTTTAACGCGAAAAAATGTATGGTATCATGGGCTGAATCCTCGCTTTCCATGAATTGTTCTTTGGATATCGGGATCAGCATGTCCTCCATTGGGGTTGTTTCTCCCTCAAATGAAGGGTTAAGCTGTTTAAAAAGTTCCTGCCATTCCTTGGCGAAGGATTCATCAGATATTCCGCCGTCCGCATAGTCGAAAAACAGGGATTCTTGAAATAGGCGAAGCCTGCCTTTCAGCATTTGCGGAGAGGAACTGACTTCGATATTCTTATAAATCACAGCCGCCGCTTGTAAGCCGACCGCACGTTCAGTAATAACAGAATCAAGTTTGATATTCACAAGCATTCACTCCAGTTACAGGATATCAACCTATTATAAACCCTGTATTGTTTTATCACAAAGAAAGGAGGCTGTGCAAAACATGAACGTTTATCAGCTCAAAGAAGAATTAATTGAATACGCGAAAAGCATTGGCGTGGACAAGATCGGTTTTACGACCGCTGATACATTTGACAGTTTAAAAGACCGTTTGATTCTTCAGGAGTCACTCGGATATCTTTCCGGTTTTGAAGAGCCTGATATTGAAAAAAGAGTGACGCCGACGCTGCTTTTGCCGAAAGCGAAATCAATCGTGGCCATTGCACTTGCTTATCCTTCGAGAATGAAGGATGCGCCAAGAAGCACGCGAACTGAGCGCAGAGGCATTTTTTGCAGAGCCTCCTGGGGAAAGGACTATCATGACGTCCTGCGGGAAAAGCTCGATCTTCTGGAGGATTTTCTGAGAAGCAAGCATGAGGATATCAGGACAAAATCAATGGTCGATACGGGTGAATTGTCTGATCGGGCAGTGGCGGAACGGGCCGGAATTGGGTTCAGCGCCAAAAACTGTATGATTACAACGCCAGAGTACGGGTCTTATGTGTATTTGGCGGAAATGATTACAAATATACCTTTCGAGCCGGATGTGCCGATTGAGGATATGTGCGGATCATGCACCAAATGTTTAGATGCTTGCCCGACGGGAGCGCTTGTGAACCCTGGGCAGCTTAACGCTCAGCGCTGTATATCTTTTCTGACCCAGACAAAAGGATTTTTGCCGGATGAATTCCGCACGAAAATCGGAAACCGCCTGTATGGATGCGATACGTGCCAAACGGTATGTCCAATTAATAAAGGGAAGGATTTTCATCTGCATCCAGAGATGGAACCGGACCCCGAGATTGCAAAACCGTTATTGAAGCCGCTTTTAACCATCAGCAACCGTGAATTTAAAGAGAAATTCGGACATGTTTCAGGCTCGTGGCGCGGAAAAAAACCGATTCAGCGGAATGCGATTTTGGCGCTTGCCCACTTTAAAGACACCTCCGCACTGCCTGAACTGACGGAGCTTATGCATAAAGACCCGCGCCCGGTAATCAGGGGAACGGCTGCCTGGGCTATCGGGAAAATCGGAGACAACATATACGCGGAGGAGCTTGAAAAAGCACTGGAAAAAGAAAATGATGAAGAGGCAAAGCAGGAAATTGAAAAAGGAATCGAATTGCTAAAAGCCGGCATGACTAAATAAGTCTTGTCCTGACATACGTATAGAGCAGAAGGAAAAAACACTTGAGATGAAGCCAAGTGTTTTTTCTCTATAAAAAGTATGTCGGGTGGGGTGAGCTTGAAGCACATATTAGAACAACTAGCGGAGGAGCGTCTCAGCTATCTGGTCAACGGGCATGATCTGAGACAGGAGCCTCAAGTCGGAGACCTGGAAGTCATGGAACGAAAGAAAAAGCTTCTGGAAAAACGTAAGATTGAGATGATAAAAGCGAAAGCAAAAGCTGTCATTGACTATGTGCAGGTTGAGGATGACGGAACCGCCTGCATCAGGTATATCATACACTTCGAATATCTATACAAGGAGCAGGATGACAGCCTGTATATGGAAGAGCAGATAGAAGAAAGAGTCGCTTTTGTTTATGATCAAATTCTGATTAAGGATCAGGAAGTGATAAAAAAACCGGCGGGGTTTAGTGAAGGCCAAAGCATTATTGACTATTCACAGGAAGAAAGGGAAGCGTTTGGCCGAGCTTTTCAATATGATCGGCTCGGAGCGGTACAATATGCCGAAAAATATTGGAACAAGCGTAATCCGGCTTATAAAAATTTCAGCGATAATTGCACGAATTTTATTTCTCAGTGTCTTCATGCAGGAGGAGCGCCAATGCGCGGTCACCCGAACAGAGGATCTGGCTGGTGGATGAACCAAAGCTCGTGGAGCTATAGCTGGACGGTGGCGCACTCGATGAAAATGTATTTGACGAATTCCAAGGCCGGCCTTCGGGCGGTTCGGGTGAAATCAGCGGAAGAGCTGGTGCCGGGTGATGTGATTTGCTATGATTTTGAGGGAGACGGCCGGTTTAATCACACAACGATTGTGGTGGCGAAGGACAAAGGCAATATGCCGCTTGTCAACGCCCAGTCCTATGACAGCCGGATGAGGTATTGGTCATACGAGGATTCAACTGCATACACACCGTCTATCCGATATGCCTTTTTTCATATCGTTGATGATACGACAAAAGAGTAATTAATGATATAATGATGGGCGGATAAGAAAAATAGAGGTGAACACAGTGGCATTACATGTCGTTTTATATCAACCAGAAATTCCTGCTAATACAGGGAATATCGCACGTACTTGCGCAGCAACAGATACAACGCTCCACCTGATTCGTCCGCTCGGCTTTTCAACTGATGATAAAATGCTGAAGCGCGCCGGACTTGATTATTGGGAGTTTGTAAACGTGGTGTATCATGACTCGTTAGAAGAATTGTTTGAGGCATATAAAAAAGGGCAGTTTTTCTTTATCACGAAATTCGGCCAAAAGCCGCATACATCTTTTGACTACACGGATATTGACGAGGATTATTTCTTTGTGTTCGGAAGAGAAACAAGCGGTTTACCAAAGGAATTAATTCAAAATAATATGGACCGATGCCTGCGTCTTCCGATGACAGAGCATGTCAGATCGCTAAATCTGTCCAATACCGCAGCGATTCTTGTGTATGAGGCGCTGCATCAGCAAAATTACCGAGATTTAAAATAGTGAAAAACCCGCTCATGTGTGGGACTGACCCCCGTTTTTGAGACAGGGATCAAAACACCTTTTATACAGCCAATTGCCGATAGCTTATCGGTGATTGGCTGTTTAGTTTCGTTTGAATACGAATGTTGTTATAATAATAAATGTATTCTTTGACAGTGCGTTCTACGATGGCGGTCGTGGTTCGATCAATGCTGTTAAGATAGAACGTTTCAGACTTTAGTGAGGAATGAAACGATTCGATGGAGGCATTATCAGCGGGCGTCCCTTTGCGGGACATGCTCATGGTAATGCCTTTTGTGTTAACAGCTTTTTGATACTCGTAAGATGTATACACAGATCCTTGGTCACTATGTAACACGCAGTTCTCAGGCAGCGTTGGCAGCTGATCAAGTGTGTTTAAGACAAAGTCTGTGTCCTGCTTATCGCCAATCGTAAAAGCAATCACTTCTCCATTGTATAAATCTAATATACTGGAAAGATACAATTGTTTCTGTCCATAAGGCAAATATGTGATGTCCGTTACTAGTTTTTCAAGAGGGCGATCAGACTGAAAATTCCGATCCAACATATTATCGACCACGGCATATGGCTGCCCATTCTTCTTGCGCTTTTTCACCTTAACCCGGCACTGCCATTGATTTTTCTGCATAATACGCTGAACCGTTTTATGGTTGATACGCATTGTCTTTTTTAGTATGGCTGTGATTTTCCGATATCCATATCGATACTTGTGCTCTCGGCACAACGTGCCGATTTGTTTTTCAAAATAGCGCTTGGGATGATCTTTCGTCTGATTCTTCTTCCAACGATAATAAGACGCTCGAGAGATACCTAAATGAATACAGATATCCTGCACGGTCATTGTGCTGCGCAATCCTTCTACAAGTTCGACTGACGTTTCGCTATCAACTTCCTTTCCAATTCGTTGTACTTTTTTAGAACTTCATTTTGTTGTCTCAGATAACGATTCTCTGCCTGCAGTTTCTCTAAATCGGAAGCATACTCCGGCCCTTTTCCGTAAGTGTATTGCTTTCCAACAGGCTGTTCGAATCTATGTGTATCCCCAGCCTTATGCCATCTAACCCACGTCTTAATCTGTGTCTTATTCTTAATTTTTAATTTCTCCATGATCTCTTTCATAGGCACGCCTGCCAATCTCATTTCTACAGCCTTCTGTTTCACTTCAACCGGATAACTCACTCTTCTCCCCATAGAAAAAACACCTCCAAGTCTAATTTCGGCTAACAATCATCCGTTTTCAAACTTGAAGGTGTTTTTTATTTGTCTCATCTTATGGGGTCAGTCCCGTGTATGGGCGGGTTTTTTGTGTGATGGAACTTTATTCTGGGCTTAACAACGTAACAGTGTTATGTTACAATGTATCCATCAAAGGAGCTGGACTTATGGAAGATCAATTAATCTCTAAAAAAGAATTGCTTGAAGCAACATCCATCTCATACGGTCAGTTGTATCGATGGAAACGAAAAAATTTAATCCCCGAGGAGTGGTTTATACGTAAATCCACATTTACAGGACAAGAGACGTTTTTTCCTAGAGAGGATATTTTAAAGCGCATTTCAATCATTCAAAAGATGAAAGAAAATTTGTCTTTGGATGAGATGCGGGAGATGCTGTCACCGAAAATGAAGGATGTGAGCATGACAGCTGATGAATTGCTGACGAAAGGTTTGATATCAAAGCCGGCTCTCCATGTCTTTTCAGAAGGCGGAGCAGACACGGTGTTTTCTTCTCGGGATCTGTTGTCGCTGTATGTGCTTGAAGGGCTTTTACAATCCGGAAATGTCAGCTTGGAAGAAGCGAAAATGGCTGCTGAGGTATTGAGGAAGTATGATACAGCGGAGATCAAGAAGCAGACGGAACTGATCATTTTACGCAAGCTGGGTGTAACGACTTGTTTTATAGCGGCTGCCGCGGACAGCATCCTTTTTGAGTCGTCCGTCAAGATTGTCGAAAGAGTGGATTTAGCAAATGCTTCAGAGGAACTAAAGACAAAATATATGCAGGAGGACCATCAATGGAAATAATGGATAATCTGGTGATAAACGGTACGGGGAGTTCGAAAGGCGGAAAATTTCAATCTGTTGAGATTAATGGCAGCGGAACCGTGGCCGGAGACGTGGAGTGTGACTCTTTTTCATTTAACGGGACCGGCAAAACGGATGGCAGCGTCAAGGCAAAAACAGTAACGATCAGCGGTTCAGGGAAAATTCATGGGGATGTTGAAGCAGAATCCATCCGCATGAATGGAACAGGCTTTATTCAAGGTGAGACCGCCGCTAAACAATTGAAGGTTGCGGGATCGTCAACATTTGGCGGAACAGTCAAGGCTGATGACATTGTGATCTCCGGAAAGGCGGTCATGGAAGCTGATTGTGAAACGGAAACATTTCAGACCGAAGGGAAATGCAAAGTCAGCGGCCTTTTAAATGCTGATCAGGTGAATATCAAGCTTTCTTCCGGAGAGAGTTATGTGCGGGAAATCGGCTGCCGCCATCTTCAAGTGACGGGCAGAAAAGGGATGCTGACATTGCTGAAGCTGATGCCGACCCCTGTGTTAACGGCTGAACTGATCGAGGGGGACGTGATTGAGCTGACAAATACGAACGCCAAGACTGTGCGGGGAAATACAGTGAAAATCGGTCCGAACTGCCGGATTGAGACCGTGGAATACAGCGGCGATTATACTTGTGATCCGAACGCTTCGGTAGGCACGTACACAAGAATGTAAGGAGGATCATATGGAAACGGTAAAATTAGGGAATTTAAAATTATATGGTGCCGGGCACGCTGCGGGAGGCGCCTATCACCATGTCAGCATCAAAGGTGAAGGTACGGTTGGAGAAGGATTGTCCGCTGCAGACTGCCGCATATACGGCACAGGCCGTTTTCTCGGGAACGCGGAGACTGAACGGCTGAAAGTATTCGGAGAAAGCGAGTTTGGAGGCGATTTGACTGCGGGCAAAATCAGCATATATGGGACGATGCAAGTCAGAGGCGCTCTTCATGTTGGCCGATTGAAGCTGAAGGGTCTGACTGAGATCGGCGGCAATATGGCAGGGGATTCGTGCGAAGCAAAAGGAAAGCTCAGCGTGAAAGGCGATTGTGAAACCGAATCGTTCCATATCACTGGCTGTGTGGACGTAACCGGTTTGTTGAATGCAGGCGAGATTGATATCCGATTAAGTCATGATGCCAGCCGGGTCCGGGAAATAGGCGGAACGTCCATTACAGTAAAAAAACGTGCGCGCTTTTTTACGCGAAAAAAAGCGAAACTAACTGCGGAGCTGATTGAAGGAGATAAAATCTATTTGGAAAATACCGAGGCGGCGGTTGTCAGAGGGAAAGAAGTCGTTATCGGCCCAGGCTGTAAAATCGGCACAGTTGAGTTTGAAAACAAATGCGAATGCGATCAGCATTCAAAGATGATGAAAAGAATTAAGTTGTAGAACATTGTTCTGTTACAAAGGAAAAGGGTGCTCTCAGGAGGGAGCACCCTTTTCTTTTTATTCTTTTCCCGGCTTGCTATCGTACCCTGAGGTAAAAATTGATACTAAAAAAGTGACAATGACTCCCATCATGATGATTGTTTTCACCGTCTCTCCCCCTCTTCAATTTTTCCTGCTGTCCGAGTCTGGATGTTTCTGTATTTTCTTTATTATGAACGCACCAGTCTGCCTTGTCAACGCTGTATAAGGTATCTTTATTTTTAAGAAACCAAAGCATGTATCACGAGCTGACGGCATAGATTGTATCAAAGTACCTTTTTTTGCACAGCGCATCAAACACGATAGAGGAGGTCCTTATGGATATATTAAAGAAAATTGAAAAGTACAGAGAGGAAGAGCAGCGTCTGAAATGGGAAGGAACATTCGCTGATTATTTGGAGATTATTAAAGAAAATCCAATGGTCGCGCAATCTGCTCATTCTCGTGTTTTTAATATGATAAAAGACAGCGGGATAGAGGAGATTGACGGACGGAAGAAGTACAGCTTTTTTGACCGCGAGCTGTTCGGGCTTGAAGAATCCCTCGAGCGCCTTGTGGAAGAATATTTTCATCCGGCAGCGAAAAGGCTTGATGTCAGAAAGCGGATTCTGCTTTTAATGGGCCCTGTGAGCGGCGGCAAATCAACGCTGGTCACGATGCTCAAAAAAGGTCTTGAAGCGTACACGCTGACGGATAATGGTGCTGTATACGCGATTAAAGGCTGCCCGATGCACGAGGACCCCCTTCATTTAATCCCTCATCATTTGCGGGAGGATTTTTACAGAGAATACGGCATTAGAATAGAAGGAAGTCTTTCACCATTAAATGTGATGAGGCTGGAGGAAGAGTACGGAGGGCGTATTGAAGATGTGAGGGTGGAGCGGATCTTCTTTTCTGAGGATAAGCGTACGGGAATCGGCACCTTCAGCCCGTCTGACCCGAAATCTCAGGATATTGCCGATTTGACGGGAAGTATTGATTTTTCAACCATTGCCGAGTACGGTTCTGAATCTGATCCGCGCGCCTATCGGTTTGACGGAGAGCTGAACAAGGCGAACCGAGGCATGATGGAGTTTCAGGAGATGCTGAAATGTGATGAGAAGTTTCTCTGGCATTTGCTCTCACTGACACAGGAAGGGAATTTTAAAGCCGGGCGATTTGCGTTAATTTCCGCTGATGAGCTGATCGTAGCTCACACGAATGAAACGGAGTATCGCTCATTTATTTCTAATAAGAAAAACGAAGCCCTGCACTCCAGAATTATTGTGATGCCTGTTCCTTATAATTTAAAAGTGTCTGAGGAAGAAAGAATTTATGAAAAAATGATCGCAGAAAGTGATGTATCAGATGTTCATATTGCTCCTCACACCCTTAAGGTCGCCGCGATGTTTTCAATCCTTACGCGATTAAAAGAGCCGAAGCGGTCTGATATTGATCTGGTGAAGAAAATGAGACTGTATGACGGAGAAAGTGTGGAAGGCTTTAATTCAGTAGACGTTGAGGACATGAAGAAAGAATATAATGATGAGGGGATGAGCGGAATTGACCCGCGCTACGTAATCAACCGCATTTCTTCAACCATTATCAGAAAAAATATGGAGTCGATCAATTCCCTTGATGTTCTCCGTTCTTTAAAAGAAGGACTTGATCAGCATCCGTCTATTTCAAACGAGGATCGGGAGCGGTACTTGAATTTTATTTCCGCAGCACGTAAGGAATATGATGATATTGCGAAGAAGGAAGTCCAAAAAGCGTTTGTATATTCATATGAAGAATCAGCCAAAACGCTCATGGATAATTATCTCGACAACGTAGAGGCTTATTGCAATAAAAATAAGCTGCGTGATCCTTTGACAGGGGAAGAAATGAACCCGGACGAAAAGCTGATGAGATCGATCGAAGAACAGATCGGCATTTCCGAAAACGCGAAAAAAGCGTTCCGCGAAGAAATCTTAATCCGCATCTCCGCTTATGCGAGAAAAGGAAAGCGGTTTGACTACAATTCCCACGAAAGACTGCGTGAAGCCATTCAGAAAAAATTGTTTGCTGATTTAAAGGATGTCGTTAAAATTACGACCTCAACAAAAACGCCTGATGAGCAGCAGCTGAAGAAAGTAAATGAAGTCGTGGCCCGTTTAATTGATGAGCACGGCTACAACTCAACGAGTGCCAATGAGCTGCTGAAATACGTCGGCAGCCTGCTGAACCGATAAGCAAGTGACCCGTCCGAACAGGGCGGGTTGTTTTGTACCATTTTCTAAATAGTTTGTCAATTAACTGTACTTATGCGCATATGATGAATATAAATCTTTTCGAAAGACTTGTTTCATAATCTGGCACAAGCCGGAATAGGTATGTATCACGACCACAAATGGTTAAGGAGGGGAATTCATGTCCCAAAATGACAGCGGCCATTTTTTGATTTCTGAGGAAAACTGGTCCCTCCATCGCAAAGGCTTCGATGACCAGCAGCGCCACCAAAAAAAAGTACAGGAAGCCATAAAAAACAATCTCCCGGATCTCGTCACCGAGGAAAGCATTATTATGTCTAACGGCAAGGATGTAGTGAAAATTCCAATCCGATCATTGGATGAGTATAAAATCCGCTATAACTACGATAAAAATAAACATGTAGGGCAAGGGGACGGCGACAGCCAGGTTGGAGATGTGGTAGCCCGGGACGGATCAGACAAAAAGCAGGGGCCGGGTAAAGGCCAGGGAGCCGGAGATCAGGCAGGCGAAGATTATTATGAAGCAGAAGTTTCACTAATGGATTTAGAAGAAGCGCTCTTCAAAGAATTAGAGCTTCCGAATCTTCAGCAAAAAGAAAGAGATAATATCATCCACACGGATATTGAGTTTAACGATATCCGTAAAACAGGGTTAACCGGTAATATTGATAAGAAAAGAACAATGATGTCGGCTTTTAAACGCAACGCGATGACAGGGAAGCCGTCTTTCTATCCGATTTATCCGGAGGACTTAAAATATAAAACATGGAATGATGTCACGAAGCCTGAGTCAAAAGCTGTCGTGTTAGCAATGATGGATACGAGCGGCAGTATGGGCGTGTGGGAAAAGTACATGGCGAGAAGCTTCTTTTTCTGGATGACCCGCTTTTTACGGACGAAATATGAAACAGTTGAAATTGAATTTATTGCCCATCATACAGAAGCAAAAGTTGTGTCTGAGGAAGATTTCTTTTCAAAGGGAGAAAGCGGCGGAACAATCTGTTCTTCCGTATATCGAAAGTCGCTAGAGCTGATCGATGAAAAATACAGCCCCGCCCGTTATAATATTTACCCTTTTCATTTCTCCGACGGCGACAATCTCACATCTGATAATGCCCGGTGCGTGAAATTGGTGAATGATATTATGAAGAAAGCGAATTTGTTCTGTTATGGAGAGGTCAATCAATACAATAGACACTCGACGTTAATGTCGGCTTATAAAAATGTGAAAGACGAGAAATTCAAATACTATATTTTAAAGCAGAAGTCAGACGTTTTTCAGGCGCTGAAGAACTTTTTTAGAAATGAAGAACCTGTCATCAGCCATCAATTATCCTAGTGAAGAGCCCATTTCAGGGCTTTTTTTTATTTAAAAAAAGTAAGAAAGCGATTACGAAAAAAATAAGAAGAAAAAAGGAATTTTTCCTTTGACAAATCTTCTTTCATTTATTAATATTTTATCTTGTGAACTATTATTGAGGAATGAGGTGAAAAGGAGTTGACTGAATCAGAACGTGCTTTGCTCACTTTTGAACAGCTCTTCGATACGTCTCGGTCTATCTATAAAAAACAGAAGAAGATATTGGAGATTGTGCTTGAGCCTTTTGATATTACAGTCCTTCAATATTTACTGATGTTTAAAATTCATCAAAGCGGAAGCACGCCGCTCAGCAAGCTGGCCATGTCTCTTGATCTTAAGCCTGCTTCTGTGACCCGGATGACCGATATCCTATATAACCGGCAATTGATGAATCGATATGACAGTCCGGATGACCGCCGTATCGTCATGATTCAGTTAACCGAAGAGGGGGAAGAACTTTTACAGAAAGCCGCTGTGCAATACGCAAAAATGGGCGCGAGCCTGTATCAGAAGCTTGACACGTCTCAGCTTCAATATTTGCGTAAGCTTGCCGGAAGTTTATCAAAGCTCGCTGAAGGCTGTGCAGAAAAAAGCGGTAATTGAAAACTTCCCACATATTTTCACCAGCTTTCCACAAAATGATAGAGGAAGAAACGAAAGGAGAAAAACAAAATGAACAGAGGACGTTTAATTCTGACCAACATTATCGGTTTGATTGTTGTTCTTGCAATTATAGGCGGAGGTGCTTACTACTATTATCAAAGCACAAACTACGTAAAAACAGATGAAGCTAAAGTAGCCGGCGATATGGCAGCTATCTCAGCTCCAGCAGCAGGTAAAGTATCCGACTGGGATCTTGAAGAAGGAAAAACAGTGAAAAAAGGCGACACAGTTGCAAAAATCAAAGGTGAACAAACTGTTGATGTAAAATCCATCATGGATGGAACAATTGTGAAAAATGAAGTGAAAAACGGACAAACCGTACAGGCTGGTACAACAATTGCGCAAACGATTGACATGGACAACCTGTACATCACAGCAAATATTAAAGAAACAGATATTGCGGATATTGAAGTAGGAAATAGTGTAGACGTAGTCGTTGACGGAGATCCTGATACAACTTTTGACGGTACTGTAGAAGAAATTGGCTATGCGACGAACTCAACTTTTGATATGCTTCCATCTACAAATTCAAGCGGAAACTACACAAAAGTAACGCAAAAAGTTCCTGTTAAAATTTCAATTAAAAACCCATCTGATAAGGTGCTTCCAGGTATGAATGCATCTGTTAAGATTTCTGAGTAAAACAGATCAGTCATCAAACCATGAAAGGAGGTTGTCTTAGATGGCTACAGGCAAAGAAAAAAATACAAAAAGCCCTATGACATTGCTGATTGTGCTAATGGCGGGTTTATTTTTGGCAATACTAAACCAAACATTGCTTAACGTCGCAATGCCGCACTTAATGACTGAATTTGGCGTAAGTGCAACGACGATTCAGTGGCTGACAACAGGTTACATGCTTGTTAACGGCGTATTGATTCCGTTATCTGCCTTCCTGATTACACGTTTTGGCCAACGGAGTCTCTTTCTCGTCGCCATGTTCTGTTTTACGCTCGGTACGTTAGTCTGCGGTATCGCACCTAACTTCTCTGTAATGCTGATCGGCCGTTTGATTCAGGCCGTAGGCGGAGGTATCTTGCAGCCGCTTGTTATGACAACCATTCTGTTAATCTTCCCGCCTGAAAGCAGGGGGAAAGGAATGGGGATTTTCGGACTTGCGATGATGTTTGCTCCAGCGGTCGGCCCGACTCTTTCCGGGTGGATTATTGAGCATTACACATGGCGCATCATGTTTTACGGACTTGTGCCGATCGGCGCAATTGTTATCATTGTGGCTTTCTTCATCTTTAAGAATTTGGTGGAGCCGCAAAAAATCAAACTCGACACTCTTGGAGCGATCCTCTCAATTGTCGGTTTCGCATCCTTATTATACGGAGTCAGTGAAGCGGGTTCTGACGGCTGGACCGACCCGATTGTCCTGTCTACAGTTATAATCGGCGTCATTGCAATTGTTGCTTTTGTTGTTCAGCAATTGCGCCATGATGATCCGATGCTTGATTTCAGAGTGTTTAAATACGACATTTTCTCACTCTCAAGTGTTATTAATATCATTATTACAGTGGCACTTTACACTGGTATGTTCCTGTTACCGATCTATCTGCAAAACCTGGTCGGATTTACGGCGCTTCAATCCGGTTTGCTTCTGCTTCCGGGTGCGATCGTGATGCTGATCATGTCGCCGATCTCAGGTATTTTGTTTGATAAATTCGGTCCGAGACCGCTTGCGATTATCGGTCTGGTCGTGACAGTGGTGACAACATTCCAATATACGCAATTGACCATCGATACACCGTATACACACATTATGCTTGTATACTCAATTCGCGCATTCGGTATGTCACTCTTAATGATGCCTGTCATGACAGCCGGGATGAACCAGCTTCCTGCCCGTCTGAACAGTCACGGAACGGCGATGAGCAACACGCTCCGCCAAATCAGCGGATCAATTGGAACAAGCTTAATTACGACGATTTATACAAACCGCACGACATTCCATTATTCACAAATTGCAGATAAAACAAGCACGGCGGACCCGAACTTCCTCCACGCGTTCCAAAATGCAGTTTCGAATATAATGGTGAATTTGAATGTGCCTTATGAAACAGCGAAAACGTATGTTTACTCACATATTTATAAACACGCGACACTCGATTCAAACGTCATGGGGATTAATGACGCCTTTATGTGGGCGACATTATTCTGTGTGGCAGGTGTGATTCTCAGTCTTTTCCTGCGTGATGTCAGAAAAGATAAATTGCGTGCGGAGAAAAAGAAAAAAGAGGAGCTTTCATTGCTTCCGGCTCCAAAAGAAGTTAAGGAATCTTAAACTGTACAGGGAGGTTTCCTGAATGAAAATTTATGTAGTGTATGACAGTGAAGGCGAACATACAAAGGTATTGGCAGAAGCGATTGCTGAAGGCGCTCGGGAAAACGACGCGGCTGAAGTATTCATCGACCACGTAGATCAGGCGGATATCCGCAAGCTTAAAGACATGGACGCGATTATTTGGGGATGCCCCGGGCATTTCGGAACAATCAGTGCAGGTCTGAAAACTTGGATCGACAGACTCGGCTACTTATGGGCTGAAGGCGAGCTGATCAACAAAGTCGGCGCAGTATTCTGCACAACGGCAACAACACACGGCGGCTTGGAAATGACAATGCACAACTTAATCACGCCAATGTTCCACCAAGGGATGATTGTTGTCGGTCTGCCTGGGAATGTGCCTGAAAACGCGCTGTACGGTTCTTACTACGGAGCGGGCGTCACTTGCCCGGTAGACAGTGATGAGTTAATGTCTGAGGAAGGTATCCAGCTGGGCCGCGCATTAGGAAGACGCGTCAGCCAAGTCACAGGAAACTTAACAGCCGGACAGTAAGGAGAGGTTAAAATGGCCATTATTATAGCAATTATTGCTGCTGTCATTGTGATTGCGGGCCTTATCACGTATAACGTCCGTAACGCCTCTGCTGGACTCGAGAAGCTAGAAACAGCTGAAAAAATCGCCCCTCCAGAAGAGGAAGAAAACGAAGCGCAATACCCTGCTGAAGCACGGGCTGCTGAGCATGTCCCAGCCGTTGTGAAAGCTGACTCTGAAAAAGAGAAAAGTGACTCAATTGGGGATGACTTCTACAGGCAGGCGCTTCAAAAGTTTAAGCATTCTGAGGAAGATCAGAAAGACAAAGAGGACACTGAAAAAAGTGACAAAATGCAGGACAGCAGTTATCGTGATGCGCTGCTCTCCATGAAAAATAAAAAGAAATAATATCGAAGGCAAATCCGTTTACTCATGGCGGGTTTGCTTTTTTTTATGCTGTTTAAATGCATAAAACTTGGTTTTTTATAAAATAAATCCATGGAATATGTTGTATTTTAGAAAGTTCTAGTGTACTATTTGAGTCATACACTTTATGAGTGTTTTTAGGAGGAAAACAATGAAACCGTTTTGGGGTTTAGTAAAAAAGGATCTGAGACTGTCAAAAATGCGGTTTTTTGCGTGTCTCGGTGCAGTCATACTTTTAGCTGCCGGAAGCTTTTTATTAGAACGAGTGACTGAAGAACCTTTAGCTGCTTTTGGATGCTGGGTAATGCTTGCCATTTTTCAAGTGTTTTTAGCTCCTTTGCTTGTCTACAATAGTCTTCGTGTAGAGGGGAAAAACCAGCTATGGTTATATAATCCGAACGGCGCAGCCGCGCTTTTACTCTCGAAACTGACTGCCGGTCTTGTCTATCAATTTATTTTTCAGTTTTTGATTTCAGTTTACGGCGTCTTTCTTTATGAGTACCTTGACTCAAAAGCGCTCATTGCTGATCAAGTTCCGCTTGCAGGCACTATACTGATCTTTAATCTTTATGGGCTGGTATTTACTGCTTATCTTTCCTGTGCGGTGATCCTGCTGTGGAATGTGTTTCATTCTTTAAAATCGAGTTCTTTCCTCATCAGGCGGTTTCGCTGGTTCATTTGTATGTTACTGGGGATAGGGTGGTTTTATGCAGAGGACCATTTGATCATGCCTTGGCTGACACCGCTGGATAAATTGTATTATTTCACAACGTATGGAGATGTCGGTTTTACATACAAGGGATCTTTAGGGTGGAGCGTGGAATTAAACATCTTCCATCTTCCATATCCGTCTATTATTGTCATGCTGGTTTTGGCAGCTGTATTTCTTTTTCTGGCTTCCAGGCTCCTGCAGCGAAAAGTTGAGGTGTAGAGAACATGAGACAAGACTTTCAATCCTCTAAACCGATTTATTTGCAAATTGCTGATCAAATCTTTTATAGGCTGGTCAGACAGGAGCTTGTTCCCGGAGACAAGCTGCCGTCTGTCAGAGAAATGGCAATTCAAACAAAAGTAAATCCGAATACGATTCAAAGAACCTACAGTGAAATGGAAAGGCTGGGAATTGTGGAGACAAGAAGAGGGCAAGGGACGTTTATCGCTGAAAAAGCTGAAATCGTGGATGAACTGAAAGAGAGGCTTACCCGTGAAGTGTTTGAAAGCTTTATTCATCAAATGGCAGAGCTGGGATTAACAAAAGAAGACATGCTGGCAGGGATTAAAAAATACACGGAAGGAGGACAGGAATGAATATTGTGTTTGACAATGTGTCTAAGAGATACGGCGGCCACACGGCGCTAAACAATATATCCTTCACTTTATATCCGGGAAAAATTTACGGATTTTTGGGCTCGAATGGCAGCGGGAAATCGACAACCTTGAAATTAATCGCCGGATTGATGTTTCCTACTTCAGGTTCAGTAAAAGCGGGTGAACAGCCTGTAACAAGAGACATGATCAAGCAGACGGCTTATCTAACAGAGTTAGACATGTTTTATCCCGGGTTTACGGTGAAAGATATGCTCGATTTTTACGAATCACAGTTCCCTGACTTTCAGATGGAAAAAGCCTATCAGCTGCTTGAGGAAATGCAGCTGAAGCCTGAAAAAAAGATAAAGCAGCTTTCCAAGGGGAATCGAGGCCGTCTTAAAATCGTGTTGGCACTATCAAGAAAAGCTTCCGTCATTCTGCTGGACGAGCCTTTTTCCGGTCTTGATCCGATGGTCAGGGATTCAATCGTAAACAGCCTCGTTTCTTATATTGATTTTGAGCAGCAGATCGTTGTCATTGCGACACACGAAATTGATGAAATTGAAATCCTGCTTGACGAGGTCATCGTGCTCGCCGACGGAGAAAAAATGGCGCAGCGTGATGTGGAAGAGATTCGCGAGCAGGAAGGTATGTCCGTGCTGCAATGGTTTAAAACGAATATGGAAGTTTACTAGATAGAGGAGGAATTTGATGAAAACAGTATTGGAATTAAAAAATGTGACAAAAAACATCAGAGGCCGGACGATCATTGATGATCTGAGCTTTACGATTCGCGAAGGCGAAGTATTTGGATTTCTGGGACCGAACGGAGCGGGGAAAACGACGACAATCAGAATGATGGTCGGTTTAATGAAGCTGTCACAAGGTGACGTGCTCATTTGCGGCCAGTCAATCACGAAAGATTATGCCAAGGCAATCAAACATATCGGGGCTATTGTAGAGAACCCAGAGCTGTATAAATTCTTAAGCGGATATAAAAATCTCCAGCAATACGCAAGGATGGTAAAGGGTGTCACGAAGGAAAAAATTGATGAAGTGGTAGAACTGGTAGGCCTCAAAGAAAGAATCCATGATAAAGTGAAAACCTACTCTCTGGGAATGAGGCAGCGTCTCGGCTTGGCACAATGCCTTCTGCACGATCCGAAAGTGCTGATTTTGGATGAACCGACAAACGGCCTTGATCCGGCGGGAATCAGAGAAATCAGAGACCATTTAAAGAAGCTGACGCGAGAAAAAGGAATGTCTGTCATCGTATCAAGCCATCTGCTGTCAGAAATGGAACTGATGTGTGACCGAATTGCGATTATCCAAAAAGGAAAGCTTATCGACATTCAGAATGTAAGAGATGAAATAACTGATGAAAAGGATACATATTTCTTCCAAGTGGAGCAGCCGAAGGAAGCTGCTGCGATTCTAAAAGAATATGATTCGGTAATCAAGACAAACGGTTTGGAAATCAAACTGGCTAAAGAGGACGTCCCTGCAGTCATTGAATTGCTGGTCATGCAGCAAATTCGCATTTATGAAGTCAAAGTGATTACAAAATCATTAGAGGACCGTTTCTTAGAAATCACAGGCGAAGCAAAAGAGGAGGTTCAACATGCTTAATTTGATTTATAATGAGTGGATCAAAATTTTCAGCCGTGTCGGAACATGGGTGATGATCGGAATCCTTGCTTTGACAATGATCGGGTGGGCATTTTTAACAAACCACTTTTCGACCGATGAAGCAAATCCGAAGTGGAAAGAAACGCTTCAAGCACAAAATGCTGATTTGAAGAAGGCAATGAAAGAAGATCCTTCCCTGAAAGGACAATATGAAGAAACGATCACAATCAATAACTATCGCATTGAACATAATATCCCGAGTGACACTGGCTATACCGTTTGGTCTTATGTAACGGATTCTGCCGGTTTTACAATCCTTACTGGGCTGTTCACGATTATAATCGCAGCCGGCATCGTCGCAAACGAATTTAACTGGGGTACGGTTAAGCTGTTAATGATCCGGCCGCTCAGCCGTTTTCAAATTCTGCTTTCTAAATATATTACCGTTCTTTTATTTGGTTTCTTATTGCTGTTTATATTATTTATGGGTTCAACTTTGCTGGGACTGGTCTTTTTCGGGACAGGCGGGGACACTGCCGCGAATGTTCATTTAATCTATAAGGACGGTCATGTATTGGAACAAAACATGCTGGGGTATTTGGCCAAAACGTATCTCTCAGAATCTGTTGCGGCTTTAATGCTGGCTACGATGGCATTTATGCTGTCCGCAGTATTTAGAAACAGCTCTCTTGCTGTAGGGTTTTCCATCTTTTTATTGGTAACAGGCACGACAGCCACTGCATTTATAGCGATGAAGTTTGACTGGGCGAAGTATATTTTATTTGCCAATGTTAATCTGATGCAGTATGTAGAGGGGACACCGTTAGTGGAAGGGATGACAATGACTTTCTCTATAGTGATGCTGGCGATTTACTTTGTCGTCTTCCTGTTGCTTGCTTTCGGAATCTTTATGAAACGGGATATTGCGAACTAATGAAAAAAGCTGTTTTGCATAAGCAAAACAGCTTTTTCTTTAAAATAAAAACTGCAGGCTTGCACCTGCAGTTTTTATTATCAATTTATGCTTACGCTTCTTTAGTAACGTTAGCAGCTTGTGGTCCACGGTTTCCTTCAACGATTTCGAAAGAAACTGATTGGCCTTCTTCTAAAGTTTTGAAGCCTTCGCCTTGAATAGCAGAGAAATGAACGAATACATCGTCTTGACCTTCTACTTCGATGAATCCGAAACCTTTTTCAGAGTTGAACCATTTTACTTTACCTTCTAACATGAAATTTCCTCCTAAAGCGATCATAACGCTTAAATTCACTATTCTTGCTCTAAAACAAACTTCCAAGACGAAAACTCTTACAAAACTTTCTTCTTAAAGATAGTTCGAACAAAAATAATTACCTTTACTCTACCAGTAATTTTGAGAAAAAACAACTGTTAAATGAAACTTTTTTCGGAAAATAACATATTATTTTTCATTTTGATATTTATTTGCTGAAATGTATCTGTTTTTTCGATACGTGATCATATGTTTGCAGGACTTTTTACTTTACTATCTCTTTACGGAAAGGCTGGGTAATAGTAATTGACAACCCTTTCTCATATGAGTAAGGTAAAGTTAACCAATGTTACAAATGACAACGTTTATCAACGAAGAGCGTCTGATTTTTATGTCTGATATTGCTTGCATGCTCTAATAAATAGATAGGAGTATGGTGTCACAATGAAAAAGTGGCTTGTATGCAGTTTTGTTCTTATTCTTTTCATTTCATTTACTGCATGCTCACCGTCAGCAGAACATGAAACGATAAAAATTGGAATTGCTGAGTCGGACGAAGCGATATGGAACTATATCGTAAAAAAGGCTGAAGCGGAAGGGCTTAATATTCAGCTGATTCCATTCTCTGATTATGCAGAATCAGATATTGCGCTGGCTAACAAAGAGATTGATGCCAATGCTATTCAATCCATTTCATATTTTCAGTCGTTTTCAAAGAAATACAAACATAAACTGGCACCGCTCGGCACGACATACATAGCGCCTATGGGCATTTATTCAAAACGATATCATCGAATCAAAGATATTCCGCGCGGTGCTGTTGTTGCTGTCCCGGATGAAGCGCTCGATTTTGGGCGAGCCCTTACGCTCCTGCAGGAAGCGGGTTTGCTTACTTTGAAGAACGGATTTAACGGAACCGGTTCAATTGATGTGATAAAAGATAATCCGAAACACTTGAAATTGAAAACCGTACGCCAACAGGACGTATTGAGCGGAGCCGACGTGTTTGTGATGAAAACAGCCGCCGCAAAAAAAGCGGGGCTGAACCCGCAGAAGCATACATTAAAGGGCGGCAGGCGAATCGGGAAGGAAGATATGAATGTAATTGTTGTCAGAGCTGAGGACAGAGATCGCGAAACACTGCAAACCATCCTTGAACTCTATCAATCAGATGATACAGCGGCATTTATAGAGAAGGAATATCAAGGGATGCTTGTTCCCGCTTTTTTACCTTTACATCGTCTTTCAGATTGGAAGAATGAATTCAAAACATGAATTCATTCTTTTTTTTCGGAAAACCATACTTTGTTTCGGCCGTTTTCTTTCGCTTTATACAGCATTTGATCAGCAAGAACCGGCAAGGTTTCCGGCTTATCTGTGTTTCGGGGGTAATGGGCTACTCCCAGTGAGGCCGTAACGGCAAGCTTTTCCCCGTTTGTTAATACAATCGGTGTATGACTAATCGAGTACCTGATTCGTTCGGCGATTTGGAATGCTTTCTCGGGCGTGCAATTTGGCAAGAGGACGGCAAATTCCTCGCCGCCGATCCGTGCGGCAGGATCAGTGTTGCGGATATTTTGTTTTAGTCGGGATCCCAGCTCTTTTAGAACCTGATCCCCCTCATGATGGCCGTATTGATCGTTAATCGTTTTAAAGTGATCGATATCCATATAAATAAGCGAAAATTGTAAAGATGGAGTGTGTGCAGCCTGTTGATACAGGTCTTTTGTGATTTCTTCAAACTTTCTGCGGTTATAAATACCTGTCAAAAAGTCAAAGTGCGCCTGGAACTTATACTGTTTAAATAAAAGATGTGCATTTGTTTCATGCTCGATAATATATAGGCTGAGCATGCCGCCGATAATTGAAATCAGCCAAAAGTAAAAGTGAAGCTTAAGTGAATGGATATCAACAAATACATAGAAGAAAAAGGAGATGAAACCATTTGAAATGATTAAAAGCAACAGAACGTGTTTCAGCTGAACTTTTTCTCTCCTTGATGCAATAAGTGACAGCACGGCAGCGATACAAATTGTAATCATGGAATACAGTGCTGATTCATTCAAGCTGATCAGCATGCGGCCTGCTGCGATTATCATCAGAGCTGTCGCCGTAGACACCCAGCCTCCATAAAGAGCGGCGATCATAATAGGGATATTTCTAAAATCTATGATTGAATGGTGATACGTCAAACCAAAATTCATAAGAATAACCCCGAGGAGACCGCAGGCAGTTCCTTTTATTAACTGAAAGGACAGGCGGTCTTTTTTATGTATTAACCTTTCTTTAAACAGGTGGGTGAACAGATAATTAAATGTGATTAAAATGGTCAAATTTACGAACAGTTCTTTCAGCAATATTATCACCCTTATATAAGTTACTAAAGAAAGGGGGGAATGAAAAGAACAAAAACGGTATTCATTGGGTTTTTTTATCCAAATATTGATGCTGAAATAATTCTTACTTGAACTATCGGAATTTGTGTAATATAGTATATAAGAAAAATTTTGAAGGGAGAGTTTGCCTCAATTGGAGACTTTGCTAGTCATTTTGCACGTATTTATTTTACTTTTACTTATTATTGGGCTATTTGCCATGCAGAAGAAACATGTTTCTTTTTCAAAACGTGTGTTTACTGCCCTGGGGCTGGGGATCGTTTTTGGATTTGCGCTTCAGCTGATATACGGTCCGACTTCAAACATTGTGGTTCAAACAGCCGACTGGTTTAATATTGCCGGAGGCGGATATGTCAAATTGCTTCAGATGATTGTCATGCCGCTTGTTTTTATTTCCATTCTAGGCGCTTTTACAAAGATGAAGCTGACAAAAAATCTCGGGAAAATCAGCGGTTTGATTATCGGGATTTTGGTTGCGACTACAGCGGTAGCCGCGGCGGTTGGTATTGCGTCCGCCCTTTCCTTTGATCTTCATGCGATTCAGGTTGATCAAGGAAATACAGAGCTTTCTAGAGGACAGGAGCTTGAACAGAAATCAGAGGAGATGACAGCGAAAACACTGCCGCAGCAAATGATTGAGCTGCTTCCTGGAAATCCGTTTTTGGATTTTACAGGGGCTAGACCGACATCAACTATCGGAGTCGTTATTTTTGCCGCTTTTCTGGGTATTGCATTTCTAGGTGTGAGACGGAAACAGCCGGAACAGGCTGAAACGTTCAAAAAATTGATTGATGCTGTTTACGCCATTGTCATGCGTGTTGTTACTCTCATCTTGAGACTGACGCCTTACGGTGTGCTGGCCATTATGACAAAAACGATTGCGACAAGTGATATTGACAGCATTTTGAAACTGGGTATGTTTGTCATTGCTTCATATGCCGCGTTAATTGTAATGTTTATCATCCACTTGCTTCTGCTGACGATCAGCGGATTAAATCCGGTTGTTTATTTGAAAAAAGCGCTGCCTGTACTCGTGTTTGCATTTACGTCACGATCAAGCGCAGGCGCTTTGCCGCTGAATATTAAAACACAAAGAAGCTTGGGTGTCCCGGAAGGAATTGCGAATTTCGCCGGCTCGTTTGGGCTATCTATCGGCCAAAATGGCTGTGCCGGGATTTATCCGGCTATGCTGGCGATGATGATTGCCCCGACAATCGGTCAAAATCCGTTTGATCCGGCGTTTATTATCTCAGTGATCGCGGTTGTTGCCATCAGTTCGTTTGGTGTCGCCGGAGTTGGCGGCGGAGCTACATTCGCAGCGCTGCTCGTTTTATCAGCGTTAAATATGCCTGTCGCGCTCGCCGGTTTATTAATCTCTATCGAACCGTTGATCGACATGGGACGTACTGCGCTGAATGTCAGCGGAAGTATGACATCAGGCCTGATTACCAGCAAAGTTACGAAGGAAATAGATTCTGGTGTATTCCAAGATCGATCCAATGTGATCGAAGCGGAAGAAGCCTAGTCATATTAAAACGTGTAATCCCACGGGGGATTACCGGTTAAATTTCAATAAAAGACCCATGAATCCTCTAATATTAGGGTTTCGTGGGTTCTTTTTCTTTTTTGTGATTTATTTTTACTCCTGTTTACTCCACTTACTAAAAGTAATTAGAAATAAAGGGTCAGAAAGGATACCTTCCTGACCGTGATCAAGAAATTCTTGAAGTAGCTTTCGGAATTTAAGAGATAAGTCGCAGGTCTAAACTATCATTTTAAGGATTAATTCTTCATGACCACCCCTTCTTAATTTTCCCATGGTAATATTTTGATATTAAACTATTAAGAAAGGATATGGTCATGAAAGTATTTGAAGCGAAAACACTTCTTTCAGAATCAGAAAATCGAGCAAAAGAATACAAAGAATTAAAAAGTAAAATGGTCAAATTAAAGAAGGCCTTTAAAGCTGTTGCTGACTTAGATGATAGTGAGTTTTCAGGTAAAGGTGCAGATAATATCAAATCATTTTATGAGGATCAGGCCGGCATAGCTAATCAATGGATTGATCTGATTGAAATGAAAATTGCTTTTTTAACAAGTATTCCTGGTATCTTGGAAGATGCTAACTTATCTGATGCATACATAGAAGAATCCTTCTTAGAACATGAGTTGGTTAATGCTAATACTAAATCAAAGGCCATCATGTCTGAACAGAAAAAAGCGATTAAAGACATCTTAAATGATATACACGACATCCTTCCCCTAGATGTTTTTTCAACAGAAGACTTTAAAGATAAATTATCTTCTGCAGATAAAGAACGAAAAAACACAGTCGAGAAAATAAAGTGAAGTCGATGAAAATCTAACATCTGAATATGCTCTATCAGAAACCAATGAACAAATGATTCAGGCAGATTACCAAGCCTTGATTGGAGCAACTTCAAAAGGTAAAAGTGCTTCACCCATCTATTATGATGCTAAAGCTTATAGAGACAGTGAAGTTCACAAGATGGCTGAGGATGTAAAAAAACAATCAACTGATTATATCTCCTTTAAAGATCAGCAGGCTGAACAAAGAAGGATTGCAAAAGAACAGGAGGAGCTTGAAAATCGCCCATGGTACGAAAAGACGTGGGATGTTGTTTGTAATTTTACAGGAGAAGTCTCTGGATATTATGATTATAAAAGGGCTGCCGATGGAGTTGACCCTGTAACTGGTGAAAAGCTCACTGAGGGACAACGAGTAGCAGCTGGTGCAATGGCTGCTGCGGGTTATGTTCCTATTGTGGGATGGGCCGGTAAATTAGGGAAAGGTGTAAAAGCTGTTTATTCAACAGGAAAAGCTATCTCTAAAGCCGAAAAAGCCCTCGAAGTATATAAAACACCTAAAACATTCTATGCTCTTCAAAACTCAAGTAAAGGGCTTTACGGACTTGCTTCGGCGAATGGCTTTAGTGAAGCTATAACCGGCCGAGATATGTTTGGGAATAAAATATCTGATGAACAACGACAGAATAGTCTTAATCAGGCTCTAGGTGTTCTTGGTGGATTTGGGCTGCGTGGTGTGAACAAAAAGTTAAATGCAACAAATCCTAGTGTTCCTAAAAGACCATCCTGGCGACAATCTGAAAAAGATGTTGGAAAAGATTATCCTAATTACAGTGAACAAAAGTCATTTATAAATGGCAAAGAGGTCCCTTATGGAAAGAAAGGAAGTTCCCGCCCAGACTTTTATAAAGATGAGCATAGTATAGAGGTTAAAAACTATAAGATTACTACGTCCAGTGGAAGAAGCAGATTAGTAAACAATGTTTCTAAACAAGTCGAAAAACGTCTGACTGACCTTCCGGGTAATACTAAACAAACAATAATCATAGATATTAGGGGACAATCAGTTCTGAAGAAATAATGGACGATTTATATGATAAAATTATGAAAAAGACTAATGGGAAAGCAGATATTAAATTCAAAACCAATTAGAGGTGAACACGATGACTGTTGGGTTTAAGGTTAAATATTATTGGTATCAGGTTGGACATGGAGACTTCCTCCATTCATTTTTTTCAACTGTGAGCTATCATTTAGAAGAACACGGTTGGGGATCAAAATATCCGCATTTATTAAATGAACTTTATCAAGGAAAGCTTGAAACCAAAAACATTGAAGCTGCCCTTGAAGAATTAAAAGATATTAAAGAAAGACTGAAAGAATACAGTCCTTCACAAGTTATTTGGGATATTGAAGACATTAATAAACGCCCACCTTGGGGAGATAATATAAGCGAGGACATAACTGACTTATCAAATTATTTTGTTACGAGTGATGGAGAAGATTTTATAAGTCTTTTAAAGAGTGCTCTCGAAAAAGGTTTAAAAACGAAATCAGAAGTTCTTATTGATAGTATCTGAAACGGGGACTACACCAATTTCAGAAGGTGAGGTTTCTGCACAAGGTTGATTAAGCTGTATGAACACTTGCTTAGCAAACCAAGGGAGGTCTCCCTATTGAGATTAAACATATATACAATTATTTTTATTATTCTTGCTGCAGCATTTAATTTAATTTCGATATTCATATTACATCAAGGTATTTTAGCATATGTTCTTGCTATTATCTTTTTATTAGCTGCTGGATATTCTACAAAATTCCCCTCTAAACCCAAAGATCAAAATAAACCAAATTGAAGCAATCTCCGTCCTCACGTATTGAACCTAACACGAAAAAAGCAGACTTTTAAAGGTCTGCTTTTTTCATTTGATCTAAAAAAGAATTACTTTTCTGAAGAGCTACCAAAAGTAATTCTTAAAACAATGCCCATAATAATAATCGCAATTAGTCCAATAATATTAACTATTGTTGAAATAGATTTATTATCTACGAAAATATTAATAATAAATGAGCCTGCAACAATCAATAGTATCAAAAAATACAAACTTTTTTTCATAAACATCCTCCTATTTTTTTAAAAATATGTTATTATTTTCACGGAAAATAATTCTACAAAGATATTGTAAAGGAGTTTTATCGTGAAGAAAAGCATTAAACAATTGGTCATTGTAATCTGTTTCTCTCTAATTTTCACCGCTATTACAATACCAATAGCTAACGCAAAAGAAAATTCTAATGATGTTTCTGCTGAGCAAGTTAATGTAGAAGCTCAGAGCATGAAAAGAACTCTCGAACCTCTATTAGAATTAATTGATCAAATGCCAGAGGATGTTGCTGAGCAAGGAATAAACTCCGGTGTTGAATGGTTAAACGTACATAAAGGTAACGAATTTGAAGGTTATGAATTTGTTGCTGATGGAGAAAACCTAACTGCTGTTAAAACCGTACAGGAAAGTATAGGACCATTCATAGTATTGAATACATGGAGTTGCATTTCTAGTGCTGCTAAAGCTATAGCAGTAAATGCCATCCCATGGGCAAAGATCTTAAAAGTTAAAAAAGCCGCAAAATTAATGGGCGGACTAAATTCTATGACAAAAACAATTATCAGAGCTTATAAACATCAAAGAAACCTAGGACTTTCTAGAACAAATGCTATTAAAAAAGCCGTAAAAGTATCTACTAAAGCACTACCAGGTGAAACTCAAAAAGCCGTACTAGAATTCTTTAGTTTAGGTGACGTTGTTAATAATTGTTTCTAATTGTTTTAAAAACAGAAATACAAGCAGGGTAAATACCTGCTTGTATTATTTGATTATGTAATTTTAATTCCCAGGTGCCAATAAGCCATTACCTCAAATGCACCATTTGCAGCCTCGTCATCTTCTTCCTCAATCTAACCAGATCGCTGTCTTCCACATCACTAAGATTTAGCTCTTTATGTATCTCTTTCAAAATGCCGCCATACCCGATCAATCTCCTAGAAGCCAGTGCATCATCCAAATAAAATATTTGTATTTTTTCATCGGACCGAACAGGATTTCCAACGCTTATTATATGTTGAGTGTTGTAGCAAGAAACAAAATTAAAAAAGGAGAGATTATTAATGAAACTCAGTCGAGGTATATTGGTAATAGCGGTGTTAAATAGTGTTCTGTCCTTTTCAACTTTTGAAGTGGGAACTAATAATGAAATGATAAAGATTGCTTCGGATAGAGCAGCATAAATGAAAAAATCCTTCTTTCGTTCAATATTGAAAGAAAGAAGGATTTTTTTATGTTCACCAATTGTACTCCAAAATAGGTGAAAAAATATAAAAAACAAAAAAGTTGAAAGCAAAAAACGTCTAAAAAGCCAATATAATTAACCATTTGAACCCTTATGCAATCCCATCTGGATTACACGTTTTTTTTAACGGCCGGGTTCTAGGTCTTCCAGCATTTCCATTACAGTGTTGTCATCCATTACATTCATTGCGCTTTGTTCGAAATGGATTGGCTCTGCATATTGCTGCTGTCTATTTCTGGATGTTGTTGTGTCCGTTTGACGATTTTGCTTAGACTGAGACTGATGCTGTTGAGGTTGGCTTTGCTGTTGGCCTGCATGCTGATGCTGACGGGCATTTTGCTGACGATTTTGAGATTGATCTTGATTATTTCCGCCAAACGCCTGTTTCATCATATCTCCAACATTAGAAAGATCCAACGACTTATTTTGAGCATTCCGGTTGTTCATTTGACCTGTAATAAACCCGCTGATTTTTTGCCGGATCTGCGGGGATAAAGCAGCAACAAGCACAGTTGAACCGATAACTAAGGCTGTAGGACTGATTCCTTTTCGCTGATTGAACAACGTGATCCCTCCTTTATAAGTGTATTGATATTTTCCCCTCTGATTAGACAAATTAACCGTTTTATTTCCCGGGAAAGCATTTCCGTTATTTTTTCATGCATATTTAGAGCCAATTAGAAAAACCTATAAGTAAAGTGATAAAGGAGGAATTCACATGCTTGGAAAAAAACAAGTCCTTGCGTCCATGCTTCTTGTCCCTTTACTTATGACTGGCTGCGGTATGGCCAATCAGGGTGAGGGCAGACGTGATAATGCAGAGCCTGAAAACGTTAACTACCGCAATCCGGCAAATGATAACGGCACAAGAAATATCAACAATGCAAATGATAGCCGTGACAACGTCGATAATAATATGACGAATAATGGTGATAACAATAACGGTGATGATAACCGCAAGTTGGAAGTTGCTGATGATGCAGCCGATAAAATTACCGATATGAAAGAAGTTAAACACGCGAATGTGATTGTTGCCGGAAATCAAGCGTATGTTGCAGTTGTATTAACAAATGGGAAAGAAGAAGTTGGAAAAGATCTGAAAAAGAAAATTTCCGATAAAGTAAGAGACACTGATAAGAACATGGACAATGTTTATGTTTCTGCAAATCCAGACTTTGTTGATCGGATGCAGGGGTATGGCGAACGGATTCAAAATGGTGATCCGATTGCAGGATTCTTTGATGAATTCAGTCAAACAGTACAACGTGTCTTTCCGCAAGCTGAATAACAGATAAAAAGCCGCATAACTTGTGCGGCTTTTTTCTTTGCAGAAATGACACGCTGTGAACTAAGGCTGCATAGAGTAAAAATAAAAGGTACAAGACGGACCGGCTCAGGGAGGGAGACGTTTGCAGGGTGGCATAGGAAAGCGTGCGGCATCCGCTCTATTCCTGTGCGGAGTCCTTGTGATGCTGGCCGTAAGCTCGGCCATCGTATCAAGCACGATGTATATTCTGTCTTTGCCAGGGCAGACATCTGGGATAACGAAAGAACAAGTGACGAAGCACATGAAGAAAGAGTCATTTAAACAGGCCGATGTTTATTACACTTCTAAGGAAAAATCCTTACTGCCATTAACGAAAGAAACGCTTGAATATGCGGTGAGTATTAATCAGGTCATGCTTGACTATTCGAATCATAAGCCTATTGATATTATTTTTTTTCCTAATGAAAAACAGATGGAGGCTTATTCCGGTTTAATGGATGTTGTCGGCTTTTATTCTGAGCGGGAGCAGCTGATCGGATTATTGCCTGAAGAGAAAAAGCAGCTTTTAGAAGGTGATGAGGTAGCGGTTTATCTGTATCAGAGATTATTGATTCATGAGTACACACACCATGCGTTTCATCAGAAATTACGGGAGCTCGAAACAGATCCTGATGAGTTCCCTTTATGGTTCCATGAAGGATTAAGCGAGTGGATCGCGAACTATGAATTGCTCATAGATCCGATTACGTTTACTGTCGTGCCGTTTGACCGTTTGCAGACAGATCAGAACTGGCAGGAAGCTCGATCGGAATATGAAACCGATGTTTATTTGCAAAGTTTTTATATGGTCAATGAGCTGACGGAAACATACGGGAAAGACATTATGTTGGAGATTATAAAGGAAACAGCGAAAAAAGGGGATTTTAAAAAAGGGTTTAAAGCAGCGACACAGGATAGTCTTGATCAATTTGAAAAAGATTTTACCAGAGCGTTTGAAGAAAATGCGGCATTGGATAGTTTCTATCCAATGCCTTTTTTATTTAATGAAGTCCCTGCTGGCCCATACCGCCTTGAGTCGGAGGCATTTGTCCTTGTGCAGGGGCAAATGAATTTCTCAGTTGTTCCATATCCTGCGCGTCAAGCTGCGGAACCTGGTAATAACCATGTTTATTTTGGTAAAGGAAAATCTCAAAAGCCATTTCGACATACTGCTGAATTTGCGCAGACAGTACACGTCTTACGGCCGGATTTGTCATTTCTAGAGAAGCCATCGTGAGCATAGATGCCTGTGCCTTAACAGCGCAAAGCATTTGGCGGCTGATGATGCTGTCATCAATGTCATTCATGGATTGAACAGGTTTCTTAGGCTGTGCCGGCTGCATACCGTAAACAGTCTGGTTGTCTTCTTTCATCATATAAGTAGCCGTTTTTTGTGAAGGCTCGCTTCCTGTTTTGAAGCACTCTGCCGTTAAGTTATATTGAGATGTAATGAATTGATATTGACGGTCAAGGATGTTTAATAATTCCTGATCCTTACAGAATTGTCTCAGCATCATAAACTGATCAAGCACAGTAAGCGTTCCGGAAAGCACCTCGTGCATATCAAACATTTCATGTCCGCCGTGATTTTGATGCGGTTTGCCTGGTATCCCTTTATTCTGTGATTGCTGCTGAAATTGCTGATCCAAACCGAATTCCTCCTTTTTTTTTCAGATCAGCTGTATTTTGTGCTTGTCTTCGGTGTTTTATGCAGCGCCTGACAGGATTTATATGCTGATTGTCGAAGTGATTAGCAAATAAACGAATTATGCAAGATGTAAGGGAGGAAAATTGATGAGGCGTTTTTTTCATGTTGTTTTGATCATACTTTTCATTTTCTTGAATGTCATGTCCGCTTATGAAGCTGTAAGAGCTGCTGAGCCAGTACCAATATCGGTTGAAAAAGCGATACAGCAAAAAGAGGGCCAAGCTCTTGTCGAAGGATATACAATCGGCCAAGCTGTTTCACCCCAGCATTACAATCTGACAAGCCCTTTTTCAAATGATTATAACGTTGCTATAGCGGACAGCAAAAACGAGACATCACCCGATCACATCCTTCCCGTGCAAATCCCCTCCGCATTTAGAAGCCAATTCGGACTGCAAACGAACCCGCTGCTTCTTGGGAAAAAGATAGCTGTTCAAGGCGAGCTTGAACATTATTTTAATACGACAGGTCTTAAGAAGGTCCAGTCGATGGTTTTAAAGGATGAAGCTGAATCTCCGCCGGCAGCACAGCCTATTACAATACAGGAAGCGCGCGGCCGAATGAATGAACATGTCACGATTAAAGGCGTTGTTACTGCCGATCAGAGCGCAATCGGAGGCGGAAAGCTGTCGACCTTTATGCAGGATGACACAGGCGGCATCAACATTTATTCGGCAGCACCAGAGAATTTCCCTGAGTTAAAAGAAGGAATGGACATTACGGTGACAGGGAAAATAACGACTTACCAAGGGCTTACTGAAATAGTTCCGGATACATCAGGCATCCGTATTACCCAATCAAATCAGCCTCTCCCTGTCCCTGAATTTTCAACGATCAATGAACTGGTCAATGGCAGCTTGGGTGATCAATATGAAGGGCGTCTTGTAACAGTCAAAGCTTATATTTCTTCTATCCCAAATTCTCAAGCAGGCGGCGGTTACAATGTTACGATGATTGATAATGATCATCATGCAATGACCCTGCGTGTTATGAGTGAGACAGGTATCATTGATGAACTGACTGAGGATAAATGGTATGAAATCACTGGCGTGTTGAGCAGATATCAATCCTTTCAGCTTCTTCCGCGAAAATCAGCAGACATGAAGCTGCTTCAAGAGCAGCCTGCCCCGCCGTCTTCAGAAGGCGAATATGAAACTGTGGTTGATCGCGTTGTAGACGGTGATACCATTCATGTCAAAAAACCGATACTTGGCACGGCAAAAATCCGCTTTGTAAATGTAGACACGCCAGAAACGTACCATACACCAAAAAATGAAGCGGATGAAAATCAGTTAAGATTTGGAAAGAAAGCCTCTGACTATTTAAAAACGGTTTTGTCTCCAGGAGATCACATCACTGTAAAAGTCGGCAGCGAAGCCAAGGACAGCTATGGCAGACTTCTTGGACAGGTTGTGACGGAGACAGGGGCAAATGTAAATTTAGAACTCGTGAAAAATGGCTATGCCCCAACATATTTTATTTGGCCTGTTGAAAATGAAGAGGATTATCAGGAATTTCAGGCCGCAGCCGCCAATGCTAAAAAAGAGCAAAAAGGCATTTGGAATGAAGCGGATCCTCTAATGGAAATGCCGTTTGAATTTAGAGCCAGAGAGCAGGGAAAAGGGCTGACAAGGTATGTGGGAGACTCATCAAACAAGACCTATGTTACGCCAGCAGACTGGAAGCAGGTGGCTATGGAAAACAGGATCTTCTTTTCTTCAGCAGCTGAAGCAGAGAGTGCCGGTTACAAGAAAAAGCAAACCTCCGAAGAAAATATACCGCTTAGGATGTTAAGCATGAACGACTTACATGGGAAAATCGATCAGCAATACGAACTTGATCTTGATGGAGACGGCACTCCAGATGGCACATTCGGACGCATGGACTATGCAGCTGCCTATTTGAAAGAAAAAAAGGCGGAAAAGAAAAACACGCTCACTGTGCACGCTGGGGATATGATCGGGGGCAGTTCGCCCGTATCATCTCTTCTTCAAGATGAACCAACTGTGGAACTGATGGAGGATATCGGATTTGATGTCGGAACTGTGGGCAATCACGAGTTCGATGAAGGTACGGATGAACTCATGAGAATGTTAAAAGGGGGAGATCACTCAAAAGGCACTAGCGGCTATGACGGACAAAATTTTCCCCTTGTGTGCGCCAATTGTAAAATGAAGTCTACCGGAGAACCCTTTTTGCCGGCTTATGACATTATATATGTAGAGGGCATACCCGTTGCTTTCATTGGGGTTGTCACACAGTCGGCGGCCGGAATGGTCATGCCTGACGGAATAAAGGATATTGAGTTTACCGATGAAGTCCAAGCGGTAAATGACGCTGCCGAAGAGCTGAAGAAAAAAGGCATCAGGGCCATTGCAGTGCTCGCACATATGTCGGCCGAACAAAACGGCACCACAATTACAGGTGAATCCGCTGACCTTGCAAACAAATCAGATTCTGAGATAGACATCATTTTTGCAGCGCATAACCATAAGATCGTCAATGGTGAAGTGAACGGCAAGCTGATCGTTCAGGCGTTTGAATACGGAAAAGCGATAGGTGTCGTTGATCTGGAAATTAATAAACAGACAAAAGACATCGTCAAAAAGTCGGCTGAAATCGAATACGTCGATCAAAGCAAGAAAAAACCTGATGCCAGCGCTTCAGCTATTTTAAGGAAGTATCAGGCCCTTGCTGAACCGATTATCAGCGAAGTAGTCGGTGAAGCGGCTGTTGATATGGAAGGCGGTTATTCTAATGATGGCGACACACCTCTTGGAAATTTGATTGCTGATGGCATGAGAACGGCGATGAAAACAGATTTTGCGCTAATGAATGGCGGCGGGATACGGGAAGGGCTGAAGAAAGGCCCAATTACATGGGGGGATCTTTATAACATTCAGCCGTTTGGAAATGTGCTGACGAAGCTTGAGATTAAAGGAAAAGATTTGCGGGAGATCATCGATGCGCAAATCTCATCGGTTTTCGGCCCCGACTACAGCATAAGCGGGTTTACGTATACGTGGGATAAAGAAACAGGCAAAGCGGTTGATATAAAGATGGCAGACGGAACCGAAATCCAGCCGGATGCCACATACACTCTAACCGTCAATAATTTTATGGCGACGGCGACAGGAGCCAAATACCAGCCAATCGGATTGCTTGGGAAACATCCGGTTACAGGGCCTGAGGATTTAGAAGCGACTGTAGAATATGTAAAAAGCTTTGATAAGCCGATTTCATATACAAAAGAAGGCAGAATTAAACTGGCTGAAGACAGACAAGCTGAAGACCCAGTCACTGAAGACCCGGCAGACAGTCAGGGAACAGACGATCCGGGCAAGATAAATCCGACACCTGGGGAAGAAAAGCCTGATCTAAGAGAGACCCCGGGCACAGCTCCGGTCCATCAGCTGCCGCCTGCAGTCATTTCGACCTTTGAAGAATTAACAGAGACCAAACAGCCTGCCACTGCCGCCGGCCGTATAAACACACTGCCTTTGCATAAAGAAAGTGAGGAAAGCGGTTCTGATCATAAGCTTCCGGATACGTCAGCAGGATACTACAACTTTATTGTGATCGGCGCAGCGGTCTCACTGTCCGGAACGTATTTATATATCAGAAGGAAAAGGAGTGCCGCTACGTCGTGAAAAAATATATTCCTCTTGTGATCATTGTGATCGGTCTTGTGATCACAGGCTACGGGGGCTTCAAACTGATTGATACCAGCATGAAAACAGAGCAGACATTAAAAGAAGCAAAAAAGGCGGCTGAACAGCCGCAGGCGATTGCAGGCACGAAGAAAAACGATAATCAAGCCGAGAAAAAATCATCGTTTAAGCCGAAGACCGGCCAAGCAAGCGGCATACTGGAAATACCGAAAATCAATGCGGAGCTTCCGATCGTGGAAGGGACCGATGCGGATGATTTAGAAAAGGGTGTGGGGCATTACAAGGACAGCTATTATCCAGATGAAAACGGGCAAATTGTACTGTCAGGGCATCGGGACACCGTGTTTCGCCGGACAGGAGAGCTTGAAAAAGGTGACCTGCTCAACATCATCCTTTCATATGGTGATTTCACATATGAAATTGAAAAAACAAAAATCGTGGATAAGGATGATACCTCCATTATTACGCTGCAGCACGAAAAGGAAGAGCTCATTCTGACCACCTGCTATCCTTTTTCATATGTCGGGAATGCCCCGAAACGTTATATTATTTACGGAAAACGTATTTAAAGCCGCAGGACAATCCCTGCGGCTTTTCTTTCATGATAAATACGTATGGCAAAGGCTTTCTATATCAGCGGGAAGAGGTGCTTCGGCAACGACCAGCTCTTCGGTAATCGGATGAACAGCCTGTACCTTTTTGGCATGCAGCGCCTGCCTGTTAAGAAATTGGCTCCCGCCTCCGTAAAGTGTATCCCCCGTAAGCGGATGGCCGATGCTGGCCATATGTACACGGATTTGATGTGTTCTGCCTGTTTCCAGCTCTAATTCAGCAAGCGAGAGCTGTTCTCTCGCATTGATAGCAAGGGTACGGTAATGGGTGACGGCGGCTTGTCCGCCTGGCGAAACCCGCCGTCTTGTCGGGTGTGATCTGTCTCTTCCAATCGGTGAATCGATTTTGCCTTTTTTCGGTTTCAGTTTTCCTTCAACAATTGCGAGATACGTACGCCTCAGCGTTTTTTGCTCTAGCTGCTGGTCTAAGATGGCATGCGCCAGACGATGCTTGGCGAATACGACAGCGCCTGATGTATCCTGATCAAGACGGTGGACATGGCGCACTTTGATTGTTTCGCCATTGACCTGAAAGTGATATGCGATCAAATTGGCGAGTGTGCCGGTTTGGCCTTCTTCGTTGGGATGAGTGGAAATGCCAGCTGGTTTATTGACGATTAACATGTGGCGGTCTTCAAATAAAATATCAAGCTCTCCATACTCAGGTAGGACGGAGGCCTCTTCGTTTTCCTGAAGATCAATAAACAAGCGGTCACCCTTTTTTACGAGTATGTTGTTTTTGACAGGCTCGTGATTGACCTTTATATTGTGATAAGTCATCCATTCTTGGATAACGGGTTTAGAAGCTTTGAGCTCTGTTTTCAGTACAGAAAACAGCCATTGTCCGTCCTGTTTTTCACTGATTATCAGCTCTAGCCCTTTGCCTTTTTCTTTCATGATCAAATGGCTCCTTTTCGCGCGAAAGGCCGCTGCTTCTCATAGGAAACACTTACCTTAACATTCGCGTTTTTTTCTGTGATATTCTTGAGAAAGACTTTGGATATTCGATGGCAAGAAAGGTGATAGACGTGAGAATCGTGAACGCAGCAACTGAAGAACAGGAAAGCTTTATCAAGGAACTGTCAATGGAGCTTTTCCATCATGTATTTCCTCTTTATTTCTCCGAACTGGACATTCAGCGCTTTAAAAAGAAAGGCGTTCTGTCTTTAAATAACCAATATTACCAAGGAACATTAAAAGAAGCTTTTCAAATTATGGCTTGTCTGCAAATGATACATATTATTCTGACAAAGCCTTCACCGCACGATGACTTGAGTGATCAAGCTATTTTTGATAAAAACAGCAAGATGCTGAATGATTGCGGAGTATATTTTCCGTTTGCTTTATCTGATTTTCAACCGAAAACAAACAATGCTTTTTCGGGTCACAGAAGGCTGATATAATCTGCGGCAAGAGCTTTTCCGTTTCGAGAAAAGCTCTTTTTGCATCAGAGAAATCATACCACAAAACCTTTCCTGCAACTCCCTTTTTAATCATCCGGTGTCTGAACATACTAATGATTGAAAGGGGTGCTGACCAATGAGTTCAGTTAAACATTCAATGACAACGCAGGTAGCAACCGTTTCTCCGAATCAAACGATTCAGGAAGCGGCTTCTCTGATGAAACAGCATAACGTCGGGGCTGTTCCCGTGGTAGAGCAAGGTGTTTTAAAAGGAATGCTGACTGACCGTGACATTGCATTGAGAACCACAGCTCAAGGCCGAGATGGCCAGACACCCGTTTCAGAAGTGATGTCAACAGACCTCGTATCAGGAAATCCTAATATGAGTCTGGAAGACGCGTCGCATCTGATGGCCCAGCACCAAATCCGCCGCCTTCCTATTGTAGATCAAAACAATCTAGTCGGGATCGTTGCGCTTGGAGACCTGGCTGTCAATCAGATGTCGAACGAGTCTGCTGGAGAAGCGCTGACAAACATTTCTCATCAAAACTTGCATTAATAAGAAAGAGCTTGCAGTGTGCAGGCTCTTTCTTCACATAAACCCTTACTTTTTGAAAGCAGAGGCGTTTCGGGGTATAGTGTATACATATGTCTCAATTCGGGCCAAAGGAGTTGTACGCAGTGATAAAAGCGTTAATTTTTGATTTTGATGGGCTTATTCTTGATACAGAAACACATGAATATGAAGTCCTTCAGGAAATTTTTGAGGAACATGGCTCAGTTCTGCCGTTATCCGTTTGGGGCAAGGTTATCGGAACAGCGGCGGGATTTCGGCCATTTGAATACTTAGAAAAGCAGATAGGCAAAAAGCTGAACCATGAAGAGCTGACAAAACTGAGAAGAGACCGGTTTGCAAAACGCATGGAAACAGAAAAAGCGAGACCTGGTGTTGAAGCGTATCTGAATGCGGCAAAGGATTTAGGCTTAAAAGTAGGACTGGCTTCCAGCTCAGATTATAAATGGGTATCCGGCCATTTGAAGCAACTTGGCCTGTTTGACAAATTCGAAGTGATTCAGACAGCTGATGATGTAGAAGAGGTCAAGCCCAATCCCGAGCTGTATCTGCTAGCGGCAAAGAATCTTGGGGTATCGCCGTCGGAATGTCTCGCATTCGAGGATTCCGTCAATGGTTCGATTGCTGCCAAGCGAGCGGGCATGAAGTGTGTAATCGTTCCGAATCAAGTAACAGGCACCTTGATGTTTGAAGAATATGATCACAGGCTCGAATCAATGGCGGAGATGGAGCTCGCCCTATTGCTTGATCATCTGAACGCACAAAACTAGAAAGGAGCGAGTAGATTGTCTGAGAAATTAGATTTGACCCGTTTTGAAAAGAAAATGGTCATCCGCAATATCGAAGAGAAAGATATCGACAACATTATCGACCTTCAAAAGGACTGCTTTCCAGGCATGGAGCCGTGGAAGCGCGAGCATTTAATCAGCCATCTGGAGCATTTTCCGGAAGGGCAGTTTTGTGCAGAATTCGAAGGTGAAATTATCGGTTCGTGCTCAAGCCTCCTGATTAACTTTGATGAATATGATGACCGCCATACGTGGCAGGACATTACAGATGACGGATACATCACCAATCACAATCCGGATGGCTTAAACATGTACGGGATCGAGGTCATGGTGCATCCTGATTACAGACGGATGAAAATCGGCCATCGTTTGTATGAGGCAAGAAAGGATTTGGCAAGACGTTTAAATCTGAAAAGCATCATCCTAGGCGGACGGATACCGAACTATCATAAATATGCTGATGAAATGACTGCGAGAGAGTATGTTGAACAGGTAACACGCCATCAAATTTACGATCCTGTCCTTTCTTTTCAGCTGATGAACGGTTTTACCCTAATGCGGATTAACCCGGATTATCTCCCGGATGATACAGCTTCAATCAAATATGCGACGCTGATGGAATGGAATAATGTCGATTATTTGCCGCAGCAGACAAAGCGTTATTATAAATCGGCCTTCCCTGTGAGAATTTGTGTCATTCAATACGAAATGAAAAAAATCTATTCCTTTGAGGAATTTGCGAATCAAGTAGAGTACTATGTCGATGTCGCATCTGACGCAAGGTCTGATTTTGCAGTGTTCCCGGAAATTTTCACAACCCAGCTGATGTCTTTCCTTGAGGAACGTTCACCAAGCTTGGCGGTACAGAGAATTACCGAGTATACTGAGGATTACATCAGTCTGTTTACAGACTTGGCTGTTAAGTATAATGTCAACATTATCGGCGGATCTCATTTCGTAGAAGAGGAAGGGAAAATTTATAATATCGCCTACCTGTTCAGACGCGATGGAACGATTGAGAAGCAATATAAACTGCATATTACGCCGAATGAACGCAAATGGTGGGGAATCAGCGCGGGCGACCAGGTACGTGTGTTTGATACGGACTGCGGGAAAATTGCGATCCAGATCTGTTATGACATTGAGTTTCCTGAGCTTGCCCGCATTGCGGCCGATAAAGGCGCAAAAATTATTTTCACGCCATTTTGTACGGAAGACCGCCAAGGCTACTTGCGTGTCAGATACTGTTCACAGGCTAGGGCGGTCGAAAATCAAATTTATACCGTCATTTCCGGAACGGTTGGAAACCTGCCACAAACGGAAAACATGGATATCCAGTACGCCCAGTCAGGCATCTTTGCCCCTTCTGATTTTGAATTCGCAAGAGACGGCATCGTTGGGGAAACCAACCCGAATATTGAAATGGTCGTCATTGGCGATGTTGACTTAGAAATTCTCAGAAGACAGCGCCAAAACGGAACGGTGCGTCAGCTCAAAGACAGACGCCGCGATATTTATCATATTCACTATAAGAAATAATCCGGAAACCCGCCTGAATTGGCGGGTTTTTTTAAAACAAAAGATACGTTTTCTTTAAAGTAAATTGTATATTGGAAGGTGCCTTATGAAGTTTTAAATATGTTCGTCAGAAAACGGCTAGGCTTCACATTGCTATTGCAATGGCTGTCCAAGTCGTTTCGTGTGAGACCTTTATCAGTCCGATGCGGAGATTGTCAGTTTGCCTGTTCTGTTTGGATGCTGCATCCTCTTTCTTCTTGATGAAAGAGGATGTTTTATTATTTACACGGTTTATTGACTCTGGCCCCGTCTGGCTTTATATTGAAGGCAGGGAAATCATCACCAAGACATCACATAAAGAGAAGGTCTGTTTCAATGAATTGGCATTTTAGGGTACGCTAATGAAATGGAGATGATGGGGATGGAAAACATTCAGCAAAATCAGGAATTAAAGCAAAAGGATGAGCAATTCGTGTGGCATGCTATGAAGGGAGCGCATCAAGCGGACAGTCTGATTGCCCAAAAGGCGGAAGGAGCCTGGGTGACTGATATAGACGGACGCCGCTATCTTGATGCGATGTCCGGTTTGTGGTGCGTTAATATTGGTTACGGCAGAAAAGAGCTTGCGGAGGCTGCCTATGAACAATTAAAGGAACTGCCGTATTACCCGTTAACGCAAAGTCACGCACCTGCGATTCACTTGGCGGAGAAGCTGAATGAGTGGCTTGGCGGCGATTATGTGATTTTCTTTTCCAACAGCGGTTCGGAAGCAAATGAAACCGCTTTTAAGATCGCTCGCCAATACCATCTGGAAAACGGCGACCACAGCCGTTATAAATTCATCTCTAGATATAGAGCCTATCACGGCAATACATTGGGAGCGCTCTCTGCCACCGGCCAGGCACAGCGGAAATATAAATATGAACCGTTAAGCCAAGGATTCCTGCACGCCGCCCCGCCTGATGTCTACCGAAATCCTGAGGACGCCGATACGCTAGAGAGCGCAAATGAAATTGACCGCATCATGACATGGGAATTAAGCGAAACGATTGCCGGTGTCATTATGGAGCCCATTATTACTGGCGGAGGCATTTTAATGCCGCCGGACGGATATATGAAGAAAGTGGAGGAAGTCTGCCGCCGCCACGGCGCCCTGCTGATTTGCGACGAAGTCATCTGCGGATTTGGGCGGACTGGCGAGCCGTTCGGATTTATGCACTACGGCGTAAACGGGAGATTTTTGAAGCATACCAAGGAGAAGCTCCTTATGACCGTTTCCGCCACGTCAACACATTCGGCGGCAGCCCGGCAGCCTGCGCATTGGCTTTGAAAAACCTGCAAATTATGGAGGATGAACAGCTGATTCAGCGATCCCGCGATCTCGGAGCAAAGCTTTTAGGTGAGCTTCAGTCGTTGAGAGAACACCCTGCGGTAGGGGATGTAAGGGGAAAAGGGCTGCTGGTCGGAATCGAACTTGTCAAAGATAAGCTGACTAAAGAGCCGGCTGGCGCTGACCAAGTGAACCAAGTGGTTGCGGCATGCAAAGAGAAAGGGCTGATCATCGGCAAAAACGGCGATACAGTCGCCGGATATAACAATGTCATTCAGCTCGCCCCGCCATTTTGTCTGACAGAAGAGGACCTTGCATTTATCGTCAAAACGGTGAAGGAAAGCATACTGACGATTTGATACAAAAGTGATTTGTTAAAGGAGCACACGATGAGTTTTCACAACCAGCCTATTTTACCGGCTATTCGCAATATGAAGCAATTTGATGAGTTTTTAAACAGCTCGTTTTCGTACGGCGTGATACTTGATATCCATCTCGGGCAATTAAAAGGCGTGATCAGAGAGGCGCAAAAGCACGGGAAGAAGATGATGGTGCATGTCGATTTAATTCAAGGGATCAAACATGATGAATACGGAGCGGAGTTTATCTGCCAGGATATCAAGCCAGCGGGGATTATCTCAACAAGATCAAACGTGATTGCAAAAGCGAAACAGAAGAAAATCTATGCGATCCAGCGTTTGTTTCTGCTTGATACAAGCGCAATGGAAAAAAGCATGGAGTTTGTCGGCAAGCATAAGCCTGACTTCATTGAAGTGCTGCCGGGCATCGTGCCGTCACTTATTCAGGAAATCAAAGAGAAAACAGGTATCCCTATCTTTGCGGGAGGTTTCATCCGCACAGAACAAGATGTAGAACAGGCACTGAAAGCTGGTGCCGTTGCTGTCACCACATCAAACACCAAATTATGGAAAAAATATGAAAATTTTTTGACGAAAAGTGATTGACACCGCTTTCATCCACTGATACAATTGCACTAGGTTAATACAATGTGATGGAGAATCCGGAGACCCACAGCAGCTCTTTACGGTAAAGGTTATGCACCCGTAAAGCGGTTTGTTGTGGTTTTTTTATTCTCTATCATACTTCTTAATCGCAACCTTAGGAGGAATTATCTATGACAGCATTTTGGGGAGAACTAATCGGTACGATGCTGCTTGTTATTTTTGGCGCAGGTGTTTGTGCAGGAGTCAATTTGAAGAAATCGCTTTCATATCAATCTGGCTGGATTGTTGTTGTATTTGGATGGGGATTAGGTGTGGCAATGGCCGCTTATGCGGTCGGCGGCATCAGCGGCGCCCATCTCAATCCCGCGTTAACGATAGCATTTGCTTTTGTTGGTGATTTTCCGTGGAAAGAGGTTCCGGTTTACATTGCGGCGCAAATGATCGGTGCAATGATCGGTGCGGTGATTGTTTACCTTCATTACCTGCCGCATTGGAAGTCTACCGATGATCCCGCTGCCAAGCTAGGTGTTTTTTCAACCGGACCCAGCATTCCGCATACGTTTGCAAACGTTTTAAGTGAGGTTATTGGGACATTTGTCCTTGTGCTTGGAATTTTGGCGATTGGGGCAAATGAGTTTACAGAGGGACTTAACCCTTTAATTGTCGGTTTTCTCATCGTTGCTATAGGTATTTCTCTTGGAGGAACCACGGGATATGCAATTAATCCCGCCCGCGACTTAGGTCCGCGGATTGCCCACGCACTTCTGCCGATTCCGGGGAAAGGCTCATCAAACTGGAAGTACGCATGGGTTCCTGTTGCCGGCCCGATTTTGGGCGGATCATTCGGCGGTGTATTTTACAGCGCCGCGTTTCAGGGGCAGATTACAAGCAGTTTCTGGATTGTAAGCGTTGTATTGGTTATGGTATTGTTAGGACTCTATGGCTATACGAAAAAACATGCAGCTAAAACACTATCAAATTCAAAATATATTTAAGCAAAGGGGAGACATCTTATGGAAACTTACATTTTATCCTTAGATCAAGGGACAACAAGTTCAAGAGCGATTCTGTTTAATAAAGAAGGCAAAATCGTTCACTCCGCTCAAAAGGAATTTACACAATATTTCCCGCATCCAGGGTGGGTTGAGCATAATGCAAATGAAATTTGGGGATCTGTCCTTGCTGTTATCGCATCAGTCATTTCTGAATCGGGAATCAGCGCTTCTCAAATTGCCGGAATCGGCATTACCAACCAAAGGGAAACAGCGGTTGTTTGGGATAAGGATACAGGAAAGCCTGTGTATAATGCGATCGTTTGGCAGTCACGACAGACGTCTGGAATCTGCGAGGAGCTTCGTGAAAAAGGATATAATGATACATTCAGAGAGAAAACAGGCCTTTTGATAGATCCATATTTTTCTGGCACGAAGGTGAAATGGATTTTAGACAATGTGGAAGGCGCAAGAGAAAAAGCGGAAAAAGGCGAGCTGCTGTTTGGAACGATTGACACATGGCTCATTTGGAAAATGTCAGGCGGAAAAGCGCACGTGACGGATTATTCCAACGCCTCAAGAACGCTGATGTTTAATATTTACGATTTGAAATGGGACGATGAGCTGCTTGAGATTTTAGGCGTTCCGAAATCAATGCTCCCTGAAGTAAAACCGTCCTCTCATGTGTATGCGGAGACAGTTGATTATCACTTCTTCGGAAAAAATATTCCGATTGCTGGAGCAGCAGGCGACCAGCAGTCCGCTCTGTTCGGCCAGGCGTGCTTTGAAGCAGGCATGGGGAAAAACACATACGGCACAGGATGTTTCATGCTGATGAATACAGGGGAAAAAGCAATTAAGTCGGAACACGGGCTGCTGACAACAATCGCCTGGGGCATTGACGGTAAAGTTGAATATGCTTTAGAAGGAAGTATTTTTGTCGCAGGCTCAGCCATCCAATGGCTCAGAGACGGAATGAGAATGTTCCAGGACTCTTCGCTTAGCGAATCATATGCGGAGAAAGTTGATTCAACTGACGGCGTATATGTCGTTCCGGCCTTTGTCGGCTTGGGAACGCCTTACTGGGACAGCGATGTGCGCGGTTCAGTTTTCGGCCTGACAAGAGGCACAACGAAAGAACATTTTATCCGTGCCACGCTGGAGTCATTGGCTTATCAGACGAAAGATGTGCTTGATGCAATGGAAGCGGATTCTCACATTTCATTGAAAACGCTTCGTGTGGATGGCGGCGCTGTTAAAAATAACTTTTTGATGCAGTTTCAAGGAGATATTTTGGATGTGCCTGTGGAACGACCGGAAATCAATGAAACAACTGCGCTTGGCGCGGCATATTTGGCGGGTATCGCTGTGGGATTCTGGAAGGATCGTTCTGAAATTATTAACCAGTGGAATCTGGATAAGCGTTTTGAACCTAAATTGGAAGAAGAAAAACGAAATGAGCTGTATATAGGCTGGCAAAAAGCCGTTAAAGCAGCTATGGCTTTTAAATAAAATAAGAGTATGTTATAATGGTTACAAGTTAATAAGAACGGTCCTGAGATGAGGAGAGACCACAGCACCAAAGTGTGAATATGCACTTTGGCTGTTGTGGTCTCTTTTTCTATTTACCGTACAACAAGGAGGAAACGTAATAATGAAAAATCAATTTTCAAGTCTTGAGCGGGATCGCATGCTGACAGACATGACGAAAAAAACATATGATCTATTTATTATCGGAGGAGGAATTACAGGAGCAGGTACAGCTCTTGACGCGGCATCAAGGGGTATGAAGGTCGCACTCAGCGAAATGCAGGATTTCGCGGCTGGAACATCAAGCAGATCAACAAAATTGGTTCATGGCGGATTGCGCTATTTAAAACAATTTGAAGTGAAAATGGTCGCTGAGGTAGGGAAAGAGCGGGCGATTGTCTATGAAAACGGCCCGCACGTTACCACACCGGAATGGATGCTGCTTCCGTTTCATAAAGGCGGCACATTCGGTTCATTCACAACATCTATCGGTTTAAGAGTTTATGACTTCTTAGCCGGCGTAAAAAAATCAGAACGCAGAAGTATGCTTTCAGCAAAAGAAACGCTGCAAAAAGAGCCTTTGGTGAAAAAAGACGGCTTAAAAGGCGGCGGCTACTATGTTGAATACCGCACTGACGATGCGAGACTGACAATCGAGGTCATGAAGGAAGCGGTCAAATTCGGGGCAGAGCCTGTGAATTATTCCAAAGTAAAAGAGCTCCTTTATGAAAAAGGCAAAGCAGTCGGTGTATTAATTGAAGACGTTTTGACGAAAAAAGAATATAAAGTATATGCGAAAAAAATCGTCAATGCGACAGGCCCTTGGGTAGACCAGCTCAGAGAAAAAGACCATTCTAAAAACGGAAAGCACCTTCAGCATACAAAAGGTATTCACCTTGTATTTGACCAATCTGTCTTTCCTTTGAAACAAGCGGTATATTTTGATACACCGGACGGCCGGATGGTGTTTGCTATTCCTCGTGAAGGCAAAACATACGTGGGCACAACCGATACCGTTTACAAAGAGGCCCTGGAGCATCCGCGCATGACAACTGAGGATCGCGATTACGTCATCAATTCAATCAATTACATGTTCCCTGAACTGAATATGAAAGCGGATGATATTGAATCAAGCTGGGCTGGCCTGCGTCCGCTCATTCATGAAGAAGGAAAGGACCCTTCCGAGATTTCACGCAAAGATGAAATTTGGACGTCAGATTCAGGCTTGATCACTATTGCCGGCGGTAAGCTGACCGGGTACAGAAAAATGGCGGAGCACATTGTCGATCTTGTTCGTGATCGATTAAAAGAGGAAGGCGAAAAGGATTTCGGCCCATGCAAAACGAAAAACATGCCGATTTCAGGCGGGCACGTCGGCGGTTCTAAAAACCTTGCATCCTTCGTGACGGCGAAAACGAAAGAAGGCATTGCGGCCGGCTTATCAGAAAAGGATGCCAAACAGCTGGCTATCAGATATGGCTCCAACGTAGAGCGTGTCTTTCATCGGGTCGAGGCGCTGAAAGACGAGGCTGTGAAGCGAAATATCCCGGTTCATATCCTTGCCGAGGCAGAATACAGCATTGAAGAAGAATTGACTGCAACGCCTGCTGACTTCTTTGTCCGCAGAACGGGACGTTTATTTTTTGATATCAATTGGGTAAAAACATATAAAGACGCCGTTATTGATTTTATGAGCGAGCGATTCCAGTGGGATGAGCAGACGCAAAACAGACATACAGAAAACCTTAACAAGCTAATACACGATGCGGTTGTACCGGTCGAACAATAAAAATAACGGGCTGTCTGCAGCCCGTTATTTCTTTTTATGTGCCGAAAGTGCCAGATCTCAGGTTATCAAGTGACAGAGGCACTCGCTTCATATAAAATAATGACATAAGCTGATACATAGGAGGACGAACATGACTTGGAGAAAGAGCTATGAACGCTGGAAACAAACAGAACATTTAGATCCGGAATTAAAAGAGCGCCTCACTGAATTAGAGGGGAATGAACAGGCTCTTGAGGACTGTTTCTATAAAGACCTTGAATTCGGTACCGGCGGAATGCGCGGAGAAATCGGCGCTGGGACGAATCGGATGAATATTTACACGGTGCGCAAGGCATCAGCCGGGTTTGCGGCATACATCTCGAAGCAAGGTGAGGAAGCAAAAAAACGGGGCGTTGTCATTGCGTATGATTCTCGCCATAAATCGCCGGAATTTGCGATGGAAGCGGCAAAAACACTTGCGACACAAGGCATCCAAACATACGTGTTTGATGAGCTTCGCCCGACGCCGGAGCTGTCATTCGCTGTCAGACAGCTAAACGCTTATGGAGGGATTGTGGTAACAGCAAGCCATAACCCGCCTGAATATAATGGGTACAAAGTGTACGGTGATGACGGCGGCCAGCTGCCTCCGCGTGAAGCAGACATCGTCATTGAGCAGGTAAACGCTATCGAAAATGAACTGACAATCACAGTCGAAGATGAAAAAGTGTTAAAAGAAAAAGGCTTAATAAAGATCATCGGTGAAGAGATTGATAAGGTCTATACTGAAAAACTGACATCTATTTCCGTTCACCCTGAGTTATCCGGAGAAGTGGATGTGAAAGTGGTTTTCACTCCGCTGCATGGAACTGCAAACAAACCGGTCAGACGCGGACTCGAAGCCCTCGGCTATCAAAATGTCACGGTCGTGAAGGAACAGGAACGGCCAGATCCGAACTTTTCAACTGTAACATCTCCGAACCCGGAAGAGCATGCTGCATTTGAATACGCTATTAAGCTCGGCGAAGAGCAAAATGCAGATATTCTTATTGCAACAGATCCAGATGCGGACCGCCTTGGCATTGCGGTGAAAAATGATGAAGGCAAATATACAGTGCTGACAGGAAACCAAACCGGTGCCCTGCTGCTTCATTATTTGCTTTCTGAAAAGAAAAAACAAGGAATCCTGCCTGAGAATGGCGTCGTTCTCAAAACAATCGTAACAAGTGAAATCGGCCGCGATGTCGCAACTTCATTCGGACTCGATACGATTGATACACTGACGGGCTTTAAGTTTATCGGTGAAAAGATTAAAGAATACGAAGCCTCAGGCCAGTACACTTTCCAATTCGGATATGAAGAAAGCTATGGTTATTTAATCGGAGATTTCGCCCGCGACAAGGATGCCATTCAGGCCGCACTTTTGGCAGTTGAGGTTTGCGCGTTCTATAAGAAACAAGGAACGTCATTATACGAAGCGTTAATGAATATCTTCAAAGAATATGGTTTTTACCGTGAAGGGCTGAAATCACTGACGCTGAAAGGAAAACAGGGAGCGGAGCAGATTGAAGCGATTCTTGCTTCCTTCAGACAAAATCCTCCGCAAACAATGGCCGGTAAACAGGTTGTCTCAGCAGAGGATTACGCTGTAAGCAAACGGATGGTTTTAACGGAAAATAAAGAAGAAGCCATCGACCTGCCAAAATCAAATGTATTGAAATATTTCTTGGAAGACGGATCTTGGTTCTGCCTCCGTCCTTCTGGCACTGAGCCGAAGGTCAAATTTTATTTCGCCGTAAAAGGAACATCCCTCCAAGACAGTGAACAGCGTCTTGCCGCACTTTCTGACGATGTCATGAAGACAGTTGATGAAATTGTCGAAGCAACAGCAAAGTAATTCGAAAAAAGCTGGATCACGCAATGTGATCCAGCTTTTTTTATTTCTCATCCAAAAGTCTGAAAGAAAATCATCCTTCATGTGAAGTAACAATATTCAAAAAACTGGTATAATCTTAGATAATAACCATAGCCGGAGTGAGAGACGTGACCAAACCGAGGGTGGAAAAATTAAGAACACTGAAAACCATTGCCGAGACTTTGAATCAAGGACACGATGTCAAAGCAACGCTGAATGAAGTGTTAAAAGAATTGCTGAGCTTAACGAATCTTCAGTCTGGATGGATCTTTCTCATTGAAGAGGACGGTTCCTACACGTTAGCGGCAGACGCATACCTGCCGCCTGCTTTAAGCCGCAGGGAAAAAGTGCTGATGTGTGAAGGGGAGTGCTATTGCCTGACGAAATTCAATAACGGCGGACTTAGAAAAGCAGCCAATATTATGAACTGTAAACGTATAGAATCAGCTGAAGAGCTGCATTGTTTTGACACAGAAGGGATTACGCATCATGCAACCGTTCCCTTAGAAGACGGAGACAGACGGTTTGGTTTATTAAATGTGGCGGCGGCCGGAAAGACACTTTTTGATGAGGAGGAGCTTCATTTGCTGGAGGCGGTTGCTTTTCAGATCGGAACGGCGATACAGCGGATGAGGCTTGCTGAATACAAACAAAAAAACGCTCTTTTAATGGAGCGGAACCGTCTCGCTCAGGAGCTGCATGATTCAGTCAACCAGATGCTGTTTTCCGTCAGTTTAACAGCAAAAGCGGCAAAGACATTAACACAAGAAGAGACCCTGCAGCAGATGATTGATTTTATTCAAACGTTAACGCAGGACGCGCTGGCTGAAATGAAGTCCTTAATTTGGCAGCTTCGCCCCGGAGGATTGGAAAAAGGGCTGGCTGAAGCCATTAAAAGCTACGGCACTCTGATCGGGTTGAATGTCGTCCTTACACAAAAAGGATGTCCGGCCCTTCGTGATGAAGAGGAGCATATGCTGTGGCGTGTCGTGCAGGAAGCCCTCAATAATTGCAAAAAGCATGCCGGGACTGATACGGCATATGTCAGAATTGCTGCTTCTTCGGCCTATGCAGAACTGGATATTATCGATCATGGGGCAGGGTTTTGTTATGAAGCGCACGACGGACTGCCTTCACTTGGCATCAAAGGAATGAAAGAGCGGGCAGAAAAAGCCGGCGCGGAATTTTTCATTGAGTCAGAGCTTGGAGCTGGCACGAAGCTGTCTGTCAGACTTCCGCTTACCAATCAGAAAGGAAGGACAGTGAGATGAGAATTGTAATAGCGGATGATCACCATGTTGTCCGGCAGGGGCTACGTTTTTTCTTTGCCACCAAGGACGACATTGAAGTTGTCGGAGAAGCGGCAACCGGAATGGAGGCCCTCCGTGTCATCGAAGAAACAAAGCCAGATCTCGTGCTGATGGATCTGTCGATGCCGGATATGGATGGAATAGCGGCAACAAAAAAAGCAGTACAGCAATTTCCCGGAGTCCATATCGTCGTGCTGACGAGTTACTCTGATCAGGAGCATGTCATCCCTGCGCTTCAGGCGGGAGCGAAGGCGTATCAGCTAAAGGATACAGAGCCGGAGGAATTGGTGAAAACACTGAGACAGGTTGATTCAGGCGAATATATGCTGTCTTCAGCTATTATGCCCCATGTCCTGACACATATGAAAGAACAGAATGAACCGGAAAAAGAAAAATTTTATCAATTAACACGGCGGGAAAGAGATGTGCTAAACGAAATTGCTTGCGGAAAAAGCAATAAAGAAATCGCAGCATCGTTGTTTATTTCAGAAAAAACAGTAAAAACCCATGTGTCTAATCTTTTAGCAAAGCTTGAGCTGGCGGACCGCACACAAGCAGCGCTTTTTGCAGTGAAATACAACTTGAATGGAGAGACCACAAAGTGAACATATTAGTGATTAGCGGCTCGCCGAGAACACATGGCAGGACAAGAATTGCGGCAGCCTATATTTCATCTATGTATCAAACGGATTTGATTGATTTGAGCGAATTTATATTGCCGCTATTTAACGGTGAAGCCGAACAGGCCGAGCTTACGCGGGTACAAGAGCTGAAACAGCGCGTCAGCAAAGCGGATGCGATTGTATTACTATCTCCTGAATATCACAGCGGCATGAGCGGCGCTTTAAAAAATGCACTGGATTTTTTAAGCAGTGAACAATTTAAATATAAGCCAATAGCTCTTTTTGCAGCAGCAGGCGGCGGAAAAGGCGGAATCAATGCGCTGAACAATATGAGAACCGTGATGAGGGGCTTATATGCCAATGCCATTCCGAGGCAGCTTGTGCTTGATCCGGTAACAATTGATGCAGTAAACGCAACAGTAACGGAACACATGGCGGCCAGCATAAAAGAGCTGATGGAAGAATTGCACATGTTCGCAAATGCAGGAACCCCCGGCGTCTAAACACCGGGGGGTTTTATTATGTGAGAAGCGCTAATTGATCCTCATATGTCAGCTCAGTGGCATGGTCAATATAGCGAAGAAGAGAATACAGCACCTTTTCTAATACAGCATAATCCTGTTCAAAATGGTATGCATGCAAAAAATGTTCAATTCGTTTTGATAACAAATCATCCTCTGTCCGCACCATTAAAATTAATAAATTATCCCATTGGGAACGATGGGTGTAATACAATGCTTTGTCGTAATCAGCATAATCCATATCAATCGCTTCTCCTTTCCTGTGTGAGAAGTTCAGGATTAGTTTATGCCGCATCAGCTGTTATTGACGGGGCAAAACTTGGCGTCTGCGTCAGAACTGGGGTAGCAATATGAGGGAGACATAAAATGAAAATGTCTGAATGAAGCAAGCGGTTTTGGAAAACCTAAGATGAAAATAATCTGGGTACAGGAGACTGAACACATGAAATCTCTGCCGTATGCCATTGCGTTTCTGTTTTGCGGTTTACTCATCTTATCGATGGCTGCAAAAGGGCATTCAGAAAACATGAACGAGTCTGTTCAAAAGTGGGAACAGCTCGCTTGGAGTAAAATTCAAGATGAATATAAAGGGGCTTCTTTTTCCGATTACGCCTATATGGGGCGGACCGAGGTGAATGACCAGCAGACAAAGGATGTCTTTCGGGTGACCGTCAAACAGAATGATGAAACATTTTCCGTGCGTGCGGAAGTTTATTTTCACCCTGTGACAAAACATATGATCAGCATCAATGTGTTTCGTCTTTAATAAAAAAACTGTACAGCCGACAAAGGCCATACAGTTTTGTTTTTAGAAATAACGCTTTGCTCCGAGGTAGCGCTGTTTCCAGTATGAGTTGTTCATATTTGAAATGACAACCCCTGAGTCGTTGGCATTAATGAATTCCCCGTTTCCGAGGTAAATCCCGACATGAGAAGGGCCGGCTTTGTATGTCGAAAAGAAGACAAAGTCTCCGACTGCAGGCTGGCTGACAGGTTTCATGGTGTTCCAGTAGCCAGCCGCCGTTAATCTGGACACAGAAGTCACTTTGTTTAGCGCATAGTAAATGAATCCGCTGCAGTCAAATCCGGCCGGTGTTGTTCCTCCCCAGCGATATGGAACACCAAGGTGCTCCTTAGCGGCCGCGATCATTTTGTTAATCTTCGCGCTTGTTGAGATCGTGCTGCCTGAAGATCCGGAACTTGAATTTGAAGATGAAGCTTTGCCTGTAATCGTGAGCTTCTGGCCGATTTGTAAGACATCGTTTTTCAAGTTGTTTTTCTCCCGAATCTGCTGGGCTGTCACATTGAACTTTTGAGCGATCACCCATAAGGAATCACCGCTCTTCACCGTATATGTAGTCGTCGTGGTGCCGGAGCTTGAATTTGACGAAGACGGTGATGTTGATGTGCCGGAAGATGATTTGCCGGTCAGCTTTAGCACTTGTCCAACGTACAGAACGTCTGATTTCAGATTGTTGCTGTTTCGGATTTGCTGTACAGTCAGGTTATATTTGTTTGCGATTTTCCAAAGTGAGTCTCCGCTTTTTACGGTGTACTTCGTTGTTGCTGACGCTGATTGATTCGATTTGGATGAATTGTCTTTTGATGACGAATGAGAACCCGCTGATTTTGTTTTTAACACTTGATTCACATAAATGGTATCTGATTTTAAATTGTTCAATACCTTCAATTCAGCGATGGACATATTGACTTTGTTCGCGATTTTCCAAAGCGAATCACCTAGCTGCACTTTGTAAGTGCCAATCGAAGCTGAAGAGCTTGAGCTCGATTTAGATGATTTAGAGCTGCTTGAAGTGCCGGAACTGGAATTTGAAGAAACCTTTCCGGATACTTTTAATTTTTGCCCTGCACGAATCATGTCGCTGCTCAATCCGTTTAACTTTTTCAGTTCCTGTACCGACATCTTATACTCATTGGCAATCAGCCATAGTGAATCACCGCTTTTCACTGTGTAAACAGAATTTCCGCTCTTCTTTGCTGTTGAGCCTGAAGAAGATGATGAAGTGTCGGAATTGCTCCCTGGGATGGTAAGCGACTGGCCAATTGACAGGACGGTAGTCGAAAGATGGTTGGCGGATGTGATGGCCGCTACACTTGTGTTGTAGGTTTGCGCCAGCTTCCATAAGGAATCCCCGCTTTTGACTTTAATCGTTGCTGCTTCAGCGGGTGTAATCGTTAGTGTTGTGCTGACAATCGCGGATGCAGTCAGCCCTGCTGCTAATTTCTTTTTCATCTGAGCTCTCCTTTTTCCCCCAATGATTTTGAATATGCTGTTTCTTTTTTATATCGGCAGATTCAACTCATCGTTTTGGCCTTTTTTAAAAATCAGTCATATTATCTTAACAAAAATCAGGAAAAAGGGCATAAAAAATAGAAGGAATCATCAATTATTCCTTCATTTTCAAAAGCTGCATAATATCCTCTTTGTTTTTGACAAGGTCTCGCAGCGTATATTTGTTTAAAACGGCAAGATAGGCCATAAGCGCTTCATTAAGCACGTGTTTTAAGCCGCACACTGGAGAAATAATGCAGAGATTTCTATTCGCATCAAAACATTCAACAATATTAAAATCGTCTTCTGTTTTTCTGACGACCTCTCCGATATTAATGTCTTCAGGATCCATGCCTAAACGTATGCCGCCGCCCCGTCCGCGTATCGTTTCTACATATCCGAGCTGACCGAGCCTGTATATGACTTTCATGAGATGATTTTTTGAAATAGAATACGTTTCGGCGATCTGTTTTATATTTGAAAGTTTTCCGGGACGTTCTGCAGCCAGAAAAATCAAAACTCGTAATGAATAATCTGTATAATTTGTTAACTTCATATTAAGACCTCGGAATAAGACATTTTCTATATCTTATCATAATCTATTATAAAATGAAAAAAAAGGAATTTCCCTAAAAAAGCGCGTGCACCCTGCTGGGCACACGCATTTTTTTAATTCATGTCATTGGAAGGACTTTGTTTTGAACGGTTTTTCGTATCAACTTCAGTGTTTTGAATTTTGCGTTCGAATTTAGAAAGATAACGTGAAGCAAAATCTTTTCCGCCAAGACCGAATGATAAACCGAATGCAAGTGCGAATCCGCCAAGCACAATGATAAATGCGGAATTGACAATTGTGTCAGCGACTCCGAGCTGATCTAGTGCCATAAAGAAAGCCAGTGCGATGATTGTATACTTGGCAATCGCAGCTAAAGATTTGAACTCCTGACCTTTGATCATGCTGGCCAGTACCTTGCGCACCAATTCTCCGGCGTAAAGGCCGATTCCGAGGATAAATACTGCGACAAGGACATTCGGCAGATACGCGATGATGCCTCCTGCGATCTCAACGAGTAAATGCAGCTGAACAACTTGCAGCGCCTCGGCTGTAAACAGCAGGATCACAATGATTTGCGCAATCATACCGACAACTTGGGAGAGTGACAGCTTTGCGGATGCGCCAGGTTCTACGCCCATTTTTCCTAATAAGGAATCAAAGCCTGCACGGCGGAGCAGTCCGGACACCATTGTGTTTACCCATTTTCCGGCCCATATACCGGCTAAAATCAGTACGATGGCGATAATGATATTCGGGAGCATGTTTAAGATGGTATTGAGCATAGAGACGGCTGGCTGAGAAATGCCGGCGACATTAAGACGATCAAGCGCTGAAATGACAACCGGAATGAAAATCAGCACATAAGCAATGGTTCCGATGACAGCTGAAAGGCTTGTATCCTTTAAGTAAATGGATAATCCCATACGAGCAGCGAATCTTTCTGTACCGATGCTTGCTAGGAAATTCGTGATGATGTCACGGACCAGGCGGGCGATGAGCCAGCCGATTAAAACGATCAGCGCCGCAGCGAATAATTTCGGCAGAAAAGCGAGTACGCTTTCCATCATATTTGTAAACGGGCCTGAAATTCCGCTGATATTCAGTGAAGATAAGACTCCCGGCAAGAATACGAGCAGCACAAGATAAAAGACAATTTGTGAAGCGGCGTTAACTGCCTGGTGAATATCTTTCCCTTCAGATACCAAGTTCCATTTGCGCAGCTTTTCGCTCGTGTTCAGCTTCATCCCGATTTTTTTGACAAGAAAGCTTAACACAGAAGCTGCCGCCCAGCCTAACAGCAGAATCAATCCGGCCTTCAGCACGCTCGGAACAGCTGCTGCAATAGCAGAAAGCATGCTGACAAAAGGCGAAGCCACTGTTGTCAGGTGCAAAATGTTAAAGAATAAAATAAAGACGATAATCAAAGCGATAAAATAAACGACCTTGCTTACGATTTTTTCTGATGAATAGCGTGACGGCTTTTTCTCAGCAAAGATCTTGTCGTCGATTTTTGTTTTACTGAGCCCTTTGTACACCGCTTTTTCAATGATTTTGGCGATAGCCCATCCGATTAATAAGACAAGCAAAGCAATGATGAGGTTTGGCAACTTACTGAGATAAGAAGAAAACATGTCTGCTGCATTCAATTGGTATCGCTCCTTTTTTTCGTAATATGGTCTGTTTTTACCCACTGACACATTTGGCAAACAGGCCAATGTGCAGGGCGAGTTTTTTTCAGGCGAAAATGTGACTTATCATCTTTTATGAGGCGGGCTCATACATTATAGATAAGTCCAAGTAGGGGGGATTCGGTTGAACGCGGAGGAGAAAAAGGGATTACAGCGGGCAATTGAGGAAATTACCGAAGTTGCAAAAGGATTCGGCCTTGATTTCTATCCGATGAGATATGAAATCTGCCCGGCTGAAATTATTTATACATTCGGCGCGTACGGGATGCCGACAAGATTCAGCCACTGGAGCTTCGGGAAACAGTTTCATAAAATGAAACTGCATTATGACCTTGGATTAAGCAAAATTTATGAGCTTGTCATTAACTCAGACCCATGCTACGCCTTTTTGCTGGACAGCAATTCACTGATTCAAAATAAATTGATTGTCGCCCATGTTCTCGCCCACTGTGACTTTTTCAAAAACAACTGCCGCTTCCAAAACACGAAGCGTGACATGGTGGAAAGCATGGCGGCAACGGCGGAGCGGATTAAGTATTATGAACGGATTCACGGAATAAAGGAAGTGGAGGCATTTTTAGACGCGATCCTTTCAATCCAGGAGCATATCGATCCTTCTTTGGTGCGTCCGAAGCTCCAATGGAGTGTGGATGATGAGGAAGAAGAGTTTGAGGAAATGGCTACGCCGTACGATGATCTATGGAATTTAGATGGAAAGAAACCGAGAAAACAACTGAAAAAATCAAAAAAACCTTTCCCGCCGCGGCCCGAGAAAGATATTCTGCTTTTTATTGAAGAGCATTCAAGGGAACTTGAGCCGTGGCAGCGTGATATTTTGACGATGATGAGAGAAGAAATGCTTTACTTCTGGCCTCAGCTGGAAACGAAAATTATGAATGAAGGATGGGCTTCATACTGGCATCAAAGAATTATCCGGGAGCTTGATTTAACCTCTGATGAAGCGATAGAGTTCGCCAAGCTGAACGCCGGGGTTGTCCAGCCGTCAAAAACGGGAATCAATCCTTATTATTTGGGACTGAAGATTTTTGAAGATATTGAGGAACGGTATAACAATCCGACTGAGGAAATGAAGAAAATGGGCGTCAAGCCGAACTCAGGCCGGGAGAAAATGTTTGAAGTCAGAGAGATTGAATCAGATATCTCATTCATCCGCAATTATTTAACAAAAGATTTAGTGATGCGCGAGGATCTTTACCTGTTCCAAAAGCAGGGCAGAGACTACAAAATCGTCGATAAAGAGTGGGAGGCTGTCCGCGACCAGCTTGTGAGCATGCGGGTAAACGGAGGATTTCCGTATTTGACAGTAAACGAAGGCGATTATCTGAAAAATAACGAGCTCTTAATTAAGCATTGGTATGAGGGCATAGAACTGGATTTGAAATACTTGGAGAAAGTGCTTCCTTATTTATACCAGCTGTGGGGAAGAAGCGTGCATATCGAATCTGTGCTGGAGGATAAGCAAGTGATGTTTTCGTATGACGGAAAAGGGGTTCACCGCAGGTATTTATAAGAAAAAAGGATGCAGTGTTCTGCATCCTTTTTATTTTCCTGTTTTCAAAATATTAAATATGATTTTTGCCTGGTCGGTATTGTTGATCAGTCCGCTGAATTTCTCTTTTCCGGGGCCGTACGCGTATACCGGCACTTCTTCACCGGTGTGATCGGTACTGGTCCAGCCGCTGTTAGAGCGGGTGTTGAAAATCTTGATGATGGCTTTGTAGGCGCCTTTGCTTTTGTCAGCCTGTGAAGCGGCTTCAATACTTTTTATTTCCTCACGTGTGAAATCCAGATCTGTATAGCGGGCGAGCACATCTTTGACCGGTTTGCCTTCGCTGATTTTTTTGGCCATAAACTCAGGTGTTTTTTTCGCGGCCAAGATCGGCTCCGCATGCCAATTTTTTTCGCCGTTTGCCCCGATGGTAAATCCGCCTGTCGTATGATCAGCAGCTGCTATCACAAGCGTGTGTTTATCTTTTTTCGCAAATTCAATAGCGGCTTTATAGGCCTGTTCAAAATCCTTAACCTCGCTCATGGCTCCGACAGTATCATTGTCATGAGCGGCCCAGTCAATTTGGCTGCCTTCGACCATCAAGAAAAATCCTTTTTTATTTTGATTCAGCCGGTCAATGGCTGAAACAGTCATATCTTTCAGGGATGGGGTTTTGCTGTCGCGGTCGAGCGCTTTATCAAGCCCTCCGTCTGCGAAAAGCCCAAGCACCTGCTGATCTTTATTTTTCTTCAGCGCTTGTTTTGTCGTCACATAGCTGTAGCCCGCTTGTTTAAATTCTTTCGTTACATTTCTGTCCTTGCGGGTAAAGTAGGATTTTCCGCCGCCAAGCAAAACGTCAATTTTTTGTTTGCCTTTTATTTTATCATCTATATAGCTGTTGGCGATTTGGTTCATATTTTTCCGGGATTCATTGTGGGCGCCGTATGCGGCAGGGGTGGCGTGGTTAATTTCAGACGTTGCGACAAGCCCTGTTGACTTGCCTTGCTGCTTGGCTTCTTCAAGCACAGATTTTACTTTTTTTCCGTTTTTATCGACGCCAATTGCATTGTTATATGTCTTAACGCCTGTCGCCAATGCGGTTCCGGCTGCAGCTGAATCTGTAATATTATAGTCAGGGTCATCCGGGTGCGTCATCATCATGCCTGTCAGGTTCCGGTCAAATTCAGTTAACTTCGGGTTATTCGGTGTTTCACCGTTATTTTTCATGGAACGGTAGGCGTTTATGTATGATGCACCCATGCCATCCCCAATCATCACAATGACATTTCTGATCTCATCTTTGTTTTGTTTTTTGGCGCTTGCTTTTTCGGTCTGCTGCAGCTCTGCACCGGCGAATATACTGGCTGTAAGCACGGAAACAGCTGCGACTGGCAGCAATTTTGATTTCATTTTTTGAAACAGCCTCATTTTTTTGCAGGCCTCCTTTAATTTGTTCTGCTTATTACAATAGGGAATGTTTGTTAAGTGCGGCTATTGATCCTGTAAACATTAAGTAAAGAATTGTGATGAATATAAATTGTCTGTGTCCGTTATCTTGCCTTTCTTTCATCAAAGCATTCATTTTTCCGGAAAAATCTTTACCTCATGGTTTATGCGTGATATGGTTGTTTAAATAAAAAACTGCGGATGCCCGCAGTTTTTATCGAAACCTATAAGTCCCTCATTTTTCAGCTATGTCATAAATCCCCAAACCTTCTTCAATTATTTCCTAAATGTTGATAAACCGCCCAAAAAACATGACAAAAGCACTCGTTTTTTGTCACCTTTGAAATGAAAATGAAATATTTAATACCCTTAAAAACTTTTTTTGAAAACGAATAATTAAGAAATTTGTCACGTGAAGTCAAGACTATTTCTGTTGGGAATCCATCCTTATAATAGAAAACAAGATGATTAATTAAAAAAAAGAGATAATGATAGATATACATATTTAGGGAGGATAACATGAAAAAGCAAATCATTACAGCTACAACAGCAGTAGTTTTAGGATCGACCTTATTTGCAGGAGCGGCATCTGCACAAAGCGTCAAGGTGAAAAAAGGCGACACGTTATGGGATCTTTCAAAAAAATACGGCACCACAATAAGTAAAATTAAATCAGAAAACAAGCTTCGTTCTGATATTATTTACGCAGGACAGACTTTATCTATTAACGGTAAATCGGCAGCATCAGGTTCAAAAAGCAGTTCATCTTCTTCCACATACAAAGTAGTGAGCGGCGACAGTCTTTGGAAAATTTCGAAAAAATACGGCATGACGATCAATGAACTGAAAAAACTGAACGGCTTAAAATCAGATCTTCTGCGTATCGGCCAAGTTCTGAAAGTGAAGGGCTCAAGCAGTTCAAGCAGCTCCGGCTCATCAAGCGTGTCTACGTCTGCAACTTCTACATACAAAGTAGTAAGCGGCGACAGTCTATCTAAAATCGCGAAAAAATACGGCACAACGGTTAGCAAAATAAAGAGTCTTAACGGCTTAAAATCAGATTTAATCTATGTCGGACAAGTATTGAAGGTGAAAGGAACAAGTTCTAAACCTGTCACTTCCTCTAAGCCTTCATCTAGTTCAAGCAGCAAAGTATCATCTACATCACTTAACGTAAGCAAACTGGTTTCTGATGCAAAAGCGCTAACTGGAACGCCGTACAAATGGGGCGGAACAACAACTTCCGGTTTTGACTGCAGCGGATTCATTTGGTACGTATTAAACAAACAAACAAGTGTGGCAAGAACGAGCACTGCGGGATACTGGAGTTCCATGAAGAGCATTGCCAGCCCGTCTGTCGGTGATTTCGTCTTCTTTACAACTTATAAATCCGGCCCTTCTCACATGGGGATTTACATTGGAAACAACAGTTTCGTTCATGCAGGATCTGACGGCGTACAAATCAGCAGCCTGAACAACAGCTACTGGAAGCCTCGCTACCTCGGTGCGAAAAGATTCTAATTTTTGCGAAGTAACCCGTTCATAGAACGGGTTTTTTTCATTAGACGGAGCATCTTCGTTTTGGTTACATCTAAAAATGAAAATGTGATAAAAAGTCCAAAAACTTTTTTTCCTTCTTATTTTCATAAAGGGCGATCGCATAAGCACCGGCATAGGGCAGCTGCACAGAATGGTAAGGGATTCTGATCATCTGTTTTTCCTCTAATTCACGCTTTACTGTAGATAAGGGGAGGAACGAAACGCCAAGTCCTTCTTTTATAAACCGTTTCGTTATATGGGTTTGTGTGACTTTCATTGTTCTCACAAATGGAAAAGTCACTCTGACTTGACGGAGTAAGTCGTCCCAGTAGTCAGGATGATTGTGGGTCAAAAGCAGGTATTGCTCAAGCACCTCTTTGGCATCAATTTCTTCCTCTGATGTGAAACGCTGATCAGGAGGCGCAACGAGGACGACAGGGTCCTTATATAAACAGTGGCATGTTAAAGAAGAAGACTGGACTTTTAAACAGCTCAGTCCGATATCGGCCTCGCCGGCTTTAATCAGAGACGAGATTTCTGCCGATTCAAAAATTTTCACTGCAATTTCTGTTTCGGTATTCATTGAAGTGTATCGTTTCATAACAGATGGAAGCACGGTATCGGCGATAAGCGGCGAAACCGCGAGCTGTAAGGTTTGAGAGTAGCCTTGTCTCACTCTGTGGAGCTCTGCCATGCTGTTTTCATAGTCATCAAGCAGCCTCAGTGCGAACGGCAAATAAGCCCTGCCTTCATCGGTTAACTGAATCTGCCTGCCTTTTCGCTCGAACAGTTTGCAGCTGATTTCTTTTTCTAATTGCTTGATATGAACGGTTACAGTGGGCTGAGATAAAAAAAGCGTTTCTGCTGTTTTTCTGAAGTTTTCATATTTCGCTGCAGTCACAAAGGTGTGAAGCCATTTGAAATCCATTTCCATTCTCCCTCTGATTAAGATTTTTAATTAATTCCCTTTAAAATATTCAATATTTTTTAAATATTATATTTACTATAATAACAGAAAAGGATAGGGGGAATACAAATGGTACATTACGGATTAAAGGGAATTACATGTGTGGACACATCAATCAGCCATATTGACGGCGAAAAAGGCCGGCTTATCTACAGAGGGCATCATGCAAAAGACATCGCGCTGCATCACAGCTTTGAAGAAGCCGCTTACTTGATTTTATTTGGAAAACTGCCGGCATCAGATGAATTACAGACATTTGAAAAAAAGCTGATTGCGGAGCGAAACCTGCCTGACCGTATCGGGCGTTTGATTCAGTCGCTGCCAAACAACATGGACGACATGTCGGTACTGAGAACGGTTGTTTCAGCATTAGGGGAAAATACGTACACGTTTTATCCAAAAATAGAAGAAGCGATTCGGCTGATTGCCATCACGCCGTCCATTATCGCTTACAGAAAACGCTGGGCGCGCGGCGAGCAAGCCATTGAGCCATCTTCCCAGTACGGACATGTCGAAAACTATTATTATATGCTCACAGGTGAACAGCCTTCAGAAGCAAAAAAGAAAGCGCTTGAAACATATATGATTCTGGCCATGGAGCACGGCATGAACGCATCAACTTTCTCGGCACGGGTCACTTTGTCTACAGAGAGTGATTTGGTATCGGCCATTACCGCTGCGCTTGGCACGATGAAAGGCCCGCTTCATGGAGGGGCTCCGTCTGCTGTGACGAAAATGCTTGAAGACATTGGGGAAAAAGCGAATGCTGCAGCGTATTTGACAGCAAAGCTTGAAAAAGGAGAACGCCTGATGGGATTTGGGCACCGCGTGTATAAGACGAAAGATCCGCGGGCAGAAGCTTTGAGACAGAAAGCTGAAGAGGTTGCAGGCGATGACCGTGATTTGGATCTGGCGCTGCATGTAGAGGCAGAAGCGATTCGTTTGCTGGACATCTACAAACCGGGCCGCAAGCTGTACACAAACGTTGAATTTTATGCAGCTGCTGTCATGAAGGCAATTGATTTTGATGATGAATTGTTTACACCGACGTTTTCAGCAAGCCGAATGGTAGGCTGGTGCGCACACGTGCTGGAACAAGCAGAAAACAACATGATTTTCCGCCCGTCAGCTAAATATACAGGGGCTATTCCTGAAGAAGTACTTTTATAAACATATTTTGCGGTTTATTCGCTGCTGTGATGTGGTAAACGATCAGTATTATCATGTCTAGGAGTGATCAATATGAACCCAATGGACAGACAAACAGAAGGACAAGAACCGCAGCGGCAGGACCGGCAGCCGGGTATTGAGTCCGAAATGAATCCTCTTCCTTTATCAGAGGACCGTGATTATAAAGGAAGCGGAAAACTGAAAGGAAAAGTCGCGATCATTACAGGAGGCGACAGCGGAATCGGGAAAGCGGCAGCAATCGCGTACGCAAAAGAAGGGGCGGACGTCTCTATTCTTTATCTGGACGAACATTCTGACGCCGAGGAAACGCGAAAACAGATTGAACAGGAAAACGTCCGCTGCCTGCTGATTCCGGGTGATGTCGGAGATGAGAAGCATTGTGAACAGGCTGTACAGCAAACCGTAGACCATTTTGGGAAGCTGGATATTTTGGTTAACAACGCAGCTGAACAGCACCCGCAGGACAGTATTCTTGATATTTCAACAGAACAGCTTGAAAAAACCTTCCGCACGAACATTTTTTCAATGTTTCATATGACAAAGAAAGCTTTGCCTCATTTGAAAGAAGGGAGCGCAATCATTAATACGACCTCGATTACCGCTTATGAAGGGGATACCGCATTAATTGACTATTCCAGTACAAAGGGTGCAATTGTCGCCTTTACACGATCAATGAGCAAATCTCTTGCGGATAAAGGCATCAGAGTGAATGCGGTGGCGCCCGGTCCGATTTGGACACCGCTGATTCCGGCGACATTCCCGGAAGAAAAAGTGAAACAGCATGGACTTGATACACCGATGGGCAGACCGGGACAGCCGGTTGAGCATGCGGGTGCGTACGTCTTGCTCGCATCTGATGAATCTTCCTATATGACGGGACAGACAATTCATGTAAATGGCGGCCGTTTTATTTCAACATAATATACAAAAAACCAGCAAATCTGCTGGTTTTTTTGTGCATGAAAATATGTTACTGCAGAAATTTGTCGAATTTTTAAAAAATTTAGTTTTCATTTTCGGATTTTTATATATAATATTGAGTAGGAGAAAGGAATGATTTATCACCAGTACAAATATAGTAGAAAAAAAGAAAAACGGCCATTACCGCTCATGAATTCAGAAAATTCAAATAAAATATAAAGAAAACATCAGCTAGGAGTTGAAGGGGAATGAAAGGAAGCGTATTTAGGAAGAAAAGCATACAAGATTTAATCGCTGCCACAAATGGGGAAAAATCCTTAAAAAGAGAATTAGGGGCATTTGACTTAACACTGCTTGGGATTGGGGCCATTATTGGTACTGGGATTTTTGTACTGACGGGAACAGGGGCGGTAACTGCCGGACCCGGACTGACCGTTTCATTTGTTGTCGCAGCGCTGGCTTGTTTATTCGCTGCATTGTCTTATGCTGAATTTGCTTCAAGTGTGCCTGTCTCAGGTTCCGTGTACACATTTACCTATGCTACAATGGGAGAACTTTTAGCCTTTATTATCGGGTGGGATTTAATTTTGGAGTATATGCTGGCGGTAAGTGCCGTTTCAGTCGGATGGTCCGGATATTTTCAATCATTTTTGTCCGGGCTTGGCATTCATCTTCCGGTTGCCTTAACGGCTGCTCCGGGGGCTGTAAAAGGAACATTTACCATTTTTAATCTGCCTGCGTTTGTCATTGTTCTTGCGATTACGTATTTGCTTTATTTAGGCATCAGAGAATCTAAAAGAGTCAACAACATTATGGTGATTTTAAAAGTGCTGGTCGTTCTCTTATTTATTGCGGTGGCAGCTGTTTACGTGAAGCCGGATAACTGGCAGCCGTTTATGCCAATGGGCTTTGGCGGCGTATTCAGCGCAGCGGCGCTCGTTTTCTTTGCTTTTATCGGATTTGACGCTGTATCCTCTGCTGCGGAAGAGACGAAAAACCCTGGGAAGGATCTGCCGAAAGGAATTATTTTCTCATTATTGGCTTGTACGATTTTATATGTGACTGTATCAGCCATCATGACAGGGGTTATTCCGTTTGCCCAGTTTGCAGGCGTCGATCATCCGGTTTCTCTCGTTCTTCAAAGCGCGGGGCAAAACTGGGTGGCAGGCATTATCGATATCGGCGCGGTTTTGGGAATGACAACGGTTATGCTTGTGATGCTTTATGGACAGACACGCGTTATGTTTGCTATGTCTCGTGACGGCCTGGTTCCGGGCTCGCTTTCTAAGGTTCATCCGAAGCATAAAACACCTTATGTTGCGACATGGTTTTTCGGCATTATGTCGGCGCTTCTCGGTTCACTTGTTCCGCTTGATGAGCTTGCCAAGCTGGTAAACATCGGTACGCTGTCAGCGTTTGTGCTGATTTCTGTGGCGGTTATCGTATTGAGAAAGAAACAGCCTGATCTCCCGAGAGCTTTTAAATGTCCGGGGGTTCCGGTTATCCCGGGCTTAGCAATTCTTTTCTGCCTGTTCTTAATTTTTAATCTTGGATGGGTGACGATTGTCCGCTTCCTTGTGTGGCTGTTAATTGGCATGGCGATCTATTTCTTATATTCAAGAAAGCATTCAAAATTAAATCAATAACTCTCAAAGAAGAGAGCGGCTTACACTGGCCGCTCTCTTTTCTATTCTCATCAAATGAATATATAGAAATAAGCATGAAAATAAGAGATAATATAGGCTGGAAAGGAAGTGACATCATTGTCTGAGCAAAAACCAGTCCAATGGGCTTCAAAAATCGGTTTCGTCATGGCTGCCGCTGGATCAGCTATCGGCTTAGGCGCGATTTGGAAGTTCCCTTATGTAGCGGGGACGAATGGAGGAGGCGCCTTTTTCCTTATTTTTGTGCTATTTACCATTCTCTTGGGCTATCCGCTTTTAGTGGGAGAATTTATCTTTGGAAGACGGAACCAAACGAATGCCATTGATGCATATAAAAAAGAAGCGCCGCGAACAGCTTGGTTTCTCACAGGATGGGTCGGCGTAGCGGCTTGTTTCTTAGTTTTATCGTTTTACAGTGTTATCGGAGGATGGATTTTACTATATATAGTGAAAACAGCATCAGGTTCACTGTCAGGACTCACCCAGGAACAGTACGGAGCACTTTTTGGTTCTGTTATTCAAAATCCCGTGCAGACGCTCGCGGCTCAGCTTATCTTTATGGTGCTGACTGTGCTGGTTGTCGCCAGAGGGGTTCAAAAAGGGATTGAACGGGTAAGCGCGGTAATGATGCCGATTTTGTTTATATTGTTTGTCCTGCTTGTTCTTCGGTCGCTCACGCTGGATCATGCGATTGAAGGCGTGAAATTTTTGCTTGTGCCTCATTTCGGCGATTTGACGCCGGAGTCTGTTTTATTTGCGCTGGGACAGGCTTTCTTTACGTTAACACTGGGGGTTTCGGTCATGGTGACTTACAGCTCCTATCTGCCGAAAACGCAAAATATCCCGCGTTCTGCCGCCTCCATTGTCGTCATGAATATCATTGTGACACTTTTGGCAGGCCTGGCTATTTTTCCTGCGGTTTTCTCCTTTGGATTGGAGCCGAATGAAGGTCCGACTTTGCTGTTTACAGTGCTTCCGGCCGTTTTTGAACAGCTTCCGTTCGGCATCCTGTTTTTCATCGGCTTTCTTGTCGCATTTTTATTTGCCGCACTGACCTCTGCCTTTTCAATGGTGGAAATGATTGTAGCCATTATCGGCAAAGGCGATGAAACGAAGAGGAAAAAACTGTCATGGATAAGCGGGTTTTTAATCTTCTTAGTCGGTATCCCATCTTGCTTATCTTATGGCATGCTGAGCGATGTGCGCATATTTGATAAGACGTTTTTTGACGTTGTCGATTTTACTGTCAGCAATGTTCTGCTGCCATTAGGAGCCCTGTTAATTTCTATTTTCATTCCGCTGAAAATATCAAAACAGGAGCTGTGGGCAGAAATGAGACAAGGATCGCATCCCGGGAAAGCATTCTTTTATATATGGTTTTATTTGCTCCGTTTCGTTGTGCCGCTGGCTATTATTATTGTGTTCTTAAATTTAATCGGGATTATATCCTTTTAGAAAAACAGGCTCCGCTGGGGGCCTGTTTTTTTGTTTTTTATGATTTCATCAGCGGCTCCCATGCGGTTTTCAGCTTTTTGATACCGAGCCGGATGTCCTCTTCAGAAAGCCCTCCATAACCGATTAAGACAGAAACAAACGGCGGCTGGCTTTTGTACGATGGAGATACCGGATAGACATTCACTCTGTTTTGGGCAGCGGCTTTTATCGCTTCATCCTCACTGGCTGAAAACATGAGCCGGAGCAGGATGTGAAGCCCCGAGTTTTTTCCGAGAACCTCCACACTGTCTCCCAGTTCAGTTCGTATCGCTTCCAGCAGAACAACGTGTTTTTTTCGATACAAGGATCTCATCCTGTTCAAATGCTTTTGCCATTCGCCGTTTTCAATGAAATCTGCCAATGCCAATTGATTATGGGAAGAGACCGTCTGTTTCATCAAAAGCGCATTTTTTCTTACGGGTTCAATAAGTACAGCAGGAAGAATCATATAGCTGATCCGCAGGGAAGGGAGCAATGATTTTGAAAAAGTGCCGAGATAAATGACCCTGCCATTCGGGTCAAGGCCTTGCAGAGATGGAATGGGCTGCCCGCTGTAGCGGAATTCTCCATCATAATCATCCTCAATAATAAATGAGTTTGCCTCTTTTGCCCAAGATAACAGCTCCTGTCTTCGGGCGATCGGCATTATGCTCCCGAGGGGGAATTGATGCGAGGGAGTCGTATAGACAAGATGCGGGCTCTCGTGTGTAAGGCTAGCCGGCAGGACTCCTTCTTCATCAGTGCGAATGGGAACCACGTTCATGTGATTGGCCTCAAACATTCGTCTTGAACGATGAAATCCCGGTTCTTCAAAGCCGATTTTTGTTCCTGGCTGAAGCGTAAGGCAAAGAATTTGCAGAAGGACAGTAGTGCCTGCTCCGATAATAATCTGGCTGGGTTCACAATTGACACCGCGTGACAGTCTGACAAATCGGGCTATCATTTCTCTGAGTGCAGGTTCTCCTTGAGGATCGCCTGAGGTGTGAAATTGTTCAGAATACAGATCGAGACTTTTCACTATGCTTTTTCGCCAAACGTTAAAGGGAAAGTGGATCGGATCGACATTCCCTTGATGAAAGTTAATAACAGGTTCTATTTCTTTATGAGTGACCGATTGAGGAGGCGGTTGATATGATACTGAAGCAGCCGGAAACTCAGGTTCAATTTCTGCCGCAAACCAGCCGATTTTAGGCTTGCTTTTGACATATCCTTCAGCGGTTAATTGCTCGTAGGCGCGTTCTACCGTTGCCGTGCTGACACCGAGCAAGCCGGAGAGCCTGCGTTTTGACGGAAGCCTCATTCCCTTGGTGATTCTGGCATGTGTCATTTCTTGTTTGAAATAGGTGTAAAGCTGTTCATACAGCGGTGTTTTGCTTGTTTTGTCCAGAAACGGCGTGATATCCATTTTATCTCTCCTTTGCATCTGACGTGATCATTTTTTCTGGTTTTGGCTATTTGGTGAATGCCATAAATCGGATATCATCATTGTAACGAATGGAGAGGGGATTGATAAGATGCTTCATATCAAACAATTAACGACTAGAGAAGAATGGATGGAAGCATATCCGGTGATGCACGAATTAAGAACAGAGCTGGATGAAGAGACGTATTTACATAGGCTGGAGCACTGTGTCCAAGAAGAGTCGTATATGCTGTTTGCCTTATATGAGGATAAAGCGATCAGGGCGCTGTGCGGCGCACTGCCAAGGGTCTCGCTTCATAAAGGAGAGTACGTATGGATAGCGGATCTTGTCACAAGCGGGTCTCACAGATCTAAAGGGTACGGCAAACATCTTTTGGATTATGCGGCAAACTGGGCGAAAGATGCGGGCTATCCTCTTGTCAGTCTTTCATCAGGCCTTCAGCGCAAAGACGCCCACAGATTTTATACGGATAAAATGGGATTTGCGATTGAAAGCTACTTATTCAGAAAACAGCTGTAATAAAAAAAGACGCCGTTTCAGGCGTCTTTTCTGCTAAAAGCCAAACTGTAAGTTGGTATCCACAGATACGATCGTATACACACAGATAATCACAAAGAGATTAAGCACAACGCCGAGCAGGCCGGGACCCGTGCGTCCTCTTTTGATGAAAAGCTCGATAACGCCAAACGGAACAGCGGCCATGGCAAACGGCAGCATTTGATAAGAATAAGAGGTCACATTGCTGATAATCGCCAAATTAAGCAAGAGCAAAGACAGAATTGCTGTTCCGACAGATATCCAGCCAAATACATTATGTTCTTTAAAAATTCTTACCAATTCCATAATTCCACCTCGCCGACATTTGCTGATTTTACTGATTTGTTTTTCAGCATGCGTTGGATTTCCTTGGTCGGTCCAGTAACGACTGAGCCGTATACATTAACACCATTTTTCTCTACATAATCCAAGCGGGAATCCACTTTTAAATCTTTTCGTTTTGAGATGACCTGCGCCCATTTCTCGTGCTTCGATATGTAAGTTAAAGCATCGATAAATTGGTCGCCGTTTGACTTGCCTTTTGTATGAATCGCAGTCAGGAATTTTGAATCTTTTCCTGGGTAGCCAAGCGGCTCTGCGTAAGGGGTATCCTTTGTATTGTTCTCTGTTTCAACCGCGTTCCACAAAAAGCTTACATCATAGCCGCTGAATTTTTTATACACTTCTTTTGCCGGATATGCCCTGTCATAAGAAAGGTAGACCTCGGAAACAGTCCCTTCAGGCAAAGTTTTTAATGTTTTTTCCGCTTTTGCGGTTGTTTGTTCAGATCCGCTTGATGGGTGTGTAAAGTAATGGCCGGCTTTATGGATTTCTAAGTCATAGTAGTTGACGACCGGCGCTTTCACTCTGTCATAAAACATTTCCACCCGTTCATTCCCCACGGCGGCCGTTTTCGTGCCAATCTGTTTTTGCAGCGGGAACTCTGTATTCATGCCAAACAGCTTCACCTGGCTCTTCAGTCCAGAAGTATCGACAAGAACATTTGGCATAGTCAGGGCTACAGTGACTGCGGCAGTTTCCATAAATTCATTACCGGTGCTGTTTTTTCCTCCCATTCCGTAATAGAGGTAGCTTCCCAGCGTACAGAGCGGCAAAATCATTAATGTCGAAATGACGGCAAGCGCGGAAATACGCAAATAAGACTTCCGTTTGCCGTAGGCCAGAATGGCTTTTTGTTTTTCAGGACTGATGTCGACATCCCAATCATGATCGTCTGGCAGCTCACTATCAATCAGTTCCTGATACACTTCGAGCTTCTCAAGTTCCTCTTCAAACGCGGTCATTTCCTGATCGCTCATTTCACCGTTTTTATATTGATCAAAACGCTTTTTAAATTCTTCATTCATCATTAACACCTCTATTATAAAGTGCTTTCAGCCGCTGTCTGGCACGAAACAAAACACTTTTAAAATTCGCCTCTGAAATATTCATAATATGGGATGCTTCTTTGTAATTTAATTCTTTTAAATAATATAGTGTTAACGCCTCCCGATAGTTATCGGGGAGCTCGGACATATAACCAGTCAGCACTTCCTTTATCTCTACCTGATGGGCAGGGCTCTGAACAGCAGTCTGAAAGAGACTTCCAATCAAATCATCAGAAATGGTTACTTCTTTCTTATGCTTTCTGACGTAATCAATGAAGGCGTTCCGCGCCACTTGAAAAAGCCAGGGCTTTACTTTGCTGTGATCATAGGAGTGAATGTGTATGTATGCCCGCATAAAGGTTTCCTGCAGCAAGTCTTCGGCAAGATGCTTGTCTTTTGTCATGGAGAGCAGGAACCTGTAAACATCATTCATGTACATTTGGTAAATTTCATCGATCGTCACTGCCTTTTCTCCCCTCTATGTTATACACGCATAAGAAAGGTTTAAAGTTGCACATTACATGCAAACGGCTTTTTAATACGTAATCAAACACCATTACTCTATAGTACCGAAAATTTGCCCTGAAAGATAGTGGTGAGAAATGTTTAACATTTTTTCCATCAGGGAAACCATAGTGAAAAAGTGAAGAAGTGGCACAATGGAATATACCAGTATCTCAGACACAGGAATAAAAGCCTCCCGAATTGGACTCGGCACATGGGCGATCGGCGGAACCATGTGGGGAGGCACTGATGAAAAAACATCGATCGAAACCATCCGCGCCGCTCTTGATAAAGGGATCACACTGATTGACACCGCGCCGGCATATGGCTTCGGACAGTCCGAAGAAATTGTCGGCAAGGCGATCAAGCAGCATGGGGCAAGAGATCAGGTTGTTCTTGCCACTAAAACGGCGCTGGATTGGAAAAACAATCAGCTGTTCCGCCATGCTAACAGAGCGAGAATCATACAGGAGGTCGAGGATTCCCTGCAACGGCTTCAGACGGATTATATCGATCTATATCAGGTGCACTGGCCTGATCCGCTTGTCCCGATAGAGGAAACCGCAGAAGTGATGAAGGAATTATATGATGCCGGGAAAATCCGCGCGATCGGCGTCAGTAATTTTTCGGTTGAACAAATGGATACGTTTCGGGCTGTTGCTCTGCTTCATACCATCCAGCCTCCTTACAATCTGTTTGAAAGGGAAATTGAAGAGAATGTGCTCCCGTATGCGAAAGACAAACAGATGACAACACTATTGTACGGCAGTTTATGCAGAGGGCTGTTAACAGGAAAAATGACAGAAGATCATTCATTTGAGGGAGACGATCTCCGAAATCACGATCCGAAATTCCAGAAGCCAACATTTAAAGAGTATCTTTCTGCTGTCAATCAATTAGATGAGCTGGCGAAGTCACGGTATGGAAAATCAGTGATCCATCTGGCCGTCAGATGGATTTTAGACCAGCCGGGAGCGGGAATCGCTCTTTGGGGGGCTAGAAAACCTGATCAAATAGAGGCGGTATCAGAAATTACCGGCTGGACGCTGAGCAGTGAAGATAAAAAAGACATCAATACCATATTGGAACATACGATATCAAACCCGGTCGGACCGGAATTTATGGCGCCTCCGACAAGAGAGGGCATATAATAAAAAGCTGAGGATGATTCCTCAGCTTTTTGACGTTAAGAAAAGAGAAATCTTAAAAATTAGTACCAGGTAATAAAAAATGTTGTTATAATAAGTAACAGAAAGAATCATTGATTACGACAAAGGAAGTGCGATATGTATAAGTTTTGTGCAAATGCTTTAAAAGTTATTCTTTCTCTTCGCGGAGGAGTGAAGGTGTATAACAAAGAAAACCTTCCGGCCGATTCAGGTTTTGTCATCGCGTGTACACACTCTGGCTGGGTTGATGTGATCACACTCGGAGTCGGGATTCTTCCTTATCAAATACACTATATGGCGAAAAAAGAGCTTTTTCAAAATAAATGGATCGGTTCGTTTCTGAAGAAAATTCATGCCTTTCCGGTAGACCGGGAAAATCCCGGCCCAAGCAGCATTAAAACGCCGATTAAGCTGCTGAAAGAAGGAGAAATTGTCGGAATCTTCCCAAGCGGAACAAGAACCTCTGAGGATGTGCCTTTAAAAAGAGGCGCAGTGACAATTGCGCAAATGGGGAAAGCGCCCCTTGTTCCGGCCGCTTATAAAGGACCTTCAAGCGGAAAGGCATTGTTCAAAAAAGGAAAAATGAAGCTGATTATCGGTAAACCTTTGCAGCAGGCCGATTTTGCCCATCTTCCGTCTAAGGAAAGGCTGGCTGCTATGACAGAGGCTTTGAATAACAGCATTAAAGAGCTTGAAAAGAAGCTGGAACAACTTTAATTCATCAGTCATTGCATTCACCCATTTCCCGATTGTTTATAATTTCCGGCCATTAGCTATACTAAATGAGGTATTGATCATTGGGAAAGGTTACGGATCATGAAAAAAATTATAATAGTCGGGGCTGGAATTTTGGGAGCATCAACAGCATATCAGCTAGCCAAAATGGGTGCAGAGGTTCTGGTTATAGATCGGAAAGATAAGGGCCAGGCCACCCATGCAGCGAAAGGCATTATCTGTCCATGGCTGTCTCCTCGCCGTGATCAGGCTTGGTACCGGCTGGCAAAGGACGGAGCGCGCTTTTATCCTCGGTTCATAGAAGAACTTAGAAAAGAAGGCGAGACGGACATTGGTTATGCTCAAGTCGGTGCTCTCAGTATTCATCACGATAAAGAAAAGATAGAAAAGATCGAAAAACGTGTGCGGGAGCGTAAACAAGCTGCCGGGGAAATGGGTGAGATTACCTTTCTTCATGAAAACCAAACCGCTGATTTGTTTCCTCTGCTGGCCGAACGGTACCATTCTGTTCATATAAGCGGAGCCGCCCGCGTGGATGGAGAAGTGCTGAGAGATACATTATTGAGATCTGCTCAAAGAAACGGCGCAGTCATTTTAAAAGGCGATGCTGCGCTTCGACATCATTCGAATCATGTCACAGGCGTAACTGTCGGTCATGAAATCTATTCTTCTGACGAGGTTATTGTTTGTGCCGGTGTTTGGGCAGACCAATTGTTAGCGCCTTTGGGAATTCGCTTCAAAGTAAGTGTGCAAAAAGCGCAAATTGTGTATGTGCAGGTGCCGAATGTAAATCATATCGACAGCTGGCCTGCAGTGATGCCGCCTTCCAAAGAATATCTTTTAGCTTATCATGACAATAGAATAGCCATCGGGGCGACACGTGAAGATGAGATAGGCGGACGTGATGTACGGATAACGGCTGGCGGGCTGCAGGAACTTCTGAGCAAAGGATTAGAAATGGCTCCCGGCTTAGCGAACAGTACCTTTCAAGAGGCAAGAGTCGGCTTACGCCCCTTTACACCAGGCGATGTGCCGGTGATCGGATCTCTTCCCGGCTGGAATGGGATCATAGTGGCAAACGGTCTTGGATCGTCTGGTTTAACAATGGGCCCCTATATGGGGGAGCAGTTGGCGAAGATGGCCCTCAAAATGGATTTGGATATCAATTTAGATGATTATGATATAAAAAAAGCAGCAGGAGTCCGGTGATCGCCTGCTGCTTTTTTGTGGTGTTTATATTTTTGATAATGATAGCTGATCCTCTGGCAGTGCTTTAAGAGAGCCGTCATTATTTAATACAGAACGCCATGTATAACGCGGTTCATAGCCAAGGACCTTTTTGGCTTTATCGATTGCCATCAGCGTTTCAAATCCTTTTATATCTCTCTTTAAAGATACATCGGGGAAAAATCGTTTTACTAAGTCTTCACTCGATTCCTTCATAATGGTATCGGGTGCAGTAATATGGAAGACGTCATTTCCGAGATTGTTTTTTTCGAGTGCTAGAAGGCAAGCATGTGCGGCATCCCTGACATCACAATACGCCCATGCGTTTTTCTTTTGAATATCCTTTTGCTGCTCGTTCCAGTGCATGCCTGGGATTTTTTCGTACTCATCAGGCTCATATATATTCGCAAAGCGGAGAGTGACAATTTGTGTATTGATCAGCTTTGAATACATATCTGAGAGAATTTCGGTCAGCCGTTTTGCCATCGCGTAAGAAGACTTTACGATCGTTGGATGCTCCTCGTCTACGGGAAGGTAACTGAGCTCGTCCGGCACAAATGGATATCCCAGCACCGTTTCACTTGAAGCCCACACAAGCTTACGGATTTTAAAATCTTTACAGGCTTCCAGGATATTAAAATTAACAAGCATATTATTTTCAAATATCGCCTGTGATGTATTCCTGACATCTGTAGGGATATTCCCAAGGTGAATCACAGCGTCACAGCCCATAATTAGCTGACATACCTGACCGTAATCCCGTAAATCAGCTTGAATAAATTTTTTCGATGCGGATTCTTCTTTTAATACTCTGTCTGATGCTGTCACATCATGGCCGGCCTCTAATATTGTTCTTACAGCCCAGCGTCCGATTTTACCTGCTGCTCCAGTTACGACAACTTTCATGTTTTCGCTCCTTTTCGATAATAATGCAGAGAGATGTTCGTTTTTCTCGCAGTTGCACTTTTTTAGAGTTCCCGCGGATGACCGATTTATTAGCAGCAGTTTTCAGAAAAGAGGTATGATCACGTCAAAAACGAACCAGAATAAAAAAAGACACCCCGATAAAGGGTGTCTTTTTCAAATTATGCTTCTTTCGACTCTCCAACTTCTATCAGCTCTTCTGATGCGAGCTTTTTTACTTCAATATAAGCGACGTGGTGGCCGTCAATTTCATTAATAATAAATTCACAGCCTTCTTCGATAATTGAATCGTTCTTTTCAACATCGTATTTCTGAGTAAGGAACCAGCCGCCGATCGTATCGACTTCTTCATTCTCTAAATGAATGCCGAGCAGGTCGTTCACTTGGTCGATCAAGACTTTACCGTCCAGCATGTAATGGCCTTCGCCGATTTTGCGGATTTCGCTGATTTCATCAATATCAAACTCATCGCGGATTTCGCCAACGATTTCTTCAATAATGTCCTCTACCGTCACCAGTCCGGCAGTTCCCCCGTATTCATCTGACAGGATTGCCATGTGGACTCTTTCTTTTTGCATTTTGACAAGCAAATCATGGATCGGCGCAGATTCAATCACATGAATGATCGGATTCACGAATTGAGAGATGGTGGAATCAACAGAAACCTCGCCGCTGATGCAGGCGGTCAGAACTTCTTTAATATTAATAACCCCGATAATATTATCTTTATCGCCCTCTTCTACTGGGTAGCGGGTATATTTTTCAATTTGAATGATTTCCATCATTTCAGAAATCTTAATATCGTGCGGAAGGCTGACAATCTCGGTCCGCGGGATCATAATTTCTTTCGCGAGCCTATCGTCAAATTCAAATATCTTATTCACGTATTTAAATTCTGATTGATTGATTTCTCCGCTTTTATAGCTTTCGGATAAGATAATCCGCAATTCTTCTTCGGAGTGAGCCAGTTCATTTTCAGAAACGGTCTCCAAGCCGAAAGCTTTCGTCAATAATCGTGCTGAGTTGTTTAGCACCCAAATAAATGGGAACATAATGCGGTAGAACCAAATCAGCGGTTTGGCAAACAGCATGGACACTGCTTCAGCTTTCTGAATTGCGACCGTCTTAGGCGCCAATTCTCCCACAACGACGTGCAGGAAAGTAATGATGGCGTAGGCAAAAATGAATGAGATGACGTGAGACAGTGAACCTGGCATGTTCATCTGTTCGAAAAGCGGGTGGAGAAGCCTTTCAATCGTCGATTCGCCTAAAACCCCTAATCCAATCGAAGTCAATGTAATTCCCAGCTGACACGCTGATAAATATTCATCAAGGTGCGTGGTCACTTTTTTTGCGGCAATGGCTGATTTATTTCCTTCCGCGATCAACTGATCAATCCGTGAGCCTCTGATCCTGATAATGGCAAACTCAGATGCTACGAAAAACGCCGTCAGCGCGATTAAAACAGCGACTAAAATCAAATTCACTATGTCCAATTAGAACCTTCACTCTACAATGAGAATGAAGGTAACACCTCCTGTTAGTAAAATGGTTTTAACTTAACAGCAGCATAAATGATTGGAACACGGCGAGCTTTTCGGGTGTAAGTTTGCTTTTCAGCTTGTCACGATCCTCAGGCTCCAGCCGTTCAAACCGATGCAAGATTCCGGAGATGTTTTGATTCATATAATCAATTTCAGATGCCAGATTTCCAATTTCATCATGATCTATGGCTGAAGAGGGAAACTGGTTCTCCAGTCGATCTTTAATATCGGACAGGGCCAATCGCTGCTGCTTGCAATCTACAATAAATATGAGTCGTTTAAGTGCGTTTTCATCGTAGTAACGATAATTTGAACAGGATCTGGCCGGCGTCAGCAGACCAAGATTCGTATAATAATCAACTGTTCGTTTCGTTACTCCGGCAAGTGCCGCTAGTTCACTGATACGATAAGTCTCAGCCCCATCTAAATCCCTCCCAACCATCACGTTATAGTTATGAGAATAGTTTAATATATGAAGGGTGCCTTACACAAGTTTATTGTTTTTTTGAGATGCCGGATATGGAATTTGTGGCATCCGAATTCAGATTGAAGTAACATAGATAGATAGAATTTTCAATTTATATGTGCAGAAGGGACAGATGAGATTGGCTGGTTTATCGCGGGAAATTGAAGAGAACCTAAATAAAGGATCGTGGATTCGAAAGCTGTTCGATGAAGGAGCGAGACTGAAGAAAGAGTTCGGGAATGACCAGGTGTTTGATTTTTCAATCGGCAACCCGGTCGTTGAACCGCCTGAAGCCTTTACGAGAGCATTAATAGAAGAAGCTGAAAAAGGAAACCACGGATACATACAAAATCAGGGCCTTCCTGAAGCTAGAGAAAAAGTCGCGCAATTTCTGGCAGGCCGCTTTGCTGCCGAGTTTTCAGCTGAGCGTGTTGTCATGACAGTAGGTGCGGGCGGCGCATTGAATGTGGCGTTAAAAAGTATATTAAATCCGGGAGAAGAGGTCATGATTCTCGCTCCTTATTTTGCAGAATATAAATTGTATATTGAGAACTGTGGCGGGAAGGCTGTCAGCTGCCCGCTGACAGCCCGGTTCGAGATTGACATTGAAGCGGTCAGGCAGGCGATTACCCCACAGACGAAAGGTCTCATTCTGAATACACCGCATAATCCGACGGGAACCGTACTCAGCCAGAAAAATATAGATGATCTAGGCGCTCTGTTAAAAGAGATCGAAGAGACAAACGGCCAAACCATCTATGTGCTGTTTGATGAACCGTACAGTCAGCTGATTTATGATGAAGAACTGGCAAATCCGTTTCAATCGTATCACCGTGTCATTTTGGCGAGCTCATTCAGTAAAGACCTCGGCATAGCAGGGGAGCGGCTTGGTTATATCGGCTTAGACAGCAGCATGCCGGATGCCGGCCTTTTGATAAACGCTTTTGTGTACTGCAATCGAACGCTTGGATTTGTAAATGCGCCTGTCATGATGCAGCGGGCTGTCGCGAGAATGGATGATTTAAGAATAGACGCAAGCGCTTATAAAGAGCGCAGGGATCTCATGGTTGATATTTTAAAGGAAGCCGGTTTTGAATTTGAAATGCCAAAAGGCGGTTTCTTCGTTTTTCCGAAGTCGCCAATTGAAGATGAAGTCGCATTTTGTGTGCATGCAGCGCAAAAGTATAAATTGTTAATTGTACCGAGCAGCGGTTTTGGGATGAAAGGGCACTTCCGTTTATCCTTCAGTGTGCCGCTGGAGCAGATCAAAAAATCACGCGACATCTTTATTGCCTTATATAAAGATTTTTCATAGGCCACCTCAGACAAAAAGATAACAGCTAGTTGAGGCTGTTATCTTTTTTATTTGACGTATGCCCCAAGCTTTGCCCCGTTTTTCAATTCCTGATTTTATCTCTCCCTTAGATAAACCGCCAAATTCAATCATAACAGCAGAGCCGGCAAAATATAACGCAAACTGGATAAGCCAATTACTGGCCCTTGCCTGCGCTGCGTGACAGACGCATCTTTTAAGCATTCAAATGATCTAACAGTCACCAATTGTTCCATTTTAAACGAGCTTCATCCTATGCACGCCTCTGAATCAGTATACGAGCTTCAGCTTGAAAAACAGATCAATGTCTGATACTTCAGTAAACAGCGTCTAGTCAATAGTTTTAGCATCTTAACAGGTGCAGAGTCAGAGATTGAAAGGTTATACACGGATATCGAGAACCTGCTGGCCAGATAAATCAATAGTTTGTCCCGTGATAAAAGTCTAAAAATTAAAAATCATTTTTGGAATGAGTTGTGTTACAATAAAATATACAATTTATAATCAAACTTTGACTTGGAGGTGGTATGATGGGGCCCTCTGCTTAGGCAACAATACACCGCGTACCTCAATGTTAAGGAAAAATGATTATATCAGGAGGTGACTCCTTATCCTTTAATGAGGGGATAAGGTTAAATGGACGATATTGACAGTCTGATTTTAATTGGTGTGCTCATTGCTTTAACCGCATTTTTCGTCGCAAGTGAGTTTGCGATTGTTAGAGTAAGGAGATCCAAAATTGATCAGCTTATAACAGAAGGAAACAAACGGGCGATACTCGCAAAGCGTGTCATTACAGATTTGGATGAATATTTATCTGCATCCCAGCTGGGCATTACATTGACATCAATTGGACTCGGCGTGCTGGGGGAGCCGGCATTTGAACGGCTGCTGCACCCATTGTTTGAACCGCTCGGCCTGCCGGAATCGGTTTCTCATGCAGTCTCTTTTGCGGTCGCGTACGGTTTGATTACATTTTTGCATGTTGTTGTAGGTGAACTGGCTCCGAAAACAGTCGCGATTCAAAAGGCTGAACAGCTAACCTTGCTGATAGCGGGTCCGCTGCGACTATTCTATTTGCTCCTGTTTCCGTTTATTTGGATCCTGAATGGATCGGCGCGGCTTTTATGCGGCATGTTTGGTTTAAAGCCGGCGTCAGAACATGAGGGTTCTCATTCTGAAGAAGAACTCAGAATGCTGTTGTCTGAGAGTTTAAAAAACGGAGAGATTAATCCGTCTGAATATAAATATGTGAATAAGATTTTTGAATTTGATAACCGCATTGCCAAAGAAATTATGATACCGCGGAAGGAAATGGCCGCTGTATCAACAGATATGACGATGGCCGAGATGCTGGAGGTTATGCTGAAAGAAAAATACACCCGCTGGCCTGTCACAGATGGGGACAAAGACAGTGTAATCGGCTTGGTCAATACGAAGCATTTGTTTTCTGATTTGCTGTTTATGACAGAAGAGGAAAGAATGAAAATGACGATCCATCCGTATGTGCGGCCAGTGATCGAAGTCATTGAAACAATTCCGGTTCATGATCTGCTGATTAAAATGCAACGTGAACGCATTCATATGGCGATTTTGTCGGATGAATACGGCGGAACCTCGGGACTTGTCACGACAGAGGACATTCTTGAAGAAATTGTCGGCGAGATCAGAGATGAATTTGATGAAGACGAACAGCCGCTGATCCAAAAGCTTGGCGACCGCCATTATGTTATGGATGGAAAGGTTCGCATGGATCAGGTGAACAGCCTTCTTGGCGCATCGATTCAAGAAGACGTGGACACTATCGGCGGGCTGATATTGAAAGAAAACATTGATATTGAGGCTGGTGAATCCATTCGCATCGGATCATACACAATAAAGGTGCTGAAAATGGATGGCCGTCTGATTAAGCAAATAGATATAAAAGAAGAAATCAGCAAGACAACCGGGGTTACAGCCCACCATACGCTGCCGCTGCCCGAGCCGGTCATGCTGAACAGTGCAACCTTGAGCGAGAAATAAGCTCAAGGTTTTTTTTATGTCAGCAGCGTCCAGCCGCACCAAAACGCCAAGAGGGACCCGCAAAGCGTGAAGCCGATGTATAGGATGCTTTCCTTTACACGCTTGGCCAGCAAGAGCTGAACACTTTCAACGCTGAAAGTGGAAAAAGTGGTAAAGGCGCCAAAAAAGCCGGTGCCGATGATGAGTGCTGCAGATGAATTTGTCACGTGAAGCCCTGTAAAAAGACCAAGACCGAGGGCACCCAGTATATTAACGGTCAAAATGCCGACTGGAAAACGAAGGCTTTCGGTTTTAGATGTTATGACATTGCCGAGCCAAAAACGCAGCACAGCACCGAGTCCTCCCGCTGCGAAAATACCAGCTAGTGTCATCATTGCTTCCGCCCCTTTCCTATTTGAGATCGGGCTACTCGCCGTCCTGCCAAAACGCCAAAGAGGGCAAGCGCGATTCCGGATATGAATGAGGACGCCATATACAAAACAGCTAATGACGAATGGGATTGCAACAGCATGACCGCTTCTTTAGAAAATGTTGACATGGTTGTAAAGCCTCCGCAAAAACCGGTGCCTAAAAAAGCCGATAGCAAAGGCTGTTTCGCCCTAATCATAAAAAAACCGGTCAGAACGCCTAGTAGAAGGCTGCCTGCCGCGTTCTCCAGCCAAGTTGCAGCCGGAAATATGTCATTGTTTATGCCGATGTTCAATCCGTATCGGAGACAAGCGCCAAGGGCGCCTCCGATAAAAACTGCACTATATCTATTCATGTTTTCCATCCTTTAATACGTAGTCCGGGTAGTCTGTGACAATACCGTCCACGCCCATGGCTTGCAGTTTGGCTGCTGTTTTCTGATGCTTTACTGTCCATGCAAACACTTTTAATCCGTTTTTATGGGCGGAAGCGATCATGAGACGATTGAGACGTGTGTATTTGATGTTGACATAATTTGCGAAAGATTTGCAGGCTTTCAGCTGATTTCTGGACAGCATACCAAAATTCGGCCTTGTAATAACGGCTGTCGGAATTGATGGATAAAGTTCGCGGAACCTTTGGATGGAGCGGAACCCAAAGGATTGAACAATATTGTTAATAGAAAAAGAAAATTGTCCTAACAGCTGTCCCACTTCTTCTTCAATTCCGATTTGCGAAGGATGGCCTTTTAGTTCAATTAAAAGCCCGGTTTTTTTATGGTAGCGCTTGAGCACGTCCTCCAGAGTCGGGATTTTTTCTCCTTGAAAAGCGGGGCCGTACCAGCTTCCTGCATCGAGTGCCTGCAGTTCCTTCAGCGTAAAATCTTTAACAAAGCCTGAACCGTTTGTTGTCCGGTCCACTCTGTCATCGTGTATAACGACAATCTGCCTGTCTTTTGTAAGCTGGACATCCAGCTCAATCATATCTGCATTCATTTCTGCCGCGAGATCAAATGCAGCAATTGTATTTTCGGGAGCGTAGCCGGATGCTCCGCGGTGGGCAATGGTGTACAAGCTTGTCAGCTCCTCATATGGACATTTCTGTTATTGTATCAAATCCATATATGCACCGCGATACCAACTTGTGAATTTTTTTCTGTCATATTTGAATAGTCCAGGCTGAAAACAACGTATAACTGAAACAAGAACCACTCACCGTATCCGAGCATATTTCGGCAGAAAAATAGTGCTTTCGACATGTTCACAAAATATTCTGTTACTTTATAATAGCAAAAAAGGAGGCGAGATCATGGGAAAAGGGAGAATCAGAGTGGAGGAAAGAATTAAAGCCGAAACAGATGTTGAAATGCAAAAAGCAACTCTCCTTGATCAGACACAAACGAAAAAAAGTAAGTGACTGTCCCTATTGAATCTGGCTGAATGGTTAAAATGAGAAATTGCCCCGGCGCTCCGCCGGGGTTTTGTGTTTTATAAAGACATTTAGAGAAGCATTCTGCCGAATGTTTTAGTATAATAACATTCGATTGGGATAGAGGGGAGACTGCCATGCTAGATCATCTGCAGCAATATTTCACGCTAGATAAAATTATACAAACCGGCATCAGTTTGGCAATTTTGCTGTTGTTTCTTATACTAAGAAAACTGTTTACAAGATATTTCTTTAATTTGCTTTTTAATATAACAAACAAACCGAAAACCGAAATTTTTAAACAGGTGGTTGTGGCATTCGATAAGCCTGCCAGATGGTTTTTTGTTGCCTTAGGGCTGTTTTTAGCGATTCGCTATTCACCGTTTTTAGATGCACAGATGCCGCTGATCAGTAAAATATACCGCTCGCTGATTGTGGCGCTGTTGTGCTGGGGGCTTTGTAATTTGACCGCTACATCATCTTTTATTTTTCATAAAGTGAATCAGCGCTTCGAACTGGATATGGATGATATTCTGGCGCCGTTTTTGTCTAAGCTGCTCCGTTTTGTCATTATAGCGCTCAGTGTGAGTGTGATCGCGCAGGAATTCAATTATGACGTCAATGGGTTTGTGGCGGGCCTTGGGCTTGGCGGGTTGGCTTTTGCGCTAGCAGCGAAAGACACGATCAGCAACTTCTTTGGCGGAATCATCATTATCACTGAAAAGCCGTTTACGATCGGTGATTGGGTGGAGACGGCGACAGTGACCGGATCAGTGGAGGATATTACCTTCAGAAGCACAAGATTCAGAACAGCGCAGGGTGCGCTTGTAACGGTGCCGAATTCCACGCTGTCGATGGAAGCCATCACGAACTGGACGAGAATGACCAAGCGCCAGATTACATTTTCCATTCATGTATCCTACGCAACGCCGATTGAGAATTTGGAACGCTGCATTCGTTCGCTCAGAAAGATGCTGCTTGAACATGAAGGCGTGGATAATGATACAATCATGGTCAATTTCGATACGTTTGCTGACAGCTATTACAATTTATTTTTCAACTTCTATACAAAAACAACGGTTTGGGCGGAGAACCTTCATGTCAGAGAGGATATCAACTACAAAATTATTGAAATCCTCGGCGCTGAAGGGGTTGAATTTGCTTATCCCGGACAAATGGTGTATGTCAACCAGAAGCACCAGCACGATCCGTTTCAAGTAAATCTCAATAAAGGGGAAAAGGAACGGGCTTAAAAAAGAAAGACTTCGTCTCAAAGAGGCGGGGTCTTTTTCATGGTAAAATAAGAAAAAAGAATGTAAGGCGGTGGTGTTGAATTGGAAGCATTCAGAAACATGCTGAATGAAGCGCAGCGAATTGTCGTGCTGACCGGAGCGGGAATGAGCACAGAATCAGGCATACCCGATTTTCGCTCAGCCGGCGGCATCTGGACTGAGGATGCCTCAAGGATGGAGGCGATGAGCCTTGATTATTTTTTAAGCTATCCGCGTCTGTTTTGGCCTAAGTTCAAAGAATTGTTTCAAATGAAAATGAGCGGGAGCTATGAACCGAATGAAGGGCATTTGCTTTTGGCAGAACTGGAGAAACAAGGGAAGCAGGTGGATATATTCACACAAAACATTGACGGCCTTCATAGAAAAGCCGGAAGCAGACATGTATACGAGCTGCATGGCTCTATCCAAACAGCAAGCTGTCTCTCATGCGGCGCCCGATATGATCTCCCTCATTTGCTGAAGCATGATGTGCCGGAGTGTACAGCGGTCGGAAATGACGGTGAGGCGTGCGGAACGGTATTAAAAACCGATGTCGTTCTGTTTGGCGATGCCGTTTTGCACTTTGACACGCTTTATGAAAAGCTGGATAAAGCCGACCTATTATTGGTGATCGGCACGTCTCTTGAAGTTGCTCCCGCCAGATTTGTGCCTGAGGATGCAAGCCGGATTCCAGGCATTAAAAAAGCCATTATTAACCTGGAGCCGACGTACTGCGACAGTTTGTTTGATTTCGTCATCCATCAAAAAATCGGAGAGTTTGCCCGGAGCTTGGGCATAAAAAAGTGAGGCCGCAGATAAGCGCCTCACTTTTTTATTCATGAACCGGAACCATTGTATCCTTTAACACACCGAAGGAATAGCCTTTTTCTTTCAGTTTATGGATTAGCACCGGCAGTGCGTTTACTGTAGCAGGAAGATCGTGCATGAGAATCACATACGGCCGATTTGAATGGCTGTGTTCCATATTGTCAAGCTGCTGCAGTACTTCCGCTACGTATTTTGAATTGCGGTATTTCCAGTCCATGCTGTCAATCGTCCAATCCCAGTACACAAAACCGTCTTTTTCTAGATTGCGAATTTGTGAATCTGTAAGAGACGGCTTGCTGCCGTAGGGCGTTCTGACGAGATCAGTACGATAGCCTGTAATGCTTTCCAGCGTGTCACGCGCCTGCTGCATTTCTTTTAGCGGTGATGTCGGCGTTTGATAAAACAATTTGTTATTATGCGTGACCCCGTGTAAACCGAGTGCATGCCCTTCATTTCCGGCCCTTTTAACCGCGTGTTTGAATTCGTTCATTCGCGGTGACAGCATAAAAAATGTCGCCTTTACATCAGCGCTTTTCAGTACGTCCAGCAAGCGGTTGGTAGAGGCTGACGGGCCATCATCGAAGGTTAAATAAACCGTTTTGTCTCCCATATTCTGCTCGGTCTGCAAATGTTTTATCAGCAGGCCTGGGGAGTCGTCTTTCAGCTTCAAGCTTTCCTTTTCATCACGAAGCTGGCTGTTTGTTGTGACAGTGATCTCCTTTGCTTTCGAGGAGCTGTTGGAATAACCTAAAATCACCATAAGCAAAAGCAGCACACATAAAACTGCTAAACTTGCAAATTTAAAAGCAAGCGAAACTGCAGAAGGAGAAGCGTCTCCTCTCGTTTGTCGCATATCAATCTCTCCAGTGGCATAAAATCTCTACATACCGCTGTATTGGCAGCTCTGAAGGTGCCATTGTTTACAACCTATGTATTACGAGTCAAGTATACAGGAATAAAACTGGAAAGAACATAGAAAAAATGTCGAAATGTCAGATTTTAAGGAAAAAATAATCTCCTTCCCAGCTATTGAGTTCTTGATCTTTCTGTTTTTCAGCTGGTTTGATATGGTAGAATGAGTGACAATGACAGCTTGATTAGACATCTGGATAAATACGAAAAAGGGAGGGCTTATATGAAGATTTTAGTCAATGGCCAACTGGTGGAGCGGAACGAGGCATCCGTTGATGTGGAAGATCGCGGTTATCAGTTTGGAGACGGAATCTATGAGGTTATCAGGGTGTATAAAGGGGTATTATTCGGCTTGCGCGAGCATGCGGAGCGTTTATTCAGAAGCGCGGCTGAGATCGGAATTTCACTGCCGTTCAGTTTAGAAGATTTAGAGTGGGACCTGCAAAAGCTTGTGCAGGAAAATGCGGTCAGCGACGGAGCGGTTTACATTCAAACCACCAGAGGGGTTGCTCCGCGAAAACACCAATATGAAGCGGGCCTTGAGCCGCAGACGACGGCCTATACATTTTCTGTTAAAAAGCCGGAACAGGAGCAGACCTACGGCGTTTCAGCCATCACGGATGAGGATCTTCGCTGGCTGAGATGCGATATCAAAAGTCTGAATTTACTGTATAATGTGATGGCAAAGCAGAAAGCCTATGAAGCGGGAGCATTTGAAGGCATTTTAATAAGAGACGGAATTGTTACAGAAGGTACAGCTTCTAATGTTTATGCTGTTTTAAACGGTACGGTGCGGACGCATCCGGCTAACCGAATGATTCTCAATGGGATTACACGAATGAAGATTTTGGATCTCATCGTAAAGAACGGCATAGAGCTTGATGAAAAGCCCGTTACTGAAGAAGAGCTGAGACAGGCGGAGGAAATCTTTATTTCTTCTACGACGGCAGAGATTGTTCCGGTTGTGACGCTTGATGGAAAATCAGTCGGAAGCGGAGTGCCCGGACCGGTGACAAAACAGCTGCAGGCGGCTTTTCAAGAAAGCATTCAACAGGCAGCCCGCGTATCATTTTAATGTTAAAAAAGAGCCCGCTTTGCAAGCGGCGCTCTTTTTATTTTTTTACAAATCCAACTAAAATCGAGATGATCGGCGATATATAGAGGAAGAACGTAAATGGGATATAGTCAATGACGGGAACACCAAGCGCGGTTGCCATAAAAGCCCCGCTGACTCCCCAAGGGATCAATGGATTAATCAATGTTCCGCCGTCCTCTAATGATCTTGATAAAAACTTCCGCTGAATGTTTTGTTTGTCATATAAGGATTTATATGACTGTCCCGGTATTAATATAGATAAATACTGTTCGCCTGTTGCAAGATTGACACCGATACTGGAGCAGACAGTTGCTGCAATGAGACTGCCCTTTGAACGGATTCCTTTCATCACACCCTCCAATAGTGCGGAGATCAGGCCGATTTTCTCCATTAAACCGCCGAGTGCAAAGGCGATCATAATAAGAGAAACTGAGCCCATCATGGATTGCAGTCCGCCTCTGTTGATGATTTTAGCGGCAGCCTCATTGTCAGTTTCGAACATGGTGCCATTTTGCAGGACTGACATAAAAGCCTGAATGCTGCTGTCGGGAACGAAAATGGCAGTCAAAATTCCCGAGGAAATAATACCGGCAGTCAGAACGGGAATAACGGACACGCGCTTCATCGCCAGCAAAACAACTAAGAGCGGAGAAAGAAGCGCCCACGGTGTGACGTTTGCTGCACCTTTTATTCCGGCAATAACGTGCGCAATATCATCTGTTGAAGCAGCGTCTGCTGAGACTGATAAACCAAGAAAGTAAAAAAGGACAACGGTGATCAGCAAGGCGGGAATAGTTGTGCCCATCATGTGGCGAATGTGTTCAAAGATAGATATTTCGCCTATACCCGCAGCGAAATTTGTTGTATCCGACATCGGTGACATTTTATCACCAAAGCAGGCTCCGCAAATGACTGCCCCCGCCGTCCATTCGAGCGGAACGCCTGCCGCGCTCGCCACGCCGATCAGTGCCACGCCAATTGTGCTTACAGTTGTCAGGCTTGAGCCGACTAGCGTGCTGATGATCATGCAGGAAAACAAAGCAGTCAACAGAAGATGGCTTGGTTCAATAAAGGACAAAGCATAAACTGTAACGGACGGTATGGCGCCGCTGTACATCCAAGCGCCGATTAAGATACCGATCAGTGCCAGAACAATGATCGGCTGTACACCGTTTTTAATCCCGTTTACAATTCCTTTTTCAAGGCTGTTCCAGGAAAAACCGTACCAAAAACCGGCTGCTGAAAGCAGGACAACACATAGGAACAGCGGGATATGCGGTTCTGTATGAAGAAAAAATAAGCAGGAGATAATGACTCCTAACATGAATATAAATAAACCGACGGCTAACGGAAACGTCAGCTTTTTTTGAGAATCCAAAATAACACCCCATATATATCTTTAATGCTTTTGTGCTTTTGGGCACGAAAGCATTATAACAGAAAAAAACGAAAATCTATGTTTTTTCACAATTATGAATATAAAAAAGCGAGCACGTGGCGTGCTCACTTTACGATCAGAACCGGTATATCTGATTTCGCCGAAAGCTTTTCACTTACACTTCCAAACAAAAGTTTCTTCAGTCTGTTTTGGTCTCTGCTTCCGGTTACAATCAGATCGGCTGAAACCCGGTTGGCATGCTCGATAATTGATTCAGCCGGGTCACCTTCCAATATATCGATATCTCCCTCTGTCTGCTGATTATTCAGCATCATTCTGGCTTCGGCGATGACTTCTTCCGTACGGTCTTCATAAATCATTGGCTCCGGTGGCGCAACATCTGATATCAGCGGGTCAGGAACACTTGTCATGCCTCCGCCAATATAGCTTGCCCCTGCTGCGGGTCTCGGCGGGTCGATGATGGTCTGATTGTCTTTCATATCATGTGAATGGGCGACTGTAATGGCTGCATTTACCGTTTTCGCAAGATCAATGGCTGTCTGAAGCGCTTTCTTACTGTTTTCACTTCCGTCAAACGCGACAATGATACGGTCAGCATGAAACATCATTCACACCCTTTCAAAAAACGTCGTACAATACAATACCCGACATCATATCTATTTAATCTTTTCTCTGTTCAAGTAATGATTGACAAAAAAAGGTTTTATTTATATTATGAAAAAAGAATGAAAAATCAGAATGAATGGAGGGTTTGCTATGCCAAGGAATGATATGTCTTACAGAACAGTTTCATATTGGCGCGGCAAACCCTTATTCTGTTTTTTTGATTTGGGTTAATCCGCGCGCCGAAAAGCGCTCTGTACATCATAATCGATAACAAAAGGCATGGAGCTGACGCTTCGTGCCTTTTTTATATACAAATCTTAAGAAAGACAGGTGTATCGGATGTGAAGACAAATACAGAGGCAAGGATTGGTTATGACAACCTGAACGAAAAGAGCTGCAAGGAAAAAATAGAAGGCGGCTGACGAGATAAGGAGATGGGGATGGATGTTTTCAGTATTGAAAAAGCTGGGCTGGTTTTTTAAAGCCTACTGGCTGCGCTATACCATTGCGATTGTGCTTTTATTATGTGTAAATGTACTTGAAATGTTTCCGCCTAAATTGTTGGGGAACGCCATTGATGATATGAAATCGGGGGAGTTTACCTCAGGCGGGCTGCTGTTTTATGTCAGTGTATTTTTAGGTTTGACGGCGGTGGTGTATATCATGTCTTATTTTTGGATGCACCAGCTGTTCGGCGGAGCGAATGTGATGGAAAAAATTCTCCGCTCTAAGCTGATGGGCCATTTGCTGAAAATGGCGCCCCCGTTTTATGAAAAATACAGAACAGGAGATTTAATGGCGCGGGGGACAAATGATCTCCAGGCTGTCAGTTTAACGACTGGTTTTGGCATTTTGACATTAGTCGATTCCACAATGTTTATGATGACGATCTTTTTGACGATGGGGTTTTTGATCAGCTGGAAGCTGACGCTTGCAGCCATAATACCGCTTCCCATTATGGCTGTTGCGATCAGCATATACGGAAGTAAAATTCATGAAAGGTTTACAGAGGCACAAAATTCTTTCGGAGCGCTGAATGACAGAGTGCTCGAATCGGTCTCGGGTGTGAGAGTGATTCGCGCTTATGTGCAGGAAACGAATGATGAACGCCGTTTTAATGAAATGACGGCCGATGTGTACCGGAAGAATATGAAGGTAGCCTTTATCGATTCTCTGTTTGAGCCGACTGTTAAGCTGCTTGTCGGCGCCAGCTATCTGATTGGGCTGGGGTATGGAGCGTTTCTTGTTTTCCGTAATGAGCTGACGCTTGGCGAGCTTGTTTCCTTTAATGTCTATTTGGGCATGATGATTTGGCCGATGTTTGCGATCGGTGAATTAATTAATGTGATGCAGCGCGGCAACGCGTCCTTAGATCGGGTAAATGAAACCCTTTCTTATGAACCGGACGTGACAGATCCGAAGCGGCCGTCTGATTTAAAAGAGCCTGGAGATATCGTTTTCAGCCATGTCAGCTTTACATATCCAAGCTCAGCAAATGTGAATATTCAAGATATTTCTTTTGCCGTGCGAAAAGGGCAGACTGTCGGGATTGCCGGTAAAACAGGGAGCGGTAAAACGACGATCATTAAGCAGCTTTTGCGCCAGTATCCAGCCGGTGAAGGGAGCATCACATGTTCAGGTGTGCCGATTGAGCAGATTCCTCTTGACCGGCTCCGCGGATGGATTGGATATGTGCCGCAGGATCATTTGCTGTTTTCCCGGTCTGTAAAAGAAAACATCTTGTACGGAAAGCTTGACGCAAGTGATGCTGAGGTAAAGAAGGCTGTTTCAGAAGCTCATTTTGAAAGAGACTTGCAAATGCTTCCGGCCGGTCTGGAGACAATGGTGGGTGAAAAAGGCGTCGCACTCTCTGGAGGGCAAAAACAAAGAATTTCAATCGCGAGGGCGCTGATGGCGAATCCGGAGATTTTAATCCTGGATGATTCTCTATCCGCTGTAGATGCTAAAACGGAGGCGGCTATTATCAGTAATATCAGGAAAAACCGCCAAGAGAAAACGACATTTATTCTGACGCATCGTTTATCAGCTGTGGAGCATGCCGACCTCATCCTTGTGATGGACGACGGCGTGATTTCTGAGAGAGGCACACATCAAGAGCTGATGGCCAATAACGGATGGTATCGGGAACAATACGAAAGGCAGCAGCTGTTCACTGCAGATGAAGGAGGAGCGGGGGCATGAACACGGGAATAACATTATGGAGATACGCACTCCTATATAAAAAATTGCTGATTATTGCCGTCCTGTTGCTTGCGATTGCAGTCGGGGCAGAGCTGACCGGACCGTTTATCGGCAAAAAAATGATTGACGACCACATCCTCAGCATTGAAAAAACATGGTATGAGGTCTCGGAAAAAGATAAAAATGCAGTTGAATTTGACGGCACCTTCTATGTCAGGGAGGACCGGATGCAGGGAGCGGCTGCTAAAGAGAAAGAAGCGCATATTTATCAAGTGGGAATGGCGTTTTATTTCGTTGATCAGGCTGTCAGCTTTGACGGGAACAGAACCGTTTCTGACGGAAAGCTGACGATCACTAATGGGAACGAAAGCAACGCGTATCCTGCTGAAAAGCTGACAAAGCAGGAGATTTTTCAGTTCTATAAGCCGGAAATGAAGGGGATGACGTTTCTTATTTTTCTGTATGCCGGTTTGCTTGTCTTCTCGGTATTTTTCCAATATGGGCAGCATTATTTATTGCAGATGAGTGCCAACCGTATTATTCAAAAGATGAGACAGGATGTGTTTTCCCGCATTCAGAGACTGCCGATTCGCTATTTTGATAATCTTCCCGCGGGCAAAGTAGTCGCAAGAATTACAAATGATACCGAGGCAATCAGAGATTTATATGTAACAGTGCTGTCAACGTTTGTGACAAGCGGTATATATATGATCGGGATATTTACGGCGTTGTTCCTGCTGGATGTAAAGCTCGCGTTTTTATGCTTGGCGATTGTGCCGATCATCTGGCTGTGGTCGATCATCTACCGGAAATACGCTTCCTATTACAATCATCAAATCCGTTCGCTCAATAGTGATATTAATGCAAAAATGAATGAGTCCATTCAAGGCATGCCGATCATCCAAGCTTTTCGCCATCAAAAAGAAACAATGAGAGAGTTCGAGGAATTAAATGAATCTCATTATTACTATCAGAACAGGATGCTGAATTTAAACTCCTTAATGTCACACAACCTTGTGAATGTGATCCGCAACCTTGCGTTTGTCTGTCTGATCTGGCATTTTGGCGGCGCAAGCCTAAACGCGGCAGGAATTGTTTCCATCGGTGTGCTGTACGCGTTTGTGGATTACTTAAACCGCTTATTCCAGCCGATTACAGGTATCGTCAATCAGTTTTCTAAGCTGGAACTGGCGCGGGTGTCCGCCGGGCGTGTTTTTGAACTGCTTGAAGAAAAGGGAACGGAAGAAGCGGGTGAACCGGCGAAGGAGCGCGCGCTGGGGCGGGTTGAATTTAGAGACGTATCATTTGCTTATCAAGAAGGAGAAAATGTTTTGAAACACATTTCCTTTACAGCGCAAAAAGGCGAAACGGTAGCGCTTGTCGGCCATACCGGATCAGGCAAGAGCTCGATTTTGAATATCCTCTTCCGCTTTTATGATGCGCAACAAGGGGATGTGCTTATCGATGGGAGAAGCATTTACAGCATGTCAAGGCAGGAACTTAGATCCCATATGGGGATTGTGCTGCAGGACCCGTACTTATTTTCAGGAACAATCGGTTCTAACGTCAGTCTGGAGGATGAAAGAATTTCAGAAGAAGACATCATAGAAGCACTGCGGCAAGTCGGGGCTGAGTCGCTTCTTGAAAAGCTTCCGAAAGGCATCAGCGAACCTGTCATAGAAAAAGGCAGCACGCTATCCTCAGGAGAGCGGCAGCTCATTTCCTTTGCGAGAGCTCTGGCGTACGATCCCGCCATTTTGATTTTGGATGAAGCAACGGCGCATATTGATACGGAGACAGAGGCTTTGATCCAGAAGGCACTGGATGTAGTGAAACAAGGGCGCACGACATTTGTCATTGCCCATCGGCTTTCAACCATCAGAAACGCGGATCAAATTTTAGTGCTTGAAAAAGGAGAAATTGTTGAGAAAGGGAATCATGAGGAACTAATGGCGCTAAAAGGGCAATATTATCAAATGTATGAGCTGCAAAAAGGACAGAAGCACTCCATTGCATAGCTTTCAAAAACCCAAGACATTCAATGTTTTGGGTTTTTGTACGCATTAATAAGCCAGTCCTACCCGGCAGCCGATATAGTCTCCTGTAAGAAGCTCGTGATACAGAAAAGCCGCAGTGTCGCCGACAGTGATCTTTTTGCCTTCCGCCGGCAAGACGTTGCGCTCTGCACGGTATTCACCTGCTGCTTCTCCGTCGGGGAGATATGTGGGGCAGATCATGGTCCAGTCTAAGGATGAATCTCTAAGCATATCATATACCTTTGCATGCTCCTTGGCAGCGCGGGTCAGCTTTCGTTTTGATTCATTTGTTTCAAATCGGTATTTTCCTGGTTCACATCGTGAATTAAGAATGCCCGCGGTGCCGATCGTGATGAGCCGTTTGATATGCTGTTCCTGCATAATGGCAAGAATATGCGTCATGGCAGCTGACAACGTATCGTCGCCATCTGTACCGAGACAGCTGATGACGATCTCAGCATCCTTCATGACTTCTTTCACATCTTCCCGGCAGCGTGCATTCCCGATAACGATCCGTTCTTTCGGCAGGCCAAGTTTATCATTCGATGATCTGATCAGAGCGTAAATATCAAGTTGTTCATTGGTGCCTGCCAATCTTAAAAAGGCTTGTCCGACACGGCCGGCTGCGCCAAATAAGGCAATTTTCATGAAAAAACCTCCTCGCCCCTCATTATAAAAGGAGGTACTCAGTTTGAACAGCGCGGGAAAGAATACCTGTACAAAAAGACAGAACGATGGGAAACATATTCATTAATCATGGATATACTTACGAACTGCACCAGCTCCCAATTCACAATAGCGATGAATGGCACCTTGATTCCCTCCCTTTTCTCCTAGGATATGTGGTGTAGGAAAAAAGGGTGACAAATATAAAGAAGGCGCGGAAACCGCGCCTTCTGTCAGCCATTTATTGAATTGTTATTGTACGCGGCCGCCCATGTTCTGCTGAGCGAAAGATACTAAACGTTTTGTGATTTCTCCTCCGACAGAACCGTTAGCGCGTGAAGTCGTATCCGCTCCAAGGTTAACGCCGAATTCAGAAGCGATTTCAAGTTTCATTTGGTCGATAGCCTGAGCTGCGCCAGGTACTAGTAATTGATTTGAAGAGTTTTGGTTTGCCATGTGTAAAATCTCCTTTTTTATTTGATATGGTTGGGTTAACTGGAGTTGCACCAGTCTGTGGACCCGTCTCGGGTGTCACTGCCGTCTCGGCGTAACCCAATGCTTTGCCGGCTTGTTACTACGTATTATGTTAGATTTGACTGAAACTCATGCGGGGATTTTAGTGGTAAATCTTGAGAAGGCATAAAAAAAACTTAGCCGCTCAGGCTAAGCTAATCGTAAATATGAAAAAGCATTAATTCATGTATCTCGTTTTTGAGTGCAGGCTCATCAGCACGGGCGGGAAACAAATCTCCCCATTCAATCTCGCCGCTTTTATGATAGATGCCCTCGTAATGCATGCCTTTATAGTAAAACGAAATTGTCCATCCGGGCAGTTTTTGTTTTTGAAACAAAGGTTTCCAGCTGAAATGAGAAATCATCAGGGGTCACGCTCCTTGAACTTGATATCAATTGACATGGATACGGACGAATTACATTCATTGTATCATTGTTGCAAAACATCATTGAAGGGGCTTTATGATGAACTTGTCCTTGCGTTGAATAAACTTCAAGCCCGCTTTTGCATAAAGCGGGCAAATTAGGATGGCCACAGCGATTCATGGGAAGTAATGGCCATCTTCGAAAGATATGAAGCATATTCAAAGCTTCTTCGTTTTGTCAAAGAATCGACAGATTGCAGACTCGGATGAGAAAAAATACTGCGGCCCGGACGTGAATTCGCTTCAAACATCCATACCTTACCATTTTGGTCAATGCCAAAATCAAAACCGATCTCGCCGATGAACCCTTCGATATGGTCATGGAGCACTTGGCTGGCGGTCAATGCCGCCGCAGAAAGCTTTTTAATGACATGTATTCGTTCCGCCGGATCATCGTATACTTCGGCCAGCGTTTTCACTTTTCCGCCATTGGATAGGTGTGTTGTAATGCTGTTTTCTCCTGAGATTTTTACTGCGATGGCGGTCACAGTCCATTTGCCTTTACTGTTTTTATTCGTATGAACGCGGAAATCAGCTGGTTTTCCCTGAAATTCAATCAAATTTACCCCTTGCTGAACGAGAAAGACAGCGGGATCATGCTGTTTTTGAAATTCATCCAGAAATGCGGAAGCATCGGGATAATCGATTGAAGAAAAAGATTTGGCATCATTCGTATGTTTCACAGTCAAACCGGATTCCGTTTTTGCGAGCTGATAAATCCCGGTGCCGAGTGCTCCGTCCGCCGGTTTTATATAAACCTTGCCGAATGAATCACTCAGCTCTTCAATCCGCTCAACAGTAGGATGAAGGATTGATTTCGGTAAGTAAGGAGCCGTTCTCGGGTCTTTTTCCAGCAATTGATGAACATCCCATTTGTTGAAAAATGTTTTATTGAACCATGGGATTTGATATTCATTGATCAGCCGGTTTTTTGTATTCTGCAAGACAATTGAGTTCTCGATTTTTCTATTCGGCAAACGGTCATACACGACGTTCGGCAGCGGGACAATGTGTTTCTCCCAGCCATTTTCCCTGTATAGAAGCGCTTCAATCGTCCCTTCCTGCCAATTGATTTGGTGCGCGCCGAACACGAAGCAATAGCTTCCTGTTTGTTCATGCAAAGTGAGCAGTTTAGAAAAAAAGAGAGAACGGTCCTTAAAAGGGCGCTCAAGTGATGCGGTAAACCCCGCGGTGAAGATGCCGATTAACGGACCAATGTGCACCGAATGATCATGAATGAGAATATCAGCCCGGCTGCGATGCGGTATCAACAGTTCGTGAAACAGATTTTCAGAGAGGAGCACTGTCTGTTCGAGATTTCGTCTGAAAGTAACATGGCATCTGACAACCTTCGTTCCGAATGAGGCAGACAAAAGGCCGTCTTGCTTCATTGCGGAGGGCAGAAACAGAGTATTTTCACTGTTTTTGTCTATGCCGATCAAAAACCGTTTACGATTCACGCGGAAGGACTCCTTTCTGATTTTGCAGCGAAAATAGATATTTGCACCGCTTAAGAGGACAAGTATATAGATGTTCTTTTTTCTCAGGGGAAACATGAAGTATTGATTTTCTGCCTGGTTTAGAATTGATATCCAAGATCCAGATCCTACCGTCTTTCGCAAGGCATATATCCAGACCGAGTTCAAATAATGGCCCATATCGCTCATCAAGATAATACGGAACCGATTGGGTAATCGAGAATACGTCATCCAGTAAGACTACCTGCTGTTTTTTCGGGATATTTTCAAACCATGTATCAAATGTAAGCGTATCCGATCCGCCTGATAAATTGGCCAGCAGCCCGTTTTTGTATCCGCGTCTCACTGCCTTTCCGATGGTATGCCATTCACCGTCCTCATTTTTTTGCATAAATAGCCGGATATCACAAGGGTATTGCTCCTTATCTTGGATATTTAAATAAGGCTGCATCAAATATTGGTGCTGAAGCACTTTTTTGCACCAAGTTTTAAATGAAGCTTGGTTGGAAAAGGATTTTGTCTGTTTATCCTTTCCGATATGGTAGGTGGCGGTTATGTTTTTCTTGCCAAGCTCCAGAAGTATCACTCCTCTGCCGCCAGCACCGAACGCTGGCTTTAAAATACAGGCTTTTTCTTTCGATAAATACGAATGGATTTGTTCAAATCGGCTCACTTTCATGGTTTCCGGAATGTAAGGATTGATCACAGAATGCTCCTGCAAATCTTGAAACACAGTCCATTTATCAGGAAGACCCCGCCCGATAAATTCGGTTTTCGGATATTTTTTGAGCCATTCAACGATCGGCTTTGCTTTTTGTGATTGTGAATCCTTCCCATAAAAACAGCGGTCATAAATATAATCGGGAATCGCAAGTTCTGTTTCGTTCCAATTGCTGCTCGCTGGATGATATACCAGCGCTTTGACACGCAGGGTGTCAGGCAAAATGTCAAACGGTGTAAAGCGGATCAAACGTATGCCGAATTCGGGCGCTCTTGTGGCCAATTCTGCAGAATAATCCTGCTCGTGCTGGCGGGTTAAGGACATAAAACCGAGTGTTATCATGGTGAGACTCCCCCTTTTATTAAAAAGCTGCCGGCGGGTGTCAGCAGCTTTACGCTTCAAAAAACATCAGGAACACAGCTGTCGGTAGTCTACTTTACAGATTACGATTCAGCATCTTGCCCTATTCCTGTTAAACAAGCTGATTTTATGGCCATATGTTTTGTCTCCTTGTTTGCTAAGTGATCACACCAACCTCTATAATACAAATAGGTCATTCTATTTATGAAAAGTAAAAGCACAGATGGAGGCAGATGAGCAGGAATGGGTATTGCAGGAACCTTTATATTTATGATCGTGATCGGCGCAGTGATCGGCGCGGTGACCAATCATTTAGCAATTCAAATGCTATTTAGGCCGTATAAGGCATATTATTTGTTTGGAAAACGAGTCCCTTTTACTCCGGGATTGATTCCGAGAAGACGTGATGAGCTTGCGAAACAAATGGGGCTGATGGTGGTAAACCACTTATTAACGCCTGAGGGTATTAAAAAGCGGCTTGTTTCAGATTCAGCCAAAAAGCAGGCGCTTCAAGTCGGAGAACAGCTGATTCAAAACCTGTCGCTATCTGAAATGACAGTAAAAGAAGCGCTTGAAAAAGCCGGAGTAAAGCATCCGGGTGAAGCGGCAGACGCCTGGATCAGCCGCTGGACGGATGATAAATTGAATGAACTTTTCCGCCGATATGAGCATCAAACGTTAAAAGAAGCACTGCCATTGGAAGTGCAGGAAAAGCTTGAAGAGAAGATACCGATGATTTCAGGCTATATTTTGTCGCGAAGCATTCATTATTTTGAAAGTGAAGAAGGAAAAATCCGTCTCGGCAATATGATTGATGATTTCTTAAAAGAACGCGGTATGCTTGGAAGCATGGTGCAAATGTTTCTCGGCAATTCAAGCCTTGTTGATCGCGTGCTGCCGGAGCTTCTGAAGTTTTTGCGGAATGAGGAAACGAATAAGCTGCTTTCTGATCTTCTGAAAAACGAATGGGGCAAGCTGAAGGAGTATACATTTAATGAAGCGGACGAAAAATGGAACGCAAAAGTACTAATCTTTAGCCTGAAACAAAGAGTGCTGCAAGCATTTTCAACTGCTCCGTTTTTTGAAAATACAATTGGCTCGCTTACAGCCCGCTATGAAAATGATCTGAACCATCGTATCCTGCCGGCGCTTTTAGACAAATTGCTTGAGGGGATTTCAACCAATCTTGAAAGTGTATTAAAACGAATGCGCCTTGAGGAAATTGTAAAGGAGCAGGTGGATCAGTTCCCGGTACAGCGTCTTGAAGAAATGGTGCTGTCGATTTCGAAAAAAGAATTTAAAATGATAACCTATTTGGGCGGCCTTCTCGGCGGAATCATAGGTGCAATTCAAGCGTTGTTTGTCATCCTTTTTTAAGAAGAAACGGGTTTCGATTAATGAAAGGAGCTCCATAGTCTGTTATAGTGGAGTGGTATGTCAATCGGCAATAATGAAAGGAGCTATTTACATGGCTGTTAATTTTTACGATGTAGCGTATGATCTGGAAAATGCATTGCGCGGGAGCGAAGAGTTTACCCGTTTAAAAAACTTGTATGATGAAGTAAACGCAGACGAGTCTGCGAAACGGATGTTTGAAAACTTCCGTGATGTGCAGCTGAGACTTCAGCAAAAACAAATGGCTGGAGAAGAAATTACAGAAGACGAAGTGCAGCAGGCTCAAAAAACCGTTGCGCTTGTGCAGCAGCACGAAAAAATCTCTCAGCTGATGGAAGCGGAGCAGCGTATGAGTATGCTGATCGGCGAATTAAACAAAATCATCATGAAGCCTTTAGAAGAGCTTTACGGCAGTGTCGAAGGCTAATGATTCAAAATCCCTTCTGGATAAGAAGGGATTTTTTTATTCGTTCAGCAAACTAGAAAATCCAGCGATTTCTTTACCTCTCCATTGATGATCACTGATAATGTATGAATTCCGTTGTAATGTTTTCTTGTAGATAAATCCTTAAAGGTTTGTGTTTTGGTATATGATTTTGTTTCGTTTTTTCGTATATTAGTTTCTGTTATTTTAAATACCTTTCGATGATGCTGGCCTCTGGCTTTTACGTAATCAATGGCGTACTCAATTCTTACTTTCTGATCCCTGTCTGAATGAATATGAAAAGTAAACTTGAGGGTTTCGCCAATAGAAATACGGCTGGACTCGCACGTTAAATCTTGCAGTTGAATCGAGTCAGCATCGTGATAGCCAAAAAGTGATAAAGCCTGTTTATCGCCTTTTTTTAACAAGGTCCGGTAAGCGTGTTTGATGATCCAGTCTGTATGAGGGTGTGTTCCATACCATTGTTCTGCGACTTCTCTCAGCAAGTGGGGATGCGTTTTTGATATATCGTTAAGGTTGTTGGCCACACTTTTTCTCACATACAAAGACTCGTCCTGCATCAGCTGCTCAAGGATCGGCAGCACGGGGGAGGGGTCCGATTTCAAAGCGGGTATCGATTTTCCCCATGGGAGGCGGGGCCTGCTTCCTTCACTCGCAAGTCTTCTTACGTGCTCATTTTCATGCTTAGACCATATCAGCAATTGTGCAATCATTTTTTCCTGATTTAAAAACAAAAAAGGCCTCACAGCAAATTCTGAAGTGGAATATGCCGTAAAGTATTCTAACGCCTTTATTGAATCATCCCAATGCTCTAACCCATACTGCTCCACATAATCAGGAAATATGATTCCGCTGAGTCCCTTAAAATGAGGAGCTGCATCCCATAATACTGCAAGCGCTTCGCCATAATGTTTCGGCAGTGTTTCGTATAAAGCAACGGTGATGCGGCGCATGCGTTCTTTTAATGCGAGCTCAGGCCATTCTCCCGTCATTAAGAGTTCCTCGAATTTGTCTTTGTTGAATGCTGGATAGGTTTCTTTTACAGTATCTGTCAATCGAGAGATCAGTTCTTGATTATAAATTTCTTTTAATACAGTCATTGGACCACCGCTTTTTTCATTTAATGTTTATATTGTATACGAATGTACGTTCCTATTCAAGTAGTGAAATCCAATAATTAACATTACACGCTACCTTAGTTACACAGATATTGGTTGCTTTTTTTAGTTAAAAAAACCCTTGTCATCTGCAGAGAAAACTGGGATAATAACATTGAAAGCGCCTACACTTACCTATTTCAAATGGATACGGTCGCATATCATGCCGTTATATAGAGGGGATAAGCAACAGAGAGTAAGTGTTCGGAGCGCATCATTGGTCAAATAAGGGGTTCCTGATACATGATTTTTCGTAAATCGAAATAACGATATTAGGGAGAATGGCTGCTTCGATCGTATCCTATTATGATTGCGTATATAAAGTCTGCTGAGTCAGGCTTTTTTTGCTTTGCAGAAAAGGTTGTTCTAAACACAGAGACAGGGTCATATCCTATACACAAGTACAGTCATCAAGGAGGGGGACATCTCTGTGTCAAAACAATTGCTTGCCTTAAACATAGATGGAGCGCTGCTTCGGTCGAACGGGAAAATTCATCAGGCAACGAAAGACGCGATTGAATATGTTAAGAAAAAAGGGATTTACGTCACACTTGTCACCAACCGCCATTTTCGCTCAGCTCAGAAAATAGCAAAATCGCTGAAGCTTGATGCAAAGCTGATCACCCACAGCGGCGCCTATATCGCTGAGAAAATAGACGCGCCCTTTTTTGAAAAAAGAATTTCTGACGATCATACTTTTAATATCGTTCAAGTGCTTGAGAGCTATCAATGCAACATCAGGCTTCTTCACGAGAAATATTCGATAGGAAACAAGAAAAAGGTCAATTCAAATTTGCTTGGGAAAGCGCTGATCCACCCGTCAGATCCCATCTTTTACCCGGTTCAGTTTGTTGAATCGTTAAGCGATCTTCTAATGGATGAACCGGTGAGTGCGCCCGTCATCGAAGTATATACAGAACATGATATTCAGCAAGACATTACAGAAACGATTACAAAAGCCTTCCCGGCGGTTGACGTGATTCGCGTAAACGATGAGAAGATGAACATTGTTCCAAAGGGAGTTTCGAAGGAAGCGGGCCTTGCACTTGTTGCTTCGGAACTGGGGCTGGGGATGGAGGATGTAGTCGCTATCGGCCATCAGCAAGACGATCTTCCGATGATTGAGCTTGCCGGACTTGGGGTTGCGATGGGGAACGCTGCACCGGAAATTAAGAGAAAAGCCGATTGGGTCACAAGGTCAAATGACGAGCAAGGCGTCGCATATATGATGAAGGAATATTTCCGTATGCAACAGCGAAAAGGATTCCTCGATAAGTTCCACATGAAACGCGTATAAAAAAAGCCGCTCGCGCCCAAACAGGTGCGGCGGCTTTTTTGCCGGATTGATTTTAGCTGTTTATTTCTGTACACTAAAGAAAGTTTTGAATCTGATAAATTAGGTGATGAAGTTGCAAATGAAAATAGAAGGCATACACGATGACCGCCTTCATCGGCCGCTGCAAAATATCGCAAATTTGTTTTATGAGGAATGCGATCTTGTCTACGGCGGAGAGGAGCCGGAAGATTTTGTCATCTCTTTAGCGTGCACGCAAACGGATGAGCATGTGACGGTTTCAGGAGAAGTGAAAGGAACCGGAATTAAGGAACACCATAGTAAATCTTTTTCTCCTGATATGAATGAAAAAGAAGCTTTCAAACAAGTGAAAAACACAATTTCTTATGTTTACTTAAATCTTCTTCAAGCGCATACGGGCATGACGCAAAAGTGGGGAATCCTCACGGGAATCCGCCCGACGAAGCTGCTTCATAAAAAGCTGCAAAGCGGGATGCCGAAGGAACAGGCGCATGCAGAATTGAAAAAAGACTATTTAATTCATGATGAGAAAATTGAATTGATGCAGCAAATTGTCGACAGACAGCTGGCGGCAGTTCCTGATTTGTATCAAGTAAAGGACGAAGTCAGTATTTATATCGGCATTCCTTTCTGCCCGACCAAATGCGCGTATTGCACATTCCCTGCATACGCCATTCAAGGACAAGCAGGCAGAGTCGGCTCATTTTTATGGGGGCTGCATTACGAAATGCAGAAAATCGGCGAATGGCTGAAGGAGCATGACGTCAAGGTCACAACCATATATTTTGGCGGCGGGACGCCTACAAGCATTACAGCGGAAGAGATGGATCTTCTGTATGAAGAAATGGTCCGCTCCTTCCCGGATGTGAAAAACATTCGGGAAATTACTGTGGAAGCCGGCCGCCCCGACACGATTACTGAAGAAAAACTTGCCGTGTTGAACAAATATGATATTGACCGGATCAGCATTAACCCGCAATCCTATGAAAACGAAACGCTCAAGGCAATCGGCCGTCATCATACGGTGGAAGAGACCATTGAAAAATATCATCTGTCACGCCAGCACGGCATGAATAATATCAATATGGATTTAATTATCGGTTTGCCTGGCGAAAGCGTGAAGGAGTTCAGACACAGTCTTTCAGAAACCGAGAAATTGATGCCGGAATCACTGACTGTTCACACCCTTTCCTTTAAGCGGGCGTCAGAAATGACAAGAAACAAACATAAATACAAAGTTGCCGGGAGAGAAGAGGTTTCTCAAATGATGGATGATGCGGTAGCTTGGACGAAAGAACATGGATACGTGCCTTATTATTTATACCGCCAGAAAAATATTCTTGGAAATCTGGAAAACGTCGGGTACTCGATTCCGGGCCAGGAAAGCATCTACAACATTATGATTATGGAAGAAGTGCAGACGATTATCGGTATCGGCTGCGGTGCGGCAAGTAAATTTATTGATCCGGATACAGGGAAAATCACACACTTTGCCAATCCGAAAGACCCGAAATCATACAATGATCGATTTGAGCACTACACGGACGAAAAGATCAAATATTTAGAGCAGATTTTTGAGAGAACGACAAAGCAGCACTGATCACAGTGCTGCTTTTTTTTATCCTCGCTGTTTTTTCACAGGCTGAACGTCCGGCTTCCATTTAAACACCTTGTTCAGCTGGCGGTAAATCCATTTTGACTCTTTTGTTAATAATGGCCCTAAAATCGCCAGAATGAGGACATATAAGGCGGCGAACGGCTTTAATGTGGCTGACAGGCCGCCGGCTATGCCGAGGTTGGCAACGATAATCGAAAACTCTCCCCGTGATACGATCGTAAGACCGATATTGGATGAGGCTTTATGAGAAAGCCCTGCGCGGCGTCCAGCCACCATTCCGGCGATAAAGTTTCCGAATATGGTCAGGATCACAGCTCCCAATGCCAGCCAAACCGCTTCACCAAGTGAAAAAGGGTCTATGCTGAGGCCGAAGCTGAAAAAGAACATTGCGCCGAAAAAGTCGCGAAACGGAACGACAAGGTGCTCAATCCGATCGGAATGCTCTGTTTCCGAAAATACCAAACCGAGCAGCAGCGCGCCGATGGCTTCTGCCACATGAATTGTCTCTGAAAATCCGGCGATGAAAAAGAGCGCTGCAAAAATGACGATAATAAACACTTCATTCGAGCGAATGTCCAACAGCTTATTCAACAGCGGCGGGAGCTTTCTGGCCGCGATAAAAAACAGCAGCATATAGCCAAATGCGATCAGAATTGACAAAAGCGCGCTCCCGACTGATGTCGCGTCTCCAAGCACAAGGCCGGAAACAACAGACAGATACACGGCAAGGAAAATATCCTCAAACATAATAATGCCGAGAATCAGCTCGGTTTCCGGGTTGGCCGTTCTTTTTAAATCGACCAGCACTTTTGCGACGATCGCGCTTGAAGAAATGGTGATGACGCCTGCCAGCACGAGGACTTCCAGAAAAGAAAACCCGGTGATAAAGCCATAAAGCAGGCCGAGGCTGAAGTTAATCAAAATATAAATTGATCCGCCAATTGCGATGGATTTTCCAGACTTGATCAGCTTTCCGACAGAGAATTCAAGTCCGAGATAGAAAAGGAGGAAAAGCACGCCCATCCGCCCGAAAAACTCAATGATTTCACTGCTTTCTATAAACGTGAGGTCAATGATCCCGACTTTAGGGGCATGAGGGCCAAGCAGCATCCCTAAAATAATGAGAAACGGGATAATTGAAAACTTAATTTTATTTGCGATGACACTGGCAATTGCCACAAGCACAAGCGCGGTTCCGACTTCAAAAACAAGATGATCCATCCGCTGATCACACGCCCTCTCTAGAAAGAAAATCATGAGTCAGTTTCTTCAGATGCTTTCTTTCACCTGAGAGGACAAGGGTATCATCTTCTTCAATCACCGAGTCCGCACCCGGATTTAAAAACTTTTGCTGGTTGTGTTTAATGATGGCGATGACAGTGACATCATAGTTTTGACGGACATCAAGTTCGCCGAGGGTGCGCCCGATTGACTTCGCACCTTTTTCCACCTTAAACCATTCAATAATGAGGTCGCTAAACGCCATCTCGATGGATTCCAGAGCCTGCGGCTTATAGACCATGCCGCCCAAAATGGCGGCAATTTGCCTTGCTTCAGAATCATCCAATGAAATATTGGAAAGAAGCTCATCGGGATCCCGGTCATCAAACCGATAGATTTCCCTTCTTCCGTCATCATGAATGATAATCGTCATTTTTTCGCGGTTTCTTGTTTCAATTTCAAATTTTTTGCCGATTCCCGGCAGATCGTTTTCTTTTATATTCAATGAAAATCCCTCCGAATGTAGTGTAGTGTTGGCATAAAAGATAGGGTACAAACAAAACGGTATACATTCATATTCGGAGGTAATTAGACTGGTATTTGACAGGGACGGCACAAACCCTTTCCAGCCTGTTGATGTGAGGATCATCATGCGGCTTGACAGATAACGTTCTGATCGACTGCGCCAATGGATTGTACTCTTTCATAAACTCCGCCAGATGCAGACTGCCCGGTGAAGGCGTTTTGGCTGATTGTGATTCTTTCGGATATGAGGCCATTGGCACATAGCTGTCAGTGCTTGCATCAAACTGGGAGGGCAGGACCACGTCAGAAGGGGGAAAGCACACCATAAATAAGCTTAATAGAAAGCTGATTAGCAATTTATCCATGTTACCTTCCCCCTTTTTCAGTCTATATCCCTTCCATTTCACTATATAAAACTTTATGTTCCCATTCAAATGATATGCATTTTTCAGTATCTATTGACCTTGAAAAATAAAAAAGGTTTCTTTAAGGACGGCGGGGAATGTATATGAGAAAGAAAAAAAGAAAGCGTATACATGGAGGTGTTTCATATGGATTATATTCAATATGAACTGAAGGGGCCTGTGGCAGAAATTGTGCTGAATCGCCCTGAAGCACATCACGCCTTGAATGAGCAAATGCTTTTCGAGCTGAAGGAGGCGTGTGAAAAGGTTTCTGAAAGCGAGGCGCTCATCGTCCTCCTGAGAGGTACCGGAAAAGGTTTTTCGGCAGGCGGTGATATACGGATGATGACCTCTGATCATGATCCTGATCAATTTAGGCAGCTGATGGATACGATCGAAGCCGTCACTTTAACGTTATACGACATGAAAAAAGTGACAATTGCCGCTGTCCATGGTGCTGCCGCGGGACTGGGCTTGAGTTTAGCACTTTGTGCTGACATTGTGCTTGCGGAGAAAAATGCCGTTCTTGCAATGAACTTTATCGGCATCGGCCTTGTTCCTGATGGCGGGGGACATTATTTGCTGAAAAAAAGGATTGGGGAAGCGAAAGCGAAAAAGCTGATTTGGAGCGGGAAAAAGCTATCCGCTGAAGAAGCGGCTGGCATGGGTCTCTTGGATGGAACATTTAACGGAGATCCTGCGGAAGGTGCAAGACCTTATGTTGAAACGCTTTTAGCCTCGCCCCTATTGGCAATGATTGAGACGAAAGCCATTTTTCAAAGCCTCCATATTGATGAATTGAAGAAGGTGCTGGCTCTTGAACGAAGTGCCCAGGAGAGAATGAGGAGGACAAAAGATCACCAGGAAGGAATCCGTGCATTTTTAGAGAAACGGGAGCCGAAGTTTCAAGCATAACAGATCAGCCGGGAAGCTGATCATCTCTGAAACAAAATCAGCTTTCCGGCTGCATTCACTAAACGATGGGTATGACTATGAAGCTCTTTTTCCTTTAACAGGGCTTCACCCTGCTGTTTTGCCGCATCTTCGTTTTCCGCCTCAAATCGCTCGTTTATCAGTGTTTCTCCCGAAGGATCAAAAGCCGTAAGAAAATACTCCGCCATCATATTTCGCCTCCACCTTCATCATTTATCGTTCTTTCCTCATTTATATTCTAACAAGCAAACCAAAATCCTTTATTATGTTTTAACCAAATATAGTATATAATGGGTCAGGGAAGGAGGAGATTCGGTGCTGACGATTGATCACGTAACGAAGACATTTGGAGATTATAAAGCGGTTGACGGTTTGAATTTGGAAATTCCGGAACAGCAAATGTTTGGCCTCTTAGGCGCAAACGGAGCGGGAAAAACGACGACTTTTCGCATGATTCTCGGCTTATTAAGTATTACGGAGGGTACGATCAGCTGGAAAGGCCGTCCCGTCAACTACAGTATGAGCAACAAAATCGGATATTTGCCGGAAGAGCGCGGACTATATCCGAAAATGAAGGTAAAGGACCAGCTTGTCTATCTGGCAAGATTAAAAGGCATGGAGAAACGCGAAGCCGTAAAAGAGCTTGGAACATGGCTTGAACGCTTCAATATAACAGAATACGAGAATAAAAAAGTAGAAGAGCTTTCAAAAGGAAACCAGCAGAAAATCCAGTTTATTTCGTCGGTTTTGCATAAGCCTGAGCTGCTGATTCTCGATGAACCATTCAGCGGGCTGGACCCTGTCAATGTCGAGCTGTTGAAGGAGGCTGTTATCTCTTTGAAAAACAGCGGTGTCTCGATTTTATTTTCCAGCCATCGGATGGAGCATGTCGAGGAGCTGTGTGAGCACCTTTGTATTTTGCAAAAAGGGAAGCCTGTTGTGCAAGGCAGACTGAAGGAAATTAAACGTTCATTCGGCAAAAAGAATGTGACCATTCATTCCGATGACGATCTGCATTTTTTACAGGGGCACGAGGGAATTACGCAATGGAAAGAAACGGCCGGCGGCGTAAAGCTGCAAATTGCCAATGAAGACATCTCTCAAGAGATCTTCGCCATGCTCCAAGGAAAAGGTTTTATTCGAAAGTTTGAGCTTGAAGAGCCGTCACTCCATGATATTTTTATAGAAAAGGTGGGGGCCGTCTATGAATAAATTTTTGATCATGCTTTCTCATACATACAAAAATAAGATTATGGCAAAGTCTTTTATTATTTCTACTGTCATCACGGTTCTGCTTGTATTGGCTGTCACCAATTTAGAATCGATCATTTCTATGTTTCAAGGAGAAGATACAAAAGAGAAAATTGCTGTTATTGATGAAACAAACGAATTATATCCGATTTTCTCAAAGCAGCTGAAAGCAGTCGATACAGACAGCGATCTTGATGTGAAGCAGTCTAAGCAATCAGAGGAAAAGGTTATAAAGCAAGTCAAAGAGGAAACGCTTGATGGGATGCTCATTATTAAAAGAGATGAAAAAGGGACGATCTCAGGGACGTACAAAGCGTTAACGATTTCGGATGAAAGCACGTACCAAACACTGCAGCAGGCGTTAACGCAAACAAAAACCGCTGTTGGAACAGAGGAGCTCGGCGTTTCGCAGGAAACCATCAGCAGTCTCTATGCGCCTGTCACTGTCGGGCAGGAGGCGCTGAAAGAGGGAGCAAAGTCTGAGGAAGAGCTGGGGCAGGCGATGGGGCTTGTTTACATTATGCTGTTTGTCATATATTTCTCCGTTATTATGTATGCCAGCATGATTGCGATGGAGGTTGCGACCGAAAAATCTTCGCGTGTCATGGAAATCCTCATCTCAAGCATGCCGCCGATCCAGCAAATGTTTGCAAAGCTGTTAGGCATCGGGCTCGTCGGAATAACACAGCTTGCTGTCATTATTTCTGCCGGATATCTATCGCTGAAGCTGAACAAAACGAGCGAAACGGCTTCATCTGTCGGCGGTTTTCTTAATCTGACCGACGTTCCCGTTTCTACCGTGATATATGCTGTTATTTTCTTTTTGCTCGGTTACTTTTTATATGCGACACTGGCCGCGTTTCTTGGCAGCGTCGTCAGCAGAATAGAGGACGTGCAGCAAACGATCACACCGATGACGCTGTTGGTGGTTGCCGGTTTTATGATTGCCATGTTCGGACTAAACGCTCCGGACGCAGGATTTATTACGGTCACATCGTTTATCCCGTTCTTTACGCCGATGATTATGTTCTTGCGCGTCGGCATGCTTGATATTCCGTTTTGGCAGGCGGCTGCCGGCATCGGGATAACACTGCTCACCATTATCATACTTGCCGTCATCGGCGCCAGAATTTATAAAGGCGGCGTCTTGATTTACGGCAACTCAAGCGCGTTTAAAGCAATCAAACAAGCGCTGCGTTTGTCAAAAAGCTGATTGGAAAACAGCCTGGGGATGCTCAGGCTGTTTTTGATTGTATTCGTTTTGACAGAACGTGCATTCGTAAGAAATCGGTGCTAAAATAAGGGTACTTCATCCTGGAAAGGAGCAGAATGTTGACTGATCTAACCTTTATTCATGCGGCAGATCTTCATCTCGACAGCCCGTTTTACGGGATATCGCATCTGCCGGAACCCATTTTTGCCCGGATCAAAGAAAGCACGTTTTCAAGCGTGAGACATATCATAGACGCTGCAATCACAGAGAACGTTGATTTCGTTTTGCTGGCGGGGGATTTGTTTGATGAGGCCAATCGAAGTTTAAAGGCGCAGCTCTTTTTGAAAAAACAGTTCGATAGACTTAGAGAGTACGGGATTTCAGTCTATGTGATTTTTGGGAACCATGATCATCTCGGCGGAGAATGGACGCCGATTGAATGGCCGGAGAATGTTCACATGTTTACATCCCCAGTCCCTGAAGAAAAATCGTTTTATAAGGATGGCAGGCGCGCAGCAAGCATTTACGGTTTCAGCTATCAGACCAGAGCCGTGACGGAAAACCAAGCCGCCCGCTACCGGAGATCAACTGACGCGCCCTTTCATATCGGGATGCTCCACGGCACGTTATCAGGATCTGAAGGACACGATCCATATTGCCCGTTTACTCAGGATGATCTTGTGAAAAGCGGGATGGATTATTGGGCGCTTGGCCATATTCACAAACGCCAGGTTCTTTCTGCCGGGAATCCGGCCGTGATATATCCGGGAAATCCTCAAGCGCGCCATATGAAGGAGACAGGAGATAAAGGCTTTTATCTTGTCCGTGTGGAGCGCGGAGATATTTCCTATGAATTTAAGAAAGCGCATGACGTCCTGTGGGAGAAAGCAGAAGTTGATGTGTCAGCGATAGAGAATATGACGGCGCTCTTTCAAATTGTCGAGGACACGTTTTCAAAGCTGCGGAAAAAAGGGACTCCTGCTTGTGTGAAGCTCGTATTACAGGGGATCGCGCCAGAATGGTTATCGGATGCGCCGAGAGGTTCACTGGACGAGCTCCTTGAAGCCTTTCAGGAGCAAGAGGTAGACGAGGAGAATTTTATATGGCCGCTCTCATTGGAAGATGAGACGGAAAATGAAGCAGAGCTTAAGAGCCTTGATCCTTTTTTCGGCGGTTTATTGGAAGACATTGAACAGACTGATCTTGCAGGCGTGCTGGAAGGACTTGAACGGCATCCTGTATATAGGAGACACGCAGACCGGTTTAGTCAAGAGGAGATAAAGGAAATAAAAGAGCAGGCACAGGTTTTATTGAAAAGACAGCTTAAGGTGCTTGAGTTATGAGGCGGTGAAAGCTATGCGAATCATATCAATACATATCTACCAATACGGAAAATTTTCAAATCAGACCTTTCACTTTTCCGCCTCGCCTGTCCAATTAATCTACGGATTAAATGAGGCAGGAAAAACGACGATGATGTCATTTATCGAAAGCATGCTGTTTGGTTTTCCGAAATCGAAAAAATATGAACCGAAATCAGGCGGTGTGTATGGCGGTGTTCTTGAGGCTGAGCACCCTGAATACGGCGTGGTGAAGATTGAACGGACGAAAGGAACCGCTGAGAAGGTAAGGGTGTACACAGAAACCGGAGAAGTAAAGCAGGAAGATTTTCTGAAGCAGCTGTTCCAGGGTACGGACAGGGCGCTGTACAAAGCCATTTATTCGTTTGACGTATTCGGATTGCAGGAAATTCACGCCTTTAATCGGGACAAGATTGGAGAATTCCTGCTGTTTTCCAGCCTGTTTGGCGCTGAAGCCGTATCAAAGCTTGATTCAAGACTGATGAAGGAAAGCGAAAGGCTCTTTAAACCAAACGGCCGAAACCCTCATTTGAATCAGGAGCTGGAAACGCTGAAGCAGCTGGCAGCAAAGCTGAAGCAGGCTGAAACGGAGGAGGCGGGCTATCATCAGCTTCTTGAGGAGAAAAGAACGCTCGAATCCCGTCTTGCTGCTGCTGAAACAGGACTGAAAGAGACTGCGGAACAAATTCGAAACATCGACAGAGCCATTGAACTGAAACCGGTGCTAATCGAAAAAAACGCGCTGGAACAGGCGGTTGAACAATATCCGGAGCATGCGGGGCAATTCCCCGCTGACGGATTACATCGTTTAGAAAAGTATGAATCCCATCTTCATCCGAAATCCGCACAGCTGGAGGCGCTTCGGGTAAAGCTTGCAGAGTTGGACAAACAGCTGCAAAAGCTTAACCCGAATGAGGATCTATTGGCGAATGAAGCGCTTATCCTAGAGCTATCATCAGCGTATCATATGTACCAATCCTACGGGGAACAGCTTGCCGCCATCCAGGCACAGCTGCGCCAGTCCTCTTCACAGGCAGCGGCCGGGCTGGAGCAGCTAAATAAAACAGATGAAAATGAACTGCTGAATATGAACACGTCCTATGACTATGAATGGCAGCTCCAGCAGGCGGTGCGGCATTACGTGCAGGCAAGAGACAGAAAAAGGCAGCTTGACGAAGCGTTTGAAGCGGCGCGGCGCGAGCTGGAAGACGCTGAAAGGGCAGTTCGTGACGTATCTTCCGCTGTACTTGAAGACAGCCAAAGAAAAGATAAAGAAGCCGCTCTTAAAGCATATGATGAAGCACAGGGACAGCATCAAGAGCAGATGAAACTGAGGGAACAGCTGAAGTTCTTCGAAAGGCAGCAGGCGAAACAAAAGAAGATCGTGATTGCAGCAGGTATTCTCTTCATGGTTCTCTTTCTGCTGCTGGGGCAATGGATTCCAGCCATATGTGTCGGCGCTGCACTCATGCTGTATGCCTTTACAACTGGCAGAAAGCCGCTGTCTTCTGAAGAAGTAAGGGAGTGGAAAGAGCCAGAAACGGATATTTCTCCGCGAGAAGCCGAAGCGATTAGAGAAGCGTTATGGGAGGATGACCGCAATAAACAAAACCTCACATCGTTGCGGGCAGAGCTCCAGCAGAAAGAGGCGGCTTACGAAAGGATCATCCAGCAATTCGAACAGTGGGAGGCCGATATGGCTCCCTCCTTCAGACAAGCTGAGCAATTCATGAATGAACTCGGATTTAAGGAAGACCCTTCCTTCTTGCTGGATGCTTACAATGTAATGAAGGATGTAAAAAAAGAAGTGAAGAAAAAACATGAGCTGACGATCGAAGCCGGGAGACTTCAAAAGCATCGGCGGACATTTGAGGAACGCGTCAGAATGCTGCATTCCGACAAAAACGATTCTCAAACCCCCGTGGCTGATGTCCTTCACGCACTGCGGAAAAATGCGGAACGCGAAAAAGAGATCGAGAAGCAAAAAAGAGAAATTGAAACAGATATCCAATTTCACGAAGAGCAGGTGCTGGAGCTGGAACAAGAGATACGGTATTTCCAAGCGCAGATCGAACAATTATTCACTGAGGCGGGAGCAAAAGACAGAAATGAGTTTTTCGCCATAGCCGATATCAGCAAGAAATTGAAGGATACTGAAATAAGGCTGTATAACGTTAATGCACAGCTTCAAGGTGTCAGCTCAGCAGAACTTCATTTGACGGACTCCTGCACTCTTTCTGAATTGGAACAAAAACGACTGCAGGAACATGAAAAAAAAGAACGGCTCGATGAGGAGCTGAAACAGCTGCGCGCTCAAATCGCAATGCTTTTGGTCAAACAGGAACAGTTAGAGGTTTCGGGATTGGTCTCAGATCTCAAATTGCAAACCGAAATGCAAAAAGAGCGTGTGAAAGAAATTTCAAAAAAATGGGCATCGATTCAAATGGTCAGACATGTGATCAGAAACAAAATGGAGCGGCATAAAAAAGTCGGCCTGCCGCGTCTATTGGAGACGGCTGAAGAATTCTTCCGCCCGCTGACTGACGGCAGCTATCAATCGATTTATTTTTCCGAAACAGATAATTCCATCATGGTCATGAACAGCGCTGGAACGGTATTTCAGGCGGAAGAGCTGTCTCAGGGCACGTGTGAACAGCTGTATACAGCAATTCGTTTCGCTCTGGCCGTTACTCGTCAGGATGGGGCAATGCTGCCATTCCAGCTCGACGACAGCTTTGTACATTTCGATCAGAAACGTCTGAACCGCGTGCTGGAAATGCTTGCTGTTTTATCAGGAGGAGAACGGCAGATTTTCTATTTTACATGCCATGAACATGTAAAAAATGCGTTTCAAGGTGATCAAATCATCCATTTAGTATCATAAATGAGGTTATATAGCTGAAAATCGGTATGTGATATACTGATATTATGTAAGATACGGAGGGAGCTTTAATAGTATGGCTAAAGGGATTATGCTACATGAGGTTGGCGAACAGGTTGACCAATATCTATTGATCAAATCCTTAACAAAAGGGATTGCAAGCAATGGAAAACCGTTTTTAACTCTGATGCTTCAAGACCAATCAGGTGATATTGAAGCCAAGCTGTGGGATGCCAAGCAAAGCGATGAAGTAACCTATGCGCCGCAGACGATCGTTAAGGTTGTGGGGGATGTCCACCATTACCGCGGACGCACCCAGCTGAAGCTGAGAAATATCAGACCGGTGAGCGAGAATGAAAACGTCAATATTGATGATTTTTTGGAAACTGCGCCGATTCCGAAAAATGAAATGCTGGATACCATCACTCAATATATATTTGAAATGAAAAATCCAAATATCCAGCGAATAACAAGATATTTGGTCAAAAAACACGAAGCAGAATTTATGGATTACCCGGCGGCTACGAAAAATCATCACGAGTTTGTCTCGGGTTTAGCGTATCACGTCGTCTCTATGCTGAATCTGGCAAAAGCAATTGCTGATTTATATCCGTCTCTTGACCGTGATCTTCTTTATGCGGGAGTTATCCTTCACGATCTCGGAAAAGTGAAAGAGCTGTCCGGGCCCGTTTCCACTTCCTATACAGTAGAAGGCAATCTGCTCGGCCATATTTCCATTATGGTCACAGAGCTGTCAAAAGCGGCTGAGGAGCTTCAAATCGATTCTGAAGAGGTGTTGATTCTTCAGCACTTGATCCTGAGCCATCACGGCAAAGCAGAGTGGGGCAGCCCAAAACCGCCGATGGTAAAAGAAGCGGAAATTTTGCACTATATTGATAACCTGGATGCGAAAATGAATATGATGGACAGAGCGCTGGAGCGCGTGAAGCCGGGTGAGTACACTGAACGTGTATTTGCACTTGAAAACCGTTCCTTTTATAAACCGACTTTTCATCAATAATCAAAAAGGACTGATGTTGACATGTTCAGCTCAGTCCTTTTTTACATGCTTTTCCCGCTCATAACCTGTCTCATTCATGCATAAGGTTAAAAATAAAGAATCTATGCAAAAGGGGGAGAAGCCCGTGTTGTTTTTTCCATGGTGGGTATATCTTTGTATTGTGGGTATCATTTTCAGTGCATATAAGCTGGTGTCAGCAGCCAAAGAGGAAGATAAGTTAGACCAGTCTTTTATTGAAAAAGAAGGTCAGATCTATATTGAAAGGATGGAAAAAGAAAAAGAACGCCGCACGTCCCAGCAGCGTGAGGAAGAAAACCAAAATCATTCCATCGCATAAAAAAAGCTGCGCAGCTCCGGTGAGCCTGCACAGCTTTTTTTTATTATTTAGAACTGTTTGAAGAACTGCTAGTAGAAGAAGAAGTGTTAAATGTATCCTTCAAATCTTTATCCTTCACATCGATGTCAGCTTTTTTCATTACTTTTTGAACGGCTGCCTGCACAGCTGTACTGTCATTAAGTTTTTGCTCAAGAACATCAGATTTCAGCTCTTTTTTCATATCTTCATATTTTCCGCGTTCTTCAGTCTTTTTGATGATATGGTAGCCAAATTGTGTTTTCACAGGGTCGCTGACTTCGTTTGTTTTCAGCTTGAATGCAGCTTTTCTGAATGTGGAATCCAGTTGTTCGTTATCTTTTGAAATCCAGCCAAGTTCGCCACCGTTTGTAGCTGAGCTTGTGTCTGTAGAGTATTCCTTCGCAAGGGCATCAAATTTCTCGCCTTTTTTCAGCTTTTTCTCCACTTCCTCAGCTGTCTTTTTGTCAGCGACAAGGATGTGGCTTGCGCGAATTTGGCCTTTTAAGTTTTCCCAGTATTCTTTAATTTCGTCATCTGTAACCTTGATGTTATCTTTTGCTGCTTTTTGTGTAAGCAATTCATATTTAACTTGTTCTTTTAGGTAATCTTTTCCATATTGATCTTCTAACGCAGTATATTGATCCCCGAGCTGTGTTTTGTATTCTTTCAGCTTGTTGTCAATTTCTTTATCTGATACTTTGTATTTCTTGTCCAAAACTTTTTCTTGCACCAGCTGAGTCAGAACGCTCGCTCCAGCTTGTTTTTTCATGTTTGTGTAAAGTTCGCCTTTTGTTACATCGCCTGCGTCCGTTTTTGCGATGACTTCTTTGTCGCCGCTGCTGCAAGCACTGAGAGCGAGGATGCTTGTAGCAGTGATAGCTGCTATTGCGATTTTCTTCATTGTTTTCAAACACTCCTAATCATTCCAAATTGAATTGCCTATGCGTATCATAACATATTGTGGCTTTCTGTAAAAAGATTTTAAATAAAGGGCATTCGTCTAGTCAAACTTTTGCTGATGACATACAAATATATTGATCAAGAAAAGGAGGTATGTAACATGAGCGGAGGATATTCAAACGGTTTCGCTTTGCTTGTTGTACTGTTCATTTTGCTTATCATTGTAGGTGCAGCTTACATCTACTAAGCAGCAAAAGGGATCGCTTGTTGAATAAGCGATCCTTTACTTTCACAAGCGCCTAATCGTTTCATCAATTAACTGCATAAGATGGAATTGGAAAATAAAGCTTTTTACAGGAGGTGCTTTTTAAGATGGGTGAAGTATTTGCAGGCGGTTTCGCTTTATTGGTCGTCTTATTTATCTTGTTGATTATCATCGGCGCTTCTTGGCTTTACTAATCAATGCAAAAAAGCATAGCTGCCGGTTCTAGCGAGACCGGCAGCTATGCTTTCTTTACTTCCTTCATATTTAAACAGTAAAGGATATCTCCACAAATGAAGAGATCAGTAAAATTAATATACATACATTGATAAATCGAAATACCTTATCCTGGCGCTCTTCAGGAATCTCTCTGACAAGGCATAATGTATTGGTGAGCCTGTTTATAAAGTAAACAATAAACAAGGCAGTCACGATAAAATAGAATAAAATGATGGGAGATTCCCCCTCTCTCTGAACTGCTCCCATATTACATTACCAAATATTTATCAAAAAAGATAGAATGTAAACTGAAAAATCGGCACAGCGCCAAGCGTCCGCTACTTTTCGACCAAAATATCCAAGCCGTCTGCTTCCTGATCGATAAAGCATGCTTTCGGTGCTTTCATCAGCTTCAGAGCCAGCAAAAAGTCAGGCAGACAGTAGCCTGCATGAATGCCTGAAATCATGCAGAAGTAATGGGCGTGATTCGGAAACGCCAGCGCGGCGTAAAATAATACAGGTGTTATCAGCATAAAAGGGCTTAACAGTGAAATCAGCATCGTCGTTTTCGGTATTCGTTTCCACGTTCGCATACGCCATATATAAATCTTTTTTTCTATTTTTCTTTTTTTGCAGATGATCGGCAGGACATGGATGACTTTATGTACAAATAAAATAACGACGAGCAAAGCGCCGAACAGCGGTACATATTCATCGCTCAAGCTTGTTTTAGGCCGCAACAGCTCAAATGCTAAGAAGTTAGATATAAAAACCATAATCATGAAACACACAGCAATCAATATTATGCGAACGGCACCATAATCTTTCATCAGATTTATGGTTTTCCAGCAATTCATCAAAGTCATCCTTCCGTACATCTTGAATAGAATCTCAAAATAATTTACTCCTCCCAAGAAAAAAAATCAATGCTTTTTTAAGAAAAAATATCTTTCAATAGGTATTTTTTTGAAAGGAGCAAACAATCTATGAAATATGGGGTTAGAACTTTCTTCTCAGTGAATTATCAGCTAAAATAAGATTAAAGATAGAAAGAAGTGGTGTGGATGGATTCGATGGATCATCGCATTGAGCGATTGGAATATTACATACAATTATTAGTGAAAACAGTGGATATGGACAGGTACCCTTTCTATGCGCTGCTGATTGATAAAGGGCTGAGCAGAGAAGAAGGGGAAGAGGTTGTGCGCATATGCGGTGAATTGTCGGAGGAGCTGGCAGCACAAAAAGCGCAGGGATTTGTAACCTTTGATAAGCTCCTTGCGCTTTTTGCCGGACAGCTGAACGAAAAATTAGATGTTCATGAAACGATTTTTGCCCTGTATGAGCAGGGGCTTTATAAAGAACTGATGGAAGTTTTTATAGACATTATCAGACACTTTGATTAACTGTTTACAGGTTCAAGTTCTTCGGCTGATTCATCCGCAGCAGTGTCCGTTGCTTTTTTCTTCAGTTTTCCGTTTACGCTTTCAAAGTCGTTGTCGATATTTGTGAGTGATGTTTCAAAAATTTCCATAAAATCATCGCCGTATATATGGCGGATCATACACATCATTTCTGCCACTTCAGGGAATTTTCCGAATAAATGGTACAGAGGCTGTGATCCTTTAAAAACCGCGTTGCGCGTCGGATCAAATTCTTCAAGCAAGCTCCAGAATACCTCAGTTCCTTCCTCAGTCAGCTGAACATATGTGTTTCGTTTATCGTTCAGCCGTTTTGAAAACCTTAAATACCCGCGTTCTTCAAGCTTTTTTGAAAAGTTAAATGCCGTTGAAACGTGCATGACTCCGAACTTGGCAATTTCAGAAATAGAAGCTCCATTCAGCTGATAAGCAATCCATAAAATATGGTGCTCATTAATATTCAGGTCATACGGTTTGAGCCATTGCTGCCAATCCTTCTCAATCGATTTCCAAAGAGCTTTGCTAAGCTGAGCCATTTTCTGGGTGAAGACCAGAGCCTCTTTCACATCGTAAGGCGGTTCCACTTGATTCATTACGTCACCTGCTTCTCTTTATCTTTTTCTCTATTATGCCAATAAAATAAAGATTAATAAAGATGAAAATGTAAGAATTTTTTAATAAATTCTTGAGCCGTTGCTAGGAAAGGCTTTTGCGAATAAAAAAAGTACAGGTCATGTTTTGACCCGCACTTTTTTCCTTTGAATAGGATATTAGTTTTGTAAGGTTTTCTCCAGCTGTTTGATTTTTTCTTCAATATCGGCGATTTCTTTTTGAAGATCCTGCTGATGAGGTTTGATCTCTTCCTGCCATTTTTTAATTGAGGTTTGCAGTTCACCGCTCACGTCTTTAATGACATCTGCACTTTCTTTTGCCGCTTTCACTAGCTGGTCCTTTAAAGTTAAGCCGTCTGATTTTAAGCGCTTGATCGTTTCTTCAAAAGAATCGCAATTGGTTTTGATCTTTTCTCGCAGCTGTTTACCTGAAGAAGGTGCTGATAGAAGAACTGCAGCACCTCCGATGATGCCGCCCACGAATAGTCCTGTTAATAGAGAACGTCCGTCCGCCATTAAAATCACCCCGTTTTTTTCTTGAAATATGATACATGCAGCTTTTTCAATTTTGTTCGAAGAATGAACTTCTATACATAGCTTGCTTTATTTTAGCATATTTTTTAAGTGAAAAGGAGGGAGAAGGTTGTCTGTCTTTATGATTGTGTTATCCTGCATCACCCTTGCCTTTGCAACAGGCGCCATTTACTATATCAGACTTCTCAGCCAGGCTGCTTCTTATCCGCCGAAGAAAGTCATCCGGCAGAAAGCGCTTGTTTGTTCAACCGGAACCGCCTTTACACTATGCCTTATCTTTTTCACAAAACTCCTCGCTTAAAACATGCTGACATGCTGCGGGCTCTTTTTTTAAAAAAACCTCTCCCGGAAGCGGAAGAGGTTTTGTGTCACATTTATTTTGCAGCTTCCATAAAACTTGAGCGTCTTAAAATGGTTTGCACAATCGGATACATCATGATCATGGCAATTGTATTCAATACAGCTGCCGGAAGAACGACTGCGGCGAATAATGCGGCGAAACCGCCAGGCAAACCGACGATAAATAAAGCTGACGTTAAAAATACAGTTCCTGATAAGATGGTGCCGATGACTGTCAGCACTGCGGCTGAAGCTGTTTTCTGGCTCTTTCTGACCAGAAGGAACAGGAAGAAAAACAGAAACGCTGATACAGGTTTGTCAATGATATTCGGAATCTGTCCGGCCGGAAACGCGGTTGTAAGAGCTGAAATGATTCCGGTCACAATTCCGATAACGAGTACATTTTGCACCCGCGGGAACAGAAGGATGCCCATAAACATCATGATCAGCATCATATCTGGTTTCATCCCGCCTAAAAAGGGCGGAATAATGGAATGGAGCGCTGCGCCGATTGCGGCAAACAGAGCCATAATGACTAACTCTTTTGTTTTCATAACTATGCTCTCCTCTGCTAAGCTTTTTGCCCTCCAATAATATGCTCATCATTTATTGCGAAGGCTTAAAAAATTTGTTATGCAAACAGTATACCAAACGAGCGGTTTGCACAGCCAGACTTTTTACTCATTTTCCTGCTGGAATTTCTTCATGAACGCAGCTAATTTTTCACAGTCTTCCAGTGACACCGCATTATAAATGGAAGCACGGCAGCCTCCTACTGAGCGATGCCCGCCAAGGCCTACCATTTTTGTTTCTTTTGCCTCCTGAACGAACTTTTTCGTTAATTCGTCATCACGGAGCGTAAAGGTAACGTTCATGCGTGAACGGCTGTCCTTTCTGGCATGGCCTTTATAGAAGCCATTGCTTTCGTCAATGCAGCTGTAAAGAACCTGTGCTTTTTGTTCGTTGCGCTGTTCAGCCGCTTCAACACCGCCGTTTTCCTTAAGCCATTCCAGAACGAGGCTCAGCATATAAATGGCAAATGTAGGCGGAGTGTTGTAAAGTGAATCCGCTTTGACATGTGTTGAATATTTAAGGATTTTCGGAACGTTGTCATTTTCATTTTGCAGCCATGATTTTTTCATTACGACAACGGTAACACCTGAAGGGCCAAGGTTTTTTTGGGCACCGCCGTAAATGACGTCAAATTTGGATACATCGATTTTTCGGCTTAAAATATCGCTTGACATGTCAGCAACGAGCGGAATTGGAGAATTCGGGAATTCCTGCCACTGTGTGCCGAAAATCGTATTGTTAGATGTAATATGTAAATATGCGCCGTCTTTTACATCTGTAAGGTCAGCCTCTGGAATGTAGCTGTAATTGTCTGATTCGCTTGTCGCCGTCACAGATGTGTTTCCGAACAGTTTCGCTTCAGCGAGCGCTTTTTCAGACCAAGCGCCTGTCATCACAAAATGAGCGGTTTTTTCAGGTGTTAAAAAGTTCATCGGAAGCATTGAGAATTGAAGGCTTGCCCCGCCTTGAAGAAACAGAATGTCATAGTCTTCCGGGATGCCCATCAGTTCAATCAGCAAGCTTTTCGCTTTTTGATGCACCGCTTCATATTCTTTGCTGCGGTGGGAAAGCTCCATAACGGACATGCCGGATTCATTAAAATCAATAAACTCTTTCTGTGCTGTTTGCAGAACTTCTAATGGCAGCGCTGCAGGACCTGCGTTAAAATTCGTTGTACGTTCCATCATGATCTCTCCCTGTTTTCCACGTTAATGTAATAAATAATACAATTATCCTATCACAAAAATTCAGTTTTTTTGATAAAAAATTAGAATTATCAAAAGAAAATGACGAATATTTGCGAATTGTTCACAAATAAAAAAACCTCATCTTTATGATGAGGCCAGGCGTTTGGCAATGGATGAAGAAATGTCTTGCAAATCTTCCGGTTTGTAATCATCTGCATGTGTTTTCCACACTGCTCCGAATCCGTCTCCTTTTCCGTAGCGCGGGATAATATGCATATGGTAATGGAAAACAGATTGACCTGCTTTTTCGCCGTTGTTGTTTAACGTATTTAAGCCGATCGGTTCAAATTCATCCCTGATGGCGCGGGCAATTTTCGGAACGGCGTGAAAATATTGTTTCGCTAATTCGTCTGTAAATTCGTAAACATTTTCAATATGTGTTTTCGGGATAACGAGGGTATGGCCTTTCGTCACTTGGCTGATATCGAGAAATGCCAGCACATGTTCATCTTCATAAACCTTTGCTGACGGGATTTCGCCGGCGATAATTTTACAAAAGATACAATTCTCTGCACTATGCATGAGGGTTCCTCCTTATGAAATTGTTTTTTTATGTATAAACTCATCGTACCACAGAAATGAAGAAAATAGAAAACAGGATGAACGGCGGAGCGTTCACCCTGAATGCAGAGGAATCAGCTTTATAAAGAAAATGTGATATGCCTTTGGTAAGCACCTCATTTGTCAATAAAATGAAGACTTGTTTAATGCCTAACGATTCCTGCGATAAACACCTCATTTGATAATCAGCTTCAGAAATGAAGATTCATCAATTCAGTGAATGCAAAAAGGTTTGAGCATAGGACATGTTTATTTTCTATCCAACTGTGCCTAAGACGTCTTTGACAAACACCTCATTTTTCAGTTGATATGCTTTTTCCTCTACAACGATTATATTGTCCAGAAACCTGTCTCTTTATGACAGCAAATTCATCATTTGTTAAAAGGGAATTGTTTCAAATCAGGCTTTGTTTTTGGTACTATGAAGAAAAACAATATAAGGGGAGAAACTATGTCTCTGCTATCGGTAAAAGACTTAACCGGCGGTTATACGAGAAATCCGGTTTTGAAAAACGTGTCATTCACCCTTGAGCCGAACCAAATTGTCGGTTTAATCGGTTTAAATGGTGCAGGTAAAAGTACAACAATAAGACATATCATCGGGCTGATGGACCCGCATAAAGGATCTATTGAGTTAAACGGGAAAACCTTTGCTGAGGATCGGGAAGGCTATCGGTCCCAATTCACTTATATTCCTGAGACACCCGTTTTATATGAAGAACTGACGCTGATGGAACACCTTGAATTGACGGCGATGGCATACGGCCTTTCAAAAGAAACGATGGAAAAAAGATTGCCGCCGCTGTTAAAGGAATTCCGTATGGAAAAAAGGCTGAAATGGTTCCCGGCGCATTTTTCTAAAGGAATGAAGCAGAAGGTTATGATCATGTGTGCGTTTTTGGCAGAGCCTGCGCTCTACATCATTGATGAGCCGTTTCTGGGACTTGATCCGCTGGCAATCAATGCTCTGCTTGAGCGGATGAATGAAGCGAAGAAAAGCGGGGCGAGCGTGCTGATGTCAACGCACATCCTGGCAACGGCGGAGCGCTATTGTGATTCGTTTATCATTTTACATAACGGCGAAGTGCGGGCGCGCGGCACGCTGTCCGAGCTCAGAGAGCAGTTTGGAATGAAGGACGCGGCGCTGGATGATTTGTATCTAGAGCTCACAAAGGAAGACGCTGGCCATGAATAACATGCTGGATATTTGGCAGTCACGGCTGCAGGAGCATATTAAAGAAACAAGAATGTACATGAAATATATGCTCAACGATCACCTCGTTATCGTTTTGATCTTTTTTATCGCAGGTGCGGCGAGCTGGTACAGCAAATGGATACGGGACATTCCCGCTCACTTTCCGTCCTTTTGGGTGATGGCCGTTCTGTTTTCACTCGTTCTGACAGGATCTTATGTGCGGACGCTTTTAAAGGAGGCTGACCTTGTCTTCTTATTGCCGCTTGAGGCTAAGATGGAGCCGTATTTGAGACAGGCGTTTGTTTACAGCTATGTGTCCCAGCTGTTTCCGCTGATTGCATTGAGCCTTGTAGCGATGCCGCTTTATTTCGCTGTCACGCCGGGAGCATCGCTCGTGTCGTACGCGGCGGTATTTGTACAGCTTCTGCTGCTGAAAGCGTGGAATCAGGCCTTGGAATGGCGTATGACGTTTCAAAATGACCGAAGCATGAAACAGATGGATCTTGTCATTCGTTTTGCCGCTAATACACTCGTTCTGTATTTTGTTTTTCAGTCGGTTTATGTGTATGCGCTTGTGATCTATATCATTATGGCGGCTCTTTATCTTTATGTGTCTTCCGCTGCAAAAGGAAAAACATTTAAATGGGAAAGCCATATTGAATACGAATTGAGACGCAAGCAGCGTTTTTACCGGATTGCCAACCTGTTTACAGATGTGCCGCATTTAAAGAAACAAGCGAAACGGAGAGCGTATCTCGACTTTTTGCTGCGGTTTGTGCCGTTTGAACAGCGTAAAACGTTCGCCTATATGTTTGCCCGCGCGTTTTTGCGTTCAAGTGATTATCTGGGCATTCAAGTCAGATTAACCGTTATTTTCGCGCTTATTATGATGTATGCGTCTGCAAGCCCGATGATCGCAGGGATTTTGACTGTGTTTACCGTCTTTATCACAGGCATTCAGCTTCTGCCGCTGTTTGGCCACTTTGACCATCTGGCGCTTCAAGAGCTATATCCTGTCAAAAAGGAAGCGAAGCTGAAAAGCTATTTCTCTCTATTAAAAACTGCGCTTAGCGTGCAGGCTCTGCTCATGGCAGCGGCCTCTGCGTATGCTGCGGGCGCTGCAGGTCTTCTGTACGCGCTGATCGGCTCTGCCGTCTTAATCTTTGTCGTTCTGCCGTCTTACATGACCGCCAGATTAAAAAAACACGGAAAGCTGTGAGCTGAAAAAGGGGTAGGTCAAATGAGCGAGAATCTGCTGATGCAGGAAGCTCTTCAATGGAAAATGCATTTTTTGCGAAAGGATTCCATGTTTGAACGCTTCTCAAAGCGTGTGCAAACAAAGGTGAATGAACGAATACCTGAAAAAATTCATGCAGCGGTAACTGAAAGCGTGAAAAAAATGGTGGAAGCAACGATGGCGGGATCTAATATCACCACTTATAAGAAGGATACAAGCACGCTTTCACTCAGTGAAAAAAACGAGCTTGCGAAAAAAACGATTGCTTCTTATCAGAAAGTGGCGGCTGCTGAAGGAGTCGGCACAGGGGCGGGCGGCATCTTTTTAGGTATTGCCGATTTCCCGCTGCTGCTTTCCATTAAGATGAAATGTTTATTCACTTTGTCCTCGATATATGGCTTTGATGTGAAGAATGCAGAAGAAAGGATGTTTTTGCTTCTTGTATTTCAGCTTGCTTTTTCAAGTGATGACTGCCGCAAAGCGCTTTTTTCCGTCATTGAAAACTGGGAGACGGAGAAAAAGGATATTGACTGGAGAGTGTTTCAGCAGGAGTATCGCGATTATATTGATGTCGTCAAGCTTTTTCAGCTTTTACCAGGGGTAGGGGCCGCAGTCGGCGGAATAGCCAATTATAAACTGCTTGCTCAGCTTGGAGATACAGCAAGACACGTTTTTCATCTGAGAATATTAAAGGAAACAGCCGGAGAGTAAAACTCCGGCTGTTTTTTTATGATAAATGGTAAGTGATTGCAGCGCCCGCAAGCACTTTGGCAGCAGTCAGCATCGCTTTTTCATTGATATCAAATTTCGGATGGTGGTGGGAAAAGATACGCTCAGGCTGTTCAGGAGCGGCGCCGGTAAAGAAAAAGGTTCCTTTGACATGCTGTAGGTAATAAGAAAAATCTTCGCCGCCCATTTGCGGTTCACCTTGAAGAACCTGTTGAACGCCGTCTGTGTTTTTTGCGATGTTTACCAGATGGTCGGTCTCCGCTGGGTGATTGACTACCGCCGGGTAGCCGCGTTCATAGTTGTAGTCATAGGAAGCACCGTGCATGCTGCACACTCCTTTTACAACAGCTTCGATTTCTTTTTCCAGAATGTCGCGGACATTTTCATTAAACGAACGAGCTGTGCCAATGAGAGTTGCATGGTCTGCAATCACATTAAACGGGTTATCAGCCATGAAAGAGCCTGTCGATATGACAGCGGAGTGAATCGGATTGACTTTGCGGCTGACAATATGCTGCAGCGAGGAAACGATTTGCGAGCCGATCAGGACGGCGTCTTTTGTATCATGGGGGTGAGCGCCATGGCCGCCCTTTCCGTGAATGCTGATTGTAAATCTGTCAGCTGCGGCCATTACGGCGCCGGAGCGGCAGAGAATGGTTCCGATCGGCTCAGTCGCCCAAAGATGGGTGCCGAATATGACGTCTGCGTTTTCAAGACAGCCGTCTTCAATCATCGGTTTTGCGCCCCCTGGCGCGTACTCCTCAGCGTGCTGGTGGATCATAATAAATGTTCCTTTCAGATCATGCCTGTTCTGATAAAGCACCTTTCCGACGGCAAGCAGAGCCGCTGTATGGCCGTCATGGCCGCATGCATGCATGACACCGGGCACTTTGGAGGCGTAAGGAACATCTTTTTCATCCTGGATGGGAAGGGCGTCAAAATCAGCCCGCAATGCGACAGCAGGACCGGGTTCGCTGCCTTCAATATAAGCCAGAACCCCATTGCCGCCAACTTTGGTGCGGATCGGGACTCCTAACGATTCGTAATAGGAAGCAATAAAAGCGGCAGTTTTTTCTTCCTCATTGGAAAGTTCAGGGTACATATGAAAATGGCGCCTGATTTCGACCATTTCATCGAAACAGCTGTCGAGCTGTTTGTTTATCTCTTTTTGCAGCATCTTTATGGACAAGGCCGCTTCCCCCTTTTCTAAGCTTTTCCATGATTGTATAGAAAAAGTCTGAATATTTCAACTGGTCGGGTTTCAAAGCATGATCATCGCTGCAATGGTTGTCACCAAAAGCCCGATCACAACGGGGAGGAAGTTCTTTCTGGCAAGCTCAAATGGATCGACCTTGCAAATGGCTGCAGCGGGAATGAGCGCCCATGGAATAAGCGTACCGCCGCCCACCCAGATAGCTGATATTTGCCCGAGTGCGGTCAGGACGGCTGGGTCAGCATGGAGAGCGGATGAAAATAGCTTGGCGATGGAGCCGGCGAGGGAAATGCCTGAAAAACCTGAACCGTCGAGTCCGGTTACTGCTCCAGCGGCAGTCAAGGCTGCGGCGGCAAGCTCCTTAGACATAGGCATAGCGTGGGATAAGGCGATGCCGAGATCATTGACAATGCCGTGTGAATGTTTAGGGAGTTCAGTACCCAAGATGCTCTCATAGCCGGAATCACCAAGATAAAAGAAAGCGGCAATTGGAATGACGGGACCGAAAACCTTAAAGCCGAATTGAAACCCTTCGATAAAATATCCAGTAATTTTTTCAAGCCCTTTCTGTTTATACACAAGGAAATGGACGATCAGCAGGATGCAAATGGCCGATCCGCCAATTAACGCGGTTGCATCATTTCCTTGAAGGTTGAATATGACCATGCACGCGATATCAGCTGCAAATACAAGAGGAATCAAAAGAGCCAGCAATGAACGAAGACGTTTCGGCAAATACATTGAAGTGTCATGTTCTTCTGACATCGGGGAAAAAGAAGCGGGACGCATTTGTTTTTTGCGTTCACGCTGAATCATAAAGAAAGCGGCAGTTGTTGTGGTCACGCCCATAATCAGAACGAGCGGAATGCTTGCTGAGATGACATCACCGACAGGGATGCCTGCTGCATCAGCTGTCAGTTTTGGCGCTGCCTGAATGACAAAGTCTCCTGAAAGGGCAAAGCCGTGCCCGAATAAATTCATTGCCATGGCGGCAGCGATAGGCGGCAGGCCGGCACGGGCGGCAGCAGGAAGCAGAACGGCGCCGATTAAAGCGACACCCGGCGAAGGCCAGAAGAATAGAGAAATGGCAAACATCAGTCCGCCAATCAGCCAGTATGCAATTACAGGACCTTTAACAAGACGGACAAAGGGAGAAATCATCGCTTCATTTATCCCTGTTTTCGTTAACACATCACTCATAGACACGATAAAACAAATGATGAAAATCGTAGGAAGCAGCTCAGATGCCGCATAGATGAAGCTGTGGAATAAACTGCTGACCGAAGCTGAAAGCGAATGGCTGGCCCATAATGAAATGATGAAAATCCCAAATAACGAAATAAAGGTTGTATCTTTTCGCAGCAGCATAAAAAGAATGATCGCTCCAATAAAAAACACATAAAGAACATGAACAGACATAATCCCGATTTCCATCATTGATCACTCCTTCCGCTTCCTACAGATTATTCATAGGCGGGCGGAAGGTGCCGGGACAGATAGCATCTGACCGCAGATATTACTTCAGATTAGACAGATATGTTTTAGCTGCTCGATCAACTCGTGCTTCAATACTTTTTTAGCCTGCTGCTGATGCTGCGGGTACAGCAAGCCAGTTTTTTCGGTAAGCGATTATGCTTTCCGAAGGCTCTAAATATGAACCGTCCTCACGCGTCATTTCAAAATCGTCAAATCCGAATTGGAAGCCGCAGCACGAACAGATTTCATAGGAGTGATTCCCTTGGTCATCATATGCCGGTCTGTCAGCCCTTTAAACCCGCAGACTGGGCAAATATACTCCATCTAGCTTCTTGCCATAAGAAAAGCTGCCGGGCATTCCGGCAGCTATTCGACAGCAACATATGTGGTGACATACGAAGGCCGGGAGAAAATGGACGTTGTGTCAACTCCGGCAGACGTGCCGCGTTTTTTGTGGGCTTCTTTGTATGAGCCTGACTGCTGCCAGTCTTGGAAGGATCTTTCTGTTTCCCACAAGGTGAGAATGACGTACGTGTCGCTGTCAAGCGGACGCAGGACACGAATGGCTTCAAAACCTGGCTCGTTTTCGACTTTTCCCGCTCTGTTTTTAAATCTGTTTTCAAACAGCGGCCGTCCTTCCTGTGTGACGGCTATATTGTTCAATACTGCGAAACCGGGATGCTTCATGTCCCCGACTTGGTCAATGACTTCATAGGAATGGGGGGCCTGAAAAACCGTTTCTCCGTTTGTTTCGTGAATTAAAATCGCATTTTCCTGTCCCTGCATCAAAAGCATATTTTCCGAGGAATGTTTTTGCACGATGTTTTTCAAAAAATCGGCTGTCCCATATGTAATATAAACCTTCATATCAGCCACCTCCTGCTTGCTAGTATATCAAAACAATGGTATAAGTTTCTATTGGCGACTGCTTCAAACATAAATCCAAACAATTTTTCCCATACTACCTTTAGAAAGGCGAGGTGAGTTCATGTTTAAGATAAAGAAAAAGAAACTTTTCATTCCCATCATTATTTTAGTGTTAACTGCTTTTCTCGCTTTAATAGGATATATTTCAATCATTTTTCTCGGTCATTATGTCATAGATGAAAAGAAGCTGATCCTTCACGCATCTTCAAAAATTGTTGACCAAAACGGGGATGAGGTCGCAAGTCTGTATACAGAAAATCGTGAACCGGTCTCTATCAATGAAATTCCGAAAGAGGTCAGAGAAGCGTTTATCTCAGTGGAAGATAAGAGATTTTATGAACACCACGGTATCGATGTGAAATCTGTCGGAAGAGCGGTGTACCGCGATATATTAGCAGGAGGAAAAGTAGAAGGCGCGAGCACGATCACCCAGCAGCTTGCCAAAAATATTTTTCTGACACATGACAAAACGTTTTTAAGAAAAACGAAAGAAGTGATCATAGCGATCAACCTTGAACGGGATTACAGCAAGGACAAGCTGCTGGAAATGTATCTGAACCAGCTATACTTCGGACACGGGGTTTATGGCATTCAAGCTGCATCCCACTATTATTTTAATAAGGAAGTTAAAGATTTAACCGTGTCAGAAGGCGCGGTCTTGGCTGCTATTCCGAAGGCGCCTTCTACGTATTCTCCTGTTTTGCATCCTGATAAAAGCAAGGAGCGCCGTGATACGATTCTCGGCATGATGAATGACCAAGGCTATATCAGTGCGAAAGAGGCTGTCAGCGCGCAGGGGAGGACGCTCGGGCTGAACGTGAAAAAACAGTCGGAAACACCTTGGTTTGACAGCTATATTGACCTTGTGATCCAAGAAGCGGAGGACAAGTATTCCATTTCCGGAGAGCAGCTGCTTCAAGGCGGGTACACGATTAAGGTGCCGCTTGATTCAAAACTGCAAAAAACGGCATATCAAGTCATGAAGGAAGGCAGCTATTATCCCGGAACAGATCAAGATGCTGAAGGAAGCGCAGTCTTTATCAACAATAAAACGGGCGGTGTGGAAGCGGCGATCGGCGGAAGAGATTACACGGCTAAAGGATATAATCGTGTGACAGCTGTGCGCCAGCCGGGGTCAACGTTTAAGCCGCTGGCCGTATACGGACCGGCGATGCAGGAAAAGAAATTTAAGCCGTACTCTCTGTTAAAGGATGAATTACAATCCTATGGAGATTACACACCGAAAAACTATGACGGCCGTTATGAAGGGGAAGTCACGATGTCTGATGCCATCACTTACAGCAAAAACGCGCCGGCAGTGTGGACGCTGAATGAGATCGGTGTGGAAACGGGGAAATCTTATTTGAAGGCAAACGGCATTGATATACCGGATGAAGGGCTTGCTCTGGCTCTCGGCGGTTTGGAAAAAGGCGTGTCACCCCTCCAGCTTGCCGGCGCTTTTCATACGTTTGCCGCGAATGGAACATACACTGAGCCGTACTTTATTTCAAACATAACAGATGAAGACGGGGAAACAATAGCCGATCATAAAGAAGAAGGAAAACGAGTATTCAGCAAACAGACGTCTTGGAACATGACGAGAATGCTTCAGCAGGTGGTTAAGAAGGGAACAGCAACGTCCGGCACCTATCACGGCGATCTTGCCGGGAAAACCGGTTCTACTTCATATACAGGCGTTTCCGGCGCAACAAAGGATGCCTGGTTTGCAGGCTATACGCCGAACATAACGGGAGCTGTCTGGATGGGCTATGACAAAACAGATCAAAACCATTACTTAAAAGGCGGAAGCGCATATCCGACCAGAATGTTTAAGGATATTTTGACACAGGTTGGCGAAACGGGTTCTGCGTTTGCGAAGCCTAAAAAAGTAAAAGAACTTGAAAGCCCAATTGAGCTTGAGCCGGTCAAAACACTGACGGCTGACTATACATTTAGGGCAGCGGGGCTGTTTACGATTGAATTAAAATGGGATGCGCAAGAGGATGATCGGGCAGTGTACAGAATTTATGTAAATAAGGACGGTAAGGAAACGCTTCTTGATTCTGTTGAAGGAAAGGGAAGCTATGAGATCCCATACGCCAATTTGTTTTCGGGCGCTTCCTATAAAGTGGTGCCTTATAATACACAGACAAAAAAAGAAGGAGAAGGAACCGATTACGTTCAGCCGAAACTGTTTTCCTCTTAATGGAATTCGGCGATTTTTTGAACTTTGAGCCGCATTTCTATACCATTTGCCCAAAACGAGGTATAGTGTAATGGTCAAGGAACACGAACGTATGGTTGCAGTATGAAAGGTGGAAATCAGATGAGGAAACGAGAAACGTTTAACGAGACGTTTTTAAAAGCTGCGCGGGGAGAAAAAGCGGATCACACGCCTGTTTGGTACATGAGACAAGCCGGGCGCTCACAGCCGGAATACCGTAAGCTGAAGGAAAAATACGGATTGTTCGAAATTACACATCAGCCCGAATTGTGTGCGTACGTCACAAGACTTCCGGTCGAGCAATACGGAGTCGATGCTGCAATCCTTTATAAAGATATTATGACGCCGCTTCCGTCGATCGGTGTGGATGTTGAAATTAAAAATGGAATCGGGCCGGTGATTGATCAGCCGATTCGTTCTCTGCGGGACATTGAAAAGCTCGGCAAGCTTGAGCCGGAACAGGACGTGCCGTACGTGCTCGAAACGATCAAACTGCTTGTCAATGAACAGCTTGACGTCCCGCTAATCGGTTTCTCTGGTGCGCCTTTTACGCTTGCCAGCTATATGATCGAAGGCGGGCCTTCGAAAAACTACAATAAAACAAAAGCCTTTATGTACAGCATGCCGGATGCCTGGAACCTGCTGATGACAAAGCTTGCCGACATGATTATCGTGTACGCGAAAGCGCAAATGAAGGCGGGCGCAAAAGCCATTCAAATCTTTGATTCATGGGTTGGCGCGCTGAATCAAGCGGATTACAGAACGTACATCAAACCGGTGATGAACCGGATTTTTTCTGAGCTGGCAACGGAAAATGTGCCGCTTATCATGTTTGGTGTAGGTGCCAGCCATTTAGCGACGGATTGGCATGACCTGCCTCTCGATGTTGTGGGGCTCGATTGGAGACTTGGCATTGATGAAGCCAGATCAAAAGGCATCACCAAAACGGTGCAAGGCAACCTGGACCCGTCCATTTTGCTTGCTCCGTGGGAAGTGATCGAGAAGAGAACAAAAGAGATTCTCGATCAAGGCTTAAAATCGGACGGCTTCATTTTTAACCTCGGACACGGCGTATTTCCTGATGTCAGTCCGGAAATGCTGAAAAAACTGACTGCATTTGTACATGAATATTCTCAATCAAAGAAAATAGGCCAATACTCCTGAGCATATTTTTTGGTATCAGGATCAAAGCCTGTCAAAATTGTTTTGTGATAGATCATCTAAAGAGGGTGTAAACAGTGGGTAAAAAGAAAATGGGGCTTCTCATTATGGCGTACGGCACGCCTTACAAAGAAGAAGATATAGAGCGTTATTATACACATATCAGAAGAGGCAGAAAGCCTGAGCCTGAAATGCTTCAGGATCTGAAAGACAGATATGAAGCAATCGGGGGCATTTCGCCGCTTGCCAAAATCACAGAGGAACAGGCTTATAAGCTTGAACAGCACTTAAACGAGATTCAGGATGAGATTACGTTTAAAGCGTATATCGGGCTGAAGCATATCGAGCCGTTTATTGAAGACGCTGTGGCAGAGATGCATAAGGACGGCATTACAGAGGCGGTCAGCCTTGTATTGGCACCGCACTTCTCCACATTCAGCGTGCAGTCTTACAACAAACGTGCGAAAGAAGAGGCTGAAAAACTCGGCGGCTTAACAATTACGTCTGTCGAAAGCTGGTACGATGAACCGAAGTTTGTGAAATATTGGGTTGACCAAGTAAAGGACACGTACGCGTCAATGCCGAAGGAAGAAAGAGAAAACGCGATGCTCATCGTTTCCGCGCACAGCCTTCCGGAAAAAATTAAAGAGTACGGAGATCCGTACCCGGATCAGCTTCATGAATCCGCAAAGCTGATCGCTGAAGGCGCAGGCGTATCTGAATACGCTGTCGGCTGGCAAAGTGAAGGCAATACGCCTGATCCGTGGCTCGGACCTGACGTGCAAGATCTGACACGTGATTTATTTGAACAAAAAGGCTATCAAGCATTTGTATATGTGCCTGTCGGATTTGTCGCGGACCATCTAGAAGTGCTTTATGACAACGATTATGAATGCAAAGTGGTGACTGACGATATCGGCGCCAGCTATTACCGGCCGGAAATGCCAAACGCTAAGCCGGCATTTATTGATGCTTTAGCAACAGTCGTTTTGAAAAAATTAGGACGTTAAAGAAGGCGATGAACATGAGTGACGGCAAAAAACATGTAGTCATCATCGGCGGCGGCATTACCGGTTTAGCCGCCGCCTTCTACATGGAAAAAGAAATCAGAGACAAAGATTTGCCGCTTGAGCTGACGCTTATTGAGGCAAGTCCGAGAGTAGGCGGAAAAATCCAGACAGTCAAGAAGGACGGCTATATCATCGAAAGAGGGCCTGATTCATTCCTGGAGCGGAAAAAAAGCGCTCCGCAGCTTGTCAAAGACTTAGGTCTTGACCATCTGCTTGTGAACAATGCGACCGGACAATCTTACGTGCTTGTCAACCGCACTTTGCATCCGATGCCGAAGGGGGCTGTGATGGGAATACCGACTAAAATCGCGCCGTTCGTGTCAACGGGGCTGTTTTCTCTGTCAGGGAAGGCGAGAGCTGCAATGGATTTCATTCTGCCCGCAAGTAAATCAAAAGAGGATCAGTCACTGGGAGAATTTTTCCGCAGACGTGTCGGGGATGAAGTTGTCGAGAATTTAATCGAGCCGCTTTTATCAGGCATCTATGCAGGTGATATCGACAAACTCAGCCTGATGTCAACATTCCCGCAATTCTATCAGACGGAACAAAAGCACAGAAGCCTGATCCTCGGGATGAAAAAAACAAGACCTCAAGGCTCCGGCCAGCAGCTGACAGCCAAAAAACAAGGGCAGTTTCAGACGCTGACAACAGGCCTGCAGACGCTTGTCGAAGAGATCGAAAATCAACTAAAGCTGACAAAGGTATACAAAGGCACAAAGGTTACCAAGATTAGCCGAGAGGGCACGGGCTACTCGCTTGATCTTGATAACGGCGTATCACTTGATGCCGAATCAGTGATTGTAACAGCACCGCATAAAGCTGCCGCGGGAATGCTTTCAGATTTGCCGGCTGTTGAAAATCTGAAAAACATGCATTCCACATCTGTGGCAAATGTCGCCTTGGGCTTCCCGGAAGGCGCCGTCCAAATGGAACATGAGGGCACGGGTTTTGTCATCTCAAGAAACAGTGATTTCGCGATCACAGCTTGTACGTGGACGAACAAAAAATGGCCGCACGCAGCGCCGGAAGGCAAAACACTGCTTCGGGCATATGTCGGAAAAGCCGGAGACGAATCCATCGTCGACCTCTCAGATAACGACATTATCAACATTGTGCTGGAAGACTTAAAGAAAGTAATGAAAATCAACGGTGAGCCGGAAATGACATGTGTTACGCGCTGGCATGAAAGCATGCCGCAGTACCATGTCGGCCATAAACGCCGTATCAATGAGCTCCGTGAAGCGCTGGCTTCCTCATATCCTGGTGTGTACATGACTGGCGCGTCCTTCGAGGGTGTTGGAATCCCGGACTGTATCGATCAAGGAAAAGCAGCTGTGTCAGACGCGCTGAAATATTTATTCGACTAAAAAACCTCCGTACCCGGTACGGAGGTTTTTGTGTCTAGATGATGGCAATATTGTGTAAAAAATGTTTGAATTGTTCAGCATGGTATGATACATTTGCATATGTACTTATTGACTAAAATGTTCAAATGGTCAGTTTTGAGGTGATATACAATGTCAATAGATCGAAAAAAGCTCATTTTAGAGGCTGCCACAAAGTCTTTCACACAGTTTGGCTATAAAGCGACGACTATGGATTTGGTGGCGAAGCTTGCGAACGTGGGAAAGGGAACCATCTATACGTTTTTCAAAAATAAAGAAGAGCTGTTTGACGATATTTTCTCTACGTTATTAAAAGAAATGAAGCAAAAAGCTGACGAAGCGATGGAGCCTGATCTCCCGTTCCATGAAAATGTTCACAGAGCGCTGTTTGCCATTCTTGAATTCAGGAAAACACATCAGCTGACGATTAAAATTTTTCAAGAAAATGCTGAGATTGGTACAATGGCAGTTCAGGACGTGATTCAGAAAATGGAGCGTTCCATTCTTTCTTATATTAAAAATAAGATAGAAGCGGGTGTCGAAAACGGAGATATCAAGCCGTGTGATCCTGAGCTGACGGCTTTTGTCATGCTGAAGCTTTATATCGCGCTCATTTTTGATTGGGAAAAACAGCATCCCCCGCTTGATAAAGAAACGATTGCGGAACTGCTTGAGTTGTATGTTGTCAAAGGATTGTCAGCCAAATAGATAATCCTTTCTCTTTACAAGAAAATGACCATTTTTCATGATGAGTCAGTTTTAGAATGGAGGCATCAGGATGAACACAATACGAAGTCAATGGAAAGACATCGTAACGAGTAAAAAATTATTGATTCCCATCATCGCCATTTTGTTTGTCCCGCTTATTTACAGCGGTGTTTTCTTAAAGGCCTATTGGGACCCGTACGGCACAGTTGACCAGCTGCCTGTCGTTGTCGTCAACCAGGACAAAGGAACGACATATGAGGGAGAAAAGCTTCAAATCGGTGATGATCTGGTAAAAGAATTAAAGGATAATAAAAACTTTGACTGGCATTTTTCCAATGATCTCGACCAATCGTTAAAGGACTTATTAAATCAAAAATACTATTTAGTAGTCGAGATTCCAGAAGACTTTTCTAAAAACGCCAGCACTGTAATGGACAAAAATCCGAAAAAACTGGATTTGAAATACCATACGAATGCCGGTTCAAACTATGTAGGCGCAACGATTGGCGAAAAAGCGATTGATAAACTGAAAGCTTCTGTTTCTAAAGCAGTGACCGAGCAATATACGAAAGTGATTTTTGATAACTTTAAAGATATTGCCAAAGGTCTCAGCGACGCGAGCAGCGGAGCGAAAAAAATTGATGACGGCACAAAGGATGCGAAAAACGGAAGCGCCCAGCTGAAAGAAAATCTGGCGAAGCTGAAGGAAAGCACCGCTACCATCAGTGACAAAACAGCGCAGCTTGCAGATGGAGCGGCTCAGGTGACGAGCGGCATCCAATCGCTTGACAGCTCGCTCGGTAAATTCCAGGACAGCAGCAACCAGATTTATGATAAATCTGGCCAGCTTGCGGCAGGATCAGGCAAGCTGACGGGCAAGCTAAATGAACTGAATGCCGGCCTTCAAAAGGTGCAGCAGGGCTTGCCTAATCTGACAAACGGGCTGGATCAGCTCAACAGTAAAGCGCAAGAAGAGTCGGAGAAAGCAGCAAAAGCGGAAAAACTCATAAATGCGCTCGATTTAACACAGCTTGAAACAGCTGTGAACAATCTGGAAAAGTCAGAAACTGCGATGAAGGAATTTAAAAAACAGCTGTCTGACTTTGAAAACAGTTTGAAAAACCGTGATCAGGCATTCAAAAATCTCATCAACTCGAGTGATTTCTTAACAGCAGAGCAAAAAAGCCAGCTGATCAATTCTGTTGAAAACCAGCTTCCGAAAGTTGATGCGCCTGATTTTGATGAAATTTTAAATGGGCTTCCTGCAGCTGATCAGCTGCCTGACATCGCAACGATAAAAAGCTCATTGGAGGATGTGAAAGCGGAGGTTGCCCAGGTGAAGGCATTGCCGGAAGCTACCTCTAAGCTTTATGACGGCGCAAAAGCCACTCAAGACGCGATTGACAAATTAACTGCTGGATCTGAGAAAATATACAATGCGTCACAGCAGGTGACAGATGGCCAAAATAAACTGACAGCCGGCATTGGTGAATATAATAAGCAGTTCGCAAAAGCAAAAGCGGGCTCAGAGCAATTGGTGACAGGAAGCAGCCAAGTATCCGGCGGATTGCTGAAGCTGTTAGACGGGTCTAAACAGGTCCAAAGCGGATCATCAAAACTGGCAGACGGGTCTGCATCACTTGATACAGGTTTAGGCAAGCTATTGGACGGCACAGGACAGCTGTCTAATAAGCTGAATGACGCGGCTGATCAAACAGGGGGTATCAGCGCTGATGATAAAACATACGGTATGTTTGCGGATCCGGTCAAAACTAATGACGACGCGATTCATTCCGTCCCTAACTACGGAACAGGGCTGACGCCTTATATCCTATCAATGGGTTTGTATGTCGGCGGCATTATGCTGACGGTCGTATTCCCGCTGAAAGAAACATCAGGCCGTCCGAGAAACGGATTTGAGTGGTTCTTCAGTAAATTTAATGTCATGATGCTGGTGGGAATCATTCAATCGCTTATTGTGGCGACAGTTCTTCTTCTGGGAATCGGGCTTGAGGTGGAGAGCACATGGAGATTTTACGTGTTTACGATCATTACGAGTCTCGCTTTCCTTGCAATGATTCAATTTTTGGCCACGACGATGGGCAATCCGGGCCGTTTTATTGCAGTCATTATTTTAGTGCTGCAGCTCGGGGCCAGCGGAGGAACCTTCCCGTTAGAATTGCTTCCGAATTTCTATCAGGTGATCCATGGCGCGCTGCCGATGACCTACAGCATAAACGGGTTCAGAGCGGTGATTTCAAACGGAGATTTCGGCTACATGTGGCAGATGGCCGGTGTCTTAATCGGCATTGCTCTAGTCATGATCGCGCTGAGCATTACCTACTTTACGATCTTAAGCCGGAAGGAAGACACTTCAGAAGAACAGCCGGCTTCCTAATGAAAAAGACCTTGTTTCTCAGGAAACAAGGTCTTTTTTGATTTAACATCCCCATTTGATCAGAAGTCCGGTATACGTTAATCCTCCGCCGAAGCCGAAAAGCACCAAGGTTTGGTCTTTTTTCAGCTTCCCGGCTTTCACTGCCAGATCAAGGGCCAAAACAATAGAGACTGAGGATGTATTTCCGTAGTATTCTACACTGGTGAGTGTTTGTTCAATCGGAAACGGTGTTTTTTCACAAATCGATTCGATCATGCGCAAGTTGGCGCTGTGGGGAACAAACCAATCAAGATCATCACGGCTAAGCCCTGCTTTGTGTAAAAGATGATCAAATTCATGGGGAATGGTTCTTGCGGCCCACTTATACACTTCGCGTCCGTTTTGGACCATTTTCCCGGAATCCGCAAGCGGCATGCCGTTGAGTTCGTTCCGCAGTCCTGCCCGGTACAAAATATCCGCGCCTTTTCCATATGTTCCTTGGACGGAGGCGAGGTATCCCGGTGCCTCTTCAGTTCGTTCAATCAATAGTGCGCCCGCAGCATCGCCGAACAGCACGCATGTCGTTCGATCTGTATAATCAGTCACTTTTGACAATGTTTCTCCGGCGATGACGAGAATTTTTTGATGAAGCCCGGATGTAATCAATCCGTTTGCCAAATGGAGACCATATGTCAGTCCTGCGCATGTCGCATTGATATCTAACGCGCCGGTGTTCTCCCAGCCGAAATATTCCTGCACCCGGCAAGCCGTACTCGGAAAGGCATAATCTGCTGTTGTTGTGGCGACGAGAATCATATCCACGTCTTCAAGTGTTCCTTCGTAACGGCTCTCGAGATCTTTGACTGCTTCAATGCATAGGTCTGAAGTGAACTGCTGCTCATCGGCAATCCGCCGTTCTCTCATTCCTGTGCGCTGAACAATCCATTCATCAGACGTATCTACGATTTTTTCCAGATCCGCATTGGTTAAACGCTGGCTCGGCGCATAGGTGCCGATTGCTGTAATGTTTGCTTTTGACATAATAACACAACTCCTTTTATTATCAGATTATAACACTAGATATTAGTATCTGGTGCTAAAAAGAGGATTTTTGATAAAAAAAGAGAAACTGTCAGTAGAAAACCAGAAAAGGAGGAAAAAAATGGTCAGTCAAGGAGCGATAGCCTCTATGATTATTTCCGGGGTTATTGCGTTTTTGTTGCCGATCGGACTGATGATATGGTTTAGGCGAAAGTACAATGCTCCGATTAAGGTGTTTTTTATTGGCGCCCTTACGTTTTTTGTCTTTGCTCAGCTGTTGGAGGGCGGCGTTCATGTTTATGTGCTGCAAATGAATGAAACGACGAAAGAAGTGATGAAGCATCCAGTCTGGTATGCCATTTACGGATGCTTGATGGCCGGGATTTTTGAGGAGTGCGGAAGGTATATCATGATGCGTTTCTTTATGAAGCGCCGTCTTTCTTGGGCGGACGGCCTAGCCTTCGGAGCGGGCCACGGCGGTTTGGAGGCGATATTCATAACCGGCTTGTCCAGCATTACGCTTATCGTGTATGCTTTTGCGATCAATAGCGGCACTTTTGAACAGCTTTTGATGAATCAAGATGTGAAGCAGGCACTTATGCCGATTCAGGCGCAGCTGCTGAATACACCTTCGTATGAATGGCTGCTCGGCGGAATTGAAAGAATCAGCGCGATCTCTGTTCAAATCGGTCTGTCACTGCTTGTGCTGTATACGGTTAAAAGCCGCCGGCCGCTGTTTTTGCTGTATTCGATTCTCTTACACGGGCTGTTTAATGTACCGGCGGTTTTATACCAAAAAGGAGTGATAGAACATGCGGCGGCTGTTGAACTCATCGTTGCTGGGATAGCCGCGGTATCAGTGGTTTGGATTGTAAAGGCAAAAAGGCTGTTTCAATAAAAAATCCAAGCAGCAGTAACAGCCCGCTTGGAAAAATATGAATGAAATATTCGTTTAGGCATGGGTATCAGAATATTTCTGATTCAGTCCTTAGCAATGACAGCAAGAGTGGCAGCGTTTTTTGCAAGAGCAATGTCTTTTCTTTTTCTTCTTTTTCTCGCAAGGGTCATGGCATTCTTTCTCTTTCTTGCAATGGTCGTGGAAATCCTTATCGAACCACTCGTCAAAGAACCAAAAATCATCAAACCAAAAATTACAATGATGTTTCCGTTCCTGTGAATGACGACAGCACATAGATATCCCTCCTCTTCCCATGCTCTCTACAGTATATGCTAGATTGATAGGAAAAGATTGGACGGGTTCAGCGAGAAAAGAGTATATTTTAAATAGAAAATTAAAGGAGGAATGTCCTATGACGTCCGTTCGTAAAACAATGGAGCTGATTAAAGAACTCGTTTCTATCCCAAGTCCGACAGGGAATACATATGAGGTGATCAAATACGTTGAACACCTTTTAAAAGAATGGAAGGTCGAAACGGTTCTGAACCATAAGGGCGGTTTGATTGCCACGCTTCCGGGCCGCGATGCATCCCGCCACCGAATGCTGACGGCGCACGTTGACACCTTGGGCGCGATGGTGAAAGAAATTAAAGCAGACGGCCGGCTGAAAATCGATTTGATCGGCGGTTTCCGCTACAACTCGATCGAAGGGGAGTATTGCCAAATTGAAACGGCTTCGGGGAAAACGTATACGGGCACCATTTTAATGCATCAAACGTCTGTGCACGTGTACAAAGACGCGGGAAAAGCGGAGCGCAATCAAGAGAATATGGAAATCCGCCTGGATGAGCCTGTGCACTCCCGTAAGGATACGGAAGAGCTTGGCATTGGCGTCGGAGATTTTGTTTCGTTTGATCCCCGTGTTGAGATCACATCAAGCGGGTTTATTAAATCACGCCATTTAGATGACAAAGCAAGTGTGGCCTTGTTGCTTCGCTTAATCTATCAAATTCAAATAGAAGACATTGAACTGCCGTATACGACTCATTTTCTGATTTCTAATAATGAAGAAATCGGATACGGCGGGAACTCTAATATTCCTGCTGAAACTGTTGAATACTTGGCGGTGGATATGGGGGCTATCGGTGACGGCCAGGCGACAGACGAATATTCGGTTTCGATTTGTGTGAAGGATTCGAGCGGTCCGTATCATTACCAGCTGAGAAAGCATTTGGTCGATTTAGCTGAAAAGCACCATATTGACTATAAGCTTGATATTTACCCGTATTACGGGTCGGACGCCTCAGCAGCGATCAAATCCGGGCATGATATTGTGCACGGTCTGATCGGGCCGGGAATTGACGCTTCGCACGCTTTTGAGCGCACGCATAAGTCTTCTCTCCGCCATACAGCGAAGCTCCTGTATTATTATGTGCAATCACCGATGGTATAAGAGGGAGAAAACAAATGAAAATCTATGAACTGAAAAGCACTTTCGGCTGGGAAGGCGATGAAGGTCTTGGGGAACAGCTGATCCAGCAAATCCTTGCTGGAGAAAAAACGGCCACCTGCGCGCCGAAATCATTATATTCAAAAGGTGAACTGAGTGATGTATATCAAACAGCGGGACAGCTTGTAACCGTTTATGATAAACATGATCATCCGAGATGCAATATAAAAGTGACAGATGTGTTTGAAACGACCTTTGGAGCGCCTGATATGAGGTTAGTCAAAGGAGAGGGCAACGGAGACCGAATTGATGAATTTCAAGAGGACCATCGAAGAGCATGGGCGGATCTGATCAAAAATGGCGAAATGGAACTGAATGAGGACACTGTTTTGATTACAGAGCTGTTTGAGCTTGTCCAAGATTAAAAAAAGCCTGCGGGGCGTTGAGAATCCCGCAGGCTTTTTGATTAACCGGAAATGGTTGCGTTTTGATCTGCTTTAGATTGGGTCATGACAGCTTCCGCTTTTGCAGGATTAAACATGCCTTCCCATTTAGACATGACAACGGCAGCAAGTGCGTTACCAGTCAGGTTTACAACTGTACGTGCCATGTCCATAATGCGGTCTACACCGGCAATAAAGGCAAGTCCTTCTGCCGGAACACCAATCGTGCTCAGCGTCGCAAGCAAGACGACAAATGAAGTTCCAGGAACGGCAGCCATTCCTTTAGACGTCACCATTAGCACAAGTACTAGCGTTATTTGTTGCCAGATCGACAAATCGATGTGGTACACTTGTGCCAGAAACAGAGCGGCGATAGATTGATAGAGAACGGAGCCGTCTAAGTTAAACGTATATCCAATCGGGATAACGAAAGATACAATACCTTTCGGACAGCCGATTTTCTCCATTTTTTCCATGATGCGCGGAAGAACGGTTTCAGAGCTGGACGTACTGAACGCCAATAAAATTTCGTCCTTCATGTAAGCCAGGAATTTGAAGATGCTGATACCGGCAATTTTTCCGACAATCCCAAAAATGACGATTAAGAAGAAAGCAAGTGCGACATATACCAATCCGACAAGTTTTCCGAGAGATAGAAGAGAACCGAGTCCGAATTTAGAGACAGTAACTCCGATTAGAGCAAAAACCCCGAATGGCGCTACTTTCATCACAAGGTTTACCACATGGAACATCGAATGGGAAACGCCTTCAAAAAAGGCTAATACTGGCTTGCCTCTTTCACCGATCGCGGAAATTCCCAGCGCAAATAGTACGGTAAAGAAGATGATGGCAAGAAGATCCCCTTCGACCAAAGATTGGAAGAAGTTTGTCGGTACAATGTGCAGGAATGTCTCTGCCACTGATTTATTGCTTTGTTCTTTTTCTGTTTCAACATATTGACTGATGTCTGTTTTTTGAGCTTCGTGTATATTAACTCCTGTACCCGGGTGGAAGATGTTTGCAAGGGCTAGTCCGAGAATGATGGCAAAGGTCGTAATGATTTCAAAGTACAGAATTGTTCTGAAGCCTAATTTACCAACTTGCTTTCCATTTCCGGCTCCGGCTACACCGATGATTAAACTGGAGACAACAATAGGAATCACTATCATTTTGATTAAGCGTAAAAAGAGATCCCCGATTGGCTGCAGATAAGTAGGCAGTGCTGGGTTGCCGTACCAAATAACGCCAGCAATAACACCTAGAATAAGTCCAACGAATATTTGCGTGGCTAATCCAAACCTAATTCTTTTCATAGATTACCTCCCAAAAAACAAAGTATCAACATATATCATGAATAGACATATATTTAATCTCACTATTAGATCAAATTATAATAGATAAGAAATAGGTTCGTCTATAGTAAATTATATTTTGAAAATATAGAATATTCGCAAATAGAAAGTGAATCACCAGAATTATCTAAAAACAGGTGAGCTTTGTCCCAACCTGACTATTATTTCAATATAAAGAGAAGTTAGAAGAATGAAGAAAATCTCACACTGTATGTGTGAGATTTTCGCCTCTTTACATATCGCTTACTTTTATACAGTCGTTGCAAATATTACCATAACACTCATGCTGCTCATCAATCTTTTTTCCGCATTCCGCGCACTTTTTCGAAGGCAGGTTTCTAAAAAATTCAGTAATTTTCCCTAGCATAACCAATCCCTCTTTCCCCTTTGTAATGTCTTCATTGTAATATAACAGAAAGTAAAATTCAACATCTGTTTTGATACAATGTTTAAAACATGCTTTTTTTTAGAAAAATGGGTATATTGAAGGAGGATCAATTTTCTTTGAAAAGAAGGAGGACATTATGAAAGTTACAGTTATCGGATGCTACGGCGGTTTTCCGGCCGCAAATGAAGCGACGTCGGGTTACTTGTTTCAATCGGGGGATTTTTCATTGTTAGTGGACTGCGGAAGTGCCGTGTTATCTAAGCTGTTTGGATATGTCCCGGCGGAAAAGCTGGACGCGGTGATTCTGTCTCATTATCACCATGACCATATTGCCGACATCGGGCCGCTGCAATTTGCGAAGCAAGTCGGATCATTCCTCGGCAAAGGAGAGCACTCGCTTCCAATTTACGGACATGATGCTGATATAGAACAGTTTCAAAAGCTTACATATAAAACGCATACGAAAGGGATTGCCTATCAGCCTGATCAGCAGCTGACTGTCGGTCCGTTTACGATCACCTTTTTAAAAACGGTTCACCCGGTGACTTGTTATGCGATGCGGATTACTGACGGCAGCCATACTGTTGTGTATACTGCTGATTCGAGCTATCAGGATTCATTTATTCCGTTTTCGGAAAACGCTGATTTATTGATCTCAGAATGTAATTTTTATGCTGATCAAGACGGGACAAGCGCAGGCCATATGAACAGCTTGGAAGCAGGGCGAATTGCAGAAGAAGCGGGAGCGGGCGAGCTGCTGCTGACCCATCTGCCTCATTTCGGCGTGCATGACAATCTTCGCAAAGAAGCCAAGACCGTTTTTAACGGGAAAGTGAACATTGCGAAATCTGGTTTTGTGTGGGAAGGATAAAGGAGGAGCACCATGTTATTTATTGACAATCAAAATATCAATGATCCGCGGATCAATCTTGCTATCGAGGAGTATTGCCTTAAATATTTAGACCCTGAACAGCCGTATTTGCTTTTTTACGTGAATCAGCCGTCTATCATCATCGGAAAAAATCAAAATACAATAGAAGAAATCAATACAAAGTATGTAGAGGAAAACGGAATTATCGTCGTCCGCCGTTTATCAGGCGGCGGGGCTGTGTATCATGACTTAGGGAATTTAAATTTCAGCTTTATCACGAAGGATGACGGTGAAAGCTTTCATAACTTCAAAAAATTCACTGAGCCGGTGATTCAAGCGTTACATCAGCTCGGAGTTGAAGCGGAATTAAGCGGCCGGAATGATATTGTGGTAAATGGCCGCAAAATATCAGGTAACGCCCAATTTGCCACAAGAGGCCGCATCTTCAGCCATGGCACCCTCATGTTTGATTCAGCCATTGATCATGTTGTATCCGCTTTAAAAGTCAAAAAGGATAAAATTGAATCAAAGGGCATCAAATCAATCAGAAGCCGTGTGGCAAACATCAGTGAGTTTCTTGATGATAAAATGACGACCGAAGATTTCCGCAGTCATTTGCTCAAACATATTTTCAATACAAATCACATTCAAGATGTGCCGGAGTATAAGCTGACTGAAAAAGATTGGGAAGTCATTCACAAAATCTCGGAAGAACGCTATCAAAATTGGGACTGGAACTACGGCCGCTCACCTAAATTTAACCTGAACCACTCGAAGCGTTATCCGGTCGGGTCCATTGATTTGCGTTTGGAAGTAAAAAAAGGGAAAATCGAAGACTGCAAAATTTTCGGCGATTTCTTCGGTGTGGGCGATGTATCGGAAATCGAGAACCTGCTGATTGGAAAACAATATGAGCGCAGTGTGATCGCTGATGCGCTGGCTGATGTGAATCTGAAGCATTATTTTGGGAACATTACGAAAGAAGATTTTCTTGATCTGATTTATTAATGTGAAACACATTTTTTGAAAGGGAATTTGTGTTTTGAAATAATGGAGGCAGGAGGGATTCACATGAAAGTGTTTTTAATCGGAGCGAACGGACAAATCGGACAAAGACTTGTTTCTTTATTCAAAGAGAATGCTGATCATTCCGTCAGAGCGATGGTCAGAAAAGAAGAACAGAAAGCATCTTTGGAAGCGGCCGGCGCGGAAGCTGTGCTAGCAAATCTAGAAGGAAGCCCGGAAGAAATCGCAGCCGCGGCAAAAGGCTGTGACGCGATGATTTTTACAGCGGGCTCCGGGGGCAGCACAGGCTATGATAAAACGCTGCTGGTTGATCTTGACGGAGCGGCAAAAGCAATAGAGGCTGCGGAAATCGCGGGAATCAAACGTTTTATTATGGTCAGCGCCCTGCAGGCCCACCGCCGTGAAAATTGGAATGAGGCACTTAAACCTTATTACGCGGCCAAGCATTATGCTGATATAATTCTGGAATCCAGCGGCTTAGCCTATACGATTATACGTCCGGGAGGCCTTCGCAATGAAGCGGGAACTGGAACGGTTTCCGCAGCCGCAGATCTAGAGCGGGGTGATATATCACGTGATGACGTTGCGGCAGCAGTCATTGCCTCTTTAGATGAAACCAACACGGAAAATCGGGCTTTTGATCTCACTGAAGGAGATACACCGATTGCCGAAGCTTTGAAGAATATATAACAGTACTGACACTCGGGGCTTTTTGCTCTTGAGTGTTTTTTTGTGTTTCTCTATAATGAAAAGGAAAGCTTATCTTCAATAATGAATGACTACTCATTCACTTTAAGGGGTGGGAGAATGAATCTGGTTTCAAAATTAGAAGAGACAGCATCTGAGAAGCCGGACAGCATCGCATGCAGGTTTAGAGATCAAGTCATTACTTACAAGGATCTGAATGACAATATTCAGCGTTTTGCGGACGGTCTTCAGGAAGCGGGTATGGAAAAAGGGGATCACCTTGCTTTGCTGCTTGGCAATTCGCCTGATTTTGTCATCGCATTTTTCGGCGCATTAAAGGCCGGTATTGTGGTGGTGCCGATCAATCCGACGTACACGCCGACAGAAATCGGCTATATGCTGACAAACGGCGATGTCAAAGCAATCGTAGGAGTAGATCAGCTTTTGCCGATTTATGAAAGCATGCACGAATCTTTGCCAAAGGTCGAACTCGTCATGTTATGCCGGACGGGAGAAACTGAGCCGGAAGCTTCAGATCCCGAGGTCAGAATGAAAATGACAACGTTTACAAAAATGTTGCGTCCGACACCCGGTGTTGCACGCCATCCAGAGGTTGTGCCTGATGATACTGCGGTAATTTTATATACGTCAGGAACAACGGGAAAACCGAAAGGCGCGATGCTGACCCACCGGAATTTGTTCAGCAATGCAAACGATGTCGCCGGGTATTTGGGAATGGATGAGAAAGACAATGTGGTTTGCGCTCTTCCGATGTTTCATGTTTTTTGCTTAACTGTCTGCATGAACGCTCCGCTGATGAGCGGCGCATGCGTGCTGATTGAACCGCAGTTCAGCCCCGCATCTGTTTTTAAGCTTGTAAAGCAGCGGCAGGCAACCATTTTTGCCGGCGTGCCTACGATGTATAACTATTTATTCCAGCATGAAGAAGGAAAGGCAGATGATTTTTCTTCTATTCGCCTGTGCATCTCGGGTGGTGCGGCCATGCCGGTCGCGCTGCTTACGGCATTTGAAGAGAAATTCGGCGTTACCATTTTGGAGGGCTACGGGCTTTCGGAAGCATCGCCTGTCACATGCTTTAACCCGTTTGACAGAGGGAGAAAACCAGGCTCCATCGGGACAAGTATTTTGCATGTCGAAAACAAGGTCGTTGATCCGCTCGGCCGAGAGGTCCCTGATCACCAGGTGGGCGAATTGATCGTAAAAGGGCCCAATGTGATGAAGGGCTATTATAATATGCCGATGGAAACGAAGCACGCTTTAAAGGACGGATGGCTTTATACGGGAGACCTGGCAAGGCGGGATGAGGACGGTTATTTTTACATTGTTGACAGGAAAAAAGACATGATTATTGTAGGCGGCTACAATGTGTATCCGCGTGAAGTGGAAGAGGTGCTGTACAGCCATCCGGACGTAAAGGAGGCTGTTGTCATCGGCGTGCCTGATGCTGAAAGCGGCGAAGCGGTAAAGGGATATGTCGTACCGAAACGGTCTGGTGTCACAGAAGAAGAAATGATGGCGCATTGCGAAAAACATCTGGCAAAATACAAACGGCCTGCCGCGATCATCTTTCTTGATGAGATTCCGAAAAATGCGACCGGCAAAATGCTCAGACGGGCGCTCAAAGATATGCTGCCTCATTAATGTGAAAAAAGCGAAGCCAGTGAGCTTCGCTTTTTTCATTGTTAATCCTTTGCTTCTTTTTTAATGATCGTTTGCAGCGCTTTGGTATCGTTTCGCGTTAATTTGTAATACGTGCCGTCTTTTAAAAAAATGGCCTGCTGGCTGTCGTTAATCCATAATCTGAATGAGTCAAATCTGTCTTTATGAAATTTAATCGTGCCTTCGTAATCAGGAGCTGATGTTTTTTCCGTTTTCAGCTGCTTTCCCTGATTCATAATGTCCAGCATATCTTTGACGTGCTGTCTTTTTTCGATTTCAATATTTTTCCGCCCGTCTGAAGACAGGGTGATCAATTCCGCATCAACCGATTGATATACATCGCCTGACCGGCTGTAAAGGTAGAAAAATGCAATAAACACAAGACCGATAACCACGATGGCTGCTACTATTTTTTTCATCTGCATCACTCCAAACATTTGCTAGTTTCTCCAGCAAAGGGCGATTCCATGCGAAAAAGTCCGAACTCACAGCTTGGTTCTAAGAAATTGAATTTATGATTACAATAGAAGTAATGGGTCTAGATGTGAGGAGTGAGGCGTTATGCGCAAGTGGGTTGCGGGTGCAGGGCTTGCATATGTGCTGTATGGGCTTTTTTTCTATTGGTATTTCTTTATGTCCGGTGATTCCGCTGTGCCGGAGGCCGTGAAAGGAACACAGGCTGACCCGGCTTCTTTCATGAAGCCGTCTCAATTGACTGTCGCCGAACAGTATTCTGACGTGAAGAACTTTTTATTTTTTATCAGTATTCCTCTTGATTGGTTTCTGTTTTTTGTATTGCTGATCAGCGGTGTTTCAAAGAAAATCAAGCAATGGATGGAAGCAGCTGTGCGTTTTCGTTTTTTGCAGATCATCGGTTTTGTGTTTGTGCTTTCGTTGATCACGGCTCTGGTGACACTGCCTTTGGATTGGATAGGCTATCAGGTATCGCTTGATTACAATATTTCGACGCAGACAGCCTCCAGCTGGGCTAAAGATCAAGTCATTGATTTTTGGATCAGTTTTCCGATCTTTACGCTTTGCGTGCTGGTGTTTTATTGGCTGATCAAAAAGCATGAAAAAAAATGGTGGTTTTACGCCTGGCTGTTAACAGTGCCGTTTTCGCTGTTTCTGTTTTTTATTCAGCCGGTGATTATTGATCCTTTATACAATGATTTTTATCCGCTGAAAAACAAAGAGCTGGAAAGCAAAATTTTAGCACTGGCCGAAGAAGCCGATATTCCGGCTGATCATGTGTATGAAGTGAATATGTCAGAGAAAACAAACGCGCTTAATGCCTATGTGACAGGAATTGGGGCCAATAAGCGGATTGTTCTATGGGATACGACGCTGAATAAACTCGATGATTCGGAAATTCTCTTTATTATGGGGCACGAAATGGGCCATTATGTCATGAAGCACGTGTATATCGGATTGGCCGGCTATTTAATCGTGTCGCTAGCGGGATTTTATATGGTTGATAAGCTTTACAAGCGGGGGGTACGCTTTGCACGAAATCTGTTTCATGTAGAGGGCCGGCGTGATCTTGCGGCATTGCCGCTGTTATTGCTTATCGTGTCTGTTTTGAGTTTTGCGGTTACGCCTCTTTCTAATGCCGTTTCCCGTTATCAGGAGAATAAGGCAGACCAATATGGAATTGAGCTGACAGGGGACAGCGAAGCCGCAGTCAGAACGTTTCAGGATTTGGCTGTTACGGGGCTGAGCCAGGTTGATCCGCCTTTTCTCGTGAAACTTTTCAGAGGGAGCCACCCTTCGATCATGGAGCGGATTCAACATGCGGAAACCGATGAAAATACGTCAGAACACCCGGCCTCAGAACAGGGGGCCGATTAATAAAAAAGAAGCAGGTATGGAGTGGCCTGCTTCTTTTTTATCTTATTGTGCAGCTGCTTGTACGTTGATTAACCCTTTTCCATAGTAGAAAGAGCTTCCAAGGTATGTTGCAGTGCTTTCTAAACGATCACGGACTTGCGCGTTTGACCAAGTCGGATGTTTAGAAAGGATTAAAGCTGCTGCTCCGGCAACGTGAGGAGTCGCCATTGAGGTTCCGTTGTAAGAGCCGTATGTGCCGCCAGGAAGTGTGCTTTGGATCGACACGCCGGGAGCCATAACGTCAAGCTCAGAACCTGCGCTTGAGAATGAAGCTCTTTGGTTGCTGCTGTTTACTGCGCCTACTGCAATAGTAGAAGGATATTTTGCAGGGTAGCCGACTGTGCTTGTGCTGCCTGAACTTCCTTCGTTTCCGGCTGCGGCAACAACGACGATACCGCTTGCAACCGCTTTATCGACTACTGTTTTCAACGCTGTAGACCCAGAAGGTCCGCCAAGACTCATGTTGATGACATCCATGTTGTTAGAAATCGCCCATTCAATACCGTTAATAATCCAGCTGTATTGGCCGCTTCCAGTAGAATCAAGAACTTTTACTGCATATAATGATGCGCTAGGCGCTACGCCCAGAACACCAATTGTGTTATTAAGAGCGGCAACAGTACCGGCTACATGCGTGCCGTGAGAACTGCCGTCTTGGTATGGGTTTGTTTCAGAAGGTACGAAGCTTGCTCCGCCTCGAACGTTTAAGTCAGGATGAGAAGAGTCAATTCCGCTGTCGATGACAGCTACTTTTACATTAGAGCCTGTGTAGCCTTGAGAGTGAAGAGCCGGCGCTTTAATTTGAGAAATGCCGTAAGGAACAGATTGCGCATATTCATGTGCAACATGATCTTCTTCCACATAAGCAACACTCGGATCTTTTTTCAGTTCTTTTACAGCTTTTTCATCCAATGTTGCTGCGGCTGCATTTACATACTTAAATTGCTTTTGAACGTTCCCGCCTTTTTCAGAAATAACATCTTTTTTCTTGGCGGTGCTCATAGCTCCCATTGTCTGTTTGAACCCGACAATGTACTTCTTTTCTTCACTGTTTTTTCCGGCAGCCTGTGCAGACATGTTGCTGAATGCCATCGAAAAGATTAGTGTGAACGCAAACAACAAGCTGATCCACAATTTTTTGCTTCTCACTCTTTACCCTCTCCTTTACAATTTCAGAGCAGCCTATTAATAGACTATTCTGTGAATTTATTGTAATAGATTGGATGCTATTTTAGTAGACCCATTTTTTTGAGATTGTTTTATTTCTATTTAGGTATATCATCTCTCGTTATTTCTATAGAGACTCGAAATAACTGCATTCATACAGAAAAGAACGAAAATAGACATGAGTAAATAATCATTATGTTGAAATTTCATGTTTTTTCAGGTTAAATCCTCCCGCGACCAGAAAAAAACCTGTCGAATAAATCAGTTCCATTGACCTGCATTTTTTTCTATGAGATCAATGGATATTATCGTGATATTTTTTTCATGCATGCTGAAAAAAGTATTCTGATCAATATGGTTTACAGAAAATTCTATTAAATATAAAATATAATTCTTAACAGCATATAGAGAGAAGGAAACGAGATGAACATTCGTCAAGCTTTACCAGCAGATGCGGCAGCTATAGCACCGCTGTTTAATCAGTATCGGGAATTTTATAAGCAGGCGTCGGATCTGGAAGGAGCGGATGCTTTTTTGAAAGCACGCCTGGAAAATGAAGAGTCTGTTATTTTTATCGCAGAAGAAAATGGGGAATTTATAGGTTTTACACAGCTTTATCCTGCCTTTTCTTCCGTGGCTATGAAAAGAATCTACATATTAAATGATTTATTCGTCGCTTCTTCTGTACGAAAAAAGGGAGTTGGCGGGCGGCTGCTTTCCGCTGCAAAGGATTATGCCGCGGAAAACGGAGCGAAATGTTTAAAGCTGCAGACGGAACACCACAACCGGACGGCAAGAAGTTTATATGAGCAAAACGGCTATGAAGAGGAAACCGCATTTGTGCATTACAGCCTTAATGTGCCGGAGAAGTGAAAATAGAGGCCTCATGATTTGGTTTTTTGGCCGATGTTCGGTTACGATAAAAATGAAAAGGAGTGTGCCGAATGTCAACGTTATTTCAAGCATTGCTGGCAGAAAAAAATGCAGATGATGTTTCAGTCAATATCAAAACCATATCAACAGAGGATTTGCCGAAAGACGGCGTGCTGATTAAAACAGCATATTCAGGTATCAACTACAAAGACGGCTTGGCCGGAAAAGCGGGCGGCAATATTGTGAGAGAATATCCGCTTATTTTAGGCATTGATGCCGCAGGTACGGTTGTCTCTTCAAATGATCCGCGTTTTGCCGAAGGGGATGAAGTCATTGCGACAAGCTATGAGCTTGGTGTCACACGTCATGGCGGATTAAGCGAATATGTTTCAGTGCCTGGCGACTGGCTGGTGCCTTTGCCAAAGAACCTTTCGCTGCAGGAAGCGATGGCGTACGGAACGGCGGGGTTTACAGCGGCGTTATCTGTGCACCGTCTTGAACAGAACGGACTCTCTCCTGAAAAAGGGAGCGTGCTTGTCACCGGAGCAACCGGCGGTGTCGGCGGAATTGCAATAACGATGCTCAGCAAACGCGGCTATAACGTGGTCGCAAGCACAGGAAACCGAGAGGCGGCTGACTATTTGAAGCAGCTCGGTGCTGATGAAGTAATCAGCAGGGAAGATGTCTATGACGGTAAACGTAAGGCGCTGTCCAAGCAGCAATGGCAAGGAGCTGTTGATCCTGTCGGCGGGAAGCAGCTTGCCTCGCTTTTAAGCAAAATCCAATATGGCGGATCTGTCGCGGTGAGCGGTCTAACAGGCGGGGGAGAGGTTCCTGCAACGGTGTATCCGTTTATTCTTCGCGGAGTCAGCCTGCTGGGGATAGACTCAGTCTATTGTCCAATGGATCTTAGAGCGGCGGTTTGGGAGCGCATGGCATCCGATCTTAAGCCTGAACAGCTTCTGACAATCATAGACAAGGAAGTCTCGTTAACAGAAGCACCTGATGCGCTAAAAGATATTTTGCAAAATCACATTCAAGGAAGAGTCCTTGTAAAACTGTAAAATGAGAAGTTTCAGCTTGCAGAAAAAACGATGCTTTTTCTGCAAGCTTTTTTGTTTGATTCTAGAATATGCAAGTGCATCCAATGCTTCCGTATTTTAAACGTTCCTTTGATGTGAAACTTTCTATACTGATTTTCAATAATAATAGTGATAATGATTATCATTCCGTGTTATACTATCTTTTGGACATCTTAATCGAGAAACTACATACAGGAGAGATTGGAATGTTATGAAAAAAACACTGATTATTCTTACAGTTTTACTTCTTTCTGTTTTGACTGCGGCTTGTTCTTCTTCAGCCGGCCATCAAAACAGTGAAGAAAATAAAGCAGCGGTAACACATGATTTAGGGAAAACGAACGTGCCTGAGCATCCGAAGCGGGTCGTTGTGCTTGAGCTTGGCTTTATCGACACTTTGCTTGATCTCGGCATTACGCCTGTTGGAGTGGCGGATGACAATAAAGCAAAGCAGCTGATCAACAAGGATGTACTGAAAAAAATTGACGGCTACACATCTGTCGGCACACGGTCGCAGCCAAGCATGGAAAAAATCGCTTCGCTAAAACCGGATTTGATTATTGCAGACACGACCCGTCATAAGAAGATATATGATCAGCTGAAAAAAATCGCACCGACGATCGCGCTTCATAATTTAAATGCTGATTATCAGGATACAATTGACGCTTCTCTTACCATTGCCAAAGCAGTCGGCAAAGAGAAGGAAATGGAGAAAAAGCTGACAGCGCATGAAGAAAAAGTGAATGAAACAAAGAGAAAGATCAGTGCGAACAGCCAATCTGTGCTTTTGATTGGAAATACAAATGATACGATTATGGCCAGAGATGAAAATTTCTTCACATCGAGACTTTTAACACAAGTCGGCTATCAATATGCGATCAGCACGTCCGATAACAAAAAAACCGGTAATGGCGGCGACTCTGTGAACATGAAAATGACACTTGAGCAGCTGCTGAAAACAGACCCGGATGTAATCATAATGATGACAGGAAAAACAGACAACATTGACGCGGACGGCAAACGCCCGATCGAAAAAAATGTTCTGTGGAAGAAGCTGAAGGCAGTGAAAAACGGACATGTGTACCATGTTGACCGTCAGGTATGGTCTCTGCGCCGCAGTGTAGACGGAGCGAATGCGATTTTAGATGAGCTTCAAAATGATATGACAGCAGAAAATAAATAAGAAAAGACAGGCAAACGCCTGTCTTTTCTTATTGAATAAAACCGGATAAATGGCTATTGATGTTATAATCTTTAATTTTCCATTTTTCTTCTGCAAATTCAATGTTGCTGAGGCAGGCATTGACAAGGCGCGTATTTTGAAGCTCGGCATCACCGCCGGAAATCTCTGTCAGCAGTGCGTGAATCGCTGCGCCATGCGCGACAATGAGCACCTTTTGATTTGGATGTGCGCGGTTTACTTTCACCAATCCGCCCATCAGCCTGTCCGTGAGCTCTTTTAGCGTTTCCATGTTTGGATAGTTCTTGTCCGGATAGCGCTTTGTCCGTTCTTCAAGCGGCATGCCCTCCGCGTCCCCGTAATCACGCTCCTTAAAGTCATCCATCTCGACGATAGGAAGATTGAGGTATTCATTAATAATGTCCGCGGTTCTTCTGGCTCTTTTCAGCGGGCTGGTGACAATGATATCCCAAGAAAAATCTTTTAAGTATTCTCCGGTTTCTTTTGCTTGGCGTTCGCCTGTCGCGTTTAGCGGGATATCTGTTTTCCCTTGGCATTTTTGCTGCAGGTTCCAATCGGTTTCTCCGTGTCTTACTAAGCAAACGGCTGTCATAAAATCCCCTTCCTGACTTTGATCTTATCGCTATTATACTAAATCAGAGGCATGCATCCTATGAAAAAGCCTATGCCAAAACCTCAAATAATAAAGCCAAGCCGATTCCGCCACCGCTTCCGATGGCGGCGACAGCATATTGACAGCCTGTCCGTCTCTGCGCTTCATAAAACAATCTGGTGACCAGTGCCGCCCCGGAAGCGCCGTAAGGATGGCCGAGAGCTAATGCGCCGCCCCGCACATTGATCTTCGCATAGGGAATGCCAAGTTCTTGTGAGCAGACACATATTTTAACGGCAAAGGCTTCGTTGATTTCGTATAAGCCGATATCATCAGTCGTCAACGCGTTTGCAGCTAAAAGCTTTTTGATCGCTTCAACCGGCGCGGCGGACGGATAGTTGGGATGAATGCCGCTAAGGGCGCTTCCGATAAAGCGCAGCACAGGTTTATAGCCGAGGGATGCAGCTTTTTTCTCTTCCATGACAAGGAGTGCAGCAGCTCCATCTGAAATGCCGCTGCTATTGGCGGCTGTAACCGTTCCGGAGCTGGTGTCAAACACCGGCTTTGCACGAGATATGATCGCTTTCATCGGCCGTCTTTTCAGAAAAGCTTCGTCTGTTTCCAACTCCCCGAGAGGAACAATCTCTTCACGGTACAATCCTTCGGTATGAGCACTCCAACTGCGTTGATAGCTGAGAAGCGCGTATTCGTCCTGCATGCTTCTTGGGATGGCATAGCGTGCTGCTGTATATTCGGCCGCCATGCCCATATCGGGATCACCAACAGTGTCTGGCGAAAAGCGGGCTCTTTCTGAAAAAGGCGATCGGCTGCTGCTTTCTGCGCCGCCTGCGATATAAATGTTTCCGGCACCCGCTTTGATAAGATTGCATGCGGAACGCACTGCTTCAAGCCCGGAGCCGCATTGTCTGTCAATCGTCATGCCGGGAACAGATAAAGGAAGTCCAGCTTGAAGTGCTGACAGCCGGGCGAGATTACCGCCTCTGCCAGTGGCGTTTCCCAAAATCACCTCGTCAATTTGATTCTCTAACTTTCGGCCGAGACAGCTGATGAGAGGAGCGGCCAAATCCTCCGGCAGAAACTGCTTCAGCAGACCGTTTTCTTTTCCGAAAATCGTTCGTTTTGCATCTGCAATAACCGCATTCAATCCACCATACCCCGCAGCCATTTTTTTACGCTGGAACGGGCAATTTTGCCGCTGCTTGTTTCCGGCATACTGTCTGTAAACACCCATTTTTTCGGGATTTTGTAGGATGCCAGTTTCTGCTTGCACCAGGCTTTCAGCTTTTTGGCGTCTGTATTCCCGCAAATGACGGCCGCGGGGATTTCTCCCCAATACTCGTCTGGAATGCCCGCCACAGCTGCTTTTTCAACCTCTGGGCAGGAGAGAAGCACGCGCTCAACTTCTTCAGGGAAAATATTTAATCCGCCATATACGATCATCCCGTTTTCCCGTCCTGCTATGTACAGAAATCCATCTTCATCAACATAGCCCATGTCATCTACTGTCATCCATTCCGGTTGATCTGGTGTGCGGCTGTTTACATAGCCTGAGAACTTCATCGGGCTTTTGACGAATATTTTCCCTATTTCCGCTGGCTGACAGAGGTCCCCGGCGGCGCTGCGGATCTCTATGCGGACATTATGAAAAGGGCGGCCCGCTGAATGAGGTTTTCGTTTGCTGTCTTCTGGTGAGAGATACGCAACAAAGCTAAGCTCAGATGTGCCGTAAAAATCATACAGCTTCAAATGAGGCCATTTGGATGCAAGCTTCTCCTTGGATGCTGCCGGCCAGTCCGCTCCCGAAGAAATGATTTTAACGGAACTGTCAGGGAAAGCGTGAATGTTGGCGAGGGCATCTGTCATTGTCGGTACGGTATAGAGTACGCTGATGGATTGCTGTGTTAGCCACTCCTTCGTTTGAGCGGGAATGAATTTTTTATGCAAACAAACGGTTCCCCCGAGATACAGAGTGCTGACAGCACCGTATAAAAAGTGAGAGGACAGTAATGTTCCCGGAATCAAAACTTTGTCATTTGAAGAGACCAAAAAATCAGTTTTTGTACAATGAAAGCTTTCAACCCAAGAACGATGAGAGCGCGTAAATGCTTTCGGCTTGCCTGTTGAGCCTGACGTAAAGCCCATATAAAAGGGAAGCTCCGGGTCAACGGCTGGGACCGGGGCAGCGGATGCCTCAGCGATATGCGCCATACAGTCTTCCAGCCAAACTACGGGTGTCAGACAATCTGTCAGTTTGTTTTTAAAAAGAGATGAAGCCACCACAAAATCAGCACCGCTTAATGCCAGCCGCTCACCGCATTCAGCGGCACTCCAGCGTGTATCAATGGGAACCGCCGTACATCCGGCCGCGGCAGCTCCGGCAAACAGCTGTAAAAATGCAAGGCTGTTTGGGAGCAGGATGGCTACACGTTTTGGAACGTTTGGCTGCGCCCGCAGCCAATTGGCAGTTTGGGTAACGAGCCGGTTCCAATCCCGATATGTAATATGTTCAGATTCAGTCTGGATCGCAATCCGGCTTGGATTTTTATTGGCAAAGGATAGATAAGTATGTGTAATGGTCACAGAATGTCAGCCTCCTTTTGTATACATCGTATCAGAAAGAGACAAGGCTTGGGTGATCTTAATGGCAAGCAGCGCAGATGCTGCCGCTTTTAATAAATCGCCGGGCACAAATGAAAGACTTATAAAACCAGCCTGTAACAGATCAATATGCATGATAAAAGCCTGTACAGGAATGCCAAGCAGGTAAATAAAGATGATGCCGAACACAATATGAATGAAAAAGAGACGGAACACTGTCACCTTACGCAGTCTGTGAACAGCTAGGCTGATCAGCCACGAGGCGAACGGATAAGCGATCAGAAAACCCGCGCTCGGTCCGAAAAAAACGCCAAACCCGCCGCGGCCGCCGGGCAATAGCGGCGCTCCAAAGGCGACGAGCAGCAAAAAGACAAGCTGGCTTAAAAAAGCGGCTTTTGGTCTGAGAATACTGCCGGCCAGCATGACACCGAGCGTCTGCAGTGTAATGGGAACAGGTGTAAAGGATAAGAAAAGAGGGGGGATAAACCCAAGCACTGCCATCAGTGCAGTAAAGATTGCAATGTGCATCATGTCTAGTAATTTCATATGAAATCCTCCAACTAACGAATAAAATATGGTTATACAATAAATGCAGACAGTTTTTATGTCAACTTAATTTTAATAAAGGTTTACAAATGAGGTGTGAAAAAACCGGCCCTTCGGTCGGCCGGTTTTTGATGATTATTCTTCTGTAAGAATGACAAGCGAATCAACAGAAGCAGCCACATGAGAAACGGCGCGGCTGACCTCCTGGAGCCCCCCGAGAAAGGCCTGCAGATCGACGTCAATTTTTCCTGATTGTTCTTTGCTGACTTTCATGCTGTGAACGATTTCATCGAATAAACGGTTAATTTGTGTCATTTTTTCTTTGCTTTCGCTGACAAGCCCGTTCACGTCTTTGATATGCTTCGACACGATGTTGATTTGTGTATTGGTGTTGTTCACAAGCTCGGACACTGTAGATACGGTTTTTTTCGTATCTTCAGACAGCTTTCGCACCTCATTGGCCACAACGGCAAAGCCTTTGCCGTGTTCGCCTGCACGGGCTGATTCAATAGATGCGTTTAGCGACAGAAGATTCGTTTGTTCGGCGATGCCTGTGACGATGCCGAAGATTTTTTCAATTTGCTGTGCGATTTCATCCAGCTTGACCATTTCTTTTTCGATTTGGACGAGGCTTGTATCGATTTGGTTCATCTGTTTTTGCTGGATTTCAAGCTCTTTTTTCCCGCCGATCGACTTTTCTTCAACGGTGCTGGATGTCACTGTGCCGGCTTTGGATGCTTCGGAAATGCCTTCAGATTTGTCAACAAGCTCTTGAACGGATCGGCTCGTTTCTGAAAACAGATTTGCGATCGACCCGGAGGTTTCTTGGATTCTCTGATGCAGAAGATTTTTCCTTTCTTCTTGTTCATCGCGGGTTTGGTTGTACTCAGCTTGAAACGCTTCAAGGACAAGCTGCTGTTCTAAGTTCAAGATTTTAGTTGTCGCTTTGATTGCTTTCAGCAGTTCCTGGTGATCTGTAATTGCTTTTTCATAAATGTCAATCATTGATAGAAGCAATTCCTGAAACGCCCCCATGTACCATTTTGGCAGAAGGCCGATTCGTAAATGGATAGAAGCAATTTTATTTCGTTTTTCAATAAATTCATCATCAATGACACCGGCAAACATTTCTTGAATATGCCGTTTTAACGTTTGTTTTAAGCGGTCAACTGAGCTGTGGTCGTTAATGATATCCATTAATGAGCGTTCATGATCAAGATTTTTATAGAAAGCGTCAACTATGTAGACAATGTTTTCTTGTATTAAGGGCTGCAGCTCTTGCAGCACGTGCAGCTCTGGATCTCCCAGTCTGACCATTTTGAGCTGTTTTTTCACATCTGAGAACTTGTTTGTGAGCTGAATGCGGTTTTTTTGCTGGTCGTTTGAATTTGAAAAATAAACCGTTTCTTTTTTTCTATCTTTTTTAAATAACAATACAGTGATCCCCCTTGGGAAAATATAATTTTATCTTTTGGCTTTTTAAGCCTTTTTCTTTTTTATCGGTCAAGGGAAGCACGAATGAAGACGGCAGATAGAAATTATTTATAAAAAAACCGTTCAGTTATATGAACGGTTTAATCAAGGTCAATTTGTTTTAGTGGTTTGATGGCCGGTCCTTCGACTACCTCGCCAGTTGGTTTAAAGCGAGATCCGTGGCACGGACAATCCCATGTGCGCTCTCCGTCGTTCCATTCCACTTCACAGCCCAAATGGGTGCAGGTTGTATCAACGAGATGCAGGCAGCCCGTTTCATCTCTGAATGCCCCCGCGCGTCTGCCGTTAATGGTGACGGCTTTTCCTTCACCTGGCGTGATCTCTTCAAACTCGACGTCCGGTTTTTCAAGCTTCCCTTTAATGAAATGCTTAGCCACATCTGCATTGTAAGAAATCACCTTTTGTAAGCCGGGATTCAGATGAAAACGAGACGGTGTAAAAATGCTCTCATATGGATTGTCTTTTTTCTCCACAAGGTCTGACAAAAGCTGAGCTGCGACAGCTGATGATGTCATGCCCCATTTTTTGAAGCCGGTCGCAACGAGAATATTGTCTTCATTTTCAGACATAGGCCCGATGAATGGAATTTTATCAATGGTCACGAGATCCTGTGTAGACCAGTAATAGGGAATGCTTTCGATTCCAATTGTGCTTTCTGCCAATTGTCTCAGCGTTTCGTAATGGGTCGACATGTCTTTGCCTTGGCCTGTTTTATGGCTTACTCCGCTGAAGAGAATCAGCTTTTCTCCGTTTGCAATGGTGTAGCGAAGCGCAACTGACGGCTGGTCTATACTTAAATACATGCCCTCAGGATAGTCGATCTTCGGCTTGACGGCGAGGACATAGGATCTGTCAGAATACATTCTTGTTGCATATAAGCCGCCCCCGTCATAAAAAGGGAAATGGGAGCAGCATACGATAAATCGGCTTTTAATGGCGTGCCGGCTTTTTGTAACAACTTCAGGCATTTCTCCTTTTTTAATATCAAGCGCAACAGTCTCTTCATAAATCCGTCCGCCCTTTTGCACGATCTGATCAAGGAGCCCGGTTAAAAAGTGAAGCGGGTGAAATTGGGCCTGATTCTTCATCACGAGCGCCAGCTTAGAGCCGACGGGAAGGGGGAGATCTTTTACGAGGTCTCTCTCAATCCCGAGTTTTGTGTATGCCTCATGCTCAGTGCGGATTTTTTGTACAGCATCTTCACTTGTTGTGTAAAGGTAAGCGTCTTGTTCGGTCCATTCGCAATCGATCTGAAGTTCATCAACAATTCCTTTTATATAATCAATTGCATTCTGGTTCGCTTCATAATAAAGCCTTGCGTGGTTCAGTCCGAAATTGCGGATAAATTCATCATAAATCATGTCGTGCTGCGCTGTAATTTTTGCCGTTGTGTGGGTCGTTGTGCCATTGAGAACCTGATTCGCTTCAATCAGAACGACACGGAGGCCTCTTTTGGACAGCTCATAGGCCGTCGTGATTCCTGTAATGCCTCCTCCAATAATGGTGACATCACATTCCGTATCTTCTTGCAGCGCCGGAAAAGAAGGCAAGTCCGCCGATGTTCTCCAATATGTTTCGGGAGCTTCTTTTGAAAAAGGTTGATTAGCCAAACCATTGTACCTCCAATATCATTTATTCTTAATTTTTCCATTTTCTATCTTTTCATACATAGGAAGCAGGGTTTGTTCATACCATAATAGGGTTGAAAAGGAGTGATTGCATTGGCGAATGAGAAAAAGAAAACATTGCCGCCGCAGCATCAGGACCAGCAGCCGGGATTCGAATATCTGATGGATCCCCGTCCGGTATTTGATAAGCCGAAGAAGGCAAAAAAACTAGCGGGCAAAACGGCCATTATTACAGGCGGAGACAGCGGGATCGGACGCGCTGTATCGGTGTTATTCGCAAAAGAAGGGGCGAATGTGGTCATTGTGTATTTTAATGAACATCAGGACGCCGAAGAAACAAAGGAGTATGTAGAGAAAGAAGGGGTGAAGTGCCTGCTGATTGCAGGAGATGTCGGAGATGAAGCCTTTTGTAATGAAGTAGTAAGACAGGCCAGCCAGGCTTTTCCAACCATAGATATTTTGGTTAATAATGCCGCTGAGCAGCATGTGCAGCCGAGCATTGAAAAAATCACTAGCCATCAGCTGATCAGAACCTTCCAGACGAACATTTTCTCTATGTTTTATTTAACGAAGGCTGTGCTGCCTCATTTGAAAAAAGGAAGCAGTATTATCAATACAGCATCGATCACCGCGTACAAAGGCAATAAAACATTGATCGATTACTCAGCGACGAAAGGAGCCATTGTCACTTTTACGAGATCCCTTTCCCAATCGCTTGTTCAGCAAGGCATTCGAGTCAATGCGGTTGCGCCGGGGCCAATCTGGACACCGCTCATTCCGGCCAGCTTTGCTGCAAAAGATGTGGAAGTGTTTGGTTCGGATGTGCCGATGGAACGGCCGGGCCAGCCGGTGGAAGTGGCGCCGAGCTATTTATATCTTGCCAGCGATGATTCCACTTACGTCACCGGCCAGACCATTCATGTCAACGGGGGAACGATTGTAAATGGGTAATTAAAAAAGCCAATCCTTAAGGATTGGCTTATTCGCTCTGTTTGAGCGCTGCATATTCTTTAGAGAGCGTAAGAAACGCATCTTTATCTTTTTCGTCCAAGGCTTTGTTGATTTGGTCAGTCAGCATGGTCAACCGACGCTTAAACAAGGATTCATCGAGCACCATTTGAATGTAAATATCCATCATTGTTCCATCAAATTCTTTTGTTTTTTGCGTGTTGCGGGACTTCATGAGCTCAGTGTACGACTTTTTCTCTTTCATAAAGAATCCCCCCAATGCCTTTTTTATAGTATATGGATAACGGTCGAAAAAATCAATAAATTTTTATAATCTTTAGACAACTAACACTTGGCAATCTATCGACATATCCTGCGAAATGCTGTGATCTGAGATCATGCAGTAAAATAAAATCGGTTTATTACTAGTAAAATAGAACTAAAAAATATAAATAAAAGATAATTTTAGTTCATTTGTTAAAAAATACTGTTGTTTTATAAATGCAGATGATAGATTATTAGTATAAATTTTGCAGAAAAAGGATGGAGGCCATACTATGAGTCAGAAAACTGACGCACCATTAGAATCGTATGAAGTAAACAGCGCAACAATTGCCGTTTTGCCAGAAGAAATCGACGGCAAAATCTGTTCGAAAATCATTGAAAAAGACTGTATGTTTTACGTCAGCATGAAGCCGCTGCAAATTGTCGACCGAAGCTGCCGATTTTTCGGATCAAGCTACGCGGGAAGAAAAGCGGGAACTTATGAAGTGACAAAAATTTCTCACAAACCGCCAATCATGGTGGACCCTTCGAACCAAATCTTTTTATTCCCTACACTTTCTTCGACTAGACCCCAATGCGGCTGGATTTCCCATGTGCATGTAAAAGAATTCAAACCGACTGAATTCGACGATACGGAAGTGACGTTTTCAAACGGAAAAACGATGGAACTTCCGGTCTCCTGCAATTCGTTCGAAAATCAGGTATACCGGACAGCCTGGCTCAGAACCAAATTTCAGGACAGAATCGAACACCGTGTCCCGAAACGGCAGGAATTTATGCTGTACCCGAAGGAAGAGCGGACGAAGATGATTTATGATTTTATTTTGCGTGAGCTTGGGGAGCGGTATTAGAAAATAGAAAGGAGCTGACCAAACAGGGCAACTCCTTCTAACGATCAGGCCGTCGGAATTCCGCCGGTGATGCCGTATATTTGAGATGTCACATAGCTTGAATTCTCTGAAGCTAAGAATACATAAACATCTGCCAGTTCCGCCGGCTGTCCCGCGCGGTTTAATGGTGACGGCGGAGTCCCTTTGCCGAATTTCGGAATGCTTTCAGTTGGCTGTCCGCCGGAAATTTGCAGCGGAGTCCAGATTGGTCCTGGCGCAACAGAGTTCACTCTGATGCCTTTGGGCGCCAGCTGTTTTCCGAGCGCAACGGTAAAGCCGATAATGGCGTTTTTCGTCGCCGCGTAATCTAACAGCATCGGGCTTGGGTTGTAGCCTTCAACTGAAGTTGTGGTAATAATAGACGCGCCCTCCGGTAAATACGGAAGCGCCGCTTTAACAACCCAATATAGCGAGAAGACGTTCACTTCAAACGTTTTATAGATTTGTTCAGTAGGAAGGTCTTCAATGTTTTGCACTGCTTGCTGTTTACCGGCAACGAGCGCTAACACATCCAGCCCGCCGAGTTCGTTATGCGCTTGTTTGACTAAATCGTGACAAAACGATTCGTCACTCAGATCACCTGGAATTAGGACTGCCTTGCGTCCTGCTGCTTCAATCAGTTCTTTTACTTCTTCTGCATCAGGCTGTTCCGCGGGCAAATAGTTAATTGCCACATCGGCGCCTTCCCGGGCATAAGCGATGGCGGCAGCGCGGCCAATACCGGAATCACCGCCGGTGACAAGAGCTTTTCGGCCATTTAGTTTGCCGGCTCCTTTATAGCTTTTTTCTCCGCAGTCCGGAACCGGCTTCATTTTTTGCTGCAAGCCGGGCGGTTCTTGGTATTGTTCAGGAAATTCATCGTGAAAAAATGCTGTTAAAGGATTGTTTCGTTTTGTATCAGACATCATCAACGCTCCTTTTTGTGTGGTGTACATTCGTATGTGTACCCTTGAGCAAAGTGAGAAAAACATGTTTTGGCAGTTTGCTTCTCTGCAAGACAAAGAAAGCAAAAAAACTGCTGCTCCTTCCATATTTATCTTGTAAAATATGACGAATTGAATTATGATAAAATCGCTATAAAACAACTAAATATTGGGTATGGGGGAGTATATTGTCATGAAAAAAGCCGCGGCGCTTTTGCTGTCACTCGGTCTCGTTTTCGGTTTTTCATACGGAGCTGACCATGTGGCGGAAGCCAAAACGAAGGTAAAGACGTATAAGAACTGCAAGGAATTAAACAAAGTGTACAAAGGCGGGGTAGCCCGTACGTCCAAGGTGAAAAATAAAGGCGGAAAAACGAAGTACAAGCCTTACGTATCTAAGGCGCTTTATGATGCCAATAAAAAGAAAGATCGCGATAAAGATTATATCGCCTGCGAACGCTAAACAAAAAAGCAATCTGTAGTCCAGATTGCTTTTTTCGTGTTTAAGCGGCTTGATCAGCAGCTGCGTTTTTCGCTTTTCTTGTCATAAGACTGACTGCCATCATGACCGTAACATTCAGCAGCAAAGCGACAATGCCGACGTTTAAGTCTTTCGCCGCTTGCGGCAGCGCCGGAAATAAAGTGCCGATTGTTGTTTCTGTAACGGTAATATAAGAAACCGCTCCGACTCCCGTTATAATGCCGGCAAAGGCTCCTTGTTTGGTCACGATCTTATGCTTGAACAGGCTGAACAGCAGGGCCGGAAATAGCTGTGTGACGAGGCTGTATCCCATAAGGAGAAGCGTAACGATTGTGTTCCCGCCTTTGAATGTAAAGTACACAGCAATCAGCGCAATCACAGGCACTAAACATTTAGCCAATAATGACACCTGCTGTTCCGTCGTGCGGGGAGCAAACACTTGATAAACATTTTTGGCAAACAAAGTGGAGGCCGACATTAAAATCATGGAACCTGGCACAAGCGCTGTCAGCAGTCCGGCTGCACCGATGATTCCGACAAACCAAGGATCAAAGGTTTGAAGAGACAGTCTCAAAAGTGATAAATCCGCGTCTGCGCCTTTCAGACCGGGAACTTGCAGGATAGCCGCAAAGCCGACGAAAAGGACAAATAGAAGGACCAGCTGGTATAAAGGCATAATAATGGCGTTTTTTCGAAAGACTTTTGGGTTTTCTGCTGAATAGGAAGCGGAAAACGTATGGGGCCACATGTAAAAGCCCAGCGCCGTCAGCAGCACGGTTGAACTGAACCATGCAGCACTTTGCCCTGTTTCGGGCAGGGTAATAAAACCGGGATTTGCGTTTTCAATCTGCTGAAACATGTCTTGAAATCCGCCGTAGTAATGAATCGGCAGATATACGCCTAAGAATAAAACGACGGCCAAAATCATGATGTCTTTGACAACGGATATCCAGGCGGACCCGTGGATGCCGGATACCATAACGTAAACTGTGATTGAAATGACGCCGATCCAAATGGCAGCAGTAGGAGAAATTTTTCCGTAAGACGTTTCCGATACAATCAATCCAAGCCCTTTCAGCTGCAGCACAAGATAAGGAATAAGCGCGGAGATGCCGACAAGTGAGACGAGCACGCCAAGCAGCGGGCTGTTGTACTTTTTAATGAAAAAATCGGACTGCGACATCAGCTTATGCTGTTTCGCATAGGACCATACCGCCGGCAGGAGCCAATAAGAAAGAATATAGGCCAGGCAGCCGTAGGCGATGATGTAAAAAGCCGGTCCGCCTTTTCCGTAAGCCCAGCCGCTTCCGCCGAGAAACGTAAACGTCGTATAAATCTCTCCTGCCATCAATAAGAAAACAAAGACAGTACCGAAGCCGCGGCCTCCAACCGTCCACTGCTCAAGGTCCATGTCTTTTCCTTTTTGGGCGCGTACGCCGAGATACATGCTGAATAGCAGGACACCGAAAATGATGATGAGAGCTGCGTTCATTCTGCTTCCTCCCTTTTATTTTCTTTGTCGAGGACATACACGATCGCCATCAGGACAGAGGTCAGCAAAGCCCACATGACGACATAGGCGAGAATGAATGGCATGCCAAACAGATAGGGTGTCACTTTGTTTGCAAAAGGGATGCCAAGCAAAAGTCCGATGAAGGGCAAAGCGGCAAGAATGTGAATCAGTTTCATAAAATCCTCCTTTGATCAAAAGTTGGGCGGTGCGTGTCATGTGCAGCCTGCAAATCAAGTCGCTAATTTGGCGGCACATGTCATTTTTTGGGGAGTGAAAGGCTGTGGTACGAATTATAAATAAAATTATTTTGTTTGTATAGTGTGAATTGTCTGAAATTTATTTGTAAGGAGCCAGAAAGAGGGGACGGGCGCAAGGGGGGAATACAGAATGATCTGAAAGACTCATGGCGAGTCCGGCGCAAATAAATAGAATGTTAACAAACTGCTTACTTGCTCCCGGATTCGCGGGTTAAAATAGCGGTGTTTTTCTTCGTAGCCATCAATGACAAATAAATAAAGCGTAAAGGCTTCATCACGCTCAGCCTCGTGGATGGCGATTTTTCTTTTCCTCAGCTCTTTTCTGACCTCAATCAGATCCTTTTGTGCTATTTTTAATGATTCTTTGATAAGTTGTATATAAGGGTGCTTCAATTTTAATGAGCTTTTCTCAATTCCGCCGAGATCGCGGTTTAAAATGGTAATGACCATAGGCAAAAAGAGGGCCCGCTCTATCAATTCATATCCTTCCGGCTGCAAATGCGGCATGGTAACTCCTTCTTTCTTAAGGGAACGTTTGTTCTTATTATATTCTATATCGGCTGGTGAAATGTTTCAAGACAGAAAAAATCACCAAAACTTTTTAGTTTTTCGCCGAGAATGTGTAGAATAAGGATAGACAAACCCGGTGAGGAGTATAAACGTTGGAGCAATTTTTATCCTATTTGACAGAGGATCGTTTAACTGAATTATTTCAAAGCTATAGGGCTTTCGGTCCGCTTATTGCTGTGCTGCTGCCTTTAATTGAAGCATTTCTTCCGTTTTTGCCGCTTATCGTTTTTGTGGTGGCGAATACAAATTCGTTTGGATTGTGGGAAGGCTTCATCCTGTCATGGGCCGGATCAACAGCGGGGTCCATTCTCGTGTTTTTCATTGTCCGTCATTATGGACAAAGAAGAGCTCTTGGATTCATCCGCAGGCATCCGTCTGTCAGAAAGCTTATGTTATGGGTGGAAAGACACGGTTTTGGCCCGATGTTTCTTCTGCTTTGTTTTCCATTTACACCGTCTGCCGCGGTGAATGTGGTCGCCGGTTTGTCAAGGATCGGGACGCGGCCGTTTGTTTTGGCGGCAGCCTCGGGAAAGCTCGGCATGATTTTTATGATCAGCTTCATCGGATATGATCTTCACGCGCTGATCACGCAGCCGATTCGCACGGTTATTGCCGTTCTGGTGATTGCTGTCTTATGGTATGTCGGCAAAAGGGTGGAACGGCATCTGCATGTGAGAGCCAGCCAGCGTGAGCATGATGGAGGGAGACAGTAACATGAAAAAACGGTTTTGGTTTCTTGCCGGTGTCGTGTCCGTAGTTCTCGCCATTCAAGTCAAAAATGCCGTCTTTATTGATTACAAAGTAGAAGGCATCAGCATGAACCCGACTTTTCAGGAAGGGAACGAACTGTTGGTCAATAAATTTTCACATCGATTCAAAACCATCCATCGTTTTGATATTGTTTTGTTTAAAGGCCCTGATCAAAAAGTGCTGATTAAGCGGGTAATCGGCTTGCCTGGTGAATCAATCAAATATAAAGATGATCAGCTGTATGTGAACGGAAAGCAGGTGGCTGAACCATTTTTGAAGCATTTGAAATCAGTTTCTGCCGGAAGCCATGTAACAGGTGATTTTACGTTGAAAGATGTGACAGGAACAAGCAAGGTGCCGAAAGGTCAATATTTTGTCGTTGGAGATAATCGCATATACAGCTTCGACAGCCGGCACTTTGGTCCGGTTAGAGAAAAAAATATCGTCGGTTTGATTTCCGATGCTGAACAAAAAGACGCCAATTGAAGCGGCGTCTTTTTTGTGCTGGTTTGGAAAAATGTGTTGAAGAAAAAATTGTAAGGAGTTATAATCAAAATCGTTACGTGTGTAACAAAAATATATTTGATTTTTGGTTTTTCTTTTATTTTCAGTGGTTTCCATTAGTTTTATATGAAACAAAAGGAGCGATTTAGATGAATGTTGAAGCAGTGATTATAGGAGGAGGACCGGTCGGATTTATGCTGGCTTCCGAGCTTGCGATGGCTGGGGTGAAAACATGTGTGATTGAGCGGCTTGAAAAGCCTGTTCCGCATTCTAAGGCACTGACGCTGCATCCCCGCACGCTGGAGCTTCTTGAGATGAGAGGGCTGCTGGAACGTTTCGTATCCATGGGAACCAAAATACCTTCCGGACACTTTTCGATGCTGGATACCCGTCTTGATTTTTCAGACTTGGATACGGGTTGTCCTTACACGCTTTTGCTTCCGCAGGCCAAAACAGAGCAGCTGCTAGAGGAACATGCGCGGAGCCAGGGAGCAGAGGTGTTACGAGGGGCAGAGGTGCTGGCGGTTACGCAAAACGGGGAAGCGGTCCAAACGATTTTTAAGGATCGGGATGGCAGTGTACGGACGATCACAAGCAAGTTTGCCGTTGGGGCAGATGGCGCCGGGAGTACCGTCCGGAAACAGGCAAAAATTGAGTTTCCGGGAACAGACAGCACTGTCACCGCTGCGCTTGGAGATGTGGCGCTCCTTTCTCCGCCGCCGTCAGGCGTGCTGTCCCTTTGCACAAAAGAGGGGGGTGTCATGATCGTTCCGCTTTCTCCGGGCCGATACCGTGTAGTCGTGATCAGCCCTTATCGCACGCAGACGCCGAAAGATGTGCCTGTCACTGAGGAGGAGCTAAAAACTGATCTCATACGAATTTGCGGAACTGACTTCGGTTTAACCGAGCCTTCCTGGATGTCACGGTTCGGGAACGCAGCACGCCAAGCGAAGCGGTACCGCGACGGCAGAATCTTCCTTGCAGGGGATGCGGCGCATATTCATTTTCCAGCGGGCGGCCAAGGGCTGAATGTCGGCCTTCAGGATGCGATGAATCTTGGATGGAAGCTGGCGGCGGCCGTCAAGGGCGCTGCGCCTTCATGGCTTTTAGACAGCTATCATGAGGAGCGGCATCCGGCTGCAGAAGGGCTCCTGAGGAACACGGAGGCGCAGACAAAGCTGATTGATTTCACTCAAGCAGGCCTCCAATTGCGGAGTATGATGTCGGAGCTGCTCGCCTTCCCTGAAGTGAATCGATATGTAGCGGGGCAAATTTCTGCGCTTGATGTCAGGTATGAAGCCGATCCCAATATGCCGCCGCATCGTTTGAACGGGTTAAGGCTCCCTGATATGAAGCTGATTCGTTCCGGCGGCAGTTCGGAACGGCTGTACAGCTGTCTCCAAAACGGGACATTCGTTTTGCTGTCATTGATGCAAGAAGCTGATGATCATAGCCGAATGAAAGGCTTACGCACGGTAAACGCCTCGCTTGCAGAACCGAATGAAAAGTTGCGGGACGTGCATACAATATTGATTCGCCCTGACGGACATGTTGCCTGGGCTGTGGATGCATCGGCGCCTGATTGTGCCGAGGTGATTCAAACAGGGATCAGCCGCTGGCTTTCCGTTACCAGCCGGGTGTAACGTAATTCGATTGTTTCATCTGTAACAAAACGGTATGATAAAAGAAACAATCGAATGAAAAAGGATGGAAAACCCGATGAATACAGATCATACGAAACGCAATCTTTTTGAATTATATGCGGAGCTCATTCATCAGCAGGAGAAATGGGAGGGGCTCATTAAAGCCTTTTTGGCTGATGAATTGAAGAAGCTTGATGCCGAGCACGGGAGTAAATCTCAATTGACGATGACAGAAATGCATGTTCTATCCTGTGTCGGGGACAATGAACCAATCAATGTCACGTCTATAGCAGAAAAAATGAATACGACAAAAGCGACTGTATCGCGCATCAGTACAAAATTGCTCGGCGCAGGCTTCCTTCACAGAACACAGCTCAGCGATAATAAAAAGGAGGTCTACTTCCGACTGACGCCGGCTGGGAAAAAACTTCACAATTTGCATAAATATTATCATCAGAAGGTCGAACAGCGTTTTCTGTCATTTTTTGACCGGTATACAGAGGAAGAGATTCATTTTGCGGAACGGCTGTTTCGGGATCTGGTGACAAAATGGTATCCGTCGCCAGAAGAGATGGAAGATGGTCTTCACAACGTTTTTAAATAAAAAACACGCACTGAGGTGCGTGTTTTTCACGTTTCTTCTTTCTTTTTCAAGATTGTAAGGTAAATCAGATTTCCTCCGGCTAAAATGATAAGCGGCAACCCAGGGGAGCTGGATGTCACCAAATTATAAATCAGCCAGATTCCTAAACATATTCCATAATATAAGTGCATTGCTTTCTCGGGGTTGTCGCGCAGCAAATTCCCTTTAAAAATCTTTTTCATCATAACGCCCCTATTCATTTTATGATTTCTCCTTTAGTTTACATGCATCTTCGGTTCATCTCAAAAGTCGATCTTTGGCTTTTGATGTTTTTTTGAGGAAATTTTAGAATTATTTTTGATGGGGAGCAACAGGCTAGTATACCTTGATTTATGGATGTATCATAAATCAATTCTGTAAATACCTTTGCTAGTCACCTGAACGTATCTCGGACAGGTACAAAATCATAATCATTTCTATCATCTGCCATCTCCTTTGCTACAACACTGTTTTCTCATGATAAAAAAGAGGACATTAAGTCCTCTTCTTACTTACGATATGTCTTTAGTATCTTTCATTTTCACGTTTTTTACTGTGTTTTTGAAGCTTTGCTTTCAAGTGAAATAGGGTCTTCTGTTTTAGTTCTCCTAATCTTTACAGAAATACCTACTAGAATGACCGCCATCGTTGTAAAGATTCCCATGGTTAATAAGATCGTATCCTGATTTAAGCTCCATCCAATTAAGAAAGAGATGATCGCTCCTCCGAAACTTGCCGAAGCAATAAATAAACTTGTAACTTCGTCAACGTACTTCTGAATAATGATTGATGCTAGTGTTAAAGCAATGGGAAATATGCCCGCTATACTTAGACCAATCAAAAATGTGCCGCCCAATTGAAGTATGGGGTTACTTATATAAGAGAAGGCGATCAACAAAACAATTAAACAACTGCAACTAAATAGGAGGTACTTAGAAAAATTAAGCCTTTTGCTTACGAAACCAATCAGTATTCTTCCTATGATGATCCCTACCCAGAAAAAGGAGACACTGATAAGACTGATTTGTTCATTGTCTTGGTTTATCATAATTGAAGGTAAAAAGTTGGCGAAATTTGTTTCAATACCAGCATATAGGAAAGCGAAAAATACAAAAAAGCCCAATTGCTTTGATTTTTTTCTGTCTCCTATAAAGTATTGAAATGCTCCTGCATCTGGCAAGGCCACTTGCTGGTTAGCATTCTTAGCGTACTTTCGGTTCTTGGATAAGAAAATTAACCACCCTGCTAATAGGACGAACAAAAAGGTGAATATGCAGTAATACGGTAAAAACCAGTTATTGATATTGATGAAGGAATTAATTAATAATGGGAAAGTTAAAGCGCCTAATCCAAAGAGGACTTCTAGCTTACTCATTTTTTCTGCATTGCTTTCGAAATTAGCGATAACAAAGGAACCAACTGTCGTTTCTAATGTACCTGCTCCATATCCTAAGAGAAAAGCCATTACAACAATATAATACCAATCCTTAGTGAGAAAAAAGATACTTAACGCTGCAAGCATTATGATCAAAGCTAAAGTAAGTGTCCTAAAGTGACTGTATTTCTTAATCATTAACGGTGCGATTAATACTCCGCTTAGGAATCCGGTAAACTGAAAGAAAATGATGATCGAAATATCATCTGTTGTCTTATTAAAAGACTCTAAAAGAAATGGTGTCAAACTTCCTGTTGATATATGGATAATACCCACTGTGAAAAAGAAAGCATATCCAAATAAATATGTCCCTCTTAACATTCATTACACCCCTATATGAAAAAGCAGGAAAATAAATTCCTGCTTTTTCAGTAACTTATCTCTTCGAAATACTAGTTGACTGCTAAAACAGACATTGTTTGAGAGTTGCTATCTTTCTCGAAGAACATTTCTAATACTTCCTGAGATCTAAAACCATCGTTAAAAGAAGGGATCTCAACCCAATCTTTCTGAGTTGATGAAATCCAATTGATTAACTCGCTTCTAAAAGAATCAGCCCAACCATAAAATTCGTTTGGCGGATCGTTTAATAGACTTTGCGGCACTGGGCAGTCTACCGCGTTCAAGCCATCTATGAGCTTGTAAACGTGAGGATTGCCTGTGTGGTATTTAAACTCTTTTTTGTGTCCAACTACCTCAATGCTAAAACCGCAGTCTTCAGGTACAGAACATTTTGATGTGATGATATTTACAAATACCTTGTTCTTCAGTTGACCGTATATTTCTGCATAGTCATCTACAAGTACCTGTTTATCCTCTTTTGTTTTTACATTTGTGTTCATCTTTGCCCTTACTGATTCTGTGATGAAATCACTCTCGAACAAATACCATACCATGTCAATAAGGTGAATACCCAGATCCCCCAATGACCCGCTGGTTTTCTTACTATTCGCGTCATCTCTCCAAGTAAACTTCTTACGTCTAAGGGCGCTATTTTTCTTAAAGTGTACTTTTATGGACAGGATGTTACCTAGTTCATTATTGATAATTAAGCTTTTTAAGATATTTACGTAAGACAAATATCTATAATTAAATCCCATACTAGCTCTTACGTCTAACCTCTCAGCAGTATCTTTCATAATGCTTGCTTCCTCAAGAGAAATAGCCATGGGCTTTTCACACAATACATGCTTATGTTTTGCTAATGCTTGCAAAGCATGTTCTTTATGGCAAAAGTTTGGAGATGCTACAATTAAACCTTCTGAGACATCAATTAGTTCATCTACATTTTCATATGTCTTCCCGCCGAAAGTTTTAACAAAGCTTTCCGCATTTTGTTGATTTATGTCATACACGCCAACTAACTCTGCATTTTTAATTGTAGATAAAGCAGTTGCGTGCGCTCTTGCAATACCGCCTGCACCTATGATACCAATCTTCTTCATACTCTATTTCCTCCTCATGATCCAATTAATTTTTTTAAGGTATTGGTAATTCCTTTTGAGTACTCACAATCGGTTATCAATTGGTGCAGATGTTTGGCTTCTTGTGTTGCATTTTTTAGAAGATATCCATTTCCTACTGCCTGCAACATACGAACATCATTTCCGCTATCTCCAAATGCGATAGCTTTTTCGGTATCTAGGTTGTATTTCTCTAACATAAACTTTACAATTTCATTCTTTCCTGTTCCCATGGGTATAAAATCTACATCATAGCTGTCTTCTGGATCACCTGCTAAGGGATTGCAGCGATTTATATTAACTGAAACCCCGTATTCCTCGCAGACCTTTTCAATTGCTAATAGGTTTTTTTTGTCGTTTATTTCATCTTGTTCCTGATAATAAAAATTATGCTTATACCGTGACTTTCCTAATTGAGTTTGGGGATTCAAAAGAATGTTATGACTTTCATGTAACTGTTTCACAAGTATTTCAATCTTTTCTTTACTAAACTCTTCATTTATACGACTGTTCCACTCATTATCTTGCTGTCCGAAATGATGCTCTGAAAAGTACGTAATTTCAGTTCCAAGATCACTAGCTATAAAATGCGGGAAATATCTAAATTTCCCTCGTCCCATTTTATCGAGAATAGATTCTATACTACTCCCGGTAACCCATCCGATGAGCAGTTCCCCAGCTTTACTTTTTTGTTCTAGATAGTCTTCGAGTTCATATATCTCTTGTTGTTTTTGTTCATCGATTGTATGCGGAAAATACGTTTCATCAAAATCACAAAAAACAATATACTTAGGATGTTCAACCTTAGATAAGGTTTTATACTCTGACTTCTTGCTTAATAACATGAAACAGACCCTCCACTACTCTGTCTTGTTCTTCTAAAGTAAATGACGGATATAATGGCAAATGCAGTACCTGGCTATGAGCCTTTTCCGTATGAACCAATTGGAGTTTTGTATACTTGTCCTGTACTAAAGGAGTTTTTTGCATATGAGACAGGATTGGATAATATACATCTGTTTGAACACCAAAATCATCATTTAATTTAGTCATGATATCTGTCCTATCTTCTGTTCTTACCTTAATAGGAAACAGATGCCAAACATGATCTTCACTTAATTCCGGTAATTCAATAAGACCTTTATTCTGTAATTCTGCTAATTGGGTAATGTATCTATCCGCCAAAAACAGTCTTTTGAAGTTGTTTAAGGAAAGATACTTAATCCTCTCTAAACCAATAGCTGCCTGTAAATTGTCCATTTTTGAGTTAAGTCCAAAATCGATGACTTTCTTATTTTTTACATTTACTTCAAAACCATGATAACTAAATTGAATGCATTTTTTAGCGAGTTCTTCATTATCAGTTGCTATTGCTCCAGCCTTGCCACATACACCAAAATTCTTATATGGATTAAAACTTAATATGGTTATGTCTGCATCCTTTCCTAAGTCTGTCAGTCCAATTCCTTGGCAAGCATCCTCAATTACTTTCAAGTTATAACGATTTGCGATTTGACGGATATGCTTCATGTCTGAATGTTTCCCGTATAAATGCACAGGCAGAATAAATTTTGTATAAGGAGTTATTGCTTCCTCAATTTTGTTAGGATCGATGCAGAATGTTTGCGGGTTAATATCTACATAGACAGGGACGCCTCCCAAAGCTAATACAGCATTTTCAGTAGCTGCAAAGCTATTAGCTGGCATGATCACTTCATCCCCTCGGTTTAACCCTAAAGCCAATAATCCTATCATAATAGCATCCGTTCCACTACTGGTTGCAATTACATACCTTTTATGTAAATATGTAGATAAAACATCTTCGAATTGCTCTAAATAGGAACCACTCGTAAATTTTCCAGTTGGCAAAACTGCAGTTAATGTATTTAAGATATCATCCACTTCATCATTGGTTATTAATCTGTCTACAGGCATAAAAGGGACTTTACTGATTTCACGATTTTTTTGGTAGTTGAAAAGGTCGTTTTCAATATCCGTGTTTTCTTTTAATACTTGTTTCCATCGCTCGTTTGCAATACTGTCTTCAATAACAAGTTCTTTTCCTTGCATGTCACCTTTTAAATGTTTTAGCAATAACATGTTTTCTTTACTTTTACCTGAAACTCTAACCTGTTTTTGCATGAACAGTACCTCCAATGATTTTTATAATCTGGAAAATTTGATACAAATTTATCCTAATTTCTGAAACCGATAACATGTCAATAACTTTTTTGAGGAAGGGAAAATATGCCTACAATTGATGAAATCGCAAAATTGTGCAATGTGTCTAAAACCACAGTATCAAGAGTATTGAATAATCATCCTTATGTATCAAAAGAAAAAAGAGATATGATCTTAGAGGCTATTAACGATCTTGACTACACTCCCAATTATTTAGCTCGGAATTTTAGGAGAAATAAGACACAAACGATAGCGTTATCGGTTCCGAGTATCGACCATCCATTTTTTGCTCAATTAATAAAAGGGGTCTCTCATGAGGCGCTGTTTAAGAATTACAAGGTCATTGTATTTCAAACCTTTTATGACAAACAGACAGAGCTGGAATTATTAGAGTTATTGAAACATAAAGAAGTTGATGGCATTATTCTTGGAACCTTAGAAAATGAATGGGATAAGATATCCCCTTTCTTAAAGTATGGTCCTATCTTATTGTGTAATGAATATCATCACTCAGCGGACATAACGATCATTGGGTATGATGAATTTGAAGCCGCATACATGGGGGTAGCACATTTAATTGAAAGAGGACATAAAAAAATTGGATTTTGTTTTGATACTCCATATAGCGAAGCTCAATGTCAGAGGAGAGAGGGTTACTTGAAAGCTTTACAAGATTACAATTTACATCATAGAAACGAATGGATATTCGGCGAATTGTTTAATATCGAGGATGGCTTTCGCGTTTTTCATAAGATAAAGGATCTAAAGGACAGACCCTCAGCAATATTTACAGGAAATGATCAAGTCGCCGCAGGGATTATTAAACAGGCGATAAAAAATGGCTTTAAAGTCCCAGAAGACTTAGCTGTAATTGGTTTTGACAACCATTCGATTTGCCAAGTCGTTACTCCGACCATAACAACAATTGATATTCCCATAATAGAATTGGGTCAACAGGCTGTGTTGAAAATAATCGAGTATATTTCGGGTAACACTTCTTTAAACAGAAAAATTATTAAACTTCCAACAAATCTTATTATAAGAGAATCAACGTAACTAGAGATTTTCACTTCCTTATCATTTTATCTTTGTATAGAAAAAGAGGTTATCATATATAACCTCTTTTTCTATCAGGAAGCCTGTTTTTTGGAATTCTTATGGATGCTCTTATACCAAAAGTCGCTCTATTTAAAGATTCTTCATTACTCATTGCTCTATACGCTGTATCCGCTTTTACTTATCATTCATTTGTGTCAGCAATTTCAATCAACGCATTCTCAACAACGAAATATCTGGATTGACGCTTTTTACACCTCATCTTGGTGGTTTGCGATTTAAAAGTTTTTGAATCCTTTTATTTCACTTACCTGCTCCATTTTGAAGTCTTCCATACTCTGCAGAATAGAGTCACCCCAAGCCTTTTCTTCCTAAAGTCTACCATATGGAGATTTTCCCCAACTAGGCATTGCTGCCGCTTATCGAACTCTCTTTGCCTTTTTTTTCACCGTGAAGATGGTGAAGCAGACGATAAAACGGCGGCAAGAGGGCGATGACAAGGATGACGCGTATGACCTGAACCGCAACGACAAAGGTGGAATCGGCATGCAATGTAACAGACGTGGTCGCCATTTCCGCAATGCCGCCGGGTGCAAATGCCAAAACAGAGGTGATCAGCGAAATCCCTGTCAGTTTGGAAACGATCACCGCGCTTAAAAGCATAGCGGCAATTAAGCCGACTGATGAAATGAAACCGACGATCATGATACGTGTAACGCCGGCAAACATGCTTTTGTACATCTTAGAACCGATTGTAGCCCCCAGAAATATCTGTGAAAGATGGTTGGCTTGTGACGGCCACCATGCAAGCATGTCATGGCCTGTTATTGAAGCGCCGCCTATGTGCACGGCCGCTACACCGAGCATACTGCCGAGCAGCCACGGAGCGGGAAATTTTAAATATTTTGCCGCTTTGCAAGCACCCCAGGCAACGAAAATGAGAACGCCGGTCCACAGTACGGGAGCGAGCCCGATTTCTGTCGTGGCAGCGGATACCGTTTGTGTTGCGGCATTTGCAGGGCCATCTTGTTTAGCGTAAATCAGGATAACCAAAAACGGAATAGACAGGACCACGAGCAGCACCCGCATCATTTGAACGAGACTGACAATAGCGGTATTGGCACCGACCTCCTGAGCAATACTCGGCATGGCGGACAGTCCGCCGGGAGCCGTGCCGACAAAGCTGGTCATCATATCCGTTTTGCTGAAACGCCAAAGCACATAGCCTGACAGCATGGCAAGAAGTATCGATAAAATCAGCATGATGCCGACCGAAAACCAATGATCTTTGAGGACAGACAGAACGGATAGGTTCAGCTTTTGGCCCAATTCAATGCCGAGGATCATCTGCCCGAGAGCGAGCCACCGGCGGTTAATTCCTTTTTGATCTGGCGCCATCATCAGCCAAACCGGCCGTATCATAGCGAGACAGCAGGCGACGATCAGCGTTCCGATCATCCACCCGATCGATATTCCGGTTAACGAAAGAATAAACCCCCCGGCTGCACTGATTGCGATAAACCATAGATCTGTGAGGAGATTTTTGTCTTTCTTCAATATAAAACCCTTCTTCCTATTAACTTACAGTTCCAATTGTTCATGTAGTGAATGTATCATTACTATAGTATATTTTTGTTGATAATGAAATGATGAATTTTTTTCTGTCAGTCATTCACTTTTCTTATGACCTTATATTCAATCCTCTCCATGATATGAGACTGCAAGAAACCGGCGGCGAGAAGACACGCGGAAAGAGTGTAAAACATGATTTCTCCGCCAAACGAAGTCAGGATCAGTCCGCCGGCCAGCGGTCCGACTGACCTTGAGATATCCCAATGCAGGCCGTATATCGCATAGAAACGGCCGAGCATATGCGGCGGCGCCAGCCGGGAAATAAAGGTTTGGATATGAGTGAGTCCGATGCTTTCTCCAACCGTCATCACGGCCGCAGTCAGCATAAGCAGCGTCAAAGATGTTGAGAATGCAAAGCCGGCGGCCGCAAGTGAGTAGCTGATATAGGTGATGAGAAGAATCGTTTTCATCGGAAATTTTTCTGTCCATTTTACTAAAGGGACTTGAAGAACAAAGCTTAATAAAGCTTTTGCCGCCGAGTAGATTGCCAGCATGGACAGGTAATCAGGAAACATACTTTTGCTGAACAGCCTGTATGTTGTTTCTGTTTGTGCGTATAACATGCTGATTGGGAGAGAAAGCAGCAAAAGGATCAAAACAGGCCGATATCTTGTGAAACTCGCGGATAATGCTGCGGAATGATCTGCTTTTAGCGGCTTTGTTTCTGGTAATTTAAAGGCGGCGATAAGAAAATAAATGAACAGCGCCGCGGCATCTAATGCAAATATCCAAACGGGATCATGAGCGTACAGCAGCAGCCCAAGCAGCGGACCTGCTGTCAAGCCTGCTGAGTAGATGGCATTGATGACGGCAAAAACTTCCGACCGTCTGCTTTCCGGCGTGCTTTCGGCAATCTGGGCGCGTGATGCAGGAATGTACAGGGATCTTCCGATGCCGTTGAGGATATAAAGGAAAGCGAAAAAATATGCATCGTGAGCAAAAACAAAACCCGCCATTGCCGCTGTTTGCAGAAGCAGGGCAGTAAGGATCGCTGTTCGCCGTCCGAGCTGATCTGTCACCCGTCCCGCTATGAGTGTCAGGCAAATATCAGCGAAGGGCTGAAGACTGATGATCAGCATGGGAAGCATCACGCTTCCGTTTAATTGCTCATGCAGATACAGCACCATAAACGGCCCCATCATGGCCCCTGTCAGGCTTGTCAGCATTTCGCCGAAAAATCGGAGCCAAACGGGTACTGTGTAGCGGGATGTAATTGATTGGAAGAGGATAAACATGTGATTTCCGCCTTTCGCTGTTTGATATAGTAGTAGTGTATAGAAGGGGCGGCGGGCCAAAAAGAGAAGAAAATAAGAGAAAAAGATTCCCCTTTTTTGTCAGGAGGTGCAGGGATTGAAGCTGATTGACCATTATGTGGCGCTCGCAAAAGCTGAGAGCGGCGAACCGGGACAGATGAAGGAAATGCCGCTCAGTGAGATTGCGGCATGTTTATATTGTACAGAGAGAAATGCGAAGCTGATTTTACGTAAGATGGAGAGCGAAAAGTGGATCATTCGCGAAAGCGGATCGGGGCGCGGCCATAAATCAAAAATCGCTTTTCTCCGTCATCCGGAAGATTTGCTGCTTCAAACTGCCAAGGAATATACAACAGCCGGAAAGCTTGAAAAAGCAAAAGAACTGCTTGACCAGTATCAGCCGGCGTTTCCGGGGATTCAAAATATGTATGACATGTGGTTTTCTGAGGTGTTCGGTTTTGTAACAGAAACCGGACAGGATGGTGAACAGGATGTGCTGCGCTTGTTTATAGCCCCAGCTGCGGTAAGCAGTTTTGATCCGTGCAGGATTTTTCTGCGGTCAGAGGGCCATTTTGTCAAGCAGATTTATGATACACTGCTCCGATTTGATCGGGAAAAGAGAGAGCCGCAGCCGCATTTGATCCACGGATGGAATAAGGCGGGGAAAAAACGGTGGAGATTTTTTCTTCGGAAAGGCGTTTCTTTTCATAATGGAAAGCCATTGACGTCAAGGGATGTTGTATTTACGTTTCAGCGTTTTATGGATCATGATGACAATCCATATAAATGGCTGCTGAAAGGTGTTGAACGGATTTCAGAGAAAGGGCCTTTTTGTGTGGACATTGAGCTCGATCAGCCGAATGAGCTTTTGCCATATATTCTTTGTGATGAACGGCTGTCTATCCTGCCGGCAGAAACGAACGGCGGGGTGAATGGGACGGGACCTTTTTGCCTTGTTCAGCATGACGAACATATGCTCATTCTTCAAGCCAACGAGCGGTACTTTAAAGGCCGGGCATTCTTAGATCGTATTGAGTTTGTGTTTTCTGAGCAAGCAGATGATGTGTACGGTTTTACCCTTCGAGAAAAACAGAAACTTCCTGAGCGGCAAACTGTTTTTGAAGAACGGCATGTTCAATATTTGTCACTAAACCTCCGAAAGAAAGGGCCGCTTCAGCATCCAAGTTTAAGAAAAGCCCTTCGGCTGCTGATTTCATCTGAACAGCTCGTTCGTGAGGCGGGAGGACACAGAAACATTCCGGTATCATCTTTTTTTCACCCGGCGCCTTTTGACTGGGGAGACGCTTCACCTGCGGAATTAATGAAAAAAAGCGGATATGCGGGGGAAACGCTGTCACTGTTTACCTTTTCTGAAACGGATCATCGCGAGGACGCAGCATGGATTCAAGAGGTTTGTGAACGGAACGGCATTAGGCTTGAGCTGCAATTTTGTACTGCTGCCGATTTGCGCCGCCCGGAAATCGTACAAATGGCTGACATCATTCATGACAGCGCAACGTTTTATGAAGAAAGCGAGTTTGGTTTTTTGCATTTGCTGCTTTCGGAGAACAGCTTTTTGCATCAGCATCTTTCAGATGAACAGAAACGGACATTTTCAGAAATGATAGAACGGTTTTTCTCATTGCCCGACCGGTCTTCCAGAATGAATATAGTAAAACAAATTGACCGTCAGCTTATCGGCGATGTCAGCGCGATTCCGCTGTATCAAAATGTGCTTGAGGTTGCATCGAGTGAAACTGTTGAGGGTCTGATGCTGGATGAAGAGGGGTGGATTGATTTTTACTCTGTATGGCTGTCAAAAGAGTGAAGAGGGCTCTCATTTGAACCCTCTCATGCTTCGTTACGCAGCCATTTTGCGGCAGTGATCGGCGCAGGCAAAACAAGACGTCGCACACGCTTGGCAATGATCATGATCATGCTTTTCGCATTCAGTGCCGCAGGCTTCACAAATATCGGCGCAAAGTGCGCAAATTTCTTTCATAAAAGGGCTGTCCGTTTGCATGGCTTTCACTGCCAGCGCGCAAATATCCGCACATTCTCTGTCAAGCCGGATGCAGCCGCTCAGATCGTGGTGCGCGCTTTCTTCCAAACATTTCGTAAAACAATGGTTGCAAGCTTCCATACATGTGATACAAGCTTCAATGGTTTGCTGCATGCTTGATTCCCCCTCATATGTTCGTGTATGATTTTATGTTTCCCGGCTGAGGTTAAGAAAAACAGTGGAGTGTGTTTTAGGGGGAGAGGGTGTAAATATAATCTGATCGTGTCGATCAAAATGGTGCTAGCGATCCATCAAATAGTATAAAAACCAGACAGCATGGTTTTGTTCATCTCGTGCGGCGCGCGTAAAGATACCCTTTGCCTTTACATTTGAGGTTTCCTCAGCTGCGCGTAAGTAAAAGTCAACGGTTTTCTGTTCATCTTTAAAAGCTGCATCAAGTCCTCTTGTAAAAGTGTCCGGGCATTTCTCTGTTTGTTTCGGCATGATAGGTTTGCCTGTAATGGCTCCGTATAATGAGGAGAAATCACGGAGATGGCGGATTTCATCGCGCCTGATTTCTTCAATTTGTTTTCTGACATCAGCAGGATGGGCAAGTTCAGCAAGCCTGCGGTAGCATTGAACCGCGCTGAATTCTCCGTTGATGGCTTTCTGGAGATTTTGAATCAAAACAGGGTCTTCCCGGTATTGCGCTGGATAAGGAAAATAGCTGTAATACAAGGGGGTTCAACTCCATTCTTAAGGAATTGGGCTTCTGTAAAAGTATATGTGAGGCCAGAAAACATGTGCGGAGAATTTCAGCTTCTTATAATGAAAAGGCCGTTTTTACCAATAGATCAGATTGGTCATTTTCGTCAATATTCGATAAAATATAAACAGATAAAAAGAGAGGGGTCTTCTAATTTGGGAGCAGAGTTTTTAGTAGGCAGGTCCGGGAGTGGAAAAACGAAGCTGATCATCGACAGCATTCAAGATGAACTGCGCCGGGCTCCATTCGGGAAACCGATCATTTTTCTAGTCCCGGATCAAATGACGTTTTTAATGGAATACGAGCTTGCTAAAACGCCTGATACGGGCGGCATGATTCGTGCTCAAGTCTTCAGCTTTTCACGACTGGCCTGGCGCGTCCTCCAGCATACGGGAGGAATGAGCAGGCCGTTTCTTACGAGCACGGGCGTACAGATGCTCCTGCGGAAGCTCATTGAAGAGCACAAACAGGAGTTTAAAGTCTATCAAAAAGCAAGTGATAAAAGCGGTTTTACCGCACAGGTAGAACGGATGCTGACTGAGTTTAAGAGATACTGTCTGGAACCGGAAGATATTCGACGGATGGCGGATAGCGGAACAGCTTCCGAGTATCGGGGGGAGCGTGTTTTATCTGAAAAGCTTCATGATTTATCGATCCTGTACCAGCAGATGGAAAAAAGCCTTGAGGATCAGTATCTTCATTCTGAGGATTATTTGACACTATTGGCAGAGCATATCCCGCAGGCGGAAGATTTGAAAGGGGCACATGTCTATGTAGACGGCTTTTATCAGTTTACACCGCAGGAATTCAGGGTGTTAGAGCAGCTTATGCTTCAGGCAGAGCATATCACGTTTTCACTCACAGCGGACAAGCCGTCACATGAGGGGGAGCCGCAGGAACTTGATTTGTTCAGAATGACGGGAAAAACGTATTATCGCTTGCACCAGGCGGCAAAGGAACTGAATCTGGACATCACCTATAAAGAGCTTGATGAATCAAAGCGGCACAAGCGCGCACCGGAATTAGCCCATTTAGAAGCACAGTATGAAGCGCGTCCGGTCATTCCATTTGCTGAGAAACAAGAGGCTTTTACTGTGATGCAGACCGCTAACAGACGAGCAGAGCTGGAAGGTATTGCCCGGGAAATCCACAGCCTTGTCAGAGAGAAGGGCTACCGTTACAAGGATATGGCGATTCTAGCGCGTCAGCCGGAAGACTATAAGGATATGGTCAAGGAAGTATTTGCAGATTACGAGATTCCTTATTTTATTGACGGGAAAACTTCTATGCTGAACCACCCGTTAGTAGAATTTATCCGGTCAAGCCTTGACGTATTAAAGGGAAATTGGCGTTATGAAGCGGTGTTCCGCTGCGTGAAAACCGAACTGTTATTCCCGCTTAACCAGCCGAAGGCCAAGGTAAGAGAGCAGGTTGATCAGCTGGAGAATTACTGTATCGCTTATGGGATCAAAGGCGATCGCTGGACAAAGGGCGATCGTTTCCATTACAGACGTTTTGTGTCGTTAGATGATGAATTTGCGCAGACCGATCAAGAAATCGAAATGGAAAACATGCTGAATGACACGCGCGATTGGATTGTTCCGCCGCTGTTCCAGCTGCAGAAACGAATGAAAAAAGCAAAAACGGTTCAAGAGAAGGCGGAGGCGCTTTACCGTTATTTAGAAGAGACAGATGTGCCGCTGAAGCTGGATCAGGAAAGACAGCGGGCTGAGGAAGACGGCAGAATCATTGAAGCACAGCAGCACCAGCAGGCGTGGGATGCGGTCATTCAGCTGCTTGAAGAGTTTGTGGAAATGATGGGCGAAGATGACATTTCTCTCGATTTGTTTCAGCAAATGATGGAGACCGGTGCAGAGTCGCTGACATTCTCTCTCATCCCTCCGGCGCTTGATCAGGTATTTGTCGGCAATATGGATTTGTCCAGAATATACGGCACCTCATGCACCTTTGTGATCGGGGCAAACGACGGCGTCCTCCCGGCTCGCCCTGACGAAAACGGGGTGCTGTCGGATGATGATCGTGAGTGGCTGAAGACGATAGGTATTGAGCTTTCCTCCGGCGGGCGGGAGCGTCTGCTAGATGAGCATTTCCTCATCTATATGGCGCTTTCAAGCCCGTCTGACCGCCTTTATGTGACGTATCCGATTGCTGATGCGGAAGGGAAAACGCTTTTGCCGTCGATTGTAATCAAGCGGCTGGAAGAACTGTTTCCGCAGCATCGTGAGCGTCTATTGACAAATGAACCGGAGCAGGTCAGCGATGAGGAACAGCTTATGTACCTTGTCAATAAAAGCGTGGCACAATCATACACCGCTAGCCAGCTCAGATTATGGACGAGGGAATATGAGATCAGCGATGTCTGGTGGAGCGCGTACAATGCGCTGATGAATGAACCTGACAGACTGGAATCGAAAAAGCTTTTCTCTAGCCTGTTTTTCCGAAATGAAGTCAAGCAGCTTGAACGCTCTGTATCGAGACAGCTCTATGGTGAACGCATTCAAGGGAGCGTGTCGAGGATGGAAACCTTTAACGCTTGTCCGTTCTCCCATTTTGCGTCCCACGGGCTGCATCTGAAGGAACGTCAATTTTTCAAGCTTGAAGCACCGGATATCGGGCAGCTCTTTCATTCGAGTTTAAAACTGATTTCAGACCGGCTGCGTGAGCACAAAATAGATTGGCGCGACCTAACGAAGGAGCAGTGCGAGCTGTTTTCTTATGATGCGGTCGAGCGGCTGGCGCCGAAACTGCAAAAAGAAATTCTGCTCAGTTCAAACAGACATTATTACGTGAAGGAAAAACTGCAAAAAATTGTGACACGCGTGTCCGGCATTTTAAGCGAGCATGCGAAAGCGAGCGGATTCGTGCCGATCGGCCTTGAATTGGGCTTTGGCGGAAAGGGCCCGCTCCCGCCGCTTACCTTTAAGCTGAAAAACGGCTGTACGATGGAGCTCGTCGGGCGGATTGACCGCGTGGATAAAGCGGAAAGCTCTAAAGGCCTGCTCCTCCGAATTGTCGACTATAAATCCAGCGATAAAGGCCTTGACTTGGCGGAAGTGTATTACGGACTTGCGCTGCAAATGCTGACGTATCTGGATTTATCGATTACACATTCGTTAGACTGGCTAGGAATGAAAGCCACGCCGGCCGGAGTGCTGTATTTCCATATTCATGACCCGATGATACAATCGAATCTTCCGCTCGGACTTGATGAAATTGAACATGAAATTTTTAAGAAATTTAAGATGAAGGGCCTCCTCCTCGGTGATCAGGAAGCGATTCGCCTCATGGATACAACCCTTCAAGAAGGAAGATCAAATATCATCAATGCGGGCCTGAAGAAAGACGGCTCACTCAGATCGGATTCAGCGGCAGTCGGTGAAAAAGAATTCGAGCTGTTGACGAAGCATGTGCGCCGCACCTTCCAAGAAGCAGGCGAGCAAATCACTGACGGGCGCGTATCCATTGAGCCGTATAAAATGAAGAACAAGACGCCTTGCACATACTGTGCGTTTAAATCAGTATGCCAATTTGATGAATCATTAGAAGAAAACGAGTATCGTCAGTTAAAGGCCGAAAAGGACAAGACGGTACTTGATTGGATAAAGAAGGAGGCTGATGGCAATGAACATTCCTAAACCGGCAGACAGTACATGGACAGATGACCAGTGGAATGCCATCGTCTCAACCGGCCAGGATATCCTTGTGGCAGCGGCGGCAGGCTCCGGTAAAACCGCTGTTCTTGTCGAAAGAATGATCCGGAAAATCACGGCGGAAGAAAATCCGGTTGATGTAGACCGGCTTCTCGTTGTCACCTTTACAAACGCCTCAGCGGCAGAGATGAAACACCGGATCGCGGATGCACTGGAAAAAGAGCTGGTAAAACGCCCAGGATCGCTGCATATCCGACGCCAACTGTCCCTATTAAACCGGGCCAGCATTTCAACGCTTCATTCGTTTTGCCTGCAGGTGCTGAAAAAATATTACTACCTGATTGATCTTGATCCGGGCTTTCGGATTGCTGATCAGACAGAAGGCGAGCTTCTCGGGGACGAGGTGCTTGATGAGCTGTTTGAGGATGAATATGCAAAGGGTGATAAGGCGTTCTTTGAGCTTGTCGACCGCTACACGACTGACCGGCATGACTTAGATCTGCAATATCTCGTGAAACAGGTGTACGAGTATTCCCGTTCCCACCCTGATCCGGAGACATGGCTGAAAAGTTTTGTTCATTTGTATGATGTAACAGAAAAGAGCGCGATCGAGGAACTGCCGTTTTATCCGTATGTCAAAGAAGATATTGCGATGGTGCTGGACGGAGCAAAGGAAAAACTTCAGCGTGCCCTTGAGCTGACAAAAGCGCCGGGCGGACCGGCACCGCGCGCTGAAAATTTTCTCGATGATCTCGCGCAGATTGATGACCTGATTCAGCATCAGGATGACTTTAATGAACTTTATCAACGCGTGCCCGCTGTCTCCTTTAAGCGTGCAAAAGCGGTGAAAGGGGACGAGTTTGATCCCGTCTTGCTTGATGAAGCGACAGACTTACGAAATGGCGCCAAAAAACTGCTTGAAAAACTCAAAACTGATTACTTCACCAGAAGCCCTGAGCAGCATGTAAAAAGTTTGGCTGACATGGAGCCTGTCATTGAAACACTCGTCCAGCTTGTTATCAGCTACGGGAAACGGTTTGAAGCCGCGAAGCAGGAGAAATCGCTCATCGATTTTTCTGATTTGGAGCATTATTGCCTGTCCATCTTGACCGCTGTGAACGAAAAAGGCGAACGTGAGCCGAGTGAGGCGGCAAGATTTTATCAAGAGCAGTTTCATGAGGTGCTTGTCGATGAATATCAGGACACCAACCTGGTGCAAGAATCCATTCTTCAGCTCGTCACAAGCGGGCCGGAAGAGACAGGCAACCTGTTTATGGTAGGAGATGTCAAACAGTCGATTTATCGATTCAGGCTTGCGGAGCCGCTTCTTTTTCTCTCCAAGTACAAACGATTTACAGAGAGCGGAGAAGGTACGGGCCGGAAAATCGACTTGAACAAAAACTTTCGAAGCAGAGCTGATATTTTAGACAGCACAAACTTTTTGTTCAAACAGCTGATGGGCGGCAAAATCGGCGAGGTCGATTATGATGAACAGGCTGAGCTGAAACTCGGGGCAGCGTATCCGGAAAACAATGAAACGGAAACAGAGCTGCTGCTGATTGACAAGTCAGAGGAGGCGGACGCAGGCGAGGAAGCGGAAGAGCTGGAAACGGTGCAGTTCGAAGCAAAAGCGATCGTCAAGGAAATACGCAAGCTGATCTCATCGCCATTTAAGGTATATGACGGGAAAACGAAAACACACCGCAATATTCAATACCGCGATATCGTGATTTTGCTGCGATCCATGCCGTGGGCGCCGCAAATCATGGAGGAACTGCGAGCTCAGGGCATACCGGTTTACGCCAATTTAACATCAGGCTACTTTGATGCGGTGGAAGTGTCTGTAGTGCTTTCTGTCCTGAAGGTGATTGATAACCCGTATCAGGATATTCCGCTTGCTTCCGTTCTGCGTTCACCGATTGTCGGTGCTGACGAGAACGAGCTGTCCTTGATCCGGCTTGAAAACAAAAAGGCGCCGTACTATGAAGCAATGAAAGACTATCTGGCAGCCGGCGACCGAAACGATGAGCTCTATCAAAAGCTGCAAACGTTTTACAGACATTTGCAAAAATGGCGCGCATTTTCGAAAAACCATTCGGTGTCCGAGCTGATCTGGGAAGTGTACCGCGACACAAAATATATGGATTATGTGGGCGGGATGCCAGGCGGAAAACAGCGCCAGGCTAACTTGCGTGTCCTTTATGACCGGGCGCGCCAATATGAATCGACGGCATTTCGCGGCCTGTTTCGCTTCTTGAGGTTTATCGAACGCATGCAGGAACGCGGCGATGACCTGGGAACGGCGAGAGCGTTAAGCGAACAGGAGGATGTTGTCCGTTTAATGACGATTCACAGCAGCAAAGGGCTCGAATTTCCAGTCGTCTTCACAGCGGGACTCGGCCGGAATTTCAACATGATGGATCTTAACAAATCCTACCTGCTGGACAAGGAGCTTGGGTTTGGCACGAAATTTATCCATCCTGAATGGCGCATCAGCTATCCGACGCTTCCGCTCATCGCGATGAAGAAAAAAATGCGCAGGGAACTGCTGTCTGAGGAATTGCGTGTCCTCTATGTGGCTTTAACGAGGGCAAAGGAAAAGCTGTTTCTTGTAGGCTCATGCAAGGATCATCAGAAACAGCTGGCAAAATGGCAGGCATCCGCGTCCCAAGCTGATTGGCTTCTGCCGGAATTTGACCGCTATCAGGCGAAAACGTATTTGGATTTCATCGGACCTGCTCTTGTCAGACACAGAGACTTGGAGCCTTTGGCTGAGGGCGGCGCGGCAGCGGTTTCTGATATATCAGGCCATCCGGCCCGCTTTGCTATTCAAATGATCCATTCATATGATCTGCTTGATGATGAGCTGGAAGAGAGACTGGAAGAAAAAAGTGAACGTCTTGAAGCGATCCGCCGTGGTGAACCGGCTCCAGGCCCGTTTGCATTTGAGGAAAAAGCTCGCGAGCGGCTGGCCTGGAAGTATTCGCATCACGAGGTGACACAAATTCGCACGAAGCAGTCTGTTTCTGAGATTAAGAGAAGAAGAGAGTACGAAGACGAATACAGCGGACGGGCGCCCGTTAAACCGGCTGATGGAAGCATTCTGTATAGACGCCCGGCTTTCATGATGAAAAAAGGCCTGACAGCAGCAGAAAAAGGAACGGCTATGCATACGGTCATGCAGCATATTCCGCTGACACATGTGCCGACGATAGAAGAAGCGGAGCGGACAGTGCAGCATCTTTATGAAAAAGAGCTGCTCACCGAAGAACAGCAATCCGTTATCAATATTGAGGAAATCGTTCAATTTTTCCATACGGAAATTGGCGAAACACTGATCGGCGCTAAATGGAAGAACCGCGAAGTTCCATTCAGTTTGGCGCTTCCGGCAAAAGAGATTTTTCCTGATGTGAAAGAGGCGGATGAGCCGCTATTGGTGCAGGGGATCATCGATTGTCTCTACGAAACAGAGGATGGCTTATATTTGCTGGACTATAAAACAGACCGGATTGAGGGTAAATTCCAGCACGGTTTTGAAGGAGCAGCCCCGATCCTGAAAAAGAGATATGAAACGCAAATTCAGCTGTACACAAGGGCCGTTGAACAAATTGCCCAAACGAAGGTAAAAGGGTGTGCGCTTTATTTCTTTGACGGAGGGCACATCCTGACTTTATGACGAGATCCATAAGCTCCAAGATTTGACGGAGCGGATCTCTTTTTTCTATACAAAAGAGAGGTGAACGCATTTGCGGATTTTACATACGGCTGACTGGCATCTTGGAAAAACCCTTGAAGGAAGAAGCAGGCTGAGTGAACAGGCGGATGTATTGGACGAATTGAATACAATCGTAAAGGAAGAGCAGATCGACGCTATTGTGATGGCGGGAGACGCGTTTGATACCGTGAACCCGCCGGCTTTAGCCGAGCAGTTATTTTATGAAAGCCTGTCCGCTCTCAGTGACAGAGGAAAGCGCCCGATCGTTGTCATTGCCGGAAACCATGATAATCCTGACAGATTGTCCGCTGCTTCACCGCTGACACATGAGAACGGAATTTATTTAATCGGCTATCCGACAACTGAACCGCTTCATATAGAAGTGCCTTCAGCAGGGGAGCTTTTGGCTGTCGGAGCGCTGGCATATCCGTCTGAGGCACGGTTAAATGAAGTTCTTTCCGATACATTTGATGAGAAACTTCTCCGTGATCACTATGATGTGAAAATCAGGCAGGCATTTGAACAGATTACAAGTCGCTTTCGAAAAGACGCCGTAAAGATTGCGGCCAGCCATATTTATGTTGCGGGCGGCAATCAAACGGACTCGGAGCGGCCGATTGAAGTGGGCGGCGCTTATACGGTGGCCGCTGAAAGCCTGCCGGCGGACGCCGCTTACGTGGCGCTTGGCCATTTGCATCGGCCGCAAACGATTAAACGGGCGCGAACGCTTGCGCGGTATTCGGGATCTCCGCTGGCCTACAGCTTTTCTGAGGCAGGCTACGCCAAATCGGTGACCATTGTAGACGCAAAGCCGGGCGAAGAGGCCTCTTGGCATGAGGTTTTATTATCAAGCGGCAAGTCTCTCGTAAAATGGAAAGCGGCAAATGGTTTAAGCGAGGTTTACAGCTGGCTCGATGAAGGCAGGGATCAGAATGCCTGGATTGATCTTGAAATCCGTGTGACGGACCAGCTGTCACTTGAAGACATTCACCGACTGCGAAAAGCGCATCCGGGCTTTATCCATATCAGGCCGGTCTTTGAAGAACAAAACATTGAGCGCGAACGGATCGAGGTTAAGCATGTGTCCATCGAAGACCGTTTCAAGAAATTTTATGAAAAACAGACAGGCGGCGCAGTGCCGGATGATGAAATGGTGAAGCTGTTTTTAGAGCTTGCATCAGGCACAGAAGATGAGGAGGAAGCAAGATGAAGCCGATCGCCTTAACGATAAAAGGGCTCCACAGCTTTAGGGAGGAGCAAACGATAGATTTTGACAGCCTTTCCGGTGCAGGTGTCTTCGGTATTTTCGGGCCGACAGGAAGCGGTAAATCCTCGATCCTTGATGCGATGACCCTTGCTTTATACGGAAAGGTAGAGCGGGCGGCGAACAATACGCACGGGATCTTAAACCATGCGGAAGATTCGCTGACTGTTTCCTTTACGTTTGCGCTTCAGACCAATCATCAAACCTCTTACAAAGTCGAGCGCGTGTTTAAGAGAACGGATGAAATGAAAGTGAAAACAGCGCTTTGCCGTTTCATCGAGATCAAGGATGAGCAAACCGTGCTTGCTGATAAGGCCAATGAAGTGAACAAAAGAGTCGAGGAGCTCTTGGGGCTGACCATCGACGACTTTACGAGAGCGGTTGTGCTGCCGCAAGGGAAGTTTGCTGAATTTCTTTCCTTAAAAGGGGCGGAACGCAGGCATATGCTTCAGCGTTTATTCAATTTGGAACAGTATGGAGACCGCCTTGTGAAAAAACTGAGACGGCAGGCGCAGGAAGCCAATGCGAGAAAAAACGAAATGCTTGCAGAGCAATCGGGTCTCGGCGAGGCAAGTTCAGAAGCGGTTGAACAAGCTGAACAAGCGCTTGAACAAACGGAAGCCAAACTGGAATCAGTGCGGAAAAATCGTGATCAAATAAAAGAACGGTTTGCGGAGCATCAAGAGATCTGGAATGTCCAAAAGGAAAAAATCGTTTATGAAGCAGAGAAAAAGCGGCTTGAAGAGGAAGAACCGCATGTCGGCAGCATGCAAAAACGCCTGGCGGAAGCGGAAACAGCAGCCGCTCTAAAGCCGTATGCGGACCGGTACTTGGAAGCGGTACAGCATGAGGAGAAGGCCGCGAGGGAAGAAGTGCTTGCCCAAAAGGATTTAACAGAACGCACCGCTTTCTTTCAGCAAAAGAATGAAGAATATGAAGCGTGGCGCCGCCATAAAAGCGAGAAAGAGCCAGAGCTTTTAGCTGAGCAGGAACAGCTCTTCCGCTTGCAGGAGATCGAAATCAAATTGAGAGAGGCCCGGCAGGAGGCAGAGCGCAAACAGGCTGAACTTCAGCAGAAGGCCGAAAATCTTCAATCTGTCATGAAGGAATTAGAAACCGTAACCGACCGTCTTACAAGGGGACAAAACAGACAGACGGAATTAAAACAGCAGCTCAAAACCTTGCAGGTAACCACTGATGAGCGGAAAAGCTGCCAGCAGGCCGCTGAAATGGCTTTGCGGATCAGACAGACTGAGGAGCAGCTGGCAAAAGAGAAAAAACGCATTGACGCATTGAACCTTGTATTACAGAGGATGAATGAGGAAAAGAACACATTCGTTCAAAAGGCTGAAGCGGAAGAAAATAAAATCATACAGGCATATGAGGCTGTTCAAGCTGTGTATCATATGGTCTGCGAGACGGAACGGTCCCTTACGCGTACTGCTGATCAGGCAAAACAGCGACAAAACACACTCCATACTCAGCGTGAGAAAGCAAGAATGGCGGCACTTACCAAGGAGTTATCGGAAAAATTGATTGCCGGAAAACCTTGCCCGGTCTGCGGTTCAACCGATCATGATCCGTCTGCCTCAGCACATGGGACATATGAGCCGGATCGCAACGTTGAAGCAGAAATCAAACAGACAGAAGATTTGCTGTCAGAAGCGGCGGCGCTCAGTCAGGAGATTCTTTCTGCCAAAATCACACTTGAAGAGCAGTCCGCCCGCTTTCTCGAGCAGTGTCCGTTTTTGAAATCGATTCAAGCGCCGGCTCTTGAGGCAGCTGCTTCCTGCGAGAATCAGCCGGTGCAGGAAGCATTTCATGCCGCAAAAATAGAATGGAAGCAAATCAAACAGGACATCCTGTCAGTCAAAACACGAATGACCCAAATGATCGGCACATATCAGGAATCACTAAAAAAAGCTGAACAGCTTAACGAGAGAATGAGTTTTGAAAAAAGAGAGGCTGACCGTATTGGCAGCATGATCGAAGAGCTTCAGTCCTCGATGGACAGCCAGCAGAAGATGTTTCATGAAGCATTTGAAGGCCAATCTCTGGATGAAGCGGAAAAATGGCAGCAAGCCATCGAAGAAAAGGACCGGGCCGCGGAAGAATGCGAGAAACGAATTGAACGCAGTATCGCTTTTCTTTCTGAGCATGAGTCACATAAGGATCAGCTGCGGGAATCGAGCCATCAGCTTGAAAGGGAAAAACTGGAGATTAACTATGCCGCAGAACGTACGAAGGGCGTCATAGCTGATTATCAGCAGGAACTCGGAGACTATGTAAAAGAGGATTCCATCCAAACGAAGCTCCGCTCAGTTCAGCAGGATCTGAAGTGTTTAAAGGAAAAAGAGCAATCTCTATATGAAGAGCTGCAAAGCGCCCAAATGATGCTCAATCAGGCAAAAAGCCGCGCTTCAGCAAGCGAGCATACGCTTAAGGAAGCGGAAGAAAGGTTGAAAAAAGCGGAAGCGGATTGGCTTGAACATGCGAAAAGCACCCGCTTTGTCCGGGCTGACGAGGTGGAGCGCAGTCTCATCCCAGCCGATGAGCTTAAAAAGATCAAAGGCAGTATTGACCAGTTTCTGGATAAATGTAAGCAAAATGCCGCAAACTTAAAACGTGTGTCTGATAAGCTCGCCGGCAGATCCTTATCCGAAAGTGAATGGAACGAAACCGTCACGTCCTTAAAAGAAGCCGAGGAGGCATTTGGGACGGCTATGGAAGAAAAAGGAGCGGCGGCCAAAGCACTGGCTGTGATCCGCGACCATCACAAACGTTTCAATGAAATTGAAGCTGAGCTGAAAAAATGGCAGACCCATATCGACAGGCTGGACAAGCTTCAAGCAGTGTTTAAAGGCAATACGTTCGTTGAATTTTTAGCTGAGGAACAGCTTGAAAGTGTTGCACGGGATGCGTCAGCACGGCTCGGCGTGCTGACAAGACAGCGTTATGCCATTGAAGTGGATTCAGAAGGCGGATTTGTGATGCGGGATGATGCCAATGGAGGCGTTAAGCGCCCGGTATCAAGCTTGTCAGGAGGGGAGACCTTCCTTACCTCGCTTTCTCTTGCTCTCGCGCTGTCTGCGCAGATCCAGCTTCGCGGTGAATACCCGCTGCAATTCTTTTTCTTGGATGAAGGGTTTGGAACGCTTGACCAAGATCTGCTTGATACGGTTGTCACCGCCTTGGAAAAACTGCAGTCAGACAATCTGTCTGTCGGCGTTATCAGCCATGTGCAGGAACTGCGGGCGCGGCTTCCGAAAAAGCTGATCGTACATCCGGCTGAACCTAGCGGACGCGGCACAAGGGTAACACTTGAGATGATGTAAGGAGGACGCGGATGTGGCAAAACAGACTGTCGGGATATGTGAGCTGTGCGGCCGGAGCGATGTCCAGCTGACAGAGCATCACCTCACACCGAAGGAAGAAGGCGGAACGTTTCTGCCGACTGCGATGCTTTGCATCTCTTGCCATAAACAGATCCACGCCTTGTATACAAATCAGGAGCTGGCAGTTCGATTGTCCGGAATAGAAGCGCTCAGAAACGATCCGCAGCTTGCCCGGTTTGTTAAATGGATCAGAAAACAGCCGCCTGAAAAGCTGATTAAAACAAAGAAGTCCAATGAACGGAAAAAGAAAAAATAAAAAGCAGCCCTCTCTTTGCAGAGCGGCTGCTTTTTATCCGTTTCCAACCATATCCTGATCGCTGACATCGGGGTCTATATAATTTGTCGCGTTGACTGCGTTGTTTAAAAGAAGGAAATCTCCCGTGTTTCCTGCTCCCGAACCGAGCGCAGATTTTGAAGAGCTTTTCGGAGAAAGGTAAAAGGAATCACCAAAGTTCACGACTCCGCCCGATATAGAATTGATAGCTATAGGCCCGACAATTGCTGGCATAGACGACACCCTTTATAGAAGTCTCTGTTTATTATATGCCCGTGCCGGACGATTGTGAGTTTGGAGGGAAAATCTGACGGATATGTTTAATCCGCGCGTCGCCGCGTACGACCGAAGCTGAGCCTGCATGAAAAACGGAAGAGGATGAGACCCCTTGAATTTTGATGTTGCGGACATGAATGACAGGCACCTCATGGCAAAAAGCGGTTTGCACGCCCGTTTCCGGAAGAAGCTTCACAGCCTGCTGATCAAAAATAGGGTACTCCTTTCTGTTAAATGAGCCCTCATTTTCATAAAACGTTGAAAGCGAGCGCTGAACAGCGAGCACTTTTATTTTCATATCAATTTCGTTTGTATCGCCTGTTTGAAATACGCTTGATATTCCGAGTGAGTTAAATTTAATCTGTCTGATGCGTGATATACGCTTAAGCATGATTCGACGGCAGCGGAGCAAACGGACCGATAATAAGGGATTCAGGCGGCGTATCGAAAATAGACGATAAATAGATGGATTCTGCGTCTCCAATTTGGAAAACAGAGGAACTGGATACACCGTTCATGCGGATATCTCCGACTTCCAGGCTGCGGTTGACGACGGTAAAAATCATGCTTGCTCATCTCCTTTCATTTCGGAGGGGATATGTTCGAGAAAATGTTCCACAGCACGGATCACGTCACGCTTCACATGCTCAGCGATATGTTCCGCATATTGTTTAGGCGGCGTGTTTTCTTCTTTTTTGATATGGGACATATAATAGTGAATCCGGCTGTCTATTTGTTTTCTGATGTCCTCAATTACATGATGCCGATTTGTGTCGTCAAGCCTGCTGTCATATTGTTTTTCCAGCTGCTCCAAAACAGCCGGGATTTCCTCGGTTAAGTACATGTCGACGTTCTGCCGGATTTGCTGCATGAGCTGGGCGCTCTCTTCCTGCTGCATCATTCCGATTTCCGGTGTAGTCTGGCTCACTTCAAAGTTTTGAACGCTGTTCGGGTCTGTCGGATTTAAACCGATATTCAGCGTGCCGTCGAGCCGTTCGATTTTCAGCTGATCAAATTTATATTCCACACGCTCAATGGTTGTGGCCGGCCGCTGTTTCATCGTATTCATTTCAGTTTGCATCTCTTTCAGCTGGCGTTCGAGCTGCTGAATATGCAGCGCCTGCTGCTGAACGAAGGAATTCAAATTTTGCAAGTAAGAGGAAATGGATTGATCATACATGTTCTTTCACCTCTCATCTTATTATTAACGGCCAGGGGGCTGGAGCGGGACCAATGATCCTGTATCGGGCCCTTCCGATTCACCCTGTGCCCCCAAAGCGGAAACATCAGGTGCGGGTTCCACATAGCTGCCCGTATTATACAAGTTTGAAAGAGACTTAATAGATCCGGCGCTCCCGATTTGAAGTATGGAGGAGTTGCTGATTGATTCCAGCCGGAGATAGTTAATTTGGATGGTTTGATTGATATAAAAATTCATGAAGCACCACTCCTTTACGCATTGCCTGCGATCGGCTGATCAACCACATCATTGTCGTACACATTCGTTGCGTTTTTATAATTCATCACCTTCAGACTGTCACCGGTATTAAAGCTGCCTGCCCCGGCAAACGTTCTGACCTCGGCTTGAGGAGAAATGGTAATGCAGTCTCCGATATGAACGACTCCGCTCGTACCGACCGCATTAATTTTAAACGCTCCGACAATTGCCGGCATACGAGCACATCCTTTGTTGTAAAATTGAAAAAAGGCAGGTCAAGTAAGGACAAGATTTGTTTCTGCTGGGCTATTCACGATAGCTTATGACAAACGCACATTTGTGTGAGAGAAAATTAAATGGGGACATGCCGGAGAGATGTATAAAAAAATCCGTTTATTTTTTCCAGATGAAGGTTTAAATATGTAAGAAGATGGGTATTGTATATGGCCAAGCGGAAATGCGGCGATGCTGCCGCTGTCCGCCTGCGTGATTGTATATTGTGTTGCGTTGGTGTATGTGCAAAAGAGGTACAAGAAATGTCTTTCGGAGTAATTCGTGCTGCTGAAGTGTGATGTTTCATGCTGATCCTGAAAGAGTCTGCTGTATTCAAGATGTTGTTTTCGGGCGGCAAATTCTCGACTTGAAGCATGTCTCAGGATGTTGATGAGCCATAGCGGCGGGTGAGGCGGGAAGCCTTTAAATACATATCATATGATCACACACGGGCGTTTTGCCCCCAAGAGGTGATTTCTTCTTTAATTCGAATATTGAGCAGACTGTCCAGCTCTTGGCTGCATTGAATCGTTTCTTTCGAATTCATACCGTATTTTTGTGCTGTTTCAATTAGCATAACTCTCATTTCTTCAATTTTTGTATTCATGAAACAATCTCCAATTCTAGATTTTATTTTGATGCATACTGGATATAGATAGTATAACCTATTTTGGCTGAAAAGGTTGCCTTTCGTCAATTTGACTAAAAAAGCGACAATTTTTGTTGCGGTCTTTTTGACTTGCTCTGGCGGAGAAAGGACTATAATCTCGCCAGGTGTACTTGTAAAAAGTCCTGCCGTTCTTCGATTTCGCGCAGGATATTTGCTTGCTCCTTCTCTAATTGTAAGGGGCTTTTTTTCATGTGAGGATCATCGCCTGCTCTTTGACAAATGTCAAAATTCCAGTCTCTGATAAACGGAGACAGACGGTCGATCGTAAACTCCCGGCTCAGCACGTTTTTCATTAGCGCGTGATATTGTGCCCGGAAAGCTGGGATGGAGAGAAGTCTTGACGCAAGTGTACGGCCGTTTGTCAATAGAGGGTCTTCTTCTGTAAATCCGTATGCGGCAAGCGCTTTTGTTTCCATTGGAGCGATGTGAAAACGGCCGGCATCGTTCAAACAAAGGCCGTAATAAAAGGCTTGGCGGGTGCAGGCGCTGCCGATCAGCCATAGGAAAAACAGCTTTACATCAAGATACATTTTAATTCGTTCGGCAAATTCGTCATCCTCAGCTGTACAGATCAGCGTGAGAAATTCACGTAAGTATGCGGTGCGCTGTCTGTTTTCAATGGAAGCGTCGTGTTTGAAAACAGACAGCGGAACCCTCGGATCGGTATCCTTCACTTCATAAATGGCTCCTTTCGGCAGCCGGCGATTCTCATCGAGTCCATCAATTTTCAAATAAATGCCTTCCCTTTGGCCATTGATGATCAGAAAGATGTAAGAAGCATCCTGGGAAGCGACGCCGATGTGATGAAAAAAACAATAAGCAAGCCTGCGCCGCATCAGTGAAGGATCATCTTGTTCCGCATTCAGATAAAACTTTTTTTCACCGAGCGGAGACTGATCACAGTTTATTTCATAGGACGCCTTTTGCAGGCTGTCACGCTGTGTGAGAAGAATGGGAGAAACGATTCTGTCTGTCATCATCAGTCCCTTGGCAGTCCCCGTTCTGTTAAGCTGCTGCCGGCGAAAAAATAAATGTATGCTTTCCATATTCTTTCCTCCTCCTCAGAAGCCATTTGTATGATATGAACAGCGAGCCAGTCCCGAAACGGGAATGAAAACACGCATTTGATAAAAAGGAATTTCAGCATTCGACAGAGAATAACTGAAGTAGAACTCTGATTTAAAAGATGATGGAGGAATAACATGAAATTTGCGACAGGGGAACTTTACAACCGAATGTTTGTCGGCCTGATCATTGAAGATGATAAAATTATGGACTTGCAAAGGGCTGAAAAAAAACTGTTTGAACTTGAGACGATTCCGGGTTCGCTGATTGAGTGTATCGCAGAAGGGGATAAATTTGTTGCGCACGCAAGGCAGCTGGCCGAGTGGGCGAAGAAACCAAATGATGAGCTTGGATCATTTATTTACTCATTATCTGATGTGAAGCTCCATGCGCCTATTCCTAAGCCGTCAAAAAATATCATGTGCATCGGCAAAAACTATAGGGATCACGCAATTGAAATGGGCAGCGAGGCTGACATTCCGGAGCATCCGATGGTATTTACAAAATCGCCTGTAACAGTCACTGGCCACGGTGATGCGGTGAACAGCCATGAGGAGGTCACCTCTCAGCTCGATTACGAAGGAGAGCTTGCTGTCATCATCGGAAAAAGCGGCACCCGCATTTCAAAAGAAGAAGCTTATGACCATATTTTCGGATATACGATTGTGAATGATATCACGGCACGGGATCTGCAAAAAAGACATAAGCAGTTTTTTATCGGAAAAAGTCTGGATACGACATGTCCGATGGGACCTGTGCTTGTACATAAATCGTTAATTCCCGATCCGGAGCGCCTTAAGGTTGAAACGAGGGTCAACGGCGAGCTGCGCCAATCCGGCTCGGCAAGCGATATGATTTTCTCTGTCGCGGAATTAATCGAAACCCTTTCAATGGGGATGACGCTTGAAGCGGGAGACATCATTGCGACCGGCACGCCGTCCGGTGTAGGAAAAGGCTTTACACCGCCGAAATTTCTGCGGCGAGGCGATCAAATCGACATCACGATTGAACCCATCGGAACGCTGTCAAATCAAATCGGCTGATCATAAGGAGGGCGGCACAGGAACCGCCGCTTTTTCTGTGAATCATCTTTGTAGCCAGGGACAAGTTCGTGGTACTATAAGTGGGGTAATTTTATCTGATAGGGGGAACATGTATGACACACATGCATATTACATCATGGGTGGTAGCGCTGATCCTGCTTTTCGTCAGCTACTCGCTGTATTCATCAGGAAGTGCGAAGGGCGCCAAAATCACTCATATGATTCTGCGGTTATTCTATATCATTATTATTTTGACAGGTGCTGAGCTGTTTGTCCGTTTCGCCAACTGGAACGGGGAATACGCTGGAAAAATGCTGCTTGGCATTATCACCATCGGCCTGATGGAAATGCTATTGATCCGCAAGAAAAAAGAAAAATCAACTGGCGGACTGTGGATCGGCTTTATCATTGTCCTTGTGCTGACAGTGCTGCTCGGTCTTCATCTGCCGATTGGATTCCGATTATTTTAATAGAAAAAGCTTGAACCCGATTCTAAAGAGAATCGGGTTTTTTATATGGTTCCTCCCTGATATTCCAAATCATTTAAAATAACCTTAAAATTCCCTGTAAGCGGTATCTCGGCCTATGAAATTATGATACTCTTCAAAAAGATTCATTATTTTACAGGAGGGATAACATGAAACGAAGAAAATTCAGCTCTTTTTTGGCGGCAGTGCTTATTTTCGCACTGATCTTCAGCCTTTTTTCTCCAGGCACCAAAGCAGCTGCTGCTGGAACCATTGATGTAGCCGGTACGCTGGAAAAAGACAAAGAACAAACGGGAACCATGAAGGAACCGGAGCAGGCGAAATGGTATCAAGTGAATCCGGGAAAGGCAGATATTCAGAAAGACTCGCATATGGCACTGACTGTTAAGAGTGATGCTGTACTGAATGTATCTGTCTATCCAAGCAAGGAAAAAGCGCTTAAAGATGAGACGTTTGACATGTACCGTTCCTACACAGCAGAGGATGGAAAGAGTGAAATTGTGTTTCCTTATGCATGGAGCGGCCCTTACTATGTAAAGGTTGAGAACCTCGGGGAAGAGGAAACGGAAGACGGAGGAAGCGCAGAAGCAGCTGCCGAAGCCAAATATACGATTGGATATACAGGCACCAAAAAACAGCCCTCAGATCTGGAAGAGGAAGAAGCCTGCCCAGTGGAAATGAGTGTCGATCAGAAAAAATCGGGAAAAGGCATTCTGGCAAAGCTGAGAGCGATTCGTGATGAGCAGCTCAGCCAAACAGCAGAGGGCAAAGAACTGACAAGCCTTTACTACAAAGCGGCTCCATTTATTGCTGCAAAACTCGCACTCAATAAAACAGAGAGAAATGAAGTCTATCAAGATCTTGTGACGCTAAAACCGATGTTTGACGATGTGTCAGAAAATGGCGCAGCGTCTGCATATAAGGTAACAGAAAAGGATCAAAAAGCAATCAATCGGTTATACGAAACGGCTTTACAATCCGTTCCGTCTTTCCTGAAAGGGGATATAAAGAAACAGGCGGAGCGATTAAACATCACAAAGCTTGAAGGCAAGACGGCAGGAGCGGTTTTATCTGAAAACAGCCTGGCGGCAAAAAGCGAAGTTCAGACAACAAAGGTGATTTTTAAGGTAAAAGACAATAAAAGCCTCTCATCAGTACATAACGAAATGAAGGGCTTTTCTGCCAGCGCGCAATCGAAAAAAGACATTTCCAATGTGAATAAGGCAAAGAAACTGTTTGACAACCTCTACTCTTTTGAACTGCCGAAGGATCAAAAGCAAAGCGGGACATACACGGCAAGCGCAAAACGTGTGAAAAGCGCTGCCGCGACATTATCCAAAATGTCTAACGTAGAATTTGCTGAACCGGTTCAGGAATACAAAAGCCTGTCTAACGACGTTCAGTACTCTTACCAGTGGCCGCTTAGAAACAATGGTGAAAACGGCGGCATCAAAAATGCAGATGTCAAATATGAGCCTGCCAGCACATTGCTGTCCAAGCGCAAGCTGAACGATACATTGATTGCGGTAGTAGACACAGGTGTGGACAGCACGCTTGCCGATTTAAAAGGAAAAGTAAGAACCGATCTCGGACGCAATTTTGTCGGGCGGAATAACAATGCAATGGATGATCAGGGGCATGGAACGCACGTCGCCGGAATTATCGCCGCCCAAAGCGATAACGGCTATTCAATGACTGGTTTGAACGCCAAAGCGAAAATTATCCCTGTCAAAGTGCTTGATTCCACAGGCTCCGGAGATACTGAACAAATCGCCCTCGGCATCAAATATGCTGCTGATAAAGGAGCAAAGGTGATTAATTTAAGTTTAGGCGGAGGCTACAGCCGCGTGCTTGAATTTGCTTTGAAATACGCGGCTGACAAAAACGTCCTGATTGCGGCAGCCAGCGGAAATGACGGAGCCAATTCCTTATCTTACCCAGCTTCCTCTAAATATGCCATGTCAGTCGGAGCAACGAACCGCATGGATATGACAGCAGACTTCTCTAACTACGGGAAAGGTCTCGACATCAGTGCGCCGGGTTCTGATATCCCGAGCTTGGTGCCGAACGGAAATGTGACGTACATGAGCGGAACGTCCATGGCGACGCCTTATGCGGCAGCTGCGGCAGGGCTGCTGTTTGCGCAAAATCCGAAGCTTAAAAGAACAGAAGCAGAGGATATCCTGAAAAAGACAGCGGACGATATTTCCTTTGAAAGCGCCGACGGTGAAGAAGAGGAAATGTATGATGATAATGGCGATCCAATCGAAATTCCCCGCATTCCAGGAGTTGACTGGCATTCCGGATACGGCCGGCTGAATGTGATGCAGGCTGTCAGTGCCGTTGACTTACAGGTGAAGGTCAATAAGCTGGAAAGCACGCAAACAGCCGTTAGAGGAAAAGCGAAGGAAGGCACGCTGATCGAGGTGATGAGCGGCAAGAAAAAACTCGGCAGTGCCAAAGCGGGAAAAGACGGTACATTTAAAGTCAGCATCCCGACTCAGAAACAAGATAAAGTCCTGCATGTGAAAGCCTCTAAAGGTGATGCAAAAACATCCTTACAAGTGGTTGTCGTGAAAGGAAAACCATCCGGCACACCGAAAGTAAAGGCTGTCAAAACGAAAGACACAGCAGTAAAAGGCACGGCCAGCAGCAAAGCGGTGATCAAAGTGAAAAACAAATCGAAAAAAGTGATCGCTTCTGGTAAAGCTGACGCAAAAGGTGCCTTTACGGTAAAAATCAAAAAACAAAAAGCCGGGACTGTGCTGTACGTCACGGCAGCTGATACAGATAAAAAAGAAAGCAAGGCTGTAAAGGTTGTTGTAGAAAAATAAAGAAAAAGCGGTGCCGCAGCACCGCTTTTTTATTTGCGTCCCCGCTGGACCGCTGAATACATAATGGAACGTTTTCCATCGGAAGCCGTCCATTCGAACCGGTCGCCAGCCGTTCCTCTGCTGTAATGGTGCTGCAGCGCGCATTGGGCGGTATCATTTGAAAAGTGATAAAAGGAAACACCCTGTTCCTCTGAGATATTTGAAAAGACCTCTTTATTATAAGAAAACACGCAATCGAATACCGATAAACCAAAGCTGTGCAAATGCTGCAAAAAAGCGAGAAAGGTTTCATCATCCAGCGAATCCAGAAGCGTCATGAGCGGACGTTTTACCGATTTTTCATAGCGTAGGCATTCTCCGCCGGAAAGGGAGATGTCTTCTCCGCAACAGGTCAGAACCATTTTGTCCTGGAAATCGGCCTGCTCCCACTTCCCTTCGCGCTGAATCCAGATCGGTCTGTTTTGAAGACTTTCCGCCAGCAGCACATCACCTTCCTGGTTTTCGATTAAGCATATGCCGTCTTCGATCAGAATGGTGCCGTATTCCCATTTCTGTTCATCTTTATATAGAAATTGTTTTCGTTTCATAAATGAAGTGCTCTCCTTTTTTCTTCGTTCCTCTCTTTTCTTTCCAATACAAGCCTGTCCCATACAACTCTTTTGTGGACAAATCAACTATCTGTCTATAGATGCATAAACTTACTAAGGTGCTGAAAGAAACGAATTTGATACCGAAAGAAACGGGATTGGAGCTGATATCACATGTGTGGAATTACGGGTTGGGTCGACTTTAAAAAGCAGCTCGTCCAAGAAAAACAAACGATGAACAGAATGACAGACACTCTTTCCAAACGGGGGCCTGATGATTCTAACGTTTGGGGAGAGCACCATGTTTTATTCGGACATAAAAGGCTTGCGGTTGTTGATATTGAAGGCGGACGCCAGCCGATGGCATGCACCTATAAAGGGGATACGTACACAATTATTTACAATGGTGAGCTGTATAACACGGAAGATCTGCGCAAAGAGCTGCGGGCGCGGGGCCATCAGTTCGAGCGGACATCTGATACCGAGGTGTTGCTGCACAGCTACATTGAATGGCAGGAGAATTGTGTGGATCGCTTGAACGGCATTTTCGCCTTTGCCGTGTGGGATGAAAAGCGTGATCTGCTGTTTGCGGCGAGAGACCGTCTTGGCGTGAAGCCGTTTTTTTATACGGAGCAAGGCTCTTCTTTTCTCTTCGGATCAGAACTCAAAGCCATTCTCGCACACCCCGAGGTGAAGGCGCGTGTGGACAGAACGGGTCTCTCGGAAATATTCGGGCTCGGACCGTCCAGAACCCCGGGAACAGGCGTGTTTAAAGGCATTAATGAAGTCCGTCCGGCCCATGCGCTGACGTTTTCTAAAGACGGACTGAACATATGGCGTTATTGGAATGTCAAAAGCGAGAAACATACGGACAGCTTTGAAGACAGTGTGGCCAATGTGAGATCGTTGTTTCAGGATGCGGTGACGCGGCAGCTAGTGTCGGATGTTCCGGTTTGTACGTTCCTATCCGGCGGTCTGGACTCAAGCGCGATTACAGCGATTGCGGCGGGCCATTTTGAAAAGGAAGGAAAAGCCCCGCTTCATACTTATTCGATTGATTACGAAGAAAACGACAAATTTTTTCAAGCGAGCGCCTTTCAGCCGAATGACGACGGGCCGTGGATTGAAAAAATGACAGAGGCTTTCGGCACGACACACCATAAATGCGTCATCAGCCAAAAAGATCTCGTCGATCATTTGGAGGAAGCCGTTCTGGTCAAGGACCTTCCGGGAATGGCTGATGTCGATTCGTCCCTATTGTGGTTTTGCCGTGAAATCAAAAAGGACTTTGTCGTCAGCCTGTCAGGAGAATGCGCGGATGAGATTTTCGGCGGATATCCGTGGTTCCATACAGCAGACGTTGAGTCCGGTTTTCCTTGGATGAGATCAACTGAAGAGCGGGTGAAGCTGCTCTCCGATACGTGGCAGAAAAAATTGAATTTGAAAGAATACGTGCATGCGAAATACGAAGAAACCTTGGCCGAAACGCCGTTACTAGACGGTGAAACAGGTGAGGATAAAGCAAGGAGACAGCTGTTCTATTTAAATATGCTTTGGTTTATGACCAATCTTTTGGACCGGAAGGATCGCATGAGCATGGGGGCGAGCCTTGAGGTGCGGGTGCCGTTTGCAGATCATCGGCTCGTTGAATATGTCTGGAATATCCCATGGGAAATGAAAATGCATGACAACCGGGAAAAAGGCATTTTGCGAAAAGCGCTTGAAGGTATTTTGCCTGATGAAATCTTATATCGTAAAAAAAGCCCGTATCCGAAAACGCACCATCCTGAATATACAAAAGGAGTCAGCGAGTGGCTGAAAGCGATCAGGAGCCAAAAGGACTCCGTGCTCCATACCCTGCTGGACAGAAACCAATTGGATCAGCTTTTAGAGACGGAAGGCTCCTCCTTTCAGGTCCCATGGTACGGTCAGCTGATGAAAGGACCGCAGTTGATCGCCCATCTTGCCCAAATTCATACATGGTTTGAGGCGTATCGGATTGATATTGACGAGAGGTAGGTTCTATGCAAATGTTTTTAAAAGCCGGAGATGTATAGATTAAAATAAGAAAGGATAGATGGGCAGAGAAATATATGCTCTATCTATCCTTTTTTTTACAACAGCAATATCGAAGTGTTGTTGCACCAAAGTCCCCACGTTCCTTCAATATGAATGAATAGGTTTTAATGTTCTGCCGATAAAACTAGCTGATACTGGGCTTAACTTTAATTCCCTAGCCCATACAGAAAGTTGACCAATATGGTGGATTTCGTGAGCGATTATATGGTGTAATATTTCATCTCGCGTATATAGAACATCTTTCTCCCAAGGAACGCTTACAAGGTCATCTTTTATTTGCTCTGAATGTGTTTCTAAAACATCAATAATTTCAGTTCGGAATGTATTTGAAAGGGATTTCACTTTATCGAGTGTTTGATAATCAGCGAACTGAACAACGATATCTTCTTTTCCTTGGATAGCACGAACCCAACTATATTCCACGTCAATAATATGAAAAAGGGTATATAAAATATTCTCTACCCCGCCAAGATGGTTTTTAAGTAACTCTTCAGTGCTTAGTTGATGACACCAAGTAAACCATTGATCTCTAACCTGCCAGTTATATTCAAAAAATTTTATCACTGAACTCACTCCATTACTATAATGTATTAAATAACAATTAGCCCTTTTTTCCGTGATTCCTCTTTTATTGAAGCAGTGATTGAGAAGTGTTTAATCTCTATCTGTTGTATGGCATTAAAAATAAAAAAAGCATATCTCGTTGATGGTCCTGTTCAGACTAGGTATTCGAGGTTTATATGATTGAAGCAGCATGTTGCGCATTTTTCATTCTTGTTACTTTTACAAAGTAAGAATCGGCTTTTTCTTCATATACAATTAGGAGAAAACATAATAGACTTGAAGAAGCAGTGATACATAGGAGTGAAAAGAAATGAAAGAGATAAAAGAAGCCTATCAGCAATGCGGACAGATTGTCAGCGAATACGCGCCAGCCTGTTTCCGGGCATTCTCATTTCTCCCGCTGAAGCAAAGACAAGCTGCTTGGGCGGTTTTGGCGTTTTGCCATACGGCAGCCAGTGCAGATGAGAAGGTGATACCTGTATTTGAAGCTGAGGCTGAACATGTTTTTCAAAGGGCGAGTAACGGGAAACACGATTTGTGGAAAGCGTTCGACCATGCGTATCAGACATTTACATTAGACAGCGAGCCTTTTCGGGAGTTCCTTGCCGCAAAGAAAGATGAATCGAAGACGCATGAAACCCTTGATGAACTGCTCATGGACGCATATCAGACGGGCGGAAACGCAGGATTGATGCTGCTGCCGATGCTGACGCGCCGAAATCAAGATCAGCTCAAACAAGCAGCGGTCTCTCTCGGCTTGGCCATACAGCTGATTCGAATTTTAAACAATCTCGGAACGGACCAGCATCAAAAAAACCGCATTCCCCGCCAGGTGATGCAGCAATTCGGCTATACAGAAGACGATCTAGAAAAAGGCACCGTCAATAAAGCGTTCACGATGACGTGGGAGTACATCGCTTTTGAAGCGGAGGCTTACCTTGAAGAGTGCCTGGATGCCCTGCCGATTTTCCCTCAGTATTCTCAAAAAGCGGTAAAAGCTGCAGCTCAGCTGTACCGAGCCATTCTGGAAAAAATCCGAGCAGAGCAGTACAACGTATTTGGACACAAGCATGCCTTAACAGACAGCGAAGCAAAAATGATTCTGTCCGAGCTGTAAAAAAACACCCGGCTTGTTCTGCCGGGTGTTACGCCATACCTTTTTGAATCCAGATCCGTGAGCGCCATCTTCTGTACATTAAGATTCCCCGGACCCATTCATCCGCGATAAAAGAAATCCATACGCCGGCAAGCCCGAAACCGAGATGAATGCCGAATAGATAAGCAAGCGGAAGGCCGATGCCCCACATGGAAATCATCGCCATGTAGACCGGGAATTTCGCATCCCCCGCGGCGCGCAGAGAGTTAATAATAATCACATTAAATGAGCGGCCCGGTTCAAGGATGATGGTCATCGCAATCAAAAGGCTTGCGGTAGCAATAATATCAGGGCTTTGTGTGAAGATGCCGATCAGGTCTTTTGAAAAGATTGTCATCAAAACAGATGTGGCCGCAGCAATTCCAAGCGCCCAATACAAGCTTTTCATGCAGCGCTCATATGCGGCGTCAAACTGTTTGCCGCCAATATAGCGGCCGATTAAAATTTGTGTGCCTTGGCTGATCGCAGTCCCGAATAGCAGAATAAACATCGTAATATTTTGCGTATACACTTTGGTTGTTAAAGCCTGCGCCCCCATGATGGCAATAAAATAAGTGACAATCATTTGCGAAAGGTTATAAGAAAGCTGTTCGCCTGCTGAAGGAATGCCGATTTTCAGCAGCTTGCGCAAATGGTCTTTATGCATATGAAATACTTTTTTCAACGACATCTTCAGCTGAATGCGTTTGTTGACAATGACAATCATCGCGATTAATCCGATAACACGCGCGATAGATGTGGACATGGCAACACCGGCTACGCCAAGAACTGGAAAGCCGAACAGACCGAAAATAACAACAAAGTTTCCGGCAATGTTTAAAATGTTCATGCCGATTGTGACAAACATTGTATCCTTTGTGTAGCCATAGCTTTTTAAGATTGCGCTGAATGTCATGATTAAAGCCTGAATAAAGGACAGACCTCCGACAACTTGTAAAAAGACTTTAGCGTCAGGCATCAGCTCATTTGATAATCCCATCATATGAAGCAGAGGAACTGCCGCAAAAAAGATGAGAGCGCTGATGGCGAGGCTGATGAAGAAGTTGGCTGCGATTGACACATAAGCGACTTCCATAGCTTCTTTCTTTTTCCGGGATCCTAAAAATTGTGAGATGACAACAGTTGTTCCTGTTGCGATAAAGCTGAACATCACGATAATTAAATTCAAAATCTGGTTGCTGACGCCGACTGCCGCCACACTGTTATCTGAGTATTGGCTCAGCATCAGTGTATCAGCATTACCCATAAACATATATAATGAGACCTCAATAAAGATCGGCCAAGTAAGCGAAAATAATGAGAACGATTTGTCAGCGGGTTTTTTCAAAGCAGTTGATTTGAAGACAGCTTGTTTCATAGTGTCTAACCCCTTTCGTAAATAAAATCAACGTTTTAAAGTGTACCTCCATTTCCTTATAATAAAAAGGGAGAGAAACGATACTTCTTGCAAAAATCCGACTTAAAAAGGAGGGTGATCAAATTGCCTCGCATCCTGTTTACAGTCCCGCCTTTTCCGGTGTTTATTGCAGCCGGAGAAGGGGTTTTTAAAAAAGGAGAAACCCATGTCAAACGCGTTTTTTCTGTATTTGATCTGATATACGTCAAGCAGGGGACGTTATATATCACTGAAAATGAAAAATCGTTCTCTGTTGAAGGGGGCGAATATATCTTGCTTTCTCCCGGTCTTGAACACTATGGGACAAAGGGCAGTGATGAAGCGACCTCCTATTATTGGCTTCACTTTGATGAACATCAATATGAATTTACCGCAAAAGGGGGCAGCAATTGGGCAGAGCTTCAGCGGGAAAAGGGGAGCTTCGAGGAGCCGGCCCGCTACGGACTGGCATTGCCGAGAAAAGGCAAGGTGCAACGCCCGCAATTTATGGCGCAGCAGTTTGAACGGCTCATTGATTACTCCGCAGAAAACTCCGATTTGCCGCTCAGAAAACAAATCTTGTTTGAAGAGCTGATGCTGCACCTTCAAAAGGAGGCGTTTCAAATTCCGTCTGCAAAAGAGCGGGTGGCATGGGAGGCCGCCCGATACTTACAGGAGCATTATAAGGAGAAAACGACAATCAAGGATCTGTCGCTCGCTCTGCACTATAATCAGGATTATGTGACCCGCTGCATGCAGCAAGTGCTTGGTGTCACGCCGGGCCAATACACAAATCGGGTGAGAATGACTGAAGCAAAGCGTCTTTTATCCTCGACAAATGATAAAATGGGCGTCATCGCGGAAACGATTGGAATGGAGGACCCGACATACTTTTCAAAACTCTTTAAGCAAATTGAAGGCATTTCACCAATTGAATACCGGAAAATTGTCAGCCGGAAAGTTCAATAAGCAGACGAGGGATGAAGATGAAAACGACAATTTACGATGTGGCGAGGAAGGCGGGTGTCTCGATCACGACCGTATCGCGCGTCATTAACCATACGGGCCGGATCAGTGACAAAACAAGGCAAAGGGTCATGAATGTGATGAAGGAAATGGCGTACACGCCCAATGCTCACGCCGCTGCTTTAACGGGAAAGCGGACCAATATTATCGGCCTTGTGACGCCTGATATTTCAAACCCGTTTTACGGCGAGCTCGCGAAAAGCATAGAGGAAAGAGCGGATGAGCTTGGTTTTCAGATGATCATTTGCAGTACCGATTACGATCCGAAAAAAGAAACGAAATATTTTTCTGTCCTAAAGCAAAAAAACGTAGACGGCATCATTTTTGCGACAGGAATTGAGAATCATGACAGCATGTCAGCTTTAGAGGAAATTATTAGCGAACATATCCCGCTCGCCATGATTTCTCAGGATAAGCCCCTTCTTCCGATGGATATCGTCGTGATGGATGATGTTCTCGGCGGGTATGAGGCTGCCAAGCATCTTTTGTCACTGGGCCACACGAGGATTGCCTGCATTGTGGGTGACGGGTCAACGACAGGTGAAACAGACAGAATCAAAGGATTCCGGCAGGCGATGGGGGAAGCGAATATGCCGATCGATGAGTCGCTGATTGTTCCGACACGCTTCTCTTTGGAGAGCGGAAAGGAAGAGGCGGGAAAATTGCTGGACAGGGATAGGCCAACGGCTATTTTTGCTTTTAACGATGTATTGGCCTGTGCCTCCATTCAGGCGGCGAGAATAAGAGGCATCAAGGTTCCGGATGATCTGTCCATCATCGGGTTTGATAACACCATACTTGCTGAAATGGTCGATCCGCCCCTGACAACGGTAGCCCAGCCGATTAAAGAAATGGGGCAGCGCGTTATTGAACTGCTGGCGGAAGAAATCGAAGGAAAACGAAAGGCAAAACAAAAAATCGTGTTATCACCCGAGCTAGTGATCAGACATTCTACATCACCGTTCAAGAAAAGAATCCGTTAATGCAGCGGGTTCTTTTCTTTTTGACAGCGAAGGCGAAAAAGATATTGCATGGGAAGAAAGGACATTGTAAAATAAAATCACCTTTTGAGAAAGCGCTTGCGCAAAAATATATCGGCCAAATAGTGGATGAACCGCTATTTTTTTAAATCATTTTGGTAAAACGCTTTCATCGAGCGGTAAAAAAGGAGACTGAGGAGATGAGGACATGGGAAATCGAGTAAGATGCGCGGTATTAGGGTTAGGGAGACTGGGATACTATCACGCAAGAAACCTTATGACCAGCGTTCCGGGAGCTGAGCTTGTCAGTGTCGTTGATCCGATGACAGAAAGAGCCGAGCAGGTCGCTAAAGAATTCGGGCTTGAAAAATGGTCGGATGATCCGCATGAGATTTTAGCAGATTCCGAGATTGATGCTGTGGTCATCGTAACGCCGACAAGCACACATGGGGAAATGATCATCAAAGCGGCGGAAAACGGCAAGCAGATTTTCGTTGAAAAACCGCTGACATTAAACCTTGAGGAATCAAAATCAGTTTCTGAAACAATAAAAGAGACGGGTGTCATCTGCCAAGTCGGTTTTATGAGGCGTTTTGATCCTGCATATGCGGATGCGAAACGGCGGATAGACGCTGGTGAGATCGGCAAACCCATCTATTATAAAGGCTTTACACGCGATCAAGGAGCGCCTCCCGCTGAGTTTATCAAACATAGCGGAGGGATCTTTATCGACTGTTCCATCCATGATTACGATATTGCCCGATATTTGCTCGGAGCGGAGATCACTTCTGTTTCCGGACACGGCCGGATTTTAAACAACCCGTTTATGGAACAATACGGCGATGTTGATCAGGCGCTGACGTATTTAGAATTTGATTCCGGCGCAGCGGGGGACGTCGAGGCAAGCAGAACCTCTCCATACGGCCATGACATCCGTGCAGAAATTATTGGGACAGAAGGCAGTATTTTCATAGGGACATTGAGAAACCAAAATGTCACCATCCTCACCGCTAAAGGGAGCAGCTATGAGATCATCCCAGACTTTCAAACTCGTTTTCATGAAGCCTACTGCTTAGAACTACAGCATTTTGCAGAGTGTGTCCGGAATGGAAAAACACCGATTGTGACAGATGTCGATGCGAAGATCAATTTAGAAGTCGGCATCGCCGCGACCGATTCGTATCGAAGCGGCAGGCCTGTACAGCTTGATGTGGAGCGTGCTTATACAGGTATGTAAAAGTTAGAGGCTTTACGGCCAAAAAAAGCAAGGACAGTTTAGCCCTTGCTTTCTCTTTTCTCATATAAATAGTACATATAATCAGTAGGTACGCCTGAATGGCCCAGCTGTCTTAGCATGGCCGTCACGTTCCCTCTGTGATAAGTGCCGTGATTGACGACATGCAGGATGGTGTCTGCATAGGTTGATTCCAGTGTACCGAGTTTCGGATGCTGCATGGAGAAGGTCTGTTCTAAGTCCGTTTGGCGGCTGAAGAAATGATGATACTGTAATTCCAAATCGTAAGCGTGCTGTTTAATCGCTGCCATATTGCCATGCGCGGACTCGAATTTGCCTGCGCCGTCTATAATCTCTTGGTAGTCCACTCCCGAAAGAACGTTCAGCCATATGTAGTCAGCCCTGCACATATGAAGCAGCACGTCACTGACAGAAGGGAATACGCTCTTTACTTCTTGATAAGCAGTTTCCTCCGGCAGGTGTTCGATATGGTTCAAGATTCGCTTGTTCGCCCAGGTATGATAGTCATAAAACTGTTTAGCATCAGTCACAAACATCGCCCCCTTTTCTAAATAGAATTCGATGTTTAGGCTGTGGTTTCCTCCAGTTAACGAAAGATCGAGAACAAGAAATAGACGGCGGCAGCCCACATTACCACCGCAGAACATTTGTTTACGATCAACATAAGCCTGCCGCTCGTATCTATCGTCTGAAACAGCCGGCCCGCTATCGCAAGACTGATAAACCAAATCCAAGACACAGCGATGCAGGCGGCCATAAAGAGCCATTTCTCAAGCCCTGAATACTGCAAAGAGCTTGTACCGATGACGCCGACAGTGTCTAAAATGGCGTGCGGGTTTAACAGAGACACGGCTGCGGCAAATGCGGCTTGTTTCTTTGCTGTGAATGTATTGTTTTCTTTGTCATCCGTTTTCGGACGGCTGTTCCATGTCACCCAGCCCATATAAATGAGAAACAAAAATCCCACGGCCATCATTCCCGTCTCAAAAACAGGCACCTGCTGCACAATGACAGATACACCCGCAACCGCTAACACAATGAGCAGGGTATCGCAGACAGAAGCACTGATGACGGCTGGAAGCGCCAGCCAAATATGCCTTTGCCACGCTCCCTGCTGAAAAATAAACACATTCTGCGCCCCCAGCGGCAAAATTAAGCCGAAGGCCAGCACAATTCCGTGAATCATTGCATTCATGCTGAAAAAAACTCCTTTCACATCTGTTTTTCTCATAATAATAGAGAAGATTTTACATGTCTCCGGCCATTTGGTTGGTTTTGAAACCAGCCAAATGTATAATGTGAAAAAAAGGGGGCTTGACGTTGTCACATTGGCAGCCAAGCCGTGAATCGGACATTCCGCTTCATCGGCAAATCGAACAATATATAAAAGAAAAAATTCTCCATGGCGAGTGGGCTGTAGGGACGAAAATTCCGTCGCAAAGAACGCTGGCGGATATGTTTCAGGTCAACCGAAGCACAGTGACATCGGCGATTGATGAACTCACGTCTCAAGGTCTGTTAGAGGGGAGAAGAGGCGGCGGCACAAAGGTAGTAAACAGCACATGGAGCGTGCTTGCGTCAGCTCCGCCGCTTGATTGGAGCACCTATGTCCGCTCAGGGATTCATCATCCCAATTCTTCTATCATTCAGGATATCAATAAAAACGAGGTGCGAGAGGATATCATTCGGCTGGGGACGGGAGAGCTTTCACCAGAGCTGCTGCCGGATGAAACGATGCGCAGGATGTTTCAGCAAATCAATCCGCATGTTCTGTCTTTAGGATACGAACAGCCGAAAGGAAATATAGACCTGCGGGAGGCGGTGGCTGAGCATTTAAAAACAAAGCATATCAATGTGTCACCTTCAGTCATTTTAATTGTATCCGGCGCATTACAGGCGCTCCAGCTCATTTCGATCGGGCTTTTAAAGCGGGACTCGGTCATTTTGACAGAAAAACCTTCCTATCTTCACTCTTTGCATGTTTTTCAATCCGCAGGGATGCGGCTTCGCGGTGTGCCGATGGATGAAGAAGGAATGCAGGCGGGGCTGATTTCAGCTTACCGGAAGCAATACGGGGGCCAGCTGCTTTACACGATTCCGTCGTTTCAAAATCCGACTGGCATTGTGATGTCAGAGAAGAGAAGGGAAGAGGTTGTCAGTCTGTCAAAAAAAGAGCAGCTGCCGGTCATTGAGGATGATGCATACGGTGATTTGTGGTTTGAAGAACAGCCGCCGCTGCCGTTAAAGTCGATGGATCAGGAAGGCAATGTCCTGTATCTCGGCACGTTTTCGAAAACAGTAAGCCCCGGTCTTCGAATCGGCTGGCTGGCCGGCCCGGAACCAGTTATTGAAAGGCTGGCCGACATTAAAATGCAGACGGATTACGGATCGAGCGGCCTCTCTCAATGGGCCGCGGCGCAATGGCTGTCACAAGGATATTATGAAGAACACCTCGCTTGGGTAAGAAGGGAGCTGAAGAAAAGGAGAGACGCGGCACTTCAGTTTCTTCAGCAGTATGCAGGAGATATTGCCGAGTGGCGCATCCCAGCCGGCGGCTTTTATATATGGGTCACATTCCACAAACAACTGCCTGTCAGGCAGCTGTTTCTTGAATTACTGAAACAGCAGGTGCTGGTGAACCCCGGTTCCGTTTATGACGGCCAAGACCGGCGCAGCATTCGGCTGTCGTATTCCTATGCATCTCTTCAGGATCTGAAAATCGGCATCAAGGCGGCTGCAGATACAGCCCGCCGCCTGATGACGCAGGCTTAAGCTAGACGATGACAGCTCCCAGCGCTCTCGCAAAGGCCATCGCGTGCTCCGGAGCAATTTTGCAGCCCTTTAATTTGTCTAGTGAGACATGGATCTGTTCAAACCGGCAGGAACTGATGTCCGCGTTTTGAAGTGACGTACCGGTAAAGTTGGCGCCCTCCAGTTCGCACGCATCAAAGTGTGTCTGCTGGAGCGCCATGCTGCTGCATTCACTTTGCAGAAGGACACAATGATGAAACAGAACGTGTTTCATATTCGAATAATAAAATGAACTGAATTGCCCGTGACATTCCTCGAACGACACATTCCGCAGCGTTGAGTCCGCCAAGTTCATTCCGACCATTTTCGATTGCTTAAATAAAGTTCTGTGCAGAACAGCCCCGCTGAAATCAGCGTTCGATAAATCGCATTTTTCGAAAATCACATCTGTCAGCTCAATAAAACGAAAGGAAACATCGATAAACACGACATTCCGAAATACGGTTTTTTCAATACAAAGCCTGTCTATGTCTTCACCGGAAATTGAACAATCTTCATATAAATGCATGCTGATCACATCATCTGTTGCAGCCGTTTCATGAAAATCGGCAGCTTGCAGATTTTCTGGTACGTACGGTTTTTGAATCGCTGTTTTATTCATCATTTGACATCCTTTACATTCCTGAATGACCTAAAGCCATCAGGATCAATTTCATAGATCGTTTCCGCTAATTGATACATATAGTAAAACGTGAAGAGCCTTTTCTGGGTGCTGCAGCCCGCTTGTTTTGTAAGCATAAATGCAAAACTTCCTGTACGTCAAGGCGTTTACAAGACGGGAAAGAAAAGGGAACAGGAGGAATGTGGAGTGGGGCATTACGTAAAAACCGAGGAGCATGTGACACTGTTTGTGGAGGATATCGGGCATGGAAGGCCTATTATCTTCTTGCATGGCTGGCCGCTGAATCATAAGATGTTTGAATATCAAATGAATGAGCTGCCGAAAAGAGGATTCCGTTTTATTGGCATCGATTTTCGGGGCTACGGTGATTCCGACCGTCCGTGGGAAGGCTACGATTATAATACGATGGCAGATGACGTGAAAGCCGTTATTTATACGCTTCAGCTTGAGAATGCGATTCTTGCCGGCTTTTCGATGGGAGGTGCGATTGCGATCCGTTACATGGCAAGGCATGAGAGCGCCGATATCGATAAACTGGTTTTATTGTCAGCGGCCGCGCCAGCATTTACAAAGCGCCCGGGCTATCCGTACGGCATGAGGAAACAAGACATTGATGACATGATTGAACAATTCAAAAGCGATCGGCCGAAGACACTTGCTGACCTGGGAAGACAGTTTTTCGAAAAACAAGTTTCTCCGGAGTTCCAGCAATGGTTCCAGAATCTTTTGCTGGACGCTTCCTCTTACGGAACGATTCACTCAGGCATTGCGTTAAGAGACGAGGATCTCAGAAAGGATCTGGCGGAAATCAAGGTGCCGACACTCATCCTGCACGGCAGAAAGGACAAAATCGCTCCGTTTGATTTTGCAAAAGTATTAAAACGCGGCATAAAGCAATCGGAATTGGTTCCCTTTGAAAACAATGGGCACGGGCTCTTTTATGAGGAAAAAGAAAAAATAAACAGTCTGATTGCGCAGTTTGCTAAATAAAAAAACCCGATCAATGTCGGGTTTTTTAAATGATGCCTTTGTGCTGCAATTCTTTGATGATCAAATCAGCTCCATCCGCAATGGACGTTTGGTCAGATTTAATGATCAAATCGGGAGAAAGAGGCGCTTCATAGGGAGAATCAATCCCCGTGAAATGTTTGATGTCTCCGTTGCGCGCTTTTTTATAAAGACCTTTCGGATCCCGCTGTTCACAAACCTGGAGCGGGCATTTCACATAAATTTCGAGAAATTCTTCGTCGGGAAACAGCGCTCTGACCATATCCCGATCCTCTCTGAACGGAGAAATAAAGGCTGTTAAGATCATTTGGCCGCTATCGACAAACAGCTTTGCGACTTCCCCGATCCGGCGGATGTTTTCGATTCTGTCCTCAGTCCGAAAGCCGAGATCTCGATTCAATCCGTGGCGGATATTATCGCCGTCAAGGACATAACTCTGAATTCCCATGTGATAGAGCTTTTCATCTACGGCATTGGCGAGCACTGATTTTCCTGAGCCGGACAGACCGGTAAACCAAAGGGCGCAGCTTTTATGTCCGTTTAAGCTCTGTCTATCAGATTTTTGGATCACCGCTGGATGCCAAACGATATTCGGGTTGTGTGTCATTCTGATCCCCCGCTGTTTCTCTGAATGGCAACAGGCTGCTGATGGAGCCCTTTTATCAGCACGCTTGCAACCTCGGGCCGGCTGAATTCTTTCGGCGGCTTTTTGCCTTGGCGGAGAAGCTCCCTCACTTTGGTGCCTGATAAATGGATGTGATCTCTCGCGCTGTGCGGACACGTTTTAGAGGTGCCCATATTTCCGCATTTCCGGCAGTAAAAGCTATGCTCAAAAAACAGCGGCTTGATGCCCAGCTCTTCTTCAGTGAATGATTTGAAAATGGTCTGTGCGTCGTACGTTCCGTAATAGCTGCCGACACCTGCATGATCGCGTCCGACGATAAAATGGGTGCAGCCGTAATTTTTGCGGACGAGCGCATGGAAAATCGCTTCACGCGGCCCGGCATACCGCATGGCGGCAGGGAACACCGATAACATCACCCGATCCTTTGGATAATACTGGTCAAGCAGTACTTGGTAGCTTTCCATTCTGATATCACTCGGAATATCATCTGATTTCGTTTCTCCTACTAACGGATGAAGCAGCAGACCGTCGACGGTTTCCAACGCTGTTTTTTGAATATATTCATGGGCTCTGTGAACGGGATTCCGCGTCTGAAAGCCGACAATCGTTTTCCAGCCGAGCTTTTCAAAGGCCGTTCTCGTTTGTGCCGGCGCTGCATAAAACTGTTCGAAGGACTTATCGGGAAGGCGGCTGACAAGGATAGGCCCTCCAATATAAAAGTCCGGACGCTCCAGCAGTTTTTTTACTCCGGGGTGGGCGGGATCGTTTGTTTTATAAACAGACAGCGCCTCCTGTGATTTGTCTGGCTGATAGATATCGGTCACTGTCATCATGCCGTACGTCACGCCGTGTTTCACAAGCTTCACGTGATTTCCGACAGACAGCTGTTTGGCTGTTTCTTCGCTGACAGGCAGCGTAATAGGCAGGCTCCACGGCAAACCGTTCGCCAGCCTCATCTCTTTCACAACGGAATGATAATCTTTTTCTCCCAAAAAACCTGTTAACGGGCTGTAGCCGCCGATCGCGATAAGCTCGAGGTCGCTCAGTGCCAGCTGATCAAGCTCAGCTTCGCAAGTGCAGCCATCAAAAGTGCATGCGGGATCGAAGCGGTTGATTAACACCCCTCCATGGGGCTCGATTGCATTCACGTGCTTAACCTCCATCTTTGCGTTTTACATTGTTTTTTAATAGTCTGCCATTTCTTCGCTGGACGGGCTTTCTCATCAATAGAAAATGTAGATTGAAACCTGCCGGCGCTTCCATTCTCACGACATACGGTCTTTCATTCCTGGTGCAGACCGCATTCAGTTTTCTCGCGTCCGGCCCATCTTCCCGCTCTCTCATCATTTGGGTTTGAAGAAGGCAATGTGCACATTTCACAGCCTATGCTCGGGTAATTTTGATCGTGCAGTTTGTTGTAAGGCAAATTGTGGAGCCGGATGTACGTCCAAACATCATCCCATGTCCAGTGAATGAGCGGACAGACCTTAATAAGCTTAAATTTCTGATCCTGATTGATGAATTGAATATGCTTTCTCGTCGGCGATTGCTCCCGGCGCAGACCTGAAATCCAAGCTGTCATGCCTGATAAGTGTTTTTGCAGAGGTGCGATTTTCCGTAATTGGCAGCAGAGATTCGGGTTGTGTTTCCATAATTCATCGCCGTATTGCGCCGCTTGTTCTTTTAAGTTCAGTTCGGGTTCAAGCAGCTGGATCGTAAATGCCGGGTATTTTTGTTTGACGGCTTCGATCAGCTCATATGTTTCCTGAAAATGGAGCCCTGTATCTAAAAAGATGATGTGCGCATGTTTGTTGATCTTTGAAATTAAGTCAAGAAGCACCATCCCTTCAGCGCCAAAGCTGCATGCATACACGATCTTATCCCCGTATGTCCTGTAAGCCCATTTCAATACATCGAGCTCATCGATCAATTGCTCCTTCATCTCTTTTGCCAGCGTTTCGTTCCATGTGTCAAAGGTGATGTGTTCGTTCAATATTTTCCCCCCGTTTTGCATCTGTCTGTTTTTTATCTATTGATCGAGTTATAGGCAGACTATTCACTTTTGAGATAAAGGTTCAGGGTTTTTAGGTGTGCGGCCGCCTAAAATGAGGAGACGGAGGCGCGGCGGAACCAATAAGAGACCAGCTGAATATGCTTTTTAGCAAAATGGTTTTATGCCCAAGGAGAGGTATTATGCCAATTACCATTTATCAGGGGCATCATCATTCACTTGCCCCGGCGGATATCAATATCGTTATTGACGTCATTCGAGCCTTTACCGTGGCCCATTTTGCTTTTATCGGCGGGGCGAAAGAAATTCTCTTGGTCCGGACAACTGAAGAAGCCTTCAAGCTGAAAGAAACCTATCCGGATTATGTATTAACAGGAGAGGAAAAGGGGGTCGGAATCAAAGGGTTTGATTTGGATAATTCTCCAAAGCGTATGGCAGAGCAGGATATGGCGGATAAGCGGCTGATTCAGAAAACGACAAACGGCGTCACAGCGGCGTTAGGAGCGCTGAAGTCCAGGCATCTTTTTGTGACCGGATTTTCTAATGCCAGATCAACAGCGGAATATGTGAAAAAGCTCGCTGCAAAAGATTGTGTACTGAACATTGTGGCTTCCCATCCGTCAGGTGATGATGATATGGCGTGTGCGGAATATATCAAAAGCATCATAGAAGGGACGAATGTTGCGGCGGCTGAAGTGATTGAAAGAATCAAAAACTCATCCGTTGCGGAGAAGTTTTTTGACAGCAGCCAGCCGTTATTTGATCCGAAAGACATTGCGTACTGTACAAAAGAAATAATGGGCGACTTCGTGATGAAAGTAAAACAAGAAAGAGAAGTTCCAACGATAGAGAGGGTCATGATATGAATGATTTTTCACTAGAATTGCCAGTGAGAACAAGTAAACCGAGAGAAAACGGACAGACCATTTTAATCGACAACGGCTATCCCTTACAGTTTTTCAAAGATGTGATAGGCGCGGCATCCGACTATATAGATTTTGTGAAATTCGGCTGGGGCACTTCATTACTTACGAAAGACCTTGAAGAAAAAATCAGCTCCCTGAAAGAGCATGACGTGAAGTTTTTCTTCGGCGGCACGCTGTTTGAGAAATATGTGAGCCAGAATAAAGTCAACGAATTTCATCGGTACTGCACCTACTTCGGGTGCGAATATATTGAGATTTCAAACGGCACTCTCCCGATGACGAATAAAGAAAAAGCGGCTTACATTGCTGATTTTTCTGATGAATTTCTTGTGCTCAGCGAGGTAGGCAGCAAGGATGAGGAAGTATCAAGCTGCCAGTGCTCTGAGGAATGGCTTGAGTATATTCTCGAAGATATGGAGGCAGGCGCAGAGAAAGTGATTACGGAAGCAAGGGAAAGCGGGACAGGGGGGATCTGTTCCAGCAGCGGAGATGTCCGGTTTCAAATCGTTGATGATATCATTTTGTCGGATATCGATATCAGCCGAATGATATTTGAAGCACCGAACAAAACGCTCCAGCAAAGTTTTATCCAAAGGATCGGGCCGAATGTCAATTTGGCGAATATCTCATTTCATGATGCGATTGCTCTGGAGACTTTGCGCTTGGGGTTAAGATCCGATACCTTTTTTTTGTAAAACAGCGGCTGCGGGGCTCTCTGTATCGGGAGAGCCTCTTGCCTATTATTTTTTATGACGGTACATAGGCGTAAGTATGGGAAGAGAGGTCAGGCGGATGTTATAGATGAAGTCGATGACTCTTGTTGATATCACTTGGCAAATCAGAGCTTGAATCACAATGCCCCAGGCAATAATTGATGCGGTAATCATAAAAATGATGCAATTCATAATGAGCAAGATGGTTCCCGGGTTTCCGCCCCGGTAAATTGAGATCATAAGAGCAAGGGCTCCAAACCCGCCGTTAGAAATTTTATATTTGTATAAAAGTCCGATGCCGAGTCCTAATAAAACAGCGCCGCTTGCCAAATCAAGCCACAGGTTTGAGGTGATGTCCGGAAAAATGACATCGAAGATCAATACCGATACAGAGGTGACGGTAATCGAGGCGAGAGTGCCGGTGAATGTTCTCATCTCCAGCCATTTTAAAGCAGTAAAAAGCATTGACACATTCACAGCCCATACCGAGAAGCCGTGGGGAATGTGAAACAAATGGTGCAATAAGACCGCAATACCTGCCGCCCCGCCTGTCGGAATATCATGCGGAAATAAAAATAAGGACATGCCGAGTCCCTGTAATACACCGCCTGTGACAATCATAAACGTGAGTTTTGCTTTCATCAGCAGTTCAGCCATTAAGTCATTTGCTCCTTTATGAAAAGACTTGTCCGCTGTTACCATTTTATGAGGCTGTCCATGATTTATGTCTATAAATAAAGGGATGGGACAGCTTAAAACGCTGAACCATCCCACATATACCGATTGACGATCTCCGTATTGATTTCTCCGCCGATCCCTGTTCCTTTCGGGATGTGCACGATTCCTTTTGAAGGCTGAAGGCTGATCAGTTCTGTAAAAGGATTCTCCATTACGTCCCACTCAATCGGTTCAATTTGGTCGTTCTCCATTTTTGACCACGGAGGCAGACAGGCCTGCGCAAATAAAGCATAAAGCCGGGAAAGAGCGCCGTCATAGGCATGGGCAGACGCTCTCACACCGAAATAACGCGCGAGCTGGAGGCAGTCGCGAAACTCATCGATTCCATTGACATGCATGACATCAGGCTGAATAATATCCAGGCAGCGCTGTGAGAGGAGAGGCGCAAATTGTGCCGCGCCTTTCATATTTTCTCCGCCGGCGACAGGAACGGATAAACGGCTCCGCAGCAAAGTGTAATCCTGCGGCTGGTCAAAAGGCAGAGGCTCTTCCAGCCAGCTGATATTGGTCCATTTCGAAAAGAGACGCTCCCACTTTAAAGCTGCTGCTGGATCGTAGCTTTGGTTTGCGTCCAGAATAATAGAAACAGAGCTGCCGGCCGTGTTTTGCAGGGCAGTGATATGCCGCACATCTTCCTCAAAGGTTGTCCCGCCGATTTTGACTTTGATTTGATTGAAGCCCTGTTTCAATTGAACTTCAACATTCGTAAGCGAGCTGCTGATCCATTGCGGATGGTCTGAATAGGATTGGAAAGAGGCATATACAGGGAGTTCTTCTCTGTACCGTCCGCCCCACATGTCGCATACGGAACAACCTGCCGCTTTCGCCGCAATCTCCGTCAGTGCCATGCTTACCGCCGATGCCGCCCGCTGATGCCATTTTTTGATTGTGCGCACTAAAGGCAGGCGGCTGCCTGCCTGTTTACCTAAGAGGTAGGGAATGATTCGTTTTGTGAAACCGACATGCAGGGCCGGGAGCCAATCCGCACACTCTCCCCAGCCGTCAATGCCGCTTTCTGTGATAATTCTGATCAGATAGCATGTCCGGTATTGTTTAAATCCGTTTGCATCTCCGTAAGGTTTCTCTAATCGGTGCAAGAGCGGAAAGGTCTCGATCCGTTCGATTTTCAAACCGGCCGCTACCTTTCCTCAGCCGGTTGCAACCGATTTCCATTCATTGCAGGCTCTTCTTTTTCATTCGTCTCGTCTTTATTTTGTTTGACATGAATCAGCGTAAGCACAAGAATGCCGACAACCAGCGTCAAGCCCGCAATGCTTAAGAACATGCCGGGTCTTGACCACTGCATCAAGCGCCCGAAAATAGGAGGCCCGATCGCCACCCCCAGAAAACGCACTGATCCGTACAGCGATGTCACAAAACCCCGTCGTTCTTTGCCGACAGCGCCTGTAATAAAGCTGTTAATACAAGGAAGGACAAGGCCAGAACCGATACTGCTCAGCACGAGAACGCTGATAAACAGGACGAGATTTTCAATGAATGACAGTGCCGCGTAAGACACAGTCATAAACGCTAAACCGATGACGATCAGCTTTTTCATTAACGATTGCTTTTGCCCGATTTTGCTGCCCGTCGTATAGGATGTCACACACATGACCAAAAGGGGAATCGCCAAAATCAGCCCTTTTTTGACGCCGTCTGTATCGTATGTTTTTTCCAGTACGTCTGATAGGTAAAACAAAATGCCGAATAAGGTAAACAAACAGGTAGCCCCGGCTAAATAAGCGGTAAACAGCCATCTGCCTTCATGCTTAAATACACTTAACAGCCCTTTTGCGTATTTTCCGATAGGAGGCGGTTCTTTTTCTTTTTTCTTTTCTTTAATAAAAATCCAAGTCAGCACGATTGAAATGATACAAAACACAGGAAAGGCAAAAAATGCGCCATACCAAACGATCAGGGCGATAAGTGAGCCAATAATCGGCGATAGAACTTTCCCCATGCCGTTTGACGCTTCAACAAGGCCGAGCACTCTGCTTTCCTGCGCGCCTTTAAATAGGTCCGCTGACAGCGCCATCGCAATCGGTCCCGTTCCTGCTGCTCCGATACCCTGAAGAGCCCGGCCAGCCATGACCCACGGATAAGCATTGTCAAAAAAACCTGCCGCAAACCCGGCCAGCAATCCGCCTGCTCCATACAAAAATAAGCAGGGAATAATGATAATTTTCCGTGAAAACCGGTCTGCGAGATAGCCGACAATCGGAATCGCAAACGCCGCAATCAGGGAAAACACCGTGATCACGAGACTGACTTGAAATTGGGATAAATGAAGTTCAGATTTCATTTTTGGCAGTATGGGAATAAGCATAGAGTTTCCAAGGGTTAATATTAAAGGGATTGAACCGATAGCTACAATCGTCATTCCGTTATTTTGTTTTGATGTTTCCATCTCAAAGCACACTCCTTTTCTTCTGCTTAGAGTGTCCCTGAAGGCATTAAAAAAACCGAACAGAATCTTCCTGTTCGGGTAAAAAAGGGTTAACCGAGCGCCTGTGAGATGACAGCGAATAATTGTCTGTTTCGTGCAGGCAGCGTCTTTTTTTGGTACATCATAAGCGGGGGCTCATCGTCTAAGTGAAAGCCCATTGCTTCCAGGCTGTCATGCAGCAACGGGCTTTCCCCAGGCACGTCGATTCGCAACGGTCCTTGTTTTCCTGCGGCCAGCCTGTTGACCAATCCAGCAGCGAGACCCGGTGAAGGTGCGATAAGCGGGCCTAATTTCAGATTGGCCGGTGTTTGTACAGATAAGCCATAGCCAATGAATGTGCCTTCATTATTTCTGGCAATTACACATTCCGCTGATTGAGAGATCAAATGATGGAGAAGTGCTGCTCTGTCTCCGCCAAAGGCGGCTTGATCAGCCGCGATTAATTCCGGAAAATCCTTTTCTGTAAAAGATGTCAGTTCACTGTCATGCTGCTTTGTAAGCGGCTTGACGCTTTGACAGCTGTATTTGCGGATTGAACCCGCTGTTTGAAATCCGGCTTTTTCATAAAGCGGCAAACCTTCCTTCGTGGCGCAAAGCATGATGGCGGTGTTTTCATCGACTTGGCTGATACACGCGTTCACCATCCGCCTCCCCAGGCCTCGCCGTTTGTACTCGTTGTCGACGATAACGAGTCCGATAGAAGCAAGTCGGCCATACAAAAACAAACCGATGCAGGAGATGATGTCTCCTTGGCTGTTTTGATACCCGAAGAAGCGTCCGTGTTTTACGAGCAACTGCAGCTCTCTTTCGCCGTAATCCGGCCACCCGGCTTGCCGGGACAGACGCAATAGGCCAGGCACATGTTTTTCAGTAAGCTGAATCAGCTCAATCGCTGAATGCATGTCATCACCTGCTTGTTCCTGGTTTTTTGTACATCACAATATGGGTGCCAATGCCGGAAATCTCAAACGGCTCGCCAAGTTCTTTCCAGCCAAGCTTTTCGTAATAGCCTTTCACATGGTATCTTGCGTTGCACCAGACCGCCTGTACGCCCATATCGGCCAGCTTCTGCTCCGCGTATGTGATCAGTGTGCTTCCGGCTTTTTGATCACGGTATTCTTCGAGCGTTGCCATGCCTCTAAGCCGATATGCGGGTGATTCAGTCAATAGCGGCTGATTCTCGGGAGAAAAGGAAGCGATGCTGATCAGCGTTCCTTCAAAAAAAGCGCCGAGATGGAAAGAGCCTTCTGCTTGATCCTGTTCATATTTGCATTGTTCAATTGATTGATGGGGACGCAAAATGCGGTTCCGGATTTCATATGTATCCTCTGCGGGAATGGTTTTCACTTCAAGCATGATGTTCCTCCTCTTATGTGATTTATTTTCTATATCGTAACACGAATCGGGTTTGAAAAAGACTGCCCAATTGGTTCGGACAGTCTTAGCAAGGGATGTTAATGCAAATAAATATTCTGACGCTGTTCATCTTTTTGCTTAATGTAAGAAGTAAGTTCCGAGGTTAAGTCGGATCTGAGAAAAGGCGTGATTAAATAGATGCCGTTAAACAGCTCGCAGGCGGTATCCAGCAGGGAGCGTGCAATCGCAAGGCCTTCCGCCTTTTGTTTCTCTTTATCTTCGCCGGCGCGCGCCATTTTTTCGCGAATGGAATCGGACAGCTTGATGCCGGGAATTTCGTTATGGATAAACTCAGCGTTCCGGCTGCTTGTCAGCGGCATAACGCCGATATAAATCGGAGTCTTCAAATGCTTTGTTTCATTATGAATATCGACAAGCTGCTGCTCCGAATAGACGGGCTGTGAGATAAAATAATCGGCGCCGCAGTCTATTTTTTTCTCCAGCCGTTTTACGGCTTTATCGAGATGGCGGACGTTTGGATTAAAAGCAGCGGCCACTGAGAAATTGGTTTTCTTTCCGAGCGGCTTTCCGGACAGAGACAGCCCTTCATTGAACTGTTTAATCAGCCTGATTAAATCAAAGGACGTTAAGTCATAGACAGACGTTGCACCCGGGAAATCACCGATTTTAGAAGGATCGCCGGTAATCGCCAGCACATCATGCAGCCCTAAAGTGTCGAGTCCCATTAAATGTGACTGCAGACCGATAATGTTTCGGTCCCGGCATGTAATATGGACAAGAGACCGCATATCGAGCTGCTGCTTGACAAGAGCGCCGCAGGCAACATTGCTGATCCGCGGGGTTGCCAGTGAGTTATCGGCGAGCGTCAGGGCATCGATTCCCGCTTCTTTTAATTCAGCAGCGGCGGACAGAAATTTGTCAAAGCTCAATTTCTTCGGCGGGTCCAGCTCAACAATAATTGAGCGCTTTTCCGCAGCGATTTCATTTAATCCCGGCTCTGTCCGTTCGTGCTGAACAGTCACCAATTCCTTTGCTCGAACCTTTACATGCTTTTCCGTAACGGGGGCGAGTCCGCCCACAGCCTCTGCCATAGCCCGGATGTGGTTTGGCGTGGTGCCGCAGCAGCCGCCGATAATCCGCGCGCCTTGCTTGCGGAACTCAGCCGCGCTGTTTTGAAAATACGTGTCGTCAGTTTCATATACGAGCCGGCCTTCTTCGAGAGAGGGGAGGCTGCTGTTCGGGTAGACAGATAAAAACACGTCATCAAAAATCGGCACTTCACTGAGCGCTTCAATCATGTGGTAAGGGCCGAGCCGGCAGTTAATGCCGACGATATCGGCACCGAGATCCGCAACCGAGCGCAGCGCATCGGAAAGCGGCGTTCCATCCTGAAGTACGCCCTGCTCATGCATGGATACATTCAGCATAATCGGAAGATCGGTTTCTTTCCGTGCGATTTTCAGCACTTCACGGGCTTCTTCCAAATCATAATACGTTTCTAACAGCAAACCGTCCGGCTCTTCATGCAGCAGTAAATACAGCTGTTCGCGAAAACTTCGTTTGATTTCGTCAAGGCTGTACGCATTTTTGTTAAACGTGCGGATGCCGCCCATCGTCCCGAGCACATACGCATCGCCGGCGGAAGCCCGCGCGATTTTTACAGCCTCCTGATTCATTTTTTTGATATCATCTTCAAGGCCGTGTCTCGATAATTTAATATAGTTCGCTCCGTACGTGTTGGTTTGAATGATGTTTGCTCCCGCTTCGACATAGGCTTTATGTATACGCTGAATTTCCTCAGGTTTTGAAAGATTAAGCTCCTCAAAGCACCTGTCTATTCCGAAGGAGTAAAGCAGCGTGCCCATTGCGCCGTCACCGATTAACACCTGTTTTTTCAAATCTTCTAAAAGTCCCATTGTCTGCCTCCTTTATTCACATTCAGCAAGGAAAAAAGAGAAATAAAAAAAGTCCTCTTAAGAAGAAGACTTTGTTAGTGATATTGTCTCTTCTTATCTTCCAAGCTGTTCGAGCTTGCTGGATTTAGCACCTTGGTCATGGCAATGCGCCATTACACCGGTTGCTGAAGCTTCGTCGGGCCAGTCCCTCTGCTTCTCTTGATAAGAACGGATATGAAATTTTCCATGTTCAGGAGCTGCCAAAAGATGCCTGGCATTTTCCCTTTCTCCAAATTTACCGAAAATAAAGACAATAATCAATAGGAATCAGAAAATTTATCTGAAATTTATAAATTGAACGTCAATTGGCAGATCAGCATCTCGAACTGCTGCGATAACCTGCTGAAGATCATCCTTGTTTTTTCCGGTGACACGCACTTGATCATCCTGCACTTGAGACTTTACTTTCAGTCCGGAGTTCTTGATGAGGGTATTGATTTTTTTGGCGTTGTCTTTGTCAATCCCTTGAACAAGCTTTGCGCGCTGGCGTACGGTGCCGCCGGACGCGTTCTCAATTTTGGCGTAATCAATGTTTTTTGTCGGTACGCCGCGCTTAATCAATTTACTGACAAGCACATCCTTGAGCTGGCTTAATTTGAATTCGTCATCGGAAACTAGAACAAGCTCTTCTTTATCTAATGAAATGTCGCTTTTGCTCCCTTTGAAGTCATAGCGTGTGCTGATTTCCTTCAGTGCGATTTGAATCGCGTTTTGCACTTCAGGGAGTTCCACCTTGGATACAATATCAAATGAACTTTCTTTTGCCATATGAAAACCTCCATAACATTTAACTTATGTGTTGATTATAGTAGAATAAAGAGAAACTTCCAACAGAACAAAGAATCAATTTGTGATGATTGGAAAAAATGTTAACAAGATCCGCAGTGAAATAAGCGGGAAGAGGAAGGACGATAGCATGAGACCAGGGCAGCAATTAACCTTGAGTATAGATCACGAAACGGACTTCGGTTACTTTTTAACCGATGGAGAAGATACGATTCTCTTACATAATAGTGAAGTGACAGAGGATATAGAAGACAGAGATGAGGTAGAGGTCTTTATATACGTTGACCAGCAGGAACGGCTTGCAGCAACGATGAAAATTCCAATCATCAGCGCTGATGAGTACGGCTGGGTCGAGGTAGTGGACACGGTAGAGGATATGGGCGTATTCGTCGATGTCGGCCTTTCGAAAGACGCGCTTGTCGCAACAGAGCATTTGCCGCCGTATGAAGATGTCTGGCCGCAAAAAGGGGATAAGCTCTACTGTATGCTGAAGGTGACAAATCGGGGGCGCATGTTTGCCAAACCTGCACCGGAGGACATCATCAGCGAGCTGTTTACGGACGCTTCAGACGATCTGATGAATAAAGAGCTGACCGGAACGGTGTACAGGCTGATCGCTTCAGGATCGTTCATCATTACGGATGACGGAATCCGCGGTTTTATTCATTCATCAGAAAGAAAAGAAGAGCCTAGACTCGGCTCAAGAGTGACAGGACGTGTGATTCAAGTGAAGGAAGACGGCTCAGTGAATATGTCGCTTCTTCCGAGAAAGCAGGATGCGCTGTCTGTTGATGCCGAGTATATTCTTACGTATTTAAGAACGAGAAACGGCGCCATGCCGTACAGCGACAAAAGCCAGCCTGATGATATCAAAGAACGTTTTAACATGAGCAAGGCTGCCTTTAAACGGGCGCTTGGCCACTTAATGAAAAACGGAAAAGTGTATCAGGAAGACGGCTGGACATACGAGAAAAAATAGTGCGTGAAAAAGGCTCGCCTGCAGCAGAACTGCGGAGCGAGCCTTTTTTAATGCTAATTTAATTCATCAACCAGCGTTCTGATTGCCATTTCGCGATCCACATTGTCTGAAATCGCGATCGGCGTAATATCAATGGCAAGAATGACAAGAATCAGCGCACCGGCAGCAGCAACGTAAGAAACATAATAGAAATAGTTAGCGGTATCGACCGTGTTGACGAGCTCGGCTTGAACTCTGGACGTATCATCCTTGGAAGCGGCGATGTCCTTTGCAGCTTCTACTTTTTCTTCAACGATTTGACCTGCTTTTTTCAGCAGTTCATCCACTTTCATTGCATCTTTGCTGTAAACAGCTTTCTTCAGAGTGTCAAAAAAGTCAGCATCCTCTTTTTTGATATCAGCAACAACCTGATTGGCAAAAGCCTTTGCCTGTTTTGTGTTGAGCTTGTCTGTCATCGCTTTATTAAATACCTCTGGAAGCTTTTTGCCCACTTCACCCTGAGCAAACACAAACCCTTTAAAAATCTCTTCACCTGAATACTCAAGCTGTTTCGCCTGTGCTACACTTTCCTGCTGCTTGACCAAAAACACTGTTGTCACCAATACAACCGACAAAAATACAAGAAACGCCTTCTTCAAACTGAAACCTCTCCCTTCTTTTCTTTTTTATTCCACTTCAGTCTGCGTATATATGTAAATTGAAACGTGGAATCAATTGGAGTGAGATACAATATCAAAATGCCGGCCATGATGAGTGAAAAGCTGATTAAACCCAGCATAACCGCGAATATCTCATGCATAAAAACAGCGATAATTAAAATCAATCTCCAATGCTTCTTCGGCGCGAACAGTGCCGCAAAGATGACAATCTGAACGAGAAGCGTCCCCCATGTCGGAATCACCACAAACGGACTTGATACAAACGGCTTCGTTAAAGCCTGAAAAAAGCCGTTGAAGCCGATGGTTTTTTCCTGGGCGAAATAATAGACGGCCGTTCCGTCCACCCATTCCTGCTGAGACAGCTTAGCGACAGTAGAGTGAAAGTAAAGTACCGCTACTTGGAGTCTGATGACAAAAAAAGAAATAAAAGCTGTGATTTTTCCAATTGTTCTTTGGCCCTCTGGGTCATCAGGCCTTCCGCTCCAATGCCATTTTCTCGGGTCAGTCAGCGTGATAGGAATCAGCAAAAATGTGATAACCGCGGCTGCCTGCTCGCCTCCGTCGATGACAATTAACGACGACTGCAGGCTGTAACTGACATACCAATGGAGAATCCCGGTGATTCTGGGGCGCCACCCGATCACAACGAGCACCAGAATGGCAATACAGACCCACCTGAACAGATTTAACATCATATAGTTATTTTCGCCGAGGCAAAAGAGACTGAGATTCATTTTACAAGCAGGGTAACTGCTGATTCCGCTGGCAGGCTTCATAATGAGGCTTGGATGATTGACAAGCAGCGTCAGCAGGCTGGATAAAGCAATAATGCTTCGCGTGAGTCCGTATACATTTGTCCACGGGTTTTTTTTGTCCCATCCGGTGATGGTCTGTTTTATGTTTTCGAGCATGAGATCACAACCTTGACTATGCTTTTTACCTGATAAGACGAAGCGGTGTATTTAGAATAGCTCCAAGGAACGATGTCCTCTTTCGTCAAATAATAGCTGCCGCAAAGCAGCGGGCGGGGCGCCGGTGTTTGCAGTTGAACGGTTTTGGCTTTGCTTTTGCAGGCACTCAGGTCCGTTTCTTTACATGCTGTCCACTGTTCCTTGCCGACTTGGCTGTAGATCACGCCCATTTCTACGCCCTGCGATCGCCCATAACGATACAGACCGAATAGGTTATCAGCCCTCATATTAGGCCATCTGACCTTGGCGCTGGCATCTCCATCTTCATATAAGCCGATGGCGGTATCACGGGGATTTTTGCTGAAAAAGCCCCAGCCCTGAGGAATGACGCTGGACATGAGAAATTTGGAGTCCTTTGTCAGCGGAATCGGGGTTGTCCCTAAGCTGCCAATGATGGAAAACAGAAATAAAGACCCCCAGAGAACTGAAAAAATGATAAAAAATGATATCGATTTCTGCATTCGACTGCTCCTTTTTAAACTGAAGAGATTCATTTTTCTTACTCTTCATAATATAAAAACATTTTTGTAATAAAAAGGTTAAAAAGTATGAGAAATTCCATTTTTGTTAAAGGGGAAAACAGGACATTTTTCATAGCTATATGTCATTGATATATAGTGATTTTTTCGATATATTTAAACCATGAAAACGAATCAAATTAACGACCGCTGGATTGTTCAATTTCGCAAAGGGATTTTCGAGCTGGCTATTTTATCCCTGCTGCGCTCAAAACCGATGTATGGTTATGAGCTGACATCGTCCTTAAAAACAACCCCTGCACTGGCTATTTCAGAGGGTGCGATTTATCCGATTTTAAAACGGATGACGGAGAAGGACTGGGTCGAATTTTTTTGGCAAGATTCTTTGGACGGCCCGAAAAGGAAGTACTACAAAATGACGCAAAAAGGAGAAGCGATGTTAAAAGAACGGCTGGAGAAATACCTGGAAACCCATCAAGCTTTACTGTCTTTATCGGGGGATTTGCTATGAATGCACAGCACATCATTGACCGCTATATGGAGGAACTAAACGCTGAGCTGGCGAATATGCCTGAAGTAGAGAGAGAAAACACGATAGCCGAATTGAAGGGCCATTTAACCGCTTTTGTACAAGACAGAATGAATGCCGGCCATAGTGTAGAGGATCTGCGGGAAGCTGTCGAAAATGAGTTTTCTCATCCGAAAGAGCTTGCCGAAGCGATGATGGGTGAAGGGGAGGAACAGAAACGGAGGGGTTCTGTGTTAGGAAAAAGCGGGCTTTCAGTTTTTCTCATTGCTGTAATCATACTCCTGCCGCTGCTGCCGCCCTCGTACAGATATGTGCCATTGGCTCTTTATTTGGCGGTGCTCGCAGGCTATGTGTGGAAGCGGAAGAAGTTAATGATGTTTGCGGGTGTAAGAAAAAACAAAATGCGCTCTCAACAAGAGATTGTCACGATTTCTAGGGTCGGTGCGGGCTATCTGCTGTTTTTGGCTGTTCTGCTTCTTGTGCAGCCGCTCATCAATGCATTCGTCGTCCTTCTGCTGATTGTGGTTAGCTGTGCCGCTTTTTTTCTTTATTTAAACGTCAAGTAATGGTGTAGGAGGCTGTAATATGGAGATCAGCATCAATTATCTATTAATTGTCATTTCGCTTTTATTCTTTGTGGTAGCCTATTTTGTCGGGATCAAAAAACAGACGTGGATGCTGGCGGGATTTAATGAGGCACGTATCCGGGATAAGGATCGGCTGGCCAGAATAGCAGGCTACTTTTTCTTGAATTCCGGTTTGTTCATTCTGCTGAACAGCTTTATCTCATTTCAAGGCCAGGAGCAGCTGATTCCGCCGCTTATTTTGGCATATGGCGCAGGGGTTATTATTTACGTGAATAAAAAACTGGTAGAATAGGAGCTGAAGGACGGAGCGAAACCTCTGTCCTTCTTTCTTTTTCCTGAAAATAGGAACGAAGCACCACATACAAGTTTCGGTTTTTTTGTTAGGATGAACGAAAAAATAGATTCCAAAACAGGAAGGATGTGGTGTTTTGCGTACACTGTTCAAAACATCTCTGTTCATGGCCGGCTTATGCACGGCGGCTCAATGTGTTTTTGCATCAAATGCCTCAGCAGATCAAAGCATCAAATACGACCATACGTATCAAACCCCTTCATACATCATCGAAAAATCACAGCCATCATGGCAGCCAGCTCAAAACCTAACGCAGAAAGAAGCGCTATTTTCATATCTGGACAAGCAACAAACCCATTTTAAGCTCAAAGGAAACGCGAACAGCCATTTTCGCATTTCAAAAACAATAAAGGATTCAAAGACAAATCAAACATTTTTTAAATTAGAGGAAGTGTATAAAGGGATTCCAGTTTACGGCTTTGGACAGGCGGTCGCGATGAAGGAAAACAAACAAGTGAAAAGTTTCTTTGGGAAGGTGCACCCGCAAATAAATGACATATCTGTCACACCGTCTGTATCTAAGAAAAAAGCCATACATACAGCGCGCCGTGCGCTTGAGGCCTCCATTGGAAAAATCGAGTATGTTGACGGAGAACCGAAAGCCGAATTATATATTTATCCGTACGAAGGCGCATATGATCTTGCCTACCTTGTAAGACTTTCGACGTCTGAACCTGAGCCTGGATATTGGCATTATTTCATCAATGCCAAAAGCGGAAAGGTCATCTATTCTTTTAATGACATTCATGAAGCAGCCGGTACAGGGATCGGCGTATCAGGCGAAGAAAAAAGCTTTGAAGTAACTGAACAGAATGGGCGTTATTATTTGGCTGACGAAACAAGGGGAAAAGGGATAAATACTTTTGACGCAAAGAACCTGAACGAAACCTTGTTTACCCTTTTGTCCCAATTGATCGGGTATACAGGCAGTGAAGTGGCCAGCGGCACGTCCGTATTTCATGACCCTGCGGCTGTAGATGCCCATGCAAACGCACAAACCGTTTACGACTATTACAGCCGCACGTTTGGCCGCCATTCTTTTGATCAAAACGGAGCGAGAATTACGTCTACCGTACATGTGGGAACACATTGGAACAATGCGGCGTGGAACGGTGTGCAGATGGTGTACGGGGATGGTGACGGCGCTAAGTTTAAGCCGCTGTCCGGATCGCTCGACATTGTGGCGCATGAAATGACACACGCGGTCACCCAGTATTCCGCCGGCCTTTTATATCAGGGAGAACCAGGCGCGCTAAACGAATCCATTTCTGACATTATGGCGGCGATGACAGACCGGGATGACTGGGAAATCGGCGAGGATGTATATACGCCGGATGTACGCGGGGATGCTTTACGTTCCTTAGAGGACCCTTCCAAGCAGGGGAATCCGGATCATTATTCAAACCGGTATACGGGCACAGAGGATTACGGCGGGGTGCATATCAATTCGTCGATCCACAATAAAGCGGCATATCTTCTCGCAGAAGGCGGCGTGCACCATGATGTGCGGGTTGAGGGGATCGGGCGTGAAGCTTGTGAGCAAATTTATTACCGGGCTTTGACATATTATGTAACGCCTTCTTCAGACTTCAGCATGATGAAGCAAGCGGCTATCGAAGCCGCCAATGATTTATACGGTGAAGACTCGAAGCAATCAGCTTCTGTCGAAAAGGCATATGACGCAGTCGGAATTCAATAAAAATGAAAACAGCCAGGGCTTTTTTAGCCTGGCTGTTTTTTTATGATCTACCCAGAAAAAATATCGCCAGTGTGCCCGGCCCGGAATGGGATCCGACAGCAGAGCCGATGGCGTGCATGATGATATCTTTCGGCTTAAACGCGTCTTCGATCAAGTGTTTCATTTCATTGGCTGTTCCTTCGTTAGCGGCATAGCTGATTCCGACGGTTTGATCGCTCCAATTGTCTCCGCGCTCTTTCATTAATTCAATAATCCGTTTGAACAGCTTTTTCTGTCCGCGGATTTTTTCTAGAGGCACAAGCTTGCCGTCCTCCATATGAAGAAGCGGTTTAATATTGAGCAGACCGCCGACAAATGCGGACGTTTTTGAAATTCGGCCGCCCCGGGCGAGGTACGTTAAATCATCGACTGTAAAAATGTGCTCAAGCTGTGCGCAAAAGCTCTTTACAGACGTTTCAATTTCTTGTATTGTATTTCCGTTGATACAGAGTTCGCGTGCATGCCGGACGGCCAGACCGCAGCCTAATGAAGCGCATTTGGAATCAATCACCCGCAAATCAAAATCGGGGAATTCTTCCTTCACTTCATTGGCGATCATGACGGCTGTCTGATAGGTGCCGGAGAGTCCTGAGGAAAAAGCGATGTAAAGTGCGGGCTCTCCTGTTTCGGCATATTGCAAAAATACATTTTTAATGGTTTGCGGTGAGGCTTGGGACGTCTTTGGCGCTTCCCCATTTTGCATCGCTTCAAATATTTGTTCCGCATGAATCGTGACTGCATCTTCATATTCTTTGTCGCCGAGAGAAACCCTAAGCGGGATAAAGCCAATGCCGTTTTCCTCAAAATAAGAACGAGGCAGATCAGCGGCGCTGTCAGCGATGAGATGAACTGTCATTTTGCTTCCCTTCTTTCCGTTTATCGCTCGTCATCATATGATTTAAGCCAACTATATCATATTAATTTGTCAAAATCGTGTTCAAATATTTGTTTTAAGGGAAAACATAATAAAGAAGAATGAGCGGAGGAACATGCCATGGTACTAGATCAAACAAAAAAATTACTCATCGTCATCATCGGGGCTTTACTTAATGCGGCCGGGCTGAACTTATTTCTGATTCCGGCAGATGTATATGCCAGCGGATTCACAGGTGTCGCCCAGCTTTTATCAAGCGTCGTTGACCAATATGCCCCTTTCTACATATCGACGGGAACGCTCTTGTTCCTCTTAAATATTCCGGTCGGTATTTTAGGATGGCTGAAGGTCGGCAGATCGTTTACGGTGTACAGCATTTTGAGTGTCGCGCTGACCACATTGTTTATGGGAATCCTGCCGGAAATGAGACTGTCTCAAGACATCCTGCTGAACGCGGTATTCGGCGGTGTGATTTCCGCTGTCGGAATCGGTTTAACATTAAAGTACGGCGCTTCAACAGGCGGCCTTGATATCGTCGCTATGGTGCTGGCCAAATGGAAGGATAAACCCGTCGGCACGTATTTCTTTATTCTGAACGGGATTATCATTCTGACGGCAGGATTATTGCAAGGTTGGGAGAAAGCTTTATATACCCTTGTTACTTTGTATGTGACAACGAGGGTGATCGACGCGATTCACACCCGCCACATGAAGCTTACGGCAATGATCGTGACGAAAAAAGCGGACGAAATCAAAGAAGCCATTTACGGAAAAATGGTGCGGGGCATAACGACTGTCCCAGCCAAAGGAGCTTTTACAAACGAGCAGAAAGAAATGATGATTATCGTCATCACGAGGTATGAATTGTACGATTTAGAAAAAATCGTAAAAGAAGTGGACCCGAAAGCATTTACAAACATTGTCCAAACGACCGGGATTTTTGGTTTCTTTAGAAAAGACTGACGAAAGCAGGTGGAAGTCGTGAAACGGCTGCTTGTGATGCTTTTGCCTGTGGTGCTATTAATAGGCTGCGGGAAAAATGAGCAGACAGAACCCGATAAGGAGGTATCAGGCGGAATGGAGAATCAAGAGGTTGTTTTATCTGTTGACGCAATTCAGGAGCCTGAACAAATCAAGTTTAACATGTCACTGAAGAACCAAAGCGAACGTGCTGTCGAGTTTCAATTCAGCACTGGACAAAAATTTGAACTTGTCGTGTATGATTCTGAGCACAAAGAAAGATACCGTTATTCGAAAGACAAAATGTTTACGCAGGCTTTTCAAAACCTGACGCTTGAATCGGGAGAAACCTATGATTTCTCTGATGAATGGAAGGAAGTACCGGAGCCGGGGACATACGAGGTGAAGGTGACGTTTAAGGGCAGAGCGGAGAATCTTAAGCAGGTCCAGGCTGTTCAGCAGTTTGAGGTCAAATAATAGGCTATGGCGAATCGCCATAGCCCTTTTTTATTGCAATTTATCCAGTTGATCTTGAAATTGATGAAGCTGTTGACGTTCCGCATCTGTCGAATTGGCATACGCAGAAGACACAGCATTTTTGGCTCTCAGAATCGCTTGCTCCTGATCGCCTTCCTCAAAGCCGTTTGTCACCATGACAGCCTGTTGAACAAATGATTTCGCCTGCTGAAAGAGTTCGTTTCTCATTTAGTATTCAACCTGTCTTTCGGCCGAATCTCGTGCCGCGGCATGCTGGTGAGCTTCTTCTAATGTAGACCGATATGGAAATCTTGCGGCGTGTAGCCCGATGGAGTCTTTACCCTGCTGAATAAACCTTTTGGATTTGCTTCGTTTACCCATTGTGAGACTGCCCCCTTCCATACTTTGACGAGATGAGTCGTCTCCCATAGTATGCTGGGGCGGGTAAAGGTTTATAAGTGGGAAAAATTAAAACACTCCGCTCTTTATATTGAGAAATATTCTTTCAAAAATTGGGCGACCCCGTCTTCTTCATTGGAACCCGTCGTTTTGTCAGCGATCTGCTTGACTGCGTCAATTCCATTTCCCATGGCGACGCCGCATCCTGCAAATTCAAGCATTTCCAAGTCGTTATCTTCATCGCCAAAAGCGATGATCCGTTCTCGCGGCACGCCGTAGTAATCGCTGATTTTCCGCAAGCCAATCGCTTTGTTCATGCCGCTTTTAATAATCTCAATCACATGCCACGGGGCTGCCCATCTTCTGTGATCGATCACCTCGGCGTGCACATCTGTTAGATAAGCGCGTATCTCTGGCACATCTTCCTCTTTCGCATGGATGAGCACAGAGGTGACATCCTCGCCGAGATTTTTACGCAAATCGCCGACGGTGACATTTGTTGTGTTCATGTTAAAGGCATCAATCAGATGCTCATCATGATAATGGAAGTACACATCATCGATGACTTCAGCAAGTATATTATGTACGTTGTAGGTCTCGCTGATATCCACAAGCTGTTTGACAACTTGAAGCGGCAGTGAGGTATGATACCGTCCCCAGCTGTCATCTTGCGGATGGTGGACAAACGCTCCGTTGAAATTGACGATCGGCGTTGTCAGCTTCATCTGCTCGTAGTATATGGAACTTGAACGGTACGGCCGGCCGGTGGAGATGCAGACGTAATGTCCGTCATTTTTTAGACGCTGTATCGTTTGAAGGGTGTTTTCTGATATTGTTTTATCGTCCTTTAATAATGTTCCATCTAAATCTAATGCGATTACATAGGGTTTTGTCTCCATGAAAAGCTCCTTTAACCTTAGATTTTGCGTAAGTTGCCTTAATTACAGTGTAGCTTTTTACCATCTTTATTGTCTACATGTTACACTTATGATTATGGTTATCCTAAGGAGGGGACATTGTGATTCAAATTGAAAATCAAACCGTTTCCGGCATTCCGTTTTTACATATTGTAAAAGAAGAGAACAGGCACCGTGCCGTTCCTCTTGTTTTCTTTATACATGGCTTTACAAGCGCAAAGGAACACAACCTTCATATTGCTTATCTGCTTGCGGAGAAGGGCTTTAGAGCCGTTCTGCCGGAGGCGCTGCACCATGGTGAACGGGGAGAGCAAATGGCTGTTGAAAAGCTGGCCGGCCATTTTTGGGACATCGTGCTAAACGAGATTGAAGAGCTTGAAGTACTCAAGAGCCATTTTGAGAAGGAAGGCCTGATAGACGGCGGCCGTATCGGGCTTGCGGGTACATCAATGGGCGGCATTACAACGCTTGGCGCTTTAACGGTTTATGATTGGGTACAAGCCGGCGTCAGCCTGATGGGAAGCCCGAATTATGTCGAGCTGTTTCAGCAGCAGATCGACCACATCAAATCTCAGGGCATCGATATTGATGTGCCGGAGGAAAGGGTGCGGGAACTCATGGAGCGCCTTAAAGTGCTGGATCTCAGCCTTCAGCCGGAGAAACTTCGCCAGCGCCCGCTTTTATTTTGGCATGGCGTTAAAGATCAAGTCGTGCCTTACGCGCCGACCCGGAAATTTTATGATACGATTAAATCTTATTACAGCGAGCAGCCGGAACATCTCCAGTTTATTGCGGATGAACGAGCCGATCACAAAGTGCCGCGGGCCGCTGTGTTAAAAACCGTTGAATGGTTTGAAACGCATTTATAAAGCACAAAGGTGTAAACACAGGCCGGATTTACGTTATACTGTAGAAAAAAGGAGTGAGGGAATGTGGAAGAAGCATTAAAAGAAAACATTATGGGCGCCCTGGAACAGGTTGTCGACCCTGAGCTTGGCGTTGATATCGTAAACCTCGGGTTAGTATACGATGTTGATATGGATGAAGACGGCTTAACGCACGTCACAATGACACTGACGTCAATGGGATGCCCTTTAGCGCCGATTATTGTTGATGAAGTGAAAAAAGCGCTTGCGGACATTCCGGAAGTGAAAGAGACGGAAGTTCACATTGTGTGGAATCCGCCGTGGACTCGGGACAAAATGTCAAGATATGCAAAAATCGCGCTTGGCATACAATAAAACAAAAGAGGACAGCCTTACTGTGAGGCTGTCCTTTTTACAGCTGAAAAGGAGTGAAGCAAAATGATGTACCTGCTAGCCGTTCTATGTCCGCCGCTTGCTGTTTTGTTTACGGGAAAGCCGTTTCAGGCCCTGCTCAATCTCATACTGACATGCATCTTTTGGCTGCCGGGCGCCATTCACGCTTGTTTTATCGTGGCTGACCGCCGCGCTGAAAAACGGGCAAGACGATAATCTGGAAAAAAGAGGACGCAAACATGGTATAATGGCCATAAAAAAACAGCAGGGAGAGCGCCATGAAAAAGAAATTGCTTGCATTCGCGCTGTGCACCGGTGCGTATGCGGCCCTGTTTGCGTACTCTGTTCATTCAGAGCAAAAAAGCGGTTCCGGCGAGATGACCGATGTCAGCCGCTTGATGCCGGTGAAAATTAAGCAGACAGTGAAAGGGCAGGAAGAAAATAACCTCATTGACACAGTCAAAGAGGCCAATCGAAAAAACATAAAAATCTCAATAGCCGGAACCCAGCATTCGATGGGCGGCCATACATATTACGAGGACGGCATCGTTCTTGACATGACAGGCTACAACAAAATTCTCGCTTTCGATAAAGAGAAAAAAACCATCAGGGTCCAAAGCGGGGCGACGTGGAATGACATACAGAAATACGTAAATCCATACGGGCTTGCGGTAAAAGTCATGCAGTCACAAAATATTTTCACAATCGGAGGATCTCTCAGCGCCAATGCCCACGGGCGTGATATCCGCTATGGATCGCTGATTGATACAGTCAAATCATTCCGTCTTTTAAAAGCCGACGGCACAATTATCACTGTCACTCCAAAAGATGACTTATTTTCAGCGGTCATCGGCGGGTACGGTCTTTTTGGTGTGATTCTCGATGCTGAGCTTGAATTAACGGATGACGAGCTGTACGTCATGCAGACGGAAAAAATGAACTACAGTACATATGCTGACTATTTTACAAAGCATGTCAAAGGCAATCCGGGTGTCCGCATGCACCTCGCTCGCATCTCAACAGCAGAAAAAGGATTTCTGAAAGACATGTATGTCACAAATTACGTATTATCAGAAGAGCAGAATCAGCTGACATCTTACAGCGATCTCAAAAAGGATGAGCATACACAAGTGACGAAATTCGCGCTCGGCCTGTCAAGAAGGTACGGGTGGGGCAGAAACTGGCTGTGGAATACCCAGCAATCCTATTTTCTGAGCCAAAATGGAACAAAGATTTCACGCAATAACGTCATGCGGTCAGAATCAAAATTTCTCGAATACGAAAACAATGAAAATACAGACGTGCTGCAGGAATACTTTGTGCCGGTGAAGGAGTACGCTTCCTATATTGACGACCTGAGACAAACGCTGTCACACGAAGACCTGAATCTGCTTAATATCACGATCCGGTATGTGCAAAAAAACGAAAAGGCCGACCTGTCTTATGCGAAGGATGATATGTTTTCGCTCGTGCTTTTAATCAACGAGGGCTTTTCAAAAGAAGACCAGGCTGACGCTGCCAGAATCATCAGGCGTATGACAGACGTCGCGCTCAAACACGGAGGAAGCTATTATCTGCCGTATATGACATATCAGACAAAAGAGCAAATGAAACAGGCGTATCCGAAAAGCGAAGCGTTTTTTCAGAAAAAACGGACGTATGATCCGGATGAGCGGTTTATGAATTACTTTTATCAGAGGTATAAATAATGGGGAAAAACAAATTAAAATGGCTGACACTTTCACAAAGCAGCGTGTTTTTCGCAAGCAGTTTAATCTTTCCGTTTTATATTCTGTTTGTGAAGAATATCGGCTCAAGCTACACGCAGTTCGGGTTTTCCTACGGATTATTCGGACTGAGCGGAGCGCTCATTTACCCGCTCCTCGGCCGGCTTTCTGAAAGGATCGACAGCCGCTATTATCTGCTTGCGAACTCATGGGGCATGGCGGTTCTGCTTTTGTATGTCCCGCATGTAAACAGCGTTCTTCAAGTGTACATCGTGCAAGTGCTGTTAGGTCTCTTTGGGGCGATGCAAAAACACGGAGAAAAAGTATTAATCGCCGACTTTACAGACGCCGGGGAACGCGGAAAAAAGATTGGGAATTATCATTTTTGGACCGCTGTTTTTTCAGCGGCTGCCATTATGCTCGGCGGTTTTCTCGCCGACTTTTTTACGGTGCAAATGATTTTTTATACAAGCTCTATTCTATATTTTCTGAGCGGATTGATGATGATGAAAACAGGCTGACACGGTCAGCCTGTTTTTTTATGCAGCTGCAAATGGCGCCGGATCAACAATTGAAGCGGTTTCTGCCTGATTTTTAATCGCCGATTTTTTTATTGAACAGAAATTTTATAAATGAATAAAAATATTAAATATACGATTGAATTAATTTTTATTCATGTTATAATGTTAAATAATTTCACAAAGACCAAGAAGGTGAATTCGTTTTGAAAATAGGAATTGTAGGCGCTACGGGTTATGGAGGCGCCGAACTTGTCAGGATTCTTACTCATCATCCTCATGCAGAAGAATGTATACTTTATTCATCCAGCGGGGAGGGGAAGGTCTATAGTCATGTTTATCCTCATCTTACCGGCTTGGCTGAGCAGAAGCTCAAGCCCATTGATATGAATACAATCAAACAGGAAATCGATGTCATGTTTCTTGCTGCGCCCCCGGGAGTATCAAGTGAACTGACTCCGCAGCTTGCAGAGGCGGGAATTCCGGTTATTGATCTGTCAGGTGATCTGAGGATCCAAGAGCCTGCTGTATATGAAAAGTGGTATAAACGGACAGCGGCACCAAAAGAAACAATTCAAGAGGCGGTTTACGGCCTTTCGGAGCTGAATCAAAGGAACATTCAGCAGGCGAAGCTCATCGCCAATCCGGGGTGTTTTCCGACGGCTGTGCTGCTAGGCCTCGCGCCGTTGGCTCAACAAAAGCTTCTTGATGAATCGTTCGTTATCGTTGATGCGAAAACAGGCGTTTCCGGTGCGGGGAGAAAAGCGTCCATGGGAACCCATTTTTCTGAGCTTAACGACAATTTTAAAATTTATAAAGTAAATGAACATCAGCACACCCCTGAGATTGAACAGACGTTAAAAGAATGGCAGCCAGGGTTGAAGGCTATTACATTTTCTGCTCACTTGGTTCCGATGACAAGGGGAATCATGGCGACAATGTATACGCAATTAACATCTGATCTATCTGCAGAAGATCTGCACGATTTATATTCGGAATTTTACCAAGATTCATATTTTGTGAGAGTGAGGCCAAAGGGTCATTACCCGCAAACGAAGGAAGTGTTCGGCAGCAATTTCTGCGATGTATCCGTTACCCTCGACGAAAGAACGAACAGGGTCACGATCGTTTCGGTAATTGATAATCTGATGAAGGGTGCCGCTGGGCAGGCAGTACAAAATTTCAATATCATGAATGGCTGGAACGAAGAGACAGGTCTTACCATGACACCAATTTATCCATAGAACAGGAGAGAATCGAACCATGATTCAGTTGAGTGAAGATCAAATAGTGAAAGTAAAAGGCGATGTATCCTCGCCAAAAGGATTTCAGGCAAAGGGCGTGCATTGCGGGCTGCGCTACTCGAAAAAAGACCTTGGCGTCATTATCAGCGAGACACCGGCAGTGAGCGCGGCAGTTTATACGCAAAGCCACTTTCAGGCGGCTCCGATTAAAGTCACACAGGACAGCTTAAAGCATGGATCAGCTCTGAAAGCAGTCATTGTCAACAGCGCCATTGCCAATGCTTGTACAGGGGAACAAGGCTTAGAGGACGCATACAAAATGCGGGAGAACCTCGCTTTACAGCTGGGCATTGAGCCGGAGCTTGTCGCCGTTTCTTCAACTGGTGTCATCGGCGAACATTTAAATATGGAAAACATTCAGGCCGGCATCGAGCTTTTGAAAGAAACGCCTGCGGGATCTGGAGATTTCGAGGAAGCGATTTTAACGACAGATACCGTCATCAAGCAAACGTGCTATGAACTGACAATCGGCGGTCAAAAAGTCACCATCGGCGGAGCGGCTAAAGGCTCCGGAATGATTCACCCAAACATGGCAACGATGCTGGGGTTTGTGACAACAGACGCGGCAATCGAAGAAAAAACGCTGCAAAAAGCGCTCCGCGACATCACTGACGTCTCTTTTAATCAAATTACAGTTGACGGAGAAACCTCTACCAATGACATGGTATTGGTCATGGCAAATGGCTGCGCGGAAAATGAGTGCCTTACGGAAGACCATAAAGACTGGCCGATCTTTAAAAAAGCGCTTCTTATGGCTTGTGAAGATTTGGCTAAGGAGATTGCCAGAGACGGAGAAGGCGCGACAAAACTAATCGAAGCCCAAGTAAAAGGGGCGAAAAACAATCTTGATGCAAACATGATTGCCAAAAAAATTGTCGGGTCGAACCTCGTAAAAACTGCTGTATACGGAACAGACGCGAACTGGGGGCGCATTATCGGTGCTATCGGGCACAGCGCGGCTCAGGTGAAGGCTGAAGAAGTAGAGGTTTATCTCGGGGGCCAATGCCTGTTTAAAAACAACGAGCCTCAGCCATTCTCTGAATCTCTCGCGAAAGAATATCTCGAAGGAGACGAGATTGCCATTGTCATCAAGATGCATGAAGGAGACGGGAACGGAAGAGCATGGGGCTGTGATCTGACCTATGATTATATCAAAATTAATGCGAGCTATCGCACGTAATAAAGGGGAGCACAATGAAGAAAACAATCGTTTTTAAATGCGGGGGAAGTGTCATCCGTGAGCTGTCGGAAGAATTTTTTCAAAACCTGAAAGAATTGATGGAATCAGGATGGAAATTGGCAATCGTGCACGGCGGCGGACCGGAAATCACACATATGCTGAAACGGTTAAACATCAAAACAGAGTTTGCAGGCGGACAGCGGAAAACAACCAAACCGGTATTGGAAGTCGCTGAAATGGTACTGTCCGGCTCAGTGAATAAATTTTTCGTTGCCGAGCTTGCAAAACACGGGCTCCGGGCTGCGGGAGTGTCCGGCAAGGATGGAGGCCTTCTCGAAGCAGACTATCTCGATCCGGACACATACGGGGAAGTCGGAGAAATTAAAAAGGTTAATGCCTCTATGGTAAACGCGCTGATGGATGAAGGCATCATTCCGGTAATTGCGCCCCTGTCTTTGACGAGCGATTACAAAACACTGAATGTCAATGCTGATCTTGCGGCTTCGGCAGTCGCCGGAGCGCTGAAAGCCGATAAGCTGATGTTCGTCACAGACGTGGAAGGAATTATGAAGGAAAAACAGCGTCTCGACATCCTGACCCCTGAGGAAATTCAGACTCTCATTAAACAGGAAGTGATCACAGGCGGGATGATACCAAAGGTCAATTCAGCCTTGTCAGCATTATCGGATCAAGTATCAGAAGTGATGATCGTAAATGGAAAAGGATCGTTTTTCTCAGATCAAACATTTCAAGGAACAAAAATCGTTAAAGCAAAGGAGGCTGTTTCATGAGCAGCTTGTTTCAAACCTACGGACGGTGGAACATTGAGATAAAGAAAGCGAAGGGAACTTGCGTTGAGGATCAAAACGGCAAAACATACCTCGATTTCATTCAAGGGATTGCGGTTTCCAACCTAGGCCACTGCCATGAAGCGGTCACAGAAGCGGTCAAAAAACAGCTCGACAGCGTATGGCACGTATCCAATCTGTTTGAAAACAGTCTTCAGGAGCAAGCGGCACAGCAGTTAGCGGCAAACAGTGCCGGAGATCTCGTTTTTTTCTGCAACAGCGGAGCGGAAGCGAATGAAGGCGCGATTAAGCTGGCGCGAAAAGCAACTGGAAAAACGAAAATCATCACATTTCTCCAATCATTCCACGGCCGCACCTATGCAGGGATGGCAGCTACCGGACAGGATAAAATCAAAACAGGCTTCGGCCCGATGCTGGAAGGCTTTTACTACCTCCCGTACAATGATCCTGCCGCTTTTGATGCTCTTGGGGAGGAAGACGGCATAGCCGCGGTCATGCTTGAGACCGTACAGGGAGAAGGCGGAGTCAATCCGGCCAGTGCAGAATTTTTAACAGCCGTACAGTCGTTTTGCAAGGAAAAGCAGGCGCTTCTGATCGTAGATGAAATTCAGACCGGCATTGGACGGACAGGAAAAGGCTTCGCATACGAACACTTCGGCCTCTCACCTGATATCATCACAGCTGCAAAAGGATTGGGGAACGGCTTTCCAGTCGGTGCGGTAATCGGCAAGAAAGAGCTGGGAGCAGCGTTTACTCCTGGATCTCACGGAACGACCTTCGGAGGGAATATGCTGGCGATGGCTGCCGTTAATGCAACATTGCAGGTTGTATTCCAGCCTGAATTTCTGCAAGAGGCTGCTGATAAGGGTGCGTTTTTGAAAGAACAGCTGGAGGCTGAACTGAAGAGTCCTTTTGTGAGGCAAATCCGCGGCAAAGGATTAATGCTTGGAATTGAGTGTGATGGGCCGGTTGCAGACATCATTGCTGAATTGCAGACATTAGGCTTGCTCGTACTGCCGGCCGGACCGAACGTGATTCGTCTGCTGCCGCCGCTCACCGTGACAAAGGATGAAATAACAGAAGCCGTCAGCAAGCTGAAACAAGCGATTGCTCAGCATACCGCTGTTAATTTGTAATTTTTTTTCGATATGAAAGCATAAAAATTCATTTTTATAATTAATTATTCATCAAGAGGTGGGCTTTTAGATGGAAGGTTATTTAGTGTTAGAAGATGGAACAGTGTTCAGCGGAGAACTGGACGGACATGAAGATTGTACGGGCGAAGCTGTGTTTTTCACAGGAATGACGGGCTATCAGGAAGTGCTGACAGACCCGTCATACAAAGGACAGATTATCGTATTTACGTACCCGCTGATCGGCAACTACGGCATTAATGAAAACGACTTTGAAAGCAAAAAACCGCAAGTGAAAGCAGCGGTTGTTTACGAGGCGTGCGAACATTTTTCTCATCATGAAGCGGTATACAGTCTTAAGGAATATCTGAAAAAATGGAACATCCCGCTCTTGTCCCATGTCGATACGAGGGCTGTCGTCAAAAAAATTCGCGCGAACGGAACGATGGGGGCGTCTGTCACTGCTTCTAAAGAAGCGGCTGAGATTGCCCTGCAGCCTGAGAACGTCGCAGAACAGGCGTCCGCACAGGACATGAGCACAATCGGCGAAGGGAATAAACATATCGCTCTCATTGACTTTGGCTATAAAAAATCAATTGCATCATCACTCGTGAAACGAGGCTGCAAGGTCACAGTTGTACCGTATCAGCAAATGGAATCGGTTTACGGCATAAAGCCGGACGGTGTCGTGTTATCCAACGGACCCGGAGATCCGAAAGCCATTACACCGCATATGGAACAAATCAAAAACATTGTCAATCGCTTTCCGACACTCGGCATATGTCTCGGCCACCAGCTGATTGCGCTCGCTTTCGGCGGGAACACGTTTAAGCTGCCGTTCGGACACAGGGGCGCAAACCATCCGGTCATCGACCGTGAAACGAAGCGGGTGTTCATGACCAGCCAAAATCACAGCTATGTGGTCGATGAAAAATCCATTAATCAAGAAGAGCTGACGATTAGATTCCACCATGTCAATGACACGTCAGTTGAAGGGCTTTCCCATAAAAAGCTGCCTGTCATGAGTGTGCAATTTCATCCGGAAGCCCATCCAGGGCCGGCGGAAAGCGAATGGATTTTTGATGATTATTTAAAGAATGTGATACCAGCAAGGAGAGAAATCGCCCATGCCTAAAGACACCAGTATTTCAAGCATATTAGTAATCGGCTCAGGCCCGATCATCATCGGCCAGGCGGCAGAATTTGATTATTCAGGCACTCAAGGGTGCATCGCGCTCAAGGAAGAAGGCTATCGGGTTATTCTCGTCAACAACAACCCGGCAACAATTATGACCGATGAAGCTTTCGCGGATGACATATATTTTGAACCGCTGACGGCAGAAAGCCTGACAGACATTATTAAGAAAGAAAAGCCCGACGGACTTCTGGCCAATTTAGGCGGGCAGACTGCACTGAATCTAGCGGTTGAACTTGAAGAAGCGGGTATCTTAAAGGCGCACGGCGTCAAACTTCTGGGTACATCCGTTGATACGATACAAAAAGGAGAGGACCGGGAAAAATTTCGTTCTTTAATGAACGAGCTGAATCAGCCAGTTCCAGAGAGCGAAATTGTCGATAACGAAACAGATGCCCTTCGTTTTGCGGAATCCATCGGCTTTCCGGTCATTATTCGGCCTGCTTACACGTTAGGCGGAAAAGGCGGGGGCATCGCACCTACGAAAGAAGCATTTGCCGCCATGATCAAGCAAGCGCTTCTGGCTAGCCCGATCAATCAATGTCTGGTAGAAAAGAGCATTGCCGGCTTTAAAGAAATTGAATATGAAGTGATGCGCGACAGCAACAACACATGCATTACTGTCTGTAATATGGAAAACATCGATCCGGTCGGTGTGCATACAGGCGATTCGATTGTAGTGGCGCCTTCACAAACATTAACTGATGAAGACTATCAAATGCTCCGAACGGCAAGTCTGACGATCATTTCGGCACTTGATGTCGTAGGCGGCTGCAACATTCAGTTTGCGCTTGATCCGTTCAGCAAGCAATACTACGTCATTGAAGTGAATCCGCGTGTGAGCCGTTCATCTGCTCTCGCGTCAAAAGCAACAGGTTATCCCATTGCGAAAATGGCTGCGAAATTGGCTGTCGGATACACGCTTGATGAATTAAAAAACCCGCTTACAGGCTCCACTTATGCGAGCTTCGAACCGGCATTGGACTATGTCATCGTCAAGTTTCCGCGCTGGCCGTTTGATAAATTCAAAAACGCGGACCGCAAGCTCGGCACAAAAATGAAAGCCACCGGAGAAGTGATGGCGATTGAACGTAATGTAGAAGCGGCGATCCAAAAGGCGGCAGCCTCCCTTGAGCTGAAAAACGTCGGCACGCATCTGCCGGAGCTCGGCGGCTTATCAATTGAAGCGCTCTGGGAGCTGGCAATCACACCTGACGATCGAAGATTTTTCGTTGTGATGGAGCTGTTAAGCCGAAGCATATCAATAGAAGAAATCCATGCAAAAACAAAAATCGACCCGTTTTTCCTTCACACCTTTAACAATATCATCAAGCTGGAAAATCAGATCATGGAAGCGGGGAGCGACCTCTCTTTTGATTTATTGAAAAAGGCAAAGGAAAAAGGATTTTCAGACGCAACGATTGCCTCGCTTATCGGCAAGACAGAGGCAGAGGTGCGAGCTCTTCGCAAGGAGAAGGGGATTACGCCTTCCTTCAAAATTGTTGATACTTGCGCAGCTGAGTTTGATGCGAAAACCAACTATTTTTACTCCACGTATTTCGGAGAAACCGATGGAGACATCAGCCGCAAAGAGAAAAAGCGCGCGCTGATTATCGGCTCAGGACCGATTCGCATCGGCCAGGGCGTTGAATTCGATTACAGTGCTGTTCATGGGGTGTTAACGCTGCAAAAGCTTGGATTCGAAACGATTATGATTAATAACAACCCGGAAACCGTGAGCACAGATTATGAAATTGCGGATCGCCTGTATTTTGAGCCCCTGACAACGGAGCACATATTAAACGTGGCGGAGCAGGAAAACATTGACTTTGCGATCGTGCAGTTCGGCGGCCAAACCGCGATCAATGCTGCTGAAGCGCTAGAAAAAGCCGGAATCACGCTTCTCGGCACATCGTTTGAAACGCTCGACGTGTTAGAGGATCGCGATCAATTTTATCAGCTTCTTGATGAACTCGGATTGCAGCACGCTAAAGGAGAAATTGCTTATACAAAAGAAGAGGCTGCAGAGAAAGCAAACGGCATCGGCTATCCGGTATTAATCCGTCCTTCTTATGTCATTGGCGGAATGGGCATGATCATCGTTGAATCGGAAGCTGCGCTTTCTCAGCTGCTGGACGGAGAAGACAGCATGCCGTATCCCATTTTAATTGATCAGTACGTGTCAGGAAAAGAAGTCGAAATTGATCTGATTTCCGATGGTGAAGAAGTCTTTATCCCGACATATACCGAACATATTGAGCGGGCGGGCGTCCACTCAGGAGACAGCTTCGCCATTCTCCCGGGACCTTCTGTCACAAATAAGCTGCAGCAGGGAATAAAAGATGCTGCTCAAAAAATTGCCCAAAAGCTTTCGTTTAAAGGCATTATGAACATCCAATTTGTGATCGATAACGAAACCATTCTCGTCCTTGAAGTGAACCCGAGAGCGAGCCGTACAGTTCCGGTCGTCAGCAAAGTCATGGGCGTCCCGATGATTCCGCTCGCCACACGGCTGCTGGCGGGGGCATCTCTAAAAGATGTAAACCCGGCAATTCAAAATCACCATGGTGTTGCTGTAAAGTTCCCGGTCTTTTCATCACATGCGATTCAAGATGTAGATGTAAAGCTTGGACCGGAAATGAAATCGACAGGAGAAGGCATGTGTGTTGCATACGACGCCGACAGCGCCTTGAAAAAAATCTACACGCGTGTTTGGAATCAAAAAGGAAGCATTTATTTGCAAAACGGACCGGAAGATTTGAAGACATTAGCGGAAAACGCCGGCTTTAAGGTTCATGAAGGCACATTCGCCTCCTGGATGGAACAGGATGAAAAAGCGCTCCATATCCATTTGAACGGCTCTGAAGAAGCACGCAACGAGCGTTTGGAAGCCATGACACACGGCATTACCGTCTTTACTGAAGAGGAAACCGTACGGGCGTTTTTGCAAAGCGGATCAGGCAGTCCGCATCCTGTTTCCCTCAGAGATCTTTATAAAAAGGAAGTGGCATCATGCACACAGTGAATATGGGAGAAACGCAAACCAGTCTATTCGGAAAAGACCTATTAACGCTAAAAGATCTCAGTGAACAGGACATCAGCGCGTTGCTTGCTGAAGCCAGTGAACTGAAACAAAACAAGATTCAGCCTATTTTTCAAGGCAAAACCCTTGCGATGATTTTTGAAAAATCATCCACCCGGACTCGTGTTTCATTTGAGGCCGGCATGGCGCAGCTTGGCGGAAACGCCCTCTTTTTAAGCCAGAAAGATCTGCAGCTGGGCCGCGGTGAAACTGTGGCTGACACGGCAAAAGTGCTCTCGGGCTATGTAGATGCAATCATGATCCGGACCTTTGAGCATGAAAAGGTGGAGGAGCTTGCTGAACACGCTGATATTCCGGTCATCAACGGGCTTACTGATAAATATCATCCTTGCCAGGCGCTGGCGGACCTATTGACGATCAAGGAAATCAAAGGCGATCTCAAAGGTGTGAAAGTCGCATATATCGGTGACGGAAATAATGTGGCGCACTCTCTGATGATCGGCTGCGCAAAAATGGGCTGTGATATCTCGATTGCTTCGCCTAAGGGATACGAAGTGTTAGACGAAGCGGCGGAAGCAGCCAAGGCATCTGCCCTTCAATCCGGTGCTTCCGTTACACTTACAGCTGATCCGATTGAAGCCGTAAAAAATGCGGACGTCATTTATTCAGATGTATTCACAAGCATGGGACAGGAAGCGGAAGAGCAAGAGCGTCTCACAGTCTTCTCGCCTTACCAGGTGAATGCATCGCTTGTCAGCCATGCTAAACCTGACTATACATTTTTGCACTGTCTTCCTGCACACCGTGAAGAAGAAGTGACGGCAGAGATTATTGACGGTCCGAATTCTGCTGTATTCCAGCAGGCTGAAAACCGTCTCCATGTGCAAAAAGCGCTGTTAAAGGCGATCCTTTACAAAGGAAAATAACCGAAAAAACTGCTGAGCCGGGTCTCAGCAGTTTTTTTATGGAAACATATTCACACCCGCTTAGGCGCATACTACACGAAAAAGGAAAAGGAGGAAAAGCAGTGGGACAGCAGCATCAATTCCGGCCCGGGCAGAAAGCGCCCAACAACGGCATCTACGTAGAAATCGGCGAGACAGGGAGTATGGTCAAAAACCCGCAAAAGGTCAATCTGTCAGCAGGAGATATGTTTCCTGAAACATCTAATCACAACCGCCTGTGGACGTATAAAAGAAAACCGTGATCACGAAAAAACCCAAAACAATACATGTTTTGGGTTTTTGGATTATTAATGCTGGCTGGCATTGTTGTTCATAGGCATGATTGCTGCTAGCGCCATGATCAGCACATATAAAACGACAGCAATTACGGATGATGTTGTGAAGTTATACGCTACACTGTTCATGCTGGCAATCAAATAGCATGCCATATGCGATAAAAGGAACGTCCAAATAAAAGCAATAATAAATCGCACGTTTCCACCTCGTCCTTCTCATTCTATTCTAGAAGTTATCATACCATACATAAAGCCAAGGGGGAATCTAATTTTAGAAGAAAGTGAGGTGACAAAAGAGTCTGATTCGTCACATTTTTAATGGTAAAATATAAAAAATAAATATCGTCAATTGGTATAATAGCCAAAACATAGAAAGGCTAGGACTTTACCTTATTCGTTTCTTTTCTTTTTACATAAGATAGCGTGAGATGAAGTGTGAAAGGAGGCGGGCAAGCGATGGGAATAACGGAAAGGTATTTTCAATTGGGAACGGAGCATAACGTGATTCATCTGCCCTATCGTCCGAACGGCTTTGGCATCTTTGTCCTCGGGGACAGAACCCACTTTGTCGGTAATGATTCAAGCTTTTGGCTTCAGCATTACGGCAGAAATCAGCTTTTAAATATGCTGAGGGACGAAGGCTATACCATTTTTAACAGCAATCTGTTCGGAAGGCACTGGGGCGCGGAAAAAGCGGTCACCTATGCCAAACAGCTGATACATTTCGTGTTGAAGCAGGAAATACTCAATCCGAAGATTCATATTTTAGCAGAAGGGATGGGCGCTCTCGTGGCCGATGAACTGCTTCGTTTTTCCCCGGATCATATCCGATCAGCCGCAATGTTGAATCCTTGTCTCGATCTTCAGGCACATTATGAATCAGAAAAAGAAAATAAATTTTTCTATAAGCAATTTTTGAAAGAGGTATCGGAAAGCTACGAAATCTCCGAAAAAGAAGCGGCTTCACTCCGTTATAAAACAATCGAAAGCTATCCGAGCAGCGTACCGGTTCATATATGGCAGCGGATGACCGGAGCACCGTATCCGTACAGCCTGCATGCGGAAGTATTTAAGGAAAAGCAGCAGCAAAACCAAGGCTGTCCGGTTGACATAACGTTTCATTTATTTGAGCACCCAAGCAGGATCTATGCATCAATCTGCAAATTCTTTCACAGGCATGAAAAAGAGTTATAAAGAATACAATAACAATAGCCTTCTCTTTTGCGGAGGCTGTTTTGCTTTGGATAAATGAAAAACCGGAAGGGCGGCAGATGAAATGGAATCAACGCTGATTGTAGGGGCGGATGAATTTTTCGGCCTTTCTTTATGCGAGCGAATGATGGATGAAGGCATATACGTCGATGTCGTTTTGGCTGAAACAGATGATGAAAACAGACAAATGTACTTAGAAGAAAGACTCATGTGGCTTGGAAGAAACGAGCACTTTCGGCAGCTTGAGCACATTGAGGATCAAAAGTATGATACGATTTGTATCCAATATGGCAGCGGCTTTCTGCCTTTGGACCAATATAAATCCGCTTATGTATTGGTATACGAACAAGACCGAAAAGAGTGGGAGAAACATGAAAAGACAGGTTCAGAAAAAGCGGTGATCCTTCCTAAAATGTATGGGCCGTGGAAAGAAGAACAGGAGGAAGAGGGCTTTTATACAGAAGATGTAGCTGACGAACTGTTGAGATTCCTGCTTGAGCCCGGCCGTGATACAGGCAAAGATTGCATTTTTGATTTGCAAGTCACGAAAAAAACTTCAAAAGATGAAGCGAAAACAAAAATTCTTGAGTGGAAAAGACAATTTTCATCAATTTTCGACAAATATTAAGAAAAACCTTCCATGTTTCGAGTTTTCTAGATACAATAAACGTATCATTTGAATACATGTGATAGCTTGTCAAAAGGAGTTGAACATGACTTGATCACAAGGCTTGTCATGATCTTTTCTGTCCTCCTTTTATTAAGCGGATGTGGACAAACTCCGTTTAAAGGAAAAATTGAGAAGGTCGGCATGCTCTTTCCTGATACGATTAATGACCTCGTATGGGGCACAAAAGGGTATAAAGGATTACTGAATATACAATCTAAATACAATGTGGACGTCTACTATAAAGAAGGCGTAAAAACAGATGAAGATATTATAAATGCGATTGAAGATTTTCATAAGCGCGGCGTCAATCTCCTCTTTGGCCATGGAAGTGAGTATGAAGAAGTATTTAACTTGGTCAGTGAAGACTATCCGGATATGCAGTTTGTGATTTCAAATGCAAAAGCAAAAGCGGACAATGTCACAAGCGTTCATCTCAGCGGGGAAGCAATCGGCTTTTTCGGCGGAATGACCGCTGCCCATATGTCAAAAACCAATCAGGTCGGCGTCATCGCTTCTTTTTCATGGCAGCCAGAAGTTGACGGCTTTATAAAAGGGGCTAAGTATGAAAATCCTAATATAGAAGTGAATACAAAATATACGGATCACTGGGATGATGATTCGACTGCGGTGAACCTTTATCAAAAAATGAAGAACGAACGCGCGGATGTTGTGTATCCTGCCGGAGACGGGTATAATGTTCCTGTCATTCAGCAAATCAAAAAAGACGGCCTATATGCGATCGGCTATGTCACAGATCAATCCGATCTTGGCGAGAACACCGTGTTAACCAGCACGGTGCAAAATGTGGACAAGGCCTATGAAATTATAGCTGAGCAATTCGACAAAGGGACTTTAAAAGGCGGCGATCACTATTACGATCTGAAAAGCCGAGTTGTCGAAATGGGAACCTTCAGTCCGCTTGTGGACAAAGCCTTTCAGAAAAAAATCGACAAACTGGTCAAAACATATAACAAAACAGGTGAACTGCCAAAAAACGAGTAACGGGGTGACTTTACATGCAGCACGAAAAATCACTTGAGTTTCTGCAAATAGCAATGAAATATCTGCCTGAAGCGAAAGAGCAGCTTGAAAAATCAGGAATAGAGCTGTCGATGGAGGCCATTCAGCCGTTTATGAATTTATTTACAACGGTAATGGCGGAAGCCTATGAGCTGGGTAAATCCGACGCGAAATCTGAAACCGAATAAGAAGAAGCCACTTTCTCGAAAGTGGCTTTTCACATGATTTTCTTTTTAATAGCGGATACCATAGGCGCGAGCTCCTTCAGAGCGGGCTTGATTTGATCGAGAGAGTTCATAATCGAACCGATTTGGTTCATAATATACATGTAATCAATCGTCTCTTCTTCGTTTGCCGGGGAAACCTCCTCTTCCTGCACTTCTTCTTTTTCTGTTTTTTGTTTGGCGCTATCGCCGAACATCATTTTTGAAAACACATCCACCTGCATACGCCTCCTTTTCCATATACCATACTCTATGAGTAAGATGAACCGATAGATTAGACGAATATATTGCCATGTGAAAAAAAATAAGATAGAATTAGTACCTGATACTAATAATTGATCATAACCTGATTGATCTTCTAAATTAACTATACAAAGGAGTCTTCCCTTATGAAAGCTGGAATACTTGGAGTTGGACGTTATATCCCTGAGAAGGTTTTAACAAATCATGATTTAGAAAAAATGGTTGAAACTTCTGACGAGTGGATTCGTACAAGAACAGGAATAGAAGAAAGAAGAATTGCCGCTGATGACGTATATTCATCACATATGGCTGTTGCAGCAGCGAAAAAAGCGCTGGAACAAGCTGAAGTATCCGCTGAGGATCTCGATATGATTCTCGTTGCGACTGTCACACCTGATCAGTCATTTCCTACAGTTTCTTGTATGATTCAAGAACAGCTCGGCGCAAAGAAAGCATGTGCCATGGATATCAGCGCGGCTTGTGCAGGCTTTATGTACGGGGTTGTAACCGGTAAACAATTTATTGAATCCGGAACTTATAAGCATGTCCTTGTTGTCGGTGTAGAAAAGCTCTCAAGCATTACAGACTGGGAAGACCGCAACACAGCCGTTCTGTTTGGTGACGGAGCGGGCGCTGCGGTAGTCGGGCCAGTCAGTGATGACAGAGGAATCCTTTCATTTGAACTAGGAGCAGACGGCACAGGCGGTCAGCACTTGTATCTGAATGAAAAAGGACATACAATCATGAATGGACGTGAAGTTTTCAAATTTGCGGTCCGCCAAATGGGTGAATCATGCGTAAACGTCATTGAAAAAGCCGGGCTCTCAAAAGAGGACGTCGACTTTTTGATTCCGCATCAGGCGAACATCCGCATCATGGAAGCTGCACGTGAGCGTTTAGAGCTTCCTGTCGAAAAGATGTCTAAAACTGTTCATAAATATGGAAACACTTCTGCCGCATCCATTCCTATTTCTCTAGTAGAAGAATTGGAAGCCGGTAAAATCAAAGATGGCGATGTGATCGTCATGGTAGGATTCGGCGGAGGATTAACTTGGGGCGCCATTGCAATCCGCTGGGGCCGATAAAAAAAGGTGAGGTGCACACAAGATGAGTAAAAAAAGAGTAGTTGTTACAGGACTCGGAGCATTGTCTCCTCTTGGCAACGACGTCGATACAAGTTGGAATAACGCAATCAACGGTGTGTCCGGGATCGGTCCGATCACTCGTGTTGATTCTGAAGAATATCCGGCTAAAGTAGCCGCTGAATTAAAAGACTTTAATGTTGAAGATTACATGGACAAAAAAGAAGCAAGAAAAATGGACCGTTTCACTCAATATGCGGTTGTCGCTGCGAAAATGGCAGTTGAAGACGCAGGTCTTGAAATTACTGATGAAATCGCGCCGAGAGTCGGTGTTTGGGTTGGTTCCGGAATCGGAGGGCTTGAAACGCTTGAGTCTCAGTTTGAAATCTTCTTAACAAAAGGCCCGAGACGGGTAAGCCCGTTTTTTGTGCCGATGATGATTCCTGATATGGCGACAGGGCAAATTTCTATCGCTTTAGGAGCAAAGGGAGTTAACTCTTGTACGGTAACTGCATGTGCAACAGGAACAAACTCTATCGGTGACGCGTTTAAAGTGATTCAGCGCGGCGATGCAGACGCTATGATCACAGGCGGAACAGAAGCGCCGCTGACTAGAATGTCATTCGCGGGCTTCAGCGCCAACAAAGCGCTTTCTACAAATCCGGATCCGAAAACAGCGAGCCGTCCGTTTGATAAAAACCGTGATGGATTCGTTATGGGTGAAGGTGCGGGTATTATCGTTCTTGAAGAACTTGAGCATGCACTTGCACGCGGCGCCAAAATTTACGGAGAAATCGTCGGTTACGGTTCGACGGGAGACGCTTATCATATCACAGCGCCTGCCCAAGACGGCGAAGGCGGAGCGAGAGCGATGCAAGAAGCCATTAAAGATGCGGGCATTGCGCCTGAAGAGATTGACTATATCAATGCTCACGGCACAAGCACATATTACAATGACAAATATGAAACAATGGCGATTAAGACAGTTTTTGGCGAGCATGCCTATAAACTTGCGGTAAGCTCTACAAAATCTATGACGGGCCACCTTCTAGGCGCGGCGGGCGGTATTGAAGCCATTTTCTCTGTCCTTGCCATTAAAGAAGGCATGATCCCGCCAACAATCAATATTGAAACGCCTGACGAAGAATGCGATTTAGATTATGTGCCTGATGAAGCACGCAGACAGGATCTCAGCTATGTTCTCAGCAACTCACTGGGATTCGGCGGACATAACGCAACGCTAATCTTCAAAAAGTATCAGTAATCATGACGCCAAACCGGCTGCCCTAAAAGGGTAGCCGGTTTTTTTTCGTGCGCATAGGATAAAAAAGAGGAGGCGATAGCATGAGCGTGGAACAAACATACAAATGGTTTGAAAAAGCCGCTTCAATAGATGATCTGGCGCATTACATTGTCCCGTACTTTTCAAGAACGAAGAAAGAAGACTGGAAAGGCATCTTGGGACATTTGCAGCATCACGGAATGTTTAAAAACATAAAAGAGGGAATAAGCACGTCTTCCATTCTGAAAGAAAAAGGACTTTTCCGGCATATACAAAAAGAGGAGCAGTATCTCAAAAAGAAGTGGCGAGGACCTGACGTGCCGATTGTAGCACTGCCGGTTGATGAAGGTAACAGAAGAATCCGTTTAGAATTCGGGTCAAAATCTGGGCTCGCCTTTCCAGATAAAATGTTCCTCTTTCTCTCGTCAGATATCGAATTGTCCTCGGTTTCAGCCCTTATGACACATGAATATCATCATGTTTGCCGGTTAGATCATATCACAAAAGAGGAAAAAGACGTCACATTACTTGATACAATCATCATGGAGGGGCTGGCAGAATATGCTGTTTATGAGAGGTTAGGCCAAAGCAAAACGGCTGAATGGACCACCTGGTATACCCCTCTGCAGCTTGAGGTTTTTTACGAAAAAAAGATAGCGCCTCATCTGAACATCAAACGGGATCATCGATTGTTCGATCAGCTTTTATACGGCAAAGGATATCAGCCGAAAATGCTTGGATACGCAGTCGGATTCAATATTGTAAAAAAATATTTAACGGAGAACAGAGCCAGTACAACAGAAGGGTTGTCCATCTCTCCTGAAACCTTTTTGAAAGCAACGCTTTAAAAGAATAAAATAATGGAATTCCATTAATAATATTACAATTATCCTAAAAAATTCTTGATTTTGCAAAATGATTGTAATAATATACAACTATAAAATTTTTCGATAATTCAATATTATTTATTATTTCTGAATAGAGGGATTACTTTCTCTTGAAAACGTTTGGTGACAAGAGGGGGAAAGGGGAGCTAGCATGAGCACACTTTTAGAAGTGAATAATTTAAAGACTTATTTTTTTAGAAAAAAGGAGCCGATCCCTGCGGTGGACGGAGTCGATTTCTACATCAAAAAAGGCGAAACCGTGGCGCTTGTAGGCGAATCGGGCTCCGGCAAAAGTATTACTTCATTGTCTATTATGGGTCTCGTCCAGAGCTCAGGCGGAAAAATCATGGACGGTACGATTAAACTCGAAGACAAGGACCTCACCTCATTCACTGAAAATGACTATTGCAAAATCCGCGGAAACGAAGTATCCATGATTTTTCAAGAACCAATGACCTCCCTTAATCCGGTGTTAACGATCGGAGAACAGATTACCGAAGTGCTGATTTACCATAAAAACATGAAGAAAAAAGAAGCGTATCAAAGAGCCGTCGAACTCTTGAAGATGGTTAGGTTTTCAAGAGCGGAGCAAATGATGAAGGAATACCCGCACCGTCTATCTGGCGGCATGAGACAGAGGGTAATGATTGCCATCGCGCTCAGCTGTAATCCAAAACTGCTTATTGCCGATGAACCGACCACGGCGTTAGACGTGACAATACAAGCCCAAGTGCTGGAGCTAATGAAAGATCTCTGCCAGAAGTTTGATACTTCAATTTTGCTGATTACACATGACTTAGGTGTCGTATCGGAAGCAGCCGACAGAGTCATTGTCATGTACTGCGGACAAGTCGTAGAAAATGCCTCAGTCGATGAGTTATTTTTAGAGCCCCTTCATCCTTATACAGAAGGACTGCTTATGTCTATTCCTGTCATAGATGGAGAGATTGATAAATTAAATGCGATTAAAGGCAGTGTGCCGACACCGGATAATCTGCCGCCGGGGTGCCGTTTTGCTCCTAGGTGCCCAAAAGCGATGGATAAATGCTGGACCCATCAGCCTTCGCTTTTGACACACAAAAGCGGAAGATCAGTGAGATGCTTTTTATACGAGGAAGAAGGTGCCGAACAATCATGACAGCAGCTAATCAGGAAACAATTTTAGAACTTCGGGACGTGAAAAAATATTTCCCGATCCGCTCAGGCTTTTTTCAAAGAAAAGTTGGTGATGTGAAAGCGGTGGACGGTGTTTCGTTTTCTTTAAAAAAAGGAGAAACACTCGGAATCGTTGGAGAGTCGGGCTGCGGAAAATCGACTGCCGGCCGAACGATGATCAGGCTGTACAAACCGACTGAAGGCCAGATTCTCTTTAAGGGACAGGATATTTCCAATCTGTCAGAGGAGAATTTACGAAAAAACGTCCGCAAAAATATTCAGATGGTCTTTCAAGATCCATTTGCTTCGCTGAATCCAAGAAAAACGCTGCGTTCTATTATTAAGGAGCCTTTTAACACACATCACATGTACACGATGCGAGAACGAAATGAGAAAGTCGAAGAGCTGCTTGCGAGAGTTGGCCTTCACCCGTCGTTTGCCAGCCGTTATCCCCATGAGTTTTCCGGCGGGCAGCGTCAGCGGATCGGCATTGCAAGAGCCCTCACGCTGAATCCGGAGCTTATCATTGCAGACGAACCGGTTTCTGCACTTGATGTATCGATTCAGGCCCAGGTCATCAACTTAATGGAAGAATTGCAGGAAGAATTTAATCTGACGTATCTATTTATCTCTCATGATCTAAGTGTCGTCCGCCATATCAGCGACAGAGTCGGAGTGATGTATCTTGGCAAAATGATGGAGCTGACCGACAAGCATGAGTTATATGACAACCCGCTGCACCCATACACCCAAGCCCTTTTATCATCTGTCCCGGTTACAAGAAAAAAAGGATCTGTCAAACGTGAACGCATCGTCCTGAAGGGAGAACTGCCAAGTCCGGCCAATCCGCCAAAAGGCTGCGTTTTCCATACAAGATGCCCTGTTGCAAAGCCGATTTGCAAGGAACAAATACCAGAATTCAAAGAAGCTGCTCCCAGCCATTTTGTGGCTTGTCACCTTTATAGCTAATGTTGCCCGCACAGCTTTGAGAGGGGGTATGCATACTACATAAACAACAGCTAAGAAGAACGAACATTTCAAGAGGGGGAATATCTAATGAAAAGACGTAAAACCGCACTGATGATGCTAAGTGTATTAATGGTGATGGCCATCTTTTTATCGGCCTGCTCGGGATCGAAATCAAGCAGCAGCGAGAAAAAATCAACCGGCAAACCGCAGCAGGGCGGGGATTTGGTTGTTGGTTCAATCGGAGAACCCACACTTTTTAACTCTCTGTATTCTACGGATGAAGCAAGTACGGATATTGAAAATATGCTGTACAGCTTTTTAACGAAAACGGATGAAAAACTAAATGTGAAATTGTCACTCGCTGAAAGCATTAAAGAATTAGACGGCGGTCTTGCATATGATGTGAAAATTAAAAAAGGCGTTAAATTTCATGACGGAAAAGAACTGACTGCAGACGACGTCGTATTTACGTACAGTGTCCCTTTAAGCAAAGATTACAAGGGAGAACGCGGTTCAACATATGAAATGCTGAAATCCGTAGAAAAAAAAGGCGATTACGAAGTCTTGTTCAAGCTGAAATATAAAGACGGTAATTTCTACAACAATGCGTTAGACAGCACAGCTATTCTGCCGAAACATATTCTCGGTAATGTTCCGATTGCCGATTTAGAAGAAAATGAGTTTAACAGAAAGAAACCAATCGGTTCAGGACCATTTAAGTTTAAAGAATGGAAGCAGGGCCAATATATTAAGCTCGAAGCGAATGATGATTACTTTGAAGGAAGACCGTATTTAGATACTGTGACGTATAAAGTCATTCCTGACGCAAATGCTGCCGTTGCTCAGCTGCAGGCAGGCGATATTAATTTCTTTAATGTGCCCGCCACTGACTACAAAACGGCTGAAAAATTCAATAACCTAAAAATCGTTACTGATTTGGCATTAAGTTATGTGTACATCGGGTGGAATGAAAAAAATGAATTATTCAAGGATAAAAAGGTTCGTCAAGCGCTGACAACCGCTCTTGACCGCGAGTCAATCGTCAGCCAAGTATTAGATGGAGACGGCGAGGTAGCTTACATTCCGGAAAGCCCTTTATCTTGGAACTATCCTAAAGATATAGATGTTCCGAAATTTGAGTACAACGAGAAAAAAGCGAAACAGATGCTTGCAGAAGCCGGCTGGAAAGATACGAACGGTGACGGTATTCTGGATAAAGACGGAAAGAAATTCTCGTTTACCCTTAAAACGAACCAAGGAAACAAAGTCCGTGAAGACATCGCTGTCGTCGTTCAGGAACAGCTGAAAAAAATCGGTATTGAAGTGAAAACCCAGATCGTTGAATGGAGCGCTCTCGTTGAACAAATGAATCCTCCGAATTGGGATTATGATGCAATGGTCATGGGATGGAGTTTATCCACATTCCCGGATCAATATGACACTTTCCATTCAAGCCAGATTAAAAAGGGTTTAAACTTCGTTTGGTATAAAAATGCCGAAGCGGATAAACTCATGAAAGATGCAAAATCAATCAGTGACAGAAAGCAGTATTCAAAAGAATATGAGCAGATCTATCAAAAAATTGCGGAAGACCAGCCGTATACGTTCTTGTATTACCCTAACAACCATATGGCAATGCCGGAAAATCTTGAAGGATACAAATATCATCCGAAACGTGATTTGTATAATATTGAAAAATGGTGGCTTGCAAAATAAATTTCCCTTAAAGGGGAGGGAGAGCGTTTTCTCCCTCTTCTGTTTTGAATAAGGAAAGTAAAGGGGGACAAGTATATGGCTGCATATATTATCAGAAGAACCTTAATGTCTATCCCGATTTTATTGGGAATTACGATTTTATCATTTGTTATCATGAAAGCCGCGCCCGGAGATCCGATGACATTAATGATGGACCCGAAAATCAGCCAGGCTGACAGAGAGCAGTTTATTGAAAAATACGGTCTGAATGATCCTCAGTACGTTCAATATTTAAAGTGGCTAGGCAACATGGTGCAAGGTGATTTCGGAACGTCTATTGTCAGAAAAGGAACGCCTGTTTCAGAATTGATTATGGCAAGACTGCCCAATACGCTCCTGCTGATGCTAGTTTCAACGATTTTGGCTCTTATGATTTCTATTCCGTTCGGTGTCCTGTCGGCAAAGCGGCCGTATTCAAAGCTCGACTATGGCATTACATTTACCTCGTTTATAGGTCTGGCTATTCCAAACTTTTGGTTTGGATTAATTTTGATTATGGTGTTATCTGTAAATCTCGGATGGTTTCCAACCGGGGGCGTCGAGACGCTGAATACCGAATTCAATATATTTGACCGGATTCATCATTTAATTCTGCCTGCATTCGTTTTAGCTACAGCTGACATGGCCGGACTGACGAGATACACGAGATCCAATATGCTTGATGTATTAAATCAAGATTATATTCGTACAGCGAGAGCAAAAGGATTTAAAGAGAACAGAGTGCTATTTAAACATGGATTGAGGAATGCATTATTACCCGTCATTACAATCTTCGGTTTAATGATTCCCTCCTTTATCGGCGGAGCGGTTGTCGTAGAGCAGATTTTCACTTGGCCGGGGTTAGGAAAGCTGTTTGTCGATTCAGCATTCCAGCGCGATTATCCGGTTATCATGGCAATGACCGTGATCTCGGCGGTTCTTGTCGTTGTCGGAAACCTCATTGCAGACATCCTTTATGCGATTGTTGATCCGCGGATCGAATATTAAAAGGAGGGAAACAGAGATGTCAGAGCTACAAACAACTCCCTCGCCGGAGATCAGGCTGAAAGAAAATATTTCGAAAAAACCAGATACGATGACCAAGATCTTCTGGGAAAAATTCTCGAAAAACAAACTGGCCATTCTAGGGGCCGTCCTACTGTTTATTATTATTATGTCGGCTGTTTTCGCTCCTTTGATTGCGCCTTATCCCCAAGAGCAGCAAAGCCTGCTTGATAAATATAAGGCACCGGGCCTTGAACATCTGATGGGAACGGATAAGTTCGGGCGTGATATTTTCAGCCGGATCTTGTATGGAGCGCGTGTCTCTTTATTGGTTGGTTTTGCGTCTGTAGTCGGTTCGATTCTAATCGGAACGGTTTTAGGGGCGTTAGCAGGATATTTCAGAGGAATCGTAGATGCTGTCATTATGCGTCTGGTCGACATTGTATTATCTATTCCGGATATTTTCTTGCTGATCACGCTGGTTACCATTTTCAAGCCTGGCGTGGACAAACTGATTTTAATTTTCTGTCTCACCGGCTGGACAACAACGGCACGATTGGTAAGAGGAGAGTTTCTATCGCTTCGTTCAAGGGAATACGTTCTGGCTGCTAAAACAATCGGAACGAAGACGCACAAAATTATCTTTTCACATATTCTCCCCAATGCGTTAGGGCCGATTATTGTGTCAGCAACATTAAAGGTAGGTTCAGTTATTCTCGCTGAGTCCGCGCTGAGCTACCTAGGCTTTGGGATTCAGCCGCCAATCGCAAGCTGGGGAAATATGCTTCAAGACGCACAAAATTTCACAGTGATGATTCAAGCATGGTGGTACCCATTATTTCCCGGGCTATTTATTTTAATTACCGTGCTGTGCTTTAACTTTGTCGGTGACGGCTTGCGGGATGCTCTGGATCCCAAAAATATTAAATAAAAATGAAAATCATGTTCGTTAGAAAATGTAACGAATTCCTAAAGTAAGCAGATTTCCTTTGTCAGAAAATATACGAGGAAGTCTGCTTGTTTTGTGTTTATAACAGAAACCCAGTTATTCCAGATTTCCTCAATCTCTATGGAATAATTTCTCTGCACCTTGCCTATACTGTGGACAACAGTTTTTATAAAGTGAGGGGTTAGAGATGTTATTTCTTCATGATGTGTGGGTCAATTGGTTTGAAGGGGAAGAAAATGGCTACAATGTATGCCACTTTCATGAATGGCGCAAGGAAGATACGGTTGAGCTTTTGGATCAGGTGCCTCTCTTAAGGGTGCCGTCAGTATTGTTTCATTACATAGAAAACGATTTGTCAGAGCTTCCGAAAGATTTGCTTGAAGAGGTTCATCAAAAATCGTACATTCGCAAAAATCATGAACGCACAAAGCTGGAGTATTGTTTTGTTGTGACGGACGGAATCGGCATTTTGGCTGTTGATACAATCGGCTACACGATCCCTGTCAGAAAAAGCCGCCTTATCCCGCGGCAGGAGCAGCTCGTGTATGAAATGGTGAAAGATGTAGAGCCGGAAACGTATGAATTTGAGCCGAAGAAGCTGGAGTCCTCAAAAGAATATCATATCTTATCATTGGCACCAGAGCATGTCAGAGGATTAACGAGAAAAGAGCGGCAAATTAAGCAGCTTATGTTTATGGCCCTGGATCAATTAAAAGGGCTGAAAAACCGTGCGGAGATTGGCTACTGGTACACAGAGTGGAACCCGCATATGTATGAACAAATCAAACGGATGAGCTTTGAAGAGATTTGGGACATGCTGTATAACGAAACCATTGAAGGCTGGTCGGACAAGCATTTGGCTTTTTGCGAAAACCTGATCAAAGGTCAGCCTTTTTTCGAGAAGCTTTGGGAAATAGAAAATGAATCAAAGGTAAATTAAAAAAACCGCTCTTGCAAATCGCAAGAGCGGTCTTTTTGTTATCGTCTTTTTCGGCCGAGACCCATGGCATTTTCCATTTTTTTGAGCATTTTGTTTGCTGTCCGGTTCGCCCGCTCAGCGCCTTCATCAAGAATCCGGTCTAATTCTTCTGACTCAATCAGTTCATGATAACGGTCTTGAATTGGCTTCAATGCGCCGACTACCACTTCTGCCAAATCACCTTTGAACTCGCCATAGCCTTTTCCTTCGTATTTCGCTTCAAGCTCTTCAATCGTCGTATTGCCGAGAATTGAATAAATCGTAAGAAGGTTGGAAACGCCCGGTTTGTTTTCTTTATCAAATTTTACAATACCTTCAGAATCTGTCACAGCGCTTTTGATTTTCTTTTCAAGCTGCTTTGGTTCGTCCAGCAATGTAATAAAAGATTTCTGGTTCGGATCAGATTTACTCATTTTCTTCAGCGGGTCAGTCAGAGACATGATCCGAGCGCCTACTTTTGGAATCTTCACTTCCGGAATTGTAAAGATGTCGTTATATTTTTTGTTAAATCGCTCTGCAAGGTTTCGTGTCAGCTCAAGATGCTGCTTTTGATCCTCGCCGACAGGCACAAGATCTGTTCCGTACAGCAGAATGTCAGCAGCCATCAGCGGCGGGTACGTTAACAGGCCCGAGACAACTGCTTCTTTGCCATTTGACTTGTCCTTAAATTGTGTCATTCGTTCAAGCTCGCCGATATAAGCGACGCACTGCATCATCCAACCGGCCTGTGCATGTGCGGGAACCTCTGATTGAATAAACAGCGTTGCCTTTTCAGGGTCGAGACCGACAGCTAGATAAAGCGCAGCCAGACTGCGGATGTTTTTTCTCAGCTGAAGCCGATCCTGAGGCACTGTGATCGCATGCTGGTCTACGATGCAAAAATAGCTGTGATAATCATGCTGCAGTTCGACAAACTGCTTCATTGCACCGATGTAGTTGCCGAGTGTAACGGAACCGCTTGGCTGGATGCCTGAAAAAATCGTCTGTTTCATTGGAAAATCAACCTCATTTCTTAGAACATAATAAAAAAGGCTCATTCTTCCCCTGTAAAAAAGGGACGAATGAACCGTGGTACCACCCTGATTATTCCATTAAAATGGAATCACTCTGACGTTTGTAACGGAGACTGCTCCGGCTGAGCCTACTTTTTGGTTCGGTCAGCTGCTCCAAAGTCCATTCCACATTGCCCGTTATCTGCTCCCAGCACCGCAGACTCTCTTTAAACGGGTGAAATGTGTACTACTCTTTTTCATAGCAAGCTTTTCTTTTGATTGCTTCATTATAAATCAATTATAGCCAATTGTCATCCTGAAAAAACGTTCTTTTTGCATGAAAATTGTAATGATATAAATAAAAGAACAGTTATAAATCGTCCAAATGATAACCGCTCTCAGCGGTTAAACAGCTAGATATTATATGTATAAAGCAATATGGATTGGAAACTCCTAAAATAGTTTTTAATCAATTTATGCTTTAAACGGCAGAAGGATATCACGTTATTGGCAGAAAAACTAACGAAGTTTAAAAATTTTAAATTGATAAAATAATATTGCAATAAAGAATTTGTTTCATTATAATGAACTTGTTCACTCTATTGTTACAGCTTTTTTACAAAAATAATCAGAAAAGACGGAACAGAATAAAAGTTATGTAAACACTCAGGTTCATTTGTCTGATATTTCTGAGGATTTAGCCGTAAGGAGCTGAAAAAATGATTATTAGGGGGTTTGTGGATATGAAAAAACGTTGGTCGATTGTCACGTTAATGCTCATTTTCACTCTCGTGCTGAGCGCATGCGGCTTTGGCGGCAGCGGTTCAAACGGTGATGGGAAAAAAGACAGCAAAGGGAAGACGACTCTTAACATTAATATTAAAACTGAGCCGTTCTCCTTACATCCCGGCTTGGCAAATGACTCGGTATCAGGCGGGGTTATCCGTCAGACTTTTGAAGGATTGACACGTATTAATGCAGAGGGTGAGCCTGAAGAAGGGGCAGCTTCTAAAATTGAAACAAGCAAAGATGGAAAAACCTATACGTTTACGATTCGTGATGATGCAAAGTGGTCTAACGGTGACCCTGTCACAGCGCAAGATTTTGAATATGCATGGAAATGGGTGCTTGACCCTAATAACGAATCACAATACGCTTACCAGCTCTACTACATAAAAGGTGCTGAGGCGGCAAATACCGGTAAAGGCAGCCTTGATGATGTGGCAGTAAAAGCTGAAAACGATAAGACATTAAAGGTTGAACTAAACAACCCGACTCCATACTTCACTGAATTAACAGCATTCTATACTTATATGCCGATTAACAAAAAAATTGCAGAGAAAAACAAAAAGTGGAACACAAATGCCGGAGACGATTATGTGTCAAACGGGCCATTTAAGATGACGGCATGGAAACACAGCGGATCTATCGATCTTGAAAAGAATGATCAATACTGGGATAAAGACAAAGTCAAACTGAAGAAAATCAATATGGTGATGATCAACAACAACAATACTGAACTGAAAAAATTCCAAGCTGGCGAACTTGATTGGGCCGGTTTGCCGCTCGGACAGCTTCCGACTGAATCGCTCCCTAGCTTGAAAAAAGACGGTTCTTTACATGTTGAGCCAATGGCGGGTGTGTATTGGTACAAATTCAATACTGAAGCGAAGCCGTTAGACAACGTCAATATCCGTAAAGCATTATCTTATGCGATTGACCGCCAATCGATTGTTAAAAACATTACGCAGGGTGAACAAATCCCGGCAATGGCTGCGGTGCCGCCGACAATGAAGGGATTTGAAGATAACAAAGAAGGCTACTACAAAGACAACGATGTCAAAACAGCAAAAGAATATCTTGAAAAAGGCCTGAAAGAAATGGGCTTAAGCAAGGCATCTGACCTTCCGAAAATCAAATTGTCTTATAACACTGATGATGCACATGCAAAAATCGCTCAGGCAGTGCAAGAAATGTGGAAGAAAAATTTAGGCGTGGATGTAGAGCTTGATAACTCAGAATGGAATGTATATATTGATAAGCTCCACAGCCAAGATTATCAAATCGCCCGTATGGGCTGGCTTGCCGACTTCAATGATCCTATGAACTTCCTTGAAATGTTCCGTGACAAAGACGGAGGTAATAACGATACCGGGTGGGAAAATCCGGAATTTAAAAAGCTTTTGAACCAGTCACAAACTGAAACTGATCCAACAAAACGTGCTGAGCTGCTGAAAAAAGCTGAAGATATTTTCATTGATGAAATGCCGGTAGCGCCAGTTTATTTTTATACGATTCCTTGGGTGCAAGACGAAAATCTGAAAGGAACCATCGTTACTGGAACCGGAGAAATTTATTTCAGAAACGCGTACTTTCAATAAGTCTTATTTGTGAAAACAAAAACCTCAAGGTATATGGGGACTTATTTCCCATATACCTTTCTTACTGAAGGATTGTAAAAATGTAAAAATCATGGAGGTGTTCCCCCTTGCTAAAATATATTGGAAGACGCTTAGTCTATATGATTATCACATTATTTGTGATTGTAACCGTGACATTCTTCTTAATGCAAGCAGCACCGGGCGGGCCGTTTTCGGGTGAGAAAAAGCTTCCGCCTGAAATTGAAGCAAACTTAAATGCGCATTATGGCTTGGACAAGCCGCTGTTTGTACAATATGCGAGCTATTTGAAATCTGTTGCAATGTGGGATTTCGGACCGTCATTTAAATATAAAGGTCAGAGTGTCAATGACCTGATCAGTTCAGGTTTCCCCGTTTCATTCACTCTTGGAGCAGAAGCTATTCTCCTCGCTTTAGCGTTTGGTGTATTGTTTGGGGTCATTGCAGCCCTTTACCATAATAAGTGGCAGGATTATACCGTCGCGATTTTAACGATCTTTGGTATTTCAGTTCCGAGCTTTATCATGGCGGCTGTGCTGCAATATGTGTTCTCTATGAAGCTCGAGCTGTTTCCGGTCGCGGGGTGGGAGTCCTGGTCATACACCTTTTTGCCTTCCATCGCACTTGCTTCCATGCCGATGGCGTTTATTGCCAGACTTTCCCGTTCAAGCATGATCGAAGTGTTAAACAGTGATTATATTCGCACAGCGAAAGCAAAAGGGCTGTCGCGTCCTGCAGTTACAGTGCGGCACGCCATCCGAAACGCGCTGTTGCCAGTCGTTACATATATGGGCCCGATGGCCGCGCAGGTTTTAACTGGAAGCTTTATCATTGAAACCATTTTTGGTATCCCGGGGCTTGGTTCACACTTCGTAAACAGTATTACAAACCGTGATTATACGGTCATTATGGGTGTAACGGTGTTCTTCAGTGTCATCCTGCTTTTATGTGTATTAATTGTAGACGTGTTATACGGCATTATTGATCCAAGAATCAAGCTTTCCAAAGCAAAGAAAGGAGCCTAGGCCATGCAGAACATTCCAAAAAACATGTTTGAACCAGCCGCAGCGAATGCCGGCGATGCTGAGAAAATAAGTAAAAAGAGCCTTTCCCTCTGGAAAGATGCGATGCTACGCTTCCGCAGCAATAAACTTGCGATGGTCGGGCTTGTTATTATTGTTCTCATTATTCTCATGGCGATTTTTGCGCCTGTTTTCTCAAAATATGATTATTCGACTACCAATCTCTTAAATGCGGATAAGCCGCCTTCAAAAGATCACTGGTTCGGGACTGATGATCTAGGAAGGGACATTTTCGTCCGTACATGGGTAGGTGCGCGAATTTCAATCTTTATCGGTGTCGCGGCCGCTGTTCTTGACTTGCTGATCGGTGTTATTTGGGGCAGTATTTCAGGGTTCCGCGGAGGCAGAACAGATGAGATTATGATGCGTATCGCAGATATCCTTTGGGCTGTTCCTTCATTATTAATGGTTATCCTGCTGATGGTTGTTCTTCCGAAAGGGCTGTTAACGATTATTATTGCCATGACGATTACGGGCTGGATTAACATGGCCAGAATCGTTCGCGGACAAGTGCTGCAGCTGAAGAACCAGGAATACGTGCTTGCGTCGCAGACACTCGGGGCGAAAACATCCCGTCTGCTGTTTAAACATATCGTGCCGAACGCAATGGGCTCTATTTTAGTCACGATGACACTAACTGTTCCAACCGCGATTTTTACAGAAGCCTTTTTAAGCTATTTAGGACTTGGTGTTCCGGCTCCTCTTGCAAGCTGGGGAACGATGGCTTCTGACGGATTGCCTGCATTGACCTATTATCCGTGGCGTTTGTTTTTCCCTGCCGGTTTTATCTGCATTACCATGTTTGGTTTTAACGTTGTCGGCGACGGATTAAGAGACGCATTGGATCCTAAGTTACGTAAATAAGGGAGTGATACGGGTGACACGCCTACTAGAAGTAAAAGATTTAGCGATTTCATTTAAAACATACGGCGGAGAGGTCCAGGCGATCCGCGGAGTGAATTTCCATCTGAATAAAGGAGAAACATTGGCAATCGTCGGGGAGTCAGGCTCCGGAAAAAGTGTGACATCTCAAGCGATCATGAAGCTGATACCGATGCCCCCGGGATATTTTAAACGCGGTGAGATTTTATTTGACGGCAAGGATTTAGTGCCGCTGTCCGAAAAAGAAATGCAAAATGTACGGGGGAAAGAGATCGGAATGATATTCCAAGATCCGATGACCTCTTTAAACCCGACAATGAAAGTCGGCAAACAAATTACGGAAGTGCTGTTTAAACACGAAAACATTTCAAAGGAAGCTGCGAAAAAACGTGCTGTTGAGCTGCTGGATTTAGTAGGAATCCCAATGCCGGAAAAACGGGTCAACCAATTTCCGCACGAGTTTTCAGGCGGGATGAGACAGCGTGTTGTCATTGCGATGGCACTTGCGGCGAATCCGAAGCTTCTGATTGCCGATGAGCCGACAACTGCTCTTGATGTAACGATACAAGCGCAAATTCTGGAGTTGATGAAGGATTTACAAAAGAAAATTGACACCTCCATCATCTTTATCACTCACGATCTCGGTGTTGTGGCTAACGTTGCTGACCGGGTCGCTGTCATGTACGCGGGACAGATTGTAGAAACCGGCACGGTAGACGAAATTTTTTACGATCCGAGACATCCGTATACTTGGGGGCTGCTGGCATCCATGCCGACACTTGACAGCTCAGGAGACGAACAGCTGACGGCAATCCCGGGCACGCCGCCTGATTTGACAAATCCTCCAAAAGGAGATGCCTTTGCGCTCCGGAGCTCATATGCGATGAAAATTGATTTTGAACAGGAGCCGCCAATGTTTAAGGTTTCCGATACTCATTATGTGAAATCGTGGCTGCTTCATCCTGATGCGCCAAAGGTAGAGCCGCCTGAAACGGTAAAAGCGAAAATGCGGACGCTGGCGAATACGTATCAAAAACCTGTCTTAGTGAGAGAAGGTGAATAAATTGACGGAGAAACTATTAGAAATCAAACATTTAAAACAGCACTTTGTTACACCGAGAGGAACGGTTAAGGCCGTAGATGACCTGTCGTTTGATATCTATAGAGGCGAAACATTAGGTCTTGTTGGTGAATCCGGCTGCGGTAAATCGACAACAGGCCGAAGTATCATTCGGCTGTACGAAGCAACTGATGGCGAGGTGCTGTTTAACGGTGAAAATGTTCACGGTAAAAAATCCCGCAAAAAGCTGCTCGAATTCAACCGCAAAATGCAAATGATTTTCCAGGACCCATATGCATCGCTGAATCCGAGAATGACAGTCGCAGATATTATTGCAGAAGGCCTCGACATTCATAAGCTGACGAAAACGAAGAAAGAGCGTATGCAGCGGGTTCATGAGCTCCTGCAAACAGTCGGTTTAAACAAGGAGCATGCCAACCGCTATCCGCATGAATTTTCCGGCGGACAGCGGCAAAGAATCGGGATTGCGAGAGCTCTTGCCGTTGATCCTGAATTTATTATCGCGGATGAACCGATTTCTGCATTGGATGTGTCTATTCAGGCACAGGTCGTGAACTTAATGAAAGAACTACAAAAGGAAAAAGGGCTCACCTACTTGTTTATCGCTCATGATTTATCAATGGTCAAACACATCAGCGACCGTATCGGAGTGATGTATTTCGGAAAGCTGGTTGAACTTGCGCCGGCAGATGAACTTTACGAAAACCCGCTACACCCGTATACAAAATCATTGCTTTCTGCCATTCCGCTTCCTGACCCGGATTATGAGAGAAATCGTGTCCGCCAGAAATACGATCCGTCCGTGCATCGGTTAAAGGATGGAGAAAAGATGGAATTCCGTGAAGTAAAACCAGGTCATTTTGTGATGTGCACGGAAGAAGAATTTAAAGCCTATTCATAAGTTGAAAATCCTTCAAAACAAATGTTTTGAAGGATTTTTTTTATACAGGCTGATAGAAAGTAAGAGTCATATCTTTTACAATTAGAGGAAAAACGGAGGCGGACACTATTCAAATTATTCATCAGAAAAACGTCTTTGCGCTGCTTCTGTCGCAATCTCTGCAATCTTTAGCTGGAGTACTGGTGACAATCGTTTTAATGGTAAGGGTCTATCAAATGACCGACTCTGTCTTTTTTTCGGGTCTTATTTTATCGTTCATGTCGTTTGCAAGTGTTGCGGCAAGCTTTTGCATTTCAGATGCACTCCATAAGCTTGGTTTTAAAAAGGTTCTTGCCGGTGCAAGTTTGCTGAGAGCGGTCTTTGCGCTGCTAATCGCATACAGTGTCAGCCAAAACGGAATTTCCTCCTTGATCATGACGCTGCTGTTTGTTTTTTGTTTTTCATTTTCGGGCGCCTTTTTTCAGCCGGCAAGGTTCGCGCTGCTGCCTCTCATCGTTTCAAAAGAGCATTACGTGAAAGCAAACGGCGTGATTTCACTCGCTAATCAATTGTTTTTAACAGCTGGCTGGGGACTTGGAGGTTTTCTTACATATGCTGTATCCTTTGAGTTCGTGGTCGGCAGTGCCATTTGCCTGTTTGTCTTTTCCGGAGCTTTCATCAGCCTGCTTCATGTGAACGATGAAGGAACGAAAAGATCAGCTGAAGCAGCATCTGGCAGAAGTGTATGGAAGGATTTGGTGACAACCCCGATTGTAAGAGACATCACTGCAATGGACATGATAGAAGCTATTGCCGGCTCAGTTTGGTCATCTGCCATTCTTTTGGCTTTTACAGTGGCTGTTCTGCATGAAACAGAAGTGTGGTGGGGAATCTTTAACGCTTCTTATTTTATAGGTGCTATGATCGGCAGTGTCATTGCCATCCATTTTTCTGCATTTTTTGAGCGAAACATGGGGTACGCGATTATATTCAGCTCACTTGTGATGTCAGTGCTGACATTTTTCTTTGCGTTTTCTCCCTTGCCGTTTTTATGCGCCCTAGCTTGCGCGGCGATGGGGCCTTTTTATCAGGTCAGAGATATTTGTCAGGAAACCGTATTGCAGGAGGTCATTCCGGCACATAAGCGTATCGGGATCATGGCTGCCAAAAACGCGCTGTTGACTCCTTGGTCTGGTGTTACCTATTCCATCATGGGGCTGCTGGCTGATGCTGCCGGTGCAAAAACAGTTTTTATTTCGGCGGCTGTATTATATGGCATGACTTTTTTGATTGCGTTGGCGCAGCCCGGCCTGAGTCGTTACAAACAGGAAAAACGCGCGAATTGAGCATGATCAAACATCTCCGGTGAAACGACGAATCGTCTTACTTGCTGAAAAAAAATGAAACCATGCGGAAAGTTCGTACGTCTTTATAGATGTAAGGCTGTTTAAACAAGAAGAAATGGGGTATATCTAAAAGTATGAAGACAACGAACTCATAAGGAGCAAATCAATGAACTGGTACGAAAAGCTTAGCGAGTACTTTCCAATTGAAGAATTGAAATCAAAAGCGCATATGGAAGCTCTTTTGAAAGAGCGAAGCGATATTTATCATAAAGACGAAGGCAAGCATCATATTTTAATGTTTGCGGAATTTGAATCTTTTATCTTCGTTGATTATCTGTATGTGTCAAAAGATGCAAGAGGGCAGGGGCTTGGGGGCAAACTGCTTGCCAAGCTGAAAAAGAAAAATAAGCCGATATTGCTTGAGGTGGAGCCTGTGGATGAAGATGATGCTGATACAGAAAAACGCCTGAGATTTTATCAAAGAGAGCATTTTAAGCATGCTCAGTCAATTGGGTACCGGCGCCGGTCATTGGCTACGAATGAAGTCAACAAGATGGAGATTCTGTACTGGTCACCGAAAACAGAATCAGAAGAAGAAATTCTTGAAGCCATGAAACAGACATATGAAAAGATTCATACTTATAAAGATGAGAAATGGTACGGGGAATCATACGAAAAAACGGATGAAGTCCTGACACTCATTGATGAAGAAAAGCAAAAAAATATTTTCGATGAGTTAAGCTAATTGAGAATGCAAACACATGAATAAAATAAAAATTTGCTGGATTGACACATTTTTTTCTTAGGACACTGTTCACACTTACTTTTTTATAGTATAATACCTATAAAGATTCCTTTTTTAGAGTAATTTCAATTTAAGAATAAAATAGATGTTCATCCTACTAATTAGAGGAGTGAAGATGAATGGTTACATTATACACATCACCAAGCTGTACTTCATGCAGAAAGGCGAGAGCGTGGCTCGAGGAGCATGAGATTCCTTATGTAGAAAGAAACATTTTCTCTGAACCTTTATCAATTGATGAAATAAAACAAATCTTAAGAATGACTGAGGACGGAACAGATGAGATCATCTCAACCCGTTCAAAAGTATTCCAAAAATTGAATGTGAACGTTGAATCAATGCCGCTGCAAGACTTGTACCGCTTGATCAACGAGCACCCAGGGTTGCTTCGCCGTCCGATCATCATCGATGAAAAACGTTTGCAGGTCGGATACAACGAAGACGAAATCAGACGTTTCCTGCCAAGAAAAGTCCGCTCTTTCCAATTAAGAGAAGCACAGCGTTTGGCAAACTAATAGATCGCACGTTAAAAAGAAGGCTGAGACATCATCAGCCTTCTTTTATTTTTCAACCTGCTGATAATAAATGCTGGCAAGGATGACAAAGACGACAGTTAAAATGGGGAGAAGCGCTTCAACGGCGCCGTGCTGAGCCATAAAAAAAGACAGCTTTTTATCCCGGACGATCATTTCTCCGCCTGTATAAGCCAATAATCCGCTTCCCGCATAAATCAATAAAGGTATTTTCTCAAGCGCGATGTGGATAAGTTTGCTGCCCCAAATAATAACCGGCACCGATACACACAGACCAATCATAACGAGAGAAAGCTCACCGTGCGACGCTCCTGCGACAGCAATAACATTGTCCAGCGACATAAACAGGTCTGCGAGTACAATTGTTCGAATGGCTTTCCACAGAGAGGTGCTGCTTTTGACGTGCTGGGCGTCTTTTTTTTCAATTAATAGCTGGTATCCCAAATATAGAAGGAAAATTCCGCCGGTGCATTGCAGGAAAGGGATATTCAAAAGATAAACCGCTGCGCTTGTTAATCCGATTCTCATCGCAACGGCGATAAATGTTCCGAGAATAATGGCTTGCTGTCTTTGCTTGTCCGGTAAATTTCGGCAGGCCATGGCGATCACGACTGCATTATCGCCGCCGAGAATCAGATCAATTCCGACGATAAGCAGCAGCGATATCAGATAGTCATGCTCCATGAATCGGCACCTCGCTTTCGTTCCATCGCTTGTACCACTAATATATGAAGCGGGAGGCAATTTATGATAGTGGTGCGGAAGACAAGCCATTTTTTGGCCGAAGATGCATTTTTATTTCTTTTGTGACTGATTTATCATAAAATAGAAATACAAAGGAATTCACACTTGCCTAGGTTCAAGGTTAAGATGTGGACGGAATGGGTAAAGTGTAGTAAAGTACTATTAATCGGGAGCTTAGATGTCCCTTCAACATCTTATATAGAAGGGAAGGTTGGCAAATGGAAATTGAAAGAATTAACGAGCATACAGTAAAATTTTATATGTCTTATGGAGATATTGAAGATCGCGGTTTTGACAGAGAAGAAATTTGGTATAATCGTGAGCGCAGTGAAGAACTATTCTGGGAAGTTATGGATGAAGTTCATGAGGAAGAAGAATTCGCTGTTGAGGGTCCTCTTTGGATTCAAGTTCAGGCACTGGACAAAGGATTAGAAATTATCGTCACCAAAGCCCAGCTTTCCAAAGACGGACAAAAGCTCGAACTGCCGATTCCTGAGGATAAAAAGCAAGAACCAGCATCTGAGGATCTTGACGCCTTGCTGGATGATTTTCAAAAAGAAGAGCAAGAAGTCAATCAGGAAGAGAAGGAGCAAAAGCTTCAGTTTGTCTTGCGGTTTGATGACTTCGAAGATGTAATTTCTCTATCTAAATTAAACGTTAACGGAAGTAAAACGACTTTATATTCGTTTGAGAACCGATATTATTTATATGTGGATTTTCACAATTTGACTGATGAAGAGGTTGAAAATCAGCTAAGCATCCTGTTGGAGTACGCGTCTGAATCCTCAATCAGCATACACCGTCTTGAAGAATACGGCAAGCTGGTTGTATCAGAGCACGCTCTTGAAACGATAAAAAAACACTTTGCATCATAGCAGACCGATTTCTTGCCGGAAATCGGTTTTTTTCTATCTCAAAACAACATATTGAAGCTGGAAAATCAAAAACATACATATAGGCAAAACATCAGCGAACAGGAGTTCATCGGTTATTTCCAGAAAGAGTTATGAATCTGGAAAGGAGAGATGACAATTGTTTAGTGCTGTGACAGAAGACGGCCAAGTGTTTCACCTCATAGGCAGGCAGAGGAGAGAACAATTAAAGCAGTCCAGGTTTTTCTGCCCGGTGTGTGCTGAGGAGCTCGATGTGAAGCTAGGGTCTCAGAAAGCACCGCATTTTGCCCATAAACAGAACAAGTCCTGCACGATAGACATAGAACCTGAGAGCGCCTATCACTTAGAAGGAAAACGGCAGCTTTATGTATGGCTGAAAACGCAAAAGGCTTCCCCGCTTTTAGAGCCGTATGTGAAAGAGATTAAACAAAGGCCCGACATCTTGGCAAAAGTAAAGAGGGATACGCTTGCAGTTGAATACCAATGCGCGACTCTCGCTCCAGATGTCTTTCAAAAAAGAACAGCCGGTTTCAAACAAGCAGGAATGATACCGCAGTGGATTCTAGGAGGCAGCCGCTTAAAACGGACAACAGCATCCTTTTACCAGCTGTCTGCTTTCCATTGGCAGTTTATCAATGCCAGTCCGAACAATGATCTGTTATGTTACTGCCCCGAAACACATTCTTTCCTGAGGCTCAGCCGCATGATACCATTTTACACAACCCATTTTTATTGCTCCGTCCAAACGATTCCAATCCGCCAGGCAACGGCTGAAGATTTATTTTTCGCTGAACCAGATTCGTCGTTTAGGCACTCAGATTGGACAGGAGCCATTCTCCGTTTTCGCCGCAAAACTCATCGGTTTCTCTCTCAAGATATGAATCGGATCAGGCTTCTGTTTTATGAAAAACGGCAAACACCTCTCTCTTTTCTTCCGACAGAGGTGTTTGTTCCTGTAAAGAAAGGAGCTGTTTTTAAGAGTCCCGTTTTTGTATGGCAGGGCTATCTTTATCTGTTTATTACGGATCTTGGATATAAACATGCGCCCATTCGCTTTTCAGCCGTTTTGCAGCACTGCAAAATACACATTCATAAAAAGAACATTCTGCTAAGAGGCATATACAGGGATCAGGATTTCATTGAGGCGGTTAAACAGTACATTGAGTTTTTGTGCAAGAAGGGATTTTTGAGGGAGACTCAGAAAGAAGTATATGTGCTGAATCAGCCCGCAAAGCGCAGCCAATCATTACAGGATCTCATTGAAAAAGACAGAAGCTGTTTTATCGAATGAGTTTTCCTGATTTGGCTCACCCTAAGACAAAGGTGGTGGGCTGGTTGTGAGAAGCACAAAAGGAAAGGTTTTTCGTGTTTTTACTGCTTTTTTGGCATTCGTTCTCTTCATAACTGCATATGATTTGACAAATGGCAGTGAAAAACCGGAAGATATTCACAACACAAGTTTATTGAGAAACAACCGTTTTTTCAATTGGCTTGAATCAAAGAAAACGAGGGGGATCACCATGGCTGAGGAAAAAAAAGCTAATCAACTGCCTGACCGAAGCGAGGTAAAGGTAGAGGACACATGGAGACTAGAGGATATTTTTCCTAGTGATGAGGCCTGGAATAAAGAATTTCAAGCTGTCAAAGAATTAATACCGGATTTATCTAAGTATAAAGGCAAGCTGGCAGATTCAGCTGATCATTTATACGAAGCCCTTACTTACCAAGATAAGGTGATGGAGCGTTTGGGCAAACTTTACACATACGCGCATATGCGCTCAGACCAAGATACCGGGAACTCCTTTTATCAGGGGCTTAATGATAAGGCTGGAAATCTGTATACACAGGCCGCAAGCGCTACAGCCTATCTTGTTCCGGAGATTTTATCCATAGAGGAAGACAAACTGCAGCAGTTTATTCTTGAAAAAGAAGAGCTGAAGCTTTACTCACACGCGATTGAGGAAATCACAAAGGAACGCCCGCACGTGCTGAGCGAGAAGGAAGAAGCGCTGCTGGCTGAAGCTTCTGAGGTGCTGTCTTCGTCGTCAAATACGTTCAGCGTGTTAAATAATGCCGATATTACATTCCCATCAATTAAAGATGAAGAGGGAAATGAAAAACAGATCACTCACGGCAATTTTATTAATTTCTTAGAAAGCGAAAACCGCGAAGTCCGCAAAAATGCGTTTGACGCTGTATATAAAACATACGGCCAATATAAAAACACAATGGCGACTACCTTGAGCGGGACTGTGAAAAAAGACAACTTCTACGCAAGAATGAAAAAGTACAAATCAGCACGCGAAGCTGCGCTTTCTAACAACAGTATCCCTGAAGAGGTATACGACAATCTCGTCAAAACGATTAACAAGCATCTTCCGCTGCTGCATCGCTATATTGCACTGAGAAAGAAAGTGCTTGAGCTGGATGAAGTGCATATCTATGATCTGTATACACCGCTTGTGAAGGATGCGGGTATGAAGGTTACGTACGAACAAGCTAAAGATTATATGCTAAAGGGGCTTGCACCTTTAGGAGAAGAATACCGCTCTATCTTAAAAGAGGGGCTTGAAAACCGCTGGGTTGATGTTTATGAAAATAAAGGGAAACGCAACGGCGCTTACTCTTCTGGAACATACGGCACAAATCCGTATATTTTAATGAACTGGCATGATAATGTCAATAATCTCTTTACGCTGGTCCATGAGTTCGGCCACTCTGTTCACAGCTACTATACGAGAAAACATCAGCCATATCCTTACGGCAATTACAGCATCTTTGTCGCGGAAGTTGCCTCCACGACAAATGAAGCGCTGCTTGGTGAATATTTGCTGAACAATTTAGAGGACGAAAAACAGCGTTTATATATTCTCAACCATATGCTTGAGGGCTTTAGAGGAACCGTCTTCAGACAAACGATGTTTGCAGAATTTGAACATCTTATCCATATAAAAGCGCAAGAAGGAGAGCCCCTGACACCTGAGCTCCTGACCAATGTATATTATGATCTGAATAAAAAGTATTTCGGAAACGACATGGTGATTGATAAAGAAATCGGACTCGAATGGTCACGGATTCCCCATTTCTATTACAACTACTATGTATATCAGTATGCGACAGGGTACAGTGCGGCCCAGGCGTTAAGTAGCCAAATTTTGAAGGAAGGCAAGCCTGCGGTTGACCGCTATATTGACTTCCTGAAAGCGGGCAGCTCACAATATCCGATCGACATCCTGAAAAAAGCGGGCGTTGATATGACGTCTCCAGAACCGATTGAAGCTGCGTGCAAAATGTTTGAGGAAAAGCTTGATGAGATGGAAGAACTGCTGTTAAAAGTAAAGCAGTCTTAAAAAAATTGCCTGTGCATAAATGATGCACAGGCTTTTTAAAATCCTTTAAAGGTTTTCCGATGGTTCAGGCGGTACAAGGTAAACAGAATAGAGAGAAACAGCAGAGGGGATGTAATGTAAAGAGGCAGCATATGCATCATAGCTAATAAATTTAAACAGAAAAAAACAACAATGCACACAATTGAGATTACATTAAACATCATGGCGATCCTCCTCGTCCTTGTTCCTTACAAGCATATGAATGAAATCTGTCAGTTATGTTTTGTGACAAAAATATGAACATTAAGTTTAATGGTTGTCAACAGTCGACAACTTTTGATATGATAAGGATGTGAAATTGATCACAAACAAACATTACCCCTTTGTTTGACCGTGAAAAATTTCTCCCATCCCCTTTGTTGTCGTTAAGACATATGAAACCGCGCTTATCCCGGCGCGGTTTCTTTAGTGCTTTGTGCAGAACGTATGTTTGATTATTACACAAAAAAACAGCCTCAAGCATATACACGCCTGCGGCTATTTTTCACATGATTGGTATTCATCAGAACTGCTGGTGAGGGACTGCCAAAACATTCCATGCTTGGCCTCTACTTTGGCAACCTTTTTAGCAAACGCCAATTTTTTCATTTCCTTTTCTACCTCTTCAAGACTCAAATCATATACAAGAGCGATTTCCTTAGAGGCAACGAAACGGAAATATTCAATAAAACATTCCAGAGGCGGTGTTTCCGACGGCTTCGGCTCGTCGCCAAGCATCTCAAATAAGATTTCTTCATATACATGATATGAATAGCTGCCGGGGACCTTAAGTCCTTCGTCTTCATGCTGCGTATTAAAAAACGTCAGCGTCGGAGTGGCTGTAACATCCATCTCAGCCGCGATTTTCATGTCACATTGAAGCGCCTTTACCGCGCTTTGGGAGTGAAGGTCTTTTTGAAATTCCTCGAGATCTAGGCTTGTTTTTGACGCTATTTCCAAAAGCACGTTTTCATCCGTAATATTCTTCTTCGAAACGAACAGACTCTCTTGCATATTCCGAAGAAATTGCATACCGGCTCTTCTTCCTTGAAGTTCGGCTGCCTTAAATGCGAGAGCGGCCATATATGGAGAAGAGAGCGGCTGACCTTGCTCAAACCATACACTGCCGTCACACGGCATACCGGAACGGCTAGCGATCTTTTCCCAGGCTTCTGCCAGAAGATGCTTTTTGCGTTTCTTATTTAACGCTGTAAGGCTTGCGGATGCGATGATGCGTAAGGTGAAAAAACGTCCGTATCTGATTTTCATTTTTTTTATGACAGGCTCTAAGGACCAGCATTCGGGACATAAAGGGTCAACAAACATGTAGATTTCCAGCGGTTTTTTTGGATGGCCGTGGCAATGGGCGAAGTATTGCTCATGCTGATAGTTTGTCAATATGATCGATCCTCCGCTTCTGTTTGATTCACCATATGCCTTGCTGTCAACTCCAGCCGGCCAAACAAAAATTCACGAATATCGCCCTCTAGTCCTACATGGTCCATTGCGTCTTTCATACAGCTGAGCCACGCATCGGCCCTCTCGTTTGTAATTGGAAAGGGAAGATGTCTTGCCCTGAGCATGGGATGGCCGTGTTCCTCAGTATAAAGGGGAGGCCCGCCTAAATACTGTGTCAAAAATTGCTTTTGTTTCCTGGCCGTTTCTGTTAAATCGCTCGGAAATATGGGCTTAAGCAAAGGATGAGACGCGACACGCTCATAAAAAGTATCAACAAGTTGCGATAGAAGTTCTTCTCCAATCGCTTCATAAGGTGCGTTAAACGATTGTCCCATGTTGACTACTCCTTTAAATATGGCTAATAGGAATCATAATTCCTATTGCAAAAAGTTATTTTCTGTATTTATTTCAATTCATCTATGATTTATTTTAGCAACAAGGCATCATTTCTACAAACAAACTGCCTTTTATGTGCTTGAAGACAGGGTTCGGCTTTAGAGCCGGGTTTGTATTTCATATCATATCACATACAAATCATGAATGTGTAAGATTTCACTCCGCAAAAAAACCGGAGGGCAAGAGCCGCTCCGGTTACGCGTAATAGGTTGCTGTTATTTTTTTTACGTAGTTTTGAGTTTCTCTGAAAGGCGGAATGCCTCCGTATCGATCAACGTTTCCCGGTCCGGCGTTATAAGCTGCTAACGCCATGGATACATTGCCATCATATTTATCCAGCATTTGTTTTAAATACTTCGTTCCGCCCTCAACGTTTTGCTGCGGATTAAGCGGATTGGAAACGCCAAGTGAGGTTGCTGTTGACGGCATCAGCTGCATTAAACCCATTGCGCCTGCACCGCTGACGGCTTTTGCATTAAAGCCTGATTCCTGTTTGATGACAGCGCGGATTAATTTTTCATCGACTCCGTATTTGTCAGAGGCTTTTTTTATAGCGCTGTCGATTGAGAAGTCACCCGAACTGATGTTTTTACCCTCTTGTTTGTTTGAGGAGATATCAACAGCGGCTGTTTCAGTGCTTTCACTCGCTTTTGTCATTTGGCCGACATTGCCGTTTGAATAGGAGGTAAGCCCGTAAGCTGAAAGCAGTGACGGCGATGTCCCGTAAACGCTGTTCAGCTGGCTGAGCGGGCTTGAAGATGCTGCTGGCGTTGTTGTTTGCTGGGACAGTCCATTTGTATATTGGCTGAGCAAGGAGCTGAAGCTTGAAAGCGGGCTTTCGGCGCTCTGACTGCCCGTGCTGCTTGCATTTGATATAGACTGTAATGCCTGAAGCTGAAGGAGAGCCGCCCAATTCGTTACGTTCACTATGTCATTCCACCTTATATAGACTTTCGTTTTTCTTCATAAAAACGCTGAATTTTATTTTTGGTTTCGCGCAGAGGAATACTGAATTGGTGAAGCAGCTTTTCAAAGGCCAGTTTGCCTTCATTCCAGTCAGCCGCCTCAAATTCGATTTCATAATCCTCTTTATTTAAATATCGGCTGTGATCTAAAACTATTAAACCTTTTTCTGTTTCTTTTTCTGCACGATTTGTTGCTAAAGATCCAAAATAATGAATCGCGTCTGTATCGATATGAAGCTTCTTCAGCTGGTCCTCGACAGGGCCTTTCGGAATCGTGAAACGTGTAAAGTCAGATACGCCGGAAAGTTTCTGGTGGGTTTCCAGAAGTCCGACTTCAGCGGGTTCTTTTAAGGTCAGCACATACTCGCCATTTTTCTTGCGGATTCGAAGCGCCGCAAGTTTTTGTTTCAGTGCGAAGCTGTTTGTGTCAAAATAGTGATTCTCTTGATTTGTAAATTCTTTTTCTGTCAAGTGCAGTGCTGCAGCTATGTTTTCAAATTCATGTTTTGTCAGCAGATTTTTAAATTCAATTTCAATTTCTTGGCTCATGATTGTCTTCCTTTCAGCTCTGTAAATCTCATTTTTACTATTATCTCTTTAGATGTTTGGTTTATCAATATCGAGCTTGATATGATAAAATGAATCTGTACTTTGTTTATAAAGGAGAGCATTATGCAAAACAGAATCGAAATCTTACATGCAACACTATCGGATGATGAGCTTCGCCTTACCTGTGAAACAGAAGGAAACGAAGCAGAGCGCAAGCCGTCAGGTCAAATGCTTGTTGATTCTGACAACATTGCTTTTGTATACATACTTGAATTAGCTGATTCTTTTGAATATGTCATGATAAAGGAACATATATGGCCTGAACTGAAGCAGGCCCATGATCAAAGAAAACCGATTGTTTTAGAGGCAGGGAAGGAAAGCATTGAACTGTCAGGCCTCTATGAGGAGCTGGAGTATCTTTTAGAAAATATTAAAGATAATGCGAACTACGGAGAAGAAATGGAAGAAAAAGTGAAACGCGTATTTCTATAGAAACTGGTGCTGAATTGGGGGATGTATGATGGATGACAAGCAATGGGAGCGTTTTTTAGTGCCGTACCGCCAGGCTGTTGAAGAATTAAAAGTGAAGCTCAAGGGGATCCGCACGCTTTATGAATATGAGGATGACCATTCACCGATTGAGTTTGTGACAGGACGCGTCAAGCCTGTGGCGAGTATACTCGAAAAAGCCAGACGGAAAAGCATACCGTTACATGAAATTGAAACCATGCAGGATATCGCAGGCCTTAGGATCATGTGCCAATTTGTCGATGACATCCAATTTGTAAAGGAAATGCTGTTTGCCCGAAAAGATTTCACCGTTGTGGATCAGAGAGATTATATTGCAGAACATAAAGAGAGCGGGTATCGGTCATATCACCTTGTCGTGATGTATCCTTTGCAGACGATATCCGGAGAGAAACATGTTCTTGTTGAAATACAGATCCGTACGCTGGCGATGAATTTTTGGGCGACCATTGAGCATTCATTAAATTATAAATACAGCGGAAACATTCCTGAAAAAGTAAAACTGAGGCTTCAGCGCGCTTCTGAAGCGGCTTCGCGGCTTGATGAAGAGATGTCGGAGATCAAGGGTGAAATACAGGAAGCTCAAGCTGCCTTTTCTAGAAAGAAAAAAGGAAGCGAGCATCAATAGGTAAAGGGGAAGAAAAAGCATGAAATTTGCCGTATCGTCAAAAGGAGATAATGTTTCTGATACGCTGAAAAGCAAAATACAGGCGTATTTATTGGATTTTGACATGGAACTGGATGAAAATGAACCGGAAATCGTCATTTCAGTCGGGGGCGACGGGACGCTTTTATACGCTTTTCACAGATACAGCGACAGGTTAGATAAAACAGCTTTTGTCGGCGTTCACACGGGTCATCTTGGGTTTTATGCGGACTGGGTTCCTCATGAAATTGAAAAACTTGTGCTCGCAATTGCGAAAACACCGTATCATACTGTGGAATATCCGCTCCTTGAAGTGATCGTGACCTACCATGAAAATGAGCGAGAGGAAAGATATTTGGCGTTAAATGAATGTACGATTAAAAGCATAGAAGGAAGCCTTGTGGCGGATGTAGAAATCAAAGGGCAGCTCTTTGAAACGTTCCGAGGCGACGGTCTTTGCCTGTCCACGCCTTCCGGGAGCACAGCCTATAATAAAGCGCTGGGCGGAGCGATTATCCACCCATCCATCAGAGCGATTCAGCTTGCGGAAATGGCATCTATCAATAACCGCGTATTCCGGACGGTCGGATCACCGCTCCTTCTCCCTTCCCATCATGATTGCATGATTAAACCGAGAAACGAAGTTGACTTTCAAGTAACAATTGACCATTTAACCCTGCTACATAAGGATGTAAAGTCCATCCGCTGCCAGGTTGCATCCGAAAATGTAAGATTTGCAAGATTCCGTCCGTTTCCGTTTTGGAAAAGAGTACAGGATTCATTTATCGGAAAAGGTGAGTAGAAAGAGGACGTATCGTGGAGCAATTTATTATTGAAAAGAACATCGCTTCCGCTGAAGACGGAATGACCTTAAAGGAATATGCGGGCGAGCTGGGGATTTCTAAACGTCTGTTGACCGACATCAAGTTTAGCGGAGGAGATCTTCTCATTAACGGTAAACATGTGACTGTTAAATACGTATTGAGAGAGGGAGACCTTCTTGTTGTAAAGTTTCCTGAGGAACAGGTGAGCGAGACGCTTTTGGCCGAGCCTGTTCCGCTCGATATTCTGTATGAGGATGAACACGTGCTTGTGATAAACAAACAGCCGTATGTGTCATCTATTCCGTCGCGAGAGCACCCGGCGGGAAGCATCGCAAATGGCATCATCCATCACTACCAAAAAAACGGAGTGCGGGCCACGGTTCATCTTGTCACCCGGCTAGACCGGGATACGTCAGGTGTCATGCTGATTGCCAAGCATCGCTTTGCCCACTCCATTTTATCGTCGGCGCAAAAAAACGGCCTTGTGAAACGCAGATATGTTGCGGTTGTGCATGGACGAATGACAGAGACAGAGGGAAAGATAGACGCCCCGATTGGCAGACATCCTGACAGTATCATTGAACGGATGGTGACACCGGGCGGTCAGAAGGCTGTTACTCACTTTCGTGTCACACGTATAACAGACGACTTAACCTCGGTGGCATTGCAGCTTGAGACAGGGCGGACCCACCAGATTCGCGTCCATATGAGCTATCTCGGACACCCGCTGTGCGGCGATACGTTGTACGGCGGCACGAGACAAAAGATTGACAGGCAGGCGCTGCACAGTGAGCAGCTGTCGTTTATCCACCCGCTGACGCAGGAGAAAATGACGTTTCATGCGGCTCTGCCGCACGATATGCAAGAATTAGTTGAAGGAGAGAATCATTAAAACGATTCTCTCCTTTTTTATATGGGACGAAATCTAGATTCGTCATAGGGCATAGAGCTTGGAACGGAGACTGTCTCCAGTTCGGGAAAACGGAAGGCCGTCAGTTCATTCCCAAACACACAGCCCGTATCAATGTTAATGGTGCGATTTATGATGCGGGGCTCTTTAACAGGTGTGTGTCCGTATACAACCCATACTTTCCCGTTATAGGCGGCGGCCCAATCCCTCCTGACGGGTCTGCCGTCCGGATACGTTTCACCCGTCACATCGCCGTAAAGCACAAAGTCCTTTACTCTCCTTGTGTTTTTGCCGATATCGTCAGCCTTTATGCCAGCATGGGCGACAACCAATTCTCCATTATGTAAGATGTCGTAAAGCGGCGCAGTTTCATAAAGCTTCATAAATTGTTCGCTGACTTTTCTTCTTTCTTCTTCAGAAAGTGCTTTAAGCTCTGCCGCAGTTGTTTCAAGACCGTGCATCACTTTAACGGGATTTCCTTTTAAGTAGCGGTACAGCTTGTTGCAATGATTTCCCGGGACATAACGCACGGCTCCTTGTTCATAAGCGCCGGCTACAAAGCGGATGACTTCAATTGATTTAGGGCCTCGGTCTGTCAAATCCCCGGCAAAAACAAGCACCCTGCCTTCATCATGTACAGGCAATCCATTTTTTATTGTGTATCCAAGTTTTTCTATCAGGGTTGTCATTTCATCGTAGCAGCCATGAATATCGCTGATAATATCGTAGTAAGCCATGCAGCATCCTCCTTACTCATGATTTTATTTATTATGAAGCAAATTGCTGTGAGTCATCACCAGCTTTTATGTGCAAATTATAGAAGAATCATTTTCTAAAAAAAATGAGACCTTATTACTTTATTTTTTATCATCACCCTTGTTAAAATCGCGTTATGTTTTTTTAAAAAGGAGGTTCAGATTATGGCGCATACATCTGTCGCATCATTAGTTGTCGTACTTATCGTTGCATTTTTAACTCCCATCCTTTTGCATCGGTTTAAACTCAGCATCCCTGTTGTAGTTGCTGAAATTATTATGGGATTGATTATAGGAAAAAGCGGTCTTAATTTAGTTGTGGAGGGTGATACTTGGCTTCAGACGCTCTCTATGCTGGGATTTATCTTTTTAATGTTTTTAAGCGGGCTTGAAATTGATTTTTCTTCCTTTGAGAGAGGAAAGAAAAAACAGTTTCTGCAAAACGGCAAGGAAGCACCCAATACATTTGCCACAGCATCCATTATTTTTATCGGTATTTTTATTTTATCATTGCTGCTGTCCTATGGGTTCGTATTGGCTGGATTTATCCAAAATGCTTTTTTAATGACGCTTATTATTTCTACGATTTCGTTAGGTGTTGTTGTTCCAACCTTAAAGGAAGAACGGATCATGGATTCAAACATCGGGCAGATCATCCTGCTTGTTGCTGTGATTGCTGACTTGGTCACTATGATTCTTCTTGCTGTTTTTTCTTCTTTATACGGAGAGGACAGCGGAAACATGTGGCTCTTGATGATCCTGTTCGCAGCCGGAGTAGTGCTCTACTTCTTCGGTCGGATCTTTAAACACCGTTCTTTTGTTCAGTCCATGTCAAAAGGGACGATCCAGATCGGTACTCGTGCTATTTTCACCTTAATTATCGTACTGGTGGCTCTGTCTGAATCACTGGGGGCAGAAAATATTCTCGGCGCTTTCTTAGCGGGCGTGCTTGTTTCCTTGCTCTCGCCGAACAAGGAACTGGTTCAGCAGCTTGATTCCTTCGGCTACGGGTTCTTAATACCGATTTTCTTTGTGATGGTCGGTGTAAAATTGGATATTTGGACACTTTTTCAGGACCCGAAAATTTTAGTGATGATTCCGCTGCTGCTTATGGCGCTGCTAGTAAGCAAAATTCTTCCTGTCCTGTACTTGAAGAAATGGTATGATAACCGCACGATATTGGCGTCTGGTTTCCTGCTGACATCAACGCTTTCTCTTGTGATTGCAGCCGCGACAATCGGCCAGCAGCTTCATGTCATCAGCGCGAATATGTCAGGAGCGCTTACGCTGGTGGCGGTTATTGCAAGTATTTTTACGCCGGTCGGTTTTAAAAAGCTGTACAAAAAACAGGAGCAGCCGGAGGAGAAAAAGAAGATCACATTTATCGGCGCTAATCAAATGACACTGCCTGTGACACTTGAATTGCCTGAGAACGAGTATGAAGTGCGTGTCGTGCACGTTTATCAAGAAAACGCTGAGGAAAAGCTGTCAGACTCAGTATTTTCCGTCGAAACGATTTCTGATTATGAGCATCAAACCCTTGAATCGCTCGGTATATTTGATACAGAAATCCTTGTGGTGGCGACAGGGGATGAAGACATGAATACGGACATCGCACTATACGCCAAAGAAAAAGGAACAGAAAGAGTCATTGCCAGCACCGGATCACCGGAGAACGAAGCGAAATTGAAAGAGCAGGGCATCAGCATCTTTTCCATCTTGCTGTCGACCAAAACGCTGCTTCGCGCGCTGATAGAAGCGCCTGGCGTCATGAAACTGCTTACGAACCAGGAGTCTTCGCTGTATCAAATTAATATGGAAAACAGCAAATACGATGGCGTGATTCTCCGTGAATTCCCTTTAACAGGCGACGTGATTTTTGTCAGGATTTTCCGGGGTGTGGACAGCATCGTTCCTCACGGCGATACAAGACTGAAAATCGGAGACCGCTTAATTGTCACCGGATCACGCGGGTACGTAACGGATCTTAAGAAAACATTGGAAGGATAATATCTTGACCAAATAAGGATTCGTGTTAATATAGAGGTGCAGAACAATTCAATATGTATTCGTAAAACCACTAGGGGTGTCCTTTATAAGGGCTGAGATAAAAGTGTGACTTTTAGACCCTCATAACTTGAACAGGTTCAGACCTGCGTAGGGAAGTGGAGCGGTATTTGTGTTATATAACTATGCCAATTCCAAACCACTTTTCCTTGCGGGAAAGTGGTTTTTTTATTATCAGACAGGGGGAATGACGTGTGAAGTTTTCAGAAGAATGCCGCAGTGCAGCCGCAGAATGGTGGGAAGGCAGCTTTGTCCATCCATTTGTTCAGGGGATCGGTGACGGAACCCTACCGATCGACCGCTTTAAATATTACGTGCTTCAGGATTCTTACTATTTAACTCATTTTGCAAAGGTGCAATCGTTCGGAGCCGCTTATGCGAAGGACCTTTATACAACGGGACGTATGGCCAGCCATGCTCAAGGTACATATGAAGCGGAGATGGCGCTTCATCGCGAGTTTACGGAGCTTTTGGAAATCAGTGAGGAAGAACGGAAGTCATTTAAGCCATCTCCTACCGCTTACTCCTATACATCCCATATGTACCGTTCGGTTTTGAGCGGGAACTTTGCAGAAATCTTGGCAGCTCTTCTCCCGTGCTATTGGCTTTATTATGAGGTTGGTGAGAAATTGCTGACATGTGATCCGGGGCATCCGATTTACCAGAAGTGGATTAGCACATACGGCGGTGACTGGTTCAGACAGCAGGTGGAAGAACAAATTAACCGCCTGGATGAGCTGGCGGAAAACAGCACGGAGGAAGTGCGCGCCAAGATGAAAGAGAATTTCGTTATTTCGAGCTATTATGAATATCAGTTCTGGGGTATGGCTTATCGAAAAGAAGGCTGGTCAGACAGCGGCGTAAAAGAGGTGGAAGGGCTTGGAGCTGCACGCCATAACTGATGACCGCAAGCCGGTTAAAGATCTAGCGAGATCAATTATAGCCATTCAGGATGAGGTTGATTTCATCCATATTCGTGAACGGTCTAAATCGGCGGCTGACATTTTGAAACTGCTGGAGCTTATTTCTGAAGGCGGTGTTGATAAGCAAAAGCTGGTGATGAATGGCCGGGTTGATATTGCGCTTTTTTCAAATATTCATCGCGTTCAGCTGCCGAGCAGCAGCTTTTCGCCGAAACAAGTAAGAGCCAGATTTCCTCACCTGCACATTGGGCGATCGGTGCATTCACTGGAGGAAGCGCTTCAGGCAGAAAAGGAAGACGCTGATTATGTTTTGTTCGGCCATGTGTATGAAACGGATTGCAAACAAGGCTTTGAGGGCAGAGGCGTGTCTTTGCTTTCAGAAATCAAACAGAGGATCTCGATTCCGGTTATTGCAATTGGCGGAATGACACCTGCCAGATTAAGAGAAGTGAAACAAGCAGGTTCAGACGGTATCGCTGTCATGTCCGGAATTTTTTCTTCCGATGATCCTTTGGAAGCTGCCAGACGATATTCCCGCAAGCTAAAGGAGATTCAGTATGAAAAGGCATTATGATGCAGTTGTCATTGGAGGCGGAATTATTGGTTCCGCGATAGCTTATCAGTTGGCAAAAGAAAAGAAAAACACCTCATTGCTTGAAAGCGGAACAATCGGCGGCAGAACAACAAGCTCCGCGGCAGGGATGCTTGGCGCCCATGCCGAGTGCGAGGAGCGGGATGCGTTTTTTGATTTCGCCATGCACAGTCAGCGTTTGTATCAGAGTCTTGGAGAGGAGCTGTTTGCATTATCCGGCATTGATATCAGAAGGCATGATGGCGGTATGTTTAAGCTTGCATTCTCCGAAGAAGACGTGTCACGCCTGAGACGGATGGACGATTTGGATTCTGTCAGCTGGCATACAAAAGAAGAAGTGCTGGAAAAAGAGCCGTATACGGCCGGTGAGATTTACGGGGCGAGCTTTATTCAGGACGATGTTCATGTTGAGCCTTATTTTGTATGCAAGGCATACGCTAAATCGGCTAAAGCGCTTGGTACGGAAATTTTTGAGCATACTCCCGTTCTCGATGTGACGCGTGGCGGTGAATCCATTTTGGTCAAAACAGCGTCCGGTGACGTGCATGCGGACCATGTCGTGATTGCCAGCGGGGTCTGGAGCGGGATGTTTTTTAAACAGCTCGGGTTGAACCAGTTATTTTTTCCTGTAAAAGGAGAGTGCCTGTCTGTTTGGAATGATGATATTCCGCTGACAAAAACACTTTATCATGATCATTGCTATATTGTACCGAGAAAAAGCGGCAGACTGGTTGTCGGCGCGACGATGAAACCTGGTGATTGGAGCGATAAGCCGGATCTTGGCGGACTTCAGTCGGTTATGGAAAAAGCGAAAACGATGCTGCCGGCGATTCAGAATATGAAGGTTGATCGTTTTTGGGCGGGACTGCGTCCGGGGACAAAGGACGGAAAACCATACATTGGAAGACACCCTGAGGACAGCCGCATTTTATTTGCGGCGGGCCATTTCAGAAACGGGATTCTGCTTGCTCCTGCAACGGGTGCTTTAATCGGTGATCTCATGATGAATAAAGAGGTCAAGACAGACTGGCTGCACGCCTTTCGAATTGATCGCAAGGAGGCGGTTCAGATATGATGCTTCAGCTGAACGGTAAACTAGTTGAGTGGGATAGAGACACAGGTACGATTCAGGATCTGCTTGCGTCTTATCAGCTTGAAAATAAAATCGTGATCGTTGAAAGAAATAATGAAATTATCGGCAAAGAACAATATCACGAGGTAGAGCTTTCTGATCGTGATGTCATTGAAATTGTCCATTTTGTAGGAGGCGGATGAGAATGTTAACAATTGGCGGGAAACAATTTCAATCAAGGCTGCTGCTGGGCACGGGAAAATATCCATCCTTTGACGTTCAAAAGGAAGCGGTGGCTGTTTCAGAGTCTGATATTTTAACATTTGCTGTGCGCAGAATGAATATCTTTGAAGCGTCTCAGCCTAATTTTCTGGAGCAGCTTGATTTATCCCAATATACGCTTCTGCCAAACACAGCAGGCGCCAGCACGGCGGAAGAAGCAGTTCGAATTGCACGGCTTGCGAAAGCATCCGGGCTTTGTGACATGATTAAAGTCGAAGTCATCGGGTGCAGCCGCTCCTTGCTGCCCGATCCTGTGGAAACGTTAAAAGCGTCTGAACAGCTTCTTGAAGAAGGGTTCATTGTGCTGCCGTACACCTCGGATGATGTGGTGCTGGCGAGAAAGCTTGAAGAGCTTGGTGTTCATGCCATTATGCCGGGGGCTTCTCCGATTGGATCGGGACAGGGGATTTTAAATCCTCTGAATCTGTCATTTATCATTGAACAGGCGAAAGTGCCGGTCATTGTGGATGCCGGAATCGGATCGCCAAAAGATGCGGCATATGCAATGGAGCTTGGAGCGGACGGCGTACTGCTGAATACGGCCGTATCAGGCGCGAACGATCCGGTGAAAATGGCACACGCCATGAAGCTCGCGGTAGAAGCAGGCCGTCTATCTTATGAAGCAGGCCGTATTCCAGCCAAGTCATATGGGACGGCAAGCAGTCCGGGAGAAGGTCTTCCTGTATGACGGACAGGTATTCCAGACAGGAGCTGTTTGCTCCAATCGGCCGCGAAGGCCAGAAGAAACTGAGAGAGGCGCGCGTTGTGATCATCGGCGCCGGCGCACTGGGAACAGCCAGCGCAGAGATGCTGGTGAGAGCGGGAGTCGGATCGGTGAAAATCGCCGATAGAGATTACGTCGAATGGAGCAATCTGCAGCGCCAGCAGCTTTATACAGAAAATGATGTCAAAAAGGAAATGCCGAAAGCAGCAGCTGCTGAGCAGCGTCTTCGTTCCATTAACAGTGATGTGGGTGTGACCGGACTTGTCATGGATGTCACAGCAGAAAACGTATCCGAGCTGATTCGCGGCGCATCAATCATTGTAGATGCCGCCGATAATTTTGAAACCCGGCTCATTGTTAACGATGCTGCGGTGAAAGAAGGCATTCCGTTTCTTTACGGCGCTTGTGTGGGGAGCTACGGTCTCACGTTTACTGTATTGCCGGGAGTAACACCCTGTCTTCATTGTTTACTCGATACTCTTCCGATTGGCGGTGCGACATGCGATACAGCCGGCATTATCAGCCCGGCTGTTCTGCAGGTTGCTGTCCTTCAGGTGACAGACGCCCTGAAACTGCTGACGGGAGAGGAATGCGAGCCTGTTCTGCGCTCCTTTGACCTGTGGAAAAATGAGCGGTCAGAGGTAAGAGCAGCGGGACTTAAAGATGACTCGTGTCCAAGCTGCGGCACAAAGGATTTTCCGTTTTTATCATATGAAAATCAAACGAAAGCAGCAGTATTGTGCGGCAGAAACACGGTGCAAATCAGATCCTCTTTCACAAAAGAAGCAGATCTTGACGTGATGGCGAGGCAGCTGAGGCAGGCGGGGCTGGAAGTAGCAGCAAATCCGTATTTAATTTCCTGCCGCTCGGATGATATGAAAATGGTGCTGTTCCGGGACGGCAGAGCATTGATCCATGGAACGAATGATATTGCCCGGGCCAAATCCATCTATCATAAATGGATTGGGTAATAAAAGGAGTGTAGTGTGATGAGTATATATAAAGCCTTGACGATCGCCGGCTCTGACTCAGGCGGCGGCGCGGGGATACAGGCAGATATTAAAACCTTTCAGGAGCTTGGTGTATTCGGAATGTCTGCCATCACGGCGGTAACTGCTCAAAATACACTTGGCGTCCACGGGGTGTACCCGCTGACTGCAGAGGCATTGAGAGAGCAAATTGACGCTGTGGCGGAGGATTTGAGACCGGACGCCGTAAAAACAGGAATGCTTTGGAATGCGGAAATGATTGAAGAAGTGGCAAGAAAAATTGATCAATACGAATTAAGCCGGGTAATCGTTGATCCGGTTATGATCGCGAAGGGCGGGGCGTCCTTGCTTCGCGATGAATCAATTGCTACGCTGAAGGAGCTGCTGATTCCAAGAAGCTACGCGATTACGCCGAATGTGCCGGAAGCAGAAACGCTGACAGGAATGACGATCCGCTCGCTGGATGAACGAAAAAAAGCAGCGGAGCAGCTCGTAAAGATGGGTGCGCAGAATGTGATTATCAAAGGCGGGCACCAGCCTGAGGACAATCACATTACTGACCTTCTTTTTGATGGAAACATGTTTATGCAAATCAGCCATCCTTATATCGATACGAAGCATACGCATGGCACAGGCTGCACCTTTGCTGCGGCTTTAACAGCTCAAACCGCTAAAGGAGACAGCATCCATCAGGCATTCGAGGTTGCTGCCAACTTTGTCCGCGAAGCTGTGGAAAATACGCTCGCCATCGGATCGGGCCACGGACCGACAAATCATTTCGCTTTTAAACGAAACAGTATAAAAATAAACCGATGAGACCACCTGCTTATGGTGGTCTCTTTTATGTTTGACTTTGGTATGCGCTTTTCATCTGGACAAGGTTATGATATGATAGGTATTAAGATCAGGTACTAATACTATGTCTTTAACAAATATAGGAGGCTTTATACATATGAATTTTTCACTTGAAGGCCGCAACATTGTTGTTATGGGAGTAGCAAACAAACGCAGTATCGCTTGGGGAATTGCGCGCTCTTTACATGAAGCGGGCGCACGATTGATTTTCACATATGCAGGTGAACGTCTGGAGAAATCTGTTCATGAACTCGCTGGAACTTTAGAGCGGAACGATTCCATTATCCTTCCTTGCGACGTGACAAACGACGCGGAAATCGAAACTTGTTTCGCAAGCATTAAGGAGCAGGTCGGTGTGATCCACGGTATCGCGCATTGTATCGCGTTTGCCAACAAAGAAGAGCTTGTCGGCGAATACTTAAACACAAATCGTGAAGGCTTCCTTCTAGCTCACAACATCAGCTCATACTCACTGACTGCTGTCGCAAAAGCGGCGCGTCCGATGATGACTGAAGGCGGAAGCATCGTAACGCTGACTTACCTTGGCGGAGAGCTCGTTATGCCGAACTACAACGTGATGGGTGTAGCGAAAGCTTCTCTTGACGCAAGTGTGAAGTACTTAGCTGCTGACTTAGGAAAAGAAAATATCCGCGTTAACAGCATTTCTGCCGGTCCGATCAGAACATTGTCTGCTAAAGGCATCAGTGACTTCAACTCCATCTTAAAAGACATCGAAGAGCGTGCGCCGCTACGCCGCACGACTACACCTGAAGAGGTGGGAGATACAGCTGCATTTTTATTTAGCGATATGTCCCGAGGCATCACAGGTGAAAATCTTCATGTTGATTCAGGTTTCCATATCACTGCCCGCTAAGCAGATTCACCATCAAGCAATCCCAAATAGGGATTGCTTTTTTATTTCTTCTGATTTTCAGCATTCTGTCATATAGATAGAATATGACAGAATCGGAGGGATGAAGATGTCTAATAAGAAAAGAAACGCGGATAAAAAACCGCTCATGTATATTGTTCAGCCGGATTATATGGAAACACGCTCGTCCATGCAGGAGATCGTCATTAAAAGAAAAGCCAAACCGGCTCCGCCAAAAGCAGAGGAACAGCCGGTTTACCATGAAAAAGAGCGGGAAGACATTCAGGTAAAAGGTGCAATTGAAACAGAGGAAAAAGAGCGGGAAGACATTCAGGCAAAAGATGCTCAGCAAACAGAGAAAAAACAGGCAGAGGAACAAGTGAGTCAGCATAAACAAGAGGCGAGAGAGCCGGAGAACCAGAAAAAGCAGCAGGAACCGTTAGAAGTGCCGCAGGCAATTGAAGACACCGCCAAACAGCAACCTCAGGAAGCGGAAAAAAAGGAAGAGCCTGCACCTGAAGCCCGTAAGCCTGAAAAGGAACCGGAGGCCGTGCATAATGCAGCTAAAGCTGAAGAAAAGACACCGCCGGCCAGAAAAGTGAAAAAACCGATGAGCAAGATGTCCATCCATGAAAAAATCGACTTTTTAACAAAACTGCCGCATAACATGCCGAGAGCGCTTTGTCTGATTGAAGCCAATGGGAAAACGTACAGAGGCGTGATTGTCGGAAGAAGAAATGATTCCGTTCTGCTTCGGACGACCGGAAACGGCGCTCCGACTGAGCTGGCGATTGATGATATCACATCTCTGCACCCGTTAGGTTTTTAATGAAAGCAAAAAGCTGCCGGCAGATCGTTCCGGCAGCTTTTTTACATAGAAAAAGCCTGCAAATCTGCAAGCTTTTCCGCCTTATCATGAATGATGATGTGTTCGATTGATTAAACGTGGATTTAAGCAATTAATCGCGCAGAAGCAGTCTAAATCCACTTCAATGCAGTAGTGCGTTTTTTCAAGTCGGAACACTTCACAAATCGTATCTTTATCGGTGAAGTCCAAAATGTGTTTGTGTTCGTCAAAAGCGATTAATAAGGATAGCGTTGCGCAGCTGCCATGAACTTTTTCCACTCTAAAAAATACTGTATTAAAGCAAGGTCCGTTATCCAGCTCGCCGACATTACCGAAGGCGACTAAAGGCTTTGATTTTGATGTAAATATTGCAAAAGGCACTGTATCGCCTAATGAATGGCTTACAGACAAAAGCTTGGAGTGGCAGCCGGCCGGGCAATCCTCTTCAACCGCGTTTTGCAGATCTTCAATTTGTTCTACCGCTTCACGCACGCAGCTTGATGTTTTCTGGCTCATATTATCCCTCCTGCCTTGTAATTTTGAGACTGGCGAAATGATGGAGAGTCAGCTGCCTCACTTTCGAAGCAGCTGAATGATTTGCACCTGTAATAGAAGCTTGGAAGGGGATTCCTCTTTACAAGTGTTTATCCATTGTGATGATGCTTTTTATCCTTATGAGGCGAAGTTCTGTCAACTAATTCCGGTGACAGACATTGAATCGCACAGAAGCATCCGAGATCCACTTCAATGCAAAAATCTGTTTTTTCGAGCCCGAAGAAATCTGGGTCACAAGGGTGGCAAACACTTAAGGTATCGCCTTTGACATCGACCGGGCGTAAAATAGAAAGTGTTGCACAGCAATCGCATAATTTTTCAACGCGGAAGAAAATGGACTCAAAGCATTGCATATCATCCACAAATCCCCCCACGTTTCCGAATGTGGAGAACAATCCGCCTTTTTTATCAAAAACGAGAAACGGAATTGTGTCTTTTCCAGCAATCGTCGGGTTTAAAAGGTTGGTATAGCAGCCAGTCGGACACTGTTCTTCAACTGCCTCCTGCTCTGCTAAAATCTTTTCCACTGCATCGCATACACAGTTCTCATGCCGGCCATGGGTTTTTCCGCAGCTCATTGATTTCAGCTCCTTCTTTATAGGGTATTTGACTTTAGTCCTTAACAACATATGTACTCGTGCCTCACTTGGTGTGGGTGAACGTCTATATAATCATCATATGCGGGGAAAATAAGAAAAAGCAGAGCGTTTTTCGCTCTGCTTTTAGAAGTTAAAGGAGAATCAAAACTCCGAAAATTGCTACAAGGGCATTGATTAAGACTGTAACGAGGGTCGCAGCATCTTGATCGAGTGTAGTAACGTTTACGCAGCGTGAGTTGTCGATAAGAATCTTTTGACGGTTCAATTGTTTACTTTCTGTAAGCTGTAATAAATCTTGAGCAACCAGTTCAGCAAGCGTCTCATCTGTAATAACTGCCAATGTAACGATGACAACTAAGGCATTGATAGAAACAAATACTGAAGTTAATGCTTGTTGATCAACTGATTGAACATTAACATCGCAAGAGTCTCTAATCACAATCATTTCTTCAGAGATTTGTCTGTTGAGGTGAGCTTGAATAACATCTTGATCTACAAAGGCGTCATTAAAACCGAAGCCTTTTAAGTTACAGCAACCATCGCATTTTTTCTCTTCTTTTATTTCTCTTGGGTGATCACAGTCTGGATCTAATGCTACCCATGAATAAGGTCTGCTTTCCATTTTTATTCCTCCTTTTCTTTTACTTTTATTAAATGAAAGATAGATTCATTTTGATTGGGGCATTCATCTTGGTTCATATCACTATTTTTATTGTTCTTTTTTATCTTGGCGTTTCTGCTTTAGTTGCTGAATTAATTGTTCTCTGCGGGTATTTTGTTTTTCGGTTCTTAGGTTCGTTTTTTCTGTAACAGTTCTATTTTTATTTTGATTATCTGCTAGAGCCTGTGCTTTTTCTTTGACATCGTTGAGCATTTTCAAGAACATTTCTTTTTCTTCATCTGATAATTTCTTCATTTTATCTTTTGTAACACCATGTTTTTTTAGAACATTGTCTACAAGCATTTTAGTCATTGGATCCATCGCTGGAAGTTTTGAAAGTTCTTCTTTCAGTTTTTCATTTTCTGACATTTGTTTTCACCTCGATTTGTAGTTTGTGAAAAAGAAAGAGTTAAAGGATGCCAGATGTAATGAGAAAAGTGTCAATTACCTGAGTTAACATTTGAATAAAGGTTATTGTTTGGTCTGAATGAAGAGTGACTCTGATATTTCGGCTGTTTATGACTTTTATGGTGGTTCTTTTTTTGGTTTGACTTTTGTCAAGAAAGAGGAGTTCACTTGCGATGATATCAGCCAAATCTTCATCTGTTATAACAAGTTGTACGGCTAAAAAGAGCATGGCTGAGAGTGTCGCTTGTATAGAGAGTGAGGATGTGATATGCGTCGTGTCAATAATTATATTTTCGCAATCAATGATTTCAATCTGCTGAATAAATTCATTTGTCAATTGCTCTAATATTGCAGGATGCAGGGATTCAACTTTTTCTTCAATCGACATAACCTTCACTCCTTTCTTATCCATACTGTATATAATGCAATTCAGGTGAAAAGTGTAATAAGAAAAATAACCATATTTTATGGGGACAAGATGCAATTCATAAATTACAGGGACTCGGCATATATGTAAACGGTATGAAAGGAGTGAACAAGTGGTTATCAATTGGCTGTCTCTTTTCCTTCTTTCGCTTGCGGTCTTCCGGCTCGCGCGTCTTTTCGTGTTTGATACGATTATGGCGCCGCTTCGCAGCTTGTTTCATGAAGAGAAGCAGGAAAAGGATGCGGACGGGAACATTGAAACGTATATTGTCATAAAGGGAACGGGTGTGAGAGCGTTTATCGGTGAATTGCTGAGCTGCTATTGGTGCACAGGCGTGTGGTGCGCCGGCTTTTTGATTTTATGCCAGGCGTTGATCCCGCAAGCGGCGGAGTGGCTGATTTTACTTTTGGCGATCGCGGGCCTTGCCGGCATCATAGAAACGCTTGTATCAAAATGGCTGCAGGAATGAGGCATTCCCACCAGCAACTTTCCGTCAGTATCCGCATAAAGTAGCATATATGACATAAGGAAAGGAAGGGATCAAAGTGAACCAATTTAACAAACCTTCCCAAAAAACTCCATATACAGATTCATCGTATCAAACAAAAAAGATCAAAAAGAAAGGCTGCGGATGCGGCAGTAAAAAGAAAAAACCTCAATAGCCTGCCACACTGACAAGAGACCGGAGATGCCCGGTTTTTTGTTTTTTTAACAATGCTGATTCGCTCAGCATATGTCATGAGAGGGGGGGGGATCTCATGAACGAGTTTGAAAAATTCATAGAGGGCAGGTATGGACCGCACGATCAAAAGCAAAACAAACATGACAAGACGATCAAACATATTGAAAAGGAATTGGCTTTATTTGATGAAGCCGGCCTGTCTTTTGAACAAGAAATTGAAGAATTGGCTGAAAAGACGGAAGACTTACTGAAAAAACGGCAGGCTCAGCATGATCCATCATAAATCCGCAAACGCCCTATGCGGATATCCAAGCCGATCATGATGTCTCACATAGTGTATAGAGAGTAAAGGAGGTGCTTAGTTATGGGATTTGGTTACGGAGGCTGCTGCTACGGCGGCGGTTATGCTGGAGGATATTCAGGCGGCGGTTATGGTTCAACATTCGTTCTTGTGGTCGTACTGTTCATTCTTCTCATCATCGTAGGTGCATCTTTTTTTAACTACTAAGAAATGAATGAAGGAGGAAGTGCGGATGATTTCCGTGCTTCTTCATTACATTGTGTACCCTTTACTGCTTTTTAAATCAGAAACTTATTTTTTGATTGTGAATCATCACATTATGCGTAAAGCGTTCATACAATACTGTATTACTCCGCCAAAAGGAGGCGTATCATGGATAATCAATTTTTTAAGAACATTGAAAAGAAAACAGGCGTGAACATGCAGGATGTCATGAATCTTGCAGGATCACTTCAAAACGCCAATTTTAAAGATGAAAACACAGTCCGCAGCGTCATTAAACGCGTGGCGCAGCTGGCAAACAGACGCGTGCCGAAAGAAATGGAAGATAAGATTGTCCAGTCCATTACAAGCGGAAAAGAAAAGCTTGATTTTGGAACGATTTCTAAAATGTTGGATAATAAATAAGCGGATGGCCTGGGCAGCGGGCCTTTTTTACAGTGAAAAACCCGGCAGTATCACTGCCGGGCTGTTTATTTGGGCAAAGGCTGTTTCGTTTGCTGCAAAAGAGGATACAAAAACCTTGAACGGTGGGCGGTTTTGCCGCGCCTGTTTGCGGGACAAGATAAATATAAATGCTGTTTGGCCCGTGTCATTGCAACATACAGAAGGCGTCTTTCCTCCTCAAGCGGAGCTTCGTCTCCCTTTCTCGCTGTTTCTAGTGAGAAATCATGCGGGATGGAGCCGTCTACCGTGCCTAATACATAGACGGTTTTGAATTCGAGACCCTTTGACCGGTGAATGGTCATCAGCTGCACGCCGTTTTCATCCGTTTTGTTTTTTTCAGCAGCCCGCATGTGATCGACATGGGCGAGAAAGTCAGGGATGGTTTTGAATTTTTTGGCGACAACCTTAACGTCACGCAGGTCATCAGAGCCTTTTTCCAGCTTATTTCCTTCGTTGCCCCGTTTTTTTAAGTATTCGGAGAAGCCCATTTTTCCTTCGGCAAAGGTAATGGCTTCCACCGGCTTCATGGTGCGGATACTTGCGAAAAAAGGCACGATTTTTTTGATTTTATCCAGCTGGAACGGCTTCAGCTCTGGCAGTTTGGCCAGCGCCTTGATCATGGAGCAGTCCTCGGTAATCGAGAGCGCCTTCAGCGTGTTTAAAGCAGACTGCTTTAGAAATAAGGCAGGCAGCAAGTGTTTAATTGCTTCAGCATCATCCTCGTTTTGGCTCGCGTACAAGTATGCGAGTATCTGGCGGACGATCCTTTTGCTGTAAAAGGACTGGACGCCGCGATCTGCGGTATACGGAATGGATGATTGATGAAGCCTTTCATAAATGGCGCGGCCGGCGCTGTTTGTCCGGTAGAGAACGGCAAAATCTTCAGGTTTTGCGCCGTTTTGAATTTTTTCTTTCATATCGGAAACCACCATTGTCGCTTCTTCTTCTTCGTCATAAGGATAAAACAGCACAGGGACCTGCGTGTCGTCACGAGCGGCTTCCAGCATCTTGGCATACCTGTTTTTGTTCTTTTTCACGACAATATCAGCACTGGAAACGATCGGATGTGTTGAACGGTAGTTCGCTGTTAAATAGATTGTTTTGGCACCGGGATAATCCTTTTGAAAATCCAGAATAAAAGAAGGGCTGCTGCCGCGAAACGCATAGATAGACTGATCATCGTCACCGACACAGCACAGGTTTTGTTCCGGACTCGCCAGCATTTGCATGATTTTATATTGAACCGGATTAATGTCCTGAAACTCATCGATTAAAATATACGTAAACCTAGATTGATATTGCTCCAGAAGGTCAGGCCGTTCTATAAACAGTTCATAGCAGGCTGACGCCATATCATCAAAATCAAATTGGCGGTGTTCTTTTTTCTGGCGCTCATAATATTCGTATAGGCGGTAGACTTGTTTTTCCCACTCATCCTTTAAAGGAATACGTTCATTCGGCAAATAAGTGTTTTTCCAGAAGCCGATTTGCTGCAAAGCCTGATCGACGGGGAACTCTTTCTCATCTACGCCTTCTTCATAGAGTGCTTTTTTTATATATTGTTCCTTTTGCCACTCCATTTTCAGCAAATGCTCGCCATTCCATTTGGCAGAATCATAGTGATACAGGATTTTATAAAACAAGCTGTGAAATGTTCCGGTGACAAGTCTTCTGACTTTTGACGGCTGTAATCCGTACTGCTTCGCCATGCGATCTTTCATTTCCGCGACGGCTTTTGTTGTAAAGGTGACAAGCAGCATATGTTCCGGCGGTATGTCTAAGTGTTCGATCATGTGGGCAGCGCGCGCGGTCAGCACACGTGTTTTTCCGCTTCCTGCACCGGCAAGCACCAATAAAGGGCCTTCCGTTTCCGTGACAGCTTTCAGCTGATCTGTGTTTAAGCCGACAGTCGGAAAAAGGCTCATATCAGGTGTTTCCGGTCTTTTTATAAAAGGTGTACCGGGTTTAATATGTCTTGGAGTCTGCCAATCCGTGACACCGGGTGCCGGATCAGCTGATATTGCTTTTCCTTTAGGCAAACGAAAGACGCCGGATTCCTGAAAGTCTTCTTTTCTCTCTTCTTTCACCGGTTTCGGTTCGCAGGCTTCCTCACACGCCGGGAAATCACCAGGCTGCCGGTGAATAAATGCAGGCGGTTCAGCGATGTTGAGCCTTAACAAAACAGGCTTTCCGCAATGAGAACAAAATAAATTCCCTTTTATTCCTTCTTCATAGAGGAATTGATAATGTTCTCTCGAATATGTATGTAAATGTATTGTTCGATCATTCAGTCGGGCGCATTTCAAAAAGGGGTCCTCCCAATAAAAAGGTGTTCATTACAGACAAAGACTATCATATCAAAAGAAACGTGTTTCAAAAAGTAAGTTTAAGGGAAAAGAACAGCAGAAGGGTGGGGATCGTATGATATATGCAGGTCAAATTCAGAACCAGCAATACGCTCAATATGCCAATCGCACAATAGGCCATAAACAGGATTACGCCGGAACAGAGAAGATCAGCTATGTCCCGTTTCAGCGGGTATACAAGGAACTTGAAAAGCAGCAGGAGAATCTAACGGCTGCTGAAAGAAAAGTAAACGAGGCAAAACGTAAGCGCTCTCTTTATAAAAGATTGCGAGAAAAAGGGATAGGAACATCTATTAATCGATATGTATAAAAAACCGTTCACATGAGAGAGCGGTTTTTTAAATGCGAAAAAATCCGGATCTCAGAAGACCCGGATGGTGTTTAATCCTTAATCATTTGCAAATGGGGAATGCCGGCATCAAGAAATTCCTCCTCAGACAGCACCCGATATCCATGTTTTTTGTAAAATGGCACCGCTTGTGTTTGCGCATTTAACATAAACCCTGAAGCACCGCCGTCTGCCGCGGCTTTTTCCAGCGCTTTCATAATGATGCCGCCGACACCGGCTGCGCGGTGGCTTTTCAATACACAAATTCGCTCTAACTTGCCGTAGCCGTCCTTCATGCGCCATCTTCCGGCGCCGACAGGATTTTCACCGTCATACACGACGATATGCTCTGACTCATTTTCAAGTTCGTCAATTTCTTCTTCAGCAGGCACGTTTTGTTCTTTGACAAAGACTTCTTCTCTTACATAGAATGCATCTTTCATTTGTTCTTCATTTTTTGCGATAACTGCTTCCAATCGTTTATTCTCCTCCGCCTAACAGGAACGTTTCATATACCGTCCACGAACCGTTTTCCAATTGATATAGCAGATGAAAACGGTCAACAATTTCTTCATGTGATACTTCCTGCATTTTTAACTGCCCTAAAACATCCGAATGCTCATCGTCGGAAAGGTTTTGGCCGACCGTCACATGCGGAACAAAATTGTATTCCTGATTACCGGCTAATACACCGGTGTAAAGTTTTTCATTCAGTGTTTTTAATTCTTCCGTCGGTTCTGCTTTAATGTAAATGACATTATTGACAGGCGCAAAAGAACTGTATTTGGTCATTTTGAGAACAATCGGATGAGATTCTTTAGCGGTTTCTCTCAATTGTGATACCAATTCACCGGCTTCCTCTTCCGTAAATTCAAATGAAGATCTCAGCGTCAAATGAGGCGGGATCAGGGAATAGCTCGGATCATAGCGCTTTCTGTAAGAGTTCGCGAGATCTTGCAGTTTTTTTGATGGAAATAAAACAATTCCGTATTTCATAGTATGTCCCTCCTGAAAATATAGTATGTTAGAGCATTTTTTTCAGAGCCGGCGTAATGAGCGGCTGCCAGTATGTCCACTTGTGGTCTCCGTCAAACGGCTCAAAATAATAATCGGAAAGCTTTTCCTCCAAGAGCTTTTTCAGCTCCTGATTCGGTTCTGTGAAGTCCAAAATATTGCCGTCTGTCGTATGGACGTCTGTTTCTTTTGTTCCGATTTGGTGATAAAGAGAGAGGTGTTTGATGTCGTCTGACTGTTTCACGGCTTCTAATACATGTTGATCTACATAGGGAGACTGCATGATGATGTTACCAAACATATTCGGATAATCAAGCGCTGTCATAAGAGAAACGGTCGCTCCGAGAGAATCACCGATCAGTGTCCGCCCGTAGCCGACTTGGTACGTCGGAAATTCATGGTCCGCAAAAGGAACTAGCTCGTGGGCAATAAATCTTTTATATGCCGAAAACTTAGAACCTTCCGGATGATAGGTTTTTCTGCGTTCTTTTACATCCTTGTAAGGAACACCGATAATAATGCATCGGTCTATTTCTCTTTTGGACAGCAATTCCTCCACTTGTCTGCCGATTCTCCCCAGCCTGAAATAATCGTGGCCGTCCTGCGCGATAATAAGATGATATTTATAAAGAGGGGAGTAGTTTGACGGCAGATAAACGAGTACTGTCATTTCCTCGTTAAGCTCCTTTGAAAAGAGCTTCTTTTCTTGAACTGTGCCGTTTTTCGGTGCCATAATACATTCCTCCAGGACATCACTAGACTTTCTTGCGTTTGAAATTATTGTACCATGAATTATTAGAAATTTCTCTCTTTAAACAGTTCGGTGCCCGAAGAAAAAAGTGTTGAAATAAACTGCAAATTGCGCTAATATAAAACAATCAGAAAATTGAAATCGATATTTCTTATCGTGAGAGGTGGAGGGACTGGCCCTTAGAAACCTCAGCAACCGGCTTGTTTTGCTATGTGCAGAACGCCAAGGTGCTAAATCCAGCAAGCGTTTTTTATGCTTGGAAGATAAGAAGAAGCGTTAAACCCCTTCTTCTTATGAAGAAGGGGTTTTTATTTTGAAAAGGGAAGGTGTCAGCTATATGTCACAGCACGTTGAAACGAAATTAGCCCAAATCGGGAACCGAAGCGACGAAGTAACGGGAACAGTAAGTCCCCCTATTTATTTATCAACAGCGTACCGCCACAGAGGAATCGGGGAATCTACAGGATTTGATTATGTCCGGACGAAAAACCCGACGCGCCAGCTTGTCGAGGACGCGATCGCCAGCTTAGAAAACGGAGCGAGAGGGCTTGCCTTCAGTTCGGGAATGGCAGCCATCCAAACGATTATGGCGCTGTTTAAAAGCGGAGATGAACTGATCGTTTCATCGGATTTGTATGGCGGCACGTACCGTCTGTTTGAAAATGAATGGAAAAAATACGGATTGACCTTTCATTATGATGATTTTAGCGATGAGGACTGTTTACGCTCTAAGATTACGCCGAATACAAAAGCGGTGTTTGTGGAAACGCCGACAAATCCGCTGATGCAGGAGGCGGACATTGAAAAGATCGCCCGGATTTCAAAAGAGCATGGTCTTCTGGTGATTGTTGATAATACATTTTATACACCGGTTTTGCAGCGTCCGCTTGAGCTCGGAGCCGACATTGTCATTCACAGCGCAACCAAATATTTAGGCGGCCATAATGATTTGCTCGCAGGCCTTGTTGTTGTAAAGGATGAACAGCTTGGAGAAGAAATGTTTCAGCATCAAAACGCCATTGGCGCGGTCCTGCCTCCGTTTGACTCATGGCTTTTGATGAGAGGAATGAAGACGCTCAGTCTCAGAATGCGCCAGCATCAGGCGAACGCGCAAGAGCTTGCGGCCTTTTTAGAGAAGCAAGAAGAAATCAAGGATGTGCTTTACCCGGGAAAAGGAGGCATGCTCTCCTTCCGTCTGCAAAAAGAAGAGTGGGTGAATCCATTTTTAAAAGCACTGAAGACCATTTGTTTTGCTGAAAGCCTCGGCGGGGTGGAGAGTTTTATTACATACCCTGCCACACAGACGCACATGGATATTCCTGAAGAAATCCGCATCGCGAACGGGGTCTGCAACCGTCTTCTGCGTTTTTCAGTCGGAATTGAACATGCGGAAGATTTAGAAGAGGACCTAAAACAGGCGTTATGTCAGGTCAAAGAGGGAGCTGTTTCATTTGAGTAATCATAATTGGACGCTGGAAACCCAGCTCGTGCACAATCCATTTAAAACAGACGGCGCAACAGGTGCGGTTAGTGTACCGATCCAGCACGCCTCGACTTTTCACCAATCTTCATTTGAAGAATTCGGCGCATTTGATTACAGCCGCTCTGGCACACCGACAAGAACAGCTCTCGAAGAAACAATTGCCGCACTGGAAGGCGGAACGAGAGGGTTTGCTTTCAGTTCAGGCATGGCTGCGATCTCAACAGCATTTTTACTTCTCTCACAGGGTGATCACGTTCTTGTGCCAGAAGATGTATACGGCGGAACCTTCCGCATGGTGACAGAGGTTTTGACCCGTTTTGGCATTGAGCACACGTTTGTTGATATGACGGATATCAACGAAGTGGCGCGGAATATCCAGCCAAACACAAAGGCCATTTATATGGAGACACCGTCAAATCCGACACTTGGAATTACTGATATTAAAGCGGTTGTCCAGCTTGCAAAAGAACACGGCTGTCTGACCTTTCTGGATAATACATTCATGACACCGGCACTGCAGCGTCCGCTTGATCTCGGCGTGGATATTGTGCTTCACAGCGCAACAAAATTCCTGAGCGGACACAGCGATGTGCTGTCAGGTCTGGCAGCTGTTAAGGATGAAGAGCTAGGGAAGGAGCTGTATAAGCTGCAAAACTCGTTCGGCGCCGTCCTTGGCGTGCAAGATTGCTGGCTCGTGTTGCGCGGCTTAAAGACATTGCAGGTCCGTTTAGAAAAAGCGAGCCAAACAGCGCAGCGGCTTGCGGAATTTTTCCAGAAGCATCCGGCGGTGAAACGCGTGTACTATCCGGGGCTGTCTGATCATCCGGGGGCTGAAATCCATAAAGGCCAGTCAACGGGAGCAGGTGCTGTGCTTTCTTTTGAGCTTGAAAGCAAAAAGGCCGTTAAGAAATTAGTCGAGAATGTCTCACTTCCGGTCTTCGCTGTCAGCCTTGGCGCCGTGGAATCGATTTTGTCCTATCCGGCAACGATGTCTCACGCGGCAATGCCTAAGGAAGAGCGTGAAAAACGCGGCATCACAGACGGCCTGCTCCGTCTTAGTGTGGGAGTCGAACATGCAGATGATTTAGAACGTGATTTCGAACAAGCGCTGAAAGAAATTGCGCCTGTAGCTGCGCGTTAAAAAAGAAGCCGGGCGATATCCCGGCTTCTTTTTATTTTTCATCATCAGGATTCAGAATCGCCAGTACTTGATGATCCTCCCATTTTCCGTTGATTTTCACGTTTTTTCGGGCAATGCCCTCTTTATGAAATCCCGCTTTTTCTAATACGCGCATGGACCCCAGATTGCGAGGCATGATACCGGCTTCAATGCGATGCAGCTTCAAATCGTGAAACGCATAACCAACAATCAGTCTGACCGCCTCTGTCATAAGGCCCTTTCCGTTATGGGCTTTATCTAAAAAGTATCCAATAAACGCGCATTGCAGCGCTCCGCGGATGATTTGGAAAAGGGAAACCGTCCCGATTAATGTATGGTCTTTATTTGTGAAGATGCCGAAGTGATACTCTTGATCATTCTCCAGCCTTTGCTGATATTGTACGATCCTTTTTCTCTGCCCTTCAATCGTATAGTAATCGTCTGCGCGAATCATGGAGAACTGTTCAAAAAATGCCCGGTTTTCGCTTTGCAGCCGAAGATTCTCTTCAGCGTCTTCTGTTTCTAAAGGTCTTATATAAATGGTATGTCCTTTTAACATACAGTGATCTCTCCGTTCTCTCGTCAGCATTTCTCTTAACATAGTATTCTGAGGAAAGTGTGAAAATCCTTTTTATAATAAGGAAGAAAACCAATTCCCCATAAAGGTGCCAACATAATTGCCGATCAAGTAGCCGAGTGTGCCGACCAGCATAATCGGTGCAACAAGCTCCCGCCACCCTTTGGCAATCGCCATTGCAGCTGCTGTCGTAGGGCCGCCGACTGTGGCGTTTACGGCAAGCAGAATTTCCTCAAGGCGCACGCGGAACAATTTACCGACAGCTAACGAAATCGCTAAATTGCTGATGGCGATGATAAAGACAAATAAGAGGATAAGAGGCGCATTTGTGATGATTAACCGGAGATCTGCAGGAATGCCAATCACCACAAAAAACAAATAAATCAAGTAGGTGCCAAGCTCCTGAGATCCATTGAGCCTTTCAAAAAAACGAGGGAACAGAAAGATGATAAGAACGGTTAAAGACGTAAGCACAAGGTACTGATCGCCAAGCGTCCCGGTCAAAAGGGGATGAGAAAACGTAATTTTAAAATAGCCGGAAATCTTACCGCTTACCGCAACAAGGGCAAAAGCAGCTCCAGCGTTAAAGGCAATGTCCTTTAATGAAATGTCTTTCCGCTTCCAATAGCTTTCCGCGCTGTTACCACTGTTTCCTTCCGCTTTTGCCTGATCTTCAAACGGCATCGCATAATGCCGGCGAAACCATTTGAGTGCGGGAATACTGATTAAAATAAAAAACAACAGCGCCATCATGAAGTTATCTGCCACAACCGTTGCCGACACATATTCGCCCGGTGTCTCAAATTTCGCAGCCATCGCCGCAAAATTAATTCCGCCGCCAATATAGGAGGCACTGATCATCCCGCCGATCTTATCTAGATAGGGAATATGCTGTTTTAATAGAAAAAAAGCGATGATGCTGCCAACCACAGTCCCTAAGGAGCTTATCAGAAAAATAAACAGCAAACGCCTGCTTTCCTTAAAAATCTGCCGCACATTGATCTGAAACAGCAAAAGAGGAATCGCAAGCGGCACCACATATGACCATACAGTATCATACACAGGAGATTCAACAGGTAGCACTCCAATATTCGTAAACACCATTGCACCAGCGAGCGCCAGTATAGCGCCTGACACAGCGGAAGCCCACTTAAACCGCTGCTCCAGCCCGATGCTCACTGTCGCCCACACCGCAATAAACCCCCATAATACCCATACATCATCAGAAGAAATCAAAGAATGCAAAACCCCATCACCCCTATTGTTAGAAAATTAAGACATATTATAATAGCCGATGAACAGAACAGCAAGTCCGAAAAAAGTTTTTCTGAAAAAGCAGTTGACGAATAGAAGGGAAGGTAATATAATAGAACTTGTCAGAAAGACAACAATATACCCAGCAACACATACATATCATGATTCCGTAGCTCAGCTGGGAGAGCGCTACCTTGACAGGATTGTGACATCATATCGCGAGGCGTTAGTTCAGTGGGAGAACGCTTGCTTGACAGGCAAGAGGTCACTGGTTCGAACCCAGTACGCCTCATGGGTTGAAGGCACTTTGTTTGACAGAGCAAAGTGTCTTTTTGTTTTTCTCTTTTTTTGGTACCCCACCTAAATAAATCAGTTTTGGCGACGGATTGGCGACCAAAAATCTGAAATATGGTGATCACATCCCATGCCAACCCTATCGGTGACAGCCAATAGGGCGGCGCTTAAAGGAGGTTGTACATCACCTCCTTTGGTGGGAACATAAAACCTAATCATCCATTTAGAACTTCTGCTAGTTGGTTAGCTACATCTTTTTGCATGTTAGGTAGAACGTGAGAGTAAGTATCTAATGTAACACTTACCTTTGAGTGGCCTAGACGTTCAGCTACTATTTTAGAATTTTCTCCTGCCAACAGAAGTAAGGTGGCGTGGGTATGCCTCATATCATGGAACCTGATCTTCTCTAATTTAGGACCTCAATATTATTTACTTCTTTCATCTTGTCCGCTAACTCATTGTACTCTTTCACTAGGCGATCAAACTGAGCGGTTTGTGTTTCTATGGAGTAGGGGCGTACCTTTAGAACTTGGCAGTATTAAGCCGAAATCCTTGTGTTTTTCCCCTGCCGCCGATTTTCCTCTGGGTTTTAGTGTTTCGGATAACGTTTCTCATCATCCCAGTGTGTTTCTTTATATTGCGTGGGTGGGCATGGCCGGTCTTATCTAAATACTTGTCATAATAATATTCTTTAAACTGTTCTACGCCCCAATTGGATACCGCCATTAACCCCCAATGGTTCTTCTTGTCTCCTACAGGGACATTGCGTTTTCTTCTTGAACTCTATGCATTTTCTCCCTCCGCTGCTGTTGAAGAAGCTGTTTGTTCTTCTTTGGCGGTAGGCTTTTGGAATTTCATGTTTCTAGGAAGTAGACCCACTTCTAAATCTCCCCCTCTCAGGACATGTTTTAAAAGCTGAGCCTTTCCTGAGGAATGTTAAAATCCTTTGCGTCTAAAACGCTCCAGTAATTGTTGTAACCCATCTTCTCTAAGCGCCTAAGCATGTCCTCAAAACCTTCGCTATGTTTACCGATAAGGTTCTTTACATTCTCGGCAATCATATACTTAGGTCGACTGTACTCAGCGATACGCAATGCCTCAAATAGAAGACTGGACTCATCTCCTTTGAGTCCTTCTCCATGAACCTTTGCAACAGATACATCTGTGCAAGGGAACCCGTAAGTCATGGGATCAAACTCAGGGAGTGAAGAAGGGACAACCGATTTAATATCCCCTAAATTCTTTGACTCAGGTACGTTGTGCAAGGTCGAATAAGCTTTAGTAATTGCAGCTTCTTTCTCGCAAAACCTAACTATATTGAAATTGACCTGAACTCTTCTGAGGGCCTTCTCAAATGCACCAAGACCTGAAAATAAACTTAAGACTCTGATTTTATTCAAATAATGACAACCCCCTTCGCACCGTAGTGATCGATCCAAGTGTGAAGGGAGTTGCGATATGGTTGGATAGAGAAGAAGATTTGTTTGGGGAGAGATGAAAAGGTAGGGGGCTTTAAGGAATCAATAATTAGACAAAAAAAATAAGAGGGAAGCCCTCTTATTTTTGGTATGTGTATTTGATATTAAATTTGTTCAAGTCTCCATTCTTTCGGCAACTTTATAAGTTGCATTTTCCTGTTGGAGATAGGATGTTCCAACTACCCCTGCGATACCCAATAGCAGGACTGCACTAAGTAAAATTTTGGATTTCATGTAACAGCTCACCTCGTTGGATTTTTATACGTGCGTCAATAGCTTTTCGGTAAAACTCATTCGCACCTTTGAGTTCATTCTTGGTGGACAAGTAGTCACCGACGTATACCCCGTACCACTCCATGTCCGGGTACATGCTTGTTTCTTCGAAGAACTGGAAAGTTTCCCTTACAAGGTCCAAGGAATTTGATAAGTATAAACCCTCAACCATTTTCAGCTTCGCCAATACTATTTTTTCATTGCACTTTAAGGCTTTTTGTTTAGACTTATCATAAAACACCCTAGCTTTTTTAGGGTTTTCCTGCTTCCCTTCGTTAAACGCCAGCATAAAATATGCTCTAGCTTCGTAATTAAGATTCTCAGGTTCTTCAATTTTAAGGGATTTAGTGTAATAAAGGGAAGCTTTTGAAAGTTCTTCAAGTTTATCATAACATATTCCAATGTTAAAAAGAGCCTTACGTATCAAATAATTTTTGCCAAGTTTTTCAGCGTCTTCAAGGGCCTGTTCGGCGTGTTTTAGTGCTTCTTCATGTCGCATGTTATCTAACCAGTTCCCTGATATGACAAATTGACAATGTACCCGCCGTACACCGTATGTAGGGTACTTGCAGTATATGTCATAAGCACGTTTAGCGTAGTTCATGGAGAAGTATGTCTGCTTCATGTGGTAATAAACTTCGGCTAGTTTAAAATATGCCTCAGCTTTTTCAACCTCTTCTCCTTCAATTGTTTCAAGACATTTTTCAGCTTGCCTGTAACAGTTTAATGAGAATACCAATTCATGCTGCCTGAAATAGTACATCCCCATAAAGAAGTAGAAGTAGTATTCTAGAATCCCTGTCAGGTTCTGATTATTATTTTTCAGTTCTCTTAGCTTTTCGTACTGTTTCTCTATATCTCTGACATTGTCAGGCTGTAGATAGTCCAACATTAATTCATGGCGAAATTTTAATAGTTGGTAGTAAACGACGGCGTCTTGGTTTTCCTCCATTAGCTCGATTTCTTCCTTAACTTCATCCCTCATCTGCTCAGCCTTGGCAACCCAGTTATTCTTTAACGCGAGATACCAGTGATTCATTTTAGTTGCCACTAAGTCATAAGGGATTACTTTCTCAGTATCCAAGTCGCAAACCCCTTTCTTGTCCTATTTATTTATATAGTTACATTGAAGGAAATAAATGTAAAGAGAAAATAAGCACATAATGTCGCAAATTTTAAAATAGTTAAAAAACATAATATGACAGGCATTGTGTGAAGTGTCGCAAGTAATGGGTCTTTGTGATTGATCTCTTCCAAATTGTGTAGTAACATGTAACCATTTAGAGAGAAAAATGTTTATTTTTGGGTATTTAATGTGTTAGTGTTTGTCGTAGGGAGGGGTGCTTATAGGATTATTGAATTATGCTTAGAGTGTTGGTTGAGATGTAGGGATAAACTCTTGGACAAAAAGAATTGTTAAGGGAGAGGGGAAAATGAAGAAATTGGTTCTTTTGTTTGTGATTGCTTTTGCGACAATTGGATTATCTTTACCGCAACAAGTATCTGCCCAAGAAACTCAAAGCAATAGTCCTAAAGACCAGCTCGGTTTTACTAAGGAGCAACTAGACAAAGTGAAGCAAAACATGGAGATTGAAGGAGTAGTATCTTCGGAGACTCAGGATAAGCTATTGAACAAGCTTGCTAAAGGAGAAGCCTTGGATTCTTTTGTTTTACCGGAAGAAAAAGCTGTTGACACGATTAAAAAAGAAACGGATAATGGTTATGAAATAACTTACATTTTTGCCGATGGTTCCTATACTCAAGCGGCTGTGGATGAACCCGATTTCTCTGTGGCAGGTGTAGGCATTAAAGATGGAAAGTGCCAAGGTGGGTCAGGTTACACAAACTGCTCGGGCAGGAAAGTTTATTACAACAATAATGGTACATTTTCATTGAGTTTTAAAGCCAGCTATTCACTCGTCCAGGGTGGGTTTGATTCAATCTCTAGTGCTGGAAAGTGGAACATTTGGACGGTTACAGGCAGTTACACTAACCCGAAGATGAGAATCATTAGAAAGAAAGAAACTGATTTCAAAAAAGCAGAAGCTAGGCTTTCAGCTACATTGAACATCGGTGGAGGAATAGGCAGTATAACACGAAGTGTTTCCCTCATCGTAGGTAAAGATAAAGCTAAAGCACAGGGCAACACTTACTACTAAGATTACTTGGGGGTTATCGAATGCCAGCAGGAGATATTGTGTATCAAGTATTTGCTTATGGTGTACCAGCTTTAATTGTAGTAGGGATTGCAACGTTTACAATAAAAAAGTATAAAAACAAAGGTCAAACTGACTGATGAAAATAGGGGTTCATAGAACCCTTCAGGCTGTCGAGAAAATCTCGACAGCCTTTATTTTTCCTTAAAATATCCATTCTCCTGTAATAAAATAAAAGAAAGATTAAAAAGGACGGTGTCTTTCTCATGTTCCACACAAGAAATTCTTCTCAAAATGCAGCCGAATTTGTTCTGCTTGACCAACTCGTCGAAGAAGATCATCTGCTTCGAAAAATTGATAAATACATAGACTTCTCTTTTATCATTGAAAAGGTGAAACCTTACTACAGTGAAAACAAAGGCCGCCCCTCACTTGATCCGCTGATTTTATTCAAAATGATGTTTATCGGATACCTCTATGGTATCCGTTCAGAAAGACAGCTCGAAAAAGAAATTTACTACAATATGGCATACAGATGGTTTCTCGGATTGAACATAAACGATCCAGTTCCGCACCACTCCACTATCAGCTGGAACAGACGTACACGCTTTAAAAATACAACCATTTTTCAAGACATTTTTGATGAGATCGTTCTTCAGGCCATCAATCATGACATGGTGGGCGGACGTGTCCTATTCACCGATTCAACTCATCTGAAAGCCAATGCCAATAAGCATAAATACACAAGAAAAACAATTGCTCAGGATACCCAAAACTATATCAAGGATTTAAATGAAGCCATTCAAGAAGATCGGGAAGAACACGGAAAAAAGCCATTAACAATCAAAGAGGAGGTGAAAGCTGAAAAAGAGATCCGCCACAGTACAACCGATCCGGAAAGTAGATATCTGTATCGTGAAAATAAACCGGAGGGTTTCTTTTATTTAGATCACCGCACAACGGATATGAAATACAACATTATCACAGATACCTATGTCACACCTGGAAATGTCCATGATTCTGTGCCTTATCTTGACCGATCAGACCACCAAATCGCACGATTTGGGTTTCAAGTAGAAGCCGTCGCTCTTGATTCCGGATATTTAACGACTCCGATCTGTAAAGGATTATCTGACCGCCAAATCTTTGGTGTCATCGCACATAGACGTTATCACCCTACGCGGGGCTTGTTTCCAAAATGGAAATTTCATTGCGACAGTGAACAAGACAGATATATTTGCCCGAACCAGCAAACACTTACATACTCAACAACTGACCGAAAAGGCTACCGGTCATATAAATCAAATTCTGAAATCTGTTCCGCATGCCCATTGCTTGAACAATGCACGAAGTCAAAGAACCGCCAAAAGGTCATCACACGGCATGTGTGGGAAGACCATAAAGAAAAGGTCAGACAAAACCGATTGTCTGTTTCAGGAAAAACTCTCTATAAAAAAAGAAAAGAAAAAATAGAGCGAAGCTTTGCAGATTCAAAACAGCTGCATGGGCTTCGCTATTGCAGGTTGAGGGGAAAACGAAATGTGAGTGAACAAGTTCTCCTCACAGCCGCATGCCAGAACATGAAGAAGATTGCCACATACCTAGCCAAGCAGGGCTAGGCATGTGGGAGCGCTTTTTCTGCATCTAAACCCTTGCGTAGCAAGGGTTTTTTTACTTTGTTTTAATAAAGGCGGTTTATCAAATTCGGAGTTGTTGGCAAACTTGATTTTTGGCTTCGAATTCATTAACCTGTATAGCATCAAAATTGTTGGGAAATTCAGCTGTCTTATCAGCTAATTTTATTGTTGCATGGCCATATCTATCGAATGTAGTTTGATTACTGGAAAGCGACACAAGATAAGATTGATGAAATCGACAAAGAAGATGACGAAGCTAAGTATCAGAAGGAATTAAAAGAGAAGAATCAAGCCATCCAGGAAACCAAAGATAAAATTAATAAGCTTTCAATGGACGACTCCTCTGAGGCTAAATCGCAAGTCAGAGACCTAGAGAAACAGCTTCAAGAACAACAGGAAGCTTTGGATGAGTACATTAAAGATCGTAGCAACACAAAACGGAAAGAAGCTCTACAAGATCAGCTTGAAAAAGATCAGGACGCCATAAATGATAAGTACGACAATTTAACGAATGACGAAAGATCATTTAAGAAGATTGAAGACAAACTCATGAATGGAAAGATAACTGATATCACCAAGCAATTGAACGAGTTTTCAAAGTTTATTAACAACAATATGGAGTCCATTGGTAAGAGTATTTCAAACAACCTTATTGATAAGCTAAAAGAGGCTTCAAATGCACTCTCTGCAGTAGTTAAGGGGAACACAACCGGTAAAAAAGTATCGTCATTTGATACAGGTGGATACACAGGAACAGGCTTAGGTGCTGGCAAGCTTGCATTCCTGCATGACAAAGAACTGATCTTAAATAAGACAGATACTGAGAACATGCTTCAAGCTGTAAAAGAAGTGCGTAAACTATCTAATAGTGATTTAGAAGCTGAAAAGCAAGTTAAACCCGACCTAAGCAAGTACAAAGATATTCTAAGTTCTGTATCGTTTGCAGCTGGGAAACTTGGATTGCCAAACCTAAATGCAAATGTAAAGACGAATGTTCCAAATTCCATAGTGAACAACAACACTGAAAACTCAACGGTTAATAATGATGTAAAACTCCAATTTACAATCACTGAAGCCAACAATGCAAAAGAAACAGCAAGCTTAGTTTATAAACAATTAGCAAATGGGCTTAGAAATTCTGGACTTAATTTTAATATGAATTAATACATTTTGGAGAGAACGTTGCGAATCGTTTTCTCCGATCATTTTTTGTTCAAAATCTGTACATGTAATACGTTTGCCACCTAATGATGCAAATTCAATTTGACTACAAAACTTGTTTTTATTGTAAATTAATAAGGAATAATGTAGAATTATAGGCAATTAATGTCCTCTGGGGGGGAGTTACTTGCCAACTGAAAGAACTGATGAGTTTGATTTTGTAACGATTGATGAAGTCTTTGTACCCCAAATTGTTCAAACTAAAGATGGGTTTAGCTATGTTATTGAAACAGAAGACATAATTAGTCTTACCGAAGAACAATTCAACCAAGTGAAGTGTGAAGTGTTAAAAAGAACATCTTCCTCTGTTGAAAAAAATGGTGTAGATATTAAAACATTAACTCATGAACAGGTAGAGGCTATTTTAGACGAGATTTTGAATATAGTAGGAAATTCTGAAAACCCTTTTGCTGACGGATTAATAAATCTTTCTGGTCATGTACAATTTGATCACATGAACAACCCAAGTTTATTAAAAGATAGAGGTTGGTATCATGAGGACAATGATGAAATTAGGAAAGAAATAGTAAGTGCTGTTAAAGAAGCATTTGATGTAGAGAAAGCTAAATTAAAATTTAATCCCAAAACTAAGAAAACCAAGCCAACGTTTACTTTTACAATTCTAGGGTATAAACGAAATAAGGATAAAGGTAAATTATCTGTTGTGGTTATAAAGGATTCAGAGGACTCTGTTCTTGTAGTAACCATTTTATGATGGTACTATTATGTAAAGACCCGAATAGGGAGGGGAAAATATGGCGACACTAACTGTATCTGCAAGTAAAGTTGGTGGTAGTATTAGACCTGCTAAAATGTTATGTGAATGTGGTGAAAAAGCATCTCTTAGCTACTTTAATAAAATTGGCCGTTTTGGTGATTCTTTTGTGACGGTGAAGAATGTGCCGGTCTACAAGTGCTCAGAATGCGATGAAGAAATCGTTAGAGGCGCAGATTCATTAAAATTTTTTGAAAAAACTAAAGAAGCCGTAAAAAAAGGTTTAACCGAGATTGAATTTGAATAAGTTTTCCTACATAAAAGTTATCTAACTATGGATTATATATAATTGCTACTCCCTATGAAGGAGTAGCATTTTTTTGGATTAAGAGCTTTTATTGATGAATTCGATAGCCACACTCGCAAATAAAATGTACATGTTTATTGCCATGCCAATTACAGACATAATTAGTTGATTTTTTTTGACATGTAGGGCAAGTTACACCAGGCTTAATATCTGGTTCACCATCATGCTGTTCATAAATCTCTAACACATCATCAAACATTTTAAGAACTCTTTTTAGTTCCTCATCAAGCTCTTTTGTATTTATTTCTTTACTCATCTTTTTCACCTCCCCACTTAGTAGTCCAAGTTCTTATCTAATACAAAATTGGATTACATGTGCAGCAGTAAACATCTTTGCTTTAAAAGGTGCTGGTTCAGTTGCTAAAATAGGAGTGAAAACAGCTGGAAAAGCTGCAGTCAAAAAAGTGTCTAAAAAACTGGATGAAACTCCTGATCCACTAACAGCAATTAAACCGTTTGTCATGCGAGAAGATGTTGTTGCAGCAGGCGGCATGCCTTATAATGTCATCAATGATGTGAGCGCAAAAGACAGGCTGCTCCAGCTTGCTAAAAAATTAGATGAAACAAGAAAGCCATTTACAGGTAAGGAAATAAATCTCCCTTGGTTAAATAAAGAAAAGTATGGTGCCTTTGAGGTTAAAGGGAAGGTAAAAGCTTCAGGTAAAACCAAAGATGTGAGTCGTAGAGTATACACATTGAAAGATATTGATATAAACAAAGTTGATACTGAAAGTGGAAAAACAAATTTACAACTCATGAAAAAAGGTGACGCTCCTTTTGCTAATGACGGCACAAAGATCAACTTGCATCACTTAATTCAAGAAGAGCCAGGAACGATGGTGGAAATTCCGGCTTCAGTGCATCAAAATAATAAAAAAGTTCTTCATGGATTGAAAAAAGGTGGAGAAAGTTTTAGAAATGACAAAGAGTTGCGAAATCAGTATAAAAGCTTCCAACGAAGATATTGGAAATGGAGAGCGAGCCAATTTGAGAAAGGAGAGATGTAACAATGACTTATCATGAAATTGAAGAATTTATTAAAGAAAACGCTGAAGATGATGATTTCACAGGCGGGATAAGTGAAGATAAAATAAAAGAGATACAAAACAGTTTAAATGTAAAACTTCCCGAGAGTTATAAATGGTTTTTAAATAAATACGGTTCTGGTGGCATTTTTGGTGTAAATATACTCGGTCATGGGAAAGTTTCTGCACGAGTTGTGACAGTTACTGAGGAATATAGAACTCATTATGATTTAAGTGACGGTATTGTTGTAATAGAGTATGTAGATGAATTTTCTTATTGCCTTGATACAAATAAGATGGAAAACGGCGAATGTCCAGTAATTGTTTGGGCAAACGAAGCTGGTTATGGAGACACAGTTGCAGATAATTTTTTGCGGTTTTTTATGGAAGAGCTTGAAGAAGCAAAAGAAAACTGGGAAGAAGATGAAGACTGGGACGATTAAGCAAAAGTAATGCTAGGTAGAATTTTTACTCTCCTTATTCATATAATTAGCGAAAGCAATCATGCCCTCTTTTTGAGCTGGAGGATAAGGAGCTTTTTCAAGCTCGTCCTCATTGACTGTATATCCCGTCTCTTTGTCAAAAACTAAAATTTTAGTAAAGATGTACTCAACTTCTGCAACAGATTTTTCAATTTGTTCTTCAGTTAAGCCATCTAAACCGTCCTCCGGATTCAATTGTGTTGCTGAAGCTGCTGGTGCTATTGTGGCAATAGCAAGAAAGAAAATCGACGCCAGAAAAAACAATCTTTTCAACATGTGTGAACTCTCCCTTTTTTGAAATGGTAAAGCAATTTAATGGTAATATACATTTTTTCAATAAAAAGGGATTTTGATTAATGATTAACAAATTGGACATAATTAGTTAAATATCAATAGAAGATTGTTACCACAAATGCAAAGCAAGAAACGAAAGTGCCCATGCAAATATGCCGAACATTACAAAGAACCTAAGAAAAGTTTCATATTTTGTAAGCTTTCGGTCTTTTTTTATTTTACCTAATTTCCAGTAAAGGGCGTAGCCGGAGAACAATAAAATTATTTGTCCCAATTGAGACACGGACTCTAAAAACTCTATACCATTCATTGATTTCACCTCTTATTTAATTATCGCAGACGGAACAACCGTTTCCAACAGTTATATAAAAATTGAGCAATCCGTAATATGTCTAATGGTATATGAAATGATGTTTCCCTTATCCAGCATACCATAAGTGTATAGTGGTAGCAGAGTTACTCGGGGTTAAGCGGGCATGTGTAAGCCAGCTTATAAGCTTAATGCTAGAATATAATCGCTATCTTGTGACAGGGTAGAGGTCGCTGGTTCGAGCCCAGTCGGAATCATAGCTTAAACCCTTGCGTAGCAAGGGTTTTTTATTTTGTATTTAGTTATATTTGTTAGCTTTGTTTCTACATGGGGACGTTTTGAGGACGAAATTATTTTGGGGCTGATTAAGAAGTGAAGTCAAAATCAGCTCTGTTTCTATGCTAGGTTTAATGGATTATAAAGTTTCAATTTTCTTTTCGATTTTGTGAATAACTTGTTCGAGCCATATGATTGGAGATACGCCGTAACTAAGAATGTCCACTCCGTCAGCAGCTTCATCGATAAAATCGTTCTTTTCTTCCTCCGAATAATCACTGTTAATAAAATCTTTTAATGCTACTATATCAGTTTCTTGCTCTTCTTTTGGAATCTCTCCTAAGTATTCGTCAAGTGCTGATTCTGGAGTTTCTATATCTTGATGGAAATACCCACCAAGGAATCTAAACACAGGATCAGAAACTTCGATTTCAATCATTACTTATCACCACCAAGAAATGTTAACTTCAAATCTGAGAAATGGTGCGTATCTTATTCTATATAGCTTTCTGCTATATCAATAGCGTTTGTCATTTCTAAGTCAGGGTACTTTTCATCTAATTTTCTTAAGCAATTAATAAGTTCTTTACTTTGCAAACTTTCAGCTAAATCTTCAAATACCTCACTGATCCAATATAAATCTTCTTTATTACAATTTTCTATATAGCTAATTGTATTTTCTTCATTTTCTGAGAGCACTTCAATTAATTCATCCCAACTTTTTTGAATTCCATAGTCATCATTATGATTAAGTTTTTTTCTTTTAATTAATATAGCTTCCATTTTTTTCTCTGAATTCATATTGATCCTCCATACTTTGTCTATGGTTGTTTAGTTCCATCGGGGAAAGTGGTTCCTATTTCTCCATTTGTTTTAATAACTCCAACCCTAACACCCGAATATAGTCACACCATTTGCTGCACTAGTGAATTCGGATAATTCGGCAATCTTTGCACCGGCTGCTGCAATACCAGACTCTGTCCAACTTTCGGGAAACCAATATTGATTGGAGCCTGATCTTTTTGCTAAATTAAAAGCGCTTGGCGTCAAAACATCAAGTGAAAAAAACTTCACGGTTTTTAATCTGCAGCATTTTCAAAGTGAAAAGCCCATTGATGCACAGTGTTACTGTTGAGCAGATCCAAACAGCGCTGGCGGCATTGCATTTCTATCCAAATAAGAAAGCCAAAAACTTCAGTATCGATGGCTATTATGGACCAGCTACGTAAACGAAAATTGAAGTAATATAAAAAGGCCCTCTCATAAAACGGGGGCCTTTCAGTGTCACTTTTAAATAGCTTCTTTTAGTTGTTCTATTACATTTTTCAACCATTCTATAGGAGGTAATCCAATTGTCGGGAAATATATTTCGGCATTACACTTTATAATGTCTTCCTTTTCTTCTTTAGTTAGATCGCTATTTAGAAACTCTTCGCAATACTTTACTGTAAATAGCAAACCTTCTTTACTAATTTCCTCAATAAATTCGTCTAATGCGTGTTCAGGGGATCGGATATCTTGATGAAATGTTGCACCTAAAAAATTTTCTAATTCGTCTAAGAAATCATAACTTTCATCCATGATACTTCCTCTCTTTCTATTTGGTTGGATATCCTGTAAGAATAAAGTTACCGTTGTTATCTTTTTTGAGTATAATTTTTGCGTTTGTAACGTTTTCTACTAGTTCTGAATTTCTTGATACACTTCTGCCAATTATTTCTCCATCGCCCTTGTATCTTAACATTAATTTAGGTTTTTTAGGATCATCAATCCAATTTTTGATTTTCTTTATATTTTTTGGATCGTTTAAAACTGAATTAGCAATTCTCTCAGCAGTAGCCCTATCTTTAAAAGTAGATGAAGCTGTAATATGTGGGTTAGGATCGGTTCTCATTCTTTCTATTAATTCTTTGTCTGTTGACACACCGAAATTACGTCAGGATATTGCCGAGCTTAACGGTCAATCATACATTGAAAGTTCTTACAATGAACAACATTAAAACCGTAACCACGTACATTGCCTTGACCGTAGCAATGATGTTATTAATAACTGTAATGATGATTCAATTTTTACGAGTAGCGTTTCCCAAATATCCAGTGATGGAAGCCAAAATACCAATAATTAACAACAAGCTGAAAAACGAGCAAAGGCAATTAAACAGTTACAAATTGAATATATGGAGGAACACCACTAAACGCACCAGCGGTCAAAGCTGTGCGTTTTAATTTATTTTGCAATAGTTACTATTACTTTGCAGGAAAATGTAACCATTTGTCGAATAAGTAAATTGGAGGTGAAAATATGAGTAGCAGAGGCTTACAATTTCCAACATTATTGATTAATCATTTAATCGACAATGGAGCTAAAGAAGAAATCAGTTTGATTGAAGAGAAAAGCTTAAACAAAACTTTATTCACTTATTTAGGTGAAAAGTACGACATACCTGACTTAGCTGATTTTGCAAAGAAGCCAGAAACTGAAGAATACCTTGAAGAATGGTTTAACACTTACAATGGCAGTGATTACAGACGTAAGTTCAATGTTGAAAACAATGGCTTGAATTTATTAGTGGCTGCATTAATTTTTTCATAAAAGGCACCCTCAAGGGTGTTTTTTTAATTTAAAAAAGGATTTAATGAATTTGTTAAAAAAACAGTATAAAGAAAGGAGTGAGTTTCAAAAATGAAGTTTGAAACAAAATATTTAATTCGCTGGGGGATTCCTGGCTGGATACTAATTTTCTGGCTGTTATATGAATTTTTGTTCCTAAAAGGCATTAACCCTTTTGATTCTAAAATGGCTGATATTAAAACAGGATTAACGCTATTATTATCATTAACAGCAATCGGTGTGCCAATCGGTTATTTGTTACATCAGCTTTATTTTGGTATCGCATGGGTATTCAATAACAACAGGAACTTTGAAGAAATAGCCACTAAGATTGGTGACCAGTTCCCTAAACATGATGAATGGGGACAAAATAATAACGAAGATTATTATCAGCTTGAATATGTGTGGCATTCAATGCTCTTGAATCAAAATGAAGAAACAAGGAAATACCTTGAGGAACGATACAGATATTTGCTAAGTACGGTTCACGGGCTTGGCTCTTTGTGTGTAAGCTTGATTGTGTCTTTGTTAGGAACAGCTATAATCGCCATCACACATGGTTCAGCAATGAACTTTTTTTACTGGGCTGGAGTAATCATTCAAATAGCAATATTTTTATCTGCAATAGCAAACTATAAATATTACTCTGATAACCTTAGAGCTTTCCAAATTAAAATGTTAAAAACATATTTGTGACAGGATTGCACCAGTTCGTTGAGCTGGTGTTTTCTTTTTTTCGAATAATGCCTGTCAGGTGGAGTTCCTTAACTCTCCTAAACTATGGTAAAATTTTGAGTATTGAGTGTCAGAAAAAAGGAGAATGGTATGAAGGTATTTGAAGCAAAGTCATTACTTTCTGAAGCGGATAAACGTGCAAAAGAGTATAAGGAACTAAGGTCACAAATGGTGAAGCTGAAAAAAGCGTTTAAAGACGTAGCTGACTTAGATGACAGCGAGTTTTCAGGTAAGGGTGCAGACAACATTAAAGCATTTTATCATGATCATGTCGGTGTTACAGATCAATGGATTGATCTTATCGATATGAAAATTGCTTTCCTTACAAGTATCTCTGGTGTTGTAGAGGAAGCCAGCTTATCAGATGCATACGTCGAGGAGTCTTTTTTAGAGCATGAACTTGCAAATGCATATAAAAAATCAAAGGCTATTATGTCCGAACAGAAGAAAGCAATGAAAGACATTCTGAACGATATTGACGATATCCTGCCACTTGATCTGTTTTCAACAGAAAACTTTAAAGATGAACTTGCCAGTGCAGATAAGAAACGTGAAAAAACAATTGATAAAATTGGGGAAGTAGATGATGATTTAACAACTGAATATGCACTAACAGAGCCAAACGAACAATTCATTCAGCAAGATTTTAAAAAGTTACAGGAATCAACAGGTAAAGGGAAGAATGCCACACCAATTCACTACAACGCCAAAGCGTATAGAGAAAGTGATATACATAAGAAAAAAGGCGATATTGAAAAACGTACTGAAGCTTATTTGACGATTAAGAAGAAGGAAGAAAAAGAGCGAGAGATTGAAAAACTGAAAGAAAGATTAAAGAATTATGATTATGCAGATGCCGATGAATTCTATTCAATGGCCAAAACAATTGGGTATGAAAATCTGACAGCAGAACAACAAAGTTATTTCACACAGATTGAAAACACACGTGAGCTAATGGCTGGAGCCAAAGGTACTGTTACGGCTCTTTATGATATGACAGCTGAAACATTAGACTATATGGCACACAATCATCCTGTCGACATGCTTATTAATTCTGCAGTTGCAGTTTATCACTATGATTCCACATTTAACTCAATTAAAGATGCGATTATAACCTCCTATGTAAGAGACGTAAAGAACGGAGACACAGAATCAAAGGCTCATTGGTTTACATATGCAGCAGTAAACATCTTTGGCTTAAAAGGTGCTGGTTCAGTTGCTAAAATAGGAGTGAAAACAGCCGGAAAAGCTGCAGTCAAAAAAGTGTCTAAAAAACTTGATGAAACTCCTGATCCACTAACAGTTATTAAACCGTTTGCCATGCGAGAAGATGTAGTTGTAGCAGGTGGCATACCTTATAATGTCATCAATGATGTGAGCGCAAAAGACAGGCTACTACAGCTTGCTAAAAAATTAGATGAAAGCAGAAAGCCATTTACTGGTCAGAAAGTAAATGTCCCTTGGTTAAATAAAGAAAGGTATGGTGCTTATGAGGTTAAGGGCAAGGTGAAAGTAAAAGGAAATATCAAAGATGTAAGCCGAAGAGTTTATACAATGAAAGATATCGATATTAATCAAAAAGATCGTAAAGGTCGAACAAATCTTGAATTAATGAAAGACGGTAAGGCACCTCTAGCCAAAGACGGTACAAAAATCAATTTGCACCATTTGATTCAGGAAGAACCTGGAAACATGGTTGAAATTCCAAACAGTTTACACACAAAATATAGTGAGATCATACATAAACTTAAAACTGATGGAGAGAGTTTTAGAAATAATCCAGAATTGAAAGTTCAATATGAATATTTTAGAGCGAGATATTGGAAATGGAGAGCCACTCAATATACAGAGTAAGAGAGGTTGGGAAAAATGGAAATATACAAGCAAGTGGAACAGTTTTTAAATGATAATGCAAAAGAAAGAGATTTCACAGGAGGAATTGGAGAAGACAAAATATCTAAAATAGAACAAAATCTTAAAGTGAAACTTCCAGAGAGCTATAAATGGTTTCTGCGGAACTATGGTTCTGGTGGAGTTTATGGAATTGATATTCTAGGCTATGATTTTGGAGGCCCATCAGTTGTTGAATATACAAACGAGTATCAAGAACACTATAACTTAACCGAAGGACTTGTTGTAATAGAGGATGTTGATTACTTTGCATATTGTCTAGATACCAATAAGATGAAAAATAAAGAATGTCCTGTATTTACGTGGGATAGAGTAATGGGTTACCAAGAAGTTGTTGCGGATAATTTCATTGAATTTTTCTTTGATAAGCTCCAAAGAATGAAAGAAAACTGGGAAGAAGATGAAAACTGGGAAGATTAACCAGAACGAAATAACCCCCCTCACAATAATGTGAAGGGGGGTTTTTTTATGTATCTTCTTTACTGACCCAATATTTATAGTTTTATATTAGTATGTTACACCTTGCCAGGTTCACAAACTTCTCTGTTATTAGACTTGACTTTTCTTTTGATTTTTTGCTTGATTGGTTTGATACTGTGGACAACGGCTGACAAGTTGTCTGCCTGAATTTGCTTGTAAAAAAAATAAACAAACTCAGGCAGGCGACTGATGAACTTGATTGTATATCAACTTGTGGTATCCGTGTGTTCACTCTATTTGCCGTTGGTTATTCCCCAAACAAGTCTACTGTGTCAAGTGTCCCAACAGGTTCGGATCAAAACCCAACTTTGGGTTCTCCTACTTATGGCTTGTCCTGCATCGTCAGAAACGATACACCCATCCTTCGTCAGTACTTAATGGCAGCTTTCGCCTGCCAAAACAGAATGTACAACTTGTTCGAAAGAGAGAGGCAAAGATCAAATTATCGAGGAAATTGAAAATTTTTACAATCTAGAAACTGTAGTACTTAGTGAGCAAGAGGTGAAAAATGTAGAGCAAATAGCTCTAGATATAGATTTAAAGGATAAGAGTCTTTTATTCAAAGGCACTCAAATTGACAAAGAAGGTACAAAATCTGATTTAGAATTTGTTTATGGGGCTTATAAAAATGAAGAAGGCGACTCCATAATTTATACTTTGGGTTATAGCAAAAAGACTAAAGAATTTTTTAATTTTAACTTATTGGGAATACCTAAAGATTTTAGCGGCGATTCTGAGGAACTTGATGTTTTGATCCAAGATAATGATAACTCTTTTAAAATTTACGGAAAAAATTTAGATGGTTTTCAGGAGGGTGACTTCCACACAAATGGCTTTAGTGTTTGGGGAAAGAACTTTGCCTGTGGAGCGCTAGGTTTATTGGCTTGTATCAACTATTGTGGGGTTATTGGTTTGATTAATGCTCCAGCTGGTGTAACTTGTGGAGTTGTTTGTGATTTAGCAATGATTGCTGCATGTGCATAGGATATTAGCTCTGAGGGATGGACAAATTGTCTATCCTTTTTTTGGTTTAGTTTGCAACAGGAGTATATACATAGTGTATACACTCTTAACTAAATACGATCCTTAGGCGCTCTATATATTGTATATAGACGCTAAGGGAGTAAGTAACGTTTACACCCTTAGAGCAAATCCTCAATTTGAGGACTAACCTAACATATTGACATGTTGCAGTGTGTTAAAAAATGGATGAGTATTCTTGTTATCGCAAGCGGAGAGAAGGAGGGCACCAATGGATTCGGAAGATTACTTCAAAGCAGCTATTAAGTCATTCTGTAAGCGACATAATATGTCACCTCAAAAAGCCAGATTTACTCAAAGCGATGGTTTTATAATTGTAAGTGTCAAAAACCATTCGGAAAATGGGTTAGATATAGACTGTTTTAAAGTCCTTGCCTGTATATTTAACATAATTGGGCCCAGAGAAATTAAATTTCGCCAAACAACCTTTATGTTATCGGACACTGAGATAGTAGACAGAGTTACGGTTTCTTTTGAAGAAAAAGATTATAAAGCCTTAAACGCATTGTTTTCATTACGGGAGCAGTCATAAATTGACTTTCATTTTCGAGACATCTAAATGTGATATTATTGCTATCAAAGTGAATGATTCGTTCAATGAAGGTATCAATAATATATAAGCAGTCTCTATGTTTTAGTGTCACCATGGAGTCACATCGGAGTCACAAAAAATTTAAAAATCACTTAGTAACAACAAATATCAATCAGGAAACTAAATTGTATAAAGCTTTATGTGGTAAGGGTTTAGGCAATTATTTAGGATTGTTAAAGATTAGTCAGAATACGTGTCTCGTCCTTGACAGGATAGAGGTCGCTGGTTCGAGCCCAGTCGGAATCATAGCTTAAACCCTTGCGCAGCAAGGGTTTTTTACTTTTTATAGGGGTTGTCGGTATTATTAATGCAGTATATGATTTAAATGAAAACCCAAGAATAAAAGTTGAGTTGAGAAGATAAAATAAAAACCCCATTTGTAAAGTCCAAAATGGGGTTATTTCTTAATTTCATATTAAGTTGCTGCTCTATCTGCGACCTTATAAGTGGACTGCTCAGAAAGAGCGTATGAAGCGCTAGATACTCCAACAACGCCAAGCAAGAGCGCTAAACAAATTGCAATTTTACATTTTTTCATTTAAATGCTTCCCCCTTTGAATTTGTTTGCGTGCTTCAATTGCCATTTGATAAAAATCGACCGCATCATGTCTGTCTTCTTTGTTGGTCAAAAAATCAGCAACAGCAACAGCGTATTCTTCCATATCACCGTAAAGGTTTTTCTCTTCGAAGAACTTGAACACTTCTCTAAGTGTTTGTAAGTCGAATGATAAATAAAGACCTTTAACCAGTTTTAATTTCTCGGTTACTTCCTGGTTGTTGTGTCGGGCAGCAACCTTCTGACCTTCCTGGTATAATTCTAATGCAGTCTCTAAATCATTTTTCTTTGCTTTGACATATGCCAGATTAAAAATCGCTTTGGACTCATACATGTGTTTTCGATCCTTATGAATTTCATAGGCAATTTGAAAATGTTTTTCAGCATTGTCAAGTTCTTCAAGGTTATTATAACATAATCCCACGTTAAAATGAGCTGAACCAATTAAATGTTGCTCCCCTATTTTTTTAGCATCATGTAAGGCTTTTTCAGCTGTTTCTAAAGCATCCTCATAACACATTTTATCCAGCCAGTTCCCAAAGATAACAAACTGACATTGGACCATTTCTTTGCCATATGTAAGGTTACCCTGAGCATCTTTTTGCTCTTTAAATATAGAATATGCTCGCTGAGCATAATTCATTGAGAAATGAGTCTCTTTCATATAGTAATAGACCTCTGATACTTTAAAATAGAACTCGGCCTTATCTGTATTTGCGTTTTTATCTAATAAATCAAGATATTTTTCGGCTTCGCGATAATATGTTAAGGCAATAACTAAGTCTCTTGTTCTGAAATGATACATACCGGTAAAAAAATGATAATAGAACTCTATTGTATTCGTAAGGGATTCAGGAGCCATATTCTCCCTTGTCTTTTTAAGATCAGAATAAATACCATCTATATTTTTAACAGAGTCAGGTTCAAGATACGACAGCATTATTTCATGCCGCAGCTTTAATAGCTGAAGACTGCAACCTTTTCATTTTTCTCCATCATATCGAATTCTTTTTCAACTTTTCTTTTCATTTCTTTTGCTTTCTCAACTCGACCCTGCTTTATGACAACATACCAATGATTAATGTCTGTAGTTACATAATGATAGGGGATTAAATCCGAAACAGACAATCGAATACCTCCTTTTCTTTACATATATTTAATATTATACCACTATAGACACCCTCTAATAGAATTATTTTTTGAAAATTACATCTATTTAGATTGCAAAAAGGTCAGAATAAACATAAATAAGGACCATATCTTCTGATATGGACCCTTTAGCTTGCTTTAGAATTTATAGGAAAAGGGTCTAAAAGGCTATCGATGTCGTTTAATGATTTATAAATGACATCTGCATTTTTCAAGAAAATGTTATAATGAAAAGTCATAAAATGATGTGAGGAGGAATTTCGGTGCATTACATAACGGCATGCTTAAAAATCATCAGTGATAAAGACCTTAATGAAATAATGAAGGAATTCAAAAAACTTGAGGAAGAAACAAACAATGAAGAAGGGTGTATTCAATTCCATGCTTATCCGCTTGAACCATCGGAACGCAAAATAATGCTTTGGGAGATTTGGGAAAACGAAGAAGCTGTTAAAGAACATTTCACGAAAAAACACACAAAAGACGTTCAAAAACAAGAATTAACGGAAGTAGAATGGTTAATGAAAAGCAATGTGAATGAGTAATAGGTTCCTTAAAAAAGAGACATTCAATGGCTAAGAATCAACCACCTGTAATTAAGTAGTAAAGTGTTGGCGGAATGTTGTCCAATTCTGCCAACAATCATCATTTTCATTCAGAAGTCATCAGATGTACAATTCAATAGGCTTTGAAATAAAAGGGCAAACTTGATTTTTTGGCTTAGAAATTCATTGAGCCTGTCTCTTTTTAGGGTCAAAATCATTGAGAAGTTCAGCGGTGTTTAATTTGGAACATAAAATCTCAATTTTCTAAGAAAAGCTCCCACACAATAGGGAGCTTTTCTATTTTCTCATCACTTGATATAAAGCAGAAACTTTTATAAATGTTTAAGAGATTTAGTGATGTTTTTTGTACGATTTGACATAATCATAATAATGATCATCGTCATCATAATACTTTTTATCGTAATGATAATCGTGATCATCATCATAATACTTCTTGTCATGATCAAAATCATAATACTTTTTGTCGCAATCATAATGCTTTTTATCGCAGTCATGATACTTTTTGTCACAATCATAATGCTTCTTATCGTGGTCGTAATACTTTTTGTAATAAGTTTTTTTCCAAGTGTAATACTCTTCTTTATATTTTTTATAATAACCCAATTTAAGCCCTCCTATTATTTTAATCAATATTAATATATGAAGTTTATATGATATGGTATGGCCACATTCACTAATAATTTATTAATAGGGCTGTTTCTGATAACCAAATATAAGTTAGGTGAAAGGAGTCGGTCACAGTGAATAGACGAAGTATGTTGTAATGCCATTTGGGAACAGATGGGGACGAATAGGGGACAAACTTTTTAGTCAAAACAAAAGGTTTTTTTATCAGAAATTCTTGTCAGAAAACCCTATAAAAAAAGGTTTTTAAAATAAAACGTCAGTTCGTATCGGCATTTAGTCCCTACCTTGACAAGGTAGAGGCCGCTGGTTCGAACCCAGGCGGAATCATACACGAAAAAACGGCAGGAAACGCTGATAAAGCCGTTCCTGCCGTTTTTGTTTTGTGTTACCTTTTCGCAATGAGATAAAGTGATATGGCTCTTTGGGTTTGAAGAGGATTATGAATCGTAATCACCCACTGGTTTCTTCGCCTAGGAAAACTGCCTATTGCATACATTGGAGCATAATCACGTGGAGTAAACCCGCCATTGATTACCTTAATACCTCTTCCTTCAAGATAACAAACAAGGTATTCGCCGGGATCTATGACCTGTTGGTTAGTCCATGCGTAAGAATAAAAGCCGTCTCCGAGATCCTCGGTGGAAGATGGCGGTATAAAGCCATCTACATTCAATGTGATTTCTCTTCTTCGCTGTCTTTCTGATAAGTCTTGATTTCTTTGCGTGTGATGAGCAGGTGTTAAGTGAGGAATTAACACAGGAACATAAAAGTAATGATACAACGTAACCACTCCTTCGTTTACATTCATACAAAGTGTATGTTGGCGTATTTCGTTAATTCCTGTTTTGTTGTCAGTTGACTAAGAATGGAACTAAAGGAGCGAGGACAATCAGCTTGTCCATTTTTGTTTTACAACTGCATTTATTTTTTGTATAGCAAGTTCTTTGATATTGAGGTCTTTTTGCCATTGACTAGTTTTATAGCCCTCCCTATTTTTAATCATTTTTATGATATAATGGATATGTTTTTCAGTAATTTACATTGTTGGTAACGGAGGAAACTGTATGAAATGGTATTGGAATGGCTTAAAGAACTATGTTAATTTTGAAGGGAGAGCTCGGCGAAAGGAATATTGGATGTTTCATCTCTTTAATGGCATCATTTGTTTTATGTTATTACTGCTATCATTAATACTAGTTGGATTATTTACATCAGGACCATTGGCGGCAGAAGGATATGCCAGTTCTCAAGTAGGATATGTAATTGGATATGGCGGGGGATTACTGGCATATATTCTGATCTTTCTTTATCAGTTAGCTGTTTTTCTTCCGTCGCTTGCTCTCAGTATCCGCAGATTGCATGATATCGGCAAAAGTGGCTGGTGGATATTTATAGGCTTTATTCCGGTGGTCGGTCCTATTATGATGCTGATCTTTAACTGCCAAGATAGTGAAACAATAGAGAATCAATATGGAGCAAATCCTAAGATTATAAATGAATCGTAAATTGCGCCCCAATTGTTAGACAATGAGTTTAGCGATTGGGGTGTTTTTTATAGCCTGAAGAACTCATAAGGTAACTACATATTCAAGATAGAGCACAACTTCACTTCACCAAAGAGGGAGGAATAACTCAACCTTAGACAATTTTGTGCTGCAGGATATCGGCATGAATGATCTTACATTAATTGTTTAACTGCATTTTGAATAGTTATTTATTTTTCTTTCTTTCTTTCTTTCTTTCTTCTTAACCACCTTTGTTTATAGTTTTCGCAAAGGATTGAATTAATATGCTGATCAAGAAGACATTTAGAATGGAACGAATCAAAGTGAACTTAATGGACAAACTTATATGGATTAAAAAGAAGAGAGGAGGGTGGAAATGAGTAAAAAATGGTTGCAAATAATAACTGCGTTATGTCTATCCACTTTTATATTAATGGGCTGTAATAATGATCAAAATAATAATGATCAAGATAACGATACTCCAGATGTTGAGGAGAACGAACAGGATAATAACGGTAACAATGCGCCGGGTGTTGATGAGGACGATACGATCAATAAAGATGATGAAAAAGATAATGAGACTGATCCCGAAGATCCGGTTGAGGATAATGAAGATGCCGATAAAGATAAAAAAGATGAGTAAGGAAACAGCACATCATCATTGTTTGCAGAAGAACCGACTCTTCGTGCAGAGAAGTTTTATAACTCTTTTCCATGCTTTCTGCTGGCGGTGCTACAGACGAAAAATGTGCTTGAAAGGCTCTAATGACAAAAAGCTCTGTCCTTAGTGGATGGGGCTTATTGTGTGTTTGTGAAACGTTTTTGAAATCAATATTATTTGCAGTTTTGTCCATTGCATATTCCGGACACGGAAAATTCACAAATGCAGCACCAAGTGGAAGCAACATGAGAGATCATCATCCTTTGATTGCATATGACAGCACTTGGCCCCTGAACCATGAATTGCTTATGAGCGATAATGTAGTAGGCGGAGCTCAACCGTTAATCGGATGGGATGATTTAACTCCTGCCGCAAGGAATGCATTACATACAACAGATTTCGGTAAAGCAAATGTTCCTGTTAATGATAATAACTTTACCAGCAATTTAAAGAAAGCATGGTTTAAATAAAAACATCTTGGTATTGGGAAGAGTCCTTACAAAGAAGGATTCTTTTTTTGATTTACATGAATTCCTAGTAGTTACAGTTTCTACGAGAGCTGATTGGCAATGATTACTTTTAAAAATCGAACGAATGATAATAAGAGAAGTCCTTGTCGGAAAGCCTTTTCTCAAGAATCTCTCTGGGATGAAATGATGTCTGTCTTTTAAAAGAGAGGATAAGAAGAGGTTCAAGCCGCAATCTATTAAGAATAGTAATTAAGATTCAAAATATTGACAAATCAATGTCTTTTCAAGAAAAGGGCAGCCCCTTCATGTATACTGAGTCCGTAATTACAATATGTAGAAAGGGGTAATAGAATGAAAATCAGTTTGGAGAAAAAAGCAGGTTTCTGGAAGAAGGCAGCGATTTCATCATTTATTTTCACCATGTTTTTTACCCTGATGATGAGTGATACGGTTTTTGCGGCCGGACTGAACAAGGATCAGAAGCGCCGGGCGGAACAGCTGACCAGTATCTTTGAAAACGGCACGACGGAAATCCAATACGGATATGTGGAACCCTTGGGTGATGGAAGAGGCTATACATGCGGACGGGCAGGCTTTACAACGGCTACCGGGGATGCATTGGAAGTAGTTGAAGTATACACAAAGGCAGTACCGAATAACAAACTGAAAAAGTATCTGCCTGAATTGCGCCGTCTGGCCGAAGAAGAAAGCGATGACATAAGCAACCTCAAGGGATTTGCTTCTGCCTGGCGTTCGCTTGGAAATGATAAAGATTTCCGCGCCGCTCAAGATGCGGTAAATGACCGCTTGTATTATCAGCCTGCCATGAAACGATCAGAGAATGCCGGATTGAAAACGGCATTGGCAAGAGCTGTGATGTACGATACAGTTATTCAGCATGGCGATGGTGATGACCCTGACTCTTTTTATGCCTTGATCAAACGCACGAACAAAAAGGCAGGCGGCTCACCTAAAGACGGAATAGATGAGAAGAAATGGTTACATAAATTTCTGGACGTGCGCTATGACGACCTGATGAATCCAGTAGATCCGGACACCGGTGATGAGTGGAGAGAATCGGTTGCCCGTGTGGACGTGCTTCGCTCTGTCGCCAAGTCGGACAACTACAATCTGAACGGACCGATCAATATCCATTCAGCAGAATACGGTGATTTCGTAATCAAATAAGCAGCGAGTGTAAAGAAACCGGCTGCACCCTTTGCGTATACACCCGCCGCTTTCATTAATATGGCGCGGTTTAAGGTATGAACCGATTGTGTAAATGTTATTACCATTAATAAGCCCTTCTCAGAGAGAAGGGCTTATTTCAATCTAATCTGCTTTTCCGATTCAATGAAAAAAACCAGATTCACTAGACATGAATGTATCCGATCCAACGGCAGTCACATCAGCAATTAGGCTTAATACATCATTCTAGACTTGTTTTCATGCTGGCTGATCCTCTAAATAAGAGTGTTTTTCTTACAGTAAACGGAACAGTTTCTGTCATATTACATTCTTTAAACTTATTGTGTTGACTGAAATTATAAATTATGCTTTGGCAGATACAGAACTAGTACTCATGACGAATGGTCCCTCTTAAGAGTTTTTTTGTTATTGGTCAAAAGGGGTGAATGAATGCCTGCACAAAAGACAGAATAAGGGTGAAGTTGATATTCCAATGTTTTCAGAAAAGAGGTGAAAGCATGACTAAAAAAGGGATTCAAAATTCAAGTATTGAACAAATAAGAAATGATCATGAGTCTGAAACAGCATTCAAAGCAGATGACCCTAAAAAACATGGCACAGGTTCAAAGAGGACCAAATAAGTTTTGTTTCAATGAAAGCCTAATATCAAGATCTGGGCCAATTGTTTTTGGCCTGTCATATTGATTGATAAGGAATGGGAGTGGATGATGTGACTCAAAAAAATGGAGCAGACAGACCTGATGATTATAAAAGATTTTCTGAAATCGACAAGGACTTTGATTTTAATCAAAATGGCGATCCTAAGTCAGAGACATTAGGCAAGAACGAACAAACCAATAACAAAGAAGAAGCAAATGAAAATATGGATGTCGCAGGAAGATATTTTGAACCGTCAGATTACAAAGGAACCACACAATTGGAACAGGGTTTAGCTGAAACGCATGAACAAGTCAGTGATGACTATTTTGAGGGAACCATCGACCAAAACTTGGACTGATAATCAAGCGGAGCTGACTCGAATGAACATGAGTTAGTTCCGTTTTCAGTACAAAGATGAAACTGGTTCGGCAGAGGTTGCTTTCATAAAGGGGCATGCAAATAATAGCATCCATGGTTTATGTGAACGCCTGACAGCTGCCGGTTTTTGCGAAACAAAAGGAAATTATTCTATTGAAAGAAGAGAATGCAATTCTATTTAATTTTTTCAGTCTTCTTTGGATTCCTTGATTTTGATTTTGAATAGAGAAAAAAAGGTTCAAGCTGATGCATGACTTATTCTTGAAGTATGCTCTCAATATCTTTTCTCTAAAGGGAAAAATTGATAAAATTTATGCGGGAGAATGAAAAAACACAATTCGGTTGGTAGTCCGAATGCATTTTTATTATGTCAGTAACCTTCCCCTCCTCGGGATGTCCATCATTCTTTCATCATTTAAAAGAGGGGGGAATCGTTATGAAATTAACGATTTACTACAATGGTCAGTTTTGGGTAGGAGTTATTGAGGTTGTGAAAAACGGAAAACTAAAGGCCTCTCAGCATTTGTTTGGAAAAGAGCCGAAGATTCTGAAGTATTAGATTTTGTTAATAGACAACTCTTAAAGACTCTGTCCCAGTCTGAGCAGGAAGGAGTTAGTGTAAAAGCCCAAGATCAGAAAAAGATAAATCCGAAAAGATTGCAACGTCAGGTTTCGAAGGAATTGAAACGTGCCGGAGCATCCTTAAAGGCACAGGATGCGATGAAACAAGAGTTGGAAGCGAAGAAGCAAAAGAAAAAACAAATAACGAAAGAACAAAGAGAAAAAATAAAAGAACAAAAGTATGTCATCAGAAAGCAAAAAGCTAAAAAAAAGCATAGAGGAAAATAGCTTGAAAAAGCAGGCATAGAGCCTGCTTTCTTATAAGTAAAGTATATGTTTTTACACTTTAGCGTATCTCCAATGGATAAAGCCTTTTTCTTCACGGTCCAGTTTAAACCCTAACTTCTTCAAAATATGTTGTGATCCCATATTGCCATGTTCACATCTTGCCGCAATACAGTTAACATTCTCTTTGCTTAATGCCCAGTTTATTAACTTTTGAGCAGCCTCAAAACAATAACCTTTACGGCGGTGACTTTTATTTGTTGCAAAACCGATTTCAACCATGCCATCCGTATCAGGGTCGCCTAAAAACCCAGTTCCTCCGACAATTTCATAATCATCCTTCTTTAAAATGATCCATGAATCAAATCCTCTTGTTCCTTTATTTTTGATTAAAATCTCGCGGAAATAAGGAATTGCTTCAAAAAAATCGGAGTTTGGCCATTCGCCATTTGTTTTATAACCCAGGTCTATAATAGCCTGATGATCCAGTTTAGATGCAGCGTCTAGAAGGTTAACATCAATCGTTTTTAATAGTAACCGATCTGTTTCAAGGAGAACCATCTCTTTAGCCTCTCTTCTATTTGATATCCATACATGTGATTCTTTTTATGTTCATTTACCATGAATCGAGAATTAATTGTTTCCTCTATAACAAGTTTGTCACAATGCATATTCATTATTTTCTCTCTCTATAACGTATCAGAAAAATTCAGGAACTTGATAACAGAAAAAAACGATAAAGAAATCAGTATGATTTCAAATGGTAAGAATAACTGTCTGGGTCTAAATAAACGGATGATAAGGAGTAAAGGGGGAGCAGAAGTGGTGCATGCTCTTTATTATGAAAAGATATTTGCGGCTAACAGGAATATGCATAAGGTTGGCGGTGAGAACAAAGAAGTAGCAGACTTCCTTCGCAAAAATATAAAACAGCAGGAGGAGTTCAATCAACTTTTAAAAGAACTTCTTAATAGAGATATCAAATAAGTTTCGGTATATGACAAGTTGCAGATAAATCATCTCCTTGAAACATTCAAGGAGATCTTTTTTTAAAAAAGCTTTGACATTCACGTTACGTCAAAGTGTACGGTTAATGTATAAGGAGGGAGAAGAAATGGAATATACCGTTCAGAAGTTAGCCAAATTAGCGGGAGTCAGCACAAGAACGCTTAGGTATTATGATGAGATTAACCTTTTAAAGCCAGCACGGATTAATTCATCAGGATACCGAATTTATGGGGAAAAAGAAATCAACGAATTACAGCACATTTTATTTTATCGAGAGTTAGGTTTCCAATTAGAGGAGATAAAAAAATTAATCTTTTCCCCATCTTTTAATCGTCATAAAGCATTAAAGGATCATCATGCAGAGCTTCTAGAAGAAAGAGCCCGGATTGATAGCCTTATACAAAATGTAGAGAAAACAATTCATGCAGAGGAGAGAAACGAAAAGATGAGAGATGAAGAGAAATTTATAGGATTTAAAAAAGAGCTTGTGGAAGAAAACGAGAGGAAATACGGAGCGGAAATACGTCAAAAGTATGGAGAAAAAGCGGTGGAAGAAACTAACCAAAAAGTGTTGAATATGACAAAGGAGCAATATGAAGAGCTGACCGCTACAGAAAAAGAAATGTTTGAAAAACTTAAAAAAGCATTTGAAGAAGGAGATCCAAAAAGTGAAGATGCCTTGAAAGCGGCGGAATTGCACAAAAAATGGCTTCTTTATCATTGGAGCGACTACAGCAAAGAAGCTCACGCAGGTCTAGGGGAGATGTATGTATCAGATGAGCGCTTTAAACGATATTACGATCAACATGGTGAGGGATTAGCTGAATTTCTAAGACAGGTGATCTATGTGTATACCGGGAAAGTTAATGATTAAGCATATGCATGGACTTTATGGAGCGAAAACGAAAGCGAAGTTTGAAACACGATTGAAAAAACTAGAGTCTTTCTTTGTCATGAAGGGCCAAAAAAGCTTACTAATTGTAAGCTTTTTATGATTTGTCATTTATAAATATAAGTTACTCAATGGTAAAAATGCTTAGCCATAAAGACTAAGCATCTTCCACATCTCTTTCAAATATCATTTCAAAATAAGCAGCTGCTCCATACCCGTCTATACTAGGGGCGAAAATCTGAATAAACTTCCATCCTCTTTGAGCATAGTCACGAATGATTTGTTGGTAGTCTTCTTTGGGTCTTCTTCTCATGGTACTAAGTTCGACTCTAACGAATTCATACTCTTTCATCATGTGATACCTCCTGTAAGGTTATACGAAAGAGCGAGAGAAAAGTTCCGAAAGATGGAAAAACAAAAGGCGAAACCGAAAATAACCAATGAGGCAAGGACATTCAAGTTCGGATCATATAAACGCAGTTCTGATTGACCATACGAATATAGAGAAGATGTAAATCGCGCACTTAATCGTGGAATGCTTAGAAATCAAGTACGCGGAGCGAGCTACGTCTTGTCATATCCTCTAGATGAACTGGCGATTAAAGAAAAAAGAGGGGGAATCATAACAGTGCTCCTTTTATGGTATTTCAATGGGGCATGTGGAAATGACATATTCTTTACCGAGCCGTGTGGCAATCGCGAATCAGCAAAAGTAATAATAACACATATAAAAATGAACAGATCATTAGTATACTCATGCCGGATAGTGTTTCGCAGAGTATATGAAAAAGTCCAGCTGTGAAATTTGTTTGGGGCTGGTGATGGTGTCAATGCCGTTAAGGAGCTTTGAAAATGTGGCTGTGTAATTCCAATCGAATTGATCTGAAACAAACTCGTTTCCTTGATACAAATTGACAGCGGTTAAAAACAGAAAAACCATGAATGAAAATCCCAGCTGAACAACTAAAACAATCCCTTTCATCGTACGCCTCCAAATCAATGAACATGAGAAAAGTAAATCATATATTACCATAATGTAGACGGTTGGACAATATTTTCTATATTTTCGGATATATTCATATTTTAGAATGGAGAGCCAGTATGTATTTCATTGGAGTGTTAGTTCAGCCTGGGCCTGTACTTTTTTGCTCTTTCGGCTTTTGCCGCTCTCAGCTATGTGTTATTTTGGATATTGGTGATCATATCCAGAAAGTGATGATATTCATGAACAAAGAAATCCTAAAATACATATTCACTATTTTTTCAATATGTGCAGTCCTCCAGGAAACCGATGATATGAGTATTGCTCATAGCTGGATTTTGACTGAAATCGTCCGATTTTTGATTTGCGCGGCTGTGTTTATTATCCTGACATTTCTATTAGAGACTGTTTTTCCAAACAAAAAAGAGTCACATTAATGTGTGGCTCTTTTTGCATAAAATTATCAGATTAATAACATTACAAATGAATCAATCATCATGACAAAAAACAGCAAGCAAAAATAAATGAGTGAGTAGACAAACATATCCTTTGCCCACTTTACGTCATCGTCTGTTTTGAATCCTTGCATGCTTTTTTTGATCCATATACCTCCGAGAACCAAGGCAGTAAAAGAATAAAATGGGCTTATATGGCCGGTGCCGAGAGAAAAAGGAAATAATAGCGTAATCGGCACCAGGACCGCAATATATTGAATCATTTTTACTTTCGTTACATGATTTCCTTTTACAACAGGCAAGAGCGGGACACCAGCCGCCCGATATTCCTCTTTGCGTCTTATCCCAATCGCCCAAAAATGCGGGGGCTGCCACAGAAACATAATCGCATACAATAGCACTGCAGTTATACTGATGTCTCGGGTTACGGCACAATACCCCATCAATGGCGGCGCAGCTCCCGGAAAGCTCCCGACAAATGTGCTCCAAACCGAGGCCCGTTTCACCCATACTGTATAGATGATGGCATAAAAAATAAAGGCGGCCAGTCCGAGAATTGCAGTTAAAGGGTTGAGGGAATACAGCATGGCAAGACCTGCTATTCCTAAAACAGAGCCATACGTTAAGATCAAAGCCGGCGGCATTTTTCCTGTGACTGAGGCCCGGCTGCGGGTGCGCTCCATTTTTGCATCCATATGCCGATCAAAATAGTTGTTGTAGACAGTGCCGGAGGCCATGACGAACGCGGTTCCAATCATTGCCGTTATCATTGTCATAAAAAAAGCGAGTCCTGTTAATGGTTTTTCTGAGCTCACAAATGCGATCCAAAATCCGCCGAAGGCTGCTATCGAGTTTGATATGATAATGCCAGGTTTTGCAAGCTTTATAAAATCGTAAACGGAAACCCGGTTCGAGGCTTTTATGTATTTTGTTTCAGAAATCGGAGCAGAAACTCTTGAATTCTCCAAAAATAGACGCCTCCCCTAAAACTGCATGCTTTTGTTATCGTACCAAGAGGCCAGCCAGATCACAATGATTTCCTGTATTTGTCATGATGTTGTCAAATTTTTATACAAAAAAAGGGGAGCTGGACTGCCCCCATTTTCGGTAAACACCGCCTGCTATCTGTTGTATCCTCCATATCCGCCGCCGTATCCGCCGCCGTATCCGTACCAAGGGTAGTAAGGAGGGCGCGGGTAATAGTAAGGCGGACGCGGATAAAACGGATAAAACGGTCTTGGGTAATAATAAGGCGGATAAAATGGCGGTCTAGGGCGCGGACGCGGGTAGTAATATGGCTGTCTTTCATCAAAAGGTGAAACTTGCTCAAATTGATCGTAATTAACTGGAAATTCCAAGGGGGTTACCTCCCTAGCATTTTTTATTCTGTTTACCTTATTCCTGATATGAGAAATGGGTGTATGTCCATCGACCAAATTGTTTTTTTTAATTAAGTAAATCCTCAGAAAGGGATTGACAAGAACTTCTAAATCTCCTATTATTACAAAAGTGAAATAAATGTTACTTTAATGTTACAAAAATAGTTCTAATTGAGTACGAATGAGCATAAAGTACATCACCTGAATCTTTTGATGGAATATAAATCGAAGTGATTACGAAAGAAGGAGTTTGTGTTGTCGGCGAGAAGAATCAAATGGTTTCAAGTATTATTAGCAGTTGTTTGTGCGGCAGGGCTTATTGGTTTTTGCCATAATACATCAAAAAAAGAAACGGTCATGAATCAGGTGAAAACCGATTCTCAGTATGGAGATGTGGAGATCGCAACGCTTGTGAATGACGGGAAAACCTTCAATTACGCGGTCAACTACCCTGTTTTTAAAAATAAAAAAATGGATGCGGCATTAAAGAGTTTCGCAGAGAAAGAGGTTCGCCAATTTCAGAAGGAAACGAAAGATGCTGACCGGGAGCATACAAAAAAGCGCAATGAACTCAACATCGATTATGAAATTGTTCATTATGCCAAGCAGACAGCGGCAGTGGTCTTTAATGAATATAAATACATAGGCGGCGCGCATGGACAAACCGTAAAAAAAACATTTAACTTTGATTTTAGCAAGGAAGCCTTTCTTTCCATTGATGATATTTTCAAAAAGGACTCTGATTATTTACGAAAGCTTTCGCTGATCGCTTATCATGAGCTTAAAAAGAATAAGGACATTGCAGCGGACGACGAACTGTTAAAAGAAGGAACTGCACCTGTAAAGGAAAATTTCAGCCGTTTTGCCGTCAAGGAAGATTATATCGAGTTTTATTTTGATACATATCAAGTCGCTGCGGGCTATCTTGGAGAGCAGTCGATTGCGATTAAGAAACATCTTTTAAAAGATATATTGAAAGAACAATATATTGATAAAGTGAAAAACAAAAATAAAATCAAAGAACAAAAACCGAAGCACGAAGTCATTTCATTACCCAAAGAAGAAACAGTTGATCCGAATAAAAAAGTCATTGCGCTTACTTTCGACGACGGCCCGAATCCTGCGACAACAAATCAGATTCTGGACTCCTTGAAGAAATATGAAGGGCATGCAACGTTTTTTGTGCTGGGCAGCAGGGTTCAATATTATCCGGAAACGTTAAAAAGAATGCTGAAAGAAGGAAATGAAGTGGGGAACCACTCATGGAGCCATCCGCTTCTCACAAGGCTTTCAGTGAAAGAGGCTGTAAAGCAGATCAATGACACGCAGGACATGATTGAAAAAATAAGCGGGTATCGTCCGACGCTTGTGCGTCCTCCATATGGCGGCATTAATGATGAACTGCGCAGCAAGCTGAAAATGGATGTCGCGTTATGGGACATTGATCCGGAAGATTGGAAAGACCGAAATAAAAATACAATTGTCAACCGAGTCATGAGCCAAGCGGCTGACGGAAAGACGATTTTAATTCATGATATTTACGGCACTTCTGCTGATGCGGCCGATGAGATTATCAAAAGACTGACCGATCAAGGCTATCAATTGGTGACGGTCACTCAGCTTGAAGAGGTAAAAAAACAAAGGGAAGCTAAATAAATGTGGAAAGGCTGTCGCGGGAAATGCCCGTTGGACAGCCTTTTTTCTTTTTAATAAGAGCCTGTGGTTGCCCATACATTCAGGTTGGGGCCTGAATATTTACCGAAAGCGTAGGAGGTTCTTGGGTCTAAGTCATAGACCATAGGCGTATAACAAGATTTTTGGCCTGCCACCGCTTTGCCATTGCCGCCTGCAGAGTCACAGTTATATCTCTTTTTGTCTGTGTTCCGGGTTATTTCTGCGTTTGCTTCATAGCCTGTTGTCAAGGTGTTGTTCATCGTGATTTTTGCCCATGCCGTTTTGCATGTACTGCTGAACTTGAGCTCGACGACTCCGATGACTTGATTGTTTGCGTTTACTAAGTTAGAAGATTTTTTTGTGGTGGCGCTGGACGCACAATCATTGTAATAAGGGCTTTTTCCATCGTAGGCATGTGTTTCCGCATGAGCGGGTGCTCCCTTGATGGCAAAAATAAATACGGATGCGAACAACACCAAAGACACCTTTTTAACCATTTTTTTCATTTCTTCCTGACCTCCTTAAAATGACAAACAATAAATCATACGGAGGAAAGGCCAAAACATGCATGCTTTTTTGTGAAAAATAAAGGCGGCCGGGAGGATGGAGTTCTTGGCCGCCTGGGGTGTGAAGCTAAGCTTTCAGGTCAATTTTTTGTCCGAGCGTCGGATGCTGAATCAGCTTAAGGGTTTGATCAGCATTTTGCTGGGCAGTGTCCAGCATCTTTTTCGTTAAAGCGATATCAACATTTTGGGCCAGATTTGCTTGATGCATGGCAACTGATAATGCAGGAATATCCATTGCTACACCTCCTATGCCTTACCTATCGGCGGGCGGCTTTGATTTTATAGGGCAGAAAGGCTTAATTTTTTCTGTTGACCCTTACGCTGCGGCATACAGTATATTTTTTGTAAGGAGGGATTAGGATGAATATCGTAATAGAACAGACCTTTCAGCAATATGAAAAGCTGTTTTCGATGGAAGAACACGAAAGAGCGGACGAATTTCGGTATACGATGATGGGACCGTTTGAAAAAATGTGGAGCGTCATACAGGTTCCCCTAAAAGCGAAGACACCGAATGGATATGATGTAATCATGGCTGTAAAGATGCTTGGTTATTTGGATGTGTGTAATGCTGAAACCGGACAGAAAGCATTAAGAAAACTGCAGCAATTGCATATTGCGGAGACTGCTGAATCTGCGCTGCAGCAGTGTATACATTTTGCCGAGCGTGAAAAGCTGCGAGTAAATGCGGAAGAAATGAGGTTCGGGCTTTACATTGCTGATCCAAACAAGCTGAAGCTGCAAAAAGGGTATTGCGGGTTTGGGGGAATTCCAGGCTTTATTCACGTTTGGATGTATCCGAACAGCTATAACCTTCTTAGGATTTCATCGATGATTGCCCATGAATTTCACCATAATCTGCGGTTTTCGTATTTTGATTTTCACCGAGGTTCTGTGTCAGTCGGGGATTATCTTGTCATTGAAGGGCTGGCTGAGTCATTTGCGCGGGAGCTCTTTGGCGAAGAACAATTAGGCCCTTGGGTTACTCGCTTTGATCGGGACGATTTGCAATATTCCATTGAAGTCATAAAAGAGGTGATTGACGAAAAAGGCTTTTCGGAGGTGAGCCGTTACATGTTTGGAGATCAAATAGCGAAAGCGCAAGGCTTCGAGCCGGCGGGATTATCTGCTTTTGCCGGATATGCGGTTGGATATCACGCTGTTCAGTCTTTTATGAATAAACACCGGGTCGATATAAAGGAGGCCACACTCTTGGATGCAGAGACGATTCTGTCTCAGTGCGGGCTGTTCTCGACATAAGAAAAAGCGTCACGTCAGCGGCGCTTTTTGATGTTTTGATGGATCAGCTCTATGAGTGTGCAGGTGACAATTCCCATCGTATAAGCTATGATATCGCTCCATAAAAATCCGTACCCCAGCACGAGGCCGCCGAGCGAAGTGTCCCTGATCCGGTCGATCCACTCAGCATGGTACAGCTGGCTGCATTCGATAATAACGCAAAATGAAAGGCTGATAATGCCTGTTGTGATGGTTTTCATCGTCTGAAACAGAAAGCCGCAGCCCGTAAAAATCATTGCGGCCCACAGTGCATCTCCGAGATAGGCATTGACGATATCCGGGAGAAAACTGGAGAATGCTCTTGACCCCAGTCCCAACCCAATGATGAGGATTGTAAAGGCCGCATATATGAACCGGTTCCTTCTCATGAGTGATTGATACCTCTTCCCGCATTTTCCCTCCCATGTATTGTAAGGAATCCATCCTCACTTTGTCCATAAAAAAAGCGGCTGGAGCCGCAAGTGCTTTTATCTTGCTCTTAGATTGACATGGTCGGCTGTCTGGTCTTTTCCAATGATGAAATGGAGCTCATAACGGCCTGTATCATAGATATAGTCGATTTCATCCGTGAATGGGACGGTTAAAATTCGGTCGGCGGGGCCAATTTGATCGCTCAGCACACCCGGTGTAACCCCTCCAAGATTCAGACGGCGTTCTACTCCGGTTCCAAAATAACGGATTTCTGAAATGGTCATGTCTTTGTTATAGGAAAAGCCGTAGCCGGGATTTCCCATATTCCAGCTGTATAGATCAAACATATTGTTTCCTCCAGCCGGTCTTTCCGGTTCTCCCATCTTGGCATGGACATCCCCTTTTGTGCTTTTGTTAATCGTAAGACCTTGTACCTGCTGCGGCATTTCACCTGTAAAAGCGGTGTTATAAAGATTTTTTACAAGCTCAGCGGATGATGAGGTTGTTTCTTCAGCAGGCGGATTTGCCTGAGCGGCAGCTTTTGCCGGAATTGCTGTCCCAAAGCCAAAAACAGTGCCTGACAGTGCTGCCGCCGCTGTGAATGCGGAAATGGTTTTCTTCATGGTTATCCCTCCCTTTTTGTCTATCATGACGTTTCCCGGTGTTCGTGCATTAAAACATTTGTATGCGCTCTGTATGTTTTAATCAGCACGTGTAAGGGAACTGAAATGGGTAATTCGGTATATAAACGCAAGAAAGGGGAATGGAGATGGCGGACACAAAAAAAGTAACCATAAACGGCGTTGAGATGGAGACAGCCGGAGACCACACGGTGCTGCAGCTTTTGAATAACAGTTCAATCGAAGTGCCGCAAGTATGCTATCATCCGAGCCTTGGGCCGATAGAAACATGTGATACGTGTATCGTCAGCATCAATGGTGAGCTGAAGAGATCGTGCTCAGCTGAAATAAAGGATGGCGATGTCATTGATACGCTTGCGTCTGACGTGAAAAAGGCACAGGTCATCGGGATGGATAAAATCTTATATAATCATGAGCTTTACTGTACAGTTTGCGATTACAACAATGGGGGATGCGAAATACATAATACGGTGAAGGAAATGAAAATCAATCACCAAAGCATCCCGTTTGATCAAAAGCCTTATCATAAGGATGAATCCCATCCGTTTTACCGGTATGATCCTGATCAATGTATTTTGTGCGGCCGCTGTGTCGAAGCATGCCAAGACGTACAGGTGACAGAAACACTGACAATTGACTGGGAGCGGGAACGCCCGCGCGTCATTTGGGATAATGACGTGCCGATTAACGAGTCGTCATGTGTGTCGTGCGGCCATTGCTCAACCGTATGTCCGTGCAACGCGATGATGGAAAAAGGAATGGAAGGGGAAGCCGGATATTTAACAGGCATCAATAACGAATCACTGCGTCCGATGATCGAGATTACGAAAGGCGTAGAGACTGGATACGGCTCGATTCTCGCCATTTCTGACATGGAATCTGCCATGCGTGATGAACGAATCAAAAAAACCAAAACCGTCTGCACCTATTGCGGTGTCGGCTGCAGTTTTAATGTTTGGACTAAGGGCAGAGATATTCTGAAAGTGGAGCCGCAGGAGGAGGCGCCTGCCAATGGCATTTCCACTTGTGTAAAAGGCAAGTTCGGCTGGGATTTTGTAAACAGCGAGGAGCGTCTGACAAAACCGCTCATCCGCGAAGGCGACCATTTCCGGGAAGCAGAGTGGGAGGAAGCCTTAACACTGATCGCAAGCAAGTTCACTGAATTGAAAGAAGAATGTGGCCCTGACTCACTTGCTTTTATCACGTCGTCTAAATGTACGAATGAAGAATCCTACCTGATGCAAAAGCTGGCCAGGGGGGTTATCGGCACAAATAATGTGGATAACTGCTCGCGCTATTGCCAGTCTCCGGCTACTGCCGGCCTGTTCCGGACAGTCGGATACGGCGGTGACTCAGGATCGATTACAGATATCGCCCAGGCAGATCTTGTTTTAATTATCGGTTCGAACACATCAGAGTCGCATCCGGTATTGTCTACCCGCATTAAACGGGCTCACAAGCTGAGAGGGCAGAAGGTCATCGTGGCCGATATCAGAAAACACGAAATGGCTGAGCGTTCTGATCTATTTGTTCAGCCGCGTGCAGGATCAGATATCGTCTGGCTGAATGCCATCGCCAAATATCTGATTGAAAACGGCAAGGCCGATGAACGCTTTTTGCAGGAAAGGGTCAACGGCCGGGATGAATACGTGAAAAGCCTTGCGCCGTACACACTTGAATATGCAGAGGAGAAAACCGGAATTGATAAACAAACCCTGATTCAAATGGCTGAAATGATTCATGAGGCTGACAGTGTGTGCGCGTTGTGGGCCATGGGCGTGACACAGCACATTGGAGGCAGCGATACAAGCACTGCGATTTCAAATTTGCTGCTTGTCACAGGAAACTACGGAAAACCGGGTGCGGGTTCTTATCCATTACGCGGCCATAACAACGTGCAGGGAGCAAGTGACTTCGGAAGCATGCCAGACAGCCTGCCGGGCTATGAAAAAGTGAAGGATGAACAAGTCCGCAAGAAATACGAACAAGCCTGGGGTGTACAGCTGCCGAAGGAGCCGGGCATGACCAACCATGAAATGATTGAAAAAACCCATTCCGGCCAGCTGAAAGCAATGTATGTAAAAGGGGAAGAAATGGGCCTTGTCGATTCTAATATCAATCATGTACACGCCGCATATGAAAAACTTGATTTCTTTGTTGTGCAGGACATTTTCCTATCTCGGACGGCAGAATTTGCAGATGTTGTTCTTCCTGCGAGCCCGAGCCTTGAAAAAGAAGGAACCTTTACAAACACTGAACGCCGTATTCAGCGTTTATACCAGGTATTTGAACCTATGGGTGAATCAAAGCCGGACTGGCAGATTATTATGGAGGTAGCGAATAAGCTTGGGGCCAATTGGAATTATGAGCATCCTTCCGACATTATGGAAGAAGCTGCAATGCTGTCACCAATTTATGCAGGAGTAACCTATGAACGTCTTGAGGGCTACAACTCCCTGCAATGGCCTGTAAGTGCTGATGGGAAGGATTCACCTTTACTCTTTACAGTACGTTTTCCTTTCCCGGACGGCAAAGCGATTCTTTATCCGGTTCAATGGACTGAGCCTGAGGAGTTCGGTGAGGAATATGATATCCATGTAAATAACGGCAGACTCTTGGAGCATTTCCATGAAGGAAACCTGACGTATAAATCAAAAGGCATTTCTGAAAAAACGCCGCATGTATTCTTAGAAATTTCTCCAGAGCTTGCGGCAGAACGGGGGATCCAGGACGGGACCCTTGTCAGACTCACGTCGCCTTTTGGAAACGTGAAGGTGAAATGCCTGATCACTGATCGTGTCAAAGGGAAGGAAGTGTATCTGCCAATGAACGATTCTGGGGAAGCGGCGATCAACCTGTTAACAGGCAGCCATGCCGATAAGGATACCGACACGCCTGCGTACAAAGAAACATCAGCGAAGATGGAAATCTTGAAGCAGGATGGAATCAATCCGCTGCCTAAAATCAATCACCGCAACGGAAATCCGCAGCCGCAAATCGGTGTGCAGGTTCATAAAAAATGGGCGCGGAAGGATTACATCTTCCCTGGCGATGCTGTGAAAAGGGGGATTGGGCACAATGGCTAAAGCGATTAAACGCATTCAGAAAGTACAGGTGACCGAAGAAGATCAGCGCAAACGTGATTTAGAAGAAATCGAAGATGCCTTAGTCGACAACAAAAAAGCCATTCTGGAGACGCTGCAAATGCTTGGACACATGAACGATCGGGGCGTACTGCCTTTGCTCCGCGGTCTTTTTGGCCAAGGTGATAAAGTCCTTGACATCCTAGTGAAAAAGGCAGATACAGAGGAAACGGCCAATATGCTTAAAAACCTGCTTCTCCTGTTTGGAACGCTCGGCATGCTGGATGTCAAACAGCTGGAGCCGCTCATTTTGAAAGTGAATGCCGGTGTGGCGAACGCGGTAGAACAGAAGAACAGCGAAGAGAAAACAGGTTATTTTGATATCATACGTTCGCTTAAAGACCCGGAAATCAACAAAGCGGTTACGCTGCTGTTCTCCTTTTTAAAAGGAATGGGACAAGATACAAAGGAGCTGGAACGCACAACTCAGCCTCCGGAACATCAAAAACATCATCAGGAACCCCGAGAGAAAAGGGGAATGGATAAGCGAGATTGACACCCGCCCGAGCCGGCTAATGCCAGCTCGGGTTTTTTGATGAAAAGGTCTAATGGACTAGTAAAAAATGTTCAAATACTAGAAAGAAGTAAGTTTGCAATGAATGAGGCAGAAAAATTCACTACTTTCTTACCTGTTAAGAAAAGGGAAAATCGGATTATAATAGAAAACGATTACTTTAGATGGGGGAACAGTCGTGAAAAAAGTCTTATTACTATTATTTGTACTGACAATCGGGCTTGCGCTCTCCGCGTGCAGTCAATCGAGTGATGCGTCAGAGAAGGAAAAACCGAAAGAAAAAACGCAAGAAGAGCTTGAAAAGGAACTGAAGGAAGGCGATGTATCAAAGGCTAAAAAAGATGATAAGATACATAAAATAGGGGAAACAATTAAGGTAAATGATATTCACTTTACGGTGAATAAAGTGGATAGTGTACAGGAAGGCCAATATGATTATTTGGGCGGAGATGAAGATAATAAAATAAAAAAAGTAAAAGATGATGAAGAACGGTTAATTATAGAGGTGACTCTGGAATACCTTGGGGAAGGCTCAATGATATACACTCCATTAGGATTAGATCTGAAAGACAAAAAAAATAAATCAGTACGTCCTGTTATCTCCATGGAAGAGAAAGGGAAAATATTTTTAGGGGGAACCCTGGCGTCAGGAAAAAAAGTGACAGGGGTAGTCAGTTATGTAATTCCTAAAGGTGAACAGAAGAATTACACATTAGTGTATAATCCCTTCTTAACTGATAGTACAAGTGAGAGAATGGAAAAAAACGCAAAATACGATATAGATTATTTGATAAAATTAGATTAATTCCTCTATAAATAGCACGTTTTTCCCTCCGGGAAACGTGCATTTTTTATAGTGACAAATAACATGAAGGGACGAGTGATAAAAATGCAAACCCAATGGCTGGAACGGGCCCAGCGGATTCAGGCGATCGCACAGGCGGGGCTTGCTTTTTCCAAGGATGTGTATGACAGGGAAAGGTACGAAGAGCTGATGAAGCTGAGCGCAGAGATGATAGCGAATTACTCGGAGAAGGACATTGAAGTCATCACTGATTTATGGAAAGGCGAGAAAGGCTATCCGACACCGAAGGCGGATGTTCGCGGCGCGGTATTTCGAGAGAATCGCATATTGCTTGTCCGGGAGAAGCATGACGAGCTGTGGTCACTCCCAGGCGGGTTTTGTGAAATTGGTTTATCGCCCGCTGAAAATGTGATCAAGGAAATCAAAGAAGAGTCGGGTTACGATACAGTGTCTTCTCGATTACTGGCCGTGCTGGACAGCCATAAGCATCCTCACCCCCCTCAGCCTTATCATTACTATAAGATCTTTATTGAATGCAGCATAACGGGCGGGCAGCAGAAAACCGGGATTGAGACGAACCATGCCGCTTTTTTTCCGGAAGACAGGCTCCCTCCGCTTTCTCCAAAACGAAACACACAGTCACAGCTCAGCATGCTTTTTGACTTTCAGCGTCATCCGGATAAAAAAACTGTATTTGATTAAACAAAAAAGAGCCGAGGGCTCTTTTTTGTTTTTACAGGGCAATATGTTTTTCGCTGGCAAGCTTCAAAAGGGTTAGTACCGAATCGGCTTGTTTATGGCCGAGCTTTTGTTTTAGTTTGCTTTCTTCCACTAAACGGCTTCCATATATGTCGACAGAGGCTTTGTCGACGACAGTATGCCAGTTTTCCTGTTTTTTTCCCTCAACGAGCGGTTTTGAATGTCTCTCAGAAAAAGAGAACACAAACAATACAAATGCAAGTGAAAGTACGATGCCGACAACTAGTTTTTTACGGTTGATCTGTGCTGTCATTTGTTCTCTCCTTCACCATTTTACTTTCTATTTAATCATATCTTCAGCTTGCTTTACATAATGGAAAAGTCATCTTTTAGAGTAGTGCTTACGTTGCGGATGAGGGCGATGTGTGAGATTTTCATAAGCTATTGATTGCGCTTCTAAGATCGATGAGCATGCCTAAGGTCACGTTGTGAACCAAATCGGGTGTGCGTAATAGAAAAAAATTGAAAGATTATGGTAAGATGAACAACATTCGAGGGGGATTATATGATGCCTGCACCGGCATCTTGAAGACCTGCCTGCTGTTTCAGACGACAAAATGGATGTCCCTCTCTTTTTCGATAGCAGGAGGTGGTGAAGTTCGTCAATTGCTGAATCTTTTCTTTCATGGGGAGGGGAAAAGCATGAATGTGGTAAATCGGCTACAAGCTTTGCAGCGTGCACTGATGAACGGAAAAAATAAACAGGATGCTTATCATCCGTTTCCGTGGTACGAATCGATGAGAAAGGAAGCTCCTGTTACCTATGATGAAGACAATCAAGTATGGAGTGTTTTTCTTTATGATGATGTCAAAAAAGTGATTGGGGATAAAGAGCTTTTCTCCAGTTATATGCCGGAGCAGACAAGTTCTATCGGGAATTCGATCATTAATATGGACCCGCCAAGACACACGCAAATCCGTTCTGTTGTCAATAGAGCGTTTACACCGCGTGTCATGAAGCAGTGGGAACCAAGAATTCAAGACATCGCAGATGATCTGATACATCGTTTTCATGGACGAAGCGAGTTTGATTTGGTCAAGGAGTTCTCATATCCGCTTCCTGTCATTGTGATATCTGAGCTTTTAGGCGTTCCTTCAGAGCATATGGATGCGTTTAAGACATGGTCTGATATTTTGGTGAGCACACCAAGAGATGGAAGTGAGGAAGCGGAGAAAGCCTTTCTGGAAGAGCGGAACAAGTGCGAGGAAGAGCTAGCCGCGTTTTTTGCCGGCATCATAGAAGAAAAACGGAAGAAACCGGAACAGGACATCATCTCCATTTTAATTAAAGCGGAAGAAATCGGTGAGAAGCTTTCCGGAGAAGAGCTGATTCCGTTTTGTACATTGCTGCTGGTGGCGGGAAACGAAACGACAACGAACTTGATTTCAAACGCGATGTACAGCATTTTAGACACGCCGGGCGTTTATGACGAATTGCGGCGGCATCCTGCGCTGGTGCCTCAGGCGGTGGAGGAAGCTCTGCGTTTCAGGGCGCCTGCGCCTGTTTTGCGGCGAATTGCCAAACGGGATACAGAGATTGGTGGCCATCAGATGAAAGAAGGCGACATGGTGTTGGCGTTTGTGGCGTCAGCAAATCGTGATGAAGCGAAGTTTGACAGGGCGCACAAGTTTGATATTCACCGCCACCCCAATCCGCATATTGCGTTTGGCCACGGCATTCATTTTTGTCTAGGGGCTCCGCTTGCACGGCTTGAAGCAGCCATCGCGTTAACAGCATTGACTCAAACGTTTTCTCATATGGAGCCGGTCAGTATCACTCCGATTGAAAATAGCGTGATATACGGACTAAAGAGTTTTCGTGTCAACATATAATATAAAAATTGGAGGCTGAAATGATGAGACAGCATCATATCTCAATTATTAATATCCCGGCATACGGACATGTGAATCCCACTCTTGCGTTAGTGGAGAAGCTTTGTGAAAAAGGGCACCGTGTCACTTATGCGACGACTGAGGAATTCGCGCCTGCGGTGAAGCAAGCCGGGGCAAGCCCGCTTTTATATCAAACTACGATTAACGTGGAACCGGAACGCATCAAGGAAATGATAGAGAATAATGAAACACCGATTTGCATTTTAAAAGAATCGCTCGAAATCTTGCCTCAGCTTGAAGAATTATATCAAAATGACAAGCCTGATCTTATCGTTTATGATTTTATCGCATTTGCGGGAAAATTGTTTGCTGATAAGCTGAATGCGCCGGCCATCAGGCTTTGTTCTTCCTATGCGCAAAATGAATCCTTCCAGCTTGGAAGTGAGGAGATGCTCAAGCAACTCAAACAAGCGGAGGCCGATTTCCAGGCTTACCTTGAGAAAGAAAACTTACCGGCTGTCTCATTTGAACACTTAGCTATACCGGAAGCGTTAAATATTGTCTTTATGCCGCGTTCTTTTCAGATTAAAAACGAAACCTTTGATGAGCGATTCTGCTTTGTCGGTCCTTCACTTGGAAAACGAGGTGAACAAGAGAGCCTGCTGCCGGAAACAGGCAATCGTCCGCTCATGCTGATTTCATTGGGAACCGCTTTTAACGCATGGCCGGAATTTTATCGTATGTGTATAGATGCATTTTGGAATTCCGACTGGCATGTTGTGATGTCAACAGGGATATCGATTGAACCTGACAGTCTAGGTGACATTCCTGACAACTTTACAGTTCGCCAGCGCGTTCCGCAGTTGGATATCTTAGCGAAAGCCGATCTGTTTGTTTCTCACGGGGGAATGAACAGTACGATGGAGGCAATGAATGCGGGGGTACCGCTTGTTGTGATTCCGCAAATGTATGAGCAGGAGCTCACTGCCAGGCGTGTTGATGAATTAGGCCTCGGCGTCTATTTGCCGAAAGAAGAGGTCAGCGTCTCCCGTTTGCAGAAGGCAGTTCAGGACGTATCCGGAGATAAAGAAATGCTCAACCACGTAAAAGACATGCAGAAAGACGTAAAAGAAGCAGGCGGAGCTGAGAAGGCAGCCGCGGAAATTGAAGCCTTCATAAAAAAGTCTGTCGTTCCGCAATAACACATTTGCACCCGAAATCTGCTGAGATTTCGGTTTTTCTTCTTTTAAAAAGGATGGGATGCAATGAGTAAAGAAAACGCCGTCTATTTGATTACAGGGGTGATGGCAGCGGGGAAGTCCACAGTTGCCCAGCTTCTTTCTGAGCGTTTAGACAAGGGCGTTCATGTCAGGGGAGATGTATTTAGAAAAATGATCGTAAACGGCGAAATGCAAATGTGAGACACTCCTTCAGCTGAGGCGCTGGAACAGTTGCGTCTGCGCTACCGGCTGGCGGCTAACGTATCGGATATGTATGCTGAAGCGGGGTTTCATACGGTGGTGCAGGATGTGATCATCGGACCTATGTTAGAAGAAATGGTGAAGTTGATCAGTTATCGTCCATTGTATGTGATCGTGTTGGCACCCCGAGCTGACATAATAGCCGCAAGAGAATCAGCACGCAAGAAAAAAGGATATGGAGATATCAGCATTGAATCTCTCGATGCCGTCTTGCAGTTAGAAACACCGCGTCTAGGCCTGTGGCTGGATTCGTCAGAGATGACACCGGAAGAGACGGTGGGAATGATATACAAAAGGCTGGAGACCGCAGCGAAAATAAAATAATGAATCCCGCTTTCTCCAGCTTGTTCGCGGGTGCAGAGGCCAGCCCCCGCCCCGCGAACATCTTCTATTAAATATTCTTTTTCATCCCGCATCTCCGGCATTCTCTCAAAAACTTTCCGCCTTTTACGGAGCTTTTAAAAAGCGTATAGTCACAATTATCACAGCGTCCGCTACGGACGTCGGGATATTCGTTAAATTCATAAATAACCGATGTATCGTAGCCTTTTGTTTCGTATTCTTCTTTTGTTTCCATGGTCGATCCTCCGTTAAAGCGTGTCTGTTGTTTATATTACAGCATGCATCCGGTGTATTCAACGGGTAATGAGAGGCATTTGGTTCATCTTGATTTCTCCCTTGGTTTGCGACACAATAGCTTTATTAAAGGTTATATACATATAAAGCCTAAGCTGGCAAAGAGGAGAGGAACGGATATGGGTAAAGGTTTACATGGAAAACGTGTCGCGATCGGCGGTTCTCGGAAAACGGAAGAAATCAGCACAATCATTGAAAAACAGGGCGGAATTCCTGTCGTTCGGCCTCTCCAAGGAACGGTGTACTTGGCAGAGGAGCAGGTGGAGCCGGAGCTGCGCAAATTTGCGGAAGAAAAAGCCGACTGGGTGATCTTTACGACAGGCATCGGTACGGAGACGCTTGTGAAGATGGCAGAGAAAATCGGAGTAAAGGACGAGTTTCTGCTGGCGATTCGCCAGGCTAAAGCGGCGTGCCGAGGGTACAAAACATTGTCTGCGTTAAAAAAGCTTGGCATCACCGCAGAGGCTTCTGATGAAGATGGGACAACCAGCGGATTGATCCGGTCCTTGGAGCCTTACGACTTTTCAGGAAAAAAAGTAATGGTGCAGCTTCACGGAGAAAATGCACCTGCCCTCATAGCATTTTTGGAGGAAAAAGGAGCTTCAGTGTTGCCGATTCTCCCTTATCAGCATATCCCGCCAGAGGAGGAAACGGTGGAACAGTTATGCCGGGAACTGCTGAATGGTGAATTGGATGCTGTTTGTTTTACCACGGCGATTCAGGTTCGTTCTCTGTTTCATTTTGCCAAGGATCGCGGCGTTATCAATGAAGTGAAGGCTGTATTCGAAGAGCGTGCCATCGCAGCGGCTGTCGGAAAAGTGACTGCTGAAGCGCTGCGGGAAGAAGGCATCACAAGGCTGCTTGCTCCGGAGATTGAGCGGATGGGCGCGATGATTATTGAACTTTCACGGTATTATGAAGAAATGGCTGGGGAATAACCAGCACAAAAGCCGCTTTTCTGTTGAGAAGCGGCTTTTGTGTAATCTGCAAATCCCGAAATCGCTGTCATCATGTTAACCATTTTGCTTCAGCTGCTGATGCGCAGTAAATAATGACGGGTATGTCAGCACGCTGAGTATGACACAAGTCAGTGCGGCGGACGCCATCGTTGTAAAAACAATCAAAAGCTGAATGCGAACCGCCTGAATCGGATCGGCGCCCGCTAAGATCTGGCCGGTCATCATGCCGGGAAGCTGGACGAGCCCTAATGTTTTCTGGCTTTCGAGCGTTGGGATCATACTCATTTTCATGGCGGAAGTCAGGATATGCTGTATGGATTGTTTTGGTGTGCCGCCAAGCGACAAAATCAATTGAATTTCTTCCTTGCGCACCCCGACCTCGGAGCTGAGCCGGTTTAAAAACAGGCTCGCGAGCACCATTGAATTTCCGATGACCATTCCGCTGATCGGGATGACATACCGTGCGGTAAGCGGGATGATGTGAAGCGCCAGAAGAATGCCTTGGGTGACGATTTCTACAATCGCTAACGCCACAAACACCCTCCAAAAAGAACCGATTTTCATTTTCTTTCGTTTGACGACGTTTTGCGCCGCCACCGCCAGCATTAACAGCACCATCAGCAGGATAAACACAGGGTGATCCCCATGAAATATCAGCGACAGCACATAACCGATCACAAGCAGCTGTACCGCGGCCCGGATGGTGGCAATGATCATGTCTTTTTCTACGCCGGCTTTAAAGGATTTTGATAAAAACAAGGCGATCAAAACAAAGATCATCGTTAAAGAGAGGGAAAGATAATCCATTATTGAGTGCCTCCCTTAAAAAACTCCTTGGCTGCTTCATGCTGCGGATTAGAGAAAAATGTTTCAGTTTCTGCGATTTCCAACAGCCGGCCATCCGCCATAAACCAAATGGTATCGGCTACTCGTTTCGCCTGCTCCATGTTATGGGTCACCCACATCACCGTCAGTTTTTTCTCTTTATGCTGCCTTTTGATCAGCTCTTCAATCTCCAGAGCAGAAACAGGGTCCAGGGCAGATGTGATTTCGTCCAATAATAGGATGGAGGAAGGGTTTGCGAGTGTTCTCGCAAGTGAAAGCCTTTGCCGCTGTCCGCCGGATAAATCCTTGGCGCTTCTGTCTAACAGCTCTGGAGACAGGCCTGTCAGTGAAGCGAGCTCTTCAGGAGAGTAAAGCTGGGTTTGGTGGAGCTTTTGTACCAGATTCAGATTGTCACGCACCGTTCCGTCAAGGACGGGAGCGGATTGAAAGGCAAGGGCAGCCGTCCGCCTCAGTTCATTCACATTCCAGTCTCTGACTTCCTTTCCGTAAATCTTCACTTCACCGTGATCCGGTGTTTTCATCAAATTACACATTGACAGCAGTGTGCTTTTTCCTGAACCGGAAGGACCCAAAACGGCCGCGATTGCACCCTGTTTAATGTCTCCGGTGACATCCTTTAATACATCATAGGTTTGTCCCTCTTGTTCATAGCTTTTTCGCACAGATGTGAAGGAGATCGCTGGTATATCGTCTTTTTGATTGTTTGCTTCCATTAAAATATCACCTTTCAGTTAAGTGGGCTTAGACTATACATAAATATAACGTGAAACAGGTCTCTTTTGGAAGGCGTTAAAAAGAAAGGAGAACGGGCTTTCGCCCATTCTCCAGAAGCTGCTAAGCAGTGAGATTTGACTGAGTTTTCTCTTTGGGTTTTTGTTGGGAAGCGAAGGTATGTAACACCATTCCGGCAATAATAATCATTAAGCCGGCAAACGATAAAATGGAAGGGAAAACACCTGACAGCAGGATTATTTCACCAAGCAAAGCGAATATCACTTCCCCGGATTGTGTTGCTTCAACAGCAGCAAGCTTTTGCGGATTATCTCTTACCATATCCGTTGCCCAGAAAAATAAAACGGTCGCAATGATGCCTGAGCTGACGGCAACGATAAAGGATTGAACGGTTTGTCCCGCGGTCGGAAGGCCATCTGACCACCAGCCGTAAGCTGCCAATACAAGCCAGAATGGAAGGCTTGCAAGGGTCATTCCCAGCACACGCTGGAACGTATCAAGCCTGCCTCCGTATTGCTCAAGCATCCTCCGGTTTCCCAGCGGATAGGCGAAAGCCGCAATGACAACCGGCAGCACGCTGAAGAGCAGCATTTTTCCGGAAAGCGATTCTGCATGCTGGAGCTGAATCAGCGCTGCCCCAATCAGAATGACGACGGAAGTGCCCAGCGAAACAAGGGGAATCTTTTGCCGAACGAGCAAAGTGCCTCCAAGCGTGTCTTTTTTCTCATAGAAAAATGGAGACAGCAGCACACCGGCTACAATGGTAATTTGCCATGTTCCGGCTACGAGCCAGCCCGGCCCGAATGCGGCGGCAAACGTGATCGGCGCATAAAAAAGAACAAAACCGACGAAGCTCCACTTTATCCAAAAAAACGGCTTTTTCCGCATCTCTTGTAAAAGAGGAACGAACTTCCCTTTCATTATGACAATCAGACATAAAAACGGAACCATAAAAATAAAGCGTAACGAGGCGCTCCAAAGCCAGCTGCCTCCGGATAATTCCATCGCCCTGTTTAAAATAAAGGTAACGGCGAAAAAGAGAGAAGCCAATATTCCGATTACAATCGCTTTCATCAAATCCCTCATTCTGGCATTATTTTTTTATACTATACTACCCAGGATGATACAGATCAACGGAATTGTGAGAAAATAATGATGTTTTACGGATCAATATATGTGGAAGACAGAAATAGGGAGGTGAAAATGATGGAAACAGAAACGTACTTTTTTCAGGATGACGGCAGGATTCCAAATCACCCTGATTTTCCGCTCGTTATCTATAAAAATGTTTTTATGGGACGTGCTGAACAGGCAGAGCGGATCGTCAACCGGCATGGCTGGCTAAACAGCTGGTCGGGCAGTGTTTTTCCGTACCATCATTATCACAGCAACACGCATGAAGTCCTAATCGCAGTCCGAGGGGAGGCTGTTATTCAATTTGGGGAGAAAAAGGAGCTGCTGTTCCTATCAAAACGGGCGACGCAGCGGTCATTCCAGCCGGTGTCGGCCATAAAAAGCTAAGCGCGAGCCCCGATTTTACCGTGATTGGCGCTTATCCAGATGGTTCTCGGTATGATATGAAGACGGGAAAGCCGGATGAAAGAGCGGCTGCGCTAGAGAATATAGAGCAAGCAGTACTTCCGGCATTGGATCCAGTTACAGGAAAAAGAGAACCTCTATTGGACATATGGGTAACGCGTAGGGGAGAAAATTGATGGATTGTCAATAACTAGTGCTGAAGAAATGTTATGACACGGGCACCATATAAATTAATTTCATAATCGAAGCAATTCACGTTCAAATTTTGTTCAAAAAGTGTTATCATATAGAAGGTAATCAAATTGGAGTTTTTTATGTTTGCTATTTTCAGAGAGAGTAAAGGATTTTGACTTATTCAATGGTTTATTTTTGAGATAAAAATAATACTGAATATGGCAAGATGAAAAACTGGGTAGTAAACATTTATTTTTGCGGATGATTGTGCACGAATTCACAATCCTTCTTCTCATGCTTTCAAACATGAGATCAGGGAGAGGCACTACCCTTTCCAAAAAATCAGCATACTGCTTATAGTAAAGGAGAATTGGATATGCCAGAAACAATCGATCAAACAAATGCGTCTGTCAGCCAAAGCCAGCAAGATCTTATTGATCAGCTGTTAAAGCCAGAAGTTCAAGAATCACTGACTGTTTTAGTTGACCAGCTTCCAAAGCTGACTGAGTTAGTGAATATTTTAACGAAGTCTTATGATTTCGCTCAGTCTGTTGCGACTGACGAAGTATTGAAAAGCGATACAGTCGGTGCAATCACTGAAATTCTTGAGCCTGTAAAAGAAACAGCAAAAGAAGTGGCTGCGACTGCAATCGAAGCGAAAGACCGCGCGGATGCTAGCAACGAAACGATTGGACTTTTCGGCCTGTTGCGCATGCTGAAAGATCCTCAAGCTCAAAAGCTGTTCCGTTTTGCTAACAGCTACCTTGAAATCATGAACGAAAAACAAAAATAATCTCAGATTCAAATTGATATAAAGGACGGAGGATATACGATGTCAAAACATATTGTCATTTTAGGCGCTGGTTATGGCGGTGTTCTTTCTGCTTTAACAGTTCGCAAACATTACACAAAAGAACAAGCACGCGTGACAGTGGTAAACAAATACCCAACTCACCAAATCATTACGGAATTACACCGTCTTGCAGCAGGCAACGTGTCTGAAAAAGCGGTTGCAATGCCGTTAGAAAAACTTTTCAAAGGCAAAGACATTGATCTTAAAATCGCGGAAGTCAGCTCTTTCTCTGTTGATAAAAAAGAGATTGCGCTTGCTGACGGTTCTGCATTAACTTACGATGCGCTAGTAGTAGGCCTTGGTTCTGTCACTGCTTACTTCGGGATCCCAGGACTTGAAGAAAACAGTATGGTTCTTAAATCTGCTGCTGATGCTAACAAAGTTTTCAGCCACGTTGAAGACCGTGTGCGCGAGTACTCTAAAACGAAAAACGAAGCGGATGCAACAATCCTTATCGGCGGAGGCGGCTTAACAGGCGTTGAGCTTGTCGGTGAGCTTGCTGACATCATGCCGAACCTTGCGAAAAAATACGGCGTAGACCATAAAGAAATCAAATTGAAATTGGTTGAAGCAGGTCCGAAAATCCTTCCTGTTCTTCCGGATGATCTTATCGAACGCGCGACTAAAAGCCTTGAAAAACGCGGCGTTGAGTTCTTAACAGGCCTTCCTGTTACAAATGTAGAAGGAAACGTGATTGATCTGAAAGACGGATCAAAAGTTGTTGCCAACACTTTTGTTTGGACTGGCGGCGTACAAGGAAATCCTTTAGTCGGCGAATCAGGTCTTGAAGTGAACCGCGGCCGTGCGACAGTTAACGATTTCCTTCAATCTACATCTCATGAAGATGTATTTGTTGCCGGTGACAGCGCAGTTTACTTTGCGGCAGACGGCCGTCCATACCCGCCGACTGCACAAATCGCATGGCAAATGGGTGAGCTGATTGGTTACAACCTATTCGCTTACTTAGAAGGAAAAACACTTGAAACATTCCAGCCAGTAAACTCTGGTACACTTGCAAGCCTTGGACGCAAAGATGCGGTAGCCATCATTGGTGCTAATTCTACACCGCTTAAAGGTCTACCTGCTTCCTTGATGAAAGAAGCAAGTAACGTACGCTACTTAACACACATTAAAGGACTATTCAGCCTGGCTTACTAATCCTTTCTTGTAAAATCGGACATTGCCAAAAAGAGGTCTTTTCAGGCAGCTTTACGGCAATGTCTTTTTTGCGCTTATTTGCTACCGTTAACATTTAAATTTTAAAAAGAGATTGATCACAGAGGAATATAAAGGTAAAATAAAAACAAATCAAAATGTTAACGTTAACATTTTGAAATAGAATGAAAGACGGTGAGGACATGGAACCCTTTATGGGAGAAAACTTTTTGCTGAAAAATGAAACCGCTGTCAACCTCTATCACCATTATGCGAAAGACATGCCGATTATTGATTATCACTGCCATTTGAGTCCGAAAGAAATCTATGAAAATAAGAGGTTTCAAAACATGACAGAAGCCTGGCTGTATGGAGACCATTACAAATGGCGCATCATGAGAGCCAATGGAATTGAAGAAACATACATTACAGGCGATGCAGCTGATGAGGAGAAGTTCATGGCATGGGCGAGAACAGTGCCGATGGCGATTGGCAATCCGCTCTACAATTGGGCCCATTTGGAGCTGCAGCGATTTTTTGGAATTTACGAGATATTAAATGAGCAATCGGCGCCAAATATTTGGAAACGGACGAATGAACTGCTGCAAGGAGAAGGCTTCGGGGCAAGGGATTTCATTGTGAAATCAAATGTAAAAGTAGTATGCACAACCGATGACCCTGTCGATTCCCTCGAGTACCACCTATTATTAAAAGAGGACAAAGATTTTCCTGTCAGTGTGCTGCCGGGATTTCGGCCGGATAAAGGGCTGGAAATCAATCGCGAAGGCTTCCCGGATTGGGTGCAGGCGCTTGAAAAGGCTGTGTCACTTTCGATTACAACCTATGATGAGTTTTTGAAGGCTCTTGAAGAACGAGTGCGTTTCTTCCATTCAGTCGGCGGCAGAGTATCTGATCATGCGATTGATTCAATGGTGTTTGCCGAAACGGACAAAGAGGAAGCGGGCCTCATTTTTACCGCAAGATTAAACGGGGAACAGGTTTCTTACGAGGACGAGAAGAAATTCAAGACATATACGCTTCAATTTCTTTGCGGATTGTATGCTGAGCTTGACTGGGCGATGCAGTTTCATATCAATGCACTCAGAAATACGAATACGAAAATGATGAAGAAATTGGGGCCGGATACAGGCTATGATTCTATGAATGACGAAGAAATTGCGAAGCCTTTGTACAGGCTGCTGAATTCAGTAGAAATGAAAAACCAGCTGCCGAAAACGATTTTATATTCGCTCAACCCAAATGATAACTATGTCATTGCCAGCATGATAAATAGCTTTCAAGACGGCATCACGCCTGGGAAAATACAATTTGGAACAGCGTGGTGGTTTAACGATTCCAAGGATGGAATGATTGACCAAATGAAAGCGTTGTCAAACGTCGGGCTTTTCAGCCGTTTTATCGGCATGCTGACTGATTCCAGAAGCTTTTTGTCGTATACACGCCATGAATATTTCAGACGGATTGTCTGCAATCTGATCGGCGAATGGGCTGAAAACGGTGAAGTGCCGAAAGATATGAAGCTTCTTGGCGGCATCGTACAAGGTATTTGCTATCACAATGCGAAACAATATTTTCAATTTCAAGAAGAAAAGGCAAACGTATAAAATAAGTTCCGCTCAGATACGTCATACTGAGCGGACATCTCATCGAAAATTCTTAAGACACAGAGGTGGAAGATGCGAGCAGAACTGGAAAATAAGGTTGTGTCGATTGAAACGGAGAAGAGGCTTTCACTGAAGGAGAAAATGTCCTATGGTTTTGGTGATTTTGGGAACGGTTTTATGTTTGATTTAGGCCAAATCTATTTATTAAAGTATTTTACTGATGTGGCGGGAATTCCGGCTGCAATGGCGGGAAGTATTTTTTTAGTCAGCAAGCTCTTTGCGGCTGTAACAGACCCCATTGTCGGTTCATCAATCGATTATCGCAAAAACATCGGCAGGCGGGGGAAATTCAGGCCTTATTTATTAATCGGCAGCATTGTTCTTGCGGTGCTTACTGTTCTTATTTTTCTGTCCCCGAATGTATCAACGACAGGCAAGCTGATTTATGCGTATGCTTCCTATATGCTGTGGGGCGTGGGCTATTCATTTGTAAACATTCCGTACGGTTCATTGGGAGCGGCGATGACTCAAAATACCGAAGACCGGACTTCTATCTCTACTTTTCGCCAAATCGGCTCACTCGGGGCTTTGTTTATCACGAGCGTGGCCGTCATGCCGCTGCTCGTCAAGTTTGATAACCCGAAGGTAGGCTATCCGGTGGTCATGGGATTGTTTGCTGTTCTCGGTGTGCTTTGGTTTTATATTTGCTATCGCAACTGCAAGGAACGTATTGTTATTGCGGAAGCGCCAAAAGAGAAATTAACATTTTCATCTGTCGTCAAAACGTTTATAACGAACAAACCGCTGTTAACCCTTGTCCTGATGACCATTTTTTCGATTTCCGCATACAACATTAAATCCGCAATGCTCGTATACTTCGCACAATATAACCTAGGCAATGTCGAACTGATGGCTTATATGAACTTTATCATTATTGGATCTTCCTTTTTGGGCGTCGTGTTTCTGCCAAAGCTCGTCAAGATGTTTGGAAAGAAACAAACCGCGATGATCGGTTTCGGCATCAGCGTTGCCGCGGATCTGATCAACTTTATGCTTCCTTCAAATGTATATGTGTTTACCATCCTTGCAAGCATCGCGTTTATTGGGATCAGTATTCCCAATGGCATTACGTGGGCGCTTGTCTCAGATATCATTGACTACGGCGAGTGGAAATCCGGTGAGCGGAAAGAAGCAACGACATATTCCCTCTTTAACTTCTCGCGGAAGCTTGCTCAGTCATTGTCTGGATTTCTCTCGGGGATCGGATTGGGGCTTGTCGGATATATGCCGAACGTAGCCCAGACGGCACAGGCGCTGCTCGGCATTAAAGCGCTTCTTCTTCTGTATCCCGCTATTGCTTTGGCATTGGCTATGATCATTATCGGTTTTCTTTATAAACTGACAGATCAGCAGCATGCACAGATTGTCGAAGAGCTTCAGCATAGAAACTGATCAAACAATCATATAAAGAATATTTTGAATAGTTCGCAAGTAATAATAATTTGTAAGGGTTTTCGCTAAGTGATGAAACTGAAAGAAAGGAGGCTCTTTATTGAATTGAATACGGTAACGATTTCCGCTGAAGAAGCGAAGGAACTGGTTCAGCAAAAGCTGATCGGCGCCAATTTGAATGAACGAGATGCCGAAAAAGTAGCAGACGTGCTTATACACGCCGATTTACGCAATGTGAATTCTCATGGTGTTTTGCGAACAGAACATTATGTGAACAGGCTGAGGGCTGGAGGCATCAATCCAAAAGCGTGTCCCATTTTTAAAGAAACGGGGCCGGTGACAGGAGTGCTGGACGGTGATGACGGGTTCGGCCATGTGATTGCCGATAAGGCGATGGATCACGCCATTGAAATGGCAAAGAAAAATGGTGTTGGCATGGTCGCCGCGACAAACAGCAGCCATTGCGGAGCGTTAAGTTATTTTGTGCAAAAAGCGGCTGAGGAAAAACTGATCGGAATCGCTATGTCTCATACTGACAGTATTGTAGTCCCGTTTGGCGGGAGGTCTCCTTTTTTAGGCACAAATCCAATTGCTTACGGTGTGCCGGCAAAGCATAAAAAACCGTTTATCCTAGATATGGCGACGTCAAAAGTGGCATTTGGAAAGATTCTGCAGGCGCGTGAAGAGGCCACAGAAATACCAGAAGGATGGGGAGTCGATGAAAACGGGGAGACGGTAACAGACCCTCACAAGGTCGTCTCACTTTCAGCGTTCGGGGGTCCTAAAGGTTACGGGCTATCTGTTGTGGCGGATGTGTTTTCAGGTTTGCTGGCTGGGGCGGCTTTTGGGCCGCATATCGCTAAAATGTACGGCGATCTTGATCAAAATAGGAAGCTTGGACATTATGTTTGCGCGATCCAACCGTCCAATTTTACCGGACAAGATATGTTTTTAGAGCAGATGGACGCCATGCTTGATGAACTGCAGCAATCACCTCCGGCTAGAGGAGTCGAGCGAGTGTATGTGCCTGGCGAATTGGAGCAGCTGCATGAGGAAAGAAACAGGAAACACGGAATTTCAATTGCTCGGAGCGTGTATGAATTTTTAAAAAGCAGGTGAGAAAATGAAAGCGGTTCAAGTGCGAAAAGCGTATGATTTGGTGACAGCAGACATGGAAAAGCCTGTTCTTTCAAAGGCTGATGAGGTGCTCGTCAAAGTAAAACGAGTCGGAATTTGCGGTTCTGATATGCATATTTTTCATGGCACGAATCCGCTTGCGACCCTTCCGAGAGTAATCGGACACGAGGTAACGGGAGAAGTGGAGGAGGTTGGTGCGAATGTTAAAGGCCTGAAAGCCGGAGACCATGTTGTGATTGAACCGATTTCTTATTGCGGAAACTGTTATGCCTGCCGTAAAGGCCGGCATAATGTTTGTGCGAAGCTTTCTGTGTTTGGCGTTCATGAAGACGGCGGGATGCGGGAATATGTTGTGCTTCCTGAAAAGCAGCTTCACGCGGTTTCAAAAGAGCTGCCTTGGGAGGAGGCAGTTATAGCCGAGCCTTATACAATAGGTGCCCAGGCTGTTTGGCGGGGACAGGTGGAAAAGGGTGATCGCGTTCTGATTCAGGGAGCGGGGCCTATCGGCATCTGTGTGTTAAAAATGGCAAAGCTTGCGGGTGCTTCCGTCATGATAACCGACTTAAATCATGAGCGGCTGGCATTTGCTGCAGAAAACGGTGCCGACGCTGTGGTGAATGTTCAAACAGAACATGCGGCTGAGCGGGTTCGGGAATGGACGGGCAATGAAGGAGCCAATGTAGTCATTGATGCTGTCTGTCTCCCAGCGACTTTTGAGCTTTCCGTTGATGTTGTTTCTCCGGCAGGGCGTGTGGTGGTGCTTGGATTTGATGAGAGAGCGTCACAAATTCCTCAGCTCCCCATTACAAAAAAAGAAGTCACGATTACCGGCTCAAGACTCCAGACAAATCAGTTTCCGAAAGTTGTAAAGCTGCTGAATGAAGGACGGTTAGCGCATAACGGGCTCGTCACCCATACGTTTTCAGTTGATGATGTCCATCACGCGTTTCAATTTATCAAGGAGCATCCCGATCAGGTGCGGAAGGCAGTGATCACATTTGATTAAAAGGCTCAATCCGGAGGTGCAGGATGAATATTACATTTCGATGGTATGGACGAGGCAACGATACAGTCACACTTGAACACGTGAAACAAATTCCCGGGGTGAAAGGCATTGTCTGGGCTCTCCATCACAAACCTGCCGGGGAAGTGTGGGAAATAGAGGAAATCAAAGACGAGACGGAATATATACAATCCTATGGTTTTCATGCGGAGGTTGTCGAAAGCGTAAACGTTCATGAAGCGATTAAACTGGGCAGCGAAGAACGCGGCCGGTACATTGAGAATTATAAGCAGACCATCCACAATCTGTCTGCTTTTGGCGTGAAAGTGATTTGCTACAATTTTATGCCGATTTTCGACTGGACACGCACCGACATGTTCCGTTCGCTGGAAGACGGCTCAACCGCTCTGTTTTTTGAAAAAGCCAAAGTGGAGAGCCTGGAGCCTCAAGAGCTGATCCGGACGGTGGAAGAAGCGTCTGACCTGACACTCCCAGGGTGGGAGCCTGAAAAATTGGCTCGGATCAAAGAACTGTTTGAGGCCTACAGGACGGTCGATGAAGAACAGCTGTGGAACAATTTATCATTTTTTTTGAAGGAAATTCTGCCTGTTGCGGAAGCGCATGGCATTCAAATGGCCATTCATCCGGATGACCCGCCTTGGCCGATTTTTGGATTGCCGCGTATTATCACTGGAGAGGCAAGCTATGAGAAGCTGCGGGCCATATCAGACTCACCTTCTAACTGCATCACCTTATGTACCGGTTCCATGGGGTCCAATCCCGCCAATGACATGGTGGAAATTGCTAAAACATATGCCGGGCTTGCTCCATTTTCACACATCCGCAATGTGAAGATTTTTGAAAATGGGGATTTTATTGAAACATCTCATCTGACAAAGGACGGTTCGATTAATATTCAAGGGGTCATGGCAGAACTGCACAAGCAGGATTACAACGGATATGTCAGGCCGGATCACGGCCGCCATATTTGGGGAGAGAAATGCCGTCCGGGCTACGGCTTATACGATCGCGCTTTAGGCATCATGTATTTGAGCGGACTGTGGGACGCGTACGAATCAATGGCGAAAAAAGAGGTGGAATGATGATTCCTCTTCATCATCGACTGGCAGGTAAAGTTGCTGTTATCACGGGCGGCAGCGGTGTGCTCTGCTCGGCCATGGCCCGGGAGCTTGCCCGCCATGGCATGAAGGTGGCGATACTGAACCGGTCAGCTGAAACAGGACAAGAGGTTGTGAGGGAAATTACGAAAGCTGGCGGCACGGCATGTTCCGTTTCTGCTGATGTGCTGGACAGGACGTCCCTAGAGAAGGCGAAGACTGATATCCTTGACCGATTTGGCGCTGTTCATCTTTTAATCAATGGAGCAGGAGGAAATCATCCCGCTGCGATTACTGATGTGGAAACATATGAAGAAGGAGAAGGGCAATCATTCTTTGACATGGATGAAAACGGATTTTCAACTGTTTTTTCAACCAACTTCACTGGGGCATTTCTGGCTACCCAAGTGTTTGGAAAGGAACTGCTGAAGGCAGACTCACCAGCCATTGTGAATATCTCATCAATGAGCGCTTATTCACCTATGACGAAGGTTCCGGCGTACAGTGCGGCCAAAGCATCAATCAATAATTTTACAATGTGGCTGGCTGTGCATTTTGCGGAAACCGGACTGAGGGTTAACGCAATCGCACCAGGCTTTTTTCTGACAAAACAAAACCACGATCTGCTGATCAATCAGGATGGAAGCTTTACAGACCGCTCTAAAAAGATTATTGCGGGAACACCGATGAAGCGATTTGGAAAACCGGAGGACCTGCTTGGCACGCTTCTTTGGCTGGCGGATGATTCCTATTCAGGCTTTGTCACCGGCATCACCGTTCCTGTCGATGGAGGTTTTATGGCTTATTCAGGAGTGTGACGAAAGCAGATACAGATACTGAACCAACATAGGGGTGAGGTTGAGATGTTTTCAAAAGATAAGCTTCCAGTCATCCTTTTTTTGTTCCTGGCTGGTGTGATTAACTATCTGGACCGTTCGGCATTGTCCATTGCAGCTCCATTCATTCAGGATGATCTCACACTGTCCGCTACACAAATGGGCTTGATTTTCAGCAGTTTTTCGATTGGATATGCCGTTTTCAATTTTCTTGGCGGTGTGGCATCCGACCGCTATGGAGCAAAACTGACCTTATTTGTGGCCATGGTCGTTTGGTCGCTGTTCAGCGGAGCAGTTGCATTGGCTTTTGGCTTTGTCAGCCTGCTGATCATACGAATTTTGTTTGGAATGGGGGAAGGGCCGCTTTCGGCGACCATCAATAAAATGGTCAATAACTGGTTTCCGCCGACTCAGCGGGCGTCAGCTGTCGGAGTCACAAATAGCGGAACGCCCCTTGGCGGAGCCATTTCCGGCCCAATTGTCGGCATGATCGCCGTTGCATTCAGCTGGAAGGTTTCCTTCGTTCTCATCATGATCATCGGATTGATTTGGGCATTTCTCTGGTTAAAATGCGTAAAAGAAAAGCCGGCTGAGCCAATGGGCAATGCACCTGCGATGAAAGTTGAAGCCGCTCCCGAGGAGAAAATTCCGCTGACCTTTTATCTGAAACAAAAAACAGTCTTGTTCACGGCGTTTGCTTTTTTCGCTTACAACTACATCCTCTTCTTCTTTTTGACATGGTTTCCGAGCTATCTTGTCGAGGAGCGGGGATTAAGTGTTGGGTCAATGAGTGTCATCACAGTCATTCCGTGGATTTTAGGATTTATCGGCCTGGCAGCCGGGGGATTTGTTTCGGACTATGTATACAAAAAAACAGTCCGGAAAGGCGTGCTGTTTTCGCGTAAAGTCGTGCTCGTCACGTGTTTGTTTTCTTCCGCGGTATTGATTGGTTTGGCTGGACTTGTCACCACAACTGTCAGCGCTGTTACACTCGTGGCTTTGTCTGTCTTCTTTTTATATTTGACGGGCGCGATCTACTGGGCTGTTATTCAGGATGTAGTCGACCAAAAGAATGTCGGTTCGGTTGGCGGATTCATGCATTTTCTCGCCAACACCGCAGGCATCATCGGTCCCGCTTTAACCGGCTTTATTGTTGACCGGACAGGTACTTTTTCTGGCGCATTTTTACTTGCCGGAGGGCTGGCCGTCTTCGCTTCACTGGCTGTCATCCGTTTTGTGCGGCCGATCATCGGCAGCGCAGCAGGAACGCATGCTGATGATACGGTTTCTTATTAATCTGGAAATATGGTGGGAGAGGCGGTGTGTTTGATGATACAATATGTAATAACGAATCGCAGCCGGTATGATAAGGAAGGGAAATAGATGGTAACCATTAAAGATATCGCAAAACTTGCAAACGTATCCCACACAACCGTATCCAGAGCACTCAATAACAGCCCTTATATTAAAGAACACACGAAGAAAAAAATATTGGAGCTCGCCTCACAGCTCAACTATACACCGAATGTGAATGCAAAAAGCCTTGCAATGCAAAAATCCCATACGATCGGGCTTTTCTTTACAAGCATCACAAACGGAACCTCACACAGTTTTTTCGCTGATACCATAAAAGGCGTAAACCAGGCAATCAGCGAGGAGTACAATCTGTATGTGCGCGGCATTGATGATCTGAAAAGCTATGACTCTGTAACACCAATGAGATATGACGGCATTATTTTAATGAGTCAAAGCGATATTGATAATTCTTTTATTTATCATATTCGGGAAAAAAAGATCCCGCTCGTCGTGCTGAACCGGGATATCGATGACAGGGCCATCACCAACATATTGTCCAATGACAAGGAAGGTTCTCAGGAAGCTGTAGAATACTTGATTAAAAACGGACATCAAGACATCGCCATCATTGAGGGAATCGAAGAATTTAAATCCTCTCAGCAGCGAAAGGAAGGCTACTTAGCGGCGCTGATTCGCCATCATATACCGATCAAGCATGAATACAGTGTAAAAGGGCAATACGATATGGAGAGCGGCTTTCAGGCAATGGAACGCCTGCTGGCGCTTCCGAACACTCCAACCGCTGTCTTTTGTTCGAATGATGACATGGCGATCGGCGCAATGAATGCCATATTTGCCAAGGAGATGCGCGTGCCTGATGATATATCTGTCATCGGATTTGATGATATTGGTTTTTCGCAATATATCACGCCAAGGCTTTCTACAGTGAAACGTCCTGTTGAAAAAATCAGCGTGCTCGGTGCAAAAAAATTATTGGCGCTGATCAGTACACCTGATACGAAAGCAGAAAAAATCTTTGAAAACACCGAGTTTATGGTGCGTGATTCAGTAAAAGATGTCACGACATGATGCCCCGTTTTTCCAGTGGGCATTCTTTATACAGAAAAATGTTAACGTGTGCATACATCTGAAAGGGAGGCATTGACGGTGCAAAAGCTGAATAAAAAATTGTACGAAAGCTATACACAGTATCCGGAAAAGATTCTCCAATTTGGGGAAGGGAATTTTCTGCGGGCGTTTGTCGATTGGCAAATTGAGCAATTGAATCGGCATACTGATTTCAATGGAAGTGTCGCCGTTGTACAGCCGAGAGGTTCAGAGAAAATCAAAAGATTAAATGACCAGGATGGCTTGTTTACTCTTTTTTTACAGGGAATGAAGGGTGGAGAAGCGGTAAACGAAAAGATGATTATCAATTCAATCAGCCGCGGGATTGATCTGTTTTCCGACTATGACGAGTTCAAAAAGTTGGCTTCAAGCGAAGCACTGCGTTTTATCATTTCTAATACGACCGAAGCTGGTATTGTTTGTGAGAAAGAAGACCGCTTAGAGGATAGTCCGCAAAAAACATTTCCAGGGAAATTAACAGCTTTTCTGTACTTTCGCTACCAGGCTTTTGCCGGAGACGAGACAAAAGGGTGTGTCTTGATTCCGTGTGAGCTGATTGAGAATAACGGGCAAAAGCTGAAGGAATCGATTCTGCATTATGCTGATCTATGGGAGCTGGAAGAGGGGTTTACGCAATGGATTCAGAACGCCAACACGTTTTGTAATAGTTTAGTAGACCGTATTGTTCCCGGTTTTCCTGTAGACAGCATGAATGAGATCACTGCGGAATTAGGCTATCAAGATGAACTGATTGTTGTGGGAGAACAGTATTATTTATGGGTGATTGAAGGGCCGAATTGGATTGGAGAAGAATTGCCCTTTGCGGCAGCCGGTCTTCATACAAAGATTGTCAGCGATCTGACCCCATACCGGACGAAAAAAGTGAGAATTTTAAATGGCGCGCATACGGCAATGACGCCGGTGGCTTCTTTATACGGTTTGAAAACGGTGCGTGATTCAGTTGAACATCCGGCAGTGGGACGCTTTGTTGAGGAGCTGATTCATGATGAAATACTTCCTGTTTTGAAAATGGAAGGGCTTACTCAATATGCGGAGGATGTGCTGAATCGTTTTAAAAACCCGTACATCAAACATTATGTGGAAAGCATTGCACTAAATTCAGTGTCAAAATTCAAAACGAGAAACCTGCCGACCCTCCAGGAATATGTTGAACAAAAGGGACAGCTTCCTGCACGTTTAGTGTTTTCATTCAGCGCGCTTCTGTATGTTTATCGAAAGAAGGAAATACAGGATGACCCGGCTGTTCTTCAATTTTTCCAAGAGGTTTGGAATCAGGAGACCGGAGATATGCTCCGTATCGCTTCAGCCTTATTAGGAGAACAATGGCTGTGGGGAGCAAATCTGAATGAAATTCCGAAGCTGACTGAGAGAGTCGCTGATTACTTGAATCATATTCAAGAACTGGGAATGGAGCGGGCTCTTGAACAATGCTGTCTGCAAAGGGGGAAAGTGCTGTGAAATCATTTATAAAAATTCATAGACAGGATAATGTCTTGCTTGCTCTGCGTGATATTCAGAAGGGGGAGCTGCTGAACGCGGACGGCATATCGATTGAAGTAAAAGATGATATGAAAAGAGGCCATAAAATTGCATTGCAGCATATAAAGGAAAACGGCAGCATCATCAAATACGGGTTTCCGATCGGGCATGCGTTAAAAGATATTTTTATTGGGGAGCATATTCATGTTCATAATGCAAAAACAAATTTATCTGATATCCAAACGTACAGTTATACACCGAGATTTGAACAAAATCCATACACACATGAGGATCGGACATTTAAAGGATATAGAAGAGAAAACGGTAATGCCGGTGTTCGCAATGAATTGTGGATCGTGCCAACCGTCGGCTGTGTCAATGGAATAGCCGAAAAAATGCTTCAGCGGTTTGTCAGAGAAACGGGGGATATTGCCCCATTTGACAACGTATTAGTGCTAAAACATCAATACGGATGCTCACAGCTTGGCGATGATCACGAAAATACTAGGCAAATCCTGCTGAACGCCATTCGCCATCCAAATGCCGGCGGTGTCTTGGTGCTGGGGCTCGGCTGTGAAAATAACGAGCTGGCAGCAATGAAAAAAGCGCTTCAGGATGTCAACAAGGATCGGGTGAAGTTTCTCGAATCCCAGTCGGTGACAGACGAAATGGAGGCAGGTGTCGCATTGCTGAAGGACATCCATGAAGCGGCCAAAGGGGATAAACGGGAAGACATCCCGCTTTCTGAACTGAAAATAGGGTTGAAATGCGGGGGGTCTGACGGTTTTTCCGGCATCACAGCGAACCCATTGCTCGGACGATTTTCTGATTATATCATTGCGCAGGGAGGCAGCACGGTGCTGACGGAGGTGCCGGAGATGTTCGGTGCGGAAACGCTGCTGATGCAGCGGGCTGCCAATGAAGAGGTATTCCATAAGATTGTCGATTTAATCAATGATTTTAAACAATATTTTATACAGCATGATCAGCCGGTGTACGAAAACCCTTCGCCAGGCAACAAAGCAGGCGGCATTTCTACCCTTGAGGATAAATCGCTGGGCTGCACGCAAAAGGCGGGGATTTCTCCTGTCTCGGATGTATTAAAATACGGAGAAGTGCTTCAGACAAACGGACTGACACTATTGAGCGCGCCCGGCAATGATTTAATCGCCTCCTCCGCATTGGCTGCGGCCGGCTGCCACATTGTTTTGTTTACAACGGGGCGAGGCACGCCGTTCGGCACCTTTGTTCCAACTGTAAAGGTGGCGACGAATACACAGCTGTACGAGACGAAGCCGCACTGGATTGATTTTAACGCAGGTCTCTTAGCAGAGGATGATGTTCATGAGGAATTTGTGCTTCGTGAGTTTATCGATTATATCACGAAGGTTGCAAGCGGAGAGCTTGTGAATCACGAAAAAAATGACTTCAGAGAGCTTGCCATTTTTAAATCGGGTGTGACGCTATAAACCAAGAAAGGCTATCCTGTACAGGATAGCCTTCTTGATTAAATCAGCTTCAAGCCGCTGATTAAGATAATGGATGCCATAATAAATTGCAGCGGACGGGGTGAAAATCTAGGTGAGAGATGACTGCCAACCAGCACCCCCGGTATGGACCCGATAAGCAAATTGGCCGCTAACAAATAATCAACGCTCCCGAAGCTTGCATTTAAAATACCTGCCGCAGTAACGAGCAGAAAAGCATGCGCAATATCTGTTCCGACAATGTCGGATGTTTTCATTTTAAATAAGTACAGCATAGCAATCGCAAACAACGAGCCGGAACCGATCGACGTTAAGCCGACGATAAATCCAAACACGACACCGATAAGAATCGTAAGCATCCGCTTATCTTCTAGCGGCATCAGCTGCCAGCGGTTCGGGCGAAGTTTTTTGTCCAGAAACAGGCGGACGATAATCGAAATGGCAACTAGGGTCAACACATAACCAAGAGCGTGTTTAATAATCTCTTCCTGATGCTGGTGGAAGGCGGGGAACAAATGAAGTATGCCAATGGCTATAGAAGCACTCGGAATACTGCCGATGGCTAAGTATTTTACCAATTTAAAATTGATTGTTTTCTGCCGCCAATGGGACGCAACACCAAACAGCTTGGTGATCGAGTTATAGACAAGGTCCGTACCGACCGCAATGGAAGGATTGATTCCAAGCACTATTAAAAGAGGAGTTAAAAGCGCAGCTCCGCCTACACCTGTCAATCCGACTAAGACACCGACTAACAAACCCATCAAAATGATGCTAACACTCATGATAAAGGCCTCCTGAAAACCCGACTATTTTTATCAGATTATATATGATTAGGTCGCTTTAATCAATTAAATGTTTTGAATATTTGTACGGATGTTTCTTTGATTTTTGTATGCTCAATATCTTTATTCATTTGCCCTATAATGAGTGTCAGGACGAGATGGGATTGAGTTTGACCGGTAAAAAACAGGTCATTCGGGGCGGTATTTGGCTGAATGAGGTCAACCAGTCAGCTATATGCAAATACCGGCTGTCACTGGGAATCGCAGTGTATTGGATATGGTAGTGAACTGAAGGCAATAAAAAAAGATACCTTTAGATTAGGTATCTTTTTTTAGGTTACATACGCTGCTGATAAAACGGCAGCTCCGTGTGGCCCATTTCTCTTACATAAACAAACAGGTTGCCTTTATGGTGAATTTCATGCTCCATCGCAAGCTGAAGCAATGCGCTGCCAGTGACTTTTCTTCCGAAAGAGGCTGTCAGGTCAATTTCTCTGTCAAGGTGTTCCTCAGTCAGCTGCTCAAGGATGGCAGCCGTTTTTTCTGTATACGTTTTAGCCAAAACATTGAGATCTGTTTCTGTTTCTTCCTGCTGGTTTTGAAAAGGTGAGGCATTGCCTTCTTTAATGACATTTGCGAACAGGTGGAAAGACGTCAGGATGTGCTTGACAAGCTCCTCTGCTGACATAGATGTTTCCGTCGGTTTGTAGCTGTAATGATTTTTGCTGATTTTTTCTGTCAGCTCAATCGTCACATTACGATGTGACAAAAAGTGACTCACAATTTGAGTGGGTTGGCTCAATAGAATCTCCTCCATATGTAAAAATAAATGGTGTAATGAAATCCTATATCAATGGGCATAAATTAACAAGCAATATGCTGAGAAGTGATTGTATTTTTTGCGGTTAGCCGAAATTCGACAATTGCGGTCTTTTTGCGTTCTTCTTTTTCTTGTAAATATGATAAAATATGACATATCTCGGGTATATAAAAGGGGGGATTAATTGAGGATGAAGCAGACTATTCCGTCCTCTTATGTCGGGCTTAAAATTAATGAATGGTATACCCATATCCGGCAGTTTCACATAGCTGAAGCCGAACGGGTCAAGCTCGAAGTAGAAAGAGAAATCGAGGATATGGAAGAAGATCAAGATTTGCTGCTGTATTATTCTTTAATGGAATTTAGGCACCGTGTTATGCTGGATTACATTAAGCCTTTGGGAGAGGACACCTCGCAGCTGGAGTTTTCAGAATTATTAGAAGACATTGAAGGAAATCAGTACAAGCTGACAGGACTGCTCGAATACTACTTTAACTTTTTTCGCGGGATGTATGAATTTAAGCAGAAAATGTTTGTCAGTGCCATGATGTACTATAAGAGGGCAGAAAAGAACCTTGCCCTTGTGTCAGACGACATTGAAAAAGCTGAATTTGCTTTTAAAATGGCTGAGATCTTTTACAATTTAAAGCAGACTTATGTCTCTATGAGCTATGCCGTTCAGGCGTTAGAAACGTATCAGATGTATGAAACGTACACTGTCCGCAGAATCCAATGTGAATTCGTTATTGCAGGTAATTATGATGATATGCAGTATCCAGAAAGAGCATTGCCCCATTTAGAACTGGCTTTAGATCTTGCAAAGAAAGAAGGCAATCCCCGCCTGATCAGTTCGGCCCTTTACAATCTCGGGAACTGTTACGAGAAAATGGGTGAACTGCAAAAGGCAGCCGAATACTTTGAGAAATCTGTTTCTATTTGCAAGTCGGAAAAGTTCGATAATCTTCCGCATTCTATCTACTCATTAACACAAGTTCTGTATAAACAAAAAAATGATGCCGAAGCGCAAAAGCAATATCGTCAAGGATTGGAAATCGCCCGTCAGTATAGTGATGAATTATTCGTGGAGCTTTTTCAATTTTTACATGCGTTATACGGAAAAAACATTGACACAGAATCAGTCTCACACACCTTTCAATTTCTTGAAGAACATATGCTGTATCCTTACATTGAAGAGCTGGCGCATGATGCTGCCCAATTCTATATAGAAAACGGACAGCCTGAAAAAGCACTTTCTTTTTATGAGAAAATGGTGCACGCACAAAAACAAATCCAGAGAGGAGATTGTTTATATGAAATCTAAATGGATGACAGGTTTGTTGCTCGTTGCGGTCGGGTTCAGCTTTACTCAGGTGATGGTCCATGCAGGAGAAACAGCAGATGCAGAGGGAAAAACATTTCATATTGCGGCACGCAATCAAACATGATGATAACGAAAAAAGACCCTCAGGGGTCTTTTTTATTTCAGCTTCCATTCCTTAATGGTCAGCTCAGAGGACCCGCTGAACACCAATGGATCAGCTTGTCCGATTTCGCGCGCCTCTTCCAGTGAACCCGCTTTGATGACGTATGCTCCGCCTGTGGCGTCGCTGAAAGGCCCGAACATTTTTAAGCGTTTTTCTGCCTGCAGACGATCCAAAAATTCATAGTGACCGGCTGCGTGCTTCTGATTGAATTGATCTGTTCTCGTAGTCAGCATTAAGTACGTATTCAAGAATGTCTCCTCCTTTTGAACTTTAGCTTAGCACAATTATCCATATAGCGGTGCTTTTCGTCCTACGAATGCCACCTATTGATGAAAAAAGAAAAAGGAGAGATGATAGGTGAGCATTCAAGTGAAGAAAAATTTGGTTTCTGAGGCAAAGTACGCGCTGAAATGCCCGAATGCGATGTCCGCTGAATATATTACCATTCACAACACGGCAAACGACGCGTCCGCTGCCAACGAAATCAGCTACATGATCGGGAACACCAGCTCGACAAGCTTTCATTTCGCGGTTGACGATAAAGAGGTGGTTCAAGGATTGCCGCTAAACCGTAACGCCTGGCATACTGGTGACGGCACAAACGGTACAGGCAACCGCAAGTCGATTGGCGTTGAAATTTGCTACAGCAAATCGGGAGGCCCAAAGTACGAGGCAGCCGAGGCATTGGCTGTCTCTTTTGTGGCACAGCTTTTGAAGGAGCGGGGCTGGGGAATTGATCGAGTCAGAAAGCACCAAGACTGGAACGGAAAATACTGCCCGCACCGCATATTATCAGAGGGGCGCTGGGAGCAAGTCAAGGCGGCAATTGAAGCGGAATTAAACGGCAGCGTTTCAGCGAAAAAGGCTTCTCCTTCTGCGCAAGTGTATCATGTGAAAAAAGGAGACACGCTGTCCGGCATCGCAGCATCACACGGTGTCAGTGTGAAAACGCTGCAAAGCTTAAATCACATCACTGATCCAAATTACATTAAAGTCGGACAGGAGATCAAGCTTTCCGGGACTGTCTCTTCCTCTAAAAGCCATGCCGCATCCTCTTATCCGCTGCCATCGGGGGTAATCAAAGTAACGAGCCCGCTGACAAAAGGCACAAAAGTAAAGCAGGTTCAGACTGCGCTGGCAGCTCTTTATTTTTATCCTGATAAAGGGGCGAAGAATCATGGGGTGGACGGTGTATATGGGCCAAAAACAGCAAATGCTGTCAAACGCTTTCAATCTGTCAGCGGATTAATTGCAGACGGCATTTACGGGCCGAAAACGAAAGCTAAAATGGAACAAAAATTATAATGAAAAAAAGGAAGCTTCACTTGAATGGAGCTTCCTTTTTTACCTTACAAACAAACGGCAACGAGAACCTTTTGACTGATGTGGCACAGCAGGAGAGCGCCGTGCCACAATAGGATGTTAAGAGTTATGAACAATTTGCTAGGCACCACGTTGACAAGAAATCTAGAAAAGCAAAAACCTTCGAGCAATAAAATAGAAAATAAAAAGACCCGGTGATCACCGGGGAAAAGAAATAGAAAGTTACAGGTTTAGTAATACTTTTTATATTCTACTTTGTAATCATAGTCATGCTTGTCATGATCATAACACTTTTTGCCGTGGTCATAATATTTTTTGTCATGGTCATAATACTTTTTGTCGCAATCATAATCTTTCTCATGATCATCATAATACTTTTTATCGTGGTCGTAATACTTCTTGTAGTACTTCTTTTTGTAAGTGTAATACTCTTCTTTATATTTTTTATAATAACCCATACTAACTCCTCCTTTAATGTTTGATCAGTTTTATCATATGGATTAAAAAAGAGATGGTATGGTCAAATGTATTCGTCATCAAAAAAAAGGCTGTTTTCAAAAACAAACTGATAAAAATGGATAGCGTGCCAGCTTACTTTAAAAGAATGATTTATAACATTTATACTTCATCCACCTGTAAATCGACCGGGCTCCCATATAAACGCCGCAGTTTTTCTTTCTAGTAAAATAAGTGCTTACTTATCTATCGCCTCAGCTGTTGAAAGAGTTGACACATTCCAGCAATCTATCGATAAAACCCTTCATGTATCTCCTGATATGGAAATACGATAAAAAGGTTTTCATTCATAGATGAGTAGAGTAAACTGGTGCTGACTGATAAAGGAGAGCGCTTAACATGAAAGATATGTATGACAGTTTTTTATCTCTTTCTGCGTCTGAATCGGAGTACCGGATTATTTATGAAGAGAACAGCGGGAGCGAGCATATTGTTCTCGGCCCTCACGGCGGAAGAATTGAGCCCGGCGTCAGCGAACTGGTGCGGGCATTTGCTGATCAAAGTTCCATTTATATCTTTGAAGGATTGAAGCAGCGCAACAACCGTTCGCTCCACCTGACAAGCACTCGTTTTGATGAACCGCTTGCCATAGAAAAAGTAAACGCCCACCGATTCGCGCTGGCATTTCACGGCTATCATGATCTGAAAAAGCCGCATACATTGGTCGGGGGCGCGGATCGGATAAAAGCAGCAGCCATTTGCGAGTTGCTGAATGAGGCAGGATTCAGTGCGGAACTGGTCAGTGAAAAAGACCGGCTGGCAGGTGTTCATCCGCAAAATATCGTCAATCGGACGAAAAGGGAGATGGGGCTGCAGCTGGAACTGAGCACGGCGCAGCGGAGCGCGCTGTTTCACAATTTTGGCTGCCGTAAGGGACAATACATAGAAAACAATCTTTTTTTTCGATATGTGAATGCCGTTAAGCTTGGTTTTTATGGAAGAAGCAAGTAGGACCTGCAATAACTGCCTATTCCTTCATATGCTGTGATTGTTTGAATGCGCAGGGAGGAATGAACGATGTTTTATCATATTAAAGAGCTTCAATATCAGGCAAAGCCTTCCCGTCCGGATCCTGTTTATGCGAAAAAGCTCCAAGAGGTGCTGGGCGGCCAATTTGGTGAAATTAGTGTGATGATGCAATATTTGTTTCAGGGGTTTAACTGCAGGGCTGATGCCAAGTATAAGGATTTGCTATGTGATGTGGGGACGGAAGAGATCGGACATGTGGAAATGTTGGCTACGATGATTTCCAGGCTTCTGGATGATGCTCCCGCCGATGTACAGGAAAATGCTTATAAAAGCAACCCCGCTATTGCAGCAGTGATGTCAGGGATGAATCCTCAGCACGCTATTGTGTCCGGATTGGGTGCGATGGCATCAGATAGTGAGGGTTATCCGTGGAATGCAAAATACATTATCTCAAGCGGAAATCTGCTGGCGGATTTCCGTGCCAACTTAAATGCGGAAGCCCAGGGGCGCCTTCAGGTGACACGGCTTTACGCCATGACTGATGATCCCGGTGTAAAAGATATGCTGTCATTTTTGATTGCAAGGGATACTTATCATCAAAATATGTGGTATGCAGCGATTAAAGAGCTGGAAGAAAGAGAACGGGATATTGTCGTTCCCACGACATTTCCGCGTGAGCTAGAAAAGCAGGAAGTATCCTATGACCTGTTTAACTTTTCCAGAGGAGATGAAAGCTCAGAGGGAAGGTGGGCTCATGGCGAAGCCTTTGACGGCCGGGGCGAGTTCAGGTATATCCCGGCTCCGATTGCGTTCGCAACTGCGCCTCATCTTAAACCGGCGCCAATGTGGCTGCAGAATACCATGCCTCCGATGTCGAAATATTAATACCTATGCCGGGCTGAGGGCAAATCGCCTCAGCCCGTTTTCATGTCAGCCGCGCCTTCTGATATTGTACAATGCTTTTGTTTCCGCTACCTGTAATGGGAGCTGATCTTCCTCATATTCCGCTTTTGGCCGCTTATCAGATAATAAATAAGCAAGCCGCTTCTGAAATTGAATACCTGCTTTACGCCGTTCAAACATTTCAAGTCTTTTCTCAGCAAAGTCCTTTGTCACCCGGAATACCGCCGCAATGGTTGCAAGAGCCTGACTTCTCCATTGCGGCAGTTCCATCTGCAACAGCATAAAGGTTGGCACACAGAAGTGGTACATAAATTGGTTCGCCTGAAATTCCTGCAGCTCCCTGAAGAGCTTGTTCATCTGAAAATGATTGCCTGCATGCTTTAACACGTGGCACAATTCATGGCCAAAATCCTCCCATTGTTCTTCCTGGGACTTTTTTTGGTTCAATATGATACTGTACATGCCGTCGTATTTCACCATCATGCTTCCCATATCCTCGAAATGAACCCATATATCAAGATCGTTTGCGATTTTCAGCATGTCAATGTGATGAGGAGAGGTGATGCCCAGCCGGCTGTATAAATTTTTTACGTATTCCTCCAGATGTGATAAGTAATCGCCCAATTGAATACTCCCTTTCGAACATATGTTCTGTTTATAGCGAGAAAGAAAAGCCCGTTAAGGACTAAAAAGTGTGTTGAAATCTTTCCCTTTTCTTTAAAAAATAAACACTTTTTTCTTTATATCGGTCTATTTTTTATATGTTTTAGAGAACAGAGAAAGATTTATTTGTTTTTCGGTTTCCGGTTTTTCTCTTTTTCTTTTAAATAGTTGATAAATTCGATGGCCTGCTGCTTGCTTTCCGGGGAAAAATCCTGCATATCCCGGTATGCGAGCTGCAAGTCCGGATCAGAAAACATATCATCATCAGATTTTTTTTCTTTTCCTGTTAATAAGTAATCCGTTGTCACTTGGAAGTAATCAGCCAGCTTTTGCAGCGTGTCGTAATCAGGTTCGCTTCGCCCGTTTTCATAATGAGAATATCGTGCGCGCGATACACCGATGTGAGATGCGATTTCTTCCTGTGTCCTTTTCCCTCTGAGACTCTTCAATCTGCCGCCTATCATACTATGACCTCTCTTTTTTAAACTCCCTAAGTTACTTATGATTATAGATACAATCTGTATCAAAATAAAGTTATGATAAAAAAAGTATCAAAAATAACTTGATGATACAGAATGTATCGTTTATACTTGGAAACAGTTGATACGAATCGTATCAAAAACAAATCGGGGGAGTGATCACATGCATCCGATTCAAATCGTTTTTAGTCAAAATCCGATAGATCAGCGCCATCTCGGGCAATCCGGCGGCTCCATTTCTTTTACGGCATGCGGCCTTCCGGTATTCCATTTTAAAAATCGAGAACAATTTCAAGCGTACTTGCTGTTAAAAGAAGAGGTGAAACATAATGAGAATGGATAAAAGCTATCCTTTTCCCATGTATTCAGGGCTGTTGAATTCAGAACATTATGACAAAATAGGCTCGGCCCTGTGGCTGTTTCTCTGGTTTATCAGCTCAACGACAAAAGAAATTGAAAAGGACGGCGTGAGCTGGGGAATTGTGCTCGGCCATAAGCCATTAAAAGCAAGAGAGATGGCGGCCGTATTCGGTGTAAGTGAAAAAACAGTCAGAAGATGGCTGGAGCTTCTTGAAAGCCATGGATACATAAAGGCTGCCCGCGCGCCATACGGACTCATGATTTCTGTGAAGCACTCTAAAAAATTCAGCTTCAGATCGGACAAAACTGCAAACCGCAGCGATAATGAGCGGTCATTTTCGCCGCTGGCACAGGACAAAGAAGACCGCTCTAATATAGATAAAACAAAAACATATACTGCTGCAGATGATGCAGTGGATCAAATTGCGAAGCGGTTTACACAATTACGGTCGGCTCAAGAAGGACGCACCGTGTATCCTTCCTCCAGAGATTATCAAGCCATCGCCCGTATTGTCGCCATCGGCGTTCCTGTAACGCAAACAATCAAATGGCTTGAGGAATGTTTTCAAGCTTTTGAAAACCGGCGAACCGCTGCTTCAGAAACGATAAAGGCCTTTCGCTACTGTTCGAAATTCATCGAAGACCGATTTTTCGCGCAGCAAGTCAAAAAGACAGCCGCAATACAACATGAGAGGAATGAAAGTAATGACAAAACATACAATCGAGCAGATTTTAGACGAGTTGAGAAAAGGGAGACGTCCATTACTGGCGGACAAACCGGCCGAATCAGACGCAAGCCGGTATGATTGCCAGCGATGCAAGGATCAGGGAGGATATCTCAGCCGGCAAGACGGTCTGGAAGTGTGGACAATGTGCAGCTGTATGGCAGAACGAAAAGTGAAACGGCTGCTTGGCGCAAGTGAAATTACACCTGCTTTCAGACAGCTTGGCTTTCATGAATTCCGCACCCAAGGGAAGCCACAGGCTGTCAAGGACGCGTTTGAATGCGCCAAAGAGTTTGTGGCGGATTATGAACAAATCAAGGACAGCCGGAAAAACAGCATCGCCCTTTTGGGTCAGCCCGGTTCCGGGAAAACACATCTTCTTACCGCTGCGGCCAATGACCTGATGAGAAAGCGCCATGTGCCGGTCATTTATTTTCCGTTCGTTGAAGGCTTTACTGATTTAAAAAATGATTTTGATCTTTTGGAAGCCAAGCTGAACCGAATAAAGCAGGCAGACGTGCTGTTCATTGATGATCTCTTTAAACCGGTAAACGGCAAACCGCGCGCCACTGATTGGCAGCTGGAACAAATGTATTCCGTTTTGAACTACCGCTACTTAAATCATAAACCGATTCTGCTTTCAAGCGAGCTTACGATTGAAACGCTCGTCCGGGTTGATGAAGCGATCGGCACGAGAATCTATGAAATGTGCAGTGATTATTTAGTGATTATCAAAGGAACAGCGTATGACCTGAATCATAGATTGGAGGGCATCAGATAATGTGCAAGCTCTGTAAGACAAAGAAAGTAATTGTTGAACATACCGGGATCGGAGCGGTTTTTCATCCATGTCCAAACTGCCGGTCCGGCAATGATTTAGCGCCGGTTATTCAAAAGCTGGAAGAAATGCTGACAGCCGGAAAAGCGGGGCTGAATGCCCGTGATTAAACAGCTGACTGCTCTGTTCGCGTTGCTGTTTCGGGCGAAGCGGACAGAAAAAAACATCGAACAATGGTACAAGGATGACGGGAAGTGAAGCAGATGCCGGAAACAAAACAATTTGAAATGAGTCCTGCGCCGTGGCGTGCTGTCGCATGCGGGGATGAGAAGCCAATTTATATCTATTCTGCTTACAGTGAAGAAGAAAAAGAGAGATTCCCTTATTCAAACGGCCGGCTGATCGCCGCTGTATTTAACCTCAGCGCTTTTTCGCAAATAAGCAATGCCAACTTGATGGCAGCCGCACCTGAGCTGAAGGAAGCGGCTAAAGCGGCGCTGGATTTCCTGAACGGGAATTCCGCTCATTCAAAGGAGCACATCATAAAGGTATTAGAAGAAGCCAACAAAAGCGCTGAACCCGAAAGGAAGGAAATGACATATGATCAATCCCAAAAAGCTCGTAAATATTGATTCCATCACGCTCGACAGCCAGCTTGAGGATGGGAAAATCCGCGTTATTATAGTCGACGGCATAAAGCATGAAGCCTGGATCACAGAAGCTCCGGAGCACGGAAAAACGCTTGTTGAAACGAGAAAGGGAGACCTTGCCCGAGTAGAATTTGAAATCGGCTACAAATTAAACTAAAGCGAAAAAAGAATACGTCCAAGACGGAAAGCCTGCGGACACTGATCAACATGCACAGCATTTGTGCGTTGATTGGTGTCCGCTTTTTTATTGCACAAATGAGGAGGAATCATAGAATGCAAGACTTATTATTTGAATATAAACGCACATTAAAACAAACAAGAACACAATATAAACCGCTAGCTGAAGCAGATGAATCAGTGCTCTCAGCTGAGGACATGAAGGATAAAAAGATTATCAGAAACATCATCACAGACCTTGAATATGTAACAGAATGGCTTGAAAAAGGAAGACAGCCCGGCATCAGACGGGCGATTGACCGGCGTGATGCGTATCAGCGGCTGATGATCAAAGATCCAAGAATCATAGAATCATTTTCTTGCGATATGATGTTTGAGCCGGACGGACAGGTATCTGAGGAAGACAGGGAGAGAATCCGAGAAGCTTTATCCCTTTTAACGGACAGGGAGAAAGAAATGTTTTTGCTGCACAAGGTGGAATGCTTTTCTTATGAACGCATTGCCGATCTTCTTGGCGTCAAAAAATCAACTGTGCAGACAACAATCAAACGGGCTTTATTAAAGATGCAAAGACAGCAGGAGGAAATGAACCGATCGCTTGCCTGAATGCTTGTCATACGTTTGCCACCTATAAGTGAAAAGAGCATGACACATAAGCGGCCGGCATAACCGGCCGCTTTTATGAATAGAAATCCATGCTGGAGGTGGCGGTGATGCCGTAGCATGAAAACACAACAGAGAGAACAAGCATTAGCAATCTATCAGCACCATCAGGGAAATATCACAAACCGGGCCATTGCAGACACAATCGGCGTTTCTGCGAAAACAATCGGCATCTGGAAAAAACAGGACGGATGGAAAGAAGCCTTGTTTTCTGAAAACGGACATAAGCAGCGCCGCATAGAAAACGATGAATTAAATGAACGGCAGCGGCTGTTCTGCCTGTACTACGTAAAAAGCTTCAATGCGACACAGTCAGCGATCAAGGCGGGCTATTCTCCGGACAGCGCCCATGTGACGGGCTGCAGGCTGTTAAAGCATGAAAAGGTTGCCGCTGAAATCAGGCGGATAAAAAAAGAAATGGTGAATGAAGTGTTTATTGAAGCGATGGACGTTTTGCAGGTATATGTCAAAATCGCGTTCGCCGATATCACGGATTATGTGACCTTTGGCAAAAAAGAGGTGCAGGCCGTCGGAAAGTCGGGACCGCTGTTTGATGAAGATGATAACCCGATCATGAAGGAAATCAGCTTTGTCGACGTCAAAGACTCCGGTCTCGTTGACGGCACCATTGTCACGGAGGCAAAGCTCGGCAAGGAAGGCATCGCCATTAAGCTTGCCGATAAGATGAAAGCACTTGAAAAGCTGTCATTATACTTTGATTTGTTTCCGGATCAATTTAAACAAAAAATAGAAAATGAGAAGTTAAAGCTCGCGAAACAAAAAGCGGAAAAAACTGATGACGGCCGCGAGCCAATTGAAATCATGATCAAACGAAAAGAGGACAAGGAATGATCGTAAAAGAAATCAATCCTCATTTTGAAGATTACGTGTTCAATTGGGAGCAGACGTACCAGTTCCTCGTCGGCGGCTACGGCTCATCAAAAAGCTATCATACGGCGCTGAAAATCGTATTAAAGCTGTTGAAGGAAAAGCGGACGGCGCTCGTCATACGAGAGGTGTTCGATACCCACCGGGATTCGACCTTCGCTTTATTCGAAGAGGTGATTGAAGAGCTTGGTCTCACGAAGGCAGCCGCAGCACTTTCTTCCCCGCTTCAGCTGCGGTTTCAAAACGGCAGCCGGATCATGTTCAAAGGAATGGACAACCCGGCGAAGCTGAAATCTGTTCACAACATTTCTTTAATATGGATTGAAGAGTGCTCTGAGGTGAAGTATGAAGGCTTTAAGGAATTAATCGGCCGTCTTCGCCACCCTGAGCTGAAGCTGCACATGATTTGCACCACCAATCCCGTCGGCACCTCCAATTGGACGTACCGGCATTTTTTTCAGGATGAACGCAATCAGCGGTTTGTGCTGGATGACAGCGAGCTTTACGAAAAGCGGACACTTGTCAGGAGAGATACGTATTACCATCATTCCACGGCAAACGACAACCTCTTCCTCCCCGAAAGCTATATCAAGCAGCTTGACGGACTGAAGGAATATGATCCTGACTTATACCGAATTGCCCGTAAAGGCAGATTCGGCGTCAATGGAATCAGGGTGCTGCCGCAGTTTGAGGTGCTCCCGCACGACCGTATCGAAGAACGTATTGCCGCCATCAGCCAGCCGATCCTTCGCACAGGCATGGATTTTGGTTTTGAAGAATCCTACAATGCTGTCGTCCGTCTCGCCGTCGATCCTGATAAGAAATATCTCTACATTTATTGGGAGTATTATAAAAACAAAATGACAGATGACAAGACGGCTGAGGAGCTGCAGGAATTGGCTAAAACACAGGAAATGATCAAAGCCGACTCCGCTGAGCCGAAAAGCATTCAATATTTCCGCCAGCAGGGTTTTCGGATGGTCGGCGCCAGGAAGTTTCCCGGCTCCAGGCTTCAATACACCAAAAAGGTCAAACGCTTCAAAAAAATTTTCTGTTCGGACCGCTGTGAAAATGTCATCTATGAGCTCAAGACACTGACGTATGCCAAAGATAAAAACGGTGCGCTGATAGAGGATGAATTCATGATCGATCCGCATACGCTTTCTGCTATTTGGTATGCGCTTGATGATTATGAGGTCGCAGATGTGAAGGAAACAGCGCAAAAACGAATCCGTCCGAACCGAGAAAGGAGGAGGTCATGAATGCCGCACAATCAAACAGTCAGAGCAACGGTTTTAAAAGCCAATGCATCTGCTCCTCAGACAAAGCAAATTTATGAAGACGACTTTTCTGATTTGTACGGAGAGGATATCATCGCTCCGCCCTACAATATCACCGAGCTCAAAACAATTGCTGAATACTCAACCATTCTTCAGCAATGCATTGATGCGTACAGAGTGAATATTACTGGTTTTGGTTTTGATGTGGAGTACACGTTTGATGTCAACGCCACTGATGTCGACCAGGCGAAAAAGAAAAAAGCGGAAAAAGACTGGGCCAGACTTGAAGCCTTTTACAAATGCCTTCACTTTGATGAATCTGCTGAAATGATTTTAGGCTATGCCATTGAAGACAGGGAAAAAACCGGAAACGGCTTTATGGAAGTGCTTCGCGACGGGATGGGAAAACCGGCCGGCATTGAATATTTGGATGTGAAATATATGCGCGTATGCGGAGCCGGTGAGCCTGTCGAAGTATCTTTTATGTATGAAGAAAACGGAAAAGTGAAGAGAATCAAAAGGCAAAAACGGTTTCGGAAATTTGTGCAGATGATCAATGGAAAAAAAGTATTTTTCAAAGAATACGGCGATCCTCGAAAACTGGACATGCGCACGGGCGAATATGTCAGCACACTGGCTGAAAAGCACCAAGCAAACGAAGTGATCCATCTTAAAATCGGAAGCGGCGTATACGGCGTGCCCCGCTGGGTAGGCAATATCGTCAATTTATACGGCGCCCGGAAAGCGGAAGAGCTCAATTTTATGTATTTTAAGCAGGGGCGTCACGTACCCGCTGCGATTACAGTGGAAAACGGGATGCTGTCTGAAGCTTCTTATCGGGAACTGCAGGAGTATATGAATGACCTTGAAGGTGTGGAAAACGCCCATAAATTTCTTCTGATTGAGGCGGAAGGCATCGCGAAGGAGAAGGATCTTCACGGCGGTGAAGATATCACGCCGGTTTCTGTGGAAATCAAATCCCTTGCGGAAATCCTGCAAAACGACGCCTTGTTTCTTGAATATGATGAAAAAAGCAGAAATAAGCTGCGCTCTGCTTTCCGTCTGCCGCCGCTTTATACGGGAGAAGCTCAGGAATACAACCGGGCTACGGCTGATACAGCGAGAAAAATTACGGAGGAGCAGGTGTTTCAGCCAGAGCGGAAAACGCTTGTCAACAAATTGAACACACTGCTTTTGCCGGAGCTGAATCTTCATGATGTGAGGCTGACATTAAAAGGACCGGACTTTCGTGATCCGCTTGAGATTGCGAAAGTGCTCGGTCCTTTTATTACAGCTGGAGCCGTTTCTCCAAATGATTTACGAGACCTTGCCGGACGGGTGCTCGGCAAAACGCTTGAGGAGTGGCCGGAGGACATTTACAAACGCCCTGCCGGACAGGATGCTGAAAAGACGAATCTGACAGCGCTTCTGCAGGAGCTGAAGGACAGCATCGAAGATATCAAAACGTCCTGAAGGGAGGTGAATCAAGCAGGTGGCGCGGGAATTGAAAAATGCCAAAATCAGCTTTGTCAGCTATGTGGACAAGGCGGCAAACCAGACAGAATTTTTCTTTACGAAGTCAGCCGAACCTCCGTCATTTGAAAAAAAGGTTCGGCTGTTTACGAAAAGCGAGCAGGATGAACAAAAGCTCGTATACGGAATTGTGTATGAGCCTGATGTTCCAGATGCCCACGGCGACTATATGACCGCAGAAGAAATTGAAAAAGCGGCGCATGGCTTTCTTGCAGACGCGCGGGAGATCGATATCAATCACAGCTTTGAAGGCGGCACAGGCGTAGTCGTTGAATCCTATGTGGCGCCCGATGATTTTATCATCGGGGCAAAACGGATTACAAAGGGCTCGTGGGTGCTTGTGACAAGAGCGTCAGATGAGGTGTGGGAACAAATCAAAGCCGGCATCATCACCGGCTACAGCATGGCGGGCACTGCTGATGTATATGAAGAAGAACCGGTTGAAAAAGCCGGATTTCTAAGCGTGTTTAAGCAGCTGCTGGCCGACAAAACAGGAAAGGAGACTGAAGAAATGAGGAAAGAAGACATGAGGGAATCAATCGAGCATGCGCTGTATCCGTTGCTCAAACGGCTGGAGACAATTGAAAAAAACACAGAAACAGAGGAAAAACCGGAGCAGACGGGAGATGACGAGCACCTGAAGAAGCTCGTTGAGGACATGATTGCCCCGCTGATCGAACGCATTGAAGCCCTGGAAAAAGCTCGGGGAGCCTCTAAACAGACGGCGGACGATGCGGCCGGCAATACAGAGCAAGTCAAAAAATCAATCTGGAGCGGACTGCTGTAAACCAGTCAAAGAGGAGGAAATCAATTGAGAAATCAAGAGATCATTCGGAAAGCGGAAATGTCGCTTTCTGCTTTAAAAAGCGGCGGGCTCATGAACCCTGCACAAGCATCAGCTTTTATCCGCATGGTGCAAAACACGCCGACGATTTTCAGTGAATCCCGCGTGATTCAAATGGAAAACGATTCGCAAAAATTTGAGAAAATCGGCTTCGGCCAGCGTATTTTACGCGCGGCTCAAGAAGGAAAGGCGCTGACAACAGACGAACTGACGGTTCCGACGACAAGTACTGTCCAGCTGAACACAAAGGAAGTCATTGCGGAAATTAACATTACGTACGACACGCTCGAAAACAATATTGAAAAAGGCGGACTGCAGCAAACGATCATGCAAATTTTAGCAGAGCGGGCGGCAGTTGATATTGAAGAGCTGATCGTAAACGGAGATACTGCATCAGCAGATCCATACCTGGCGCAGCTGGACGGCATCCGCAAACAAGCGGTGTCCCACATCGTTGACATGAACGGTGAAGAACTGTCCAGAGCGACATTTAAAAAAGGCTTAAAGGCTGTTCCGCCGAAATATTTGCGCATTCCTCAGGAATTCAGATTCTATACGTCGCACGGCTTAGAAGTTGAATGGAAGGACCGCGTGGCAGACCGTCAGACAAACCTTGGGGACCAGGCTGTTCAGGGCGGCTTGTCCACAGCGTTCGGCGTACCGGTAAAAGGGGTATCCAATATCCAGCCGTACGCAGTCGGAGAGGGAGACGCGCAATATGACGCTTCCGATATCATTCTCACACATCCGAAAAATATCATTCTTGGCTTCTCACGTAATATTCGAATTGAAGTCGACAAGGATATCCGCTCCCGTAAGTTCATCATTGTCTTAACGGCCAAGCTGGACAGCAAGTTCGAGGAAGAGGATGCCTGCGCTAAATTAATTAACGTAAAAGAATAATCGAAATGGGGTGGCCAGCTTATATGCTCATCGAACCGACGGACGTTGCCGCCTATTCGGTCTATGACCAGGTGAAAAACAGGCCGGAAGAACTGCTGGCGCAGGATATCATCGAGGCGGAATCGGAAGCGGCCCTCATTACAGGGCACAGCTTTACAGACAGCATCTACGACCCGCTCCCTGAAAAGGCGAGATTAGCTTTGCTGAAGCTCGCCCAATACTTTGCGCTAGTAAACAGCGACGAATCAGCCGCATCAAGCTATCAGTCTGAGAAAATGGGGGATTACTCCTACACGGTTTCCGGTGAAGCCGGCATTCAAAAGCCCGATGTATATCATTTGCTGGAAGAGTTTATCGCACCGGACTATGTTCCGGAGTCTGCCAGATTGAAGGTGCGGTCGTTATGAGTTATCAGCAGATGCTGATCCATCGCTGTGATATTTATCATGAAACAGCGCAGCCACCGCCGGCGGGACGATTCGGAATTCCGGCGGACAAGCTTCAGCCGGTATTTTCATATCCGAATACACCTGATGAAGAAAATGTCCCTTGCTACTTTACAGAAAAAACGCAGCAGCTGATTCAGGAGGAGCCTGATCAAACCGTGTATCACAGTTTTCTTGTCCATTTTCCATTCTCTGCGGATATCCGGATGAACGACAAAATTATTTGGCAACACAACAGCTATATTCTGAAGCTGCCAAAAAAGATCAGACACCATCATTGGGAAGTCATCGCTGTCAGAGATGAAAGTCTATGAAGATAGCGGGACTTAAACAGCTGAACGCATCGTTAAAAGAAGCGGCATCCGGCGGTTTTTCCCATGAGGCGTCCCGGTGGATTGAAGAGTGCGGGCAAGATTTTCTGGAGATCGTACAATCTGAACTCATCAGCACGCAAACGATAGATACAGAAAAACTGCTCAGCTCCTTTCAGAAAGGCTCAGAGGACAACCTCTGGAAGGTACAAAGCGGCGGACTCTCACTTGAGGTCGGGACCCAGCTTGAATATGCTTCTTTTCTCAATGACGGCCACTGGACGTCGAAAGCGGACGATGTGAGATGGGTGCCGGGGCATTTTCAAGGCTCACGGTTTATCTATGATCCGGTTTCTTCCACAGGCATGGCACTTAAGAAAAAATGGATACCCGGTACGAGCTATTGGGAGCATGCACTGCTTCTATATGAACAGCTGTTTGCAAAATCAATGGAACATAAATTGCGCCAGTGGCTGAAAAAGATGTAAAGGAGGAGCGGGATGAACAGCGAAACAGGATCGATCATGGCTTTTTTGTACAGCCAGTGGTCTGTTCCCATTTATGAAAGCGAGCTGCCTGATCATTTTCAAGTGCCGTCTTTATATGTCCCTGCGCCATCTGTTTTTGAAGAAACAGATACAGTCTCCACGTTTAAAAAAACCTACAGTCTCAATGTGAAGCTGTTTCATCTTGACTCCGTGCAGGCGCTGGATGAAGCGGACAGGCTCGCGGATGCCATCAGAGAAGCGAGAAATATGATACCGCTGCTCAGTGAATCCGGTGAGAAGACAGGGGATATGCTTCGCATCACCCGAATTGAGACAAGGGTGGGAGACAGGGGCGAGGCGGTCATGGTGATCAGGTGGAGCAGCCGATATTATTATCACAAAACAGAACAGCCTGTCTTACAGGATATCGATATGAACAGCGGGGTGAAATAGCGGTGGCAAAGCAGAAACAAGCGAAGGCTGTACATACAGAGAGCCGGGAAGCTCTTTTTGATACAGCGGATTTGATCAAGCACGCAAAGGAACTGTTCGGCGTTAAGCCGGAGATCCTTCAGGGGGCTTTATTTGGCGTGGACAACACACGCCTGACGAAATCAGAGGCAAGTCAATTAATCCAAACATTTTTAACTAAGGAGGTCATGCAATAATGAATGGCGGAACATTTACAGCAGGAAAAGAAAAGGACCGTGCAGGCATTTATTTCAATTTTAAAACGACGGCACAGGAACGGGTGTCACTTGGTGAACGGGGGACGGTCGCACTTCCGGTCGCATCAAGCTGGGGCGAAGCGAAAACATTTGTCTCCATTTCAAGCGTGGAGGATTTAAACAAAAAAGTGGGTCTCAGCATCGATGATCCATCTTTGTTACTGTTGCGTGAAGCGAAGAAAAACGCGAAAACGGTATTGATGTACCGCCTCACTGAAGGTGTCAGAGCATCTGCCGATATTGCCGAAGGCGTTAAAGCGACTGCTTTATACGGCGGATCAAAAGGGAATGACATCATCATCCGCATTAATGAAAATGTACTGGATGCAACGTCATTTGATGTCACAACGTATATGGATGAATCAGAAGTGGATAAACAGACTGTCAAAAAAGCTGAAGAATTAACAGCAAACGGCTATGTGACATTTACCGGAACAGGAGATCTTTCCTCTTCAATTCCGCTGACTGGATCAGAGGGAGACGCGGCTGCCGAGACGCTGAACGCATCTGCGGGAATCCGTTTATCCGGCGGTACGGATAAAGCGCCGGTCAACTCAGACTATACCGATTTCTTGGCTGCGGCTGAAACGGAGAGCTTTGATGTCATCGCTTTGCCGGTTGCAGAAGGAGATCAGCTGAAGGCGACCTTTGCCGCATTCATTAAGCGTCTGCGTGACGGGCAAGGGCAAAAAGTCCAAGGGGTAACAGCCAATTACAGCGGTGACTATGAAGGCATCATCAACGTGACAGAAGGCGTGCTGCTGGAAGACGGAACAGAAGTGACACCGGACAAAGCGACGGCGTGGGTTGCCGGCGCAAGTGCGGGAGCAACCTTTAACCAATCTCTCACATTTGTGGAGTATGAAGGCGCCGTTGATGTCTTAAACCGCCTTGACCACGATACGATTGTTGAACGTCTGGGCAAAGGCGAATTTTTATTCACATTTGACGCCCGCGATAAATCGGTAAGCGTAGAAAAAGACATTAACTCACTTGTCACGTTTACGGCTGAGAAAAACAAGAAGTTTGCGAAAAACAAAATCGTCCGTGTCTTGGACGCTGTGAATAATGATTTAACACGCGAGCTGAAAGCCTTAATTAAATCAAGAAAAGGCAGTGGAAGCGACATCCCGGCCTCTGAAGACGGGCTTCAGTATGTGAAAACGATGATTACGCAATACATGACAACGCTTCAGGATGCGGGCGGCATTACCGGTTTTGATTCTGATCAAGATATCACCATTTCAATGAATGAAGACCGTGACGGCTTCTTGATTGACCTCGCTGTACAGCCTGTCGACGCAGCTGAAAAATTCTACTTTAATGTGGAGGTAAACTAATATGGCATTAAAAGCACAAAACACGATTTCAGGTAAAGAAGGACGCTTATTTCTCGATGGAGAAGAAATGGCGCATATCAAAACATTTGAAGCAAATGTGGAGAAAAACAAGTCTGAAGTAAATATTATGGGCCGCCGCATGACAGGCCATAAAACAACAGGCGCAAACGGAACTGGAACAGCAACGTTTTATAAAGTCACATCAAAATTCGTGATCCTGATGATGGACTATGTCAAAAAAGGCAGCGACCCATACTTCACACTCCAAGCTGTTCTGGATGATCAATCCTCCGGCCGAGGCACAGAGCGAGTCACGCTGTACGACGTCAACTTTGACTCTGCCAAAATCGCAAGCCTGGATGTCGATTCAGAAGCGTTAGAGGAAGAAGTTCCATTTACATTCGAAGACTTCGACGTGCCCGAAAAGCTTTCTGACACGTTTTAATCAAAGCTGAACAAGCCATACCCAGACCTTTCTCAGAAAGGTCTGTTTTTTACACGATGAAATCAATCAAAAGACAAGGGAGTTTTTTACATGAGCGAGAAGAACGAAAACGTATATGATCTTTCCTTTTTTATGCCGGGAAAAACAATCGAAGCCGAAGAAATCAAAGTGCCGATCTCTAAACGTTTTGTTGATAAAAAAGGAAACATCGTGCCATTTATTTTTAAAGCGATCACGACGGAGCGTATTGATGAATTAGAGAAAGAAACAACAACGTATAAAAACGTTAAAGGCAGAGGCCGTGTAAAAGATTTAGACAGCCAGCGCTTTTATGCCCGAATCGCAGTTGAATCAACCGTTTATCCGGACTTCCGTTCAAAAGAGCTTCGAGAAGCATACAAAACGGCCGATCCGGTAGAAGTAGCGAAACGTGTCCTGTCTGTAGGAGGCGAATACGCAAACTGGTTAAACAAAGCGATTGAGATTAATGGATTTGAAGATGAATTAGAAGACCTGGAAGAAGAAGCAAAAAACTAATAAAAGATGGGCATAAAGAAGCCGTGTACCTCTATTATGCGATGCACGAGCTTCATTATTCTCCATCAGATTTATTAGAACTGTATGAAGCGCCCAGACATTTTAAGGCGCTGTTGTATGGGTTGATTGGGTATAAGCTGGATATCCTTGAAAAACAAGCAAAGAAAGGAGGGGCATCGTAATTGGCAAAGCTGACAGCAAGATTTGAAATGGAAGACCGTGTAAGCAAAAAGTTAAGAAAGATACAAAATGGATTTAGAGCGCTTGAAAAGTATAGAAAAATGACGCAGCGAAATAGGGCTATCGATATACGAAAAGAAAGCAAAACTGTGTTAAGGACAATTGACCGCATACAAAAATCATTAAAGAAAAAGCTTGGCGCCCAAATGATTTCCATTTCAGCTGAGGATAACGCCAGCACTGTCATTCAGAAGGTTCAAACTCAATTGCAGGGATTGCCGGCATCGGTATCTATTAAAATTGGCGCCAGCGACCAAGCAACAGAAAAATTTGAACGATTAAGAGAGCTCATTGCGGGATTTAAAGGATTTACAATAATGCTGAGTGCAGAAGACCAAATTTCGCCGGCTGTTCAAAAAATACAGCGTTATATGGAAAGCGCGCTTCAAAATGGCTACTCTGTTACGATACGCGTGATTGATCACGTCATGAAAACAGTCGGTCGCATTTCAGCCGGTATTGATGCCTTAACAGGAAAAGACAACAAATTGGAGCTGTCTATTAATGACAAGGTGACAGATAAGCTGGATTCCTTGCAGAAAAGAATTGACAGCATGGGAAGCTCAGGTTCACCGGATAAAGCAGCTCCTTCAGCCGGAGGAAATGCCGGTGGTATTGCAAGCATGTTTGATCCAGAAACGATTTTGACAGCACTGGACAAATTTGCTGCATCATTCATGGAAAAAGTGGATGAAATCGCCACAAAATTCAGCCCGGAAACAATCCTAACAGAGCTGGATAAATTTACAACATCGTTCATGAATAAGGTGGATGAAATCGCCACAAAATTCAGCCCAGAAACAATCCTAACAGAGCTGGATAAGTTCACAACATCATTTATGAGTAAGGTGGATGCGATCGCGACAAAGTTCAGTCCGGAGACAATTTTGTCACAGCTGGATAAGTTCACAACATCATTTATGAGTAAGGTGGATGCGATTGCGACAAAGTTCAGCCCGGAAACAATTCTGGCTCAGCTGGATAAGTTCACAACATCGTTCATGAGTAAGGTGGATGCGATTGCAACGAAGTTCAGTCCGGAGACAATTTTGGCACAACTGGATAAGTTCACAACATCGTTCATGAGTAAGGTGGATGCAATCGCGACAAAGTTCAGCCCGGAAACGCTTCTGGCTCAGCTGGATAAGTTCACAACATCATTTGTAAGTAAGGTGGATGCGATTGCGACAAAGTTCAGTCCGGATACGCTTCTAAAACAGCTGGATAAGTTTACAGGCTCTTTTATGAAGAAAGTAGATGAAATCGCAAGTAAATTCAGTCCTGAAGCCATTTTTAAACAGTTGGATAAGTTTACAGGCTCATTTATGAAAAAAGCAGACGAAATCGCAAGTAAATTCAGTCCTGAAGCCATTTTTAAACAGTTGGATAAGTTTACAGACTCATTTATGAAAAAAGTAGACGAAATCGCAAGTAAATTTAGTCCTGAAGCCATATTTAAGCAGCTGGACAAATTTACAGAGTCCTTCATGAAAAAAGTAGATGATATTGTAAGCAAATTCAGCCCGGAAACTATTTTTAACGAACTCGATAAGTTTACAGATTCCTTTATGAAAAAAGTGGACGATGTCGTAAGTAAATTCAGCCCGGAAACCATTTTTAACGAACTGGACAAGTTTACAGACTCCTTTATGAAAAAAGTGGATGATATCGTGAGCAAATTTAGTCCAGACGCGATTATCACTAAAGCAGAAGACTTTGTAACAAATATTGTTGACAAAATCTCAGAAAAATTTAATTTTCTGAATCCGGATAAAATCGCCAATAAAGCAGAGAAGTTTTTTGATAATATTGTCTCGAAAATCGCAAAAAAGTTTGAGAAATTCAGCCCTGATAAAATTATTGAAAAAGTGGGAGAGTTTTTTGAAAAGATTATAAAAGGCATTGCTGAAAAACTGGGGAATCTGGATTTTGGGGGACTGCTTGGCGGCAAATCCAGCGGAAGCAAAGGCAAACAAAAAGCCTCAAAAGCCAATACAAATAACTCAACTTCAAGCAACTCAAACCGCACTAAAAAACCTTCTATGAACCAAAAAGCGTCAGGTTCTAAATCGAAGAAGTCAGGCGGCAAATGGGGCGGGGCTTGCGGATGCTGCTGTGCCGGAATCAGTACAGGCAAAAGCAAAAAAGTTAAAAACAGAAACGGTTCATCAAACAAAGGCAATAAATCAAATCCTGTGAGTACGCCTAAATCTGCAAAAGCAGCTAAAGGCGGATCAGGCAAAGGTTTTTCAGGCCTTTTGAAAACCTTGGGAGAATCAAAAGGTTTGAAGGGCGGACTGAAAGGCTTAAAAGGAGCCGCAAAAGGAATACCAGGATTAGGCGAAATATTGTCTCTTACTGACTTAGCCGGAATCAATAAGGATAATGCCGGTGAAAAGGTAGGCTCAGCCGGCGGAGGTTTAGCCGGAGCCGCTGCAGGAGCGGCTATTGGAAGCGTTGTGCCTGGAGTCGGAACCGCTATTGGCGGAGTTGTAGGAGGAATTGCCGGCACTTTCGGTGGTGAAAGTTTAGGTAAGGCATTTGATGCCGGTGCTCTAAATGATACATGGAACAGCATTACAGAGGGTGCGCAAAATGCTTGGTCAGCCATTCAGGAAACTTGGGGAACTGTATCGACGTGGTTTATGGACAATGTTTGGACACCGGTATCATCAGCGGTTGTGGGTGTGGCTACAAGTATATGGTCAAACATCGTAAATGCATGGACAACGATACAAACCATTTTCAGTACCGTATCAACCTGGTTTATGGACAATGTTTGGACACCGGTATCATCAGCGGTTGTGGGTGTGGCTACAGCTATATGGTCTAAAATTGTAAACGCATGGACGACGATTAAAAATGTGTTCAGTGCAGTTGCTTCATGGTTTATGAGCAATGTGTGGGGACCAGTCAAATCCGCTGTTATCGGAGCGGCAACCACGATCTGGGATAAAATGACCGGTGCTTGGAATAAGATTAAGAGTGTTTTCAGTACGGTATCGGGATGGTTCATGGATACAGTTTGGAACCCGGTCAAAAATACAGTCTCAGATGTAGGCAAGGGAATTTCTGATGCTTTCAAAAAAGCTATAGACACCGTCAAGAACATTTGGAAGGGTCTGAGCGGCTGGTTTAAAAAGAATATTCAAGAACCTCTTACAAAGGTTGGAGAAGCCATTTCAGATGCTTTTTCTAAAGCGTTCGGCTGGGTGAAAAAAATCTGGGATAAAGCTGGCGGCGTAGCTAGTAAAGTGATTAATTTTGTAACCGGCGGCGGAGATCCGAATAAAGGTAAGGATCCGGATAAAAAGGCCACAGGCGGCTATATCACCAAGCCAACCATCTCGTGGATCGGTGAAGCCGGCAAGGAATTCGTTATCCCAGTCGATAACAACCGAGGCCGGGGGAAGATGCTTCTTTCACAAGCGGCGTCTAAGCTAGGCATGCAAGTCGTAGACGACATGGGTGCCGCTTCATCTACAGCTGGAAGTCCGGTATCTGTTTCAGGAGGAGCGGCTGCCAGTCCGTTATCAGGATCAGCCTCCCCGGCAATGGACACTGCAAATCTTACAGGCCAAGCGTCCACACTCGGACAGCAATTTTCAGAAGGCTTTGGTAAAGGCATCAGCAATCAGCCGGTTAAAATGGAAGACTGGAAGAAGAAAAACATCAATACGCCATTTACGCAAATAATATCGGTCTCACCAAATTATGGAAAACAAATGGTGAGCGGCTATGCCAAGGGGCAAAACGGCACCGCAACCGGAACAGACGGCTTTTTGCAATCAAAAGTTAAAACGCCGTTCCAAGCCACTGTAAACAAATCGTCATCATGGGGCACAGGTACGGTCAAAGGCTTTGCGCAAGGACAGAACTCAACCCAAACAGGGACAGCGCAGTATGTAAGCTCACATGTTGACAAACCGTTCCTGCGTTCAAAAGACACATCCAACAGCTGGGGTTCAGGCATGATCGGTAACTTTGTAACAGGCATGAATTCTAAATCCAGTGAAGTGAAACAAGCTGCAAAGGATATGGCGAAGAGGGTAGAGCAGGCTTTCCGTGAGGAATTAGATATCCATTCACCTTCCCGTGTCATGATGAGTTTGGGGCGTTTTGCTTCAATCGGTGTTGTCAAAGGTCTTGGATCAGTAGATGTAAAGAAATATGCTGAAAAACAAGCTGGATCATTAGCTGCTGCTTATTCAGGAATGGGCGGTATGAGCGGAAATGTGAAACAGTGGATTATGGCCGCTCTCATGGCCACAAAGACACCGATGAGCTGGCTTCCGGGACTGATGACAATTGCGCAGCATGAATCCGGAGGCAATCCGAACGCAATCAACCTGTGGGACAGCAACGCAAAAGCAGGGCATCCATCACAAGGGCTCATGCAGACAATTCCAAGCACCTTTAATGATCATAAAGCACCGGGCATGGGTAACATTAAAAACCCGATTCACAACGCAGCTGCGGCGATCGGCTACATTAAAAGCAGATATGGTTCAATCAATAACGTGCCAGGCATAAAAAGCATGAATCATGGCGGTCCCTATGTCGGTTATGCCAACGGCGGACTGATTACAAAAGAACAAATCGCCCGTGTCGGTGAAGGAAACAAGCGGGAATGGATCATTCCGGAGGAGCGGGGCATACGCGGCCGCTACCTCCTTCAGAGAGCGGCACAGGCTCTTGGTATGGAAGTGACAGATCCGTCTCAATCCCAGCAGTCTGAGCTTTCATCAGGACAAGTTTCAGCTGTTACATCCGGTACACGGCAAACGATACAAACAGCCGGAACGAAAGAAATTAAGATTGAGTTTAACGGCGATCAGCATTTTCATAATGGTCAGGACGCTGATAGCTTGGTAGCAAAAATCAAGCAGGCATTACTTGATGAATTACAAAAAGACATTAACACTGGAACAAAGGGGGTCGTGGCTTTTGACTAAGTCTGTCTATGAATTTTGGATATCACAAGGGAAGGAAAAGCTGCGATTCCCTGTTCTTCCTGAAGCGATTGACATTGCGAATAGTGTACAAAATGACTCAGTAAAGATAACAGGACTGGGTGAACTAACGTTTATTGAAGAACCCGGAGCGAAAGAAATTTCATTTTCTTCTTTTTTTCCAAAAAGATATACGCCGATAGCTGAATATCAAAATCTCCCGTCTCCGGAAAATGCCATTGCGAAAATTGAAAAATGGATGAAGGCTAAAAAGCCTGTTCAATTTTTAATTACGGGAACAAAAATCAATATGACATGCAGCATTGAAAGCCTTAAATATAGTGAGGGAGACAAAGAGATAGGAGATAGGGATTTTGATATTGTACTAAAAGAATACAAAACCGCTTCCCCCCGAAAAATCAAGCAAAAGAAAAAAACAAAGGCAAAACGTCCGTCAAAGGCCTCTCCGAAAACCTATACAGTGAAAAAGGGAGACACGCTTTGGGACATTGCCGGCAGATTTTACGGGAACAGTACGCAATGGCGCAAAATTTGGAACGCCAATAAAACAGCAATGATTAAACGAAGTAAACGAAATATCAGGCAGCCGGGCCACTGGATTTTTCCCGGTCAAAAATTAAAGATACCGCAATGAAACAGGTGATGTATGATGATAGAATTGTTCGTCATTAAAGATACAGAATGGCTTGAGCTGGTAGCGGAAAGCGTGTCGCTGGAGGGGCACCGATATCAAGCGCCGCGCTCCATAGAAGCGACCATCGTCATTAAACAGGGCGACCAGAAATATTACAGCGTCACAGAAGGAGACACCGTCTTGTTTAAGTGGAAGGGAAAAGAGCTTTTCCGCGGGATCGTCTTCGCCCGAACGCCTGATGAACATACGCTTGCCTTTAGTGCGTACGATATGCTGCAATATCTGGTCAAAAATCAGGATGTGTACGTGTTTTCCAATCAGCGTGCTGACCAGATGATCAGGAGGATCGCCAATGATTTTCAAATTCCGACAACCTCTATTGCGAACACAAGTCATACGATCAAAAGCCTTGTGATTAAAAATGATACGAGCCTGTACGACATCATATTGAAGGCTTTAAAACAGACAAAGAGCCAGACGGGACGGAATTATCAGCTGTATTCAGAAAAAGGAAAGCTCGGTCTGCGCGCTTGGCCAGATCCATCAGAGGTATGGGTGCTGGAAACCGGAGTCAATATTACGGGCTACCAATACAGCACGTCTATAAATGATACCGCTACACGAGTCGTGCTGCGCCGCCAGAAGGATAATAAGACGTATAAAGCGTCTGCGAAGGACAGTTCAGGCTTAAACAAATACGGCGTGCTTCAATATACGGAGACCGTAACAGACGAAATTAACCAGGCGCAGCTTCAGCAGAGGGCTGACGTACGCCTTGCTGAAAAAAAGGGCGTAAAAAAAGAACTGAAAAATATTCAGGCCATCGGCATTCCAGAAGTGCAGAGCGGCTTGCCTGTCTATATATCCATTCCTGAGGCCGGGATTAAGAAAATCTACTGGGTAGATACAGACCGGCATGAGTTTAAAGGAACGAAACATACGATGACCATTGATGTTGTCGAAAAGAATACGATGCCGGAAGGGGTTTCCTGATGAGACTGAGTGAAGCCATCAAACATTTGGCCGTCGGTGCGGTTGATGCTGAATCTCCGGTGGAGCTGCTCCCAGCTGAGGTGGTTTCGGTTTCTCCTGTTGAAATCAAATTAAAAGAAAACAGCAAACTGATGATACCGGCTGACGCCCTCATCATCCCAAAACGGATGCAGTTCGGAGGAGATGATGCACTCGAGCTGGGGGATCGCGTCATGACCGCGGCTCTGACAGGCGGGCAATTGTTTTATATTTTAGATAAACTGTAAACAAAACCGCTTCGGACGAAGTGGTTTTTTATTTAGCATGTATAAAGGAGTGGGCATCATGGCCCTGACACCAGAAGTGGAGTTTGAGGATATTGAAGATGACGGCGAAGTCATTGAAACCTCGCAAACCTACAAAATAGATTTTGAAAACGGAAGAATTACAAATGAGCTGATTACCGGGCTTGAAGCAATCAGACAGTTTGTGTATATCGCCTTACAAACTGAACGATATGCGTATTCAGTTTACAGCCATAATGTCGGAAATGAGCTTCAGGACGTGCTTACAGATCATGAGACGACTGATGCCTACAAAAAAATGGAGATTCCAAGGCTCATAGAAGAGGCACTTGTTTATGATGACCGGATTTCCGCTGTAACAGACTTTGAGATAGAAAAACAAGGCGATGCGTTTCATGTTTCCTTTGTAGTCGAGACAGATGAAGGATCGCTTGAGATTGAGGAGGTGGTTGGCGAAGATGTTTGAGGATCAGACCTTTGAAGAGATTATGGAGCGTATGCTGAACAGCCTCTCCGCAGATATTGACACGAGAGAAGGCAGTGTTATTTATAACGCATTAGCCCCGGCGGCAGCTGAGCTTGCGAAGTCGTATATATGGCTTGATACCGTGCTTGAGCTTGTGTTTTCTGATACTGCGCAAGGAGAATTTTTGGACCGGCGCGCTGCGGAAGCGGGGATTGAACGGACAGCTGCCACAAAGGCCGTGAGAGCAGGGGAGTTCACAGCTGGCGTCAGAATTCCTGAAGGCTCCCGCTTCTATGTGGACAATCTTTATTTTCAATATACAAGAGACGGGACGCTTGTCTGTGAAACGCCGGGAGAAGCAGGAAACGCCAATCTGACCGGACGTAATCTGTTGTCACTGGATACCATCCCGGGATTGGAAAAAGCCATTGTCAAAGAAATCCTGATTCCGGGGCGTGAAGAAGAAGGAGACGATAGCTTAAGAGAACGGTATTTTACGAGGGTTCGGCGTGAGGCTGTCAGCGCCAATAAAATGCATTATAAAGAGTGGGCTGAAGAAGTGGACGGGGTTGGAAAAGCAAAGATCTTTCCGCTTTGGAACGGAGAAGGGACGGTTAAAATTGTCGTCACGAATGCCAACCTTGAACCGGCTTCTGAAATCTTAATTCAAAAAGTGAAAGACTATATTGACCCTGAGCCCGGTCAGGGCGAGGGGCAGGCGCCAATCGGAGCCGTTGTCACAGTAGAAAGCGCGGTCTGGAAGGAAGTTGAGATTTCTGCCGAGGTGCTTCCAGAAGTCAATCACTCGATTGATGAAGTAAAGACAGAAATTCAAGAAGGCGTTTTAAATCTCTTTAAGAAAATGGCATTCGAAGATAACACTATCCGCCTTTCTCAAATTAATAACATCGTTTATAATTCGCCGTCTGTCAGTGATTATTCAAATATTAAAATCAACGGCACTTCCGAAAATTTAGTGCTGAGCGACGTAGAAATCCCTAAGCTTGGGCAGGTGAAGATCATTGAGCAAACAAGATGACATGATTTCATATCTGCCGCCGTTTCTCACCAGCTTAAAAGAAATGTCGGAGCTGCTGAAAGCGGAAGCACCTGAGTTTGATCAGCAAAATAACAGCATATTTGATCTGACAGACCAGTTATTTGTACCAACAGCAACATGGGGGCTCAGCCGCTGGGAAAAGATTTTAAACGTGCCGCGGGAATCGGGAGACACCGATGAAATCAGACGATTGCGGCTCATTTCCAAAATGTCGAACATCCCGCCAATTACCTACAGGGCCATTGAGCAGGCGGTGAACCGTTTCTTGAAAAACCCGTCTGCACAAGTCCGCCTGCTTACCGGCGAATACCGCTTTAACGTGGATATCATTGTTGATGACCTTCAACACATGAATGAGCTGATTGAAGCCATAGAAAACATGAAGCCCGCTCATTTGGCGTATACGCTCAGAGGCGGATTAAATGAGACGCTCCAAATAAAGGACACAGTCATCCTGAATCACCGAAGATACCGAACAGCCAGTGAGCTGAAGGTCGGTTATTCTGTCACCCTTAACAATAATGAGGTGGTCTTAACTTGATTTCAACCATATACAGAGAACGTACAGCTGCCGATCTGAAAAGCAGGATTCATCACGTGCTGCTTAACGGACAAAAAACAGAAATAGTGGAGCTCGCCATTGAAGGAGCAACAGTGACCGTTCTGACAAAACGTGAAGAAGATATTAAACATATCGAAACGGTACAAATTTTTGACGAACTGGGCAATGTCATTACAGAAAGAAAAACAGACCTGGACGTCAGTGAAAACAGAACACTCGATTTCAGATTTACTTTTGAGGTGGTGTAAACATGGCATACGAAGAAAAAACAGACTGGCTTCCGGACGACCCCATCAACGAAGATGACGTCAACCGCTGGGAAAAAGGCATAAAAGACGCTCACACCGACCTGGTAGCCCACAAAAATGACATGAACAACCCCCACAACACAACAAAGGCGCAAATTGGACTGGGGAATGTTGATAATGTGCAGCAGGCGGCTAAGAAGGATTTTGACAAGCATGAGCAAGATCAGGTACGGCATGTTATGAATGAAGAACGGGTTAAATGGAATGGTGCGCAGCTTTCGAAAATTACGACAGACGAAGGATCAATCCTTATTAATATCAATAAAAGTTACGACTTTCATAGTGTTGTCTTAGGGCAAAACAAAACTTTTACTTTTTATATTTCGAGTGATGCTAAAAATGCGCCTTCTCAATCGGTTCACGGTATTTACTTGCATTCCTCTTCGACGAATGGAGAAGCAATGGCCATGGCCGAAGATGGTGGCTTTTGGAGAAAGTCTTTAGTTAACGGAATCTGGTCTGAATGGATAAAATATGAAACAGAAGAAGACTCAATAAAAAGAGTGGATGCTCATTCTGATAATAAAGATATACATGTAACAAAAGGCGATAAAGACAAATGGGATGCAGGACAGCTCTATAAAATAACGCAAGACAACGGCAAGGTATTTTATAAAAGCAGCAGTGAGACAACGGATTATAATGAACTAACTGCTACTGGAATGTATCTGATATACAATGCTGGATTGAATGGACCAGGCTTGATGCAATGCTTTCTTCTAGTAATGAGCTATGGGAATACGCTCGTTCAAACTGCGTACGACGCTTCAAATGGTTTGAAAACTTTCTATCGAATCCGAAAAAATGATTCTATCACATGGACATCTTGGATTGATATAGAAACTACAGAGGGAGCTCAAAGGAAAGTCGATGCTCACGCCAAGCTTACTGATATACATGTAACTAAGACTGAAAAAGAAAAATGGAATGCCAGTCAACTTTTCAAAATAACCGCCGATAATGGCACGCAGAAAATTAATTTAACTTCTGGCTCATTTTATGAGTCTCTAAAAGACGTTGGTTCCGTTTCTTTCTATGGAACAAATGCTGTAACTGATAACCCTTCAAAGACAAGCTTGCGCGGTATGCAGTTAGTAGGACAGCCGGGAATAGGCATTGGGTACGCTGTAGACGTAGAAGGTAATGCATGGTGGTTTTACTATAATGCTAACCACACTGCAATCAATTGGTATCCTATCGAATCTACGGCAGGGGTGCAATCTAGGATAGATGCACATGCAAATCAAACAGATATCCACGTAATAAAATCCGATAAAGATAAATGGAATAATGCACAACTATATCCATTAACAACAGAGAATGGTCAACGAATTAGGATTGATAATGGAAAGAATCTTTTTGATTACCCAACTGGCTTATATTTCGGTGCAGGGGTTGTGAATCGTCCAGGTGATGATGAAGCAGCTTGGTACTATTATGATATTACAGATGTTCCAGCGGATCTAGCTCCTCCTCAAGGGTTAAGGAAAATTGTCGCTACAAGATCCTATGATAATCAAACATGGATTGGAATTTTTCATAAAGAAGGTAATTTTTTAGGATGGAAGCGTCTTATTACTAACGAAGATTTTGAATCGGTAACATGGCAAAACGTCACACTAAAAAATGGCGCTGCTACTGGAGACAGACCGTTTCAATACGCAAAGTGGGGGAATTTGCTTCTATTACGTGGCCATATCACAGCGACTCGTGAAGTTGTATGTGGAACAATTCCGTCTGACAGATTGCCAGAAAAAGGTGCAGTTGTAATGGTTCCTGTTTCCGGTACGACTGGTTATTCTAAGTTATTTATCCATGCAAGTGGAGATATGAAATTGTCAGGTATTCACTCGAATAATAACAGTAATGTAACTGGTTACTACATGGATAATGTAATTGCATTAAATTAAGGAGGTTAAAAACTTGATACAAGTCTTTAGATATGATGAAGATTTTATGTTCGTTGAGCCTGTCTTGGTGATCGAAGTTGACGAGAAAGGCAATTATATCATTCCTGCTGATTGCACTACCGTTGCGTTGCCGGATTCTCCTTCTCTGTTCAAACCAAAGTTTGATGCAGATAAACAGGAATGGACTGAGGCAGCCACACAGGAAGAGATTGAAGCGGTTTTAAGTTCAGCGGGAGAAGAAGTCTCTGTAGTTGACCTTTTGAAGCAGCAAAATGCGGCGCTTTCTTTGCAGATTGCTAAGACAGAGAAGGAAAATGAAGAAAGACGTATGAGGGAAGCAGAGCAGGCTTTTGTCATTGCCCAGATGCAAAAACAAATACAAGAATTGAAGGGAGCAAATTAAATGGCTCGGTATCCAGAAGTAGCTGACATAAAGCAATTTTATATGTGGAAATGCTATACGGATGAAAAAGTTCAAGAATACGTTAGGATTGAATGGATCACAAAAGATCAATATAAAGAAATTACCGGAAAGGATTACTAATTCCCAGTAATCCCGAGGAGACTAGCGAACTTAAAGGGACTTAATAAGGAAGGATAAACGCTTAATAGGCGTTTTTTTATTTTGCCTCAAAGGAGGTGAACAAGATGAAATAAAAGGAGGGCGTACCGGTGTCACAACCGACGGAGGTACCTGATGTTAATGTCTTTCAGCAGGATTTAGCAGACATAAAAGGTGAGCAAAAAGCGCTCGAACAGAGAGTTTCCGCATTAGAACGCGTGTCTGACCGGCAAGACCAGCAAATCATGACGCTGAACGAAAAATTAAACAAAATTGAAGAAAATACAACATGGATTAAGCGCACCATCACTGGTGCCATCATTACAGCAGTGTGCACAGGGATCATCGGCGGAGCGATCGCTATTATGTACAACCTGCTGCAGCATTAAGGGGGATTTTCATGAAAACGTATGATAAAGGCACGGTCACTAGGACGGTGCTTCTTTTGCTTGCGCTCATCAACCAGAGCATGCTGATGTTTGGCAAATCACCATTGGACATACAGGAAGAGCAGGTGAATCAGCTTGCAGATGCTCTGTATTCAGCAGGATCAATGATCTTCACAATTGGGACAACACTAGCAGCTTGGTTTAAAAACAACTATGTAACAGAAAAAGGGAAAAAGCAACGCGACTTGTTAAAGGAAAATAATCTGACGAAATAAGGAGAGATGAAAATGGTTAACATTATTCAAGATTTTATTCCGGTCGGTGCAAATAACCGCCCAGGCTACGCGATGACACCTCTTTATATTACCGTACACAATACAGCGAACACGGCAGCAGGCGCCGATGCCCAAGCGCATGCCCGATATTTGAAAAACCCTGATACGACGACAAGCTGGCATTTTACAGTTGATGATACAGAGATTTATCAGCATCTGCCGTTAAATGAAAACGGCTGGCATGCAGGAGACGGGAACGGAAGCGGCAACCGGGCTTCTATTGGGATTGAAATTTGTGAAAATGCGGATGGCGACTTTGCACAAGCAACAGCTAATGCCCAGTGGCTGATCAAAACATTGATGGCTGAACACGGTATCAGCCTCGCTAACGTCGTGCCTCACAAATATTGGTCAGGGAAGGAATGCCCTCGCAAACTGTTGGATACGTGGGACTCGTTTAAAGCGGGAATTGGCGGCGGCGGGAGCCAAACTTACGTCGTGAAAAAAGGTGACACACTTACATCCATAGCGAGAGCGTTCGGTGTTACTGTTGCTCAGCTGCAAGAGTGGAACAATATCGAAGATCCGAATCTTATTCAGGTTGGTCAAGTGTTAATTGTAAGTGCTCCATCGTCCGCTGCAGAGCCAGAACTCTATCCGCTCCCTGACGGTATCATTCAGCTGACAACACCATATACCTCAGGCGAACACGTCTTTCAGGTGCAACGAGCGCTGGCGGCTCTCTACTTTTATCCTGATAAAGGAGCTGTGAACAACGGAATCGACGGCGTTTACGGGCCGAAAACAGCGGACGCGGTTGCGCGTTTTCAGTCTGTTAACGGTCTACCCGCCGACGGTATCTACGGACCTGCGACAAAAGCGAAGATCTCAGCTCAAGTTAGCTGATGATAGAACAAAAAATCCCGGAGTTGCTCCGGGATTTATTTTTTCTTCTTCAATTTTTTTAAAATTCCTGCACTCCGCTCCCTCACCCGAAGGGAATACCCGGAAAAGCCAAACCTCCCGTAATCAATAACCTTCACACGCCGCACCAATTTTTTCACTGTATCACCTGACATTATCCTCTGTTTGTTTTATTATATGTAGCCCCTTAAGAAAAGGAATAAGGACAAGAGCTGTTTCTCTTGTCCTTTTAGTGTGATCATGCTTTTTTTCGTTTATACTCATCAATCAGCCGTTCGTTTTCTTTGAAGATTCTTGCTGTGTGCGGACTGACTTGATAGCTTGCGACACTGGTGGTTGAACGTTTTTTCAGGATTTTGAACGGTTTCTTTGCCCGCGGATGGCATCCGTTTTGAAACGCGTTTTCCATTATCCTTCACCTTCCTCCTCAATTGGCAGCACCAAATCATATATGCTCGTTAATGATGTGAAAAGCAAATAATCAAATTCTGTTACAATACTGTCAGACGTCAGTTTGATGACATAGCTCTGTGTCTCGATTGTAAAGGGAATGAGCACTACTTTTCCATACTGGTCGTAATAGACATCCTTTCGATCCAGCCTCGTTTGCACGTCAGCGGGATCCTCCATGTGCTCGGTTAACCGGTCTTTATCAGGCTGTGTCGAATAGTGACAAAGGCTGGCCGACAGATTCATTTTATCAGCATAGGTTTTCAGCAGTTTATCAATTCCTTCAGCATATGCTTCTATACTTCCATAATAAACATGAATCGGTTCGTTTTTCAATAGATATTGATATGTTTTCAGCCGATCGAGATACATGTGGAGCATTTCGTTGTTTTCTTCGAGAATTTCTCTTGTGTCTGTTTCCAGTTCACTGCCGGCCAGTTTTTTCACATAAGCGCTCAAAAAGATAAAAGCGTCAATTAAAGCAAAGCTGACAGCGACAATGACATACCGTTCCCAGTTTGTGAACAGAGAAGAGGGATCATATGTCCAGTATATCATGGCGCCCAAAACAAACAGCAAATACCATGTTTTTCGGATGGCGGACATTTTTTCTTTGACCTTCGCTTCGAACCGCCATGTGGCGTATACGTATAAGCCTAAAGCGGCCATAGTGCACCAGACCATGATTTGAAAGAATAAAAGCATACATCAATCCCTCGCATCTGAAATAGGTTCTGATTATTGTATTCTAGAGATGCGGCTGGTTTTCCTGTTCCATCAAAAAAACCGCTTCTGTTCAGAAGCGGTTCCACATTAAAAAATCATATTTAAAATAAAGTAGGCGATAGCACCAAGTGTTCCTGAAATCGGAAGCGTGATGACCCATGTAATCAGCATGCGTTTTGCCGTGCCCCAGTTTACGCCTTTTACCCGGTGTGATGCACCGACGCCAAGGATTGATGAAGAAATGACGTGCGTTGTACTGACCGGCAAATGAATAAATGTGGCACCGAAAATAATGGCTGCTCCGGTTAAGTCAGCGGATACCCCGTTTACCGGACGGATTTTCATGATCTTTCCGCCGACGGTTTTGATGATTTTCCAGCCGCCTATTGATGTACCGAGACCCATGGCTGTCGCACAGGCGAATTGCACCCAGGTCGGAATGTCATTAGCAGAAGTATGTAAATTCGCCGTGATCAGCGCCATTGTGATAATTCCCATTGCTTTTTGCGCATCATTTGTTCCGTGTGTATAGGATTGCAGGGCAGCTGTTATAATCTGCACTCTGCGGAATTGTTTGTTCGTTTTCGCCAAATTGCTGTCTTTGAAAATCAGCTTGACGATGCTGTAAAGGATAAAACCAAGAACAAAGGCAATGATCGGTGATAAGATCAGCGCTTCAATGATTTTAATGAATCCCTTATAATTTAAAGCTCCAAATCCAGCTGCCGCAATTGCAGCACCGGCAATCGCCCCGATGATCGCATGGGATGAGCTGCTTGGAATGCCGTAATACCAAGTGAGCAGGTTCCAGATTATTGCTGCGACTAAAGCAGCTAAAATAACAACAGAGCCATTTTCCAAAGTATAAGGGTCAACAATATCTTTTGTAATGGTTTTGGCAACGCCTGTAAAGGTCATCGCTCCGATAAAGTTCATCACAGCCGCCATTATAATAGCATGGCGCGGTTTCAGCGCTTTTGTCGATACTGAGGTCGCAATTGCGTTCGCTGTATCATGAAACCCGTTGATGAAATCAAACGCCAAAGCAAAAATCACAATTAGTATCGTTAATATTAAGAGAATATCCATTATAACCCCTCGTTACGCGTTTTTCATAATGATGGTTTCAAGATTATTGGCAACACTTTGGCAAGAGTCAGCAATTTCCTCAAGCGTTTCGTAAATTTCACGATATTGAATCACTTTAATCGGATCTTTTTCTGTTCCGAAAAGATTTTTTAATGATTTTCTGTGCAGGTTGTCACAGCTGTGCTCATACTCTTTAATTTTGATCGCGTGAGGCTGAATATCCTTTAAGCGGTTTTCTGCCAGCAGCTCAATTGTAATCAAAATTTCTTTCGCGCATTCTCGGATATACCCGCTGAATTTATCGATATGTTCGTCTGAAGAAGTGATTGAGAAAATCTCCATCATGGCAGAAAAATGTTCGATTCCGTCCAGCACATCATCCAGGCTGTTTGTCAGCTGAAGAATATCTTCGCGCTCAATAGGAGTGATAAAAGCTTTGTTAAGCTCTTTGATCATGACATGAACATGATTGTCACCTTTTGTTTCAAATTCCTTTAACGTATCTGCAAACTCCTTAAGCGTCGTTTGGTTTGTGACTTTAAAGTTTACAAAATATTCTGCAGTTTCGTCTATATTTTTTGCAATTTCTGTTAAAAGGAGTGAAAACTTATCTTTTTTTCTTCTTATCATTAAAAAACCCTCCATTGTTTGAATGAGACAATGCACACATCAAATTATTATATAGCCTTTTGTCGAAAAAAAACAGGAAAAGTCGAAAAAAACGCGGCTTGACTTTTTCGATAAAACGTGTCTCCTTATTTTGGCCTACTTCACCTCAAAAAAACGAACCAAGTTTGCAAAATCTTTCTGGTTAACGTAAAAAGTATATCAAAAGTTGTGTTTTTTTTGTCAACATTTATCTTCTGATTCACCAAAAAACGGTTCCCTAAACAAGGGAACCGTTTTTTAGCTGGCTTTTCGTTTTTGCATCCAATAATACACAGGGAGTCCGGCCAGACCGATAAGAATTGATAATCCGCAGCTTAATGTGTCTGTAATGAGTGTGCTTCCCAATACAAAGAATGAACCTGCGATCGCCAATATCGGCATGAACGGGTAAAGCGGAACACTGTAAGCGCGCGTTTTTCCCTTTGTTTGTTTGCGAAGAATAAATACTGCAAAAAAGGCCATTACATAAAAGATATAGATCATAAAAATAGAGATTTCAGAGAGCTTATCAGGATTACTGATGAGCATCAGGATGATCGCCACAGCGATTTGGAAAGAAATCGCAATCCACGGTGTGCGGAATGTCGGGTGCACGCGGGACAATTTCTCAGCAAAAGGCAGTTGTTTTCGTTCTGCCATCGCAAAGGTCACACGCGGGAAAGAAAGAACCTTTCCGTTTAAACAGCCGAAGATGCTGACAATAATTCCGATACTGACCAGCTTTCCGCCGATTGAACCGAACAGCATACTGGCAGCAGTGCTTGTCGCATTTTCTCCAAGTGTCACAATTTCGTTTGCGGACAGGATGTGAAGCAGCGCAAAATTAATGAAGATATAAATGGCTGTTACGATTAACAGTCCGCCAGTCATTGCGCGAGGCAGAAGCTTTTCAGGATTTTTCATTTCTCCGCCGAGAGCCGCAAGCAGGATCCATCCGTCATAAGCAAACAATGTGGCCAAAATGGCTGCTCCGAAATTCATATCAGAAATGCTTTCGTTTACTGCTGTAAAGATATGCTGATCGCCTTTCCAAAGGCCGAAAATAATGATACAAGCAATCGGAATCAGCTTTCCGACCGTAGTCAGCGTTTGAACAAAACCGCCGTATTTTGTACCGATAATATTAATGACACATAAAAAGATAACTGCGATAATACCGATTACCTTTGATAGTCCTGAACCCCAGCCGAAAAGATTCGCCATTAAAGATCCAAAATATAAACCGAGTGCCCCGATAATCGCCGGGCCGTAAATAATGATCTGCACCCAGCCGCATAAAAATCCCCAAAACTCGCCGTATACTTCTTCAAGGTACGTATAAAGTCCGCCTGTTTTCGGAATCTGCGTACCGATTTCTGCAATCGTCAGTCCGCCTGCCAGCGTTAATATACCGCCTAACAGCCACGCAAATAGCGCAGTTTTTGAGTCTCCTGAATAAGCGAGCACAGCACCGGGCTTCATAAAAACGCCGGAACCGATAATGGTTCCAATAACAAGAGTAAGGGCAAACAAGAGGCCTATCTCTTTTTTTAAACCGTTTTCTTCAGTATGCATGTCCTTAACCTCCTATGATGAAGCTTCGTGATGAAGAATCTATTTTTCATATTGTAAACCCTATTTTAGAAAAGTGAAATAAAATAAATTTTCTGATTTTCGATATTTGCTTTATTTACATTCGTAAAATCTATGAAATCGTCTATTTTCTATCTCTTGAAACGAATAAAATTGTGTGTAATCTTATATAAAGTTCGTGTTTTGTGAAAGGTGTTCAAGCTGAATGAACACATTAAACGGCTGACAGCGGGACTTAGCAAGGTGCCGGATCTAGATGAAGCTGATATGTTGACTTTCGTATGTGAATAAAATACCTTGTAATTAGGAAAATAAATATACATCTTTAATATAATATCTTGAAATCGAGATAAATTACCCTGGAGGGACAGCATATGAAAGTCAACGGCATTCACCACGTGTCCGCATTAACAGCTGACGCGCAAAAAAACTTAGATTTCTATAGTAAAGTTTTAGGATTAAAACTCGTCAAAAAATCCGTAAACCAAGATGAACCGACGATGTACCATCTATTCTACGGAGATGAAGTGGCAAATCCGGGAACGGAACTGACGTTTTTTGAGATTCCCCGCATTGCGCCGTTTCATGCGGGAACAAACAGTATTTCTTCTATTGGATTGCGTGTTCCAAGCACAGAAGCGCTGCATTACTGGAAAGAACGTTTTGAAGAGCATCAGGTGGCGCATAGCGGCATCGCCCAAAGAGCCGGACGTGACATATTGGCGTTCGAAGACCATGAAGGACAGCGCCTTGTGCTGACTGCTGATGAGAAAGGCAAAGGCTATGGTCTGCCTGTTAAACAAAGCGGCATTCCGGAAGAATTTTCATTTCGCGGGTTAGGGCCTGTTGAACTGACAGTGCCGTACGCTGAACCAACATTACATGTATTAACCAATATTCTTGGGTTTACAGAGATCAGCCGAGAGCCGGTTGAAGGACAGGGGACAGCGGTCATTTTAGAATCTGGAGAAGGCGGTGCGGCCACAGAAATCCATTTAATTGAAAGAAATGATCTTCCGCGCGAACGTCAAGGAAAAGGAAGTGTCCATCATGTCGCATTTCGCGTGAGAGACGAAGAAGAGCTTGCCGGATGGCACCGCATCATCAGCCGGGAAGGCTTTAGCAACTCAGGCATCGTTGAGCGCTACTATTTCAAGGCGCTGTATTTCAGAGAACCGAACGGCATTCTGTTTGAATTATCTACAGACGGTCCGGGCTTTATGGTTGATGAAGAAATTGATGAGCTTGGCCAAACCATCGCTCTTCCGCCATATCTTGAGCATAGAAGAGAGGAAATTGAAGCAAAGCTGAAGCCGATTCAATAACGATATATTGTGATTCTTTGCCTTCCGGCGTCACCGGAAGGCTTTTTTGTTCAAAAACGGCTTACATAAATAGCGTGGTTGATTAGGTAAAAAATATCAGAATTAGATCAGTATAAAGACCCAAAAACTTTTCCTTTTATGGACTGATCGTATGAATTGATTATGGCAAAAATATTGCCTTTGTTTATTAATAGTTTTTTCACATTTGCTTGTTACACTATTTCAAAGTTAGACGAAAAGGAGTGAAGACACACGTGGAAAAGAAAAAACGCGAGCTGGACATCTTCCTGATTCTCATTTTGCTCGCATCTGCATTTTTAAATATCTATAACATCTGGAATGATGATACGGTGAATCCTTATTACACCGCTGCAGTCACAAGTATGATGCAAAGCTTTCATAATTTTTTCTATGCCTCATTCGACGCCGCGGGGTTTATAACGGTTGATAAACCGCCTATTACGTTCCAGATACAAACCATCAGCGCACTTATATTCGGTATGCACGGCTGGAGCGTCATCCTGCCTCAGGCACTTGCTGGTGTAGGTTCTGTCCTTTTAATGTATCTGTTAATAAAACCGACATTCGGTAAGACGGCAGCAAGAATTGCCTCCTTCATCATGGCATGTACACCTATTGCGGTGGCTGTGGCCCGGACAAACAACGTTGATGCATTACTGGTATTTTTCTTATTGCTGGCTACATGGCTTCTCTTTAAAGCCATCAGAAAAGGAAAGCTGATCTGGCTGTTAGCAGCATTTTTCGTTGTTGGTGCAGGTTTCAACACAAAAATGCTTCAAGCTTATATGATTTTGCCGGCTTTCTTATTGTTCTACCTGATTGCGGCAAACGCCACAATCAAGAAAAAAATCGTTTCATTGGTAAGTGCGTTAGCCGTATTAGCAGCCGTTTCGTTATCGTGGCCGCTCATTGTTGACAATATCCCTGCAAGCAAGCGGCCTTATATCGGAAGCAGCCAGACCAACTCTGTTTTGGAATTGGCTTTCGGATATAACGGGATTCAGCGGCTGACAGGCCAAAATTCCGGCGGCGGTCAGGGCGGGTCAAGCGGAGACGCACCAAAAGAAATGCCTTCTGCGGAGAACAGTTCATCTGACGCTCAGGCACCGCCTAATCAGTCATCAAGCAGCAGCTCATCAAACGATGGCAAATCTGCAAATGGCACTATGACGGCACCGCCATCCAATGGAGAAATGCCAAGCGGCGGTCAAGGAGGCCCTCCAAGCGGCGGAGATGGCGGCCAAGGGGGACCTGGCGGAGACGGAGGGAAAGGCGGAACAGGAACCGGCTCAAAAATGCAATCAGGTTCAGGAATGTTTGGAACGGGAACACCTGGTCCACTGCGGCTTTTCCAAACAGAGTTATCTGATCAAATCAGCTGGCTTCTGCCATTTGCGATTTTTGGAATCGCAGGCTTACTGATCGCTGGCGCGAGAGAAAGAAGAAGATTATCTATAGAGCAGAAGGAAACGGTATTCTGGGTTGCGTGGCTTGTACCGATTGCCGGATTCTTCAGTGTCGCAGAATTTTTCCATCATTATTATCTCATCATGCTGGCACCGCCGATTGCGGCTCTTGTCGGTGCGGGGTGGGTTGCCCTTGTTCATCTGTACCGCAATCAGACAGGCTGGAAATCATGGCTTCTGCCGGGAGCAATCATTGCGACAACTGGATTTGAATTGTTTATTCTCAGAAACTACAACGATCAAATCGGTGTTGGATGGAGTATCGGCGTAGGGGTTATCGGCGTGTTGTCAGCGATTGCTTTGCTGCTGTTCAAACAGCGCCAAAAACCGATCAGTTATTATACTTCGCTTGCAGCTCTTCTCGCATTGCTGGTGATGCCGATGTATTGGGCAAGCACACCGCTATTGTACGGTGGCAACAGTTCACTGCCTGAAACAGGCCCTCAGCTCGCATCAATGAGCGGAAAAGGCATGGGAATGTCTGATGCGACTGTAAATGAAAAACTGATCAAATATCTAGAGGAGAATAACTCTGGGGCTGAATACCTATTCGCCACAACCGATTCGAACACAGCGGCGCCATATATCATTAAAACGAAAAAAGCTGTCATGGCTATTGGCGGATACAGCGGTTCTGACCCGGCGATCACACTGACTCAATTCAAAAAACTTGTAAAAGAAGGAAAAGTGAAATACTTCTTGGCTTCTGGAAGAGGAGGCGGAAACAATGACATTGTTGAATGGGTTGAGAAAAATGGAAAAGAAGTGGCATCAGACAAATGGCAATCAAGTTCTGATCAAAAAACAGAAGATACTGATTCAGCTGATACATCAAGCAACAGCAAGGCTTCAGGCCAAACCGGCAAAATGGGCGGCGGACCTGGCGGAATGAACCAGTCAGCAACATTATACGAACTAAATGCTGATGAATAGGAGGAAAAAACATGAGCAGACATATTCAATATTCAATTGTTGTACCTGTGTATAACGAAGAGCTTGTCATTCATGAAACCTATCAGCGCTTAAAAGAGGTCATGGATCAAACGAAGGAAAACTACGAGCTGCTTTTCGTCAATGATGGCAGCAAAGATCGCAGTGTTGAGATTTTAAGAGAACACAGCCTGATCGATCCGAGAGTGAAGATTATAGACTTTTCAAGGAATTTTGGGCACCAGATCGCGATTACAGCGGGAATGGATTATGCACAGGGGAATGCAATCGCCGTCATTGACGCCGATCTGCAGGACCCTCCTGAACTGATTTTAGATATGATTGAAAAGTGGAAGGAAGGCTATGAGGTCGTATACGCCGTACGGACAAAACGAAAAGGGGAAACCTTTTTCAAAAAACAGACAGCGGCCATGTTTTACCGGCTTCTCAGCAGCATGACAGATATTGATATCCCGATTGATACCGGGGATTTCCGTCTCATGGACAGAAAAGTCTGTGATGAAATGAAAAAATTAAAGGAAAAAAACCCTTTTGTCCGAGGACTCGTCAGCTGGGTAGGCTTCAAACAAACGGCAGTTGAGTATGTACGTGATGAAAGGCTTGCCGGAGAAACGAAATACCCGCTTAAGAAAATGCTGAAGCTTTCAATGGACGGCATTACGACATTTTCACATAAACCGCTGAAGCTGGCAAGCTATGTCGGGGTCTTAATGTCAGGCGCAGGATTTCTGTACATGATTATCGTACTGTATTTGAAGCTGTTCACCGACAGCACCATTACCGGCTGGTCATCTCTTATCGTCATCCAGCTCCTGTTCAGCGGCATTGTGCTTCTGATACTGGGCATGATTGGTGAATATATCGGCAGAATCTATGATGAAGCCAAAGACCGGCCGCTTTACATCGTACAGAAATCGTACGGGATTGAAAATAAAAGACTCTATAGAGACCAGCATATGTCCTAACCTGAAACCCCTGTCCATTACGGGACTGACCCCATAAGATGAGACAAATAAAAAACACCTTCAAGTTTGAAAACGGATGATTGTTAGCCGAAATTAGACTTGGAGGTGTTTTTTCTATGGGGAGAAGAGTGAGTTATCCGGTTGAAGTGAAACAGAAGGCTGTAGAAATGAGATTGGCAGGCGTGCCTATGAAAGAGATCATGGAGAAATTAAAAATTAAGAATAAGACACAGATTAAGACGTGGGTTAGATGGCATAAGGCTGGGGATACACATAGATTCGAACAGCCTGTTGGAAAGCAATACACTTACGGAAAAGGGCCGGAGTATGCTTCCGATTTAGAGAAACTGCAGGCAGAGAATCGTTATCTGAGACAACAAAATGAAGTTCTAAAAAAGTACAACGAATTGGAAAGGAAGTTGATAGCGAAACGTCAGTCGAACTTGTAGAAGGATTGCGCAGCACAATGACCGTGCAGGATATCTGTATTCATTTAGGTATCTCTCGAGCGTCTTATTATCGTTGGAAGAAGAATCAGACGAAAGATCATCCCAAGCGCTATTTTGAAAAACAAATCGGCACGTTGTGCCGAGAGCACAAGTATCGATATGGATATCGGAAAATCACAGCCATACTAAAAAAGACAATGCGTATCAACCATAAAACGGTTCAGCGTATTATGCAGAAAAATCAATGGCAGTGCCGGGTTAAGGTGAAAAAGCGCAAGAAGAATGGGCAGCCATATGCCGTGGTCGATAATATGTTGGATCGGAATTTTCAGTCTGATCGCCCTCTTGAAAAACTAGTAACGGACATCACATATTTGCCTTATGGACAGAAACAATTGTATCTTTCCAGTATATTAGATTTATACAATGGAGAAGTGATTGCTTTTACGATTGGCGATAAGCAGGACACAGACTTTGTCTTAAACACACTTGATCAGCTGCCAACGCTGCCTGAGAACTGCGTGTTACATAGTGACCAAGGATCTGTGTATACATCTTACGAGTATCAAAAAGCTGTTAACACAAAAGGCATTACCATGAGCATGTCCCGCAAAGGGACGCCCGCTGATAATGCCTCCATCGAATCGTTTCATTCCTCACTAAAGTCTGAAACGTTCTATCTTAACAGCATTGATCGAACCACGACCGCCATCGTAGAACGCACTGTCAAAGAATACATTTATTATTATAACAACATTCGTATTCAAACGAAACTAAACAGCCAATCACCGATAAGCTATCGGCAATTGGCTGTATAAAAGGTGTTTTGATCCCTGTCTCAAAAACGGGGGTCAGTCCCTACGGACAGGGGTTTTTATATGTTCTGCATGATGATCAAAGTAAAAGATGCTGATATAGAAGAAAGAAGGAGAGAAGAAGGAACTGTGAACTTTTCAGTGCGGTTCAGGCGAGCTGAAATCAGCTGTTAGATTGAGGGGTTTTTAAGAAACGCATAATCACAGCAGTGCCTGTTATGTTTAATAGAATACTGGCCCCCAGTGTAACTCCCCATGCCAATGTTGATGCAGGAAGGAGAAAGCTCAGCATCAGAAAAGCCAATCCTGCGCAAATTATGCTCAATCCCACGGTTTTCATGTCATTCGTCCTTTTTAAACAATGCTTCAAGCATCTGATTAGAATGATGTCAGCCTGTATCATATAGGGTGCTCGGCAGAAAGTTTCATAGAGTATACAGGTCTTTTGTCTATTAAAAAGCCTCAGACCGCTTTTGCGGCCTGAGGGGCTTTTCTTAAGAAGGTGTTTCTTCTTTTTGATCGAGTTTGATTTTTTTCGTCATTTCTTTTCCGTTTCTGAGAATTTTCACTTCGACGGTGTCGCCGATATTTGCGTCTTTATATAGGATATTTCGCAATTCGCTGCCTGTATTGATTTCTTTTCCTTTTAAGCTGATGATAATATCTTCAGCTTTTAGCCCGCCCTTTGCAGCAGGGGAGCCTGAAGCGACTTCACGGATGTATACGCCTTTATTCAGCTGGCTGCCGAATAAGCCAAGTGTGCCTTCTTGATAGTTTTGCGGCACCTGTTCCAAATCGAGCATGCTGACACCGATATACGGACGTTCAATTTGCCCTTTAGACAACAATTCTTCAGCTATCGGTTTTACGTCATTGCTTGGAATGGCAAAACCGATGCCCTCAACATCGTCTTCACTGATTTTCATACTGTTAATGCCGACAATTTTGCCGTCTGTATTTAACAATGGACCGCCGCTGTTACCCGGGTTAATCGCGGCATCAGTTTGAATCACGTTAATGCTTGTTTGACCGGCTGAGGTTGACATTGAAACTGTTCTATCCACGCCGCTTACAATTCCTTGTGTTACTGTGCGAGACAGGTCTTTTCCGAGCGGGTCTCCAATCGCAATGACGGTTTCGCCTGTTCTGAGATCTGATGAATCACCGAAGTTTGCTACCTTTGTTACGTGGTCATCACTGATTTGAAGAACGGCTAAATCTGTTAAAGAGTCACTGCCTACGAGCTTAGCTGTCACATCAGTGCCGTCGTATAAAGACACCTTAAGTGAAGTTGCGCCTTCTACAACGTGGTTATTCGTAATGATATAAGCCTTGCCGTTCTCTTTTTTGAAAATGACACCCGATCCTGAGCCGCTTTCTGTATCTTCGCTTGAATCAGAGCTGGAACCGGAAGAGCCAGAGCCAAACAAAGAGTTGTTTGACTGAGCCTGAAGGTTTGTGATGCCGACAATCGCCGGTGAAAGGTCTTCCACCATATCTGAGATTTTAGAAGAATCCTCACTCTTAAATGCAGATGAGCTTGTCGAGCTTTTGCTTGATTCAGAGGATGTGCTTTTAGCTGTAACAGATTGAGTTTGCTGCTGGCTGGACGTCTGTTTCGCTGCGTCCTGAGAATCGTGGTCGCCAAGCGGTGTGAACGTATAAATGCCAAGGGCGAGACTTCCGCCGATGACTCCGCCGAGCAGCGGCCTGAACCATCCGAATCCGCGTTTTTTCTTCTCTTGATCATGAATCACATTGCGGGCTGAGTAAGACGGGTTTTGATCATTCTCTTTCGTTAAAAAAACCTCATTCTCTTGTCCTTCTGTTCTATTTTCGTCACGATAGTTATCCATCATGTTCACTCCGTTTCTCTCTATTTTCAACAAATTACATTTTACTTATGGTCGTTTTATGACTTGAGTTTATCATAAACAAAAACTGTGGGATAAAAATGAAAACATTATGGGAAATTGTGAAAAAGTGCGAAAAACGGTACACTTTATAAGGAATATTGTACATGAAAGGGCTGAAACGATGGAGTCAATCGGATTGATCGGATATGGCAGCATGGCGGATATGATCGCCAGGCAGCTGCTGAAGCATAAACAAATAGAGGAAAATGAGCTGTTTGTTGAGACAAGAACTAAGGGGGGGCGGCTTCAGGCTTTGCTCGCTGATTATCCAGACGTTTCGGCAAAACCGCTTGAGATATGGGCGGAAAAGTGCGCCTTGATCTTTATATGCGTCCCGCCGCTCCATGTCATTGAGACAGTGCGCCGGCTTCACCCGTATGTGAACCGGAACACTCATATTGTGTCCATTGCGGCAGGTGTGGCTCTGCGGCTTTTAGAGGCTGAAACGGCAGCTGGAATATCACGGGTGATTCCGGCCATTACATCTGAAGCGGAAGCCGGTATCTCACTGGTTGTTCACAGTGAAGCACTGGCGGCACAGAAGAAAGAACGTTTGGATGCACTGTTATCGGCTTTCAGCAGTGTGCGAGAAATAAAAGAATCCAATTTAGATGCCGCCAGTAATCTGACGAGCTCTGCTCCGGGCTTCATCGCCGCAGTGTTTGAAGAATTAGCGCTGTCGGCTGTGAGAAACAGCGGCCTGACAAAAGAAGAATCCTTTGATTTCCTGATACACTCACTGTATGGGACAGGCAAGCTGCTGATTGAAAAGAAGATGTCCTTTGAGGAGACGCTGAACCGTGTTGCAACGAAAGGCGGAATTACAGGAGAGGGAGCGGCGGTGATACGTGCCTCTGTGCCGCATGTTTTTGATCAAGTATTTGAAAAAACGCTCGAAAAATATGAGCAGCTGACAGAACAGGCAGCAAAAGAAACATGAATCCTTGAAAGAGGGTTCTTTTTTATCTCTGAACATTAGTGATTTTTCCCAGCTATATTGCATTTTTCCTCTTTTTTTAATATAATCTGTTAGAATATTCATAATTTAGTAAAAAAGGAGGAGCGTTATGAAACTGTACATGTCAGTAGATATGGAGGGTATTTCAGGTCTTCCGGATGATACCTTTGTTGATTCCGGCAAGCGTAATTATGAACGCGGACGGCTGATCATGACCGAAGAAGCAAACTACTGTATTACCGAAGCGTTTAACAGCGGGTGTACGGAGGTGCTGGTAAATGACAGCCATTCGAAAATGAATAATCTGCTGGTTGAAAAGCTTCATCCGGAGGCGGATTTGATCTCCGGCGATGTTAAACCATTTTCGATGGTGCAGGGGCTGGATGATACTTTCACGGGTGCGTTGTTTCTCGGTTATCACGCAAGAGCCTCAACTCCCGGTGTCATGTCCCATAGCATGATTTTCGGTGTCCGTCATTTTTACATAAATGATCATCCTGTCGGTGAGCTTGGATTAAATGCTTACGTGGCCGGTTATTACGATGTCCCGGTATTAATGGTAGCCGGTGATGACCGGGCGGCCAAAGAAGCTGAAGAGCTCATCCCGAATGTCACGACAGCTGCTGTTAAACAAACGATTTCAAGGTCTGCAGTCAAATGTCTGTCGCCTGCTAAAGCCGGCCGGCTGCTGACAGAAAAAACCGCATATGCCCTGCAGAACAAAGATAAAGTTAAACCGCTTACACCGCCTGACAGGCCTGTATTAAGCATTGAATTTGCCAATTACGGCCAAGCTGAGTGGGCTCATCTAATGCCGGGTACAGAAATCAAACCGGGAACCACAACCGTTCAATTTCAGGCGAAGGATATGCTTGAAGCCTATCAGGCTATGCTTGTCATGACTGAACTGGCAATGCGAACATCATTCTGCTAAAGGGGTGTTAAGGCTTTGGCAAGATATATAATGAAGCGTTTTTGGGCAATGGCAGCTACGATTTTGGTCATTACCACCCTGACTTTCGTTCTGATGAAGGTCATTCCCGGATCTCCTTTTAATGAGGAGAGGGGCACAAATGAAGCGGTTCAAAGAAATCTCGAAGCCTACTATCACTTAGACGATCCTCTCATTATCCAATACATCATCTATCTAAAATCCATCATTACATTCGATTTTGGCCCTTCTATTAAAAAACCGTCAGACAGCGTAAATGATATGCTGGAACGCGGATTTCCCGTTTCCTTCGAACTTGGGATGGCAGCGATTGTCATTGCTGTGATCTCAGGGCTGATACTTGGCGTAACTGCCGCGCTGCGCCGCAATGGCTTTTTGGACTACGCTGCGATGAGCCTCGCGGTACTCGGCATTTCCATCCCGAATTTCATTATGGCGACGTTGCTTATTCAGCAGTTTGCCGTCAATTTTAAACTATTTCCCGCCGCTACGTGGACGAGCCCGATCCATATGGTGCTTCCGACCGCAGCGCTTGCAGTTGGACCGATGGCGATTATCGCCAGGCTGACAAGATCAAGCATGGTCGAAGTCCTGACACAGGATTATATCCGCACAGCGAAAGCAAAAGGGCTGTCTCCGCTCAAAATTATCGTAAAACACGCACTCAGAAACGCGCTCATGCCCGTCATTACCGTACTGGGAACTCTCGTTGCCAGCATTTTAACAGGAAGTTTTGTGATTGAAAAAATCTTTGCCATTCCCGGAATGGGTAAATATTTTGTTGAAAGCATTAATCAGCGGGACTATCCCGTGATTATGGGAACGACCGTTTTTTACAGCGTCATTTTGATCGTAATGCTGTTTTTGGTCGACTTGGCCTACGGTCTGCTGGACCCGCGCATTAAACTGCATAAGAAAGGGTGAAGCGTATGAATCTCCCTGTACAAACAGATGAACGCCAGCCGCAGCAGCACGCTCAGGTGCCGGACGAATGGTTTGTTTCGAATCAGAAAAAGACCCAAGAGACCGATTCAGTCAAACGGCCGAGTTTGTCCTATGCGCAGGATGCCTGGAGGAGGCTGAAGAAAAATAAACTAGCGATGGCCGGGCTTTTTATTCTTTTATTTCTATTTGTGATGGCAGCAATCGGCCCTTTTTTATCTCCTCATAGTGTCGAGCGCCAATCGCTGACAGAACAAAATCTCCCGCCTTCTGCCGATCATTGGTTCGGTACCGATGAGCTTGGCCGGGACGTGTTCACACGAACATGGTACGGAGCGAGGATTTCGTTATTTGTCGGAGTGATGGCCGCACTGATTGATTTTTTGATCGGTGTCATTTACGGAGGCATTGCAGGCTATAAAGGCGGCAGAACAGACAGTGTCATGATGCGGATTATTGAAGTGCTGTACGGGCTGCCGTATCTTCTTGTTGTCATTTTGCTGATGGTCTTGATGGGTCCGGGGCTCGGCACCATTATCGTAGCGCTGACTGTTACGGGATGGGTCGGCATGGCGAGAATTGTAAGAGGCCAAGTGCTGCAAATAAAAAATTACGAGTATGTGCTCGCCTCGAAAACCTTTGGTGCGAAAACCTTTCGCATCATCCGCAAAAATTTGCTGCCGAATACAATGGGCGCGATCATCGTACAAATGACTTTAACTGTACCTACCGCCATATTCGCAGAATCATTTTTGAGCTTTCTCGGTCTCGGCATTCAAGCGCCGTTTGCCAGCTGGGGTGTGATGGCGAATGACGGCCTGCCGACCATTTTGTCCGGGCATTGGTGGCGCCTGTTCTTTCCTGCCTTTTTCATCTCGTTAACGATGTACGCGTTTAATGTGCTGGGGGACGGATTGCAGGATGCACTGGACCCTAAGCTAAGGAGGTAGCTGTATGGAGAAAGTTCTGTCAGTCAATGATCTGCACGTTTCTTTTACGACTTACGGCGGGACGGTTCAGGCTGTCAGAGGCGTAAGCTTCGATTTGTACAAAGGCGAAACATTTGCCATTGTCGGTGAATCGGGCTGCGGCAAGAGCGTCACCTCTCAAAGTATTATGGGACTGCTCCCGCCCTATTCAGCGAAGGTGACAGACGGCAGCATTTTATTTAAAAACAAAGACCTTTGCCGTCTCTCTGACAGAGAAATGAGGAGCATAAGGGGCGCGGACATTTCAATGATTTTTCAAGACCCGATGACGGCGCTAAACCCGACGCTGACTGTCGGCGACCAGTTGGCGGAAGCGCTTCTTCGTCACAAAAGGATGACGAAAAAGGCGGCTGAGAAAGAGGTTCTTTCCATGCTTGCACTGGTTGGCATTCCGGATCCTGAAGCACGCCTGAAGCAGTACCCCCATCAATTCAGCGGCGGCATGAGACAGCGGATTGTCATTGCGATGGCGCTGATCTGCGAGCCTGATATTTTAATAGCGGATGAACCGACAACTGCCCTTGACGTCACCATACAGGCGCAAATACTGGAACTGTTTAAAGAGATTCAGCGGAAAACAAAGGTTTCTGTCATTTTGATCACACACGATTTAGGCGTGGTTGCCCAGGTTGCTGACAGGGTTGCTGTTATGTATGCCGGAAAAATAGCGGAAATTGGCACAAGAAAAGATATATTTTACAAGCCGCAGCACCCTTATACAAAAGGGCTGCTGAATTCTGTCCCGCGGCTGGATCTTGATGGCGCTGAGCTGATTCCGATTGACGGCACGCCGCCGGATTTATTTTCACCGCCGCCGGGCTGCCCATTTGCCGCCCGCTGTCCGAGCAGAATGATCGTGTGTGACAGGGTATACCCTGATCAAACTGTTCGATCCGGCACGCACACTGTACACTGCTGGCTTCAGGATAAACGGGCTGAGCATGCTGTGCTGCCGGGAGCGAAGGATGAATAACAAAAAAGGGGGAAGAGGATGAAGAGAGTGAAGAAGCTATGGGGAATGGGCCTTGCACTGGGGCTTTCATTTGCGCTGATGGGATGTACAGCAAATGAGCAGGCTGGAAAAGAAAGCGGAGAAGATAAGGCAAAGACAAGCGGAGAAAAGGTACTGTACTTAAATAATGAAAATGAACCGACCTCGTTTGATCCGCCGATCGGTTTTAATAACGTGTCTTGGCAGCCGTTAAATAACATCATGGAAGGGTTAACGCGCCTCGGCAAAGACAATGAACCGGAGCCGGCGATGGCAGAGAAGTGGTCTGTGTCGAAAGACAAGAAAACGTACACATTTACGATTCGGGAAAATGCGAAATGGACGAACGGAGATCCTGTGACAGCCGGAGATTTTGAATACGCTTGGAAACGGATGCTTGACCCGAAAACAGGAGCTTCTTCCGCGTTTCTCGGCTATTTTATTGAAGGCGGCGAAGCCTATAACAGCGGAAAAGGGAAAAGAGAAGATGTGAAGGTGGCGGCAAAGGATGATCACACCCTTGAAGTGACGCTTGCCGCACCGCAAAAATATTTCCTTAGCGTGGTGTCAAACCCGGCGTATTTTCCGGTTAACGAAAAAGTCGACAAAGAAAATCCAAAGTGGTTTGCTGAAGCCCATACATTTGTCGGCAACGGCCCGTTTAAACTGACGGAATGGAAGCATGATGACAGCATCACAATGGAAAAAAGCGATACGTACTGGGATAAAGAAACCGTGAAGCTTGACAAAGTGAAATGGGCAATGGTGAGTGACAGAAATACAGATTACCAAATGTTCCAGTCCGGTGAATTGGACACCGCATACGTACCGGCTGAGCTCAGTGACCAGCTGCTGGATCAAGACAACGTGCACATCGTTGATCAGGCGGGTTTATACTTTTACCGCTTTAATGTCAATATGGAGCCGTTCCAAAATGAAAACATCAGAAAAGCTTTCGCAATGGCTGTTGATCAGAAGGAAATCGTAAAATACGTCACGAAAAACAATGAAAAACCGGCACACGCTTTTGTTTCGCCCGGGTTTACACAGCCTAACGGCAAGGACTTCCGGGAAGCGGGCGGAGACCTGATCACACCAAATGAAAACAAAGCGAAGCAGCTGCTGGAAAAAGGAATGAAGGAAGAGAAGTATGACAAGCTGCCTGCGGTCACGCTTACTTACAGTACGAAACCGGAGCATAAAAAGATTGCTGAAGCCATCCAGCAAAAATTGAAAAACACCCTTGGCGTCGATGTGAAGCTGGCCAATATGGAGTGGAACGTGTTTTTAGAAGAGCAAAAAGCGCTTAAGTTCCAATTCTCACAAAGCTCATTTCTGCCTGACTATGCGGACCCTATCAGTTTTCTGGAAGCCTTCCAAACAGGAAATTCGATGAACCGTACAGGCTGGACCAACAAAGAATATGATCAGCTGATGAAGCAGGCGAAAAATGAAGCGGATGAAAAAACGCGTTTTTCACTCATGCATAAGGCGGAAAAGCTTCTCATCAATGAAGCGCCGATCATTCCGGTTTATTTCTATAATCAGGTCAATCTGCAAAACGAACATGTAAAGGACATCGTCCGGCACCCTGTCGGCTACATCGATTTAAAATGGGCCGATAAAAACTAACGCTGGATTGAGAAAATACTGCTCTCTTTTATGTAAAGGAGCGGTATTTTTTCTCTTATTTTCACGTATACGTAGGGTGCAGAGCAAATGAAGGGAGCTGATCGGAGTTGAATCACAAGCCGAACGCGCTGAAAAAAGGCGATACAGTCGGTGTCATCGCACCTGCAAGCCCGCCTGATCCGAAAAAGCTTGAAACGGCGCTTTTGTTTTTAGAGGAACTCGGTCTTCAGGTAAAGCTGGGCAAGGCGCTGAAAAACCAGCACGGCTATTTAGCGGGACAGGATGATGAGCGGCTGGCTGATCTGCACGAGATGTTCAAAGACCAGGAGGTGAAAGCGGTGCTGTGCGCATGCGGAGGCTTTGGCACGGGACGGATCGCTTCAGGCATTGATTACAGCTTGCTCCGCAAACATCCTAAAATCTTTTGGGGGTACAGTGATATTACGTTTTTACATACCGCCATCCATCAAAACACTGGCCTTGTCACTTTTCACGGGCCGATGCTCAGCTCAGATATTGGCCTGGAAGACGTTCATCCGCTGACAAAAGCGTCGTATGAGCAGCTCTTTCAAGAGACAGTATTCACCTATACAGAAAAGCTTTCTCCGCTGACGGTGCTTGTTCCGGGAAAAGCGGAGGGAGAGCTTGTCGGCGGCAATCTTTCCTTGCTGTCATCGACACTCGGCACGCCGTTTGAAATTGATACGAGGGGAAAGCTCCTGTTTATTGAAGATATTGATGAAGAGCCGTATCAAATTGACCGGATGCTGAATCAGCTGAAAATGGCAGGGAAGCTGGCGGACGCAGCCGGTATTCTTGTTTGTGATTTTCATAACTGCATCCCGGTGAAGCGGGAGAAATCTTTGACACTTGAGCAGGTGCTCGAAGACTATATTGTGTCCGCCGGAAGGCCTGCTCTTAGAGGGTTTAAGATCGGCCACTGTTCGCCGAGTATTGCCGTTCCGATCGGTGCGCACGCTGCCATGGATACAGCCGAAAAAACGGTCGTCATTGAGGCGGGCGTTTCTGAAGGGGCGCTTTCAGTATGAAGATCACAAAAATAGACACGAAACGGGTCGTCGTGCCGCTGACAAAGCCGTTTAAAACGGCGCTTCGCACAGTGTATACGGCCGAATCTGTTATCGTAACGATCACTTATGATAATGGCGCAATCGGATGGGGAGAAGCGCCTCCGACGATTGTGATTACCGGAGACAGCATGGACAGTATTGAAAGTGCGATTCACAACGTCTTAACGCCGGCACTGCTTGGAAGAAGACTGTCCGGCTGCGAGGCCATTCTGCATGACATCCAGCATCTTCTGCAAGGGAATCAAAGCGCAAAAGCAGCTGTAGAAATGGCTGTATACGACGGCTGGGCGCAGATGAGCGGACAGCCGCTTTACCAAATGCTCGGCGGATATCGAAGCACACTTGAAACGGATTACACCGTCAGTGTGAACTCGCCTGAAGAGATGGCGGCCGATGCAGAGAGCTTTCTTAAACAAGGCTTTCAAACGCTAAAAATAAAGGTTGGCAGAGATGACATTGAGACAGATATCGCCCGTATTCAAGAAATCAGAAAGCGTGTCGGGTCCGGGGTAAAGCTGCGTTTGGATGCCAATCAGGGATGGGTGCCGAAAGAAGCGGTAACGGCCATTCGGAAAATGGAGGATGCCGGCCTGGACATTGAGCTTGTCGAGCAGCCTGTCCATAAGGATGATCTTGCCGGGCTCAAGAAAGTTACGGATGCAACGGACACCCCAATTATGGCTGATGAAAGTGTATTTACTCCGCGACAGGCGTTCGAAGTCCTTCAAACCCGCAGCGCCGATCTGATCAATATTAAATTGATGAAGGCAGGAGGAATCAGCGGTGCAGAGAAAATCAATGCCATGGCTGAGATTTGCGGGGTGGAGTGCATGGTCGGCAGCATGATCGAAACCAAGCTCGGCATAACAGCTGCGGCGCATTTCGCGGCAAGCAAAAAAAACATTACCCGCTTTGATTTCGACGCCCCGCTCATGCTGAAAACGGATTTGATCAAGGGCGGGATTATTTACAGCGGCAGCACGATTACGATGCCTGACAAACCTGGTCTTGGCATTACCGGAGTCGTGCATCAGAAAGGAGGGATGGAGACATGAACCATACTGTTATATCAGCAGTTGCCAACGTATGGACATCACCTGATACACCTCGTCCATTTGATCACACCGTGCTTGATCCGACCGTGTCGATCAGAGAATGGCTGAAGAGCATGACCTATGATCAGCGGCTTGGGTTATGTACAGATAATGTGATCCAGACGCAGGTTCTCTTTGGCGAGGAGGTGCTGGTCACGGCAGAACAGGATGAATGGGTGTCTGTCGTTGTGCCCGGCCAGTCATCCCGCAAGGATAAACGCGGTTATCCGGGCTGGATGAAAAAGAGCCAGCTGAAAAACACAAATCTCACACAATCGAATCACACCGTGGCGATCAGCAAACCAACAGCTTTTTTGTATGGGGATACCGGAGATAAGGAAATTGAACTGAGCTTCTTAACTGCTCTGCCGCTGATTGAAGAAGAGAATGGATTTTTCAAGGTAGCGACTCCTTTTGGAGAAAGGCTCCTGCGACAAACTGATGCGGTGCTTGTTCAGAATAAGAAAGGAACGGCGGAAGACATCATTCAGACAGGGGCAAGTTTTCTCGGGCTTCCTTATTTATGGGGAGGTATAAGCGGGTTTGGATTTGACTGCTCTGGTTTTATGTACAGCGTATTTAAAGCAAATGGATACAGGATTCCCCGTGATGCGGGAGACCAGGCGAAAACAGGGAAGGAAGTGCCGCTTCACGACATTGGTGCCGGTGATCTGCTGTTTTTTGCATATGAGGAAGGAAAAGGAGCAATTCATCACGTTGGTCTGTCCATAGGAGACGGAAAAATGCTCCATTCTCCTAAGACTGGGAAATCGATCGAAATCATCACGCTGAAAGATACAGGATATGAAAAAGAGCTTTGTGCGGCACGCCGCTGTTTTTCAGAATGAGGAGGGAGACACATGACACCACTGCTAGAGGTCAGTCAGCTGAAAATGCATTTTGACGCAGGGAAAAAGCGAACAGTCAAAGCGGTCGACGGGGTAACCTTCCAGATTCATGAGGGGGAGACGTTCGGACTTGTCGGAGAATCCGGCTGCGGGAAATCAACCTTGGGAAGAGTGCTGATGCGTCTTTACCATCCCACAGAAGGAAGCGTCAAATACCGCGGAACAAATCTTCACGCCCTCAGTGAGAAAGAGCAGTTTGCCTATAACCGCAAACTGCAGATGATTTTTCAGGACCCTTATGCATCGCTCAATCCGCGGATGACCGTTCGAGAAATCATTCTAGAGCCGATGGAAATTCACAATCTTTACAATACTCATAAAGCAAGGCTTCTCGTTGTGGACGAGCTGCTTGAGGCAGTGGGGCTTCACCCGGATTTCGGCAGCCGTTACCCGCATGAATTCAGCGGCGGTCAAAGGCAGAGAATTGGGATTGCCAGAGCGCTTTCATTGAATCCGGAGTTTATCATAGCGGACGAGCCGATTTCTGCGCTTGATGTGTCGGTTCAGGCGCAAGTGGTTAACCTGCTGAAGCGGCTTCAAAAAGAAAAAGGGCTCACATTTCTGTTTATTGCCCATGATTTATCGATGGTAAAGCATATCAGCGACAGGATCGGCGTTATGTACTTAGGCCACATGATGGAAATTACAGATAGCGGCACATTGTATCGTGAACCGCTGCACCCGTATACGAAGGCGCTGCTGTCCTCGATTCCGATTCCGGACCCTGAATTAGAGGACAAGCGTGAGCGCATCATTTTAAAAGGGGAGCTGCCGAGTCCGGTCCATCCGCCGAGCGGCTGTGTGTTTCGGACGCGCTGCCCGGAGGCAATGCCTGAATGCGGAGAATCACGCCCTTTGCTTCAAGAAATCGAAGCCGGCCGTTTCGTTGCCTGCCATTTATATCGAAATACTGAAACGAAAGAAAAGGTGAGATAAACAAAAAGCTGGCTCCGTTGTTGGGAGCCAGCTTTCTTTTATGATTGCTGTAAAAATTTCACGCACACCGGATAAGGGACAGAAACGCTTGAAGGAAGCAGCGTCAGCCGGCCTGTCTCTGTGTCTCTTTCAAACAATATGAGATTGCCTGTTTCTTCATTTGAAGCAACGAGGAAGGTCTCCGTTGGATCCAGCACAAAGTCACGAGGCCAGTTTCCTTCAGTCGATACTCTTTCCACAAATGCCAGCTCGCCTGAATATTGATTCACTTCAAACACAGCGATGCTGTCATGGCCGCGGTTTGCAACGTAAACAAAACGCCCATCCTGAGTGACGTGAATGGCGCTTCCCTGGCTGTTATCTGTAAAATCATCAGGGATGGCAGAGACGACTTGAAGTTCTCTGAATTCGCCGGCTGTCGGATTGTATTCAAGCGCAATCACTTCATTGCTTAATTCTGTCATGACATATGCGTATTTTTCTTTCGGGTGAAAAGCGATATGACGAGGGCCTGCACCGGGAGCGAAGGAATGGCTTCCGGATTCAGTTAATTCACCGTCTTTCAGCTTATAGGTGTACATCTTGTCTGTCCCTAAGTCAACCGCTACGACATAATTATGTTCAGGTGTAAAGCCCGCATAGTGTGTATGCGGCTTTTCCTGTCTTTCGTGCGGACCCTTTCCTGTATGGGCGGCTTCTGAAGCGGGAGATTGCAAACTTCCGTCTTGTTGAACCGGAAAAGCGTGCACCTTCCCGCTGTGATAGTTGGCTGTCAATACGAATTGCTGATGATCATCGACACTCACGTGGCATGGCGATGGGCCATCGATTAACTGATGATTCAGAAATGTTAATTCGCCGCTGTTTTTATCGATTTTATAGGCAGCAATACCGCCTTTACCGTCTGCTTTTTCAATTGAATAAAGAATCGTGTTGTCTTTATTCGGCGTCACATATGTGGGGTTTCCCAGCTTTGCGGCAAGCTTTGGCTCGCTGAGTGTTTTTTTCTCAGTATCCAGCTCGAATGAATAAATGCCTTCACTTCCGCCTTTTGTATATGTTCCGACATATCCTATGTACTTTGTCATGCGATTTCCCCCTTAAAAATGATGTCATCTCTATATTAACGTATCTTAAAGAAATACGCTGTTCAAAACATGAAAAAGGGGAATATTCTTCATTCGCCTCGAATGAGCGGCATCGTACAGCATCTGAAGGAACCGCCTGATTTGATAATTTCTGACAAGTCAATTTCGATGATGCGATAGCCTCTTTTGGATAATTCACGATTCACATGACGATTGCCCGGCAGGCTGATGATGGTCTTTCTGCCGATAGACAGGACGTTTGTGCCAAGTGTAAATTGTTCGTTTTTGGGTACCTCAATGAGATTGTAACGCTCTGCCAGCATATCGACTTCCTGCTGCGGAAGGGCTTCAGGGTAGATTAATGCTTCGCTTTCAGAAATGATATTAAATACGCAGTCCAGATGCAGAAATTTTTCATGGAGCGGAACTGGGATGGTGGTATATTCAGGAAGCTCTTCTTGCAGCTGGCCGACCGCTGAGATGTCCGTGCGCTGGCTGATTCCGACATAAACGGTATCGCCATCTATGACGACGTCCCCGCCTTCAATGCTAGTATCCAGCATCCGGGTATATGGAATCCCTTGATTGTGGAAAAATTCTTTTATCACAGCTTCTTCCCCTTGGCGAATGGGCTCAGTCATGCTGGAAAGAAAGGCTTTTTCCCCGATGACAAAACCGATATCCCGGGTAAATACCTGCTCAGGCAGTCCGTGCTGAACAGGCAAAAGGATGACCTCAATGCTGTGTGACCTGAGCTCTTCTACTAAGCGTTCGTGCTGCTCTTTGGCGGTTTTGACCCGAATATTGTCATCCTCAAAATGTTTTTGGGTTTCATTAATAACGTCCTTAATTGTCATATGCTCGGGTTTGCATAAAATAACTTTCTTCATGGTGTCATACTCTGTTTGGCATACCGTTTTGTGTTGATGTTTTGGAACGGATACATCCATTTGTTTCTCCTCCTGACCGTGTGAAGAATACGTATATTATTCCCTCGTCAGCCAAATCATTAAACATTTAAGAAAGAAAACCTGACAGACAAATCATTTTACATTTTAGACAAATGGATGAGAATATTGTTTAATAGGAGAATATGAGTGCATTTACTAATCGATCAGACATCAAAGGGGAGAAAGGTATGGAAGCACAGGAAACAAAATTTTGTAAAGAGTCAAAAGTTGTGAAAACCAGCAGGGTATTCCCTCTCGATACGAACAATCATAATACGCTGTTTGGCGGAAAACTGATGAGTTATATCGATGATATTGCCTCTATTTCCGCAGCGCGCCATTGTAGACGTGATACGGTAACGGCTTCGATGGACTCTGTCGATTTTCTGAAACCGATCGGGCAAAGGGAGTCTGTCTGCTTGGAATCATATGTGACTTGGGTCGGCACATCTTCCATGGAGGTGTTTGTGAAAGTCATCAAAGAGCATCTGATGACTGGTGAACGGGAGCTCGCCGCGACATCCTTTTTGACCTTTGTCGCATTAGACTCAAACGGCAAGCCGGTGCCTGTGCCGAGAGTTGTACCGGAAACAGAAGAGGAAATCATGCTGCATAACACAGCGGTTCAGCGCGCCAGTGAACGGAAAAACCGAAAAAAACACAGTCAGGCGCTGGCAAATGCGCTTGGAACAGACAAGCCTTGGTAAAACATGAAACCCAAAACATACGTTGTTTTGGGTTTTTTTGTGCCTTCCTTTATTTCGCTGTTAATGGTGATCATTACAGAGGTTAGTCCATTTTTGCTAGGGGATTCTATAAAAAAGCAACAATTGTCACGTTAAATTGATAATTTTGTGACAATTTTATTAAAGATTCATTTTAAATATATCTTTTAAAGGCGGGATCATGTATTTTAAAGGTATATTTTAAATACATCTTTTCGGAAGGGTTGTTAAACGATGTTAGATAACAAAACAATCGAAATCATAAAAAGCACTGTACCAGTATTACAGCAGCACGGAGAATCCATTACAGGACGTTTTTACGACCTCATGTTCCAAGATCATCCTGAGCTTTTAAACATTTTTAATCAAACAAACCAAAAGAAAAAAACACAGCGTACCGCCCTGGCGAATGCCGTTATTGCAGCTGCAGCTAATATTGACCAGCTTGGCAATATCATTCCGGTCGTCAAACAAATCGGCCATAAACACCGCAGTATCGGTATTAAGCCTGAACATTATCCGATTGTCGGCAAATATTTGCTGATTGCGATTAAAGATGTTTTGGGAGATGCAGCGACCCCTGACATTATGCAGGCGTGGGAGAAAGCGTATGGAGTTATAGCTGACGCTTTTATCGGAATTGAAGAAGAAATGTATGAACAGGCGGAACACCAAACTGGCGGATGGAAGGAGTATAAGCCTTTCATCGTTGCGAAAAAAGTGCGTGAAAGCAAAGAAATAACATCCTTCTATTTGAAACCGGAAGACGGCAAGCCGTTACCTGAATTTCAAGCAGGGCAATATATCAGCATCAAAGTCCGGATTCCTGATTCTGAATATACGCATATCCGTCAATACAGCTTGTCTGATATGCCGGGAAAAGACTATTATCGAATTTCAGTTAAGAAAGACGGTGCTGTGTCTTCTTATTTACACGAAGGTCTGCACGAGGGGGGTTCATTAGAAATCAGCGCGCCGGCAGGAGATTTTGTTTTAGATTCTTCATCCCGCAAAGATCTCGTTCTGCTTAGTGCCGGAGTTGGCATCACACCGATGATCAGCATGCTGAAAACGTCTGTTTCCAAACAGCCTGAGCGGCAGATTCTCTTTATCCATGCCGCGAAAAATAGTGAATACCACGCGCTGCGCGATGAAGCAGAAGAGGCGGCAGAGCATTCTTCTGTTAAAACGGCATTTGTGTATCGCGAGCCGACAGAAGAGGACCGCGCGGGTGACATTCAATTTCATGAAGGCCAAATTGACCAGCAGTTCCTCAAAAGCCTGATCGCCAATACAGATGCGGATTATTATATTTGCGGTTCACCGTCATTTATCACTCAAATGCATAAGCTTGTATCGGAACTCGGATCAGCGCCAGAGTCTATTCATTACGAACTGTTCGGTCCTCAATTAAGCATTGCACAGTCCATTTCTTAATACACACAGCTCTTCTCTTATATGAGAAGGGTTTTTTTAGGTAAATAGAAGAAGGCGGACGCGCCTTCTTCTACATCCGCACAATGACTGATCCGCCTCCATTTGTGCATACGCGATTTTGCTGCTCTTGAATCGTTCTTAGCAATTCATTGTTCACCTCGATGGCTCTGATCAAATGCTCCATTTTAAGCTCTAAACCGGCCAGCCTGTCAGCTGTATGGTATGGCTGATAGGCTGCGGATTTTGACTGTATACTTTCATATTGCCAATTGGCACTCTTATGCTGATGTTTCATGCTGTCCCTCCAATAACATGACTTTCTACTATGTTATGTGCCTGCATTCTGCACGTTCGCCTATTTGGATGTGGATGAAGAGGTAAGATATGCATAGCGTTTCAGTTACAGGGAACAATATATTCATTATGACTAGCGGATGGAGGGCAATGATCAGTGTTATGGATGGTATGGGCATTTTTATTCAAGCCTGTTATCGTGTTTTCGATTGCTTATATTTTGTTTCGGCTTGCCGGAAAAAAAGCCGTGTCACAAATGAACAATTTTGATTTGCTTTTGACCTTCGCAATCGGAACCATCATCAGTGAGCCAATCCTCACATCCAAGCTGCCGATGTCTATTTATTACGCAGGCGCCTTTTTATTGCTTTATCTTCTGATGAGCAAGCTTGCTCTTTCTAATAAGTGGAGATGGCTGCTGGTGGTCAGTCCGACAGTGTTAATCCGGAACGGGGATATCGATGAGCGTGGACTCAAAAAAGAGAGGCTGACCGTCAATGAGCTGCTCGGAAAACTGAGAGAAAAGGGCTATGCAGATCCGGCTGATATTGACCTTGCCATCATTGAAGAAACGGGAGAAGTAAGCGTGATCCCGACAGAAGAAGCGAGAGCAGTGCAGGTGCGGGATTTGAATATAGAGGCTGAACGGAACTTTATCCCGATTCCCCTCATATTGGACGGTGAGATCCTTGATCACAATTTGAAGTACCTGCAAAAAAACCGAAGCTGGCTGTTTGAAAAACTTAAGGAAAAAGGACACAGCCCAAAACAGCTGTCTTTGGTCACGCTCGGCACGTTAAATGACCGCGGTGACATCTCGCTCGATTTGAATACATCCAACGACACGCACAATGATCCATATTTGTACAAGCCTGGAAATAACAATTAAATGTGCTGCCGACATTCTTTGGCGCTTTTTTTATAGATTAGATTGTACCATCTGCAAAGGAAATGTTCCCCCTTACGTCAAAATATACACATAGGTAAGGAGGGAATGGAACATGAGGGACTTATTCATTAGAAAAGACATGGCGCCGACAGTCAGTCTGCTGTATTCCGCAGTGGAAGAAAACAGCCTCCGTCTGGCATCCATTGTTAGTCGCATGACTCACAGAGAGCTATATTATAAGGGGTGCTGCCAAACAAAAAACAGCACGGCACAGCTGCTGCAGCATATCGCAAATGTTGATATCAGATGGGTGTGGCGCATAAAGGAGAATCGGGTCCCTGAACATATTGAAGACATTTACGGCCCGATGACAGATGAAAGCGGACGATTGCCTGAACCAAAGAATCAGCCGGGTTTAGAAGAACTTTTGACAAGGCATCAACATGTCGTAAACGAGCTGAAATCGGTATGTAAGACCTTGACCGAGAATGATTTGCATCAGACGCTTTCTTACGAGGGTGACAAGGCAACAGTAAGATGGGGGATATGGCATATGGCGGATCATAATCGCTATCATCAAGCCCATATTGAAGCCCTTAAAAAAGAATGGAAGCAGGATATGATCAAAAATGGGCGCTGAAACGAAGCTTGTGACCGAACGGATTCGTTTGCGCTGTATGGAGGACCGGGATCAAGAATCTTTACTTGAGCTTTTCAGCGACCCTGAAGTGATGAAATATTATTCCGGTTTAAAAGATAAACGGCAAACCCGCGAGTGGATCGCTTGGAACAAAAGAAAAGAAAAAGGGTACCGGGTCAGTCTCTGGATCGCCGAAGACATACAGACGGGGGATTTTTTAGGCCAATGCGGAATCGTGCCTCAGCAAACCGAAAATGAAACGGCAATGGAAATCGGCTATATGTTTGCCCGCCGGCACTGGGGAAACGGCTATGCGCAAGAAGCGGCCAAAGCCTGCCTGGATTATGGTTTCAAGGAGCGGCAGTACGGCAAAATTGCGGCTTTGATTGACCCGGATAACAAAGCGTCTTTACGGGTGGCAGAGAAAATCGGCATGCTTTACAGCCGAACGATCAGAAAATGGAATAAACCGATCGCTGTGTATGAAAGAAAATCTTACAATTGAAGACAGCGTCGAGGTGTAGTATCATAAGACCAGATAAAGTTTTCTAGGGTTCCGCATGTTCATTGACATGGACTGGTCCGAGAGAAAACACATATGCGCATCATATCAGCGCATATGCACACGGAGGGAAAAAAGCCCGGGAGAGTCAAGCTCATTATGAGTCGACTGTCCGGGGTTTTTTTGTTTTCGGAGAATTTTATTGCTAGGTAGAAAGGAATGATGTGATATGAAATGGGGATTGGTTGTGTTAGCCGCCGTGTTTGAGGTTGTTTGGGTTGTGGGCTTAAAACATGCTGACTCAGCCTTAACATGGAGCGGCACTGCCGTCGGTATCATAGTTAGCTTTTATTTGTTAATGAAGGCGACAGCCAGCCTGCCGGTCGGTACCGTATACGCCGTCTTTACAGGTCTTGGCACAGCAGGAACGGTGATGAGTGAAATGTTTCTGTTTCACGAACCGGTCGGATTGCCGAAGCTTTTGTTAATCGGCGTGCTCTTAATCGGTGTGATCGGATTGAAGCTTGTGACACAGGATGAGGCTGATGAAAAAGGAGGCGAGGCATAATGCTTCATTGGATCAGTTTATTAGGCGCGGGATTTTTGGAAATGGCAGGCGTCGCACTTATGAATCAATTTGCGAAAGAAAAAAGCCCCAAATGGGTGGTGCTGATCATTATCGGTTTTGCCGCCTCATTTTCCTTATTATCTTTTGCTATGGAAACCATTCCGATGGGCACCGCTTACGCCGTTTGGACAGGAATCGGCACCGCGGGCGGGGCGCTTATCGGCATTCTCTTTTACAATGAGCCGAAAGACGCCAAACGGATCTTCTTTATCGCATTAATCTTGTGCTCAGCCGTCGGTTTAAAAATTCTGTCATAAATTGATTTTTATCAAATCTTCAGTATAATGGATAATTAGTTTAGACTTACAAAGATAAGAGGGATTATTCATGAAATCATATATGACCCAGCGGTTAAATGAATACCGTGACGGAAATGAAGATAAAGGGCGCCTCTTGGTCAGCTGTCCCGATCAGCCGGGAATTGTTGCTGCGGTTTCTGCGTTTTTATTAGAACATGGCGCCAATATTATTGAATCCAATCAATATACGACAGATCCTGAAGGCGGGCGTTTTTTCCTGAGAATTGACTTCGACTGTGAGGGCATTCAGGAGAAAAAAGAAAAACTTCAGGACGCGTTTTCGTCTATTGCGGATACATTCGACATGACGTGGAGCTTAACGATGGCCAGCGAGCTGAAGCGTGTCGCTATTTTTGTATCAAAGGAGCTTCACTGTCTGCATGAGCTCATTTGGGAATGGCAAACAGGCAATCTCATGGCGGAAATCGCGGTTGTCATCAGCAACCATGAAGATGCGAGAGACCTTGTTGAACCGCTGAACATTCCATTCCACTATTTAAAAGCGAACAAAGATATCAGAGCGGAAGTTGAGAAACAGCAGCTTGAACTGCTGGAGCAATATGATATTGATGTGATCGTTCTTGCTCGCTACATGCAGATCTTAACGCCTGATTTTGTGTCGGCTCATCCGAATCGAATCATCAATATCCACCATTCCTTCCTGCCTGCTTTTATCGGTGCCAATCCGTATAAACGGGCTTATGAGCGGGGGGTCAAATTGATTGGCGCAACTTCTCACTATGTCACAAATGACCTTGATGAAGGGCCGATCATTGAACAGGACATTGAGCGTGTTGACCACCGCGACAATGCCGACGCGCTGAAAAATATCGGCAGAACGATTGAACGCAGCGTTCTTGCCCGCGCTGTGAAATGGCACCTGGAAGACCGCGTCATCGTTCACGAAAATAAAACCATTGTCTTTAACTAGACTGCCAGACGCCCGCGCAATGCGGGCTTTTTTGATGTGGAAAAAACCTTGACAAGAGGCTTTTTTCTTTGCATAATATAAAAAAATCATTGAGCGTTGAAGAGGATTAGTAAGCAGACCTTTCTGTGACAGAGAGCAAAATGAGTGGCTGAAACATTTTGCCGCATGAAACCTGCCGAACCTGCCTTGGAGTCTTAGGGGGAAAACCTAGGCGCATAACCTGGCGTTACAGGGAAGCGGAACGTGCTGAAGTGCGTTCAAACAAGGTGGTACCACGGAAACCCATTTCGTCCTTATCTATGAGGATGAAATGGGTTTTTTTATTGTAAGTTGGCTGGCGAAGAGCCGCGGAGGAGAATAAATGAAAAAACAAAGAATAGTAGTGAAGATAGGAAGCAGTTCGCTTACAAATAGCAAAGGAAGCATTGATGAGGTAAAAATCAGAGAACACGTTCAGGCAATTTCTCTTTTGAAAAAAGCGGGGCATGAAATGATTTTGATTACCTCGGGAGCGGTAGCGGCGGGGTTTTCCAGTCTCGGTTATCCGTCCCGTCCTGTTACCCTTAAGGGAAAGCAGGCGGCAGCCGCGGTCGGACAAACACTGTTAATGCAGCAATACATGAATCAATTTAAACAATACTCACTTACCCCGGGGCAAATCCTTTTGACGAGAAATGATTTTTCGAAGAGAGAGCGGTATCGAAATGCGTATGCAACGATTATGGAATTGCTGGAGCGCGGTGTTATCCCCGTTATTAATGAAAATGATTCTACGTCTGTTGAAGAATTGACTTTTGGCGACAATGATATGCTCTCTGCTTTGGTCAGCGGATTAATTCATGCGGACCAGCTCATGATCCTGACTGACATTAACGGGCTGTATGATGCCAATCCAAATGAAAATCCTGATGCGAAACGATTTGATTATTTGCCGGAGATCACCCCTGAATTGCTGGGATACGCGGGTTCAGCCGGATCAAAGGTCGGCACGGGCGGTATGAAATCAAAGCTGTTAGCTGCACAAACCGCACTGTCTCTTGGGGTCAAAGTGTTCATCGGAACAGGCAGCGGCGAACAAAAGCTGGCGGATATTTTAGACGGCAGGGGAGATGGGACTTATATCGGCGACAAGGAGCTATCCTCAGTTAACAATACGAGACAATGGATTCAATTCCACTCGCCGATATCAGGGGAAATTGTCATTGACGCGGGTGCCGAAGAGGCGATGGTTCATAACGGAAGCAGTCTTTTACCGGCTGGCGTAGTGGGCGTGAACGGGAGCTTTCCAAAAGGGGCTGTCGTGGAAGTCCGGGGACCGGGCGGTGTGATTGGCAAAGGCCAGACCCATTATTCATCTGAGGAAATTATGGAGGCAAAAGGCAAACGAAGCAATGAGCTTGATTTTGACAAAACGTTTGAGGTCATTCACAGGAATGACTGGGTCAACTTAAAAGACTAGGGGGCGGAAAAATGAGTGAAGTTTCTGTAAAAGCGAAGCTGGCGAAAGAAGCAGCAGCTGAAATGATGATGAAAACAACCGCTGAAAAGAATGAGGCGCTCAGTCTCATTGCAAATGGACTCCGTAAAGAATTGGATTTTCTCTTATCAGAAAATGCAAAAGACATTGAGAACGGAAAAGCAAATGGGTTAACACCCGATGTCATTGACCGTCTCACGCTGGATGAGAAACGCATACGCGACATCGCGGACGCGGTAGAGCTATTGATTGATCTGGCTGACCCAGTCGGCGAATCTCTTGAAACAATTGAAAAAGAGAACGGCCTGTTTATTGAAAAAATCCGTGTGCCGCTCGGTGTTGCCGGAATGATTTACGAGGCGAGGCCAAACGTCACAGTTGATGCGGCTACCCTTTGCCTGAAAACAGGAAATGCGGTTGTCTTGCGGGGGAGCTCCTCAGCCATTCACAGCAACAAAGCACTCGTCAGTGTTATTCACAGAGCGCTTGAGCAATCAGCGCTTCCAATCAACGCTGTGCAGCTGATTGAGGATACGAGCAGAGAGACAGCAAAAGAACTCTTTACGTTAAATGACGGATTGGATGTATTGATTCCGCGCGGAGGAAAAAAACTGATCGATCTCGTTGTAAGAGAATCAACAGTCCCGGTATTAGAAACCGGAGCCGGCAACTGTCACATTTTCATAGATGAAACGGCAAATCAGCAAATGGCTGAAAAGGTTGTCATAAACGCCAAAACGCAGCGCCCTTCCGTGTGCAACGCGATTGAATCACTGCTGATCCACAAAGCGTGGGCAGAGCGGCACGGAAAAGAATTGCTGACGCAGCTGGAAAAAGCGGGAGTCGAAATCCGCGGCGATGAATTCGTATGCGGGCTTCATTCTTCAAGCAAACAGGCGTCAGAGGAAGATTGGGGAACGGAATACTTAGGGCCTGTCATCAGTGTAAAGACGGTTGAAAGTGTACAGGAAGCTGTGCGGCATATCCAGAAATACGGCACTAATCATTCTGAAGCCATTTTAACTGAAAACGATCAGCATGCGGCTTACTTTCAAACGGCTGTAGACGCCGCCGCGGTCTATCATAACGCGTCGACCCGTTTTACCGATGGCTTTGAATTTGGCTACGGAGCAGAAATCGGCATCAGTACACAAAAGCTTCATGCAAGAGGACCGATGGGGCTTCCTGCATTAACTTCTACAAAATATATCATTAAAGGAACAGGACAAATTCGCGAATAGCACGATGTATTCTCTAAAAAGCTTATCTCTAAAAGGAGGTAAGCTTTTTTATGAATAAAAAATTGACACGGTAAATTTAATTGTGTACAATTTAATTGTGTAAAACAAAATAGGGGGAATACAATATGAGTCAGCCATTATTTACAGCATCCGTTTCAGCGATAGGAGGAAGAGAAGGTAAAATTATTTCCTCAGACCGCGTTCTCGAGCTCGATGTCGCAATGCCGGGAACACCGAGAGCTAAGAAATTAGAAAAAGCGACAAATCCGGAGCAGCTGTTTGCCGCAGGTTACGCAGCTTGCTTTGACAGCGCACTTCAGCTTGTAGCAAGAACAGAACGAGTGAAAGTGGAGACCGAGGTTACAGCGCATGTCAGCCTGCTAAAGGATGAAGCAGATCAAGGCTACAAACTGGGTGTGACGCTGCAGGTGAAAGGAAAAGGGGTCAGTGCATCAGAATTACAGGCACTTGTGCAAAAAGCGCACGGTGTCTGCCCTTATTCAAAAGCAACCTCCGGAAATATCGATGTCACATTGGAAATCGTTGAATAAAAAATGAGGATGCCTCACATAGGGCATCCTCATTTTTTTTGGTGCAGCGTTTCAAGCAATGTATATAGAGCCGATTTTAAGTGTTTCAATTCTTCGCCGGACTGGCCTGAGAGTGCCAGAATTGTTCCCGGAATATCAGCCGCTTTTTCTTTTAAGAGCTTTCCGCTCTCTGTCAGGCTGATCATCACCAACCGCTCATCCTCTTCAGATCTTTTTCTTATAATCAATTCCTGCTGCTCCATCCGTTTCAGCATTGGTGTCAGCGTTCCGGAATCCAAATACAGAAGCTCACCCATTGTTTTGACGGAAAGTGTTTCGTGTTCCCACAATAAAAGCAAAGCCAAATATTGAGGGTATGTCACATTCAGCTTTTCAAGCAGCGGCTTGTACTGCTTTGTCATCTCCCGCGAACTCGCATAAAGCAAAAAACAAAGCTGATTCTCCAATTTCATATGGTCAAATTCATTTTCCATCTGTGTTCACCAACTCTTTCTGACATTACATACTATTGTAGCTGAAAAACATCACTTTTCCTATTCTCGGCAAACAAAACATGTTTAAAAAGATTTGTATGGGAAATATAACAACTAAAGACAAATAAGGAGGCTGAAAACAAATGGCACTATTTACAGCAAAAGCCACCGCTCGCGGCGGACGTGCAGGACATATTCAATCAGATGACGGGGTACTCGATTTTGACATTGTCATGCCTAATGCAAAAAAAGAAGGACAAACCGGAACAAACCCGGAACAGCTCTTTGCCGCAGGCTATGCAGCATGCTTTGGCGGCGCGCTTGAACACGTGGCCAAAGAACAAAATATTGACATTGATTCAGAAATTGAAGGACAGGTCAGCCTCATGAAGGATGAAAGTGACGGCGGCTTTAAAATCGGAGTCACACTTGTCGTCAATACAAAGGGATTGGATCGGGATAAAGCCCAAGAGCTTGTCGAGGCTGCTCATGAATTTTGTCCTTATTCTAAAGCGACAAGAGGAAATGTTGATGTAAAATTGGAATTGAAATAATTTGCAGCATCCTGAGAGTTCTCAGGATGTTTTTTTGATATGAACGGATTGGTTATGATCTTTTCGAAGTGTGAATACATGTAGTATAGGTGGATTTAGACTAGAAAAAAGGTGAGCGAATGAAAAGACCGAAGCTGTCAGTTTGTATGATTGTCAAAAATGAAGAACGTCATATTGTCCGCTGTTTAGAAAGCGTGCAGCATATTGCTGATGAAATCATTGTCGTTGATACCGGATCAAACGATCAAACAGTAGAAATTTGCAGAAGTTTTCATGCTCAGGTCTATCATCATCAATGGACACAGGATTATTCGCAGGCAAGAAACATCAGTTTACAGCATGCCAAGGGTGAGTGGATTTTGATTTTGGATGCAGATGAAGAGTTAGACGTGGATACGGGAAGCTTGCTGCATTCACTGCTGAATGACTGCAGGCAGTCCCTTGGTTACGTAAAGGTTATAAACTATACGGGAAAGCAATGGGATGAAAACGAAGCATTTGAACAAATGCAGATCAGGCTGATACGGAATCAGCGGAAGATAACGTTTAAGGGAAGAATTTGCGAAAAGCCCGTGGGTGAGGAGGCAAGCGGCGCTTTCTCTCTCCCTTGTGTTATTCACCATTACGGCTATCTGGAGCAGGTGGCAAAGTGTAAGCATAAACGTAATTTAAGCATATTGAATACAGAGGCGGCGAACAGAGCAAAGCCATCCGCCTGGCAATGAAGGGCATAAATGAATGCAACAGCAAAAAGCAAATTCCTCCAGCTGTTTTATATTATATCAAGTTTAAACTCTTCATTGATTCTGAACGGTATGAAGAAGCTGAGCGGGATATTGATGAAGCACTGCGGCATTATCCGGATTACAGCACCCTTTACTACTACAAAGGGATAATGATGTATCAGCTTAAAAAAGTCAGAGAAGCGATTACAGCATTTGAATCCTGTCTGCAAACGCAAGGTGAAAACCATCAGTACATACAGGTTAAAGGAGCCGCTGATTTTCGATCCCTTTGCTGGCTGGGCGTCTGTCACGCTGAATTGCCTCAACATATGACAGCAGTTTTATATTTGCAAAAAGCGCTTAAAGCAAACCCGAGGTGTACTCAGGCGCAGCAACTGCTCAGTGAATGAACAAAGGATCAGGCCGCACATGCCTGATCCTTTAATATTCTTGTTTATAGTCAACATCCCGCCAAGCTTGAAACGGAGATAAATGCTCCGCGAGAGTTACGTGATAAAAGGGGATCGTTCTTTCTTCAGCAGGTTTATCAATTTCTTCATAAATGAATGAATCATCAAAACCGGCTTCAGCAGCATCTGTATGCTCAGCAGCATAGTAAACGGCTTTCGGCCGGGCCCAGTAGATGGCGCCTAAGCACATTGGGCATGGCTCGCAGCTCGTATACAACATGCAGTCATCCAGCTGGTATGTCCCAAGCGCTTTACAGGCGTTTCGAATAGCAGTTACTTCCGCGTGGGCAGTCGGATCATTGCTTGTAGTAACGTTGTTCTGTCCTTCGGCTATAATGGCTCCGTCCTTCACGATAACAGCTCCGAAAGGCCCGCCGATTCCAGCATTCACTCCTTCACGAGCAAGCTCGACAGCCCGCTTTAAAAACGCTTCATGATTCATCCCATACCCTCCCAGTCGATCGAATGATATAAGTATAGCCGAAAAGAAGTGCAAAAAACATTCTCAAAAAAATGAAAAATAAACAAAATATTTGGGGGATTTGCTAAGATGAAAAAAAGGGAGGGGAGCATATGCTGCATTTGTATATTGCCAGGCATGGACAGACACATTGGAACGTAGAAAAAAGGATGCAGGGCTGGCTGGATTCTGGTGTAACAGAACTTGGACTGTACAATGCCCGCGCTCTTGGAGAACGGCTGAAGGACATTGAATTCAATCAGGTTTACATCAGCCCGAGCAAGCGGACAGAAGTGACGGCAAAAGCTATATTGGGATCGCGCCGCCTGCCGCTGGTGAAAGATCGTATTTTCAGAGAAATGTCGCTGGGGCCATGGGAAGGGAAAAAACAAGAGGATATTGAAAGAGACGAACCTGATCTTTTTCATGCTTATTTTCATCATCCTGAAGCATATCACCAGCCGGGATGTGAAACATTTTTTGACCTTGAAAGCCGGGCAAGGCTGGCTCTCCAATCGATTTTAGACAGACATTCTTCCGGGAATATTCTTCTGGTTACCCATTCTGTCTTTATATTAATGCTGTTAAATATCATAAAGGGAAGAGGCATTCATGACATATGGAATTCTGCTTACATACATGATACGTCTTTGAGCCTTGTGGCATTTGATAAAAACGGTACAGCCAAAATACGAAAAGAAGGGGATGGGGAGCATCGAAAACCGATTTCCTAAAAGAAAAACCATCTGCATTTGCAGATGGTTTTCGTATTATACAAGCTGTGTCTGCTTAGCTCTTGCCTGTTTCGCCGCTTCAACCATATTTTTTAAGGCTGCGACTGTTTCTTCCTGCTGTCTTGTTTTTAAACCGCAGTCAGGGTTTACCCAGAAACGGTCAGTCGGACATACAGCAAGCGCATCAACGATAATGTTGTACATTTCTTCAGTTGACGGGACACGTGGACTGTGAATGTCATAAACACCAAGCCCAAGCCCTTTCAAATACGGATGCTCTTTTAAGTAATCCAAAAATCCTCCGTGGCTTCTGCTGTGTTCGATCGTAATGACATCAGCGTCAAGGTCATTGATCGTATCGACGATGTCTTCGAAGTTGCTGTAGCACATATGTGTATGAATTTGTGTTTCATTTTTCACGGAAGATGTTGTTAATCTGAATGCCTCGGCAGCCCAAGTCAAATACTCATCCCAATCACGGTTTTTTAACGGAAGGCCTTCACGCAGGGCTGGCTCATCGACTTGAATGATTTGAATGCCCGCGTCTTCAAGCGCTTTTACTTCTTTGCGGAGGGCGAGTCCGATTTGGAACGCGATTTCTTTTCTCGAGATATCGTTCCGAGGGAAAGACCAATTTAAAATCGTAACAGGACCTGTCAGCATTCCTTTTACGTGCTTGGATGTTAACGATTGAGCGTATAAAGTATCTTTCACTGTCATCGGTTCAATAAACTCTACATCTCCATAAATGACCGGCGGGCGTACACAGCGTGAACCGTATGATTGAACCCAGGCGTACTTCGTAAAGGCGAAGCCGGCCAGCTTTTCACCAAAGTATTCAACCATGTCTGTCCGTTCGAATTCACCGTGAACAAGAACATCAAGATCCAATTCCTCCTGAATATCAATCCATCTTTTCGTCTCCGCATTGATAAAGTTTTGGTATTGTTCATCAGACCACTCGTTTTTCCGCCATTTTTGGCGTGCGCTGCGCACTTCAGCAGACTGCGGGAAGCTTCCGATTGTTGTTGTCGGCAAAAGCGGGAGCCCGAGAGATTCATTTTGCAGGGCTAAGCGTTCTTCAAATGGAATCGGGCGCTTGAAATCTTTATCGCTTAATTGTTCAAGCTCTTTCTTTTGTTCAGAATTGGCTCCTGTTGCAAATTGTTTGAGCGCTTTGATGTCCGCTTTCGCTTGCTGGATTTGTTCACTGATAGCGGCTTTGCCTGATACTAAGCCTTCTTTTAAAGCTGTCAGCTCTGCCAGTTTTTCTTTCGCGTAGGACAATCCGTTCAGCAGATCCTGTTCCAAATGCTCGTCTGGGTGTTTCGCTACCGGAACATGAAGCAGGCTGCTGGAAGGCTGAATCCACAATTCATCAACCTGTGCAATGCTGAGGATATGAAGCACGGCATCCAGGCGTTCTTCAAGATCCGCTTTCCAAATGTTGCGTCCGTCTATGACACCGGCTGCCAGCACTTTATCTTTCGGAAAGCCGTGTGTCTTAAGCTGCTCCAGGTTTCTGCCTTTATCATGAACGAAATCAAGCCCGATGCCCTGTACAGGATAAGAAATGAGCTCCTCATAAGCATCAACAGAATCGAAATACGTTTGCAAAAGCACATTCAAGGAAGAAAGCTCATTTGTGATGCTCTCGAATAATTCTTTTACGCCGCGTACATCCTCAGCTGAAGCGGTGACAAGCGCAGGTTCATCAATTTGAACCCATTTTACGCCTTCTTCTTCAAGCTCTTTTAAAAGCTGTACATATAACGGCACGAGGCGCTTTTGAATTGCTTTTGCTTCAGATGGCTCGTAGCCTTTTGCAAGCGTGACGAACGTATAAGGGCCGACAATCACAGGTTTTGTTTCAACGCCGTACTCCTGTTTGATTCGGCGGTAATCTTCAAGCTGTTTGTTTCTTGTCAGGCGGAACTCAATGCTCTCGTCATATTCCGGAACGATATAATGGTAATTTGTATTAAACCATTTTGTCATTTCACTAGATACAGCATCTTTAATTCCGCGGGCGATCGCGAAGTATGTATCGGTAGCGTCAGTCAAATGTCTGAAGCGTTTCGGAATCCAGTTGAAGCTGACTGCTGTGTCGAGTACATGGTCATACTGTGTGAAATCAGAAACAGGCACAACATCAATCTGCTGGTCAATTTGTGTTTTTACTGCGGATAAAAATAGTTCGTCGATTTGCTTTAAAAACGTATCTTTATCAGTGCTGCCTTTCCAATACGCTTCAAGTGCTTTTTTCCATTCTCTGTTCAGTCCGATTCTTGGAAATCCTAAATTTGATGTTTTGATGGTTGTCATTGTTTCTCCTCCTTTATATGTAAAACACTCTCGTTAACCCGCGGATACAGGCTGCTAAGAGGTTTTCTCACAATAAAAAGCCTCTTTCCCATGAGAGAAAGAGGCTTTTCTGCGTAAAACACTGCCTCTCTCATCTCTCAGACACAATCTGATGGAATTAGCACCGTGCCTTATGAGACATCAGTCTCGGCGCGAAAAGCAGTGCGCCCCATTTCACAATGGAATTACGGTCGGTTGCTGTTGGGGTCAAAAGGCCAATCCCTCGCCCAACTCTCGATAAGAGAAAATGTTATTAATTTTTTGAAAAATTGAATCATTTGTTGGTAATCTTAACAGTAATTCAAATTCGTTGTCAACATAGAATTTGAAATTTTATTTACAAATGACGGTATATATTATATGAGAAAAATAATTTTATAGGGTCATCAAATGTGATTGCTCTGCTTTCTCTGACAGCTCATCAGGAGCGGTTAAATACAGGAATCCATTCCCCGCCAATGTTTTTGCGATATCGAGCGGAAGTGTCCTGCGGATCAGCTGCGCATAAAGCTCAGATTCAGAAAGCTCTCTTTGAAAAGATTCTTCTTCAAAGCTTTTAATTAAAGCAAGCGCTCCGCTGACATGAGGGGCAGCCATGGAAGTGCCGGTAAGCTTCCCGTATTTCTTGTTGGGAAGAGTGGATAAAATGTTTTCACCAGGTGCAACAAGATCAATCTCTTTGTTTGCGTTTGAAAATTCTGACGATTCACGCGCTACTGAAACAGATCCAACCGCAATTACATCATTATAAGCAGCAGGATAGGAAAGCTCCTCTGTGCGTTCGTCGCCGTCACCTTCATTTCCCGCGGCACAAACGACTAGCACTCCGTTTTTGACGGCGTTTTTGACCGCTTCCTCCAGTTCAGGCACATCGCTCGGTCCGCCAAGGGACATTGAGATGATATCAGCCTTTTGCTCAACGGCATAGTTAATGCCGTTAATAATCCATTCGTACTTTCCGCTGCCGTTTTCACCGCCAAGCACCTTTACAATTAAGAGGCTTGCCTCAGGCGCAACCCCGGCGATGCCGCCGTTTGAATCGTTAGCCGCAATCGTTCCGGCAACATGTGTGCCGTGTCCGTTGTAGTCGGAAATGGCATCTTCCTTGCCGCCGTCATCATCTGTGAAATTCTTTCCGCCGATGATTTGGTTTTTCAAATCGGGATGGCTCGTATCGCAGCCGGTGTCCAATACAGCAATTTTTACGTCTTTGCCTTTAACCCCTTTTGCCCACATTTCTGGCGCCTTAATCACTTTAATACCCTCAGGAAGCTCGTTCACATCCATGATCTGCTCATTCGTCACATACGGGATCAAGCGGATTTCACCATTCATAAAAAAGCCCTCCTTTTTTATGCTTGCAAGTGGATACAAGGGTGTTATCTCACATTATATGAAAAAAGCAGCCGCTCGGACAGAGTCGTTTGAAGCATTTTGAAAAAATAGGATACAATCCAATGGATTAGTAATTTTCAAAATAATGGATGTCTCTAGCGTGTATGGCTGGGATTCAGCTGTCAGTCAAGTTATAATAGAAGTTGGGAAAGGAGCAGTGTGATGAAACTGAATGAAAAAATATTTGCGTTTTTTTCTGAGCATGTAGAACAAATGGCCGAGGAATGGATTGACACAATGGAGGAAAGCGATCCGAATTCGATTTATGCCTTACATAATGCAGCTGTAACCGAGGAGCTGAAAGAGCAGGACAGAGAGTTCTACCGGCATCTGAATTACATGTATGTTTTACCGGAAAAACAATTTCTCGATGAATTTCAACAATGGGTCATTGAGCTGACGAATGATCAAAAACATCTCGATACCCCGGTGCAATACGTCATCCGTGAGTTTATGAGAAACCGAAGATTATATACGAAGTATTATGAGAAGTTCGCAGAAGAAAACGAGTCGGCATTTGGACCGGGAGAAAAACAAAAATGGGCCGATTTGATTGTGAAAGTTTTTGATTTTACCATTTATACATTCGTCGATCACGCTGAATCGAATGCAAAACAGCAATTAAATGCCCAGAGAGAAATGATATTGGAATTAAGCTCGCCTGTCATTACTCTGAGCAAAACGACAGCTCTGCTGCCGCTTGTCGGTGATATTGATACTGAACGGGCAAAGTTTATTCTTGAGAACACGCTTAATGCATGTGCGAAAAGACGCGTTGAGCATCTGTTGATCGATCTTTCAGGTGTCGTAGTTGTTGATACAATGGTGGCGCATCAAATCTTTAAATTGATAGAGGCGCTTACTTTAATCGGTGTCAGATCCACATTGTCTGGAATCAGACCAGAAATTGCGCAAACCGCTGTACAGCTTGGAATTGATTTTACGAACATTAATATTAAAACCAATCTTGCCCAAGCATTGAACTATCATCAATAATAAAAAAGCCGCTATTCAACGGGACTGGCCCCTGTCTCAAAAACAGGGGTGAGACCCAAACATAGCGGCTTTTTTTATGAGGTAAAACATAAAGACAAAAGAAAAGATCCTGCGAATAACAAGAGAATGAGGAAAAAGAACAGCCAGTCGCGCGGGCTGACGGTAAGCGATCGGTAATACGTCCGGTTTCGGCTGCCTGTAAATCCTTTTGATTCCATCGCAAGAGCTGTTCGTTCCGCTTTTCTGATCGCGCTTGCTAATAGCGGGATGGTATAGCGCTTTAACCCGCTTATTTTTTCTTTTAATCCATTTTCCGCCGCTCCGCCTCGGATTTTATGTGCCTGCTGGATCAGCTGGACCTCCTCTTTTAACAGAGGGAGAAAACGAAATCCGGCAATGACGCCGTATGCAAGCTTCGGGGACAGTTTGCACTGCTGCACAAGACTCAGCATAAATAAAATCGGATCGGTTGTAAAAACAAACATCATCGATAAGGCAGAAAAGCACAAAATCCGAAACCCGAGTGAGATGCCGACAGCCACATTTTCACTGTTGATCGAAAAAGGGCCGGCTTGGAACAGAAAATTATCTGCGGTCGTCGGAATCTTGCCGAAAACAGCGGCTGTCCATACGCAGCCAAATGCTAAAATCAAAAACGGAATCGTGAACAAAAGCCATTTTTTCAGCGGTATTCTGGCCGCCAACAGGACACCCGCAACAATCATGATATAAAAACACGCCGGTGTGTAAGGATTGTAAATAAACGACAGCATGACGACACAGCAAAAAACCGCCGCTGCTTTTACTGCCGGGTTAATGAGATGTAACGGCTGCTTCATCACGCACCTCCTGCTGGTATGTCATCCATTCATATCGAAGGGGGAGGGTGAGCTTTGCTTTTTGGACGAGCTCGGCTTCCCTGGAAAATAACTGTTCCGGTATTCCGTCAAAGGCCAAATGTGTGCCGTGAAGCACAAGCACGCTGTCAGCATATGAAGATACAAGCTCCATATCGTGTGTGATCATGAGGACAGCGGTGCCTTCTGTCTGGATATGCTGAATCATCTCCATGCATTCAGCGGCTGTTTTGGCGTCTTGGCCAAAGGTCGGTTCGTCTAAAAGCAAAACCTCTACATCGTGCATCAGCATGGTGGCGACACTCAGCCGCCGTTTTTGCCCTTGGCTGATCGCAAACGGATGGTGGTCCGCCAAATGTGCAAGGCCCAAACGCTGCAGCAGATTCTGCGCTTTTTTCTCGGTTTCGGCATTTGCCGCATGGCCGAACAGCAGCTCATCATATACTGTGTCAGTCACAAACTGGTGCTCTGGATTTTGGAAAACCAATCCCATTTGTTTGCGAAGCTCTTTTTCTTTGTAAGACTCCAGCGGCTTATCATGCAGAAGAATCTTGCCGCTTTTCGGTTTGAGCAAACGGGCGAGAACAGACAACAGCGTAGATTTTCCTGTGCCGTTTGGCCCGACAAGAGCCGTCAAAGAGCCTGCACGCAATGAAAAACTGATGTCTTTGAAAATGGTCTGCTGTCCTCTTGAAAACGATAAGTTCTGGACCTGCACCGCGTGTTCAGCAGAAAGAACCGCCGCTTCTTCAGCAGGCCCAGCAGGGAAGGGTTCCTTGAACAGCGTTTCTTTTGACAATGTGAACGGTATGCTCACATTTTCTTGTAAGCCACAAATTTTTGGCACAGCGATTCCCATTGTTCTTAACATGTTTGAGTGATGCTGAAACATTTCCTTAGTCGGCCCGTCTAAGGCTTTCTTGCCTGCTCCATCCAGTACGATTGTTCTTTCAACCCAAGGCGCCCACTCATCAAGCTGATGTTCGATCACGAGAAGGCCGAAGCCTTTTTCCTGCTGAAGCTCTTTGATCATTTGAACGAACTCCCGTGCTGAATAAGGGTCTAAAAGGGAAGTCGGTTCATCCAGAATAATCGTCTCAGGCTGCATCGCCAAAATACAGGCGAGCGCGACTTTTTGCTTCAGTCCCCCTGACAGAGTGGAAATCGTTTTTTCCTTTACATGAGTGATATGTAATTTTTCCAGAACGTCATCAATTTTCTTCACCATTTCTTCTTGGGGGACTTGCAGATTTTCCAATCCAAAGGCGATTTCATCCTCTACTGTCAGCATACAAAACTGCTGATCAGGGTCCTGAAAGACGACTCCGACATGCTGAGCGATTGTTTCAGAGGTTTCAGCGTCAGTGATCGGTTTTTGAAATAAGAATACATGCCCAGACAGCATCCCGTCGCAAGCTTCAGGGTAAAGCCCGTTTAAACAGAGGGCAAGCGAGCTTTTTCCGCACCCGCTCGGCCCTAACAATAAAGCGCATTCTCCTTTTTGGAGCTCAAACGTTATATCCTGAAAAATCGGTTTCTCGTTTTCTTCATATGAAAAGCTAAGCCGGTCAACCGAAAGCAACTTGTTATAGGCTTGCATGATTTGATACCCGTTTCCGTTTCTTTTTCAGTTCCTTTCCGAGTGCCATTCCGTTTAAGACACCCGTATATGCGAGAGAATCGCTGACAGCTTTTCCGAGAAGGCCGGCCAGGACCGCACCTGAAACGAGACGGATCACAAGCATAATGAGCAGATAGCCTGGTGAGTACGCCGCATAACCGGAAACAAAGAAATCATAAATAAAGCTGGACACCGAAGACCCCATACCCGCCAGAAGCAGCACAGGAAGGGAATATGCTTTCCAGCGTGTCACAAGAAATACAGCTTCTGCTCCGAGACCTTGAACAATGCCGATCACGATAACCATCGGGCCTGAAGGATTTCCCAGCAAACATTCAACGAGAGCTGCGATGATTTCTGAAACAAGGGCCGCGCCCGGTTTACGAATGATGTACGCGGCAATCACCGACACGATAAACCAAATGCCGTAAATCGGTTCATAAGCGATGGGCCCGAACATCCCTGCAAGTACGTTTCCGAAATGGGTGAATACTAAATAAACAATGCCAAAAACAATACTGATAACAGACATGATAACAATTTCTTTTACTTTCCAGCTTTTCATTTTATCCCTGCTTTCTGTTTTCTTGATGGACTGTTTGCCGAGAAGTTCACGGTCATGGTGACATGGGCTGTTTGCTGATTTGCCATGCGGAAAGCGTCTTCCAGTGTCTGGAACACGTCGTGTGCATCTCCGTCTAGCTCACTTGCGTAATGAACACCCTGTACAAAGGTGCCGTCAGCCTTAGCGATTTCAACAGCTTTTATGATGATGTCCATATAATTCGGCTCATTCATCGGATACAGTGCAAATTGGCATGGAGCCTCTGCTTTCAGGTCGTGAACAGATTCTTCATTGACTCGCTTTTCATCTGCTTTCAGATATGTATCTCCTTGGGTATCGCCCGGGCAGCCGATGGAAAACGTCCCGTTCATGACAATGTGCTTTTCGCTATTTGCTGCATACAGGTAGATGGCTTTAGCGGCGTCGAATACATGAGCGATCGATCCGCGCAAAACTGTGCTGATATGATCGGTCTTTGTCCAAACCTTTGACGTATCCGTTTTTTTTAGCGCGGACTTGATCACACTGATAAAATCATCTGTCATCGGGTATAAAGAGAACCGAAATCCGGCGATTCTGCTTGTGCCGCATAAGTTGTCCATTTCTCTGACCTCCTGTTTTTTTGGTGAAATAAAAAACTGCATATCCTTAGGGAATATGCAGTCATAGATCGAGTAAGCGCACAAAAAAATACACCTTTCGGTCAACCTGCACTTCCCCACGCTGGTATTATCCAGATCGGGTCATAAGGGATCAAAGCGCGATTTTGCGCGCTTTATCTCAGCCATAACAGCACCCCTAGTGCTTTCCGTATACAATTTTTTATTTTGACATCATAATAGATGATAAGAATCATTTTGTAAACAATGAAATCATTTTTTTCATATAGGAACATGAGAGGATGATCGGAATTGGAAAAAGGGCACATCTTAATTGTAGAAGATGAAGAAAAAATCGCGAGGGTCCTTCAGCTTGAATTGGAATATGAAGGATACAGCGTCACCATCAAACATAATGGCTCTGAAGGACTTAACGCGGCCACGGAAGGTTCGTATTCCCTATTGCTGCTCGATGTCATGCTGCCAGGGTTGAGCGGGCTTGAAGTGCTGCGCCGGTTGAGGAAAACGGATCAAGAGACACCGGTTATTTTATTAACAGCCCGCGACAGCGTTCCAGATAAGGTAACGGGGCTTGACATCGGTGCGAATGACTATGTTACCAAGCCGTTTGAAATAGAAGAATTGCTTGCCAGAATCAGAGCGGCACTACGCCAAACCGGAAGCAAAACAGAGGATATCGGCACATTTTTGACATATGACGATTTGCAGGTGAACGAGAAAACACGTGAAGTCAGACGGGGAGACAAAGAGGTTGAATTAACGCCCCGGGAATTTGATTTGCTCGTCTATATGCTGAAGCATCCGCAGCAAGTGCTGACGAGAGAGCAAATTCTCAGCTCTGTATGGGGGTTTGATTACCTCGGAGATACAAATGTCGTCGACGTGTACATAAGATATATCAGAAAAAAATTGGACTATCCTTACGAAAAACAGCTGATTCACACCGTACGCGGGGTCGGCTATACCATTAAGGGGTAAATGATGAAGCTGAAGACAAAGATTCATCTTTATACATCCATTTGGCTGTTGATTTTATTAGTGTTGGTCCATACTGCGGTCTATCTCATTTTTTCATCGGCACTCACCTCAAAGGATGCGGCCCGTCTTGCCGATGAAACGGACAATATCGCCGAAGCTCTGCATACCGCCGAAACACAAGGAGTGGCTTTGCAGGATATGCTGCAGGCCTATCTTCCGGCAAACGGAATGGTGCGGGTAGTGAATGCGGATCGGAAAGCCGTCATGACCATCACAAAGGAAAAAGTATATAAAGACTTCCCTCTTTCTTTTCACAGCGGGGAAACGACAGACGTGACAAAGCATGAAGGCAAACTGTTTGCAGCAGCATCTGTCCCGGTCATTTGGACAGACGGACAAGTCGTATCTCTTCAGCTCGTGGAAAGGCTGGAGCATACAGGAGAGAGTCTTCTTCTGCTAAGAATCATCTTAATTGCGGCCAGCGTGGCTGTCTGTATCGCTTCCTTCTTTGCCGGCAGCTTACTCGCCCGCCATATCACCAATCCAATCAGACAATTGGTGACAACGATGAAAGACATACAGAGAGAAAAAGCATTCAAAACAATTTCTTTGGAAGGACAGTCGCATGACGAACTGTATCAAATGGGGCTGACCTTTAATGAGATGGCGAGCATGCTGAAAGAGCACTACGACAAACAGCAGCAATTCGTCCAAGACGCTTCACACGAGCTGAAAACCCCGCTCACCATTATTGAAAGCTACAGCAATCTGATGAAACGCTGGGGGGCAAAAAAGCCTGAAGTGCTTGAGGAATCCATTGAAGCTATTCATTCAGAAGCGGTCCATATGAAAAAACTGACCAATCAGCTGCTTACGCTGGCCAAGACCCATAAAGAATTGGAGCTTGATCTGAAAACGGTTGACCTGATCGAAGTGTCGCGCGCCGTCATACAAACACTCCAGCCGGTTTATAAACGCGACATCTTTCTCGAGACGGACAAGGAGAATTTGCTTGTAACCGCAGATGAAGAACGCATAAAGCAGCTGCTGACGATTTTGCTTGATAATGCCATAAAATATAGTGACAAGGCCATTGTGATTTCCGCAGGAACCAATAACAGACGTCCGTTTTTGTCCGTAAGGGATGAAGGAATCGGCATACCTGAAGAGCATATCCCGCGCCTGTTTGAACGTTTTTACCGGGCGGATGAGGCGCGTAACCGCAAAACAGGCGGAACGGGTTTAGGCCTATCCATTGCCAAACATATTGCCGATGAGCATGGTATTGACCTGTCTGTAAAAAGCCAACCGGGACAGGGAACAAATGTCACGGTGCAATTTAGAGAACAGGATGGGGGAGCGCTATGACAAAACGAATGAAAACAGGAGCTGCTGCGGCGGCAGCCGTTTTAGCCATTGTCATCTGCGCGGTTCTTATCATTCAGCAAACCCATGAGGACGTGCTGTCAAAGGATGCAGTCATAAAAAAAGTAGAAACCTCCTATGAAGGCGACATCACAAAAGTGACGCAATCCAATGATAAAAAAACGTATGATATGACTCTGGAAAATCCAAAAGGAATTTATTTTCTAAAAGCTGATGCTAAATCGGGCGACATATTGTCAATGAACAGAGTGAAAAAGACGAACACATCTGAGATGACAGAAAAAGAAGCTAAGCAGCTTGCTCTGGTGCGGGTGCCGGGCACCGTCAAAAAACACACGCGAAAACACGGAGTTGCGTCGTATACCATTCAAAAAAATAATGGGGAAACATACGAAGTGAAGGTAGATATGAAGACAAAAACGGTTGTGTCCGCTGATAAAATCAGCAGCAAAGACAAACAAAAGACCACAATTTCGGAAAAAGAGGCAAAAGCCATTGCGGAGCGTGAGGCTGGAGGAAAAGCGGATGACGCCGATTTGGAAGAAAGCGAAGGCACTCTCCTGTTTGAAGTAGATGTTGATCTCCCGAATGACAAGGAAGCTACGGTGAAAATAAACGCCTATACCGGCAAAGTTTCTAATATTATCTATGAAGACTAATGGTTTCTCATCAAATTCTCATCTTTTTCTCGTTTTCCTTTCATGTTGAGTGTGTAAACTGAACTCATAACGAACAAGGGAGGAATCACATATGCTGAAGAAAAGATGGATGATTGGCTTATTAGCAGGGTGTTTAGCGGCCGGAGGATTCAGCTACAACGCGTTTGCGAAAGAAAATAATGAACAAACACAGTCTGTTTCTGAGACTGGCGGACTTACTGAACAAGAAGCGGAGTCCATTGCCAAAACAGTTGTTGACGGAACAGTGGATGACATCGACAGAGACATCTATAACGGCAAAGAAGTTTATGAAGTTGAAATCGAAAAAGACGGTGAAGACTATGATGTTTATGTGGATATCAAGACCAAACAAGCGCTCAATGACCCGTTAAAAGAGAAAAAAGAGCAAGTTGTTTTGACAAAAGAAGAAGCAGAACAGATTGCTCTAAAGCAAACAGCTGGAACCGTCACAGAAAGCAAGCTGGATGAAGACGACGGTGCTTATATCTACGAAATTGAGGTCCAAACGAAACAAGGGACTGAAGCGGAATTTGACATCTCTGCAAAGGACGGACGTATTATGAAGCAGGAATTAGATGACTAACCCCGCACCCGCGGGGTTTTTTTCATGATAAAGAGCCGCTTTTTGGACAATCTAATAAGAAAAGGAGGCGAAGCGCTTGGAAAAGAAAGAAGAACAATACATCAATCAGGCTGAGTATGTTCCACATCCGACGAAGGAAGGGGAATACGCCTTATTTCTTCATGAAACCTATCATTTGCTTTCAGAAGATGATGAGACGCAAACAACAGAATAAGGGCTAAGGCCCTTATTTTATTTCATCTGATAAGATGTAAACGCATAAATAACTTTTTTAAGTTGACATAGCTTGTTTTTTTCTGTAATCTCAGTGTGTCAATTCAATTACGAACTTCGTTAGGTGAGGCTCCTGTATGGAGATACGCTGCTGCCCAAAAATGTCCAAAGACGCCAATGGGTCAACAGAAATCATCGACATAAGGTGATTTTTAATGCAGCTGGATGATTGCTCCTATGCCATACAGTGCTAAAGCTCTACGATTGAAGGCGCCCGCACGCTTTTTTTGCCGTGCTTCTTTCACCTTCAATCCAGAAGGCTTTTTTTATGCCTTGAAAACGAAATGTTGAACAAAAAGGAGGTGCGGAGTATGGATTCTCCCCATTCGAGTCAATCTGAAGAAGTACCCATATACTATGACAGCAAGACAATTGATTACACGATGAGGAGACGATCTGCCGCACCTTCTGGCGAGGCCGGCACGTCTCCGTAGAGGAGGTACGAGTCCCGATGGTTCAAAACATGACCTATGACGAACTCATTTTACGCATCATTATCTTATTGCGAGACGGAAAAATCAGGGATTTCAGAAGTGTTATTGATGAGCTTCAGCCCTATGATATGGCGTTTATTTTTAAAGAAATGCCGGAAAAACACCGCGCCCGCTATTTATCTTATTTAACTGTTGATGATATTACTGATATGATCGGCGAACTGGAACGGGAATTTCAGCTAGCCGTCTTAAATAAAGTCGGAAAAACAAAAGCAACACTCGCCATGAACAAAATGGACAACGATGACCTCGCTCAATTGCTGGAGGAAATGGATGAAGAACTGAAGGAACAGCTTTTATCCAGCATGGAAGCCTCAGAGTCAAAAGCAGTTCAGCTCCTTATGAATTACCCGGCTGATTCAGCGGGGCGCATGATGACCAACCGTTATGTGTGGATTCCTCAGCATTATACGGTAAAAGACGCGGTCGTCAAACTGAAAAGTTTCGCGGAAATCGCAGAGTCTATCAACTACTTATATGTTATAAATGACAGTAAGCAGCTAGTCGGCGTTCTGTCATATCGCGATTTGATTCTCGGGGAACCGGAAGAAAAGGTACAAGACTTGATGTTTACCCGTGTCATTGCAGCAGACGCGCTTCAAGATCAGGAAGAAGTGGCGCGGCTGATTGAACGTTACGATTTCTTAGCGATTCCGATTGTGGAAGAAAACAATGTGCTTGTCGGGATCGTGACGGTCGATGATATCATTGACGTCGTTATTCGGGAAGCCGATGAGGACTACGAAAAATTCGCCGCATCAGGTAAAGCCATTACCTTCGATACAAAAGCATATGTTGCAGCATACCGCCGCCTTCCATGGCTGATCCTGCTTTTGTTCATCGGGCTGATTTCAGGCAGCATCATGAGCTATTTTGAAGATACGCTGAAGCAGGTCGTTGCGCTGGCATTCTTTATGCCGATGGTGTCAGGGATGACAGGGAATACAGGAACACAGTCTCTCGCGGTTGTCATCAGAGGTTTATCTAAAGAAGAAATGAATAAAACAACGATTGTGAAACTGATTTTTCGGGAGCTCAGAACAAGTATTTATATCGGTGCCGTCTGTTCTGTCTTAATTACGGTGATCGCCATCATATGGCAGGGGAATGTGCTTTTAGGATTTGTTGTGGGTTCTTCACTGCTGCTGACCTTAATTATCGGTACGATGTCCGGAACAATCATCCCCATTATTCTGCATAGACTGAATGTAGACCCGGCCATTGCGTCAGGCCCGCTCATTACGACGTTAAATGATATTTTGTCATTATTAATTTACTTTGGTATTGCCACTGCATTCATTCACTCATTATAAACGATAAAAGTCCGTCTCAGATTGCGAGGCGGACTTTTATCGTTTAACGGTTTTTGTACCTAAAGTGAGCATTAAGCTGCCCCTCCAGCATTTTTTTTCGGACTTGCGGATCGTTTTTTACCATTTGTTCTTTTTTGCGCATATCTTTTAAAATTTCAGCTGTCTGCACGCCGTCTTCGCGTTTGTTGGCGATATCCATCAGCCGCTCGACGTCGGCAAAAGAATATTTTCTCGTTCCCCTTGAAGAACGCTGCGGATAAATCAGCTTACGCTCTTCATAATACCTGATCTGTCTTACGGACAATCCTGTCAATTCACTGACAATCCCGATTGAAATCACTTTTTTGTCTTTATAAGAATGATCTTCTGTGGTCATTTTTCCACCCCTGGATGTCTTTTGATAATAGTATATAAAAAACATAGAGAAAAAACCTGACGCTTGTTATATTTTCTAACATGAAATAGCAGATTTTTGAAAAAATACGGCAGAAAAATTAACAAGAATGATGCGTAACCTATAAGCGCGTTTTATCCTTTATGTAACGATTAAATGAGGAGGAAGGATAATCATGGAGGAAGAAAAAGCGGTCTCGCTGGCAAAGGAAATAATCGAGTTGGATATGAAACGGGATGAAATGCTTGAAACGTTTATGCAGCTTGCCGGAGAACATGCTTTTCAGCTTTTAAGATCAGTTCAAAACGGACTTTACCGAAAATCTTCGTAAACATAAATTCTTTACATTAGATTCACACCACATTCATTTAAAGAGAGTATCTTATTTAGAGGATACCTTAAAATGAAGGAGGACGCTATGAGTAATTTATTGAAAACAGCATTAGAAAAAGAACGAAGCCATTATTCAGAAAAACTCTTTCAAATCGGAGTTTATAATAAAGAAGTAATGAACAAAATGACACTTTCTGAACTGCGGAAGGAATACGCATATTTCTTTCGCAGCATCCCATATCACCAAAAAAATCCTTATACAAAATAATGTGGATAAGGATTTTTTTGTTTCCTGAAAAGGAATTTCTCGAATTGTAGCGAATAAAAATAATAAGGGCATTAAACTCTTATTATATGTAAGGGTTTTCATTATTTTTTTATAAAAATTCTATATACGGGGTAGATATGATGAGATTATCGTTTAACGAAGAAGAAGTTGAGCGTGCGATGAATTTGTACAGAGTTTTTGCAAGGGCTTTCAAAAGTGTGTCTGAACACAGCATCCGTGACAGCAAAGAGCACGGCTTTAATCCCACAGAATTTGCCGTACTGGAACTTTTGTATACGAGAGGCCCGCAAAAATTACAGCAAATTGGGTCGCGGCTTCTGCTTGTAAGCGGAAACGTCACATATGTCATTGACAAGTTAGAAAGAAACGGGTTTTTAGTCAGGGAGCAGGACCCGAAAGATAAACGCTCCGTTTACGCGCATCTCACGGATAAAGGGAATGAGTATTTGGATAAAATTTATCCAATCCATGCGCTCCGTATAGCGAGAGCGTTTTCAGGCCTTTCGTCTGATGAGCAGGACCAGCTGATCCTCCTGCTGAAGAAAGCAGGTATTCACAGCCAGCATTTACTGTTTCGTTAGTCATGCCACCCTCTCTTTTCAGGAGGGTGTTTTTTTATGTTCACATTCATCTAATATCCTTTTTAAAACCTCCCCAATCTCCCGGTCGCACATTTGGCCAAGATACTCCCTGACTTGCTTCTCTGCTGCTGCCCGTTCATTCGATTGAAAAAATGCGGAAATGCGCTCTTCTGCCCGCTTCATATCCCAGTTTCTTATATCTGTGACAAGCTGCCGTTCTTTTAACAGGCTCACATTCATTTCCTCCTGTCCCGGCAGCGCATGATAGATAAATACCGGAAGCCTTTTCTTTAAGCATTCACTGATGGTTACGCCTCCTGGCTTTGTCATGACGCCTGAGGCTTGTGCGTACAGACGGTTCATTTCTGCTTTGCTGTGAAGGTATGGGATCGCTTCGATAAAAGGATGTTGTAAACTTTTGACATAGCGGTAGAGCTTTTCGTTTCTGCCGCATAATATTTTGTATAAGATGTTTCCGCTTGGCGACAGCTCCTGGACCAGCTTAAAAATACCGCCGACTCCCATACTGCCGCCTGTGATCATGACGGTATAAGGCGGACGATGCTGGCAGGGGTCTGCGGTTCCTGCTTCATAGGCCCGGTGAACGGGAATGCCGGTCAAAAATATTTTTTCCTGGCTGATTCCTTCGGTCATGAGCTGCTTCTTGATATCCATGATCGGGACAAAGTGGTAGTCAATGTTCTTCCGCCCCCATACCTGATTTACAAAAAAATCCGTGTAGACATTTACAATGGCCATGTTTGGATATTCCGGTTTCAGCCGGTTTAGCAGATAAGAAGGCAGGGCGTGTGTGCAGAAGGCGATATCAGGCTGTTTTTCTTTGAGAATCTGTCTCATGCTTTGCATAAACAGCCATTCATACATGGCATAGCGTTTGACATTTTTACACTCTCCGCAAGCGAGAAGCTTGTATATTCCGCTGTACGTTTTCGGGAAATATTGAATCCATTTTAAATAAGCTGAGGAGGACAGTTGTTCTAAGCGTTTATACGTATGTGAAAAGATATCAATTTTTTCTGAATGCAGCCCTTTAGATTCCAGATCAGCCTTTAGGGCATCAGCGACATGATGATGCCCGGTGGAAATGCTTAAAAAAGGAAAAATAAGAATGTTTGTCATGTCTGTCCTCCTTAAAAATATGGCAACTATATTTTGGGGAGAATCATCACAAAATATAAGGGTGTTTTTTTGATGATAAGGAAGGTGAAGAGATGAAAACCTGTTTCCTTTCCATTTGGAGAGTGATTGACCCGATTTATTTCTTTTTTTCGAGGCTGACTTTGATTGAAGATGAGCGAAAATGCGTCTTTCGAGTCAGACTGACGAAATACAAAGGGCATCATGTCGTGCTGAGTGACGGAACGCATATAAGAAAAAACGATGTGCTCGTTAAAATCCATCTGCACAACATCAAGCTGATCAGGGAGCTGCAAAGCATTGAAAGCGCGGTCAGAAAAGGAATCATTATTTACCAAAAAGTATATCAATCCATGCCGATGCTGCTGGAGTATATCAACAATCATAAAAAAAGCGAAAAAATCAAAGGGATCATTGGCATTACAATGCTTGATAAAGGGGTAGAAAGGCTCGGCTTTGACGTCGTAACCCCGGTCAATCCTATTTACAGATCCTTTAAAAAAATCACCCATATGCCGATTTTATATTTAACGTCAAAGCCAGTGAGCTTGCGAAATCTGCCGAATTCATCCTATTTGTTTATCTCGAAAGAAAAGCTTCAGCACACCTATCAAAAAAAAGACTGATGCCATGGTCAGCACAGTCTTTTTAAATTTGATGGAAAGTCACTTCGGGACGGCTTCCTACACGGATATTAACGCCAGTTTGTCCTAAACCTTCACTGATATAAAACGGTTTATCGTGGTGATAATGAAGGCCTTTAATCATATTCATACGTACAAGCTTGCCCATTTTCACCAAATGATACGGCTTTGGCCAGTGGATTTGCCCTCCGTGAAAATGGCCTGATAACAGGTAGTCAAAATGAATATCCTGCATCTCTAAAATAATATTCGGATCATGTGTCAGTACAAGGTGATAGCCATTCTGAAGACCTTTATAAGAGTTTGTGATTTTACTGCGATTCGTACTGTAATCGTCAATTCCGATAATATTAACAGGCCCTGCGTCAGTATTGATGTGAACATGTTCATTTTGCAGCGTAATGCAGCCGTTTTCCTCCAGCACTCGCTTTAATCTTTGAAAGTCCTTTTCTTTTAATACATAATCATGATTGCCAAACACCGCGTACATGCCATAAGCAGGCTTCAGTTGTTGCAGTGCCTGCAAGTAGCCGGCAAGCTTTGGAATATTTCGTTTCCGGTCAAGAAAATCTCCGGTCAGCGCAATGAGGTCTACAGGTTGATTATTTGTTAAACGATAGAGCTCATCAGGCGAAACAGATATGTTTTCTAAATGAAGATCCGATAAATGAAGGATATTCAGTTTTTTTCTTGCTGGAAGGCCGTCTTGCTGATCAATTGAAATCGTGTTGACCTTCACATCTTTTGTGTTGCGGTTTGCTTTATATATAAATGGCATAACAGCCAGTATGACCAATGAAAGTAAGATGAACACATGTATCCCCTCCCTTCTACCAGTATAGTAAGTGATGCAGCCTTATGGATAGCGGGAATTAATGGGTAGAAGACCAGTTTGAAAAATGCAGAAAGGATTGTCATTTGATGAATGTTTTAGAAGGGAAAAGGGATAATAAATTTTGACAGGTGAGGCAGATCGTGCCCAATAGAAGTCAGAATAACAGATGGATGTGTTAGGGATGTTACGATTAAGACAACACAAAAAAGAAACATATTATCTTTTGATGGCTTTATTTCTCCTTTTGCTGTATGTATCCCCGCTTTTTATTTTGAAGGAAGACGCCCATATTCGCGTACACGATAATTTGGATTCTAATATCGCTTGGTACAAGGTGCTGGCCGACAGCGGAGAAATCATCGGCAAAGTTGATGCGGCCATTCCGCAAATCATTAACGGACTGCCACGGGATGCGTTTGGCACTGAGTGGAGCGGAATTGTTTGGCTGCACGCGTTGTTTTCTTCTATGACCGCCTATGCGGTAAGCCAGACCATTACGAGAGTTGTCGCTTTCTTCGGAATGTATGTGCTGCTGAAGAAACATGTGATTCCGGATCAGAAAGCGGCATTGATCCGAATTGGCGTATCGCTCGCATTTGCCTTAACGCCTTTTTGGCCTTCTGGAATGCTGAGCACGCTTGGATACCCCTTGGCGCTGTGGGCTTTTTTGAATATCCGAAAAGGGGATATCTCATGGAGAGAATGGCTGACGCTCGGTTTGCTGCCGTTGTATTCAAGCTTTGTATTAGGCTTCTTCTTTTTCTTGGCTGGGATGGCATGCTTCTGGCTGTATGATGTCATCACAAAAAGAAAATGGAATTTCATTTTCTTAGGCAGCATCGCTTTTATGACAAGTATTTATCTATTTGTCGAGTACCGGCTTGTCTATTCGATGTTGATTTCACACGCGCCGATGCACCGGATTGAATTTATTTCATCAAGGCATGATGTTTGGCACTCTCTGCGTTTGTCCGTCAAAAACTTTGTCTACGGACATAACCATGTCATGACAGTTCATACCGTTGTGATTCTTCCAATTTTATTACTCGTCTTTTTTGCTGTGCTGTTCAAACGAAATCGGACAAGGGAAGAAAACGTTTATCTTTTTCTCTGCGTGCTAAATTATGCGCTGTCACTGTGGTATGCGTTTTGGTTCAACAAAATATGGGCTGTTCCAAAGCAGAAATTTGCATTTTTAGCCGAATTTAATTTTGCCCGTTTTCATTTTTTGCGCCCGCTGGTGATCTACATGAGTTTTGCGCTCGCTTTGTATCTCATCTGGCGGATGGGGAAAAAGTGGCGATGGCTTGTGTATGCGGCAGTTACTGCGCAGCTGATGGTCCTGGCGCCTTTTAATGAGGAGTATACGTATGGCGTTCACTACAACGCGCCGACGTTTCGTGAATTTTACGCGTCTGACCAATTTAAAGAGATTAAGGAGTATATCGGGCGCCCGCAAGATTCGTACAGGGTGGCGAGTATCGGTCTGCATCCGTCTATCGCCCAATACAACGGTTTTTACACCTTAGATACATATAACAACCTGTACCCGCTCTCATATAAATATGAATTTAGAAAAATCATTGAAAAAGAGCTGGAAAAAAACGCCCAATTGAAACGGTACTTTGATGAATGGGGGAGCCGCTGCTATCTGTTCGTCGATGAGCTTGGCAAACGATATGACTTTAAAAAGAATTCGAAGAAAACAATCAATCATCTTGAATTAAATACAGATGTGTTTCAACAAATGGGCGGACAATATATTTTTTCTTCGGTTCCCATCATGAACGCTGACCAAAACCACCTGGCGCTCGTGAAAACATTTGACCATAAAGATTCCGCCTGGCGCATTTATTTATACGAAACAAAATAAGGAGGATATCGATTGAAACAGCCACAGCCAGTGTTAACCATCGTCGTTCCGTGTTTCAATGAAGAGGAAGTATTTAAAGAGACAAGCCGTCAGCTGACGGAGGTTGTAAACAGCTTAATGGAAGAAAAAATGATATCCGAAGACAGTAAAATTTTATTTGTTGATGACGGCAGCAAAGACCGCACCTGGTCTTTGATTGCCATGGAAAGTGTGAAAAACAAGAAGGTAACAGGTTTAAAATTAGCCTGCAATGTCGGACATCAAAAAGCGCTTTTAGCAGGTCTGCATAAAGCAAAGCAAAAATCAGACTGCGTGATTTCGATTGATGCCGATCTGCAGGATGATATCTCTGTTATCAGAGAATTTATGCTGAAATATCACGATGGTTTTGAAATCGTGTACGGCGTGCGCCGCAGCCGGAAAACCGATACCTTTTTTAAACGCACGACCGCTATAGCGTTTTACCGGCTCATGAATAAGCTTGGGATTAAGTTAATTTACAATCATGCCGATTTTCGCTTAATGAATAAAAGGGCGCTTGAAGAACTCGCGCGCTATCCGGAAGCCAATTTGTTTTTAAGGGGCATCGTTCCTATGATCGGCTTCAGGTCAGCCGAAGTCTTGTATGACCGTAAAGAACGTTTTGCCGGAAAAACGAAATATCCGCTGAAAAAAATGCTTTCATTCGCATTTAACGGAATTACATCCTTCAGTGTGGCCCCGATTCGCTTTTTTACACTTTTGGGTTTTCTATTATTTTTGGTAAGCGCCATGGCGGGGATTGGCGCAGTCATTCAAAAAATGCTCGGCCACACAAATGCGGGCTGGGCGTCTCTCATCATCTCCATTTGGTTTCTGGGCGGATTGCAGCTCATGGGAATCGGGATTATCGGCGAATATATCGGAACGATTTTCTCTGAAGTGAAAAGACGGCCAAAGTATGCGGTTGATATCGATTTGTATAATGAACCCTTGAGCCCGCTGCAGCGCCAGGAAAGTGAGCGTTTGGGGAAAAAATACAGTTGAAACAACACAAAGAGCTGACCGGATATAAGTCAGCTCTTTTTCTGCAGCTGATTCAAAATAGCGGCAAGAGGTTCATCCTGCGGATTGCGGTAAAATTCATAAAACGGGCATCCGTGTTTCTTAATCCGGTCAACGACGGTATCGATTGTATACATCGCCGGTGTCAAAGATGGCTGCACCTCGTGCCAATACAGCGGCGCCGCTATGGTGCCAAGCTCGTTTCCCCTGGTGGAATAGGGGCAGATAATCGTTTTTCCTTCAGCATGCTGCAAATAATCGAGATACAATTTTCCATGCCTGTTTTTGATCAGGCGTTCGGTTGTAAATAGATCCGGAAATGCATTGGTACAATATTCGGCAATCAGCTGTGTAAATTGGCGTGTGTCCTCGTACGTAAATGCTTCTGGTGACAAGGGAATGTAAAGCTGAATCCCCTTGTTGCCGGAAAGCTTCGGATACGATGTGATGCCGAAGGATTCAAAGAGCCGTTTGAGTTCATTTGCTGCCTGAACAGCCATCAGAAAGTCATCTCGGGACGGGGGATCTAAATCAATGACAATCTCTGCGGGCCTTCTGCTTGTAATCGTTTGAAAAGGAACATGAAACTCCAAAGCGAGCTGATTGGCAAGCCACAATAAGGTGGACAGGTCCTTACAGACAACATGTTCATGGCTACCGTCAAAAAAGGATTGGACAAAGTCCGGTGTATAATCCGGCTTATTTTTTTGGAAAAAGGATTCGCCCCTTGATCCGTGCGGATAGCGAATAACCGTGACAGCACGGTCTTTGAGAAACGGGAACAGGTAGTCGCTGATTTCAATCATATACTGGATGAAATCTTCTTTTGTTTTTTTATGCTTTTCAAATATGATTTTATCCAGGCTTGTAAACTGCAGTTTTGGATGAACCGGCTTTGAGCGGCGCACAAGCTGTGCAAAGGTGCAGTCGGTCCAATCCATTTGAAATTGAAATGTGACAAACGAAACCTCTCGTAGCGTGCCTTGTAAAATCGTTAAGTACTGGACAGTAGCGCAGATCGATGGTTCAAGCGTATATTCACCTGATGCTGTTTTATGTCCGTGCTGTTCCATAATCGCGCGTATTGCATTTTTTTCTTCCTCGCTCATCCCATGTGATACAGAGGCGACAGGCGTCATTACACCGTTTTTTAACGCAGAAACCGTCAGAAATCCATTGTGAGGATTAAATCCAGTGATACAAACATCGGCATGTTTAAAGTTTTTATATTTCAGCCAATCAGATGACCGTTTTTTTTCGAGCCATTTGCTGTTGATTTTTTTCGCTACAATTCCTTCTCCGTCATACTTTATTATCTTCTCCCAAATCGGATCGAAGTGCTGGTAGGAGGGGATATACTGAATGGTTTCCTTTGCATAAGGATTTGGCTCAGCCGGGAGCTTTGCAGCAGACATCAGCTCATGCAGCGATGTTTTTCGGTCAATATAGGAATAAGTCGATACATCTTGTCCGCTTCGTTCCAAAAGGTCAAATGCGAGAAAGCAGCAAGGCCGAGAGTTTGCGGATTCCTGTATCTTCTCCGGCCTTTTCAAACGTCCCCGCACTTGAATATGTTCAAAATCTGAACGGAATGAATTCGCCAAAAACACGATTTCTCCGTCGAGTGTTAACGGAAGTTCCTTTTCTATATGCTGAAAAGCAGTTTCGGCAAAGTTGGCAATTTCAGGGAAGGTGCTGTTTAGCTCTAAGCCATTTCTGCTCGTTAATGTCACGCCTGACGGATGAATGCGGAGAATACAGCGAAACCCGTCATATTTTACTTCGTAACGCCATTCCGCTCCTTTTGGAGGTGACGCAGTAAGCACGGGCTGCATGGTAAACGCCATTGGTTATGATGTGCCGGAGACTTTTTTTCTAGTGGTTTTCTGCTTTTTTTCTCCGGCTCCTTTCGGTTCTCCGCCTTCGGCTGGTGCTGCCGCTGGTTTTTCCCGGTTCGGCCTTTTGGTTCGATCGATGCTGGCTTGAAGTGCGCTGACCAGGTCGATCACATCCTCACGAGGAGGCGCTTTGTCAGGAGTGACGGCTGTTTCTTTATTTTCCAGCTTATCATTGACTCTTTGCAGCAAGGCTTTTCGATACGTGTCCTCATATTGTTCCGGCTGAAATTCAGTTGTCAGCTCATCTATCAGTGTAATGGCGGTCTGCAATTCTTTATCATTTACACTTGATTGATCAGGCACTCCGGGTACATGGGCAGCACTACGGACCTCATCGGGATAATGGATGGATTCCATTACGATGCAATTTTCATATACGCGGAGAATGGCAAGCTGCTGTTTCGACCTGATCGTCATATTGGCGATCCCGATCTTTCCGGTGGATCGAAGCGCCTCGCGAAGAAGAGTATAGGCTTTCGTGCCGTTATCTCCGGGTCCGACAAAGTAGGAGCGGTTAAAATATATCGGGTCAATTTCCTGCAGCTGAACAAAATCGACAATTTCAACCGCTTTCTCTTCATGCTCCTGCTTTAAGCTTTTTAAATCTTCATCAGTCAGCACGACATATTTTCCTTTTACGTATTCATATCCCTTCACAATTTCATCAGGGCTGAGCGTTTTTTCGCAGTTGGTGCACATTTTTTCATATTTAATTGGCGCATGATCTTCTTTATGAAGGCTTCGCAGTTTGATGTCTTTGTCTTCTGTGGCGGCATAAAGCTTGATGGGGATATTCACCAAACCGAAGCTGATGGATCCCTTCCACATTGTATGCATATCGATGAACCCCTTTTTTTCATTATTGTGGAGATGAGAGGGGTGATTCATGTGTAGTAACTTATGGGTATAAAAAAACAGCCTGCGCTGTTAACGCGGCGGCTGGTTCAATATCAAGTGTTCAAGCTGTTCGGGCGGTATCGGCCTGCTGAAAAAGAAGCCCTGTAAATGGTCACAGCCTTTTTCGTCAAGCAGCTGTTTTTGGCCGGAGTTTTCCACGCCTTCGGCAATGACTTGTAAAGACAGCTGATGGCCCATGGCAATAATGGCGCCGGTAATTTGTTCTGATTTCGGGTGTGTCTGAATATCATCGATGAATGATTTATCGATTTTCAGCCTGTGGATCGGAAAGTCCTTTAAATAGCTTAGAGAACTATGCCCCGTGCCAAAATCGTCAATGCTGATCCGGATGCCTAATTTGGTTAAAGAAGATAGAACCTTTTTGGAGTGGTCAAGATTATCCATGGTCATGCTTTCTGTTACTTCAACTTCAAGAAGGTGAGGGGGAAGCATGTATTTAGAAAGTGTATTCTTGATGAGCGGAATCAGTTCCTCCGATTGAAACTGTCTGGCGGAAATATTAATGGCGACAGAAAGATCAAATCCTTTGTCGTGCCACACTTTTGCCTGCCTGCACGCCTCATCAATAATCCACTTTCCAATATCAATAATAAGGCCGGTTTCTTCGGCAACACCGATGAATTCTCCAGGCGGACGCAGATTGCCGTCGGGAGTGACAAGGCGTATGAGCGCTTCAGCACCTGTCATTTTTTGATCTCTTGTACTGAATTGCGGCTGATAGTGCAAGACAAATCTTTTGTTATCAATCGCTTCCCTCAGCTCCATTTCTTGATTAAGCTTGACGGTTTCATTATTGCCGATTGAAAAAGAGTAGTATCTGTATTTGCTTTTGTTTCGTTCTTTGGCCGCATACATGGCCATATCTGCTTTTTTCATCAATTCAGGGCCGTCAGTTCCGTCTTTAGGAGAAATCGCAATTCCGATGCTGACGGATGTAATAAGGGTGTGTTCCTGAATTTTAAATGGCTTTTTGAATTGCTGAATGATTTTTTTAGCCAAAACATCGGCTTCTCCCGTTCCGGTATTGGCGTCAGTCAAAATAATAATGAATTCGTCACCCCCAAGCCGTGCGATAAATCCATTATCTGGTATAACGGATGAAAGCCGTTTAGCCGCGAGCTGGAGCAGCTGATCGCCGACATTATGGCCTAATGCGTCATTTATCACTTTAAACCGGTTCAAATCTAAGAAAAATACCACGGTGTTATAATCCAAGGCATGCTCGCGATTTAAGACCTTTGTTAGGTGGGAGATCGCATGTCTTCTGTTGGGCAAATCTGTAAGTGAGTCGTAATGAGCCATTCTATGGATTTTTTTTTCGGTCCTGTACTGTTTTGTCACATCTTTACAGATGACATATATGCTGTCCAGTTCTTGGTTCACCTCAACAGGAATAAACGTAATATTCAAATGAAACTGGCCTTTGTCCGTCATAAAATTTGTGTCGCTATTAATGGCTTGTTTTTCGCTTTTGACCTGCTTAAAAAGCGCATTGATTTTTGGCGGCATATAATGATTCCAATTTTGATGGTGTAGGCCGAAGTTATTCATCATATCCTCACCGGCATGATTAGAAGAAATAATATCTCCTTTTAATGACAGGATAAAGATTGCATCAATATTATGAATGATTAAAGATTGAAACCGCTGTTCGTTATCCTTCATGCGTTCATTTTGTTTCATGAATTTTCGATCAGCATGAGAACTGAATAATAATAACGTTTGAATACAGAAGACGATTAAGGCAATCAGAATAGACCAATCGAATGTATGGACTTCCATATGATGGTCGGGAGGTGCAACATCCTCATAAAATGTAGCGGCCATCATTCCTGTATAATGCATTCCCGCTATGCCAATTCCCATTATTAAGGCACTGATTATTTTATAAATCAGCAAATGGTCTGCAGGTTTTTTCATGGACAAGTCAAAGAAAATCTTTAGTGAGACGAAAGACGCTCCAATGGCAATGACAATGGATAATGTAAAAAGCAGCGGTTCATACATCATCATTACCCGGGAAATGGAAGACATTCCGATATAATGCATAGATGAAATCGATCCACCCAGCACCACCGATCCTGTAAGCAGTCTGTAAAAGGTTAGGATATAACGGCTGACGATATATAAAGAAACAAATGATCCAGAAACAGCAGCTGCAATCGAGGAAACTAAAGGCGCCAGTTCATAATGCATCGGCATCTCCGTATGAACAGCCATCATGCCGATAAAATGCATGGACCAAATCCCAAAGCCCATAATGATAGAGCCTGCAATCAGCCACACCTTGCTTTTTAATCCTGTATGAATGGTGACTTTTCTTGAAAGTTCAAGGGTGGTGAACGATGCTGCGCAAGCAATAAGAATAGATAAACATATGAGTGTTGTATTATACGTTGCGTGTAATTCCATATGGAGATTCCCCCGTGTGTTCCAGTCTTGTTGACTCTCCTTAATATCGGCTGTCAGCTAAAGAATTTCAGTCTATATGCCTGGAGAAATTGTCAGAAAAACGCTTGAAATGAAGATTCTCTGTTTTTAGTTCTGCTGACCGTCAAAAATATGTTAAAATCATTTTGATGTTTTGAGTGAAAAACAAAAATGTGTATACATAGATCAGGGAAAAGGGAAGTGAAGATGATCGAAGAATTGGTTATGTCCTGGATAGAAGCATTTAAAAGCTTATCTTATTTCGGAATTTTTCTGGCGCTCTGTATTGAATTTATTCCAGCCGAAATTGTCCTTCCGCTTGCTGGGTATTGGGTATCGAAAGGTGACATGACGCTTGCCGGCGCTGTTCTGGCAGGATCATTAGGAGGAGTCGCCGGTCCGCTCACCCTGTATTGGATCGGGCGTTATGGAGGCAGGCCGTTTCTTGAACGTTTCGGAAAGTACCTCTTTATAAAGCCTGAGGCTCTTGACAAATCGGATGAATTTTTTAAAAAACATGGCGGTTTTGTCGCTTTCAGCGGCCGCTTCCTGCCGGGGATCCGCACACTGATTTCCATACCATGCGGCATCGCAAAAATGAATGTCTGGGTGTTTTCTCTTTACACGTTTATCGCCATGCTTCCGATCACATTTGTTTATGTATATCTCGGTGTGAAGCTCGGAGAAAATTGGAAAGACGTTGGCTCTATTCTAGACCAATATATGCTTCCGATCGGGATCGCCATTTTGATCTTGTTTGTTCTTTATTTACTGATAAAGAAGAGGAAAAAACGAATTCAGTCTGAACATTTTTCAGTTTTTTTAAAAAATAAACGTTGACAAATAAGCTCCCTCCGCATATCATTGACATATAATATGATATTTCTTGAAATCCCAAAGGGGAGTAGCGTCCGGAATGTTCCGGAAACAAAGTCGTCATTTCATGGATAGTGATATCCATCGGCTTTGTTGGCATGCCTGAATTCATGTCTAGCAAGACCTTTGCCTTATGTCGGCAAAGGTCTTTTTTGCATGTCCGGCCGGCATAAGATCGGATGAAGAGAAAGAAAACAACTTTTTTGGGAGGGTATCATTTATGGATGCAGCATTATTATTGGAGTATGGTTGGGTTCTTCTCGTCTTGATCGGGCTGGAAGGTATTTTAGCCGCCGATAACGCTTTAGTGATGGCGGTTATGGTAAAACATTTGCCGGAGGAGCAAAGAAAGAAGGCATTGTTTTACGGGCTGGCAGGCGCCTTTGTTCTGCGATTTGGCTCTTTATTCGCTATTTCCTTTTTGGTGAACGTATGGCAGGTTCAAGCCATTGGCGCGATCTACTTGCTGTATATTGCAGCAAGCCACTTGCTCAAAAGATATGTATTTAAGAAAGAAGACAATCATAAGGTGACGAAGCAAAGCGGATTTTGGCCGACTGTATTAAAGGTTGAGCTGGCAGATATCGCTTTTGCTGTTGACTCCATCTTAGCGGCAGTCGCTCTGGCCGTTACGCTGCCGGGAACTTCACTTCCAAAGATCGGCGGGCTTGATGGAGGACAATTCTTCGTTATTTTGGCCGGAGGCATTATCGGATTGGTGATTATGCGGTTTGCGGCATCGATGTTTGTTAAGCTTTTAAAGGAACGTCCAAGCCTAGAAACAGCAGCTTTTGTTATTGTCGGTTGGGTCGGGGTAAAGCTTGCTTTATATACACTCGCACACGATGACATCGCCATAGTGTCCTCGCACTTTATCCACTCAGGGACATGGAAGCTGATATTCTGGGGTGTCTTAGCGGCGATCGCAGTTTGCGGCTGGTTTATGTCAGGCTCAAAAAAACAGGCGGAAGACGCACAAAACGAACAAAATAACAGAAGCCAAGAAAGGGCTTAATCATAAAGACTCTGCTGAAAAGCAGAGTCTTTTCATATTTGAAGCGTTTTCACAGACGAAATAAAATAACATTTTTATAACAGCTTTGTTACAAAAACCTCTTTTAAAACCCCCAAAATTCTCTTTAAAGGCACGAAATCCTGTATAGTACATGAGAATGGATTGTCATAATTGAGACATTGGAAATCAATATTTCTTTTTCTCCTTTGCGATTCCCTATCAAATTAGCTATCATTAATGAGTAGTTATAGGGAGGAACTGAGGTGAAACCAGTGCTTAGCCTTTTGTTTAAATTGGGAAAAAAGAAGCAAACGCTTGAAAAATCTGTTGAAAGCATACAAAAAGGCAATAAAGATCTGCAAAACGAGTTGATACAGCAATATAAGCCATTTATCGCAAAGACGGTTTCATCCGTTTGTAAACGATATATAGATGAAAAAGACGATGAATTCAGCATCGGACTGATTGCATTTAACGAAGCTATTGAAAAGTATTCACCTGAAAAAGGAAATTCGCTGCTCGCATTCGCAGAGCTTATTATAAAAAGAAAAGTCATTGATTACATTAGAAAAGAAGCAAGAACCGCTCAAAATATTAATATGGATTTACAGGAGGGTGACGATCAGGAATCCTCACAAAGCCTGATTGAAGCCGAGCTTTCTATTGATGAATACCGTCGCCAGATAGAACAGGAACAGAGGCGGGAGGAAATTCTGTATTTTCAAAAGCAGCTCAGAGACTACGGTCTTTCATTTCAAGAGCTGCTTGAACATTCTCCAAAGCATGCGGACGCAAGGCAAAACGCCATAAAGGTGGCGCTCACCCTTGTCGAGCATGAAGAATTAGCTGCGATTCTTTATACGAAGAAACAGCTTCCTGTTAAACAGCTCGAACAGCTCGTTTCAGTAAGCAGAAAAACGATTGAGCGAAACAGAAAATATATCATTGCAATGTGCATTATCATTACCGGTGATTATATTTATTTAAAAGATTATCTAAAAGGGGTGCTGCACTCATGAGAAGAGGGATCATAGTAGAGAAAAATAAAAAATTCGTCACGTTGCTGACCCCTGACGGACAATTTTTAAAAGCAAAAAATGATCGCCAAACATATGAAATCGGAGAAGAAATCATGCTTCCGAGTGAGACACGCATGGGCAGAAGGGCCAGCTTTTTTGATGTTTTAAGACTGCGCCCTTTCAAAATGGGGATTTTTTCGATGACTGCTATTATGCTTTTTATTTTTATTATCCTCCCCGTTTTCTCTAATAACAAGGCCTATGCGTATATGACAATAGATATCAATCCAAGCTTCGAAATGGCGTTAAACAGTGATTACGAAGTGATCGAACTGACGCCCTTAAATGATGACGGCAAGAAGGTTATCAGTGACATCGATGATTGGGAGGAGACTGATTTTAAAAAGGTGATAGACGATATTATTACGGATTGCAGCGAGCAAGGATATGTAAAGGAATCGAAAGAAATATTGATTTCCACTGTTTATGAAAATACAGATGACGATACATATAAATCAGGAGTAAAAAAACAGCTGAATGATGTAACGGAAAAATATAAAACGACATACCGCATGGAATCTCTCGAAACAGATATGAAAACGAGAGAAAAAGCAAAAAAGGAAGGCGTATCAACAGGCAGCTACATAAAATCGAATGAAAAGAATAACATGAAAGATCCAAACGAAGATTCTCAAAAATCCGGGGAAGAGGATCAAAAAAATACCGGCAGCGAGGAAGAAAACACGGATCAGACAGACGATCAGGACAGCAAACAAGGAGAAAATGAACAGCTGGATGATACGGATTCACAGAAAGAAGATACAACTGACACTCAGAATGATGATAGTGAACAGAATAAAGATGTAAAGGAATCGGATGAAAACACGAAAGTTGAAAAAGATGGGGATACTGAGCAAACCCCTACACAAGTTCCTCAAGATAACGGAAATGAAGAAGAAGACAATGGTGAACAGAATAGCAAGAATAGCAAAAATCGTAAAAATTGGAATAACGGTGAAAAAGGAAAGGATCATTCCTCATCTAATCGGGATAATGCTTCTTACCACCGTAACCCAAATGGCTACAGCAGCAATAATGAATCAGCTCAATCAGAAGATTCGCCGAGTGCCCCCGGCGAATAGAGTCCTGAGTTTATTTATTTGTGCCATTTAGCTGTGATTGTGCCTGCTGAACCAGACGCTTTGTCATTTCCCCGCCTACAGAGCCGTTAGCGCGTGAAACTGTATCAGAACCAAGGCTCACACCGAATTCTTGAGCCACTTCAAGTTTAAATTGGTCTAGTGCCTGCTCCACCCCAGGAACAACGAGTTTATTTCTGCTCGCCATCTTTTTTCATCTCCTTTTTCTATTAAGAAATTCTTAACGCGTATTTAGTTTGAAATGTACGGGGGTTATTTATGCTGGCAATTGTTGTGGGAGAATAAGAAAACCCCGGCAATTTGCCGGAGTACATCCTGATCACAGTATGTCAGCGATCATTTTGTTCGCGGTCGCCTGAATATGGAACGTCAAAATGGAGAGAACTGTAATGGCAATAATCTGCCTGATTTTGACCCATTGGGCGTCACTCAGCTCTTCAAAATGGTGACGAAGAAGGTCTGTTTCCTGTTCGGCAATCTGCTGGAGATTTGATTCCTTCATGGAAGGAGTATCTTGGTGATAAATGGCATGCAGCACATGCGCGCAGCTTTCATAGTACGCTAACGGGCTGATGACATCATCAGATCTGTCTGAGATGGTGTTAAAAGCAACTTTTAAGATAGCTCGTATGTGTTCAAAGTCATAAATGGATTTTAGGTCACGTACAATTAAAAGAATCACTGCCTGTTCAACTGAATACTTTTTACCCAGCTCAGGATGGCCAATGAGATCTTTGATATCGCGTTTCACCCAATTTTGAATCGCGGTTGACTTTAACGAAGTCAGCTCGCATAAATTGCCAAGCTCAACGATTTCGTTGGTTGACAGGCCGTATTCTTTTTTCTGTTTTTTTCGTTCATATCTTGTAAGAAATTCTGGAATTTGAAGATGGCTTGCAGCTTCTTCCGCTGACATATTCGCCGATTTAACGAGGATGTTGAGCGGGCTCATGTCTCCCAGGCCTTTAAGGGAATAGAGCAGCCGTACCATCTCCATTCGAGTGAGTTTAAAAATATTCATTGTTCACCTCTTCAAGACAATTTGACGCGGATATAATCTCTATGTATAAATGCATTATTAAAGCGTCCGCAATACATTAACATCATACGTCTAAATCCTTGCATTTTCAAACAGATGTTTTATAATTTAAATATACAGGTTCATTTGATCTTAAAAATAACGGAGGTTATTATGGCGAAAAGAATTTTTCTATTTATCTTAACGAATATTTTGGTGCTTACAACGATCGGAATTGTTTTATCTGTCATAAGCTCTGTCACTGGAGTTGGGACGTACTTTACAGCTGATGGCGATATAAATCTTATTGCGCTTCTTGTATTCAGTTTAGTCGTCGGTTTTGTCGGTTCCTTTACGTCTCTTGCGATGTCCAGATGGATGGCAAAGACAATGATGGGCGTCAGAGTGCTGAATCCGGAGAAACATACACTTAGCTATGAAGAGCAGCAATTGGTTGATCGTGTTTATAGATTAAGCCGCTCTGCCGGCTTAACGAAGATGCCGGAGGTCGGGATTTACCGCTCATCCGAAGTAAACGCGTTTGCGACCGGCCCTTCCAAACGGCGCTCTCTTGTCGCTGTGTCGTCAGGCCTGCTTGATCAAATGGATGATGCTGCGGTTGAAGGCGTGCTTGCCCATGAGGTCGCTCATATTGCAAATGGTGATATGGTGACAATGACGCTTTTACAAGGTATTGTGAATACCTTTGTCGTCTTTTTATCACGGATCGCTGCATGGATTGCGAGCCGCTTTGTTAAAGAAGATCTTGCTCCGATTGTTCATTTTATCGCAATGATTGTGTTTCAGATTGTCTTTTCAATTCTCGGAAGCCTCGTTGTTTTTGCGTATTCACGCCACCGTGAATTCCATGCTGACCGGGGAGGTGCGGATCTTGCCGGCAAGGATAAGATGATTCATGCTCTTCGAACGCTTAAGAGCTATTCTTCCCGCATCATGGAAGAAGATCAGACAGCTGTCCAAACACTAAAGATTAATGGCAAGAAGCGGTCATCGCTTTTCTCTACTCACCCTGATTTAGATGAAAGAATCAGACGATTAGAAGCTAAATAAAATAAAAACATCCTTCCTCTGAGAACCCTCAGAGGTTTTTTTTCTGTTTCACTTTGACTAAAATAATAAAAAAATATACAAGTTAAGAAAATGTTTCGCAAAAGCCTTTAAAAATGGATCTAATATCTTTAGAATAATTACCGTACTTTAAAAGAGAGGCAGAAGGATTTCACATGAGATTAAAGCTTGGAAAATTGATACAGGCATTATCTCCGGCCCAGCTGATTGCATTATATTACTTTCTCGCAGTAACTGTGGCCCTGATATTGCTGAGCCTGCCGGCTGCCCATAAGCAGGGAGCGGATTGGACTTTTATTGACGCGCTTTTTACGGCTGTCAGTTCAGTCAGCGTCACGGGGCTTACGGTTGTGGATACAGCTGATACATTCAGCACTACAGGCATTTTTATTTTGGCATTTGTTCTGCAATTTGGCGGAATCGGGATTATGACGCTCGGAACGTTTATTTGGCTGATCATGGGAAAAAGAATCGGCCTTAAAGAACGGAAATTGATTATGGTAGACCAAAACCAATCCCAGTTTTCGGGTATTGTCAATTTAATGAAGCAGGTTCTTTTTCTTATATTATGGATTGAATTTTTTGGAGGAATCATACTTGGCACTTATTTTTTAACCTACTATGATTCCTTTCAGGAAGCTTATTTACACGGGTTTTTTGCAAGTGTCAGCGCAACCACAAATGGCGGGTTTGATATAACAGGAAATTCCATGGTTCCATTCCGCCATGATTATTTTGTGCAGTTTATTACGATGCTTTTGATCATTTTCGGAGCGATCGGCTTTCCGGTGCTTGTCGAAGTAAAGGACTTCTTGTTTTCAAAGCATCGGAGATATCCGTTTACGCTTTTTACAAAAATCACGACCATTATGTTTGGCTCACTCGTAGTGTTTGGCGCCATCGGCATCTATGCGCTGGAAGCAAGCCACTCGTTTGCAGGAAAGGCATGGCATGATATTTTGTTTCTATCCTTGTTTCAATCAACAGCTACCCGAAGCGGCGGGCTTGCAACAATTGATATCAGCCAGCTGTCGGAGCCCACGTTGTTTTTTATGTGCGCGCTGATGTTTATCGGTGCGTCACCAAGCTCAGTCGGAGGAGGCATAAGGACAACAACTTTTGCCTTGAATTTGCTTGCGCTGTTTCATTTTGCCCGCGGCAATAAAGCGGTAAAAGTATTCAAACGGGAGCTGCACCCAGCAGATCTGATGAAGTCTCTTGTGGTCACAATGATGGCGATTTTGCTCGTTTTTGGAGCGACACTGATCCTTACAGTGACAGAAAAGCATTCTCTGCTGCAGCTTTTGTTTGAGGTATGTTCGGCCTTTGGAACGACTGGTCTGTCCCTTGGCATTACCGCTGATTTGAGCAACGTAGGAAAATGTGTCATTATGATCGTCATGTTTATCGGGCGGATCGGAATATTGACCTTCCTTTATCTGATCGGCAGAAAAGAAATTGAAGCAAATTACCATTATCCGAAGGAAAGAGTGATTATCGGATAATGAAACACCGCATCTGCGGTGTTTTTTTATTGTCAAAAAAAAGATGTGTGACCCGGCACCAGTTGGAGAACCTAACATAATCAGCTGCAGTTAATCAGCTGGCCTGCAAATAAAAATTAGAAATACTGGCGAGGAGGATTTGTATGAAACGTAAGGCTGAGGTAAATGAAGCCATAAAAAATAACAATACACCGACTGAGAGTATGGACAGAAATGCATATAAGACTCAATATCACGACGACCCGAATTTCCGAGGGGCCAATCGCAATTCCAAACAAGGTCAGCAAGGAGGCGCGTGATCATGAAAAAGAACCAGCACAGCAAAGACATGCAAAATCATAAAAAGCCGATGAATAAGAAGGTGCTTGAGGAAGAATTCTCAAGTGAGCTTGGGGATTACAACGCCGGGAAAATCATTGAAACCCTTGAAGTAACAAAGCCGAAAAAGAAAAAAGAGAAAAAACAAAAATAAAAAACAAAAATAAAAAACACCTCTTAGGCGGCATGGCGCTTAAGAGGTGTTTTGCTATTTTAAATAGGCATTTTTGCTGCTTCCTCTGACTAGCTGCAGCAAGCCTGTCATTCTCAGTTCAATGAACGGCTGTGCAACTGTTTTGACGAAATTGCTTGAGAGAATGGAGGTAAGGGCTGCAGTTAAGAGCAGCAGGATGACTAAGTTTTGATAGTCAGTGAGTCCATCCTCAAGCCCGACCTGCCTGAGTGTTTTAATGATAAATCCGTGAAGCAGGTAAACGTAAAATGTCCTTGTTCCCCACTTCGTAAAGAAATAGCGTTTTTGCGGAACAAGCGCTAAAAAGCTAAAGGTTGCCGCAAAGGCAAGTACATACCAGCCGATTCGGGAGAGGCCGCTTGCCAAGGTGACATCGCCAAATGATGAGTACGGCTTAGAGCCGAACAGCCATGAATAGTCAAAATCGATGCCCCAGCAGATGACAAATACGGCGGCGAGCACACCGAGCGCAATCTGTTTGCCTCGTTTTGATTTCAGTAAATCAAAGTGATGTTTATTCGAGTAAAATCCGACAAGGAACATCGGCAAGAATACAAATGTCCGGGACAGGCTCAGTGTGCTGCTGACAAAGTCGAGATAGCCGATCAGCACGGCGATGCCGCAGCTGACAAACAGCGCCCAATGCTTAGAAAGCTTTGAAAATGGATAGAGCAGGATATTCCAGAAAAATAAGCTTACCAGAAACCATAACGACCATTGCGGATCAATCGGATTCACATTTGTCATGCTTTCGTCTTGAATAATGTAATAAAAGACGGAATAGATGCTTTGGAAAATCAAATATGGAATAATCAGCTTGACCGCCAGCTTTTTCACATATCCGGCGCGTTTAAAACCTTTGGCGAAATAACCGGATACAAGAATAAAGGCAGGCATGTGAAACGTGTAAATGAACTTGTAGAGGTAGAGCATAAAATTGTTATCATGAATAAAAGATCGAAGAATATGACCGAATACAACAAGGAATATCAATAAGAATTTTGCATTGTCAAAATAACTGTCTCGCGATTTACTCATAGCATCACCTTCTCTTTAAATCAGTCACTAAAAGATTATTCCCTGTTGGTATTTATTTTAAAATAAAAGATCAAAAAGGATTTGAAAAAACGTCTGATTGTTAGGACGATGTAAAGTGACGGTAAGGATCGTTGAAAATGTCTTCTCTATGTAATAACGCTGAAATTTTCTGAAATGTATAGGGCGAATGAAGGAAGTTCATGCAATATGTAGAAATATTGAGGGATAGGTTTTGAAGAAGGAGTGTTTACGCATGGAAACTCTCGATGTCGAGACAAATTCAGATCTGAAAGAGGAACTGAAGCGCCTCAAACAAGAAAATGATCGGCTGAAAAAGGAATTACATCAGCATCAAGTGATTGTGAACAATACGCTCGATGCTATTTTTATATGCGATAATGAAATGAAAATCGTGCAGGCAAATGAAGCAACAGCGAGGATGCTTCAAGTAGATGCGGAAGGTTTGAAAAAGCGTTCCGTTTTTGACTTTTTGTTTTCTATTCCAAAGGATGAGCTGGACCTTTCCGTAAAGAAGTTTTTTAAGAAAGGTTTTCTGTGGAAGGAGGTTCCGATCAGGCTGGACAGCGGAGCGACAAAATATATTGAGTTTCTTGCAAAAAGAGGGATTGGTGAGGATTTCTTTTTTGTCGTTATGAGAGACATTTCTTCAAAGAAAATTTTGGAGCGGGAATTTTCCATGAATGAACAGCTTTTTAAGGACTTGTTTGACAGAGCTGTCGACGGAATTGTTTTATTTGATAAAGACGGCGGCTTTATTGATGCCAATCTGTCCTTTTGCAAAAGCTTTGAAATCGACCAGAATGAGCTGTCACATTTGTCGCTGTATCAATTCATAGACAGCGGATCGCGAAAAGATTTCGATAACATTTGGCACACGCTTTATCGAAAGGGAAAAGCAAAAGGCGAGCTGCCTGTCAGGCTTCGTTCAGGAGATCAGAAGCTGTTTGAATTTACGATTACGTCTAACATCATCAGCGGTTTTTATATGTCGATTATGCGGGATATCACAGAGAAGAGGTCCATGGAGCTCCAGCTATTTAAAAGTGAGGAGCGCTTCAGAGAAATTTTTGAAAACGCCATGGACGCCATTATCATCTGGTCGAATGACGGAAGAATCGTTAAAGCCAATCAGTCAGCCTGTAAAATTTTTGAGCTGCCGATGAATCTGCTGTTAAAAAGAAAGCTGTGTGATTTTCTCGTAGACTCTCAGGAGAAATACAGCTTGACGAAGAGAAAATATGCAAAATACGGTGAGATCAGAGAAGAGATGCTGTTTCAAATGGGCAACGGGCAGTTCAAAGAGCTTGAATTTACGTCAAAGCGGACAATACTTGAAAACCAGCACTTAACAATTTTAAGAAATGTCAGTGACCGAAAGCGGATGGAAAAGGAGCTTCGGGAAAGCGAGCTCAAATTCAGAAAAGTGTTCAACGGCTCAATGGACGGCAACGTATTATTCGACAATCAGTACCGAATCATCGACGCCAACCCGCTAGCGAGCAATATTTTGGGCCTGCCGCATGAAGAACTGAAAAAACACAGCCTGCTTGATATCATTTCTTCCTATGAAATAGAAAATCTGGCATCGCCGGCAAGGCAGATTAATTTCGATGAAATGGACAATGAGATTCCATTTTTGCTGAGCAGCAATGATAATCGAAAACTAGAATTTTCGTTTAAACGAAATATTATTCAAAATATGAACCTGGCTATCTTTAAAGATGTCACAGAGCGAAAAGAACTGGAAGAGCGTCTTCGCAAATCTGATACTCTCCATGTCGTTGGAGAACTCGCTGCCGGCATCGCTCACGAAATCAGAAATCCAATGACAGCTCTTAAAGGCTTCATTCAGCTCCTGAAAGGGAGTGTGGAGGGAGACTATTCTCTTTACTTCAACGTCATCACCTCAGAATTAAAGCGCATCGAATCCATCATCACAGAGTTTTTAATTTTAGCCAAGCCCCAGGCTATCATGTATGAGGAAAAACATGTGACACAAATTATGAAAGACACATTAGACCTTCTTAACGCGCAAGCCAATCTCAGCAACGTACAAATGCATCTGGATTTAGTCGGCGACATTCCGCCGATATACTGTGAACCGAATCAGCTGAAACAGGTTTTTATCAATATATTAAAGAACGCCATCGAAGTCATGCCTGATGGCGGCAATATTTATGTGACGATCAAAAAAGCTGATCAAGATCATATTCTTATATCTTTGAAAGACGAAGGAGTCGGAATCACAGAGGATAAATTAAAGCGTCTCGGAGAACCATTTTATACAACAAAGGAACGGGGAACTGGACTCGGGCTTATGGTAAGCTATAAAATTATTGAAGAACATCAAGGCAAAATAATAGTGGAAAGTGAAGAAGGAAAGGGGACTGTTTTCCATCTTACGCTTCCCGTCAGGCAGAATTTTGAAGAAAGAAGGTTAGACGAATGAATTACTATACGACAGCGGAAACGCCGCTCGGGGAGCTCGCGATTGCCGAGGAAGAAGGCAGCATCACCCGTCTCTTCCTCAGTAAGGAAGATTTGATGCAGTGGAAAGAATCCGTTGAGAATACGGAGCAGTTGGAGACGGCTTTTTTGGCAGAAGCGAAAAAGCAGCTTCACGAATATTTTGCGGGAGAAAGAAAGATATTCTCACTGCCATTGAGCCAAAAGGGCACGCCTTTTCAGCAAAAAGTATGGGAGGCGCTTGCCATGATTCCGTATGGCGAATCACGAAGCTATGCTGACATTGCCGTAGCGGTCGGAAGTCCGAAAGCGGTGCGCGCTGTCGGACAGGCAAATAAACGAAATGACCTGCCGATATTTGTCCCGTGCCACAGAGTGATCGGCAAAAACAGCACGTTAACAGGGTATGCCGGAAGCAAAACTGACATCAAAGCTTATTTGCTTGGCATCGAGCAAATCTCCTATAAAGAAAATAAAACATATGGCACGTTCCCTTTTTTCGCCGCCGACATATGATTTTACTAAGTTAAAAAAGTTGGTCTGATGAAAGAGGAGGACAAAGCAATTGAAGCCGAGCCGCTCTGAGAAAATTGCCGTTTTTGCCGAGCTGCTTGTAAAACTGCATATCTTATCCAGCGCTCAAAAAGATGAAATAATCGATATGAATATGAGCAAACAAAAAAACCGCTGACTCGGCCCGATATGAGCAAAGTCTTCAGCGGTTTTTTAATGAACCTTTTCGCCTGTAAACAGCTGTTCAATTTCTTCTTCATAGGAACCGGTCATAATCCCTTTTTCAGTGATGATCCCAGAAATCAGATGGTGTGGTGTAATATCAAAAGCAGGATTAAAGACAGGCACTTCAGCCGGAGCGGTTCGGACGCCGGAAATGTTCCTGACTTCTTCGGGGTCCCGTTCCTCTATCGGGATATCAGCCCCGCTTTCTACTTTTGTGTCAAAAGTAGATAAAGGTGCTGCTACAAAAAACGGAATATCGAAGGCGTTTGCTAAAATAGCAAGTCCGTAAGTGCCAATTTTATTCGCGGTATCTCCGTTCTTTGCAATTCGGTCCGCGCCGACGATGACGGCAGAAATTTGTTTTTCTTTCATCGTATGGGCTGCCATGCTGTCCGTAATCAGCGTGACGTCAATACCGCCCTGCATCAGTTCCCAAGCAGTAAGCCGTGAACCTTGAAGAACCGGTCTGGTTTCACAAGCATAAATATGAAGCCCCAAATCCTTTTGTTTCGCCAAATAAAACGGGGCAAGCGCGGTTCCATAGCGGCTTGTCGCGATAGAACCGGCATTGCAGATTGTCATAATCCGGTCGCCTTTTTTGAAAAGTTGAAGCGCGTTTTGGCCGATCATACGGCACGTTTCTTCATCCTCGACTTGAATCTGAATCGCTTCATGGACAAGATTGGTTTTTGCTTCATTTACAGAAATGGCGTTTTGAATTGAATGGCTCAGTCTTTCGAGCGCCCATGATAAATTGATTGCTGTCGGCCTTGAGCTGTTCAAATAATTTTTGATGTTATCCAATTCGCAGCGGAATTCCGCTACCTTATCAGTTTCGATGTTTTTTGCCGCCAGCGCGAGCCCAAATGCTGCCGTAATCCCGATCGCCGGGGCTCCTCTAACTTTAAGTGAGACAATTGCGTCAAATACTTCTTCTTTCGTTGTCAGCTCCAAATATTCCGTAACATCAGGAAGCTTTTGCTGATTTAAAATCTTAATGGCTGTTTCTTTCCATTCAACAGAACGCGGAACAGCAAATGAATTGGTCATGGGTGAATCATTCCTTTACAAGTAACTTAAAACATTCAATAACATCCGTTATGGTTTTTAATTGTGAACGTTTTTCGATGAATGCAGTACCGGTTTCCAGCGCCAGCCGTTTTCTTTCGATTCGTTTATCAAACGGTACGATTGTATCCAGATCTGCCACATGAGCAAGACCAACGGTGCGGCGTATCAGTTCGCAGCCGGCAAACCCAATTGTCTCTTCAAAAATATGGCTGAGCGTATCAGCGAGATAACCGTCGATTTTGGCATACACATCGAGACTGTTTTTCTCCCAGGCTTCACTGAATGTTGTTTGAAACGTGTCCCAAACTTGTTTTACATGTTCATATAATGGCTCTCGATCAGCACCGTCACGGCTGAGTGCATTTAACAATAAGTTGGCGATAAATTGGCCAACATCAAAACCGATTGGCCCGTAAAAAGCGAATTCAGGATCGATCACCTTTGTCTCAAGCTCGCTGGCAAAAATGCTTCCTGTATGCAGATCGCCATGAATCAGCGTTTCGGCAGATGTTAAAAATGACTTTTTCAGCTTAGCCGCTTCAACTTTGACCTTGTCATTTTTCCAAAGCTTTTCAACATATGGACGAAGCTCTTCCTCAAATTCATTTGTATCATGATCAAAGAAAGGATCTGTAAATACGAGTCTTTCGGTAATATCGCAGAGCTCAGGATTTGTAAATTGTTTAACAAGCTGTTTTTTCACCTTAGGTTCAAGTGCGTAATCAGAAGAGTAAAATAGCGTTTTCCCTAAAAATTCGCCAATGTCTCGTGACAGATTTGGATAATTTTCACCTTCAAGAAGTCCTTTTCTAGCGATCTTCAGATGTGAAAGATCCTCCATGACCGTAACCGCCAATTCAGTATCTGAATAGTAAACTCTCGGTACGAGGTGAGGGACGTGTTCACCCTGGCGGATCAGTGCACTGCTTTCGATTCTTGCCCGATCGATTGTCAGCGGCCAGCTTTCCCCGACAACTTTTGCATAAGGAACCGCCTGTTTAATGATCAAAGCCCTGTCATTTTCTTGGTCATAAATATGAAAGACGTAGTTTAAATTTCCGTCGCCGATCTCCTGGCATGTCAGTGTGCTTTTGCTTTGAAATAAGCCGAGTTTCACCGCGAGTGCGACAGCGGAGCTTTCATTTAACGTTTCGTATAAAGGTGTTTTTGTGACTGCCATCGTCATTACCTCCAATTATGTACTATCTTGTTATGTGTGCCGCGAATGGCCGTAAAAAAGCCTCCTTCTCAGAGAGAAGGAGGCTTAACAATCATGTCCCGCCTCTCTTATCTCTCAGATCAAATCTGATGGAATTAGCACCGTGCCTTACGAGACTTCAGTCTCGGCGCCAAGAAGATGCGCCCCATTTCACAATGGAATTACGGTCGGTTGCTGTTGGGGTCAAAAGGCCAATCCCTCGCCCAACTCTCGATAAGAGAATATATTCACTTGTTAAACAATTCTAATTTATCAGTTGATGAACATAGTAACAGGTGTGTGATTGAATTGTCAATATATTTTTTAATATAAATCTTTTCTGATATCATCGAAAACAGGAATTTTTCCCCGCACCTCAACGCTTTCTTGAAGGTCAATTTCCGCTCTGACACTGCCTTCTTCACGGCCGCCCTCGGCCAATATGCGTCCCCAAGGGTCAATAATCATGCTGTGCCCGGCGAATTCATTATCGGGATTAGATCCTGTGCAATTGCAGGCGGCGACAAAGCATTGGTTCTCAATGGCCCTCGCAATAAGCAGGCTTTTCCAATGATCAAGACGGGGAAGAGGCCATTCCGCAGAAATGAACAGCACGTTAGCGCCTTTTGTCGTATGTTTTCTGATCCATTCCGGAAAACGGATATCATAACAGATCAGTCCTGAGCTTTTGACGCCTTCAAGCTCGAAGTACCCGTCCTCGGAACCGGCTGATAAATACTCATGCTCATCCATCAGCTGAAATAGATGGGCTTTGCTGTACTCTTTAATGATTCGTCCTTCCTTATCCGCGATGAACATTGTATTATAAACATCAGAACCCTTTCTGACAGCAACAGATCCTGCGACAATATGAACTCCGTGTTTTTTTGCGGTTTTTTGCAGCCAGCTTTGAGCAGTGTGCCCGTCTTCATCAGCAAGCTGATCAAGATTGGCAAGGTCGTAACCAGTCGTCCATAATTCAGGGAGAACAAGAACGTCAGCATTTTTACTCTCTTTTTCGATTAAAGATTCAGCCTTTTTTATATTTTCAGAAGGTTTTCCGTATGAAATATCAAATTGAAGACAAGATATGGTCCATTTCATTTTTTAACACCCCATATTTTTCTTTACTTTTTTCCTTTAACCATATATGATACTGGACTATCATTTCAAGATTTTTTAGAAGGTGAAAACAGATGAAATTTGAACATTCTCAAGTGCTGCAGGAACTGCCTAAACAATTCTTTGCTTCTCTTGTGCAGAAAGTGAACCGAAAGCTGAAGGAAGGACATGATGTCATCAATTTGGGGCAGGGGAATCCGGATCAGCCGACGCCCGAGCATATTGTGGAGGAAATGAAGCGAGCCGTTGCTCAGCCTGAAAATCATAAATACTCCTCATTTCGAGGTTCGCACAGTCTGAAATCAGCAGCGGCGGCATTTTATAAAAGAGAATACGGCGTTCAGCTTGATCCGGAAACTGAAGTAGCCGTATTATTCGGCGGGAAAGCCGGTCTTGTCGAGCTACCGCAATGCCTGTTAAATCCGGGGGATGCGATTTTGGTTCCTGACCCCGGCTATCCAGATTATTGGTCCGGTGTCACGCTTGCGAAAGCGAAAATGGAAATGATGCCGCTCACTAAGGAAAAGGCGTTTCTTCCTGAATACGCAAGCATTTCGCCTGACGTAAGAGAACAAGCGAAATTGATGTACTTGAATTATCCGAATAATCCGACTGGAGCCGTCGCTACCGCAGAATTTTTTGGAGAAACGGTGAGTTTTGCGAAAGAAAACGAAATCTGTGTGGTCCATGATTTTGCTTACGGTGCAGTCGGCTTTGACGGACACAAGCCTTTGAGCTTTTTGCAGACTGAAGGCGCTAAGGATATCGGAATAGAAATTTACACGCTGTCCAAAACATATAATATGGCGGGCTGGCGGGTCGGTTTTGCAGTTGGTAACGCCTCGGTCATAGAAGCGATCAATCTTTATCAAGACCATATGTTTGTCAGTCTTTTCAAAGCAACCCAGCAGGCTGCCGAGGCGGCACTTTTATCTGAGCAGACATGCGTAGCGGAGCAAAATGCCCGATATGAAAGCAGGCGCAACGCTTGGATAGCAGCATGCCGGGAAATCGGCTGGGATGTAACAGCGCCTGCGGGTTCATTTTTTGCGTGGCTGCCGGTGCCTGAAGGCTATAGCTCTGAGCAATTCTCAGATCTCTTGCTTGAAAAAGCGAATGTCGCGGTTGCAGCAGGAAACGGGTTTGGTGAATATGGCGAGGGGTATGTCAGAGTGGGGCTCTTAACGAGTGAAGCTAGGCTTAAAGAAGCAGCTCATCGAATTGGCAAACTAAACCTGTTTACCCAAAAAAGCATTGACAAGATTCTTTAACGGTGGGATAATTCAAAATAATTTATAAAATCTATATTTTCTTATCAAGAGCAGGCAGAGGGACGAGCCCGATGAAGCCCGGCAACCGACTTGTAAAGCACGGTGCTAATTCTTGCAGCTGGCGGCTGAGAGATAAGATTCGGACGAGAAACGAAACCTCTTTAGACGCATAGCTGTTTGAAGAGGTTTTTTATATGGTTAAAAAATGAAAGGAGCTCTGGCATGAGTGAATTATTAGCAACATATCTCCTGACCGAGCCGGGAGCCGACACGGAGAAAAAAGCAGAACAAATCGCAACAGGATTGACGGTGGGCTCTTGGACTGATCTGCCTCTGGTGAAGCAGGAGCAGATGCAAAAGCATAAGGGACGGGTTGTAAAGGTCGAGGAGAGAGAGGGACATCTTGCATCAGGGAAACAAGCGGTTATCACAATTGCCTATCCCGAGGTAAATTTCTCACAGGATATTCCGGCATTGCTGACAACTGTGTTTGGCAAGCTGTCGTTGGACGGAAAAATCAAGTTGATAGATCTCGAATTTTCTGAAGCGTTTAAGCGAACACTTCCGGGTCCGAAGTTTGGCGTATACGGCATCCGGAAGATGCTTGGAGAGTTTGAAAGACCGCTGTTAATGAGCATTTTTAAAGGGGTCATCGGAAGGGACCTGAGTGATATTAAAGAACAGCTCAGGCAGCAGGCGCTCGGCGGGGTTGACGTAATCAAAGACGATGAAATTTTCTTTGAGACGGGTTTAGCACCTTTTGAAACAAGAATTACAGAGGGAAAACAAATTTTGAAAGAAACATACGAGCAGACCGGCCATAAAACGCTGTATGCAGTGAATTTGACTGGAAGAACGGCTGAGCTTAAAGATAAAGCAAGACGCGCCGCTGAGTTGGGAGCGGATGCGCTTTTATTGAATGTCTTCGCTTACGGTTTGGACGTCATGCAAAGCCTTGCGGAAGATCCGGACGTATCAATCCCCATTATGGCGCATCCGGCAGTCAGCGGGGCATTTACATCCTCACCATTGTACGGGTTTTCCCATGCCCTTTTGCTCGGAAAATTAAACCGATATTGCGGCGCTGACTTCAGTCTGTTTCCTTCTCCATATGGCTCAGTTGCGCTTCCGAAAGAAGACGCGCTGGCGATTCATGAAGAATGCGTAAGAGAAGATGTATTTAACCAGACATTTGCCGTTCCGTCCGCCGGTATTCACCCTGGTATGGTTCCGCTTCTCATGCGTGATTTTGGCATTGATCATATTATTAACGCCGGAGGAGGCATACACGGACATCCAAACGGCGCCCAAGGCGGGGGCAAAGCGTTCAGAGCTATTATTGATGCGGTTTTGGAAGCGCAGCCGATTGAAGAAAAAGCCGGTCAATGCGAAGATTTGAAGCTTGCGCTTGATAAATGGGGAAAGGCTGAAGCCGTATGACGACTCAAAAACCGTTCATTATATGTGATTTTGATGGAACCATCACGATGAACGACAACATTATAAACATTATGAAAACATTCGCTCCGCCGGAGTGGACGGCGTTAAAAGACGGCGTGCTCTCCAAAACGATGTCGATCCAAGAAGGCGTCGGACGAATGTTCGGCCTTCTGCCGAGCAGCTTAAAAGAGGAGATTACGAGATTCGTATTGGAAGACGCAAAAATCCGGGACGGCTTTCGGGAATTTGTCGCATTTGTTAACAAGCATGAACTCCCGTTTTATGTCGTAAGCGGGGGAATGGACTTTTTTGTCTATCCGCTGCTTGAAGGAATTGTTGAGAAAGATCATATTTATTGCAACCGTGCGTCATTCGAGAACGAATTCATTCATATTGATTGGCCTCATTCTTGCAAAGGCACATGCACAAATCAATGCGGGTGCTGCAAGCCGACTGTTATGAACGAGCTTTCTGAGCCTGATCAATATATCATCATGATCGGTGACTCCGTTACCGATGTAGAGGCGGCAAAGCTGTCTGATCTTTGCTTTGCAAGGGATTATTTATTAAATGAATGCAAGGAGCATCATCTGAATCATATCCCATACCGTGATTTTCACGAAATAAAGAAAGCGATTGAAGACGTAACGGAGGTAAAGAAATGGCTGCAAAACAAGAGCGGTGGCTCGAGCTTGCCGAAGTAAAACGGGAATTGGCAGAAAGAGATTGGTTTCCAGCGACAAGCGGCAACCTGTCCATCAAGGTTTCTGATGAGCCATTGCAATTTCTCGTAACGGCGAGCGGAAAAGATAAACGAAAAGAAACGGATGAAGACTTCCTGTTGGTGGATCAGAACGGAGAGCCTGCCGAAAAGGGGCATCATCTGAAACCGTCAGCGGAAACGCTTTTGCATACGCATCTGTACAATAAAACAAATGCCGGATGCTGTCTTCATGTTCATACGGTCAACAATAACGTCATCTCAGAGCTGTATGGCGATCAAAACCAAATTACTTTTAAAGGCCAAGAAATTATAAAAGCGCTCGGCCTGTGGGAAGAGAATGCAGAAGTGTCCATCCCAATTATAGAAAATCCGGCTCATATTCCGACTCTCGCAACGCTTTTCGCGGATCAAGTTACTGGAGATTCAGGAGCTGTCCTGATCAGGAACCATGGCATTACTGCTTGGGGAAGAACAGCACTTGAAGCGAAAAGAGTGCTTGAAGCATATGAATTTTTATTCAGCTATCATTTGAAGCTGAAAACACTCCGGCATCAGCTGGTTAAATAAAAGGGGGAACCGCAAATGGCAACAATTCGAATTCATGATGAAGCAAATACAACGATTGAAAATCAAGAGGAAGTGGCAAGCTTTCTGGACAGCCAAGAGGTGATCTATGAGCAATGGGATATCGCCAAGCTCCCTGAACGGCTTTCAGAAAAATATGACCTGTCTGAAGAAGAAAAACAGCAAATTCTTGACACCTTCGATGCTGAAATTAAAGATATCTCAGCCCGCCGCGGCTACAAAGCCCAAGATGTTATTTCTCTGTCTGACGCTAATCCGAAACTGGATGAACTGCTAGAAAACTTTAAAAGAGAACATCACCATACAGACGATGAAGTCCGTTTTATTGTAAGCGGACACGGAATTTTCGTCATTCAAGGCAAGGACGGCACATTTTTTGATGTCCGTTTAAACCCTGGAGATTTAATCTCGGTACCTGAAAATATCCGCCATTATTTCACGCTTCAAGAGGATCGAAAAGTTGTGGCGGTGCGGATCTTTGTTACATCTGAGGGCTGGGTTCCGATTTATGAAAAAGATAGCGTGAACCAATAAGAAGAAAAAGCCCCGTCCATAAGGGACTGACCCCCGTTTTTGAGACAGGGATCAAAACACCTTTTATACAGCCAATTGCCGATAGCTTATCGGTGATTGGCTGTTTAGTTTCGTTTGAATACGAATGTTGTTATAATAATAAATGTATTCTTTGACAGTGCGTTCTACGATGGCGGTCGTGGTTCGATCAATGCTGTTAAGATAGAACGTTTCAGACTTTAGTGAGGAATGAAACGATTCGATGGAGGCATTATCAGCGGGCGTCCCTTTGCGGGACATGCTCATGGTAATGCCTTTTGTGTTAACAGCTTTTTGATACTCGTAAGATGTATACACAGATCCTTGGTCACTATGTAACACGCAGTTCTCAGGCAGCGTTGGCAGCTGATCAAGTGTGTTTAAGACAAAGTCTGTGTCCTGCTTATCGCCAATCGTAAAAGCAATCACTTCTCCATTGTATAAATCTAATATACTGGAAAGATACAATTGTTTCTGTCCATAAGGCAAATATGTGATGTCCGTTACTAGTTTTTCAAGAGGGCGATCAGACTGAAAATTCCGATCCAACATATTATCGACCACGGCATATGGCTGCCCATTCTTCTTGCGCTTTTTCACCTTAACCCGGCACTGCCATTGATTTTTCTGCATAATACGCTGAAGCGTTTTATGGTTGATACGCATTGTCTTTTTTAGTATGGCTGTGATTTTCCGATATCCATATCGATACTTGTGCTCTCGGCACAACGTGCCGATTTGTTTTTCAAAATAGCGCTTGGGATGATCTTTCGTCTGATTCTTCTTCCAACGATAATAAGACGCTCGAGAGATACCTAAATGAATACAGATATCCTGCACGGTCATTGTGCTGCGCAATCCTTCTACAAGTTCGACTGACGTTTCGCTATCAACTTCCTTTCCAATTCGTTGTACTTTTTTAGAACTTCATTTTGTTGTCTCAGATAACGATTCTCTGCCTGCAGTTTCTCTAAATCGGAAGCATACTCCGGCCCTTTTCCGTAAGTGTATTGCTTTCCAACAGGCTGTTCGAATCTATGTGTATCCCCAGCCTTATGCCATCTAACCCACGTCTTAATCTGTGTCTTATTCTTAATTTTTAATTTCTCCATGATCTCTTTCATAGGCACGCCTGCCAATCTCATTTCTACAGCCTTCTGTTTCACTTCAACCGGATAACTCACTCTTCTCCCCATAGAAAAAACACCTCCAAGTCTAATTTCGGCTAACAATCATCCGTTTTCAAACTTGAAGGTGTTTTTTATTTGTCTCATCTTATGGGGTCAGTCCCATAAAGGCGGGGCTTTCTTTGCTTATCGTAAACGCCATTCTTCGTATTGGGACATTTCTTTTTTGATCAGCGTCCAAATCATACCGAGAACGGCAGCATCGTCAAGAATTCCTAAACCGAGCACGAAGTCCGGAATCATATCAATCGGCATGATGAGATAAAAGACAGCAGCTGTCAGAAGCAACAGTGTTTTAATCTGTGAACGGGGATAGTCACCGTTTCGCCAATCGCGAAGCATTTGACAAAAGATCGTGATATGATTGATTAATTTTTTGCGGGTTTTCCTTTTCAGAATAGCTTTTCCGCCTGCCGCACCGAGCATTATCGCTTTTTTTTTCTTCATTTCGCATTCCTCCTGCCTGCCGGTGTGTTTAAGGTGGTCTTCGTCTGGGTATTGTTCTTCTAATCCTATCAATATATCTATTATAAATGAAAAATTAAGTTATTTAATAAAAATATGTTTACAAATAAAGTATAATCTGTAATAATGCACAATAACCCAATCAAACTTGTTTCCTATTTCTTAGCGGCGAGGGGTGAATTGAATGGGCTGTTCTTCTGAACAAGAAAGATTGCTGGTGTCTATTGATGAAAAAAGAAAGTTAATGATAGACGCCGCTAGTAAGCAGGGATTTACAGGGCATGACACAATCAGGCACAGTCAGGAGCTGGATTCTTTAATGAACGAATACCACCAGCTTATGCAAGAAAACGAACATTCCAAAGGAATTCAAGGCCTTGTGAAGAAATTAGGCTTGTGGCCCCGAAGAGACGTTATGCCTGCATATGATGCACATAAATAGCGGCGCTATCTGATGCATATATAAAGAGAGAGCTTTTCAGAAGCGCTCTTTTTTTCTGGGGAAATTTCATAAGAAAGAGGGAACTGATGAAAGAACTAGCGGTAGTCATTACTGAAATGATAAACCAATTTCACGATGCTTTTATTTCAATATGCGGGATGCTTGGCATTCAATTAACCGACAAAGAAATGCATTTTTGGGTAATTGGAATATTTGGCATCTTCTTTTTCGCTGTCACTCACGCTGTATTTACATGGCTTTCTAAATGGAGCTTGACGGCTTTGTCCTTTATCTATACCGTAACGATCATCATTGTTATCGTATTTGCAATTGAGATTCAGCAAAAAGTGACCGGACGGGGAAATATGGAATTTTTAGATGCAACGGAAGGGTTAAAAGGCTTTTTGGTGTTCTTTTTCATCTTTTTGCTTTTGAAAATGCTTTTGCGTTTGATCCGATTCTTCTTTTCAGGAGGAGCTGTAAGCAAGGAGAATAAAAATTCCCGTTCACGAAAATAAATAAGCCCTCCTGAGACTGTCAGGGGGCTAAAAAGAGGAGACGGGGAGGGTAATGGTAACCTCGGTTCCTCTTCGTACTTCACTTTCTATATGAATGGAACCTCCGTACATCAGCACGATCCGTTTACATACGACAAGCCCGAGGCCGGTTCCTTTTTCTTTAGAAGTGACAAATGGAAGAAAGATATGATCCAGCATTTCCTGTGATATCCCTTCACCGTTATCCGTCACTTTAATAATGGCCTTTTTATCAACTGCTCCTAAGGAAATTGTGAGTTTGCCGCCTTCCGGCATAGACTCAAGGCCATTTTTCGCAACATTCAAAATGACTTGTTTAATATGATCTTTTGTACATTTTACTTTTAGAGGTTTATCAGTTAAAAATTTTAACTCTACCTCCACATTGTATAAATTTCCTTCAGAATAGATGATCGGCATAATTTCTCCGATAATATCCTGAAGCGAGTTAAGCTCCCATTTTTCAGCTGTCGGTTTTCCGAGAACTAAAAACTCACTTACAATTTGGTTGATACGTTTAATCTCCTGATCGATAATTGAAAAATAAAGCTGGTCTTCTTCACCTTTATATTTCTTTTGCAGCAGCTGAATAAAACCGCTTATGCCGGTGAGCGGATTGCGGATTTCGTGAGCCGTGCTGGCAGCAAGTGTTCCGATCAGCTCTAATTTTTGCTGCTCATTTTCCGTGCGCTCCAGCTGGGTCCGCCGCTTCAGCAAATAATAAAGTACAAGAATAAAAAGAATATTCAGCAAGACTATAATACAGGAAAGAGGAAGCACAAGGCTTTTACTCAGCTCCTCTATTGTCACAGGATTCGGATATACTTTCATATTCCAGCTGATATCATCAAGATAACCGCTGACAGGTTTTTGATCTCTTGCGTGAGAAGCCTGTCCGCTTGAGAAAATCATTTTGTTATTTTCGTTCACAACCTCAATATAGACATCAGGGCTCAGCAAGTTAATCAGGTTTTGCAGATAGTCAATTTGTATAGCTGCCACAAGATAATCTGTGACATTTTTCTTTTCATCCAGCACGGGAACACAAATTGTAAAAATCGGCTGGCCTGTGATCCTGCTTGAATAGCTGTCTGTAATGACAGTCTTTTTTGTTTTTTTCACTTTTGTAAAAAAGGATCTGTCGGCCAGATTGACTTTAGTTTTTAATTCTGTTGCGCTGGCAGTGACATCCCCTTTGGCATTGAGAAAATAAAGCCCGGAAAACCTTGGTTCGGAATCAAACGTTTTTTCCAAAACAGTTTTCATTTTATTCATATCTATCGGTCTGTCGATAGCGATAGACAAGGACGTCATTCTCGCTTTTGTTTCCCCGATTAAGTAATTTATTTTGTTGCGGTGAAGGTTCAGCATAACACTGGCTTCTTGCTTATGTTCTGCAGCTATTGTTTCTTTTTCCTTTTCATAGACGAAAAAGCTTATGACGAGTGCCGGAATCACTACTAGTGCAATATAAAGTTTAATTCTCCCGCAGGCGCCTTTTAGTATTTTCAATTTGCATCGCTCCAACATACACCTGATTAGAGGTATTATATCATTGTTTCTTCTTGTTTAATAAGAAAAAATAACCAAAATAATTAAGAAAAATATGTTGTTCACATGAATAATAAAAAAGAAGAGAAATATTGGAAAGATTTTTATTGACATTTCGGTATTTGTTTATTAATGTTTCTCTGTAACGGTTTCTAAAAGGATGATTGAGACATGACAGAAAAATCACTGAAGTTATTTATCGTGCTGTCACGCGCGTATCGGTCTATTAATGATCATATGAATAAGCATATTCATAAGCATGGACTGAATCCTACTGAATTTGCTGTGCTGGAGCTGTTATATCATAAAGGTGATCAGCCGCTGCAGCAGATAGGGGATAAAATACTCTTGGCCAGCGGTAGCATCACCTACGTCGTAGATAAGCTTGAGCAAAAAGAGCTCCTTATTCGGAAAGCGTCGCCTACAGACAGACGAGTAACATTTGCACAAATTACCGAAAAAGGCATCAGTCTTTTGGATGATATTTTCCCTGATCATGCAGCTGAAATTGATGAAATGATCAGCGTATTAAGCGAAGAAGAAGTTGAGATGTGCACTGAAATGTTAAAAAGAGTAGGGTTAAACGCAAAACAGTTTCATAATAAGTAAAAAAAGGAAGCCTTGTGATAGATCAGGCTTCCTTTTTTACTATTTTTCATTTGTTTCCGCTGCGCCTCTTGGCAAAATGAGAACTTCAACCCGCCTGTTTTTGCTTCGGCCTTCCGCAGTTTTGTTTGAAGCTACAGGTTTATACTCACCATAGCCTTTGGCACTGAACACTTTGGCATCAAGCCTAGGGTTCTCAATCAGAAGCCCCATGAAGTTTACGGCTCTCATCACACTTAAATGCCAGTTAGACTGAAATTCTGAATTTCTAATCGGCATATTGTCTGTATGTCCGCTGATAATGATGTTTCTCGGCGGATTAATCACAAGAAGGTTTGAAATCTCTTTTGCAAGCGGAATGTCTTCCTGGCGGATGGTCGCTTTTCCTGAATCAAAGAAGATGCTGTCTTTGATCGTGATCAGCAGGCCTTCCTTAGTCATCTTTGTTTCCAGCTGATGCTCCAGCTTTTTATTTTTAATGAACTTTTCCACCTGGCTCTGCACATTTTTAAGTTCTTCTTGATCAGCTGCTTTTTCCTTTTCTTTCTTGTTTTCCTTTTTCTCTTCTTTTTCCTTTTTCGCTTCGTCGATTCCGTCTGACTCATTTTTAGGAGGGGTGACGCTGGAATAATCCAATACGCCGGTCCCGCCTGTAAAGACTTCATTAAATGATTTTGAAAGCATTTGAAATTTAGCTGCGTCAATCGAGCTGCTCGCGTACAGCACAATAAACAATGCTAGGAGAAGGGTAAGGATATCGGCGTAAGGAACCAGCCATGATTCATCAACGTGCTCGTCCTCATGCTTCTTCTTCTTTTTTCTCGCCATTTTGCGCCTCTCCTTCTCGTTCTGCAAATTTCAAACGGTCCTTCGCAGGAAGGTACATTAAAAGTTTCTGCTCGATCACTTTCGGTGCCTGTCCTTCTAAAACGGACAAGACGCCTTCAATCATAATTTCACGGAGCTTGACTTCCTGTTTTGACTTGCGTTTTAATTTGTTTGCAAAAGGATGCCATAAAACATATCCCGTAAAGATACCGAGAAGGGTGGCTACAAAGGCTGCACTGATGGCGTGACCAAGCTCATCTGTATTGTCCATATGAGAAAGCGCGGCGATCAGTCCGATAACAGCACCGAGCACCCCAAGTGTCGGCGCGTAAGTTCCCGCCTGTGTAAAAATAGCGGCTCCGGCCTGGTGTCTTTCCTCCATTGCTTCAACTTCTTCAGTCATGATATCTCTGATAAATTCTGCGCTTTGCCCGTCAACAGCCATGCTGAGACCGTTTTTCAGAAACGCGTCATCTACATTTTCAATACTTGCCTCCAAAGCCAGAAGACCTTCACGGCGTGCAAGCTGAGCCCATTCAGAGAACATAGGAATGAGTTCTTCTATTGTCAGCTGTTTGTTTTCTTTAAATAGCACACGGAACAGCACAGGCACTTTTTTGATTTCTTTCGTTGGGAACGCAATGACTACCGCTGATATCGTTCCGGCGATGATAATTAAAATGGCAGCGGGATTTGCAAGAGCAGCGAAACTGACGCCTTTCAGAACCATTCCCACACTCAATGCAACAAAAGCAAGAATAATACCGATAATCGAAGTTTTATCCATAATTTTCACCAAATCCTTTTTTACTAGCTTGTCTATGGTTAATATCGGTATCAGTGTCTGGAACTTTAGGGACATTGTGAAATTGTTCATGAAATATTCAAGGAAGATACATAGAAGGGAGAAATAAACAAACACGGGCTTTTCAGCATGGAAAAGGCCGCGGGTTTTAACGTGCGTATCTGATTCTCTAAAGTGCTTTCGTATAACAATAGAAATAAATATTCGTCATGCTCCATCCCTCTTTAAGAAAAGTGTAAAGAAAGAAGGAGATGAGCGCTTCAGGGGATGGAATGACATGTTCTCGGACGAGAGAAGGATTTCACATAAAAAGCGGCTTCCCTGAAAAGGAAGCCGCTGATTTTTATTTTGCATGAACTTTGATGTTATCATTTTCTACTGTGACGTGAAAACTTGCAATCTCTTTATTGTCGAGCAGCAGATCAGTCATTTCGTCCTCAACCCATTCCTGGATCGTTCTTCTGAGCGGGCGCGCACCGAATGAAGGATGGTAACCCAGCTCAGCGATTTTTTCTTTCGCTTCATCTGAAACACTCAAGCTGATGCCGCGTTCTGCCAATGTTTCTTCCAATTCTCCAAGAAGAAGGCTGACGATTTTGACCAGATGCTCTTTTTCAAGGGAACGGAATTCGATGATGCTGTCAAATCGGTTGAGAAACTCAGGTTTAAAGAACATGCTGAGTGAATCAATTAATGTTTGTTCTTCAATCACACTGTCTTCTGATTGAAAACCGACTTTCGTTTGTTTTTCACCAGTGCCTGCATTGCTTGTCATTATGATGACTGTGTCTTTAAAGCTTACGGTTCTGCCTTGGCTGTCCGTTAAGCGGCCGTCCTCCATAATTTGCAGGAACATATGCTGAACATCTGGGTGTGCTTTTTCAATCTCATCAAGCAGCACGATGCTGTATGGATTGCGGCGCACTTTTTCCGTTAATTGACCGGCTTCCTCATGGCCGACGTACCCAGGCGGCGAACCAATGATTTTCGATACGGCATGTTTCTCCATGTATTCACTCATATCGAGGCGGATAATGGCATCTTTCGTGCCGAATAATTCATTCGCCAGGGTTTTAGAAAGCTCTGTTTTCCCTACGCCGGTTGGTCCGACAAAGAGGAAGGAGCCGACTGGTCTGTTTTTTGATTTTAAGCCGGCGCGGCTGCGTCTGACCGCTTTTGCCACTTTTTGAACAGCCGCTTCTTGTCCGATGACGCGTTCATGAAGCTTTGCTTCAAGCTCTTTCATTTTTGTTTGCTCATCTGCCTGCAGTTTCCCTACAGGAATGCCTGTTTTTTGTTCGACGATACCCTGAATGTGCTCAGCTTCAACTGTGACGGCGGAATGTGAAGAAGAGCTGTTCAGTTTTTTCTCCCATGCGATTTCTTCATCACGGAGTTTTGCTGCCAATTCGTAATTCTCTTCTTCCAGCGCTTTTGTTTTTTCTGCTTCAATTGCAGTCAGCCGTTCAGCTGCATCTTCATCATTCAAATCATCGATTAACAGGTTGGCTTTAGATCCAGCTTCGTCTAATAAATCAATCGCTTTGTCCGGCAGATGTCTGTCCTGAATGTAGCGTGATGATAAAGTGACACATGCTTTCAGCGCTTCATCGCTGAATGTCACGCCATGGTATGCTTCGTATTTGTCTTTAATTCCTTGCAGAATGCTGATCGCTTGTTCAATTGTAGGCTCCTGCACCATGACAGGCTGAAAACGTCTTTCCAGCGCTGCATCTTTTTCAATTTGGCGGTATTCTTTCAGTGTTGTCGCTCCGATAACCTGCAGCTCGCCTCTGGCAAGAGCGGGTTTGAGAATGTTACCTGCATCCATTGAGCCTTCAGCAGAGCCTGCCCCAACGAGAAGGTGAATTTCATCAATGAAAAGAATGACATTTTTGCGCTCTTTCAGCTCAGTGATCAGCTGTTTCATTCTTTCTTCAAATTGACCTCTGATGCCAGTGTTTGCAACAAGGGATGCGACATCAAGCAAGTAAAGCTCTTTGTTTTTCAATTTATTTGGAACATCGCCTTCAGCGATTTTTAAAGCGAGCCCCTCTGCAATTGCTGTTTTCCCTACACCAGGCTCTCCAATCAGAACCGGATTGTTTTTGTTGCGGCGGTTAAGAATCTCAATCACACGCGCAACTTCTTCATCACGGCCGATGACGGGATCAATCAGACCGGCTTTTGCGCCGTTTGTAATATTTTGCGCCAGTTCATCAAGCAATCCTTTTTTCTCGCTTTGCTTAGCTGCGCTTTGTTCTTTCGGCTGGAATGCTTGTTCAAACGGAAAACCGAAAGATTGAGGACCCATGCTCATTGAAGGTTTACGGGTCAGTTCGTGATAGCAAGTTTCACATAAAACCATTTGTTTATGAACGGAATTTATTTGCATGTTAAGGCGAATCGTCGCCTCGTTTTGATGACAGTGTTGACAACGCATTTGCCAAAACCTCCTTATAAAATTTGATTATCTTTGACCAATTGGTTTAGAAAAAAAGGCCGACTTCTTTGACCTTCTTTGACTATTAGTATACGCCAGATTCACTGGCTTTCAAAACCATTTGCTCAAAGCAGTCTTGTTTTTGACTAACTTTGACCAATGAAATAATATAAAAAGACGGCTGGTTTGACCTTCTTTGATTAATAGTATACTCTGACCTTTTTTGACTTTCAAGGCTTTTGCTCAAAAATATTTTTGAATTGTTTACACAGTAAAACATGTTTTGTTCGTCTTTTCAAGGAACTTGTCTCATAGGCTATAAAAAGGCTAAAAGGACAATACTGCGGTTGGTTCGGAGGGGAGAAATGGAACAATCAAAAGGGTCTGCACATCAGCTCGCTTTTGTGTATATAGGCACAGTCGTCGGAGCGGGATTTGCAACTGGCAGAGAAATTGTTGAGTTTTTTCTGAAGTTCGGCTGGTTCGGATTGCTTGGTATTATTATAAGCGGCGGGATGTTCACGTTTTTAGGCGCAAAGCTGATGATCATTTCAAAGCGAATCAATGCCAAGTCTTATCAGGAAATGAATATATACTTGTTCGGGGCGGCTGCCGGACGGATTATCAATGTCTTTATGCTGTTCGTTCTCCTCGGTGTCACATCTGTCATGCTGTCGGGGGCAGGGGCGCTTTTTGAGGAACAGCTTGGGATGTCCGCTCAGGTTGGAATGCTGATCACAATTGGATTAAGTTTGATTGTCATGACAAGAGGAGTAAAAGGCATTTTCGGTGTAAATGTGTTTGTTGTACCGCTTTTGATTATCTTTTCTATGATTGTGTTGGCCGATTCATTTATTTTCAGTGAGACGCGGAATACAGCTCAGTGGGTGTGGCCGCATCGATGGGACTGGCTATTATCAGCAGTGTCGTACGGAGCCTTGAATTTATCGCTTGCCCAGGCTGTTTTGGTGCCGCTGGCGAATGAAATGTCTTCAGAACAGGTGATAAAAAAAGGCGCTTTCATCGGCGGTACAATGCTGACAATTGTGCTTTCCGCAAGTTTTTTGTCTTTGTCGATGCTCCCGGATGTATTTTTGTACGATATTCCGATGGCTCAAGTGGTTTACCTCTTCGCGCGATCTGTACATTTGATTTATTTGTTGATTATATTCGGCGAAGTGTTCACATCGGTGATCGGAAACCTTTATGGGCTGGAAAAACAAGTGAAGAGCTTTCTTCCTATAAAAAGTAAATATATTTTTGCGGCAATCATGATTACAGCTTATATCACGAGTCAAATCGGCTACGGCAAGCTCATTTCAACCATTTACCCACTGTTTGGATATGTGAGTTTGGCTTTCATCGGCGCTTTGGTCTGTAAAAAGCTCCCCCGGCGCAGTTTGTAATCACAATATTGATACATATATAATAATGAAGCAAATGTTTATGTTAGACCCTGCGCCAGTCCGAAACGGGTCTTAATTAGGTATTTTCGCTGTGTAAAAGGATCAAGGCGGAAAAAATGAGACAGGCTTTTCGGCTATCTTTTTTATTGTCAAGAAAAACAACATTATGGTAAGATAGCAGAAGTGAAAAATTGAAGAAAATCCGTTCGATATGCGGGAGAGGTTCTAGCTACACCCTCTATAAAAAACTAAGGACGTGCTGTATCCTTGGATACGGCCTTTTTTATGTTTTTCTAGAGCACCTTTCCAAAAAGGTGTTTTTTTATATGTAACAGTTGTAGCGATGTCTCTCGCCGAGATTTTTATAGCGGAGAAGGAGAGGAATCATGAAAAAGGAAAAAGCAATTGTCGTATTCAGCGGCGGCCAAGACAGTACTACATGTTTACTGTGGGCGTTAAAGGAATTTGAGGAAGTGGAAACTGTAACATTTCATTATAATCAGCGTCATTCGCAGGAAGTTGAAGTGGCGAAGGGGATTGCGGATAAGCTTGGTGTGAAAAATCATTTGCTTGATATGTCACTTTTGAACCAGCTTGCGCCTAATGCCCTGACGAGAAATGATATAGAAATTGAAGCAAAAGACGGCGAGCTGCCATCAACATTTGTTCCAGGCCGTAACTTAGTGTTCTTATCTTTTGCGTCTATCCTGGCGTACCAAATTGGCGCCCGCCATATTATCACGGGCGTTTGCGAAACGGATTTCAGCGGCTATCCTGACTGCCGTGATGAATTCGTTAAATCTTGCAATGTGACGGTTAACCTGGCCATGGAGAAGCCATTTGTGATTCATACACCGCTCATGTGGCTGAATAAGGCGGAAACGTGGAAGCTTGCAGATGAGCTTGGCGCGCTTGATTTTGTGAAAAACAACACGCTTACATGCTATAACGGCATCATCGCAGACGGATGCGGCGAATGTCCGGCATGTCATCTTCGCTCCAGAGGCTATGAAGAATATATGGCGATGAAAGGAGAGCGGGCATAAATTGTTATCTCAAATATATCCACAGGTCCAGCATCCTTATTCATTTGAATTGAATAAGGACATGCAAATTTCTGCTGCTCATTTTATTCCGAGGGAAAGTGCGGGAGCGTGCAGCAGGGTTCACGGGCATACGTATACCGTAAATATTACCGTTGCCGGTGATGAGCTTGACAATTCCGGCTTTCTCGTGAATTTCAGTGTGCTCAAAAAGCTGGTTCACGGCTCCTATGACCATACGCTTTTAAATGATCATGAAGAATTTTCTAAGGAAGACCGGTATTCACTGCCGACAACTGAAGTCGTGGCGAAAACGATCTATGACAAAGTGCAGGCTTATTTAAACACACTGGAGAATAAACCAAGCTGTGTGCAGGTGTTTGTCCGTGAAACACCGACCAGTTATTGTGTATACCGTCCGAAAAAGGGTGGTTTGAATGGCTAAAGGAATTCCTGTATTAGAAATTTTCGGCCCGACGATTCAAGGAGAAGGCATGGTGATCGGACAGAAGACAATGTTTGTCCGCACAGCCGGCTGTGATTACTCCTGCAGCTGGTGTGACTCCGCCTTCACTTGGGACGGATCTGCTAAAAAAGATATTCGCTGGATGACGGCAGAAGAGATTTTTGCAGAGCTTAAGGAGATTGGGGGAGACGCGTTTTCCCACGTAACAATCTCAGGCGGTAACCCGGCTCTGTTAAAACAGCTTGATGCTTTTATTGAACTGCTGAAGGAAAATAACATCCGTGCAGCGCTTGAAACTCAAGGGACCGTTTATCAGGATTGGTTTACGCTGATCGATGATTTGACAATTTCTCCAAAACCGCCAAGCTCAAAAATGGTGACGAACTTTCAAAAGCTTGATCACATTTTGACTTCACTTAAAGAGAATAACAGACAGCATGCTGTCAGCTTGAAGGTAGTCATTTTTAATGATGAGGATTTGGAGTTTGCCAAAGCGGTGCACAAGCGTTACCCGGGAATTCCGTTTTATTTACAAGTCGGTAATGATGACGTGCATACGACAGACGACCAGTCACTGATTGCACATTTGCTTGGAAAGTATGAAGCGCTTGTTGATCAGGTAGCTGCCGATGCGGATCTGAATCTCGTCAGAGTGCTTCCGCAGCTGCATACCCTGTTATGGGGCAACAAACGAGGAGTTTAATAGAAAGGAAGATAAACATGACGACAAGAAAAGAATCAGAATTAGAAGGTGTAACACTGCTTGGCAACCAAGGAACAAACTATTTATTCGAATATGCGCCGGACGTGCTCGAATCCTTCCCGAATAAACATGTAAACCGTGATTACTTTGTAAAATTCAACTGCCCTGAATTTACATCTTTATGTCCGAAAACAGGACAGCCTGACTTTGCAACAATTTACATCAGCTATATTCCTGATGAAAAAATGGTGGAGAGCAAATCACTCAAACTGTACTTGTTCAGCTTCAGAAACCATGGAGACTTCCACGAAGACTGCATGAACATCATCATGAATGACTTGATTGAATTAATGGACCCGCGCTACATTGAAGTATGGGGCAAATTCACGCCAAGAGGCGGAATTTCCATTGATCCGTACACAAACTACGGAAAACCTGGCACGAAGTATGAGAAAATGGCCGAGTACCGCATGATGAATCATGACTTGTATCCGGAGACGATTGATAATCGTTGATTTTTCCGAAGTGTGAAACGAAGTGGAGTCACAGTAAAAGTGGGAAAAGTCACACCTGCAAAAATGGCTCTACTCATGGGAATTGCATCAAAAAGTGTGACTTTGATGCAGCTAAAAATGGATAGTACAGAAGCAGTTTAAGGCGTACAATTTGATTATCATGGACAAACCTGACCGTCTTAAAGCTAAGAACGTAGGTACAATTGGACTTGGTAAGACAATAGATATCGCTGCGTCTGTTAGAGGTTCAAACAATTCTAAAGAATACTGGGAGATCATTCATAACGGTAAACGCCGATATGTGTCTGGTCAGTATGGCAAAATGGTTTAAGTAAATAAATAGTCCCCTTGAAATTCTTCGAGGGGACACTTTTGAGTATTTTGTTGATTTATCCTCTATTTAATACTCACATACTTTATCTTCGCACTCAGGCTTCTCGGTTGCATCTACAGTAAATGATCCTATTTCGTCATTAGTTTTATCATAGGTTCCCCAGATTTCTTTTTTCTTATTTCCATTGAGATAACCATTGATTTCAATACCGCCCATTGGGTTTACCTCATAATCATCAGTGTAATCAATTCGTTCAATATCTTTATAGTTTGTTTTAATAAAGTCAGTCATTCTTTTTTTAGCCAAGGTATACAATTCTTCTTTTTTTGCTTCTTGAGCTTCGATTTTTTTGTCGTGTTGTTCCTTCATGAAAAGTCCTGCAAGTGTTATAAGAGCCAGAGTAGTAAGTATAATTATGGCTTTCTTCATTAAATCATCCTTTTGGCCGTGAAATAAGAGTGGATTCATATATTTTGTTTAACATTAAATTAACTGTGGAGAGAATTTTTCTTTCAATTGTTTTGATTCTTGTTGCACTTATTCTGGATGAGGTAAGGGGAAGGCGTAAAAAAGACCCCTCGACATTAAGGGGAGAGTTGTATATTTAATACTCGCATGCTTTATTTTCGCATCCAGGTTTTGGTTCAGCAACGATTCTAGTCAAGCCTATTTTGTTATTGCTGTTATCATATAGCCCCCAGAAATGTTCTTTCTTTTCTCCGTATGTACCTTCCACTGAAATTCCACCCATTGGATCTATTTCGTAATCCTTTGAGAAGTTAATTGGATTAACATTACTATAGTTAGCTTCAAGATAATCAGTCATTTTTTTTTTAGCTTTCTCAAATAACTTAACTTCTTGGGCTTTTGCTTCTGCTTCCTGATTTTCATCATATTTATGTTTCATAAATAGCCCCCCAAGTGTTAAAATAACAATGGGTTTCTTCATAAAACCATCCTTTCTGCCTTTTATTTTACAATAGGATGGAATATATGTATATGAGTGGAACATATGACATTCCTAATCTGTCAGATGGGATTAGTTGGAGATATAGAATTCAAACAATAAAATTTTATTTTTATATTGAAAAGGATTCTAATAGAAGTCCTTTGAATGATGGTGAACTAACAGCAATTCAGGATTAAATAAGCTCTATCCTTAACTGGATAGAGCATTTTTTTATTTAGTACTCACATAATTTATCTTCGCATTCCGGTTTTCGGGTAGCATTTACTTTGAATACTCCAACTTCATCATTTGCCTTATCGTATATCCCCCAAATTTTTTTGTCTTTGTTTCCGTTTAAATAGCCATTTATTGAAATACCACCCATTGGATTTATTTCATAATCATTGGTGTAGTCAATTGACTGGATATCTTTATAGTTTGTTTCAATAAAATCATTCATTCTTTTTTTAGCCAAAGAGTACAACTCTTCCTTTTGCTGAGTTTCTTCGGCTTCCATTTTTTTCTCGTGTTGTTCCTTCATAAAGACCCCTCCAAGTGTTATAATAACCAGAGATATAAGGATAATTATGTATTTTTTCATAAAACCATCCTTTCTTTCTTGCATTTTACATGAGGGAAGGGGTTATTGTACATGAATATAAAGACTGACATACCTAATTTAACAGATAAGGAATACTATTTCCTGAGTCAATATACGTATGATGATAAAAGTCTAAAAGAGAGTTATATAAATAAAGATCCTATTGAAACCACATCTAATAAAGCTTTTTACGTGGAGAAAATAAAAAAAGATCCAGACACAGGGCTAGATGTTTACGTATTTGTCCAAGCCAAGAAAAAAGAAGGTAAATGGGTAAAACCAAAAGAACCAGAAAATGTCGTTGTAGGTTTTCAAGGAACAAATCAGGAACAAATTAAAGCTGATGTTATAAGTGCAGATGGCGGCAACGTAGTCATGGGTAAAGACCCGAAAAAGAAAGTCCAATACATAATGAAAAAAGATGCCTCTGAAAACTCTAAAGCTATTGCCAAGTATAACGGCAGTATGGAACAAGCAATCATGATTAAGAGTGGAGAATACAAAATTGTCACTAAGACATCTCAATTTGATCAAGGTGATAAGATCGTTGCCAATGAAGTGAAAAAGTATGCTGGCACTAACACAGTGATTTCTACTACTGGTCACTCACTTGGGGGAGCAGATGCGGAATACGCTGGAGTAAACAATAACATTTATAGTGTCGTTTTTAACAACCCTTCCATTGTTAAACTGCATGATGAAGAAACACAGAAGAAAATCAGAAATGGCGAATTTGATTTGTATCATAAAGCAATCATTAATCCTGATGATATGGTGGGTTCAGGTTGGTTTTTAGAATACGACAGACACAACGGAACAACGATATACACGAAAGACCCAAGCATCGCACGTCAAGATCGTGCAAACCGACTTAATACATCTTTGGGCATTCCTGGTGTTTTAGGGAGTCTTATTACTTCCTTTTATGGCCAAGCATTTGCAAAAAATCCTGATACTCATAGTTTAAATGATTCGAACTTTACGTTTGATAAGAATGGTAACATCAAGAGTGTTGATGGCAGCAACGGTGTTTATAACCAGAATATCGAATCGTTCTCAGCTTATTCAGGTATGAATGGCCAGACAATTAAAGTAGATGCTAAGTATGCAAAAGAACTGGCTAAACGATTACAGGCAGCTATTGAAGATTTAAAAACAAAGAAACAAGCAATTGAATGATTCCCTCATGATCACAGCAAAATGGTTTATGACGTAAAATCTATTTGTGGGAAGAGATTAGGAGAATTCAAGGATCTAGATCCAAGCGATGTTGATAAAGCTGTATTGTTTCACGCACCTTATGTGAAAGATGGGGCAGCATTTTATGACTCAGAAGAACAGTATCAAACTGAGGCTTCTCTTCATTATTTGATTAGAGATTTAGAGGATATTAGTGAGTTTATTGTTAAATTGGCGGAGGATTTAAAAGATAAGGATAATGAATTAGCAAGCTGGTTACGGTTGTAAGGGGGGATTTAAATTGCCATATGGAGTTAATATGGATGCAGATGAGTTTTACAGACGGTTGCAACAAAATGAAGAATTGAAAAAACTGGTGGGTACAAGTTTAAAAACTCATTGTCAGAACCTAAAAGAAGACACAAAAAACGCATCAGATTTTTCTTCAGCACAACAGGTTATAGCTGAAGTGTATGTTGCTTTACTCTCTTCATTTGAAGGGAAAGCTAAAGAAGCATTAGTGCAAAGGCTTAATGAAAATGCGACTATGCTGACAAATGCCACTGAGAACAGAAGTGCTTTTCTGAGAAGTATTAAAACTAAATAGTTAAAATAACCCCTTCACAAATTGGGGACTGACCCCCGTTTTTGAGACAGGGATCAAAACACCTTTTATACAGCCAATTGCGACGATTGATAATGAAGTGGAGTCACAGCAAACTCCGAACATTCAGCGTCAGTTTTAAGCGGAAATGTGACCCGCTCACAATTTGGCGGCCCTCTTGTGACCACACCGTGACCGAAAATATATAAATGTGTGCCACGATCCTCGCCTTTTTGGCGGGGATTTTTTATCGGTTTCGATTTAGTTTTCAATAAAATTATATGAGGAGATGTTTAATTATTGTGTAGGTCAGAATCGATACTTACTGAACAATTTGATTCGTTAACGCCTCGGTAGCGTCTTCGGGCGTTAGTTCGTCGTGTTGTTAGCGATAGTCTCGTTAAAATTAGTATTATTCTGCTGTTTTATGTTTGTGTTTTAGATATAAAAAGAAATTTTTCTTTAGTTATATCAATGAAATTTTCGTGACTTTGTAAAAGTGATGTTTGACTGCTCATCCTTTCTCATGAAAGGATGGTTTTAGAGTAACAGAATTGATGATTAAAATGGCTTTTTATCTCGTTTTAAAGCTAGTAACAAAAGTTTCTCCGTCGTTCTCCGCATTAACAATAAGCTTGGCACTTTCACTGATACGCTGAGCAATTGCTTTTTGCGCTTTTCCCTCGAAACTGTATAAAAGGGCTGAATAAACATCGTTTAATTCTTCCTGCAACGAATTCATTTCAAACTTTGGTTTAAGGTTTTTTCGAACCGTTTCAAGCTTAGTATTTGCTACTTGCATCATACCTGCTTTTAACATTTGACGCTGCATCTGTTTGCGCATTGGATCATCTTTATGTTCTAAAAGGTTATCTAACGTTGGCATTGCTTTGTCACTCCTATAATCTTAGCCAATTGGCAAGCATTTGATCTTTTTCCTCAAAGTCGTCGGCGATTTTATTCAAGAAGCCGCCTATTTCCTCCAGGTCTGTAATGGCTGCCTGTAGTGAATCTATGAATGATTGTTCAGCCTGTGTGTCGTAAAATAACGGTCCTTTATCGTAAGATTGGGCTATATCCTCTAACGTATTTTTTACATCCTGCGCGTTTAGTTGATCGTAGAACCCATGCCCAACTTGACCGTAAAATTCAGTTTTTAGTTCAGCAATTTTTTCATCGTGCTCTTGATAAGCATTTTGCGCTTCTTTTTTCATCGTTCTCAGATCCTCGACCATCGCGTCAACTTTTTCGGCAAGTTTTTTCGCACTTTTGGGAGTTACTTTAATGGCATCCCCGCCGCCGATCGCGCCGGCCGGCAGCATTGCGTTTAGGTTTTTATCGTACACAAGCTCATCGCCGTTTACGTTCGTGATATTTCCGTTTTCATCAAACGTAAAGTTGGCTTCATTTAGACCGTGCGTATCAGGATTTCGAAGAATAACAGTATCTATAAAGTAGACGAGGTTCTTTTCGATTTGGTCACCCCATCTTCCACTCAGTCTTTGTTTGCGATTGATCTGGGAAAGTGCAGGGTTTTTTGTGTAAATTGTGGTCCCGTTGTGGCGGTCATATTCGTTCCAATAACCAGCTCCGACCATATCATCCGGGTTAATAATAGACCTCACGTAAGGATCGTACAAGCCATCGTTTATTTCTTCTTGCTTATGATCAGTATGTAGTTTCACGACAGAAGGACTGTTAAACGCGACCCCATAAATATCATTGTTTACCGCACTGTATTCGGCCTCTGCACCTCCGAGTGAATGACCTGTTGTTGAAACAATCGTCGATGTTCCGTTATACTTTCTTTTAACTTCTTTAACGATCTGGTCTGCTTGGTCAATTTGCGATGTTTTCGTAATGAGTTTATAGTTTCCGGTTGTAAGCATCGAGTCTTGAGAAGGTGTGCCGTTATATTTTCCGAGTGTTTTAGACGTATCCTTCGCGTCCTTTTCAACGATATAATGAGCTTCTTTTTTGGGGTCGCTTCCAAAAACAATGTTGCCGCCGTCAGCTTTTACACCATCACTGATCGGGTCTTTTCCGAGATCCGTTCCTGCAAAAGATACAACAACATTTTCTGGATTTTTTGATTTCACCCATTTGCCGTTTTTCTGTTCCGCTTGCACTAATACTACCGCGTCAAGCCCTGTGTCATCGTCTGATTTTATTTTGTCGACGTACCAATAAGTGGGATTTGAAATGGAAGAATTAATACGTATATAATCGTTGCTCTTTAATTTCTTTTTGAGATAATCATAGTTATAAGCACGCTGACTCATCCTATAATATGTTTCATCCGTAAGGCTTGAAGTCCTAATTTTCTTGCTCAAGATATACAACACCTTTCATGTCATGTAAAATAATGAAGGGAAAGGGATGATCTTTTTTGAAAAAATACCTTATTATTCCACTATTGTTAATTATAACTGTTGGGGGACTGATTATGAAGCATCAATATGATGTGAAAAAGGAAGAAAGTGCTCTTTTTGAAAAAGCTAAAAGTAAAATGACTGAATACCTTCATAGTGAATATAAGGGGATAGAGAAAATTTCTTATTCCGAGGAATATTTTATTGATCCAACTGGTGGAATTACCGTTGAGGGATATCTTAATGGCGATAAAACAAAAGAGTTTGATGGCCTATATGATCCTGTTAGTGACAAAATAGGAAGCTCCTCTGTGGATGCGGAAGAAAAATCTTAAGACGCCTAGATGGCGTCTAATTTTGTATGACTCCGTATATTTCCTCGGATATCAAAGGAAATGCTAGTCTGCGAGCAACATGCGTAACTTTAGCTGTTATTATTTCGTATGCTTCGTATGTGTTATTGGTTAGGAATACTCTAACAGATAAATCCCTTTCTCTAAAGAGCAGCCCCAATCCTGCTTTTCTCCTTATCCTTCGATTAAACATATTAAATTGACTTATTCATTACACAAAATGCAATTTAGAAATTAATAAAAGAGCCCGACCCGTATAGAAATTCACAAATGTATATTAAGTTCGTACAAATATTTGTAGGTGTACACTATAAAGTTGAACTTATAGTTTTTACGCGAAAAGAAATGACCGTCAGAGGGGGGGCATTAGCGGCAAATGAATCACAGCTTCCACCAATCAACATTGCAAATCTGCCTTGTTCTAGAATTTATTAATACAAAAAAAGACGAGTGAATCCGGGGGGGGGGATGCCACTCGTCACCTTCTAATGAAAAGACGGGATGCTGGATGGCAGCTCGTCTGTTTTATTATAAAATATCGAACGTACGTTTGTAAAGGCGTCTTTTTTAAAGAAATGGTAAAATAATGCTCAGAACAGATTCATTGTAAACGTTAACGGCGTTATGGTAAGATGCATGAACTGATAAGGAGTGATACAAAGTGAAAACATTGCGTTTAAACGATGTCACGTTAGAAATGTCAACATATCAAGAAGAGAGTGAGCCGAAGCGGAAAATTGCCTTTACCTTACACGTTACCAGTGAGACTTATCATGATATCGCTGTGCTGTTATATGAAAAGACATTTAACGTCGAAGTTCCGGAACGAAATCTTGTCTTCCGCGGTGAAATCACAAATTATTCAACGTCATTGACCAACCTATACGAAGCGGGAGCCGTGAGTGAATTTTATATCGAAATAACGGAAACAGACGCGAACGCCGATTCATAATCGGTATTTTTTATGTAAAAAAGCTGCCGGCCGGCAGCTTTTGAGAAAGCTAATTTGATATGTAAGGTGTTTAATTGTTCGTCTTGCAGTTTTTGCGAATGCGTGTGGATGAAGGAGGATTTAATAGGAGTCTTTGATGATCTTGTAATTTTTATGATTAACAACAGTCAGTGAATCTAGCTCAAGATCCCGATAGTTATCCATAATGGTAACATCTACGATAACAGAATTCTCATTAACTTTTTCAACAACACCGGTTAATCCGTTTTTAAATTCAATGACATTTCCGACCTTAGCGATTTTCACAAGCTTCCTCTCCTTTAAACATAATAATTCCTTTTGAAAGTATTAAACAGTATTTTTATTGAGAAGTAAAGCGATAAGGAGTTTTATCGTCCTAAGGAATTGTCCTGGCGCAGGAAAAATGATATATTGATTTTCGTTCAAAGATTGAAAAGGGGGAGTTTTGATTGCGTCCCGAAGACATAACAGAACAGATTGAACAGCTTCGTACTGGTGAAATAAAAGAATTGAGAGTCCAAAAAGAACACTTTCTTGATTTCAGGGCCGTTTTATCGAAACAGGACGATTTTAAGCATTTCCGAGGCATTGCCCAGCAAGGCGGAGATGTAGTGTTTCAATATTTAGAACAGCCAAGAAGCTAAAAGGTTTCTCATAAGTGAGAAGCCTTTTTATCATATATGACAGAACGCCAGCATTTTATTACAAATGATGTAACAGACGTAAATGAAATGTAAAATTACAAAAATGGATAAATATGCTTTGAAATGACAAGATTTATAGAAAATCAGGCTGTTTTTTTGCCATTAATCAGTGCGTCACCCGGTATATTCCATCCTGATACCTGTTTGGGAGAGTTGGAAAATCTTTTTCCGTGAAATTGATTTGATCTCTTGTTAAGGTTATGAAGTGTTTTTTGAGCACTTTAAGGAGGAAACTGTATGACGACAAAATTTACTGCGCTAGCTGTTTTTCTTCTTTGTTTCATGCCTGCTTCGAAAATTGAACATACACAAGCTTCACTACTGAACACAAAGAAGACAAAACATGAAGAAGCTAAGCTGCTTACCTATATAAATCATGACACAGACACATCTTTCTCTTCACTGTCTGCTGATGAGGACAAGAAAAAAATAAAGCCGATTAAGCTATCAGCGAACACTGAAAAAAAAGAAAAAGAACAATCAGAGAAAACGAATGAGAAGAAAGAAACTTATTCTGAGTCTGAAAAAGAATTGCTTTCCCGACTCGTTCACGCAGAGGCGAAGGGCGAATCCTATGAAGGCAAGGTCGCTGTTGCAAGCGTTGTGCTGAACAGGACGGATAAGAAGGGCTTTCCCGATACAATCAGAGGGGTTATTTATCAGAAAAATGCCTTTGAACCTGTCGCAAACGGAAGCATTAATCAAGAGCCTGACAAAGAATCAATTGAGGCTGTTGAAGAAGCGATGTCATCTAAGGACAGAGAAACAGAAGCCCTTTTCTTTTATAACCCGAAAACGGCGTCAGATGACTGGATTCGCTCAAGGAAAATCATTGAAAAAATCGGCAGGCATGTCTTTGCCATATAAGCATAGAAGAGACCATTCGTCTCAGCTGTGCTTTTTTTTATAGAAAGAGTAAAAATAAAATAATTTTTGAACTTGTCTCATATGATGTTGGTAGTACAAGAGACAAGGAGAGACATCATGAATCGATTTGTAAAAGGGATTATTCTTTTATCCATTGCCGCCTTTTTCGCCGAATGCCTTGAATTTGTCGTGAATATGATTTTGGCGCGCGAGCTTGGCGAGCACGGGATGGGGCTTTACATGAGTATTTTGCCTACCATCTTTTTAATTATTGTCATCGCAAGCTTGGAGCTGCCAATATCAATTTCTAAATTTATCGCTGAATCCAATCCAAAGCTCCATGAAAGCATGCTGAGGCACGCCTTTCGAATGACAGCTGTTTTCACAGCCTGTTCCACCGCCGCCGCCAGTATTGCGCTTCCTTTTATTCCGGTGTTTGATACATATCACCCGTTTATCAAAGGAATTGTCATCGGCTTGATTCCTATTGTCGCCTTTACGTCAATTGCCAGAGGCTACTTTATGGGTGTGCAAAAAATGGGGAAGATCGCAATCGCTAATGTACTGAAAAAAATCATTCAGCTGTTGTGCTTGTTCATCTTCTTTCAATGGTACTCCTTCGAGCTGGACATGGCTGTGCTGATTTCGCTGTTTGTCCTTGTCGTGAGCGATGTGATCGTGCTTGTTTACTTGTATTCACAGTTTATCCTGGCAAGACGCGCGGTATCGGTTCAGCAGCATATCCATTTGCGCGGGAAAGATGTTAGAAAAAGACTGCTTGCCGTATCGATTCCGACAACCGGACTGCGCATTTTCCACGCCGTAGTCAACGCCATTGAGCCCTTTTTAGTAAAAGGAGCGCTTTTGGCAGCGGGCGTTGCCGGGACAACTGCCATCGATCAATACGGCATGCTTGCCGGAGTGGCTGTGACGATAGGGTCGTTTCCTGCTTTTATCGCCCATTCGTTAATGGTCGTCATGATTCCCAGTATTTCTGAAGCTTATTCTCTCTCACAATATGACATCGTATTAAAAAGGCTGAAGCAGTCGATCTTTATCACGTTGGGATACGGTATACCGGCTGTCTGGATCATGTTTCAGTTTGCGGAGCCCCTGACCCATCTGTTTTTTCACTCTCCTGAAGCACAGTATTATTTGCAGCTTTTGTGGCCGTACTTTCTCTTTCATTTATTTGTGATGCCCCTTCAGGCATGTTTAATCGGGATGGGCTTTGTCAAAGAAGCTTTTTATCACAACGTGTGGAGCCATCTCGTTGCGCTGAGTATGATGTATGTGCTGGGTTCAATGGAAAACCTGCAAATGCTCGGGATTATCCTTGGGATGAATACAGGCATGATTTTACTGACGAGCCTACACTATACAACGATTTGCAAAGCGTTGCGTGTATCTGTTTTTCTGACCGGAGGAAACCGAACGCCGCGGATTGAAGGATGATAAATCTCTAGCGGGGCAAGCTATTTGAAAAGCATGAAAGGAAGATTCCATGTTGACAAAACGCTTGCCCCTCACTATTTGCCTGATCTTATTTGCTATGATTTCATGGCTGCCTCTATCGGCACAGGCTGCCACTAAACAGCCTGCTGTTCCTGCGGTTTTTCTCATGAAAACGATAGAAGGGGAGGATATCTCCATCCCAAATAAAGGACAGAAAACGATCCTGCATTTTTGGACTTCATGGTGTCCGCCCTGCAAAAAGGAACTTCCTCAGTTCCAATCATTTTACGAGGCTCATCGATCTGACAGTGTGAAGCTGGTAACGGTCAATTTAGTGAACTCAGAACAAAATCAGCAAGTCGTTGAAGACTTTATCAAAGCAAACCATCTGACCTTTCCGATTGTTCTCGACACAAAAGGGGATTTAATGAAGGAATATCATATTATAACGATTCCCACCTCGTTTTTGCTGAATGAAAAGGGTGAAATTGAAGAAACAAAAGTGGGGCCGATAACGGCTGAACAATTGAAAGAATGGACGAAAGAATAAGCTGAGAGCGTAGCCTTTCAGCTTTTTTGTCATATAATGAAAGGTGAACAGATGTTAATGATAATTATTATCAAAAAGAAATTAAAATAATTATAATTGAAATTCTTTTTCTGCATGCTATAATTAAGAAAGACATCATGGAATAATCAACGATGAAGCTGCCTTCTGGGCGGCGATTTTGTTTTTTATAAGAGAAATGAAGATGATTTGCGTTCTCAATTAGGGAGGAGAATTCGATATGAATGAACAAGTGATGCTTCAACAAGATCAGCATCAGCCATTAAAGACAGAACAGCCAGAAAAAAGCTGGACCCAGCATGCGGAACTTATCGCAGCCCTTGTGTCAGGTGCTCTTATTTTAGCAGGCTGGCTCCTTTCCTCACATCAGTTGTTATCGGTAACGCTATATTTGCTGGCCTTTGTCATCGGCGGATTTGCTAAAGCGAAAGAAGGAATCGAAGAAACGCTCGAATCTAAAACACTGAATGTTGAGCTTTTAATGATTTTCGCTGCCGTAGGTTCCGCATTGATTGGGTACTGGGCAGAGGGTGCCGTTTTAATCTTTATTTTTTCCTTAAGCGGAGCTTTAGAAACATACACGATGAATAAAAGCAGCAGGGATTTAACTTCTTTAATGAAACTTGAGCCTGAAGAAGCAACGCTGATTGTAAACGGTGAAACCAAAAGAGTATCCGTTGCAGATATTAAGGCCGGGGATACGATTGTTATCAAACCTGGAGAACGGGTGGCAGCTGACGGAATCATTGAATCTGGTTCTACAAGTCTTGACGAGTCAGCGTTAACGGGCGAATCGATGCCCGTAGAAAAAAACGCCGGCGACGCTGTGTATACGGGAACTGTTAATCGAAACGGCTCCTTGACCGTCCGTGTTACAAAAGCAAGTGAAGATTCTTTGTTCCGAAAGATTATCAAATTGGTGGAATCTGCGCAAAACAGTGTGTCACCTGCGCAAGCTTTTATCGAACGATTTGAAAATGGATATGTAAAAGGCGTTCTGATCGTGGTGGGGCTGCTGTTGTTTGTTCCGCACTTTGCACTTGGCTGGAGCTGGAGTGAAACCTTTTATCGCGCGATGGTATTTATGGTGGTGGCGTCACCTTGCGCACTTGTAGCGTCCATCATGCCGGCAGCGCTGTCCTTGATTTCAAATGGCGCCCGCAACGGCATGCTAGTGAAAGGAAGTGTGTTTCTTGAACAGCTGGGATCTGTGCAAATGATCGCTTTTGACAAAACGGGGACTGTAACAAAAGGCCAGCCCGCGGTTGAGACGGTTAGACTGGCGGAAGGGTACGAAGAAACGGAAGTGCTTGAGGCTGTCTATGCGATTGAGAAGCAGTCCAGCCATCCGCTCGCGCAAGCCATTGCCGGCTACGCTGAAAGCCGCGGCATCAACAAGTCCGGCTACATATCAATCGAAGAAACGTCAGGCTTTGGTGTAATGGCTGAAGTGGCGGGTGCCAAATGGAAAGTCGGAAAGGCAGGATTTATTGGGGAAGAATTGTCAGCGCAATTTTTGAAACAATCTGCATCAGATATTACTCTAAACGGCCAAACCGTAGTGTTTGTGAAAAAGGACGATCAAATTGCCGGCTGTATCGCTTTGAAAGATCAAATCAGACCTGAAGCAAAAGAAGTCATGGAAGAACTGAGCCGTCTGGGGATTAAAACGGCCATGCTGACGGGAGATCACGAGGACACGGCTCAAGCGATAGCGAAGGAAGCGGGAATGACAACAGTTGCAGCAGAATGTCTGCCTGACCAAAAAGTAAATGAAGTGAAACGATTAAAAGAAGAATTCGGGACGATTGCAATGGTCGGAGACGGAATCAACGATGCGCCGGCACTAAAAGCGGCGGATGTCGGCATTGCAATGGGCGGCGGAACAGACGTGGCCCTTGAAACTGCTGATATGGTGCTCATGCAAAACGATTTGAAAAAACTCGTAAAAATGTGCCGTTTATCACGGAAAATGAACAGGATTGTAAAGCAGAATATCGTATTTTCTCTTGCGGTCATTTGCCTGCTTATTTGCGCAAACTTTTTACAGGTGATGGAATTGCCGTTTGGCGTTATAGGCCATGAAGGAAGTACGATCTTGGTGATTCTAAACGGTTTAAGGCTTTTAAAATAAAAAACAGCGGTCCAAATGGGCTGCTGTTTTTTTATGGATCAAGTTTTATCTTCCTTTGCTTTTTCTCTTGATCCGGCCTTTTCATCACAATGATGAGAGCCAGGATGCAGCAAAGGAAGCCGGCTGCACAGCCTATGATAGAGCTGTAATAATAAAAATCCACCAGCTTCATACCGACAAAAGGAGAGGAAATTCCCGAAACTGTTAATAGAACAACTGCCTTACGTCTGAAAAAATTCATCAGCAAACGGAACAACTCCCTGCGATTTAACTCTCCTCTCAGTATACAAGATGACCGGCAGGAAATAAAATGATGGAAAACGGAAAGTCGCCGCGAAAGGCAAACACCCGTAAAACCTGTTACAATATATAAAGAACAATGCATGGCAAAAGGCAGGGAGGAACAAGAAATGAATAGAATACAACGCGTCTCTTCATGGCTGAAGGAAGCGGGGCATACTGCCGCATTTATTCATACGAAAGAAAATGTATTTTACTTAACCGGTTTTTATACAGAGCCGCATGAACGTGTAATGGGTTTGTTCATCTTTCAAGAGGAGGAGCCATTTTTCGTTTGTCCGGGAATGGAGGCAGACCAGGCCAGAAATGCCGGATGGAATCACGAAATTATTGGCTATGCCGATCACGAAAATCCATGGGAGCTCATTGAAAAAGCACTCAAAAAACGAAATGTCAGCATACATACGCTTGCCGTAGAAAAGGATTCAATCTCGCTTTCGCGTGCCGAACAACTGAAGCATTCAGCTGGAGGTGCTCAATTTGTATCAGCAGAAGAAACACTTAACCAGTTTCGTCTGATGAAAGACGAGCATGAAATTAAATTGCTGAAAGAGGCGGCGAAGCTTGCCGATTTTGGTGTTGAAGTCGGGACAGCTGCTTTGCGTGAAGGCATCAGTGAGGTAGAAGTTCTCGCTCAGATTGAGTATGAGTTGAAGAAAAAAGGAATTCAGGGCATGTCTTTCTCGACAATGGTGTTATTCGGGAAAAAGTCAGGTCAGCCTCACGGAAATCCGGGGACAGCCACATTAAAGAAAGGCGATTTTGTCTTGTTTGACCTGGGTGTTATTATGGACGGTTATTGCTCTGATATCACGCGAACCTTTGCTTACAAAACAATCAATCCGAAGCAGGAAGAAATTTACGAGACGGTGCTCCAAGCGGAAAAAGCCGCGATAGAAGCAAGCAAACCAGGCGTGAGAATCGGAGATCTGGACTTAACTGCCCGCGGAATCATTGAAAAAGCCGGATACGGAGAATATTTCCCTCACCGGCTGGGGCATGGTCTCGGCATTTCAGTGCATGAGTACCCGTCGATGAGCAAAGCCAATGACACGCTGCTGCAGGAAGGAATGGTTTATACAATCGAACCGGGCATTTATGTGCCGGATGTTGGCGGCGTACGCATCGAAGATGACGTTCACGTAACAAAAGACGGGGCGGTTGCGCTTACTCAATATCCGAAGGAATTAACGATATTGCCGTAACAGGCAGAGATAAAAAAGGACTTTGTTCACGACATCGTCCTTTTTATCTGTTTTAAATAAAAAAATCATCAAACGTCCGAAATGGTTTCACTTCATGTTTTTGATTGAGCGGTCTTACAGCCAGGCAGCTTCCGCCCAGAACGGCCAGACATAATCCAATTAAAATGAAGAAACCCATTTATATCTTCTCCTTTCAGCAAAAAACCATCTAATCTGTCGGTACGTTCTTATCGTATTGTATGAAACGCATTCCAGATCAAGGGAAATCAGAAAGAAGGGAATTTATGGCTAATATTAAAGATATTGCAGACAAAGCCGGTGTCTCCGTTACGACGGTTTCCAGAGTCATAAACAATCATCCTTATGTCAGTGAAGAGAAAAGAAAAAGAGTGCTTGAAGCAATGGAAGTGTTGGAGTACACAAGAAATGTCCACGCTGTACATTTGTCGAAGGGGTTTTCAAACATGATCGGTGTTGTGATGCCGACGATCGGCCTTCCTTATTTTGCGGAACTGATGGCGGGAATTTCAGACGCTGCCGCAGAGTCAGGCATTCACCTCTCTTTATTCCAGACAAATTATGACGTGAAGAAAGAAATCTTTGCGCTGTCCCAATTAAAACAGCGCCAGGTTGACGGTTTGATTTTTTGCTCGAAGGCGCTATCTGATGACAAGCTCAAGGAGTGGGAAGGGCCGATATTGCTTTGTCAGAATTCAAATAAGGGCGGGTTTCCCACAATCAGCATTCCTCATCAAGCCGCATTCCGGGACGGACTCGACTATTTAATCGCCAAAGGGCACCAAAAAATAGCGATTTGCTTAGCGAGAAAAAAAGGCATGAACAGTCATTTTCGCATCAAAGCATATAAAGAAGCATTGGAAGAGATCGGAGAAACATTCAATGAAGAATGGGTGATTGAGAAAGCGATTACAATGAACGATGGAAAAGCGCTTTTTCATAAATGGAACAACTGGAGAGAAAGGCCGACAGCTATTTTTGTCGCCAATGACCAGGTATCGGCAGGGCTTTTACTCGAAGCGAAAGCTCAGCAAGTCTCTGTTCCGGATGAACTTGCGATCTTAAGCTTTGATAACCATGAAATCAGCCAATTGCTTGGGATATCAACCATCGATGTCCCAGCGAAGGAAATGGGCAAGCAGGCGTTTGCCATGCTGGAAAAAAGAATTCAAGGTCAGCCGATTGAAAGCAGGGTTCTTGATTACCGTCTCATTGAAAGATCGACTGTTTAGTGAAAGCGTGAAAAAAGGTTTGACGCGCATTCTGTTCGTTATGTACGATATGAGGTATTGAATGACAAAGGAGCTGAGGATCGTGAATGGGTCCTTTACAGTGAAAAAGGTACTGAATAATAACGTATTAATTGCTTCTCATCATAAATACAGTGAAGTAGTTTTGATCGGAAAAGGAATTGGTTTCGGAAAAAAACAAGATGATGTGATTGAAGATAAAGGGTACGATAAAATGTTCATTTTAAAGGACGAAAAGGAACAGAAGCAGTATAAAAAGCTCCTCGACTATGTTGATGAAAAGCATGTTGATATTTCAAACGATGTCATATACCACATCAGCAATCGGACAAACCGTTCACTAAATGAACATATTCATATTGCACTGACTGACCATATTGCATTTGCCATCAAAAGGCAGCAGCAGGGCTTTGATATGAAAAATCCTTTTTTAATGGAGACGCAGTCACTTTATCCGGATGAATATCAGATTGCCAAAGAAGTTATTGATATGATTAATGAAAAAGCGGGCATCTGCCTTCCGGAAGGGGAGATCGGTTTTATCGCCCTGCATATTCATTCAGCCCTGACGAATCGCCCGCTGTCCGAAGTCAATAAGCACTCTCAGCTGATGGCGCAGCTTGTAGAGGTGATTGAAGACTCGTTTCAAATGAAAGTAAATAAGGAAAGCGTCAACTATTTACGGCTTATCCGGCACATCAGATTTACGATAGAAAGAATTAAAAAAGAAGAACCGACTAAAGAACCAGAAAAATTAATGTTGTTATTGAAAAATGAATATCCGCTATGCTACAATACAGCTTGGAAATTGATTAAAATCTTGCAGCAAACATTGAAGAAACCAGTTCATGAGGCGGAAGCGGTTTATCTCACGCTTCATCTGTACCGATTAACCAATAAAATTTCATAAATTCAGTTTATCCTTTAAAAACGTGTTACTGATCCGATCAGGCATGAGTGATTGAGGGGAAAAAACGGGAAGGTCATTCTCGTTCTTTTGCGCACCCAATTTTGCTCATGCCTTTTTTGTTGTGTAAAAGGGCAAATGTAAACGGTTAAACTGGAAGACTTACGCCTGTGAATTCGTTGTCATGATTTTAAGCTGTAAGGTCAGACTAGTAAAAAGAGGAGGTCAATTCTTATGTTTAAAGCATTATTCGGCGTTCTCCAAAAAATCGGGCGTGCGCTTATGCTTCCAGTTGCGATTCTTCCTGCGGCGGGTATTTTGCTTGCGATCGGGAATGCAATGCAAAACAAGGACATGATTCAAGTCCTGCATTTCCTTAGCAATGACAATGTTCAGCTCGTAGCGGGTGTGATGGAAAGCGCTGGGCAGATTGTTTTCGATAACCTTCCGCTTCTTTTCGCAGTAGGTGTAGCCATCGGGCTTGCCAACGGAGATGGAGTTGCCGGGATAGCAGCAATTATCGGTTATCTGGTGATGAACGTATCCATGAGTGCGGTTCTTCTTGCAAACGGAACCATTCCTTCCGATTCAATCGAAAGAGCCAAGTTCTTCACGGAAAACCACCCGGCATATGTAAACATGCTCGGCATACCTACCTTGGCGACAGGGGTATTCGGCGGTATTATCGTCGGTGTGCTGGCGGCATTGTTGTTTAACAAATTTTATACAATTGAATTGCCGCAATATCTTGGTTTCTTTGCGGGTAAACGTTTCGTACCGATTATTACGTCAATTTCCGCACTGATTCTGGGTCTTATTATGTTAGTGATCTGGCCTCCGATCCAGCATGGATTGAATGCCTTTTCAACTGGATTAGTGGAAGCGAATCCAACCCTTGCTGCATTTATTTTCGGTGCCATTGAACGTTCGCTTATTCCATTTGGTCTGCATCATATTTTCTACTCGCCATTCTGGTATGAATTCTTCAGCTACAAAAGTGCAGCCGGAGAGATCATCCGCGGGGATCAGCGCATCTTTATGGCGCAGATTAAAGACGGCGTACAATTAACAGCAGGTACGTTCATGACAGGTAAATATCCATTTATGATGTTTGGTCTTCCTGCTGCGGCGCTTGCGATTTATCATGAAGCAAAACCGCAAAACAAAAAACTTGTTGCTGGTATTATGGGTTCAGCAGCACTGACATCCTTCTTGACAGGGATCACAGAGCCATTGGAATTCTCTTTCCTATTCGTTGCCCCTGTCCTGTTTGCGATTCACTGTTTGTTTGCAGGGCTCTCATTCATGGTCATGCAGCTGTTGAATGTTAAGATTGGTATGACATTCTCCGGCGGTTTAATTGACTACTTCCTTTTCGGCATTTTACCGAACCGGACGGCTTGGTGGCTTGTCATCCCTGTTGGTTTAGGGATTGCGCTTATTTACTACTTCGGATTCCGATTTGCGATCCGCAAATTTAATCTGAAAACACCAGGCCGTGAGGATGCTTCAGCTGAAACAGCAGCATCCGGGAAAACAGGAGAAGCAGGCGACCTTCCTTACGAGATCCTGCAGGCAATGGGTGACCAGGAAAACATCAAACACCTTGATGCTTGTATCACTCGTCTGCGTGTGACAGTAAACGATCAGAAAAAGGTTGATAAAGACCGTCTGAAGCAGCTTGGCGCCTCCGGGGTTCTGGAAGTGGGCAACAATATTCAGGCGATTTTCGGACCGCGTTCTGACGGATTAAAAACACAAATGCAGGACATCATCGCGGGACGCAAACCAAGACCTGAACCGAAAACATCCGCTGAGGAAGAAGTAGGGCAGCAGGTTGAGGAAGTCATTGCAGAACCGCTGCAAAATGAAATTGGCGAGGAAGTCTTTGTTTCTCCGATTGCTGGAGAAATTCACCCGATTACTGATGTTCCTGACCAAGTCTTCTCAGGAAAAATGATGGGTGACGGCTTTGCGATCCTTCCTTCTGAAGGCATCGTCGTTTCTCCTGTACGAGGAAAAATATTAAATGTTTTCCCGACAAAACATGCAATCGGCCTGCAATCCGACGGTGGAAAAGAAATTTTGATCCACTTCGGCATTGATACGGTCAGCCTCAAGGGCGAAGGGTTTACGTCTTTCGTATCAGAAGGGGACCGCGTTGAGCCTGGACAAAAGCTTCTTGAAGTTGATTTGGACGCAGTAAAACCGAATGTACCGTCTCTGATGACACCGATCGTATTTACGAACCTTGCTGAAGGAGAAGCAGTCAGCATTAAGGCAAGCGGATCAGTTAACAGAGAGCAAGAAGACATTGTGAAGATTGAAAAATAAGGGTATATAGTACGCTGTGCTTGTCAGATGACAAGTACGGCTGTATGATATAATATTGTAAAGTAATATAGCTTTAAGTTAAAAGGAGAATGATAAAAATGGCACAAAAAACATTCAAAGTAACTGCAGATTCTGGAATTCACGCTCGTCCTGCAACAGTTCTTGTACAAACTGCAAGCAAATATGACGCTGACGTTAATTTGGAATATAACGGCAAAACTGTAAACCTTAAATCAATCATGGGTGTTATGTCTCTTGGAATCGCTAAAGGCGCTGAAATCACAATTTCTGCTGCTGGCGCTGACGAAAACGATGCTCTTAACGCTTTAGAAGAAACAATGAAAAGCGAAGGACTCGGCGAGTAATGCAAGAATTAAAAGGGATTGGTGCTTCAGCCGGCATCGCGATTGCAAAAGCGTACCGGCTTGAAGAGCCAGATTTAACGGTTGAAAAGAAAAACATCTCTGATTCTGAAGCGGAAGTAAGCCGTTTTGATGAAGCGATTGCACGTTCTAAAGAAGAGCTCGAAAAAATCAAAGAGCATGCTTTGAAAGAACTGGGTCAGGATAAAGCTGATATTTTTTCTGCTCACCTTTTAGTTCTCAGTGACCCTGAGCTTCTGAATCCTGTGAAAGAAAAAATCAGCTCTGATTCTGTAAACGCTGAATTCGCTCTAAAAGAAACGTCTTCTATGTTCGTTACCATGTTTGAATCTATGGATAATGAATACATGAAAGAGCGTGCGGCAGATATCCGCGACGTAACAAAACGCGTAACGGGCCACCTGCTTGGCGTTGAAATTCCAAACCCAAGCATGATTTCAGAAGAGGTTATTATTGTAGCTGAAGACTTAACACCGTCTGACACGGCTCAATTAAACCGTGAATTCGTAAAAGGATTCACAACTGATATCGGCGGACGCACATCTCACTCTGCCATCATGGCGCGTTCTCTTGAGATTCCTGCAGTTGTCGGAACGAAAGCGGCTACAGGCACGATCCAAAACGGCGTGACTGTTATCGTTGACGGTATTAATGGCGATGTCATTATCGATCCTTCTGCGGAAACTGTAAAAGAGTATGAAGAAAAACATAACGCTTATTTAGCTCAAAAAGCTGAGTGGGCGAAGCTGGTCAATGAACCGACTGTATCAAAAGACGGTCATCATGTAGAGCTTGCAGCGAATATCGGTACGCCTGATGATGTGAAGGGTGTTCTTGAAAACGGCGGAGAAGCAGTTGGTCTTTACCGTACAGAATTCCTTTACATGGGAAGAGATCAGCTGCCTACAGAAGATGAGCAGTTTGACGCTTACAAAACGGTTCTTGAGCGTATGGAAGGAAAATCAGTTGTCGTTCGGACACTTGATATCGGCGGAGACAAAGAGCTTCCTTACCTGCAGCTTCCTAAAGAAATGAACCCGTTCTTGGGCTACAGAGCGATTCGTCTTTGCCTTGAAGAGCAAGAAATCTTCAGAACACAGCTTCGCGCGCTGCTTCGTGCAAGTACATACGGAAACTTGAAAATCATGTTCCCTATGATTGCGACAGTTAACGAATTCAAAGAAGCGAAAGCGATCCTTCTTGAAGAGAAAGAAAAGCTTGTCAAAGCGGGACAAACTGTATCTGACGACATCGAAGTCGGTATGATGGTTGAGATTCCGTCAACTGCAGTTATCGCTGATCAGTTTGCTAAAGAAGTTGACTTCTTCAGTATCGGAACAAATGATTTGATCCAATACACAATGGCAGCTGACCGTATGAATGAACGTGTATCTTACCTGTATCAGCCATACAACCCTGCAATCCTTCGCTTAATTACACTTGTAATTGAAGCGGCACATAAAGAAGGAAAATGGGTCGGCATGTGCGGAGAAATGGCAGGAGACGAAATTGCGATTCCGATTCTTCTTGGCTTAGGCTTAGATGAGTTCTCAATGAGCGCAACTTCTATCCTTCCAGCAAGAACACAAATCAGCAAATTGTCTAAACAAGAAGCTGAGTCATTCAAAGAGAAAATCTTATCTATGAGCACGACAGAAGAAGTTGTCGCGTTCGTAAAAGAAACATTCAAGTAATGCACAAAAACCAGACGGCCTCCGGCCTGTCTGGTTTTTTTCATAATCAGGGATGCAGCGGGGCACAATAACATGGCTAGGAGGGATAGAATGTCAAACGAATTTAACGCAGGAGATACAGTCTACGTGATCTACAGAAATCCGCACGCCGCCAATGTTGCTCATATAAAGGAAGCTGAAATTGTGCATCACCCATACCATGAGGGTGAGCTTTCCCTGTTTATATTTGAAACCTACCATCCGTTTGCTGAGGATGATGCTGTTTTTGCAAGCTATGAAGAAGCAAAAACGCTTTACAAAGAATTATTTGATATCGATCCGTACGAGTAACAAGGAAAACATTACAACTCATATCCTTTCTGCCTTATGAGAAAAGTAACGGTAGAAAAGGAAAAGGATGTGGCACCATGCAGAACCCATTTGTTCCGCAGCTCGTTTATATTGAACCGAGAGCAATGGAATATCCATTGGCACAGGAATTACATGATAAATTTGAAAAAATGGGCATCGAAATCAGAGAAACAACGTCCCATAACCAAGTGCGCAATATTCCTGGTAAAAACCATCTTCAGCAATACCGTAATGCAAAATCAACTTTAGTAATCGGTGTCCGAAAAACATTAAAGTTTGATTCTTCAAAACCGTCAGCTGAATATGCGATCCCGTTTGCGACAGGCTGTATGGGGCATTGCCATTACTGCTATTTACAAACCACAATGGGAACAAAACCCTATATCAGAACCTATGTAAATGTCGAAGAAATCTTGGACCAGGCGGATCAGTATATGAAAGAACGTGCACCGGAGTTTACAAGGTTTGAAGCTTCATGTACCTCGGATATTGTGGGCATCGACCATTTGACACATACGCTTAAGCACGCCATTGAACATTTTGGACAGAGTGAGCTGGGCAAGCTCAGATTTGTCACGAAGTTTCACCATGTTGATCACCTTTTGGATGCGAAACATAACGGGAAAACAAGATTCAGATTCAGCATAAATGCTGACTATGTGATTAAGAATTTTGAGCCGGGAACCTCTCCTCTCGATAAACGGATTGAAGCGGCTGTAAAAGTAGCGAAAGCAGGCTACCCGTTAGGCTTTATTGTTGCGCCGATTTACATCCATGAAGGCTGGGAGGAAGGGTACAGACATCTTTTTGAAAAACTTGATGCCGCTTTGCCGCAGGATGTCAGACATGATATTACCTTTGAATTGATTCAGCATCGATTTACGAAGCCGGCGAAACGAGTCATTGAGAAGAATTATCCAAAAACAAAGCTTGAGTTAGATGAAGAAAAGCGACGCTATAAATGGGGACGCTACGGGATCGGAAAATATATTTATCAGAAAGATGAAGAGCATGTGCTTCGAGAAACGCTTGAATCTTATATTGATACGTATTTTCCTAATGCAAAAATTGAATATTTCACGTAAACGGGCTGTCAGCTTCACAGCTCGTTTTTTCATAAAAGGGATTTTTCCACTCCATCAAAACCCCGTAATTCAAGGATTCTTCATCGTCTAAATAATTGCTGACGATACAGAGCGGTGAACGCCCGCAATGGAGGAGAAATGACAGTACAGGATCTTTCTTTTTTCCTTCTATAACATCCTCTACATATTGTGAAGCACTGATTTCATGTGCGTACTTATGATAAAAAGGAATACGTCCGCCGCCGAGTAACCGTTCCATTCGCTTTTCAACGGCTAATTCATACATCGTATTCATCAGCCATTTTCCTATTCCAAGCTTCCGGTAATGCGGGGAAACCGAAATATCCACTACATATAACGTATTTGCCTGCGGATCATGACATGTAATATAGCCGTTATCTGTTGTCTCCGCCCATGTATGCTCGGGAGCATCGGGATCAAAATGCACAATAAGAGAAGTCATCGAACCGACGATCTCACCATTAACCAGCGCGCATAAGGCGCCTTCCGGAAAGGTGTTGATATGGCTGGCAAGCTGTTCTTCTGACCACAGCAATTCCTGCGGAAATGGAGGAGGGAAACACTCTTTCTGAAGAGAAAGCAAGCCCTCTATGTCTGTTCTCAAATAATGTCTGATCGTCAGCCGCTCAAATTTAATGCCATTATGGACATACATCTGTTTAAAAATGACAATCATTCTCCTTGTGCTGTTTATTATATCGTAATCCAAACTGCTAAAACACGATAAGTTAGAATCTTCAGTAAATATCTTGTGATTTCAATATAATTTATTTTATGATTATTCATTTTTTGGGTGAAAAGACCGATATAGAAAATAGGAGGGGATTGGTTTGTTTAAAAAACTTCACATGAAGATTGCTGTTTTCGTTTCTATCATGTTAATCGTCACAGTTGTTCTTTTGATGCTTTCTTCTTACCTGACGTTAAAACCGATGATTACAGAGGATGGGAAAAACACGACACAAAACGTAACAAACTCGCTTGAACAAAATATCGAACTGCAATTAAAGAGTTATGACATTTCGCTGTTAAGATTGGCAAATGGAGAGTTAACACGTGCGTTTGTGACAAACTCAAGTAAAGAAACTGCCAGGCTGTTTAATGATGACATTAAACAAATTAAAGAAAACGATGATTATGTGGCGATGGCCTATATAGGCACCGCAAAAAAAGAAATGTTTACATATCCGAAAGCAGAATTTGCAGAAGATTATGATCCGGTTTCTAGACCATGGTATAAGCGCGCGGCTGAAACACCGGATAAAGTCGTCTGGACGGAACCTTATAAAGATGTCGTGACGGGAGAAATGATCGTCACAGCCTCAAAAGCAATTATTGACGGGCAGAAGGTGATAGGCATTGCCAGTTATGATCTGAAACTTTCTTCCATCCAGACCATGGTAAATAAGCAAAAGGTGCCATACAATGGCTTTGCTTTTTTAGCTGATGCAAGCGGCAATCTTTTAGCACATCCGTCAAACCAAGGAAAAAATATCTCCAAGGACCAAACATTAAAAAACATTGCATCTGACAAAAACGGGATACAAGATGCAAAGGGAAAAATGATTGTGTATCAAACGGTTGGAGAAACGGGCTGGAAAGTCGGAACACAATTTGACACAAATAAATTAATGTGGATTTCAGATAAAATGAATCGGGCGAACCTTTTCATCTCACTCATCGCGCTGGCGGTGACGATTATTCTCAGCTACTTCCTCGCCAAAACAATAACCGGGCCGATCCAGCAGCTGATTGCAAAAACAAAGGCCGTCTCTGCAGGCGATTTGACAGTGCATGCAGAGTCAAAGACCAAGGATGAAGTCGGCATGTTAACAAGAGACTTTAATCAGATGGTTGAAAACATGAAGGAAATGGTGGAACAAGTCAGACATTCTTCAGGAAAAGTGTCTGACACCTCTGAACAATTAACAGCTGTCTCCGCTGAAACCAATGAAACGAGCGGACAAATTGCGAAAGCGATCGAAGAAGTGGCAGCAGGGGCAACGGAACAGGCTTCAGAAGTTGAGACCATTAACGAAAAATCAGAAAACCTGTCTGCTAAAATCAGACGAATTGCTGATCAGGCAGGCGGCATGAAAGCACGTTCAAAATCCTCAGAGGATGCAAGCTATAAAGGGCTTGACGCGCTCGGCCAGCTGCTGATGAAATCAAACGAAGCCAATACGGAAACAAAGAAAGTCGAAACGATGCTGCTGGATTTAGAAAATCAAACGAAGAATATAGAAGAAGTGGTTACTGCGATTTCAAATATTTCGGATCAAACCAATTTACTTGCCTTAAATGCCAGTATTGAAGCAGCCAGAGCCGGTGAAAGCGGACGCGGATTTGCAGTCGTGGCTGAAGAGGTGCGGAAGCTTGCCGAGCAGTCGGCGCTTTCCACCAAGCATATCAGTGAGACAGTGAAGTTGATTCAGCTTGAAACAAAAGAGGCTTCTCATGCAATGGTTGAAGCAAGTAAAATGAATGATGAACAAAACAGCGCAATTCATGAGACTGGCGAAGTATTAAACACCATCACCGCGGAAATGCAGTCACTTGTTCAAGGTATTGATCAAATTTACGAAGAAATACAAAGAATGAGTGAAGAACAGCTTGCCATTTCTGAAGCGATTCAAAGCATCTCAGCTATATCACAGGAATCGGCTGCTGCAGCGGAGGAAGTCAACGCCTCAACCGATGAACAGCTGATCACGCTTGAGAAAGTCAAACACTCAACTGATACATTAAAACATGCAAGCCAAGAGCTTATGAACGCTATTGCTAAATTCACATTATAATTCATCATTGGATACCCAGGACTTTTTCAAGTTTTGGGTTTTTTTATTTTTTAGACGCTACTATATGATTACTAGATATGGTAGTCTAAAAAATGATAAATTTTAACTAAATGAAATCTAACGTCTGGGGGAATTTTCTTGAAAAAAACAGTCGGTTTTATCGGTCTTGGAGTAATGGGAAACAGTATGGCTTCACATATCCTTAAAGATGGACATCACGTATTGGTGTATACCCGGACAAAAGCAAAAGCGGACAGCATACTGGACAAAGGCGCGGTGTGGAAAGACACTGTAAAAGATCTATCGAAAGAAGCGGATATCATGATTACAATGGTAGGCTATCCCAGTGATGTGGAAGAAGTGTATTTCGGCAGCAGCGGAATTATTGAAAATGCTAAAAAGGCGCGTATCTCATTGATATGACGACTTCCAAACCGTCGTTAGCCAAAAAAATTGCGGAGGCAGCCAAAGAAAAATCATTATTTGCCTTAGACGCACCTGTTTCAGGAGGTGACATCGGCGCGCAAAACGGAACACTGGCGATTATGGTCGGAGGAGAAAAAGAAGCGTTTGAAGCTTGCCTGCCCATCTTCACTTTAATGGGAGAGAATATTCAATATCAAGGGCCGGCAGGAAGCGGGCAGCACACAAAGATGTGTAATCAAATCGCGATTGCGGCAGGTATGATCGGTGTAGCCGAAGCGATGGCTTATGCCCAAAAATCAGGCCTTCAGCCGGAAAATGTCCTGAAGAGCATTACAACTGGAGCGGCAGGAAGCTGGTCATTGTCAAATCTTGCCCCGCGTATGCTGAAAGGTGATTTCGAACCAGGATTTTATGTAAAGCATTTTATCAAAGATATGGGAATTGCTTTAGAGGAAGCTGAATTAATGGGTGAAGAAATGCCAGGCTTGTCGCTTGCGAAATCATTATATGACCAACTTGCCGCACAAGGAGAAGAAAACAGCGGAACCCAAAGTATATATAAGCTTTGGGTAAAATAAAAAGAGATTGCCTGTCCAAAACAGGCAATCTCTTTTTTATTATTTTCCGATGAATTGCTGTGTCCAGTAGCTGCCGGATTCAACATAACCGACACCGATGTGTGTGAAGTTAGGGTTAAGAATGTTTTTTCTGTGGCCCTCACTGTTCATCCAAGCTTTTACTACTTCTTCAGGTGTTTTTTGCCCTTTAGCAATGTTTTCACCAGCTGTTTTGTAGCTGATTCCGAAAGATTTCATCATATCAAACGGTGAGCCGTACGTTGGGCTTTGGTGATCAAAATAGTTCTTGTCTTTCATATCCTGTGATTTTGCATGTGCAGATTTGCTTAATGTTTCATCAATTTGAAGCGGTTTTAAACCTTGTTTTTGTCTTTCTGCATTCGTCAGCTCAACAACTTTTTTCTCATATGCACTTACAGATGAAGGTGCAGCTGTTGTTGTATTATTGCTTGTTTTTTCAGCAGTAGCCGGTGCTTTAGCAGCAGTGCTTTTATCAGCAGCGGCTTTTTCAGGAGCCTTTTGGGCTGGCTTTGCAGCTTCCGGCTTTTGAACATCCTGAATCTTCATGTTGGACTGTTTCGCGTGCTTTTGAAGAAGCTTCTCGAGATCTTTTTCGTTAGCCGCGTTTAGTGTTTTTATATTTGTTTTAATATGTAGCTTTTTCACTACATCCTTAAGTGTAAGGTTTTGCACTGTGTTCCCCGTTTTGACCGTTACCACAGGCTGGCAGGAGAGTTCTTTCGCTGATGCTTGCTGTACGCCTCCGAATGTGAATAATCCCACCGCAGCGGCAGCAGATAAAATAAATGCTTTTTTCATTAGTTCGTAACCTCCTAGAGTTGTTTGTTTTCTACAAAAAAATCATAACATAGCTTTTTTGTCATAAAGAATCCATCACTTTCCTTTGACAAATGGCGATTGTCATTTTTGTAATCAAAACGCGCTGAACCGCTGATGACAAGCGAGTAACGCGTATGTAGGGACTTTATCTCACAGTTACATAACTTCCTATTTTTTGAATCGTTAGTTATATTTTAATGTATTTCAATATTGACAACTTTTTTTATCACTTTTCGCTGTAACAACTATTACAAAGGTGTTACAATTAAAAACAGTATATGTAAATATATTGAATGATTTGAGAGGGGTAACCAGAAGTGACTGAAATAGGACGTGAACCAAAGAAAAAGCGCAAAGGAAACAGAGCAATCAGAATGAATCTGTATTTCCTGGCGGTCTTTGTTCTATTTACTGCATTAATCTTTAAGCTTGGTGTTGTTCAGATTGTCGAAGGCGAACAGCATGAAGAAAACGCTAAGAGAGCTAATGCGAAGACAGCGTATTATCCAGCGCCTCGGGGGAAGATGTATGACAGAAACGAGAAAGTGGCTGTTGATAACCAGAGCGTGCCGGAAATTGTGTATGTCTCAACATCGAGCACAAAAACTGAGGACAAAATCAAAACAGCTAAACGGCTTGCCGCTTTGATCGATATTGATACCGAATTTTTAAAGGATAGAGATTTACGTGATTACTGGCTCGCTTCTCATCCAAAAAAAGCTCTCGGCCTGTTAAAGGAATCTGAAAGCAATCTGAAGGGGACACAGGCTTACAAGCTTCAAGTTGAACGCGTCCCGGCTGAAGAATTGAAGGCCATCCAGCGGGATGACGAAGAAATGCAAACAGCGGCCATATACACAAGATTTTCAAGCGGGAATGCGTATGAACCTCAGATTGTAAAAGCGATGGACCCAAATGACAGCAACGGCAACGGCAAAAACGGATCATTGCTTGATGAAAAGAAAAACTCCTCGCAAAGACCGAAAAATGATTTAACATATGATGAAATTTCTATTGTATCTGAGCATTTAGAAGAGCTGCCGGGGATAGATGTCGTAAACGATTGGACACGAAAATACCCTTATGACAAAACACTTTATTCCGTTTTTGGAGGTGTCACAACACCTGATCAAGGGCTGCTCAGCGACCGGAAAGACTTTTATGTTACGAGAGGCTATGCGAGTAATGACAGAGTCGGCAAAAGTTATTTGGAGTATCAATATGAGGACTATTTAAATTCTCATAAAGAAAAAGTGGAATACGTGGAAGACAATAAAGGAAATGTCGTCAGCCAGAAAACAATCGACAAAGGCAGCAGGGGCTTTGATCTACGGCTTTCATTTGACATGGAGCTGCAGGCAAAGGTAGAAAAGATTGTTGAAGAAGAAGTGAGAAATAGCCGCGCGCGCGGAAACTATATGCTTGACCGGGCCTTTGTTGTGATGATGGATCCGAATAACGGCGATATTTTGTCGATGGCAGGAAAAAAGATAGATTTAGCAACGAATAAAATTCAAGACTATGCGATCGGTGCTTTTACAACCCAATATGAAATGGGATCAGCAGTTAAGGGTGCAACCGTTCTCGCCGGCTATCAAGATGGTATCCCGCATTATAAATATTTCCATGATGCGCCGATGCATTTAGGAACGAACCTCATAAAAAAATCTTACACAAATATGGGAACCATCAATGAATTAACGGCTTTGCAAAAAAGTTCAAACGTATATATGTTTAATGTTGCTATGCATATAGCTGGGGTAACGTATAAGCCGCATGGATCGCTTCCTGCTGATCAGAAGGATCTGCTCAAAATGAGAAATTACTACAGCCAGTTTGGCCTTGGAGTCAAGACAGGTGTTGACCTGCCGCAGGAATCTGCAGGAATGCAAACGACACCTGATGTTGTAGGGGGCTTAATTTTAGACTTGGCCATCGGTCAATATGATACATACACACCGCTTCAGATGGCGCAGTACATTTCTGTGATTGCAAACGGAGGATACCGTGTACAGCCTAGAATCGTCACAAGCATACATGAGCCAGGCAAAAAAGATGAACTCGGTAATGCAATCGAGCAAAGGAAACCTAAAGTGCTGAATAAGATCAATAATTCCCAAAGTGATTTACAGCAAGTGCAAACAGGTATGAAATTAGTAACCTCTTCAGGAACAGCTAAAAATACTTTTACAGAAGATGTATCGGGAAAAACTGGAACAGCAGAAACATTTTACTACGGCACGAATCGGAACTGGTGGGGGAAAAAAACATACAATCTGACTTTTGTCGGCTATTACCCGTCGAAAAATCCAAAAGTGGCCTTTAGTGTTGTTGTTCCATCAGTAGATGATGATGATAAGATCAATAAAATTATTGCCAAAAGAGCCATACACGCTTACGCAGAGCTCGAAAAGAAAAATAGCGAAAAATAAAAAACAGGGTGCACATCTGACAGATTGTGTGCCCTTTCTTTTCCTCAAAAATTAGAGATCACTATAAGAATAGAAGGAGAATACTCATTTTCTAGCGAATCATACTAGGTAAAAGTCAATGTGTAAATGTCGAACATGATGATCATGCAAAGGAGGGATTCTGTGGAACAGGATACGCAGTATGTTAAGCCATTTCAAACGAAAACCGATATTCATGCAGTCTTGGCTTCTAATGGACGCATCATTTATATATCAGCCAACTCCAAACTGTATCTGGGTTATCTCCAGGGAGAAATGATCGGATCATTCCTCAAGACATTTCTGCATGAGGAAGACCAATTTTTAGTTGAAAGCTATTTTTATAATGAACATCATCTGATGCCGTGCACCTTTCGTTTCATTAAAAAAGATCATACGATTGTATGGGTGGAGGCTGCAGTAGAAATTGTGACGACGAGAGCTGAGCGGACGGAACGGGAAATCATTTTGAAAATGAAGATTCTCGAAGAAGAGTCCGGGCATCAGCCTCTTACCTGCGAAAAACATGAAATTGAGCCTGCGAACCCGGAATCAACTACATATAAAACGGATGATTTTGAGCGGCTAGTTGAAAATCTTCCAAGCCCGCTATGCATCAGTGTCAGCGGCAAAATCGTCTATGTGAACAGCGCGATGCTTTCCATGCTGGGAGCAAAAAGCAAGGATGCTGTTATTGGCAAATGGTCCTATGAATTTATTGAGGAAGAGTATCATGATATCGTGAAAAACAGAATTATACGAATGCAAAAAGGAATGGAAGTCGGAATGATTGAACAGACGTGGAAAAGGCTTGATGGCACACCTGTTCATTTAGAAGTGAAAGCGTCCCCGACCGTCTACAAAAACCAGCAGGCTGAACTGCTTCTGCTAATCGATATCTCTTCAAGGAAAAAATTTCAAACCATCCTGCAAAAAAGCCGTGAACGATATCAGCTGCTGATTCAAAATTCAATCGATACTATTGCTGTGATTCATAATGGGAAATGGGTGTTTATGAATGAGTCGGGAATTTCGCTGTTTGAAGCGGCTACCTATGAGGATTTAATCGGCAAAAATATATACGATCAGCTCCACCCTTGCGATCATGAGGACGTGAAAGAGAGAATCCAAAACATTGCCGAGCAAAAAACAGAATCGGAAATCGTTAAACAATCATGGTTTACCTTTCAGAACAGGGTCATCTACACGGAGATGGTCTGCATTCCGACGACCTTTTTCGGTGAAGCGGCTGTCCAAGTCATTTTGCGTGATATTTCTGAGAGAAAACAAACAGAGGAACTCATGCTTAAATCAGAAAAGTTATCTATCGCAGGACAGCTCGCAGCGGGAATCGCGCATGAGATCCGCAATCCGCTGACCGCGATCAAAGGGTTTTTACAGCTGATGAAACCGACGATGGAAGGAAATGAACATTATTTTGACATTGTATTCTCTGAGCTCAGCCGAATTGAATTAATACTCAGTGAACTGCTGATGCTGGCGAAGCCCCAGCAGAATGCCGTGAAAAAGCATTTGAACTTGAAAAAACTAATTGGTGAAGTCTCTGCGCTGCTGGAAACCCAGGCGAATTTAAACGGGATTTTTATCAGAACCCGTTATGAGAAAGACAGCATTTATATAAACGGGGACCAAAATCAGCTGAAGCAGGTATTTATTAATTTAATAAAAAATGCAGTAGAATCTATGCCTGACGGAGGCACTGTAGACATTATCGTAACAGAGGATAAGCATTCTGTTCATGTTACCGTCAAGGACGAAGGGGAGGGCATACCTGAAAAGGTGCTCAACCGTATTGGAGAACCATTTTTAACGACAAAAGAAAAGGGAACAGGGCTCGGGCTGATGGTAACATTTAATATCATTGAGAATCATCAAGGCGTTATCCATGTAGACAGCCAGCCGGATAAAGGCACAGCGTTTAAAATCTCATTTCCAAAAAAATAAAACAACGGCTTAAACGCCGTTGTTTATATCGTCTGCATCGATTCCCTTTTCTTTAGTACAAATAATTCTAAACGATCTAATCCTTCTCTTAATGTGTCCAGCGAGTATGCAAAAGACAGCCTTACATATCCTTCACCAAACGCTGAGAACGAGCTGCCGGGCACAAGCGCCACACCAGCATCCTCCAAAAGAGCCATACTAAAGTCAAACGAAGACATCCCAAAGGATTTAATAGAAGGAAAAATATAAAATGCGCCAGACGGTTTTACGACATCAAGTCCCATAGACACGAGGCGGTCATACACATAATCCAGCCGTTTTTTGTACTGCTCTCTCATGATCAGAGCGTCGTCAAATCCGTTAGTCACAGCTTCAAGCGCTGCCTTCTGAGAAATAGAGGACGCACATGACACATTGTATTGATGAACCTTTAAAATGTGTTTTGCTATGTCTTTCGGAGCGAATAAAAATCCGATTCTCCATCCCGTCATGCTGTGGGACTTTGACAAGCCGTTAATGACAATGGTTTGATCCCGCAAATGTGTTGCAATCGAATGGTGCGGTCTGTCATATGTTAATTCGCTGTATATTTCGTCTGACAATACGAAGACATTTCTGCCTTTTAATAGAGCCGCGATGCTTTTCAGCTCTTCTTCAGATAATGTCACACCGGTAGGGTTTGACGGATAAGGAAGCACGACACACTTGGTATTGGGAGTCAGAGCTTCTTCAATCAGCCGGGCTGTGAGCTTAAACCCGTGAGACGTCGTGTCAACAATGACAGGCTTGGCGCCGCATAAATTGATAATTGGTTCATAACCCGGGTATATCGGACCTGGCATAATGACTTCATCGCCGGGAGACAGAATGGTGCGGAATGCTGCATCAATGGCTTGGCTCGCTCCTGTTGTGATCATTATTTCACTTTCAGCTTCATAGTTGAAGTCCGCTTTTTTCTTCATATAAAGCTGAACAGCTTGTCTCAATTCCAGGTAGCCGGCATTTGGAGTGTATGACGTAACGTTGTCATCAATGGCTTTTTTTGCGGCAGCTTTCACGTGATGCGGCGTGAAAAAATCAGGCTGGCCGATCGTAAGTGAAATGACATTTTCGTGTTGAGATACAAGATTTGAGAATTTGCGTATTCCTGAAATTTCAATCTCTCTGGCTTTCGGATTCAGCAAATGTTCCATAATTCATCACCTTAATATATATAATGAGTTTCTCCTATTTTACCACTAGCTGGCCATTTGTCACCTTTTTAACCGATATATTTCGATTGTATGCGCCTATTTTCTAAACATACCTTCCTTCTCAGAAAAAAAAGAAGACAACCAGCGATTTGATTGTCTTTATTGTATCATGTTCTATTATTGTTTATATGTGCCAATTTCATCAATAACCATAATCAAAATGAAGGTCTTCGTGCCAAATCATGTACGGGGGATGCTCTTCTTGAAGATCAGCAGATTCTTTCTTCATATGAAGATAAGTCTCTTCACTGATATCCTCTAAAACAGTCATTTCATTTTCTTTAAATATTACTAAAGTACCCATTATTTACACCCTTCTTTGGAAAAATCCTTGACTATTTTATCACTGTCAGTTGGAAAGTCAATGGTCATTAGGAAAAAAGTTTCTTTTTTTAAGGTTATCAGCATAACTGTCGCCAGAATAGGATTTTGAAGAGCCTCACCATTCATTTTTAATAATTTTCGCCGATATATACAGTACAATACTGAATGCGAATAGCGAGGGATTGAATTGTCGTTACAACAATACGAAATTTTATTGGATTCTGGTACAAATGAATTAGAAATTGTGAAGTTTGGCGTTGGTGGCAATGCTTTCGGCATTAACGTCATGAAAGTGAGAGAGATTATTCAGCCTGTCGAGGTCACATCAGTGCCTCACTCCCACCAGCATGTAGAAGGAATGATTAAACTAAGAGGAGAAATTCTCCCAGTCATCAGCCTGTTTTCCTTTTTCGGGGTGGAGCCTGAGGGATCAAAAGACGAGAAGTATATCGTAACCGAATTTAATAAGCGAAAAATTGTTTTCCATGTCGGGTCTGTTTCTCAAATTCACAGAGTTTCATGGGAAGCGATTGAAAAACCGACTTCCTTAAATCAAGGAATGGAGCGGCACCTCACAGGCATAATCAAACTGGAAGAAACGATGATCTTTTTGCCTGATTATGAAAAAATCATCTATGATATCGAATCAGACTCAGGTGTTGATACGTACAATATGCATACCGAGGGCTTTGATGAAAGAAGAACTGATAAAAAGCTTATCATTGTAGAAGACTCACCGCTTCTGATGCGCCTTTTAAAAGATGAATTAACCGAAGCTGGATACAACAATATTACAGCGTTTGAGAATGGAAAAGATGCATATGACTATATCATGAACCTTACCGAAAGCGGCGATGATTTAACAGAACAAATCGATATGATCATCAGTGATATTGAAATGCCGAAAATGGACGGACACAGGCTGACAAAGCTGCTTAAAGACAATCCGAAGAGTTCTGATGTGCCGATAATGATTTTCTCATCGTTAATTACAGATGATTTGCGTCACCGGGGAGAAGTAGTCGGCGCCGATGAGCAAATCAGCAAGCCGGAAATCAGCGATCTGATTAAAAAAGTGGATACGTATGTGATCGATTAATAAAAAAAGCCGGATGCCATAAGTGGCATCGGCTTTTTTTATTAAAAATAACTCTCGCCGAGTTTCTTAAAGACAGGCTTATGATAAGCGGGCTGCTGGCGATTCGTCACAAGCGGCTTTTCTTTCATGCCGACGTATTGTTGCAATAGGTGTTTTGCTTTTGTTAAAGACATTTGAGCTTTTGGATTTCGGTACGACTGATTAAGTGTACCTAAATGCGGAAGATGTTCGAAGTCTTCTTTAGTTGGAGGCATGTGAAAATAGTAGTCTCCGATTGAGATAAGCACGTCCGATTGCTGTTGGCTGAACCTTGGATTTTTTGAAAAATGAAGCCCTATTTTCTTTCCTTTACCTTCTTTGACAAGCTTTTGCAAAGCCCGTTTTTTCAGCAGATATAGGTATTTAGGGTTGGGGGCGGTTTTTGCATGGCGGTTCACAGTGTAAACTGCTTTTGAAAGATTTTCTACGGTTGGCTGCAGATCTTTCGAGTATGCATGGTCGTCCATTATTTCTCTCCTTTGCTCTTATCAAATTTCTTATGATTAGATTATACTTTTTTAAGGTTGAAATGCAAATATTGAATGCAAAAATGCGCTTTTTATATGGAAAAAAAGCGCATTTTCAACTTATATTATACAGATTTTGCTTTCTTTTTCGGCTGAGCCTGAAATGTTTCCTGTACATTCACTTCTACAGCCTGCGCACTGTATTTTGGCAGTGCGACAAAATAGAAAATGAAAACAGCCAGGATGAAAACGCCCATGCCGTAATACAGATAATCGATGTTTGATACGAACTTAGGGAATAACAGCGCCACTAAGCCAAGTGTCAAAGACTGCGCAAACATCATAAAAGGATCTTGCCAGCCGCTTACACGTCCCATCAGCTTAGGATGGACAATCTTAGGCATCCATCCCCCAATGGCGATGTTTACCGGACCGATGCACATCCCCAGTACAAAAGTAGTCGCGTAGTACACCCATAAAACTTTGGTGTAGCCAAGGACAAAAATCAGCAAGCCTGCAATTAAAATCGGCACCGACATTAAAAAGTGAGGCTTCACTTTTTTAGAGATTAACGTGCCGATCACACTTCCTGCCAAAAGCCCAAACCCGATTGCGATTGTAAATACGGATGTATGCCATTCATAACGGTCGGGTGCCAGTCCATACTTCATTGTAAACATTGGCAATACAGCAAATCCTCCGTTCACAAAACCAAAAACAAAGAAACCGAAAATAAGAGAGGCCAGCAGCTTGTTTTTTAAAATGTAGACAATGCCTTCCTTAAAATCGTTTATCGAATCCTTGACGGAAGCTTGTCTCCAGTTAAATGTGCCGTTCGGCTGTCTGGCTTCTTTCGGAATCCGGCAGGTGCGGATAAGCAGGCCGGAAATAATAAAGCTGACAAAATCAAGAATAATCGCTCCATGAATTCCGATTGTGTTATACATAAAAGCACCGATTCCAACGCCAAATACCATAAAGATACTAAAAAGCATCTGATTAAGCCCGGCCGCTTTCGCATAATGCTCCTTCGGCAGGATGGCTTGTACTAAACTGTTTTCTGCAGGAAAGAAAAACTTGGTTACAGCGCTTCTGACAAACAAAATACAGAAAACAAGAGGAATATTGCCGGTAAATAAAGTGAAAAAAAGTACGACAGTCAGGGCGGCTCTGATCCAATCACAGTTTTCCGCGACTTTTTTTCTGTCAAACCGGTCCGCAACGACTCCCACAAGCAAAAACACAAATACTGTAGGAAGGGAATACATCAGTTCAGCCAAGGTTGTGTAAGAAGGCTGGCTGCTGAAGCGGTCCAGCAAGAAAAAAGCAAATGCCATGTTGCCTACTGTCGTGCCCATTTGAGAAGCGAGTGCTGCGAAAAATAGACGAACAAAATTACGATTTTTAAATATATCCATAAAAACGCTCCTTACCCTAAAGGTCCCACTTTATCATATTATAAACCGCCTGTTTTTGAAACAAATAAGAAAACATTACCGGTTAATCATGACTCTTGTTCCGTTTGGCACAATTGAAGCAAGTTCTAGAACATCTTTGTTATGCATTCGGATACAGCCTTTAGACACAGCCTTGCCAATCGAAGCGGGATTATTCGTTCCGTGTATTCCATAGTGCTGCCTTGAAAGGCTCAGCCAATAAGCGCCAAATGGGCCGCCGGGATTGCGTTGGCGGTTAATAATGTAGAACTCGCCAGTTGGTGTTTGTGTCAGTATTTTACCGACGGCGATCGGATAAGTTTTTATTACCTGCTGATTTTGGTACAAAGTAAGGGTTTTAGCCCCAATAGAGACTGCAATATGATATGGGATCGTATTTGGGTCCGGCAGACCGGGGATGACAATGCGCTGTCCGGCGATAACTCCTGATTGCAGCGAAGGGTTGGCTTGGATCAAAGCCGCGGTGCTGGTTCTGAAATCGGCCGCGATGCTGGTGTGTGTATCGCCTTGTTTAATCTGGTACGTAAGCAGTTTCCTCATCCTCTCTTTTTTATTTATAAGTATTGATGAGGAACCCATTCTGCTACATTAAGTTGTGCTTTTTAATGTAAAGACTGTGATTTCAGGTTTAGCCAGAAATCGCAAAGGCAGTCTCGTCATCCCGAGGCCGCGGTTCACATAAATATGAGTGTCGCCTGTTTGGTACATTCCTTCGGTATAGACTTTTCCGTACGGAGGCGTAATAAGCGGTCCGTAGAAGGGCAGCTGGATCTGCCCGCCGTGTGTGTGTCCGGATAGCTGCAGATTGACAGGATATGTTTTTGTATTCAAGGCAGCATCAGGCTCATGGACGAGCAAAATGGAAAAAAGCCTTTCGCTTAGTTTCGATAGGGTGCCTTCATAATCGGGCTTGCCGAACATTAAATCATCGAGCGCAGCGATCTCAATTTCGCTGCCGTCTGTGAGCGTCAATTTATGATAGGCGTTGCGGAATACCGTAAAACCTCCTGATGACATCAGGCTTTTATAAGCATCGGTTCCATAGCCGCCGTGATCATGATTGCCGTAAACACAAAACTTGCCGAAGGGTGCTTGCAGCTTTCTCAAAAAAGGAATCACTGCCTGATAATGTTGATACGTATCAGGGTTATCGATAATATCCCCGGTAAAAACAATTAAATCAGGCTTAGTTTCATTGATCGTCAGGATGACAGTTCTAAAGTCTTCAAGCGTAAAATAATCGCTTAAATGTGTATCACTGAACTGCACGATTTTAAAACCGTCAAATCCATGGGGAATGAGAGAGCTTTTAATCGTGTGTTTAGTAGTCTCAATCATATGCGGTTCCAGATAGCGGGCATAGCCATATCCCCCGCTGGCCGTTAAAACCCCGGCCGCAAAAACGCCGAGCGTTCCTTTTAAAAATTGTCTTCTGGACATCTTTTTCATTTCAAACCAACCTTTAGTAGAGTTTTTCTATTATATCACCTGTAACTTGAAAAAATCTCATCTCAGCATGTGCTGACAGCAGCTGGCATATAATGATAGAATAATATTGAATGAATACTCATTCATAACAGGAGGGATCATACAATGGAAAAAAAGGTTGTTATTATTACCGGCGGGTCAAGCGGCATGGGTAAAGCAATGGCAAAAAAACAGGCCGAATCGGGCTGGAACGTCATGATAACAGGGCGGAACCATGAAGCACTTGAAGAAACAAAAAAAGAAATTGAAACCTTTGAGGGCCAAGTTGCCTGTTTTCAAATGGATGTCCGTTCTGATTCTGGGGCAGCACAAATGGTTGCAGAAGCGTTACATGTGTTTGGGCGTCTTGATGCACTTATTAATAATGCGGCCGGCAATTTTATTTGCCCGGCAGAAAAGCTCACGCCCAATGGATGGAAAGCGGTAATTGAGATTGTATTAAATGGTACGTTTTTTTGCAGCCAAGCCGCAGCCAGGCACTGGATTGAGCATCAGCAGAGGGGTGTTATTCTAAATATGGCCGCCACATATGCGTGGGGAGCGGGAGCGGGGGTTGTTCATTCCGCTGCGGCAAAAGCTGGTGTATTGTCGCTCACTAGAACTCTTGCCGTAGAGTGGGGCAGTCAATACGGAATCCGCACAAACGCGATTGCACCCGGTCCAATTGAACGAACAGGCGGTGCGGAGAAGCTTTTTGAATCGGAAAAAGAGAAGGCCCGCACGATGAACAGTGTGCCGCTCGGCCGGCTTGGCACACCCGAGGAAATCGCCGCTTTGGCCGCGTTTATGCTTTCTGATGAAGCTTCCTATATGAATGGGGAATGTGTCACTCTGGATGGGGGGCAATGGCTGAATCCTTATCCGTTTTAAAGCATATTAATCTTTGGATTCAATGTGGTATAATCAGACAAAGATAGAGAAGCAGGTGATAACATGTTGGATCCACTTGATATTTTAACGAACATTGATGATGTCCTCCCATATTACCAGGCGATTTTCAGTGCCGAGGAGCAGAAAATCGTCGGGTATGAGGTGCTGGGACGTATATTGGCAGATTCAGAAATTCAAAGTCTCGGACCCTTTTTTTTAGATGCGGGGATACCCGAAGAATATAAATTAGAGGTTGATAACAGAATTATCCGCCAGGCTCTAGACCGCTTTTTAGAAGCGGATTCTGATCTGCTGATTTTTATGAATCAGGATGCCAATCTTTTAATGCTTGATCACGGCGAAAGCTTTCTTGAGCTTCTGAAAGAATATGAAGCGAGAGGGATCGAACTTCATCGTTTCGTGCTTGAAATTACGGAGCACAATTTTGAAGGGGATATTGAGCAGCTTTACCATATGCTTGCCTACTATCGTACATACGGAATCAAAATTGCAGTTGATAATATCGGAAAAGAAAGCAGCAATCTGGACAGAATTGCGCTGCTATCGCCAGATTTGTTAAAAATCGATTTACAGGCGCTGAAAATCTCACAGCCATCTCCGTCTTATGAGCATGTGCTGTACAGCATTTCATTATTAGCAAGAAAAATCGGTGCGGCGCTGCTTTACGAAGATATTGAGGCGAATTTTCAGCTTCAATACGCATGGAGAAACGGCGGCCGCTATTTTCAGGGCTATTATTTAGTGTCCCCGTCAGAAACGTTTTTAGAGAGAGATGTATTGAAGCGAAGACTTAAGGCTGAATTTCACCAATTTATCACACATGAGAAAAAGAAACTAGAAACCGTCTATGAGCACTCTGAACAGTTTTACAAACGGGTGCACCAGGCTGTTACATCATTGCGAAAAAACAGTCAGTCTCCGGATGATGATTTTATTAAAAAGCTGGCGGAAGAGCTGACGGATTGCAGCTTTAGAATTTATATCTGTGATGAAGAAGGCGATCAGCTGACTGGAAATGTGTTTAAACAAGACGGAGAATGGATTTACCAGCCGGAGTATACGGAGAAGAACTGGAGCTGGCGTCCTTATTTTCTGGAGAACATCATGAGAATGAGAAACCTCAGAAAAGGGTTTTTCAGTGATTTGTACAGCGATTTGGAAACAGGCGAAATGATCAGAACGTTTTCATATCCGATGGATGATCAAATATATTTATTTATAGACCTGCCGTATTCTTATTTATATGAGCAGGATGGATTGATTTAAACGGCTGAAGAGCCGTTTTTTTTTATGAATTGAAAAAAATATCAAAAAACGATTGACATTGATACTGAGAATCATTATCATTTAATTATAGAGAGAAGCTACTCTCTGTTCCCCAACCCCTCTATCAGATCAAGATCCGAAAAGCTTGGCGCTACCCCCGCCAAGTTTTTTATTTGTCAACGCATAAGACAATCCATAGAAACAATAAACCTTATTAGTGGTAAACAACGGCACTAGGAGGTACAAACATGTTCAAAAGGAGCAACAGACTGCTTATTGACCTTCCAACCCCAGAACATCCTGACCCAAATGCGGCAGCGGCGGTTCAAGAGCTGTTAGGCGGCAAATTTGGTGAAATGTCCACTCTCAATAATTATATGTTCCAGTCCTTTAACTTTCGCAGCAAGAAAAAATTAAAACCGTTTTACGATCTCGTATCAAGCATTACCGCTGAAGAATTCGGCCATGTTGAGCTTGTGTCTAATACGATATCTTTAATGCTGACAGGTTCGACATTTAAAGGTGATCCCGACGTTACACCGATGAGAGATGCAAAAAATAAACGAAATTCCCAGCATTTTATTGAAACGGCTCAAACGTCTTATCCGTTTGATTCGATGGGGAAAGCCTGGACCGGTGAAAATGTGTTTAACAGCGGAAATCTGGTGCTGGATTTGCTCCATAACTTTTTCCTGGAATGCGGCGCCCGAACTCACAAAATGAGAGTGTATGAAATGACTGATCACCCGGTGGCCAGAGAAATGATCGGTTATTTGCTCGTGCGCGGCGGCGTTCATATCGTGGCGTATGCCAAAGCGCTTGAGATTGCGACCGGCGTAAATATCGGCAAAATGCTTCCGATCCCGAATCTTGATAATAAACATTTTGATACAGCCAGAAAATTCGAAGAGCAGGGAATTCATACAAAGCTGTATACATTCAGTGATACGGATTACAAGGATATCAATAAAATCTGGAAAGGTGAGCATCCGATAGACGGCAGTGAGCTTCATGTCATTGAGGGAAGCCCTCAGGGAGCGGCCGTTCCTGATTTCAGAGAAGTGCCGGAGGAATTTGCTCCCGGGATTTCAAAAGAGGATTTTGACGAAATTGCAAAAAGGCTGTTGGATTCTGCCGGAATATCAAAAAAATCATAATTGTGTGTATGACATTCCAAAAAAAGCCTCAAACTACGTAAAAATAGTTTTTTCACTTTTTTTCTTTTCTTAAATTCAGCAGGGAAAATGCCATCCTGTCCGACTTTATGGTATGATGCTCAATAGAACTTGTATTATAATAAATACTTGTTGATTTGAAGTTGTTTTTTGAAAGGAGTCTTTTTTTAGAATGTCACAATTAATGGGTATCATCACACGGCTGCAAAGTCTGCAAGAAACGGCGGAAGCGGCTAACGAGCCAATGCAGCGCTACTTCGAAGTAAATGGTGAGAAAATATGCAGTGTTAAATATTTCGAAAAAAATCAAACGTTTGAACTGACGGTTTTCCAAAAAGGTGAAAAGCCGAACACATATCCGTTTGATAATATCGACATGGTTTCAATCGAAATCTTTGAACTTCTGCAGTAAGACTCTTGATATAGGGGAAACAAGCTTTCGTTGCAGCATGTAATCGAAATAAACGGTAAGGAGCATACTTGTTTCATGGTTGTAAATCCTTGAAAAGGAGTGTCGTCATGGCCGATTCTTTTCTGTTTTATAATCTTTCAGAAGCACAGATGACCTTTCAAGATGTGATGGAGCGGCTTAAAGCCTTTATTCGAAGGGATCCCCGTTCTTCATATGTGTTATCGATCGGAACTGATTCACAGGTTTATCGTGATTACACAAAGTTTATTACTGCATTACATTTGCATCGTACAGGCAAGGGAGCTTGGGGCTGCTTGAAAAACCACGCAGTCGACAGACCCATACATAGCCTTCGTGAAAAGATTTCGTTAGAAACGGCGTACAGTCAAGAAACAGCCGCCTATATTCTGGATGGACACTTGATGGATATTACCGATCTGCTCCTGCCTTTTACAGGCGAAGGGGCGGATCTTACATTTGAGGTTCACTTGGATATTGGGAAAAAAGGGCTTACAAAAGAACTGATTCAAGAAATGACAGGGCGCATTACTTCAATGGGGATTGAGGCTAAAATCAAACCGGATTCATACACAGCCTTCAGCTATGCAAATCGTTTCACAAAATAATTCCGGCTCGCAAGCCGAGGGAAATGTCGAATTATGCGGTTGACGATTGTTTTCTGATTACTTATTCTAGCGGTAGAGCTGAAAGTAAGTTTTCTTGCTTTCAGAGGTATTCAGTATAAAACAGGGGGCCTGATTACGAATGAGTCTTATCGGTGAACGATTTACAGAAGAAGAACAAAAACTTCTGCTGAATATCCTGATCAACCATGAGTATGCTATCGAGCTTTTAAGCAGTGAGATCAACGATATAGAGACAGGAACCAAAAACGTTGACGGAACCACCTACAAAAAACTTGTAACGCTATACGACCGATTTCGATTTGAAAATTAATGGCACACCTTATAATTGATACTCCTCCAAAGAGTATCTTTTTTATTGAAGGAAACTTTTCGACAAATACTGATAAAGTTTATATTATTGTAGTATAGGGAATGTATGTGTTGATGAAAATGAAAAGGGGTCGAAAACATGATAAGCTTGCAATCAGATCAGCTTCTTGAGGCAACAGTCGGACAATTTATGATTGAGGCGGATAAAGTAGCGCACGTTCAAGTTGGGAACAACCTGGAGCACGCTTTATTAGTGCTGACAAAAACAGGGTACACGGCCATCCCGGTGCTGGATGCGTCATATCGTTTACACGGCTTAATCGGGACCAATATGATCATGAACAGCATTTTTGGTCTTGAAAGAATTGAATTTGAAAAGCTTGACCAGATTACCGTTGAGGAAGTTATGCTGACTGATATTCCGCGTCTTCATATAAATGATCCAATTATCAAAGGATTCAGCATGGTCATTGATAACGGGTTTGTTTGCGTTGAAAATGATGATCAGGTCTTTGAGGGGATTTTCACAAGAAGAGTGGTTTTGAAGGAATTGAATAAGCATATTCGCTCATTGAACAAGTAGGCTGCTCAGCCTATTTTTTATTATATTTGCAGAGTAATAAAGAAAGCGCATACATAAATTGGGGTGAAAAGGACTTGAATCATAAACTAAGATTTTATTAGAATAGAAGATAAGAAAAACTTATTGATAATAAAAAGGAGGACGACATGCAGCTTCAAGAGCTTCATATGCTCGTAGTTTTAGCTGAGGAGTTAAATATGAGAAAGGCGGCGGAACGGCTTTTTGTATCCCAGCCGGCTTTATCTCAGCGTTTACAAACCATTGAAAAGGCGTGGGGGACAAAGATATTTTTAAGATCCCAAAAAGGATTGACGGTAACGCCGGCCGGAGAGAAAATCATTCAGTTTGCGAATGACGTTACGTTAGAGCAGGATAGAATTAGAGAAAATATCGATGAGCTCGAAGGAGAAATTCACGGCACACTGAAGCTTGCCGTCGCCTCCATCATCGGCCAGCATTGGCTTCCTAAAGTTCTAAAAACGTATGTTGAAAAGTATCCGAATGCAAAGGTCTCGCTCATTACCGGCTGGAGCAGCGAAATGCTGAAAAGCCTTTATGAGGATCAGGTTCATATTGGCATTATTAGAGGAAACCCCGAGTGGAAAGGCCGCAAAGACTATTTAATGACAGACCACCTGTATTTAGTCGACACTGAAATCTCTTGTATAGAAGATATTGCTCATACAGAACGGCCGTTTATCCAATTTAAAAGCGACAGCACTTATTTTCAGGAGATTCAGCATTGGTGGCATCAAAAATTTAAAACGTCACCAAAACAGACTATATTGGTTGATCAGATTGAAACGTGCAAACAGATGGCGCTGCACGGAATCGGATATGCGATTTTGCCGTCTGTTACCCTTCAGAACGAAGACAAAGTCAATAAAATGCCTCTGTTAGACGTAAAAGGCAACCCTATCGGGCGGGATACCTGGTTATTAGGCTATGAACCTGCTTTTGAACTGAAGCAAGTTCAAGCTTTTGTTTCAGTTGTAAAGGAGATGCTTGATCAAGAGCACCCATTTTAAGAGAAAAGACAGCACAAGGCTGTCTTTTTTTATTTATATATTGACAATGAAAATCATTATCATTTAAAGTGATACATATGATATTGAAAATCATTATCAATTATGAGGTGATAACATGGCAAAAGCCTTGATTACATATGCCAGCATGTCAGGAAATACCGAAGACATTGCCGGAATTATAAAAGATACGCTGCAGGAATATGGTTTAGACATTGATTGCATCGATATGGATGACGCGGAGGCATCAGCTCTGACTTCTTATGATTATGTGCTCATTGGCACCTACACATGGGGAGATGGCGATTTACCTTATGAAGCAGAGGACTTTTTCGAAGAGGTTCAGCATCTCCAGCTGAACGGTTTGAAAACAGCTTGCTTCGGCTCTGGGGATTACTCTTATCCAAAGTTTTGCGAAGCTGTCAATTTGTTCAGTGACATGCTGCAAGAGGCGGGAGCTGCTGTCTATCAAGAAACACTTAAAATTGAGCTTGCCCCTGAAACGGATGATGACGTGGAAAGCTGCAGAGAATTTGCAAGAGGTTTTCTTGCATGGGCAGACTTTGCGAACAAGGGCAAAAGCCATGTTTCATAAAGGGGCGACAGCTGTTGCGGCATCGGCGTTTTCTGGCTATTTTGTAGCTGTAAAACGAGAAGGCATTTTTCATTATTCTTTGGAACAAGGCTGGAAAAAGCTTTTTCGTTTAAAAGCGAAAATACACTGCATCAGTTACATCGGTCCTTACTTATTCGGTGTCGGTGAAAAGGGAACGATCATTCGTTCATCTGACGAAGGGAAAAGCTGGACGATGTCGAGCTTCCCGACAAATGCGACAGTGTGGTCGATTACCGGCAGGAATGATGGATTTGTTTGCGCCCATGGCAAGCATTGCATTTATGTATCAGAAGACTTCGGTATTTCGTGGCGGGTTGCCAAACCCTTTGCGGAATTTGAACATCCGCCTGTTATCCGTTCACTGTGTCTTCATGGCGGGAATCTTTATATTGGTACACAAATACACGAATGTTTCGGAGGGATTTGGGCTTACGATTTCAAACAAGGCGCTGTCCGGTTGGTAAAAAAAGAAGACAGCCGTATGACGGCATCCATGCTTGTGTTCGATGATAAATGGCTGGTTGCTGCAATGGGCTCTGCAAAAGGAAAGCGCGGAGCCGTCACTGCACAGCATATTTTAACGGCTGAAGAAGTCACGATACATTCCAGCATGATCAAAAAAGAAGAATCGTTTCTTGATATTTCAGAGGATGATGGCATTATTTATGTCACAACAGCTCAAGATGAAAATGGCTATTCGAGGATTTATCAGGCTGATCTTGAGGCCCGAGAGCTAAAATGGTTCGATACCATTAAAGGTCATGGATGGAGAGTCGCCAATCAAAGAGAAAATTTCTTTTGTGCAGGCTTGTATGAATGTAAATTTGTCCAGCCGTACGAAGTTTCAGCAATGATTCATTAGAGGAGGAATACGGAATTGGGGAAGATTTTGCTGGTTTACGCAACGATGTCAGGCAACACAGAAGCCATGGCTGATTTGATTGAAAAGGGGCTTCAGGAGGCGGAAGCGGAAGTAGATCGATTTGAAGCGATGGATATTGATGATGCCGAGCTGTTTAATGATTATGAACATATCATCTTAGGAACCTATACATGGGGAGACGGTGATCTGCCTGACGAATTTCTTGACCTTGCCGAAGAAATGGAAGCACTTGACTTTACCGGGAAAACATGCGCCGTTTTCGGTTCCGGCGATACAGCATATGAATATTTCTGCGGTGCTGTAGATACGCTTGAAGAGAAAATAAAAGAACGAGGCGGCGAAATGGTGCTTCCTTCCGTAAAGGTTGAAATGAATCCTGAAGGGGAAGAAGAGGAAGTATTAAAGGAATTCGGCAGGCAATTTGCCAGAAAAAGCGGCTGTGCTGTCTGAAAGATGCAAAGGAAACTGCCGAGCGGGTGTTTCCTTTTTTTCTTGTCTTTGTATCTTTCCTTTGATACAGTAATGAGGTAGAAAATCAGGAGGAGGACTATACATATGAAAATGATGGACGCAAATGAAATTATTTCATTTATTCAAAATAGCACAAAATCTACACCTGTAAAGGTTTATGTAAAAGGTGAGCTGGAAGGAATCAATTTCGGTGAATCTGCGAAAGCTTTTCTAAACGGAAACACTGGTGTTGTTTTCGGTGAATGGAGCGAAATCAAAACAGCAATTGAAGAAAACCAAAGCAAAATCGAAGATTACGTGGTAGAAAATGACCGCCGCAACTCTGCGATTCCTATGCTTGATCTTAAAGATGTCAAAGCGCGCATCGAGCCGGGTGCGATTATCCGCGACCAAGTTGAAATCGGCGATAACGCAGTCATCATGATGGGAGCTTCTATCAATATCGGATCAGTTATCGGAGAAGGTACAATGATCGATATGAACGTTGTTCTTGGCGGACGAGCTACTGTCGGTAAAAACTGTCACATCGGTGCGGGTTCTGTGCTTGCGGGCGTTATTGAGCCGCCATCCGCTAAACCGGTTGTCATTGAAGACGACGTTGTGATCGGTGCAAATGCTGTCGTACTCGAAGGTGTAACAGTCGGTAAAGGAGCTGTTGTCGCTGCGGGAGCGATCGTAGTGAACGATGTTGAGCCATACACAGTTGTTGCGGGAACACCTGCTAAAAAAATCAAAGATATCGATGAGAAAACAAAAGGCAAAACTGAAATCAAGCAGGAATTACGCCAGCTGTAAGGAATGGTTTGATCAAAAAGGCGTGGATGATATATCCACGCCTTATTCGTATAGGCAGGAGGAAATGAAAATGAAGAAAGAGGAGCTCATTGCAATCCGCAGAGATCTGCACCGTATTCCCGAGCTTGGATTTCAGGAATTCAAAACACAGCAATATTTATTAAACGTCTTGGAGCAATATCCGAAAGACAGAATTGAAATTGAAAAATGGAGAACCGGGCTTTTTGTGAAAGTGAACGGAACAGCGCCGGACAAAATGCTCGGATACCGAGCGGACATTGACGCGCTTTCAATCGAAGAGCAGACAGGCCTGCCGTTCGCATCAGAGCATCACGGCAACATGCACGCCTGCGGACATGATTTGCATATGACGATTGCGCTGGGCATCATCGACTACTTTGTTCATCACCCTGTTAAGCATGATCTGCTCTTTTTATTTCAGCCGGCAGAGGAAGGGCCAGGAGGAGCGGAACCGATGCTTGAGAGCGACGTCTTAAAAAAGTGGCAGCCTGATCTCATCACTGCGCTTCATATTGCTCCAGAGCTTCCGGTCGGCACCATCGCGACAAAAAGCGGTTTGCTTTTTGCGAATACATCAGAGCTTGTCATTGACCTGGAAGGCAAAGGGGGGCATGCCGCTTATCCGCACTTAGCTGAAGATATGGTGGTAGCGGCCAGCACACTCGTTACTCAATTGCAAACGATCATCTCCAGAAACACAGACCCGCTGGACAGCGCTGTAATTACTATCGGTACGATAACGGGCGGCTCCGCGCAAAATATCATTGCGCAAACAGCTCACCTGGAAGGCACAATCCGCACGCTTTCTGAAGAATCCATGAAGCAGGTAAAGGAACGGATCGAAGATTTAGTGAAGGGAATCGAAATCGGCTTCCGCTGTAAAGGAAAAGTGACGTATCCGTCTGTGTATCACCAAGTTTACAATACAAGCGGGCTCACAGAGGAGTTTATGTCTTTTGTTGCTGAGCAAAAATTGGCACAAGTAATCGAAGCAAAAGAAGCGATGACCGGAGAGGATTTTGGCTACATGCTGAAAAAATACCCGGGTTTCATGTTCTGGCTCGGCGCTGATTCCGCGCACGGACTCCATCACGCAAAGCTGAATCCTGATGAAAATGCGATCGAAACAGCGGTTAACGTGATGACAGGTTATTTTTCTGTTTATGCCAATTAAGTACAATGGAAAGAATAAAATGCCATATGATGAGCACCCTATTTAACGGAGGTGTTCTTTATGACAAAAAAAATAGGAATTGAACAGTCGTTATCAGATGTAGAAGCTGCATTAAGAGAAAAAGGATATGACGTTGTCATGATGAAAAGTCCTGCAGATGCAAAAGGCTGTGACTGCTGTGTCGTAACAGGGCTAGACAACAATGTGCAAGGGATTGCCGATACAGTAACACAAGCACCAGTCATTACAGCTTCCGGGATGACTGCTGAAGAAATTTGCAGCGAAGTTGAAAGCAGAATTCAGTAAAGTAAAAACCGAAGCAAAAGCTTCGGTTCTTTTGTTATTCTGTTTCTTTAGGAAAAGCGCGGTCGAGTGCGGTTTTTATTTCTTTTCTCAGCACGCGTTCGACACGCCACTGTTCCATATTTTCTGTTTTGGCAATGACTCTGATCACAATTTCAGAGGTTCCCAGCTCTTGAATGCCAATGACATTAGGACCCTCTTTTATTTGCGGAAGAGCAGCTGCCGTTGCGTCACATACATGTTGTAAGATGTGAATGGTTTCATCGAGGTTTCTTTCAGCCGGGACTTTAATATCAACCAGCGCCTGCATCGTTCCGCGAGAATGGTTGCTTACATTTGTGATGTTCCGGTTCGGAATGTAATGCAGTGTGCCGTCAAAGCTGCGGATTTGGGTTGTTCTTAAACCGACCTGCTCCACAATTCCGTCAAAAGTCGCAACGGTTATATAATCTCCGACATCCAATTGTTTTTCAAGCAGAATAAAAAAACCTGTCACGATGTCGCTGACAAGGCCTTGGGCGCCAAAACCGACCGCCAGACCTACGATTCCCGCACCTGCTAAAAGAGCGCTCGGGTCGTAATGAAACAAGTCCAGAACCATAACGAAAAAAATAAAAATCAATATGTAAGCAAACACGTTAAGTGTCAGGCTTCGGAGCGTGTGAGCGCGTCCGATAGACAGGCTGTTTTGGGCTTCAAATTTTGCAAATAGATGTTTAATAATTCTCATGCCTACAGATCGAACGATAAAATAGAGACAAATCATAATGATGAGCTTAATGAGTAAAACACCCGCACTGGTGACAAGACCTGCCCAATCATACTGTGTAATAAAATCCATGTTGGGGCTTCCTTTCTGAATGTGTTGCAGCATGTTAAAGTTTGTTTCCCTATACATGAACATGTTAAACTTTTTACCGTAAAATGTCGAAGGCAAAGACATGTATTCTTTGTTAAAAATTGACTGGGGAAATGCGGTTCGATATAATAGTCATCGTGAGGTTATTGACGAAATAAGGAATATTTTCCTTTATTTTCTTGTTCTTTGGCTTTTAAAGCCAAACTATCAATTGGAGGGATACATATGGCAGAACGTATGGTAGGTAAACAAGCTCCTCGTTTTGAAATGGAAGCAGTCCTTGCAGATAAGGAATTTGGCAAAGTAAGTCTTGAAGAAAATATGAAAAACGACAAATGGACGGTTCTTTTCTTCTATCCAATGGACTTTACTTTTGTCTGTCCGACAGAAATTACAGCGATGTCTGACCGTTATGACGAATTCGAAGATCTTGATGCTGAAGTGATCGGCGTTTCAACTGATACAATCCATACCCACTTGGCGTGGATCAACACAGACCGCAAAGAAAATGGTCTTGGTCAGCTGAAATATCCGCTTGCTGCTGATACTAACCATGAAGTATCCCGTGAATATGGCGTTTTAATTGAAGAAGAAGGCGTTGCACTTCGCGGATTGTTTATTATCAATCCTGAAGGCGAGCTGCAATATCAAACGGTTTTCCATAACAACATCGGCCGTGACGTTGATGAAACGCTTCGAGTGCTGCAAGCACTTCAAACAGGCGGACTGTGTCCGGCTAACTGGAAACCAGGTCAAAAAACACTTTAATTCTTTTTGAGAACGAAAGAAAAAGGTCTAACAATTCGTTAGGCCTTTTTGACTCTTACTGCTCACTAGGAGGGAAAAGCGATGAAATTACGTCAGCCAATGCCTGAATTGACAGGAGAAAAAGCTTGGTTCAATGGTGAAGTAACAAAAGAACAACTGATTGGAGAAAAACCGACACTTATTCATTTCTGGTCCATCAGCTGCCACCTGTGCAAAGAAGCAATGCCGCAGGTGAATGAATTCCGGGACAAATATCAAGACAAGCTGAACGTTGTAGCTGTTCATATGCCTCGTTCCGAAGATGACCTGGATCTCGACAAAATCAAAGAAGTAGCAGCTGAACATGACATTACTCAGCCTATTTTTGTTGACAGCGACCACGCCTTAACCGACGCATTTGAAAACGAGTATGTGCCTGCCTACTATGTGTTTGATAAAACCGGACAGCTTCGTCATTTCCAAGCCGGCGGCAGCGGCATGAAAATGCTTGAAAAGCGTGTGAACCGCGTTCTGGCTGAAACAGAACAAGCAGCGGAATAATTGTGCGCAAATTAAAAACCTGATCCTAATCAGGTTTTTTTATTTGCACAAAAAAGGAAAAGAGTAAGAAGCTTATTTTTCCATATTTGGGTATGAGAAAAACGCTTTTTAATGATTTATCTTCTAAAAACGAGACCTAATTTCTTATGTTTTTCTGCATATTTAGATATTTTTCATATCCCTGGACGCGAAAATTGTAGATATTACACTAAATTTCATTAAAGAAGTAATTAAAAGATATATTTTCAACTTTATTCCAAATGACTGACATAAGCTCTTGAACCCTTGTGAATAAAGAGGTCTGTTAAAAAATAAAACGTTTTCAGAAAATAAGGAATTTTTCATAGAGTAAATATAATAGTAAAATGCTAAAATAATAGTTGATAAAATTACTTTTGTAATCTAATATCTTAATTAAAGATGTTAATTTTGATAGGGGGTACATTGAGGAATGTTTAATGAAAGAGAAGCTTTGCGCTTGCGATTAGAACAATTAAATGAAGCTGAAGTGAAAGTCATTCGTGAATATCAAATCGAACGTGATAAAATATACGCAAAATTAAGAGAGCTGGACAGAAATGGAAGCCCTTCCGAAGTCAAAAAGGATTTTCGTTCTGAACGAAAAACTGACTCTCTGCCGGTTCTCGCCGAGCTTGCGGCTCAGGAAATCAGAAGCTATCAGCCGCCATCACAACAGCAGTCTGTACAGCCTCAGCTTCAATCTATTTCCTCTCTTCCTGCCGGTATACCAGACGGAACAACACGAAGAAGAAGAGGAACGGCAAGACCGGGATCGAAAGCAGCTAAGCTGCGTGAAGCTGCCATTAAAACATTAAAACGCCACAACGCGGCAATTAAGAGCTCCGAGCTTCAAAAAGAGATTGAAAAAGAAAGCGGTCTTGAAATCCCTAATATGACAACGTTTATGCAAAGCTTAATTAAAATGTATCCGGAAGTGAAAAAACCGTATCGCGGCCAGTACATTTTAGAGGGTGACATCGAATCAGCTGAATCAGCAACAGAATAAGCACACAGAAAAACTGCTTGGCGAGCTCAAGCAGTTTTTTTTATTATTGGGTTTTTTTCGGTGAAGGTTTGTTTTCTTTTTCAAGATTTAGCTTATACACCCATTTTTGATAAGGTTTTTCTTCGGCGGCACGGCTCTTCAGCTCTTCAATTTTATGATTGATAAGCTGGTCAGATGATTGGGCTCTGGTCAGCTGCTTTTGAAGCTCATTTACTTGTTTTGTGACATCTTCAAGGATGGTCTCTACATGACTTGACGGTGTGTAAACGGTTTGAGCTTCTTCTGCCGTTTTTTCTTTCTGTTTCGCACCGCCATCAATATCGGCAAAATGAGAAGCAATCCAGGCATCACTTTCATCAAGCTGCCGTTTGTACGAAATAATAGTTTCTTGAAATAGCTTTTCTTTCGTTTTTTCTATTTCAAGCAGCCTTTCTTTCGTTTCTGTGATTCGATCTTTCATATGATCTATTTCTATTTTGATATGTTTTAGCTGGTATTCTTTTTCTATCATTTGCTCTTTCAAGCGTCCGTTTTCGGCTTTTATCGTTTCAGCTTGCTGCTTGGCTTGAAACAATTGGTTCTGTTCCCGCTGGATAGAGGTATTAAGATGAATAATTTGTTTATGCAAATTTTTATTTTCTTCCTCAATTTTGATTTTTTCGATATGAAGCTTATGTTTTTCTTCAATTTCGGTTTTGCGTTTGTAAGTTTCTGCGGAAAGAAGCTCCTGCAAGGTGACGATTTTATCGAGCAGTTCGGCTCTCATTTGATGAAGTGTATGGCTCGTATAGGAGGCGTGTTGTTCTTTCATTGATATTTGCTTTAGCTCAGCGGACAGCTGCTGAAGTTTTTCTTTCATATTGGTATTTTCTTTGAGCAGTTTGTTATTTTTCTGATGGAAGTAGCTTGCCTCAAGCTCGGAAATTAGTTTACGGCACCTTGACAGCTCTGATTTTAAATAAAGGTTCTCCTGTGACACGTCATGGAAAAAAGGACCTGTTCTTTTCAATCGAACCATCTCCCTCATGATGTTAACATTACAATATGCAAATACTGAACAGCTATTCCTCTTTAATAAACAGACAAGCATTGGCGTTGGGGCCTTGCTTTTGCTATGCTTTTGGTAACTAGAGGTGAGAGCATGAAACAGATAAATGTACTTTTAGCAGGAGGAGCCTCACGCCGGTTTGGGGAGCCCAAGGCGTTTGTAAAATGGAGAGGCCGCATGTTTTACGAATGGGCTAAAAAGTCGCTGGGTGAGCAAGCGGTCATCATCAGCCGTCCCGAGTTTATCGATAGATTTCAAGAGAATGGCGAAACCGAAGTGTATCAAGACGCGGAGCCGTTCCAAGGAATGGGCCCATTGGCTGGTATCTATACTGCTTTTGAAAAGACAGATGGTGACCTTTATACGATTCTATCCTGTGACACACCGCTGATACGAAAAAGGACGATGGCGGAGCTCAGGCGCATGGTAACTGCCGATACGGACGCAGTCATCCCGATATCAGGCGGACGGGTGCAGCCGTTGATAGCACTGTATCATAAAAGGGTCATGCCTATTCTATATGAACAGCTATCTGAGAAAAAATTAAAACTATCAGATTTCTTAGACCGTATTTCAGTTCGTTACGTACAGGCAGAGGAAATCGCGGCAGTGCCGGAAGAGTTTATGAATATTAATACACGACATGACTATAGGCGCTTGGAAGAACTCAAGACATTCTCCTGGTGGGACTGACGGGCGGAAATCATGGTATGATTGACATAAAAGATAAGGAGATCAGGTTTGATGGAAGAGCGTTATTCACGGCAAATCAGATTTAAGCAAATTGGAGAAGAGGGCCAGCAAAGACTGGCAGACAGCCGCGTGCTGATCGTAGGAGCAGGAGCGCTCGGAACAGCCGGAGCTGAAGGGCTGTCGAGAGCGGGAGTTGGAACCGTCACCATCATTGACCGTGATTATGTTGAATGGAGCAATCTGCAAAGGCAGCAGCTCTATACAGAAAGCGATGCGGAACTCCGCATGCCAAAAGCTATGGCTGCCAAAGAACATTTATCCGCTATTAACAGCGGCATACATATTGAGGCATATGTTACAGAGGGGACGGCTGAAACGCTTGAACCGCTGATCGAAAAAGCGGATGTTGTTATCGATGCAACAGATAATTTTGAAACACGCATGCTTATTAACGATCTAGCTCAGAAAACAAAGACACCGTGGATTTATGGCGCTTGTGTAAGCAGCCAAGGGATGTTCATGACAATTATTCCGGGGGAGACACCTTGTTTGTCTTGTTTGTTTGAGCAAATTCCTGTCGGCGGAGCGACGTGCGATACAGCGGGGATTATTCCGCCCGCGGTCCATATGGTTTCAGCCTATCAGCAGGCGGAAGCGCTGAAACTGTTAACGGGAAACACAGAAGCGACACAGCGCGGCTTTGTCACGTTTGATGTCTGGAACAATTCACATATGAAAATCAATGTTAGCAATGTACGAGTCGAAGATTGTCCGTCGTGCGGCGCACACGCAGTTTATCCTTATCTTCAAGACTGGAACACGCCAAAAGCGGCTGTGCTGTGCGGCCGTGATACGGTTCAAGTCAGATCAGAGTCATTAAAAAGAATACCGAAGCAGGAGCTCGCCAGTCGGCTGAAAACAATCGGCAAGGTAGAGGCCAATGCATTTTTGCTTCATATCTATTATGAACATTTCAGAATCGTCATTTTTAATGACGGACGGGCTCTGATACACGGAACAAGTGATGTGAAAGAAGCTAATTCTGTGTTGGCAAGAGTAATCGGATTGTAACAACAGGAGGGTTCAGAATGCTGGAGAAAAGAACACCGATACCGGTAGATGAAGCTGTTCGGCGTGTCAGCCGATTTCAAAAACGAGGGGAAACAGAATGGGTGGCGCTTGAAAACAGCCTTCACCGATTTTTAGCTGAAGATGTAACGGCAGATCACCATGTGCCTGCATTTGACCGTTCGCCATATGACGGTTTTGCTGTCAGAGCATGTGATACGGCTGAAGCTTCACGCGAGCACCCTGTCCGCTTTGAGGTCATTGACCACATCGGAGCGGGAGCTGTATCTGAGAAAGAACTTGCTGCGTTTCAGGCAGTGCGGATCATGACAGGTGCGCAAATTCCAAAAGGCGCGGATGCCGTGGTCATGATTGAGCTGACTCAAACCTTTGAAGAGAATGGTCAGCCGTTTATGTCTTTAAAACGCCGCTTCCAGCCAGGGGACAATATTTCAAAAACAGGTGAAGATGCTCAAAAAGGGAGCGTTTTAGTCAGAAAGGGCACGCGAATTACCCCGGGGGTAACAGCTCTTCTGGCAACCTTTGGATACGCTTCTGTGCCTGTCGTGAGAAAGCCTGTTGTCGGGATTATTGCTACCGGCACTGAATTGCTGAATGTCAGTGACCCGCTGGAGCCGGGGAAAATCCGTAACAGCAACGCCAGTATGGTATATGCACAAGTTATCGAAGCGGGCGCTTCACCTCTTTACTTAGGGAAAATCTCCGATGATCTTGATCAAAGCTTTGCTGCGGTTGAGGAAGCAATGGAAAAGGTTGATTTTCTAATCACAACAGGCGGCGTGTCAGTGGGTGACTTTGACTTTTTGCCTGCAATCTATGAAAGGCTCGGAGCTGATGTGCTCTTTAATAAAGTTGCTATGCGCCCGGGAAGTGTAACGACTGTGGCTCATGCAAACGATATGCTGCTATTTGGGCTGTCAGGTAACCCGTCGGCATGCTATGTCGGTTTTGAACTGTTTGTAAAACCGATGATCCGGTCATGGCTGCTTCATGATAAACCGCATCCAATTTGCGCAGAAGCTGTTTTGACTAAGGACTTTCCGAAGCCGAATCCTTTTACCCGATTTGTACGTGCTTATGTACACCATCAGGAAGGAAAGCTGTTAGCGGCTCCCGTTGGATTAGATAAGTCAAGCTCTGTCACTTCACTTGCAGAAGCGAATGCGTTTATCATCCTGCCGGGCGGTACGAGAGGTTACGAATCAGGCAGAACGGTCCACGTGCTGCTGATCAGAGAAGAGAATGGAAGTGAGTGGCCTTGGTCCGTCCTTTCCCGATCGTCCAAGTTGTAGGATTCCAAAACAGCGGAAAAACAACGCTGATAGAGCGTATTCTTAAAAAAACCGCACTACAGGGACTGCATGCAGGCTGCCTGAAGCATCACGGTCATGGCGGTGAACCGGAAGCATTCACTGAAGGAAAAGACACTGACCGTTACCAAGCTGCGGGAGCTGATGTAACAGCAGTAGAAGGAGCGGGTGTTTTACAGCTTACGGCCCGCCGTAAATGGGATCTCCCGCAGCTGATCGAGTTATATCGCTTTCTCGATATGGATTGCCTGCTCATAGAAGGCTTTAAAAAAGCTCCTTATCCTAAAGTAGTAATAGTACGAGATAAGAATGATCTGGCTAAACTGCAGGCAGTAAATATCATCGCAATTATATACAGAGAAAAAGAACAAATGGCTGCACACCAAGGATTACCCGTTTTTCACGCGGATGATCCAGCGGCAGTTGATTTTGTGCTTTCACAGCTGAAGGGGGAATCTGTGTAATGGGACGGTTTGAGATTACGAAAACACCCATCATTACTGAAGATATCATAAAAAAAGTAGAGAAACGGGAAGCCGGAGCTATTACCACGTTTATCGGGACAGTTCGGGAGTGGACAAACGGAAAAAAAACAATCCGGCTGGAATATGAGGCTTATGAACCGATGGCTGTGCAGATGCTGGCCCAAATCGGGGCTGAAATAGAAGAGAAATGGAAAGGGGCTTCGGCTGCTATCACACATCGGATCGGTGTACTGGATATCGGCGAAGCGGCAGTTGTCATCGCTGTGTCTTCTCCCCATCGAAAAGCCGCTTATGAAGCCAATGAGTATGCAATTGAACGCATTAAACAGATTGTGCCTATTTGGAAAAAAGAAATTTGGGAAGACGGAGAGCAATGGATCGGTGACCAGCTTGAGACAACAGCTTATCCGAATGGAAAACCAGATGTAAGTGAGGGAAAGCAGCATGATTAACATTCTTTTGTTTGCGGGACTTGCTGAAAAGGCCGGCACGTCAACGCTTGAAATTGATATGGAACAAGCAACAACCGATGATATAAAAGCGGTATTAAAGGAACAATACGGACTTGAATCAATTGATACGGCTATGATTGCTGTAAATGAAAACTACGTCAAAGAAAATACCTCAGTATCTTCCGGTGACACGGTGGCTGTTATTCCTCCTGTCAGCGGGGGATGAAAACCGGACGGCGATAAAGCCGTCCGGTTTTTGCGTTAAAAGCCATATCTCTCCGTTTTTTGCATATCTTGCTGATCATCCTGCATACAATGATTTTCTGTAAGCGTTTATTTTACATAAGTCCCACCATATAAAGTAAGAGACCATCTCCATCATTAGATTGAATTTTCGAAATAAGATAGAAATTTATTTCGGGAATCAATATAGTAAGGGTGAAAAAACTGGAAGGGTGCTGGGTATGGAGACATTTAAAAGATTAAAATCATTTTATTGGCCGTACAGAAAGGTGTTTATGTGGTCGCTTCTGGCGATGCTTTTGATGACAGCCATTACGGTCGTTTATCCGATCATTCTGCAAATTACGATCGATGAGATCGTACTGGGGAGGCAGTATCAGCTTGCAGCATGGGTCAGTCTGGGATTTATTGCGGTTATGGCTGTAAAAGGAACCGCCACTTTTTTTCATCAGTATTTAGGTGATATGTTTGGCATCAAATCTGTTTACCGGCTGAGAAATGGCCTGTATGCAAAACTGCAGAGGCTTTCTTTTTCTTACTATGACAACGCAAAAACAGGTGATTTGATGTCCAGGCTGACAGCCGATGTTGAAGGGCTCAGGTTTTTTTTATCCTACGGGCTTGCTGAGTTTATTCGATTCGGCTTGCTGGTTGCGATCAGCTTATCGGTCATGTTTTACTATTCGGTTCCTCTTACGCTGGTAACAATCGCTGCTTTGCCTTTTCTGGCGGTCGCGGTATATCAGTTTGACAAAAGAGTACACCCCGCCTTCCGAGGCATCAGAAAATCGTTTGCGAAACTCAATACAAAGGTGCAGGAAAATATCAGCGGCATCAACACAGTGAAGTCACTATCAAGAGAAGATTTTCAAATCAGCGCCTTTAATAAGGCAAATGCGGCCTACAGAACAAAATATTTACAAACGTCATCCATCTGGTCTGCGTATTTTCCGCTGATGGAGTTTATCGGCAATATTTGTATTGTGGCTCTTCTTTCATACGGCGGCTATTTGGTCATGCAAAATCAGCTGAATCCGGGTGAGCTTGTCGCTTTCTTCAGTCTGGTCAATTATATGATGTGGCCAATCATGAACTTAGGTTTTGTGATTAATATGTTTTCTCAGGCAAAAGCCTCAGGAGAGCGTCTGTTAGACATTCTTGATGAAGAGGAAGACATCAAAGGCCACGTTCATGCTTTACATCAGCCAAAGTTAACCGGAGATGTCTCATTCAAAGATGTAACTCTCACATACAGAAATGAACAAACGAACGCGCTTTCCGATGTAAGCTTTGAAGCAAAAAGCGGAAAGATGATCGGACTTTTGGGCCCTACGGGATCTGGAAAAAGCTCAGTCACACAGCTCCTCACTAGATTTTACAGCCCTGCAGGCGGAATCATTACGATTGATCATAAACCTATCACAGATTATTCATTAAAAACCCTTCGCTCAAATATTGGAGTTGTACTTCAAGAATCATTCCTATTTTCATCTACTATTCGATCAAATATTTCATACGGGAAGCCGGATGCTTCGATGGATGACATTATAAATGCGGCAAAAAGAGCTCAGGCTCACGATTTTATTATGGAACTGCCTGACGGATATGACACCATGCTTGGAGAAAGGGGGCTGGGGCTTTCAGGAGGCCAGAAGCAGCGCATTGCTATTGCCAGAGCCATCTGTTTAAACCCGAGCATTTTAATATTAGATGACGCCACAAGTGCAGTAGATATGCAAACTGAGCACAGCATACAGCTTGCGTTAAAAGAAGTCATGAAAAACCGCACAACCTTTATCATCGCTCACCGCATTTCTTCACTGAAACACGCAGATGAAATTCTTGTCTTCGATAAAGGTAGCATTCGTGAAAGAGGCAATCATCATGAGCTTCTTGCCGAGAACGGCTATTACAAAAAGATATACGATTTGCAATACCGGGATGCCAATATGATAAATGAGCCGCATCAGGTCGGATAGGGAGGAACATATGAAACAAGCAAAAAAACAGGGGATTTTGGAGCGTTTCTATTATTCTTCAGATGAAATCATTGAAAAACCGTTTAACTGGGCTCAAATGTGGCGGCTGTTAAGCTATGTCAAACCGTACCGAAAAAATATTCTGCCGCTTTCTTTTCTCACCGTTTTGATTGGGACTGCTGTGAAGCTTGTCATTCCCATTCTGATCGGTGTTTATGTTCTCGATCAAGCCATTACAGCAAAGAATTCGGAATTGCTGATGCAGCTGATTATTTTGATCAGCGTTTTATACGCTGTTAATTATGCAGCCAATATGCTAAGGATCAGATGGATGAACCAGCTTGGCCAGCATGTCATTTACGATTTGCGTCAGCATTTATTTACCCATGTGCAGCGCTTGTCCCACCGATTTTTTGATCAGAGATCGGCAGGGTCTATTCTCGTCAGAATTATGAATGATATTAACTCCCTTCAAGAGCTTTTCACAAGCGGCGTGATTAACTTATTAACAGATTTATTGCTTTTGGCGGGAGTCGTCATCATTTTATTTACGCTGAGTCCTGAACTGACCATAGCCATCATGGTGACTCTGCCGATTATGTTTTTTATTTCAACAAGTCTTAGAAAAAAAATCCGCCGTTCATGGCAAACGGTGCGTCTGAAGCAATCAAAGCTGAACTCCCATTTAAACGAAAGCATACAAGGTATCCGCGTAACGCAGGCTTTCACGCAGGAACAAGAAAACATGGCGTATTTTGACGGAGTCAATCAGGAGAACTATCAATCATGGCGGGAAGCAACAAGAAAAAATGCTGTGTTCCGTCCGCTGGTAGAAATGACAAATGCGATAGGAACGGCTGTATTAATATGGTATGGCGCCACACTCATCATGAACCAAACCATTACAATAGGTATCTTCGTATCTTTCGCCTTCTATTTAGGCATGTTTTGGGAGCCTATTTCAAGATTAGGCCAGGTTTATAACCAATTGTTAATGGGGATGGCCTCGTCAGAGCGGATTTTCGAGTTTTTAGACGAACAGCCGAACGTCAAGGAAAAGCGGGATGCCATTCACAAGAAAAATATGAAAGGCCATATCAGCTTTGAAGAGGTTGAATTTTCTTATGATGAAAAACGAAAGGCGCTTCATGCCGTTTCCTTTTCCATTCCTGCAGGCTCGACACTTGCACTTGTCGGACACACGGGGAGCGGGAAAACAACGATTGCCAATTTAATAAGCCGATTTTATGATGCAACAGGAGGAACCATTAAAATAGACGGCATTCCGATAAAAGACCTGTCCATTGCCAGTTTACGTTCTCAAATCAGCATTGTGCTTCAAGACACGTTTATTTTCTCCGGAACGATTATGGAAAATATTCGTTTCGGAAGGCCGGATGCGTCAGACGAAGAAGTGATAAAAGCTGCTCAAGCAGTCGGAGCGGATGAGTTTATTTCTGGTTTAGCAGAAGGATACGAAACAGAAGTGGAAGAAAGGGGCAGCGTACTATCCGCCGGTCAGCGCCAGCTCATTTCCTTCGCAAGGGCGCTGCTCGCAGATCCTGCTATTATCATTCTTGACGAAGCCACGGCAAGCATTGATACAGAGACAGAGGTCAAAATCCAGCAGGCTTTAAAAACTTTGCTGAAAGGCCGTACAGCCGTCATGATTGCCCATAGACTGTCCACGATCCGCGACGCCGACCATATCATCGTTCTTGATCACGGCAGGAAAATGGAAGAGGGCAGTCACGAACAGCTGCTTGCGAAAGGAGGTATTTATGCAGGACTGGTGAAAGCGCAATACAGCATAGCTGCCGAATAAAAGCCTTCAGTTTGAAAATCTGAAGGCCCTTTGAATGATTAGGGTATTTTTAAAAAAATATGAAACTTTTTTTAGGTCCTTTCGTATTATCAGCTAGATATGTTCAAGGAGGTTTTATATATGGAAGCAAATGTAGAAAAAAACGGCGGAGTGTCAACTGAAAAGCCATCCCTTTTTGGAGTGATCACAAGTCCTGGAACTCAATTTGAGAGAATAAGAGAAAGGCCGGTGGTATGGGGCCCGCTCTTGATTGTTGCGGCAATCATCATAGTTGGTGCTGTATTGCAGGGTCTCGGAACGGATTATAGCGAGCTACTTAAAGCGAAGGATATTGAAGGTTTATCGCCTGAGCAGATTTCAACTGTTGCAGCCATTACCAAATTTGGAGCAATGGCTGGTTCGATTCTCGGCGGAATTGCAGCTTTATTTATTGCTCCTCTCATTTATTGGCTCTGTGTGAAAATATCAGGAGGCGTTACGACGTATAAGAAAATGCTTTCTCTTGGTCTGTTTGTCTCCTTAATCAGCAGCTTAGGAGTATTGATCAACGGAATTGTTGCTTTCACAACTGACGCAAGTTCACTTTACAGCATGACGTCACTTGCGGGAATTATTCCTTCAGACATGCCTTTAGCCAATGTATTAAATATATTTGAAATCTTCAGCATTTGGAGCTATGTATTATTAGCGATCGGTCTTCACAAAACGGGAGGCATTTCCAAAAAAGCAGGGTGGATATCCGTTATTATTCTTTTCGTCCTTTTGGTCGCATTTTCGTTTATTTCAGGGGCGATAAACTCTGTGGCAGGTGCATAAATAGATGAAAAAAGTCTGGATTGGAATTGGGATTGCAGTATTAGTCGCTCTTTTTATAGGAATTAATATTTACCGGTCTGCCGCTCCGACAAGCGGCAGCGCCGGCCAGAAGGTCGAGACGGGCAGTCTAGAAGAAAAAAAGATATCGTCAACTGTTATGGTTCCAGGCACACTTAAATTTTCAAATGAACAATATGTGTTTTATGAAGCCGATAAAGGAACTTTGAACGACATTAAAGTGAAGGAAGGCGACAAAGTTAAAAAGGGTACGCCGTTAGTCACTTATACAAATGAGCAGCTTAGTCTGGAAAAAGAACAGAATCAATTGACCTCTGAATCGAACCGGCTGCAAATCGATCAGATTCAACAAAAGCTACAAGCGTTGGACAGTAAAGAAAAAGAACTGACAAAACAGCTTGGAAAGAAAGAAGCAGAAAAACAAGTTGACTCTGAGCGCACAGAGCTTGAAATGCAGGAAAAAACAGCTCAAATTGAATTAAAGCAAACTGAGCTTCAGCGGCAGTCGCTTGCCAATCAAGTGTCAGATCTTCAAGTGAAAAGCGAGATCGAAGGCACTGTGATTTCTGTCAACCAGGAAGCGGCATCAAAAAAGTCAGATATTCAAGAGCCCGTCATACATATCGGCAATCCTAAAGACCTTGTCGTTTCAGGAAAATTGTCTGAATACGATACACTTAAAGTCAAAAAAGGCCAAAAGGTCACACTCACTTCAGATGTCATTCAGGATAAAACATGGAAAGGTACAGTTTCCGCTGTCGGACTAGTGCCGGATCAGCAGGATAACGCCGCAGCAGCAGCTGGCACAGATCAGGCGGTACAATACCCGCTTCAAGTCAAAATAAAAGGTGATCTTCCTGAAGGAAAGCCAGGTTTTAAATTCATTATGAATATCGAAACGGATAAGCGGAAAACCAATACGCTTCCTTCTAAGGCAGTTAAAAAAGAAGATGATCAATATTATGTGTATACAGTAAAGGACGGTAAAGCCAAGCGAGTCGACGTCAAAATCGGGGAAGTAACAGATGATGTAACGGAAATAAAAGAAGGAATTTCTAAGGATGATCAGGTCATTTTAAATCCTGCTGATGATTTGGCTGACGGAACGGAAGTGAAAGCATAAATGATTCAGCTTTCAAATGTGCGAAAAAGCTACCAGATCGGCAGAGAAACGTTTGATGTTCTTCATGCGATTGATTTGAACATCAATCAAGGGGAATACGTTTCGATCATGGGGCCGTCAGGATCGGGAAAATCAACGATTATGAATATTATCGGCTGTCTAGACCGTCCGACTTCCGGTATATATAAGCTGGACGGCGAAGACATCTCATCTTATAAAGACAAAGAACTGGCAGCAGTCCGCAACAAATCCATCGGTTTTGTCTTTCAGCAATTCCAGCTTCTCCCGCGGCTGAACGCTAAAAAAAATGTCGAGCTGCCGATGATTTATTCCGGCATTGGAAAAAAAGAACGCCAGGAGAGAGCCGAAAGAGCTTTAGAAAAGGTTGGATTAGCCGATCGAATGCTTCATATGCCGAATGAGTTATCCGGCGGACAGAAGCAGCGTGTGGCCATTGCGAGGGCAATCGTCAATGAACCAAAATTAATTTTGGCGGATGAACCGACTGGCGCGTTGGATACGAAAACAAGTGCAGCGATTATGGACCAATTTACAGCGTTAAACGACGAGGGAACAACGATTGTACTTGTCACCCACGAGCCGGAAGTTGCAGATTGCACGAACCGGGTCATTATGGTGCGAGACGGAGAAATTGTTCCTCCCGGCTCCGGACAAAGGAGCGTGGGGGAATGAGTCTGTTAGAAAACGTCAGAATGGCTTTGAGCTCTGTTCTTGCACATAAAATGCGTTCCATTTTAACGATGCTCGGAATCATAATTGGTGTTGGCTCTGTTATTGTTGTCGTTGCTGTAGGACAGGGCGGCGAGCAAATGCTTAAGCAGTCCATCAGCGGTCCGGGGAATACGGTGGAACTATACTACATGCCGAGTGACGAAGAGCTTGCAAGCAATCCGAACGCCGTAACGGAGTCAACTTTCACAGAAAACGATATTAGCGGATTAAAAGATATAGAAGGGATAAAACAAGTGGTTGCATCGACTTCTGAAAGCATGAAGGCGCGTTATCATGAGGAAGAAACCGATGTAACCATTAACGGAATCAACGACGGATATATGAATGTCAATTCCTTAGAAATAGAAAGCGGGAGAACCTTTACTGATAATGACTTTCTTGCGGGAAAAAGGGCGGGCATTATATCGCAAAAAATGGCAGAAGAGCTGTTTGATAAATCCTCTCCTCTCGGTGAAGTTGTCTGGGTAAACGGACAGCCTGTTGAAATTATCGGTGTGCTGAAGAAGGAAACAGGTTTGCTGTCTTTCGGACTAAGTGAAATGTATGTGCCGTTTAATATGATGAAATCGTCCTTCGGTACAAGTGACTTCAGTAATGTATCATTGCAGGTCGAATCGGCTGATGATATAAAATCTATCGGAAAAGAAGCGGTACAGCTGGTGAATGACCATCATGGCACTGAGGATTCATATCAAGTCATGAACATGGAAGAGATTGCAGCAGGAATTGGAAAGATCACAACAATCATGACCACGATTATCGGCTCAATTGCAGGCATTTCGCTTTTAGTCGGCGGAATCGGTGTCATGAATATTATGCTCGTGTCAGTGACAGAGCGAACGCGGGAAATTGGGATTCGGAAGTCTCTCGGAGCGACGAGAGGACAAATTCTGACCCAGTTTTTAATCGAATCAGTCGTATTAACGCTTATCGGCGGACTGATTGGGATCGGGATCGGATACGGAGGGGCCGCACTGGTTTCTGCCATTGCCGGCTGGCCTTCATTAGTATCCTGGCAGGTCGTATGCGGAGGCGTGCTGTTCAGTATGCTTATTGGCGTTGTCTTTGGAATGCTTCCTGCAAATAAAGCTGCCAAGCTCGATCCGATTGAAGCGCTGCGTTACGAGTAACCTCATGCATATGCATGAGGTTTTTTTATGTTTGATGCTTTTTACTATGAATATAAAAGACTTTTTACATTAAGATAAGAAGAAAAAGTCATACAATTGTCCTTATTTTTGTCGAATTTACAGTTTACAAACCCTATATACATACGTTAATATGGAGAAACGTGAAAGATTTTGATAGTTATTGAATGAATTTGAATGATTTTAGTTGCCTATTGTAAAAAAAGCGTTTACAATGAAATTGTATTCAAAATGAATACGTTTTCATTAGGAGGTGAAGCATGCTAACTCCTGAAAGATATCAGTTGATTATTGATCAAATAGAAAAGCATGATGTGGTAAAGATTCAAGAGCTTATAAATCTTACAAATGCTTCTGAATCTACAATAAGAAGAGATTTATCGACGCTTGAAGAACGCGGTTTTTTAAAGCGTGTTCACGGGGGAGCTGCCAAGCTTTCCGATATCAGACTTGAACCTGATATGCTTGAAAAATCATCCAAAAACCTTCAAGACAAATTGAAGATTGCTGAAAAAGCCGCTTCACTTTTGGAGGAAGGGGATTGCATTTATCTCGATGCGGGCACAACGACTTTGCACATGATTGATTTTATGGATAAAAGCAAAGATATCGTTGTGGTCACGAACGGGGTAATGCACATCGACGCATTGATAAGGAAAGAAATATCTTTTTATCTGCTTGGAGGATATGTAAAGCACAGAACGGGTGCGGTTATCGGAGGCGCTTCACTGATTGCCATGGATCAGTACAGATTCGATAAGAGTTTTCTGGGGGCAAACGGTGTGCATACAGAGGCCGGCTTCACAACGCCTGACCCTGATGAAGCCCTATTGAAAACGAAGGCTGTCAAACAGGCAAAACACGCTTACGTCTTAGCGGACCCTTCGAAATTTGGAGAAATTTCATTTTCGGCATTTGCCGGCATAGGCGACGCAACAATCATTACGACTGACGCTGAAGAGCTTACATTCGATAATTACCAAGAAAAAACTGTCGTAAAGGTAGTGAAACCATGATTTATACTGTAACACTTAATCCATCTGTCGATTATATTGTTCACGTTGAAGATTTTACTGTAGGAGGCCTGAACCGTTCCGCATACGATACAAAGTATCCAGGGGGAAAAGGCATCAACGTATCGAGACTGCTGAAAAGACATCATGTTCAGTCTAAAGCGCTCGGATTTGTCGGCGGATTTACCGGAGAATATATCAAAACATTTTTGCGCGAAGAAAACTTGGAAACAGCTTTTTCTGAAGTAAAAGAAGATACCCGCATCAATGTAAAATTGAAAACTGGTGATGAAACGGAAATTAACGGTCAGGGACCAACGATTTCAGACGAAGATTTCAATGCCTTTTTAGAACAGTTTACATCTTTGCAGGAGGGGGATATTGTCGTTCTTGCTGGAAGCATTCCATCTTCACTGCCTCAAAATACCTATGAAAAAATCGCAGAGGCCTGCAAACAGCAGAACGCACGTGTTGTGTTAGATATCTCTGGCGAAGCGCTTATGAAAGCAACAGAAATGAAACCGTTTTTGATGAAGCCGAACCATCACGAGCTTGGTGAAATGTTCGGAACGACAATTTCATCTGTTGAAGAAGCTGTTCCTTATGGGAAAAAGCTTGTAGAACAAGGCGCTGAGCATGTAATCGTATCCATGGCCGGTGACGGAGCGCTTCTGTTTACGAAGGATGCCGTTTACTTTGCAAATGTACCAAAGGGGAAATTGGTAAACTCAGTCGGAGCAGGAGATTCTGTCGTTGCAGGTTTTCTTGCTGGTGTTTCCAAGCAGCTGCCGCTTGAAGAGGCATTCCGCTTAGGAGTTACATCAGGCAGCGCTACCGCGTTTTCTGAGGAACTTGGTACAGAAGAATTTGTCCAGCAGCTTCTTCCTGAAGTTAAGGTCACACGTCTATAGAGGAGGAAACAAAAGTGAAAATAACTGAGCTTTTAACGAAGCATACGATAAAGCTTAATATTGAAAGCAAAGAAAAAGAAAACGTTATTGACGAAATGGTCACAGTTCTTGATAAGGCTGGAAAATTAAATGACAGACAAGCCTACAAAGAAGCCATTTTAAATCGTGAAAGCCAAAGTTCAACGGGTATCGGTGAAGGAATCGCTATTCCGCATGCGAAAACGGCAAGCGTTATCAACCCGGCGATTGCGTTTGGGCGTTCAAAAGACGGTGTCGATTATGAATCACTAGACGGCCAGCCGGCACACTTGGTCTTCATGATTGCAGCGACTGAAGGTGCAAACAACACTCACCTTGAAGCACTGTCAAGACTGTCTACGCTGTTAATGCGTGAAGAAATTCGCAAACAGCTGCTAGAAGCTGAATCAGAAGACGCGATTATTGACATTATCAATCAGCATGATAAAGATGATGACGAAGAGGAAGAAGAAGAAGAAACGGCACCAGCACCAGCCGGAAAAGGTAAAATCCTAGCGGTTACAGCTTGTCCGACAGGTATCGCCCATACTTTCATGGCAGCGGATGCCCTTAAAGAAAAAGCGAAAGAGCTTGGTGTTGAGATTAAGGTTGAAACAAATGGTTCAAGCGGTATTAAGCACAAGCTAACTGCTCAAGAAATTGAAGATGCACCTGCAATCATTGTCGCAGCGGACAAGCAGGTTGAAATGGAGCGCTTTAAAGGCAAACGCGTGCTTCAGGTTCCAGTAACGGCAGGTATCAGACGTCCGCAAGAGCTTATCGAAAAAGCGGTGAACCAAGACGCACCGATTTATCAAGGCAGCGGCGGCGGTTCTTCTGCACAAAGTGATGAAAATGAACCAAAAGCCAAATCTGGCGGCATTGGAAACGCGTTTTATAAGCACCTTATGAGCGGTGTCAGCAACATGCTTCCATTCGTAGTGGGCGGCGGTATACTCGTTGCAATTTCATTCTTCTGGGGTATCCATTCTTCAGATCCGAATGATCCTAGCTACAATACGTTTGCTGCAGCATTGAACTTTATCGGCGGCGACAACGCATTAAAACTGATTGTTGCAGTTCTGGCCGGCTTTATCGCGATGAGTATTGCAGATCGTCCGGGATTTGCTCCTGGTATGGTCGGCGGGTTTATGGCCACTCAAGCGAATGCTGGATTCTTAGGCGGTTTGATTGCCGGATTCCTTGCTGGTTATGTCGTGATTTTATTGAAAAAAGTATTTGTGTTTATCCCTCAGTCACTTGATGGATTGAAGCCTGTATTGATTTATCCGCTGTTTGGTATTTTTATCACTGGCGTATTAATGCAATTTGTAATCAATACACCTGTAGCAGCATTCATGAATTTCTTAACAGACTGGCTTCAAAGCCTTGGTACTGGAAACTTGGTGTTAATGGGTATTATTTTAGGCGGTATGATGGCGATCGACATGGGCGGTCCGCTTAATAAAGCAGCCTTCACGTTCGGTATCGCGATGATTGATGCAGGCAACTATGCGCCTCATGCAGCGATCATGGCCGGAGGTATGGTTCCTCCATTAGGTATCGCACTTGCAACAACAATTTTCAGAAACAAGTTCTCTCAGCGTGACCGTGAAGCAGGTATTACATGCTACTTCATGGGTGCGGCTTTCGTAACAGAAGGCGCAATCCCGTTTGCTGCGGCTGATCCGCTTCGCGTCATTCCAGCGGCTGTGGTCGGTGCAGCGGTTGCCGGCGGATTAACTGAATTCTTCCGTGTAACCCTTCCTGCACCTCACGGAGGCATATTCGTAGCCTTTATTACAAACCATCCGCTCCTTTACTTATTAAGTATTGTAATTGGTGCTGTGATTATGGCGATGATCCTAGGTATCGTGAAAAAACCTGTAACTGAAAAATAAGGAAAAAAGCGTCCTGTTACTAAAGGACGCTTTTTCTCTATCTTCTCGCGGCAGCGCGGTTAAGTTATGTATTTTATAATAAATTATGATAAAGTAAAAGAAGGGAAACAACTGACATAGCAATCGTCTAGGAGGAAACACTTTGACCGAAGAAAATCAAACAAAAACTGAAAAAGCGGGGAAGAAAAAAACCAATACGTATTGGGAATGGGGAAAAGCAATTGTCATTGCTGTCCTGCTGGCACTCATTATCCGCCACTTCCTATTTGAACCGTATTTAGTCGAAGGTTCATCTATGTACCCCACTTTACATGACGGCGAAAGACTGTTTGTCAATAAAACGGTACACTATATCGGTGACCTGGAGCGGGGAGATATCGTCATCATCAATGGTGAGACTTCAAAAATCCATTACGTCAAACGATTGATCGGTAAGCCTGGAGAAACCGTGGAAATGAAGGATGACACGCTTTATATAAACGGAAAAAAAGTTGCCGAGCCTTATTTGTCTAAAAACAAAAAAGAGGCAGAAAAGCTTGGTGTCAGTCTTACAGGCGACTTTGGCCCGGTGAAAGTACCGAAAGGCAAATATTTCGTCATGGGGGATAACCGGCTAAACTCCATGGACAGCAGAAATGGCCTCGGACTGATTGCGGAAGATCGGATTGTGGGTACGTCGAAGTTTGTATTTTTCCCGTTTAATGAAATGCGCCAAACCAAATAAAAACGCCTTGCTGGCCTTTGGACAGCAGGCGTTTTTTAATTGGAAAAAGAAGCGACCAATGCAATGCATAATACAGTGACAAATACTGAACCGATAATGGCAAGCACACTGAAGAAAAGGTGCACTTGCTTGTTCTCTTTGCCGCGTTTTTCTAATAACCGTTTAGAGAAGATATGTGAGAAGATATAAATCAGGGCGATCCCGATATATAAGCCGATATCTTTGGCGGTAAAGCCAGTTACGGCAAGATAAAAGCCTGTAAAAAAGATCAATAAGCAATATTCAGTCAGTGTTAAAAGCCTCAATGTGTTCCTCCGAGTAAGAATGTATGATTTTCCATCTGGATGCATCCTCTTTGTCTTCAATTGTATCACAGCTTCGCCCTTTTAGTGTAGAAGTGTTTCTGCCTGCTTTTATCAGGGAAGCATTTCTCTTGTCTTCCATTCATGGTATACTTTTAATGATGATAGACATGATGGAGGATATTAAATGATTGCTGTAAATAATGTGAGCTTGCGCTTTGCGGATCGCAAGTTATTTGAAGATGTAAATATTAAATTTACCCCAGGCAACTGCTACGGGTTAATTGGTGCCAATGGTGCTGGTAAATCAACGTTTCTGAAAGTGTTATCAGGAGAAATTGAGCCTCAGACAGGCGATGTTCATATGAGTCCTGGCGAGCGTCTTGCCATCCTGAAACAGAACCACTTTGAGTACGAAGAATATGAAGTGCTAAAAGTTGTGATTATGGGACATAAGCGTTTATACGAGGTTATGCAGGAGAAAGACGCAATTTACATGAAGCCTGATTTCTCGGATGAAGACGGAATTCGTGCGGCAGAGCTCGAAGGTGAATTTGCAGAGCTGAACGGATGGGAAGCAGAAAGTGAAGCTGCGATCCTTCTAAAAGGTCTCGGCATCTCAGAAGATCTTCACACGAAGAAGATGGAAGACCTTGGCGGTTCCGAAAAAGTGAAGGTTCTCTTGGCTCAGGCATTATTCGGCAAGCCCGATGTCCTGCTTCTTGATGAGCCGACGAACCACTTGGACCTTCAGGCAATTCAGTGGCTGGAAGAGTTTCTGATTAACTTTGAAAACACTGTGATTGTTGTATCCCATGACCGTCACTTTTTAAATAAAGTGTGTACACATATTGCTGACCTTGATTTTAACAAAATCCAAATCTACGTCGGAAACTATGATTTCTGGTATGAATCAAGCCAGCTTGCTTTGAAGCTTTCTCAAGAAGCGAACAAGAAAAAAGAAGAGCAAATTAAACAGCTACAAGAGTTTGTGGCCAGATTCAGCGCAAATGCGTCTAAATCAAAACAGGCGACTTCAAGAAAGAAACTTCTTGATAAAATTTCTCTTGATGATATTAAACCGTCTTCCCGCCGTTATCCTTACGTCAACTTCACACCGGAACGAGAAATCGGTAATGATGTTCTCCGGGTAGAGGGATTAACGAAAACAATTGACGGTGTAAAAGTTCTCGACAATGTCAGCTTTATTATGAATAGAGAAGATAAAATTGCTTTTACAGGGCGTAATGAATTGGCCGTTACTACTTTGTTCAAAATCATTTCCGGGGAAATGGAAGCTGACAGCGGAACATTTAAATGGGGCGTGACGACATCTCAAGCGTACTTCCCTAAAGACAACAGCGAATATTTTGAAGGCAGTGATTTAAATCTTGTAGACTGGCTTCGCCAATATTCTCCTCATGATCAAAGTGAGAGCTTTTTACGCGGCTTCTTAGGACGCATGCTGTTTTCCGGTGAAGAAGTACACAAAAAAGCAAATGTTTTATCCGGGGGAGAAAAGGTTCGCTGCATGCTTTCGAAAGCAATGCTTTCTGGCGCCAATATTTTAATTTTGGATGAACCGACCAACCACTTAGACCTAGAATCTATTACAGCGCTCAATAATGGCTTAATCAGCTTTAAAGGCGCTATGCTGTTTACATCACATGACCACCAGTTTGTACAGACGATTGCCAACAGAATCATAGAGATTACACCTAATGGCATTGTTGACAAGCAAATGAGCTATGACGAGTTCCTTGAAAATGCTGATGTGCAGAAAAAACTGGCTGAACTATACGCGTAATAAAAAAAAGCAGAGAATTCTCTGCTTTTTTTTGTACATAGAAAAGAAAGGGGACATTAACTTGAAATTTTTAATTGTCGGAGCAGGTGGAGTAGGCGGTTATATTGGCGGACGGCTTGCAGAGAAAGGGAATGCGGTGACGTTTCTTGTCCGCCAAAAAAGAGCTGAACAGTTAAAACAAACGGGACTAGTTATTCATAGTGAAAAGGGTGACGTGTCCTTTCAGCCCGCAGTAATCACTGCAGGAGAAAAAGAACAGTTTGATGTGATCATCATCGCTTCTAAAGCATATTCACTCGGTCAGGTGATTAGCGATGTCAAACCTTTTGTCCACAGCGAGTCAGTCATTATTCCTTTCTTAAACGGTTATCGTCACTACGAGCAGCTGTTTACGGCATTTTCGAAAGATCAGGTGCTGGGCGGGCTGTGTTTCATAGAAAGTGCTTTAAACAATCTGGGAGAAATCAACCATACAAGTGCGTCGCATCGTTTTGTGTTCGGTGAATGGGACGGCGAGCGCACGGAACGGATAAAAGAGCTTGAGGAAGCATTTGCAGGAGTGAAGGCAGAGGTCATCATTAGCGGGCATATTGAGAAAGACATCTGGAAAAAATATCTGTTTATTGCAGCACAAGCAGGAGTGACAACCTTATTTCAAAGACCGCTTGGACCAATCCTTGAAACAGAGAGCGGGCGGCACACTGCGCGAACACTCATTGGGGAAATCGGCATGATCTTGCGCAAGGAAGGAGTTCCGGCTGATCCAGAGCTTGAAGAAGACAGCTTCCGCACAATGACAAGCATGTCTTATCATATGAAATCCTCCATGCTCCGTGATATGGAAAATGGTCAAACGACTGAAGGAAATCATCTGCACGGCTTTTTGCTTGATAAAGCAAAGCGTTTGTCTCTTTCAACACCAATATTAGAAACAGTTTATGCCAATCTGCAAATGTATGAAGCAAAAAAATAAGAAGGAGGCGAAAGCCTCCTTCTTTATTTAAAAAGCCCAATTTCCATTTCTAAAGATAGGCTCTCTTTTTCCGTCTTCAGTAATTCCATCAATGTTCATATCCTTAGAACCAACCATAAAGTCTACGTGGGTAATGCTTTCATTTAAGCCTTCTTTGACAAGCTCTTCGCGAGACATCTGTTTTCCGCCCTCAATATTAAAAGCATAGGCACTGCCGATCGCCAGATGATTTGACGCATTTTCATCAAATAAAGTGTTGTAAAAAAGAATATTTGACTGTGAAATAGCCGAATCGTACGGGACAAGAGCTACTTCACCAAGATAGTGAGAGCCTTCATCTGTTTCGACCAATTCTTTTAAAATGTCTTCTCCTTTTTCGGCTTTAATGTCAACAATACGGCCGTTTTTGAATGTGAGCGTGAAGTTTTCGATAATATTCCCGCCGTAGCTGAGCGGTTTTGTGCTCGATACAAACCCGTCAACCCCGTCTTTTTGCGGCAGCGTGAATACTTCTTCTGTCGGCATATTGGCCATAAATTCATGTCCGCTTTCATTTACGCTTCCGGCTCCAGCCCAAACGTGTTTTTTCGGAAGCTTGATTGTTAAATCAGTTCCTTCTGCTTGATAATGTAAAGCGGCGTAATGTTTTTGGTTCAAATGATCTACTTTTTCATGAAGGTTTTGATCATGATTGATCCACGCTTGGACCGGATTTTCTTCGTTTACGCGTGTTGCTTTAAAAATTTCTTCCCACAGAAGCTGTGTCGCTTCCTCTTCTGATTTGTCAGGGAACACTTTCTGAGCCCAACCTGCTGATGCAGCACCGACGACAGTCCAGCTCACTTTATCTGATTGAATGTATTGTCTGTATGTATGTAACGCTTTTCCTGCTGCTTTTTGGAAGGCGGCAATCCGTTTGGAATCTACACCTTGCAGTAAATCTGGGTTTGAGGATACGACTGAAATGAAAGCAGCTCCTTTCTTGGCAAGCTCTTCTCTGCCTTTCGCTTCCCATTCAGGATACTCTTCAAAGGCTTCAAACGGCGCCAGTTCATATTTTAATTTGGCCACTTCGTCATCCTGCCAATTCACTGTTACATTTTTTGCGCCTTTTTCATATGCATGTTTTACAATCAGACGGACGAAATCGCGAACCTCCGTCGAAGCATTTACCACCACATACTGGCCTTTTTGGACATTAACGCCGACCTCAACCGCCAGCTGGGCATATGTATTTAGTTTCTCTGAAAATGTATCCATCAATCTTTCCTCCTCGTGCTTTTTTCTCATCATATCAAATAATCTCCTATAAAGAAAAGAAAGGAGTGCAAAGAGAAAAGCCCAAAACAAAATGGTCTTGGGCTTTTCAACACTTATGGATGATTCATTTTTACAGTGCCTTCAGGCGCATGAGGCATGTTTGCCAGTGAAATGCTCATGCCCCCAAGAATGATTCCGCTCAAAATGGCTGCAATCGCTACCCGTCTTCCTAAATCTCTAAGCATCTGTTTCCTCCTTATCGTTTCTCCATTTCCCACAATATGAAGCGAGAGAGGAAAAAAGAAGCAGGAATTTCAATTACTTTCTGAGATTTTGCGAGAAAAGGATTATTTAACCGCTTTTTGGAGCTTATCAATCACCTCTAAAGAACGGCCGGTGCCGATTGCCACGGATTCAAGCGGGTTTGGCGCCACGTGTACAGGTACAACGATTTCTTCTGACAGCCATTCTTTGATCCCGTTAAGAAGCGCCCCGCCGCCTGTTAAAATTACGCCGCGATCGACAATGTCTCCGCTTAATTCAGGAGGACAGTCCTCAAGTGTGGCTCTAATCGCTTCAAGAATATGAAGGAGAGATTCACGCATCGCATTTTGAATTTCATTTGATTGAAGCATAATGGTTTTCGGTAGCCCCGTCACAAGGTCACGTCCGCGAATTTCCATTGCATCCGGCACATGCTCAATTAATGCATGGCCAATTTCCATTTTAACCTGCTCAGCTGTGCGTTCACCGATCAGCAAATTGTACTTTTTCCGCACAAAAGCAACGATATCCTCATCAAGCTGGTCTCCGCCGATTCTGATTGAATGGCAGGAGACAACGCCTCCAAAGGAAATAATCGCGACTTCCGTCGTCCCGCCGCCGATATCTACCACCACGTTAGCAACCGGCTCGTCAACAGGCAAATCCGCTCCGATTGCAGCTGCCACCGGTTCTTCAATTAAATGGACGTTTTTCGCTCCGCAATTTTTCACCGCGTCACTGATGGCGCGGCGTTCCACTGCAGTTGAGCCTGATGGTGTGCACACAACGACATTCGGCTTTCTGAACGACATGCCGATGCTCTTTCCGGCTTTTTTCATGATGTGCTTTAACAAATCAGTTGTCATGTCGTAGTCAGCGATAACGCCGTCTTTCATCGGTCTGACAGCGACAATTTTTCCCGGTGTTTTACCGATCATATTTTTCGCGTCAGTCCCGATCGCAAGTACTGCTTTAGTCGTTGTATCTACTGCAACAACAGAAGGTTCATTTAAGATGATTCCTTTATTTTTGCTGTAAACAAGTATATTAGCTGTTCCTAAGTCAATTCCAATTTCAGTTGATTGAAACATGTTTTCACCCAATCTTTATCCTGATTTTATATGATTCTACATTTAAAGTTTCTAAGAAAAGAAGTGATTTTTGGGGGTGTGCGTCGGGAAAGAAATGTTTTTGTAAAAAACTGCGGAAGGGTGTAACAGAAGTAATACATTTTCCGGTTTTGTGGAAAAAATATCTTGCGATTCTTCAAGAAAGCGGGAAACTTTTTCTACGTTTCGTACGTCTACGATATATTGAGGTACTACCTTGAATATTACATGAAAAAAGAAACATTTAAGGAAGAAGGGTTTTTATGAAATCAATAGGTGTTGTAAGGAAAGTAGATGAATTAGGCCGTATTGTTATGCCGATAGAGTTAAGACGGGCACTGGATATTGCTATTAAAGACAGCATTGAATTTTTTGTTGAGGGCGATAAAATTATTTTGAAAAAGTACAAACCTCATGGCATTTGTTTAATGACTGGGGAAATTACTTCAGAAAATAAAGAATACGGCAACGGTAAAATTACGTTAAGCCCTGAAGGCGCACAGCTGCTTCTCGAAGAAATTCAAGCCGCTTTAAAAGAATAATATATGTTGAAAAAGGCGGAATGGTGTAATCTCCGCCTTTTTTTGCGTGCCGATTTCTGATTACCGCCGCCTAAGATATGACATCATGAACAAAAGGTAATGAATGATTTGGGATACTTTACATATTTTACTCAATTATTTGTCGAAGAATGGTACAATAAACAGAGAAACACAAGCGGCAGGTGGTCATATGAGAAAATATCAAGCACGTATCATTTCCATTATTTTGGCAATGATTTTTATTATGTTTTGGGATTATTTATTTTATTTTATAGGCAAAAACCCGATTAATTGGCCTGTTGACATTGTGTATACAGCAGTAACGATTTTCAGTGTCTGGATGCTGGCGTATTATGTCGATGAGAAAAAACAGCTGGTCAAGAAAATGAAAGATAATGAATGGAAGTATAAACAGCTTTCTGATGAGAAGAACCGCATCATGGATAATTTACAGGAGATCGTTTTTCAAACAAACGCAAAAGGCGAAATTACATACTTAAATCAAGCGTGGGCAGCCATCACAGGTTTTTCGATCAGTGAATGCATGGGGACAATGTATAATGATTACTTCATAAAAGAAAAGCATGTAGCTGATCACATTAATACTCAAATCAAAAACAAAGCGTCCTCGGGGATGTTTACGGCAAAATATGTGACAAAGAACGGGACGATTTTTTGGGGCGAGGTTCACTATAAACTGTACTATGACCGAGATGAGCAATTTACCGGAAGCCTGGGTACAATGTCAGACATCACTGAGCGAAAAGAGGCTGAAGATGAGCTTCTGGAAATTAATGAACGGCTTGCGAGGGAGTCGCAGAAACTGTCAATCACGAGTGAACTGGCTGCCGGCATTGCACATGAGGTCAGAAATCCTTTAACGTCCGTCAGCGGATTCCTTCAAATTATGAAAACATCATATCCGGATAGAAAAGATTATTTTGATATCATCTTTTCAGAGATTAAAAGAATTGATCTGGTGCTCGGCGAGCTGCTGCTGCTGGCGAAGCCGCAGGAAATTACATTTAAAACGCACCCAATCAATGAAATTTTGAAACAAGTCACGACATTGCTTGATACGAATGCCATATTGTCCAATATTGCTATACAAAAGAATTTTGGTGAGACGGAAGCCTGTATGATTAAAGGGGACGAAAACCAGCTGAAGCAGGTTTTTATCAATATTATCAAAAATGGAATTGAAGCAATGCCAAAGGGCGGTGTCGTAACGATTTCCACTGCTAAAACAGCTTCACACGTCGTAATAAGCGTAAAAGATGAAGGGAACGGCATGTCACAGGAAAAGCTTGAGCAAATCGGAAAACCTTTTTATTCAACAAAGGAGAAAGGCACAGGGCTGGGGCTCGCCATTTGTTTGAGAATATTAAAGGAACATAACGGGGAATTGAAGATTGAAAGTGAAGCTGGAAAAGGCAGCATTTTTCAAGTTGTTTTGCCTTTGAAATCTGACAGCTGAGAGGGGAAAAACAAGATGAACTCGCTTCTGTTTGTATATGGGACCTTAAGGAAGCATGAAAAAAATCATCATTTGTTATCACAGTCGGCTTGTATCAGTGAGCAGGCGCGGACAAAGGGAAGTCTTGTTAATACGGCAGCCGAGGAACCCGCGGCCGTGTTTGGGGCTGATGGCTATATTTGCGGTGAGATATATGAAGCAGATGAATCGTGTATACATAAGCTTGATCTTTTTTATCGAGGCTACCATAAGAAATTTGTACATGTCGAAACTGATGCTGGAATCAAGGAAGCACTTGTATATTATATGAAAAAAGATGATTGTGCTGACTTTGTGAAAATAGGCAGCGGTGACTGGAAAGAACATCAGATGATCAGCAAATCTAAAGATCCCGTGTACTATTTTGCCTACGGATCTTGTATGGACAATGCCCGTTTTCAAAAAGCAGGGGTTGATCATTATTTTCAAGATCCAGTGGGAGGAGCTGTTTTAAAAGGGTATACAACCCGCTTTACGTTAAAAAGGCCAGACGGCTCAAGAGCGGATATCACTGAAGACGGAGGTACGACAGAAGGGGTGTTGTATCGTCTTCCTTTTTCAGCTGTCGCCTATTTATATAAAAGGGAAGGGGTTGAATCTCTTACCTATCGGCCGGCATTTGTAGACGTTGAAGCAGGGGGAAAGCTCTATACTGATTGTTTAACCTTTCTCGTCCTCCGAAAAGAAGCAGAAACAGCACCTCCTCAGCATTATCAAATCGAGATTGAACGGGGAGCGGAGCTTTATTTGACCAAGGGCTTTACTGAACGGCTTAAGCAGCATATGAATTCGCTGCCAAAAGGTTGATGAAATTAACACTGCCTCAAAAGAATATGTTAAAATTTGATCAATATGATGTTAGGTAAAGGAGCACCACTATGAAAAAAGAATTTGCCGTAATTGGACTCGGCCGTTTTGGTGGAAGTATATGCAAAGCATTGAGTGAAGAGGGCGTCGAGGTCATGGCGATGGATATTGATGAAGATAAAGTCAACGAGTATGCCAAGATTGCATCACATGCCGTCATCGGAGACTCGACCGATGAATCTGTTCTGAAAAATTTAGGTTTGAGGAATTTTGACCATGTCATTGTTGCGATCGGTGAAAATATTCAGGCGAGTATATTAACAACTCTGATCCTCAAAGAACTGGGTGTCAATACGATTACAGTTAAGGCTCAGAACGATTACCATGAAAAAGTGCTGTCCAAAATCGGCGCGGATCACATTGTCCACCCGGAACGTGATATGGCAAAAAGAATTGCGCATAATATCGTTTCCAACAATGTACTTGATTATTTGGAGCTGTCAGAAGAGCATAGTCTTGTCGAGATCGTAGCCAACAGCCGTCTTGCCGGAAACACTCTTCTCGATTTAGATATACGGGCGAAATACGGGATTAATATTGTAGCGATTAAAAGGGGCAAGGAAGTCATCGTGTCGCCGCTTGCGACTGAAGTGATACATCAAGAAGATATTCTCATCGTCATTGGATCGGTTACGGATATTTCACGTTTTGAGAAAAGAGTTCTTCATACGAAATAGAAGAAATATAAGCCGTCCTTAGGGGCGGTTTTTAATATTATCAGAATATAACAACTTTAATGAACTGAGCGCCAATTTACTAAAATTTTATTGACTACGGATAAGCGTTCCGATAGCATATTGTACCATATAAATAAAAAAGAGGAGGGGGCCATTTGAATAAAGAAGCGCTGGTCAAAAGGCTGAATGCTTCAGCCCGCAGACAAAAAGCTGACATCGTCATTAAGAATGGGAAAATCATGGACGTATATAATCATGAGTGGATTTATGAAGATATTGCGATAACAGACGGAGTTATTGTAGGCCTCGGCCAGTATGAAGGTGAAGAAACCATTGATGCAGAGGGGCAAGTCATTGTGCCGGGATTTATTGATGGTCATGTACATATTGAATCATCAATGGTGACACCGATCGAGTTTGCAAAAGCCGTATTGCCGAATGGCGTGACGACCATCATTACCGATCCGCATGAAATAGCGAACGTGTCCGGTCAGGAAGGGATCAAATTTATGATTGAACAGGCTCGGCAAACACCGCTGAATATCCATTTTATGCTTCCCTCCAGTGTGCCTGCCGCCAGCTTTGAGCGATCCGGTGCGGTACTTCGGGCGGCCGATTTGAAGCCATTTTACGAAGAGAAAGAGGTATTGGGTCTGGCTGAAGTGATGGATTATGTATCGGTTGAGCAGGGTGAAGCAGACATGGTTAATAAGCTGTTTGATGCCCGGAGCGCGGGGAAACGGATTGACGGACATTTAGCAGGCTTGTCAACTGATCTCATCAATATATACAGAACTGCTTTTGTCTTGACCGATCATGAGGTAACGACGAAGGAAGAAGCGCTGGATCGTATCAGAAGAGGAATGTACGTCATGATGCGAGAAGGGTCAGTCGCCAAAAATACAATGAAAGTGCTGCCGGCTGTTAATGAAAAGAATGCGCGCCGTTTCTTTTTCTGTACTGATGATAAACATGTAGATGATTTATTGTCAGAGGGAAGTGTGAATCATCAGGTGAAAATGGCTATTCAAGCAGGTCTCGATCCGTTTTTGGCATACCAATTGGGAAGCCTGAATGCAGCGGAATGCTACGGACTAGATACAAAGGGAGCGGTTGCTCCGGGATTTGACGCCGATTTGCTCTTTATTTCAGATGTGGAAAATGTCACTGTCACAAAGACGTTGGTAAAAGGACAAACTGTTGCTGAAGATAATAAAGCAGTCTGTCAGGCACAAGCTCATACGCTAACACCAGACCCGGCGCTGCTTCATTCCGTTAACCTTGCTGTTCCTCTTTCCGAACAGGATTTTCATATGCCAATTGATCCCCAGCAGCAGATGAATGTCATTCAAATCATACCAAATCAGCTTGAAACACGCCTGGTGAGTGTTCCGGCTCCGGAAGCAGCCATTTTTCAGCCTGACATCGATCTTGACTTGTTAAAGATTGCAGTCGTCGAACGGCATAAGGGATTAAAAGAAACGGGACTTGGTATTGTGAAAGGATTTGGTTTGAAAAGCGGGGCGATTGCAACAACGATTTCACACGATTCGCATAATATCATTGCCGTGGGGACAAATGACACCGATATCGCAGCCGCAGTTAATAAGCTGCAGGAAATTGGCGGCGGATTAACAGTTATAAAAGACGGGGAAGAACTTCACTCGGTTGCTCTGCCGATTGCGGGATTATTATCCGACCAATCTGCAGAATTGGTGAATCAAAGCTTAATGACGCTTCATGAAAAGCTCTCATTTATCGGTTTCAAAGACCGGTTTAACCCATTTTTGACGCTTTCATTTTTGGCTTTGCCTGTCATTCCTGACATCAAAATGACGACAACAGGGTTGTTTGATGTAAAGTCATTTCAGCATATAGCACTGCAATAAAAAAGATGCACTCCTAAGTGAGTGCATCTTTTTTTAAACCTCCATAATGATCGGAAGGATCATTGGACGGCGTTTCGTTTTTTCATATAAGAACGGAGCAAGCGTATCCGTGATCTCATTTTTGATTTCTGACCATTGAGTGGTTTTTCGTTCCATAACTTTTTGCAAGTGGTTAGAAATGAGCTCCTGGGCGTCATTGATCAAATCACCTGATTCTCTCATGTAAACAAACCCTCTGGAAATCAAGTCAGGGCCCGCTGAAATCTTAAAGTCATCCATATCTATGCTGACAACGACGATCACAAGACCTTCTTCAGAAAGAATTCTGCGGTCGCGAAGCACGATATTTCCAATATCACCGATACCGCTACCGTCGATGTATACTGAACCGGATGGGATTTTACCGGCAACTGAAGCTTCATCGCCTTTAAGCGCCAATACTTCACCGTTATCCATGATAAAGCAGTTTTCTTCAGGGATGCCGCAATCTGTCGCAAGCTTGACATGCATCTTTTGCATTCTGTACTCACCGTGAATCGGCATGAAGAATTTAGGCTTGATTAAACGAAGCATCAGCTTTTGTTCTTCCTGTCCGCCGTGACCGGATGTATGGATATCATTAAGAGGTCCGTGAATCACCTCGGCCCCCGCACGATACAGCTGGTTAATTGTGCGGCTCACGCTGATTGTGTTGCCCGGGATAGGGGATGAAGAAAATACGACTGTATCCCCAGGATTGATTGAAATCTGCCGGTGTGTGCCGTTTGCAATTCTGGATAAAGCCGCCATCGGTTCCCCTTGGCTTCCTGTACACAGGATCGTTACTTTATTGGCAGGAATGCGATTGATTTCATTATGTTCAATAAACGTATTTTTAGGACAGTTAATATAGCCGAGAGTTTGTCCGATCTCGATAGCCGATTCCATACTGCGTCCAAATACGGCAACTTTTCTTCCATTTAATACAGCAGCCTCAATTACCTGCTGCAAGCGGTGAATATTCGACGCAAATGTAGCGAAGATAACTCGGCCGTCCACCTTGCGGAAGATGTCATGAATGCTTTCTCCGACACGGCGTTCAGACATAGTGAACTCCGGGTTTTCACTGTTTGTGCTGTCTGAAAGGAGGCACAAGACGCCTTCTTTGCCGATTTCGGCCATTTTCGTTAAGTTTGCCGGCTCGCCGACTGGAGTAAAGTCGAATTTGAAATCTCCAGTATGTACGATGTTTCCGGGCGGCGTTTTTACAACAATACCGTAGGAATCCGGAATACTGTGTGTTGTTCTAAAGAATGACACAGCTGTTTTGCGGAATTTTACGATATCATCCTCACCGATGATGTTAAGCTTAGTCTGTCTTAATAATCCGTGCTCTTCAAGTTTATTCCGAAGTAAGCCGATCGCGAGTTTACCGCCGTAAACGGGAATATTGACTTGTCTAAGCAGGTACGGGATGCCGCCGATATGGTCTTCGTGCCCGTGAGTGATAAAAAGCCCTTTAATTTTATCTTCGTTTTTAACTAAATACGTGTAATCGGGAATGACGTAATCAATACCGAGCAGTTCGTCCTCGGGAAACTTGATCCCCGCATCAATCAGCACAATTTCATCCTGAAACTGCACCGCATACGTATTTTTACCGATTTCGCCTAGTCCTCCGAGGGCGAAAACAGCAGTCTGATCGTTTTTTACAAATTTCATACCGCTCATAACTCCAATACTTTAAAATTTTCACTCTGTTGTTCATATTCTAAAAAAGCACCGTCAACAGGTGTGATAAATTCAATATTAAATTTCTTGTCTTTCAGTTTCGTTCTGACGTCACGCTCTGATACGCCTTCAATATAAAGTGAATCTGTTTTTTCCCGAACAGGTACTTCCTCAGCTTTTTTTTGATAAAATACCTTATAAATCATCCAAATCTCTCCTTAAATGCCGTATGTTAGACTCGCTTATTCTATTATATTCGAAAACGGAATATAAGGAAAGTCTTGAGCAAAATAAGGACCTTTCAAAAAGGGACAGATCCCTTATCAGGCAATGGCTTTCCTGCGGAGCATTCCATTCCACTGTCTTCTGAGTTTCTTTTTTAATTTCCGAAGCATAACGTGGTCCCTCCTTCGATTGATACTTGTCCAAGGCTGTTTTATACAAATAGTATACGGAGTTTAGCACGGACTTTTCGTGGATATTAATGGAATTTTATTTTGTTTTTGAGGGAAATAGTTTGCTCAACTGAAATCTTTTTGTATGATGAGTGTGGGAATTGCAGATTTAGACGATAAAGGGGAATAACGATGGACTCAAAATTAATTTTTTTCGATATTGACGGCACGATATATGATCACGACAAAAAGATACCGGAAAGCACAAGAAAAACGGTAGCGGAGCTTCAGAGGCAGGGACACCATGTGTTTATCGCCAGCGGGCGGTCCCCGTTTCTGGTGAAGCCGATTTTAGAGGAGTTAGGCATTCACTCATTTATTTCTTACAATGGTCAGTATGTCGTCTTTGAAAATGAAGTGATTTATAAGAATCCGCTGCCTGAAGAGGCAATCAGAAGATTGTTAAAGCAGGCGGGAGAAGGAAGCCACCCGGTTGTATTTATGGCTGAAGATACAATGAAAGCGACTGTTGCTGACCATCCTCATGTCTTAGAGGGAATCGGCAGCCTGAAAACCGACTATCCTGAAACCGATGAGCTTTTCTATGAAGGAAAAGAAATTTTTCAGCTTCTGCTGTTTTGCCAGGATGAAGAAGAAAAAGTTTATGGGGCTTTTCCAGAATTCGATCTTGTGCGCTGGCATGAGCTTTCGACTGATGTTCTGCCGCGCGGTGGATCAAAGGCGGAGGGGATTAAAAAAGTAATCGAACGCCTTCCGTTTGATATCAGCGATACATATGCCTTCGGTGACGGATTAAATGATCTGCAAATGATTCAGTTTGTCGGAACAGGCGTTGCCATGGGGAATGCCGTTCCTGAATTAAAAGAAGTTGCGGATTTTGTAACAATGCCTGTAGACGAGGATGGAATTGCTTATGCTGTCAAAGAATTAGGCTTGCTAAAATAAAAAAGCGGCTGGCACTTATAGTGTCAGCCGTATATTTTCTTTTAGCGGTCAATCGCCACCGCATTTTCAGGTTCCTTAAATGGATTTTCTTTATCGATATGATCATAAAACATAACGCCATTTAAATGGTCGATTTCATGCTGAAATACAATCGCCGGAAATCCTTTTAAACGAATGTCTATTTGTTCTCCCTCCAGTGTTGTTCCTTTCACTCTGATACGAGCGTAGCGCGGAACATAGCCGGGAATTGCCTCATCAACTGACAGGCAGCCTTCACCGCTTGTTAAATAGCTTCTTTCAACGGAATGGCTGACGATCTTCGGGTTAAACAATGCATAGCTGTATAACTTCCCGGAAGCATCTTCTGCATGGACTGCGATCATCCGTTTATTAATATTAATTTGAGGTGCCGCAAGTCCTACGCCGGGGCGCAGATTGTATTTTTCAGCTAATTCCGGATTTTGGCTGTTTTTTACGAATTCAATCATATCCGCCAGCTGCTGTTTTTCTTCTTCTGTGGCAGGCAGCCCGACAGGCTCTGCTGTCTCTCTTAAGGCAGGGTGGCCGTCGCGCACGATGTTTTCCATAGTAATCAAGAAACTTCACTCCTAAAGCTTAATATGTAAATTATATCGGATTTCTTCGTAAAGGTGCAACGAAACGAATGACCAGCCGTAAATGGCTGGTCAGTGTTTTACTGTGTAATTAGCAACAGCCTCCGCCTAAATAAGCAGCTCCAACAATGATTAACAGAATGAATAAAACAACGATTAACGCAAATGTGCGGCCATATCCTGCTCCGCCATATCCGTAACCATAACTGCAGCAGCCTCCGCCGTAACCATATCCATAACCGTACATGAACATAACCTCCTCTTTTAATTACGCCAGAGCCTTGTAGTAGGCATAGCGTCTACAATAACCTATGTAAAAACAAAAAAGTTGTATGGTCATCTGTCCTGATTTTTGACGATTTAGAATTGATTTTTTGCTCAGCAAGCCATGCGATAACCATCTGCCCTATTGTCAAATATCTCTATGGATTCTATAGTAGAAATTGTCAAGATTGGGGGATTTAACGTGAAAGACGGAATGAAACGGCGCCACGGTGTGAAAATCGGAGCCTTTTGCGCTGTGGCTTTACTATTAACCGGATGTGTGGGACGGGACCCGCTGGATTCACTTCATGACTCATTAGAAAAAGTCGCTGATCTAGAAAAACCGTTTCAAGAAGAACAGAAAACGCTCGAGGAATTAGAGAAAAAAGAACATGCTCTCTACAATGATGTCATCAAGCTCAATATGGATGACTACAAAAAAATCGTTTCATTATCAGACGAAGCGCTAGAGAATGTAAATAAACGAGAAGAACATCTGAAGCTTGAAAATGAGAGCATCGAAAAATCCGAATCAGAATTTGAGGAAGCCAAAAAATCCGCAGAAAATATTAAGGATAAACACATCAAGGCAAAAGCCGAGACTGCGACAGATCATATGAAAAAAAGATATGCTGCATACAGCTCTATGTCTGAAGAATATAAAAAAGCCATTAAACTTGATAAAAAACTGTATAAGCTGCTGAAAGACAAAGACTTGACGCTGGATAAGCTTGATCAGCAGATTGAAAAAGCGAATGCATCTTATAAAAAAGTCCTTAAACAAAGCGGCGAATTTGATGTGCAAACGGAGAAATATAATAAAGCCCGCGGAGATTTATATGACGCCGCAGGCTATCATATAAAAAAGAGCTGACTATGATCAGCTCTTTTTTTAATTCTATTCAAAATTTAAATTTCTATTGTAGTACAGTGCGATAGGTTATACTAGTACAGTTTGAGGTACAGGCTGCATCTGTTTTTTTATAGAAAATGTAAAGCGAATACATTTATTGAAAATCAGCGATGAAAACGATTGACGGTTCTTCTTTATATGGTGTAAACTAATCCATGTTAAGCGGTGTTGTATTAGTTTTTTACAACTTCGAAATAATACAGTTCAAAGCAGAGTGTAACTATCCTACATAAATGGTTTCGGCAAACTGGGGATCGGCTAAAATATATACGACTTACTGCTGATACTTTAGGGTACCCTAAGTTTGTATGTATAAAAGGAATGCACGTCTAATGACTGTTTAAAAGAAAGGAAGAGGTGACTTTAGTATGGCTGCAAAAACGAAAAAAGTAATCGTTGACAGTAAGAAGCAATTTGATGCCATTAAAAAGCAGTTCGAAACGTTCCAAATTTTAAATGAAAAGGGAGAAGTCGTGAATGAAGCGGCGATGCCTGATTTAACTGATGATCAATTGAAAGAGCTTATGCGCCGCATGGTATTTACGCGTGTGCTTGATCAGCGCTCTATCTCATTAAACCGTCAAGGACGTCTCGGATTCTACGCTCCTACTGCGGGCCAAGAAGCTTCTCAGATTGCTACACATTTCGCGCTTGAAAAAGAAGACTTCGTTCTTCCGGGATACCGTGATGTGCCTCAGTTAATCTGGCACGGCCTTCCATTATATCAAGCGTTCCTGTTCTCTCGCGGACATTTCCGAGGAAACCAAATGCCTGATGATGTGAATGCCCTTTCTCCACAAATCATTATCGGTGCTCAATACATTCAAACGGCCGGTGTTGCGCTAGGTCTTAAAAAACGCGGTAAGAAAGCTGTCGCAATCACTTACACTGGTGACGGCGGAGCTTCACAAGGGGACTTCTACGAAGGAATTAACTTTGCCGGCGCTTATAAAGCACCTGCGATCTTCGTTGTACAAAACAACCGTTACGCGATTTCAACTCCAGTTGAAAAACAATCTGCAGCAGGCACAATTGCACAAAAAGCAGTAGCTGCCGGTATTGTGGGTGTACAAGTAGACGGAATGGATCCGCTTGCTGTATACGCTGCAACTGCTGAAGCACGCGAACGCGCGATTAACGGCGAAGGCCCGACACTGATCGAAACACTGACATTCCGTTATGGCCCGCACACAATGGCTGGTGACGATCCGACTAAATATCGCACAAAAGAAATCGAAAACGAGTGGGAGCAAAAAGATCCGCTTGTACGATTCCGTGCGTTCCTTGAAAACAAAGGCCTATGGTCTGAAGAAGAAGAAACAAAAGTAATCGAGGATGCAAAAGAAGAAATTAAGCAGGCGATCAAAAAAGCGGATGCTGAGCCTAAGCAAAAAGTAACTGATTTAATGAAAATCATGTTCGAAAAAATGCCTCATAACCTTGAGGAGCAATTTGAAATTTATACACAGAAGGAGTCGAAGTAAGCCATGGCGCAAATGACAATGATTCAAGCAATCACGGATGCGTTACGCACAGAACTGAAAAATGACGAAAATGTCTTAGTTTTCGGAGAAGACGTTGGTGTTAACGGCGGCGTATTCCGTGCGACAGAAGGATTGCAAAAAGAATTCGGTGAAGACCGTGTGTTTGACACGCCACTTGCTGAATCTGGTATCGGCGGTCTTGCCCTTGGTTTAGGCTTAAACGGCTTCCGTCCGGTAATGGAAATCCAATTCTTTGGATTTGTTTACGAAGTAATGGATTCAGTTTCTGGCCAAATGGCTCGTATGCGTTACCGTTCTGGCGGACGCTGGACTTCACCTGTAACCATTCGTTCTCCGTTCGGCGGCGGTGTTCATACTCCTGAGCTTCACGCTGACAGCTTAGAAGGTCTTGTTGCACAACAGCCTGGTATCAAAGTTGTTATTCCATCAACTCCTTACGATGCCAAAGGACTTTTGATTTCTGCGATCAGAGACAACGATCCTGTTGTTTTCTTAGAGCACATGAAGCTTTACCGTTCTTTCCGTCAGGAAGTTCCTGAAGAAGAATACACAATTGAGCTTGGCAAAGCTGACGTAAAACGTGAAGGTACTGACCTTTCAATCATCACTTACGGCGCAATGGTTCATGAATCATTAAAAGCTGCCGAGGAGCTTGAAAAAGACGGCATTTCTGCTGAAGTTGTCGACCTTCGCACTGTAAGCCCGCTTGACATTGATACAATCATCGCATCTGTAGAAAAAACAGGACGCGCGATTGTTGTTCAAGAGGCACAAAAACAAGCCGGTATTGCTGCAAACGTAGTAGCAGAAATTAATGACCGTGCGATCTTGAGCTTGGAAGCGCCTGTACTTCGCGTGGCTGCGCCTGATACAGTATTTCCTTTCTCTCAAGCGGAGAGCGTATGGCTTCCAAACCATAAAGATGTTCTTGAAACAGCAAGAAAAGTACTTGAATTTTAATCAAACTGCATAATCGAGAGGGAAGATGAACGTTTTCCCTCTATTATATATCTGTTTTCAATGCTTACGTTGTAAACTTTAAAATTGCTTAATCAAACTAGGAGGTCGAGAACTGTGGCATTTGAATTTAAACTTCCAGATATCGGGGAAGGTATCCACGAAGGCGAAATCGTAAAATGGTTTGTCAAGCCTAACGATGAGGTTGACGAAGATGATGTACTGGCGGAAGTCCAAAATGATAAAGCAGTAGTAGAAATTCCTTCACCTGTTAAAGGAAAAGTATTAGAATTAAAAGTTGAAGAGGGAACGGTTGCAACTGTTGGACAAACGATCATTACGTTTGATGCACCTGGTTACGAAGACCTTCAATTTAAAGGCAGCGATGAATCTGGCGACGCAAAAACTGAAGCACAAGTTCAGTCTACTGGTGAAGCTGGACAAGATGTTGCGAAAGAAGAGCGTGCTGAAGAGCCTGCTAAAGAAACTGGCGCAGGACAGCAGGATCAAGCTGAAGTTGACCCGAACAAACGCGTGATCGCTATGCCTTCTGTACGTAAATACGCTCGTGAAAAAGGCGTAGATATCCGTAAAGTAACAGGTTCAGGCAACAACGGACGTGTTGTGAAAGAAGATATCGACAGCTTTGTAAACGGAGGAGCGCAAGAAGCTGCGCCGCAAGAAACGGCTGCACCTCAAGAAACAGCTGCTAAACCGGCTGCTGCACCGGCTCCAGAGGGTGAATTCCCAGAAACTCGCGAAAAAATGAGCGGTATCCGTAAAGCAATTGCAAAAGCGATGGTTAACTCTAAACATACTGCTCCTCACGTAACACTAATGGACGAAGTGGACGTAACAAACCTTGTTGCACATCGTAAACAGTTCAAACAGGTTGCTGCTGATCAAGGCATCAAGCTGACATACTTGCCTTACGTTGTAAAAGCTCTTACATCTGCACTGAAAAAATTCCCTGTTTTAAACACGTCAATTGACGATAAAACAGATGAAGTCATCCAAAAACATTACTTCAACATCGGTATTGCTGCTGACACTGAAAAAGGCTTGCTTGTGCCAGTTGTAAAAAATGCAGACCGTAAAGCGATCTTTGAAATTTCTGATGAGATCAACAGCCTTGCAACAAAAGCTCGTGACGGCAAGCTTGCTCCAGCTGAAATGAAAGGCGCATCTTGCACAATTACAAACATCGGTTCTGCCGGCGGACAATGGTTCACTCCGGTTATCAACCATCCAGAAGTTGCGATTCTTGGTATCGGACGCATTGCAGAAAAAGCGATTGTTCGTGATGGCGAAATCGTAGCAGCTCCAGTCTTAGCTCTTTCTCTCAGCTTCGACCACCGTATGATTGACGGAGCGACTGCGCAAAATGCACTAAATCACATCAAGCGTTTACTGAACGATCCACAATTAATTTTAATGGAGGCGTAATGTTATGGTAGTAGGAGATTTCCCTATTGAAACAGATACTCTTGTAATTGGTGCGGGACCTGGCGGCTATGTAGCTGCCATCCGCGCTGCACAGCTTGGACAAAAAGTAACAGTCGTTGAAAAAGCAACTCTTGGAGGCGTTTGTCTGAACGTTGGATGTATCCCTTCAAAAGCGCTGATCAATGCTGGCCACCGTTATGAGAATGCTAAGCATTCTGATGACATGGGAATCACTGCTGAGAACGTAACAGTTGATTTTACAAAAGTTCAAGAGTGGAAAACTTCTGTTGTTAACAAGCTTACTGGCGGTGTAGCAGGTCTTCTTAAAGGCAACAAAGTAGATGTAGTAAAAGGCGAAGCTTACTTTGTAGACAGCAATTCAGTTCGTGTAATGGATGAGAATTCTGCTCAAACATACACGTTTAAAAACGCAATCATTGCGACTGGTTCTCGTCCTATCGAATTGCCAAACTTCAAATATACTGAGCGTGTCCTAAATTCAACAGGCGCTTTGGCTCTTAAAGAAATTCCTAAGAAGCTCGTTGTTATCGGCGGCGGCTACATCGGAACTGAGCTTGGAACTGCGTATGCAAACTTCGGCACTGAGCTTGTTATTCTTGAAGGCGGAGATGAAATTCTTCCAGGCTTCGAAAAACAAATGAGTTCCCTTGTAACTCGCAGACTGAAGAAAAAAGGCAACGTTGAAATCCATACAAACGCGATGGCTAAAGGCGTTGAAGAAAAAGCTGACGGCGTAACAGTCACTTTCGAAGTAAAAGGTGAAGAAAAAACCGTTGATGCTGATTACGTACTGATTACTGTCGGACGCCGTCCAAATACTGATGAACTTGGTCTTGAGCAAGTCGGTATTGAAATGACGGACCGCGGTGTTATCAAAACTGACAAACAGTGCCGCACGAACGTACCTAACATCTATGCAATCGGTGATATCATTGAAGGACCGCCGCTTGCTCACAAAGCATCTTACGAAGGTAAGATTGCTGCAGAAGCGATCGCTGGAGAGCCTGCAGAAATTGATTACCTTGGTATTCCTGCGGTTGTCTTCTCTGAGCCTGAGCTTGCATCAGTCGGTTACACTGAAGCACAAGCGAAAGAAGAAGGCCTTGACATTGTTGCTGCTAAATTCCCATTTGCAGCAAACGGCCGCGCGCTTTCTCTTAACGAAACTGACGGCTTCATGAAGCTGATCACTCGTAAAGAGGATGGCCTTGTCATCGGTGCGCAAATCGCCGGCGCAAGCGCTTCTGACATGATTTCTGAATTAAGTTTAGCTATCGAAGGCGGCATGACTGCTGAAGATATCGCTATGACAATTCATGCGCATCCAACATTGGGTGAAATCACAATGGAAGCTGCTGAAGTGGCAATCGGAAGCCCGATTCACATCGTAAAATAATAGAGATGACATAACAAACAGCCCCGCTGTAAGCGAGGGCTGTTTTATTTATTTAGACAGTACATGCTGTAATGGTTTAATAATGTCTTCTTTCTTTTTCACACATCCCTCTATTTTCACAACGACATGCCGCTGATCAACTACCATGAGAGTAGGGACGGTTTCGATTTCATCTTCCCAGCCTTTTCTGTTATCGTATACCTTCATTTTATCTATTTGGTCAGGATAATCCTTTTCTAAATCAAGCAGAGCATCATAATATGACGCCTCTTGATCAATTTGATTTTCATCAGAAAAAAATAGGATTTGAGTATGATGAATGCTGTCAATTCGGCTTTTTTTTATTGGATTGATTATGGAAAGGGTGCAGCCCGATAAAGCAAATACTATCATCAGTATGGGAAATACCGCGCGATATCGCATCTATCTTCTCCTCTGTATAAACCATAGTAAACTAGTTTTAGTTTATCACGAGTAACCACATCATCTGCTTCTTGTTACCTAATTGTTATATAATTGAAACCGTTTTTAAAGAGAGATAACATCTCTTTAAAACCCAATACTCTGAACGCACACATTATTCATCGCGAATCATTTGCAATTTCGTTACACGATTCAAAAAAAGTTCGCGAAAACATGAAATCACAATGTCTTTTCAGCATAAGTATCGAATGAAAGCGTTTGTTAAGAAGATGATAATTCATGGAACCGAAAAGAAAAAACATGTTACATTAAAAGTTTTCGAAATAAATGTGTTATACAATTTGTTGTTGACATTTTAAATGTGACATATTAATATAATACCAACAAAAGAAATTAAGCGTTTTCAAAACTAAAAGAAATGGGGAATGAGAGATGGGTACGATTGTTTGCCAAGATTGTAACGAAGCCATTCATTACTTCGAGGATGAGAAGGTTACAACGTTATACGGTACATGCTGCGGACAATGTCAGTGTCCTCTTGATGAAGAGTAAGAAAAAGCATGCGGCTAAGCCGCATGCTTTTTGTATTTATTGAATAGCTTTTTGCTCTTTTATGACTCGAATCATGCTCAAAGTAGAATCCTCCGGTCCTTGAACAGGAAGCCCGGCATCAATGTTTTTGAAGATGTAGCTGATGTTTTCTTCTGTAATAATCTCGCCGGGGATAAAGATAGGAATTCCAGGAGGATACACCATCACAAATTCAGCGATAATCCGTCCTGCTGCTTCTTTTAATGGAACAATTTCTGTATTTGCATAGAAAGCGTCACGCGGCGTCATCGCCAGTAACGGGATTTCTGGAAGCAGTACCTCTGTCTGTTTATGCGTAACATCATTTGCTGACATTTGACGCGCAATCTCTTGTAAAGCTTCCACAAGGCGGTCTGCATCGTTCTGGCTGTCACCAGGTGTGAAGATACACAAAATGTTATACAGATCTGAAAGCTCTACTTCGATATTAAAGGATTCCCGCAGCCACTTCTCGACATCATGTCCTGTGAGCCCGAGGTTTTTAACTGAAATAATTAATTTTGTCGGGTCATAATTGTAAGCCGCTTTAGAACCGAGAATTTCAGAACCGACGCAGTACATGCCGTCAATTTGGTTCAGACGTTCTCTCGTCTGATTAGCAAGCTTCAACGTTTCTTCAGCAAGCTGATAGCCCTCTGTCGCAAGCCGTTTTCTGGCGACGTCCAAAGAGGCTAGAAGCAAATAAGAAGTAGACGTGGTTGTCAGCATGCTGAGTATCGATTGCACTCTGTCTTTAGAAACAAGGCCTTCTTTCATGTTTAGAATAGAGCTTTGTGTCAGTGATCCGCCTAGCTTATGCACACTTGTCGCAGCCATGTCTGCACCTGCCTGCATTGCTGAAAGCGGAAATTGGTCGTGAAAATGAATATGAACGCCGTGTGCTTCATCGACCAGAACCGGCACATCAAAGGAATGGGCTAGTTCCACGATGCTTTTTAAATCAGCAGCTACTCCGAAATATGTCGGGTTGATCACAAGAAGCCCTTTGGCATCAGGATGTTCATTCAGCGCACGTTTAGCGGATTCAAGTGTAATGCCGTGAGAGATGCCCAGTTCATTGTCAATTTCAGGATGAATAAAGATTGGGACAGCTCCGGAAAATACAATAGCTGACATAATGGATTTGTGCACATTTCTTGGAATGATGATTTTATCTCCAGGTCCGCAGACAGCCATCACCATTGTCATGATTGCGCCGCTTGTTCCCTGAACAGAAAAAAAGGTGTGATCCGCGCCGAAAGCTTCGGCCGCCAAATCCTGCGCTTCTTTAATAATGCCTTTAGGCGCATGCAGGTCATCTAATGGTTCAATATTAATCAAATCTATACTTAACGCGTTTTCACCGATAAATTGTCTGAACTCCGGATCCATTCCTGCCCCTTTTTTATGGCCGGGAATGTGGAATTGAACAGGCTGTCTGCTTGCGTGCTTTTTCAGGCCTGTGTATAAGGGTGTTTCATGTTGCGACAATTGTTTTCCCACCTTTGTAGTAATACCTATGCATATTAGTGTGTATTAAAATTAGTTTCTCAATCGTTTTTTAGACGTAAAACAAATGAATTATATTATGAACTTGAAAGAATGTAAAGAACAATTTATGATCAAATGAAGATGCTTTTTGTAAAAGGAAAGCGAATCTATAAGGAGTGAAGAAAATGGAATACCAATATCCGATGAATGAAGATTGGACAACCAAAGAAGCAGTGGATGTGATTGCATTTTTCCAGCAGGTTGAGCTGGCTTATGAAAAGGGAGCCGACCGTGAAGAGCTGCTTAAGACATATCGGCGATTCAAAGAAATTGTGCCGGGAAAAGCTGAAGAAAAAAAGCTGTGCGGCGAATTTGAGGAACAAAGTACATACTCTCCTTATCGTACGGTCAAGCAGGCGAAGGAATCTGACCAGGCAAAGATTAAGATGTAAAAGGAAAAGAGCCGGATGAAAGGTCCCGGCTCTTTTTTTATGCTTGTGATACTTTTTGGGTTAGGCGGTACAGAAATGCAAGCTGCTGGAAGGCGCCGTCGATTCGCTGAAGGAATTCTTGGTTATTCATATTCAGCACCTCTTCTTTTTGAAGCTGAATGCCGCATAACAGCTCGGCTTTCTTTATTGTCTGCAATCGTTCAAACAATGTCTTGAGCTGTTCCTTGTCCATTTCTGACTGCTTATGGACCCCTGGTTTTGTGTGATCCGCAGACCAAACAAAGCTGTCTGGAATGTGATTTGTAACGCTGTCTTGATTCGCTTCAAGCAATTTGCCGTATTCTTCTTTTATAGGGGACTCATAAATGATCGCGAACCATACAAAAACATGGCTCTCCCACAAGCCGATTTGAAAATGCGGCAGTTTTTTATAGCCTCTTTTGCTGTTTGCGAATGCCACCCAGCTGTCTGCAGGAGGGTTGACTGATCTCCTTGCATGCTTGGCCACATGGGGAAACATTTCATCTCCGGTTAAAGCGGATAATGTCGGGGCAAAGTGCTCGCCTAAAGCAGTCAGCTTCGGACGAACCCGCTCTTTTAACACCTCCATGCGTGCGTCTAAGCCGTCTATTGTAAATGTGTTAAAGTCTTCTTCAGTAAAACGCATTTGTGTCATGATTTTCCTCCTTCATGCTAAGTATACATATTTTATCACAGTTAGAACGCGCAGCAAAAAGATGAGCACGCGTTTGACGAGAGGGGGAATGTGGTAATAAACGAATAGGTAAACATACAATTTTCAGAATCATGTTACAGGTAAATAGAAGAATCATAGGATATAAGAAGTATCATTGTTGAATGGCAAAATGGGATGCTTTTTTAAAACAAATGATCTCTGGAAGGGGCGAAAGACAATGAGGCAAGTTGTGAAAGAGGGTTTTAGGGAAGAGAAGAACAACCGTGTAGCTGTCTGGAGACTAGAGGTTGATTATGAATTGGCAACCCTTTATGAGGCAATGCAAAAGGAAAATGACGAACAAATTGAGCTGAGCAAAAACAAACTTGAACGTCTCAGAAAAGAATGGATTCGCCTCAACGGGTAAAAAGCTATAGTGAAAACGAACCGCGTGAATGGTTCGTTTTTACGTGAGAAGGCATATTTTTCATTTTCCTTGCTTTTTCACCGCCGTTATCAGTATCCTATAAAATAAAGGTCTACATAGAAGAGAGGTACGCACGAATGACAAATTGGACGGAAATTGATGAGACTGCAAAGAAATGGATAAAAGAAGCAGGCGCAAGAATTAAACAGTCGATGCACGAAAGCCTGACAATTGAAACAAAATCAAATCCGAATGATTTAGTCACCAATATTGACAAGGAAACGGAAAAGTTTTTTATCGACCGCATCCAAGAAACCTTTCCGGGGCATCGCATACTCGGAGAAGAAGGACAAGGAGACAAACTTCACTCGTTGGAAGGTGTCGTCTGGATTATCGATCCGATTGACGGGACGATGAATTTTGTGCACCAGCAGAGAAATTTCGCGATTTCAATCGGAATTTTTGAAAACGGAGAAGGAAAAATCGGGTTAATTTATGATGTGGTGCATGATGAGCTGTATCACGCGTTTAGCGGCAGAGGAGCTTATATGAATGAAACAAAGCTGGCTCCCTTAAAAGAAACCGTCATTGAAGAAGCGATTCTTGCCATTAATGCGACATGGGTAACGGAAAACAGAAGAATTGATCCAAGTGTGCTAGCGCCCCTTGTGAAAAGAGTCAGAGGCACTCGCTCCTACGGTTCTGCCGCTTTAGAACTGGCAAACGTCGCAGCGGGAAGAATTGACGCTTACATTACAATGCGGCTTGCTCCTTGGGATTACGCAGCCGGCTGTGTGCTGTTAAACGAAGTAGGGGGCATTTATACAACGACTGAAGGAGAACCGTTCACCTTTTTAGAAAATCATTGTGTGCTGGCTGGAAACCCATCTATACATAAAACGATATTTGAAGAGTATATTCATGCTGGAAAGTAGGCCATTTGAACAGGATGACCTCAGCTTGTTAGAGAAGTTCGCGGAGGCTCATCCTGTATGGAAAGAGGAGGAGTTTGGGGAGAAGGATGCAGAAAGCTATATCATCTCCTATTCCATGTACAACGGGTCATGGCTTGTATGGGAAAAAGACGGTCAGCCTGTTGCCGTCAGCTATCATCTCGAGTGGGCGCCTTCCAATGGAAAACCGTGGCTTGGAACAGTGCTGGTAGACCCGGCTGAAGAAAAAAAGGGACATGCGAGGATAATCATTGAACGGATCAGCAAATCGCTTAGAGACAAACATAAAGCGATGTTTGCGGCAGTTCCCATTGACCGCAGTGAATGGATACTGTTTTTGAACCAATGCGGCTTTGAACAGCTGAAAACGGAAAATGATGAGAAAGGCAAATCATTTTTGATCCTGGTAAAGCCTTTAGCGGAAGCTGCCGTATGATGGCGGCAGCTTACTTTTTTATGCAGGACCATAAAAAGCCTCCCAAAAATTGAGAGGCATCTGTTAAAAAATTATTTTTTCACCGCATGAATATAATGAACCGCTTCAAACGCTGACAAATAGTCTGTTCGATTGCCAAAGAAAAGGCCATTAATGTCGGCTGGTGATAGATGTTCATAGATCAGCAAACCTGATGACTCTAACATTCTTTCAATTTCATCATAAGTAAAGCAAGATTTCATCGGTTCTCCGCTTGCAGCAGCCATCTTCACCATATGTTCAACTCTATTTGATGTTCCTTTTGCTGTAAAGAGTGTTTCGTCCGCATAATCAAAAACGATAGAGCTCCCTGATGGGACTTGAGAAAATAAATTGCTGATCAAGCCTGCATTTTCTTCTCGTGTTAAATAATAAGACACTCCCAGAAGGCTAAAGAATGTTTTTACGTTCTCAAATCCTTTATCTATGAGAGGCTGATACGAAAACGTTTTGGTAAAATCCATAGGAACAAAGTGAAGATGTTCAGGAACTGTCAGATTTGCATCTTTTAGCTTATTTTTTTTGAATTGCTGTGTAGCCGGATGATCAACCTCGAAAACCTGTAAGCTGTTTTCCAATTCAGGATGCCGGAAACAGAATGTATCCAGCCCGGCCCCAAGAATGACATACTGTTTTGCTCCGAGCTTTAATTCGTTGTGTAAGACTTTTTCGCAATACGAAGCACGTGCTAAGGGCGTGGGTGACAGTTGGACTTGCGTAACCCATTTTAATATTTCTTCGGGATCATTTTGCAGGCGTTCAGCAATCTCTTTATTGAAAAACGTGATTCCTTGAATCATATTCTCACTGATGTCGGAAAACTCTTTTTCGTTAATAAGCTCTTTTGCAATAAAATCATCAAAAATGAGAGGCGTGTCATATCGGCTGTGATACGCACGGGCAAAAGCTGAAATCAAAGACGTTAAGCTGGACTCATTTTTCCTCATGAAATGATCCTCCCATAAAAAAATAAGATTCCCCTGGCCAGGAGAATCTTATTATACATACAAATATATTAATAGTAAATTGTAGCATAAATAAATTTTTTTGTCAATGTTTTTGCTTTTTCTTTAGTCGTATGAACTTCCTTTATTTCATATGCTTACGTTCATTCTTTAGATAGCAGTTAAAAAAATCTTTTACAATGTTAAGAGTATGATGCTGGGTAAAACCGGTATGTCCGGCCTCCTTTATTTTATACATAATGACATCGTGGCCTGCTTTTTTTAGTGCGTGATAAAATTCAGCGCTTTGCTCATACGGAACGACGTCATCCTGATCCCCATGCATAATAAGAATTGGCGGCGCCTCGCGATGTACATATTCAATAGGACTGGCTTTTCTGGCTTTTTCCTTATGTTCCTGAATTGCCCCGCCAATAAGCTTGGATTCAGGTGAATGAGGGGAGTCATGGTCAAAAATAGACGGATATCGGCTCATTGTCAGTAAATCGGTCGGCCCAAACCAATCTGCAATGGCCTGCACTCGACTCGATACATGGGCATATTCCCGGTTTCCATCGAATTCTTTTAATCCTTCAGTTAATCCGAGCAGTAGAGCCAAGTGTCCGCCGGAAGAATCTCCCCAAACCCCGATGTTTTGCGAATCGATATTGTATGCTGAAGCGTTGGCTTTTAAAAAACGTACTGCTGTTTTTACATCCTGCAGCTGAGCGGGGAAGACTGCATCGCCGCTTCCTCTGTACTGCACACTTGCGACGGTGTACCCCTCTTTTGCAAATTCAGCAAGCTGAGGCAAAAAAGCGTATGTATCCTGTTTTGTCCAGCCCCAGCCGCATCCTTGTAAATAAACAATTAAAGGGTAGGTTTCTTGGTTGCCCTTTTTGTCAAACAACGCATCCATTGGATCACGGCGTACCAACAAATTTAATGTAAGAGTTGTATTTTCTACGGTTGAAAATTCAATATCGGGAATCAGTTGTACATATGAATGAACATTTTGCTCCCAATGAAGTTCTTTTATTTCTTTCATCTCATCATCTCCAGTATGAAATAGGGTATAACCGTTGTAATGAATTTAATTACAACGGTTATAAAAAAAGTATGCTTACTGTGAAGCATTCCTTTTTTGAACGATTAATTCAGTCAGTTCCTTTACGCTTGTTTCCTTCAATATATTCTCCATGGCATCTTGGGCTTTTAATAAAATGAGCTCGAGAACACGATGAATATTTGCTCCGACCCAGCAGTTTGGATTGGGATTTTCATGGGAATGAAAAAGCGCGCCTTCTTCAACAACTTCGGTGGCCTTATAGATGTCGTATAAAGTGATGGCGTCTGCATCTTTTAATAAATAAGCCCCACCCGAACCCCTTTTCACATCGATTAGGCCTGCTTTTTTTAATAAGCGGCTGATTTGGCGGATAATGACTGGATTGGTATTTACGCTGTCAGCCATTTGTTCTGAGGTGAGGTGATCCGTCCGCACATTTAATAGAGACAACATATGTACGGCTATCGTGAAGCGGGTGCTAATTCTCATGGTATCATCCTTTCGTTGTAATGATTATACTTACAACAAAAAAGAAAATCAAGCCTGAGAGATCTCAGGCTTTTTCTAATATTACAATCCAACAGCATTCCAGGCAGCTTCAACTTTAGCAGCATCAGTTGAGCCGTATAGATCACGGGCAGACTGAATGAGGGCAGCCTTCGCATCTTTGAAAGTGGAATAAGGCGTAAGGTACGTTGTTAACGCACGGTAATAGATTTGCTGTGATTTAGATACACCAAGCTTTGTAATGGTATTGTAAGCGGCTTTGTTTGGAATTCCGCTGTTTATGTGTACACCGCCGTAATCACCTTCATCTGTATTCGGCAGGTTTTGATAGTTGGCGTAATTGTCAGGCTGATCATATTTTGTCGGATTGGACAGGCTGCGGAGAGCCGGCTGGCTGACCGTAATGTCTTCACCGATATCCCAGTCTTCTGTATCAGTGAAATAACCGAATACATCAGAGAATGACTCGTTTAATGCCCCAGGCTGATTTTCATAGACAAGGTTGGCTGTTTCTTGAGTGACACCGTGAGTCATTTCATGAGCCGTCACATCCAATGAGCCTGAAAGCGGGGAGAAGAAGGAGCCGTCTCCATCACCGTAAATCATTTGATCCCCTGTCCAAGCGGCGTTATTATAACGGCTGCCGTAGTGAACAGAAGAAACGATTTTACTGCCTTTGTTGTCATAGCTGTTTCGTTTAAACGTAGAGTAAAAATAATCGTACACTTTCCCCAGGTTATAGTGTGCATCTACAGCTGCGCGCTGTGATGAAGTTGTGAATTTATTTGTTGTGCTTGAGACAAGTGTTCCCGGAAGGCGGCTTTGTCTGTTTTGTAAATCATACGTGATAATTTGAGTGCCGGTTGGTTTTGACAGATCTCTTAAAACATATTTGCCGCTTTCATAAGAAATATTCAGAGGAACGGTTGCGCCCTTTAGCGTTGTTCCGCTTCCAGTGGCGGCAGCATGTTCTACTTTATTTTGCTGTTTTAATATGCTGCCTGTTTCGGCATCAACTAAGACTTCCCAGTTTGCAGGTTCAGGCTCGATATAGCGAATCGTCACATCGTAAGCAAGACGATAGCTGCCGTCCTTTGTTTCTACCGCTTTTAACTCGGCTTTATCACTGTTTTTGGCCGTTCCGTTAGAAACAGCGTCCGGTGATTTGCCGATGGCTTTGAAAGCGAGTGCCAGCGCTTTTTCAGAAGAGACTTTTTGGCTGTTTTCTGTTTTGCCAGCAGATTGATTGTGTAATTCGCCATTGACCGCATAGACATTATCGGATTTATCGACGTGAACAATCACTTGTGAATCTTTAATAGGCACTCCGTTAACCACAGGCGCATATCGAAAGTGCTTGTACCCAAGGGCATCAGTCGTGCTTTCGACAAGCTTCAGCCTTTTGGCAGGATCACCTTTAAAAATGTTGCTGTTCTTCTTCAAAAACTGTTTGACAGCCTTGTCATTTGGTGCAGATAGTTCTGATTGCGCAATTGCGTTTTTGGAGAGGAAATTTGTTTGATTCTCTTTAAGCTGATAACTTTCAGCAGCCTGAACACCCGGAAGGCCGATTGATAAACTCATAAATGAAGCAGCGACAACGACGGACAATTTCTTACCTAAACCCACAATAAATCCCCCTTTTTGAAAATACTGAAAAATCTTTATATCGTTATATTAAACGAGCAATCTGGTATTCTCAACAAAAACTAACATAACTAGACAAAATTGATAGAATCGTCCTGTGTTTATTTTTGTTGAATAATATCAAGATGAGTCAAGTGTCATGTGATGGATGAATTGCAAGAGTTATGTCGTCGTCTTTATATCGAAGGGGGAGATGAGAAATTTTTGGTTTTTATTGAAACTTTTTAACAAGCGGCTTGTCTAACCGGATGAGGCCTTAATAAGAAGTAAAGGATTGTTGTTCGTGTATGATTTATTCAGTCATTATGTATTGCATTTTGAACGTTATTTTATTTTGAGCAGGCAAAGCACTTTGCTGATTCAATGGTCAATTGTTGCCCTTGCAGCACTGTATATATTGGCATATCACCCGAAAATCAATCGGTGCCATACATTGTTTTTTGCTGGAGTATTATTACGGGTTGTTTTGCTGGCGGGCGTGTCTGTTGAACTTGTTCATCAGGTGCAGGTAACGAACTTTACCAGCGCTTATTTAAGGGATGAGGGGAACGAATTGCTGCCGCTGCTGCATTTTTTCTTATACGGGTATGTGCTGCTGACGGCTTTTCATTATATGTTAATGCTTCGTGATCATGGCGGAAAAGGGATGTTTTTTACGTTTGATCTGGCTGTTGTCAGCTTGCCGATTGTGCAGATGGTATTCAGTTTCTTTTCGTATTGGAAGCAATATCCTGATGAGGTCGAGCCGATTGTATACGGTTCTCTGTTTTTAATGATCATTCTTCCTATTGTATTGAATGTGCTATTTTTCAAACTGTATTGGAGAACAAATAAGATTTTACTAGGTTTATTTTATTCGCTGATTGTCGGAATCCTTGTACTGCTGCTTGTGCCATATTCCGAGCACATTTCGATTGACTATGGAGCTGCAATGCCGTATACGATTTATTTGACAATGGCGGGGTTTTTGATGAGTTATCATCTGTTCCAAAAGTCAGGTAAAGCTTATGTGCGTATTAAGAAGGGGCTGACGATCGCTGTCATTGTGATGTGTATTTTGCTCTTAAATCCGATATATAACTTAGGAACGGTTGCTTTCGCTATATCAAAGCCAGCAAATGTCACCGATACATTCAATTTTGTAGGAGAGCACATTTCATCTGAAAAAGCGGAACGGATTTTAAAGTCATTTTTTCCGACGGATGAGACATTATTTTTACACAACACAAATATGGATGTGCATTATTTCTACTCATTTAAAAGCATGAGTTATGAGGCAGAGGTTGATGAAGTATCCCAGATGATACGTAATTATCAGTACTTGAAAAAGGCACATGGGAAAACGCTGGCTGATCAGGAATACGTACGAAAGTCAATCGCTTTCCTTGAGCGACACGGACGAGTGTTAAGTAAGGATCATATCGAAACAAAGGTATCTAAAGAAGACGGTCAGACAGCCGTTCGTATATTCCTCAAAAATCAATTTCATAAAAAAGATAACGATGATGATGGCACAGTATTTTATTGGGAAAAGGAAACCTTAATGGGCTTTAGTGAAGACCCTTCAATTTATCAGCTTGATTCCCTTCGGCATGTTCATATCACAGAACAAGACATACACAACAAAGTGAAGGAAATGTTTACAGCTTTGAAAATACCTAAACAGCCTTATCAAATTACAGATATTGAAAGTAACAGCCTGCTTGGAAGCCTGGTGCGGGTTGAAACAAAAGAAGGAATGGTTTTGTCCTTCGAGGCTGAAACCGGCAGTTTGCAAAGTCTTTCACTTCCAATTAAAAGAAAAAGTTCACTGGCAAACAGTCAGCTGCAGCAGCAGATGTTATCGGTCTTCGAAGCGGATGTATCAGAAATAAAGAAAAAAAGCAGGCAGAGTGATAAGGTGGTGTATTCTGATTCCTCTAAAACATATGAGTTTTTTGAAGATCAAGGGTTGCTAAACGTTTATGTTTACAACGATACACCCGATAATTCATTCCCGTATACGTATCGTGATGGAAAATTGGCTTATGAAAAAGTAGCTTCTATATATAAGGATGTCATTTACAAAAAACGCATGCGTCCGATTATCGTTCAAAGAGGGAATGAACGCCATTATGCATGGCTGATCATTATTCAGCCGTTCGGCTCAAACCGTCATGATGCTTATGTGGTGGATGGAGAAACTCAAGAGGTGAAAAGTCTTTATGAATCATAGAGAAAAAGAGTCTGTGTTTTTAGATTTATACGACCTATATAAAGAAAGAGAGCTAGAGGATGAATCAATGGAATGGATGAAACAGCATGAGCCGTTATATCGAAAAAATGCGGAAGACTTAAAGAGTGAATCATGTTCAAAGAGAACGGAAGATGAGAGCCAAATCAGACATATGAAAGTATATATGTCTTCCATGTATATCTGTTTCATTTTATTGGCCATTTGGATGACGGTGTGGTTTTATTTTTAATGAAACAGAAGGATTCGATTGAGAATTTGTATCGACAGTATTACCAGGAGATTTTGAATTATCTATTCCGGAGAACTCATCAACTCGAAACAGCCAAGGATTTAGCTCAGGACACTTTTGTGAAAGCCTTTAACGGGCTTGCTTCGTTTAAAGGGCACTCCTCTATCAGAACGTGGCTGTATACAATTGCACACCATACATTTATTAATTGGTACCGAAAGGAAGTTAAATACCAATTTACTGATATCAGCTTAAATGAAGGACTGAAGCAAACGACTTATGAACAGCCTGAACAGTATCTTTCGCGGACGGTTAAAAGTGAAACGTTGCGGCAAGAGCTCCTGCAGCTAAAGGATCAGCACCAATCCGTTTTGATTTTAAGAGAATTTCAAGAGCTTTCTTATGAGGAAATCGCCGAAATCTTAGGATGGAGCCTTTCGAAAGTGAAAACCACTCTTCACCGGGCTAGATTAGAGCTCAAGAAAAACATGACGAAAAGAAGAGAGGAGGAGCGGATATGACCTGCTTTCTAGTAAGAGACCTTCTCCCTCTGTATATTGAAGGTGATTGCAAAAAAGAAACGGAAAACTTCATTGAAAAGCATATGAACACCTGCCGCAGCTGCAGAGAAATGTTTGAACAGATGTCTGAGCCTTTTGAGTTTAAAGATGAACAGCCCCCTCAAGATGCTTTTCTGCCTGAAGAAGAAATCCGTTTTAAACAAAGATACTATGGTTTGCTGATTATTAAAGCAGCCTTCTGGTTTGGAGCTGTATTTGCTGTGATGCTGATCATCAAACTGCTAATATAAAGGAAAAGCGCTTGCCGGATTTACGGACAAGCGCTTTTATTACATTAAGCTTGCGGATGAAGCATTTGGTAGATGGCTGCAAGCTGTTCTTGAGACAGTGCACCGAAGAGCTTTTCATAAAAATCAGCCTGCTCAGGTGTCGCACCAGCTTCTAAAGCTGCATCTTTATCAAAACTGTACGCTCCATCTTCTGAAACAATGGATGCCTGCAGAATATGAATTTTAAGGGAAACAGCTGCGAAAAATTGGTCAAGCGCGAGTGCTTCTTTTTCTGTGAAGCCGAGCTCAACAGCTTTTTCTGTATCAAATTTGTAGCTGCCGTCTTCAACATATACACATTGTGAAACAATATCGAAGAATTCAGATGTCGATTCCCACAATTTCGCAATGATTTGAGCCTCTTCTTGTGTCATTCCTAACTCGACAGCTTTTTCACTGTCAAAATAATAAACCCCGTCTTCTTCATATATACATTGATTTAATAAATCGAAAAATGTATTCAGGTCTTCATTTGTGATTGTCTCCTGCAAAGCAGGTGTGCTGTGACTAACTGTTTTTGCGCTTGCGGCATCAGGTCCGAAAGTAAGCAGGGTGGCTGAGGTCAGTGCGGCAGTTGTAAGTATGGCTTTTTTTACAAATGGTTTCTTCATGTTTCGTCTCTCCCTTTTGTGAATTGTGGTACAAATCCCATTATAGGGAGAGACTGATGTGAGGAAAATAGGCTTTATGGTAGTTTGTGTATGTCCATGTCGAACCACTTCCGTTTGGTTAAAAGTGTCATATTTAGAACGATTGTCCATGAATGGGTGTTGTTTTGCTTCTTCCCTCCTAGGAAACAGGGGAGATAAGCCTTACGTAACGAAAAAACACCGCATTCATTTGCGGTGTTTTTGATTACAATGTCTTTAGCAAGGATAAGCTTTTAATCGAGCAATCCTTGCTCGCGCATTTTCTTTTTTAACGTAAATCCGCTTCCCATAACGGCGCAAACGAGCACAATGCTGGCGATAATGCCCCACGCGCTTTTTTCGGCGATAAAGACGCCGATCAGCATTATGCTGAAAACCGCTGCAAATGCAAATAATAATAAAAGCCAATTTATTTTTTTCATATTTCCATCCCCTTTTACGTCTTATAATAAGTTTACAGAAAAACGTGACGCTTTTAAAGAGGATGTGTGGTATAATATGAAAGTTATCTAATTTTTTTAGGAGATGAAAAAGTGAAACTTCGAAATGATCTTCGCAACATCGCGATTATTGCCCACGTTGACCATGGGAAAACGACTCTAGTCGATCAGCTTTTACACCAGGCTGGTACATTCCGTGCCAACGAACAAGTTGCTGAACGCGCAATGGACTCAAACGATCTTGAACGCGAACGCGGCATTACAATTTTGGCGAAAAATACTGCGATTAACTATAAAGATACACGTATCAATATTTTGGATACCCCTGGACACGCAGACTTTGGGGGAGAGGTAGAACGGATTATGAAAATGGTTGACGGCGTACTGCTTGTCGTTGACGCATATGAAGGCTGCATGCCTCAAACTCGTTTCGTTCTGAAGAAAGCTCTTGAGCAAAACTTGAACCCGGTTGTTGTTGTGAACAAAATCGACCGTGATTTCGCACGTCCTGAAGAAGTTATCGATGAGGTTCTTGACCTGTTCATCGAGCTTGACGCAAATGAAGAACAGCTCGAATTCCCGGTGGTATATGCTTCCGCGATTAATGGAACAGCGAGCCTTGACCCTAAGCAGCAAGATGAAAACATGGAAGCTTTATATGAAACGATTATTAAGCATGTTCCGGCACCTGTTGAAAATGCAGATGAGCCGCTTCAATTCCAAGTTGCACTTCTTGATTATAACGACTATGTAGGCCGTATCGGAATCGGACGTGTTTTCCGCGGTACGATGAAAGTCGGTCAGCAGGTTTCTCTTATGAAGCTTGACGGTACAGCTAAATCATTCCGTGTGACAAAAATCTTTGGTTTCCAAGGCTTAAAACGGGTGGAAATTGAAGAAGCAAAAGCGGGAGACCTCGTTGCGGTTTCCGGCATGGAAGATATCAACGTCGGTGAAACAGTCTGTCCTGTAGAGCATCAAGAACCGCTTCCGGTGCTTCGCATTGATGAACCGACACTTCAAATGACATTTGTCGTGAATAACAGCCCGTTTGCCGGCCGTGAAGGGAAATATGTGACAGCCCGTAAAATTGAAGAACGCCTTCATTCACAGCTGCAGACTGATGTCAGCTTGCGTGTCGAGCCTACAGCTTCTCCAGATGCTTGGGTGGTTTCCGGCCGCGGTGAGCTTCACCTGTCTATTTTAATTGAAAACATGCGCCGTGAAGGCTATGAGCTTCAAGTGTCAAAACCTGAAGTTATCATCAAAGAAATTGACGGTGTACGCTGTGAGCCTGTAGAGCGCGTGCAAATTGATGTTCCGGAAGAGCATACAGGCTCTGTAATGGAATCAATGGGAGCGCGTAAAGGTGAAATGATCGATATGATTAACAACGGTAACGGCCAAGTCCGTTTAATCTTTACAGTGCCTTCCCGCGGATTGATCGGTTACTCAACAGAGTTCCTGTCATTAACACGCGGCTTCGGTATCCTGAACCATACGTTTGACAGTTACCAGCCGATGCAGGCGGGCCAAGTCGGCGGACGCCGTCAAGGTGTGCTTGTGTCAATGGAAAACGGAAAAGCGACATCTTACGGAATTCAAGGGATTGAAGACCGCGGTGTGATCTTTGTTGAACCTGGTACTGAAGTTTATGAAGGAATGATTGTCGGAGAGCATAACCGTGACAACGACCTTGTTGTCAATGTCAGCAAAATGAAACAGCAGACAAACGTCCGCTCTGCAACAAAAGATCAAACAACAACAATTAAAAAAGCGCGCATCATGTCTCTAGAAGAATCTTTAGAGTACTTAAACGAAGATGAATACTGCGAAGTAACGCCTGAATCCATCCGTTTAAGAAAGAAAATCCTTAATAAAAACGAACGCGAAAAAGCGGCTAAAAAGAAAAAAACAGCAGGATTGTCTTAATCCCTTGCAGAATTTGAAAAGATAGAACCCGTACGCTGCAGGGGAGGGAATCTTTTTGAATGACGTAAGCGAACGCCTGTCGTTCTTCGCCGCTCTATATCAAGTGGACCGGCAGCCAGCAGCAGGCATGTGGCTGCTGTATGGCACCATTTTTGTTTTAGCTGTTATTGTGTTTAAGCTTGGATTTGCAAAACGGCTTCCGGTATTAAAATCAGCAGTGGTGTACTTATTTCTGGCTTTAGGCTGCACTGTTTTGACTTTTCTCGGTGTATTTTTGCCTGTGGCAGAGGGATTGGTCGTCGCTGCATTGATTTTAATCATTTACAAAATTCGGCTGTATCAGTCGAAAAAGGAACAGTCCGCAAAATCATGAAAAAAGACTCAGCATCTCGCTGAGTCTTTTTTTGTATTCTGTATGAATAGCTGCCGCTTATTTTTTAACTTTTTCTTTCTTCTGCTGTCCCGGGTGAAATGTGAACTTTCCGGTTTTCAGCCGTTCTTCTGTTTTTTTGGCAATTCGGTCATGGCATTCCTGGCACATATATGTATGGATCGGACGGTTTCTCAGCCGTTTCGCGATCAGGGTTTCATCATCAATCGTTTCAATTTTATCGCAAATAGAACATTGGACCCTCATCATATCACCTCTTTCACTCTAATATGCATTATATCATGGATCAGATGCTGTCCAAAATAAGAAAAAGCTAAAGCCGCAAGGGCTCTAGCTTAATCATTATTGTTCTTTTTCATATGATGATCAGATTGATCGTTTTGTTCCGTTTCCATTTCCTTCTCTTGCTTTCTGTTTAATTGATCGTTTTGCTGCTTGGTTTGCGGTTCATCTTCATCGTCAATCACATCGTTAGGCACTTCCGGGAGCACCCGGCCGACAATCGCGGCCAGTTCATCTAAAATCCCTGTAACAGGACGGCCTTCACTGATCTCTCTTCCCATTTCATTGAGACGGCTGACGGTATCAGGATCAGCAACCACAACTGCATTGGCGCCGTGCCGATCATTTTTTAAAGCCTGTGCCACAGAGTATTTGATGGTTTCGACTTTGCTTCTATCCAGGTTATCGCCGACGTCAATTCCTACTACAGCATATCCTCCAAGCACAACAGCTGTCGCATCCTTGACATCCGGCACTTTTTCCGCAACGCCGACAAGATGCTTGGCAATATCAGTTCTAGTTCCATTGTCTTTTGTTTCCCGAGATGTGTCCTTTACGTGAATCGGTTTTGTTTCCTGCTGTCTTGTTGATTCTTTTTCAATATTTTGCTCCTGTCTTCCCTGTTGAACAGCGCAGGCGGACAAAATGAGTGTGAGCTGTATGATAATGAAAAGAATTCGCACTTGCGGTTTCCCTCCTTGAAATGCATTCATTAATTTTATTGTTGAATTAACCTTCTATCTTTATTCACAAAAACATATATTTTAGCAGGCGTTCACCTTTTTCATCGTAAGAGAAGCAGGAAGAACTATGACCACCCTTATATCAGGAGGCTGAGACTTGAGTAAAATTTATGTGTTAGATACGAATGTGTTATTACAGGATCCTAACGCTATTTTTTCTTTTGAAGAAAATGAAGTTATCATCCCTGCTGTTGTTTTAGAAGAGGTTGATTCCAAGAAACGATATATGGACGAAGTTGGGAGGAATGCGAGGCACGTATCTAAGCTGATAGACGCGCTAAGACTGAAGGGGAGGCTGCATGAGAAGGTTCCGCTTGATACGGGGGGAACGCTGCGAATTGAATTGAACCACCGTTCCTTTCACCAGCTTCAAGAAATCTTTATCGAAAAAACGAATGATAATCGTATATTAGCCGTTGCTAAAAACTTAAGCCTTGAAGAAGAGACGAAGGAAGACGGTAGGCCTGTGATCCTTGTCAGCAAGGATGTATTAGTCAGAGTCAAAGCGGATGCCATCGGCCTTCTTGCTGAAGATTTCTTAAATGACAGGGTTGTGGACAATGATGAAATGTACAGCGGTTATAAGGATTTATATATTAACCAGCAGCTATTTAGCTCTTTTTACGGAAAAAAACAAATTTCAGTTCAGGATATGAAGCAGCCTGCATTTTACCCAAACCAGTTTGCCTTAATGAAGGATGAATTAGGAGGGTCGTCCTCTGCCGTCGGTATTGCGGATAAAACGGGCACGGTCCTAAAAAGACTTGTGTTTGATGATGAACACGTATGGGGAATCAGGCCGAGAAATGTTCAGCAGACAATGGCGTTAGAGCTTTTGCTGCGAGAAGATATTCCGCTGGTGACGCTGATCGGAAAAGCCGGAACGGGGAAAACGTTGCTTGCTTTAGCAGCGGGGCTTTTACAGACAGAAGATTTAGGGATATATAAAAAGCTGGTCGTGGCAAGGCCGATTGTTCCTGTCGGCAAGGATATCGGATACTTGCCGGGTGAAAAAGAGGAGAAGCTAAAGCCTTGGATGCAGCCGATTTTTGATAACTTAGAGTTTCTGTTTAATGCCAAGAAACCGGGAGAGCTCGAGGCGATTTTGGCGGGGATCGGTTCGATCCAGGTAGAGGCGCTGACGTATATCAGAGGGAGAAGCATTCCTGATCAATTTATAATCATTGATGAAGCGCAAAATTTGACCAGGCATGAAGTGAAAACACTTCTTACAAGAGTGGGCGAAGGCAGTAAAATTGTCTTAATGGGCGATCCTGAACAAATTGATCACCCATATTTAGACAGTCTGAATAATGGTCTGGCATATGTCGTTGAGCGGTTTAAAGGACAACCCATCTCCGGCAGTGTGAAGCTTTTAAAAGGTGAGAGATCCGGGCTTGCCCAGCTTGCCGCTGACTTGCTGTGACGATTTAAATGATGTCGATCTCTTTTATATTGGTGATTGGCTGTTTGTGATCAACTGGATCTTCAAAATAAATATGAACCGGGCCGCCTTCCTGAATCGGCTTGCCTGCCTGGCTGAAATGGACAATACTGTTCAGCGCGGTTTCAAGAGGTACAGCGGCTTTACCGGAACTTGTAATAAATACGCACTGTGATGCAGAGCTGAGCGGCTCGGCATTTTTCAGCACATTTCCCAATTTCATTGCGAAGCTGCCGTTCATCAGTTTTTGTTTTTCAAATTGTTTTTCCGTCTTTAATGTAGGCGGCGCAATCCGTCCTTCTCTAATAACACGTTCAGTATCAAGGCCAGATTCATTCTCAGCCGTATGAAAATTGATATCTTGGCCGTCCCCTTTACGGTCAAATGAAAATTTGCGATCATCAAAAATCCATACACTCGGATCAATCGTAATCGGATATGTAACATTGCCTTTTACTTGTATAACGCTCATGGTATAACCCCCTTCTCTCAAAATTATAAAAGTTTTCGCATGAATTGTCACTTTGTGTAACAAATTATATGTATTGAGATGCTCAGGGAGCGAGGGTGGTCGCATGGTATGCCGGCATAATGACGAGCTGGAAGCGTTAGTGAAAGAAGCGAAAAAGGTGACAGACAAGGGAGAGGTGGCCAGCTACATTCCTGCTTTAGCAAAAGCTGATCAGCACGATCTTTCAGTAGCGATTTATTATTCCAATAATACTTGTCTGTCAGCGGGTGACGTAGAAAAAACATTTACTCTTCAAAGTATATCGAAAGTGCTTTCGCTTGCCCTTGTGTTAATGGAATACGGCAAGGACAGAGTCTTCAGTTATGTTGGACAGGAGCCGACCGGTGATCCGTTTAATTCAATCATTAAGCTTGAAACCGTGAATCCGAGCAAACCGCTAAATCCTATGATAAATGCCGGAGCATTGGTTGTAACCAGCTTGTTGAAAGGACAAACGTCTAAAGAGAGACTCGATTATCTCCTTTCTTTCATCAGAAAATTGACAAACAACCAAGGCATCACCTACTGCCAGGACGTAGCTGATTCTGAATACAGCACATCAATGATTAATCGGGCGATGTGTTATTATATGAAGCAGTACGGGATTTTTGAGGATGATGTTGAAGCAGTAATGGATTTATATACGAAGCAATGTGCGATTGAGATGAACAGTCTTGATTTAGCAAAAATCGGGGCTGTGTTTGCGCTCAACGGCAGGCACCCAGAAACAGGAGAACAAGTCATTTCAAAAGATGTCGCGAGAATTTGCAAGACGTTTATGGTCACCTGCGGAATGTATAATGCAAGCGGAGAATTTGCGATTAAGGTCGGAATTCCTGCGAAAAGCGGAGTATCAGGAGGGATTATGGGCATTTCACCCTATGATTTTGGCATCGGGATTTTCGGCCCGGCTTTGGATGAAAAAGGGAACAGCATTGCTGGTGTAAAGCTTTTGAAAATAATGTCTGAAACGTACAAGCTGAGTATTTTTTAATTTATGTCATCTGTTTAAATCCTCTTGCATTTTCTGCTGATACCCTTTATGATAAATAGAAGAATTAGGTACTCGCCTGGGGAACGGAGGGATACTTTTGGCTTCAGAGATGATAGTTGACCATCGGCAAAAAGCTTTTGAGCTACTGAAAGTTGACGCTGAGAAGATTTTGAAGCTGATCCGAGTACAAATGGATAACTTAACGATGCCTCAATGTCCTCTATATGAAGAGGTATTAGATACTCAAATGTTCGGACTTTCGAGGGAAATCGATTTTGCTGTCCGCCTGGGATTGGTTGACGAAAAAGATGGAAAAGACCTTTTATACACATTAGAACGCGAATTGTCTGCTTTGCACGACGCGTTTACAGGTAAATAAATGATAAAACTCAAACTAATTAACAGTTTGGGTTTTTTTATAACCGCTTGCTTTATTCACCGTATCATGACGGTCTCTTTTTGTGCATTTCATCCGAATCGTATAGAGAATCTTCGTGTCATTTGATAAATTGTAGTAAAATAAAAAATATAAATACATAAAAACCATAGGTAATGGAAGTTGGAAGCAGGGAAGAGGATGTTATGTTAAAAAAAATGCTAAAATCTTATGATTACTCACTGATATTCGCAATTGTTTTACTATGCGGATTCGGTTTAGTGATGGTGTACAGCTCAAGTATGATTACGGCTGTTTCTCGGTATGGGGTGAGCAGTAATTATTTTTTCATGCGGCAGCTGTTTGCTTTAATTGCAGGAGGAATCCTTTTTATTGTTATGGCCGTGTTTCCTTATAAAGCACTTGCTCATCAAAAATTTCAAAAGGTAATGCTGCTTGCTTCTGTGTTTGCGCTTATCTCACTGTTTATATTCGGGCATGTTGCCGGAAATGCGCAAAGCTGGTTTAAAATCGGCGGAATGAGTATCCAGCCGGGTGAATTTGTCAAGCTGGTGGTCATTTTATATCTAGCAGCTGTATATGCAAAAAAACAAAGCTATATTGATCACCTGTTAACGGGAGTTGCGCCTCCTGTGGTGATGACGGTTATTATCTGCGGTTTAATTGCGATGCAGCCTGATTTTGGTACAGCGATGATTATCGCCATAATCGCAACTTGTATGATTTTGTGCTCTGGTTTCAGCGGAAAGACGCTGGCAAGGCTTGTTTTGCTGGGCGGAATTGTTTTAATTCTGGTCAGCCCGCTTATTTATTTAAATAAGGATGACATTTTAACTAAAGGGCGTTTAGCTCGTTTTGAGAGTCTGGAAGATCCGTTTAAATATGCGGATTCATCTGGTTTGCAAGTGATCAACTCTTATTATGCGATTGGGTCGGGCGGTATTTTCGGTCTCGGACTCGGTGAAAGTATCCAAAAATACGGGTATCTTCCAGAATCCCATACTGACTTTATCATGGCCGTGATTGCTGAAGAACTTGGCATTTTTGGGGTATTGTTTGTTGTTTTCCTGCTGGGCTTTATCGTATTAAAAGGTTTCTATATTGCGAGAAAATGCGAGGACCCATTTGGAAGTCTTCTGGCAATCGGCATTTCAAGCATGATTGCCGTACAATCGTTTATTAACCTTGGCGGTGTCAGCGGGCTAATTCCGATTACGGGTGTTACGCTGCCATTTATCAGCTACGGAGGCTCTTCTTTACTTCTATTATTGGGAAGCATGGGGATATTAATCAATATTAGCATGTTTGTGAAATATTCTGAGAATAAGAAAAAGAGAGAGTCCTTGGCGCCAAAGGGAATGAAAAAGAAGCAGCTTGAAAAAACTGTTTATCTGTAAAAAACAAGTGTGTACACGTGAAGGATATTCCGATATGATAGATTATATTCCATTCGGGTAAGGGGGAAAAAAGTTTGTCACAGCAATCGATACAAAAAGTATTAGTAGCAAACAGGGGAGAAATTGCAATCCGTATATTCCGCGCTTGTACAGAATTGAATGTTCGTACAGTTGCGGTTTATTCAAAAGAAGATTCCGGTTCCTATCATCGTTACAAAGCCGATGAAGCGTACCTGGTTGGCGAAGGGAAAAAACCAATTGATGCCTACCTGGATATTGAAGGTATTATTGATATTGCGAAAAGAAACAAGGTGGATGCGATCCACCCGGGATATGGTTTCTTATCTGAAAATATACATTTCGCAAGGCGCTGTGAAGAAGAAGGCATCGTGTTCATTGGTCCGACTTCTGAACATTTAGATATGTTTGGTGATAAGGTAAAAGCGCGTGAGCAGGCGGAAAAAGCCGGAATTCCTGTTATACCAGGAAGCGACGGCCCTGCAGAAACGCTTGAAGCAGTCGAACAATTCGGACAAACTCACGGTTATCCGATTATTATTAAAGCTTCGCTTGGCGGCGGCGGCCGCGGCATGAGAATTGTCAGAAGTGAAAGTGAAGTCAAAGAAGCATATGAACGTGCGAAATCAGAGGCAAAAGCAGCCTTTGGCAATGATGAAGTATATGTAGAGAAACTAATTGAAAACCCTAAGCATATTGAGGTCCAGGTTATTGGAGACAATCAGGGAAACGTGATTCATCTATTTGAACGGGATTGTTCTGTTCAAAGACGCCATCAAAAGGTAATCGAAGTAGCGCCGAGCGTTTCGCTGTCAACTGAATTGAGAGACCAAATTTGTGAAGCTGCGGTTGCGCTTGCTAAAAACGTGAACTATATAAATGCTGGTACGGTTGAATTCCTTGTCGCGAACAACGAGTTTTATTTTATAGAAGTAAATCCGCGTGTTCAAGTTGAACATACAATTACGGAAATGATTACCGGTGTTGATATTGTGCAGACACAGATACTTGTTGCCCAAGGCCACAGCCTACATAGCAAAAAAGTCAACATTCCGGAGCAGAAGGACATTTTTACAATCGGCTATGCGATTCAGTCACGGGTAACGACTGAAGATCCGCAAAATGATTTTATGCCTGACACAGGGAAAATCATGGCTTACCGTTCAGGCGGAGGCTTTGGTGTTCGTCTTGATACAGGAAACAGCTTCCAAGGGGCTGTTATTACGCCCTATTACGATTCGCTGCTCGTTAAACTTTCAACTTGGGCTTTGACGTTTGAACAGGCAGCGGCCAAAATGGTTCGAAACCTTCAGGAGTTTAGAATCAGAGGAATTAAAACAAACATTCCGTTCCTTGAAAATGTCGCAAAGCATGAAAAGTTTCTGACGGGACAATATGATACGTCTTTCATTGATACAACGCCTGAGTTGTTTAATTTCCCTAAGCAGAAAGACCGCGGAACAAAAATGCTTACTTATATCGGGAATGTGACCGTGAATGGTTTCCCTGGAATCGGCAAAAAAGAAAAACCGGCGTTTGACAAGCCGTTAGCTGTAAAAGTCGACGTTGATCAGCAGCCTGCAAGAGGAACAAAACAGATTCTAGATGAAAAAGGCGCTGAAGGGCTTGCTAATTGGGTTAAGGAACAGAAATCTGTTCTATTAACTGATACAACATTCCGGGATGCTCATCAGTCTTTACTGGCGACTAGATTCAGATCGCATGATTTGAAAAAAATCGCTAATCCGACGGCTGCGTTATGGCCGGAGCTGTTCAGCATGGAAATGTGGGGAGGCGCGACCTTCGATGTAGCCTACCGCTTCCTGAAGGAAGATCCATGGAAGCGTCTGGAGGACCTCCGCAAGGAAGTGCCGAATACGCTGTTCCAGATGCTGCTTCGCTCCTCAAACGCTGTCGGCTATACGAATTATCCGGATAATGTGATTAAAGAATTTGTGAAGCAATCCGCTCAATCCGGTATTGATGTTTTCCGTATTTTTGACAGCTTAAACTGGGTAAAAGGGATGACGTTAGCCATCGATGCCGTTCGGGATTCAGGTAAAGTGGCTGAAGCGGCAATTTGTTATACAGGTGATATTCTTGATAAAACCCGTACAAAATATGATCTCGCTTATTATACATCTATGGCGAAGGAGCTTGAGGCTGCAGGGGCCCATATTCTCGGAATTAAAGATATGGCAGGTCTGTTAAAACCGCAAGCTGCATATGAGCTGGTGTCTGCGCTGAAAGAAACAATCAATATTCCGGTTCATCTTCATACGCATGATACGAGCGGGAACGGAATTTATATGTATGCAAAAGCAGTAGATGCAGGCGTTGATATCGTAGACGTGGCGGTCAGCTCAATGGCTGGCTTAACATCACAGCCTAGTGCTAGCGGATTTTATCATGCGATGGAAGGCAACTCCCGCCGTCCGGAAATGAACGTGCAAGGCGTGGAATTACTATCCCAGTATTGGGAATCAGTTCGTAAATATTATAGTGAATTTGAAAGCGGGATGAAGTCTCCGCATACTGAAATTTATGAGCATGAAATGCCTGGAGGCCAATACAGTAACCTGCAGCAGCAGGCGAAGGGAGTAGGCCTGGGCGATCGCTGGAACGAAGTCAAAGAGATGTACAGACGAGTAAATGATATGTTTGGTGACATCGTGAAGGTTACGCCTTCCTCTAAAGTAGTCGGGGATATGGCGCTGTACATGGTGCAAAATAACCTGACTGAAAAGGACATTTATGAAAAAGGCGAATCATTAGATTTCCCTGATTCTGTTATTGAGCTTTTCAAAGGAAATATTGGACAGCCTCATGGCGGATTCCCGGAAAAACTTCAAAAGCTCATTTTAAAAGGGCAGGAGCCGATCACAGTGAGACCGGGAGAATTGCTTGAACCGGTATCCTTTGAAGCGATCAAACAGGAGTTTAAAGAGCAGCATAATTTGGAGATCTCAGACCAGGATGCTTTGGCGTACGCCCTTTATCCTAAAGTCTTCTCTGATTATGTAAAAACTGCTGAAAGCTATGGAAATATTTCGGTATTAGATACTCCGACCTTCTTCTATGGCATGACATTAGGCGAAGAAATAGAAGTGGAAATTGAACGCGGGAAAACGCTGATCGTCAAACTGATTTCAATCGGTGAACCTCAGCCGGATGCAACTCGTGTGATCTATTTCGAACTGAACGGCCAGCCGCGTGAAGTGGTCATAAAGGACGAAAGCATTAAGTCTTCCGTTCAGGAAAGATTAAAAGCAGACCGTACAAATCCAAGTCATATTCCGGCTTCTATGCCTGGAACTGTCATCAAGGTACTGACAGAAGCGGGTGCCAAAGTTGATAAAGGTGATCATTTGATGATCAACGAAGCCATGAAAATGGAAACAACGGTTCAGGCGCCATTCTCAGGAACAATCAAACAGATTCATGTGAAAAATGGAGAGCCGATCCAAACGGGAGATTTGCTTCTCGAAATTGAAAAAGCATAATCAAAAAAGAGTGTATATCATTTGATATACACTCTTTTTTAGTGAGGAACGAGATATGGACGTGCAGCTGCTGCAACGACCGGGGGCTGTTTAAACGTGTGTGAAGGACGGTTGTCTGCTCGCAGGGGCAGGAATGAGAAAAGCTTAAGCTTCGTATAATTACGGCTTCTTTTCTGGTGAGAATGAATTGACATCTTGAGGAAAAGTTATTTTAATTAAAATCCTGTCCCAAACATCGATTGAGCAGCGCGTTTAGAATACATCATCGCCCGAGATGATCCAAACCTTATATAAATCATCAAGCTCAGTATGCAAACCGAAAGTTGAAATACATGAAGCTGCCGAAATGGAATGATAAAAAAGACCAAAGCGTATAAGAGCTTTGGTCTTGTGTCTTATGCCCGTCTTGATTCGTAACGAAAGCGTGCAATCAATAATAAGAAGTAGCATAAAACCCCAAACAGGCAGGCAATAAAAAATGAGTGCGCAAGCGCAAAGCCCAGCGCCAGTTCAGAATACACGATCATAATGCCGGATAGTGCCTGTAACGTGATAAAAATGAGACACGAAATCCAGCCCCAAAAGATTTGCTTTTGTTCTTTATAGGAAGTAATCGCATGAACAGCGGCAACGATAATCCATACAAACAGGAGCAAGGCTGCGGTTCTGTGCCCCATTTGCACCCATTCGTGAAATTGGGTCGGAAGTCCATTGTTCAGCCGGCTGCACAGCGGCACATCAGGACACGCCAGACTGGATTCTGTATGTCTTACGTATGCGCCAGTATACACAACGATATAGGAATATATCAAAATACCTATCATGTGCAATTGCATTTTCTTGCCGATTTGAAGCGGTTTGACCAGTTTTCTGGCTGATTTATCAGCTTCAAATATAAGCAATGTCAATATTAAAACAGACGCAAAAGAAATCAGTGAAATCCCAAAATGTAGCGCCATAATAAGCGCGTTTGAACCGAACACGACAGCCAACGCGCCAAGCAATGCCTGAAGAAACAAAAAGATAATGGACATGATGGCGAGAAACGTTGTTTCACGGAAAACAGGTGTGATTTTTCTCCATGACCAAAAGGCAAGGCTTAATACAAGAATAATTGAGATGCCGCTTGCGAATCTGTGGCTCCATTCAATAATAGAAGCGGGATTCAGTTCAGGGAAGAAACGCCCGTGGCACAGCGGCCACTGTCTGCCGCATCCTTGGCCTGAACCTGTTTTAGTAACGAGGGCTCCCCCGATTAAAACAATAAGCATCACAAATGTTGTCAAAACACCGAGAGCTTTTAAAGCTTTATTCATACAATATTCACCTTCTTAACAAACTGCTGCGATTTTTTATACGTACCAAGTGTAAGCGAATATGTGTTTTGTGGCAATTCTTAGAGCCCTTTGTTCACAAAAATATAATAGAATCACGACTTCTGGAAATGTATACTTGATTATTCATGCCGGGTCTGATAGAAATAAGGTAAACGCATTATCGAATTGGCGTTTGCCTTCATCTTTGGTAAAATTCATAAAAAGTTCACAAATAAATTCCTGTTTCTCGTTTAATATTTAATAGGATGTTTTTTTACAAGTTGTTATCTTGTATGATAGAGTTGCAGGTTATGATAAACCTGCGTTAGGTTTGTAAGGGAGGTTTACGTTATGGCTAACTCCAGAATCTTAAATGATACAGCTATAGACGGACAAATTGAAGAAACAACGGCATGGAAAGATTTTCTGTCCCTCATTAAAATAGGGATCGTAAATTCTAATCTCATCACAACTTTTACTGGAATGTGGCTTGCTTTTCATATTTCCGGTTTAAGCTTTTTAGGCAATATAAACACCGTTCTTCTTACTTTATTTGGATCATCTTTGATTATTGCGGGGTCCTGTGCGATCAATAACTGGTATGACCGGGACATTGACCATATCATGGAGCGTACAAAAGTAAGACCGACGGTTACGGGTAAAATTCAGCCGAATCAGGCATTATGGTCTGGAATTTTGCTTGTTGCTTTAGGATTGATCATGCTGCTCATGACCACTGTGATGGCTGCTGTTATTGGTTTTATCGGAGTATTTACTTATGTTGTCCTGTACACAATGTGGACGAAACGCCGCTATACGATTAACACAGTAGTAGGAAGTGTTTCCGGAGCGGTGCCGCCTCTGATTGGATGGACGGCAGTAGAAGGAAATATCGGCGTCGTGGCATGGGTATTATTTATGATTTTATTCATTTGGCAGATTCCTCACTTCTTATCGCTTGCCATTAAGAAAACTGAGGACTACAGAGCCGCGAATATCCCAATGCTTCCTGTCGTATACGGATTTGAAGTAACGAAAAGACAAATTATTGTATGGGTTGCGTGTCTGATGCCGCTTCCATTCTTTTTAGGAAGCCTCGGTCTTCCGATTGTGATTCTCGGCTTGCTGTTAAATATCGGCTGGCTGATTCTTGGCTTGATGGGCTTTCGTTCAAAAAATATCATGAAGTGGGCGACGCTGATGTTCGTTTACTCACTGAATTACATGACAATCTATTTCGTTGCAATGGTTGTCTTTACGCTTTTCTAAAAAATAGATACATTGCTTGTTTTATCGCTTCAAAATAAACGATGACAACTAGTAAATGCCGCCTTGACCCTTTGTTTAATCAGGCGGCTTTACTTTTATACATAGATGGCATTTTGAGTAAAAAAACTCATAATTTAAGAGAAGAGGAAATGTAAGTGCTTTATTGAGAGGCGGGCTGGATTGCGTTAAGAATCAATCTATTCTCCGCCGTTGTATTGACCAGAAAAGGGGTTGGGTGAAATGGTAAAGCATTGGCGTCTTATCTCATTATTAGCCTTAGTGCCGCTTCTGTTAAGCGGATGTGGAAAACCTTTTTTATCCACGCTCAAGCCTGCTGGCGAGGTGGCTGATAAACAGTATGACCTGACAGTGCTCAGTACATTGATTATGGTTGTTGTCGTAGCAGTCGTATCTGTTATCTTCTTTTATGTGATTGTGAGATTCAGAAGGTCGCGGGTTGGGGAGAACACGATACCAAAACAGGTGGAAGGGAATAAATTTTTAGAAATCACATGGACAGTGATCCCTATTTTGCTGCTCATCATTCTTGTTATCCCTGTCGTATTATATACGCTTGAACTCGCAGATACATCACCTATGGATAAGAAAAACCGCAAAGCCGAGGATGCTCTCGTTGTCAATGTCAGAGCAAATTTGTATTGGTGGGAGTTCGAGTATCCTGATTACGGCATTATCACAAGCCAGGAGCTTATCGTACCGACAGACCAGCGGGTTTATTTCAGTTTAAAAGCCTCTGATGTAAAACATTCTTTCTGGATTCCTTCAGCAGGAGGAAAAATTGATACCAATACTGATAACGAAAATACGTTCTTCTTAACCTTCGATTCAAAACGCAGCAAAGAGGCGGGAGATACGTTTTTTGGAAAGTGCGCTGAGCTTTGCGGGCCTTCACACGCACTCATGGATTTTAAAGTAAAGGCGCTTTCTGCGAAAGAATTCCAGTCATGGACAAAAGATATGAAAAACTATAAGACGGCAGCAGAAAGTGATTTGGCTAAGCAGGGGGAAGAGCTGTTCAAAGAGAAGAACTGCCTGAGCTGCCATGCGGTGGAGCCAAATGATAAGCGTGCAGAGGCAGCAAGAACGGCGCCAAACCTTGCTACATTCGGTGAAAGGACAAAAGTGGCAGGAGTGAAGGATGCGAATAAAGAAAATGTGAAAGCCTGGCTGAAAGACCCTGAGAGCATAAAGCCGGGGAACAAAATGACAGGAACATATCCGAAGCTTTCAGACAGTGAAATGGACGCGCTTTATGAATACTTAAAAGGCTTGAAAGCAGAAAGCAAGTAGGGAAGAAAGGGAGATATTGGGGGAGGTCACATATGTTGAATGCGCTTACAGAAAAGCGGACGCGCGGATCTATGCTTTGGGATTATTTGACGACGGTGGACCATAAAAAAATCGCGATACTTTATTTAATCGCAGGGGGATTCTTCTTTCTTGTCGGGGGAATTGAAGCGATGTTTATCAGAATCCAGCTTGCAAAGCCGGAAAATGCTTTTCTCAGTGCTCAAGCGTACAATGAAGTGATGACGATGCACGGAACGACAATGATCTTTTTGGCTGCGATGCCGCTTTTATTTGCTTTGATGAATGCGGTTGTCCCATTGCAGATCGGGGCGCGGGATGTTTCGTTTCCATTTTTAAACTCGCTCGGTTTTTGGCTCTTCTTTTTCGGCGGCATTTTCTTAAACTTAAGCTGGTTTTTGGGCGGAGCGCCAGATGCGGGATGGACGTCATATGCCTCGCTTTCGCTTCATTCCAAAGGACACGGCATAGACTTTTTCGTCCTTGGACTGCAAATATCCGGACTGGGGACGCTGATAGCCGGGATTAACTTTTTGGCCACGATTATTAACATGAGGGCTCCCGGCATGACGTACATGAGGCTGCCTTTGTTTACATGGACGACATTTGTGGCGTCGGCATTGATTTTGTTTGCGTTTCCGCCGCTTACGGTTGGCTTGGCTCTTATGATGCTGGATCGGCTGTTCGGCACAAATTTCTTTAATCCAGAGCTTGGCGGTAACACGATTATTTGGGAGCATTTATTTTGGATATTCGGACATCCGGAGGTTTATATTCTGATTTTGCCTGCTTTCGGTATTTTCTCAGAGGTCATCCCTGTGTTTTCCAGAAAGCGATTGTTTGGATATTCTTCAATGGTTTTTGCGATCGTGCTTATCGGTTTTCTTGGCTTTATGGTTTGGGTGCACCACATGTTTACGACAGGTCTCGGACCGATTGCGAACGCAATCTTTGCAGTTGCTACAATGGCGATCGCGATTCCGACCGGGATTAAGATATTTAACTGGCTGCTGACGATTTGGGGAGGAAATGTGAAGTACACGACGGCCATGCTGTATGCCGTCTCATTTATCCCATCCTTTGTGCTTGGCGGTGTGACAGGTGTCATGCTGGCTGCGGCAGCTGCAGATTACCAGTTCCATGATACGTATTTTGTTGTGGCGCACTTTCACTATGTCATTATAGGCGGAGTGGTATTCGGGCTATTAGCCGGTGTTCATTTCTGGTGGCCGAAAATGTTTGGTAAAATTCTGCATGAAACAATGGGGAAAATTTCATTTGTTTTGTTTTTTATCGGTTTCCATCTTACTTTTTTTATCCAGCACTTTGTCGGTTTAATGGGTATGCCGCGCCGTGTGTATACCTTCTTGCCAGGCCAGGGGCTTGAAACCGGCAACTTGATCAGCACAATCGGGGCGTTCTTTATGGCAGCAGCAGTTATCCTCCTGCTTGTCAATGTCATATGGACGTCGGTGAAGGGCGAATATGTCGGAGATGATCCATGGCATGACGGACGTACGCTTGAATGGGCTGTTTCGTCACCGCCGCCTGAATATAATTTTAAACAGCTTCCATTTGTCAGAGGGCTTGACCCGCTGTGGATCGAGAAGCAGGCGGGACACAAATCTATGACACCGGCTGAACCGGTTGATGATATCCATATGCCAAACGGTTCAATTCTGCCGCTGATCATTTCCTTCGGTCTCTTTGTCGCTGCCTTTGGTCTCTTGTATAGAACCGATCACGCTTGGGGCCTGCCGGTGATCTTTATCGGACTTGGCATCACATTTTTTACAATGCTGCTCCGTTCATTGATTGATGATCACGGCTATCATATTCACAAAGAGGAACTGCCGAACGATGATAAAGGGGTGAAGGCGTAATGCAAATTGAAGAAAAATTCACCGCAGAGACCTTTCCAGCTTCTCCCGAAAAAGCAACACTGGAAGGGAAAAATAAATTTTTAGGATTTTGGCTTTTTCTTGGGGGAGAGACTGTTCTGTTCGCGTCTCTCTTCGCCACTTTTCTTGCACTACGGAATTCAAACGCCGGTGACCCGCCTACGACAGAAATGTTTGATGTCACACTCGTTTTTATCGCCACATTGCTCTTATTAACGAGCAGTTTAACGAGTGTGTATGCGATGTACCATATGAAAAACTTTTCATTTGGCAAAATGCAGCTCTGGCTGGGGATTACCTTGTTATTGGGTGCGGGATTTTTAAGCTTGGAAATTTATGAATTTAAGCATTACACACATGAGTTTGGCTTTACCATCACAAGCTCGGCGCTTGGCTCATCGTTTTATACGCTTGTCGGCACACATGGTGCACACGTGGCGTTTGGCCTTTTGTGGATCAGTGCGCTGATGATCCGCAATGCAAAGAGGGGCTTAAGTTTATATACAGCACCTAAGTTTTACGTGGCCAGTCTTTACTGGCATTTTATTGATGTCGTGTGGGTCTTTATCTTTACCGTTGTATATTTAATGGGGATGGTGGGATAAACATGGTCGATAAAAAAAGCAGAGGACATATCAGCAGCGACCTTGAATATAAGAAAAAGAAGCATGCTCAGGAGATGAAATATCAAGTCATGTCTTTTGGCCTGATGATCGGTCTTACGCTCGTTGCATTTCTGACTGTGGCAACAGACGGCATCGGCAGCTGGTTTACGATTCCTTTCATTATACTGCTTGCGGCTGTTCAAGTGATATTTCAGCTGTATTACTTCATGCATATGAATCAGAAAGGGCATGAAGCCCCGGCGTTGTTTCTGTATTCAGGCATGTTTGTCGCGTTCATTACGGTGCTTGCGTTTGTTACAATTATATGGTGGTAATTTGAGCAGCCGCCGGAGGTGAAGACATGAATCAGTTAGACGTGTTTGGGTTTCGCGCCATGTGGAGCCCTTATCTTTTTTGTATCCTTTTAGGCATCACGGTGCTTTACATCTTTTTTTACAGACGGTTGACTTCAAAGCCCGACCGTATCACGGGTAAAGAAATGGCCTGTTTTCTGTCGGCGATGCTGTTTTTATATGCAGCCGAAGGAAGCCCGGTTGATCTGCTCGGACATATTATGTTCAGCGCCCACATGGTGCAGATGGCTGTTTTGTATTTAGTGGTTCCGCCTTTATTAATCGCAGGGATTCCCGCATGGGCCTGGGAAAAAATGATTTTTCGGCCTGCCATTAAACCGTTTTTTACATTTTTCTCAACACCTTTAATTGCATTGCTTTTATTTAACGGCATTTTTTCTCTATATCATGTGCCGCTAATATTTGATGCTGTCAAAACGGATACGCTTTACCATGCGTTAATGACTTGGCTCATCTTCGTGTTAGCGTTTTTTATGTGGTGGCCGCTCGTACACAAGGTGGCTCGGCTCCCGCAGCTCAGCGGTTTGATGAAGCTGGGCTATATTATGGCGGACGGTATGCTGCTCACGCCTGCTTGTGCACTGATCATGTTTAGCGGCACGCCGTTGTATGCCACTTACACCGATCCGTCTGCCTGGGCGGAAGCCATGAAGCTTTGTGTTCCTGCGGATATGCTGGGACAGGTTCCGTTAACAGGACCGGAAATGTTTAACACACTTCCTTTGTTAGAGGATCAGCAGCTTGGGGCAGTTATGATGAAAATCATTCAGGAAATTGTGTACGGCGCTTTTTTGGCTATTGTCTTTTTCCAATGGGTCAAGAAGGAAAGGGAAAAGGATGGACAGGAAGAGCCCCCTTATATTCAGCAGACGATATCATAAAAGGTACAGCGGCAATCGGCTGTACCTTTTTTATTACATTTGAACTGTTTTCAGCATGTCGGAGATGTCCTGGATGAGTGCCTTGCTTTTGGTCACAACCTGCACTGGGAATTCTTCTGTTTCTCCGTATTCCACTCCGTGCGGGTAATAGTGTTTTCCTAATAGAGGGGGCACTAATTGAATAACGGCGCGGCCGCTCCCGACATCGCCCTCTGTCGCAATGCCTTGAACCCGCAGGTAAAACGTTCCCTCAATCGTCGAAAACTTTCTGTCATAGGTCACTCTTTCATAATCCCATTGACCGGCTCTGATGAGTCCCTTGCTTTCCATCAAATCGTCCAAGAGGCTGAGCTCAGCCTTTACCCCTTCAAGTCCGCTATCAGTAAACTTCAACACTGACCCCTCCTTATAATAATACCTTTCCTGACAATCATAGTATGAAAGCGTTAAACTTTCAATGAATCTTCTTCTTTTGAAAGTATGCAAAAATGAAAATTTGACGAAAATATCACTAGATAAAAGGAGGTTTTACGGATGACAAAAATAAAAGATCTGATGACAGCTGACTTGCAATATTGCACGGTATTAGATAATGTATATGAAGCTGCGGTAAAGATGAAAGACGCGGATGTAGGAGCCATTCCGGTAGTTGATGAGGATGGAGAAACACTGGTCGGCATCGTAACTGATCGTGATCTGGTGTTAAGAGGCATCGCCTCAAAAAGGCCAAACTCACAAAAAATCACAGACGCTATGACCGAAAAACCTGTCAGCGTGGAAGAGGACGCGCCAGTTGATGAGGTTCTTCACTTAATGGCATCCCATCAGCTCAGACGCATACCTGTAACGAAAAACAACAAGCTGACTGGCATTGTCACGCTTGGCGATCTTTCCTTATCTGAACAAACAAATGAACGTGCCGGCAGTGCTTTATCAGATATTTCAGAGGACGAAAACAGAGAGCAAGGCTTTTTGCATTAACACATAAATCTTTGACATGTTAAATAGGCTGTATTGTAATGAAAAATAAGGCAAGACATGCAATTCACATCACGGGGGTGATAGATTGAAAAATATATTAAGAGCCATGGTTATCCTCTTGATTATTTGCGGAACTTATGTTCTGTTTATTCAATATGGGGCTGTTCCTGAAAAAAAATCAAATGACAGCGAGCCTCAAGTCTCTAACGAGGAAGCGGCAAGCGGCAAACGAATACATATGCCGACTTCAGGATTATTGTCCTTTATGGGCAAATCCGCCGACGATGTAAAGAAAAAACTTGGGGAACCGGAACGTATTGACCCCTCGGCTTATGATTACGAATGGTGGGTTTACAATCAGGGAAAAGACCAGTATGTGCAAATCGGGATGCTGCACAATAAAGTGGTCACATTATTTGCGGCGGGAAATGATATTAACGCAAAGCCCTTCAAAATCGGTGAGTCAACAGGAGAAGTATTTAAGACAACCCAGGTGGCTCCGTTTGTAAATGTAGAGTATAAAGGAAATTCCTATCGGTTTGAGTTTTCTGAAGAGGACATCAACACCAGACCGACTGTAAAAGTAGGGAAGATGTACGTCCAGCTGTATATGGACAAATTTGAAGGGAAGCTATCCAGCATCAGGGCGTTTGATGCGCAAACCTTTGTCAAGCAAAGACCTTATGAGGTAGTGTACCGCGGTGAGTTAGTAGAACCGCAAACCGTTACGGAAGATAAGTGGAAAGAGATCCAATCAACGAGTGAAAAGCAAATACTCGATTTGACCAATGTTATTCGTGTCAAACATGGGTTAGCTAAGCTTGAGTGGGATCAGCCGACGGCCGAAGTGGCTTTTGGCCACAGTGAGGATATGAAAGAAAACAACTATTTCTCCCATGTATCGAAGAAATACGGCACGCTGAAGGACCGCTTAGAAAAAGGGGATGTCGACTTTGAGCAAGCGGGAGAAAATATCGCGTACAATTATGTGGACGGTCCGGCTGCTGTAGAAGGCTGGCTGAATAGTGAAGGTCATCGAAAAGCGCTTCTGCACTCAGACTACACGCACCTTGGCGTTGGTGTAGACCGGAAGTATTACACTCAAAACTTTATTAAACGCTGAAATCAGCCGCGGACGACAGGTTCTGCGGCTTTTTATTGTTTCTGCAAAGGCTTTAGAACAAGGTGATTGCAGCAGACGAAGCTTTCTCAATGGATACTGTGAGTGACATTACCAAAAAAATGAATTTTATGGAGCTGAAGCTGGAATCAGTCCAGCTCTTTTTGATGAGGAGACTTTAAGACCGGCCGGGGGCGATTAAGGATCTTGTTCTGACGGGCTTTGGAATGCGGCATCCCAAACATTTGCAAAGGGCAGGAATCTTGATTTCAGGAACAATTAAGGCCCCGGCTTTATCGGGGGAGGAAGCTTCTGTTGTTCCGCGCTTCTTGTTTTACGAGAAAAAGATTTTTCGATGAATATTAGGCGAACACATTGGCTCACAAACCGATACATTGTAGTAGGTATATTTTTCGGAGGGGGTGAGGATTGTGGCGAATCAACATGCCAATCATTCAATTAATGACTTTAAACAATTCGTTAAAAAACATCCCAAGCTTATTGAAGAAGTGCGCAAAGACCAAAGAAGCTGGCAGGACGTGTACGAAAATTGGGTCCTTTTCGGAGAGAAAGACCCAATTTGGGACCCGTACAGAGAACCGGGGGCAGCCGCAGAAGCGGTACCCGAAACTTCAGAAAAAAATGATTTTGTTTCTAAAATGGTTACAGCTGTGAAAAAGATGGATGTCAATCAAATGAATGAACAGATCGATAAAATGAGCCAGTCGATCTCATCGTTGCAAAGCCTTCTCAACACATTTTCCGGAAGCGGAGAGAAGCAATCTCAGCCAGGGCCCGGACAGCATCCTTTTTCTTTTCGGAAGGATTAATAAAGGAGAGCTTATATGCGCAAAGACGTTCAGGAATTTATTTTAGCAGATAAAGAACGAAAACGATTCTTAAGAGAACAGCCGATATGGTACCGGAGGCTGGCGAGAAAGCCGGATGACCTGGCTTCATTTCAGCTTGAGATGATGAATTTTTACGAAAAAACCATTCCGCATCGGGTGAATCAATTTACGAACGGGATTCAAATGGCGCAAATGATGATGCAAATGTTCCAAGCAATGCGGACAAAAGATTAAAAGACCCGAAAATGGGTCTTTTTCATTGTGTAAACTAGGGAGGCTTTTACAACTCCATTTTTAAGCGCGGCTAAGCATTTTCCAATTGGCTGGTTTCATGGTAAACTAACAACTGGAGGTGCGTGCTATGTATGCGACGATGGAATCCGTGCGGCTTCAAAGTGAAGCTCAGCAGCTTGCCGAGATGATTCTGCAGTCGGAGACGGCTGAGAACTACCGCAATTGTTACAAGCGTCTCCAGGAAGATGAAGAGGCAGGGCGGATTATTCGTTCTTTTATCAAAATAAAAGAGCAATATGAGGATGTGCAGCGTTTTGGCAAATATCATCCTGACTATAGAGAAATATCCCGGAAAATGAGGGAGATCAAACGGGAGCTCGACCTGAACGATAAGGTGGCCGACTTCAAAAAAGCGGAGACGGAACTGCAGTCTATTCTTGATGAAATCAGCGTTGAAATTGGGACAGCTGTATCAGAGCATATTAAAGTTCCGACTGGGAATCCTTATTTTGACGGTTTGTCTTCATGCGGAGGCGGCTGCGGATCAGGCGGCGGCTGCGGATGCAAAGTGTCATGACGAGACTGGCCGTCTCGTCTTTTACATATAAGAGAAATCAGGCAGGTGAATGTATTGGAGAATAGACGCCAGGGCATGATTGTGTATCTTCATTCTTTAAAGCAAAGCAAAATGCTGAGAAAGTTCGGAAATGTGCATTATGTGTCAAAACGCTTAAAATATGTCGTGCTGTATTGTGATATGGGCCAAATTGAAAAAACAATGGACAAGATCTCATCTTATTCTTTTGTTAAGAAAGTTGAGCCTTCATATAAACCGTTTTTAAAATTGGAATTTGAGTCAAAGCTTGATAAAGCAAAAGAATATGATTATAAAATCGGAATATAGCTGTATAAAAAAATCCCCGCAGGTTTCTGCGGGGTCCTTCTATTCCTTAACAAGTTAAGGAGAAGGCAAAGGGAGAGGAGAAACCGGAGGAAGAACTTATGGGGAAACGTAAGTCTTCTCCGCGGTTGGCAACAACATCCTCTGGATGCTGTTGCTTATAGTATGGACAATGATCATTCCGCTTATACACTTGTATATGAAGATTAGCGCTCATTGTTTGAAAGAATGCTTTATGATAAGATAGGATTGGTTTTTTTCTAATACATAACGGCGTCCGGCCGAACAAGGAAACAAAATAGCTTTTAGAAAAAGTGGTGTGGAACATGAGAGTAATTTCTGGATCAAAAAAAGGCCGTTCACTTAAGGCAGTGCCGGGAACATCAACGAGACCGACAACCGATAAAGTGAAGGAATCCATTTTCAATATGATTGGCCCTTATTTTGATGGGGGCAGGGGGCTTGACTTATTCGCAGGAAGCGGAGGTCTTGGTATTGAATCGCTTTCACGAGGATTTGACCATTGTGTATTTGTTGACCGTGATTTTAAAGCGATTCAAACGGTGAAATCGAACTTGAAAACATTAGAGCTTACAGCATATGCAGATGTGTACCGTAATGATGCGGAACGTGCTTTGCACGCAGCTGCGAAAAGAGAAGCGGGCTTTCACGGGATTTTTCTTGATCCTCCGTATAAGGAACAAAAACTGAAGGCGCTCTTAAGTGTGATAGACGAACAACAAATGCTGGAGGATGGCGGCTTTATCGTCGCGGAGCATGACAAAGACGTCGAGCTTCCCGAAGCAGTAGGTGATCTAGTGATAACAAGAAAAGAAACCTACGGCCTGACAGGGGTGGCGATCTATAAAAAGAGGGGGTTGTGATGTGACGAGTATAGCTGTCTGTCCCGGCAGTTTTGATCCGGTGACCTACGGGCATCTGGATATCATTAAACGCGGGGCCAATATATTTGATCAAGTGTATGTGTGTGTGCTGAACAATTCTTCAAAAAAGCCGTTATTCAGTGTAGAAGAACGCTGTGAGCTTTTGAGAGAAGTGACAAAAGACATTCCGAACATAACAGTTGAAACGTCACAAGGGCTGTTAATTGATTATGCAAAAAGAAAAAATGCAAAAGCCATTTTAAGAGGCTTGAGAGCGGTGTCTGATTTTGAGTACGAGATGCAGGGAACATCCGTAAACCGTGTGCTTGATGAATCAATTGAAACCTTTTTTATGATGACAAATAACCAATATTCTTTCTTAAGCTCAAGCATAGTAAAAGAAGTGGCAAAGTATAAAGGCGCGGTGTCAGAATTTGTACCGCCGGAAGTCGAGAAGGCGCTTCAGAAAAAATTCAGGCAAGGATGAGTGTTTTTAAGCTCATCCTTTTTTTGTACCGTTTGTCAGTCTGTAAGAAAAAATGAAAATGTACGTAAACAGTGCACATAACGTGACAGCAGGGCCAATCTCCACAAGCAGATTCCATCCGCTGATAAGAGCTGTCGGCAGCTCACCTGTATCTAGAGATTTAAAAACGTACTGATCATGGTCATTCCACGCGGTGTAAAGAGGTTTCCATAACAGAATGACAAAAACGGCGGCATAAATGCCTTGCAGCACACGCGCAATAAAGAATGGTTTAAATCTGATGTCCGTCTCTGATAAAATGCCTGCCACCTGAGCCTGAACGGAAAAGCCGCTGAATCCGAGGATAAAGCTGACAACAACAGCTTTTTGCAAAAGGGAGACATCTGTCTCGCTGACAAGCTTGCTTCCTAATGTGATTTCAAACATTCCTGATAATAGTGGAATGTCCAATTGAGCGGGAAGCTGAAACAAGGTCAGTGCGCCTTTTGTAACAATAGAGAGAATATCGGTCAGCTGTACGACGGATAACAAACGATTAAAGACAGAAAACAAAATAATAAAGCCGCCTACCATTAGAAGCGTTTGAACGGATGAGGTTACAGCGTCACCCAAAATTTTTCCTAAAGGCCGTTTTTCCGCAAGCCTTGCAGTGTGAAGCGCATGTAAAGCATCTTTGATAGAAGGCAAAGATATGGTTTTGTTTCTCATGAGCTGGCGCTCTTCTTTACGCCCGTAGGAGCGCATCGTTAAACCGACAGCCAAATTACCCAAATAGTGTGCAGATGCTAATAAAATACCTAATGACGCATTCTGAAAAAAGCCGACGGCGACAGCTCCAAAAATAAAGAGCGGGTTGGATGAATTGGTGAAGGAAGCAAGCCGTTCCGCTTCTACTCTTGAAATCTGTTTTTCCTGCCGCAGCCTTGCCGTCAGTTTTGCGCCCGCGGGGTTCCCTGATGCCATGCCCATGGCAAGAACGAAGCCGCCGACACCCGGCACGCGGAAAATAGGGCGCATAAAAGGCTCAAGCAGAACACCGACAAATCTTACAATACCAAAGCCAATTAATAGCTCAGACAATATGAAAAACGGCAGCAAAGACGGAAATACGACCTCCCACCACATGGACAGCCCGGTTTTAGAGGCTTCGAATGAGGCCTGCGGATGTGAGATGACAGTCGCTGTTAAAAAAATAAAAAACGCAGCAATCAAAAGTGTATGAATCTTCGACAAGTTCATTCTTACCTCCCCGACGCTAAAAATGCACAATGACATGTATATCATGATAAAATATGGTATGACTCGAAACGGCCAAGCAGTACCTGTCCTCTTGACCCTTTGTACTAATATACGAGCATAGGGGTTCAGTTTAGACCATAGAATTCCGTATACAGGGAATTCGGGCAGGAGGTTAACATGTTGGCCAAACCTAAAATCGGGTTAGCGTTAGGATCGGGAGGCGCCAGAGGACTTGCTCATCTCGGCGTGCTTTCCAGTTTACATAAGCACCAAATTGATGTGGATATGATTGCGGGGAGCAGTATGGGCGCTTTGGTCGGCAGCTTCTATGCCGCGGGGCATGACGTGGAAACGATGAAAAAAGTCGCCAAGGCTTTCAAACGGCGGCTCTATGCTGATTATACGGTACCGAAACTCGGTTTTTTGAGAGGTGACCGTGTCAGGCAGCTCGTGCATGCTTATACATTCGGCAAACCGATTGAGGAACTCAAAATCCCTCTTGGAATTGTCGCATGTGATCTGCAGACAGGAGAAAAGATTGTTTTCCGCAAAGGATCAGTGTCAGATGCGGTGCGGGCAAGCATCAGCATACCAGGCATTTTTATTCCGCAGAAGCTGGACGGACGGCTTCTCGTAGACGGCGCGGTGGTCGACCGTATTCCGGTTTCTGTTGTAAAAGATATGGGGGCTGACATTATCATCGCTTCAGATGTCTCGAGGGTTCGGAAAACCGAAAAGGCGGCGCATATTTTTGATGTAATCATGCAAAGTATGGATATACTCCAAAATGAATTGGTGCGACATCAGACGATCGCCGCTGATATCATGATTCGCCCTTCTCTAGAAACATACAGCTCCAGCTCGTTTGCCAATATTGAAGAGGTGATAACAGCGGGCGAGCAGGCAACAAACCGAATCATCAGCCAGATAAAAAAAGAAATAGAGAATTGGGAGGGCTAATAACTTGCTACGTAAAAAACATTTCAGCTGGATGCTTGTCATCCTCATACTGATTGCCGTTGTATCATTTATAAAACTGCCATACTATATTACAAAACCGGGAGAAGCGACAGAGCTCGGCTCACTGATAAAAGTGGAGGGGGGCTACTCGGAAACAGGGAGTCTGTCCTTAATGACTGTCAAAGTGGGACCGGCTAATCCATTTACATACGCATGGGCTAAGATGCACCCCTATTATGAAATTGTTCCTGATGAAAGCATCAAGGAAGAAGGCGAATCAGATAAGGAATATATGAAACGGCAGCTGCAAATGATGAAAAGCTCACAGGAAAATGCCGTCATCGCCGCATATCAAAAGGCAGGAAAAAAAGTAAGCTATTCCTTTAACGGCATCTACGCAAGCTCAGTTGTCGAAAACATGCCGGCGAAAGGGAAAATAGAAGTCGGCGATAAAATCATCAGTGCGGACGGAAAAAACTATCAGTCTGCTGAAAAGCTGATCGATTATATCAGCAGCAAAAAAGCCGGGGATAAAGTAAAGTTAAAAATCGAAAGAGAAGAAAAAGAAAAGACGGTCACCCTTGCGTTAAAGCAATTTCCTGATGAGCCTGGCCGTGCCGGCATCGGAGTTTCGCTGTATACGGACAGAAACGTCAAGGTAAAGCCTGATATTGATTTCGAAATCGAAAATATCGGCGGCCCGTCAGCGGGATTAATGATGTCACTTGAAATCTATAATCAGCTGACAAAAACAGATGAAACAAAAGGCTACGACATTGCAGGCACCGGAACGATTGATGTTGACGGGAAAGTCGGCCCGATCGGCGGCATTGACCAAAAAGTCGTCGCCGCAGACAAAGCCGGCAAAGACATTTTCTTCGCTCCGAATCAAAACGGCGCCAGCAATTCTGATTACAAAAACGCAGTAAAAACAGCGAAAGATATTGATTCTGACATGAAGATCGTGCCTGTTGATACGATGCAGGATGCGATTGATTATTTGAATAAGCTGAAAGCGAAAAGCACCTGATATCCAGGTGCTTTTTTTATATGCTCAAAAAACGGTGTTCATCCTCGTCATATCGTATTGGGGCATGTCCGTATTCTTGTAAATCAAACTCGGTTCTAAGGGGCTCTTCTATCGCAAGGCTGTAGATTCTGCTTGCTTTAATATCCAGATCGAGAGCGGGGTGGGAAAAGGAGGCCAGCTTGCTGACAAGCGGAACGGACAGCTCCTTTTTCTTTTCTGATAAAAAGGCCTGTCCTTTTTTCGTCATCCCAAGTAGTCTGATATAAGGAACCTCATCGACATTGAGCAGCCGGTGAATCTCCTGTTTTTTCGTTCTCGTTAAAATGTGTGTGTTCATCCGCTGAAGCCTCGTCCACGTATATCGCTTTGTTTTCAGAAACTCCATAAATTCCTGATAGGAGCTGGCTTTTCTGATTGAACGGAGGATTCTGTTCTCCAGTCCTTCTTCAACCTCGTATATGTGCTGTAATTCTAAGGCTGTGAGAGTCGAAAGACTATATTTCAAGTAAGAAAAATAGCTTTCTGGTGTATGCCACAGCCCGAAAGACTTGCGGTAATCCGCTAATTCCCGTGCAGCTGCTGCGGGAAGAAACGCAACGCAGTCTTCAAAAGGCTTTTCAATCAGGGCTTTTCTGATGCTGGTCGCGCTGGCGATATGGCTGTCTTTATCAGGAAGGTCGGCATCATGATAATCCGAGGAGATTCTCGATGTCGTATAGGGTTTCATTTCATATCCGCCGGAAAGTATCGATTTCACATAATGGTACCCCAAAATATTGTTCGGCCTCGACATATCAAGTCCGTTTTCTGTATGTAAAATCGATTTGAAGGCGATAGCAGCAGCTGATGGATAACTGGCACCCTTTTTAAGCTCTTCTTTGATACATTGATCAAACGAATCTTGATGCTCATCCATTACCTTTGCGGTTTCTAAAAACGGCTCAATTTGTCCGTTCTCACTCCCGAAAAACAGGGCCTCGCATCCCAGTCTGTTCAAAGTGGAGACGCTGCCGTGTGCAAAAATCTCCGCTTTTTGCACCGCGTAAAGATAAGGCAGTTCGATTACGAGGTCGACTCCGCTTTGAAGCGCCATTTTTGTGCGGGCCCATTTGGATACAACAGCAGGCTCCCCGCGCTGCAAAAAATGTCCGCTCATCACTGCAACAGCCGTGTCGCATCCGGTTTGTCGCTTGGCTGTTTGGGCATGATAAAGATGTCCGTTATGAAAGGGATTGTACTCAACCACCAATCCGACAGCTTTCATATTTTTTCCGCCTTTCTTGCTATGTTTAAAAACGTATGGTACATTTGCAATTGAAAACTCTTACGTCTTTTTTGATTTAAGTGTATGCATAGTATATTCAGCTGTCAACGATGCTTGGCTGGCAGCATTATGCTGTAAAGAAAAAATATTGACAAAAACATTCTTAAAAGCTATAATCATGTTTGTTGCTTTCCTGAGGTGATACAAATGAAATGGACGATTTATCAGTTGCATCAAATGAAAAAACCGAGTTTTGAGTTTGATGAGACAGTTGAGTTACATGAGCTGACAAAGCTGAATTCTGACATTCGCCGCATTTCTCCTGTAAGGGTGAAAGGCAGAGCGGATATCAAATCTAAGCAGGTTTCGTTTGATTTTACGATCTCAGGCGAAATGATTTTGCCATGCTCAAGAACACTCGTTGATGTTCCGTATCCATTTACAATTTCGACAAAAGAACTGTTTATATTTCATCAGACGGATGATATAGAAGATGATGACGTTCACACTGTTGAGGACGATACTATCGACTTAACTCCGATCGTGAAAGAAGAAATTCTTTTAGAAATCCCTATGCAAATCTTTTGTGAATCTGAACAAGAAAAAGGAGCTGCTCCTCAAGAAGGGAAGGACTGGCAAGTCATTTCAGAGGAAGACAAGAAGAACAAAGTCGATCCGAGACTTGCAGCCCTTGAAAAGCTCTTAAAACAAGATGATGAATCTTAACTCTTTAAGGAGGTGGGAATAATGGCTGTACCTTTTAGAAGAACTTCTAAAATGAAAAAAAGATTGCGCCGTACACATTTCAAACTTAATGTACCTGGTATGACAGAATGTCCGTCATGCGGAGAGATGAAATTGTCTCACCGTGTATGCAAAGCATGCGGATCATACAACGGCAAAGACATAAATGTAAAAAGTAACTAAAAAGAAAAGCGCAGGGTGAAAACCCTGCGCTTTTCTTTTTTTCTTCCTGTCAGCTTGCAGAAAATTTGTGAGTGCAAATAGTCTATCTAATCTATTACCGGCATATGTATGAGATAAATAAGCTGACATGGAGGGAGATTGATTTGACTATTACAAGACAAGATGCTTGGACACAGGATGAGGATTTGCTGCTGGCAGAAGTAGTGCTTCGTCATATTCGCGAGGGCGGAACACAGCTTTCTGCCTTTGAGGAGGTCGGAAGGGCACTGACCAGAACAGCCGCTGCATGCGGATTCAGGTGGAACTCTTATGTGAGAAAGCAATACCAATCAGGCATAGAACTGGCAAAAAAACAGCGGAAAGAACTAAGAAAACAAATTGGGGTTCATTCCGTCAATATGCCGAATTCCGTCAAGCAGGCTGCCCCGGCAGCTTCAGAGGGAAAAAGAGATTTGTCCATTCAGGATGTGATTGAGTTTCTCGAACAGTTTAAAGAAGCGCCGTCCGCGCAAGAATTCCACGTTGAAAAGGAAAAAATGAAGGAGCAAATTCAGTCGCTGCAAAAAGAACTCGAGGATTTACGGAGTGAAAACCAAACATTGAGAAACCAGCTGGAGATGACAGAAGAGGACTACAAGGCACTGATCGATATTATGGATCGAGCCAGAAAAATGGTTGTTTCGAAGGAAGACGGGAGACTGAAAAAAACAGCTCAAGAAACGTAATGAACCCTCAAATGAACCGGCCCTAGAGTCATCAAAGGCCGGTTGTTTCATGTTTATGCTGATTCACCCGGTGTCATTTCGCCATCCATATCCGGATGCCAGGTGAGCGGGTTTTCCCCTTTGTCCCGCGCCATGTCATATTTGACTGGTTCAAAGTTCATTTTACTAAAAAACTCTGCTGATTTAATCCGAGAATTTGTTCGAATCGGCATTCTGAATGATTTGGCGAATTCAACCAATGCTGTACCGTAGCCCCTGTTTTGATAACCTGGAAGGACCTCAAGCTTCCAAAGCTCTAAGTAATCCTGATGTTGGTCGAAGTAAGGATTTGATTTGCCATTAACTTGATACAGACTCATTCGCGCTACCAGTTTATCCCCGAAATAAATCCCATAAAAAGGCGAAGTGCTGTTATTTTCAATGATATTATCTTGAAGATCTTCAAGCATTGAGAGCTCTTGTATACCGTATTCTTTGAATTTCTTGAATTCTTCAAGCGTTTTATAGTTGACGAGCAGACGTTCTACTTTAATCAAATTAATCTCCCCCTTTGTTGTTCTCTACATATATTGTAAACGCTTTATTTAAAAAATCCAAATATTTAAACTTTAATTTAAGGTTTTGAAATCTCTGTGAAGTATTTTTTTCATACTTCTGCTATGATAATACGTAAATGTTAAATTGGGTGTGACATCATGAAAATTGGAATTATCGGCGGGGGCTCCGTCGGTCTTTTATGTGCCTATTATTTATCTTTGGATCATGAGGTGACTGTTTTGACGAGGCGGGATGAACAGGCCGCAGCGATTCAATCGGAAGGGATTCAGCTTTATAAAGCCGGAAAAGCGTTCAATGCTCATTGCAGCGCGGGCACAGCTATTGATTCATGTTTTGACCTTCTTGTCGTGACAGTGAAACAGCATCAGCTTCAGACTGTTTTCCCGATGCTTGAACGAATCAAAAAAACAAATATTTTATTTTTGCAAAACGGTATGGGCCATATTCACGGCCTTAAAGACTGGGGGGCTGACCATTCCGTTTATGTTGGGGTTGTTGAGCACGGAGCTGTAAGGAAATCGGATACAGCAGTTGAACATACAGGCATTGGTGCGATAAAATGGAGCGCATTCAAGCATGCTGAACCAGATCGGCTGAACGCGGTGCTACAGCATAACCATTCCGAATTCCCAATTTGCTATGAGATGGATTGGTATCGACTGCTGACGGGCAAGCTGATCGTAAACGCCTGCATCAATCCGTTAACTGCGCTGCTGCGTGTGAAAAATGGAGAGCTGTTGACTGCGCCTGCTTATTTTTCTTATATGAAGCTCGTTTTTCAAGAGGCGTGCAGCATTTTGCGGCTGGAAGATGAAGAGGCGGCCTGGGAGGGTGTACGTGCAGTTTGTGAGCAAACGAAAGACAATCGCTCTTCCATGCTGGTCGATGTGACCGCCGGACGGCAGACGGAGGCTGACGCCATCCTCGGATATTTGCTGAAAGAAGCACAGCTTCAAGGCCGCAACGCTGTTCACCTTGCGTTTTTACACGGCAGCATCAAAGCTTTGGAGCGAAACACAAACAAAGTCTTTTGAGCTTTTCTGGTAACATGCTATACTCATTTCGGATAACTAACTATTTATTGGAGAAAGGAAGTTCTAGAAGATGCAGCTAACTGAACTTTCCATCAAAAATCAGAATGTGTTTGTACAGCACTATATAGATGGTAAAGAAGAAATGTCTTCTTTTTTTGATTACAGCATTCATCATAAGGATATGTGGCAAGAAAGACTGAAAGATTTATCCTCGCGGGTTTTCGCAAGAGAGGAATTGACAGCCTATTTATCCTCTTATCACAACAAATTCGGCTCAAGTGCCATGCAGCATTCTATTGAGAAGCTGAAGGATCCGTCAAGTGTTGCTGTTGTCGGCGGACAGCAGGCAGGGCTTTTAACAGGACCGCTTTACACCATACATAAAATCATCTCAATTATTGTTTTAGCAAAGGAAAAGGAAGAACAGCTGCAAGTGCCTGTTGTACCGATCTTTTGGGTTGCCGGAGAAGACCATGATTTGGATGAAATTAATTTTGTCCACACGTTAGAAGAAAGCGGTCCGGTGAAAAAAAAGCTACCGCAGTCTTACTGGAAAAAGTCATCTGCCGCCAACACACCGCTTGACCAAGAAAAATGCGCCGCATGGATAGACGATGTGTTTGCGGCTTTTGAAGAAACAGACCATACGAACACACTTCTAGAACATGTGAAACGATGTTTAAGGGAATCTGTTACGTTTACTGATTTCTTTGAACAGCTGATTGCGGATCTGTTTCAAGAGGAAGGCTTAGTATTGTTAAATTCCGGAGACCCGGGAATTAAAAAGCTAGAAACCGCCATGTTCCAAAAGATCCTCCGTGACAATGATGAACTTGCACACGCTGTTTCTAAACAGCAGGACTTCATGCGCGAAGCGGGCTACAAGCCGATTATCGAGTCTGGAAAAGAGCAGGCAAATCTGTTTTATGAATATGAAGAGGAACGCTTTTTAATTGAGAAGGACAACGGCCGTTTTGTGATTAAGGAGCTTGATCTGGCATGGTCGATGGATGAACTTTATACGCATATAGAAGAACATCCTGAACGCTTCAGCAATAATGTTGTAACGAGACCGTTAATGCAGGAATTTTTGATTCCTACCTTGGCATTTATCGCGGGCCCCGGTGAAATCAACTATTGGGGTGAGCTCAAACAGGCTTTTGCAGTGATGGGCTTTACAATGCCTCCTGTTATGCCGAGGCTGAACATCACGATAGTCGAGCGCCATATTGAGAAAAAGCTGGTTGAACGAAAGATATCATTACAAGAGGCGATAGAAGGCGGGACGGAAAACCAAAAAGAAAAATACTTTGAACACCAGATTCCGGAAGAGTTTACCGCGGTGATTGAGCAAGCGAAAAACCAGATTGAAGCGATTCATAAAACCGTCCGGCAGGAGGCGCTTAAGGTTGATCAGAGCATGGAACCTTTGCTCCTGAAGAACGCGGCGTTTATTCAGGACCAGCTTCAGTTTTTAGAGCGTACAGTGACAAAACGAATTGAAGAAAAAGAAGGCTATGTCTTAAGGGATTATGAGAGAATCCAAAATAGCATTAAACCATTGCTCGCACCGCAAGAGCGAATTTGGAATATCATGTATTATTTAAACAGGTACGGTCCAAAATTCTTCACATCATTCAAGAATCTGCCATTTTCTTTTCAAAATCAACATCAAGTTGTCAAACTTTGAAATAAAGTTTTAAAGAACCCTGAATAGTTCAGGGTTTTTTTTTATGTATAAACAGTGTAAAATGAAGTTGTGGAGAGAAGTGGTGGATAGTGGTGAGTTAAGGAGAGAAAGTGGGGCAAAAGATCATGTTTATGGGTGAATACCAGCATACAATCGATGCGAAAGGCCGCATGATCGTACCCGCTAAATTCAGAGAAGGCCTCGGTGAGCAGTTTGTGCTGACAAGAGGACTTGATCAATGTCTCTTCGGCTACCCTATGCACGAGTGGAAACAGATTGAAGAAAAACTAAAAGCTCTTCCTCTCACAAAAAAAGATGCCCGCGCATTTACCCGATTTTTCTTTTCAGGTGCGACAGAATGCGAACTGGACAAGCAGGGCAGGGTGAATATCGCATCATCTCTATTGAATTACGCAAAACTGGAAAAAGAATGTGTTGTTATCGGGGTTTCGAATCGAATTGAATTGTGGAGTAAAGTAATTTGGGAACAATACACAGAAGAGCAAGAAGATTCATTTGCTGAAATTGCTGAAAACATGATTGGGTTTGATATATAATGAATCTTCGTGTATAACACTCTAAAAACAATTTCCATTCATCCTGATAAAAGGTGGGACCAACACAAATGTTTCAACACAAGACAGTACTTCTTCGTGAAACCGTTGACGGCCTAAATATTAAACCGGACGGTACATATGTAGACTGCACACTCGGCGGAGCTGGGCACAGTACATATTTATTACAGCAGTTATCAGAGAAAGGGCGTTTAATCGCTTTTGACCAAGATGACACGGCATTACAGCATGCAGAAGAAGCGTTGTCCGATTATCAAGGACAGCTTATTCTGATTAAAAGCAACTTTAGGTATTTAAAAGAATGTTTACATGAACAAGGCATTACAGAAGTAGACGGTATTTTATTTGATTTAGGGGTGTCTTCCCCGCAGCTGGATACACCAGAACGCGGATTCAGTTACCATCATGACGCACCTTTGGACATGAGGATGGACCAGTCGGCCACGCTTACGGCGAAAGAAGTCGTAAATGAGTGGCGCTATGAGGATCTCGTCCGTATCTTCTTTAAATACGGCGAAGAGAAATTCAGCAAACAGATCGCCAGAAAAATTGAGGAGGCAAGAAGCAAATCTCCTATTCAAACAACGGGCCAACTGGTCGATCTAATAAAAGACGCGATTCCCGCTCCGGCCAGAAGGAGCGGAGGACATCCCGCAAAACGCGTGTTTCAGGCAATCAGAATTGCTGTGAACGATGAACTGAAGGTTTTTGAAGAGGCTTTGGAGCAAGCAATTGACGTGTTAAAGCCGGGGGGCAGGGTATCAGTGATTACCTTCCACTCACTTGAGGATAGAATTTGTAAATCTACGTTTAAAGAGAAGTCGTCACTTCCGGAACTTCCTCCGGGTCTTCCTGTTATACCGGAAGAGTTTGAACCGGAGCTCAAGCTTATCACAAGAAAACCGATCACGGCATCTGAAGAAGAGTTGGCAGAAAACAATCGTGCTCGTTCTGCGAAGCTTCGAATTGCTGAAAAAAGAAAATAACAATACGCGAACGCAAACTTAAAAGGAGGTCATCAGCCTATGAGCAATTTAGCTTATCAACCAGAGAAACAGCAACGGCATGCGATCGGTCCTGAGAAAAAAGTGATTGTCAAGAAAAGGGCTTCCATTACACTCGGAGAAAAGGTGCTTCTCGTCCTCTTCGCTGCGGCAGTGCTAAGCGTATCGCTTTTAATCGTATCGAAGGCATATGCGGCTTACCAAACAAATATAGAGGTGCAAAAGCTTGAGGAGCAAATTTCTTCCGAAAACAAGCAGATTGGTGACCTCGAAAAAAGCGTTGCTGATTTAAGCAAGCCGCAGCGCATTATGGATATTGCGAAAAAGAACGGCTTGAATTTAAAAGATAAAAAAGTGAAAAACATACAGGAATGATTCAAATGCCAAAAAAGAATAAATTTATGAACAGAGGAGCAGCGATTCTAAGTATTTGTTTCGCTCTCTTTTTCTTTGTCATCCTTGGGAGAATGGCATATATTCAAATAACCGGAAAAGCGAACGGCGAAGTGCTTGCGACAAAAGCGACAGAACAGCATGAAAAGAAACGGACCATCGAAGCGAGCCGGGGCTCGATTTTAGACCGAAATGGAAAAGTGATTGCTGAGGATACAGCGACGTATAAGCTGATTGCGATTCTTGATAAAAAAATGACAACTGACAAAAAGCATCCGCAGCATGTCCAGAACAAGGAAAAAACAGCGGAAGAACTGTCTAAAGTGATAGATTTGGACAAGGCTGAAATCCTTGATATCTTAAATAAGAAGGGTGCAAAACAAGTTGAGTTCGGGTCAGCAGGCCGGGATATTACCTATACCCAAAAACAGAAAATTGAAAAGCTGAAACTTCCGGGAATTTCATTTTTGCGCGATACAAAGCGGTACTATCCGAACGGCATATTTGCGTCCAACTTAATCGGCTATGCCGAGGTTAACCAAAAAACAAATGAAATTACCGGCGCGATGGGCTTAGAAAAAGTGCTGGATCAGTATTTGAAGGAGCGGGACGGATATGTAACATACGAAAGTGACAAATCCGGCTGGGAGCTCCCGAACAGCAAAAATAAAATTACAGCGCCAAAAAATGGTGACAATGTATATTTAACCATTGACCAGAAAATTCAAACCTTTTTAGAAGACAGTATGACAAAAGTGGCGGAAAAGTATAAACCGAAAAAAATCATGGCCGCAGTTGTTGATCCGAAGACGGGCAAAGTGCTAGCCATGGGGCAGCGTCCAAGCTTTGACCCGAATACGCGCGATGTGACGAATTATTATAACGATTTGATTTCATATGCGTATGAGCCCGGGTCGACAATGAAGATCTTTACACTTGCAGCAGCGATACAGGAGAATGTGTATAACGGCAAAGAAAAGTACAAGTCCGGAACATATAAAGTTGGCGGAGAACCTGTAAAAGACCATAATGATGGTGTAGGCTGGGGGGCAACAACATATCATGACGGTGTTGTAAGGTCTTCAAATGTTGCTTTTGCCAAACTGGCTAATGAAAAATTGGGCTATTCCCGGTTTAATGAGTATCTTCATAAGTTCAATTTCTATCAAAAAACAGGTATTGACTTGCCGGGTGAAGTATCAAGTAAAATGAATTTTAAATATGAGTTTGACAAAGCATCGACTGCATATGGCCAAGCCTCTGCTGTTACACCAATTCAACAGTTGCAGGCAGCAACTGCAATAGCAAATGACGGTAAAATGATGAAACCCTATGTCATAGACCATATTGTTGATCCTGACAAGAAAAAAACCATTTATCAAAATAAACCTCAGTCCGCCGGTACCCCAATTTCTGCGGATACCGCTAAAAAGGTTCGTAATATTTTAGGTGATGTCGTTACCTCTGATATTGGTACTGGACAGCCATATAAAATTGAAGGTTTTGATGTGGCTGTTAAAACCGGAACAGCGCAAATTGCCGGACAAAATGGTTACCTGACTGGACGCGATAATTACGTATTTTCCGTGATGGGAATGGCGCCTAAAGATGATCCTGAGCTGCTGATCTATGTTGCAGTGCAGCAGCCGCAATTAGAAAATGATGAAACAGGTTCTAATCCAGTATCTGAAATTTTCAATCCGACAATGAAAAACAGTTTGCATTATTTGAACATTGAACCGACTGAAACGTCTGATTCAAATAAGGAAGAAACGAAAGCGCAGGCGATGCCTGACTTAACAGATCAAACTGTAACAGGTGCTCAAAAGAAAGCGAAAGACGAAAACCTCACACCGATTGTGATCGGCAGTGATATTGCAGTAAAAGAGCAATATCCAAAAGCGGGTGAGGAAGTTTTGACCAATCAGAAGGTCTTCCTGAAAACGGGGGGCAAAATTAAGATGCCTGATATGACAGGCTGGTCGAGAAGAGAGGTTCTTCAATACGGCGATTTGGCAGGAATTCATATTGAAGTGAGCGGACAAGGTTACGCTGTGAGCCAAAGCGTTAAGAAGGACAAAGAAATAAAAGACGGTACTGTGATCAAGGTGAAGTTTAAGAATCCTGATTAAATAGAAAGAAAGCTTACCCCGTCGGGTAAGCTTTCTTTTTTTTATATCTCCAAAGAGGAGCGCCGTTCTACCTGTCCATACGCAGGCATAAAATGAAACAAGCCTAAATAAGGAGTGAACGGTGCCTTGCGCGTCTCGAATGTAACGGTTAGAAAACGTTTATTATTTGTTTTGCTTTTTGGAGTGATCGTATTTCTGATCATTGATACAAGACTGGGGTATGTTCAGTTTGTCATGGGAGAGAAACTGACTTCTCTGGCGAAGGATTCCTGGAGCCGGAACCTGCCGTTTGAGCCGGAACGGGGAGAGATCCTTGATCGGAACGGTGTTAAGCTTGCCACAAATAAAAGTGCACCGACCGTATTTGTCGTGCCGCGTCAAGTCCAGAATCCGCTGAAAACGAGCAAACAGCTGGCTGCGGTGTTAAATATGTCTGAAGAAAAAGTATATAAGCACGTCACCAAAAAAGCATCGATAGAAAAGATTACGCCAGAAGGGAGAAAAATTTCAAATGAGAAGGCAAAAGAAATCAAAGCGCTCGATTTAAAAGGGGTGTATGTAGCGGAGGATAGTATCCGCCATTATCCGTTCGGCAGCTTTTTATCTCATGTGCTTGGGTTTGCCGGTATTGATAACCAAGGACTTCTTGGGCTTGAAGCCTATTATGATAATGATTTAAAAGGAGAAAAAGGCTCTGTTAAGTTTTATACAGATGCCAAAGGGAAGAAAATGCCCGATGAAGCGGATGACTACACGCCTCCTAAGGATGGGCTCGATATGAAGCTGACTGTGGATTCGAAGGTGCAAACCATAATGGAACGAGAGCTTGATAATGCTGAAGCTAAATATCATCCAGACGGTATGATTGCAGTCGCAATGAATCCGAAAAACGGAGAAATACTTGGAATGGCGAGCAGACCTGACTTTGATCCGGCTGACTACCAATCTGTTGACCCGTCCGTTTACAATCGGAATCTCCCTGTATGGAGCACATACGAGCCGGGTTCTACCTTTAAGATTATTACACTTGCGGCGGCTCTGGAGGAGCAAAAAGTCAACCTGAAACGTGACCAATTTTATGATAAAGGGCATGCAGAAGTAGACGGAGCAAGACTGCGCTGTTGGAAAAGGGGCGGTCACGGGCTGCAAACGTACCTTGAAGTTGTGCAAAACTCCTGTAACCCCGGCTTCGTTGAATTGGGCGAGAGATTGGGCAAAGAAAAGCTATTCAAATATATAAAAGGCTTTGGATTTGGCCAAAAAACCGGGATTGACCTGCAGGGGGAAGGAACAGGGATTTTATTTCCGCTTGACAGAGTAGGCCCGGTTGAGCAAGCGACAACCGCCTTCGGACAGGGGGTGTCCGTCACGCCGATTCAGCAGGTTGCAGCCGTTTCTGCCGCTGTTAACGGCGGCACGCTCTACACACCTTATATAGCAAAAGAGTGGATTGATCCGGTCACCAAAAAAACAGTCAAAAAACAATCGCCAATCGCCAAAAAACAAGTCATTTCTAAGGAAACATCAAAACAAATCCGCTATGCTTTAGAAAGCGTCGTTGCAGAAGGCACCGGACGCAATGCGTTTGTCGAAGGCTATCGTGTCGGCGGAAAAACAGGAACAGCACAAAAGGTTAAAGATGGAAAATACCTCGAAAACAACCACATTGTATCATTTATTGGTTTCGCTCCGGCTGACGACCCGAGTCTTGTCGTCTATGTCGCGGTGGATAACCCGAAAGGCACGATTCAGTTTGGCGGAACCGTTGCAGCGCCTATTGTGGGGAGTATTATGAGAGACAGCCTGCCGGAGCTTGGTGTTAAGCCTAGGAAAAATCAAATCGAAAAAAAATACCAATGGAACGACACAAAAACAATAGAAGTTCCGAATGTTGTAGGGATGTCTGTCTCAGATCTTGAGTCACTTTTGGTGAATCTGAATATAGATGCTTCCGGAAAAGGAAGCAAAATCGTCAAACAATCACCAGCTGCAGGAACAAAAGTAAAAGAGGGCTCTAAGATACGTGTTTATTTGACTGAAGAAGATGAAAAGGAGGCAGCCGATTAATTCGGGCTGCCTATTATTTTATTGCAGAAAAATGCTGATATCTTTCAAGATTAGCTGGATGTATCCTTTTTTTTACGCTAAAATATGAACTGTATGCTTAAAAGTCATTATCACATCATTTGATGTGACTTCAATGATAAAAAGAACGAATAGAATGTTGAGAGGTTTGATACGATGAAACTTACAAAGCTGCTTACATACTTAACAACCGAACCTTCTGTAAATGACTCACAAGACCCTGAAATAACTTCAATTGAGATGGACTCCAGAGAAGTAAAGAAAGGGAGTCTTTTTGTATGTGTAAAAGGGTATACGGTAGATGGCCATGATTTTGCGCAAAAAGCAGTTGAAAACGGCGCAGCGGCTATTGTGGCTGAAAAGGAGCTCGATGTGGATGTGCCTGTCATCATTGTCCGGCAGTCACTGCGGGCGCTCAGCGTTTTGTCTGATGCGTTTTACGGACAGCCGACAAAGAAACTGCAGCTGATCGGAATAACGGGCACAAACGGAAAAACATCTACGACCCATATGGTTGATGAGATTCTCAAAAAAGCGGGGAAACGAACAGGCTTAATCGGCACGATGTACATTAAAATCGATGACGAAACACTTCCCGTTAAAAACACGACACCGGAAAGCGTCACGTTGCAGCAAACATTTAAAAAAATGAATGACAAGCATGTCGACACGGCCATCATGGAGGTTTCTTCTCACGCTTTGTCACTGGGACGGGTTCACGGCTGTGATTATGACATTGCCGTGTTTACGAACTTAACACAGGATCATCTTGACTATCACAAAACGATGGATGAGTACCGACAGGCAAAAAGCCTGCTGTTTTCTCAGCTTGGCGGGGCATTCAACCATGAAAATCCAAAACGGGCTGTTTTAAACGCGGATGATGAGGCAAGCGCTTATTTTGAAAAGGTCACTGCGGCACATATTTCTACATATGGAATTAAAAACAATGCTGATGTAATGGCGAAAGATATCAAAACCACTGCACAGGGCACGAGTTTTGAACTGGTGACGAACAAAGGCACTAAGCACATCACGATGTCGCTCGTTGGACAGTTTAACGTGTATAACGTGCTCGCTGCTGTTGCGACATGTATTGCGGCAGGCATTCCGTTTGAAACCATTACAGAAGCCGTGGAAGAATTGCATGGCGTAAGAGGCCGTTTTGAACTGGTTAATCAGCAGCAGGAATTTCCGGTTATTGTTGATTACGCGCATACGCCGGACAGCCTTGAAAACGTGCTGAAGACATGCAGAGACATGGCGGAAGGAAAGCTTTTTGTTGTTGTCGGCTGCGGCGGAGACAGAGATAAGACGAAACGCCCGAAAATGGCGAAAATCGCTGTTGAGCTGGCTGACGAACCGATTTTCACTTCAGATAATCCAAGAAGCGAAGATCCGCGTGCCATTTTAAGAGATATGGAAGCAGGGGTAGAGAACGAATACTACCACAGCATCGCAAATCGCGAGCAGGCGATCTTCTTTGCCGTTGCCAACGCCAAAAAAGGCGACGTTGTCCTCATTGCCGGGAAAGGTCATGAAACCTATCAGCAGATTGGGAACGAAACCTTTGACTTTGACGATGCCGAAGTGGCAGCAAGAGCGATTGTCGAACTGAATAAAAATAAGACGAATTCATAGGAAAGAGATGTTATTGAATGATGGAGCTTGAAAAGATTTTTCATATGGAAAAAAATCATGAATATGATAACTACGTATGTCGTTTGAAAGAAACAGGAGGAGAAAAGGACAATGCTTGAGCAAGTCATTCTGTTTACAATTTTAATGGGTTTTTTAATCAGTGTTCTGCTCTCTCCGATTCTTATTCCGTTTTTAAGAAGATTAAAATTCGGCCAGAGTATTAGAGAAGAAGGACCGAAATCACACCAGAAAAAATCAGGGACCCCGACAATGGGCGGAGTCATGATCATACTGTCTATCATTGTGACAACGATTGTGATGACACAGAAGTTTTCAGAAATAAGTCCGGAAATGTTCCTGCTGCTGTTTGTCACGATCGGTTACGGTTTACTCGGCTTTTTGGATGATTACATCAAAGTCGTCATGAAACGAAATCTCGGTCTGACGTCAAAGCAAAAACTGATCGGACAAATTATCATCGCAATTGTGTTTTATGCGGTGTATCATTACTACAATTTTGCGACGGATATCCGCATTCCTGGGACTGATCTGTCATTTGATCTTGGATGGGCTTACTTTATCCTTGTGCTATTTATGCTTGTCGGCGGATCAAACGCCGTCAACCTGACTGACGGTCTTGACGGTTTATTATCAGGTACGGCAGCTATTGCTTTTGGCGCCTTTGCCATCCTGGCTTGGAATCAATCCCAATATGATGTTGCTATTTTCTCAGTCGCGGTTGTCGGAGCGGTGCTGGGCTTCCTGGTATTCAATGCGCATCCAGCCAAAGTGTTTATGGGAGATACAGGATCACTTGCATTGGGAGGAGCAATCGTCACCATTGCCATTTTAACGAAATTAGAAATCCTGCTGGTCATTATCGGCGGTGTATTCGTCATCGAGACATTATCCGTTATTTTGCAGGTCATCAGCTTTAAAACGACAGGTAAACGAATCTTTAAAATGAGTCCGCTTCACCACCATTATGAGCTTGTCGGGTGGTCTGAATGGAGAGTTGTTGTAACATTTTGGGCTGCGGGACTTTTGCTTGCCGTATTAGGAATTTACATCGAGGTGTGGTTATAAGTGGAAAACGATCTATTTTTGCAAAATCAGCATTTTTTAGTCCTTGGGCTCGCGAAAAGCGGGTTTGCGGCAGCGTCTATTCTTCATGAAAAAGGTGTTTATGTTACAGTCAACGACCAAAAGCCTTTTGATGAGAACGAACCAGCCCAGAAACTTTCTGAAAAAGGGGTCGAAGTTGTCTGTGGAGAGCACCCTGTTTCTCTGTTCGATCAGCATCAGATTACTGTACTGATCAAAAACCCGGGAATTCCATATGAAAATATTATGGTTCAGGAAGCAGAAAAAAGAGGCATCCCGATTTGGACGGAAATTGAGCTAGCCTACCATCTGACTAATGCCAAATTTATCGGGATTACCGGATCGAATGGAAAAACGACAACGACGACGCTGATTTATGAAATGCTGAAGGCAGACTCTCAAAAGGCGCTGATCGCCGGAAACATCGGTACAGTCGCAAGTGAGGTTGCCTATCACGCTGATGGAGATGAATGGATCGTAACGGAACTTTCGTCATTTCAGCTGATGGGGACGCACGACTTCAGGCCTGAAATCAGCCTGATTTTAAACGTGTTTGATGCCCATCTGGATTATCATCATACGAGAGAAAACTATGAAAAAGCGAAACAAAAAGTGTATCTGCATCAGAAAGCTTCAGATAAAGCAATTGTCAACCAGGATGATGAAACAGTCGTCCGCCTGGCTGAAGCCGGAGAAGCCGGAATTGTTCCTTTTTCAGTACGCAAACAGCTTGAACACGGCGCTTATGTAAAAGACGGCATGATTATGTACAGCGGCGAAGCTATTCTTCCTCTGGAAGAGGTTGTGCTGCCAGGTGCGCATAATCTGGAGAACATTTTAGCCGCGATTGCGGCAGTAAAAACGGCTGGAGCGTCCAACGAGGCCATCAAAAAAGTGCTGACAAGCTTTACTGGCGTCAAGCACCGTCTCCAGTATGTCACAACGGTGAAGAACCGTAAGTTTTATAATGACAGCAAAGCAACAAACGTTTTGGCGACAAGCAAGGCGCTTTCGGCTTTTGAAAAACCTGTCATCCTGCTTGCAGGCGGACTGGATCGCGGAAACGGCTTTGACGACTTAAAGCCTTACATGAAGCATGTCAAAGCGGTGCTTACATTCGGACAGACAGCACCGAAACTCGAACAGCTCGGAAATGAGCTGGGAATACAACATGTCAAACGTGTCGATAATGTTGAACAAGCAGTATCTGCGGCGTTTGCGCTCTCAAATGAAGGAGATGTCATTCTGCTTTCACCTGCGTGTGCGAGCTGGGATCAATTCAAAACATTTGAAGAACGCGGTGACATGTTTATAGACGCCGTGCATATGCTTAAGTAAGGGCTTGTCTTGGAGAAATCGGCAGCCCTAATGACTTTAAGCTTGGGGTGTCGATTGATTTGACTACTAAAAAAACATCGCCTGATTTGTTATTGGTCATCATTACGTTATTATTATTAACAATTGGATTAATTATGGTGTACAGTGCGAGTGCGGTATGGGCGGATTATAAATTTGACGACTCATTCTTTTTCGCGAAACGGCAGCTGCTGTTTGCGGGTATCGGAGTTATTGCCATGTTCTTTATTATGAATGTTGATTATTGGACATGGCGGACATGGTCTAAATTGCTGATGGTTATCTGTTTTTTCTTGCTGGTGCTTGTTTTAATACCAGGCGTAGGCATGGTGCGGAACGGCTCAAGAAGCTGGATCGGAGTCGGCGCATTCAGCATACAGCCTTCAGAGTTTATGAAGCTTGCGATGATAGCATTCCTAGCTAAATTTCTCTCTGAAAAGCAAAAAAACATTACATCGTTCAGACGTGGATTTGTCCCGGCGCTCGGCATCGTGTTTTCCGCATTTTTGATTATTATGTGCCAGCCTGACCTCGGAACAGGAACGGTAATGGTCGGTACTTGTATTGTCATGATTTTTGTAGCCGGTGCGCGAATCGCCCATTTCGTCTTTCTCGGGCTGATCGGCCTAAGCGGATTTGTCGGACTAGTACTGTCGGCTCCATACCGGATTAAACGGATTACCTCTTACTTAAATCCGTGGGAAGATCCGCTCGGCAGCGGCTTTCAAATCATTCAATCGCTATATGCGGTAGGACCTGGCGGATTGTTCGGAATGGGGCTTGGCCAAAGCAGACAGAAATTCTTTTATCTGCCTGAGCCGCAAACGGACTTTATTTTCGCCATCTTGTCAGAGGAGCTTGGGTTTATCGGCGGGTCGCTTATTTTGCTTCTGTTCAGCGTGCTGCTGTGGAGAGGAATCAGGATCGCGCTCGGTGCACCAGATCTATATGGCAGCTTTGTCGCTGTGGGGATTATTTCAATGATCGCGATCCAAGTTATGATCAATATCGGCGTTGTGACGGGCCTTATTCCGGTAACTGGCATCACGCTGCCGTTTCTGAGCTACGGAGGTTCATCGTTGACCCTGATGCTGATGGCTGTCGGCGTGCTGCTGAACGTGAGCCGGTACTCGAGGTATTAATGAATTTTATTAGTGAAGCGATCCTATGAAACAGGAAGCTGGGAAACAATTGATGCGATAACCCTGTCCATAAAAACAGGGTTATCGTTATGTTATAGAGAAACTGAGACTGGGGGAAGAGTTATGCGAATTGCAATAAGCGGAGGCGGCACAGGGGGACACATTTATCCTGCGCTTGCCTTTATCAAAGAGGTGCAGCGCCGCCATCCTGATACGGAATTTTTATATATCGGAACAGAGAACGGATTAGAGAAAAAAATTGTAGAACGGGAAAATATACCGTTTCGTTCCATTGAAATTACAGGTTTTAAAAGAAAGCTTTCATTTGAAAACGTAAAGACGGTGATGCGTTTTCTAAAGGGCGTTAAAAAAAGCAAATCGTATTTAGCGGAATTTAAGCCGGATGCAGTGATTGGAACGGGCGGTTATGTGTGCGGGCCGGTTGTATACGCGGCTGCAAAAATGGGGATTCCGAGTATCGTTCATGAACAAAACAGCCTGCCGGGCATCACCAATAAGTTTCTTTCAAAATATGTTAATAAAGTAGCAATATGTTTTGAGGAAGCAAAATCACATTTTCCAAGTGAGAAAGTTGTATTTACGGGAAACCCGAGAGCCTCTGAGGTCGTCTCAATAAAGACGGGCCGCTCAATGGCTGAAATCGGACTCTCTGAAGAGAAAAAAACCGTATTAATCTTCGGCGGGAGCAGAGGCGCCGCACCAATTAACCGAGCGGTCATTGATATGCAGGATGCGCTGAAATCAAGAGCGTATCAAGTACTGTATATTACGGGCGAGGTTCACTATGAGAAAGTAATGACTGAGCTGAAAAACAAGGGTGCAGCTGACAATATGGTCACAAAACCGTTTCTTCATCAGATGCCAGAATATTTAAAGGCAATTGATGTGATTGTAGCAAGAGCGGGTGCGACGACCATTGCGGAAATTACGGCACTAGGAATCCCGAGTGTGCTGATTCCAAGTCCGTACGTAACGGCGAATCACCAGGAGGTCAATGCGCGATCTCTCGGTCAGCATGATGCTGCGATTGTGTTGAAAGAAACAGAACTCAGCGGAGAAAAGCTGATTGAAGCGCTTGACCGGATTGTGCTCGATGAACAAACATTAAAGGATATGAGCGAACGGACAAAGTCACTCGGTGTTCCTGATGCGGCTGCCCGTTTATACAGCGTACTCGAAGATTTGAACAAATAATAGAAAAGCAAATGGAATGCGGAGGTTTACGATGGAGAAAGTGATACAAGAATTAAAAGAACGCGAAGTCGGCAAGGTGCTTGCAAATGAACCGCTCGCAAATCATACAACAATGAAAATCGGCGGTCCTGCGGATGTATTGGTCATTCCAAGCAGTGTAGAGGCTGTCAAGGACATCATGGATGTTGTGAAAAAATATGAAGTAAAGTGGACAGTCATCGGCCGCGGGTCAAACCTTCTTGTATTAGATGAAGGAATCAGAGGCGTGGTCATCAAGCTGGGTGCGGGTCTTGACCACTTGGAGCTTGACGGGGAACAAGTCACTGTCGGTGGCGGTTATTCAGTCGTGCGTCTTGCTACATCGTTGAGCAAAAAAGGCTTGTCGGGATTAGAATTCGCTGCCGGAATTCCGGGATCCGTCGGAGGGGCTGTCTATATGAATGCAGGCGCTCACGGATCTGATATGAGTAAGATCCTTGTCAAAGCGCATATTTTATTTGAAGACGGCACGATCGAGTGGCTGACAAATGAGGAAATGGAATTCACCTACAGAACGTCCGTATTGCAAAAGAAACGCCCTGGCGTTTGTCTTGAAGCCGTTCTGCAGCTTGAGCAAAAGGATAAAGAATCAATCGTTCAGCAAATGCAAAGCAATAAAGACTACAGAAAGAATACACAGCCGTATTCAAGCCCTTGTGCAGGAAGCATATTCAGAAACCCGCTTCCAAACCATGCCGGCAATTTAGTGGAAAAAGCAGGCTTAAAAGGATATCAAATCGGCGGTGCGAAAATATCGGAAATGCACGGGAACTTTATCGTCAATGCGGGCGGAGCATCAGCAAAAGATGTGCTTGATCTGATCGACCATGTGAAAAAGACGATCCGTGAAAAATACGAGATTGAGATGCACACAGAGGTTGAAATCATCGGTGAAAATCGCTGACTCAAGTTCTGAACTGAAGCTGTTCATATGATATACTGTAAGCAAACGACAAACGGCATCATAGTATGCCGTTTGTTTTGGAATAGGCAGACTTTTAAGGCTGTTTCATTTGAATGAGGTGAACAGGCAATGAATCCGGGGCATGACCGAGAAAAAATCGTAAATATTGAAGAGCGGATCCCTAAAATTAAAGAGCAGAGAAAACAGAAGGCAAATCGCCGGCTTATTTCATTTATTATGCTCTTTTTTATGATGGTGCTGATCATCGTGTATCTGCAGACACCGATCAGTAAAATTTCATCAATCTCTGTTACCGGTAATGAGAATGTTTCCAAAAAGGAGATTATTGATCTTTCCGATATCAAAAGCGGAGATACTGAATTTTGGAATCTGGATAAGAAAAAAACAGCAAAAAAGATTCAGCAAAATAAATTAGTAAAAAAAGCAGAAATCAGCAAATCCCTTCCTAATAAAATCAACATTGCGATCGAAGAATATAAAGCGATTGCTTATTTAGAAAAAGACAATGTGTATTATGAAGTCCTTGAAAACGGTTCAGTTTTGCCAGACGAAGTAACGCCAGATGATGCGGGACCGATTTTGGTGAATTGGACAGACGCTAAAAAACGTGTTCAGATGGCCAAGCAGCTCGATGCTTTGTCAAATTCTATAAAACAATCGATTTCAGAAGTGTATTATACTCCTACCAAAATGGATCAAAACCGGATTAAATTATATATGAACGACGGGTATGTCGTCACTGCATCCATCAAAACCTTTGCAGACCGAATGAAAACATATCCTTCTATTATTTCACAGCTCAGCGGCAGTAAAAAAGGGATTATTCATTTAGAAGTTGCAACCTATTTTGAGGAGTTTGGAAAAAGCGATTCAGCTGCCAAAAAGGAAGATGAAAATTGAGGGGCAAATCAGCCGTCCTTCTTTCTTTGATTATGCTTATCGCCGGCTTTTTAATTTCTTTTTCTTTTCAGACGACAAGAGAAAACCACAGAAGCATGACAGAGACGGAAGAATGGAAAAAAGAATATGCCCTGCGGGATGAACTGCTGAAACAAGAGAAAAAAAACAAGGACCTTGAAAAAGAACTGTATCAAAAGCAGAACAAAGTCCGTCAGACTGAAAATAAGCTGAAGAACGAAAAAACCGAATACTATAACGTCCTGGAAGATGTAGAAAAGTACAGAATGTATATTGGGGAAGTCGGTGTACAAGGAGAAGGCGTTCAAGTGACTTTGGAAGATGCTTCTTACATACCGGAAGGAGAGAACGTGAACAGCTACATCGTTCACGAAAGCCATCTCTTTCAAGTCATAAATGAACTGTATATATCTGGTGCGGCAGCCGTCTCCGTCAACGGCCAGCGGCTGACCCATGATTCCTACATCAAGTGCAACGGGCCGGTCGTAACGGTAGACGGGGTGCAGCACCCCGCCCCGTTTGTCGTTTCTGCCATCGGAGATCCTGATGTCCTGCTTCCTTCGTTAAATATAGCAGGAGGCCTGATCGATCACCTTTCTATGGATCATATTTCTGTTACCGCAGAAAAAAAGAAAAATGTACAAATGGAACCCATTCTGAAAACGAAGGAATGACTGGAAAAGCGGGTGAAGTGATTGAAAATAAAGCGTTCCTTCATTAGCATCAGCATGCTTATGGTTATATTCGGCCTTATGATAGCTGTTCAATTTAATTCTTTAAAGCATCTACAAGTCCGAGATACAAGAGATATGTGGGATATAAGAGAAGAGCTTACATCAGAGCAGAAGAAGCAGGAAGAGCTGCTGGCTGAAATTAAAAAGTATGATAAATTGCTGAATACCTATACACAAAACAAAGAATTGACAAAAGAAACAGCGCTCAATAATACATTACAAACCTTAAAAAAAACAGCCGGCATGACCGATATAACAGGTAGCGGAATTGTCATCACCCTTTCTCCGCTTTTTTCTGAAAGCGTAACTGGAGAGGCGATCAAAAATCCACCGCCGGGTTTACTAAAGAAGCTGATCAATGAACTCAACTCCTATGGTGCTGCGCATATCTCAATAAATGAGCGAAGAGTTGTGAATTCTTCAGTGATACGGGACATAAACGGCACAACAAAAATAGACGGATACAGCCTTGATGATTATCCTTTAACAGTAAAAGTGCTTGCTGAAGATCCGGACAAGCTGTACAGCAGGGTAAAGGGGTCCGATTTGGAGGATATCTTTGCTTCTGAAAATGTAGCGTTAAAAGCAGGTAAATCTGACAGCAGCCTGACTTTAAAAGCTTATGACAGAGCAGTGGACGTACAACAGCTAAAACCGCTGAAAGACTAAAAGGGAGGAGAATTGTCATGTGGCTGCCCGTGCTTGGACTCGTGCTCGGAATAACGATCGGATTGATGACAAACTTAACGATACCGAGTGAATACTCAAATTATTTATCACTTGCGGTGCTTGCTGCACTTGATACTCTAATCGGCGGAATCAGGGCGCATTTACAAGGTACATATGATGAAATGGTATTTGTTTCCGGTTTCTTTTTTAATATTATATTGGCAATAAGTTTAGCTTTTCTGGGAGTCCATCTTGGTGTAGACTTGTATTTAGCAGGTATATTCGCATTTGGAGTCAGGTTATTTCAGAATATAGCCGTTATAAGAAGAAATCTACTAACAAAGTGGACTCTTTCTAAAAAAAATAAAAAAAATGTGATATAAAAGAGGATATACATAGGATATAACGAATATTTTCAATAAACATAAAATGTGAAAAGCACATAAGGAATATTCCGTTGTTATTTTTTGTTACACACTTGTAAAGCCACATTCATTGTATTGTTGTTCCGCAAATAATAGAATAGAAATGATCGAAATGTGAGGAGGTGCCATAGAATGAACAACAATGAACTTTACGTCAGTCTTGACATCGGTACGTCCAATACAAAAGTGATCGTCGGAGAAATGACAGATGATTCCCTAAATATTATCGGTGTGGGAAATGTACCGTCTGAAGGGTTGAAAAAAGGCTCAATCGTTGATATAGATGAGACCGTTCATTCTATAAGAAAGGCGTTTGACCAAGCTGAAAGAATGGTAGGTTTTCCGCTTAGAAAAGCTATTGTCGGCGTTAATGGAAATTATATCAATATTCAAGATACAAACGGTGTTGTAGCAGTTTCCAGTGAAAATAAAGAAATTCAAGTAGAAGATGTCCGCCGCGTCATGGAAGCGGCTCAGGTTGTTTCAATACCGCATGAACAGCTGATAGTCGACGTCATTCCTAAACAATTTATCGTAGATGGAAGAGATGAAATTACCGACCCTAAAAAAATGTTAGGTGTGCGTTTAGAAGTAGAGGGCACACTGATCACCGGTTCAAAAACAATATTACATAACTTGCTTCGGTGCGTTGAAAGAGCCGGTGTTGAAATAACTGATATTTGTCTACAGCCGCTGGCAGCCGGTTCTGCTGCTTTGTCAAAGGATGAGAAAAATCTCGGTGTGGCTCTCATTGATATAGGCGGAGGGTCAACCACCATTGCCGTGTTCCAGAACGGACACCTGACTTCTACCCGTGTCATTCCTCTCGGAGGCGAAAATATCACCAAAGATATCTCCATCGGATTGAGAACGTCCACAGAAGAAGCGGAACGTGTGAAAAAACAATTTGGACATGCCTACTATAACGAGGCTTCAGAAGATGAAGTATTTGAGGTAACCGTTATAGGCACCAATCAGAAACAAACATTTACACAGCAGGAAGCAGCGAATATCATTGAAGCAAGAGTCGAAGAAATTCTTGAGATTGCTTCAGAAGAACTTCGCAATATGGGAATTAGCGATCTGCCGGGAGGCTTCGTGCTGACAGGGGGGCAAGCAGCAATGCCTGGTATCATGTCACTAGCGCAGGATGTGCTGCAAAACAATGTCAGAGTGGCGAGCCCAAATTATATTGGTGTAAGAGATCCTCAGTATATGACGGCAGTCGGCATGATTCAATTCGCCTGCCGGAATGCAAGAATTCAAGGCAGAAAAATTGGCTTCAAGATGCCTGAAGAAGCGATACAGGAAATCGCCGTCTCATCAGCAGAGGAACAAGAGCAGCATCATCACCAAAATGAGATGCAGCAACGGCCAAAAGGAAAACAAAAAACACAAGCCGAACATAACAAACAGAGCAAAATGAAAAAACTATTAAGCATGTTTTGGGAATAGATAGATAGTCATTCGGCAGATTAGGAGGATTTAGCATGTTGGAGTTCGAAACAAACATAGACGGCTTAGCATCAATTAAAGTAATCGGAGTAGGAGGCGGCGGTAACAACGCGGTCAACCGAATGATTGAGAATGAAGTGCAAGGAGTAGAGTACATCGCGGTAAATACGGACGCTCAAGCTCTTAACCTGTCAAAAGCGGAAGTGAAAATGCAAATCGGCGCAAAGCTGACTAGAGGATTGGGAGCAGGTGCGAATCCGGAAGTCGGAAAAAAAGCCGCAGAGGAAAGCAAGGAGCAGATTGAAGAAGCGCTAAAAGGCGCTGACATGGTATTCGTAACAGCTGGTATGGGAGGCGGAACAGGAACAGGTGCCGCACCGGTTATTGCGCAAATCGCAAAAGATTTAGGAGCATTAACAGTCGGAGTCGTTACAAGACCGTTTACGTTCGAAGGTCGCAAAAGACAGCTGCAGGCGGCGGGCGGAATTTCTGCAATGAAAGAAGCGGTGGACACGCTGATTGTGATCCCGAACGACCGTATTCTTGAAATTGTTGATAAAAACACGCCGATGCTTGAAGCATTCCGTGAAGCTGATAACGTACTCCGTCAGGGGGTTCAAGGTATTTCTGACCTGATCGCTACTCCTGGTCTCATTAACCTAGACTTTGCTGATGTGAAAACGATCATGTCAAACAAAGGATCTGCTTTAATGGGTATTGGTATTGCGACTGGAGAAAACCGTGCTGCAGAAGCTGCGAAAAAAGCCATTTCCAGTCCGCTTCTTGAAGCAGCAATTGATGGCGCGCAAGGCGTCTTAATGAACATTACTGGCGGAACAAATCTGAGCCTTTATGAAGTTCAAGAAGCAGCAGACATTGTCGCTTCTGCATCTGATCAGGATGTAAACATGATTTTCGGTTCTGTTATTAACGAAAATCTTAAAGACGAGATTGTGGTTACTGTGATTGCTACTGGTTTTATCGAACAGGAGAAAGATGTTACGAAACCCCAGCGTCCATCATTAAACCAGAACATCAAATCACATAATCAGAGTGCTCCAAAACGTGAGCCGAAACGAGAAGAACCGCAGCATCAAAACACAGTCAGCCGTCAAACCTCACAGCCGGCTGACGATACGCTTGATATTCCGACATTCTTAAGAAACCGCAATAAACGCGGCTAATTGAAAGGACAAAATCGTTTTCGATTTTGTCCTTTATTTTTTCCTCAACCATTTCCATTCATCTCTTATGCCTTTTGCACTATGTCTTCCTACACATAACAACAAATCAACCTATGATACCTACTGATATTTCATGACCATATCATCATTTTCATTTATATGGAAATAAGATGACAGAAAACGACAATATCTGTAATTGAGATTGTCTACAGTTAACGTACAGCGAAGCTTTGACAAACAAATTGAATGTTAAAGGAGGGACGACAATTTTTTTACAAAGTGGTCTAAAAAAGGGGGATAAAAAATGAGGAAACAAACGAAAAACAGACTGATCAGTTCTGTTTTGAGTACAGTTGTCGTCAGTTCACTGCTGTTTCCGGGTGCAGCCGGGGCAAGCAGCAAAGGCGCTGCTTCTTCTGTAAAACAGGAGCTTCAATCTTCTGAATCGATTCAAAACAAGATTTCCAGCTCATTAAAGAAAAGCTTTAAAAAAGAAGAAAAAACTACCTTTCTGATCAAATTTAAAGATCAAGCTGACACCCAAAAAGCAGCAAAATCAGCTGTCAAAAAAGCGAAATCTAAAAAGCTGACCGCTGCTAAAACGGAATATCAAAAGCGTTCGGCCGTCGTGTCTTCGTTAAAAGTGACAGCTGATGAAGCTCAGAAAGACGTCTTGAAATATTTAAACAGCCAGAAAAATAAAGGGAATGCCGATGATATTCACTCCTATTATGTGGTAAATGGAATTGCTGTACATGCTTCAAAAGAAGTCATGGAGAAAGTGGCGCAGTTCCCTGAAGTAGAAAAGGTGCTTCCGAATGAAAAACGGCAGCTTTTTAAGTCATCCGCTTCCCCATTCAATATGAAAAAAGCACAAAAAGCGATAAAAGCAACTGACGGTGTAGAATGGAATGTAGACCAAATAGACGCACCGAAGGCTTGGGAGCTTGGCTATGACGGAACGGGTACGGTTGTCGCCTCCATTGATACCGGGGTTGAATGGGAACACCCTGCATTAAAAGAAAAATATCGCGGGTTTCATCCAGAAAGCCCCAATGAGCCAGATCATGACATGAACTGGTTTGATGCTGTAGCGGACGAGTCAAGTCCATATGATGATCTTGATCACGGCACTCATGTAACAGGTACAATGGTTGGTTCTGAGCCTGATGGCACGAATCAAATTGGTGTCGCACCTGGCGCAAAATGGATTGCCGTTAAGGCGTTTTCTGAAGATGGCGGGACAGACGCTGACATTTTGGAGGCCGGTGAATGGATTTTAGCTCCAAAGGACGCAGAGGGCAACCCTCACCCGGAGATGGCTCCGGATGTCGTCAATAATTCTTGGGGCGGGGGCTCCGGCCTTGATGAATGGTACAGAGATATGGTCAATGCCTGGCGGGCGGCCGACATTTTCCCGGAATTCTCTGCGGGAAATGCTGACCTCTTTAACCCGGGAGGACCTGGTTCTATTGCGAATCCTGCCAATTATCCGGAAGCGTTTGCGACCGGAGCAACTGATATTAACAAGAAGCTAGGCGATTTTTCACTCCAGGGACCGTCGCCATACGATGAAACAAAGCCGGAAATTTCTGCTCCAGGCGTAAACATCCGGTCTTCAGTTCCCGGCCAGACATATGAAGACGGATGGGATGGCACGTCGATGGCAGGACCGCATGTCTCTGCTGTTGCTGCGTTATTGAAGCAGGCAGACGCCTCACTTTCTGTCGATGAGATGGAGGAAATATTGACAAGCACGGCTGAGCCATTAACGGATTCTACATTCCCTGACTCTCCGAATAACGGATACGGCCATGGTTTGGTGAACGCTTTTGATGCCGTATCAGCGGTTACAGACGGTTTAGGAAAAGCGGAAGGGCAAGTTTCTGTCGATGGGGAAGATGAGGAGCTGCCTGGCTATCAGCATGAGAAAGTAAATGAAGCTTATGAAGGTGCCAGCCTTCCGCTTACCTTGACAGCTGAAGACAATGTGAGTGTGACATCCGTGAAATTGTCCTATAAGCTGGATCAAGGCGAATGGAACGAGGTCAAAGCTAAACGAATCAGCGGAGATCATCTGAAAGGAACGTACCAGGCGGAAATCCCAAGTATAAAGGGGACCGCATTAAGCTATAAGTGGATCATTCAGGATTTTGGCGGCCATGTTGTCGAATCTGACACATATGATGTAACCGTGAAACCTAGTATCACTGTTGGATACAAGCAGGATTTTGAAACAGAACCAGGCGGCTGGCTTACGAGCGGAACAAATAATAACTGGGAGTGGGGAGTTCCGGAATCAGGCCCTCATGCAGCTGCATCAGGAGAAAAAGTATATGGGACAAACCTGACTGGAAATTATGCCAATGGAGCGAATATGAATCTCACGATGCCTCCAATTGACGTGCCTGATTCAGGCAACCTGTTTCTTCAATTTAAAAGCTGGCACAACCTAGAAAATGATTTTGATTATGGCTACGTTTTTGTTTTACCGGAAGGCGAAACGAATTGGGAGCAGGCAGGGGCCTATAACGGAAAGACTTCAAACTGGACCAACGAAGAAATTAATTTATCCGCATACAGAGGCCAAAACATTCGAGTGATGTTTAACCTTCAGTCTGATGAAAGCATTGCAAAAGAGGGCTGGTACGTTGATGATGTTCAGCTTTCAGATAAATCTTCCGGGAAAACAATCAAAAAGAATAAGCTGGGCGTACAAAAACCGGCAGAAAAGCAAAAGAAAAAAGCGGTTAATCCAAAAAAGGCTAAGCCATCAACAAATGCAGCTGCCAAAACAAAACATAGTGCTGATATGCAGCCGCAAGCATTGCCGCTCAGAGCACAGGTCAGTGTGGTTGAAACAGGAAAATCAACCTATTCAGATCAATCAACCGGACAGTACAAGCTGACGCATAAAGCAGGAGACTACACGCTTAAGGCAGAAGCTTACGGCTATCAATCAAAAACGCAAAAAGTGTCTTTGCAGGCAGATCAGACAACCCAAGCTAATTTTACGTTAGAAGAAATAAAGAAAGGCACATTAAAAGGCACTGTCATCAATAAAACAACAGGAGAGCCGATAAAAGGCGCTTCCGTCTATGTTATCGAGGATGCCGCTGTTGAACCGGCAACTACAAACGACAAAGGAGAATATACACTTGAGGCCTACGAGGGCTCTTACACGATTAAAGTGGCTGCACCGGGCTATTACAGTAATGAATTTTCCGTTGATTTAAAAGGTGATATCACAAAAGAAACTGTGCTGAAGCCTTTCGTCGGTTATCCGGGTGAGATCGGATACGATGACGGAACAGCGGAGAATGCAAATTCCTATTTCGCGGCCGGAAACGGATGGGCGGTTAAAATGTCACTGGCTGACGGCAAGGAACAAGGCATGCTGACAGGAGGGCTATTCAGATTCTGGGATACGGAGTTCCCTGATCCTGGCGGCACAGAGTTTAAGGTCGAGGTTTACGATGCTACAGGGAAAGATGGAGCACCTGGCAAAAAAATTGCGGGACCATATAACGCGGAAGCTCTTCGTAATGGCGAATGGACGAAAGTCGATCTCAGCTCGAAGGGGATTATGGTCGATAAAGACTTTTATCTTGTTTATATCCAGTCAAAACCCGATCCATATTCACCAGGCTTGGCAATGGATGAAACCGGGCAGTACTCAGATCGCAACTGGCAGTATGTTAACGGAACATGGCAAAAAGGAGATAAAGAAGACGGCAACTATATGATTCGCGCGTTAGTCGATTATGAAGCGGCCGTACCTGTCATTACTTCTCCTGAAGATAAAGCATACACCAATAAGGAGAACGCCACGGTAAAAGGAAAGGCATCTCCGGGTACGACTGTAACCCTTTATAATGGTGATAAAGAAGCAGGAGAAACGAAAACTGCCGAAGATGGCACGTTCGAGGCAGTAGTTTCACTCAGCAAAGGGGAAAACAAGCTGACAGCGGCTGCTTCAACAGACTCCGGAACGACAGATGCTTCAAGTCCTGTCACGGTCACACTTGATCAAGACAAGCCTGAACTGACGCTCGACAATCCAAAAAATGGCGAGAAAATCAATAAAGAAGCGGTGACTGTTAAAGGCACTGTTTCAGATGACAACTTGAAAGAAGTAAAGGTTAATGGCAAAAAAGCAACGGTCACAGACGGTTCCTACTCTGCCCGTATCCTTTTGGAAAACGGAAGCAACGAAGTAAAGGTGATAGCCACTGACTTAGCAGGCAACAAAACGACGAAAAAAGCTGTCGTCGATGTGAATTTTGACCAGCCAGTCATTACCGGACTGATTCCTGGTGAGGACAAAACCTTAAAAGCTGGTGAATCGGTCAAAATCGCTTTTTCAAGCGCGAAAGACGCAGATGCAACGTTTGTCATTCGCCTGCCGCTCACAAATGCAAGAGCGAATGTACAAAACGCTACCGAGCTGCCGTTAAGAGAAATTTCTCCGGGACGATATGAAGGCTACTGGACAGCAACTTCCTCTCTTAAAGCAAACGGAGCTAAAGTAGAGGTTATCGTTCGAGACGGTTACGGCAATGAAACCAGAAAAACAGCGAATGGAAAACTATATATCAATACTGAAAAGTAAGTGTAGGAAAGCTGCCGCTCTTGGCAGCTTTTTTTCTGTATCCTCTCATTTATTCCCTCGACAAATTAAGCAGTTATCCCTGAAAAATTGTATGGGCCTCTCAACATTAATTGACAGACTTTCCCACAGAGCTTGCTTTATACTTATGAAACAAGAAGGGGAACAGCGTGATGCAAGAAAGAAAGGGGTCAGGTGTGAAAATCTATTTAGATGTCATTTGGCTGTTAAACTTTTGTTTTGACGCACTGTTGCTTTTACTGACGGCTTTTATTTTAAAACGCCATGTGAAAAAAAGAAGATTGCTAGGCGGCGCATTTATCGGTTCAAGTATTGTCCTTTTGATGTTTACTCCTTTCTCGCCGATCGTTGAGAACCCGGCCGGAAAGCTCGCTTTTTCGGTTGTCATTGTGCTCGTGACATTCGGTTTTAAGCGGTTTCGCTATTTCTTTCAAAATTTGTTTTCCTTTTATTTTGCTACTTTTCTAATGGGAGGGGGAATCATCGGAGCACATTCATTGCTGCAGTCAAACTCTATTGTCAGAAACGGTGTCATGATCACTAATCACACCGGATTTGGCGACCCGATCAGCTGGATGTTTATCGTGGCTGGCTTTCCCGCATTATGGTTTTTTTCCAAGAGAAGAATCGAAGATATTGAAACAAAAAACATTCAATATGAGGAACGAGTCAGGGTACAGGCGGACCTGGGCGGCCAAACACTGCACGCAAGAGGCCTGGTGGATTCCGGCAACCAGCTGTATGATCCGCTCACAAAAACGCCGGTCATGATTCTTCACATTGATAAGCTTGAATCGATTTTCGGAGAGGCTGAAACGATGATTATCCGAAATGCAGACCCGATGGAAGCGATTGAACAGCTTGATGATTCGTTTCGATTTTTAGATAAAATGAGGCTGATCCCATATCGGGGAGTAGGCCAGCAGCATCAATTTCTATTATGTATCAAACCGGATCATGTAACGATTATGACAAAAGATGAAATGATTTCCGCGGATAAATGCTTAATCGGCATCAGCACGTCAAAGCTGTCGGCAGATGGAGATTTTGACGCGATTATTCATCCGAAAATGCTGTCCGGAAAAGCCATTAAGCACGTATCCTAATGTTCGCAAATGTCCGTTACTTATCATACTCATAAGACGTGACATTTAGAAGGGAGAGGAAGATGAAAAAACTTAAATTGCGGTTGACGCACCTCTGGTATAAGCTGCTGATGAAACTGGGCTTAAAAAGCGATGAAGTGTATTACATAGGCGGGAGTGAAGCTTTACCGCCGCCATTATCAAAAGACGAGGAGCAGGTTCTATTAATGAAGCTCCCAAGCGGCGACCAGGCGGCCCGTGCTATTTTGATCGAACGCAACCTGCGGCTTGTCGTCTATATCGCACGGAAATTTGAAAACACGGGAATTAATATTGAAGATTTAATCAGCATAGGCACCATTGGTTTAATCAAAGCTGTGAATACCTTCAATCCGGAAAAGAAAATCAAGCTGGCTACATATGCCTCTCGCTGTATTGAGAATGAGATCCTGATGTATTTAAGGAGAAACAACAAAATCCGTTCAGAAGTTTCTTTTGATGAACCGCTTAATATTGATTGGGACGGCAATGAGCTTCTGCTTTCTGATGTGCTGGGCACGGATGACGACATCATCACAAAGGACATTGAAGCAAATGTGGATAAAAAGCTTCTAAAAAAAGCGCTCGAACAGTTAAATGAGAGGGAGAAACAAATCATGGAACTGCGTTTTGGGCTTGTCGGCGAAGAGGAAAAGACCCAAAAGGATGTTGCGGATATGATGGGGATTTCCCAATCCTATATTTCCCGTCTGGAAAAAAGAATCATTAAAAGATTGCGAAAAGAATTCAACAAAATGGTGTAAAAAATTTTTGCGGGTTAATCCCTTGATTCTACAAGGATTTCCCAATTATGACTATTTTTCGGTTTGAGTGCAGTGCATATTTTTCCCACCCGAGGAGATACTTAACGTTGTACAGCAGCTCCTGTAGGGAGGGAAAAAAGTGTCGAGAAATAAAGTCGAAATCTGCGGGGTGGATACCTCCAAATTACCCGTACTCAAGAATGAAGAGATGAGAAAGCTGTTTAGGCAATTGCAGGACGAAGGTGATGATTCAGCCAGAGAAAAGCTTGTAAACGGGAACTTGCGTCTTGTCTTAAGTGTCATTCAAAGATTTAATAACAGAGGGGAGTATGTTGATGACTTATTTCAAGTCGGCTGCATCGGACTAATGAAATCCATTGATAATTTTGATCTAAGCCACAATGTTAAGTTTTCAACATACGCTGTACCTATGATTATCGGAGAAATCCGCAGGTATTTGCGCGATAATAACCCGATACGTGTCTCGAGATCACTCAGGGATATCGCATATAAGGCACTTCAGGTAAGAGAGCGGTTAATCAGTGAGACAAGCAAGGAGCCGACGGCAGAGGATATCGCCAAAGTTCTTGAAGTACCGCACGAAGAAATCGTGTTCGCACTCGACGCCATTCAAGATCCGGTATCTCTTTTTGAACCGATCTACAATGACGGCGGAGATCCGATTTATGTCATGGATCAAATCAGTGATGAACGCAACAAAGATACACAATGGATTGAAGAGCTGGCTTTGAAAGAAGGCATGAGAAGACTGAACGAGAGGGAAAAAATGATTTTAAGAAAACGGTTCTTCCAAGGAAAAACGCAAATGGAAGTAGCTGAAGAAATCGGCATTTCCCAGGCACAGGTGTCCAGACTGGAAAAGGCAGCAATTAAACAAATGAATAAGAATATTCATCAATAGCATGCACGCCGAAAGCCTTTAAAACAATTTCTGTTTTAAAGGCTTTTCTATTTGGAAACGAGCGGTTTACGTTTTCGAAAAAGTAAGGTATCCTAGTCCGTACACAGTTTTGTGAAAATTAAAATAATTATTCGGCTTGGAAAGAGGAGGACCACAATGATTTTGCAGCTTGACAATGTCTCACTAAAACGGAATGGAAAATGGATACTAAAGGATATTCACTGGAAAGTAGAAGAAAAGGAGAATTGGGTGCTTTACGGATTAAACGGAGCTGGGAAGACCGCGCTGTTAAATATGTTATGCTCTTACTATTTTCCGACAGCAGGCGAGATGCAGGTGCTTGGTCATGTATTCGGAAAAACGGAGCTGGGAGATAAACTCAGACGAAAAATCGGCCTTGTCTCAGCGGGTCTTCAGCAAAAATTGTATCCGGCAGATTCAGCTTTTGAAATTGCTCTAAGCGGGGCATATGCTTCGATTGGCTTGTATGAAACACCAAGTGCGGAAATCAGAGAAAAAGCGATTGCCCTGCTCGAGGACTTAGGAGCCATTGATTATGCCGACCGCCGCTACGAAACTCTTTCTCAGGGAGAGAAACAAAGAGCTTTAATCGCAAGAGCGCTAATGGCTGATCCGGAGCTGCTTATACTGGACGAACCAGTTACAGGACTTGATTTTATCGCCCGGGAAAAACTGTTAGATACGATTACGCACATTGCAAGCAGGGAAAATGCGCCGTCTATTCTTTATGTTACACATCATGCGGAAGAAATTTTGCCGATTTTTGATAAAGCCCTCTTGTTAAAAAAGGGAAAAGTTTTTAGGTCAGGACAAATGAAAGACATGCTGACAGACGAATCACTTTCTTCTTTTTTTGATACGCCGATCCGTGTATTCTGGAATCAGGATCGCCCGTTTTTAACAAGAGCTGAGCCGGTGACAAATGCATAACAACATACGATTCATCCTGGGGGTGCTTTCGAAGCTGAGAGAGACGCTTGTCTCAACCCTTATTGACCTGATCTGGATCATACCAGCGGAGGGAAGCGGTGAAAAAAGCGGAGAATGCAGCAGCTTGCACTCTGCTTTCTTTATTAAGCCGTTTCATGAATATGAAACGGCTTTTTTCTTATTAAAAATAGGAGCGGATAACATGATTGATCAAGTAGAGTCTTTACTAAAAAAAGCGGAAGAACAAAAGGACGAGCTCATTGAGCTTGCGAAAACGCTGATTTCTTTTAAAACACCGGCGCCGCCTGCGAGAAATACAGACAGCATCCAAACATGGATTGCGCAGTTTTTGCTTGAACGGGGCTTTTCCATCGACAAATGGGACGTTTATCCAGGAGATCCCAATGTTGTGGGTGTTTTAAAAGGAACAAATTCAGCCGCCTATCAAAGTTTAATCATCAATGGGCATGTCGATGTGGCAGAGGTAAAAGAGGGCGAGGACTGGGTGCATGACCCATTTTGCCCCAGTGAGAAAAACGGTTTCTTAATCGGCCGGGGCGCTTCAGATATGAAAGGCGGAATGGCCTGTGTGCTGTTTGCTTTAAAGCTGATTCGTGAAGCGGGCGTTGAGCTCCCGGGCGATTTGATTCTGCAATCGGTCATCGGGGAGGAAGTCGGAGAGGCCGGCACGCTTGAATGCTGCAAAAAGGGCTATCACGCAGACTTTGCAGTTGTGGCGGATACGAGCGATATGCATATTCAAGGCCAAGGCGGAGTGATTACAGGCTGGATCGAAATAAAAAGCAATCAAACGTTTCACGATGGAACAAGACGGAATATGATCCACGCTGGCGGAGGAACATTCGGGGCGAGCGCAATCGAAAAAATGGCAAAAATCATTTCTGGACTCGGTGAGCTGGAGCGACATTGGGCCATTATGAAAAGCTATCCCGGCTTTACCCCCGGTACAAACACCATTAATCCCGCTGTTATAGAAGGAGGCAGACATGCGGCCTTTATAGCGGATGAGTGCCGATTATGGATTACCGTCCATTTTTATCCCAATGAAACGCATGAAGAAGTGGCTGCTGAAATAGAAGATTACATCAACAGGCTGAGTGACAGTGATATTTGGCTGAGGGAAAACCGTCCTGTCTTCAAATGGGGAGGCTCTTCAATGATTGAAGAAAGAGGCGAAATTTTTCCGGCCTTGGAAGTTGATCCGGCTCATCCCGGCGTTTTAGCCCTTACGGCGTCACACGAGGAGATCAAACGGGACCGCCCCGTCATTGACGTTTCTCAAACCGTAACAGATGGGGGATGGCTTTATAATGCCGGTATTCCAAGCGTGATATACGGACCGGGCGATTTATATAATGCTCATGCCGTTAATGAAGAGGTATCGATTAAGCAGCTCGTAGATTATACGAAAATCATGCTCACGTTCATCATAAGATGGTGCAGCCGCAAAAAAGAACAATGATCATGAAAATTTCTCCTTGCTGACAAGGTTCAGCCCGCCCGTTCATATACTAGAAAAAAGGACCGAAAAAGGACGTGATGGGATGATCAGCATTTCAGAATTTCAAGTAAAGGATGTCGTCAATGTCTCTAACGGAAAAAAATTAGGGAGCATCGGTGATATTGATATCAATGTCACCACAGGAAAAATTCAGGCGATTATACTAGGGGGAAATGGAAAAGTTCTCGGTTTTTTTGGAAAGGAAGAGGAAATGGTCATTCCTTGGCGAAATATAGTTAAAATCGGAGAAGATGTCATTTTAGTCCGATTAAGTGAATCCCATGCTTAACCTGCTTTTTTGCCGCTGATTGTCAAATGCCGGAAGTCTGAACTCTTCCGGCACATTTCATTTATGAAATATGTAAATCGGCGCTAAACGAATGCAGAAAGATGTGGTAAAATAAGTGGGAAATTACGCCTTATAAATGTTTGTCGAAAGGTTGGATCATCATGAATACATATCACCCATTCAGTCTCACCACCCCCTCGACACTCATGATACAAGACTGGAAACAAACGAATCAAAACGATGCGGAAGTCATTGCTGGGTTTACTACGAAAAACGGCGGTGTCAGCCAAAAACCTTTTGAGTCGTTAAATACAGGATTGCACGTTCATGACAAAGATGCAGATGTGGTTAAAAATCGTGAATATATAGCCGATATGTTTAATATTGATTTGCAGTCTTGGGTATTTGCTGACCAGACACACGACAATCGCGTCCAAAAAGTGACGCAGAGGGATAGGGGAAAAGGCGCCCGTGAGTATCACTCAGCTTTTAAAGCAACAGACGGGCTCTATACAAATGATAAAAATGTATTTTTGGCATTATGCTTTGCTGATTGTGTGCCTCTATTCTTTTTCGATCCGGTGAAATCGCTTGTCGGGATCGCTCATGCCGGATGGAAAGGCACGGTCAAACAGATTGGCAGAGAAATGGTGAAGCAATGGACCGAACAGGAGGGCTCGACGCTTTCTGATATATACGCTGTTGTCGGACCGTCTATCTGCGGTGCGTGCTATACGGTAGATGACCGTGTGATGAATGCTGTCCGCGCATTGCCGTTTTCAGCAGATCGCGCCGTGAATCAGACGGGGCAGGGGCAGTATCAGCTTGACCTGAAAGAGCTGAACCGACTCATACTGATCGACAGCGGTTTGGCAAATGAGCAGATTTCTGTCAGCGGTTTATGTACGGAAAGTGAGCCGTCACTTTTCTTTTCCCATCGGCGAGATCAGGGGAAAACAGGACGGATGATGTCCTTTATCGGAATGAAGGAGGCATAAAAGATCTTGCGTGTTGTTGAAAATTTACGACATATAAACGAACGAATAAACGAAGCATGTAACAGATCGGGCCGCAGATCCGATGAAGTTACGGTTATTGCAGTCACAAAATATGTGTCGCCTGAAAGAGCACAGGAGGCGGTCGATGCAGGCATCACGTGCCTCGGAGAGAACCGGGACGCCGAACTGCTTCGCAAACAGGAAATCATGAAAGGAAATCCGGAATGGCATTTTATCGGCAGCCTTCAATCAAGAAAAGTAAAAGCTGTCGTCAATTCTGTTTCCTATATTCATTCCCTGGACCGGCTTTCATTAGCGAAAGAAATTGAAAAACGGGCTGAAGGTGCTGTCCAATGCTTTGTGCAGGTCAATACCTCGCTTGAGCCCTCTAAACACGGCATGAATAAAGAAGAAGTGATACCATTCATACAGGAGCTTTCCAGCTTTGACAACATTGTTGTGGCCGGACTGATGACAATGGCTCCGCTGACTGATGACCAAGATGAGATTAGAAGCTGTTTCCGAACACTTAGAGAACTTCGTGATCAGGTTCAAGAGCTGAAACAGCCGAACGCTCCGTGTACAGAACTGTCGATGGGCATGTCAAATGATTTTGAAATCGCGATTGAAGAAGGGGCTACTTATATTAGAATCGGCTCATCGTTAGTCGGAAATGAAACAGGGGGTGTACAGCAATGAGTATGAAAAATAAACTGAAAAACTTTTTCTCAATGGATGAAGAAGAATACGAATACGAATATATTGAAACTGAGCGGGATTCTCATGAAGAACAGGAACAAAAAGAAAAACCTGCTTATAATGCTGGTAAACCAGCAGCCAAACAGAATGTAGTAAGCTTGCAAAGTGTTCAGAAATCCTCTAAAGTGGTGTTGAGTGAGCCGCGCGTTTATGCGGAGGCGCAGGAAATAGCCGACCATCTGAAGAACAGGCGGGCAGTTGTCGTCAATCTTCAGCGGATACAGCATGACCAGGCGAAACGGATTGTTGACTTTTTAAGCGGCACCGTTTATGCCATTGGCGGCGATATCCAAAGAATCGGTTCAGATATTTTCCTATGCACGCCTGACAACGTAGATGTTTCAGGCACAATTTCTGAGCTCATATCTGAAGACGATCAGAGGTGGTAAAGCGAGATGATCCTTTATCAAGTTTTTTCGGTTTTAAGCTTATTAATTACAATATACTCATTTGCCCTGATCATATATATTTTTATGTCATGGGTGCCGAGTACGAGGGAAACAGCAGTCGGACGGTTTTTAGCGTCGATCTGTGAACCATATCTCGAGCCATTCAGAAAAATCATCCCTCCAATTGCAATGCTGGATATCTCGCCAATCGTGGCCATTCTTGTGCTGCGGTTTGCAACAACCGGCTTATGGGGGCTTTATCGCATGATTGCGTTTTAAGGTGACAGTTTGATAGGGGGCTTGGCAGCAGCCAAGCCTCTTTACATAGAAGGGAAAGACGATGAGCGATATTTATCAGCACTTCAGAAAAGAAGAGCGTGCCTTTATCGATCAGGCGCTCGAATGGAAAAGAATTGTCCAGGAGCAGTACCGGATGAAGCTGACCGATTTTTTAGATCCCCGGGAACAGGTCATTCTCGCTGCGGTCACGGGACAGGCAGATGTAGGACTGGCTTTTTCCGGCGGCTATGACAGAGCGGAGCGAAAACGGGCCATTTTATATCCTGAGTACATCACGCCGGAAGAATCGGATTTTGAGCTTCAGGCGTTTGACGTTCGCTATGCTGAAAAATTTGTGACGGTTGATCACCGGTCTCTCCTTGGTTCATTAATGGGAATCGGTCTGAAACGGCAAAAGTTTGGCGATTTAGTGTTTTCAGAGACGGCGGTGCAAATCATTGTCTCAGCTGATACAGCCGATTTTGTTGCGGCACAGCTTACCCAAGCCGGAAAAGCCGCAGTCAAGCTTGAGAAAATTGACTTGTCAGACCTTGAAATTCCTGCATTAGATGTCGAAATAAGAGATGACACCGTTTCTTCTTTAAGGCTTGACGCGGTCTGCGCCTCTATGAGCAGGCAATCACGCCAGAAATCACAAACGCTGGTGAAAAACGGTCTCGTAAAAGTGAACTGGAAGGTTGTTGAAGACCCTTCTTACCAGGTTGCTGAAGGGGATATGCTCTCTATCAGGGGCTTTGGCCGCTGCAGCCTGACAAAAATCGAAGGGAAAACCAAAAAAGACAAGTGGAGAGTCACGTTTGAACGACAAAAATAGTCGGTTTTTCAGTTTTTTTCTCCATCTGTGCGAAATTTGTTTTATAATGTGAACTAGATAACCGTACTGAAATGTAAAAAATGGAGGTGGCATCATGCCATTAACGCCGAATGATATTCACAACAAGACGTTTACAAAAAGTTTTCGCGGATATGATGAAGACGAGGTAAATGAATTCTTAAGTCAAGTCAGAAAAGATTACGAAATTGTTCTCCGAAAAAAAACAGAGCTAGAAGCGAAAGTCAATGAGCTCGATGAAAGAATCGGACACTTTGCCAACATTGAAGAAACGCTGAATAAATCGATTCTGGTTGCCCAAGAAGCAGCTGAGGACGTAAAGCGCAATTCTCAAAAGGAAGCAAAGCTGATTGTTCGGGAAGCGGAGAAAAACGCTGATCGCATCATCAACGAATCTTTATCAAAATCAAGAAAAATCGCAATGGAAATCGAAGAGCTGAAAAAACAGTCTAAAGTGTTCAGAACACGTTTCCAAATGCTGATTGAAGCGCAGCTTGATCTTCTGAAAAATGACGATTGGGATCATTTGCTTGAGTATGAAGTCGACGCTGTGTTTGAGGAAAAGGAATAAATTCTCTGATTACCTTGACATTTTCTTAGCTTGTCGAATATAATACGTTCATAAATTCAGATGAAAAGACGGTTGAAAGGGACAGTCATGTTTCCATCATGCCTTCATAGCGACCCGGAGATGGTGAAAGTCCGGGATGGCCGGAATCATGTAGATCAGCCCTTAAGTTTCCTTTCTGAACTCACAGTAGGTTAGGACGTTCATCACGTTACGATGCTCGAGAGGAAAAAGCGTAAGCCTGGCTTTTTCTAAAAGGGTGGTACCGCGAGATAAGCTTTCTCGTCCCTTATGGGATGAGAGGGCTTTTTTTATTTTCTGAAAAAATTGGTGGAGGAATGAAAATGGATTACAAAGACACGCTCTTAATGCCGAAAACAGATTTTCCGATGCGAGGCAACTTGCCGAACCGTGAGCCTGACATGCAAAAGAAATGGGAGGAGCAGGATATCTACAGTCTAGTACAGGAACGGACGAAAGACCGCCCTAAATTTGTTTTACATGACGGGCCTCCGTACGCAAACGGCGATATCCACATGGGCCACGCGCTTAACAAAATTTTAAAGGACTTCATCGTCCGCTACAAATCAATGAGCGGGTACAACGCACCGTATGTACCGGGCTGGGATACACACGGGTTGCCGATTGAAACAGCTCTTACAAAAAACAAAAAAGTGAACCGCAAAGAAATGTCAGTAGCTGAATTCCGCAAGCTATGCGAAGAATATGCATGGAAGCAAATTGAGGGTCAGCGTGAGCAATTCAAGCGTCTTGGAGTCCGCGGCGACTGGGAAAATCCATATGTGACACTAAAACCGGAATATGAAGCGCAGCAAATCCGCGTTTTCGGTGAAATGGCAAAACGAGGCTACATTTATAAAGGCCTTAAACCGGTTAACTGGTCACCTTCAAGTGAGTCTGCTTTAGCTGAAGCGGAAATCGAATATCAAGACAAACGCTCAGCATCTATTTACGTTGCGTTTGGCGTGAAAGACGGAAAAGGCGTGCTTGAAAACGGCGAGCGCATCATCATTTGGACAACAACGCCTTGGACGATTCCTGCAAACCTCGGCATTTCAGTTCATCCTGATCTGGAATACAGCGTGATTGCAGTCGGTGATGACCGCTTTGTTGTAGCAAGTGCACTGGTTGAAGCTGTAGCTTCTGCATGCGGCTTTGAGCAATATGAAGTGACAAGAACGATCAAAGGGAAAGAACTCGAAAATATTATCGCTGAACACCCGCTATACGGCAGAGATTCACTCGTTATGCTTGGCGATCACGTGACAACTGACGCCGGAACAGGCTGTGTTCATACAGCACCGGGACATGGGGAAGATGACTTTATCATTGGCCAAAAATACGGCTTAGACGTCCTTTGTCCGGTTGATGAAAAAGGTGTGATGACAAGCGAAGCTCCTGGCTTTGAAGGTATGTTCTATGATGATGCAAACAAAGTGATCACACAGCAGCTCGAAGAAAAAGGCGCGCTCGTGAAGCTTGAATTCATTACACACTCCTATCCGCACGATTGGAGAACAAAGAAGCCAACCATTTTCAGAGCAACTGCGCAATGGTTTGCGTCTATTAAAGATTTCAGATCAGACCTGCTTCAATCCATTAAAGAAACCAAATGGGTTCCTGAATGGGGCGAGCAGCGTTTGCACAACATGGTTCGTGACCGCGGAGACTGGTGTATTTCCAGACAGCGTGCATGGGGTGTGCCGATTCCGGTATTTTATGCTGAAAACGGCGAGCCAATCATCACAGATGAAACGATTGAGCACGTTTCAGAATTGTTTAGACAACATGGCTCAAACATTTGGTTTGAAAAAGAAGCGAAGGATCTTCTTCCGGAAGGCTTTACGCATCCTGGAAGCCCGAACGGCACTTTTACAAAAGAACAGGACATCATGGATGTTTGGTTTGATTCTGGTTCTTCCCACCAAGCGGTGCTTGAAGAACGCGAGGATCTCGTTCGGCCGGCTGACTTATACCTTGAAGGCTCTGACCAATACCGGGGCTGGTTTAACTCATCTCTATCAACAGCAGTAGCCGTAACAGGAAAAGCGCCATATAAAGGTGTGCTCAGCCATGGGTTCGCACTGGATGGAGAAGGACGAAAAATGAGTAAATCCATCGGTAACGTCGTCGTTCCAGCAAAAGTCATGAAACAGCTTGGCGCCGACATTTTGAGATTATGGGTGTCTTCTGTTGACTACCAGGCGGATGTTCGCGTGTCTGATGCGATTCTGAAGCAGGTTGCTGAAGTATACCGTAAAATCCGCAACACGTTCCGTTTCCTTCACGGCAACCTGTTCGATTTTGATCCAAAAACAAACGCGGTGGCTGTTGAAGATCTTCGTGAAGTCGATCAGTATATGCTGGTTAAGCTAAACAAACTGATTGATAAAGTGAAAAAAGCGTACGACGAGTACGAGTTTGCGGTTGTGTATCACAGCATCCATAATTTCTGTACAATTGAATTAAGCTCATTCTATCTGGATTTCGCTAAGGATATTGTATACATTGAGCATGCGGATCATCCGGATAGACGCAGCATGCAGACTGTATTCTATGAAACGCTGCTTGCGTTAGTGAAGCTTACAGCACCGATTCTGCCTCATACCGCTGACGAATTATGGTCTCATTTAACATTCGTTGATGAGCAGAGCGTTCAGCTGACAGACATGCCGGAAACGATTGCGGTTCCAAACAGCGAAGCGACAGAAGATAAGTTTGACCGTTTTATGTCTCTTCGTGATGATGTGCTAAAAGCGTTAGAAACAGCGCGAAATGAAAAAATCATCGGTAAATCATTGGAAGCAAGCCTGAAATTGTATCCGAATAAAGAAAACAAAGAGCTATTAGCTTCTATTAAAGAAAATCTTTCTCAGCTGTTTATTGTTTCTGAATTAACCATCAGCGAAGAAAATGAAGCGCCAAACGATGCACAAAGCTTTGAGACAGGGAAAATCACTGTCGAGAAAGCTGAAGGCGAAATGTGTGAGAGATCCCGTGTGATTTCTAAAGATGTAGGTGCGAACCCGAAATATCCTACATTGTCACTGCGCAACGCTGAAATCGTTGAAAAGTATTATCAGAACTAATGAAAAGAGCCCGGCGCAAAAGCCGGGCCTTTTTTTGTGCCAAGAGTGACATCGTTTAGAATGGCAGGAAAAATCTTATGGGCTTTAGATCATCATTCACAGGTAACAATATAGGTATTACGTTAAGAGCAGGAGTTGTGATGAATGAATGATCAACTGACCGCAATTTATACGGAACTTCTTCTGATGAAAGAAGAATTACAGTCGAGATTATTTGAGTATTCTTGCTTTCAGGTTTCAACAAGCCCGCAAGCAGCAATCAATCATAAACAAAAAGCAACTCTGATCTATCATATTAAAGAAGAGCTTCAAGACGTTCTTCTCGCATTGTCGAAAATTGAGGACGGCACATTCGGATACTGTGAAGAAACTGGAGCTCCCATTCCTCTTTCAAAGCTGGCTGTGCTGCCGACAGCGCGAACAGCAAATGATTTTCTGTATTCAGTCCAATTTGAAAAAAAAACACTTCCTCTGTGGAAACCAACTGATATTGAATATGATCAGGCGCTGTATGAATAACAGCGCCTCTCCGATTAAGTCTGTATAGAGGCTGATATTTCTTTACTCCAGTGCTTTTTATTGATAAAATGCATAATGGACTAAAGTAACCGTATAATGGAGGAACGTTTGTGCTGTATTACGTTATCGCACTACTTATTATCGCAGCTGATCAACTGACAAAATGGCTTGTCGTCAAGAACATGGAACTTGGACAAAGCATACCGATTATTGATCAGGTATTCTATATCACCTCCCATCGCAATACGGGTGCGGCGTGGGGGATATTAGCCGGTCAGATGTGGTTTTTCTACCTCATCACAACTGCAGTCATTATTGGTATTGTTTATTACATACAGCGTTATACGAAAGGGCAAAAGCTTCTTGGTGTTTCCCTTGGACTCATGCTTGGCGGCGCCATCGGCAATTTTATCGATCGGGCTGTCAGACAGGAAGTGGTGGATTTTATCCATGTCATTATCGTCAATTACAATTACCCGATTTTTAATATCGCAGACTCTTCATTATGTGTCGGCGTAATGCTTTTATTTATACAAATGCTGTTGGACAGCGGGAAAAAGAAGAAGGAGCAATAGCATGAATCAATTTGACATAACCGCTTCAGAAGAACAAAAAAGTGAGCGGATTGATAAATTTCTGGCATCGACTGAAAATGGTTGGTCGAGAACCCAGGTGCAGCTATGGGTGAAGGACGGACAAGTTGTCGTGAACGGAAGCCCTGTAAAATCGAATTATAAAATTCAGCCGGGGGATCAGGTGACTGTCACTGTGCCTGAGCCTGAAGCGCTCGACGTGCTGGCAGAACCTATGGATCTGGATATTTACTATGAAGATCAGGATGTGCTGGTCGTCAATAAACCTCGCGGAATGGTTGTGCACCCAGCTCCCGGGCATCTTACGGGTACACTTGTAAACGGCCTTATGGCTCATTGTACGGACTTATCCGGAATAAATGGTGTGATGCGTCCGGGGATCGTCCATAGAATCGATAAGGACACGTCTGGCTTATTAATGGTGGCGAAGAATGATATGGCGCACGAGTCACTTGTAAACCAATTGGTCAACAAAACGGTTACGCGGAAATATACAGCAGTTGTCCATGGGCTTATTTCTCACGATGACGGTACAATTGATGCGCCGATCGGGCGGGATAAGAAAGACCGGCAAAGCATGACTGTAACACGTGATGGAAAAAACGCCGTCACTCATTTTCATGTTCTTGACCGCTTCCAGGAGTTTACGCTTGTGGAATGCCAGCTTGAAACAGGAAGAACGCACCAAATCCGTGTGCATATGAAGTATATCGGATTCCCGTTAGCGGGAGATCCGAAATATGGGCCGAGAAAAACGATCGATTTTAACGGACAGGCGCTTCATGCCGGAATTTTAGGTTTTCAGCATCCGCGCACTGACGAATATATCGAATTTGAGGCACCGCTTCCTGATGATATGTCTGCTTTAATCGAAAATCTGAGAAAAACCCGTTGACAGGGCATCTCTTTTCTGAAATAATAAACGAAGCTGAATAGATTCTTTAAAACAGTCCAGAGAGGCTGAGAAGGATAACGGATTGACGGGATACGTGTATATGCACGCACCTTGTCCTAAAACCCCTCTCTGCCAATGGCAAGAGGGGTTTTTTCTTCTAAATGAACTGTGAGGTGTCACATAATGAATCAAAAAGCTGTCATTCTCGACGAACAGGCAATCAGACGTGCGCTGACCAGAATTGCTCACGAAATGATTGAACGCAATAAAGGAATGAACAACTGCATCCTTGTCGGTATCAAGACAAGAGGCATTTACTTGGCAAAACGCCTCGCCGAGCGGATTGAACAGATTGAAGGGAATCCTGTAACGGTTGGAGAAATTGATATCACCCTTTACAGAGATGATCTATCCAAAAAAACGAGCAATGAAGAACCGCTTGTGAAAGGTGCAGATATACCGGTAGACATCACAGATCAAAAAGTAATTGTCGTAGATGATGTTCTTTACACAGGAAGAACGGTCAGAGCCGCAATGGACGCCCTTGTCGATGTAGGCAGACCTTCCTCAATTCAACTGGCTGTGCTTGTTGACAGAGGACACAGAGAACTGCCGATCCGAGCAGATTACATCGGGAAAAACATCCCGACTTCAAAAGCTGAAAAGGTTATGGTTCAGCTTGATGAGGTTGACAAAAACGATCTCGTCGCCATTTATGAAAATGAATAATGTATCACCTTTTTAAACGCAATCCAGAGAGGTTGCAAAGAGGTGCACAGCGAAGCCCCGAAAGTATGCGGCCGGTCTTTGTATGCCTCTTTGCGTAAAAATAGCAAAGAGGTTTTTTTATACAGTTATTAAGTCATCCTAATATGAAAAGTCATCCATCAATCAGGGGGAAAATCATCATGAGTAAGAAAAAAGTTAATTTGGGAGTCAGGGAAATCCCGAAACCTTTCTCTTGGGTTTCGTTCAGCCTGCAGCATTTATTTGCGATGTTTGGCTCAACGATTTTGGTTCCGAAGCTGGTCGGAATGAGTCCTGCTGTTGCATTGGTGACGAGCGGTATCGGAACACTTGCTTACCTTCTGATCACGAAAGGACAAATACCAGCGTATCTCGGTTCATCCTTTGCCTTTATTTCTCCGATCATCTTGGTAAAAGCGACCGGCGGACCCGGAGCGGCAATGGTTGGTGCGTTTCTGGCAGGGCTTGTGTACGGGCTGATTGCCTTGCTGATCAGACAGCTCGGAACAGGCTGGCTGATGAAGCTTCTCCCGCCTGTCGTCGTAGGTCCGGTTATTATCGTCATTGGACTGGGTCTGGCCGGCACAGCGGTAAATATGGCCATGTATGCTGATCCGAATGCCAGTGAGCTGGTTTACAGCTTAAAACATTTCAGTGTTGCAGGTGTCACTTTAGCGATCACGATCATTTGCGCGATTTTCTTGCGGGGCTTCTTAAGCTTAATCCCGGTCTTGATCGGAATCATCGGCGGATACTTGTTTGCCTTGACTCAAGGAATTGTCAACTTCCAGCCGGTGCTTGACGCGAAATGGTTTGCAGTCCCTGAATTTATCATCCCGTTTAAAGATTATACACCGTCAGTGACACTTGGCATCGCCGCAGCAATGGTCCCTGTCGCATTTGTTACCATGTCAGAGCATATCGGCCACCAGATGGTGCTAAGCAAAGTTGTAGGACAAGACTTCATTAAAAAACCGGGTCTCCATCGCTCGATAATGGGCGACAGCGCGGCCACAATCCTTGCTTCCTTGATTGGCGGCCCGCCTACAACAACTTATGGAGAAAACATTGGCGTACTGGCCATTACGAGAGTGTTCAGCGTCTTTGTTATCGGAGGCGCGGCAGTGATTGCCCTTTGTTTCGGCTTCATCGGCAAAATATCTGCGCTTATCAGTTCAGTCCCGTCAGCGGTTATGGGAGGCGTTTCCTTCCTGCTGTTCGGCATCATCGCTTCAAGCGGTTTGAGAATGCTGATTGACAACAAAATTGATTATGAAAATAACAGAAACCTCATTATTACATCCGTCATCCTTGTAATCGGCGTAGGCGGCGCATTTATTCAGGTGTCTGAAGGAGGATTCCAAGTGTCAGGCATGGCGCTTGCGGCAATTGTAGGTGTCATCTTAAACCTGATTCTTCCGCAAGCGAAGGAAGAGCAGGCAGACACATCCGAACAACATCATATGTAAACCTTTTAATGAAAGTCCAGAGAGGCTTGGAAGGGTTATAAAGAGAAGAAAGCTTCACGCTGCTCCTCTAATTAACCGTACCCCGAGTCTATCCAAGACCGGGTTTTTTTTCAGCCTTAAACAAGTTGAAATGAGAGGGGAAAGAAAATGAAGCATTTAACGACGATGAGTGAACTCAGCACTGGGGAAATCAAAGATTTGCTTCAAACTGCGCAAGACCTCAAAAACGGAAAAACAGACCATCAGCTGACAGGTAAATTTGCAGCGAATCTGTTTTTTGAACCAAGCACCAGAACACGATTCAGCTTTGAGGTAGCTGAAAAGAAACTGGGCATGAATGTCCTGAATCTCGACGGAACAAGCACCAGCGTACAAAAAGGCGAAACCTTATATGACACAATTCGAACGCTCGAATCAATCGGTGTTGACGCGTGTGTCATCAGACACAGTGAAGATGAGTACTACAAAGAGCTTGTCGGACATGTAAATATCCCGATTCTGAATGCGGGAGACGGGTGCGGCCAGCATCCGACACAATCATTGCTTGATGTAATGACAATCAATGAAGAATTCAATACGTTCAAAGGCCTTACCGTCTCCATTCACGGCGACATTAAGCACAGCAGAGTCGCGAGGTCTAATGCTGAAGTGTTGACAAGACTCGGTGCCCGCGTTCTGTTTTCCGGTCCGCCGGAATGGCAGGATGAAGAAAATACGTTTGGCGCGTATGTCTCAATAGATGAAGCAGTAGAGACTTCGGATGTTGTCATGCTGCTGCGTATTCAAAATGAAAGACATCAGTCAGCTGTCAGCCAGGAAGGCTATTTAAATGAATTCGGCTTGACTGTAGAACGGGCTGAACGTATGAAGCAGCATGCGATTATTATGCACCCGGCGCCTGTGAACAGAGGAGTGGAGATTGATCACAGCTTAGTAGAAAGTGAAAAATCAAGAATCTTCAAACAAATGCAAAATGGTGTATTTATCAGAATGGCAGTGATACAGCGTGCCTTACAAACCAATGTGAAAAGAGGAGAAGCAGCGTATGTCATATCTCATTAAAAACGGCTGGATACTTAACGAAAATGGTGAAAAAACAGAACAGGATATTCGAGTGACAGGAGAGGTCATCTCAGAAATCGGCAAGCTTAATGCAGCAGATGGAGAAACGGTTATTGACGCGAAAGGATTGCTCGTTTCACCGGGTTTTGTTGACCTCCATGTACACTTTAGAGAGCCTGGCGGAGAGAAAAAAGAAACCATTGAAACCGGCGCGAAAGCAGCGGCGCGCGGCGGTTATACAACAGTAGCAGCCATGCCGAATACACGGCCGGTTCCTGATACGAAGGAGCAGATGGAATGGGTGCAAAACCGCATTAAAGAAACATCATGCGTCAGAGTTCTTCCTTATGCATCTATAACGATCAGACAAATTGGCGATGAAATGACAAACTTTGAAGCATTAAAAGAAGCTGGGGCATTTGCATTTACAGATGACGGCGTCGGTATACAGACAGCAGGAATGATGTATGAAGCAATGAAACGCGCAGCCGCGATTGACAAAGCGATTGTCGCACATTGCGAGGACAACTCCTTAATTTACGGAGGCAGCGTCCATGAGGGGACTTTTTCAAAAGCGAACGGGCTTAACGGCATTCCTTCTGTGTGTGAATCGGTTCATATTGCCCGTGACGTGTTACTGGCTGAGGCGGCAAACTGCCATTACCATGTATGCCATATCAGCACGAAAGAATCTGTGAGAGTCGTGCGTGATGCGAAAAAAGCGGGAATACGGGTCACAGCAGAAGTTTCACCTCACCATTTACTGCTTTGTGATGAAGACATTCCCGGGCTGGATACAAACTATAAAATGAACCCGCCGCTGCGCGGTGCGGAAGATAGAGAAGCACTGATTGAAGGACTTTTAGACGGAACGATCGACTTTATAGCAACCGACCACGCGCCGCATACAGAAGAAGAGAAAAACACAGAAATGAAGCTGGCGCCGTTCGGAATTGTCGGTTTGGAAACAGCGTTCCCGCTTCTTTACACACATTTTGTTAAAAACGGCAGCTGGACGCTGAAACAGCTGATTGATTATATGACAATCAAGCCTTGCGAAGCGTTTGGTCTCCCATTTGGAACACTGAAAACGGGACAAGCAGCTGACATCACATTAATCGATTTGGAAAGAGAAGCAGTTATAGACAAAGAAACATTCTTATCTAAAGGTAAAAACACACCATTTAACGGCCTTAACTGCAGCGGCTGGCCAGTCGCTACGATTGCAGCAGGAACGCTTGCTTATGAAGAAGGGAGATTTGTGAAATGAAAAGACGATTAGTACTGGAAAACGGAGCGGTATTTGAGGGGAAAGCCTTCGGGAGCTTGGAGCACAGCATGGGAGAAGTCGTTTTCAATACCGGTATGACTGGTTATCAGGAAATTTTGTCAGACCCTTCTTATTGCGGGCAGATCGTTACGTTCACATATCCGCTTATCGGAAATTACGGCATTAACCGTGATGATTTTGAATCTATTACGCCTTTTGTTAAAGGATTGATTGTAAAAGAATTATGTGAACTGCCTTCCAACTGGCGTTCAGCTTACACATTGGATGAGTATTTAAAAATGAAAAACATTCCGGGACTGCAAGGAATTGATACAAGAAAGCTGACGAGAATGATCCGCACGGCAGGCGCGCTAAAAGGAACATTCGCTTCACCTGATGAAGATATCGAAGCAGTGCTGAAAAGACTGAACGAAACTGAACTGCCGAGAAATCAAGTATCCCAAGTATCAGCCAAAACAGCATATCCGAGCCCGGGAAGAGGCAAACGCATTGTCTTGGTTGACTTCGGCATGAAGCACGGCATTTTAAGAGAGCTGAACAAACGGAAATGTGACGTCATCGTTGTGCCTTACAACATTACAGCGGAAGAAGTCCTTCAGCTGAAGCCAGACGGCATCATGCTTTCTAACGGACCTGGCGACCCGAAAGATGTACCTGAAGCGATTGAAATGATAAAAGGTGTTCTTGGAAAAGTGCCATTATTCGGAATTTGTCTCGGCCACCAGTTATTTGCGCTGGCGTGCGGAGCCGATACTGAAAAAATGAAATTCGGTCACAGGGGCTCTAACCATCCGGTAAAAGAGCTTGCAACCGGAAAAGTTGCCTTAACATCCCAAAACCATGGCTATACAGTTTCATCTATCAATGAAACAGAGCTTGAAGTCACACACATCGCGATAAACGACGATACGATTGAAGGGCTGAAACACAAAACACTGCCGGCATTTACAGTTCAATATCACCCAGAAGCATCACCCGGTCCTGAGGACGCTAATCATCTATTTGACAGATTTATCGAAATGATCGAAACAACAGAGAAAGAAGGGGAAGCGGTATGCCAAAACGCGTAGACATTAACAAAATTTTAGTAATTGGGTCAGGACCAATTATCATCGGTCAGGCAGCTGAATTTGATTATGCGGGAACTCAAGCCTGCCTTGCGTTAAAAGAAGAAGGCTATGAGGTTATTCTTGTCAACTCAAACCCGGCGACGATCATGACCGATACAGAAATGGCTGACCGGGTTTACATCGAACCGCTCACACCGGAATTCCTGACACGAATCATCAGAAAAGAACGCCCAGATGCCATTCTCCCCACTCTCGGAGGCCAAACCGGTTTGAATCTTGCGGTTGAGCTTTCAGAAAGAGGCGTCCTGGCAGAATGCGGCGTTGAAGTGCTTGGCACGAAGCTGTCTGCGATTCAGCAGGCTGAAGACCGCGACTTGTTCAGAACACTGATGAATGAGCTGAATGAACCGGTGCCTGAAAGTGAGATCATCCACTCTCTCGAAGAAGCTGAAAACTTCGTCAGTCAAATTGGTTTCCCTGTCATTGTCCGCCCTGCATATACATTAGGCGGCACAGGCGGAGGGATTTGCTCCACCGAAGCTGAGCTGAAAGAAATTGTTGAAAACGGCTTAAAATTAAGCCCGGTTCACCAATGTTTGCTTGAAAAAAGCATTGCCGGCTACAAAGAAATCGAATACGAAGTCATGAGAGACAGCCAAGATCATGCGATTGTCGTTTGTAATATGGAGAACATTGATCCGGTCGGAATCCATACAGGAGACAGTATTGTCGTCGCACCGAGCCAAACGCTCAGCGACAGGGAATATCAGCTCCTGCGGAATGTATCTTTAAAACTGATCCGTGCGCTTGGAATTGAAGGCGGGTGTAACGTACAGCTCGCTTTAGATCCAGACAGCTTCCAATACTACATTATTGAAGTGAACCCGCGTGTCAGCCGTTCATCTGCCCTTGCATCAAAAGCGACAGGCTATCCGATCGCAAAGCTCGCAGCTAAAATCGCCGTCGGCCTTTCATTAGACGAGATGATGAATCCGGTGACAGGTAAGACATACGCAGCGTTTGAACCAGCGCTGGACTATGTCGTATCTAAAATACCGCGCTGGCCATTTGATAAGTTTGAATCAGCAAACAGAAGGCTCGGCACTCAGATGAAAGCGACGGGAGAGGTCATGGCGATTGGCCGCACGCTTGAAGAATCACTGCTGAAAGCTGTACGTTCACTGGAAGCTGATGTGTATCATCTTGAATTAAAAGATGCCGCTGATATTTCAGACGAGCTTCTCGAGAAGCGGATTAAAAAAGCCGGAGACGAGCGTTTATTCTACCTGGCTGAAGCGTACAGAAGGGGCTATACAGTTGAGCAGCTTCATGAATTCTCTGCCATCGACCTCTTTTTCCTGCATAAGCTATTCGGAATCGTTCAGTTTGAAAAAGAGCTGAAAGCAAATGCGGGCGATACAGATGTGCTGAGACAGGCAAAAGAACTCGGATTTTCTGATAAGTACATCAGCCGCGAGTGGAAAATGAAAGAATCTGAGCTTTACAGCATGAGAAAACAAGCGGGAATCGCACCGGTATTTAAAATGGTGGATACGTGCGCGGCGGAATTCGAATCAGAAACGCCATACTTCTACAGCACATATGAGGAAGAAAACGAATCTGTTGTTACAGATAAGAAAAGCGTGATCGTACTTGGCTCCGGTCCAATTCGAATCGGGCAGGGGGTTGAATTTGACTACGCCACAGTTCACTCCGTGTGGGCAATTAAACAAGCAGGCTATGAGGCAATTATCGTCAATAATAACCCGGAAACCGTGTCGACCGATTTCAGTATCTCAGACAAGCTGTACTTTGAACCGCTTACGATCGAAGATGTCATGCATATCATTGACCTCGAACAGCCGATGGGCGTTGTCGTGCAATTTGGCGGACAAACTGCAATCAATCTTGCTGACGAACTTTCTGCACGCGGAGTCAAAATCCTTGGAACGTCACTAGAAGATTTAGACCGTGCGGAAGACCGGGATAAGTTTGAACAGGCGCTGGAAGAACTTCAAGTGCCGCAGCCGCTTGGCAAAACTGCGACATCGGTTGATCAGGCGGTAAACATCGCAAGCAACATCGGCTATCCGGTACTGGTGCGCCCTTCATATGTGCTTGGCGGACGGGCGATGGAAATTGTCTATCATGAGGAAGAGCTGCTCCATTACATGAAAAACGCAGTCAAAATCAATCCGCAGCATCCAGTCTTAATTGACAGATATCTGACTGGGAAAGAAATCGAAGTGGATGCGGTGTCTGACGGCCAAACCGTTGTCATTCCGGGAATCATGGAGCACATTGAGCGTGCGGGCGTGCACTCCGGAGACTCCATCGCGGTCTATCCGCCGCAGTCTCTGACGGAAGACATTAAGAAAAAAATTGAACAATATACGATCGCACTTGCGAAAGGGCTGAACATTGTCGGCTTGCTCAACATTCAATTCGTCCTGTCAAAAGGTGAAGTATACGTGCTTGAAGTCAATCCGAGATCAAGCAGAACGGTGCCGTTCTTAAGCAAGATCACGGGCATTCCGATGGCGAACCTCGCGACAAAAGTCATTCTCGGGCAAAAGCTGGCTGAGTTTGGCTACAATGAAGGCCTGCAGCCTGAACAGCAGGGCGTATTTGTAAAAGCGCCGGTCTTCTCCTTCGCGAAGCTGAGAAGAGTGGACATTACGTTAGGGCCTGAAATGAAATCAACAGGAGAGGTCATGGGCAAAGATTCCACTCTTGAAAAGGCCCTCTATAAAGCGCTGATAGCTTCAGGAATTCAAATTCCTAACTACGGTTCCGTGCTTTTAACAGTGGCTGATAAGGACAAAGAAGAAGGGCTTGCCATCGCTAAACGATTCCATGCGATCGGGTATAACATTTTAGCGACCGAAGGAACGGCGGGGTATCTCAAGGAAGCGTCAATTCCAGCGAAGGTCGTCGGAAAAATCGGCCAGGACGGCCCGAACTTGCTTGATGTGATCAGAAACGGAGAAGCCCAGTTTGTCATCAATACGCTGACAAAAGGAAAGCAACCGGCAAGAGACGGATTTAGAATCAGACGTGAATCAGTAGAAAACGGTGTTGCCTGCTTAACATCTTTAGATACGGCAGAAGCCATTTTGCGGGTGCTGGAAAGCATGACGTTCCGTGCCGATCAAATGCCGGCAATCAACACAAATCAGGAGGCGGCAATCACTATATGAAAAAAGCGTATTTGACGGTGTGTGCTAACCAGCAAATTGCAGACCGGGTGTATCAAATGGTTCTAAAAGGGGAGCTTGTCCAAGGGTTTACTGTCCCGGGACAGTTCCTTCACCTGAAAGTGAGCGAAGCGGTTACGCCTCTTTTGCGAAGGCCAATCAGCATTGCTGATGTTAACTTTGAAAAAAATGAAGTCACCATGATTTATCGAGTAGATGGGGAAGGAACAAGACTCTTGTCGCTGAAGCAGAAGGGAGATCTTGTGGATGTCCTCGGGCCTTTGGGCAATGGCTTTCCAGTAGATGAAGTCCAACCCGGAAAGACGGCTTTGCTGGTAGGAGGCGGTGTAGGAGTGCCGCCTCTCCAAGAACTGTCGAAACGTTTAAAGGAAAAAGACGTAAAGGTCATACACGTTTTAGGATTCCAATCGGCAAAGGATGTTTTCTACGAAAAAGAATGCCGACAGTACGGCGACACGTATGTGGCAACAGCTGACGGAAGCTACGGGGAAACCGGGTTTGTCACAGATGTCATCAAACAAAAAAATCTTGAATTTGACATTCTCCTCAGCTGCGGGCCGACACCGATGCTAAAGGCGCTCAAACAAGAATACGCCCACAAAGAGGTTTACATTTCCATGGAAGAACGAATGGGCTGCGGTATTGGTGCATGCTTCGCCTGTGTGTGCCATACAAACGAAAGTGAGACATCCTATGTAAAGGTATGTCTTGACGGACCTGTATTTAAAGCTCAGGAGGTGGCGCTGTAATGCTAGAGGTGAAATTGCCGGGCCTGGATTTGAAAAATCCGATCATCCCCGCATCAGGCTGCTTCGGTTTTGGAAAAGAGTTTGCGCGTTTTTATGATTTGTCTTGTCTCGGAGCAATCATGATCAAAGCTACGACAAAGGAGCCCCGCTTCGGGAATCCGACGCCTAGGGTAGCTGAGACTGGCGCCGGAATGCTCAATGCGATCGGTCTGCAAAATCCAGGGCTGGAAAGCGTCTTAGAAAATGAGCTGCCATGGCTTGAGCAATTTGATACGCCTATTATTGCCAATGTCGCCGGCTCACAAGTCGAGGACTATGTTGAAGTCGCAGAGCATATCAGCAAAGCGCCTAATGTACACGCGCTTGAGCTGAATATTTCCTGTCCGAATGTGAAAACAGGCGGAATCGCTTTCGGCACAAAACCTGAAATGGCTGCTGATTTGACGAAGGCTGTTAAAAAAGTGTCAGATGTGCCTGTATATGTGAAGCTGTCTCCGAATGTGGCAAACATCACAGAAATTGCGCTAGCGATCGAAGAAGCGGGAGCGGATGGTCTAACGATGATCAACACATTAATCGGCATGAGGCTCGATTTAAAATCAGGCAAGCCAATATTAGCCAATAAAACTGGAGGGCTTTCAGGTCCTGCTGTAAAGCCTGTTGCCATCCGCATGGTGCATGAGGTCAGCCAGGCTGTCAGCATTCCGATTATCGGGATGGGAGGCGTTCAGACGGCCGAAGACGCATTAGAATTTCTTCTGGCCGGAGCAAGTGCGGTCGCTGTCGGAACAGCAAATTTCGTGAATCCTTTCGCATGCCCTGACATCATTGAGCAGCTCCCAGCTGTCTTACGCCAATACGGCTATGAATCTGTTGAAGAATGCATCGGAAGGAGCTGGAATCATGAAAAACAACCTGCCCATCATCGCGCTTGATTTTGCATCAGCTGAAGAAACACTGTCATTTTTAGCGCCTTTTCACAAGGAGCCGTTATTTGTGAAGGTTGGAATGGAGCTTTTTTATCAAGAAGGCCCGGCTATCATTGCACAATTAAAAGAAAGAAACTGTGAGATCTTTTTAGATTTAAAGCTCCATGACATTCCGACCACGGTGAATAAAGCAATGAAGCGTCTTGCCTGTCTTGGAGTCGATCTCGTCAATGTTCACGCAGCCGGAGGCAAAAAAATGATGGAAGCAGCTCTGGAAGGCTTAGAGGAAGGCACGCCGGCAGGAAAACAACGTCCGTCACTTATTGCGGTAACCCAGCTGACAAGCACATCTGAACAAATGGTGAAGGATGAGCTGCTCATCAGAAAGCCTCTCATCGACACGGTTGTGCACTACAGCAAACTGGCGGAGAATAGCGGACTTGATGGAGTGGTGTGCTCTGTTCATGAAGCAAAAGCCATTTACGAAGCAGTGTCGCCGTCGTTTTTGACGGTGACCCCGGGTATCCGTATGTCAGCAGACACTGCGAATGATCAAGTCCGCGTTGCAACGCCTTCTATAGCAAGAGAAAAAGGGTCATCAGCAATTGTTGTGGGACGCTCTATTACAAAAGCTCTAAATCCGCTAAAAGCCTATGAAGCTGTCAAACTCGAATGGGAGGGAATCAAACAATGAAACAAATCATCGCAAAACATCTATTAGACATTCAAGCTGTATTTTTACGCCCGAATGAGCCGTTTACATGGGCGAGCGGCATTTTATCGCCAATTTACTGTGACAATCGCCTTACCCTTTCTTTCCCAGAGGTAAGAAATGATGTTGCTGCAGGCATCAGCAAGCTTATCCAAGAGCGTTTCCCAGAAGCTGAAATGATCGCAGGAACAGCGACAGCAGGTATCCCTCATGCGGCATTGGCGGCTGACCGTTTGAACCTGCCGATGTGTTATGTGAGAAGCAAACCGAAAGCACATGGAAAAGGCAATCAAATTGAGGGTGCAGTTCAAAAAGGCCAGAAAACAGTTGTCATAGAAGATTTAATTTCCACAGGGGGCAGCGTACTCGAAGCTGCAGCAGCTCTGAAAGCTGCTGGCTGTGAAGTGCTTGGTGTGGTATCAATCTTTACGTATGGACTCCCTAAAGCGAAGGAAGCGTTTGCTGAGGCTGATCTTCCATACTACTCGTTAACTGATTATGACACACTGACAGAGGTTGCACTTGAGAATGGAAATATTCATTCAGATGACCTGAAAAAGCTGCAAACATGGAAAATGAATCCCGAGTCAAAAGATTGGTTTAAAAATTAAAAAATAAATTTTATTATTGTGAAGGGCTTTAATGCCTTGCCACGATTGAAAACAGGCCCTTGTGTCTGTTTTTTTATTAATCCTATAAAAAAACTCGGGTTGACTTATGTTAGAATTGTGCTAAAATTTACTACAAATCTGAAAAACTTATCAAGAGCGGCTGAGGGACTGGTCCTATGAAGCCCGGCAACCTGCACAATGTGTAAGGTGCTACTTCCAGCAAAATGTATTCCATTTTGAAAGATAAGGGCTACATGCAGTTCCTGTCTTTCTTTCCGCCGGATTGAAAGTTTTTTATTTTAAGAGGGGCTGTTTACGGAGATAACAGCAGCCACATCACATTACAATTGGAAAAGACAACCAGCAGAAAGCTACTGTTTGTTTGTCTCCGAAAGGAGGAAAGAAGAAATGTTAACGTACGATAATTGGGAAGAACCAACGATTACATTTCCGGAGGACGATCCTTATAAAGGGGCGCTGTCAGTTTTAAAATGGGCTTACGGCCATTACGGCAATCAGCTTGTTTATGCCTGCAGTTTCGGAATTGAAGGAATCGTTCTGATTGACTTAATCTATAAAGTGAAAAAAGACGCAGAGATTGTATTTCTCGATACAGGGCTTCATTTTAAAGAGACCTATGAAACGATAGAACGCGTGAAAGAGCGCTATCCCGGCCTCAATATCATCCTGAAGAAACCGAACCTTACTCTTGAGGAACAGGCGGAAGAACATGGTGATAAACTGTGGGAAAGAGAGCCGAATCAATGCTGCTATCTCAGAAAGATCGTTCCTTTAAGAGAGGCGCTTTCCGGCCACCCGGCATGGCTTTCCGGCCTGCGCCGCGATCAAGGGCCAAGCCGTGCCAATACGAATTTCTTAAACAAAGATGAGAAATTCAAATCAGTAAAAGTTTGCCCGCTTATCCATTGGACTTGGAAAGACATCTGGAGATACACCTCTCGGAATGAGCTGGACTACAACCCGCTCCACGATCAAGGATATCCAAGTATCGGCTGCGCGCCTTGTACGTCACCTGCATTTACCGCAGAGGACCTGCGCTCAGGCAGATGGAACGGTATGGCGAAAACAGAATGCGGACTGCATGAATAAGGAGCTGCAAAATGGAATTAGCCGCTATTTTATTTAGCTTGTTTTTCGCAGTGAATATTGGTGCAAGCGGCGCTGCAGCTTCAATGGGAGTTGCTTACGGCTCTGGGGCCATCAAAAAGAAAACCTACGCTTTGATCATATGTGCTGTTGGTGTTCTGGCCGGGGCTGTCATTGGCGGGGGCGAAGTTGTGAAAACCATCAGCTCTGGGATTATCCCGGAACAGACGATCACGCTGACGATTGTTTGCATCATTATCGGGTCTGCTGCACTGTCGCTTTTTACAGCTAATCTGCTCGGCATTCCTTTATCGACAAGTGAAGTCACGGTCGGGGCGGTTGTCGGTGTGGGAGTTGCGTATAAAGTATTGTTTGTAAACAATCTTCTGATTATTGTTTCATTTTGGATTTTCGTTCCGCTGTTCGCTTTTGGTTTTACATTTTTTGTAGCAAAGCTGTTTCGTTATTTTAAGATCGAAATTACGTCTTCCCGTAAACAAAACATCCTTGGCATCCTTTTGCTATGCGCTGGTTTTTTTGAAGCATTCTCTGCTGGCATGAACAATGTGGCGAATGCTGTTGGCCCGTTAGTAGCTGCCGGCGTACTGGATGTAGCGAAAGGAACCCTGTATGGGGGAGTTTTTGTAGCCCTGGGCGCACTGATCTTAGGCCGCAGGGTGTTAGAAACAAACGGGAAGAAAATCACGCGGTTTTCAAAAGGGGAAGGCATTCTCCTATCCGGAACAGGAGCAGGGCTGGTGATCATCAGTTCTATATTTGGAATGCCGGTGCCCTTGGCGCAAGTAACGTCATCGTCTATTATCGGAATAGGCATGGCGAAAAACGGCCCAAACGTATTTCATAAACAAGTCGTTCAAACGATGCTGAAAGTATGGATCGTGTCGCCGTTTTTATCTTTATCCATCTCCTATCTGCTTGTATCTATGTTTTTAAAGGCGGATTATTATTCAATCTTTATCATGGTAAGTGTGCTTTTAGCGGCAGGCGGTGCCGTCAGCCTGACAAAAGCCATTCGTAAAGAGAGACGCTCTGTCCATGATCAAGGCGGGGGAATCTAACTATTAATCTGAGTTGTTTTATCTGTTAACTAGGAGGAAATGAATATTATGAGCTTAGCACCACATGGAGGAAAACTGGTGAATCGAGTAAATGAGTCATATGACTTAAGCGGCATTCAGAAAGAAATTGAACTTGATTTGATTTCTTTTGCCGACCTGGAATTGATCGGAATCGGCGGATACAGCCCGATCGAAGGCTTCTTTAATGAGAAAGATTACGTATCTGTTGTTGAAAACATGCGTCTTGCTTCCGGTGTTGTATGGTCTATTCCGATCACGCTGCCGGTAGATGCACAAAAAGCAGCCGAACTGTCAGTCGGCGAAACAGTAAAATTAACGTATGACGGAGAAACATACGGCGTTATCCAAATCGAAGACTTATACGTGCCTGACAAACAAAAAGAAGCTGTTAACGTGTATAAAACGGATGATCAGGCTCATCCGGGTGTGAAAAAGCTGTTCAGCCGCGGTGATACATATGTCGGCGGTCCGATCACACTGATTAAAAAAGCTTCCAAACAATTCCCTGAGTTTACATTTGAACCGACGGAAACAAGACGCCAGTTTGCAGAAAAAGGCTGGGAAACAATTGTCGGTTTCCAAACGAGAAATCCTGTTCACAGAGCGCATGAATATATTCAAAAAACGGCTCTTGAGACAGTGGACGGTTTGTTTTTAAACCCGCTTGTCGGCGAAACAAAATCTGATGACATCCCCGCTGATGTCCGGATGGAAAGCTATCAAGTGCTTCTTGACAACTATTACCCGAAAGATCGTGTGTTCCTTGGTGTTTTCTTGGCTGCAATGCGTTATGCCGGTCCGAGAGAAGCGATTTTCCATGCGCTTGTCAGAAAAAACTACGGCTGCACGCATTTCATTGTCGGCCGCGATCACGCCGGTGTTGGTGATTATTACGGCACGTACGAGGCCCAGGAGCTGTTTGACACATTTAAACCTGAAGAACTCGGCATTACACCGCTGAAATTCGAGCACAGCTTCTTCTGCGAAAAATGCGGAAATATGGGTACAGCGAAAACGTGCCCGCACGGCAGAGAGCACCACGTGATTTTATCAGGCACCAAGGTGAGAGGGATGCTGAGAGACGGTGTACTGCCGCCTGCAGAATTCAGCCGCGCAGAAGTTGTAGAGGTGTTAATCAAAGGCATGAAGAAAAAAGAAGAAGCAGGCGTTTCATAAGGGGGACTGGCAGTGACAAATCGCGATATCGTATGGCATGAAGCCTCTATTACAAAAGAAGAGTATCAGCAAAAAAACAAGCATAAAAGCTCTATTCTCTGGCTGACGGGTTTAAGCGGTTCAGGCAAATCAACCATTGCCAATGCTGCTGCGAGAGAACTTTTTGAGCAAGGCTACCAAGTTATTGTGCTGGATGGTGACAACATTCGCCACGGTTTAAATAAAGATCTCGGTTTTTCTGATGAAGACCGAAAAGAAAACATCCGCCGAATCGGAGAGGTAGCGAAACTTTTTGTGCAGCAGGGCACCATTGTCATTACTGCTTTTATCTCTCCTTTCCGTGAGGACAGAGACCAGGTCCGCGAGCTTGTGGAAGCAGGCGAATTTAACGAAGTTTATATTAAATGCGACCTCGATATTTGTGAACAAAGAGATCCAAAAGGGCTCTACAAAAAAGCAAGAAACGGAGAAATTCCGTTCTTCACAGGCATTGATTCTCCTTATGAAGAACCGGAAGCGCCTGAGCTCGTCCTTGACTCAGGACAATATGATCGTGAAGAGTGCAAAAATCAGCTGATCGAGTTTGTAAAGCAGCAACTGAGCTAAACGCCGCTCAGCTGTGTTCTTCTCAGATGCCGAAAATGCAAATAAGAACAACATCACAGCGAACGTTCTGGAAGAACTCGAATAGATCGGGGGAAAGACGATGGGGAAAGTATATATTGTAGGAGCGGGTCCCGGAGATCCTGATCTGCTGACAATTAAAGCGCTGAAAGCCATTGAAAAAGCTGATGTAATCCTATATGACAGATTAGTAAATAAAGAGATTTTGCAATATGCCAAGGAGCAGGCGGACCTGATCTACTGCGGGAAGCTTCCAGATTTTCATACAATGAAGCAGGAAACCATCAATCGGTTTCTTGTGAAGTATGCGCAAAAAGGGAAAATCGTTGTCAGATTGAAAGGCGGAGATCCATTTGTGTTCGGCAGAGGAGGGGAAGAAGCGGAATGCCTTTCTGAAAATGGCATTCCGTTTGAAATTGTCCCCGGTATTACATCGGGAATCGCGGCGGCTGCTTATGCCGGGATTCCTGTCACTCATCGGGACGCGGGCTCTAACGTGGCTTTTGTAACGGGGCATTATAAAAAAGAAGAGGATTTTGAGGAAAAGTGGAAAGCGCTGGCCACAGGGATTGATACACTTGTCATCTATATGGGCATTAAAAATGTGCAGCAGATCGAAAAAAAACTCCTGGAAAACGGCCGGGACGGTTCTACTCCGGCAGCGTTTATTCATTGGGGAACAACGGAGAAGCAAAAATCTGTTTTTTGTACAGTTGACACCCTTTCAGAAACGGTGAAAAAAGAAGACATTAAAAATCCGAGTTTAATTGTTGTTGGAAATGTTGTAAATTATCACTATAAGCTGGAATGGTTTGAATCTGAGCTGAAAAAACAAGATTTAAGCGAGGCGTTGTAAATGAAACAAGCGATTTTATATGTCGGCCACGGCAGCCGGGTAAAAAAGGCTCAGCAAGAGGCCGCTGCATTTTTGGAAGGATGCAAAGCGCACATCTCTGCGCCTGTTCAGGAAATCAGTTTTTTAGAGTTGCAGGAGCCGGCAATTGAGACAGGGTTTGAAGCATGTGTGAAGCAAGGCGCCACTCATATCGCAGTGGTGCCTCTGCTTCTTTTAACGGCTGCTCATGCAAAACATGATATTCCGGAAGAAATTGCCCGTGCCGCGTCCCGGTATCCTTCAGTCCATATCTCATACGGAAGTCCGATTGGGATTGACGAAGAAGTTGTCAAAGCTGTCTATCATCGTGTTAAAGACATAGGCGTTCCGTACGAAAACGCCAGGGTTGTGCTCATCGGCAGGGGAAGCTCAGATCCAGATGTAAAAAGAGACGTAACCGGCATTGCCGGCTTGCTTCAAAACATCATGCCCGTCAAGGAAGTGATTCCATGTTTTATGACAGCATGCGGTCCCAATTACAAAGAGGTTTTTTCTGAGCTGAAAAAAGATGACGGCGTGACGACCTTTATTGTTCCGTATTTGCTGTTTACCGGGATGCTGATGAATGAGATTGAACGCGAGGTCCAGAAATTGAAGGCCAAAAATCCAAATGTCTACCTCTCTTCTTATATCGGTTTCGACCCGCATGTGAAAAAGGCATTTTTAAATCGTGTAAAAGAAACTGCTGACAACCATGAGGGGCAATTTAATTTTGACGGAGGCTCATATGCTCCCGCTTCACATTAGTTTGCAGAAGAAAAAGGTTGTAATCGCAGGGGGCGGCAGTATTGCGCTCAGAAGGTTAAAAACAGTGCTTTCTGAGGGAGCGGATATTACGCTTGTCAGTCCGGTTGCGGAACCGGAAATCAGGCAGATGGCAGACAATCGCCAAATCAAGTGGCTGAGCCGGAAGATTGAGAAAGAGGATTATCTCGACGCTTTTTTGATTATTGCCGCGACGGATGACGCCGCTGTGAATAAAGAGATCGCTCAAAATGCATCGCCTTCCCAGCTTGTCAACTGTGCCAGTGACGCTGAGCTGGGCAATGTGTACATGCCGAAAATCGTAAAAAGAGGGCATGTTACGGTTTCTGTTTCGACAAACGGAGCCAGTCCAAAGCATACGAAGGAACTTGCTGAAAAAGTGGACATGCTCATTGACGGCGACTTTGTCAGCGAAGTAGACAGGCTTTATCAGATCAGAAGAAATAAATAAGCCAGAGCAGTTGCTGCTCTGGCTTTTCTTTATATAAATCAGCTTTTTTTCAGTCTGATGACAGTATCCGCATCAGGCGTGACAAAGACGGTATGCTGGCTGTCATAAGTCACGAATCCGGGCTTTGCGCCGTTCGGCTTTTTGACGTGCCTGATTTTTGTATAATCAACAGGCACAGAACTTGAATCTTTTGCTTTTGAAAAATAAGCTGCAATTGTGGCGGCTTCAATAATTGTTTGTTCATCCGGCTCGCTGCTCCTGATGACAACATGGGAGCCCGGGATATCCTTCGTATGAAGCCATATGTCGTCTCTGGCAGCTGCTTTGGTCGTTAAATACTCGTTTTGACGGTTGTTTTTGCCGACTAAAATAGTGTGACCGGAAGAGGATTCGTATGTTTCTAAAACAGGGTTGTTCTGTTTTTGTTTTTTCTGCCCTTTTTGCTGCTTAGGACGTAAATATTTCCCTTCCACAAGCTCTTCTCTGATTTCACTGATATCACGCGGAGAAGCGGACGACAGTTGCTGAATCAGCTGGTCGAAGTATTCGATTTCTTGCTGAGCCAGCCTGATCTGTTCTTCGACAACGGCAACTGAGTTTTTCGCCTTCTGATACTTAGTGAAATAGGCCTGTGCATTCTCTGAAGGCGTCTTGTTCGGATTCAGCGGGATGGCGATTGTCGGATTTTCCTCATCATAGTAGTTGATGACTTCAGCCTGCTTGTCGCCTTTTTTCATCATATATAAATTTGCGGTCAGCAGCTCCCCGTAAAGCTGGAATTCCTTAGCGTTTTCCGAATACTCCAGTGTTTTTTCCAGTTTTTTGATTTTGTTGGCGTTCTTTTTCCGCTCATTCACAACGAACCGCTCAAGATCCTGAGCCTGCTGTTTAACCCGGTCCCGCTCAGCTTTTCCGAAATAAAAACGGTCCAGCAGCTCACTTAATGAATCGAAGCGGCGTGCTTCTCCTTTAAGGTGAGTCAGCTCCAGCAGATAAAAATATTCCTTCCCGTTAACAGTCGTGATGTTAGGGTTGAAACGGTGCTCCCTTACCTCTGCAAAGAGCTCCAGCAACGCTTTTGGCAGTGTCACTTTGTTGGCAAGGCCCGCTCTGTGGACAGCTTCTTTTGCGAAGAGCGGAGAAACACCGGAAAAATGGTCAACAATTTGTTTATCTAGCCGTCCTTCTTGAAAACTGAGATGACGCAACATGTCATCTTCAGTCGCTTCTAGCGGTGAGATCTTATCCTGGGCAGGCGGAAGCTTATAATCGTAGCCCGGCAGTACGGTGCGATAGCTGTTCATTGACTGCGATAGATGTTTCAGCCCGTCGATGATCGCATTTTCCTCTCCGTCCGTCAGAATGATATTGCTGTGGCGGCCCATAATTTCGACATAAAGCTTTCGATGCGTTTCATCGCCGATTTCATTACGGCTTTTAATATGAAAAATCATAATGCGGTCAAGGCCCGCCTGTTCAATTTTTTCAATAAATCCGCCTTCAATATGCTTTCTTAGCAGCATGCAAAACATCGGCGGTTCACTCGGGTTTTCATACGTTTGGGCCGTGATATGCACCCGTGAATAGCTTGGGTGTGCCGATAATAAAAGCTTTTGGTTTTTTCCATTGGCGCGGATGTGAAAAATCACATCGTGCTTATAAGGCTGATGGACTTTCGTGATCCGTCCGCCCATTATTCGCTCGTTCAGTTCGTGTGTCATTCCGTATGTAAACATGCCATCAAACGACATATATAATACACCCTCTCATTCTTCCTGCATTCGATAATTATAGCATGAAATGGGACGAGTCAGAATAAGCATGCTTATAGAGTGATATCTCTATAAGAGAGCAGGGGAGTGGACGAGCGGAATGAAGTTTCATGAAATGGGACAAACAGACTTATTAGAGGCAACAAATACGTCCATGAAACAAGGATTAACTGAAAAAGAGGTGAAAAAACGCCTCGACAAGCATGGGCCAAACGAGCTTCAAGAAGGAAAAAAAACATCAGCGCTTATCTTGTTTTTGGCGCAGTTTAAAGATTTCATGGTGCTTGTGCTGCTTGCGGCAACATTAATTTCAGGGTTTCTTGGTGAATATGTGGACGCGGTTGCGATTATTGCGATTGTGTTTGTGAATGGCATACTTGGGTTCTTTCAAGAACGGCGTGCAGAGCAATCTCTGCAGGCGTTAAAAGAGCTGTCAACTCCTCATGTGATGGCGCTCAGGGAAGGAAGCTGGACAAAGATTCCTTCGAAAGAACTGGTGCCGGGCGACATTGTGAAGTTTACAAGCGGCGACCGGATAGGAGCAGATGTCCGAATTGTCGAAGCGAAAAGCCTGGAAATTGAAGAATCAGCGTTAACCGGAGAGTCAATCCCGGTTGTGAAACATGCGGATAAATTGAAAAAGCCCGATGTGTCGCTGGGGGATATTACGAATATGGCCTTTATGGGAACCATCGTCACCCGAGGCAGCGGTGTCGGTGTTGTCGTCGGTACAGGGATGAACACGGCTATGGGGAAAATCGCTGACATGCTTGAATCGGCGGGAACCCTGTCAACCCCGCTGCAAAGAAGGCTCGAGCAGCTCGGGAAAATTTTAATTGTTGTCGCTTTGCTGCTCACTGTGCTTGTTGTCGCTGTCGGCGTGATCCAGGGACACGATCTGTACAGTATGTTTTTAGCCGGTGTTTCGCTAGCGGTAGCCGCCATCCCAGAAGGGCTGCCAGCCATTGTGACAGTAGCGCTGTCATTGGGTGTACAGCGTATGATCAAGCAAAAATCAATCGTGAGAAAGCTTCCGGCGGTTGAGACGCTTGGGTGTGCCTCTATTATTTGTTCAGACAAAACAGGAACAATGACGCAAAACAAAATGACGGTCACACATGTATGGTCCGGAGGAAAAACGTGGAGAGTGTCTGGCACGGGCTACGATCCGAATGGAGGCTTCACACTGAACGATAAAGAGGTCAGTGTGAATGAGCATAAGCCGCTGGAGCAAATGCTGTTGTTCGGAGCGCTTTGTAACAACTCGAATATTGGGAAAAGAAACGGTGACTATGTGCTTGACGGAGATCCGACAGAGGGAGCGCTGCTCACCGCGGCAAGAAAAGGCGGCTTTTCAAAGGAGTTTGTGGAATCCCATTACCGTGTGGTTGAGGAGTTTCCGTTTGATTCTGCACGAAAAATGATGACTGTCATTGTAGAGGATCAGGACAGAAAGCGCTATATCATTACGAAAGGCGCGCCGGATGTACTGATGCAGCGGTCCGCCCGTATTTATTATGACGGCTCTGCCGCTCCTTTCTCAAATGAGAGAAAAGCAGAAACAGAGGCAGTATTACGGCAATTGGCTTCCCAGGCGCTCCGAACGATTGCGGTTGCTTATAGACCGGTAAAAGCAGGGGAAACACCGTCAATGGAGCAGGCGGAAAAAGACCTGACAATGCTTGGCCTTTCAGGCATCATAGACCCGCCGCGCCCCGAAGTCAGACAGGCGATTAAAGAATGCCGAGAAGCGGGAATTAAGACCGTTATGATTACAGGGGATCATGTTGAGACAGCAAAAGCTATAGCGAAAGATTTGCGCCTCCTCCCGAAAAGCGGAAAAATCATGGACGGCCAGATGCTGAATGAGCTTTCACAAGAAGAGCTTTCTGACGTAGTGGAGGATGTGTATGTGTTTGCCCGCGTTTCTCCTGAGCATAAATTGAAAATTGTCAAAGCGTATCAGGAAAACGGACATATCGTTGCAATGACAGGAGACGGCGTCAATGACGCGCCGGCTATCAAACAGGCTGATATCGGCGTTGCCATGGGTATTACAGGAACGGATGTGGCGAAGGAAGCATCATCCCTCATACTCGTAGATGATAATTTTGCAACCATTAAATCAGCGATTAAAGAAGGCAGAAACATCTATGAAAATATTAGAAAATTTATCCGATACCTGCTGGCTTCTAACGTAGGAGAAATTTTGGTCATGCTTTTCGCCATGCTGCTTGCCCTTCCTTTGCCGCTCGTGCCGATTCAGATTTTGTGGGTCAACTTGGTGACAGATGGATTGCCGGCGATGGCGCTCGGCATGGATCAGCCGGAAGGAGACGTGATGAAGCGGAAGCCGCGTCACCCGAAAGAAGGGGTGTTTGCCCGCAAGCTTGGATGGAAGGTGGTCTCCAGAGGATTTTTAATCGGTGCTGCCACGATTTTGGCTTTTATCATCGTGTATCACCGCAATCCTGAGAATTTGTCTTATGCGCAGACAATTGCGTTTGCGACGTTGGTGCTGGCTCAGCTCATTCACGTATTTGACTGCCGGAGCGAAACGTCCGTTTTTTCCAGAAATCCGTTTGAAAACTTGTATCTGATCGGCGCTGTATTGTCATCGATTTTACTGATGCTGGTGGTCATTTACTATCCGCCGCTTCAGCCGATTTTCCATACGGTTGCCATCACGCCGGGAGACTGGATGCTGGTCATCGGCATGTCGGCCATCCCTACTTTTTTGCTGGCGGGGTCACTTTTGACAAGAAAAAAATAAATTCATATGATATAATCTTAGGGGTAATAGCATGTCTATTGCCCTTTTATTTTGAGAACAGGGAAGAAATAGGGTGTTTTATTTATGATACGAAGTATGACAGGCTTCGGCAGTGCAAGCAAAACACAAGATGATCTCTCTGTAAGCGTTGAACTTAAATCTGTGAATTACAGGTTTAAAGAAGTGAACGCTCGTTTGCCAAGGCCTTTGCTATATTTAGAAGATAAGCTGAAACAGACGATTCTGCAGTACATACAGCGCGGAAGAATTGAGCTTTTCGTCTCCGTTGACAGTGATATGCTTGTAGAGAGAAGGCTTGACATTGATTGGCCGCTTCTCGATGAGTTTGTCGCCGCTGCAGAGGATATGAAAAAGCGATATCAATTGTCCGCAGAGCCTGATGTCATGGACTTCTTCAAGCTTGATCATGTCGTCCAGATTCATGAGGAACAGACTCAAAATGAAAAGCTTGAGGAGTTAATAACAGCTGCTGCAGAGGAAGCCGTAAAAGGACTCTGTGAGATGCGCGAAAAAGAGGGGCTGCTTTTAGCCAAAGACTGTCTGATGCATATTGACCAGCTTGAAGAGCTGGCCGAAAAGACCGAATCTTTGGCAGCCGATGCGGTATCTCGTTACAGGGAACGGCTGTACGCCAGAATAAAGGAATGGACCGAAGACGTGTTGGATGAGAGCCGGCTTGTTACAGAATGCGCTATTTTTGCAGATCGCTCTGATATTACAGAAGAGATCACAAGACTGAAGAGCCACTTCGCTCAGTTTCGTGATATATTAGCTGAAGGCGGAGCTGTCGGGCGCAAACTCGACTTTCTTGTCCAGGAGCTGAATCGGGAAGCAAATACAATCGGCTCAAAAGCAAATGATCACCAGATCACAAAGCTTGTCGTCGAAATGAAAAGTTCTATTGAAAAAATAAAAGAACAAGTGCAAAATATAGAATAGTGACTGTGCGTATTGTTTACAGACGGACTTGCTAGGCTAAACTAGAGACGTCTATTTTACAGGGGGAACGTAGAAGATGACGATTAAACTGATTAATATCGGATTTGGCAATATTATCTCCGCCAATCGGATGATTTCGATTGTCAGCCCGGAGTCTGCGCCAATCAAACGGATGATCCAGGATGCAAGAGACCGCGGAATGCTAATTGACGCTACATACGGACGAAGAACCCGTGCAGTTGTCGTCATGGATAGTGATCACATTATCTTATCTGCCGTCCAGCCTGAGACAGTTGCACACAGACTTTCTGTTAAAGAAGAAATTATGGATGAAGGGCAGGGATAATTGCCGCATGAAAGAAAGAGGTTTATTAATCGTTCTCTCAGGTCCCTCAGGAGTTGGTAAAGGAACGGTTCGGCAAGCGATTTTTTCGCAAGAAGATACAAAATTCGAGTATTCGATTTCAGTAACAACGAGAAACCCGCGAGAGGGCGAAGTGAACGGAGTCGATTATTTTTTCAAAACGAGAGAAGAATTTGAGCAAATGATTGCAAACAATAAACTGCTTGAATGGGCAGAATATGTCGGCAATTATTACGGCACTCCTGTCGATTATGTTGAACAGACGCTCCAAGAAGGAAAAGACGTCTTTTTAGAAATCGAAGTTCAAGGCGCTCTTCAAGTGAGAAATGCTTTCCCGGAAGGTCTGTTTATTTTCCTTGCGCCTCCGAGTCTTTCTGAACTGAAGAACAGAATTGTGACAAGAGGAACGGAAACAGATGCTCTGATTGAAAATCGCATGAAAGCCGCAAAAGCTGAGATCGAAATGATGGACGCATATGATTACGTCGTAGAAAATGATAATGTCGAAACGGCTTGCGACAAAATCAAAGCAATCGTTCTCGCTGAACATTTGAAGCGTGAGCGCGTTGCACCAAGATATAAGAAAATGCTGGAGGTTGAATAACTGATGTTAGATCCGTCAATTGACTCATTAATGAATAAATTGGATTCGAAATACACGCTCGTAACCGTTTCTGCTAGACGCGCGCGTGAAATGCAAATCAAAAAAGACCAGATGATTGAACATACGATTTCACACAAATATGTAGGCAAAGCTTTAGAAGAAATTGATGCAGGCCTGCTTTCGTTTGAAAAGGAAGACCGCGAATAGTAGCACAAGTAGCAACCTATATCATGTAGGTTGTTATTTTTTTCCGTGCTGTTTTAAATTGCAGAGGGGGAGAAGTCATTGCTGAACAATCGAAATGTGTTGCTTTGCGTGAGCGGAGGCATCGCTGTTTATAAAGCCTGTGCGCTGACAAGCAAGCTGGTGCAGGCAGGGGCAAATGTTAAAGTCATTATGACTGAATCTGCGTGCCAGTTCGTTTCACCGCTGACATTTCAGGCATTGAGCCGCCATGAAGTATATACAGATACATTTAAAGAACAAAATCCAAGCGTCATCTCTCATATAGACGCAGCTGACTGGGCCGACCTGATTATTGTTGCGCCGGCTACGGCCAATGTGATTGGAAAACTGGCCAACGGCATTGCTGATGATATGCTGACAACAACCTTATTAGCGGCAACAGCGCCGGTATGGATTGCGCCCGCCATGAATGTGCATATGTATGACCATCCGGCAGTCAAACGCAATATTTCTGTCCTTTATCAGGATGGTTTTCGTTTTATTGAGCCGAGCGAGGGCTATTTAGCATGCGGTTACGTTGGAAAAGGAAGATTGGAAGAACCCGAAAACATCGTAGAGCTTGCGGAAAAGCATTTTGCAGAAGAAAAAGACGCGCCTTTAGAAGGCAAACAAGTGGTGATCACAGCAGGCCCGACACGGGAGGCAGTTGATCCTGTGCGTTTTTTCACGAATAAATCGACGGGTAAAATGGGATACGCATTAGCTGAGGCTGCGGTGCGGCTTGGTGCAAACGTGACCTTGATCTCAGGGCCGGTTTCTCTTGATGTCCCTAAAGGGCTTTCTCAGTTTATCTCTGTCCAATCGGCTGCGGACATGCGCGATGCGGTGCTCTCTGTGTATGAGAGAAGCGACGTCGTCATAAAAACAGCTGCTGTTGCCGATTTTACGCCAAAAACAGTATTTGACCAAAAAATGAAAAAGCAAGACGGCGGAATGACCCTTGAATTAAACAGAACGGTCGACATCTTAAAAGAACTGGGCGAGAAAAAACAGCATCAGCTGTTAGTCGGTTTTGCTGCTGAGACACAAGATGTGGAACATTACGCCCGCAAAAAGCTTTCTGCCAAAAATCTTGACATGATTGTGGCGAATGATGTGAAAGCGGCAGGGGCCGGTTTTGGTGCTGATACGAATATTGTGACGCTCTTTTTCAAAGACGGGCGCAAACGCGAGCTGCCGAAGATGTCTAAGCTCAATGTTTCGTTTGACATTCTTGGAGAAGTCGCAGCCTTCTTAAAACAAACCGGAGAGCACTCATGAATTTTGCCGAAGTCATCGTTGATGTCAGCACCAAAAATATAGACAGGCCGTTTGATTACAAAATCCCAGACCATCTTAAAGGTATGATCAAAACGGGAATGAGGGTCATTGTTCCGTTTGGCCCCCGTAAAATTCAAGGGTTTGTGACAGCTGTCAAAGATACGTCTGATCTCTCAGGTAAATCTGTCAAAGAAGTGGAGAATTTATTAGATCTTACGCCTGTTTTGACAGAAGAGCTGATGAATTTGTCTTCATGGCTGTCAGACAAAACGCTGTCTTTTAAGATTACGGCGCTTCAAGCGATGCTGCCTGCCGCATTAAAGGCAAAATATGAAAAAGAGCTGAAGATTGCGGAAGGTGCGGATATCCCGCCGCAGGTAGAACGGCTGTTTTCTGAAACAAAGACTCTGCTGTATTCGGATATACCCGATCACGATACGCTGAAAATGATTCAAAAGCATGTTCAAAAAGGCAACATTGACGTGACGTATAAAGTCGCGCAAAAAGCCAATAAAAAAATGGTCAGGCACATTCAGGCAAATGCGAGTAAAGAAGAGCTTGCCAAGCAGGCTGAGGGATTATCCCGCCAAGCAGCAAAGCAGCAGGCAATTCTTCACTTTTTCATCGCTGAGCCGGAAGGGGTGAAAATCCCTGCGGCGGAATTGTGCAACAAAACGGATGCGAGCTCTGCGACCATCAAAACCCTGATCCAAAAGGGGCTTTTGAAGGAAAGCTATGAAGAGGTTTACAGAGATCCCTATCAGGACAAAATGTTCAAAAAAACAGAACCGCTCCCGCTGACAGACGAACAGAGCGCTGCCTTTGAGCCAATACGTCAGACCTTGGACAACGATGAGCATAAAGTGTTCCTTCTTCACGGCGTGACAGGAAGCGGAAAAACAGAAATTTATCTGCAATCGATTGAAAAAGTACTGGCGAAAGGAAAAGAAGCCATCGTCCTCGTACCGGAAATCTCGCTGACGCCGCAGATGGTCAATCGCTTCAAGGGCCGTTTCGGCTCTCAGGTTGCAGTCATGCACAGCGGGTTATCCACTGGTGAAAAGTATGACGAGTGGCGCAAAATCCACCGCAAGGAAGTACGGCTTGTCGTGGGCGCGAGGTCCGCTATTTTTGCCCCGTTTGAAAATCTCGGGATGATTATCATCGATGAGGAGCATGAATCATCCTATAAACAAGAGGAAATGCCGCGCTACCATGCGAAAGAGGTAGCGATCAAGAGGGCGGAGCACCACCGCTGTCCGGTTGTGTTAGGTAGTGCTACACCGACGTTAGAGTCATATGCACGGGCGCAAAAAGGAGTGTACGAGCTGCTTTCGCTGAAACACCGCGTCAATCACCAAGTGATGCCTGAGGTTTCGCTTGTGGATATGAGAGAGGAGCTCAGAAACGGCAATCGCTCTATGTTTTCAATAGAATTGATGGAAAAGCTTGAAGAAACCATTGCCAAGGGTGAACAGGCTGTGCTGTTTTTAAATAAAAGGGGCTATTCCTCCTTTGTGATGTGCAGGGACTGCGGATATGTCCCGCAATGCCCTCACTGCGACATTTCCATGACGTATCACCGTTCCGGTCAGAGGATGAAATGCCATTATTGCGGACATGAAGAGCCTGTTCCGCATACTTGTCCTGAATGCGGGAGCGATCATATCCGTTTTTTCGGAACGGGAACACAAAGAGTGGAAGAAGAATTAACAAAGGTGCTGCCACATGCAAGAGTCATACGGATGGATGTTGATACGACCTCTCGGAAAGGTGCCCATGAAAAATTATTGTCTGCTTTCGGAGAAGGCAAAGCAGATATTCTTCTCGGAACGCAAATGATTGCGAAAGGGCTTGATTTTCCGAATGTGACACTTGTCGGAGTCTTAAGCGCTGACACAACACTGCACATTCCTGATTTCAGATCTGCCGAAAAAACGTTTCAGCTGCTAACACAAGTCAGCGGCCGCGCGGGAAGACATGAAAAACCCGGCAATGTCATCATTCAAACGTATACACCGTCCCATTACAGCATCCAGCTGACGAAAACGCATGATTATGAAACGTTTTATCAGCAAGAAATGGCACACAGGAGGGAGCAATCCTACCCGCCGTATTACTATTTGGCTCTTGTGACTGTTTCTCACGAGGAAGTGGCAAAAGCGGCTGTAACGGCTGAGAAAATCGCACACTTTCTGAAAGCAAACTGCGGGGCGGATACGAAAATACTCGGTCCAAGCGCATCGCCGATCGCCAGGATCAAAGATAGATATCGCTATCAATGCGTGATAAAATACAAACAGGAAACCCAGATATCAGCTTTATTGAAGAAGATACTGGAACATTATAAACGCGAAATTGAACAAAAACATGTAATGATTTCAATTGATATGAATCCTTATATGATGATGTAAGATCTCACGTCTTGGAGGGTAATGAATTGGCAGTAAAAAAGGTCGTCACACATCCCGCGGAGGTTTTGGAAACGCCTGCGGAAACCGTGACTGTTTTTGATAAGAAGCTAAAAAAACTGCTTGATGATATGTACGATACCATGCTCGAAATGGATGGAGTCGGACTGGCAGCGCCGCAGATCGGTATTTTAAAAAGAGCGGCTGTCGTTGATATCGGAGAAGAAAGCGGCAGAATTGACCTTGTGAATCCGGAAATTCTTGAACAAAGCGGCGAGCAAACCGGAGTTGAAGGATGCTTGAGCTTTCCCGGCGTCTACGGAGATGTCACACGTGCCGATTATGTGAAAGTGCGGGCGTATAACCGTCAGGGAAAACCGTTTATTCTTGAAGCAAGAGGCTTTTTCGCGAGAGCCGTGCAGCATGAAATGGACCACTTGGACGGCGTGCTGTTCACATCAAAAATAAGTAAATATTATACAGAAGATGAACTAGCGGATATGGAAGGATGATTTGATGACGAGAATCGTGTTTATGGGAACACCCGATTTTTCAGTTCCTGTGTTAAAAACCCTGTTAGATGACGGATATGAAGTAGTGGGGGTCGTCACGCAGCCGGACCGTCCGAAGGGCAGAAAAAAAGTGCTCACGCCTCCGCCGGTGAAGGAAGAAGCTTTGCGTCACGGTATCCCGGTTCTTCAGCCTGAAAAAGTCAGACTGAAAGAAGAAATTGAAAAGGTGCTGGCATTAAAACCGGATCTTATTGTGACGGCAGCGTTTGGGCAAATTCTGCCTAAAGAGCTTCTCGACAGCCCTAAGTACGGATGCATTAATGTCCATGCGTCTCTTTTGCCTGAACTGAGAGGCGGGGCTCCTATCCATTATTCCATTCTCCAAGGAAAGAAAAAAACCGGAGTTACCATTATGTACATGGTGGAAAAATTAGATGCAGGCGATATGATTTCTAAAGTGGAAGTAGACATTGAAGAAACCGACAATGTCGGAACCTTGCACGATAAATTAAGCGTTGCTGGCGCGAAGCTTCTGTCTGAAACAGTTCCTCAAGTTATAGCCGGCGACATATCACCTGAAAAGCAGGATGACGAGAAAGCGACGTATGCGCCAAACATTAAAAGAGAACAAGAGCTGATTGACTGGTCCAGAGCGGGAGAAGAGCTTTACAATCAAGTTCGAGGTTTAAACCCATGGCCTGTTGCCTATACGACTTTAAATGGACAAAACCTGAAAGTGTGGGCGGCCAAGAAAACAGCGGCACCGGCAAAAGCCGAGCCCGGCACAGTTATTGCTATTGAAAAAGAAGGGATTATCGTCGCCACAGGAAACGATACGGCACTGTTATTAACAGAGCTGCAGCCTGCCGGCAAAAAACGCATGCGAGGCGAAGACTTCGTCCGTGGCGCTCATGTTGAGACAGGTGATATGTTAGGAGTACACAATGAAAACAAATAGCGTTCGCGATATTGCGCTGGAGGCGCTGGTCAAATTAGAACAAAATCAGTCATACAGTAACCTGCTCCTGAAATCGGTTATTAAATCCAATAAACTGAGCGATCAGGACCGGGGGCTTTTGACTGAACTCGTGTACGGTACATTGCAAAACAAAATCGCGCTGGATTATATGCTCAAGCCGTTTATCAACAAGCCGCAAAAGGTGAAGCCGTGGGTTATCCAGCTTCTGCGCCTGTCCTTATATCAAATGGAATATTTAGAGAAAATTCCTGACCGGGCAGTCATCCATGAAGCGGTAGAGATTGCTAAAAACCGAGGGCATAAAGGCATTGCCTCATTTGTCAACGGCGTGCTTCGCTCTATTCAGCGTGAAGGAGTACCTTCTTTTGATGCTATCGAAGATCCTGTTCTCAGGCTTGCGACAGAAACAAGCCATCCCGAATGGCTTGTGAAAGAGTGGGCAGACGCATACGGATTTGATGCAGCTGAAAAGATTTGCCGCATTCATCTCATTCCGCCTAAGCAAACGCTGCGTGTTAATCAAATGAAAACAGACAGGGCAGAGATACTTGATCAAATGGCAGCTGAAGGAATCGAAGCGGAAAAAGGAGATCTCGCCGAGGACGCTGTGAAGCTTGTAAAGGGAACAATCGCCGGAACTCACTTCTTCCAGACCGGTGAAGTGTCCATCCAGGATGAAAGTTCCATGCTGGTTGCCCGGGCACTTGACCCTAAGCCAGGTGAAACGGTGCTTGATGCGTGCGCGGCGCCGGGCGGAAAGTCAGCCCATATCGCTGAATTAATGGAGAACAAGGGAAGTGTGACATCGCTTGACCTTCACAAACATAAGGTGAAGCTGATCAAAGAAGCGTCAGAACGGCTTGGCCTTTCCATTATTGATGCGAAAACAATGGACGCGAGAAAAGCGGGAGAAACGTTTAAAAGTGAACAGTTTGACCGTATTTTGGTTGACGCTCCATGCTCAGGCTTCGGCGTGATCAGAAGAAAGCCGGATATGAAATACACCAAAACCCCGAATGACAGCTCCCGGCTTGCTGAAATCCAGCTGTCTATCTTAAGGGAAATTGCGCCATTAGTAAAAAAAGGTGGCACTCTTGTCTACAGTACGTGTACAATGGATCGGACAGAAAATGAAGAAGTTATCCATGCGTTTATACAAGAACATCCTGATTTTGAACCCGATTTGTTTCTTGAAAAGCGGCTGCCCGAAAAGGCGAGACCCTTTGTTCGGGATGGGAGGCTTCAAATCCTTCCGCATTATTTCGGAACAGATGGTTTCTTTATTTGCAGCATGAGAAAGAAGGGATAAGCAATGACAGAACTTAAAAAAACAAAGATCAGAAAAGAATTGCGGACAGAGCATCCTTCAATTTATTCTTTTGAATTAGACGAAATCAAACAATGGCTGACAGACAACGGAGAGAAACCGTTCCGCGCGGCACAGATTTTTGAATGGCTTTACGAAAAACGAGTATCTTCTTTTGACGAAATGACAAACCTGTCAAAGGATCTGCGTGAGAAATTAAACACTCATTTCGTATTAACGACGCTGAAAACAGCAGTTAAACAAACTTCTCAAGATGGTACGATGAAGTTTTTATTCGAGCTTCACGACGGTTATACAATCGAAACCGTTTTAATGAGACACGAGTATGGTAATTCTGTATGTGTAACGACACAAGTCGGCTGCCGCATTGGCTGCACTTTCTGCGCATCAACGCTCGGCGGCTTAAAACGAAATCTTGAAGCGGGCGAAATTGTCGCTCAAGTGGTGAAAGTTCAAAAAGCGCTGGATGAAACGGATGAACGCGTCAGCTCTGTCGTCATCATGGGAATTGGCGAACCATTTGATAACTTTAACGAAATGCTTGCCTTCTTAAAAATCATTAACCATGATAAGGGACTGAATATCGGTGCCCGCCATATTACTGTTTCTACAAGCGGAATCATCCCGAAAATTTACGAATTCGCTGATCAGCAAATGCAGATTAACTTTGCGATTTCTCTGCACGCGCCAAATACAGAAATCAGAAGCCGTTTGATGCCGATTAACAGAGCGTACAAGCTGCCTGATTTAATGGAAGCCGTTAAATATTACATTAATAAAACAGGACGCCGGATCAGCTTTGAATACGGTCTGTTCGGCGGCGTAAACGACCAGGTCGAGCACGCTGAAGAGCTTGCAGACTTGCTGGAAGGCGTAAAATGCCACGTGAACTTGATTCCGGTAAACTATGTGCCTGAACGGGATTATGTCCGCACACCGCGCGAGCACATTTTTGCTTTTGAGAAAACGCTGAAATCCCGCGGAGTAAATGTCACGATCCGAAGAGAGCAAGGCCATGACATTGACGCAGCCTGCGGTCAGCTTCGCGCGAAGGAGCGTCAAGACGAGACGAGGTGATGAGGGTTGTTAACAGCCTTAAAAACAGATACAGGGAAAATCCGCCAGCATAATGAAGATGATGCGGGTATTTATAAGGGGAAAGACGATTTTGTATTAGCGGTTGTCGCTGATGGCATGGGCGGCCATCTTGCTGGAGATGTTGCAAGCAAGATGGCTGTGAAAGCCATGGGAGAGAAATGGAATGAGGCAGATACGATTCCTGCAGCGCCGTCAGAGTGTGAAGAGTGGCTCATTGAGCAGATTCTCGCGGTAAACAGCAAGATTTACGATCATGCCCAAGCGCACGAAGAATGCCAAGGCATGGGAACAACCATTGTATGCGCTCTTTTCACAGGCAAAACGGTTTCCGTTGCTCATATAGGCGACAGCAGATGCTATTTGCTTCAGGACGATCTTTTCGTTCAGGTGACAGAGGATCATTCTCTTGTGAATGAACTGGTTCGCACTGGTGAAATCTCCAGAGAAGATGCTGAGCATCATCCGCGCAAAAATGTGCTGACGAAGGCGCTCGGAACAGATCAATCTGTCAGTATTGATGCACGTTCTTTCGAAATTGAACCCGGAGACAAACTCCTTTTATGTTCTGATGGACTGACGAATAAAGTGGAAGTCACTGAATTAAAAGACATCCTGCAAAGCGATTCAGCTCCTCAGGAAAAAGTAAACCTGCTTGTGGACAAAGCCAATGAGAATGGCGGGGAAGACAATATTACAGCAGTGTTGCTTGAGCTTGCTTTACATGTTGAAGAGGGTGAAGATCAGTGCTAATCGGCAAGCGAATCAGCGGGCGTTACCAGATTCTCCGTGCCATAGGCGGCGGGGGAATGGCCAACGTTTATTTAGCTGAGGACATTATTCTTGATCGTGAAGTCGCAATCAAAATCCTGCGGTTTGACTATGTGAATGACAATGAGTTTATCAGGCGTTTCCGAAGAGAAGCCCAATCGGCATCAAGCCTTGATCACCCGAATATTGTCAGCATTTATGATTTGGGCGAGGAAGATGATATTTACTATATTGTCATGGAATATGTAGAGGGCATGACGCTAAAAGAATACATAACAGCAAATGGGCCGCTTCACCCCAAAGAAGCGCTCAGCATCATGGAGCAAATTGTCTCAGCCATTGCCCATGCCCACCAAAATCATATTGTCCACAGGGATATTAAACCGCATAACATTTTGATCGACCATATGGGCAATATCAAAGTAACGGATTTTGGAATTGCGACTGCACTGACTTCGACAACAATCACCCACACCAATTCTGTGCTGGGCTCAGTCCATTATTTATCCCCCGAACAGGCGCGGGGCGGTCTGGCCACAAAAAAATCAGATATTTATGCGCTTGGGATTGTCTTATTTGAGCTGTTAACCGGCCGAATCCCGTTTGATGGAGAATCGGCTGTCAGCATCGCCTTAAAGCATCTTCAGGCTGAAACCCCTTCAGCGAAAAGGTGGAATCCCTCAGTACCCCAAAGCGTTGAAAACATCATATTAAAGGCAACCGCCAAAGATCCTTTTCATCGCTATGAAACTGCTGAAGATATGGAAGAAGATATTCGAACAGCTTTTGACGCGGACAGGCTCAACGAAAAGAAATTTACGATTCAAGATGATGAAGAAATGACGAAAGCGATTCCCATTATTAAGGATGAAGAGCTTGCGAAAGCTTCTAATGAAACCGAAGCTGACATGACATTTCCTCAAGAAAACCAAACGAAGAAAAAAGCAAAGAGAAAAAAATGGCCGTGGATTTTGCTCACCATATGCCTGATTTTTATCACGGCAGGAGTTCTCGCCGTCACTGTTTTTCCTTCTCTTTTTATGCCTAAGGATGTCAAAATACCCGATGTAGCAGGGATGGAATATGAGAAAGCGGCAGATCTTCTAGAAAAAGAAGGCTTGCAGGTAGATTCAGACGTTTTGGAAATCTCAGATGAGAAGATCGAAGAAGGCCTGATGGTCAAAACCGATCCTAAAGCAGAGTCCACTGTTAAAGAAGGAGCAACGGTTACGCTTTATAAGAGTACAGGTAAAGCAAAAAAGCAGATCGGTGATGTGACGGATCAATCAGTCGACAAGGCAAAAAAAGTGTTAAAGGAACAGGGCTTTAAAAATGTAACGGTGGATGAAGTAAATAATGATGAGAAAGACGCCGGCACTGTCATAGACCAGAATCCGTCAGCGGGGACCGAACTTGTGCCGGACGAAGATCAAGTTAAGCTCACAGTCAGCATCGGGCCGGAAGATATTACGCTCAGAGACTTAAAAACATACAGTAAGGAAGCAGCCTCAGGATATCTGGAAGATAACGGGCTCAAGCTGGTGGAAAAAGAAGCGTACTCAGATGACGTTCCGGAAGGACAGGTTGTCAAACAAAAACCGGCAGCGGGAACGGCGCTAAAGCCGGGAAATGAGGTCGAAGTGACATTTTCTCTCGGACCTGAGAAGAAACCGGCGAAAACAGTGAAAGAAAAAGTCAAGATTCCATATGAGCCTGAAAACGAAGGGGACGAGCTGGAGGTGCAAATCGCGATTGACGACGCGGACCACAGCATTTCTGACACTTACGAACATTTTAAGATGAAAGAGCCCGTAGAACGGACAATCGAACTGAAGATTGAACCTGGCCAAAAAGGGTACTATCAAGTGATGGTAAATAATAAAGTCGTCAGCTACAAAACAATTGAGTATCCGAAAGATGAATAACAAGGAGGGAAAATATGCCTGAGGGCAAAATCATTAAAGCGCTAAGCGGCTTTTATTACGTACTGGATGAATCAGAGGATTCAAATAACGGAAAAGTTATACAATGCAGAGGAAGAGGCATTTTCAGAAAAAATAAAATCACCCCTTTGGTCGGTGATTATGTTGTTTATCAAGCTGAAAATAATAAAGAAGGATATCTTCTGGAGATTAAAGAAAGAACCAATGAACTTATCAGGCCGCCGATCTGCAACGTTGATCAAGCGGTGCTTGTTTTCTCGGCGATGCAGCCATCTTTCAGCACAGCATTGCTCGACCGTTTCTTGGTTCTCGTAGAAGCGAATGACATCCAGCCGATTATTTGTATTACAAAAATGGATTTAATTGAAGATCAACATACACAAAAGCTCATTCAAGCGTATGCTGAAGACTACCGGAACATTGGTTATGACGTATATCTTACCTCTTCTAAGGATCAAGACAGTTTAACGGAGATCATCCCGCATTTCCGCGGCAAAACAACGGTCTTTGCCGGCCAGTCGGGGGTTGGAAAATCCTCGCTTCTCAACGCGATCAGTCCCGAGCTGGGTTTGAGAACAAACGAGATTTCCGAGCATTTAGGCCGCGGGAAGCACACAACCCGCCATGTGGAGCTCATTCACACGTCCGGAGGTCTGGTTGCGGATACGCCGGGTTTCAGCTCTCTTGAGTTTACAGACATTGAAGAAGGAGAGTTGGGCTACACCTTCCCTGACATCAGAGAAAAAAGCGCATCATGCAAATTCAGAGGATGTCTGCATTTGAAAGAGCCGAAATGTGCAGTCAAACAAGCTGTTGAAGAAGGGGAATTAAAGCAGTACCGCTACGACCATTATGTTGAATTTATCACAGAGATCAAAGACAGAAAGCCGAGGTATTAGATCATGGTAAAGATTGCACCTTCTATTCTTTCCGCTGATTTTGCCGCTTTAGGCAAAGAGATTCAAGATGTAGAAAAAGGCGGAGCCGATTACATTCATGTTGATGTCATGGACGGCCATTTTGTCCCGAATATTACGATTGGGCCGTTGATTGTAGAAGCCATTCGTCCGGTGACGAAACTGCCCCTGGATGTACATTTAATGATTGAAGAGCCGGATCGTTATATCCCGGCTTTCGCAAAAGCTGGAGCAGATATCCTGTCTGTACATGCCGAAGCCTGTCCGCACCTTCACCGGACAATCCAGCTTATGAAAGAGCAGGGTGTAAAAGCTGGCGTTGTCCTGAATCCGCATACACCTGTTCAAGTAATTGAGCATATTTTTGAAGAACTTGATCTCGTTCTCTTAATGACGGTGAACCCTGGATTTGGCGGACAGAAATTTATTCATTCTGTTCTTCCGAAAATAAAAGAAGTGAAACGAATGGCGGAGGAAAAAGGGAAACATGATCTGCTAATTGAAGTAGACGGCGGCGTCAACAAAGAAACAGCCCCGCTAGTCATCGAAGCGGGCGCAAATTTACTTGTTGCCGGTTCTGCTGTTTATGGCCAAACTGACCGCGAAAAAGCTATTTCTGAGATAAGAGGAAGCAAATAAGCAGCAGGAGAAAGAGCCGGGCGTATTTAGCCCGAGCTCTTTTTCCTGTACCCAGAAGCAGAAAGGAAAAAGAGATGAGAAAAATCAATATCGTTGCGGGAGGCCCAAAAGATTTGATCCCTGACCTGACTGGTTATACGGCTGATCACACGATCTGGGTCGGGGTTGACAAGGGCACAGTCACGCTTTTAGATGCCGGCATCATTCCTGATGAAGCTTTCGGAGATTTTGACAGCATTACGGAGCAGGAACGCCGGCAAATCGAAAAAGCCGCGCCCGCTCTCCATGTGTACCAGGCAGAAAAAGATCAAACTGATTTAGACCTCGCTCTTGATTGGGCCCTGGAAAAGCAGCCGGATGTCATTCAAATCTTCGGAATTACGGGAGGCAGAGCAGATCACTTTTTAGGAAATATTCAGCTGCTGTACAGGGGAGTAAAAACAAATTCGAAAATGAAGCTTATAGACAAACAGAATGATATTCAGATGTTCTCTCCAGGCGAATATTCTCTTCTTATCGATCAAAACAAACGGTATATCTCCTTCATCCCATTTACAGAAGAAGTAAATGAGCTGACTCTCACCGGTTTTAAATATCCGCTAAATAAGTGTCATATTACGCTTGGTTCAACACTATGTATTAGTAACGAACTCATTCATTCACGAGGTACTTTTTCGTTTGCGAAAGGCATATTAATAATGATAAGAAGCACGGATTAGCTTCTGCTTTCACTCATTTGTTGAAATTAATGAACCTTAAAGCGATGAACAGGCGGTTACGGGACTTATAGGAGGGGACAAAAATGAAATTTTACACCATTAAATTGCCGAAGTTTTTAGGAGGAATTGTCCGGGCGATGCTGGGCTCATTTAGAAAAGATTAAAGCCCAGGGGTTAAAGCCCCCTTTCACCACATAAAAACGCCTGCCACATATCAGGGCAGGCGTTCATTTTGTTATACACGCTCAACTTTACCGGATTTCAAAGCTCGAGCAGATACATATACTTTTTTAGGTTTTCCGTTCACAAGGATACGAACCTTTTGAAGATTCGCGCCCCAAGTGCGCTTAGAAGCGTTCATTGCGTGAGAACGGTTATTCCCAGCTGTTGTTTTTTTACCTGTGATAACGCATTTACGTGCCATTTGTTTCCCTCCTCACTTGCACAAAACATCTACTTTTTCACTTTCATATGTTCTTAGATGCTTTCGATATGGATACTTTAAATAATTTACCACAGCTAAAAAACGTTTGCAACTATTGTTTCATCATCTTTCAAGAAAATTCACTTGACATCTTGCACAAACAGCGGCGCTATAGTATATGTAAAGAGACGTGCAGCGTTTGTCGCGTCTTTTCTTTTCATAATGGAATTCATATAGTAGAATAGCTGTAACTCTATGCATTCGAAGGAGGAACTAGTGTGTCCATTGAATTAAGAACCAAATACGGGCAGATTGATATATCGAATGAAGTCATTGCAATGGTTGCCGGCGGCGCTGCGATTGACTGTTACGGCATCGTTGGAATGGCCTCTAAAAACCAAATTAAAGACGGACTGACTGAAATCCTTCGGAAAGAGAATTTCAGCAGAGGTGTTCAAGTTCGCCAAGAAGCAGAACAGATACATATTGACATGTATATCATTGTCAGCTACGGCACAAAAATTTCTGAAGTGGCACATAACGTCCAAACAAAAGTAAAGTACACAGTAAATCAAACAGTCGGACTTGCAGTGGACTCTGTCAATATTTATGTCCAAGGCGTACGAGTGACGAACCCGTAGTTAGGAGGAGTAGGATTGTCTATCAGAACATTAGACGGCAGAACCTTTGCCGAGATGATTCTTGCAGGTGCACAGAATCTGTCGCAAAACGCGAGTGCGGTTGACGCGCTCAACGTGTTTCCGGTGCCGGACGGTGATACGGGAACAAACATGAACCTGTCAATGACTTCCGGAGCAAGAGAAGTGGAGCATTTAGAGACAACTGATATCGGTAAAGTGGGCTCCGCGTTATCTAAAGGATTGCTCATGGGGGCAAGAGGGAATTCAGGAGTCATCCTGTCCCAATTGTTCCGAGGATTCAGTAAAAGCATTGAAACAAAAAAAGAAATTAATGCAAAAGAGTTTGCCGCCGCGCTGCAAGCCGGTGTCGATATGGCTTACAAAGCAGTCATGAAGCCTGTGGAGGGCACCATCTTAACAGTTGCAAAAGATGCTGCGAAACAAGCGGTGGCCCTGGCGGAAAAAGAAACCGATATCATTGCGCTGATGACATCGGTGACAAAGGAAGCTGAGGCATCCTTAAACCGGACACCAGAATTGCTGCCTGTCCTGAAGGAAGTAGGAGTCGTTGACAGCGGAGGCAAAGGCCTGCTTTGTGTGTATGAAGGTTTCCTCGCTTCATTAAAAGGAGAGACCGTTCCTGAGAAAACCGTTCTTCCGTCACTTGATGACATGGTCAGCGCAGAGCATCATAAGAGCGCGCAGAGCATGATGAATACAGATGATATTGAATTCGGTTTCTGTACAGAAGTGATGGTAAGGCTCGATCAGAATAAAAGAGAATTTGATGAAGGCACATTCAGAAATGACCTCAGCCAATTTGGTGATTCTCTTTTGGTTATTGCAGACGAGTCTCTGGCGAAGGTTCATATTCATGCTGAAGAGCCGGGAAACGTGTTAAACTACGCTCAAAATTACGGTGAATTAATAAAAATCAAAATTGAAAACATGAGAGAGCAGCACACTTCCATCATCAGCCAGGACAGCGAGCCTGCTCACAGCGAGAAAGCGGCAAAGCAGCCGTACGGCATTGTGACTGTTGTGATGGGAGAAGGTATTTCTGATTTATTCAAAAGCATTGGCGCTTCCGTTGTGATTGAAGGCGGCCAGACGATGAACCCGAGCACTGAGGATATTGTCGAGGCCGTGAAATCTGTAAATGCAGAAACGGTGTTTATCCTACCGAATAACTCCAACATCATCATGGCTGCTAATCAAGCGGCCAGCGTAATGGGTGAACAGGTTTTTGTCATTCCTGCCAAAACGGTTCCGCAAGGGATGTCAGCGCTGTTGGCATTTAATCCGGATCAAGAGCCTGAAGCAAATGAAACCAATATGCTAAGTGCCATTCAGCAAGTAAAAAGCGGACAGGTGACATACTCAGTCAGGGATACTCATATTGACGGACAAGACATAAAAAAAGGCGACTTTATGGGAATTCTGAATGGAACGATTATCGGCAGTGCTGAAGATCAGCTGGGTGCTGCAAAAATGCTCTTGTCAGAAATGATCGGAGAAGAGGACGAAATTGTCACCATTCTTTATGGAGAGGATGCGTCTCAAGAAGAAGCTGAAGAGCTTGAAGCGTTTCTCAACGACAAGTACGAAGAGATTGAGGTTGAAATCCACAACGGAAAACAGCCGCTGTATTCGTATATAGTTTCTGCAGAATAGAAGGGCGATTCGCCCTTCTATTCTTATGTCTGCTTTTAAGTGCGGCAGCGCTGTAACGCGCCCGCTTGCCATTTTATATCCGATCAATTAGTCTAGAAGCAAAGCCGCTTATAAGCTCTGTTTCATAAGGAGGAATAGCATGAAATACAGAAGCGTTTTTGATATTATCGGTCCGGTTATGATCGGTCCGTCCAGTTCGCATACAGCAGGAGCGGCGAGAATCGGGAGAGTGGCCAGAAGTTTATTTGGCAGAGAGCCTGAGCGCATCGTTGTGTCCTTTTACGGCTCTTTTGCTGAAACATATAAGGGTCACGGCACAGATGTGGCAATTATCGGCGGTCTGCTTGATTTTGATACATTTGACGAACGGATTAAAACCGCTATACAAATTGCAGAAGATAAAGGAATTGATATAGAGTTTCGAGTTGAAGACGCTGTTCCGGTTCACCCGAACACAGCTCGAATTAGTATTTCTGATGAAAAGGGAGAACTTGAACTGACGGGAATTTCGATAGGCGGAGGAAAAATTGAAATCACAGAATTAAACGGCTTTGAGCTCCGTCTGTCTGGAAACCACCCTGCCATTCTAGTTGTCCATAATGACAAGTTTGGCACCATTGCAGGAGTTGCCAATGTCCTTGCGAAATTCTCAATCAACGTCGGCCATATGGAAGTCGCCCGCAAGGATATTGGTCAGCTTGCGCTGATGACAATAGAAGTGGATCAAAATATTGACGATGATGTTCTCGATGAGCTGTCGAAGCTGCCGAATATTATTCAAGTGACAAAGATTGCTGACTAGCGAAGGGTCAGGAGGAGCCAGTTATGTTTCGTAATGTAAAAGAATTAATTGAGATAACGAAAGAAAAGCAAATATCCATCTCTGACATCATGATCGCTCAAGAGATGGAAGTAACAGAAAAAACAAAAGAAGAAATTTTTCAGCAGATGGATCACAATCTGACTGTTATGGAAGCGGCGGTTCAAAAAGGGCTTGAAGGAGTTACGAGTCAAACGGGCTTAACAGGCGGAGATGCCGTTAAATTACAGGCCTACATTCGATCTGGAAAAAGCCTGTCGGGAGCGCTGATTTTAGACGCGGTATCGAAAGCTGTCGCAACAAATGAAGTGAATGCCGCCATGGGAACAATCTGTGCGACACCGACTGCCGGATCTGCAGGTGTAGTGCCGGGTACGTTATTTGCCGTGAAAGAAAAACTGAACCCGACAAGAGAACAAATGATCCGCTTTTTATTTACGGCCGGAGCTTTCGGATTTGTCGTAGCAAATAATGCAAGTATTTCCGGTGCTGCCGGCGGGTGTCAGGCAGAGGTAGGATCTGCCTCGGGCATGGCAGCTGCGGCAATTGTTGAAATGGCAGGCGGAACACCTGAGCAAAGTGCGGAGGCCATGGCCATTACATTAAAAAATATGCTCGGCCTTGTGTGTGATCCTGTTGCGGGCCTTGTTGAAGTGCCTTGTGTGAAGCGAAATGCAATGGGCGCATCAAACGCGATGATTGCTGCTGATATGGCATTAGCAGGCATTACAAGCCGGATTCCATGTGACGAGGTCATCGATGCGATGTATAAAATCGGCCAAACGATGCCCACTGCCCTTAGAGAAACAGGCCAGGGCGGTTTAGCGGCCACACCGACGGGAAGAGAATTAGAGAAAAAAATATTCGGAGGAGCGCTGGGTTCAAGTGAAACAACATCAGCAAACTAGTATAGCCAACATTAAGGGCATTGGGCCGGAAACAGAAAAAACATTAAATGAACTCGGTATTTATGACATTTCTGATCTTCTGAATTATTTCCCTTATCGCTATGATGACTACGAGCTGAGGGATTTAGAAGAAGTACAGCATGATGAAAGAGTCACAGTTGAAGGGAAGGTTCATTCAGAGCCTTCTCTTACCTATTATGGAAAAAAACGAAACAGGCTGACATTTCGCCTTCTTGTCGGCCATTATTTAATCACTGCCATTTGTTTTAACCGTCCTTATTTAAAGAAAAAGCTTTCGCTGGGCTCTGTTGTGACGATTTCCGGAAAATGGGACAAGCATCGTCAGACCATTTCTGTTCAGGAATTAAAAAATGGGCCGCATCAAGAGGATAAAAGCATTGAACCAGTCTATTCCGTCAAAGAAAATGTCACCGTCAAAATGATGAGACGTTTTATTCAGCACGGGCTGACCCAATATGCGGACTCAATACCTGATCCTCTCCCGGAAAATCTTAAAGTTCGCTATAAGCTGCCGGACTATCATCAAGCGTTAAAAGCGATGCACCAGCCAGAAACAAGAGAAGCATTAAAGCTGGCCAGACGCCGATTCGTTTACGAAGAATTTTTATTATTTCAGTTGAAAATGCAGGCGTTCCGAAAGGCGGAAAGAGAGCAGTCACAAGGGATACGGCAGCGTTTTTCAAACGAAGAACTCATGACATTTGTCAAAAGCCTCCCGTTTCCTCTCACCAACGCCCAGTCCCGCGTGCTTCGCGAAATAACAGCAGACATGTCTTCCCCATATAGAATGAACCGTCTTCTTCAAGGAGACGTCGGATCAGGAAAAACGGCAGTCGCTGCCATCGCGCTTTATGCGGCCATTTTATCCGGATATCAGGGAGCGCTTATGGTCCCGACAGAAATTCTTGCTGAACAGCATGCTGATTCCCTTGTTTCACTGTTTGAAAAGTGGGATGTCAATGTCGCCCTTCTGACAAGCTCTGTAAAAGGGAAGCGCCGAAGGGAATTGCTTGAGCGGCTTGCTGCGGGAGAGATTGATATTCTTGTAGGAACCCATGCTTTAATCCAGGATGAGGTCGAGTTTAAAGCGCTAAGTCTTGTCATCACGGATGAGCAGCACCGATTTGGAGTTGAACAGCGGAAGAAGCTTCGGAACAAAGGGCAGGATCCCGATGTTCTCTTTATGACAGCCACTCCGATTCCGAGAACCCTGGCGATTACTGTTTTCGGTGAAATGGATGTCTCCGTCATTGATGAGATGCCGGCGGGGCGGAAACAAATCGAGACCTATTGGGTGAAACATGACATGCTGGACCGCATTCTGGCATTCGTCGAAAAAGAATTAAAGCAGGGCAGACAGGCGTATATTATCTGTCCGCTGATCGAAGAATCAGACAAGCTTGATGTGCAAAACGCTATAGATGTATACAATATGCTTTCTGAGGTTTTCCGTGGAAAATGGAACGTCGGCCTTATGCACGGAAAACTGCATTCCGATGAAAAAGATCAGGTGATGAGGGAATTCAGCGCGAATACGTGTCAAATTCTCGTATCAACCACTGTTGTTGAAGTCGGAGTGAACGTTCCGAATGCAACGATTATGGTCATTTACGACGCCGATCGCTTTGGTTTGTCCCAGCTTCACCAGCTGCGCGGCCGAGTCGGCCGCGGCGAGCACCAATCCTACTGCATTCTTATGGCTGATCCGAAATCAGAAACAGGAAAAGAACGGATGAGAATCATGTCGGAAACCAATGATGGCTTTGAACTGTCTGAAAAGGATTTGGAACTGAGAGGCCCGGGAGATTTCTTTGGAAAAAAACAAAGCGGAATGCCTGATTTTAAGGTGGCGGACATGGTTCATGATTACAGAGCGCTTGAAACGGCAAGGCAGGACGCTGCAAATCTGGTGGCTTCGGAAGCATTCTGGAACGACCCTGAATATGGGGCGCTAAGAGAGCATTTGCTGAAAAGCGGAGTCATGGATGGGGAAAAATTGAGCTGAGGCAAGAAGTTTTTGGTGTTTAACCAGAAACAATCATTGCATTCCAATCTATGAAATTATATACTACTATTAGTACCTAGTCTTAATTTGCCGGATGGTGTTTAGATATGAGAAGAAATAAGAAAGAACGCCAGGAATTACTTCAGCAGACGATCAAAGCAACCCCATTTATTACAGATGAAGAATTAGCGGGAAAATTCGGAGTAAGCATTCAGACGATTCGTTTGGACCGCTTGGAGCTTTCCATACCGGAGCTGAGAGAAAGAATTAAGAACGTGGCAGAGAAAACGCTTGAAGATGAAGTGAAGTCCCTGTCACTAGACGAAGTCATCGGAGAAATTATTGACCTTGAGCTGGATGATCAAGCGATTTCTATTTTAGAAATAAAACAGGAGCATGTATTCAGCCGGAATCAAATTGCGAGAGGACACCATTTATTTGCTCAGGCGAATTCTTTGGCCGTTGCAATTATAGATGACGAATTGGCGCTGACTGCAAGTGCAGACATCCGCTTTACCAGGCAGGTAAAGCAGGGTGAGCGCGTCGTTGCGAAAGCGAAAGTGAAGGCGGTTGAGAAAGATAAAGGAAGAACGGTTGTCGAAGTAAACAGCTATGTTGCAGAGGAAATTGTTTTTTCCGGACGCTTTGACATGTACCGTTCAAAACATTCATAAAGGTGGAGCATGCATGAGAATAGCTGTAGATGCAATGGGAGGAGACCACGCTCCCAAAGCTGTTATTGACGGAGTTATGAAGGGTGTAGAGTCATTTGATGATCTTCATATTACACTTGTCGGTGACAAGACAACAATAGAATCGTATTTAACAACATCATCAGACCGCATCACGGTGCTGCACGCAGATGAAGTGATTGAGCCTACGGACGAACCGGTCCGCGCCGTGCGGAGAAAAAAGAACTCTTCGATGGTCCTGATGGCGCAGGAAGTTGCGGAAGGCAGAGCTGACGCCTGCATTTCAGCAGGAAATACCGGCGCGTTAATGACAGCCGGCCTGTTTATTGTGGGAAGAATTAAAGGAATTGACCGCCCTGCGCTTGCACCGACACTGCCGACTGTATCAGGCGGCGGATTTCTGCTCCTTGATGTCGGCGCCAATGTGGATGCCAAGCCTGAGCATCTCGTTCAATACGCCATTATGGGTTCTGTTTATTCCCAGCAAGTCCGAGGCGTGACTTCACCGAGAGTCGGACTTTTGAATGTCGGAACAGAAGATAAAAAAGGAAACGAATTGACGAAGCAGACGTTCCAATTATTAAAAGAGGCAAACATCAACTTTATCGGAAACGTCGAAGCGCGGGACCTTTTAGACGATGTAGCAGATGTCGTAGTAACGGACGGATTTACCGGGAATGTTACACTCAAGACGCTTGAAGGCTCTGCGATGTCCATTTTTAAAATGATGAAAGAAGCGCTCACGTCAAACTTTACATCTAAGCTTGCGGCCGCTGTGCTGAAGCCGAAGATGAAGGAAATGAAAATGAAAATGGATTATTCCGAATACGGCGGAGCAAGTCTTTTCGGTTTGAAAGCGCCGGTAATCAAGGCACACGGCTCTTCTGATGCCCGTGCGGTTTACCATGCGATCCGCCAAGCCAGAGAGATGGTCAGCCAAAACATGGCTGCGCTCATTCAGGAAGAAGTAAAAGAAGAAAAAACAGATGAATAGTCTGGAGGTTTTTACATCATGAGTAAGATTGCATTTTTATTCCCTGGTCAGGGATCTCAATTTATCGGCATGGGAAAAGAGCTTTATGATCAGGTTCCAGCTGCGAAACGTCTGTTCGATGAAGCGGACGAAACATTGGAAACAAAGCTCAGCTCACTGATTTTTGAAGGTGATGCCAAAGAATTAACCCTTACATACAATGCGCAGCCTGCTTTGCTGACGACTAGCATTGCGGTGCTTGAAAAATTTAAAGAATCAGGCATTACACCTGATTTCACAGCCGGACACAGCCTTGGAGAATATTCTGCACTGGTGGCGGCTGGCGCAATGAGCTTTAAAGACGCTGTTTACACTGTCAGAAAACGCGGTGAGTTCATGAACGAAGCGGTGCCGGCCGGAGAAGGAGCGATGGCGGCCATTCTCGGCATGGATGCCGACGCATTGAAACAAGTAACCGATAAAGTCACTGAGGACGGCCACCTTGTGCAGCTTGCCAACCTCAACTGTCCCGGACAAATCGTTATTTCCGGAACGGCAAAAGGAGTAGAGCTTGCATCTGAACAGGCAAAAGAGAACGGCGCTAAACGTGCGATTCCGCTTGACGTAAGCGGTCCGTTCCATTCTGAACTGATGAAGCCTGCCGCTGATAAGCTGAAGGAAGTCTTGGACTCCTGTGAACTGAAAGACGCAGACGTGCCGGTGATCTCAAATGTTTCTGCAGATGTGATGACAGATAAGGCAGACATTAAAGAGAAACTCATTGAGCAGCTGTACTCCCCGGTTCGTTTTGAGGAAACTGTTAACAAGCTGATCGCAGAGGGTGTTACGACATTTATTGAAATCGGTCCCGGCAAAGTGCTTTCAGGCCTTGTGAAAAAAGTAAACAGACGCTTAAAAACCATTGCCGTATCAGACCCGGAAACGATTGAACTGGCAATTCAAACGCTTAAGGAGGAGAATGAGAATGCTTAATGAAAAAACAGCTGTTGTCACTGGCGCATCCCGCGGAATCGGCCGTTCAATCGCCCTTGACTTGGCCAAAAACGGTGCAAACGTTGTCGTTAACTACTCAGGCAGCGAAGCGAAAGCAAATGAAGTCGTAGATGAAATCAAATCAATGGGCAGAAAAGCAATTGCTGTCAAAGCCGATGTATCAAATCCTGAAGATGTACAAAACATGATAAAAGAAGCGATTTCTGTTTTCTCTACGATTGACATTCTAGTGAACAACGCCGGAATTACAAAAGACAATCTCATCATGAGAATGAAAGAAGATGAGTGGGATGATGTCATTAACATTAACCTGAAGGGTGTTTTCAACTGCACGAAAGCTGTGACAAGACAAATGATGAAGCAGCGTTCAGGCCGGATTATTAACGTATCGTCTATCGTCGGCGTCAGCGGGAATCCTGGACAAGCCAACTACGTGGCTGCAAAAGCAGGTGTGATCGGCTTAACAAAGTCTTCAGCTAAAGAACTCGCAAGCCGCAACATCACAGTCAATGCGATTGCGCCTGGATTTATCTCAACTGATATGACAGATAAGCTTGCCAAAGACGTTCAAGATGAAATGCTGAAACAAATTCCGCTCGCTCGCTTTGGCGATCCCGGGGATGTCAGCAGCGTCGTCACGTTTCTTGCTTCAGAGGGAGCGCGTTACATGACAGGCCAGACGCTTCATATTGACGGCGGAATGGTAATGTAAGTTTTTTCTCGAAAATTTCATCATAGTTACTCTAGTTTTTTAAAAACGAATCCACTATAATACTTGAGGGGAGGTGAATTGCTATGGCAGATACATTAGAGCGTGTAACGAAAATCATCGTAGATCGCCTTGGCGTTGATGAAGCAGACGTCAAACTTGAAGCTTCTTTCAAGGAAGACTTAGGTGCTGATTCCCTGGATGTAGTTGAGCTTGTTATGGAACTTGAAGACGAGTTTGATATGGAAATTTCTGACGAAGATGCTGAAAAGATTGCAACAGTCGGCGACGCTGTGAACTACATACAAAACCAGCAATAAGCTGATGCTAAAAGTCCCGCCGAAACGCGGGGCTTTAGCCCTTTATTCGTGCAGTTATTACAGCATGCCGCTTTTACGCGCGCTGTATCCGGTTTAGTCAGAGAAGCGCGGTGAACCTGATGTGCCTATGGAGGTTACTATGTCAAAACACTCACATTATAAAGATAAGAAAAAGTTCTATAAAAAAATAGAACAATTTAAAGAGTTTCAAGAACGGATCTCGGTTCACTTTCAAAATGAAAAGCTTTTGTATCAAGCATTTACACATTCATCTTATGTGAATGAGCATCGGAAAAAGCCGTATGAAGATAATGAAAGGCTTGAATTTTTAGGTGACGCTGTTTTGGAACTGACGATCTCCAGATTCTTATTTGCCAAGTATCCGGCTATGAGTGAAGGAGATTTGACGAAATTGAGAGCCGCGATTGTATGCGAACCGTCTCTCGTTTCATTGGCTCACGAACTGTCATTCGGCGATCTTGTCCTATTAGGGAAAGGCGAGGAAATGACGGGTGGCAGAAAACGTCCTGCACTTTTGGCGGATGTCTTCGAAGCATTTATCGGAGCCTTGTATCTTGACCAGGGATTAGAGCCGGTCGAAAGTTTCTTAAAAGTCTATGTGTTCCCTAAAATAAACGATGGTGCTTTTTCTCATGTGATGGATTTTAAAAGCCAGCTGCAGGAATACGTGCAGCGAGACGGCAAGGGCTCGCTGGAGTATAAAATATCCAACGAAAAAGGACCTGCCCACAACCGTGAATTCGAAGCCATCGTATCTCTAAAAGGTGAACCACTCGGAGTCGGAAACGGCCGTTCAAAGAAAGAAGCCGAACAGCACGCTGCTCAGGAAGCTCTAGCTAAATTGCAAAAACACCATACGAAACAATAAAATCCCCCTAAGTTATAAGGGGGATTTCAGTATGTTTGCCGTCTTATTTCATCCATGTTTATGATAAAATTGAAATACTTATTACATAAGGAGGATCGCTATGTTCCTCAAACGTTTAGACGTTATAGGATTTAAATCATTTGCAGAACGGATTTCCGTTGATTTTGTAAAAGGCGTCACTGCGGTTGTCGGCCCGAACGGAAGCGGAAAAAGCAATATCACAGACGCTATTCGCTGGGTTCTTGGAGAACAATCAGCACGTTCCCTTCGCGGCGGGAAAATGGAAGATATTATTTTTGCCGGCAGTGATTCGAGAAAACGGTTAAATCTTGCCGAAGTTACACTTACGCTTGATAATGACGATCATTTTTTGCCGATTGACTTCCATGAGGTCAGTGTCACAAGACGTGTGTACAGATCTGGCGAGAGTGAATTTTTAATTAACAATCAGCCGTGCCGCTTAAAAGATATTATTGATTTATTTATGGACTCAGGACTTGGAAAAGAAGCATTTTCGATTATCAGCCAAGGGAAAGTGGAAGAAATCCTGAGCAGCAAAGCGGAGGATCGCCGCAGTATCTTTGAAGAAGCAGCAGGGGTGCTCAAATACAAAACGAGAAAGAAAAAAGCAGAAAACAAGCTGTTTGAAACCCAGGATAATTTAAACCGGGTAGAAGATATATTACACGAGCTGGAAGGCCAGGTTGAACCTCTTAAAATACAGGCCTCAATCGCGAAAGACTACCTGGAGAAAAAGAGAGAGCTTGAGCACGTTGAAATTGCGCTGACCGCTTACGATATTGAAGAGCTGCACGCCAAATGGTCAAGCCTTCAGGAGAAAGTGCAAGCCGCTAAGGAAGAAGAGCTTGCTGAATCGTCTGCTATCTCAGCAAAAGAAGCGAAAATTGAAGATGCTCGAGACAAAATTCAAGCGCTCGATGAATCAGTGGACGAGCTCCAGCAAGTCTTGCTTGTGACAAGTGAGGAGCTTGAAAAGCTGGAAGGGCGCAAAGAAGTACTGAAAGAACGCAAAAAAAACGCTGTCCAAAACCGAGAGCAGCTTGAAGAAGCCATCGTACAGTTTCAGCAAAAAGAAGCTGTGCTGAAAGAAGATCTTGCGAAGCAGGAAGCTGTTTTCGAAACGCTTCAGACAGAAGTGAAAGATTTAAAAGCACAGGTGAAGGAAAAGCAGCAGGCTCTCAGTCTTCATAATGAAAATGTCGAAGAGAAAATTGAACAGCTGAAAAGCGATTACTTTGAGCTGTTAAACAGCCAGGCGTCGATTCGCAATGAGCTCCAGCTGCTTGATGACCAGATGTCCCAATCAGCTGTTACCCAGCAGAGGCTAGCTGATAATAATGAAAAGCATCTTCAGGAACGGCGCGATATTTCCGTCCAAAAAGCTGCATGTGAAACCGAGTTTGCCCGCATAGAGCAGGAGATTCACAGCCAAGTCGGCGCGTATCGTGAAATGCAGGTCAAATACGAGCAGAAAAAGCGTCAATATGAGAAAAATGAATCTGCTCTTTACCAAGCATATCAATACGTCCAGCAGGCGAGATCGAAAAAAGACATGCTTGAGACGATGCAGGGAGATTTCTCCGGCTTTTATCAAGGTGTTAAAGAGGTGCTGAAAGCGAAAGAGCGGCTTGGCGGTATTCGCGGGGCAGTCCTTGAGCTGATTTCAACAGAACAAAAGTATGAAACGGCCATTGAAATAGCACTCGGAGCTTCAGCACAGCATGTCGTAACAGATGATGAACAGTCCGCCCGTAAAGCGATTCAATATTTAAAACAGAATTCGTTCGGCCGGGCGACATTTCTGCCGCTTTCTGTCATTAAAGACCGTCAGCTTCAAAGCAGGGACGCGGCAACTGCGGAGCAGCACCCGTCATTTCTCGGGGTTGCCAGTGATCTTGTCACATTTGATCCGGCGTATCGCCGTATCATTCAAAACCTGCTTGGCACCGTTCTGATTACAGAGCATTTAAAAGGCGCAAATGAGCTTGCGAATCTGCTTGGACACCGTTACCGCATTGTTACTCTCGAGGGCGATGTCGTGAATCCTGGAGGTTCAATGACGGGGGGCGCCGTTAAAAAGAAAAACAATTCCCTGCTAGGAAGAAGCCGGGAACTAGAGGATGTCACCCAGCGGCTCGCTGAGATGGAAGAAAAAACAGCGCAGCTTGAACAAGAGGTCAAAACCCTTAAGCAATCCATTCAGGAGATTGAGAAAAAACTGGCTGAATTAAGAGAGGCCGGGGAAGGCTTAAGAGTAAAGCAGCAGGATGTGAAAGGCCAGCTGTATGAGCTTCAAGTCGCTGAGAAGAATATCAATACTCACTTAGAGCTCTATGATCAAGAAAAATCAGCTCTGTCAGAAAGCGATCAAGAGAAGAAAGCGCGCAAACGCGAGCTGGAAGAAAAGCTTTCTTCCGTATCCGAAAAGATGAAACAGCTTGAAGAGGATATTGATAGACTGACAAAACAAAAACAGACACAGTCCTCTACAAAAGAGTCTCTCTCCAATGAGCTGACTGAGCTGAAGATCGCAGCAGCGAAAAAAGAGCAAGCATGTAAGAGCGAAGAGGACAACCTCGCTAGATTAAAGAAAGAGCTCCAAGAAACAGAGCTTGCTTTAAAAGAGACGAAAGAAGACCTAAGCTTCTTAACGTCAGAAATGTCATCAAGCACAAGCGGCGAAGAAAAACTGGAAGAGGCCGCGAAACATAAATTGAATGACAAAACAAAAACAATTGAATTGATTGCGTTAAGGCGTGACCAGAGGATCAAACTTCAGCAGGGGCTTGATACGTATGAGCGCGAGCTGAAAGAAATGAAGCGCCTGTATAAACAAAAAACAACGCTCTTAAAAGACGAAGAAGTAAAACTAGGCCGAATGGAAGTCGAGCTTGATAATTTGCTGCAATACTTGCGGGAAGAATATAGCTTGTCCTTTGAGGGAGCCAAAGAGAAATACCAGCTTGAAACAGATCCCGAGGAAGCACGAAAGCGCGTGAAGCTGATTAAACTCGCAATAGAAGAGCTTGGAACGGTAAACCTCGGAAGCATAGATGAGTTTGAGAGGGTTAACGAACGCTATCAATTCTTGTCAGAGCAAAAAGAAGATTTAACAGAAGCAAAAAATACCCTGTTCCAAGTGATTGAGGAAATGGACGAAGAGATGACGAAACGCTTTAATGATACATTCGTCCAAATCCGTTCTCACTTTGATCAAGTCTTCCGCTCCTTATTCGGAGGAGGACGAGCGGAATTAAGGCTCACCGATCCGAATGATCTGCTGCATTCCGGAGTGGAAATTATCGCGCAGCCGCCGGGGAAAAAACTGCAAAACTTAAACCTTTTGTCTGGCGGAGAGCGTGCGCTTACTGCCATTGCGCTCTTATTCTCAATTTTAAAGGTGCGCCCTGTGCCGTTTTGTGTTCTAGACGAGGTAGAAGCCGCGCTTGACGAAGCAAATGTGTTCCGGTTTGCGCAGTATTTGAAAAAATACAGTGCCGATACCCAGTTTATTGTGATTACCCACAGAAAAGGCACAATGGAGGAAGCTGATGTGCTTTACGGAGTGACGATGCAGGAATCCGGTGTTTCTAAGGTCATCTCAGTGAAGCTGGAAGAGACAAAAGAATTCGTTCAGTAACGAGGAAAGAGGTTATAAGATGAGTTTTTTTAAAAAATTAAAAGAGAAAATCACAAAACAGACAGATTCCGTATCTGAAAAGTTTAAAGACGGCCTTGAAAAAACGAGAAACTCCTTTCAAAACAAAGTGAATGATCTCGTGTCCCGTTACCGTAAAATTGATGAGGACTTCTTCGAAGAGCTTGAAGAGGTCCTGATCAGTGCTGATGTCGGTTTTACAACGGTTATGGAGCTGATAGACGAGCTCAAAAAAGAAGTGAAACGCAGAAATATTCAAGATCCGCAGGAAGTGCAGTCTGTTATTTCTGAGAAGCTGGTAGAGATTTATAACAGCGGAGACGAACAAATTTCTGAGCTGAACATTCAGGAAGGGCGTTTAAATGTCATTCTCCTAGTCGGCGTAAATGGAGTCGGCAAAACGACAACGATCGGAAAGCTTGCCCATAAACTAAAGCAAGAAGGAAAGTCTGTTGTACTCGCTGCCGGAGACACTTTCAGAGCAGGAGCGATTGAACAGCTTGAAGTATGGGGAGAACGTACGGGTGTGCCTGTCATTAAGCAGGCGGCCGGCAGCGATCCTGCGGCTGTCATCTATGATGCTGTTCACGCTGCCAAAGCGAGAGAGGCCGATGTATTGATTTGTGATACGGCAGGGCGTCTTCAAAATAAGGTAAACCTGATGAAGGAGCTCGAAAAGGTGAAGCGCGTTATCGAAAGAGAAGTGCCCGAAGCGCCTCATGAGGTGCTGCTCGCCCTTGATGCCACCACTGGACAAAACGCAATGGCACAGGCGAAGGAGTTCTCTAAAGCAACAAATGTTACCGGCATTGCTTTAACGAAGCTTGACGGTACGGCAAAAGGCGGTATCGTCCTTGCGATCCGCAACGAACTTCACATCCCGGTTAAACTAGTCGGGTTAGGTGAAAAAGTTGATGATCTCCAGGAATTTAATCCTGAATCGTATGTATACGGCCTCTTTTCAGATTTAGTGGAAAAAGCCGACGATTAATGAATAAAAAACGAGTGTAAAATGGACGATTTTATACTCGTTTTTTTATACGCATTGATGTATCGGAATGGAGGGTGCAGATTGTTGGACAAATCGCTGAAAGCTGAATTGGAAAGTAAGATCGGCGTGATAAAACACATGTCGCTGTTGGATGAACAGGGAAGCACTTCAACCGTCCGAAAAATAGTGATCGGCCAAGACGCATTTCTGCTGAAAAGTTCTTCTCAACAGAGGTATCGGGAATGGTTAATGAGAGAAGCCCTTGTTTTACAAAAGCTGATGGAAACTCGTCGTCTGCCTGTTCCTATTTATTATGGGTTTATACAGGAACAGCATTCCAGCCATATCGTAATGTCATTTGAGGACGGAATCACACTGACTTCTGCTTTAAAAAAAGCAAAGGGGGATACTGAAAAGAAAAAGCTGATCAAAAGCTTCGGCCAGTTTCTGCAACGGCTGCATGAAACCGAAATTGTCCCTAGTTTACAGCCGGAAATAGATTGGCTCGATCTGCAAATCAAACGAGCCGGGGTATATGTCAAAAAAGGACAAGCTGAAGGAAGTTCGGGGCTTTTGAAGGGATTGGATCAGCACAGGCCTGTTCCTGTTCAGCAGACAATGATCCATGGTGATTGCACAACTGATAATGTGCTGGTGAAAAACGGAGAGGTATATCTGTTTATCGATGCTGAGGGAATATCGGCGGGAGATCCGCGATATGATGAATCATTAGCGATCAGAACTTTCGTCACAAATGAAGCATTTCTCAATGCTTTTTACGAAGGCTATTGCCGCTATCGAGTATCTAAACAAGAATTCGAGTATTTTAACGAAGGTCTATATGAATTTTTTTGAAAAAGATGAATTTACTTATTATGCAAAAAGAGCAGCATGCTTTGACAAGATAAAAACTTGACAGTCTCAATGAAACCATGTAAACTAAGTTATCGTAAAGGGATTTGACTTAACAAAGGGGAGAGCTCATATGTCGCTCGAAAAGACAACGAGAATGAATTATCTGTTTGATTTTTATCAGTCGTTGTTGACGTCTAAACAGAAGAGCTATATGTCTCTTTATTATTTGGACGATTTCTCCCTTGGCGAAATAGCCGAAGAGTATGAGGTTTCAAGACAAGCTGTTTATGATAACATCAAACGAACAGAAGCGATGCTTGAACAATATGAAGAAAAGCTGCTCCTTTTGAAAAAGTTTCAGGAGCGTAAAGAGATGTTTAATAAGCTGAAGGAGCTTGCTTCCGGTACTGAAGAAAAGGAAGAAATTACAGCTCTGATTGAAGCGCTTGAGAAATTAGATTAGGAGGCGGCAAACTATGGCATTTGAAGGATTAGCCGACCGACTGCAGCAGACGATTTCTAAAATCCGCGGAAAAGGGAAAGTCAGCGAACAAGATGTAAAAGATATGATGCGTGAGGTTCGTCTTGCGCTGCTTGAGGCTGACGTTAACTTTAAAGTAGTCAAGGATTTTGTCAAAAAAGTAAGTGAACGCGCTGTAGGCCAAGACGTCATGAAAAGTCTGACGCCCGGCCAGCAGGTCATTAAAGTCGTTAAAGAGGAACTGACTGAGCTGATGGGCGGCGAAGAGAGCAAAATCGCCGTTGCGAAAAGACCGCCGACTGTTATTATGATGGTCGGTCTCCAGGGTGCCGGTAAAACGACAACAAGCGGTAAGCTTGCAAATCTGCTGCGCAAAAAACATAATCGCAAACCGATGCTGGTTGCTGCCGATATTTACCGTCCTGCTGCAATCAAGCAGCTGGAAACGCTCGGCAAGCAGCTCGACATGCCTGTTTTTTCCCTTGGTGATCAGGTCAGCCCTGTAGAAATAGCCAAGCAGGCTATCGAAAAAGCCAAGGAAGAACACTATGATTATGTCATTTTGGATACAGCAGGCCGTTTGCATATCGACCATGAGCTTATGGATGAACTGACCCAAGTGAAAGAAATCGCGAATCCGGAAGAAATCTTTCTGGTTGTCGATTCAATGACCGGGCAGGATGCCGTGAATGTAGCCAAAAGCTTTAACGAACAGCTCGGTTTAACCGGTGTTGTGTTAACGAAGCTTGATGGAGACACGCGCGGGGGTGCTGCACTTTCCATTCGTGCGGTGACAAACACGCCGATTAAATTCGCCGGTTTAGGCGAAAAACTTGATGCATTAGAAGCATTCCATCCTGAACGCATGGCATCAAGGATTCTCGGCATGGGTGACGTGTTAACATTGATTGAAAAAGCTCAGGCAACCGTCGATGAAGACAAGGCCAAAGAGCTGGAACAAAAAATGAGAACAATGAGCTTCACATTGGATGATTTTCTGGAGCAGCTCGGACAGGTCAGAAACATGGGGCCTTTGGATGAGCTTCTGCAAATGATGCCGGGTGCAGGTAAGATGAAAGGCTTGAAAAATATTCAAGTTGATGAAAAGCAGCTGAATCATGTGGAAGCGATCATTAAATCGATGACCGTTCTTGAAAAAGAACATCCGGATATCATTAATGCCAGCCGGCGCAAGCGGATTGCGAAAGGAAGCGGGACGTCCGTACAGGAAGTCAACCGTCTGCTTAAGCAGTTTGACGAAATGAAAAAAATGATGAAGCAGATGACAAACATGTCAAAAGGAAAGAAAAAAGGATTTAAGTTACCTTTTATGTAATCGGTTATACATGATAAAACCGTTGTTAAGAAAAAACACTTTACAAACACTTTTATCATTGTTAATATACTATCTTGTTGAAATATTTTCGGAGGTGCTAGTAAAATGGCAGTAAAAATTCGTTTAAAACGTATGGGAGCAAAAAAATCTCCTTTCTATCGTATTGTTGTAGCAGATTCTCGTTCACCGCGTGACGGCCGTTTCATCGAAACAGTCGGCACTTACAACCCGGTTGCAAAACCAGCGGAAGTAAAAATCGATGAAGAGCTTGCTCTTAAATGGCTTCAAACTGGTGCGAAACCATCTGATACAGTTCGTAACTTGTTCTCTAGCCAAGGAATCATGGAAAAATTCCACAACGCTAAACAAGGCAAGTAATGACTGATCAACACTTGGAAGATTTGATTGTCACGATTGTGACGCCGCTTGTTGATCATCCAGATGACATTCGGGTCATAAGAGAAGAAACCGATCAAAAGATTGCGCTGCGCTTATCTGTTCATAAGTCAGATACCGGTAAAGTTATCGGGAAGCAAGGCCGGACTGCAAAAGCGATTCGAACAGCTGTATTTGCAGCTGGCGCACAGTCTTCTAAGAAAGTTCAATTTGAAATATTTGACTAAAAGGGAGAGGGCCGGCACCTCCCCTTTTTTTACACGCAAAAAACGGGTAAACTGATAGAAGATAAGACAAGATAGAAAAGTCTGGTCTTGAAAAAGTTTTAAAAGCAGGGAGCTTGGTGCGATGCAAATTATTCACCGTGTAGCCGTTATGCAAGTCTTAACCGAGCGCAGCAAAGAAAAGCTTTTATCTACTTTCACAGAAAAGAAGCAAATGCTTGAACGAGAATGCAGCCAGCTCTATTTTCAGCTTAGAAAACATGAAAAAGAACAGCAGAACCCAGATGTAATTGAACAATTTAAAAAGGCAATAGAAAAACGAAAAGATAATATGAAAATGATCGATTTTCAAATTACCCAAGTACATACATTACCGCTTGGCAGTGAAATGAAAGAAAAGGAAATCGATGCGCTGCTGACCATTGAAGTCGGAGATGACTGGCATGACAAAACAGCAGCAAACACCATCGTCATAAAAGACGGAACAGTAATTGAAATTCGCCAGAGGTGATTATATGACAAAGCGATGGTTTAATGTCGGTAAAATTGTAAATACCCACGGAATTAAAGGCGAGGTGCGGGTCATTTCAAAAACGGATTTTGCTGAAGAACGGTACAAGCCGGGCAACACGCTGTATTTGTTTATGGACGGACGCCAAGAACCGATAGAGGTAACGGTAAACACGTACAGGCTGCATAAGCAATTTCATCTGCTGCAGTTTAAAGAAAGACAAAGCCTGGATGAAGTAGAGGAACTGAAAAACGCCATCATCAAAGTTCCTGAAGAGGATTTGGGTGAGCTGAATGAAGGAGAATTTTATTTCCACGAAATTATCGGCTGTGAAGTTTTTACCGAAGAAGGTGAACTGATTGGAAAGGTGAAAGAAATTTTAACACCGGGAGCCAATGATGTATGGGTAATCGGGCGTAAAGGTAAAAAAGACGCGCTGATCCCTTACATTGAATCAGTCGTCAAACAGATTGATGTCAGCGAAAAGAAAATTGAGATTCAACTCATGGAAGGATTAATAGACGAATGAAAATCGATTTTTTGACGCTGTTTCCTGAAATGTTTGAAGGGGTACTCGATTCATCCATTCTTCAAAAAGCCCAAGAAAAAGAAGCAGTGCAGTTCCAGATCGTCAATTTCCGGGAGTATTCTGATAACAAGCATAATACAGTGGATGATTATCCTTACGGCGGCGGAGCAGGTATGGTTCTGAAGCCTCAGCCTGTTTTTGACGCGGTTGAGGATCTGGCCTCAAAAGCCGACAGTCCGCCGCGCGTTATCCTCGTCTGCCCGCAAGGTGAGCGTTTCACCCAAAAAAAAGCCGAGGAATTGGCAAAGGAAGAGCATTTGCTGTTTATCTGCGGCCATTATGAAGGCTATGATGAGCGAATCCGCGAGCATTTGGTGACAGATGAAATATCAATTGGCGACTTCGTTCTGACAGGCGGTGAGCTGCCTGCGATGATGATTGCTGACAGTGTCGTCAGGCTGCTTCCGGGTGTGCTTGGCAAAGAGGCTTCCCACATAGAGGATTCGTTCAGTACGGGGCTCTTGGAGCATCCGCATTATACAAGACCGGCAGATTATAAAGGTTTAAAAGTGCCTGAAACACTTCTATCAGGAAACCATGCTAAAATCAAAGAATGGCGGAATAAAGAATCGATCAGAAGAACCTATTTAAGACGCCCGGATCTTCTGAAAGACTATCCGCTTACAGAGCAAGAAAGAAAATGGATTTCTGAATGGGAAAAAGAATAGATTTTATTGCATAGGCTATGAAATTGTGATAAGATACTACTTGTGGCTTGAACGGGCTTATCCGTTTAAGCTTGAAAACGATGTTCCGCTGTGCCGGGTTTTGTGGCCAAGAGCATCTGTTGGAAGGAGTTGAAAACGATGCAAAAACTAATTGAAGATATCACAAAAGAACAGCTTCGTACTGATCTTCCTACGTTCCGTCCTGGTGACACTTTACGTGTACACGTAAAAGTTGTTGAGGGTAACCGTGAGCGTATCCAGATCTTTGAAGGTGTTGTGATTAAGCGTCGTGGTGGTGGAATCAGCGAAACGTTCACAGTTCGTAAGATTTCTTACGGTGTTGGCGTTGAACGTACTTTCCCTGTACACACACCAAAAATCGCGAAAATCGAAGTTGTACGTTACGGTAAAGTACGCCGTGCTAAGCTTTACTACCTGCGTGAACTTCGCGGAAAAGCGGCTCGTATTAAAGAAATCAGACGATAATGATAACGAACGAAAAGAGCTTGTTACCAGTAACAAGCTCTTTTTTTATACAGAATTTGAAAATGCCGGTCAGGCATCGTAAAATACATAAAGAACAACTAAGAATCTTGCACACTCAGAAGATAAAGGCGGTGTTCGTGTCACATGACAATCCAATGGTTCCCTGGCCATATGGCAAAGGCAAGACGGGAAGTAACCGAAAAATTAAAATTAATCGATATTGTATATGAATTGGTAGATGCCAGAATCCCGATGTCATCAAGAAACCCAATGATTGAAGACATCTTAAAAAATAAGCCGAGAATTATGCTGTTAAATAAAGCTGACAAAGCAGATGCGGCAGTCACACAGCAGTGGAAAGAGCACTTTGAGAACCAAGGAATCCGCTCTCTGTCCATTAATTCTGTAAATGGCCAAGGATTAAATCAAATTGTTCCGGCTTCAAAAGATATCCTGCAGGAGAAATTTGACCGGATGAGAGCAAAAGGTGTAAAGCCAAGAGCGATCCGGGCGCTGATCATCGGCATTCCGAACGTCGGAAAATCAACGCTTATCAACCGGCTGGCAAAGAAAAACATTGCGAAAACCGGAGACAGACCCGGTATCACAACATCTCAGCAATGGGTCAAAGTCGGGAAAGAATTAGAGCTTTTAGACACTCCGGGGATTTTATGGCCTAAATTTGAGGACGAGCTTGTCGGGTTGAGGCTGGCAGTCACGGGGGCTATTAAAGACTCGATTATCAATCTTCAGGATGTTGCCGTGTTTGGCCTCCGTTTTCTCGAAGAACATTATCCTGAACGGCTTAAAGAACGCTACGGGCTCGATGAGATACCTGAAGACATCGCGGAGCTGTTTGATGCAATAGGTGAAAAACGCGGCTGCCTCATGAGCGGTGGGCTTATTAACTACGATAAAACGACTGAAGTGATCATTCGTGATATCCGCACAGAAAAGTTCGGGAGGCTGTCATTCGAGCAGCCGACGATGTAAAGACGCGCTGAAATGCGGGTCTTTATTTTTTCCTGACAGGACCGATACATACAGTAAGGGAGAAGAGAAAGTGAATACATTAACCGTAAAAGACATTAGAGACCGTCTGCAAGAGGTAAGAGATGACCAGGACCCATTTCTTGCCCAGTGTGAAAATGATCCGAGAAAAAGCGTACAAGCGCTTGTAGAGCAATGGCTGAAAAAGCACGCAAAGGAAAAAGCGCTAAAAGAACAGTGGGTGAATATGACCTCCTATGAAAGGCTTGCGAGAAACAAGGGGTTTCGTTTTATTGCAGGAGTAGACGAAGTAGGCCGGGGCCCATTGGCAGGACCGGTTGTCGCCAGCGCAGTCATCCTTCCTGAGGAATGCGAAATACTTGGGCTCACAGACTCAAAAAAGCTTACAGAAAAAAAGCGTGAGGAATATTACGATCTCATTATGAAAGATGCTGTGGCAGTCGGCATAGGAATTGTAGAAGCATCTGTTATTGATGAGATCAATATTTATGAAGCCTCAAAATTGGCAATGGTCGAAGCAATCCGCAATTTGTCCGATACACCCGATTATTTGCTCGTTGACGCGATGACACTGCCGCTCGATACGTCTCAGTCTTCAATTATAAAAGGTGATGCCAAGAGCGTGTCTATCGCAGCAGGTGCGTGTATTGCGAAAGTAACGAGAGACCGGATGATGAGCGCATACGCCGAAAAGTATCCGCAGTACGGCTTTGATAAAAATAAAGGCTATGGGACAAAAGAGCATCTTGAAGCGCTCGCAGCTTATGGACCGACCGACTTGCACCGGAAAACTTTCGCTCCTGTTCAATCTTACAGATAATCTAATGGACAAGGAGGCACCTTTTGAAATGAACATACGAAATGATGTACAGCAGGCGCTCAAAAACCTTTTTGGAAACACTGCAGCTCCGCAGGAAACATCAAATACAACCGACGAATCAAATACCGTAAAGCGTCTCCTTTTAGGGAAAGTGCTTCGTTTATTAGGGGACCAGCATGCGCTGATCCAAGTAGGGAATCAAACGATTCAAGGCAAACTTGAAACCCAGCTTCGTCCTCAGGCGTATTACTGGTTTTCCTACGAAAAAAAACCAGCGGAACAGACAGGCCGTCTCCAGGTTGTTCAAAGCTTTGACCAAAATCCCAAAACCATTCAGGATGCAGCGGGCAAGCTTCTGAACGCTATTTCAGTGAAGCCGTCAAACGCATCCCTTATGCTGGCAGGCGCAATGCTGAAAAGCAAAACACCCGTCACAGAAAATGATATCAAAACAGCCGTCCGCTGGATGGACACGCTGCCTGCGACAGACACAAAAAAAGCCATCGAAACAGTTTTATTTGCCTTAAAGCGGGATCTCCCCGTTCACCCCGATGTTTTGAGCGGAGTTCATGCTGTCAAATCGCCTGTACCTCTCCATCAGCACCTATCTCAGCTGATTCAGGCTATTCATCAAAATCCTCAGCCGAGCCAGGCGCTGACAAAGCTAAAAGAAGCCGTTACGGCACTTTTTAATAGCGAAACAGATGTCCATGCAGAACGTCTTATCGAGAAGCTTATCTCGTTAACGGATCATAACAGATCTGCCTCTTCAGTCAGTACAGCTGGAAACCGGGAGCTTAGCGCAGCAGACGGCTCCGCAGGAAAGGCAAACTGGGCGCCTGCAAACCCGCAGGAGCAGCGAAACATACGAGACGGTGCCGCTAAAACTGTCTCAGACATTCCAATGAAAGAAGCAGGAAGGCTGCTGGCCACACTGACGGAAGCTGCGGATAAAAACGGCAATCCAATCGTAAAAGAAGCAGCGAATTGGATAAAGTCTGTTGTTTCCTCAAGTCAAAATAAACCTGAAGCAGCAGCATCTGCTTTGCAGGCCGCGCAAGTCACGGATCAAGAAGCAGAAGTGTTTTTAAAGGCTGTTCAGCAGACAGCTCCTAATTTGGCGGATAAGGCAGATGTTCTTTCCTTCTTATCCAAAGTGAAAATGGCAATAGGCGCTCGAGATGAGCTTGCTTTTATTAAAGCATTTGAACAAGGTGCTTCAGTGCTGCCCGATGATATTCAATCAGTTAAGATGGCTCTTCATGCTGCCAGAGCGTCACATGAGTTAGCGGAACCTGTCAAACAGGAAGCGGATCAGCTCTTCCATAAATTAAACGGTCAGCTTCTCATGCAGCAGGATCATCCTTCCTACAGCCAAATTGTGATGTCATTTCCGATGTTTTCAAAATCGGGGGTTCAGGACATGACTGTTCTGTTTAAAGGACAAAAAGAAGCGGATGGAAAGCTCGATCCTTCCCATTGCCGGCTCTTGTTTTTACTGCAATTAGATACGTTAAAAGAAACAGTTGTTGACTGCCTGATACAGCAGCAAGTCATGACGATTACAATTGAGACGGACTTTGAACTTCAGCCGGCAATCGATCCAATGGTGCCCGCCCTCAAGCAATCGCTCAAAGAAATGTTCTACAGTCTTTCAGGAGTTAACGCTAAAAAACGCCTTCAATCTGATGAAAAGGCTACAATTGATCAATACATAACAAGCATGAGTGATCAGGGAGTGGATTTGAAAATATGAACGAGCAAACGCCTTTAAGAAAAGCTGTAGCTCTGCATTATGACGAAAAAAAAGACAAGGCGCCAAGAGTAATTGCAACCGGGAAAGGACATGTTGCTGACAACATTATCAAAGAAGCTAAAAAGGCGGGGGTCCCGATCCAAGAAGATCGGACCCTTGTCGAATTAATGCGCCCTTTGACTGTGGATGACCAGATCCCGGAAGCACTTTATGAAACGGTAGCCGAGATTTTTTCTTTCATTTACAGATTGGACGAAAGTGTAAAAAATAAAAAATAGCTAAAATATTCCCCATTCTCCGCTTGAAATTTATGTTTTTAATAAAATAAAAGTTTGAATGTTTAGAAGGATTTTAAGATTTTGCATCGAACTCTAGACAATTCTTCCAGTATTATATAGAATGAAAGCGCAGTCTATTTTTAGTTTTGTTACATAAGTTAGGAGGATGGGAAATGAATATCCATGAGTACCAGGGAAAAGAAGTCCTCAGAAAATATGGGGTATCTGTTCCTGAAGGTAAAGTGGCTTTTACAGCAGAAGAAGCAGTTGAAAAAGCAAAGAGCTTATCCAGCTCGGTTTATGTCGTAAAGGCTCAAATTCATGCTGGCGGTCGAGGCAAAGCTGGTGGGGTAAAAATAGCAAAATCATTAGACGAAGTAAAAGCGTATGCCGAAGAACTTTTAGGTAAGACCCTCGTTACGCATCAGACGGGTCCGGACGGACAAGTAATAAAACGCTTACTTATTGAAGAAGGCTGCGATATTAAAAAGGAATACTATGTGGGATTAGTGCTTGACCGTGCCACTTCAAGAATTGTTCTGATGGCCTCTGAAGAAGGCGGAACAGAAATTGAAGAAGTAGCAGAGAAAACACCGGAAAAAATCAAAAAGGCTGTCATTGATCCGGCTGTTGGCCTCCAAGGCTATCAAGCTAGAGAAATTGCATTCGCTATCAATATTCCAAAAGAGCTTGTGGGGAAAGCTGCTAAATTTATGCTTGGACTATACAAAGCGTTTGTTGAGAAAGACTGCTCAATCGCCGAAATCAATCCTCTCGTTGTAACTGGAGACGGGAATGTGATGGCGCTTGATGCGAAATTAAATTTTGACAGCAATGCATTATACAGACAAAAAGATATTATGGAATACAGAGATTTGGACGAAGAAGATCCAAAAGAAATTGAAGCGTCTAAATACGATCTGAGTTACATTTCCCTTGATGGAAATATCGGATGCATGGTAAACGGCGCTGGACTAGCAATGTCCACGATGGATATCATTAAACATTATGGAGGAGAACCGGCCAACTTCCTTGATGTCGGGGGCGGCGCAACAGCAGAAAAAGTCACGGAAGCATTTAAAATCATTCTTTCTGATCAAAATGTTAAAGGGATTTTCGTCAACATTTTCGGAGGCATAATGAAATGTGATGTCATCGCAGAAGGGGTTGTTGAAGCGACAAGACAAGTCGGTTTAACATTGCCGCTTGTCGTCCGTCTTGAAGGAACAAACGTGGATCTAGGGAAGAAAATCCTTAGTGAATCAGGATTAAATATTACATCTGCGGAATCCATGGCTGACGGCGCGCAGAAAATCGTATCTTTAGTATAGGAAAGAATGAAAGGCAGGGGACCAAATAATGAGTGTTTTTATCAATAAAGATACAAGAGTTATTGTACAAGGGATTACAGGTTCTACCGCTTTATTCCATACGAAGCAGATGCTTGAATACGGCACAAATATCGTGGGCGGTGTGACACCTGGAAAAGGCGGGACTGAAGTGGAAGGGGTACCTGTATTTAATACAGTGGCTGATGCAGTTCATACGACTGGCGCAAATGCGTCTGTTATCTATGTTCCGGCACCGTTTGCAGCTGATGCAATTATGGAAGCGGTAGATGCGGAGCTTGATCTGGTCATTTGCATTACAGAGCATATCCCGGTTTTAGATATGGTAAAAGTGAAACGCTTCATGGAAGGCAAGAAAACGAGATTAATAGGACCGAACTGTCCTGGCGTCATCACGCCTGATGAATGTAAAATCGGCATTATGCCCGGATATATCCATAAAAAGGGTCATGTAGGCGTTGTATCGCGTTCAGGGACATTAACATACGAAGCAGTGCATCAGCTTTCAGAAGCGGGTGTAGGACAGTCTACAGCCGTTGGAATCGGCGGCGATCCTGTAAATGGAACCAACTTCATTGACGTTTTAAAAGCGTTTAACGAAGATCCTGAAACACACGCTGTTATCATGATCGGCGAAATCGGCGGTACAGCTGAAGAGGAAGCTGCTGAGTGGGTAAAAGCCAACATGACAAAACCGGTAGTCGGATTCATTGGCGGTAAAACAGCACCTCCAGGGAAACGAATGGGACATGCAGGCGCCATCATTTCCGGCGGAAAAGGCACGGCTGATGAAAAAATCAAAACACTTAATGAATGCGGAATCGAAGTTGCAGAGACACCTTCTGTCATGGGAGAAACATTAATTAAAGTGTTGAAAGAAAAGAATTTATTTGAAACGTGCAAAACTCATTAATAGAGAAGGGACAGCCATCTTGGCTGTTCCTGCTTTTGCTGTTAAAAGGAGGTTCTCATATTGGATCAGGCCGCTGCCTGTTTAATCACTTGCAGAATCAACCAATTACTATCCCCGTCTCTTCTATTAAAATGGTGGAAAGCTGATCCGTCAATGTCACTGTCAAATCCTTCATGTGCATTAGAAACAGCTTCACGCGGCAAAGTAAGAGCTGCGGCACTAAAAAATAAAATAGAAGAACAATATCCAAAGCTTCAGCATTTACTCTCTGTATATCATCAGCAAGGCATTAAAGTCATCCCAATATCCTCAGATCAATATCCATTCTGGCTGAAAACCATTTATGATCCGCCTCCCGTGCTGTTTGCAAAAGGTGATATATCCCTTCTTTCTCAAGGGAGAAAAATAGGAATTGTAGGTACGAGACATCCGACAGCCTATGGAATCCGGGTTGTCAATCATCTTACAATAGAGCTTTGCCAGAAAAAGTGGGTGATTGTCAGCGGGCTGGCGTCTGGGATTGACGGATTGTCCCATGCTGCAAGTATTAAGGCGAAGGGGCGGACAATCGGAGTCATCGCAGGCGGATTTCAGAACATTTATCCTCGAGAAAATCTTCAATTAGCAGAACACATGGCTAAACACCATCTTCTTCTGTCAGAGCATCCACCTGAAACCACACCCCAAAAATGGCATTTCCCTATGAGAAACCGTATCATCAGCGGGTTAAGTGAGGGCATTATTGTTGTGCAGGGCAAAGAAAAAAGCGGTTCTTTGATTACCGCATACCAAGCGCTGGAACAAGGGAGAGAAGTATTTGCCGTACCCGGTTCTGTATTTGATCCTTACGCCGGAGGTCCTATAAAATTGATTCAAGAGGGGGCTAAAGCCATATGGTCAGCAGAGGATATTTATGCAGAGCTTCCTGAGAAAAACGTTCAATATACGGAACCCTTTTGAATTATCGTTTGACAAACAGCATTGTAATATTTAATAATAGTGAGGATTTAAAGTTGCATATTGTTTTCTATTTAAATAATGACGTTCATCATAAAGAATGAAATGTTGAAAGCCAAATAAAGACAGCTGCAAATACAAAAAAAATTTGAAATACTTGAAGAGAGAGAACACCTCTTGAGGGGGATGAAAATGTCTGATTATCTAGTCATCGTGGAATCGCCCGCTAAGGCGAAAACGATTGAACGTTACTTAGGTAAAAAATATAAAGTGAAAGCATCAATGGGACATGTCCGGGATCTTCCAAAAAGTCAAATGGGAGTTGACATAGAACAAAATTTCGAACCGAAATATATAACCATTCGAGGTAAAGGTCCGGTATTAAAAGAGCTGAAAACGGCTGCCAAAAAAGCTAAAAAAGTGTATCTCGCAGCCGACCCCGACAGAGAAGGGGAAGCGATTGCATGGCACTTGGCCCACAGCCTTGATTTGGATCTTCATTCAGACTGCCGTGTTGTGTTTAACGAAATTACGAAAGATGCAATTAAAGAATCATTTAAGCATCCCCGCATGATCAATATGGATTTGGTGGATGCACAGCAGGCGAGACGTATATTAGACAGGCTCGTCGGATATAAAATCAGCCCAATCCTTTGGAAAAAAGTCAAAAAAGGACTCAGCGCTGGCCGTGTTCAATCTGTTGCCCTCCGGTTAATTATTGATCGTGAAAAGGAAATTAACGACTTTAAGCCAGAGGAGTATTGGACAATAGACGGCACGTTCTTAAAAGGGCAGGAGACGTTTGAAGCGGGCTTTTTCGGTAAAAACGGCAAAAAACTTCCTTTAAAGAGTGAAGCGGATGTAAAGGACATACTTTCTCAGCTCAAAGGCAATAAGTATACAGTTGAAAAAGTAACTAAAAAGGAACGTAAACGTAATCCGGCCTTGCCATTTACAACTTCCACCCTTCAGCAGGAAGCAGCGCGTAAGCTCAATTTCAGAGCGAAGAAAACGATGATGATTGCGCAGCAATTATATGAAGGAATTGATCTTGGAAAAGAAGGAACTGTCGGTCTGATCACATATATGAGAACGGATTCAACACGCATTTCCAATACAGCAGTTGATGAAGCGGCAGCGTTTATTGATCAAACGTACGGAAAAGAGTACTTAGGCGGCAAAAGAAAGCCCGCTAAAAAGAATGAAAATGCTCAGGATGCCCACGAAGCGATCCGTCCGACGTCGGTTCTCAGAAAACCAAGTGAATTAAAAGCAGTCCTTGGCAGAGATCAGCTGAGACTGTATAAATTAATTTGGGAGCGCTTTGTTGCCAGCCAAATGGCATCTGCTGTTTTAGATACAATGAGTGTTGATTTGACAAACAACGGTTTGACTTTTCGTGCAAACGGAAGTAAAGTCAAGTTTTCCGGGTTTATGAAAGTGTATGTTGAAGGCAAAGACGATCAATTGGAAGAAAAAGACCGGATGCTGCCTGACTTGCAAGAGGGAGACACTGTTTTATCTAAGGACATAGAACCGGAACAGCATTTTACCCAGCCGCCTCCGCGTTATACTGAGGCCCGTTTGGTTAAAACGCTTGAAGAACTCGGGATCGGCCGTCCTTCCACTTATGCTCCGACGCTTGATACGATTCAGCGGCGCGGGTATGTTGGTCTGGATAATAAACGGTTTGTTCCCACAGAATTAGGGCAGATCGTGCTTGAGCTGATTATGGAATTTTTCCCTGAAATCATTAACGTTGAGTTTACGGCAAAAATGGAAAAAGACCTTGATAATGTTGAGGAAGGCAATATAGAATGGGTACAGATTATTGATAACTTCTATACCGATTTTGAAAAGCGCGTGAAAAAAGCCGAATCAGAAATGAAGGAAGTTGAAATTGAACCAGAATATGCCGGAGAAGATTGTGAATTATGCAGTTCTCCTATGGTATATAAAATGGGCCGATACGGTAAATTCTTAGCTTGCTCCAATTTCCCCGATTGCCGAAATACAAAGCCGATTGTTAAACAAATCGGTGTGAAGTGTCCGAGCTGCGGAGAAGGAAATATTGTTGAGCGAAAATCGAAAAAGAAACGGGTTTTTTACGGCTGTGACCGTTATCCGGACTGTGAATTCGTTTCCTGGGACAAACCAATTGAACGAAAATGTCCGAAATGCGGAAAAATGCTTGTTGAGAAAAAACTCAAAAAAGGCATACAAGTCCAATGCGTGGAATGCGATTATAAGGAAGAACCACAGAAGTAGCGGTGAGCAGGGTCTTGCTCACCTTCTTTGTGTGTTAAAAGAAGACAATGAATAATAAACTAGGAGATGTGAAAGATGAACCAACAAACAGTGAATGTAATCGGAGCCGGACTCGCAGGCAGTGAAGCGGCGTGGCAGCTTGCCAAACGGGGGATTCAAGTCAGATTATATGAAATGCGCCCAGTCAAACAGACGCCTGCCCATCATACTGATAAATTTGCAGAACTGGTATGCAGCAACTCTTTACGCTCCAATACACTTGCTAACGCTGTAGGTGTACTAAAAGAAGAAATGCGTGCGCTTGATTCAGCAATTATTGCTGCGGCTGACGAATGCTCAGTGCCTGCCGGCGGCGCACTCGCTGTAGACCGGCATGAATTTGCGGCAAGTGTGACAAACCGGGTGAAAAACCATCCCAACGTTACCGTCGTTAATGAGGAAGTAACAGAAATACCTGAAGGGCCAACGATTATCGCAACTGGTCCGTTAACTTCAGAATCATTGTCTGCACAGTTAAAAGAGCTTACTGGAGAGGACTATTTATACTTCTATGATGCAGCAGCGCCTATCGTAGAGAAAGACAGCCTTGATATGGATAAAGTGTATTTGAAATCCCGTTATGACAAGGGAGAAGCGGCTTATCTAAACTGCCCGATGACAGAAGAAGAGTTTGACCGTTTTCATGAAGCTTTGACATCAGCGGAAACTGTGCCGTTAAAAGAGTTTGAAAAAGAGATTTTCTTTGAGGGCTGCATGCCGATTGAAGTAATGGCAAAACGAGGAAAGAAAACAATGCTTTTCGGACCGATGAAGCCAGTGGGATTAGAGCATCCTGTTACCGGAAAACGTCCATATGCAGTCGTTCAGCTCAGACAGGATGATGCGGCGGGAACTCTCTATAATATTGTAGGATTCCAAACTCATTTAAAATGGGGAGACCAAAAGGAAGTTCTCAAATTGATTCCCGGACTTGAAAATGTGGAAATCGTCAGATACGGTGTCATGCACAGAAATACATTCATTAATTCTCCAAGCTTGTTAAAACCGACTTACCAATTTAAAAAACGGAACGATTTGTTCTTCGCAGGACAAATGACGGGAGTAGAAGGATATGTGGAATCGGCTGCTTCTGGGCTTGTAGCAGGTATTAATGCGGCTAAACTTGTTTTAGGAGAAGAGCTTGTCACTTTTCCTCAGGAAACAGCAATAGGCAGTATGGCTCACTATATTACAACAACAAACCAGAAGAACTTCCAGCCGATGAATGCAAACTTTGGGCTTTTGAAAGATTTGCCTGTTAAAATTAAAAATAAAAAAGAGCGTAATGAACAGTACGCAAATCGGGCGATCGAGACAATTCAAACAATTTCGAAAACAATATAGGTATTGATTGCAACTTGATCGCGATTTGTGATACCATTTAAAAGCCCTTCCTGGGGAGGTATTTGGCATGGAAAATGTTAAGAATTTCGTAAAGTTATTCGTTGAATATTTACAAATTGAAAAAAATTATTCACAATATACTATTGTGAATTATGTGGATTCAATTGAAGAATTCGAGACTTTCCTGCGCGTTCAAGGTATAAATGGATTTGAAGAAGTTGCATATCAAGATACTAGGATTTTTTTGACGGAAGCCTATGAAAAGGGTTTATCAAGAAGAACAATCAGCAAAAAAATTTCTGCATTGAGAAGCTTTTACAAATTTCTGATGCGAGAAAAGCTTGTTGATGATAATCCGTTCCAGCTTGTTCATCTGCCGAAACAAGAGAAACGGATACCGAAGTTTCTATATCAAAAAGAGCTTGAGGAACTGTTTGAAGTTTCAGATATAAGCCAGCCGACCGGCATGAGGGATCAAGCGCTATTAGAGCTTCTCTATGCCACCGGAATGAGGGTCAGTGAATGCTCTTCCATAAGTGTTCATGATCTTGATTTATTTATGGATACAGTGCTTGTTCACGGGAAAGGCAAGAAGCAGCGATATATCCCTTTTGGGTCTTACGCCCGCGAAGCGTTGAATTTATATATGAATAGCGGAAGACAGTGCTTGCTGAAAAAAGCAAAAGAACCTCATGATCTATTATTCGTGAATCAAAGAGGCGGACCGCTTACAGCCCGAGGCATTAGGCACATTTTAAGCGGGCTTGTCAAAAAAGCGTCCGGCACTTTACATATCCATCCGCATATGCTTCGACATACGTTCGCCACTCATCTATTAAACGAAGGAGCAGATTTGAGGAGCGTTCAAGAACTGCTCGGGCATTCCAATCTGTCTTCGACACAGATATACACGCACGTTTCGAAGGAAATGTTGAGAAACACATATATGTCTCACCATCCAAGAGCTTTTAAGAAAAATTAAAGGAGGCCCTTTATGTCATCTTTTCATGCGACCACAATCTTTGCAGTACAGCATAAGGGACGAAGCGCAATGTCCGGAGACGGTCAAGTTACATTTGGTCAGGCTGTTGTCATGAAACATACTGCGAGAAAAGTAAGAAAACTGTTTAACGGCAAGGTTCTCGCAGGATTTGCGGGATCTGTTGCAGACGCTTTCACTCTATTCGAAAAGTTCGAAGCGAAACTTGAAGAATATAATGGCAACTTAAAACGGGCTGCTGTTGAGCTTGCAAAGGAATGGCGAAGCGACAAAGTGCTTAGAAAGCTTGAAGCCATGCTGATCGTTATGAATCAAGATACTTTGCTTCTCGTATCGGGAACTGGTGAGGTTATCGAGCCGGATGACGGCATTCTGGCTATTGGATCAGGCGGCAATTACGCTTTGGCAGCCGGAAGAGCGCTGAAAAAGCATGCCGGGGAGAGCATGACTGCAAGTGAGATTGCTAGAGCTGCGCTGGAAACAGCGGGCGAAATTTGTGTATACACGAACGATCAAATCATACTGGAAGAGCTTGAATAGAAAGGACTTGAGGCGCATGGAAAAAAAACCGTTAACACCAAGACAGATTGTAGATCGGTTAGACCAATACATTGTCGGTCAGCAAAACGCTAAAAAAGCTGTCGCCGTGGCATTAAGAAACCGCTATAGAAGAAGTCTCCTGGATGAAAAGCTGAAAGACGAGGTCGTTCCGAAAAACATTTTAATGATGGGGCCTACCGGGGTAGGGAAAACTGAAATTGCCAGACGAATCGCTAAGCTTTCAGGTGCGCCATTTATCAAAATTGAAGCAACAAAATTTACAGAAGTCGGCTATGTAGGCAGAGACGTTGAATCAATGGTCAGAGACCTTGTGGAAACTTCTGTTCGTCTTATAAAGGAAGAAAAAATCAACGAAGTGAAGGAGCAGGCAGAAGAAAATGCAAACAAACGCATTGTTCGCCTGTTAGTTCCAGGGAAGAAAAAACAATCAGGCGTTAAAAACCCGTTTGAAATGTTTTTCGGCGGCAGCCAGCCAAACGGCGAGGACGAAACGGAAAGCCAGGAAGAAGCAAACATTGAAGAAAAAAGAAAACGCATGGCTCATCAGCTGGCATTAGGAGAGCTCGAAGACCACTATGTTACTGTAGAAGTTGAAGAGCAGCAGCCTTCTATGTTTGACATGCTGCAGGGCTCGGGTATGGAGCAGATGGGCATGAATATGCAGGATGCACTGAGCGGATTGATGCCAAAGAAAAAGAAACGCCGTAAAATGACAGTCAGAGAAGCCAGAAAAGTCCTGACGAATGAAGAGGCAAGCAAACTCATCGATATGGATGAAGTCAGCCAGGAAGCTGTCCATCGGGCAGAAGAGAGCGGAATTATCTTTATCGACGAGATTGATAAAATTGCAAAAAACGGTGGCGCGTCATCTTCAGCTGATGTATCAAGAGAAGGTGTTCAGCGTGATATTCTCCCAATCGTTGAGGGTTCTACCGTTGTCACTAAATACGGTTCAGTTAAAACAGACCATGTATTGTTTATTGCAGCGGGAGCATTTCATATGGCCAAACCGTCTGATCTGATTCCTGAACTGCAAGGGCGTTTTCCAATTCGTGTAGAACTGAGCAAACTGACGGTTGACGATTTCGTGAGAATTTTGGTTGAACCCGATAACGCGCTCTTGAAACAATATCAGGCATTATTGCAGACAGAGGGTATATCTCTTGAATTTTCTGACGAAGCTATTCATAAGATTGCTGAAGTCGCCTATCATGTGAACCAGGAAACAGATAATATCGGTGCGAGACGCCTTCATACAATACTCGAACGTCTGTTAGAAGATCTCTCTTTTGAAGCTCCGGATGTAACAATGGAGAAAATAACGATTACACCGCAGTATGTGGAAGAAAAACTCGGAACGATAGCTAAAAACAAAGATTTAAGTCAATTTATATTGTGAAAATTTAATAAGAGGAATGTTTAGGAGGATCATTTATCATGGCTTTATTACAAAAAACAAGAATTATTAACTCCATGCTGCAAGCTGCGGCAGGGAAACCGGTTAACTTTAAAGAAATGGCGGAAACGCTTCGGGATGTAATTGATTCCAATATTTTCGTTGTAAGCCGCAGAGGAAAACTTCTCGGCTACTCTATCAACCAGCAAATTGAAAATGACCGTATGAAAAAAATGCTTGAGGATCGTCAATTCCCAGAGGAATATACGAAGAATCTGTTCAACATCCCTGAAACATCTTCTAACCTGGATATCAACAGTGAGTATACTGCTTTCCCTGTTGAAAACAGAGACTTGTTCCAAGCTGGTTTAACAACAATTGTGCCGATCATCGGAGGCGGAGAAAGATTAGGTACACTCATTCTTTCACGTCTACAGGATCAATTTAATGATGATGATTTAATTCTTGCTGAATACGGCGCTACAGTTGTCGGAATGGAAATTCTGAGAGAAAAAGCAGAAGAAATTGAAGAAGAAGCAAGAAGCAAAGCAGTCGTACAAATGGCAATCAGCTCTCTTTCTTATAGTGAGCTTGAAGCAATTGAACACATCTTTGAAGAGCTTGACGGAAACGAAGGTCTCCTTGTTGCAAGTAAGATTGCAGACCGTGTCGGCATTACCCGCTCAGTTATTGTTAACGCACTCAGAAAGCTTGAAAGCGCCGGTGTAATTGAGTCAAGATCATTAGGAATGAAGGGTACTTATATCAAAGTGCTCAACAACAAATTCCTCATTGAATTAGAAAATCTGAAATCCCATTAATAAAAAAGACCCCTTTTTAAGGGGTTCTTTTTTTCATTCAAATAAAGGAAATCAATAAGCTTTATTTCCTGGGCGAAAAGTCTTTCTTTGTAATAATTTTAATAAAGTTTATTATTTTCTTCATAAAAACAGAAAAATGACGAAATAAATGGGGAAAATACAGAAATTAAGCTATTTTCAGCCTTATATAAATGTAAAAAACATAGTTCAAATAATCTAGGACTATGTACCTAGTTGTAAAATAGATATATATGAGGACATTTTTTTACACGAACTTCATAGACTTTATGCCTGTTATTTCTTACAATAAGCATATGGTTTTACAAATCTCGACAAGGATATTGAGGGTGAAAAAAACTGAAATGGAGGTAAGTGGATTTGAGCTTATTTTCTGGAACGATACAAAATCTTGAAAATGCCTTGGGCAGAGCGAATATTAAGCAAAAAGTCATAACTAATAATATTGCTAATATAGATACACCGAACTATAAGGCAAAAAAAGTCTCTTTCCAAAATTTATTAGATCAAGAATCCTCTCGTCTCGAATCTATAAAAACAGACTATCGGCATGTTGATTTTTCTGATTCTGATTCAAATTATTCAATTGTAACGAGCGGAGATACATCTTATCAGCAAAACGGAAATAACGTTGACGTTGACAAAGAGATGACAGAACTAGCTGAAAATCAGATTAACTATCAAGCTTTAGTTGAAAGAATGAACGGCAAATTCAATTCTCTGAAGACCGTGCTAACAGGAGGAAAATAATGACAGCTTTTCAAAGCTTAAATGTTTCAGCATCAGCTTTAACAGCTCAGCGCCTCAGAATGGATGCTGTATCGTCTAACTTGGCGAATATGGATACGACAAGAGCCAAGCAGGTAAACGGTGAGTGGGTGCCTTACAGAAGGAAAATGGTTTCGCTTCAGTCAAAAGGTGAATCGTTCTCGTCGATTTTGAATTCTAAAATGAGCGGAAGCGGCAATGTCGGAAATGGGGTAAAGGTTACAAAAATCACTGAAGATAACTCTGATTTTAATCTGGTCTATGATCCGACTGACCCTGATGCAAACGATGAAGGATATGTGCAAAAGCCGAATGTTGATCCATTAAAAGAAATGGTAGACCTTGTCAGCAGTACGAGATCATATGAGGCCAATGTCACAGCGATGAATGCCTCAAAGGGAATGCTGATGAAGGCTCTAGAAATCGGAAAGTAAGGTGATGAATGTGATCAATGCAATTTCTCCTTTTCAGGTTCAAAATACTCAAAACACTCAAAATGCAACAAATCAATTAAACAATAGCCAAAAAACAGACTCTTCAAATCAAACAAGCTTTTCGGAGCTTTTAAAAAACTCTATAAGTTCGTTAAATGAGTCCCAAGTAGCTTCTGACAATATGACTAATGCCTTGGCTGCAGGAAAAGATGTGAATCTTGATGAGGTCATGATCGCCGCTCAAAAAGCAAGCATTTCTCTGACTGCTGCAACTGAGTTCCGCAACAAAGCTGTGGAAGCATACCAGGAGATTATGAGAATGCAAATGTAGGGGGTCTGACGAGAAAGAGAAAGAGTGGAATGACCGGGGGTTAACATGAATCGTACTCTAATGCAAATGAAAAACAAAACGAGTGAGTTTTGGAAAAACAGATCTAAATTACAAAAGGTTTTAATGATGAGTGCTTTAGCGGCAATTATCATTCTTGCCATTATTATCAGTATTTTTTCTTCTAATCAGAAAATGGCGCCGCTGTACAAAGATTTGTCAGCTGAAGAAGCCGGACAGATCAAAGAGGAATTGGATGCAAAAAAAGTGCCTAGCGAACTTTCAAATGGCGGTACGGTCATTAAGGTTCCGGAAGATCAGGTTGATTCACTGAAAGTTCAGCTGGCGGCAGAAGGGCTTCCTAAAACCGGATCAATTGATTACTCATTTTTTGGACAGAACGCCGGCTTTGGTTTAACAGATAATGAATTTGATATGGTGAAAGTCAAAGCCACACAAACGGAACTATCCAATCTGATTAATGAAATGGACGGTATCAAAAATTCAAAAGTAATGATTAACCTTCCGAAAGACGCTGTCTTTGTCGGTGAAGAGCAATCAGCAGCATCTGCTTCAATCGTCCTGCAGACTCAGCCTGGATACACTCTGGACCAAAGCCAGGTCAACGGATTATATCATCTGGTATCAAAAAGTGTGCCGAATTTAAAAGAAGATAACATCGTCATCATGGACCAGAACTCTACATACTATGACAAAACAGACAGCGGTTCAGGGTCCTACGCTGATAGTTATTCTTCGCAGCAGGGAGTTAAATCCCAAGTTGAAAAAGACATTCAAAAGCATGTTCAGTCATTGCTCGGAACGATGATGGGGCAGGACAAAGTTGTTGTTTCTGTCACGGCTGATATTGACTTTACAAAAGAAAATCGCACAGAAGACATCGTCGAGCCTGTTGACAAAGAAAACATGGAAGGCATCGCGGTCAGTGCTGAAAAAGTATCGGAAACATATCAGGGAGACGGCGCAGCTAATGGCGGAACTGCCGGAACCGGTGATGAAGATGTAACAAACTATCAGGCTGACGGCGAAAATACCGAAAGTGGGAACTACGAAAAAAGCAGTAATAAAATCAATTACGAGGTTAACCGAATCCATAAAGAAATAGCTGAAAGCCCTTATAAGGTAAGGGATTTAGGGATTCAGGTAATGGTAGAGCCGCCTGATGCCAAAAACACAGCGTCGCTATCAACTGAAAGACAGGATGATATACAAAAAATCCTTTCAACTGTTGTCAGAACATCATTGGATAAGGATGAAACACAGAACCAGAACCTTTCTGATGAAGATATCAATAATAAAATTGTTGTCTCCGTTCAGCCTTTTGACGGAAAAGTAAGTCTTGATACTGATACGGAAAAATCCTCCGGTATCCCAATGTGGGTATATATCGTAGGGGGCGTATTGATCGCAGTTATCATCATTCTGATCATTATGTTTATCAGAAAGAAACGCGCTCAAGAGGATGAATTTGAGGAATACACGTACGAAGTGCCTCAGGAGCCGATCAATTTGCCTGATATTAATGAAGAGGAAAATGAAACAGAGGAAACAGTCAGACGAAAACAGCTTGAAAAGATGGCGAAAGATAAGCCTGAAGACTTTGCAAAACTGCTGAGAAGCTGGCTGGCCGAGGATTAGGAGGGATTAGAAATGGCGAGACGTGATCAAGACAAGCTTACAGGAAAACAAAAAGCAGCCATTCTCATGATTTCCTTAGGTTTAGATGTGTCAGCTTCTGTATATAAGCATTTAACCGATGAAGAAATTGAAAGGCTTACCCTTGAAATATCAGGAGTTAGAAGTGTCGATCATCAAAAAAAGGATGAAATTATAGAGGAATTTCATAATATAGCGATTGCCCAAGATTATATTTCTCAGGGCGGTTTAAGCTATGCCAGACAAGTTCTTGAGAAGGCGCTGGGAGAAGATAAGGCTGAAAACATACTAAACAGGCTGACTTCTTCTCTGCAAGTTAAACCATTTGATTTTGCCAGAAAAGCAGAGCCTGAACAAATTTTAAATTTTATCCAACAAGAGCATCCGCAAACGATGGCTTTAATCTTGTCTTACCTTGATCCTGTGCAGGCCGGACAAATTTTATCCGAGCTGAATCCTGAGGTACAGGCAGAAGTCGCAAGAAGGATTGCGGTAATGGACAGAACGTCACCTGAAATTATTAATGAAGTAGAACGGATTCTGGAACAGAAATTATCCTCCGCATTTACTCAGGATTATACACAAACCGGCGGAATCGAGGCTGTTGTTGAAGTGTTAAACGGTGTAGACAGAGGAACAGAAAAGACGATATTGGATTCCTTGGAAATCCAGGATCCTGATCTTGCTGAAGAAATCAAGAAGCGTATGTTTGTCTTTGAGGATATTGTTACCCTTGATAACCGAGCCATTCAGCGGGTTATACGTGATGTTGAAAACGACGATCTGCTCCTTTCATTAAAGGTGGCAAGCGAGGAAGTCAAAGAAATTGTATTCAACAATATGTCACAGCGTATGGTTGAAACATTCAAAGAAGAAATGGAATTTATGGGCCCTGTACGTTTGAAGGATGTAGAAGAGGCTCAATCAAGAATTGTAAGCATCGTCAGAAAGCTTGAAGAAGCCGGTGAAATTGTAATAGCAAGAGGCGGAGGAGACGATATTATTGTCTAATATCATTAAACAAGAATCATCTTTTTCCCCACAGCAGGAAAGAAGAAAGCTTTCTTTACAAGAGGTTCGGATCGATCATTCACATCTTTTACAGACTGAAGAAAATCCGGAAGCGTTAATGGCTCGGATCAAAGAAGAAGCTGATCGGATTTCCGAGCAAGCGAACAGCCAAATGGAAGATATCCGCCGTCAAATTGAGCAGGAAAAAAATGATTGGGCGGCTGAAAAACAGCAGCTTATTGAAGAATCGAAAACAGAAGGTTTCGAACAAGGTGTGGCATTAGGGAGAGCTGAAGCCTTGCAACAGTATGCTGAGCTGCTCAATCAGGCAAACAGCATAACAGAGATGTCCAGAAAAGCTGTAGAGGATAAGCTTGAAGATGCCTCCGGAGAAATCGTTGAGCTTGCCGTTGCGTTAGCTAAAAAAGTATGGCAGCAAAAATCTGATGATAAAGAGGCCTTTATCCTGCTTGTGAAACAGGTGGTAAACGAAGTAAAGGAATATGACGATATATCAATATATGTGGACCCTTATTACTATGAAACAGTTTTTCAGCATAAAGACGAAATCCAGCAGCTTCTTTACAAAGAATGCCGGCTAGGTTTATACGCCGATGAAAAAGCTGAAAAAGGATCATGCTATATAGAAACTCCTTTTGGAAGAGTGGATGCAAGCGTTGATACCCAGCTGGTGCAACTGAAGCATAAGCTCCTTACAGCACTGGAAGCGGGTGCGGATCAATGAAGACACAGAGTCTGATAGATTGCATAGAAATGACAGACTCGTATAAGCGTTATGGAAAAGTAAAACGGGTGATCGGCCTGATGATCGAATCAAAGGGGCCGGCAAGCTCAATTGGCGACCTGTGCCTGATTTATGCAAAAGGTCAATCAGGTAAAGTCATCAAAGCTGAAGTTGTTGGCTTTCAGGAAGAAAATATTTTGTTAATGCCCTATTTAGAGGCCGCTAGCATTGCCCCTGGGAGCATTGTTGAAGCCACTGGTGAATCTCTTCGTGTAAAGGTAGGAGCCGGTCTGATCGGACAAGTCATTGATGCGTTTGGCGAACCGCTCGACGGAAAACTTTTGCCGAAAGGACTTTCACCTGTATCGACGGAGCAATCACCTCCTAACCCAATGAAACGCCCGCCTATCCGTGAAAAAATGGGTGTCGGCGTCAGGTCTATTGACAGTCTGCTGACTGTCGGAAAAGGCCAGCGGATTGGTATTTTCGCAGGAAGCGGCGTCGGAAAAAGCACGTTAATGGGAATGATCGCTAAACAGACCGAAGCTGATTTGAACGTAATTGCACTCGTCGGAGAACGCGGTCGAGAGGTTCGGGAGTTTATTGAAAAAGACTTGGGAGCAGAGGGTCTGAAGCGGTCAATTGTAGTTGTTGCTACCTCAGACCAGCCTGCATTAACGAGGTTGAAAGCCGCATATACGGCGACAGCCATTGCTGAGTACTTTCGTGATAAAGGGCAAAATGTCATGTTTATGATGGATTCTGTCACAAGGGTGGCGATGGCTCAGAGGGAGATCGGACTTGCCGCTGGAGAGCCCCCGACGACAAAAGGATATACACCCTCTGTGTTCGCTATTTTACCTCGTTTACTAGAAAGAACAGGTGCAAATGAACACGGAACAATCACAGCGTTTTATACAGTGTTAGTCGACGGCGATGACATGAATGAGCCTATTGCTGATACTGTTCGCGGAATCTTAGACGGACACATTGTGTTAGACAGGGCTCTTGCTAATAAAGGCCAGTTTCCTGCCGTCAATGTGTTAAAAAGCATCAGCAGGGTGATGTCAAACATCTCGACAAAACAGCACTTAGACGCAGCGAATAAATTCCGTGAACTTTTATCAACGTATCAAAATTCTGAAGATCTCATTAATATTGGAGCTTACAAAAGAGGGTCCTCAAGAGAAATTGATGAGGCAATACAATTTTATCCGCAGCTTATTCAATTTCTGAAGCAGGGAACAGAAGAATCAGCATCATTGGAAGAAAGTATTGCTGCATTAACTAGTTTGACAGGAAATGAGGAATAGAACGTGGCCTATCAATTTAGATTCCAAAAGCTGCTGGAACTAAAAGAGAACGAAAAAGACCAGTCTTTGTCTGAGTATCAGCAATCAGTTTCTGAATTTGAAACTGTAGCGGAGAAACTATATGAGAATATGAGCAAAAAGGAATTGCTTGAGCAAAATAAAGAAAACAAACTGAAAAGCGGGATGAGCGTTCAAGAGATGAGGCATTATCAGCAATTTGTCTCAAATCTTGAAAACACCATTTATCACTACCAAAAGCTCGTCATTATGAAAAGGAATCAAATGAACCAAAAGCAAGAAGTGTTAACAGAAAAAAATATTGAAGTGAAGAAGTTTGAAAAGATGCGTGAAAAACAGTTTAAAATGTTTGCTCTTGAAGACAAAGCTGCAGAGATGAAAGAAATGGACGATATTTCGATCAAGCAGTTTATGATTCAAGGCCATTAGGAGCGAATGTAATGTCCGGCAAAAAGAAAGAATCAGGTAAGTTCCGATCGGTTTTGCTGATCATTATCCTTCCGCTGATATTTCTGCTTATAGCAGGGGGGATTGTTCTCTGGGCGGCTGGTGTCAATGTCTTAAAGCCGATACAGGAAGCTGCAGCCAAAACGCCAGTTCTTAAAGAATTGGTTCCTGAGTCCGAAGATAAAAAAGATACATCATCAGCAGCTAAGAATAACAGTAATACGGCGGCTCTGGAAAAAACCATTAAGGATCAAAAAAGTGAGATCAGTATATTGAATAAAGATTTGGATACAAGCAAATCTGAAATAGACAGGCTGAATCAAAAGATTCGTTCTCTTGAAAAAACAGCGGAAGACGACCAACAAAAGACATCGAAGGATAACACAGAAGGTTCATCAAGTTCTGATAAAGCTTCTGATGATAAAGTCATCAGTGTTTATAAAAGCATGGACAGCGGAAAGGCTGCTAAAATCATTGCCCAATTAAAGGAAAAAGAAGCGCTGAAAATATTGAATGGACTGAGCAAAAAGCAGCTTGCTGAAATTTTGGCAAAAATGACTCCTGAGCAAGCGGCAACATATACAGAAAAAATTGCTGCCAGCCAAGAATAGGGGGAATAAAGGTGAAGCTGCTTGAATTAGCCGGACCTCGGCTGCAAACTACAGCAGGGACAGCTGCTAAAACAATCAAAAATAGCCAGGGAGTTTTTCAAAATTGGCTTATGTCTGAAGCCGGCTCGAAAGAACCTTCATCACAAGGAAATGGGACTCTGACTGACGATCAGCTTTTAAAAGATGCATGTAAAAAGATCAGTGATTGGCTAAATGCAACTCCTGAAAACCAAGACAGGCAAAAAGCCGATCTTCTGCAAACGTTAAGTAAACTAACAGGAAAGCAACTGGATGAATCCGCTCAGCAAATGTTGCAGAATCTTCTGCAAGCAGTTGAATTAAAATTGGCTGACGGAACTGATCAACTGCACATGGGGCCAATACTTGCAGACAAAACCATTTCTGAAGAGAAAACTGCTCTGACTGCAAAGAATTCAGCTGGTGATGCCGCTACTGATGAACTCAAGTCTGATAGAGAACAAGAAGTTCAGGAAAATGAAGCATCAGCAGAAGATGATAAAACGCTTATTCATATCCAAATGCTTATCAGTCAGCTTTTAGAAGGAAATAAAATGACTGACCGTGATCATCAAGCTCATACTGTCTACAAAAATGGAGATGAATTTCTCTCTGCATTAGATAAAAAGGGCATATCAGAACAGCTTATTCAGGATCTTAAACAGCAGATATTTACAAAAGATGAGTCAAGTTCAAAGCTTTATAAGATGTCAAAGTCAGAGCTGAAAAGTTTTCAAAGCTTAATGGAACAGATGTCAGTGCTTCCTCAAAAAGGGACGAAGGAATGGAATATAGCTGAAAGTCAGCTGAAAGCTTTCTTGTTATCGAAATCATCCGAATCGTCACAAGATGTCGCAAAACGTGCCCTTACACCGGACACTCTGACGTCAGGTAATAAAAGTACGGCAGATTCCTCTGTAAGTATTCAGCCTATAGATAGTAAGTCAGGAATTCAAATGATGTTTTCAGGCTACCGGAGCACCGGAGGAGTTCAGACACTCGATTTGCAGCTCTCATCTGATTTGCATGCAGCCGAAACGAAAACCGTTGCTGATCAAGTGATCAGTGCATGGAAGCAGATGAAATATACACCCTTTGGGAGGTCAACCGGCAGTTTTACAATTCGGCTGAACCCTGAACATTTAGGATTTGTCACAATTAAACTGACAAATGAAAATGGAATGTTCCAGAGTAAAATCATTGCATCCAGCCAATCCGCAAAAGAGCTGCTCGAACAACATCTGCCCCAGCTGAAGCAATCACTGCCTAATATGGCTGTCCAAGTTGACCGTTTTACATTGCCGATTCAAAGCGGAGACCAGCCGATATATGGCCAGCTTGCTGATGAACAGAAACAGCAGCAAGAGGGACAGAAGCAGCAAAGACAGAAAAAGCAATCAAACGAGTTTGGAGACTTGCTTGATGAAGTGTCAATGGTTGAATTGGAGGAAGAAGAATGACATCAATAAGCTCAGAATATAAATTGCCTGAAAAAACAAGCAACACTGCCGCTGCAAGCAACAGCAGCCTGGGAAAAGACGAGTTTTTAAAAATATTAATGACTCAAGTCCAAAACCAAGATCCGCTTAATCCGGTTGATGACAAAGAATTTATCAGCCAGATGGCGACTTTTTCAAGCCTGGAACAGATGATGAATCTGAATACGACGATGACTAAATTCGTTGAAAACCAAGATCCGTTTACAACGTATGTTGATTGGATGGGAAAAGAAGTATCTTGGACTGATGGTAAAAGTGCAACAGATAAAACAGGCACCGTAAACTCTGTTAAACATTCTAAAGGAAATTATTATCTCGTTCTTGATGATGGGACCGAGATCAGTCCGGCGAATGTCATGTCTGTGGGACAATCATCTAAATAAAAACATCTGGGGGAATATATTATGTTACGTTCACTTTATTCTGGAATCAGCGGTATGAAAAACTTTCAAACAAAACTTGATGTTATCGGCAATAACATTGCCAACGTAAATACAGTGGGATTCAAAAAGAGCCGGGTTACCTTTAAAGATATGGTGAGTCAAACGATTGCCGGCGGTTCTGCTGCTGGTGCAACAATCGGCGGAACAAACTCTAAGCAGATCGGTTTAGGTTCATCATCTGGCACAATTGATACCATCCATTCAACAAGCGCGACACAAAGCACAGGAAGAACGCTTGATTTAGCGATTGACGGAGACGGTTATTTTCAAATCGATACAGGTGATGGAACGGCTTACACAAGAGCCGGAAACTTCTATTTAGATAATACCGGAACATTGGTGACTGGTGACGGCTACCATGTGTTAAATATGACGGGAGGAACAATAAAAATTCCTCTAGATGCTCAAAGCTTTAGTATCGGATCTGATGGAAAAGTGTCAATTGTTGATGCTGGCGGTAAACCACAAGATGGCGGTCAGATCGGGATTGTTACTTTTGCAAACAGTGACGGTTTAGATAAAATCGGAGGCAACTTGTATCGTGAATCTTTGAACTCTGGAACTGCTAGTGCAGCTAATCAGCCTGGTGATGGCGGTACAGGTGCCTTGAAGTCAGGATTTATAGAAATGTCCAACGTTGATTTAACAGACGAGTTTACTGAAATGATTGTTGCTCAGCGCGGATTCCAATCAAACTCCAAGATTATTACGACATCGGATGAAATCCTTCAAGAGCTGGTTAACCTTAAACGTTAAGGAGGGAGGGGAGGCGAGTAATCGCTTCTCCGCTGTTTTATGATTAAAGTAACCCGTTTAAATGGGCAGCCCTTTACGCTGAATGCGTTATTTATTGAACAGATTGAATGCTTTCCGGATACTACAATCACACTGTCGAACGGTAAGAAGTTTGTAGTAAAAGAAGATGAAGAAGCTGTTCTGGAGAAGATTGTGTCTTTCTATCAAAAAATACAAATATTTTCAATGGACCATGGAATAGAGGAACCGGAATGAAGAAAAAATTATTGATCATTTTACTAATTATTCTTATCGTAATTGGTGCTCTCGGGGCGGCGGCTTATTTTATTTTAGGCGGAAAGTCCGAAAAAAGTGAGGCAAAACGAAGTATTGATGAAATCGTTGCATCTTCTGTTGATGTAGCAGAAATCACAACGAATTTAAAGTCCGATAACATTATTCGCTTAGCGATTAAACTAGAAACTGACTCTGATAAATCAAAAGAAGAGCTTGAAAAACGTGATTTTCAAGTGAAAGATGCTGTTATATCACTGCTGGCTGATACGAATGCTGATGAGATTGAGGGAGACAAGGGAAAAGAAACCTTTAAGAAGGAACTAAAAGATAAAGTGAATAGCTACCTCCAAGAAGGAAAAGTAGAAAAAGTGTATATTACCTCTTTTAATCTGCAATAAAGCATAATTTGACAGAATACGGAGGTGAGGAAAATGTCAGGAGAAGTTCTCTCCCAAAATGAAATAGATGCACTGCTTTCTGCAATATCAACGGGTGAAATGGATGCTGAAAAGCTGAAAAAAGAAGAAAAAGAGAAAAAAGTGAAGGTTTATGATTTCAAACGCGCGCTGCGGTTCTCTAAAGACCAAATCCGCAGTTTAACAAGAATTCATGACAATTTTGCAAGACTTCTTACAACTCACTTTTCTGCTCAGCTCAGAACGTATATCCATATATCGGTCAGCTCTGTTGATCAGGTTCCATACGAAGAATTTATCCGATCCATACCGAATATGACGATCCTGAATTTATTCGATGTCCATCCGATGGAAGGCAGAATTATGATGGAGGTTAACCCGACAATTGCCTATACGATGATGGATCGTGTGTTGGGGGGCATCGGGATCAGTCATAATAAGGTTGATAGTTTAACAGAAATTGAAACAAAAATTATTTCTAATTTATTCGAAAATGCACTGGGAAATTATAAAGAAGCTTGGCAGTCCATTGCTGATATTGAACCCGAAATGACTGAGTTTGAAGTGAATCCGCAATTTGTTCAGATGGTATCTCCTAACGAAACGGTTGTTGTTATTTCACTCAACACACAAATCGGCGAAATCAGCGGTGTCATTAATCTTTGTATCCCGCATATTGTCCTCGAGCCGCTCATACCAAAGCTTTCGGTCCATTATTGGATGCAATCAGAAAGAAATGAACCGAAACCTGAGGAAACAAAGTCGCTTGAAAAACGTATCATGACAGCACAAATACCTGTCGTGGCCGAACTCGGCACATCTGAACTGACAATAGAAGAGTTTTTAAGTTTAGAAGTCGGAGACTGCATAACTTTGGACAAATCAGTAACAGATCCTCTTACTGTATTGGTCGGAGATAAGCCGAAATTTTTAGGACAAGCCGGCCGGGTGAATCGAAAACAGGCAGTGCAAATTTTAGACCACGACATAAGAGGTGAACAAGATGGAGAATAACAGATTATCTCAAGATGAGATTGACGCGCTTCTTAACGGCACGAGCAGCACACCTGACGAGCCTGAGGCTACGGAAGTGCATGACTTATCGGACATGGAGCGTGATGCGATCGGTGAAATCGGAAATATTTCATTCGGCAGTTCAGCGACAGCTTTATCCACGCTTTTAAATCAAAAAGTTGATATTACGACTCCAAACGTAACCGTCATCCCAAGAAGCAAAATCAGTGATGCGTTTCCTGAACCGTATGTTGCAATTGAAGTGAATTATACGGAAGGTTTCAGCGGCAGCAACCTGCTAGTCGTCGAACAAAGTGACGCAGCGATTATTGCGGACCTAATGATCGGGGGAGACGGGAAAGGTGCAGATCCTTCACTTGGAGAGATCCATTTGAGCGCGGTTCAAGAAGCGATGAACCAAATGATGGGGTCGGCAGCAACGTCAATGTCTACTGTATTCAGTAAAAAAATTGATATTTCACCCCCGCGTGTAGAACTGCTTGATGTAAATGAAGAAAAAGGAACAGACCGTATTCCTGCTGATGAAATGCTGGTTAAAGTTTCTTTCCGCTTGAAGGTGGGCGAGTTAATAGACTCTAACATCATGCAGCTATATCCGCTGACATTTGCTAAAGATTTGATATCGAGCCTTATGAACACGGAGGAAAGTCCAGTTGAAGAAACAACGCCGGAGCCTGAGGTTACATATGAACAGCCGAAAGAGCCTGTGATGCCCGAGCCGCGGAACGAACCGCAGCAGCAAGCGCCGGCTAAAAGGCAGGGGAAACCGAAGAAAGCCGCGCCTGTTCAAGTTTCACCAGTGGAATTTTCATCATTTGATCCAAATGAGAGCACACAGGCTCCTATAAACAATCTGGATATGCTTTTGGATATCCCGCTTTCAATCACTGTTGAACTCGGCAGAACGAAAAGAAGCGTAAAAGAAATTTTAGAACTTTCAGCCGGAAGTATTATTGAGCTTGATAAATTAGCCGGTGAGCCGGTAGATATTTTAGTGAATCAGCGTATCGTCGCCAAAGGCGAAGTCGTGGTCATTGAGGAAAACTTCGGAGTAAGGGTCACTGACATATTAAGCCAGGCAGAACGCATTAATAATTTAAAATAAAGAAACACGAGGAGAGAGAAAAAAATTATGGCACATAGAATTTTAATTGTAGATGACGCAGCATTTATGAGAATGATGATCAAAGATATTTTGGTAAAAAACGGTTTTGACGTAGTGGCAGAAGCCGAAAATGGCGCTCAGGCTGTAGAAAAATTTAAAGAGCATTCTCCTGACTTAGTTACAATGGATATCACAATGCCAGAAATGGACGGTATTACTGCACTAAAAGAAATTAAACAAATTGATGCTCAAGCTAAAATTATTATGTGTTCTGCCATGGGACAGCAATCAATGGTTATCGATGCTATTCAAGCCGGCGCTAAGGATTTTATCGTAAAACCTTTCCAGGCGGACCGTGTGCTTGAAGCAATCAACAAAACATTAAGCTAAAGGGTGTACGACTGTTGAAAAAGAGTCAATGTTTCATTGCTTTTATATGTTTTTTCATTTTATTCAGTGTGCATCCGCTTGCTGCTGATGCGGCGGCATCTGATGATTCAACTGTAAACGAATGGTTTCAAAAGAAAGAGGAAAAGACCGCAGATAAGCCAGAGCAAAAGAAAGAAAAAACGACACAAACTGCTGATGAGACGGAGGGAGCTGCTGCTCCTTCTGTTTCAGCTTTTGACTTTGTGAAGATGATTTTCGCTTTATTGTTTGTCATCGCGCTGATTTACGGGCTTGTTAAGCTTATGAACAAAAGAAACCGGCTGCTAAAGCCTTTTCAATATGTTGAAAATATCGGCGGAACATCGGTTGGCCAAAACCGATCTATTCAATTGATTAAAGTCGGCAACAGTGTTCTCGTCGTTGGGGTAGGAGAGACGATCCAGCTCCTTAAAGAAATTGAGGATGAGAAGGAAATCGAAGACATACTCAGCCAGCATGAAGAGGCGATGTCAAGCAAAATAGAGTGGCAAAAGCTTGTCAAACCCCTAAAGGGTTCTGAGAATCAGCCGCAGCAAAAGCTGCCTTCATTTTCAAAAGCATTAAAAGAGCAGCTTGAAGAGTTAAAGCAAAACCGTTCAGAAGGAAAAAAGAAAGGCCCACGTCATTATGAATGAGTTTATAAATATTTTCAGTTCAAGCGATCCGGATAACGTCAGTTCAACTGTTAAATTACTATTATTGTTAACTGTATTTTCAGTGGCGCCTGGAATATTGATTCTTATGACTTGTTTTACCCGCATCGTCATCGTTCTGTCGTTTGTCAGAACTTCACTGGCGACGCAATCAATGCCGCCCAACCAGGTCCTTATCGGCCTCGCGCTATTTTTAACATTTTTTATTATGGCTCCTACTTTTTCAGAGATTAATAAAGAAGCGCTGACACCATTGATGGACAATAAAATCAGTTTGGACGAAGCGTATACAAAAGCTGAGGAACCGATTAAAGAATTTATGAGTAAGCACACAAGGCAGAAGGATTTGGCACTGTTTATGAATTACGCGAAAATGGATAAACCCGAATCATTAAAAGATATTCCTCTTACAACGATGGTTCCCGCTTTTGCCATTTCGGAGCTCAAAACAGCGTTTCAAATAGGCTTTATGATTTTTATCCCCTTTTTAATTATTGATATGGTAGTGGCGAGCGTTCTGATGTCAATGGGGATGATGATGCTCCCTCCAGTAATGATTTCTCTGCCCTTTAAAATTTTACTTTTTGTTTTAGTAGACGGCTGGTATTTAATTGTGAAATCTTTGCTTCAGAGCTTTTAGGGTAGGTGCTAAACGTGAATTCAGAATTTGTAATTTCTATGGCGGAAAAAGCCGTATATGTAACGCTGATGATCAGCGCGCCTCTGCTTGCGATCGCTTTATTGGTCGGATTAATCGTCAGCATCTTTCAGGCGACAACTCAAATCCAGGAACAGACTTTGGCGTTTATTCCCAAAATCGTGGCAGTCCTCTTGGCACTGATTTTTTTCGGGCCATGGATGCTGTCGACCATCCTTTCGTTCACAACAGAGCTGTTTTCTAATTTAAATCGTTTTGCAGGGTAATACAGTGATGAATTCGATTATTGATTTATTTCCTGCTTTTTTATTGGTTTTTATTAGAATCTCTGCTTTTTTTGTAACGGTTCCGCTATACGGCCACAGAAACGTTCCGGCTGTTCATCGTATCGGATTCGCTTTTTTTCTTGCAGTCATTTGCTTCAGCACGATTGATAAACCTCCGTCTTTGGAGGTTGACGAGCAATATATGCTGCTGGCGTTTAAAGAAGCTTTGGTGGGTCTGTGTCTTGGTTTGATTGCTTATATGATGATTGCTGCTGTTCAGATAGCCGGTTCGTTTATTGATTTTCAGATGGGTTTTTCAATTGCGAATGTTATCGATCCGCAAACGGGCGCACAGAGTCCATTGATCGGCCAGTTTATCTATACGATGGCTCTTTTGTTTATGCTGAGTGTCAATGCGCATCATTTGCTGCTGGACGGTATTTATTACAGCTTTCAGTATATTTCGGTTGATCAGGCATTTCCGAATTTTGGCGATGAAAAGTTTGCTTATCTTATCGCCAAAAGCTTTAATGCAATGTTTATTATCGCATTTCAAATGTCGGCGCCGGTTGTGGCCAGTTTGTTTCTTGTGGATCTTGCATTAGGCATCGTGGCCCGGACAGTTCCGCAATTAAATGTATTTGTCGTCGGTCTGCCTTTAAAGATTGCTGTCAGTTTTATCATGCTCATCGTGTGTATGTCCGTTATCTTCGTCGTTGTTCGGAATGTTTTCGGCTTAACGATTGAAACGATGCGGAATCTTTTAGCATTGGTCGGTGTTTCTTAATGAAGCTAAGAATTGACCTCCAATTTTTTGCGGGAGAAAAAACAGAGAAAGCCACTCCGAAAAAACGGAAGGATACTAGAAAAAAAGGGCAGGTTGCAAAAAGCTCTGATGTGAATACCGCCGTTTCATTATTAGTCATCTTCCTTTCGTTTATTGCGATCGGCCCGTATATGAGAAACAGGCTGCTGTCATTTATAGAGACATTTTACACGGAGTCACTCACAATGAAGCTCTCAGAATCAAATGTGCACATCCTGTTTATCAGCTTATTAAAGGATACTGGCATCGTACTTGCTCCGATTCTGCTTGTTGCCCTTGTTGCAGGAGTTGTAAGCAACTATATGCAGGTGGGATTTTTATTTTCTACGGAAGTGATCCAGCCTAAGCTTGAAAAATTGGATCCGATTAAAGGCTTTAAACGGATATACAGCATGAGGGCGATTGTAGAGCTGCTTAAATCGATTTTGAAAATTGCTGTTGTAGGGTTTGCGGCGTTTGTTGTGCTTTGGATGCACTATGGAGAAATTCTCCGCCTCCCGCTTCTGACACCTGAAGAGGCACTTTCCTTTGTTTCAAAACTCACCCTGTGGATGGGGCTGAGCGGAGCAGGGGCTTTGTTGATTCTTGCCGGACTCGATTATTTGTATCAGAGATTTGACTATGAGAAAAATATCAAAATGTCAAAGCAGGATATAAAAGATGAGTACAAAAAATCTGAGGGAGATCCGATTATTAAGTCTAAAATTAAGCAACGACAGCGGGAAATGGCGATGAGGCGGATGATGCAGGAAGTGCCGAAAGCTGATGTCATCATCACAAACCCGACTCACTATGCGATCGCACTTAAATATGACGAAGAAAAAATGGACGCCCCTTACATTGTTGCAAAAGGTGTTGACCACCTTGCATTAAAAATAAGGAAGATTGCTAAAGAGCATGATGTCATGATGGTAGAAAACAGGCCGCTTGCCCGTGCGTTATATGATCAGGTTGAAATTGACCAGGCAGTGCCGGAAGAGTTTTTTAAAGTCTTGGCAGAAATCTTGGCTTATGTATTTAAAACGAAACAAAAAGTAAATTGAATTTTACGATTCAAAAGGAGAGAAAAAACAGCATGTCAACAAGAGATTTATCCGTTTTAATAAGTGTTGTCCTCATTGTGGCAATGCTGGTGATACCATTTCCTCCATGGCTGTTAAGTATTTTGATCATTATTAATATTTCTCTTGCGTTGATCGTGCTTCTCACCACAATGAATATGCAAGAACCGCTGCAGTTTTCGATTTTTCCGTCACTGTTGCTGCTTTTGACCTTATTTCGTCTGGGCTTGAATGTGTCAACGACGCGTTCGATCCTTTCGCACGGCGAAGGAGGAAAGGTTGTTGAGACCTTCGGTAACTTCGTTGTCGGCGGAAATGTTTTAGTCGGACTTGTTGTATTTATTATCTTAATTATTATTCAGTTTATCGTCATCACAAAGGGCGCGGAACGTGTTTCCGAGGTTGCGGCAAGATTTACGCTTGATGCAATGCCAGGGAAGCAGATGAGTATTGATGCTGATTTAAACGCAGGCATGATTAACGAACAGGAAGCGAAACACCGCCGTGAAAAAGTATCTCGAGAAGCAGACTTTTACGGTGCGATGGACGGTGCCAGCAAATTTGTGAAAGGTGATGCAATTGCCGGAATTATTATTGTGATGATCAATATCATTTTCGGAATCATTATCGGTATGCTGCAGCAAGGCATGGGGATACAAGAGGCAGCCTCTCGTTTTACGATGCTGACTGTAGGAGATGGAATTGTATCGCAAATTCCGGCGCTGTTAATTTCTACAGCTACAGGTATTGTCGTGACAAGAGCAGCCTCCGAAGGAAACTTAGGTCATGACATCACAGGCCAGCTGTTCGCTTATCCAAAGCTCTTATATGTTACAGCAGCAACTATTTTGCTTCTTGGCTTGTTTACTCCAATTGGTATTCTCCTAACAGGGCCGCTTGCAGGGCTGCTTGCTTTTGGCGGTTATACGCTATCTAAAACAGGTAAGGAAAAAGAAGAAGTGGAAGAGATTCTTGAGGAGGAGGCTGAAGTTGACGAGCTCAAAAGCCCCGAAAGTGTTGTGCAGCTTCTGCATATAGATCCGATAGAATTCGAGTTTGGCTATGGTCTGATTCCGCTGGCGGATGCTAATCAGGGCGGGGATTTATTAGACCGAATTGTGATGATTCGCCGTCAGCTGGCGCTTGAACTAGGGCTTGTCATTCCTGTCGTGCGTATCAGAGACAATATCGCTTTGCAGCCTAATGAATACCGATTGAAAATTAAAGGAAATGAAGTAGCAAAAGGCGAGCTATTACTAGATCATTATCTAGCAATGTCGCCTACGCCTGAAGACGACCTGATTGAAGGGATCGAAACAGTAGAACCGTCGTTTGGGCTTCCAGCCAAATGGATTGGCGAATCGGTGAAGGATGAAGCTGACATGCTGGGCTATACAGTTGTAGATCCGGCTTCAGTTGTCTCAACACATATTACAGAGAAAATTAAGCAGCATGCTCATGAATTAATCGGCAGACAGGAGACGAAACAGCTTATTGATCATTTGAAAGAAACGTATCCGGTCCTGGTGGAAGAGGTTACGCCAAATCCATTATCTGTCGGAGATATTCAGAAAGTGCTGGCTAAACTGTTAAAAGAAAAAGTTTCAATCCGCAATTTGGTAACCATTTTTGAAACGCTTGCCGATTACGGAAAACTGACAACGGACTCTGATCTTTTAACAGAGTACACAAGACAGGCACTTGCTAAGCAAATTACTGCCCAGTTTGCCAAAGAAAATGAAGTGTTAAAAGTGATCACTTGTTCCGGCCGTGTAGAAAAGGCAATTGCTGACGGTGTACAGCAAACAGAACATGGGAACTATTTGTCGCTTGAACCAGATGTGTCGGAAAGCATTGTGCGCTCTGTTGCAAAAGAAGCCGAACAGCTCTCAATACGGCAAGAGACTGCGATTCTTCTTTGCTCGCCTCCTGTAAGGATGTATGTGAAACAGCTTCTGGAACGATATTTTCCGGATCTTCCTGTTCTTTCTTATAACGAGCTTGAGGCTAATGTTGAAGTTCAAAGCATTGGAGTGGTGGATATTTAATGAAAATCAAAAAATTTACTGCTGCTTCAATGCAAGAAGCGGCACAGCTTATCAGAAAAGAACTAGGCAATGAAGCGGTTATACTAAATTCCAAAAAAATCAATAAGCGTAAATGGTTCGGGCTTTTAAAAAAACCGGCTGTTGAAGTGATTGCCGTATTGGATCAAGATTTTCTCGAGAAAAAAACAGCTGAAAAGGCAGCAGAGCCGAAACAAACGTCAAAACCTTCTGTCAGCAGTCCGAAAATAGAGGAGAGGATAATCCCTCAAATTCCGGCTCAATCTGAGCCAGGTGATTTTTCAGCATATCAATCCGTACTTCCTGAACCGCTCAGAATAGCCGAACAGCTTTTGGGAGACACCGGCGTTAATGAATCAATTAAGACCAGTACTATGAAAAAAATACTGCGATTCTCTGTTGAATCGGGCGGACTGACAGAAGAAAACGTGGCCGGTAAACTTCAGGATATACTGTGCGGGGCACTACCTCCAGCAGACAAGTGGCAGGAGCCCATTCGTTCGAAGTATATCGTGCTGTTTGGTTCGACGGGCGCGGGTAAAACAACAACGCTTGCAAAACTAGCAGCGTCTTCTCTGCTTGAAAAACAGAAAAAAATTGCTTTTATTACAACAGATACTTATCGGATTGCAGCAGTTGAACAGTTGAAAACATATGCCGAGCTGCTGCAGGCTCCTCTGGAAGTCTGTTATACAAAAGAGGAATTTCAGCGGGCGAAAGAATTATTTGCTGAATATGATCATGTATTTATCGATACAGCAGGAAGAAACTTCAGAGAACAGCAATATATCGATGAACTGAAAGAGACGATTCCTTTTGAAAGCAGCATTCAGTCATTTCTCGTTTTGTCAGCGACTGCAAAATATGAAGATATGAAACAAATTGTCAGACGTTTTTCATCTGTTCCTGTCAATCAGTTTATTTTTACGAAAATAGATGAGACTGCTTCCTTAGGCTCTGTATTCAGTATACTGGCAGAATCAAAGATAGGCGCCGGGTTTATCACAAACGGCCAGAATGTGCCGGAGGATATACAGACAGTCTCGCCGCGGGAGTTTGTAGGGATGCTGTGCAGATGAACAGATTTGACCAAGCAGCAACTTTACGGGCGAAAATGAAGAAGCGTGAGCGCGATCTGCCGATTGTTTTTGCACAGAAAGCTAAAACACTTGCAGTCATCAGCGGCAAGGGCGGTGTCGGAAAATCCAACATCACTTTAAATATGGCTCTTGCGCTGCAGGATAAAGGCAAGAAGGTACTGCTTATTGATCTTGATATCGGAATGGGGAACATTGATATATTAATGGGAAACTCGTCTTCCGCGACTATTAGTGACGTTCTAACTGAGCGCAAGCCTTTTATGCAATCCATATCTACTGGGCCAAAGGGTCTTCGGTATATATCTGGCGGAACTGGGCTGGATATGATATTTCAGCTGGACCAGAAAAAATGGACCTTTTTTGCTAATGAGCTTTCTCATGCGTTAGGTCAGTTCGATTATGTACTGTTTGACATGGGGGCGGGCCTATCAAAAGACCAGCTGCCTTTTATTTTATCAGCAGAAGACATTTTGATCATAACAACCCCCGAGCCTACAGCCATTATGGATGCATACAGTGCTGTCAAACATTTAGCTTTGACAGGAAATCAGCTTTCAATGAAAGTAGCTGTCAATCGGTGCCGTGATCAAAAGGAAGGGCTTGACGCTTTTACCCGCCTTTCCCGGACCATTCACATGTTTTTAGGCGAAGCGGTTCAGTTTGCCGGTTCAGTCCCTGACGACGAGATCGTGAGCAAAGCAGTTGTCGAACAGGTTCCTTTTTTATTAAAAAGTCCTCAGGCAAAAGCCAGCCGGTCAGTCCGTCTTCTAGCGGACGCCTTGTTTGAAAGAGAAGAAACTAGACACAAAGAAGAAAAACAGACATTTATTGAGAAATTATCTTCTTTTTTAATGAGGAGGGCTTAATTTGATTCGTGTGCTTGTAGTTGATGATTCGGCTTTTATGAGAAAAATGATAAGTGATTTTCTAACCGAGGAAAAGCAGATAGAAGTAATCGGAACTGCGAGAAACGGAGAAGAGGCACTTAAAAAGATAGAATTGCTGAAACCGGATGTTATCACACTTGATATCGAAATGCCGGTGATGAATGGAACAGACACACTGCGGAAAATTATTGAGCTTTACCAGCTGCCGGTCATTATGGTTTCAAGCCAGACCCAGCAAGGAAAAGAGTGTACGATTAACTGTTTAGAGATAGGCGCCTTTGATTTTATCACAAAGCCATCTGGTTCTATATCTTTAGATTTATACAAAATTAAAGAACAGTTAGTTGAGCGGGTCATCGCAGCTGGGCTTTCCGGCCAGCAAAAAGCTGCGGCTCCGGCGGTCATTCGGCCTGAGCCTAAACGTATCGCTAAGCCTGCATTGAGTCAGTCAAAATCTGGAACAGGCAGACATATTGTTTGTATCGGCACGTCAACAGGCGGACCAAGGGCGCTTCAAAAGGTGATACCAAAGCTTCCTAAGGATTTAAACGCGCCTGTAGTCGTTGTACAGCACATGCCTGAAGGCTTTACTGCTTCTCTGGCTGATCGGCTGAACCATCTGTCTGACATTCATGTAAAGGAAGCAAAAGATGGCGAAGCAGCTCTTAACGGCTGTGTGTACATAGCTCCGGGGGGAAAAAACATATCCGTTATCAAAAACAGCGGCGGTCTTAAAATCGTTCTTGATAATCACGATACGCCAAGCCGTCATAAACCATCAGCAGACTACTTGTTCCGTTCTGTCGGCAAACTTGCAGACTATGAAAAAGTAGCGGTCATTATGACCGGAATGGGCAGTGACGGTACTGCCGGTCTTAAGGACATGCTTGCGTCCGGCAATGTGAAAACCATTGCAGAGTCTGAAGAATCTTGTGTTGTATTTGGGATGCCGAAAGCAGCCGTTAAGGCGGGCCTTATTCATGAAATTAAACATGTGGAAGATATCGCAGCATCCATCACAAGCTGTGTGAAAAAAGAGAGGGTGTGATTCAAATGGATATGAATCAATATTTAGATGTCTTTATTGATGAAAGTAAAGAACATTTACAAACATGTAATGAAAAGCTTCTCCTTTTAGAGAAAGACCCGACAGATCTTCAGCTCGTCCACGATATATTCAGGGCTGCCCATACACTAAAAGGTATGAGCGCAACGATGGGGTATACGGATTTAGCCCATTTAACCCATCTGCTTGAAAACGTATTGGATGCTTTTCGAAACGGAGATATGGCAGTTACATCAGACTGGATGGATATCTTGTTTGAAGCCCTAGATCATCTGGAAGCAATGGTTCAGTCTATTATTGACGGCGGGGATGGTAAAAGAGACATCTCTGAAGTGAGCGCAAAGCTTGACGTGAACGGTTCGCATGCTGAGACTGCTGCTTCGGCGGAAACTGCTGTATCGAAGGGTTCAGCATCTGATTGGGGATATGATGAGTTTGAACGAACAGTGATAGAAGAAGCGGAGGAGCAAGGTTTCAAACGGTATGAAATCACAATTTCTCTGAAAGAAGACTGTATGTTAAAAGCGGTTCGTGTATATATGGTTTTTGAGAAGCTCAATGAGATCGGAGAAGTAGCCAAAACAATACCGAGTGCGGAAGTGCTTGAGACGGAAGATTTCGGCACTGACTTCCAGGTTTGCTTCTTAACGAATCAAACGGCTGAAGACGTTGAACAGATCATCAACGGAGTTTCAGAGGTCGAGCATGTTGAAGTTATTCAGGGCTCACCTATACAACCAGCTGAAAAACCGGAGGAGCTTCAGGCGGATACACCAGCTGCTGCACAGGCACCTGTTAAGCAGGATAAACCAAAGCAGCCTGCTAAAAATGATGAACAGTCGAAGCATACATCAGGCGGGTCTAAAACAATTCGTGTCAATATCGACAGGCTTGATTCTTTAATGAACTTATTTGAAGAGCTTGTCATTGACCGCGGGCGTCTTGAGCAGATTGCAAAAGAGCTTGAGCACAATGAATTGACTGAAACAGTCGAGCGAATGACGAGAATTTCCGGCGATTTGCAATCTATTATTCTCAATATGAGAATGGTTCCGGTTGAAACCGTTTTTAACCGTTTCCCAAGAATGATTCGCCAGCTTCAAAAAGAGCTGAATAAAAAAATCGAACTCTCCATCATCGGCGCGGAAACAGAACTTGATCGAACAGTAATTGATGAAATTGGAGATCCGCTCGTTCACTTAATCAGAAACAGTATTGACCATGGAATTGAGTCTCCGGAAACACGTTTACAAAAAGGAAAACCTGAGTCTGGAAAAGTTGTGCTGAAAGCTTATCACAGCGGAAATCACGTCTTTATTGAAGTAGAGGATGACGGGGCAGGCCTTAATCGCAAAAAAATCCTTGAAAAAGCGCTTGAGCGCGGTGTCATTACAGAAAGAGAAGCTGAAACTTTAGAAGACAATGAAATTTATGAATTGATATTTGCTCCGGGGTTCTCTACAGCTGATCAAATTTCGGATATTTCCGGGCGGGGTGTCGGGCTTGATGTTGTGAAAAATAAACTCGAGTCACTCGGCGGTTCAGTCAGTGTGAGATCTGCAGAAGGACAAGGATCACTATTCAGCATTCAGCTTCCGCTTACATTGTCCATTATTTCAGTTCTGCTGATCAAATTGGAAGAAGAGACATTTGCGATTCCGATTTCTTCTATAATTGAAACAGCAGTTATAGACAGAAAAGATATTCTGCAAACGCATGATCGTGAAGTAATCGATTTTAGAGGGCATATTGTCCCTGTCGTTTATTTAAAAGAAGAGTTTAAAATAGAAGATACAAGACAAGATGCGGAACAGCTCCATATCATTGTCGTGAAAAAAGGCGACAAACCTACTGCATTTGTGGTGGACTCCTTTATTGGCCAGCAGGAAGTTGTGCTGAAATCACTCGGAGATTATTTAACAAACGTCTTTGCAATTTCCGGAGCTACTATTTTAGGAGACGGAGAAGTAGCGCTCATTATCGATTGTAATGCACTGATTATTTAACCATACGAGGAGGTGTCTCACATGACTGCAGAAATTAAAACAGGTGAAAAAATGATTGTCTTTATGGTAAATGGCAAAGAATATGCCATTTCTGTCTCTCAGGTGAAATCAATTGAGAAATGGCAAAAGCCAACGAGAGTGCCAGGCGTTGAATCTTATATTTGCGGAGTGATCAATTTGCGCGGCGTGGTGACTCCGGTTATTGATTTAAGAAAGCGTCTCAGCTTGCCTGAGTATGAAATTACCGATGAAACACGAATTATCATTATTGCTTATCGTGATATTGAAGTCGGCTGGATTGTGGATGAAGCAAATGATGTCATAACAGTACATGAAAGTGAAATAGAATCCGCTCCGGAAAGTGTTCAAAAAGACACGTATGTGTCAATTAAACAGATTGTAAAACAAGAGAACAGGCTCTTAAATATTATTGATGCAAATGCGGTTTTGGATAAAGAATCATCTCAGTCCGCTGTGCCCGATCAAGCTTAATCTTAAAGGGGTTATGACATGAGTATTTTTAATGGAATCAAAGAAGAGCAGATGGACATTTTGCGGGAAGTCGGCAATATCGGAGCCGGCCACTCTGCTTCTGCAATGGCCCAGCTGTTAAATAGAAAGATTGATATGGAAGTCCCGTTTGCAAAGTTACTATCGTTTGATGAGCTTGTAGACTTTTTCGGCGGAGCAGAAATGCCGGTCGCCAGCATCTTTTTAAGAATGGAAGGCGATTTGACGGGCTCGATGTTCTTTATAATGCCTTTTTATCAGGCGGAGCAGTTTATCAGAGAGCTGATCGGCAACCCGGATTTTGATATAGAAAACCTGGGTGAAGATCATATGAGTTCTTCCGCTTTGCATGAACTGGGCAATATTTTAGCAGGATCATATTTAACGGCATTGGCTGATTTGACGAAACTCCAGCTTTACCCGAGTGTTCCAGAAGTTTCACTGGATATGTTCGGTGCTGTCATCAGTGAAGGTCTGATGGAGCTCAGTCAGGTTGGGGAACATGCAATTGTTGTTGATACGTCAATTTTTGACCAAAGCCATCAGCAGGAGCTAAAAGCGCATATGTTTATGCTGCCGGACTATGATTCATTTGAAAAGCTCTTTGTCGCCTTGGGTGCTTCATTATGAGTACAACTGAGGCTGCTGTTGTAAAGGTTGGAATTGCGGACGTGAAGATCGCCCGCTTCCCGGATTCGATCCGGACGTCTGGCTTAGGATCGTGTGTAGGGCTGGTGCTTTACGATAAAGAAAAGCAAACGGCGGGGCTTGTCCATGTCATGCTGCCGGATTCGACGTTATCAAAAACAGCTGAACTCAATCGGGCAAAATATGCCGATACCGCTGTAAAAGCTACGATTGATATGCTGGTAGAAGCGGGCTGCCGAAAGTTTGCGTTAAAAGCAAAGCTCGCCGGCGGATCAGAGATGTTTAAATTTAAAATGACGAATGATTTGATGAAGATCGGCCCGAGAAATGTCTTGGCGATAAAGGAACAGCTGTCGTTATATCATATTCCGATTATCAGTGAAGATACGGGAGGCTCAAGCGGCCGGACGATAGAATTTGAACCGAAGTCCTGTATGCTGCATATTCGAACTGTTAAACAAGGTGAAAAAACGATTTAATTAAGGTATTAGGGGGATAACAATGCAATCCTTGAATTATGAAGATCAGGTGCTTTGGTCGCGCTGGAAAGAGTGGAAAGATCCTAAGGCCGGTGATGATTTAATGCGCCGTTACATGCCGCTTGTCACATATCATGTAGGCAGAATTTCTGTCGGACTGCCAAAATCAGTGCATAAAGACGATCTTATGAGCCTTGGTATGCTTGGTTTATATGATGCCCTTGAAAAATTTGACCCCAGCCGGGACTTAAAATTTGATACCTACGCCTCGTTTAGAATTCGCGGTGCAATTATTGACGGGCTTCGTAAAGAGGATTGGCTGCCCAGAACCTCGCGTGAAAAAACAAAGAAGGTTGAAGCGGCGATTGAAAAGCTTGAACAGCGCTATCTTCGGAATGTATCGCCCGCAGAAATTGCAGAGGAACTCGGAATGACGGAACAGGATGTAGTGTCAACAATGAATGAAGGTTTTTTTGCAAATCTGCTGTCAATTGACGAAAAGCTTCATGATCAGGATGACGGGGAAAACATCCAGGTCATGATCAGAGATGACAAAAATGTCCCGCCGGAAGAAAAGATCATGAAAGATGAGCTGATTGCGCAGCTTGCGGACAAAATTCACGAACTCTCTGAAAAAGAACAGCTTGTGGTCAGTTTGTTCTATAAAGAGGAATTGACATTGACAGAAATCGGACAGGTATTGAATCTTTCTACGTCCCGTATATCACAAATACATTCAAAGGCACTATTTAAATTAAAAAATCTGCTGGAAAAAGTAATTCAATAAAGAATTCTCATGATTAGCGAGTGAAAAACATGTCAACACTATTATGGCTTTTAAGCTTCACGCTTCACGGCGTTCTTCTGTACGCTGTCATTATTCTGTATATGAGGCTCGCAACTGTGAAAGAAACAGAAAAACAGCAAAAGAAGCTGCTGGAAGAGACGGAGAACACACTTGCGGCATTTCTTCTTGAACTAAAAGAAGAAAATGAGAAGTTGATAGACAACTTGGATGTACCTTCTGTTCAAACTGAAGAAAAACCGAAGGAAGAGCATCAGCAGGCTGAACAACATTCAGAGCGAGGTGCTGTTCAGGAAGAAAACAACACTCTTCCCGAGCATATCGAAGGTCTGATCAACGAGGTTGAGAGGGCGGAAGAGAACGTAAACAGCGATGCCCGATCATTTGAAGATGAAGTTATGGCATTATATGAACAGGGATATTCAGCTGGTGAAATTGCTCAGAAATTGAAGAGCGGAAAGACAGAAATCGAGCTATTTTTAAAATTTCGCTCCAAAGCTGTAAAGGATTCTTGATTGTCGCATAAAGCTGTGTTATATTATGTCTTGGTGTTAAATACACACGCTTAACGATTTATGCAGAGGGTGCTGCAGGCGGCAGTTCTGCACAAAAATGACCTAAGCGGAGGAAAAAAACCATTATATTAGGAGGAAATAACATGTCAGTCATTTCTATGAAGCAATTGCTTGAAGCTGGTGTTCACTTCGGTCACCAAACACGCCGTTGGAACCCAAAAATGAAGCGTTACATTTTCACGGAGCGTAACGGAATCTACATCATTGACCTTCAAAAAACAGTCAAAAAAGTAGAGGAAGCTTACAACTTCACTAAAAATCTTGCTGCTGAAGGCGGAAGAATCCTTTTCGTCGGCACAAAAAAACAAGCTCAAGATTCTGTTAAAGAAGAAGCTCAACGCTCTGGCATGTACTATGTCAACCAACGCTGGTTGGGCGGTACATTAACAAACTTTGAAACAATCCAAAAACGTATTAAACGTCTTAAAGACATTGAAAAAATGCAAGAAAACGGTACGTTTGAAGTACTTCCTAAAAAAGAAGTCGTTCAATTGAAAAAAGAATTAGAGCGTCTTGAAAAATTCCTAGGCGGAATTAAAGAAATGAAGGATCTTCCTGATGCATTGTTCATCATCGATCCTCGCAAAGAGCGCATCGCTGTTGCGGAAGCTCGCAAATTAAACATCCCTATCATCGGAATTGTAGATACTAACTGTGATCCTGATGAAATCGATGTTGTTATTCCTGCGAACGATGACGCTATCCGCGCTGTTAAACTTCTAACTTCTAAAATGGCAGATGCAATCTTAGAAGCGAAGCAAGGCGAAGAAGAAGCGGAAGTTGCTGAAGAAACTGCACCAGAAACTGAAACAACAACTGCGTAACCTATTCAAAAGGTGATAAGAGGGACTGCCTTTTATCACCTTTTTTCAAGAAAAATGTCATGATACATATCTTGTTTAAACATATAAGGAGGAATACAAATGGCTATTACTGCACAGCAAGTAAAAGAACTGCGTCAAAAAACTGGCGCGGGTATGATGGATTGTAAAAAAGCGTTAACTGAAACTGATGGAGATATGGACAAAGCAATTGACCTTCTTAGAGAAAAAGGAATTGCAAAAGCAGCGAAAAAAGCTGACCGTATCGCAGCAGAAGGTTCAACTCTGATTAAAACTGACGGCAACAAAGGTGTTATTTTAGAAGTAAACTCTGAAACTGATTTCGTTGCGAAAAACGAAGGCTTCGTAGAGCTTCTTAACACATTAGCTGACCACCTTCTTGCAAACACTCCTGCAGATGTTGAAGAAGCAATGGGCCAAAAAATGGACAACGGCTCTACTGTAGAAGAGTACATTACAAGTGCAGTTGCTAAAATCGGTGAGAAAATCACGCTTCGCCGCTTTGCTGTTCTTACAAAAGATGACAGCTCTGCATTCGGTGCTTACCTTCACATGGGCGGACGCATCGGCGTATTAACTGTTCTTAACGGTACAACTGACGAAGAAACTGCGAAAGATATCGCAATGCATGTTGCTGCGGTTAACCCTCGTTACATTTCTCGTGACCAAGTATCAGAAGAAGAAACAGACCATGAGCGTCAAATCTTAACTCAGCAAGCTCTTCAAGAAGGAAAACCTGAAAACATCGTAGCGAAAATGGTTGAAGGCCGTCTGAACAAATTCTTCGAAGAAATTTGTCTTTTAGACCAAGCATTCGTTAAAAACCCAGATGAAAAAGTGAAACAAGTTGTTGCAGCGAAAAACGCAACTGTTGAAACTTTCGTTCGCTATGAAGTTGGCGAAGGTATCGAAAAACGTCAAGAAAACTTTGCTGAAGAAGTAATGAACCAAGTGAAAAAATAATGGTGAAAAGATGTCGCGATCAAGTCGCGTCTTTTCAGGCAGTATAGGGGACACACTTTGTGTTCCCTATTTTTAAAACTATATTTACAAACCTTTTTTTCTCTTGCATAATAGAAAACGGCAATGTTTACACTTGGAGGTTATTATGGAAAAACCAAAATACAAACGTATCGTATTAAAGCTTAGCGGGGAAGCATTGGCAGGGGAACAGGGTAATGGAATTAACCCTACTGTCATTCAATCCATTGCAAAGCAAGTGAAAGAAATCGCTGAGCTTGAAGTCGAAGTGGCTGTTGTAGTAGGCGGCGGCAACTTATGGCGCGGAAAAACAGGAAGTGACCTGGGCATGGACCGCGCAACTGCAGACTATATGGGGATGCTGGCGACAGTGATGAACTCGCTTGCTCTTCAAGACAGCTTGGAAACACTCGGAATCCAGTCCAGAGTGCAAACATCCATTGAAATGAGACAAGTTGCTGAACCGTATATCAGAAGAAAAGCGATACGCCACTTAGAGAAAAAACGTGTCGTTATTTTTGCTGCGGGTACAGGAAACCCATATTTCTCAACTGATACGACAGCTGCACTGCGCGCTGCTGAAATTGAAGCAGACGTTATTTTAATGGCTAAAAACAATGTTGACGGTGTGTATAATGCTGATCCTAGAAAAGATGAATCAGCTGTAAAATATGAATCACTTTCTTACCTTGACGTTCTAAAAGACGGCTTGGAAGTGATGGATTCAACAGCATCATCTTTATGCATGGATAATGACATTCCGCTAATCGTCTTTTCTATTATGGAAGAAGGAAATATTAAACGCGCCGTGACAGGCGAATCAATCGGAACGATCGTGAGGGGGAAATAACGTGTCAAAAGAAGTATTAACACAAACGAAAGAAAAAATGGAAAAAGCAATTGCTGCTTATCAGCGTGAATTGGCTACTGTACGCGCAGGCCGTGCGAACCCATCTTTATTAGATAAAGTAACAGTTGAATATTACGGAGCGCAGACACCTTTAAATCAGCTGTCTTCTATTAACGTGCCTGAAGCTCGTATGCTGGTCATAACACCATACGACAAGTCAGCAATCGGTGATATCGAAAAAGCAATTTTAAAAGCGGATTTAGGCTTAACGCCAACGAGCGACGGCAATATGATTCGCATTGCGATTCCTGCGCTAACAGAAGAAAGACGTAAAGAATTAGTCAAAGTAGTAAAAAAATATGCTGAAGACGCAAAAGTAGCTGTACGAAATGTACGCCGTGATGCGAACGATGATCTCAAAAAACTTGAGAAAAACGGAGACATCACGGAAGATGAGCTGCGTGCTTCCAATGAAGATGTTCAAAAACTGACAGATGAATATGTGTCAAAAATTGACAGTGTCACAAAAGACAAAGAAAAAGAAATCATGGAAGTTTAATGAAAAACTATGTACAATAGATAATAGTGAAAAGACCCTCTCATGTTTACAGGGGGTTTTTTTGTTAATACTGTTGATTACATTGGTTATCAGCAGGGAATGCAACCTTTTTGGGTGACGGAGGAATCTCATGCTCAACATACTCAAAAATTGGAAGAACCAGCAAACTGCGGCTTCCAACTTAGAACGCTATACAAAAGAAGACATACTTAAGGGGGAAATCCCCGAACACATCGCCATTATCATGGATGGAAATGGCCGTTGGGCTAAAAAACGCTCTCTCCCCCGAATTGCAGGCCACCACGAAGGAATGAAGGTGGTTAAAAGGACAACAAAGCTTGCTAACGAATTGGGTGTCAAGGTACTGACCCTGTACGCATTTTCAACAGAAAACTGGAAGCGGCCGAAAATGGAAGTTGATTTTTTGATGAAGCTTCCTGAAGAGTTCTTAAATACGTATCTACCGGAACTTGTTGAGGAGAATGTGCAGGTCCGGATTATAGGAGAAAAATCAGCCTTGCCGCCGCACACAATGCGAGCCATTGAAAAGGCTGTAAAGGATACGGCGCAAAATGACGGGCTGATCCTTAATTTTGCTCTCAACTATGGGAGCCGTACTGAAATTGTCACTGCTGCAAAAACACTCGCGGAAAAAGTGAAGGATGGTTCTTTGAAAATAGAAGACATTGATGAATCGCTTTTTTCTAATCATTTAATGACTGAATCTTTGCAGGATCCTGAACTTTTAATTCGAACGAGCGGCGAGATTAGACTAAGCAACTTTATGCTTTGGCAGGTTGCCTACAGTGAATTTGTCTTTACTGACGTTCTGTGGCCTGACTTTAAAGAAAATCATTTCTTGCAGGCGTTAGGAGAATATCAGCAACGGGGCCGGAGGTTTGGCGGAATTTAGAGGATGGTGGACATGAAACAAAGAATTTTGACAGGTGTTCTGGCAGCAATTGTATTTTTATTTTTAGTTATTGTCGGGAATTTGCCGTTCACCATATTAGTTTATGCAATGGGCAGTGTAGCGCTTTTTGAGCTTCTGCGGATGAAAAAACTTAAGCTTGTTTCACTGCCTGGATTGATCAGTCTTTTATTGTTATGGATGTTCTTAATGCCAAGCCAATATTCTTTTTTTGAAGCGAATGGTATCTCGAAAATTGAAACGGCTTTGTTCGCAGTACTGATTTTACTGACGTACACAGTATTGGTGAAGAACACTTTTACCTTTGATGAAGTCGGCTTTATTACCCTTGCAACGATTTACATCGGAATGTGTTTTCATTATTTTATTGAAATCAGAAACCTTGATGAGCACGGGCTGACATACATTTTTTATGCCTGTGTCGTGATTTGGTCGACTGATTCCGGTGCATATTTTGTCGGGAAATCGCTTGGGAAACGAAAACTGTGGCCTGAAATCAGCCCTAATAAAACAGTTGAGGGATTTGTAGGCGGAATCGTCATTGCACTTGTACTTTCGACGATTTTTCAGCTTGTCGCAAACCTGCCAATCCCATATTTCTATCTGCTTTTGATCACACTGTTTTTGTCTGTTTTCGGACAGATTGGGGATTTAGTAGAATCCGCTCTGAAAAGACATTACGATGTAAAGGATTCTGGGAAGATCCTTCCCGGGCATGGCGGTGTGCTAGACCGTTTTGACAGTTTTTTGTTTGTCATGCCTTTCTTGTACTTTCTGCTTGCCCTTTTTTCATAAAAAAGTCTAATATGAATTAGAGACTGATTATGCAGCAAAAAGAATAGGAGTAGTGGCACTTTGAAAAATATTTGTCTTTTAGGAGCAACAGGATCAATCGGCGAACAGACTCTTGACGTATTGCGTACGCACCAAGACCAATTTCAGCTGGTATCTATGTCGTTCGGCAAAAATATTGATAAGGCCGTGCCGATGATAGAGGCCTTTCAGCCGAAGTTTGTATCTGTCGGTGATCTGGATACATATCACAAATTAAAACAAGTTTCTTTTTCATTTGATTGCCAGATCGGGCTTGGAGAAGAAGGCCTGATTGAAGCGGCAGTTATGGAGGAAGTCGATATTGTTGTCAATGCCTTGCTTGGGAGTGTAGGTCTCATTCCTACGTTAAAGGCGATCGAACAGAAAAAAACAATTGCGCTTGCAAATAAGGAAACTCTTGTCACTGCCGGGCATATAGTTAAAGAACATGCTAAGAAATACAATGTTCCGCTGCTGCCCGTTGACAGTGAGCATTCAGCCATTTTTCAAGCCCTACAAGGCGAACAGGCTAAAAACATTGATCGCCTTATCATTACGGCGTCCGGCGGAAGTTTTCGGGACAAGACGCGGGAGCAGCTCGAATCAGTTACAATTGAAGATGCATTACAGCACCCGAATTGGTCAATGGGTGCAAAAATTACGATTGATTCGGCTACAATGATGAATAAGGGATTAGAGGTGATTGAGGCGCATTGGCTTTTTGATATTCCATATGAACAAATCGATGTGGTCTTACATAAGGAGAGCATCATCCATTCCATGGTAGAGTTTCATGACAAAAGTGTGATTGCACAGCTCGGCACTCCTGATATGAGGGTTCCGATTCAATATGCGCTCACCTATCCCGACCGATTGCCATTGCCAGACGCCAAAAGGCTCGAGCTGTGGGAAATCGGCAGTCTTCATTTTGAGAAAGCTGACTTTGACAGGTTCCGCTGCTTACAATTTGCCTTTGAATCAGGTAAAATAGGAGGAACAATGCCGACTGTGCTAAATGCGGCGAATGAAGTGGCTGTCGCCGCATTTTTAGCGGGCAAGATATCGTTTTTAGCGATTGAAGACTGTATCGAAAAGGCATTAAACCGCCATCAGCTTATTCAAAAGCCTAGCTTGGCAGACATTCAGGAAGTGGACAAAGATACCCGGGGATACGTCAATTCAATACTCACATAAGGTGGTATGTTCGTGAATACAGTTATAGCGTTTATCATTATTTTCGGAACGCTCGTTTTCTTCCATGAACTGGGCCATTTGCTGTTAGCCCAAAGAGCGGGAATTCTGTGCCGTGAATTTGCGATCGGCTTTGGTCCAAAAATCTTTTCGTTCAAAAAAAATGAAACAGTGTATACGATCAGACTTCTCCCGGTCGGCGGGTTTGTCCGCATGGCCGGCGAAGATCCGGAAATGATTGAGGTGAAACCCGGCTACACGATCGGGCTTCTTTTTAACAAAGAGGATCAGGTTGAAAAAGTCATCATCAATCAAAAGGAAAAATACCCGGATGCTTTAATCATCGAGGTGGAAACGGCAGACCTAGAGCATGACATGAAGATCACCGGCTATGAACAGGGGAAAGAGGATGAGCTTTCCAGCTTTAGTGTGAGTGAAACCTCCTTTTTCATTGTAGACGGAGATGAAGTTCAGATCGCGCCGTATAACCGCCAGTTTGGTTCCAAACCTGTGTGGCAGCGAATTAAGGCGATTGCCGCAGGTCCGATTATGAATTTCATATTGGCTTATGTCATTTTAGTGATGCTTGGGCTGATTCAGGGTGTTCCGTCAAATGAGCCTATGCTTGGACAGCTGACAGACAACGGACGGGCAGCCGAAGCAGGGCTAAAAGAAGGAGATTACATTCAAAGCATTAACGGAGAGAAGATGAGGTCCTGGACCGACATTGTCTCTGCGGTAAAAGAAAACCCGGAAAAAGAAATTGACGTTGAGGTAAAAAGAGATAACAAAACGCTCCACATTTCAGTTACTCCGGAAGCCGTTAAAGATGAGAACAAAAAAACAATCGGCCGCTTTGGTTCTTACGCGCCAACTGAGAAAGGCGTTCTCTCAGCAGTTGCTTATGGTGCAACATCAACTGTTGATGTGACAAAAGCGATATTAACAAATCTCAGTAAATTAGTGACAGGACAATTTAAAATTGATATGCTTTCAGGTCCTGTCGGCATATACGATATGACAGACCAAGTGGCAAAAACGGGAATCATTAATTTATTCCAGTTTGCTGCGTTTTTAAGTATTAACCTTGGTATCGTTAACCTGCTTCCGATTCCGGCTCTTGACGGCGGAAGACTGTTGTTTCTATTTATAGAAGCCATTCGGGGCAAACCGATCAACAGAGAAAAAGAAGCCTTTGTGGTGTTTATCGGAGTCGCTTTCCTAATGCTTCTTATGCTGGTCGTTACATGGAACGATATCCAGCGGCTGTTTTTGTAAATGAAAAGTAAATCAATCAGAGGTGCGAAGAAATGAGACAAAGCTTGACGCTTATTCCTACGCTCCGTGAAGTTCCAGCTGATGCCGAAGCAAAAAGTCATCAGCTTCTTCTGAGAGCAGGATTTATCAGACAGAATACGAGCGGGGTATACAGCTATATGCCTCTTGCGTATAAGGTTATTCAAAACATTCAGCAGATCGTCCGTGAGGAAATGGAAAAAATCGACGCTGTAGAAATGCTTATGCCCGCGCTGCAGCAGGCTGAGACATGGCAGGAATCAGGCAGATGGTATACGTACGGTCCTGAACTGATGAGACTTAAAGACCGTCACGGCCGTGAATTTGCTTTAGGGGCAACGCATGAAGAAGTGATCACTTCACTCGTTCGCGATGAGGTTAAATCCTATAAGCGTCTCCCTCTGACTCTGTACCAGATCCAGTCTAAATTCAGGGATGAAAAACGCCCGCGCTTCGGTTTATTAAGAGGCCGCGAATTCATTATGAAGGATGCTTATTCTTTCCATGCTTCTGAAGAGAGCTTGGATGAAACATATCAAAAAATGTATAATGCGTATTCTAATGTTTTCGCCCGCTGCGGCATTAATGTAAGACCTGTTATCGCTGACTCAGGTGCCATGGGTGGAAAAGATACACATGAGTTTATGGCACTTTCTGAAATCGGAGAGGATACCATCGCGTACTCTGATGAATCACAATATGCAGCCAATATCGAAATGGCTGAAGTTCTTTATCAGGAAGTCCCTTCAGATGAAGAGCCTAAAGCTCTAGAGAAGGTTCATACGCCTAACGTGAAAACAATCGAAGAACTGACTGCGTTCTTACAGGTTTCGGCTGAAGCGTGCATTAAGTCAGTACTGTTTAAAGCTGATGACCGTTTTGTCTTAGTGCTTGTAAGAGGGGATCATGAAGTTAACGATATTAAAGTGAAAAACTTGCTTCATGCAGAAGTTGTAGAGCTTGCCACACATGAAGAGGTCATTCAGCAGCTCGGAACAGAGCCAGGCTTTGTAGGCCCTGTAGGTATTCATAAGGATGTGGAAGTATATGCCGATCAAGCTGTGAAAGCAATGGTTAATGCTGTTGCCGGTGCAAATGAAGGAGATTATCATTATAAAAATGTCAACGTAAGCCGTGATGCGCAAATTAAAGAATTTGCCGATCTTCGCTTTATTAAGGAAGGCGACCCGTCACCAGACGGCAAAGGCACGATCCGTTTTGCAGAAGGAATCGAAGTCGGACAAGTCTTTAAGCTTGGAACTCGTTATTCTGAAGCGATGAATGCGACATATTTAGATGAAAACGGACGAGCACAGCCAATGCTGATGGGCTGTTATGGAATCGGTGTTTCCAGAACCCTTTCTGCTATTGCTGAACAGCATCACGACGAAAAAGGCTTAATATGGCCAAAAAGCGTCGCGCCGTATGATCTTCATATTCTTGCACTGAATATCAAAAACGATGCGCAAAAAGAATTGGCTGAAAAGCTGTACGCTGATTTAAAGGCGAAAGGCTATGAAGTGCTGTATGACGATCGTGCGGAACGCGCCGGCGTAAAATTTGCTGACTCGGATCTAATCGGTCTTCCAATCCGTATTACTGTCGGCAAACGGGCTGATGAAGGAATTGTGGAAGTGAAAATCCGCAAAACGGGTGAGTCAACAGAAGTTTCTGTTGATGAGTTATCTGCTTTTATCAGCAAGCAGTAAACACCATAACGATTTATCAAAAAACATGTTAAAATAGAAATAATAGAAGGTACCTCATTGCCTGAGGTACCTTCACTTATGATGTTTTTAGGGGGGATACTGTCTTAATGGAACAGTTATCAGTAAACAGAAGGCAGTTTCAAATTCTTCTGCAGCAGATTAATATGACAGATGATACCTTCATGACATACTTTGAAGATGGCGAGATTAAAAAGCTGACGATACACAAAGCGTCTAAATCTTGGCATTTTCATTTTAAATTTAAATCTTTGCTGCCTTATCAAATATATGACATGTTAACCATGAGGCTGACGCAATCGTTTGCCCATATTGCAAAAGTGACGTCTTCAATCGAAGTGCATGATGCCGAGGTTGATGAAGGCCTCGTGCAGGATTACTGGACACGCTGCATTGAAGAGCTGCAAGGCATTTCACCGCCGATTATCAGTCTCTTAAGCCAGCAAAAACCGAAGCTGAAGGGCAACAAACTGATTGTCAAAACAAAAACGGATACAGAAGCATCTGCTCTCAAGAACAAATACAGTGCGATGATTCAAGCGGGATACCGTCAATTTGGGTTTCCGGATTTTCAGCTTGATGCTGAAATATTTGTATCTGATCAAGAAGTGCAAAAGTTTCGGGAACAAAAGCTAGCTGAAGATCAAGAACGGGCGATGCAGGCTTTAATTGAAATGGAGAAGAAAGATAAAGAAAGTGATGAAGATCAAGCTCCTTCAGGGCCTCTTGTTATCGGCTATCAAATTAAAGATAACGAGGAAATCAGAACACTTGACAGCATAATGGACGAGGAACGGAGAATTACGGTACAGGGTTATGTGTTTGATGTGGAAACCAGAGAACTGAAAAGCGGGCGCACGCTGTGCATCTTCAAAATTACTGACTACACAAATAGTATCTTAATTAAAATGTTTGCAAGAGAAAAAGAAGATGCGGCCCTGATGAAGTCTCTGAAAAAGGGCATGTGGGTAAAAGCGCGCGGAAGCATTCAAAACGACACCTTTGTCCGAGATCTGGTCATGATTGCAAACGATGTAAATGAGATAAAAGCAAAAAACCGTGAAGACACGGCGCCAGAAGGAGAAAAAAGGGTAGAATTGCATCTGCATTCCCCAATGAGCCAAATGGATGCTGTAACAGGCATCGGAAAGCTTGTTGAACAGGCGAAAAAATGGGGGCATGAGGCGATCGCTTTGACTGACCACGCTGTCGTTCAATCCTTCCCAGATGCGTATTCTGCTGCCCAAAAACATGGAATTAAAATGATTTACGGAATGGAAGCCAATATCGTGGATGACGGGGTGCCAATTGCTTACAATCCCGCACACCGTTTGCTTGATGAAGAAACATATGTCGTTTTTGACGTCGAAACCACCGGACTTTCCGCTGTGTATGATACGATTATTGAACTGGCGGCTGTAAAAGTGAAAGGCGGGGAGATCATTGATAAGTTTGAGTCATTTGCCAACCCGCATCGTCCGCTTTCGGCGACAATCATTGAACTGACAGGCATCACTGATGATATGCTGGTCGACGCGCCGGATGTAATAGACGTGATAAGAGATTTCAGAGAATGGATTGGCGATGATATTCTTGTCGCCCATAATGCAAGCTTCGATATGGGATTTTTAAACGTTGCTTTCAAAAAGCTTCTCCAAGTTGAAAAAGCAAAAAATCCTGTCATTGATACACTGGAGCTCGGCCGTTTTCTTTATCCGGAATTTAAGAATCACCGTCTGAACACGCTGTGTAAAAAGTTTAACATTGAACTTACACAGCATCACCGTGCGATCTACGATACCGAGGCAACCGCTTATTTGCTTTTGAAAATGCTGGAGGATGCTGCTGAAAAGGGCATTCAGTATCATGACCAGCTGAATGAAAATATGGGTCAGTCCAACGCTTATCAAAGGTCAAGACCGTATCATGCAACAGTGCTGGCGGTGAACAGCACAGGCTTGAAAAACTTATTTAAGCTCGTTTCACTTTCCCATATTCATTATTTTTACAGAGTGCCGCGTATTCCAAGGTCTCAGCTTGAGAAATACAGGGAAGGCCTTCTGGTCGGTTCAGCCTGCGACAGAGGAGAGGTTTTTGAAGGCATGATGCAAAAGTCGCCGGAAGAGGTGGAGGATGTTGCGTCATTCTACGATTATCTCGAGGTTCAACCGCCTGAGGTGTACCGCCACTTGCTTGAGCTAGAACTGGTTCGCGATGAAAAATCGCTGAAAGAAATCATTACGAATATTACTAAACTCGGTGAAAAGCTTAATAAACCTGTTGTCGCAACAGGAAATGTTCATTATTTGAATGATGAGGACAAAATTTACAGGAAAATTTTAGTATCCTCTCAGGGCGGCGCGAATCCGCTGAACAGACACGAACTTCCGAAAGTGCATTTCAGAACGACAGATGAAATGCTTGAAGCCTTTTCCTTCTTAGGGGAAGAAAAAGCGAAGGAAATCGTTGTCACCAACACACAAAAGGTTGCATCTTTAATTGAAGACATCAAGCCGATTAAAGATGATTTATATACGCCGAAAATTGAAGGCGCTGATGAAGAAATCAGGGAAATGAGCTATCAGCGTGCACGTAGCATTTACGGAGAGCAGCTCCCTGAAATCGTTGAAGCGCGTATTGAAAAAGAACTGAAAAGTATCATCGGCCACGGCTTTGCTGTTATTTATTTGATCTCTCATAAACTCGTAAAGAGATCTCTCGATGACGGGTATCTGGTAGGGTCACGGGGATCGGTAGGTTCTTCATTAGTTGCGACACTTACTGAGATCACAGAGGTGAACCCGCTGCCGCCGCACTATATATGTGCTGAATGCCAGCATTCTGAGTTCTTTAATGACGGATCTGTCGGTTCAGGTTTTGACCTGCCTGACAAAATGTGTCCTCATTGCGGAACGCCTTTGAAAAAAGACGGGCACGATATTCCGTTTGAAACGTTCCTGGGATTTAAAGGCGATAAAGTACCTGATATCGATTTGAACTTCTCAGGGGAATATCAGCCGCAGGCCCACAATTATACAAAAGTATTGTTCGGAGAAGACAACGTATATCGTGCGGGAACGATCGGCACGGTTGCAGAAAAAACAGCCTACGGTTACGTAAAAGGCTATGCCGGCGACAATAATCTCCATATGCGCGGCGCCGAAATCGACCGGCTTGTGCAGGGCTGTACAGGTGTAAAACGGACAACTGGACAGCACCCTGGCGGTATTATCGTAGTTCCGGATTATATGGATATTTATGATTTCTCTCCGATTCAGTTTCCGGCAGATGCGACAGGTTCTGAATGGAAAACGACTCATTTTGACTTCCATTCCATTCATGACAACCTGCTGAAGCTTGATATTCTGGGGCACGATGACCCGACGGTAATCCGTATGCTTCAGGATTTAAGCGGAATTGATCCGAAAACGATTCCGACGGATGACCCTGAAGTAATGAAAATCTTCCAAGGAACCGAATCACTCGGTGTCACACAGGAACAGATTGGATGTAAAACAGGCACTCTGGGAATTCCTGAATTCGGAACCCGCTTTGTCCGGCAAATGCTTGAAGACACAAAGCCGACAACGTTTTCTGAGCTCGTTCAGATTTCAGGGCTGTCTCACGGAACAGATGTATGGCTCGGCAATGCGCAAGAGCTCATTCACAATAATATTTGTGAGCTGAGTGAGGTGATCGGCTGCCGTGATGACATTATGGTTTATTTAATCTATCAAGGGCTCGAGCCGTCACTGGCGTTTAAAATTATGGAATTTGTCCGTAAAGGAAAAGGTTTAACGCCTGAATGGGAAGAAGAAATGAAAAATAACAATGTTCCAGACTGGTATATCGATTCCTGCAAAAAGATTAAATACATGTTCCCGAAAGCCCACGCCGCGGCTTATGTATTAATGGCGGTCCGTATTGCTTACTTTAAAGTGCATCACGCGCTTCTGTATTATGCGGCTTATTTTACGGTTCGTGCAGACGACTTTGATATTGATACAATGATCAAAGGCTCCACGGCAATCAAAGCCGTAATGGAGGATATCAACTCCAAAGGGCTTGATGCGTCGCCGAAGGAAAAAAACCTTCTCACAGTATTAGAATTAGCGCTGGAAATGTGTGAAAGAGGCTATTCATTCCAAAAAGTCGATTTATACCGCTCCAGCGCAACGGAATTTATTATTGACGGCAACAGCCTGATCCCTCCTTTTAATTCTATTCCTGGATTAGGTACGAACGCCGCTCTAAATATTGTAAAGGCCCGTGAAGCAGGCGAATTCCTCTCAAAAGAAGATTTGCAAAAGAGAGGGAAAGTATCAAAAACGATTTTAGAGTATTTAGATCGTCACGGCTGTTTGGAGTCATTGCCGGATCAAAACCAATTATCGCTGTTTTAGCATATAAAAGCCGAATTTCTTAAGAAGTTCGGCTTTTATGCATACATGAGCGGCAAAAGTGCAATCGTATGAGTAGAAGCCCCTGTGATCAGCTTAACAGCGTAAAGGTAAACGTATATCCATTTGCAATAAAAATATGGTTATGGTATAGTTTTATTGGAAATGCTAACGATTACCGAGGCAAAGAGTGGGGAAACCCGCTCTTTTGTATTGAACAAGAGAATTTTGTCTCGACATGTTCATCGTTTACTTTAAAGCCCCTGCTCTTTTGAAGCAGGGTTTTTATGCAGAGTGACGAGACGAATATGATATCGACAGCACAAGGAGGAAGAACATGAGCAAAAAAGTGACTGACACCGTTCAAGAAATGGCTCAGCCAATCGTAGACAGCCTTCAGCTTGAACTCGTTGACATTGAATTTGTCAAAGAGGGTCAAAGCTGGTTCCTTCGCGTGTTTATTGATTCCGATGACGGTGTGGATATTGAGGAATGTGCCAAAGTAAGCGAAGCTCTAAGCGAGAAGCTTGATGAGGCAGACCCAATCAGCCAAAATTACTTTCTTGAGGTTTCATCCCCGGGAGCTGAGCGTCCATTAAAGAAAAAAGCCGATTTCGAAAAATCACTTGGGAAAAATGTATACATTAAGACCTATGAGCCGATTGATGGCGTAAAAGTGTTTGAAGGACAGCTGGCTGAATTCGATGGACAAACAGTGACAGTTGAGATGACAATCAAAACAAGAAAGAAACGGATCGATATTCCGTATGAAAAAATAGCTAACGCAAGATTAGCTGTAACATTCTAATGAATACAAGTTTTAAGGGGGGAGACCGTTAACATGAGCAGTGAATTATTAGATGCTCTCACCATTCTTGAAAAAGAAAAAGGCATCAGCAAAGAAATTATCATTGAAGCAATCGAAGCTGCTTTAATTTCTGCTTATAAGCGAAATTTTAATCAGGCGCAGAATGTACGGGTGGATTTGAACCGTGAAACAGGTACAATCCGTGTATTCGCAAGAAAAGATGTCGTTGATGAGGTATACGATCAAAGACTGGAGATCTCAATCGAAGAGGCGCAAAGCATCCACCCCGAATATATGGTAGGCGATGTTGTAGAGATTGAAGTAACGCCTAAGGATTTCGGACGCATTGCGGCCCAAACAGCGAAGCAGGTCGTGACACAGCGTGTGCGCGAAGCTGAGCGCGGTGTGATTTATTCTGAGTTTATTGACCGTGAAGAAGACATCATGACTGGTATCGTCCAGCGCCTGGACAATAAATTTATCTATGTGTCTCTAGGCAAAATTGAAGCTTTGCTGCCGGTTAATGAGCAAATGCCGAATGAAAGCTATAAGCCTCATGACCGCATTAAGGTGTATATCACAAAAGTAGAAAAAACGACGAAAGGCCCGCAGATTTATGTGTCAAGAACACACCCAGGCCTCTTGAAGCGTTTATTTGAAATCGAAGTGCCGGAAATTTATGATGGAACTGTAGAGCTGAAATCTGTTGCCAGAGAAGCAGGCGACCGTTCGAAAATTTCTGTTCGCACTGATGATCCTGATGTGGATCCGGTGGGCTCTTGCGTCGGCCCTAAAGGCCAGCGTGTTCAGGCGATTGTCAATGAATTAAAAGGTGAAAAAATTGACATTGTCAACTGGTCGAATGATCCTGTAGAATTTGTCGCGAATGCGCTCAGCCCTTCGAAAGTGCTGGATGTCATCGTGAATGAAGAAGAAAAAGCGACAACTGTTATTGTACCTGATTACCAGCTGTCTCTGGCGATTGGCAAAAGAGGACAAAACGCACGCTTAGCTGCTAAATTGACAGGCTGGAAGATTGATATTAAGAGCGAAACAGACGCAAGAGATATTGGAATCTATCCGAGAGAACTTGAAGAAGACGACGAAGAGCCGCTCTTTACGGAGCCTGAAACTGCTGAATCGGATGAATAAGAGGTGACCTTAGGTGAATAAACACAAAAAGATCCCGTTACGCAAGTGTGTAGTGACTGGAGAAATGAAGCCTAAAAAGGAACTAATCCGAGTTGTACGTTCAAAAGAAGGCGAAATCTCAGTAGATCCGACCGGGAAAAAGAACGGCCGGGGTGCTTATTTAACGCTGGATAAAGAGTGCATCTTAGCAGCAAAAAAGAAAAACACTTTGCAAAATCAATTTCAATCACAAATCGATGACCAGATTTTCGAAGAATTGCTGGAACTGGCGGAAAAGGTGAAAAAATAAAATGTCTGGAATGGAATGGTTTCCCTTGCTGGGTCTGGCCAATCGAGCTCGTAAGGTCGTGTCAGGCGAGGACTTGGTTATTAAAGAAATCAGGAATGCGCGTGCGAAGCTTGTCCTGCTTACAGAGGATGCATCATCTAACACAGCAAAGAAAGTAACCGACAAGTGCAATTATTATAAAGTTCCTTATAAAAAAGTCGCGGATCGCGCGATTCTTGGACGCTCTATCGGTAAAGAATCCCGTGTCGTTGTCGCCGTCACTGACCAAGGTTTTGCGAATAAGCTGATCAGCTTGCTCGATTAATATTTTTGGGGGTGAACGAATGGCTAAAATGAGAGTATACGAATATGCAAAAGCGTTAAATGTTTCAAGTAAGGAAATTTTGACCGCACTGAAGAACATGGATTTAGAAGTGAATAATCATATGGCCATGCTTGAAGAAAAGGCCATTAAACAGCTTGATGCCAAATTTAAAAAAGGCGGCGCAGCCGTTAAATCTCAAAAGCCTGCGGAAACGAACAAAAACAAACAGCCGCAAGGGGTAAATCAGCAGTCTGCTGGAAATCAACCAAATAAAATTCGAGACGGAAAGAAGAATGACGTGCAGAATAATCAATTTAACAAAAACAAGAAGAATAACAACAACAAAAAAAATAAACGCAACAATAACAACAACAGAAACCAACATCAGCAAAAGCCTGTGAAGCCGAAAAAAGAGCTTCCTGAAAAAATTACGTTCTCAGGCACTTTAACAGTCGGCGCGCTGGCTGAAGAGCTTGGCAAAGAGCCTTCTGAACTCATCAAAAAACTGATGCTTCTTGGAGTTATGGCGACCATTAACCAAGAGCTCGATAAAGACACAATCGAACTGATTGCATCAGAATACGGTGTTGAAACTGAAGAAGTTATTGTCCTTGAAGAAACTGAATTAGAGAAATACGAAGAGCCTGACAAAGAAGAGGATCTTGAAATTCGTCCTCCTGTCGTTACAATCATGGGTCACGTTGACCATGGGAAAACAACGCTTCTTGACAGCATCCGTAAAACAAAGGTTGTTGAAGGAGAAGCTGGCGGAATCACTCAGCATATCGGAGCCTACCAAATCGAAGAAAACGGCAAGAAAATCACTTTCTTGGATACCCCGGGTCACGCCGCATTTACAACAATGCGTGCACGTGGTGCGGAAGTAACCGATATTACGATCCTGGTTGTAGCTGCGGATGACGGTGTAATGCCGCAAACAGTAGAGGCGATCAACCACGCGAAAGCGGCTGAAGTGCCGATCATCGTTGCTGTGAATAAAGTTGATAAAGAAGCTGCAAACCCTGACCGTGTGATGCAAGAACTGACAGAATACGGACTTGTGCCTGAAGCTTGGGGCGGAGAAACGATTTTTGTTCCGCTTTCCGCTTTAACTGGAAAAGGCATTGATGAACTCGTTGAAATGATTTTGCTTGTCAGTGAGGTAGAGGAACTGAAAGCGAACCCGAACCGCCAGGCAAAAGGAACGGTTATTGAAGCGGAACTTGATAAAGGCAGAGGGTCAGTTGCGACATTGCTCGTACAGACTGGAACACTGCATGTCGGTGATCCGATTGTAGTCGGCAATACATTTGGCCGTGTCCGTGCAATGGTCAATGATATTGGTCGCCGTGTAAAAACAGCGGGACCGTCTACTCCGGTTGAAATTACGGGTCTAAATGATGTGCCTCAAGCGGGAGATCAATTCCTTGTCTTTAAAGATGAAAAAACAGCTCGTTCTGTTGGAGAAGCCCGTGCTTCCAAACAGCTTGAAGAGCAGCGCAGCGATAAAGCAAAGCTGAGTCTTGACGACTTATTCGAGCAAATTAAACAAGGTGATGTAAAAGACATCAATCTTATCGTAAAAGCTGACGTTCAGGGATCTGCCGAAGCTTTAACAGCCGCACTTCAAAAAATTGAAGTTGAAGGCGTTAAAGTGAAAATCATCCACACAGGCGTTGGTGCCATCACAGAATCTGACATTATTTTAGCATCTGCTTCCAATGCAATTGTTATCGGGTTTAATGTGAGACCGGACGGTAATGCTAAGAGTACGGCTGAAGCTGAAAACGTAGATATTCGTCTTCACCGTATTATTTACAAAGTAATCGACGAGATTGAAGCAGCTATGAAAGGTATGCTTGATCCTGAATATGAAGAAAAAGTAATTGGTCAAGTAGAAGTGCGCCAAACATTTAAAGTATCTAAAATCGGTACGATTGCCGGCGGATATGTTACTGAAGGAACGATTACGCGCGACAGCGGCCTCCGTTTAATTCGTGACGGCGTCGTCATCTTCGAAGGCGAAGTGGACGTTCTGAAACGCTTTAAAGACGATGTGAAAGAAGTTTCACAAGGCTACGAATGTGGTATAACGATTAAGAAATACAATGACATTCGTGAAGGTGACATCCTTGAAGCGTATGTCATGCAAGAAATTGAAAGAACGTGATCGGATTTGCGGAATGTGAATGCATCATTTATGATGCAGGATCGTTAAAAGAAAAGCGCGCCGTTCTGAAGCGGATCTTAACCAGGGTTCAAAATAAGTTCAATGTTTCGATTTCGGAGATTGGCTATCAGGACACATGGCAAAGAACCAGCTTTGGAATCGCCGCTGTTTCTTCCTCTCGCGTTCAGACAGAAAAAGAATTGCAGCGTGTTCTTGCGTTTATTGATTCTTTTCCTGAAATTGAACGGACGATCACTAGAACAGAGTGGTTTTAACTTAGAGGTGATTGAATTGAGTATGAGAGCAAACCGTGTCGGCGAGCAAATGAAAAAAGAACTCGGTGATATTATCAGCCGAAAGCTGAAGGATCCGAGAATTGGTTTTCTGACAGTAACGGATGTACGTGTATCAGGTGATTTACAAATTGCAAAGGTGTATATTTCCGTTCTCGGAGACGAGAAAAAAAGGGAGGAAGCACTGAAAGGGCTTGCTAAGGCGAAAGGATTTATTCGCTCTGAAATCGGCAGCCGCATCAGACTTCGTAAAACGCCTGAAATTGAATTTGAGTTCGATGAATCAATTGATTACGGAAATCGAATCGAAACATTGATTCACCAATTGAATTCAGAGAACCCGTCTGAATAACAAATGAAGAGGATAGGCGTTCGTCGTCTGTCCTCTTTTCTGCGTTTTGAAGAAAATCCTCACAACAGAAGGAGTGAAAGACATATGGTTAACGGAGTTCTCCTTTTACATAAACCGGTCGGCATGACATCGCATGATTGTGTCATGAAGATCCGGAAGCTGCTTAAAACAAAAAAAGTCGGACATACGGGAACGCTTGATCCTGAGGTATCAGGTGTGCTTCCGATTTGTGTGGGCCGGGCTACAAAAATTGTCGAATATTTAACTGAGAAGTCTAAAACATATGATGCTGAAATTACGCTTGGTGTTTCAACGACGACAGAGGATCAAACCGGAGAAACCGTTGAAACAAAGCCAGTAGATCAAGCTGTTGATGAAGCAGAAGTAGAAAAGGTTTTAAACAGTATAAAGGGACAACAAGAACAGATTCCCCCGATGTATTCCGCAGTAAAGGTAAACGGCAAAAAATTATATGAATATGCAAGAGCGGGACTTGAAGTAGAACGGCCAAAACGTCTTATTACAATTGAAGATATTGTGCTCACTACAGGGGTTAAACATAATGGAGAGACAGCGAGTTTCCGGTTTACAGTAACATGTTCAAAAGGAACCTATGTGCGGACATTAGCGGTTATGATTGGCGAAAAGCTTGGATATCCGGCTCATATGTCTCATTTGATCCGTACGGCATCCGGTGACTTTTCTCTTGATGAATGCTTTACGTTTGAAGAGCTGGAAGCTCAAGCCGAGTCCGGAACTGTAGCAGACCATACAGTCTCTATTGAACGTGCGCTCAATCATTTGCCGAAATGGATCATAAGTGATACATTAGCTAAGAAAGTAGAAAATGGGGCTTTGCTTGAAACACCAGAACAATTCTCGGATCTGACAAGTGACGACCGTCTCGCAGTCTATACGGAATCCGGAAGCTGTCTGGCGATTTATTTCCCTCATCCTACAAAACACGGGCTGTTAAAGCCGGCAAAAGTATTGATGCAAAAAAGCGAACAATAGAAAAAAGGTGACCGTTCTGTGAAGACGATACATATTACACATCCGCATCATTTAATAAAAGAGGAGCAGCCAAAGTCTGTGATGGCGTTAGGTTATTTTGACGGCGTTCATTTAGGGCATCAAAAGGTAATCGGCACAGCTAAACAGATAGCTGAAGAAAAGGATCTGACATTAGCCGTGATGACCTTTCATCCCCATCCTTCCCATGTGCTGGGCAGGGATCAGGAACCAAAGGATCTGATTACCCCTCTTGAAGATAAAATCAGCCAAATTGAACAATTAGGCACGGAGATTCTGTATGTCGTTAAATTCAATGAAGTGTTTGCTTCTCTGACTCCTAAGCAGTTTGTCGATCAGTACATTTTAGGCCTTCATGTACAGCATGCAGTGGCAGGCTTTGATTTTACGTACGGAAAATACGGCAAAGGAACAATGGAAACGATGCCGATTGACTTAGATGGAAAAGCTGATTGCACAATGGTGGAAAAATTGACGGAGCAGGATAAAAAAATCAGCTCCAGTTATATTCGGACTGCACTTCAAAACGGAGACGTTGAACTGGCCAATGTCTTGCTTGGACAGCCCTACTTTATTAAAGGAATTGTCATTCACGGAGATAAAAGAGGGCGGACAATCGGGTTTCCGACGGCCAATATTGGCTTAAATAACAGCTATATTGTCCCGCCGACCGGTGTATATGCCGTCAAGGCGGAAATAAACGGCGAGATTTACAACGGCGTTTGCAATATCGGCTATAAGCCGACGTTTTTTGAAAAACGACCGGAACAGCCTTCAATTGAGGTCAATTTATTTGATTTTGATCAAGAAGTATACGGAGCCGCGATAAAAATTGAATGGTATAAACGAATTCGGAGCGAGCGCAAGTTCAACGGCATTCAAGAATTAACAGAGCAAATTGAGAAAGATAAGCAGCAAGCGATCCGTTATTTCAGCAATTTGCGGAAATAACATGCAGCGCACACAAATTTTATTCTAAAATATTTGCATATAGGCTCGATTTTTAGTATGATAGTTTTCGTAGTCTTAAAACCTTTGCTTGGCAATCCGAAGTCACCGACGGTTGCTAGGTAACTGGGGCTAAATATTATTTGGAGGTGAAACAGGATGGCAATTACTCAAGAGCGTAAAAACCAACTCATCAGCGAGTTTAAAACACACGAATCTGATACTGGATCTCCAGAAGTTCAGATCGCTATCCTAACTGATTCAATTAACAACTTGAACGAGCATTTACGTACTCACAAGAAAGACCACCATTCACGTCGCGGTCTTCTTAAAATGGTAGGTAAGCGTCGTAATCTTCTTACGTATCTGCGTAATAAAGACGTAACTCGTTACCGTGAGTTAATTAACAAACTAGGCTTACGTCGATAATCGTAAAAAGCGGGAGGATTCCCGCTTTTTTATCGTATAAAAGCGAAAAAATTTTTATAACCAATCATTGAAATCCTTTTACATACTACTTTGACATTGATATGTTCAATCCATTTCGTTCATAATAGGAGTAATTGATTATTTCACACAACGAAGAGAGGAGTTCGTAATCGTATGGGACAAGAAAAACACGTCTTTACCATAGATTGGGCCGGAAGAACGCTTACTGTTGAAACCGGCCAGCTTGCCAAACAGGCAAATGGTGCTGTTATGGTTCGCTACGGCGATACAGCAGTACTCAGTACAGCAACCGCTTCAAAAGAACCGAAACCGCTTGATTTCTTCCCGCTTACTGTAAACTACGAGGAAAGATTGTATGCGGTAGGTAAAATACCTGGCGGGTTTATTAAAAGAGAAGGACGTCCAAGTGAAAAAGCCATTTTGGCGAGCCGTTTAATCGACCGTCCGATCCGGCCTTTGTTCGCCGATGGATTCCGTAATGAAGTTCAAGTCATCAGCATCGTCATGAGTGTTGATCAAGACTGCTCTTCAGAAATGGCTGCTATGTTCGGTTCATCGCTTGCACTTTCTGTATCAGACATCCCGTTTGAAGGACCGATTGCAGGGGTAACTGTCGGACGCATTGACAATCAATTTGTTATTAACCCGACGGTTGATCAGCTTGAGAAAAGTGATATCAATCTTGTCGTTGCCGGAACTAAAGATGCAATTAACATGGTGGAAGCAGGAGCAGACGAAGTTCCTGAGGAAACGATGCTAGAAGCGATTATGTTCGGCCATGATGAGATTAAACGCCTGATTGCATTCCAAGAAGAAATTGTTGCAGCTGTCGGCAAAGAAAAATCAGAAATTAAGCTTTATGAAATTGATGAAGAGCTGAGTGAAAAAGTTAAGGCTTTAGCAGAGCAAGATCTGCTGAAAGCAATCCAGGTTCATGAAAAACATGCCCGTGAAGATGCCATTAATGAAGTGAAAAACACAGTTGTGGCAAAATTCGAGGATGATGAGCATGACGAGGAAACAATTAAACAAGTCAAACAGATTTTGTCCAAGCTTGTCAAAAATGAAGTGCGCCGCCTGATTACTGAAGAGAAAGTAAGACCTGACGGCCGCGGAGTCGATCAAATCCGCCCGCTTTCTTCTGAGGTTGGCCTCTTGCCGAGAACACACGGTTCCGGATTGTTCACAAGAGGACAGACTCAGGCTCTCAGCGTTTGTACGTTAGGTGCTCTCGGAGATGTGCAAATCCTTGATGGTTTAGGTGTCGAAGAATCGAAACGATTTATGCATCATTACAACTTCCCGCAATTCAGCGTCGGGGAAACCGGACCGATGCGCGGACCGGGACGCCGTGAAATCGGACATGGAGCTCTTGGTGAGCGTGCGCTTGAGCCTGTTATTCCGTCTGAAAAAGACTTCCCTTATACTGTCCGTCTTGTATCTGAAGTGCTTGAATCAAACGGTTCCACTTCTCAGGCAAGTATCTGTGCAAGCACACTTGCGATGATGGATGCCGGTGTACCGATTAAAGCACCAGTCGCAGGTATTGCAATGGGACTTGTCAAATCAGGCGAGCATTATACTGTTCTGACTGATATTCAAGGCATGGAAGATGCGCTTGGAGACATGGACTTTAAAGTTGCCGGAACTGCAAAGGGCGTAACGGCGCTGCAAATGGACATTAAAATTGAAGGCCTTTCCAGAGAGATTCTTGAAGAAGCGCTTCAGCAGGCGAAAAAAGGAAGAATGGAAATCCTCAACAGTATGCTTGCTACTTTAAGCGAATCAAGAAAAGAGCTTTCTCAATATGCGCCTAAGATTTTAACAATGGCTATTAATCCTGATAAAATCCGCGATGTCATCGGACCTAGCGGAAAACAAATCAATAAAATCATCGAAGAGACCGGTGTTAAAATTGATATCGAGCAGGATGGCACAATCTTTATTTCATCGACAGTTGAAAGCAGCAACCAAAAAGCGAAGAAAATCATCGAAGACCTCGTCAGAGAGGTTGAAGTCGGCCAGCTTTACTTAGGTAAAGTGAAACGAATTGAAAAGTTCGGTGCTTTCGTTGAAATTTTCAGCGGAAAAGATGGTTTGGTGCACATTTCAGAGCTTGCGCTTGAGCGCGTAGGAAAAGTTGAAGATGTTGTCAAAATCGGAGACGAGATTCTTGTGAAGGTTACAGAAATCGATAAGCAAGGACGGGTCAACTTGTCTCGTAAAGCAGTGCTCCGTGAAGAGAAAGAAAAAGAAGAACAAAAATCTTAAATGAAAACATAAAAGGAGCCTGGGAGACCCGGCTTCTTTATTTTGACGCTTTAAAAAGCAAGCGGGTTCTACCTTGTCCTTCTCCTTCATAATGTGAGGTGAGGGGGGACAGAACATGTACAAAAAATTTGTACCGTTTGCCGTTTTTTTATTTCTTTTTTTTGTTTCATTCGAGATGATGAAAAATCCGCACACACTTGATTATATAGGGGCAATGAAACAAGATACGGTGACCGTCTCGGCGTCCAAAGACCCGTTATATGAAGAATTGCTTCAAAAGGCGCCAGATTATGAAGTAAAGCCTCAGAATGCAAGGATAGACAAGGTGTGGAAAAGCATTCCCGGTTACAATGGTTTAAAGGTCAATGTTGAAAAATCATATAAAAAAATGAAAAAGCACGGTGAGTTTCGGGAAAACGATTTAGTGTACAGTCAAGTAAAACCAAGCGTTCATCTTGAGTCTCTTCAGCCAGAGCCTATTTACAAAGGGAATCCGGAAAAACCGATGGTGGCTTTTTTAATTAATGTGGCATGGGGAAACGAATATTTGGAAAGAATGCTCCCTATCCTTCAAAAGCATAACGTGAAGGCTACGTTTTTTCTGGAAGGCAATTGGGTGAAAAACAATGAACAGCTGGCTAAAAAGATTGCGGAAAAAGGACATGAAATCGGAAATCATTCATACAATCATCCGGATATGAGCAAACTGACTACAGGAAGAATTTCCGAACAGCTCGACAAGACGAATGAGCAAATAGAAAAAACGCTCGGCGTCAAGCCGAAATGGTTCGCTCCGCCAAGCGGGAGTTTCAGGAAAGCGGTTGTTGACATTGCAGCTGAGAAACATATGGGAACAGTGATGTGGACAGTTGATACAATCGACTGGAAAAAACCGGCTCCGTCTGTACTTCAAACGCGGGTGTTAAGCAAGATACATAATGGTGCCATGATTTTAATGCATCCGACCGATCCCACGGCGGAAAGTCTTGAAGCGCTGATTACAAAGATAAAAGATAAAGGATATGCGCTTGGAACAGTCACTGAACTAATGGATGAAACAAGACTGTTGAAGTAACAGGGCAGGCAGCCAGTCTTTGAATAGGAGGAACAAATTTGATTAAACGATATACGTGTCAAAATGGTGTAAGAGTTGTGCTTGAAAATAACCCGACAGTCCGTTCTGTCGCGATCGGCGTTTGGATTGGTACAGGCTCGCGGCACGAAACGCCGGAGATAAATGGGATTTCCCACTTTTTGGAGCATATGTTCTTCAAAGGGACGAGCACAAGATCTGCACGTGAGATAGCAGAATCTTTTGATCGTATTGGCGGTCAGGTCAATGCGTTTACCTCAAAGGAATATACCTGCTATTATGCAAAGGTGCTTGATGAGCATGCGAATTACGCACTTGACGTATTAGCAGATATGTTCTTTCATTCCACTTTTGATGAAAACGAGCTGAAAAAAGAAAAAAATGTGGTTTACGAAGAAATAAAAATGTATGAAGACGCGCCCGATGATATTGTCCATGATTTACTGAGCAAAGCCACGTACGGGAATCATTCTTTAGGCTATCCGATTCTAGGCACAGAGGAAACGCTTGATTCCTTTAACGGCGACTCTCTCAGACAATACATGCATGATTATTATACGCCGGACCGTGTCGTTATTTCTGTAGCGGGTAATATTTCAGAAAGCTTTATAAAAAATGTAGAAAAATGGTTCGGATCATACGAGGCAAAAGGCAAAGCGACAGGTCTACAGAAGCCCGGATTCCATACAGAAAAACTCACAAGAAAAAAAGAAACAGAACAAGCCCATTTATGTCTGGGATTTAAAGGGCTGGAAGTCGGTCATGAAAAGATTTATGATTTGATCGTCCTCAATAATGTGCTCGGAGGCAGCATGAGCAGCCGCCTGTTCCAAGATGTTCGTGAAGATAAAGGGCTCGCTTATTCTGTTTACAGCTATCACAGCTCATATGAGGACAGCGGCATGCTCACTATTTATGGCGGAACAGGTGCAAATCAGCTTCAGCAGCTGTCAGAAACCATTCAAGAAACCCTTGCAACATTAAAGCGCGACGGCATAACACCGAAAGAGCTGGAAAACAGCAAGGAGCAAATGAAGGGAAGCCTAATGCTGAGCTTAGAAAGCACGAACAGCAAAATGAGCCGAAACGGTAAAAATGAACTGCTGCTCGGAAAACACAAAACATTAGACGAAATTATTAATGAATTAAACGCTGTAAACTTAGAACGTGTCAACGGTCTTGCCAGACAAATGTTTACGAATGACTATTCTCTGGCTCTTATCAGCCCTTCCGGCAATATGCCGTCATAAATCTGAAATGCCTGCCCTGAAACGGAGCAGGCATTTTTTTATCCTTTTGATCATACATAGTACAAGGGGGTGACAGAGATGCGACTCAGTGAATTATCCGGGAAGGAAATTGTCGACATCAAAAGAGCTGAACGGCTGGGAGTACTGGGTCAGACCGATTTAGAAATCAATGAACAGGATGGTCAGATCACAGCGCTCCTCATTCCGACAGTCAAATGGTTTGGTTTGAGAAAACACGGTCAAGACATTCGTGTCCCCTGGAATCATATTCAAAAGATCGGATCAGATATGATCATTTTAGATGTCCCTGAGGAAATTTCTCCTCACCAAGAGTAACTATAGAAAAAGCCCAACTCTGCAGGTCATGGGCTTTCATGAAAACATCCAAACATCGGCTGAATCAGCCGATGTTTTTTTGTGTGAAAAAAGCGTATGTTTTAATTCACCGCTATTTCCTTTTGATCATAAGATGAAGGGGAGCTTAACAGCTAGGGATCCAGTATATACAAAGAAGGTGAACGTTTAACATGTTAACCGGATTGAAAATTGCAGTTATCGGCGGTGACGCAAGACAGCTCGAAATTATTAGAAAGCTCACTGAACAGCAGACTGACATCTATCTCGTCGGTTTTGACCAATTGGATCACGGTTTTACCGGAGCTGTAAAATGCAACATTGATGAAATTCCTTATCAGCAAATAGACAGTATCATTCTTCCTGTGTCTGCGACAACAGGAGAAGGTGTCGTATCAACCGTATTTTCAAATGAAGAAGTTGTTTTAAAACAGGAGCACCTCAATCAAACGCCTGCACACTGTGTCATTTTCTCAGGGATTTCTAACGCCTATTTAGAAAACATTGCAGCTCAAGCAAACAGAAAACTTGTTAAGCTGTTTGAGCGGGATGACATTGCGATATACAATTCTATTCCGACAGTAGAAGGAACCATCATGCTGGCCATTCAGCACACAGATTATACGATACACGGATCTCAGGTGGCGGTTCTCGGGCTGGGACGCACCGGAATGACGATCGCCCGTACATTTGCCGCGCTTGGAGCGAATGTAAAGGTCGGGGCAAGAAGTTCAGCGCATCTGGCGCGCATCACCGAAATGGGGCTCGTTCCGTTTCACACTGATGAACTCAAAGAGCATGTCAAAGATATAGATATTTGTATTAATACCATACCGAGCATGATTTTGAATCAAACTGTGCTTTCTCGCATGACACCGAAAACCTTAATATTGGATCTGGCTTCACGTCCCGGCGGAACCGATTTTAAATATGCTGAAAAACAAGGGATTAAGGCACTCCTTGCCCCTGGTTTGCCGGGGATTGTCGCTCCTAAAACAGCCGGGCAGATCCTCGCCAATGTCTTGAGCAAGCTTTTGGCTGAACTACATGCTGAGGAGGGGAAATAAGAATGTCGTCACTAAAAGGGAAAAGAATCGGATTTGGACTGACAGGCTCGCATTGCACATATGAAGCGGTGTTTCCGCAAATTGAGGCGCTAGTCAATGAAGGAGCGGAAGTCCGGCCGGTTGTCACATTTACTGTAAAATCGACTGATACACGCTTTGGAGAAGGAGCGGAATGGGTTAAAAAGATTGAAGACCTTACCGGATATGAGGCAATTGATTCAATTGTAAAGGCTGAACCCCTCGGGCCAAAGCTTCCGCTGGACTGCATGGTAATTGCTCCTTTAACCGGAAACTCGATGAGCAAGCTCGCCAACGCCATGACAGACAGCCCTGTACTGATGGCTGCAAAAGCAACAATCAGAAACAATCGGCCGGTCGTTCTCGGTATATCAACAAATGACGCTCTCGGTTTAAACGGCTCAAACCTAATGAGGCTCATGTCTACCAAAAATATCTTCTTTATTCCATTTGGGCAAGACGATCCCTTCAAAAAACCGAATTCAATGGTTGCCAAAATGGATCTGCTTCCTCAAACCGTTCAAAAGGCGCTGATGCATCAGCAGCTTCAGCCGATTCTCGTTGATAATTATCAGGGAAATGACTAAATATACAGAAAATCTTTCCCAAACAAAAAATTTCGATCATTACCCGCATATTCTATGGTAAAATAAAACGTAAAATTATAGTCAAATCAATTCAATGAAGCTGATTGGCGGAAGGAGTTTTACAGATGGGAAGAGGTTTACACGTAGCTGTTGTCGGAGCGACAGGAGCTGTAGGACAACAAATGCTTAAAACACTTGAAGACAGAAATTTTGAAATGGACACACTTACATTGCTATCTTCAAAACGCTCTGCTGGTACCCAAGTCACGTTTAAAGGCCAAGAGCTGACTGTACAGGAAGCTTCTCCTGAAAGCTTTGAAGGAGTAGATATTGCTTTGTTCAGCGCCGGCGGAAGCGTATCACAGGCATTGGCACCCGAAGCTGTAAAACGCGGCGCTATTGTTATAGATAATACAAGTGCGTTCCGCATGGACGAAAATACACCGCTTATTGTGCCTGAAGTTAACGAGGCAGACTTACACGAACACAACGGCATTATTGCCAACCCTAACTGCTCTACAATTCAAATGGTGGCTGCGCTGGAACCGATCCGCAAAGCTTACGGCTTAAACAAAGTTATCGTATCAACTTACCAAGCGGTATCAGGAGCGGGAAATGAAGCTGTAAAAGAGCTGTACAGCCAAACAGAGGCGATTTTGAACAACGAAGAAATCAAACCAGAGATTATGCCTGTAAAAGGGGATAAAAAACACTATCAAATCGCTTTCAATGCGGTTCCGCAAATTGATAAATTCCAAGATAACGGCTATACGTTTGAGGAAATGAAAATGATAAATGAAACGAAAAAAATCATGCACATGCCTGAGCTTCAAGTAGCGGCTACATGTGTGAGACTTCCGATTGAAACCGGCCATTCAGAGTCCGTTTACATCGAAGTAGACCGAGATGACGCTACTGTGGAAGATATTAAAAATCTATTAAAAGAAGCTCCTGGCATTACACTTCAGGACGACCCAAGCCAGCAGCTTTATCCGATGCCTGCCGATGCAGTCGGCAAAAACGATGTGTTTGTAGGCCGCATCCGCAAAGATTTGGACAGAGCAAACGGTTTTCATTTATGGGTAGTTTCTGATAACCTATTAAAAGGCGCGGCATGGAACTCTGTTCAAATTGCAGAAAGCCTGAAAAAACTAAACCTCGTATAAAAGAAAGAATTTCCCAAGACGAATAGAAGAGAGTAAGGCGCAAATAGCCTGCTCTCTTCTGTTACGTCCGAATAATTTGGAGTGAAAACAGTGAAGATAATTGTTCAGAAGTTTGGCGGGACATCTGTAAAAGATGACAAAGGCCGTAAACTGGCTTTAGAGCACATTAAAGAAGCAATCAGTGAAGGATATAAGGTTGTCGTTGTCGTTTCTGCGATGGGCCGGAAGGGTGATCCGTACGCAACAGACTCTCTGTTGGGACTGCTTTACGGCGACCAGTCTGCGATTTCCCCGAGAGAGCAGGATCTGCTTTTATCATGCGGAGAGACGATTTCTTCTGTCGTCTTTACGAGCATGCTGCTGGATAACGGTGTAAAAGCATCTGCGCTGACAGGGGCTCAGGCTGGGTTCTTAACGAATGATCAGCATACAAATGCGAAAATCCTTGAAATGAAACCGGAGCGTTTATTCAGTGTGCTTGCGAATCATGACGCAGTAGTCGTCGCAGGATTCCAAGGCGCTACTGAAAAGGGAGATACAACAACGATCGGAAGAGGGGGCAGCGATACATCTGCAGCTGCACTTGGGGCGGCAATTGACGCTGAATACATCGATATTTTTACAGATGTTGAAGGTGTGATGACTGCTGATCCGAGAGTAGTGGAAAACGCGAAACCGCTTCCTGTGGTAACATATACAGAAATCTGCAACCTGGCGTACCAGGGAGCGAAAGTGATTCATCCGCGAGCTGTGGAGATTGCGATGCAGGCTAAGGTTCCGATTCGCGTCCGCTCAACATATTCCAAAGATAAAGGCACATTGGTGACATCACATCATTCTTCCAATGTCGGCAGTGATGTTTTTGAACGGCTGATTACCGGAATTGCCCATGTCAAAGATGTCACACAGTTCAAAGTGCCTTCAAAAATCGGTCAGTATAACGTTCAGACGGAAGTTTTTAAAGCGATGGCGAGTGCAGGGATCAGCGTTGATTTCTTTAACATTACACCTAGTGAAATCGTTTATACGGTGGCTGGGAACAAGACGGAAACAGCTCAGCGCATCTTAATGGATATGGGCTATGACCCGATGGTGACGAAAAACTGCGCAAAAGTGTCGGCGGTCGGTGCCGGTATCATGGGCGTCCCGGGTGTAACGTCTAAAATTGTGACAGCTCTATCAGAGAAAGAGATTCCTATTCTGCAGTCGGCGGACAGCCACACGACCATCTGGGTGCTTGTCCATGAAGAGGACATGGTTCCTGCTGTAAACGCTTTGCATGAAGTGTTTGAACTTTCTAAGTAAATGTGATTGAATCATGATGAGGTGAAAAAAATGAATTTCGGAAATGTGTCTACAGCTATGATTACACCTTTTGACAATAAAGGAAATGTAGACTTTCAAAAATTGTCTACACTGATTGATTACTTGTTGAAAAATGGAACAGATTCTTTAGTAGTAGCGGGAACAACAGGAGAATCGCCAACCCTTTCAACAGAAGAAAAAATAGCGTTATTTGAATATACGGTCAAAGAAGTGAACGGCCGGGTGCCTGTCATTGCGGGTACTGGCAGCAACAATACGAAAGATTCCATTAAGCTGACCAAAAAAGCTGAGGAAGCAGGCGTGGATGCAGTGATGCTTGTTACGCCGTATTATAATAAACCTTCACAAGAAGGAATGTATCAGCATTTTAAAGCTGTTGCTTCTGAAACATCTCTTCCGGTTATGCTGTACAATGTGCCGGGCCGCACCGTTGCTTCTCTTGCTCCTGAGACAACAATCCGTTTGGCGGCGGATATTCCGAATGTTGTTGCGATTAAAGAAGCGAGCGGAGATCTCGAAGCGATTACAAAAATTGTTGCGGAAACGCCTGAAGATTTCTCCGTTTATTCTGGGGATGACGCCTTGACGCTTCCTGTTCTGTCAGTAGGAGGAAGAGGTGTCGTTTCAGTCGCAAGCCATATCGTAGGCTCTGATATGCAGCAAATGATCAAAAATTATACAAATGGGCAAACAGCTAACGCGGCACTGATTCACCAGAAACTGCTGCCGATTATGAAGGAACTGTTTAAAGCGCCTAACCCGGCTCCTGTGAAAACAGCTCTTCAGCTGAAAGGCCTTGATGTCGGTTCAGTGCGTCTTCCTCTCATCCCATTAAACGAAGATGAACGTCTGAGCTTAAGCAGCGCGATCAGCGAACTGTAAGAAAAATTTCATACAGTGAAACAAACGCGGTCATTCTCATTCCACCTGAGTTTGACCGTTTCTTATACATATTGGTTTTCCCTAAACCTTCTGCTTTATCTTGTTTTCTAAATTTACTTTCAGTTATAATAGGAACAAGTGATGATGGACGGGTATGAGACTAGGAGGATATAGATTTTGAAAAAGAAAAATACAGAAAACGTTAGAATTATCGCCCTTGGCGGTGTCGGAGAGATTGGGAAGAACCTTTATGTCATTGAAATTGATTCAGACATATTTGTCGTTGATGCCGGCCTTATGCATCCAGAAAACGAAATGCTCGGTATTGATGTGGTGATTCCTGACATATCATATTTGATTGAACGATCTGAACGCGTTAAGGCTATCTTTTTAACACATGGGCATGATGAGAATATCGGCGGCGTTTTTTACTTATTAAACAAGCTGTCTGTTCCTGTATACGGAACAAAGCTAACGCTTGCACTATTAAGAGAAAAATTAAAACAATACGGACATAACCGAAAAGCTGATTTAAGAGAAATTCACTCAAAATCTGTCATTACATTTGAATCAACAAAGGTATCGTTCTTTAATACGATCCACAGTATCCCTGATTCAGTAGGCGTCAGTTTAAAAACATCACTTGGATCTATTGTATGCACGGGAGACTTCAAATTTGACCAAACACCCGCACTTAATCAATCGTGCGACATTGGCGAGATTGCCAAAATTGGCAACAGCGGCGTCCTTGCTCTGCTTTCTGACAGTGCTAATGCAGAACGTCCGGGTTACACCCCTTCGGAGGCTGCTGTCAGCGGAGAGATTTCGGACGCGCTGTACAATTCAGAGAACCGGGTAATCATTGCCGTTTTCGCATCCAATATTAACCGGATTCAGCAAGTCATTCATGCAGCGGCTCAAAATGGCAGAAAGATTGCCATTGCCGGAAAAAACCTTCAATCGATCCTTCAGCTTGCAAGAAAGCTTGGATATATTGAAGCAGATGATGAACTGTTTATTTCGATTCAGGACGTCAAAAAATATCCGAAGCGTGAAGTAGCGATTGTAACTGCCGGCAGCCATGGTGAACCGTTGGCAGCTCTGACAAGAATGGCAAACAAAGCTCATAAGCAGCTGAATATCGAAGAAGGGGATACAGTTGTCATTGCATCCACTCCGATCCCTGGGCAGGAACTCATTTATTCTAAAACAGTTGATTTGCTTGCCAGAGCCGGCGCACAAGTCATTTTTGCCCAAAAGCGTGTGCATGTATCTGGACACGGCTCACAGGAAGAGTTAAAGCTGATGATCAATCTGCTTAAACCAAAATATTTAATTCCTGTAAACGGCGAATACAGAATGCAAAAGGCTCATTCGAAAATCGCTGAAGAAATCGGCATGAAGCGCAGTGATATCTTCTTAATTGAAAAAGGAGACGTTGTCGAGTTCCGCGGCCAAAACGTAAAGATCGGTGACAAAGTGCCATACGGCAATATTTTAATCGACGGTTTAGGTGTAGGCGACATCGGAAATATTGTGCTGAGAGACCGCCGCTTACTTTCACAAGACGGCATACTGATTGTTGTCATTACACTTGATAAACAAAAGAAACATCTTGTATCAGGTCCTGAGATTATCACACGCGGTTTTGTTTATGTAAGAGAGTCTGAAGGCCTTATCGTACAGGCTACTGAGCTTGTACGCTCTATCGTGACAGAAGCAACTGAAACATCAAACGTTGAATGGTCAACGCTTAAGCAGGCAATGCGAGATGCTTTGAACCAATTCCTATATGAAAAAACAAAACGTAAACCGATGATCATCCCAATTATTATGGAAGTCTAATGTAAACGTAAGACCGGACCTGTTCCGGTCTTTATTTTTTTGCCTGTTAAGCCGGGATTGAATTGAAGATCTTTGTTCATAATACAAAGAGAAACTCGGAAAGGGTGAAAGCGAAATGGATCATCGTATGGAAAATACAGAAGAAGAACGTCCCGAAAAAAATGATGCGAAAGACAGCATTATGAATAAAATACAGCAGCTAGGGGAAACGACACTTCCGCAGCTGCCGCAAGATACAAATATCCATTGTCTGACCATTATCGGACAAATAGAAGGCCATGTTCAGCTGCCTCCGCAAAACAAAACAACAAAATATGAACATGTAATCCCGCAAATCGTAGCCATTGAGCAGAATCCAAAAATTGAAGGTTTGCTTATTATATTAAATACAGTCGGCGGAGATGTAGAAGCGGGTCTTGCAATTGCTGAAATGCTTGCATCTTTATCAAAACCGACCGTCTCCATCGTACTTGGCGGAGGACATTCCATCGGTGTACCAATTGCGGTATCTTGTGATTACAGCTATATCGCTGAAACAGCTACCATGACGATTCATCCCGTTCGTCTGACGGGACTGGTGATCGGTGTGCCTCAAACCTTTGAGTACTTGGATAAGATGCAAGAAAGAGTCGTTAACTTTGTAACAAGCCATTCAAATGTAGATGAAGATAAGTTTAAAGAGCTGATGTTTTCAAAAGGAAACTTAACACGCGATATTGGAACAAATGTCGTCGGCAAGGATGCCGTCGAGTATGGACTGATCGATCACGTCGGCGGAGTCGGACAAGCGATTCATAAATTAAATGAGCTGATCGAGGAAGCGAGAGAAGAAGAAGGACGGATGATTCAATGATTTTGTATACCACGATGCCGCAGGAAATTGTTTTCGCGGAACAGAACCAACAGCCAAGTGCACACGAGCAAATTGAATATAGAGGTGTTCCGCTTCTTGTCGAGATGAAAGGTAATGAAGCAGAGGTGATTCAAGTCATGAGCACTAATCCTATGCACTTTCTGCATCCGGATATTTCTCCGGGACAAAAGCTAAAATTAAACGTATAAGATTCCATCCCTTTTTTAAGGGCAAAATATGCTATAATAGGGGAATCCTACAGAAAAATGCAGCCAGTAAACGGCTGCTTTCTTCATTATGTATGAACTTACATTTTTTAACGCAGTAAGGTGATGAGTGTGGCAAAGAAAAAAAGAAAATCGAGAAAAAAACAGGCAAAACAGCTCAACATAAAATTTGAATTAAACGGATTGCTGTGCATTGCTATCTCAATTATCGCCATTTTACAGCTTGGTGTAGTGGGACAAACCTTTATCTACTTGTTCCGTTTTTTCGCTGGTGAGTGGTTTATTTTATGCTTGTTAGGCTTATTCGTTTTAGGGGTTTCACTATTTTGGAAGAAAAAAACACCGAGTCTTTTAACGAGACGAAAGGCGGGGCTGTACTGCATCATTGCAAGCATTTTGCTGCTTTCTCATGTACAGCTGTTTAAAAATTTGACGAACAGAGGATCCATTGAGTCTGCCAGCGTGATCCGCAATACATGGGAATTATTTTTAATGGACATGAATGGGAGCTCTGCTTCACCTGATTTAGGCGGGGGGATGATCGGGGCGCTTCTGTTTGCGGCTTCACACTTTTTGTTTGCATCAACAGGTTCTCAAATTATGGCGATTGTAATGATTTTGATCGGAATGATTCTGGTCACGGGGCGTTCTCTTCAAGAAACGCTGAAAAAGTGGATGAGCCCGATCGGCCGTTTCATCAAAGAACAATGGTTTGCTTTTATTGATGATATGAAATCAGTCAAAACAAATATGAAATCATCGAAAAAAGTGAAAGCCAATACCAGTAAAAAACAAAAGCCGGCGCGCAAAAAACAGCAAATGGAGCCCGAGCCCGCTGCTGAAGAAGAGGAGCAGGAAATGGTATCGCCTCTCATTCATTCAGAGCCGATTATCTCAAGCTTTTCAGACCGTAATGAAACGGAAGAGCCTCCGGCAGCTGCAGTAAAACAAATTGAGCCGGCCGCAGAACCGCTTCAGGAAAATCAGTCCGAGGCTGACCTTAATGAAACGGCTGCAGCTCCGCCAATGACTTTTACAGAACTTGAAAATAAAGATTATGAGATGCCGTCATTAGATTTATTAGCTGATCCGAAGCATACCGGCCAGCAGGCTGATAAAAAAAATATTTATGAAAATGCCAGAAAGCTGGAACGCACCTTCCAAAGCTTCGGCGTAAAGGCGAAAGTGACACAGGTTCATCTTGGGCCGGCTGTCACGAAATATGAAGTGTATCCGGATGTCGGAGTAAAGGTAAGCAAAATAGTCAACCTAAGTGACGATTTAGCGCTTGCGTTAGCTGCAAAAGACATCAGGATTGAGGCGCCTATTCCAGGTAAATCTGCCATCGGAATAGAAGTTCCAAACGCGGAAGTGGCTATGGTATCGCTGAAGGAAGTGCTTGAATCAAAACTTAATGACAGACCTGATGCAAAACTGTTAATCGGACTTGGCCGTAATATTTCGGGTGAAGCTGTGCTTGCTGAATTAAACAAAATGCCTCATTTGCTTGTCGCAGGCGCGACCGGGAGCGGAAAAAGTGTCTGTGTCAACGGCATTATTACAAGTATTCTGATGCGCGCTAAACCGCATGAAGTGAAAATGATGATGATTGACCCAAAAATGGTTGAACTGAATGTGTACAATGGGATTCCGCATTTGCTTGCTCCGGTGGTAACTGACCCGAAAAAAGCATCACAAGCTTTGAAAAAGGTTGTCAATGAAATGGAACGTCGATACGAATTGTTTTCTCATACAGGAACAAGAAATATTGAAGGGTACAATGATTATATAAAACGCTCCAATAATGAGGGAGAGGCAAAACAGCCGGAGCTTCCATATATCGTGGTCATTGTGGACGAGCTAGCTGATCTGATGATGGTAGCTTCATCTGATGTAGAAGACTCGATTACGAGATTGTCCCAAATGGCACGGGCTGCCGGCATCCATCTTATTATTGCGACACAGCGTCCGTCAGTTGACGTCATTACAGGGGTCATCAAGGCAAATATTCCGTCACGAATCGCATTCAGTGTCTCTTCACAGACGGACTCAAGGACCATTCTGGATATGGGGGGCGCTGAGAAGCTTTTAGGACGAGGAGATATGCTGTTTTTACCTGTCGGGGCTAATAAACCTGTCCGTGTACAAGGAGCCTTTTTGTCAGACGAAGAAGTGGAGCAGGTCGTGGATCATGTCATTACGCAGCAAAAAGCTCAATATCAGGAAGAAATGATTCCTGAGGAAACAACGGAAACCCATACTGAGGTTACCGATGACCTTTATGATGAAGCCGTCGAATTAATCGTCGGCATGCAGACTGCATCCGTATCGATGCTGCAAAGAAGGTTCAGAATCGGGTATACGAGAGCGGCACGCCTGATTGATGCAATGGAAGAACGCGGCGTAGTTGGCCCGTATGAAGGCAGCAAACCAAGGGAAGTCTTAATATCAAAAGAAAAACATGATGAGCTCTCTTCTTAAATGAAGGGAGTTCAATAACAATAATAACATTATGTAAACTGTACACCTTTTTATTTATTTTTTCGACAAAACATGATATAGTTGTCCCAATTGTTCAATAATTTTTATCGAAAGTGGTTTACGGAGGGGAAACATGTCTACAAAAGCTGATAATCGGCACTTGTATTTAAAAGTGATTGAACGAATAAAAGAGGATATTAAAAATGGAATCTACACTGAGAAAGAAAAGCTCCCTTCTGAATTTGAGCTTTCCAAAAAGCTTGGTGTCAGCCGGGCGACTTTGCGTGAAGCACTGCGGATATTGGAAGAAGAGCATGTGATTATCAGAAGGCATGGTGTAGGAACTTTTGTCCATTCTAAGCCGTTATTTCTTTCGGGCATTGAACAGCTGAACAGTGTAACCAAGATGATTGAACAGGCTAATATGATTCCAGGAACGATTTTTCTTTCATCTCAAGTGCTTATGCCGTCTGATGATGATATCAAGAGATTTCATCTGACATCAGGCCAGGAAGTTTTTTATCTTGAACGTGTCAGAACGGCAAACGGACAGCCGATTGTGTATTGTATTGACAAAATTCCGATGGATATATTGCCGGATTCTTTTTCTCACCAGCAAGAGTCTATGTTTGACCTGCTTGAGAAAAATTCAGGCTCTGTGATCAGCTACGCTGTAACTGATATTGAGCCGATCGGCTATCATGATACGATTTCTCCAGTGCTGGAATGCGATCCGGAAACAGCTCTTTTGCTGTTAAAACAAACGCATTACGATCAGCATGATAAACCGGTGCTTTATTCATTAAATTATTTCAGAGCCGATAAATTCAGATTCCATGTTTTGCGTAAACGATTCTAAAAACAGACGCCTGTGATGTGTCTGTTTTTTTATTTGCCTGGTTTATGTTTCTTTGTACATACTTTCACTGCGGTTAACGCAAGATATAAAGGATGACAAAGTGAATGGGTGAAAATGTTGAAAGAAAAAATAGGAATGAAAAATATTATTGCTCTGGCTTCCGTACCGCTTGTTATGACATTAGGGAACTCCATGCTGATTCCCGTGCTTCCGATGATGGAGAAAAAGCTGTCGGTCAGTTCATTTCAAGTGTCATTAATTATCACTGTATATTCGGTGGTAGCGATCATTTGCATTCCGATCGCGGGGTACCTGTCGGATAGATTTGGCAGAAAAAAAGTGCTGCTCCCATGCCTTCTTATTGCGGGAATAGGGGGAGCTGTGGCTGCTTTTGCTTCGACATATATAGACAATCCTTACGCAATGATCTTGGCCGGACGGGTTCTTCAAGGCATCGGTTCAGCGGGTGCAGCTCCCATCGTCATGCCGTTTATCGGCGATCTGTTTAAGGGAGATGATGAAAAGGTCAGTGCCGGTCTTGGCGATATTGAGACCGCTAACACCTCCGGAAAAGTGCTGAGTCCCATACTGGGCGCCTTACTTGCCTCCTGGTACTGGTTCGTCCCGTTTTGGTTTATTCCGTTTTTCTGTTTGATCAGCTTTTTGCTCGTGTTGTTTCTGGTCGAAAAGCCTGAAGAAGATGAGGATGCACCTACAATTTCAGAGTTCCTCAAGAATGTGCGAAAAATCTTTAAACAGGATGGACGATGGCTCTACACAGTTTTTATTATTGGATGCGTCATTATGTTTTTATTATTTGGCGTATTATTTTACTTATCAGATACGCTTGAGAATAAATATACAATTGACGGAGTGGCCAAAGGCGGGCTGCTGGCGATACCTCTTTTATTCCTGTCCAGCAGTTCTTTTATAGCGGGTAAAAAGATCGGCAAAGATAAGGCAAGAATGAAATTTTGCGTCGTTACAGGGATGATTATGTTAAGCCTGTCTTTTATCGGCTTGTGGTGGAACCACAGTTTTTATTTTTTATTTATCTTTTTGAGTTTTGGGGGAATTGGAATCGGAATGGCGCTTCCTGCTTTAGATGCGCTGATAACAGAAGGGATTGAGAGTGAGGAATGCGGAACAATTTCCTCATTTTATAATAGTATGCGCTTTATTGGAGTAGCTCTCGGGCCGCCTGTGTTTGCGGCATTGATGTCTAATGCAAGCTGGCTTATCTTCATTCTTTCCGCGTTTTGCGGGATTGTTTCCTTATTTTTGGTGCTCTTTAATGTAGATGCTAAAAAAAGTGAAGAAGAAAAAAACTTAGGGACGGTTTGACACACCGTCTTTTTTTGCTGAGAAAAATAGCGAATCTCGGCAGAAAACTTGTGATTAAGAGGCATCAAGCAGGAAAAGCTCTTTTTTATTTCCAATAGCGGACGAACAATTAATACGTAAGAGGTTATTGTTTCCTTATAAATCCTACAGTTGCTATAATTACATGAAAGTGTGTTTCTGCGAATGCTGAAATTTGGTCATAATACATACTAATAAGAAATGAACGAAGGAGGTTTCACATGTCATATGTCAATGAAGTCAAAACAAAGCACGGCGGTTTAACCGCACATATTGTAGAAACAGAAAAATTTAAAACCGTCTCGCTTATCTTTAAAATGCTGGCGCCTTTAACAAAGGAGCAAGTTACGAAAAGAGCGCTGTTCCCGCATGTGCTGCTTCGAGGAACAGAAAGCCGTCCGAAAACTGCAGAATTGCGTTCTTATCTGGATGAACTTTACGGCACGTCTGTTTCGGCTGATCTCTCGAAAAAAGGTGAACAGCATGTGATTACATTCAGACTTGAAATTCCGAATGAAAAATATTTAAAAGATCAGACGCCGCTCCTTGAAAAAGGGCTGCAGCTTCTCGCAGAAATCGTCTTTTCACCTGCTTTGGAAGCAGGCGTTTTTCAATCGCAATATGTGGATCAAGAAAAACGAACGCTGAAGCAAAGAATTCAAGCAGTTTATGATGATAAAATGCGTTACTCTAATCTAAGGCTTATACAGGAAATGTGTAAAAACGAACCTTACTCGCTGCACGTCAATGGTGAGATCGACGATGTTGATGCCATTACGGCCGATCAATTATATGAAACATACCGACACGCGATCCAAAAAGACCAGCTTGATTTATATGTTGTCGGCGATGTTGACAGTAAACAAGTGCAAGCTGCTATTGAACAATATTTTCAAACAGAGGAACGCACCCTGGAAACATTTGCAAACAATCATACTGAACAACCTGAGCCCAAAGAAGTCATTGATGAAGAAGACGTCAAACAAGGCAAGCTGAATATTGGCTATCGGACCAATATTACCTTTACAGATCAGGATTATTCAGCTTTACAAGTTTTTAACGGAATGTTCGGCGGCTTTTCTCATTCAAAGCTTTTCATTAATGTTCGGGAAAAAGCCAGTCTCGCTTATTACGCAGCCTCGCGTATCGACAGCTTTAAAGGTTTATTAATGGTGATGTCAGGAATTGAAGTAAAAAACTACAAACAAGCCGTCTCTATTATTGCCGAGCAATTTCAGGCTATGAAAAACGGGGAGTTCAGTGAGCAAGACATCTCACAGACGAAAGCCATGATTCGGAATCAGGTGCTGGAAACAATTGATACTGCGTACGGTTTATCTGAATTTTTATATCAGCAGGCCGCTGCCCAAGTCGATATTCCGATCGAAGATTTCCTTGCCAATATTGAGCGGGTGACAAAAGAGGACATCATAAAAGTCGGCGAAAAGATTCAGCTTGATACGACTTATTTCTTAAAAGGGACGGAGGGTGCATCTTGATAAAACCAATCGAATTTGAACAGCTTCAGGAGACGCTGTATCATGAAAAAATGTCAAACGGCCTGGACGTATACGTTTTGCCGAAAAAAGGCTTCAACAAGACGTATGCGGTATTCACAACAAAGTACGGGTCTATAGATAATCAGTTTGCCCCTCTTGGAAAAGACGAGATGGTTCAAGTTCCGGACGGGATTGCCCATTTTCTTGAACATAAGCTGTTTGAAAAAGCTGATGGAGATGTTTTTCAAGATTTCAGTAAACAGGGTGCCTCTGCCAATGCGTTCACGTCATTTACAAGAACGGCTTATCTATTCTCAAGCACCTCTAATGTGGAACGCAATTTGGAGACACTGATTGATTTTGTGCAGGATCCTTATTTTACAGAAAAAACGGTGGAAAAGGAAAAAGGTATTATCGGCCAGGAAATTAACATGTATGATGATAACCCTGACTGGAGGCTTTACTTCGGGGTGATTGAAAACATGTACAAAGATCATCCTGTTAAAATAGACATAGCCGGCACGGTAGAAAGTATATCCCATATCACAAAGGACCTTCTTTATGAATGCTATGAGACGTTTTATCATCCGAGCAATATGCTTCTCTTTATAGTCGGCCCTGTTGATCCTGAAGCTATCATTTCTCAGGTAAGAGAAAATCAGGAAAGAAAACCGTATACAGATCAGCCGGAAATTAAACGGGAAGAAGTAAAAGAACAAGAAGCTGTTTTCCGGAAAGAAAAAGAAATTAAAATGAATGTTCAGGGACCGAAATGTCTCGTCGGGCTGAAATCAAAGCATCCGTATAAATTAGGGAAAGAGCTGCTCAAGCATGAACTTACAATGAACCTATTGCTTGAATCTTTGTTCGGCAAAAGCTCTGCCCAATATGAGTCCCTTTATGAAAAAGGGTATATAGATGAAACGTTCAGCTTTGATTTTACGGCTGAATATGGGTTCGGTTTTGCGGCCATTGGCGGAGACACGCCTGAACCGGATAAATTGGCTGAAGACATTTCAGGCAAGCTGCTTCGTGCCGGTGAAATCATCACCGCTGAGAAGATTGAACTTGCCAGAAAGAAAAAAATCGGGTCATTTTTAAAGGCATTAAACTCACCTGAATACATCGCCAACCAATTCACTCGCTATGCATTTTTGGAGATGAGCCTGTTTGATATCGTAACTGTTCTCGAGCAGATCACCCTTGAGGATGTGCAGCAAATCATACAAGAGGAAATTGCTGAGGACAGACTGACTGTCTGCAAAGTGGTTCCTAAATCTTAACATGCATCCCTCCAAGTGAGGGGTGTTTTTCTGCGGAAAGAAGGAAAGAGGATGAAAAAAACAGCATTAGTGACCGGGGCGAGCGGCGGTATCGGCAAAAGCATAAGTGAATCGCTTGCAGCAGAGGGATATGATCTGCTTTTGCACTACAATCAGAATGAAAGCGCGGCAGCAGAGCTTGCTGAAAAACTGAAACGGTCATTTGGCATATATGCTGATATGTTGCAAGGAGATCTCTCCACTCCCACTGGCGCTGATGAACTAACAAAATCAATTGTTCAGCCGGTTGATGCGATCGTTTTAAACAGCGGCAGAAGCCATTTCGGGCTGATTACTGATGTAGATAATGCTACGGTACAGGAAATGGTTCAGCTGCATGTGGCAAGTCCTTACATGCTGACGAGAAACCTTCTTCCAGGCATGATCCGTAACAAATCGGGAGCGATCGTGGCAGTCAGCTCTATTTGGGGAGAGACTGGCGCATCGTGTGAGGTGCTGTACAGCATGGCAAAGGGAGCGCAGCACTCGTTTGTAAAAGGACTGGCTAAGGAGCTGGCCCCAAGCGGTATCAGGGTCAACGCAGTAGCGCCGGGTGCTGTAGATACAAACATGATGAATCAATTCAATCCGGATGAATTAGAAGAGATCGCTGATGAAATCCCGATCGGCAGGCTTGCACAGCCGAAAGAAGTTGCCGAGGCGGCAGCATTTCTCCTGTCTGAAAAAGCTTCCTATATTACTGGACAGATTCTGTCAGTTAACGGCGGCTGGCACTGCTGATGCAAAATAAAATGTGTATAGTTTCTTTTAAGAAGGACAAAATAATTTTGTAACTTCACATGAAATGGAGGAAACTCACATGTCAGTATTAGAAAACTGGGATAATTGGAAGAATTTCCTTGGTGATCGTTTAAACTATGCGCAAGATAAAGGCATGAGTCAGGATACCATCACTGACCTTGCTACAGAAATCGGCGGTTACCTGGCTAATGAAGTGGATTCTAAGAACGAGCAGGAAAAAGTGCTGGCAGATCTTTGGAGCGTAGCATCTAAAGAAGAACAGCACGCCATTGCCAATATGATGGTTAAGCTTGTTGAAAATAACAGCACTCATTAAGAAGAGAGGAGATTCTTCCTCTCTTTTTTATGTTTTCCCCATCATAGCAACATTCTTCTTTCTAATTAGAGAAAAATGCTTTATGATAAAGGAAGGTAAAATTTTGCCACAATGAAGGGGGTATATCATTTGGCAAAGCTCGAATGGTATTTTGAATATGAAATTCAAGTGAACCGCCCCGGACTGCTCGGGGATATTTCATCTCTTCTCGGGATGCTTTCTATTAACATCGTAACGATAAACGGCGTCGATCTTTCCAGAAGGGGAATGCTGCTCAGGTGCCGCCATATAGATCAAATTAAACGATTAGAATCAATCTTAAAAACGATGGAAACAATTAAAGTAACGAAGCTGAGAGAACCAAGGCTTCGCGACCGCCTCGCCGTGCGTCACGGCCGGTACATCCAGAGGGATGCCGATGATAAGAAAACATTTCGCTTTGAACGGGACGAGCTGGGCTTATTAGTCGATTTTATGGCCGAACTGTTCAAAAAAGAAGGCCATAAATTAATCGGGATCCGGGGAATGCCGCGCGTCGGGAAAACGGAGTCAATCGTAGCTTCCAGCGTATGCGCCAGCAAAAGGTGGCTGTTTGTGTCATCTACCTTGCTGAAACAGACAATCAGAAGCCAGCTGATTGCCGATGAATACAGTACTGAAAATGTCTTTATCATTGACGGCATTGTATCGACAAGAAGAGGATCAGAACGCCACCTGCAGCTGGTGAGGGAAATCATGAGGCTGCCTGCTACAAAAGTGGTGGAGCATCCGGACATATTCGTTCAAAATACAGAGTATACACTAGATGACTTTGATTATATTATTGAACTGAGAAATGATCCTGATGAGGTTATTACATATGAACATGCTGAAGAACCCCAAATGTTTGATCAATCCGGGTTTTCAAGCTTTGATTTTTAAAATTGGAAGGTGTTTGTTGTGACTGAACTAGGAATCCGGCTGAAAGAAGCCAGAGAGGAAAAAGCAATGTCATTGGATGATCTCCAAGCGGCAACTAAGATTCAAAAAAGGTATTTAACCGCCTTGGAGGAAGGAAATTATGACATTATTCCGGGTAAGTTTTATGTCCGGGCTTTCATCAAGCAATATGCGGAAGCCGTTGGGCTTGATGCTGACCAATTGTTTGAGGAGCATAAAAAAGATATCCCGAATACGTATCATGACGATGTGTCTGAAAAAATCTCCGGCATGAATCTGCAGAAGGAAATGCCAAAGCCTGCTTCTAAGGCGCTGGAATTGCTGCCTACAATACTTGTGATTCTCGGCGTGATTGTCGTGATCGCCATTGTTTACGCTATAATTCAGTTTGCGAATCATAAAAACGATGATAATAGCAATGCGGCATCAGAAAAATCAATCGCGAAAAGTGAAAGCAAGTATGAGATCCCTAAAGATTCAACGCTGAAAGAGAATCAAACCAACAGCTCTGAAAAAGAGACAGACACGAAAAAAGAAACGAAAGACAAAGAAGATAAAAAAGAAGACAGTGACAGTGACAAACTAGAGGTGAAAGCAACTGGCACTGAAGGATCTGTAACAACTTATGAAGTGTCCGGCGCTGACAAAATCGAACTTGAGCTGAAGGCTTCAGACAGCTCTTGGATTCGAGTGCGCGATGAAAACAGCAGCTCTCTTAAAGAGGGTACACTGAAAAAAGACGAAACGTATAAAAAAGACATAACTGATCAGAAACAAGTTGAAATCCGCACAGGATATGCACCTAACCTGAAAATAAAAATCAACGGTGAGGTTCTTTCATATAAACTTGATCCTAAAGAAGTGATGGCACAAACAATAAAGATTGTAAATAAAAAGGAAGAAAAGTCATCTTAATCACCAGATGACTTTTCTTCACGTCCGAGTATGAAACTGGAGGGGCTTTATGTTTAACTTACCGAATAAAATCACACTAGCAAGAATTGCATTAATCCCAATCTTCATGATTATCATGCTGGCGCCGTTTGACTGGGGCAGGCTCGAATTTGGAGACGAATCCATTCCGGTCACACACTTGGCGGGCGCTATCTTATTTATTATTGCATCGACGACAGATTGGATAGATGGTTATTATGCCCGCAAACTGAACCTTGTTACAAACTTTGGGAAATTTCTCGATCCGCTTGCGGACAAACTTCTCGTATCAGCAGCGTTAATTATCCTTGTTCAATTTGATCTTGCTCCAGCTTGGATGGTCATTGTGATTATCAGCCGGGAGTTTGCCGTAACAGGTTTAAGGCTTGTATTAGCCGGAACGGGAGAAGTAGTCGCTGCCAATATGCTTGGTAAAATTAAAACCTGGGCACAAATCATTGCAGTATCTGCATTGCTTCTTCACAATCTTCCGTTTGAGCTTGTGTCATTTCCGTTCGCTGACCTGGCGTTATGGGTAGCCGTATTCTTTACCGTTGTATCAGGCTGGGACTATTTCGCTAAAAACTGGGAAGCGCTAAAAACATCTAACTAAGAAAGAAGGACATACGTGATGGAATTTCCAAAAAAAGCAGAGATTATTGCAGTCGGTTCAGAGCTCTTACTTGGTCAGATTGCTAATACAAATGCTCAATTTATCAGCAAACAGCTGGCAGAAATCGGAGTAAACGTATTTTACCATACAGCAGTCGGTGATAATCCGGAGCGGCTGAAGCAGGTCATCCGCATTGCTGAAGAGCGCTCTGATTTTATTATTTTTTCAGGAGGGCTCGGACCGACAAAAGATGATTTAACAAAAGAGACGATAGCAAATGTGCTGGGACGTCCGCTCGTTTTAAATGATGAGGCGTTTCAATCCATTGAGGATTATTTCAAACGAACAAAACGCACGATGTCACCTAATAACCGAAAACAGGCGCTTGTCATCGAAGGATCTGACGTACTGGCGAATCACTTTGGAATGGCGCCGGGAATGCTTACAGAGCATGATTCGCGCTTTTATATGCTTCTTCCCGGGCCGCCGAGCGAATTGCGTCCGATGTTTGAAAATGAGGCAAAACCGCTTCTTCTTAAAAAGATGGGCTCCAATGAAAAAATTGTATCAACTGTTCTTCGCTTTTTCGGTATTGGAGAATCTCAGCTTGAAGCTGATTTAGAAGATATCATTGATGCACAGACGAACCCGACGATCGCTCCGTTGGCAGCGGACGGAGAGGTGACGCTTCGCCTGACAGCAAAACATGCCGATGAAAAAGAAACAGAGCGTTTGTTAAAAGAAACAGAAGCCGTTATTTTAGAACGTGTCGGTGAATTTTTCTATGGCTACGACGATACATCGCTTGTGAAAGAGCTATCTAAAGCATGCAAGGAAAAAGGCATCACGCTTTCTGCCGCAGAAAGCTTTACCGGCGGTCTGTTTTCTGAATGGCTGACAGACCTTAGCGGCGCTTCAGCATTGTTTTCCGGCGGCGTTGTTTGCTATTCAAACGAAGTGAAGCAAAATGTGCTCGGCGTCAAAAAGGAAACATTGGACCGTTTCGGCGCAGTCAGCGAGGAATGCGCATCTGAGCTCGCAAAGGGTGTTCAGCAGCTCACTGGAAGCGATATTGGCATTAGCTTTACCGGTGTTGCCGGCCCTGATACTCAAGAAGGCCATGCACCTGGACATGTGTTTATCGGTATTTCTGCAAACGGAAAAGAAGAGGTTCACGAGTTTCATTTTGCAGGCTCCAGAACAGGAATCAGAAAACGTGCTGCTAAATATGGCTGCCATTTAATTTTAAAACTGTTAGAGCAAAAATAATGTTTTCAGCACACTATCCTCCTCAAAAAACATGATTTCTCTGACTCATTATGATATTTTGGTAGAAATCAGGCCAAGAAAAAATCCGAATATGCGTTCGCTTTTTTCTTGGCAAATCCCTTCAAACAGGGTATAGTATATGTAGTGGTAACATAAAGGAGGAAAAAATAGAATGAGTGATCGTCAGGCAGCCTTAGATATGGCTCTTAAACAAATAGAAAAGCAGTTCGGCAAAGGTTCCATTATGAAACTGGGAGAAAAGACAGATACAAGAATTTCTACTGTCCCAAGCGGCTCCCTCGCTCTTGATACGGCACTGGGAATAGGCGGGTATCCCCGCGGACGGATTATTGAAGTATACGGTCCTGAAAGCTCAGGTAAAACAACTGTGGCGCTTCATGCAATTGCTGAGGTTCAGCAGCAGGGAGGACAAGCTGCGTTTATCGATGCGGAGCACGCGCTAGACCCGGTATACGCACAAAAACTCGGTGTCAATATCGAAGAGCTTTTACTGTCTCAGCCTGACACAGGCGAGCAGGCGCTTGAAATTGCAGAAGCGTTGGTTCGAAGTGGTGCAGTTGACATCGTTGTTGTCGACTCTGTAGCGGCGCTCGTTCCGAAAGCGGAAATTGAAGGCGACATGGGAGATTCACATGTCGGTTTGCAGGCACGTTTAATGTCTCAAGCGCTTCGTAAGCTTTCAGGGGCTATCAACAAATCGAAAACAATTGCGATTTTCATTAACCAAATTCGTGAAAAAGTCGGCGTTATGTTCGGAAACCCGGAAACGACTCCCGGCGGTCGTGCGCTGAAATTCTACTCTTCCGTTCGTCTTGAGGTACGCCGTGCTGAACAGCTGAAACAAGGCAACGACGTTATGGGGAATAAAACGAGAATTAAAGTCGTGAAAAACAAGGTGGCTCCTCCGTTCCGTACAGCTGAGGTTGATATTATGTATGGAGAAGGTATCTCAAAAGAAGGCGAAATCATTGATCTCGGAACTGAACTTGATATCGTGCAAAAAAGCGGTTCATGGTACTCTTATGAAGAAGAGCGTCTTGGCCAAGGCCGTGAAAATGCCAAACAATTCTTAAAAGAAAATAAAGATATCATGCTGATGATTCAGGAGCAAATTCGTGAACATTACGGCTTAGATAATAACGGAGTAGTACAGCAGCAGACGGAAGAGACACAGGAAGAACTCGAATTTGAAGAATAAAAATAAAATGAATTTGAAATGATAAAAAAGGCAGAGTGAAAACTCTGCTTTTTTTTCTTTTATATTTTCTGCAAAATAATGATAAATAAATTGGTTTTTTTGACAACTTTTATAGTGCTTCATACGTCTAACAAAACGTGTGTATTTGAAATTAGATTGGGAGGATAAAATGGATGACAAGCCCCACTCACAGAAGAACCGCGAAGCGCAGACGCAGAAAACTAAATAAAAGAGGAAAATTTTTGTTTGGTATGTTGGCGGCAATCATTTGTTTCATGATTTGGAATGCTGTTCATCGAGAGGATGAAGAAGCCGAACCATCTCAAGAAGCTGCGGCGGTTTCTGATACCGGTCAGAAGCAAGCTGATCAGAAGAAAAACAAAGCCAAAAAAACAGAGGAACAAATCAAAGAAGTGGAACGCAATGAAAAAATCAGCAGTTATTTAAAAGAGATCGGCTTCAGCGGGACAGCCATGATCGTCAGAAATGGAGAAGTCGTAATCAATAAAGGTTTTGGTTACGCGGACCGCGAGCATCACATAAAAAACAATCCTGCGACATCTTTTTATGTCGGTTCGTCACAAAAAGCGCTAATAGCAACCGCTATTTTGCAGCTTGAGGAAAAGGGAAAGCTTCAGACAAGTGATCCGGTCAGCGCGTATTTACCCCATTTTCCCAATGGAAAGAATATTACATTAAAGAATCTGCTTACTCACACATCGGGAATAAACGGACATGTTGAAGGGAATGGCGAGATCACTCCGGATGACTTAATAAAAGACATAGAACAGCAAGGAATCAAACGCCAGCCTGGAATATGGGACTATCAAGATTCTAACTATTCAGTTCTCGCTTATATTGTTGCTGAAGTGAGCGGTGAGTCTTATGAACAATACATAAACAATCATATTTTTAAGCCGGCAGAGATGACGCATTCGGGTTTTTACAAGACATATGATAAGCAGCCTTATCCAGCTGTCGGCTATAAGCTGAAAGGCAGCAGGGCCATTACACCGTATATGCTCGATTTATCTCAGATGTATGGAGCAGGCGATATATATATGAGTGCTGCCGATATGTACAAATTTGACAAAGCACTGATAGACGGCAAGCTCTATTCGCAAGAAAGCTATGAAAAAATGTTCACACCAGGGAGCAGTTCCACATACGGAATGGGATTTTATGTTGCCCCCGGAAGCTATTCAAACCACGGAGTCATGCCGGGCTTCAACGTATTGAACAGCTTCAGCAAATCCGGACAAACCGTTGTTGTTTTGTTGTCAAACATTCAAAATAACGCTAAACTTGGACAAGTGAACAATAAAATATACCAGCTTCTAAATCAAGAGTAATTTACGATCTGTTTTTTCAAAAGATTGGCGGATTCACGTTCGGCACGATAAATGGGGGCGGCTCGGCAAACGTTAAGCTGGCAAGCTTGACAAGTATTTCCGACACAATTACAATGAAGTTGTAACATTTGTTTTTTTAACATGATTGTTAAACCATTTAAACTTGACAAGGGCGATGAAACTTTCATTCCCTGTGAAGGTTCTGTATGTTGAGAAAACTAGACAATGTACATGCCGACACTTATTTTGAGCAACAACCAAGTTCATAGCAAGAGGAGGTGAAAGTATGACCCCAATTATGATGGTTCTCATCTCCATTTTGCTGATTCTACTCGGTTTAGTTGTTGGCTACTATGTTCGTAAAACCATTGCCGAAGCGAAAATTGCAGGCGCACGCGGTGCAGCCGAGCAAATTCTTGAAGATGCAAAGCGTGATGCTGAAGCACTGAAAAAAGAAGCTCTGCTTGAAGCAAAGGATGAAATCCACAAACTTCGAATAGATGCTGAACAAGAAGTTCGTGAAAGACGAAATGAGCTTCAAAAACAAGAAAACCGTTTACTCCAAAAGGAGGAAAACCTTGATCGCAAACATGAGGGAATTGATAAACGGGAAGCGATGTTGGAGAAGAAAGATCATTCTCTGAATGAACGACAACAACATATTGAAGAGATGGAAAGCAAAGTGGATGAGATGATTCGTATGCAGCAGTCAGAGTTGGAACGAATTTCGAGTCTGACTCGTGACGAAGCGAAACAAATCATTCTTGACCGGGTTGAAAACGAGCTTTCACATGACATCGCCATCATGACAAAAGAAACTGAGAACCGTGCGAAAGAAGAAGCGGATAAAAAAGCGAAAAACATTCTTTCACTCGCCTTACAGCGCTGCGCAGCGGACCACGTTGCCGAAACAACGGTATCAGTTGTCAATCTTCCAAATGATGAGATGAAAGGACGTATCATCGGCCGGGAAGGGCGTAACATTCGTACGCTTGAAACGCTGACAGGTATTGACCTGATTATCGATGATACCCCTGAAGCTGTCATTCTGTCCGGATTTGATCCGATCAGACGTGAGACAGCAAGGATTGCTCTTGATAAACTCGTTCAGGATGGCCGTATTCATCCGGCACGGATTGAAGAAATGGTTGAAAAATCTCGCCGCGAGGTCGATGACTACATTCGTGAGATGGGTGAGCAAACGACATTTGAGGTTGGCGTTCATGGCCTCCACCCAGATCTGATCAAGATTCTCGGCCGCTTAAAGTTCCGTACAAGCTACGGTCAAAATGTGCTTAAGCATTCCATGGAAGTCGCATTCTTGGCTGGGCTGATGGCATCGGAGCTTGGAGAAGATGCAAAGCTTGCTAAACGGGCAGGATTACTTCATGACATCGGAAAAGCGATTGACCATGAAGTAGAAGGAAGCCACGTTGAAATCGGAGTCGAGCTTGCGACTAAATATAAAGAGCACCCAGTCGTAATTAACAGTATTGCATCACACCATGGGGACGAGGAGCCGACTTCTATTATCGCTGTGCTGGTAGCTGCAGCAGATGCGCTTTCCGCTGCAAGACCTGGCGCAAGAAGTGAGACGCTCGAGAACTACATTCGAAGACTTGAAAAGCTCGAAGAAATTTCTGAGTCCTACGAAGGTGTTGAAAAATCATTTGCGATTCAGGCTGGACGTGAAGTGCGTATTATGGTGAAGCCGGATTCAATAAATGATCTTGAAGCTCATCGCCTGGCGCGAGATATCCGAAAACGAATTGAGGACGAGCTCGATTATCCAGGTCATATTAAAGTGACAGTCATTAGAGAAACTCGAGCCGTAGAGTATGCAAAATAAAGTGATGCGCTAAGCATCACTTTATTTTTTTGACGGCTGAGGAATAGAAAGGATTTACAAAATGAGAATTTTATTTATCGGAGATGTTGTCGGGTCACCGGGCCGCGACATGGTAAAAGAGTATGTGCCAAAGCTGAAAACAAAATACAAGCCGCATTTTACCATTATAAATGGCGAAAATGCCGCACATGGAAAAGGCTTAACAGAAAAAATCTATCACAGTTTAATACAGTCTGGCGCAGATGCAATCACGATGGGAAACCACACCTGGGACAAAAAAGAAATTTTCGATTTTATCGACGATGTCCCGAACTTAGTCCGTCCCGCAAACTTTCCGGAAGGAACACCGGGAAAAGGGATCACATATGTGAAAGCAAACGGTAAAGAACTTGCTGTTATCAACTTACAAGGCCGTACGTTTTTACCGCCGCTCGATGATCCGTTTTTAAAAGCGGATGAATTAATTGCCGAAGCTGCTAAAAGAACACCGTACATTTTTATCGACTTCCATGCGGAAGCGACAAGTGAAAAGCTCGCACTCGGCTGGTATACGGATGGACGGGCATCTGCTGTAGTAGGAACTCACACTCACGTGCAAACAGCGGATAACCGCATTTTGCCGAAGGGCACGGCATATATTACTGATGTAGGAATGACCGGTCCATATGACGGTATACTGGGGATGGACAGAGAAACGATTATCAAACGTTTCAAAACAAACCTTCCTGTGCGCTTTACTGTCGCTGAAGGAAAAACAACCCTGAGCGGTGTCGTCATTGATATAGACGATCAAACGAAAAAAGCCGTTAAAATCGAACGTATTTTAATCAATGATGATCACATGTTCTTTGAATAATTGATCACATGGTTATTTTATAAAAATATTAAAAAGAAAAGCAGGAATATAGCAACTCCTTAGTGAATATAGTAAAAATGGAAGGTAGCCCGCTATTTTTGAAAAGCATTGTGGGGATGGCTTTTTGGATAGCAACATCTAATAATGATTGTTCTAATGAACACTCACTTATCCATTGTAAAACTAAGGGGGAGCAGAAATGGAAATCTTAAAAGTTTCAGCAAAATCGAGTCCAAATTCAGTGGCAGGTGCGCTTGCAGGTGTGTTAAGAGAGCGCGGGGCCGCCGAAATTCAAGCAATTGGAGCGGGTGCTTTGAACCAAGCTGTAAAAGCTGTGGCAATCGCCAGAGGATTTGTGGCGCCAAGCGGGGTCGATTTGATTTGTATTCCGGCTTTTACTGATATTCAGATCGATGGTGAAGAAAGAACAGCGATTAAATTAATCGTGGAGCCTCGCTAAGAAAATTAAAGTATTCACAACCTGTTTGCATATGCAAGCAGGTTGTTTTTCATTTATTGTGATATTTTCTCTCAATAGTATTTTTATAATATAAATGAACCATATGTCATGTGTAAAAACGATTCCGGCTTTTTATTAAAAAAATTTTGCCCATTTTTCAAGACGGATACTTTTGTCTTTACTAGGAGGACACAGCTATTTACGGTGATTCCAGATCATGGTACAATCCGGTTGTAGCAAGACTTTTAAAGGAGGATTGTACATGCAGAGTGGAAAGATGAAAGCTGTAATGAAAAAACACGGTGCTTTCGGCGCTGTGCTGGCTGAAGTTCCCATTCCTGAAATCGATAAGCATGAAGTTCTTATAAAAGTTAAGGCAGCTTCCATTTGCGGCACGGATGTGCATATTTATAATTGGGACCAATGGGCACGGCAGAGAATAAAAACTCCTTGTGTCTTCGGCCATGAGTTCAGTGGCATTGTCGAGGCTGTAGGCGAGAATGTCAGCAGTGTAAAAATCGGGGAGTATGTTTCTGCGGAAACACACATTGTATGCGGCACATGCGTCCCTTGTTTAACAGGAAAGCCTCATGTATGTAAAAATACAGCCATTATCGGAGTGGACACGGCAGGCTGTTTTGCGGAGTATGTCAAAGTGCCGGCCGAAAACGTTTGGAGGAATCCCGCGGATATGGACCCGGCGATTGCTTCCATTCAAGAGCCTTTAGGAAATGCCGTTCATACAGTTCTTGAGAGTCAGAACGCCGGAGGAACGACTGCCATTATCGGATGCGGGCCGATCGGACTTATGGCGGTAGCGGTCGCAAAAGCAGCAGGTGCAGCGCAGGTGGTCGCCATTGACAAAAATGAGTACAGATTAGCTCTCGCCAAACAAATGGGAGCCACAAGCACGGTCTCCGCCGAAAAAGAAGATCCGCTCAAAATTGTAAGCGCTTTAACGAGTGGAGAAGGAGCTGATCTTGTTTGTGAGATGTCGGGTCACCCTTCAGCTATCGCGCAAGGCCTAGCAATGGCTGCAAATGGCGGGAGATTTCATATTCTCAGCCTGCCGGAACATCCGGTTACCATCGACTTGACGAATAAAGTCGTGTTTAAAGGCCTTACCATCCAAGGGATCACAGGGAGAAAGATGTTTACGACATGGCGGCAGGTTTCACAATTGCTTGGATCAAACACACTGGATCTTTCACCTATTATTACCCATCAGTTTCCATTAGAAGAGTTTGAGAAAGGGTTTGAACTGATGAGAAGCGGACAGTGCGGAAAGGTTATTTTAATTCCATAAAAGGGGGATCAACATGACAAAAGAATTTGAGTTTCTAAAAGCAGAGCTTGAAAGAATGAAAGAAAACCATACATGGCAAGACGTTAAACAGGTTGAATCAATGCAGGGCCCTTCTGTTACAGTGAATCATAAAAAAGTTATTCAGCTTTCTTCTAATAATTACCTCGGATTTACTACACACCCAAGACTCATCAAAGCTGCACAGGAAGCTGCTCAGCAATTTGGAGCCGGAACCGGTTCAGTCCGGACAATCGCGGGAACGTTTACCATGCACCAAGAATTGGAGAAAAAACTGGCAGCCTTTAAAAAAACAGAGGCGGCACTAGTCTTCCAATCAGGCTTTACAACAAACCAAGGTGTACTTTCCAGCATTCTTTCAAAAGACGATATTGTCATTTCCGATGAATTGAACCATGCCTCTATCATTGATGGAATCAGATTGACTAAGGCGGATAAAAAGGTTTATCAGCATGTAAATATGAGTGATTTAGAGAAGGTGCTGAGAAAATCAATGAATTACCGCATGCGCTTGATTGTCACTGACGGCGTATTTTCAATGGATGGAAATATTGCTCCTCTGCCTGACATTGTGGAGCTCGCTGAGAAATATGACGCTTTTGTGATGGTTGATGACGCCCACGCATCCGGAGTGCTTGGCGAAAACGGCAGAGGGACGGTAAATCATTTTGGTCTTGACGGAAGGGTTCATATTCAAGTCGGAACGTTAAGCAAGGCAATCGGAGTTTTAGGGGGATACGCTGCCGGTTCAAAGGTGTTAATCGACTATTTGCGTCATAAAGGCCGTCCATTTTTATTTAGCACGTCACATCCTCCGGCTGTAACTGCAGCTTGTATGGAAGCAATTGATGTCTTGCTGGAAGAGCCGGAGCATATGGAGCGTCTGTGGGAGAATACACATTATTTTAAATCAATGCTTGTCCAAATGGGTTTTACTCTTACACAGAGCGAGACGCCGATTTTGCCTATTTTAATAGGTGATGAGGGGGCAGCGAAGCAATTTTCTGATCAGCTTCTGTCACAAGGTGTTTTTGCCCAAAGCATCGTTTTCCCGACTGTTGCAAAAGGAAAAGCCAGAATACGCACAATTATTACAGCCGAGCACACCAAAGAAGAACTGGATCAGGCCCTTGATGCCATCGAAAAGACAGCAAAGGAGCTTCAGCTATTGTAAGGAGAAGGGAACACTCTTCTCCCTTTCATTCCTTATTGATTATTATTCTCAATGAGTGTACAATGATAGGTTGCCAGTTGTGCAGAGCTTCAATAACCTTTATACTGGAGGGTGGAAGTTTGGTTTGAAAGGAGAAATATCATATGAATGAAAAGCAAAAATTAGAGAGCGGACAAGTGAATCCATCGGACAAAAAATCCGAGAAGGATTACAGCAAGTACTTTGAAGCTGTCTACATTCCGCCTTCTTTAAAAGATGCGAAAAAACGCGGCAAAGAAGCCGTTACTTATCATAATGACTTTAAAATTTCTGAAGAATTCAAAGGCATGGGTGAAGGAAGAAAATTCTACATCCGGACGTACGGCTGCCAAATGAACGAACATGATACAGAAGTAATGGCAGGGATCTTTATGGCTCTTGGCTATGAAGCGACAAACTCTGTTGACGATGCCAATGTCATTCTGTTAAATACATGTGCAATCCGTGAAAATGCGGAAAACAAGGTATTCGGTGAGCTTGGACACTTAAAAGCACTCAAAAAAAATAACCCGGATCTTATCTTAGGCGTTTGCGGCTGTATGTCACAAGAGGAATCAGTCGTTAACAGGATTTTGAAAAAACATCCGTTTGTCGATATGATTTTCGGTACGCATAATATCCATCGTCTGCCGGAGCTTTTGTCTGAAGCATACCTTTCAAAAGAAATGGTCATAGAAGTTTGGTCCAAGGAAGGCGATGTCATTGAAAACCTTCCGAAAGTCCGCAACGGAAAAATTAAGGGCTGGGTCAACATCATGTACGGCTGTGACAAGTTCTGTACGTATTGCATCGTCCCGTATACACGCGGAAAAGAAAGAAGCCGCCGTCCGGAAGAGATCATTCAGGAAGTAAGAAGACTTGCAAGCGAAGGCTATAAGGAAATTACACTTTTAGGCCAAAACGTAAACGCGTACGGAAAAGACTTTGAAGATATGAACTACGGCCTTGGTGATTTGATGGATGAGCTGCGCAAAATCGATATCCCGAGAATCCGTTTCACAACGAGTCATCCGCGTGACTTTGATGATCACCTCATTGAAGTGCTTGCAAAAGGCGGCAATCTGCTCGATCATATTCATCTGCCGGTCCAATCAGGAAGCTCAGAGGTCTTGAAACTGATGGCACGCAAATATGACAGAGAGCGTTACATGGAGCTCGTCAGAAAAATTAAAGCGGCTATGCCAAACGCTTCTTTAACAACTGACATTATCGTCGGCTTCCCTAACGAAACGGACGAGCAGTTTGAAGAAACGCTGTCATTATACCGTGAAGTGGAATTTGACAGCGCCTATACGTTCATTTACTCTCCGCGTGAAGGCACACCTGCAGCAAAAATGAAAGATAACGTTCCGATGAGAGTGAAAAAAGAACGCCTGCAGCGTCTGAACGCATTGGTTAATGAAATTTCTGCTAAAAAAATGAAGGAATATGAAGGCAAAGTTGTCGAAGTATTAGTTGAGGGCGAAAGCAAAAACAACCCTGAGGTTCTTGCCGGCTACACTGAAAAAAGCAAGCTTGTGAATTTCAAAGGACCAAAGGAAGCGATCGGCAAAATCGTTCGCGTGAAAATCCAGCAAGCGAAAACGTGGTCGCTTGACGGAGAAATGGCAGGAGAAGCAATCGAGGTGAAATAAGATGACGCTCTACTCTAAAAAAGACATTGTGCAGCAAGCACGAAACCTTGCAAAAATGATCTCTGAAACAGAAGAGGTTGATTTTTTCAAACGGGCTGAAGCGCAAATTAATGAGAACGCAAAAGTGTCTGTAATCATTAATCAGATTAAAGCCCTGCAAAAACAAGCTGTTAATCTGAAGCATTACCAAAAACTCGAAGCGCTCAAACAAGTAGAAGAAAAAATTGATGCGCTGCAAGAGGAGCTCGAAGACATTCCTGTCATCCAGGAATTCAGAGATTCTCAGGTTGAGGTGAATGACCTTCTGCAGCTCGTGGCGACCACCATTTCCAATCAGGTCACAAATGAAATCATTACATCAACCGGAGGCGACCTTCTAAAAGGAGAAACCGGTTCGAAGATGAAACATTCAAATAACAGCTGTTCTCTTTAAACACGGTGCCTTTTCAGGCCCGTGTTTTTTTATGTTAAACTATTAACAGAACTAAACAAACTATGTACTAAATATTCAATCCGTTTTGCCGCCTTTAGCCAAATAAACTTTATCGCACTTATGAGTAAAGTTTCTAGGCACCCCTGCATACAATGGAACAGAAACTTTGTATTTTTATATTTTATTTATAAAAATGCACACTAGACGAATGCCCAGCATAAGATAACACGAAGAAGAACAAGGAGGCATGCCGGAATGTCTGAATACAGGGAAATTATCACGAAGGCGGTAGTAGCGAAAGGCAGAAAATTTACACAGTGCACCAATACCATCTCCCCTGAGAAAAAACCGAGCAGCATTTTGGGCGGTTGGATTATCAATCACAAGTATGACGCAGAAAAAATCGGAAAAACCGTAGAAATTGAAGGGTATTATGATATAAACGTATGGTACTCTTACGCAGACAATACAAAAACAGAGGTTGTCACAGAACGAGTGAAGTACGTCGATGTGATTAAACTCAGATACAGAGATAACAATTACTTAGACGATGAGCATGAAGTGATTGCAAAAGTGCTTCAGCAGCCAAACTGCCTTGAAGTCACCATATCTCCAAATGGCAATAAAATTGTTGTGCAAGCGGAGAGGGAATTTTTGGCGGAAGTGGTAGGGGAAACAAAGGTTGTTGTAGAAGTGAATTCTGATTGGGAAGAGGATGACGAAGAGGATTGGGAAGACGAACTTGATGAAGAGCTGGAGGACATCAATCCTGAATTTTTAGTTGGAGATCCTGAAGAATAAAAAAGAGACTAGGGGAGTCGGTACCCCAAGTCTCTTTTTTATATAGACATATCATTCTTTTAACACTTTCTGTTTATGTTATAATGAAGGCTGGCAAATAGAAACGTTGATACATAGTGAGGGATTAAACAATGGCTACTTATACGCCTATGATACAGCAATATTTAAAAATAAAGGCAGAGCACCAGGATGCCTTTTTATTTTTTCGTCTCGGTGATTTTTACGAAATGTTTTTTGAGGACGCTAAAAAAGCGTCACAAGAGCTGGAAATTACGTTAACAAGCAGAGAAGGAGGCGCCGCTGAAAAAATACCGATGTGTGGTGTTCCTTATCATTCTGCTTCGGCATATATCGAACAGCTTATTAAAAAAGGATACAAGGTAGCCATATGCGAACAAACGGAGGATCCGAAGGCTGCAAAGGGCGTCGTCAAACGTGAAGTCGTTCAGCTGATTACGCCTGGAACTGTAATGGACGGAAAAGGCATCCATGAATCAGAAAACAACTTTATTGCATCAGTTTCGGCCTGCTCAAACGGATACGGGCTGGCGCTGTCCGATTTAACAACGGGTGAAAATTTGGCTGTTTTAATTGAACGGCTGGAAGACGTCATATCAGAAATTTATTCAGTCGGCGCGCGGGAAATTGTCGTAGCGGGAAGCCTTGATGAAAAGACGGTTGCTCAGCTGAAGGAGCGGTGCGGCGCTACCATTTCAATTGAAGATGGGGAAACGGATGAGCACGTTCAGATTATTGAGCATTTGCAGAATCCGGACGTAACGAAAACGTTTCTCCGTTTATATACGTATCTGAAAAGAACTCAGAAACGGAGCTTAGATCACCTTCAGCCTGTACAAGTGTATGAGCTTGAAGAAGCCATGAAAATCGACCTATACTCGAAGCGGAATTTGGAGCTGACTGAAACGATCCGTTCAAAAAATAAAAAAGGCTCCCTGTTATGGCTGCTTGATGAAACAAAGACTGCGATGGGAGGGCGGCTGCTGAAACAGTGGATTGACCGTCCGCTTATCAGAGTGAATCAAATTCAAGAGCGTCAAGAAATGGTGGAAACATTAATGTCCCATTTCTTTGAACGGGAAGATCTGCGTGAGCGTTTAAAGGAAGTCTATGATTTAGAACGCCTTGCAGGCCGTGTCGCATTCGGAAATGTCAATGCACGGGATCTCATTCAGCTGAAGGAATCATTAAAGCAAGTGCCTGGCATTAAACAGCTTGTTGCTTCACTGGCTCATAAGAAAGCGAAGGAACGTGCGGAGCGGATTGACCCGTGCGGTGATGTTCTAGAATTACTGGAAGGAGCCCTGTACGAAAACCCTCCGATATCAGTAAAAGAAGGAAACCTGATCAAAGACGGGTACAATCAAAAACTCGATGAATACCGCGATGCTAGCAGAAACGGGAAAGATTGGATTGCCCGTCTGGAACAGCAGGAACGTGAATATACAGGCATTCGGTCATTAAAAGTCGGCTTCAATAAAGTATTTGGCTATTATATTGAAGTGACAAAGGCGAATTTGCACCTTCTTGAAGAAGGGCGTTATGAGCGGAAACAGACGCTAACGAATGCAGAACGCTATATTACACCTGAATTAAAAGAAAAAGAAGCACTCATTTTGGAAGCGGAAAATAACATCTGCGAGCTGGAATACGAGCTGTTCACCGAACTGCGTGAGAAAGTGAAATTGTATATTCCGCGTTTGCAGCAGCTCGCCAAACAGATGAGTGAGCTCGATGCGCTGCAATGCTTTGCGACAATCAGTGAAAATCGTCATTACACGAAACCTGAGTTTTCTAAAGATGAAGTTGAGGTCATAGAGGGCAGACACCCGGTTGTTGAAAAAGTAATGGACAGCCAGGAATACGTGCCTAACAACTGTGTGATGGGCGACAACAGACAGATGCTGCTCATTACCGGTCCGAACATGTCGGGGAAAAGCACATACATGAGACAAATCGCGCTCATCTCCATTATGGCGCAAATTGGCTGCTTTGTGCCCGCGAAAAAAGCTATGCTTCCGATTTTCGATCAAATTTTCACCCGAATCGGCGCGGCGGATGATTTGATTTCGGGACAAAGTACATTTATGGTGGAAATGCTTGAAGCCAAAAATGCGATTGTAAATGCAACCAAAAACAGCCTCATTTTGTTTGATGAAATCGGGCGGGGAACGTCCACATATGATGGCATGGCCCTTGCACAAGCGATTATTGAATATGTTCATGACCATATTGGCGCCAAGACGCTGTTTAGTACGCACTATCATGAGCTGACGGTTCTTGAAGAAAAGCTTCCGCAGCTGAAAAACGTCCATGTTCGTGCTGAGGAATATAATGGAACGGTTGTCTTTCTTCATCAAATTAAAGAAGGGGCCGCTGACAAAAGCTACGGTATCCATGTTGCCCAGCTGGCTGAGCTGCCGGAAGATTTAATTTCGCGCGCTCAAGACATTCTAAAAGAACTTGAGCATTCTGGGAACAAACCGGAAGTGCCAGTACAGAAACCTGAGGTAAAAGAAGAGCCGGCACAGTTGTCCTTCTTTGACGAATCGGATAAACCGGCTGCATCACCAAAGCTTTCTAAAAAAGAAAAGCAAGTACTTGATATCTTTAAATCTCTGAATATACTTGATATGACACCGCTGGAAGCGATGAATGAAATGTACAAGCTGCAAAAGAAATTACATTAAAACGGGGTGATGAATGTGGCAAAAGTCATCCAGCTGTCAGATGAACTTTCAAATAAAATTGCGGCGGGCGAGGTTGTGGAACGGCCCGCCTCAGTCGTGAAGGAATTGGTGGAAAATGCCATCGACGCTGACAGCACAGTCATTGAAATCGACATTGAGGAAGCGGGTCTTGCATCCATTCGTGTTCTGGATAATGGAGAAGGAATGGAAAATGAAGATTGCAAGCGTGCCTTCCGCCGCCACGCAACAAGTAAAATAAAAGATGAGAATGATTTATTCAGAGTGAGAACACTTGGCTTCAGGGGAGAGGCACTGCCGAGTATTGCGTCAGTCTCCCATCTGGAGATTACGACAAGCACGGGAGAAGGAGCGGGAACGAAGCTCATGCTTCAAGGCGGAAACATCATTTCTGAATCGCGTTCCTCAAGCAGGAAGGGAACCGAAATTGTCGTTTCCAATCTGTTTTTTAATACACCGGCCCGCTTGAAATATATGAAAACCGTTCATACAGAGCTTGGGAATATTACGGATGTGGTCAACCGGATTGCACTGGCACATCCGGAGGTATCGATCCGCCTTCGCCATCACGGAAAAAATCTTCTCCAAACGAACGGAAATGGAGACGTGCGCCATGTCCTTGCCGCGATTTACGGTACGGCTGTCGCTAAAAAAATGCTGCCGCTTCATGTCAGCTCACTGGATTTTGAAGTGAAGGGATATATCGCTCTGCCAGAGATTACACGGGCATCGAGAAATTACATGTCGTCTGTCATCAATGGCCGTTATATTAAAAATTTCCCGCTCGTTAAGGCGGTGCACGAAGGATATCACACACTTTTGCCAATCGGACGCCATCCGATCACATTTATAGAAATCACCATGGACCCGATTTTAGTCGATGTCAACGTGCACCCTTCGAAGCTTGAGGTACGGCTCAGCAAGGAAACAGAGCTGCACGACTTAATTCGTGACGGCATAAAAGATGTATTTAAACAGCAGCAGCTGATACCGAGCGCACAGCTTCCGAAAAAGTCAGCACCTGTGATCAAAAATGAGCAGCAGTTCATGACCTTTGATGAAAAACATGCTGAAAGAAAAGTGCCGGAAAAAGCGCCTATGCCTTCGTATTCACCAATGAAGCTCAGTTCAGTTGTCAAAGAACAAGTTGAGATAGAAGACGAATTGCCTTCAGAGCAGCTTGAAACTCATTCTGTGGCTGAAACAAAACAAGATATTGCGGAGCCTGCTTCAGAGGAATTGCCTGAAGCATTCGAACAGGAGCCCGCTCAGGAACTTCAGCAGACATCATCTGAACGTGTGCCGATCATGTACCCGATTGGCCAGATGCATGGGACCTATATATTGGCGCAAAACGAAAACGGCTTATATATTATCGACCAGCATGCCGCCCAAGAGCGTATTAAATACGAATATTTTCGTGAAAAGGTCGGGGAGGTTGAGCCTGAGGTGCAGGACATGATTGTGCCGCTCACGTTCCATTATTCCACGAACGAGGCACTCATTATTGAACAGCATCAACAAGAGCTCGAAAGTGTAGGTGTCTTTTTAGAGTCTTTCGGCTCGAACAGTTACATCGTTCGCTGCCACCCGGCTTGGTTTCCAAAAGGAGAAGAAGCCGAGCTGATAGAAGAAATCATTCAGCAGGTGCTCGATTCGAAAAACATTGATATCAAAAAACTGCGCGAAGAAGCGGCGATTATGATGAGCTGCAAAGGTTCAATCAAAGCAAACCGCCACCTCAGAAACGACGAGATCAAAGCGCTTCTGGACGATCTCCGAAGCACATCAGACCCATTTACATGCCCGCACGGCCGTCCGATTATGATTCATCATTCCACGTATGAGATGGAAAAGATGTTTAAACGTGTGATGTAGCGGGGGGTGGCGAAGGGGAATATATCATTTTCTATATTTTGGTCATACATTTCAAGCATTGAGATATTCTTCGGAATCGCTCAATGCTTTTTTTATTGTGTTTTTTCAGTAATATGAATTTAAACATTTGAAGTCATCTTGACTTTAGAAAATAAAAACTTACGTCAGCATAGGGAAAGTCATTACATGGATTATAACGAAAGAGGAGCGTTTGGAGTATATAAAAAAACATCCAATCATTCCAACAGAAGAACCACAGACAAAGCTGCAAGTTTTCCCGATGAACGATTGGATGTGATGACAGTCATTAGTAGACGTCACCCGTATGGAAAATAAAAACTCGACATTTCTATTATACCATACGGGGGCGTTTACAGTGAACTGTCCAAAACATATAGAAAACCTGGAACAGGTACTTAATCAAATTGAAAATGACAAAAATTACGTCATTGTGATTGACGGAAACAATAAATCATTCAAGTTAACGGAAATGCCAGAGCACTGGAAAACCATCGTGCAAACGTCAAAAGGCAATCTTTCCAGAATTGATTTTGAGATCGGATATAAAATGTGACGCAGAGGGGCCGGTCCTCTCTGCAATATGGGAGGAACGGACATGGATAAATTGCAGGAAATTATAAGTGACTTGTCATTGTGGCAATTAGCTTCTGAGGAGGAGCTGCAGCCATGTGATATAAACGCAGGGCCTTGCTACATCATCGAAAAGAGATATGTCAAAGAAATTATGATCGGCTTCATGAAAAAGCAGCAGGCAATCATCGAGGAAAACAAGCGCCAGCAGGAGATAATGGTCCATCAATTCCGGCGGCTCAGGAAGAGATTCAGCGGCTAAAAGGAGAATTAAAGCAAGCTCACGAGAAATGCGAAATGAAAGAGTATCTGATTTTAACCACTAGACATAGCGATATGACTTTCGGCGGCAGTGTTCATTTGTTTTGGGGAATCAACAGTAGCGGATATACAGCGATTCTACAGCGTGCGGGGCTTTATACAAAAGAAGAGGCCTTTAAAATCGGTAAGCATTCCGAGGGTCAGGACATACCGGTTCATTTCTCACAATTTGGATTTGACCGTGCTTTCTTTGAAACAAAAGAACGTTTTGTACAAATGCTGTTCTGTATTCAATATCTGAGGAGTCTAAAAAGATCATTGCTGACTGGAAAAAGGATGGTGCTGCTGAATGATTCCTTTACAAGTAGAGCTTCAGCGGGCAGTCAAAGCTACGAAGGACGAAGCGATGACCATTTACGAGGCGGCCGAACACTTAAAGGTTAATGTCGAGGAAGTGCCTATGATCGTTGCTCAGGCTGACGATCTGAAAATGGTTGGTAAGGACGCAATTATTGCAAAAAGAGACAAGACAAATGGCTGGCTGATTGGGGTGATTGCAGTGGTTTTATTCCTTACGATTGCCGTTCTACCGGGAGTGATTGGGAGTAACTAGGCTAGGGGAAGAGGAGGCTCATAGCCTCCTCATAGTTAACTTGAATAGTAGGCGGTATAAGATCCATCAGGATAAAAAGTAACATTGTCTAAATAATATGTTGTTCCGTTTATAGTGATTGTTGGACCTGGCTCTGGATCAGAAGGTAATCCACGAACAACTAGGGTTCCTAATGCAGATACTTCCTTTGTTGTACTTTCTTCAGAATGAGTATTAGTAGGGCTTGCAGCAAAGGCAGGAGCAGCGGAAACGAGTAAAGCAAGGGACAATGCAGAACCAGTTATAACTTTTTTCAATTTCATTTTAAACACTCCTTTTGTTTTAGTACAACTGTATTATTACATGAAATGAAAAAATATCCAAGGGGATTTTTGTTAGTAATTTGTGAACTTAGTTTAAATATATAAATCCGCCCAGATGCCAGCTGCCCGAAATGCGGCTTCAGCATGGGCGTTGAGGAGGAAATAGCGTGAATGAAATCGATTATAACAATTGGAAAGCGATGATCAAAAAGCTGAACGAGGGTCAGCCGAGTGTCTTGGATCTGGTTAACGACCGAATTGAGTCTTATGAAAAGGAAAAGGAGGGCGAAAACAAATGAACACAGCATACAGAGTTTGGGACGGCGAGCAGATGCATTATTGGGATGATGAAGGGCTAAGTTTAGAAATTATAGGAACTCAGTGGATTTTATGGCGTAATGACAGACATGGTTTCAAGAATTGCATTACAGGAAGTCATGAAAAAGGATCGGTACTCATGTGGGGAACAGGGTTGAAGGATAAGAACAGAAAGGTGATTTATGACAAGGATTCAATTTTAGATCATGGAACTGATACAAGATCAATTATTAGGTATGACAATGAACAAGCTGGATTTTATCTTGATTTAGGAATCGGCGGCGCTTTTATTGTGGGCGATCTTGAAGTCATCGGCGATGTTTATCAAAATCCTGAGTTATTGGAGGGCGCAGAGTGATGCTTAAATTGACAACTGAGCAGTACAATGCATTCTGTACATTGTTAGGAATAGGAAATAAAGATGTGATTATTTCTGAAATCATTCATTTTCACGGAATATGGGGAGACACTGGCAATATGGAATATTCCCCTTTAAACATATTCCTCGCTATTCATTAATTGAAGCGGTAGTGAAAGAGAATTTTCAAAAGTTGAAAACACCATTAGAAGAAGTTGAAAGGCTGATAAGTGTATATGGGAGAAGAGCAGATGGAATCTCGCATAAGGAAAATCCGTTGCACGATGCATTCAATGATTTTGTCGTTGAATTGAATGATCTGAAAGAGATCATTTTGAATCAGGAGGGCGCGGAATGAACGAAACAGTACCGTGTATCCAATGCGGAAAGACGACGGATGCAGACATGACTATGTGCTGTGACTGTTACGAGTGCGGTTGTAAAGGGCTGCCTATTCATCCGCCTTTATGCGAAGAGCTCGAGAAGGAATTTTTTAAGGGGGGCGCGGAGTGAAAAAGTATTCGGTTCTATGAGGATGAACGCCATTTTTATGAGGAGAGTTACGATAACGAAAAACAAAACGCGGAAGAAGCGAGAGAAGAAGAGTTTTAAAATGTGCGTATTGTTAAAAGTGAGGGGAAAGATCAGGAAATGACAAAACGATGATTGTGGTTACAGTTTGAAACTCTTTTGTGATTAATTTCCTATTTTTACCTTTCGGTGTGACCCTTATGCGGGTTAGGCATATAACTGTAATTGTCAATAAAAGGAATCGGAAGGAAATGATGAAATTGAAAAAAGACAATCAGGAACTAATGTATCAAAGTCAAAATGGATCTGGAATCAGTGGGTATTATCCAGCTTTTTATCCAGCCTACCCATCTTATACAAATTATCATCCGCCTGTTAATGTAAACCACTCACATCATAATTTTGTCCCTGATCAGGGCATGAAGTGGCCAAAATATTTTATTGTGAAGCCGGTATTTGAAGAAGCAGAGGTATTTGAAGAAGCAGAAGAGTTTATTGGATACGGAAGATTACTAAGTATAGATGCCTCTAGAAACTCGGAAAATCCTGAAATAATTGACTTTAAGATATATTCAAGGCTTGGAACTTTTTATAGAGGGAGTATCCATCAGGATGAACCGAGACAAGATTTGACAAACCTTACTGTAGAGATAGTTTATAGAGGAGTCAGAGTAAGGGCTAAACTGAATGGTTGGATTGAAAATACCAACAGTGAACTATGTTTACGTGGACAGGTAAAATTTAAATTCCTTGGTCAAAATATAAAAATAGATCTAGGGAGAGATTGTGATAGTTACTAGATAATTATAAGTCCAAGACGGAAAGCCTGCGGACACTGAACTTACAGCATTAAAGCTGTTTGTTTGGTGTCCGTTTTTTATTTGAAAGGAGGGATGGCATGAAGAAGAGGAAGAAAAAGCCCAATAAAAACGCACAGGAGCGTTCTGCGGTTTTAGCGGCAAATGATGGGTGCAAGATAGGCAAACGCTGAAAAGAGGCAAAGGCGGGGCATTAAGACGCAAATAAACGGGAGGGTAAAACTATGAATCAATTAACATTAAATATTCCTCAGATTGACGAAGAAGCGACTAAATTAAAAGCAGAGAAGCTGCTTGATCAATACCGGTTATATCTCTTACAGGTGCCAGATGATTTTTTGCCAAAGGTTACACCAACTTATAGCATTGTTCCGCCGAGCATTACGAATGAATTTCATTCATCGACGGAAGATGCAGCATTAAAGCGTCTTGATTGGGAGATTCAGCGTGACAAATTCTTAAAAAGGATTCAAAGGGCTGTTAACCGGCTTTCTCAAAGAGAACGGCAGATCATCGTCATGCTCTATATGCAGCCGGAAGAAATGTATGATTATGAAGTGTATGCAGAAATGGACTTGAGCCAGAGCAGCTATTATCGTGTGAAGGCAAAGGCTCTATATCGGTTGGCATTCGCTTTGAGAGAAGAAGTATATAAGGATGGGGGAACTACTGAATGAATTTTGTTCAGCCTATACGTGATCCGGAATGTATCTTCTACATCAAGAGATTTTTAAAAGAACAAAACATGAGGAAATATATGGTATTCGTGACCGGTATCAATTCAGGGCTCCGGATATCAGATATTCTGCAGCTGAGAGTGAGAGACGCTAAACGGCCATACTTCAATCTCATAGAGAAGAAAACGAAAAAGAAAAAGAGGATTGACATGACGCCAGCTCTTCAAAGAGAGTTTAAAGCCTATGTCGAAGGGAAAGAGGATCATGAGTTTCTCTTTAAAAGCCGTGAAGGGATTAACAAGCCAATATCCCGGTCGATGGCATACAAGATTCTCAGGGCTGCAGCTGAGTATGTTGGTTTAGACGATATTGGAACCCATACATTGAGGAAAACATTCGGCTATCATTTTTACAAACAAACAAAGGATGTCGCCATGCTGCAGGAGATATTTAATCACTCGGACCAACGGACAACCCTTCGGTATATTGGAATCAATCAAGACGCCATGAACAACGCTATGAAGAAATTCAAAATATAACCCGGCTCATCCAAAACAACAAGGATGGGCCTTTTTCTTTGCATTTTTCGTCAATTCCTCAAAAATAACAGGTGTGTAATTCATTTTAGGGATATTGGTTAAAAACAGAGAGGACAAGGGGTTGGCTCAGTTCGACGAGTTGCACAGTATATAAGTTATGTGTAATAGATGTGATAAAATAACAATGTACTATAAGGAGGAGAGATTAATGGTTAAAATGAGAAAAATTATCTATTTCGATGAAGCCTCAGCGTTAGACTGCCTTGACCAAATTTCTAATGGAAGATCTGAAGAATTGGTTCAATCGATGCTGAATAAAGCGAAAGGATTTTCGACTGATGGGTCCCTTAGTATAGGAGGTGCATTCTTAGATTTATTTAAAATGGGAGCAAAAGCAAACTTGAAAGGAAATTATGAGAGAAGTGGGTCCAATATAATAACAAAAACAATTACAAATACTTTATTAACTGATTTTATAAAAGAATTGGATAAAAAGGATTCAGGTTTTAATTTTTCAAAAATAACTAACTATAAATTAACTATTCCAAATAACTCCATGACATTCTTGAAAACATTGGCTCCATTCATTAAGTTATATACTAACAATGACAGTAGCGAAGGAGAAGTAGATGAAAACTTGACAGAAAACAACATAGATGTATCTCAGTTTGATGAGATTTTAACAACTGCAAAAGGGTACTATGAAGTGCTAGCCACTAAAGGCGACGGGAAAAAAGTACTCAGATTTAATCTTGAAGGGTTAAGGAATAATTATAAGTTATCCGATCTTCAGAAGATGAATCTTACTGTCTATGGTATACCTGTTGGAAAGTGCTCCATTGAGAGTCTAGATATTGATAATGAAATTCAAAGTAGTACGACAGATGGAGAAGGAAATATAGGAGTAACAGCTGAGGAACTATTAAACCAAAATAATGGAGAAGAAGAAAACCAAATAGAAGTAATTGATGTTATTCTGGCAGGAGTTGAATAAATAATGGAAGCAAAGATTGTTATTTATTTTGGTCCCACAAGAGAATTCATTAAAGGTATAGAGGAAACAAATTTAATTCAATTAAGAACGCTAGTAAACTGGATTGATAAAGGGATTGATAAAGAAGAAAAAAATATTTTTGATAATAAAAAAGATTTAGTTTGTTTTTCGGAAGGATATGCTGCAATTACCGAAGGTTTTTTAGGAGAACTACCAATTATACTCAAACAATTAGTATATAATGGGTATTTACAGCATTGTTATATTCAGAATCCTCCTAACTTTTTTCTAACAGGTTTAAAACGTGTCTTTAATGAAGATGAAATAGAAATTAAACAGCATGAATTTGAACATGTTAAGAAATCTCAAATTACGGATTTGTTTATTAATTATAAAGATAAAATTTTGGGACAAGATGAAGCAATTAAAAATGCTATTTCAACAATTTATCCTTTAACTTCTAAAAAGCATGAAAGCCCAATTGTCATAATGTTTTATGGACCAGCAGGGGTTGGTAAAACAGAGACCGGAAATTTTTTGAGTGAACGTTTATTTGCTGGGAAATTATTCAGAAAACAACTATCGATGATACAGGCTGGCGAGTCAGTTCAATACTTTTTAGGAGATAGTATAAATAAAAATTCTTTTGGGAGAGACTTACTAGAACGAGAATCAAACGTTATCCTATTAGATGAGTTTGATAAGTGTAATTCCATTATATATAGCGCTTTCTATCAAATGTTTGATGAGGGGGTTTATGTTGATAAAAATTATACTGTGAACTTAAAAAACACAATTATTATTTGTACATCCAACTTTGAGTCAAGACAACAAATGCTTAGTTACTTAGGGGAACCTATATACTCTAGGTTTAATGGGTTTATAAAATTTAATCCACTATCTACTGAAGTGAAATCTCAACTTATTTCTAGAATCTATGAACAGCAACTAAAACTATGGGACGAAGATGAAATTAAGATTATAGAGGAAAGCAACTTATTATATACCCTTAAAGAACAAGCATACAAGTTTTCTAACGTAAGAAACATTAGAAATGAAATGAAGACCCTTATGTCAAGAAAAATATGTGAGGATTTTTTTGAAGAGTTATAAAATTATTATTTGAGAAAAGGTGAAATCTTTTTTATAAGCATTTATTTTTGCTTTAGAAAATTGCATTTACATATTTAAGTGCTAATGTGGCAAGGATGGTGCAATAAATCGATAGAATCAGCATACATATTTGGCAGAAAAATGACACTTTAAAGGCACGCTATTTTGTATAAGGTGAGTTATTATGGTAATAGGCATGAAATCAGCAAAAACTTCGCTTTCCCAATCGGGAGGGCGTTTTTTGTTTTGGGAGGACTAACTTTGCCAGAGAATGATTTGTATAATATTCTTTATTCATATTCTTTAGGAGAAGCCTTGAGAGAAGTTTTATATAAAAGCTCGTGGTCTTACTCATGAAAAAACCATTAAAACCTTGCAATGAACCCGGCTGTCCTAACCTGACACGAGAGGGCTATTGCGAACAGCACAAGCGAACCAAGCCGGCCTATGATCAATACCGGGAGTCCGCTGCCAAACGAGGGTACAACAGCAAGTGGAGGCAGGCGCGTCTTGGCTACCTGTCAAAGCATCCGTTCTGTGTATCTTGCATGATGGAAGGTAGACGAGTGCCGGCAACAGTGGTAGATCATATCAAACCTCATAAAGGTAACATGAAACTTTTTTGGGACTCAAGCAACTGGCAACCACTATGTGCGCCATGCCATAGCAGGAAGACAGCGAAGGAGGATGGAGGATTTGGGAACAGAACATCAAACATGCATGTGTGATGAATGCGGAACAATGATCCTCGTCAAAGGATGCTCGAAGGTCAGGAAGCATGATGATGGAATCCGTGAGCATTATATCAAGTGTCCTCGGTGTCGGACTGAGTATACATCCTATTATACCAATGCTGACATAAGACGTATGCAACAGAAGGTAAAGAAACTGTTTGCTCTTCGTGCTACGATGAAAAAGGAAACAGCTTTCGATCTGTATACAAAGAAAATCAAAGAAGAACAAAAGAAATTAGAAGCCGCAATGCTGCAGTTGAAAGAGGAAATGAGCACCCCCCACCCTAAAATCTCTGAGGGTTGAACGCCGGAGACCGCGCTCCCCTCCCCATTTTGAAAAATTCCCTAAATGAAAATTCGGAAGGAGGTGAGGGAATGGCTAGACCGCGGCAACCAGTTGACTTGCTACTGGTGAAAGGGAAGAAACACCTGACACAGCAAGAGATTGAGGAGCGTCGAGCACAGGAAATAAAGGCACCAAACGACAAAGTGAAAGCTCCGTCATATTTACCAAAAGACTTAAAAAGAGAGTTTAAAAAGATAGCGGACGAGCTGAAAAACATCGGGATTATGACGAATTTAGATGTTGATGCGCTTGCCCGTTTTTTGTTTGCCCGGAAATTATATTTGCAAGTAACAGAGCAATTGCTTGAACGGGGTCCGATGAAAACAGTGATCGTTAGAAAATTTGACGATGAAGGGAATGTAATAGGAGAAGAAGAAAAACTTGTTCCCAATGATGACTATTCTGAACTATTGATAAACCAAGACAAGTTGTTTAAACAATGCCGGCAAGCTTCAAGTGATTTAGGGCTGACCATTTCCTCTCGCTGTAAACTCGTTATCCCGAAAAAAGATGATGGGAAACCGAAGTCAAAAGAGGAAGAACGGTTCGGGGGCCGCATGTAATGCAAGAAATTACTGCCGAAATTCTCATAGAACGGGTATGGTCATACGCTGAGAAAATCCGTTCCGGTGAAATCAAGGCAAGCAAAAAACACAGATGGGCAGTTGAACGCTTTTTTCGAGATGTTGAACGCCTCGCAGATGATGGCTGCCCTTATTATTTTGATGCTGAGGCTGTTGTCGATTTTTATGAATGGGCGCGGCAATTCAGACACGTCGAGGGGATTCTTGCAGGACAGCCGATTGAGCTTACAGACTTTCAGCTTTTTATAGCGGCTAATATCTACGGTTTTTATAAAAAAGAAAACGGTGCTCGGCGATTTCGAAAAGTTTATATCCAGTTGGCCCGGAAAAATGCGAAATCACAGTTTCTTGCTTTAGTGGCGTCATACGAGATTTTTCCAACGCAAGAAAAACACCGGGTATTTATCGCTGGCTGGTCCAGAGAACAATCCGATGAGGTTTATCAAGCCATACTCGAACAGCTGCATCATGCGCCCATACTGAAAGGGAAATACTCCTCAGCCAATGGGCGAGTGAAAAAATACAAGACAAACTCCATCATTCAGCCTTTATCTCGGGAAGCCCGGAAGTTAGGGGACGGGAAAAACCCATCTATTGGGATAGTGGACGAATATCATGCTCATGAAACAAGTGAAATTTATGATGTTCTTGATAGTGGTATGGTCGCCCGCCGCAGCCCGTTAATGGCTGTTATTACGACAGCCGGCTTTCATATGGAAAGGCCGTGTTTCAGGGAATATCAATATACAAGTAAAATACTTGATCCAGACATTGACACGGAGAATGATGATTATTTTGTTATGAATGAGGGGCTTTCCATCACGGAGAACCTAGCTCAGATTGGCGTTAAGGTTTCAGGATTTATCACGGACTCTTTGCACGTAATTGAAAACGAAAGCGAAACTTGAAGACTTATTGAAATAATAAAAGAAGCCCTTCTTAGAAGGGGACTGACCCCTGTTTTTGAGACAGGGATCAAAACACCTTTTATACAGCCAATTGCCGATAGCTTATCGGTGATTGGCTGTTTAGTTTCGTTTGAATGCGAATATTGTTATAATAATAAATGTATTCTTTGACAGTGCGTTCTACGATGGCGGTCGTGGTTCGATCAATGCTGTTAAGATAGAACGTTTCAGACTTTAGTGAGGAATGAAACGATTCGATGGAGGCATTATCAGCGGGCGTCCCTTTGCGGGACATGCTCATGGTAATGCCTTTTGTGTTAACAGCTTTTTGATACTCGTACACAGATCCTTGGTCACTATGTAACACGCAGTTCTGAGGCAGTGTTGGCAGCTGATCAAGTGTGTTTAAGACAAAGTCTGTGTCCTGCTTATCTCCAATCGTGAAAGCAATTACTTCTCCATTGTATACATCCAATATACTGGAAAGGTACAATTGTTTCTGTCCATAAGGCAAATATGTGATGTCCGTTACTAGTTTTTCAAGAGGATGATCAGACTGAAAGTTCCGATCTAATATATTATCAACCACGGCATATGGCTGCCCATTCTTCTTGCGCTTTTTCACCTTAACCCGGCACTGCCACTGATTTTTCTGCATGATACGCTGAACCGTTTTATGGTTAAAACGCATTTCCTTTTTTAATATAGCTGTAATTTTTCGATATCCATATCGATACTTGTGCTCTCGGCACAACGTGCCGATTTGTTTTTCCAAATGGCGCTTGGGATGATCTTTCATCAGGTTCTTCTTCCAACGATAATAAGACGCTCGTGAGATACCTAAATGAACACAGATATTCTGTACGGTCATTGTGCCGTGCAATACTTCTACAAGTTCGACTGACGTTTGGCTATCAACTTCCTTTCCAATTCGTTGTACTTTTTTAAAACTTCATTTTGTTGTCTCAGATAACGGTTCTCTGCCTGCAGTTTCTCTAATTCGGAAGAATACTCCGGACCTTTTCCGTAAGTGTATTGCTTACCAACAGGCTGTTCAAATCGATGTGTATCTCCAGCTTTATGCCATCTAACCCATTTCTGAACCTGCGTCTTATTCTTGATATTCAATTCCTGCATGATCTCTTTCATAGGCACGCCTGCCAATCTCATTTCTACAGCCTTCTGTTTGACTTCAATCGGATAACTCATTCTTGTTCCCATACAAAAAACACCTCCAAGTCTTATTTCGGATAACAACGATCCGTTTTCAAACTTGAAGGTGTTTTTTATTTGTCTCATCTTATGGGGTCAGTCCCGAAGAGAGGGGCTTCTTTTATAACTATATTGTTTTAAGGTGTTGTTTAATTTGTTCAGTAACTTGCTTAAGCCATTCCAATGGAGTTATATCATCTTCAGGAAAATATATACCATCAGCTGCTTCCTCAATAAAATCATTCTTATCTTCTTCAGAATAATCACTATTTACAAACTCAGTTAGTGCTATTAAATCTCTTTCTTTTAGTTTTTGTGATGCTTCATTTAAATATTTATGAAGGGCATTTTCCGGAGACTCTATATCTTGGTGGAAATGTCCACCGAGAAATCTAAATACAGGATCAGAAACTTTAATTTCAATCATTATATATCACCTCGTTGGGTAGCCTGTTAGTATAAAGCTACCATCTTCATTTTTCCTTAATACTATTCTAGCGTTAGTCATATCTTTAACTTCATTTGAACCTTTACGAACTCCTCTACCTATAACTTCGGTTCCTCTATAAGGCAACGGTAATGTATCGTCAATATCACTATTTAACCACTCTTCAATTTCCTTTTTATATTTAGTTAAAGTTTGATTAGCGACTCTTTCTGCAGTTGGCCTATCAGTGAAACTAGAAGAGGCACGTATCTTCTTATTTTTCTGTAGTCTCTGTAATAACTCTTCATCAGTCTTACCGATATGTCTATCAATTAGATGCCCGCCTTTTGCTTCATGAGCAGCTAATCCTCCGCCAGGTGCGAGAGGGGTACTATCACCTTGTTTGACATTACCTATACCCGTGTTGTTAGAAGTTTCAGATCTTCTGAGAAAACTCTCTTTTTTATCTTCCGCAATACTTTTTAGCAGTGGAGTATTTTTAACGTTAATGGTCTTCTCAGCATCTTGAAGGATTCCTTCTAATGCAGGAGTATACCGATTAACAGGAGATTTGACAAACTGTTTTACAGATTTTCCGCCTTTTTTAATTGTGCCACTAGTTGCTTTCCCAACTTTAGCAAGATCCTTCGATCCTGTTGAGACAGAGGACTTTCCACCTTTCAATAACAGAAGACTTCCGCCCAAATAAGTAACATAGTGCATCCGTGTATATGCATCCCCGTGAATCATTTTTTTGTCCCAATCATCCTTCAATGTGTCAACCATACTTTGAAAGGCAGCTTGATAGTCGTATTCCAGAACTGTATCCAACACTTTTTGAGGATCCTTGTTTAAGTTGTCAATTGTCCAACCGATATTCCATCCAAATTGAATGGCTCCTTCACCGGCATCCTTGGCAAGATCGTATACACCAACAATTGCACCTTTGGCGCCATCGCCTATGATTTGCAACACTTCTTTTCCGTTATCCATGAAAGCTTTACGCTGTTCAAGAAATGAAACAAATTCAAGCTGTTCATGGGTAAGGTTTTTATAGCCGACCTTCTTGGCAATTTCTAAGTATTCATCCGGATCCGTGACTCCGTCAGCTAGCTTCTTCTTTAAATCTATGATTTCTCGTTTTTTCGCTTCATCTTTCTTGATCTTCAAATAAGCTTCAGTCTGTTTCTCGATATCGCCTTTTTTCTTATGTATATCACTTTCTCGATAAGCTTTGGCATTGTAATGGATGGGTGTGGCATTCTTTCCTTTGCCTGTGGATTCCTCAAGCTTTTGGAAGTCCTTCTTGATGAATTGCTCGTTTGGCTCTGACTGGGCATATTCAGTAACAAGTGCTTCGTCCAAGTTGCCTAGTTTATCGACTGTTTTTTTGCGTTTGTCCTCCGCATCGGCGAGTTCGTCTTTGAAGTCTTCTGTCGAGAACAAATCAAGCGGAAGGATATCGTCAATATCATGTAAGATATCTTTCATGGCTTTCTTTTGTTCTGACATAATAGATTTTGATTTTGTGTAGGCGTTAGCCAGCTCATGTTCTAAAAAGGATTCTTCTATGTATGCATCAGCTAAGCTGGCGTCCTCTAAAGCGCCTGAAATGCTTGTCAAGAAAGCAATTTTCATATCAAGTAAGTCAATCCAATTGTCAGCTACACCTGCGTGATCTTGGTAAAATGCTTTAATGTTGTCGGCACCTTTGCCGGAAAACTCACTGTCATCTAAATCAGCTACAGCTTTAAAAGCCTTTTTTAGATTGACCATCTGACTTCTTAATTCCTTGTATTCCTTTGCGCGTCTATCTGCTTCTGAAAGCAGTGATTTGGCTTCAAATACTTTCATGATCATATCCTTTCATTTAAAAAGCTTCAACTAGATTTTACCATGGGGTAATGAAGAAAAAGACACGATGTGATTCAAAAGTGCGAAATGAATCATTTGATCTGTGTCAATTTTCCTATCTGACTTATTTGTTTAGGAACTGATGACGCAGTGAAACGCTTCTAACTAATGAATGGATTAAAGGCTGACGGTATTTACGGGCCAGCTACAAAAGCAAAACTGGAAGCGCTATTGAAATGAAAAAGAAAACCCCTTCCTTATAGGAGGGGATTTTTTAACTATTGCTTTTCGATTTTCGAGCGTAAGAGGAATCTTCCTGCCAAGTCAACCAAAATATAAACGACAAAGAAAATGATAATCCAGCTGATAAAATCAGCCCATATGTTGTTCAAGTTTAACATACCAGCCTTATCTAATCCTGATTGAATTAGCATTGACACCAATGTCGCAATAAAGACATATACAAACCATGCTTTCAATATTGATCACTCCTAGATGTTATCCGATAAATTTACATACATACTTTGTAACGTCGTTATAATCCTCATATCTTTTACAAAACTCATATCCACCCATATCTAAAAGTTTTTTACCTAACCAAGCTAAGCCAGCACCAGCAAGAACTTTCACAGCCCACCAAATAATAGGAGCAATTGTTGGATTATTTTTCATTTCTTTTATGGCGCTTACTTGTTGATCATATGTTTCTTTAGCTTGATCAGGTGACAACGATTCTAAATAATTTTTCATTTGGACAGCATCAGCCAATTTGATTCCGGATGCAATAGCTTTTTCAACATCAAAACTGTACTTACTTGTCTCTTTGTCAAATGTAGACGCTTCATAAAAAGCTAATGCCAACTGTTCAGCTGCTTTTTTGTCTTGATAATCATTATTTGCTTGTGCAGCTTGAGCTTGGGGAGTGCCAAAGATTGTTGCAAAACCTAAAGCTAAAACCAACGCCAAAACAATCGCAAACTTACTCTTGAAACTACCGATTACCTTGTTCATTTTGGTTCTCCTTCCCTTTAATATTTAAGCAATTAGAGTCTAACATAACATACATAATTTTCTATATTTACAACAAATTCGGTAATAAGGTATCATGAACATAATGGAAAAGGATATCTTTAGTTGTGTTCTTATGAACTTAAAATTGACATATTGACTAAGAGAAAATCGCTTCGATATATAAAAAGCCCTACTCTTGAGCAGGACTTTAGATAATCCATATTTTCTTTTCTTTATCCCGTGAAAGAACGCCTTTGCGGATCAGGCTTTTTGTGGCCTCTCGTATTTCTTGTTCGCTTTTCCCGGTCTTTCTTTTTAGTTCTGGTAAAGTCGGATTCTTTCTATATAAATGCATGTTCACAATGATTTGATATAAATTTCTTTCGAAATCGCTCATTCACAACCCTGATAAAACGAATGGACAAAATCATAATCAAATGATTTTGCCCATATTTTATGAATAATCATGATAATTCACTACAATTATCGTAAATGTTGGGACTAAGAAAACACTGAAATACCAAGGTTTTCGCTAGGGTTGAGTGTTTATATCGGAATATAAAATAACACCACGTATGAGATGGAAAAGATGTTTGAACGTGTGATGTAGCGGGTTTGGCGAAGGGAATATACCCTTTGCTTATGTTGAAGGCAAGCCAATAGCTGATTATGTAGGTATAGACGAAATTGAAACCCATCCGTTGAGGAAACATTTGCTATCACTTTTACAAACTGAGATATTTAACCACTCGGACCAGCGTACAACGCTCGTTATATCGGAATCAGTTAAGACGCAATGAAGAAATTCAAAATATAACCCGGCTCATCCCATAACAACAAGGATGGGCCTTTTTCTTTGCATTCTTCGTCAATTTTTCAAAAGTAACAGGTATGTAATTCATTTTAGGGATATGGCTTTAAACAGAGACGATAAGGAATTGAAACAGTATGACGAGTTGCACAGTATAAAACGTATGGGGAGCTGAGGAAATAGAGTTAAACAAGAGAAAGGGGTAAGAAATTGGAAATTGATAAAAGAACTGCTGTTGAAATAGGTGTCAAAGAAGCTGCTGAAGAATTACGTAAATTAATGGATTTAAATTAATTGTACAAGCACTTTGCTTTTGTGAAAGTGCTTTAAACTGCGTCCGGTAAATCTCAGGATAGACAATTGGCGGTACGGTGGCAGCTTAGAAAGAATAAATATGTGATTAAAAGGGAATCGTTCGACAAATTTTGCGAACTGTTTCATTTCTAGTCCTCTTGTCTGATAATAAATCTAGAGGTGAAAGTTTATGAAATTTGAAGTTGTTTTTTGGTTTGATAATGAAAATGTAAGAACAGCTAAAGTAATTGCAGAATCTGAGAAAGCACTTATAAAAGAATTGCAAGAATGTGAACATTGGTATGAGTTTGAAGATGGTAAGCGTATAGCAAATGTTAATATGCGACTTGTCACTCAATTTGATGTGAAAAGAAAATAAAAAGCATCCCTCTGGGTGCTTTTTTATTTTGGTAGTTGCGCGATGCAGGTGCAGATGTGAACGGAGGAAAGGAACGTATGGGGGAGGGAGTAACTTTTGTTTATTAAAAAGTAGTTTGAAACAATCATGTAAGGTATACTCTTCTTATAATGGAGGGAGTTACATGAAATACATAATAATTACTTTGATATCTATTGGATTACTTGATGGCTGTTCAACCAGCAATGAAACGAAAAACAATGACACTGCGAAACAGAATGAAATAAACAAGGAATCAAACACAGATGGGTTGTCTATAGATGATGCTGGTGTTACTCAAAAAGACGAGTCTACAGACACAGCACGTACAGAAGTTAACGAAACAGTAAAGGAAATTGCTACTCAAGCGTCATACGAAGAATTAAATGTAAACGATCCACCAGTTGATAAAGTTGTGAAGATAACTGGCACAGTCGAGAGTGTAACGGATGAAGATTCGTTTATAATTTCTCAGAAAGAAGACGGTGAAAAGTGTTTGTATTTAGTGATGAACATGAGTTACTTAACATTAACTAAGGGTGATAAGGTTTCAGCTTACGGACCTGTGCAAGAAGGTGAAGAGACACCGGTGATTACAGGCGTTCTAGTAGAAAGAGAGTAAGACATCCGATTGGGTGTCTTTTTATATTGGCAAAGGAGAGATTATGAATAGGATACAAAATATTCGAAGGAGAATTAAAAATGACTAAACAATTCATCAAAAAGATATCATATGTATCTTCACTCGCGAATGAGGACAGAGAGTGAGGGGGCTATGAGAATATGAACCGCCTTTGATTGCCCGATCCTGCCTCACCCGTAGCCGGGGCTATGATGCACACTAGACACAGCAACAAAAAGAAATGAAACAATAACAAGTTTTTAGACATATTTTGATTTTTGTTTTGCATTCCAGGTTTCATTCCTCATTCCTCAAATTGTTTTACACTTTCTCGTTGACCAGATAGGAAAGTGAGGCGACGAACATGTCACTATAGCATAAAACCGCTTGAAACAACCACAAGCGGTTTTTTTATCGATTTATGTTTTAGGCTGATCATCAAATGCTAGTTCAGTGAACGCCATAAATGCTGATATGACAAAGAGTAATGCGCCCGGGATATAAATAGAATCCATAAAGTAATCTACTAAACAAATTGTGATGAAATTAGCGACGAAATAAAAAACAAATGTGAAAAGTGCTGTTTTTCTGATAGAAAGTGAATGGATCATGATCAAAGAAACGGCTTTTGTTAGAGGGTCTATAACCAGTCCGGCAGCAAAGCATCCCAATATAAAAAACAATAAGGTTTGATTAGAATCGTATGTGATGCCGAGAATGGCAAATAGCCCTTTCATGCCGAAGAAATAACCGCCGAAGATCACAGCAGCTGCAATTGTGATAAGGAGGCCAATGGATACAATCACAATTATTTTTGAGCTTGGTTTTAAGTCTTTAAATGGCGTGTCGTGTTCTTTCTGGCTCACGTATTACACTCCTTACATGTTAGTGATTCACAATACAGCGGAACTCACTTCCGAATATACTAAAATAATAATAAAAACAGGATATGAACTCCTAGGCAAGTGCCTAATGAAAAAAGCGAAAATCGGACAGGCATACTGAGAGAGCAGAGGCTTTTTTCATATAAGCTCCTTATCTAGATGACTTGCATAAAGTGTAACATATATTTACAAAAGTGAAAAAATCCTTTTTCTATTGAAAAAGGATTTTTTAGTGAGACTTATTTTAACTTCTGAGATTTTTTGAAGCTTTCGCTTTTTTCGGCCAGATAAAATAACTGGCGGTGATCAGGCAATCAATGCCCAGAATGACTGTCCATAGCTTTAAAATACTGCTCAGCGCTTCGGTACGGGCAGCATCATTAATAAAATAAATCATCCCGGCCAGCAGCCCGGCACCAATAAGATAAGCGAGCACATGTCTGATCAAGCTTTTCGCATAATGTTTCGCATGATCCATTCCATAGCGCACAAGCGGTTTTGAGCCTTGCTTTGTTACATAAAAACGGAATTTTTCATCCGCCCATTGGATCATTTGCTTGCCGAAAGCAATCGATACGCCGATGTACACTGCAGCAATCGCGTGTGCAGTAGTCGCAACGGCTCCGCGGTATAAGTCCGCAGACGTCATTATTAACAAAATCAGGTCAATGACAGGAGTTAAGGCAAAAAGAAGCAGCCCTAATTTATCTTGTTTAAATAGATAGCGTACGACAAGGCCTAACACTATTACAACCCAAAATCCTATTTCGCAGAAGACAATCATCCAAGCGACACTGTTCAATCTGTTCCCCTCTTTCCAATACAGTTGTATTATTTAATATGATTTTACCATCTGCATTTTTATAAAACAACTGTATTATAAAAATTGCTCTTTGATTTTTTTCTTGGTAAAATAAAGATATGCCAAAACAAATTGACCATGAAAAAAGAAGAAAACACATTGCAGAAGCGACATGGCGGGTGATTTTAGAACGAGGGATGGAGGGGGCCTCTGTCAGAAACATTGCCAAAGAAGCAGGGCTGTCGTTAGGTGCGCTTCGCCATTATTTTTCAACTCAGGATGAATTGCTTGTTTTTGCAATGAAACTTGTGAAAGAAAAGGTGACAGCCCGCATTAATGAAATTGCTGCCCATGATTTGCCGCCTAAAGAAAAAGTGTTACACATACTGCTTGAAATTGTCCCGACAAATGCTGAAACGATTAGAGAGATGGAGGTATGGTTTGCTTTTACTGTTTATGCGAGACATAAAGACAATATGTTTGATGCGGGACATGATGAAATTTACAAAGCAATTCGAAATCTGATTGACTACTTGGACCAGCTTCATTTATTGCAAAAACATGCTGATAAAGAAATAGAAGGAGAAAGGCTGTATGCCTTAATTGATGGCTTGGCTTTACATGCGATGTTTGACCCTCGCCGTGTGAATAAAGAACGGATCAAACGTGTGATTATGCAGCATTTACAATCTATATGCGTGGATGAATAAGCCCAAGAGTGAATAGGTCACTCCCAAAAAGTTATTCTTAATGGACAAGTCTCCAAAAAGAATAACTTTTTTTATGAGAATCAAGCCGTAACTGCAAGAATGAATTGAAGAATGGAAAAGCCGCATGCCGTTTGGTAAAGTGGGAATGGAAGAGAGAATGAAAGAACTTCATATTGATAGGAATGGTGAAAATGGTTACTTATGCGGTACATACGATCAAAACATTTCATCACAGGTGGACTAACTATTGTTACATCATTGAAGATATTGTAAGCCGATCTGCGATAGTTGTTGATCCATCATGGGAATTGAGTAAAATAACTAATAAACTTTCTGAGCTGGAGGTTGATTTATCAGCAATTCTTTTAACGCACTCTCATTATGATCATGTAAATCTTGTTGAGCCGCTCTCGGCATTATTTCATCCTCAAGTGTATATGTCGAAAACAGAAATCGACTTTTACCAATTCAGATGCAAAAACTTAATTGCTCTTCAAGACCTTGAAACCATCAGCATAGGAATGACGAAAGCGCAATGTCTGCTTACCCCTGGGCATACAGCCGGCGGGATGTGTTATTTGTTTTCAGGAAGTATATTCACAGGAGATACGATTTTTACGGAAGGATGCGGGATATGTGAAGATCATGGCAGTTCCGCAGATGATATGTTCGACAGTGTCCAGAGGATAAAATCCATCGTTTCCCCAGAAGTGCGGGTTTATCCGGGGCATTCATTTGGTCAAGCGCCAGGGCAAACCATAGGTGAGCTTTTAAAACATAATATTTATTTTCAGATTGATAAAAAAGAATATTTTGTGAAATTTCGCAATAGAAAAAACCAAAGAGGTATTTTTGATTTTAAATAGTGTTTCCCGAAATCATTCTATTAGACTATTTTCTTTCTGCAACCGAAAGATTTGCCTTTTGAAAAATGATGACAAAGCACGGGTTGATTTTATTAAGTAATGAAATGAAGCTTATGTATCATCATCTTTTGGCACAAATGATATGCGGGTCTAATTTCTTGCGTTTTACAGCGTGTCCTGATTCTTTATACCTTTATGGAAAAATGCAGAGAAAAAACGATGGAAAGTGTAGGAAAAATTAACTTGACGGATAATATTTACAGAGGTTACCATCAACTTGAACATGCTACTATTTATCCGGGGCAATACTTATATTTTCTATAACGTCTGTCAGCAGGTAATTATAATGCGGGGAAGGGTGGCTTTAATAGAATGATCACATATGTTTTTCCGGGACAGGGTTCACAGAAACAGGGAATGGGCAGTGAGTTATTTGATGAGTTTAAAGAACTGACGGCACAGGCAGATGAGATCTTAGGGTATTCTATCAAACGCCTATGCATAGAAAATCCTTATTCAAACTTAAACAAAACGCAATTTACTCAGCCGGCCTTATATGTAGTGAACGCATTAAGCTACCTGAAAAAAATACAGGAAACAGACATAAAACCCGATTTTGTTGCCGGGCACAGTCTTGGAGAATACAATGCGCTATTTGCGGCTGAAGCCTTTGATTTTGAGACGGGGTTAAAGCTTGTCAGAAAAAGAGGCGAGCTGATGAGCATGGTAAGCAACGGCGGTATGGCGGCCGTTATGGGACTAAATGAAGAACAGGTTTCAGAGGTTTTGATAGATCATCATTTACATGCGATTGACATCGCGAATGTAAATGCTCCTTATCAAATTGTGATTTCAGGTCAAAAAGAAGATATTGACAAAGCCGCATCCATCTTTGAAGCCAAAACAGACGTTACGATGTTTCTCCCCTTAAACGTCAGCGGTGCGTTTCATTCCAGATACATGAATCATGCAAAGCAGGAGTTTGAACAGTTTCTTGACACTTTTCATTTTGCTCCTTTGTCTATTCCGGTTATTTCTAATGTATATGCCAGACCGTACTCTTCTGAAGTAATTAAGCCGACACTGGCGGATCAAATCAACCATTCGGTAAAATGGACTGAAAGTATACGCTTTTTAATGGAAAAAGGTCAAATGGAGTTTGAGGAAATAGGACCGGGAAATGTGTTAACAGGATTGATCCGCCGCATTGAAACAGATGCGGAACCTATGACACGCTAAACCGATTTCTATACCAAAAGGCCTCAAATTCGGGTCTAAAGTATACGTGATGCATGATTCGATAGACACTGTTAAAACTGAAAGAATTTATATACTGTTACATAAAGAGGCTGATAAAAAAAGTTCGCTCTCTAGCGGACATTTGCACTATCGCAGTCAGTTTTTATATGACGATAAACCATCGCTCTCCTTTCAAGAGAACCGCCCTTTATTTAAAAAACATCCAAGTCATAATCGAGTCGATGTTTTTGGCGATGCCAAAATGATTCACATCAAATTCAGATACTTCCAACATCACTTCATTAACGAGCTTCCACATCCAGAACAACAAAACGAAATTGATTTTTTCCATTCATGTTATAAACCATATAACGAGGCTTTTCTCACAGCCAGCATCATCATATTTCCGTAACTCACCTTTAAATACATAAAAAAAGAAGGTTATACAAATGAATGAACCACTCGTTTTTATGTTTTCCGGACAAGGCTCTCAGTACTATCATATGGGAAAAGAATTATTCAGCGGAAACACCGTTTTTCGCCAATGTATGCTTGAAATGGATGCCATTGTTTCTCGGCAAATCGGCATATCTATAGTCAATGAAATGTATCATCCCGCTAAGCGTGTATCGGATCCGTTTGACCGTGTCCTTTATACGCACCCCGCTATTTTTATGGTTGAGTATTCTTTATATCGGGTTTTCGCAGAAAAGGGAATCCAGCCTGATTACGTGCTGGGGACAAGTCTGGGAGAATTCGCGTCAGCTGCTGCTTCCGGTGTTTTAGACGCAAAAGAGATACTGGAATGCATACTTGAACAGGCTGCCGTCATCGAAACATACTGCGATAAAGGAAAAATGCTGGCTATACTCGACAAACCGCAACTATTACTAGATCATCCGCAGCTATTTGAAAATAGTGAATTAACCTCCATTCATTATGATTTGCACTTTGTCATTTCGGGAGAAAGTGAAAACATACAGCAGATCACTGATGTCCTGAGAGAGAACGAGATTCTCTGCCAGCCGCTGCCTGTATCCTACGGATTTCATTCTTCCCTTATTGATCCTGCAGAAAATGCATATAAAGAATTATTAAGTTCAAAATCTTTTAAACATCCTTCAATCCCGTTGGTATCCTGTTTAACGGGAAGCAGCATTCGCGAGATTCATAACGATTTCTTCTGGGATACTGTAAGAAAACCAATGAGATTTCGAGAAGCTATTCATTTTTTGGAAAGTCAGCATACGTGCCATTTCATTGATTTGGGGCCTTCAGGAACCTTAGCAGCGTTTGTTAAACAATTAATCTCGGGAGATTCAGCGAATCGCTGTTATTCAATCATCACACCATTTCATCAGGAGCTGAAAAATCTGGAGATGGTTGAGCGTTTACAGAAACTAGAAAGGAAGTAAACAAGATGATTACATATGTTTTTCCGGGACAAGGCTCCCAGCAAAAAGGAATGGGACAAGGACTTTTAGAGCAATATCAGCATTTGACGGACCAAGCAGATCAAATACTTGGGTATTCAATCGAAAAACTCTGTACTGAAAAAGGCTATTTCGATGTCAATCATACTCAATATACTCAGCCGGCTTTATACGTGGTCAATGCACTCAGTTATTTGAAAAAGCTGGAGGAGACCGGCGAAAAACCTGATTTTGCGGCGGGACATAGCTTAGGAGAATACAACGCGCTGTTTGCAGCAGGCGCATTTGACTTTGGGACAGGCTTAAAGCTGGTGAAAAAAAGAGGCGAGCTGATGGGACGGATTACTGGAGGCGGTATGGCTGCGGTGATCGGTTTAGATAAGGAACAAGTTGCAGCCGTATTAGAAGAACATCATATACATACGATTGATGTGGCAAATGAGAATACACCTCGGCAAATTGTGATTTCCGGACAAAAAAAAGATATTGAAAAAGCGGGAGCTGTTTTTGAAACCATCCAGGATGTAAAGCTGTTCCACCCGTTAAACGTAAGCGGAGCTTTTCATTCTAGGTATATGAATGAAGCAAAACAAGAATTTAAGCAATTTATAGAAACATTCCATTTCGCGCCTTTATCTTTTCCGGTTATCTCGAATGTTTATGCAGAGCCTTATCAACAGGAAAGGCTGAAAGAGACCCTGTCTCAACAAATGAACAGCACGGTTAGATGGACAGAAAGCATTCGTTTTCTTATGGGAAGAGGAGCAATGGAGTTTGAAGAAATCGGTCCTGGAAAGGTGTTAACCGGCTTAATTACCCGCATAAAAAATGAAGCGGAGCCGTTAACACATCATGCTGATTCAACAGAGAAAAAGGCCTTTCCCGGCCAGCAAAATGAACAAGCAGAAACTGACGCCCATTCAGCTCGAATGTCTGCTGAAATTACAGCTCATTCATTAGGAAGTGCCGAGTTTAAAAAAGACTATCAACTTACATATGCTTATCTTGCAGGAGGAATGTACCGCGGAATTGCTTCGAAAGAAATGGTTGTAAAGATGTCAAAAGCGGGGATGATGGGGTTCTTTGGCACGGGCGGTTTGGATCTGAATGACGTTAAGGATGCGATTCTGTCTATTCAAGGCGAATTGGGGCAGGGACAAGCCTATGGCATTAACCTGGTGCACAATATGAAGCATATCCAATCAGAAGAAAAAATGATTGATCTTTTATTGAAACATAATGTGAGACATTTGGAAGCCTCCGCATTTCTAAGTGTCACGCCTGCTTTAGTAAGATATCGCGCCAAAGGATTGAAACGGCGTCCAAACGGTGAAGTGACATGTACCAATCGAATGATAGCGAAAATCTCAAGGCCGGAGGTTGCCGAATCCTTTATGAGTCCTGCGCCGGAGAATATGGTAGAAAAGCTTTTAAGAGATAACAAAATCACAACGAGTGAAGCTGAGTTATTGCGGGAGATCCCTGTGACAGAGGATATTTGTGTGGAAGCAGACTCAGGCGGTCATACGGACGGCGGTGTCGCATACAGCTTGATGCCGGCGATGACATTATTAAGAGACGAAATGATGAAAAAGTATCGATATAGCAAAAAAATACGCGTCGGTGCGGCAGGCGGAATAGGAACTCCTGAGGCGGCGATGGCTGCCTTTATGCTCGGTGCTGATTTTATCTTAACCGGCTCAATCAATCAGTGTACGGTTGAAGCGGCTACAAGTGACAGAGTGAAAGATTTATTGCAGCAAATGAATGTTCAAGATACGGCGTATGCGCCAGCGGGTGATATGTTCGAATCAGGCAGCAAAGTGCAAGTGCTGAAAAAAGGTGTGTTTTTTCCTGCGCGAGCCAGCAAGCTGCATGAACTTTACCAGCGATTTGGATCATTGAGTGAGATCGATCAAAAGACCTTAACACAGCTTGAGGAGAAATATTTTAAACGCAGTATCGAAAAAATATATGAAGATATTAAATTACACTATCCATCGGCAGAGATTGAGAAGGCTGAACGGAATCCGAAACATAAGATGGCATTGATTTTCAGATGGTACTTTAGGTACAGCTCGCAATTGGCGATCAGCGGAAGCGAAGAGTCTAAAGTCGATTATCAAGTTCACTGCGGCCCGGCGTTAGGGGCTTTTAATCAATGGGTGAAAGGCTCGGCATTAGAGAGCTGGCGGAACCGTCATGTGGATGACATCGGGAAAATATTAATGACAGAAACCGCAAAGTTACTGAACGACAGAATTGCATTATTTTCTCAAAAGGCGCTTTAAAGCCTATTGTGCAATAAAAAAGATTGAATATTGCGAAAAAATGTGCCGAGCCTGCATGTTTAACATTCTATTTAAAGGAGAGACAAACGTTATGAATAAACAGAAAGTCTTCGAAGTATTGATTACTAATATTTGTGAGGTTCTTCCGGAATTGGACGGACACCGTTTTGAGCCTGAAGATCGATTAGCTGATTTAGGGGCTGATTCTGTAGACAGGGCTGAAATTATAACCATGGTGCTTGAGGATTTATCATTAAAAATCCCTCGTGTCGAGCTGTCTGGTGTGAACAACATCGGCGAGTTAGCTGAGGTGCTTTATGACAAAGTACAATCCGCCTGAGATTCTGGTGACCGGTGTCGGAGTAACGGCAGCGATCGGCCAAGGGAAAGAGGATTTTGTTTCTTCGTTGTTGTCTGGGAGGCATGCCTTTGAAGTGATGCAGCGTCCTGGCAGACAAAAAGACAGCCGGTTTATTGGAGCTGAAATTCCTTCGTTATCTTATCCTGACCGTCTTTCTAAGAAACTGCTAAGAAAAGCGTCATTTTCCAGCCAAGCTGCTTTGGTTACTCTCTCAGAAGCCTGGGAGGAGGCGAAGTTAGACGATGCTGGTTCCGCACGTATCGGGCTGGTAGCAGGAGGATCGAACTTTCAGCAAAGAGAGACCCTCCAGCTTTATGAGAATTATAGGGACCGCTCTGGTTTCATGTCGCCAGCATATGCACTGTCTTTTATGGATAGCGATCTTTGCGGTCTTTGTACAGAACAGTTTGGAATCACCGGTTTAGCTTATACGGCGGGAGGTGCTTCCGCAAGCGGCCAGTTAGCGGTGATTCAAGCAATTCAGCAAGTCCTGTCAGGAGAGGTTGATATTTGCATCGCACTGGGGGCGTTAATGGATATTTCCTATATGGAATGTGAGGCGCTCAGGGCTTTAGGCGCTATGGGAACGGATAAATATGCTGATGAGCCAGAAAACGCGTGCCGTCCCTTTGACCAGAACAGAGATGGATTTATTTATGGAGAATGCTGCGGCGCATTGGTGATAGAACGAAAAGATACGGCTGTCCGCCGGGGCGTAAAACCCTATGCATCATTGTCTGGATGGTCAATCAAAGTAGACGGGAACCGTAATCCTGATCCTTCTTTAGAAGGGGAGATCCATGTCATACAAAAGGCATTGGGGCGAGCCGGTCTCACACCTGAAGAAATTGATTACATAAACCCCCATGGCACGGGTTCATTCATTGGAGATGAAATTGAATTGAAGGCGCTGCATGCTTGCGGTCTTTCTCATGCTTATATAAATGCAACAAAATCAATAATCGGGCATGGGCTCAGTGCAGCAGGCATTGTTGAGATTATTTCTGTACTACTTCAAATGAAAGAATCACGCCTGCATCCGAGCCGGAATTTACATGATCCAATTGATCCTTCCTTGCATTGGGTGACGGATCAATCAATTTCACACGACATAAAAAACGCGTTGAGTTTAAGCATGGGTTTTGGCGGAATGAATACCGCTGTTTGTATACAAAACATTGAAAAATGCGGAGGCGAATCATAAATGGTTTCTGCTGGAATAGAAGCGATGAATGTCTTTGGCGGAACGGCATACCTTGATGTCATGCAATTAGCCAAGTACAGACATTTAGATACTGCTAGATTTGAAAACTTATTAATGAAAGAAAAAGCGGTAGCACTGCCTTACGAAGATCCTGTGACCTTTGGAGTGAATGCGGCTAAGCCGATTATTGATTCACTAAGTGACGCAGAGAAGGACAGGATTGAATTGCTGATCACCTGTTCCGAATCTGGGATCGATTTTGGAAAATCATTAAGCACCTATATCCATGAATATTTAGGGCTCAATCGCAACTGCCGTTTGTTCGAAATAAAACAAGCCTGTTATTCAGGAACTGCCGGATTTCAAATGGCAGTGAATTTTATATTATCCCAGACGTCTCCGGGTGCCAAAGCACTGGTCATCGCCAGTGATATTTCCCGTTTTTTAATCGCTGAAGGCGGAGACGCTTTAAGTGAGGATTGGTCCTATGCCGAACCGAGTGCCGGAGCGGGAGCAGTGGCTGTCTTGATAGGCGAAAATCCCGAGGTGTTTCAAGTTGATCCCGGGGCAAACGGCTATTACGGCTACGAAGTGATGGATACGTGCCGTCCCATTCCCGACAGTGAGGCGGGAGATGCTGACCTGTCTTTAATGTCATATTTGGATTGCTGTGAACAAACGTTCTTGGAATATCAAAAACGTGTACCCGGGGCTCATTATGAAGATACGTTTCAATATCTAGCCTACCATACGCCTTTTGGCGGGATGGTGAAAGGGGCGCACCGGACGATGATGCGTAAGATGGCAAAGGCGAAAACGGCCGAGATAGAAACTGATTTTTTGAAACGGGTACAGCCTGGATTGCTTTATTGCCAAAGGGTCGGAAACATTATGGGAGCCGCATTGCTTCTGGCGTTGGCTAGCACTATTGACAAAGCGCAGCTTGACTCGCCTAAACGAATCGGCTGTTTCGCCTATGGTTCGGGCTGCTGTTCTGAATTTTACAGCGGAATTGCAACGCCTCAAGGCCAACAACGCCAGCGCTTATTTGAAATCGAGAAGCACTTGGACAATCGATATCATCTTTCAATGGATGAGTATGAAACGCTGTTCAAGGGAAGCGGGATGGTCCGGTTTGGAACTCGTAATGTCAAGCTGGATCTTGAGATGATTCCGGGGGTATTGCAGTTTCATCAAGAAAAGCCGAGGCTGTTTTTAGAAGAAATTTCTGAGTTTCATCGCAAGTACAGGTGGATGTCGTGACATACCAAACGATTAAGGTCCGGTTTCAAGACTCAATTTGCTATCTAACCTTTCATCGTCCTGACGCTAATAATACGATCAATGACCAATTAATCGATGAATGTTTACAAGTGATGAATCAATGTGAGACATCTTCCGTTACGGTCATTGTTTTAGGGGGACTCCCGGAGGTATTTTGTTTCGGAGCGGATTTTCAAGAAATATATCAGGAGATGAAAAGCGGCAGAAAACAAGCGAGTTCTCAAGAACCCCTTTATGATTTGTGGCTGAAATTGCAGACTGGTCCTTTTGTCACCATTTCACATGTGCGGGGAAAAGTAAATGCCGGAGGTCTTGGATTTGTGGCTGCCAGTGATATTGTCATTGCGGATCAAACTGCATCATTCAGTCTGTCCGAGTTATTATTTGGTCTTTATCCAGCTTGTGTGCTGCCATTTCTGATTCGCAGGATCGGCTATCAAAAAGCGCATTATATGACATTAATGACAAAACCGATTTTTGTTCAGGAAGCCATGGAATGGGGTTTGGTGGATGTCTGTGACGCTCAAAGCGAGGTCCTGCTGAGAAAGCATTTATTGCGCTTGAGGCGGTTAAATAAAAAGGCAATTGCGCGGTATAAACAGTTTATCAATTCATTGGATGACCGCCCGCGCCGTACGAAATCCATGGCTTTAACTGAAAATCAAGACATGTTTTCCGACCCTCAAAATCAAATGGGCATCATAAGGTACGTTGAAACGGGGCAGTTCCCTTGGGAGAAGAGTCCGTAAACTGTGTGAAATACATACAATCAGAAACCGTTAGGAGGACATCATGACGCATTCTGTTGTAGAGCTTTTTGAAATCGAGCCCGCTATTATTCAGGTCAAGATGCATGACCGTGTTCATAAAAACGCGTTTTCGCAAGAACTCACAGACGGATTAATTCAAGCGTTCGAATTCATTCGCAATCAACAAAGCTATAAAGCAGTGATTTTAACGGGATACGACAATTATTTTGCTTCAGGTGGAACACAAGAAGGTTTGCTGAGAATCCAGCAAGGAATCACCAAGTTTACTGATGACAATCTCTATTCTTTGGCACTTGATTGCAGAATTCCCGTCATTGCTGCCATGCAGGGTCACGGAATTGGGGGCGGCTTTGTCATGGGGCTCTTTGCTGATTTTGTTATTCTGAGCAGGGAGAGCGTGTATACCACTAATTTTATGAAATACGGGTTTACACCGGGGATGGGAGCTACTTTTATCGTTCCCCAAAAACTCGGGTTCAGCTTGGCGCAGGAGTTATTAATGAATGCGGGCAATTACCGGGGAGCCGATCTCGAAAAAAGAGGAATACCTTTTAAAGTCCTCCCTCGATCTGAAGTTTTGGAGTATGCTGTGGAGCTGGCGCGTGAGCTGGCGGAAAAACCGAGAAACTCCTTAATTACACTAAAAGACCACTTGGTTGCGCCGCTTCGCGAGCAGCTTCCCAGCGTGATAGAACAGGAGCTCGTGATGCATGAGAAAACATTTCATCAAGACGAAGTCAAAACGAGAATCACAGGTTTGTATGGGAATTAATTGATTTAGAAACGATCGTCGTGTGATACATAAAAATGTGCAGGTGAAATGGAGGCAGCTCTATGAGAAATGATGTGAATACCCGCGGATTATCTAATCCCTCTGTCAGTTATGGGGAGCCATTACATATATCCGAAGATCAACCGGCTACAATACCCGAGGTTTTATACAAAACGGCAGCAGAGCTTGGAGAAACAAAGGGGATCATTTATCTGCAACCGGATGGAACTGAGATTCATCAATCTTATGGCCGTTTATGGAAGGATGCGCTGCGTATTGTGAAGGGGTTCCGTCAATCTGGCCTGAGAGCAAAGGATAATGTGATCTTGCAGCTTGGTGACAATTCACAATTTATCCCTGCTTTCTGGGGCTGTGTTTCAACTGGAATTGTTCCGGCGCCTTTAGCTGTTGCCCCGACGTATACAGAGTCGAACAGCGGGACGCAAAAGCTGAAAGATGCATGGACACTTCTTGACAGGCCGCCGGTGATTACGAGTCGGGAATTGCTTCAGGAAATGATTGATTGGGCAAAAGAGCAAGAACTTGAAGGTTTTCGCGCCTTGGCTGTCGAGGATCTTTACTGTGATGAGATGGAAACCGACTGGCATCAAGCTCATCCTGAAGATTTGGCGCTTCTGCTGCTGACTTCAGGGAGTACGGGCACTCCCAAAGCAGTCATGCTCAATCACAAAAATATTTTAAGCATGGTGAAAGGCATTATTCAAATGCAAGGTTTTACAAGAGAGGATATCACGTTTAACTGGATGCCGTTTGATCATGTCGGAGGCATCGGGATGCTTCATTTGCGGGATGTTTATCTTGGCTGCCAAGAAATCAACGTCGCAAGTGAAGCGATTTTGATGGAACCACTAAAATGGCTTGATTGGATTGATCATTACCGTGCTTCTGTTACGTGGGCACCGAATTTTGCTTTCGGACTGGTCACTGATTTTTCTGATGAAATGAAAAATCGAAACTGGGACCTGTCATCCATGCGCTATATGCTCAATGGCGGTGAAGCGATGGTCGCTAAAGTGGGACGCAGAATGCTAGAGCTTTTAGAACCTCACGGATTGCCTGCTGACGCGATTCGCCCTGCATGGGGCATGTCTGAAACTTCATCCGGCGTGATTTTCTCTCGTGAGTTTACCCGTTCCTCAACAAGCGATGATGATGGTTTTGTGGAAATAGGCTCCCCGATTCCTGGATTCTCCATGAGGATTGTGGATGACCATAATGAATTGGTTGAGGAAGGCGAGATCGGCCGTTTTCAAGTCTCTGGCCTCTCTGTTACCAGCGGATATTATCGGCGCCCGGACTTGAATGAGAGTGTGTTTACGGAGGATGGCTGGTTTGAAACTGGCGATCTCGGTTTTTTGCGCAATGGGCGTCTAACCATTACGGGCCGTACGAAAGATGCGATTATTATTAATGGTGTCAATTACTACAGCCATGCGATTGAATCCGCAGTTGAAGAATTAGCGGAAATCGAAACTTCTTATACTGCCGCTTGTGCTGTCCGTGTGAATAACAATACAACGGATCAGCTGGCTATCTTCTTCGTTACTTCCACCCAGATGAATGATGATGAAATCGTTCAGCTTCTTAGAAACATACAGTACCATGTCACGCAGACAATCGGTGTGACTCCCGAATATTTGCTGCCGGTGCATAAAGAAGAGATTCCGAAAACAGCTATAGGAAAGATTCAGCGCACGCAGCTGAAAACGGCATTTGAAAATGGAGAGTTCGACCACTTGCTTCACAAACCGAACCGTATAAACGGTGAGGGAGAGACACAAGAAGCAGATGATGCCAAAAGAATAAGAGAAGATATACAGGAATATCTGCTCCGCTGTTTTACTGATGAGCTTCATGTTTCCCGCAATTGGATTGAGCCCAACACCAATATCCAAAGCCTCGGTATTGACTCTATCAAGATGATGAAGCTTATGCGGGCGGTCGAGAAAAAATACCGCATCAGACTTACAGCCAGAGAGTTATATAAATATCCTGCAATCGAATCACTGGCAAACTATCTGTCTGAAAAAGAAGATTTGCGGAGCAGCCTGTCTGGTGACAAAGACAGCATTGACGCACCCCAATCAGAAAAGGCGGAAAAAAAGCAAGCAGCCTTTCAACCTCTTTCTGAAGTTCAAAAAGGTTTGTGGACATTGCAAAAAATGTCACCTGAAAATAGCGCGTATCACGTACCTCTCTGTTTTCGATTTACGTCATCGCTTCACCTTGAAACTTTAAAGCAAGCTTTTCACCATGTGCTGAAACAGCATCCGATATTAAAGCATGTGATTCAAGAAAAAGACGGAGTGCCTTGCCTCAAAAATGAGCCGGCGCTATCTCTTGATATCAAAACAGAAGACATTTCGGGTATGAAAGAGCCTGACACAACTGCTTATCTTAGAAAACAAGTAAAAGAGCCGTATGTAAAGGAAAACAGCCCGTTAATGCGCGTCCGTGTTTTTTCCAGATCAGAAGAAGAGCACTTTTTGCTTGTGGTTATTCACCATATTATTTTTGACGGGATTTCTTCCCTGACGTTTATTCGCAGCCTTTTTGACAGCTATAAGCTTCTATTAGAAGGACAGGAGCCGAAAGAGTCTGTTTCACCGGCCGTTTATCATGATTTTGCTGCTTGGGAACAGAACATGCTTGCCGGTGAAGACGGCGAGAAACATCGTTCGTACTGGCGGAAACAGCTATCGGGCACATTGCCGAATCTTCAGCTGCCGACTGTAAGCACCAGTACGTCCGTTTCAGAGTTTAAGGAAGACACATACGCTCGGCGGCTGCCCAGCAGTTTAATGAAGCGTGTCAGATCGTTTGCCAAAGAGCATTCTACAAATGTTTCAACGGTATTGCTGAGCTGCTATATGATGCTGTTAGGCCGTTATTGCGATCAGAAAGAACTGATCGTCGGCATGCCTGCGATGGTGAGACCTGAAGAGCGATTTGATTCCTCTATTGGGCATTTTCTCAATATGCTGCCTATTCGGGGTGAACTGAAAGCGGCAGAAACTTTTTCTGAGTTTGTTTCGAGGTTGCAATTCACAATCCTCGATGGACTGGATCATGCGGCTTATCCTTTTCCAAAAATGGTGCGGGATTTGAATATTTCTCGCCAGCAAGCAGGTTCACCTGTTTTTCAGACAGCTTTTTTCTATCAGAATTTTCTTCAAACTGGAAGTTATCAAAGTCTGTTGAGTAAATATAGGGATTCCTTTTCTGTTGATTTCGTTGAGAGTATTCATCAAGAGGGTGAATACGAATTGGTGTTTGAGCTATGGGGAGAAGAAGAAAAAATGGAGCTGAACATCAAATACAATACTGGGCTGTTTGATACCGCTTCTATTTCCGCTATGTTCGATCATTTTGTTCATTTAACAGAACAGGCTGTTGGGAGTCCTTCTCAGACTTTAAAAGAGTATGCCTTATTAACTGACGAAGAGGAACAAATGATTCTCAGAACGTGGAACGCTACTGACAAGAATTATCCACATGCGTGTTTTCATGAGTTATTTGAGCAGCAGGCGAAAAAGACGCCTAATCGGGCGGCTGTCAGCTATAAAGGTGAAACATTGACGTATCGGGAGCTTGATGAAAAAAGCACACAGCTGGCCATATATTTGCAGGCGCATGGAGCGGGGCCGGATCGCTTGGCAGGTATCTATGTGGATCGATCGCTGGAAATGATTGTGGGTTTATTGGCGATTCTCAAGGCAGGAGGAGCATATGTGCCGTTAGACCCGTCTTATCCGGCTGAGCGATTGGAATACATGCTGAAGGACAGTGAAGTCTCCATTACACTGACTACTTCCGAATTGGCCAATACTTTAAGCTGGAATGGGATTCAGACAGTTTTGTTAGATCAGGACTGGGATGAGATCACTCAAGCCGCTTTTGATCGTCGTGTTCTTTCGCGCACCGTCAAGCCGGAAAACTTGGCTTATGTCATTTATACGTCCGGCAGCACAGGGAAGCCAAAAGGTGTCATGATTCCGCATAAAGCGTTGACAAACTTTCTCGTTTCCATGGGTGAGACGCCTGGTCTTTCATCAGCGGATAGCCTGCTTGCTGTGACAACCTACTGTTTTGATATAGCTGCTTTAGAGCTATATCTCCCTTTGATAAAGGGGGCGCAGTGCCATATTTGCCAAACTGAACATACAAAAGACGTTGAAAAACTGAAGCGCGACATACAAGATTTGAGACCGACAATCATGCAAGCAACCCCTGCGACATGGAAAATGCTCTTTTATTCAGGCTGGAAAAATGAAGAGGGAGTCAAGATTCTATGCGGAGGCGAGGCCTTACCTGAAAAACTAAAGCAGTATTTTCTCAATACGGGCAGCGAAGCCTGGAATATGTTCGGACCTACGGAAACAACAGTCTGGTCTGCGGTCCAGCGTGTGAATGAAGAAAGCTCTCATATTACAATAGGCCGTCCTATCGCAAATACCCGGATTTATATTACCGATTCGCAGCTTACGCCTGTTCCGGCTGGTGTCCCGGGAGAGCTTTGCATTGCGGGGGACGGAGTGGCAAAGGGCTATTACAAACAGGGTGAATTGACGAATGAAAGATTTATAGACAGCCCTTTTGAGCCTGGGTCAAAGCTTTATAGAACAGGTGACATGGCACGCTGGCTTCCGGGAGGCAGGATTGAATATATCGGCCGCATCGACAACCAGGTGAAAATACGCGGATTCCGCATTGAGCTTGGCGATATTGAAAGCCGGCTTAATGAACATCCGGCTATTCAGGAAAGCGTCATTCTTGCAGCTGAACAGGATGGAGACGAGAAGCTCGCTGCCTATTATACAGGGAAAGATGCAAATTTATCTCTATCATCAAGGGAGCTGCGGAATTATTTAAAAAACAGTTTACCAGCCTATATGGTGCCTTCTTATTTTACCCAGCTTGACCATATGCCGTTAACACCGAACGGCAAGATAGACAGAAACACTCTGAAGAAACAAAAAGTGACAGCGAAGCAGCCAAGGCAAGGGAATGTTGCTTCTGTGAAAATACAGGAAACTATTTTATCTATTTGGCAAGATGTACTGAACGTTTTTGACATTGAGCAGGAAGACGGATTTTTCGATGTGGGAGGCGATTCGCTTCTCGCTGTTACGGCGTCCGAACGCATCAAGCATGAACTATCCTGTGAGTTTACTGTCACAGACTTGTTTGAATACTCAACGATCAAAGGCATCAGTAAATATATCACTGAACAGCAAATGGCGGATACTGGTTTCTCTTTGACTTTAGCCTCAGCGGAAAAGTCAGATAAGCCTATTCACATGCAAAATGTTACTGGTGATCTTCCGGATTATTATGAGGACAGTGTAGCGATTATTGGGATATCGTGTGAATTTCCAGGTGCGAAAAACCATGCTGAGTTTTGGGAGAACCTGAGAGACGGCAAGGAAAGTATTAAATTTTTCAGTACAGAAGAGCTTCGGAGTTTTGGTGTTTCAGAGGAACTGACTGAGAGCTCACGGTATGTCCCGGCTAAATCCTCGATTGAAGGGAAGGACGAGTTCGATCCAAGCTTCTTTCAAATATCACCTAAAGATGCTGAATTTATGGATCCGCAGCTGCGGATGCTCATGACTCACTCCTGGAAAGCGATAGAAGATGCCGGTTACGTGTCCAAACAGATTCCGGAAACGAGTGTTTATATGTCGGCAAGCAATAATTCATATCGCGCGCTCCTGCCAAAAGAAACAACGGAGAGCCTTGAAACGCCGGACGGTTATGTATCGTGGGTGCTTGCACAGAGCGGAACCATTCCGACGATGATTTCTCATAAGCTCGGATTGAAAGGGCCTAGCTATTTCGTTCATGCCAATTGTTCTTCTTCTTTAATCGGATTGCATTCCGCCTATCAAAGCCTGATGTCTGGTGAATCTAATTATGCTTTGGTCGGCGGAGCGACATTGCACACCGAGTCAAATATCGGCTACGTGCATCAGTCAGGTTTGAATTTTTCAAGCGATGGGCATATTAAGGCATTTGATGCCTCTGCCGACGGAATGATTGGCGGTGAGGGCGTTGCCGTTGTATTGCTGAAAAAAGCGGCGGATGCCGTAAAAAACGGCGACCATATCTATGCGTTGTTAAGAGGCATAGGTGTAAATAACGATGGAGCTGACAAAGTCGGTTTTTATGCTCCAAGTGTAAAAGGACAGGCGGACGTGATTCAAAAGGTCATGAATCAAACGAATATTCATCCTGAATCCATCAGCTATGTGGAAGCGCACGGTACAGGTACGAAGCTTGGAGATCCAATCGAGCTGTCAGCGTTGACGGCAGTTTACAGGCAGTATACAAATAAAAAACAATTTTGCGGAATCGGATCGGTTAAATCCAATATCGGACACGCTGATACGGCCGCCGGGCTGGCAGGCTGCATTAAGGTTGTGATGAGCCTTTACCATAATGAGCTTGCTCCTAGCATCAATTATAAGGAGCCGAATCCAAATATAGACTTAGCTCATTCTCCTTTTTACGTCGTCGATCAAAAGAAAGCATTGAGTAATGAAATAAAAACGCACAGGGCTGCACTTAGTTCGTTCGGGCTTGGCGGGACAAACACTCATGCGATTTTCGAGCAATACAAAACAGTTTCTGCTGATCAGAAACAAACAGGGGCCTGCATCATTCCGATATCGGCAAAAAATAAAGAGCGGCTGCATGAGTATGTACATGGCATTCTGGTTCATTTGGAAAGAAGAGGGCTTGAAAGCGGCCGTCTGGCTGATTTTGCTTATACCCTTCAGGTCGGGCGAGAAGCAATGGAATATCGGGTTGCCTTTATCGCTGATCATGTGGATGAGTTAAAACAAAGGCTGGCTGATTTTATCAATGGAAATTCACCAATAGAAGGCTGTTATCAAGGAGAGAAGCAGCAAGCCAAGGATGTTTCATGGCTGACAGAGGATGAAGACAGCGCGGAACTGATTGGGAAGTGGATCGCAAAAGGAAAAGTGAACAAGCTGTCGGAGATATGGAGTAAAGGAGCGCATATTGATTGGCTACAGCTTTACAAAGATGTGCGTCCAAACAGAATGAGTTTGCCGACATATCCTTTTGCGAAGGAACGATACTGGGCATCACAGGATGATCACAAGCTTTCGGGAAGAATGTCCGCTAAACAGACAGGCGTCAGTGCATTGCATCCGCTGCTTCATCAAAATACGTCAGACTTTTCTGAGCAGAGATTCAGTTCAGTTTTTACAGGTGAGGAATTCTATCTGACAGATCATGTGGTGAGAGGGAAGCCGGTGCTCCCTGGGGTTGCCTACCTTGAAATGGCGCAAATGGCTGTAAGCAAGGCGGCAGGCAGCACGAGCGAACAGGATGTCAGAATCAAATTGAATCACGCCGTGTGGGTTCAGCCTGTAGTGGTCGAGAGTCAGCCGGTTCATGTGCATATCAGTCTCTTTCCAGAAGAGGATGGGAAAATCACATATTACATTTACAGTACCGGAGAAGGGTCAGACTCAGCCATACACAGTCAAGGCAGTTCGGAACTGATAACTGCAGCAGAAAAGCCGGCTTGGGATCTTGGTGAATTACAGCGCCGCTGCAGCCGGAAGGAGCTTTCGCCTCACCAATTTTACGAGGAAGGCAGAAGCAGAGGAATGTTTCATGGTCCGGCATTCCAAGGAATTCAGAAAGTGAATATCGGAAACAGAGAGGTTTTGGCACGATTGCAGCTGCCAGCATCTGTTTCTGACACACAGGAACGTTTTGTGCTGCATCCAAGTATGATGGACTCCGCTGTTCAGGCTGCCACAATCTGTATCATGCAGGAATTTACTGAGCAAAAATTGATTTTGCCGTTTGCGCTTGAAGAACTTGAAGTGATCAAAGGATGTACGTCTGCGATGTGGGCATATGCCCGGTTGAGTGACGGTGATCACGGCGGGGATATGGTGCAGAAAGCGGATATCGATTTGTTTGACGAGACTGGGGACGTATGCGTAAGGATGAAGGGATTTTCAACAAGAGTGTTGGAAGGAGAAGTTCATTCGCCAAAACCTGCAGTTACACATGAGCGGTTAATGCTCGAGCCGGTTTGGAATAAGCAGGATGAGGTGATCGCTAAAGAGGTGACATCTTACGGAGAGCATCTCGTTGTCTTCTGTGAAACCGAACGAAAGGTCAGCGACGGCATTGCATCCCGCATGCAGAATGTCCATGTCATTACGCTGAATGAAACTGAGGGGAATATCGCTGAACGTTTTCAAAGCTATACACAGCAGGTTTTTGAACTCATACAAAAGAAAATTCGCTCTAAAGCTAATCTGATCATTCAAGTGATTGTGCCGGGCAAAGGCGAGAAGCAATTGTTTGCAGGTATGTCCGGATTACTCAAAACAGCAGAATTGGAGTACAGCAAACTTACAGCTCAGGTCATTGAGGTCGAGAATCCGGAAGAGATCATTAGCCTTCATCAAAAGCTGATAGACGACAGTCAGAGGCCTGATGACAAACAGATCAAATATGAAGCTGGTGACCGCTTTGTCAAAGGCTGGCGTGAAACAGCGCGTCCGGCAGCTGCTGAGCTTCATATGCCATGGAAGGATAATGGCGTTTACCTTATCACAGGTGGAGCGGGGAGCTTAGGTCTTTTGTTTGCAAAAGAAATTGCCAATCGAGCCGTTCATCCGGCCATCATTCTTACGGGACGTTCAGTCTTACATGAGCATAAGGAGCAGGAGCTTGAGGCTCTCCGAAAGTTGGGTGCAGAGGTTATCTATAAACAGGCTGATGTTGGAGATCAAAAGGCGGTCTCACGGCTCATGGATGAAATCAAAGAGACGTACGGCCATCTCAATGGAATTCTTCACGGTGCAGGCATCATAAAAGATCACTTCATTGTGCACAAAACAAATAAAGAGTTTCAGGAAGTGTTACAGCCAAAAGTAAACGGTTTGTTTTATCTGGATGAATGCAGCAAAGATTGGCAGTTGGACTTTTTCATCTTGTTTTCATCTGTGTCCGGATGTTTAGGAAACACTGGACAAGCAGACTATGCAGCAGCCAATACATTTATGGACGCATTTGCCGCGTACAGAAACGCGCTTGCCGTGTCTAAGAAGCGGAGCGGCACAACCATTTCCTTCAACTGGCCGTTATGGAAAGAGGGCGGTATGCAAGTTGATGCTGAAATTGAAAAGAGTATGTTGAAAAACGCAGGAATGGTCCCGATGCAAAGTGATCACGGCATTAGAGCCCTTTATCAAGGAATCGCTTCAGAAAAGCCGCAAGTCTTCGTGATGGAAGGTCAGCTTGCGAAAATGAAGCAAAAATTGCTCTCTTCCGGATCTAAAATCAAACGGACGGATCATAAAAGCGCAGATAAACATAACAGCCAAGCCCGTAAATTGGAACAGTCTTTCATCCAGATGGTCGGAGAGATTTTAAAAGTAAACACTGAAGATATCGATATCAATACAGAACTCAGCGAGTACGGATTCGATTCGGTTACGTTTACTGTATTTACAAACCGGATTAATGAAGTGTACCGATTGGAGTTAGCGCCGACCATTTTCTTCGAATACGGAAGCATACGAAGCCTGGCTGAATATGTAATGTCTGAGTATCGGGATGAATGGCTGCATCAAGATGCATCTGTCAGCGGGATTGATGAACCATCCAACTCTTTACCTGTTGCAGACAGCCTGCGAGCTTCATTGAGTCACATGGTCAGCGTCATTTTAAAAGTGAACGTTGATGATATCGATATCAATACAGAGCTGAGTGAGTATGGCTTTGATTCAGTTTCATTCACTGTATTTACGAATCAGATTAACGAAGCATATCAATTGGAATTGACGCCGACCATTTTCTTTGAATATGGAAGGATTCAAAGTTTGGCTGACTATCTGATAGATGAATACAAGGAGGCTTTTGCTGAGGAGAACGTAATATCATCGGTTCCTGAAAAAGATGAAGAAACAGCTCCTGCGGCGCCAAGCATGACAAAGAGGAGAAAACAGCGCTTTAAACAGACTGTTATGCCAAAAGAGGGAAGAAACACAAATCTGACTGCCGATTATGAGCCGATCGCCATTGTCGGCATCAGCGGCCGATTCCCTGGAGCCAATGATATAGATGAATTCTGGAGAAATCTTGAGGAAGGCAAAGACAGTATCACGGAAGTCCCGAAAGACCGTTGGGATTGGCGGGAGCATTTTGGAAATCCTGACTCAGAAGCCAATAAGACTGACATCAAATGGGGCGGATTTATTGATGGTGTAGCAGAATTTGATCCGTTGTTTTTTGGGATATCACCCCGTGAAGCCCATTATGTAGATCCTCAACAGAGGCTGTTAATGGAATATGCATGGAAGGTGATAGAAGATGCCGGATGCTCGCCGCAGAGCCTTTCAGGTACAGGGACAGGCATCTTTATCGGCACAGGAAATACAGGATATAAAGATTTATTTAATAAAGAAAATCTGCCGATTGAAGGTCATGCCGCAACAGGCCATATGATTCCTTCGGTCGGTCCGAATAGAATGAGTTATTTCTTAAATACCAATGGTCCAAGTGAACCGGTAGAAACGGCTTGTTCAAGCTCGCTTGTTGCGATTCACCGTGCTGTGACTGCTATGCAAAGCGGCGACTGTGAGATGGCAATCGCAGGAGGCGTGAATACGATATTAACCGAGGAGGCGCACATTAGCTACAGCAAAGCTGGCATGCTGAGCAAAGACGGTAGATGTAAAACATTCTCTGCTGATGCGAATGGTTATGTCAGAGGAGAAGGTGTCGGAATGGTCATGCTGAAAAAGCTGGCAGATGCTGAGCGCGATGGGAATCATATTTACGGCGTCATTCGGGGTACGGCAGAAAATCACGGAGGAAGAGCCAATACTCTGACATCGCCTAATCCGAAAGCGCAAGCTGATTTGCTGGTGCGTGCATATCGCCGGGCAGGCATAGATCCGAGTACAGTCACATATATCGAAGCGCACGGAACGGGGACTGAATTGGGAGATCCGATAGAAATAAACGGGCTGAAAGCCGCGTTTAAAGAACTGTCTAATATGGATGAGCACATACAGCCGGAAGTTCCGGATCATCGATGCGGGATCGGCTCAGTTAAAAGCAATATCGGTCATTTGGAGCTGGCAGCGGGTATTTCAGGCCTGATTAAGGTACTGCTGCAGATGAAGCATAAAACCTTGGCCAAAAGTCTGCATTGCGATACGCTCAATCCTTACCTGCAGCTTACTGACAGTCCATTTTACATAGTTCAAGAAAAAGAGGAATGGAAAGCTGTCAAAGACCGGAACGGAAACGAAATCCCGCGCCGGGCAGGAATAAGTTCTTTTGGGATTGGCGGAGTAAACGCCCATATTGTGATTGAAGAATACATTCCAAAAGCAGGTTCCCGACATGCGCTTACTGAACATCCGAACATTATTGTGCTGTCGGCTAAAAATAAACAAAGGCTAATGGATCGGGCTGCACAATTGCTGGGTGCCATTCGTGACAAAAAGTATACAGATCAAGATCTGCACCGCATCGCCTACACGCTTCAAGTCGGGCGGGAAGAAATGGATGAACGTATGGCTTGTATTGCGGGCACAATGCAGGAGCTTGAAGAAAAACTGCAAGCGTATGTTGACAGCAAGGAAGGGGCTGAAGGGCTCTTCCGCGGACAGGCGAATCGAAACAAAGAAGCGTTGGCCATTTTTTCTGCCGATGAGGACTTGGCAATGGCTATTGAGGCTTGGATCAGAAAAAGGAAATACGCCAAGCTCGCGGATTTATGGGTCAAAGGTGTCGCGGTCAATTGGGCTCAACTGTATGACGAGGCGGCCAAACCGCGTCTGATGAGTCTTCCTTCATACCCGTTTGCGAAGGATTACTATTGGCTTCCGACAGAGGAACGTCTTTCAGAACCGGACAACATAGAGTTCGTTGATCAAAGTGAAAAGCGCACCTCATGTGTTTTGACAAAACAATGGAGCGCAAGTCCGATTGCCACAAAAACGCCGGGGACAAGGGCTGTTGCGATTCTCAGCAATGAAGAGACGGCAGACTTGGCAGCTGAAGTATCAAAGCATTTCCCGAAACATCTCATATTAAATGTGAGCCGGATTGACAATGAACAGTTAAGTAATGATTGGAAACAGTTTGACGGCCTTGTGGATTTAATCGGTTTCGGCGGACACGAGGAAGAACAGCTACATTGGATTAGCTGGATTCAAAGGCTGGTTGAAGACGGACATAAAGAGGGAATCATGCTGCTTTGTGTGACGAAAGGGCTGGAATCATTCCAAAACCCTTCCGTGCAGATGACAGGAGCCTCCCGTGCTGGTTTGTATCGTATGCTTCAAAGCGAATACAGCCATTTGAGATCAAGGCATATGGATGCGGAAGACTCTGTTCATCCTCAGATTCTCGCGAAGCAGATCGCTGAGGAGTTTTATTCCGATACTGAGGAGACGGAGGTTTGCTACAGAGAGGACTTGCGGTACCAGGCTTACTTAAAAGCGCATCCGGTAACCTGGAGAGGAATCGAAGAGCGACAGACCTTCCCGGAAGAACATGTGCTTCTCATTACAGGCGGGACAAGAGGAATCGGACTATTAAGCGCCCGGCATTTTGCGGAACACTATGGAGTCAAAAAGCTGGTTTTGACAGGACGTGAGCAGCTTCCTCCGCGAGAGGAATGGGCTCATGCTGAGACATTAAATACCTCTGCGGCGCAGAAAATTCAAGCGGTGCGGGAGCTGGAGGCACAAGGCATACAAGTTCAACTGCTGTCACTCTCTTTGTCTGATGAGACACAAGTACAGCAAGCCTTACATGAAATTAATCAAACAATGGGGCCAATTGGCGGAGTCATTCATTGTGCAGGAATAACGGACATGGATACCTTGGCGTTTATCCGCAAAACAGCTGATGATATGCGGCAGGTACTGGAGCCAAAGGTGTCGGGGCTTACAACCCTATATCGCTATGTAAGTCATGAGCCACTACAGTTTTTTGTATTATTTTCTTCTGTTTCGGCCATTATTCCGGCACTTTCGGCTGGACAAGCTGATTATGCCATGGCTAACAGCTATATGGATTATTTTGCAGAAGCACATAAGGAAAGTACGCCAATCTTCAGCATTCAGTGGCCGAATTGGAAAGAAACCGGTATGGGAGAAGTGACAAATCAAGCATATCGAGAAAGCGGCTTGCTGAGCATTACGAATTCAGAGGGCTTGCGTTTTCTGGATCAAATCTTATCTGGGACCTTGCAGCCGGTTGTCCTGCCTGCTATAACGAATCAGGAAAATTGGAAGCCAGACCGGCTGATGGAGCGGCAGATCCGGCAAGAACCTGGATTGAAAGAAGAAGCTTTGCTTGTATCACAACCTGAAAAAATCGGGAAAAACGCAGAGCCTGCTAAACATGAGCTGCTATTAGATGAAACGCGGACATGGCTTGTTGCTTTGTTTTCTGAAGAGCTGAGAATCGAACGCGAACACCTGGAAATTGATGATCTATTTCAGGATTATGGTGTAGATTCTATTATCTTGGCACAGCTGCTCCAGCGTATTAATCGAAAGTTAGACGCAGCGCTCGATCCATCTATTCTTTATGAATATCCAACAATTCAGCGCTTTGCTGATTGGCTTGTAGGATCTTATGCCGAATCCTTGACTGCTCTGTTTGGAGACAAGATAGCGGAAAATGCGGAAGCATCTTCGGCAAATAGAACTGAGACAGTCACACCTCACCCTGCGGAGGATCCAGCTTCTGTCAGCCGAAGACAGGTGCCGGTGTCCTCGTCACCGAGTTCTTATGCAGAGGATGATATCGCCGTTGTCGGATTATCTTGCCGCTTTCCGGGGGCGGATACACTGGAATCATATTGGTCGTTATTATCTGAGGGACGCTCGTCAATCGGACCGGTTCCAGAAGAGCGCTGGGGTTATCAGTCACCGTATTATGCCGGAGTCATTGATCACATCAGCCATTTCGATCCTGATTTCTTCCTGCTCCATGAAGAGGATGTAAAGGCGATGGACCCGCAAGCATTATTGGTATTGGAAGAATGTTTGAAACTTTGGTATCACGCCGGATATACACCAGATGAAATAAAGGGTGAATCCATCGGTGTCTATCTTGGAGGCAGAAGCCAGCACAAGCCTGATGAAGAGAGTCTTCTTCATGCGAAGAATCCTATCGTGACAGTCGGCCAGAATTATGTAGCGGCAAATATTTCACAGTTTTTTGATGTTCGCGGCCCGAGTGTTGTGTTAGATACAGCATGTTCATCAGCTTTAGTCGGCATGAACATGGCTATTCAGGCCTTACACAGCGGGGATATGAAAGCTGCTGTAGTGGGCGGTGTCAGCTTGCTTGGTTCAGACGCCTCTCACCGGCTGTTTGAGCAGCGCGGCATTTTAAGTAAGCGTTCATCCTTCCATGTGTTTGATGAGCGTGCTGATGGCGTTGTTTTAGGTGAGGGTGTCGGAATGGTTCTGTTAAAAACGGTAAAACAGGCCATACAAGACGGAGATACCATTTATGCTGTGGTCAAAGCGGCCTCGGTCAATAATGACGGAAGAACCGCAGGGCCGGCAACACCTAATTTGGAGGCGCAAAAGGAAGTCATGAAGGCTGCGCTTGCCAAAAGCGGAAAACAGCCAGAGGACATCAGCTATCTTGAAGCAAACGGATCAGGTTCAATGGTAACCGATCTGCTTGAGCTTAAAGCGATTCAATCCGTGTACCGTTCAGGGAACGCGAATCCCCTTTCGCTCGGATCAATCAAGCCGAATATCGGACATCCGCTTTGTGCTGAAGGAATCGCAAGTTTTATCAAGGTTGTTCTGATGTTGAAAGAGCGCAGTGTTGTTCCATTTTTATCAGGTGATCAAGAGATGTCACATTTCGATAAGCAGAAAGCGAATCTCACGTTCAGCCGATCGTTGGAAAAATGGACAGAACCGCTGCCTGCTGCGGCCATTAACTGCTTTGCCGATGGGGGGACAAACGCCCATGTCATTTTAGAGGCGTGGGATGAAGATAAAAAGCGTGTGATTAAGCGTAGTCCAATATCGCCTCCTGAATTAAAGAAACAGGTGTTTTCGGCTGGCGCGTCAAAGCCGGAAGAGGAGACCTTAAAAATGGACACAGCAAACATATGGGATACTTATGAAGTGGAGGTCTAACGTGAAAAATATAACGAAGCAACTCACTCTATCGTTAAAAAATCCGTTTATTTATCACCATGTGGTTTACGGACAACATGTTCTTCCAGGTTTGGCTTATATTGATATGATTTACCAGATATTCAGAGAACACGGCTATTCCTTCTCAGAGCTTCAGCTGCGGAACTTATCCATTTACCAGCCGTTGACTGCTAGACAGGATTCGGTAATTATGCTCAATATCGATTGCACGGAGAAAAATGAAGGGCATTGGCAAATATCAGTTAAAGGCTTCGAAAAACGCCGTGATAAAGAAACGTCAGATGAAAAGCTCTATATGAAGGCTGATATGCACACCGACGTGCCGGCACTGTTTGAAGAAACACTGGAGCTCAATCACCTCAAAGCAACTCCGGACACGATTGTACAGCTCGATGATGTGTATGAACAGTGCAGACGCCAGGAACTTGTGCATAGCGGATATATGAAAGCGAATGGACATATTTATGAAGAGGAAGACGGTGTGCTCCTTGATCTTTCTCTTGGCTCCGAAGCCATGCTTCATGCAGAAGGCTTTATGTTTCATCCGGCTCTCATTGATGGGAGCGGAGTGGGAGCCAACAATTTGCTTACATCCTTGCTTAAAGGGGAACAGAGGCTGTTTTTGCCTCTGTTCTATGAATCTTTTTCTGCTTCAGCCCTTTTGCAGACGCATTGCATGACAAGAATTAAGCGTTCATCTGTCCGTCAGGAAAAAGAGCTTATTTATGTAACGCTTGAATTTTTTAATGCTTCGAGAGAAAAGGTGGCTGAATTGAAAAACTTCACAAGTAAATTAGTGCGTGAAGCAGAGCTGATTCATGGAGGCCGCAAGGATTTTCCTCAAAGCCAGGAGGCGAGAAAAGATCCAGCCGAACTTTCGCAGGCTGCAGAAGGAATCAAAGAGGTGTCATCGTCAGCCGAGAGTACGGGGACATACGAGGCAGCTGAACAATTCGTCAGCCAATTAATCGCAGACAAAATCAATAAGCCGATCGAACAGATTGAAAAGCAGGTCGGCTATTATCAAATGGGCCTGAATTCTTCCGGGTTGCTTGAAGTGGTAGAAACCATCAGTGGCAAAATTGGTGAGAGCCTTTCACCGACGCTCCTGTTTGAACATACCACGATTGCGGAGCTGTCAGCGTTTCTTGCCCAGGAGTACGGTGAGCATTTTTCCTCCTCTCATTGTATTGATCAAAATGAACGAAAGCGTGCCGCTTTTCGCGCAATCGATCGCGGTACTGCTGAAAGCCGGAAGAGACGTGTACAAGAGGATTATGCTCGAACTGCATCTCTGAAGGCAGCGGAGGGAGACATTGCGATTATCGGCATGGCGGGCCGGTACCCGAAGGCAAACAATATTCATGACTTTTGGAACAATCTGAAAGAGGGAATGGATTGCATTAGCGAGATTCCCGAGTCGCGCTGGGATTGGCGGCGCTTTGATGGAATCACCTCCCCTTCAGGCAAAAGCATTTCTAAGTGGGGCGGATTTATTGATGATCCTGATTGCTTTGATCCCCAATTTTTCAGAATCACGCCTAGAGAAGCGGAGACAATGGATCCTCAGGAGCGGCTGTTTTTAGAAACATGCTGGGAAACGATTGAGGATGCTGGCTACACGCCGAAGACGTTGGCCACACCTAGAGGACGGAACAAAAGACAGCATGTAGGCGTTTTTGCCGGCGTCATGCACAAGGACTATACATTAGTCGGTGCTGAAGCGGCATCGAAGGAAAATGTGTTCCCTCTCTCTCTCAACTACGCGCAAATTGCCAACAGAGTGTCCTATTTTTGCAATTTCCACGGTCCGAGTATGGCGGTTGATACGGTGTGTTCCTCATCTTTAACTGCTGTACATCTGGCGTTGGAAAGCCTTCGCCACGGAGAGTGCGAGGTCGCATTCGCCGGCGGTGTTAACCTTTCTCTGCACCCGAATAAGTATATGACGTACGGTGTTTGGGATATGTTTTCCACTGACGGGCACTGCCGCACGTTTGGCAAGGATGGGGACGGCTATGTGCCGGCAGAAGGAATTGGTGCGGTCTTATTAAAGCCTTTACGCCAGGCCGAGAAAGATGGAGATCGGATTTATGCAGTAATTAAAGGAAGTGCAGTCAACCATGTAGGAACTGTAAGCGGGATTTCTGTGCCGAGTCCTGTTTCACAAGCTGATCTGATTGAGACATGCTTGGAGAAAACAGGGATTGACCCGCGGACTGTCAGTTATGTGGAAGCGCACGGAACCGGTACGTCTTTAGGAGATCCGATCGAATTGCAGGGGCTGGTAAAAGCGTTCCGCCAATATACAGAGGATCGTCAGTTCTGTTCAATCGGTTCTGTCAAGTCAAATATCGGGCATGCGGAATCCGCCGCAGGTATCAGCGGTTTAAGCAAAGTCGCCCTTCAGCTTCACCATCAAACCCTCGTGCCTTCTTTGCATTCAGAAGAGCTGAACCCGTACGTTGACTTTGAAAAGTCGCCATTTTATGTGCAGCATAAAACCGAAACTTGGAAGCAGCCTGTTATCAATGAGAATGGTGAGGGAATCATCTATCCGCGCCGGGCAAGCATCAGTTCGTTCGGTGCAACGGGGTCTAATGCACATATAATTTTAGAAGAATACATTCCTGAAGCGGCGGAGCAGACTGTGTCTGTACCTGACACCACACCGGTGATTCTTCCGCTTTCGGCCCGGAATCAAGAACGCCTTCATGTGTATGCGGAACGTCTCCTCGATTTTCTTCATGAGGGTATTGAAATCAGAGATGTGGCTTATACATTGCAGATTGGCCGTGAGCCGATGGAAGAGCGGGTTGCTTTTTTGGCAGGCGGGATTCAAGAATTGAGAGGTCAATTAGAAGCATATCTAAAAGGACAGGAAACCATTGAGCATTGCTGGAAGGGCCGAATGACAAAAGAAACCGGTGATATTTCACTTTCCGCGGAAACAGTACATAAATGGCTGGAACAAGAAAATCTAAACCTGATCGCTGAAAAATGGGCCGGCGGATCTGCGGTTGATTGGAAGCTCTTATACGGGGAAAACAAACCTAAGAGGATCAGCTTGCCGACATACCCTTTCGCAAAAGTGCGGTATTGGGTGCCGGAGAAAGAGACAGAGATTGACTTGCCAAAACAGAATTTGACCCTAGGCCATGCCATTCATCCTCTCCTGCACGAAAATGTGTCTGACATGTCGGGCGTGCGTTTTCGTTCAGAGTTCACAGGGCGTGAATTTTTCTTGAAGGATCATGTCATTAAAGGTCAGCGCATTTTACCCGGTGCAGCCTTGTTAGAAATGGTTCGGGCAGCTGCAGAAAAGGCGGCTGCGAACCAGATGCATGCAGATATTCGTCTTCAGGACATCGTTTGGATTCGCCCTGTTGCTGTCACAGATCTGCAATCAGACATATACGTTCACCTTTATCCGGAAGACAATGGTGATATTTTGTTCGAAATCTGCAGGGAGAGTGACAGTGCGGGGGAGGAACCGGTGATATACGGCCAAGGAAGCGTTGTGCTTTGCCAGACTGAAGAAGCTCCTAAACTGAATATTGAAGAGGTGAAAGCGAGCTGCAGTAGACGCATTCTGCCGCCTGCTGTATGCTATGACGCTTATGCGGAAATGGGAATTGAGTACGGTGACGGCCACAGAGCGATTGATACTATATATGTCGGGGCAAACGAAGCTCTAGCTAAATTGACGTTGCCGTCTGTCGTTTCACATACCCAAGATCATTATGTTTTGCATCCGAGCATGATTGATGCGGCATTTCAAGCTTCTATCGGTCTGAGGCTTGGAACAGGGGATGCCAGTTTGACAGAAAGCCAAGCAATGCTGCCTTTCGCATTGCAGGATGTCCAAATGTTCAAAGATTGTGAGACTTCGATGTGGGCCCGCGTGAAATACAGCGAGGACAGTACCGCTGCGGATCGTATTCAGAAGCTTGACATCGATTTGTGTAATGAAGCGGGCCAGGTATGCGTGCGAATGAAAGGTTATTCTGCCAGAACTCTAGAAAACGAGACAGATTTAGCAACTGGCATACTTTTATTCGAGCATATATGGGAAGAAGCAGCTGTTTCCGAGAAAAATGAGTTAATGGAATATCAGAGGCATAAAGTTATTGTTTGTGATATTACAGAAAGGCAAATCGAAAGAATCCGGGACAAGTTTGACTGTACGGTATTGGATAAAAGCGGGCAGGCAGTTCATGAGCGGTTTAAAGCGTATGCTTTACAGTTATTCGAAGACATTCAACAGCTGCTAAACTCAAAGCCTGGCGGGAATGTGCTCGTTCAAGTCGCTGTTCCTGCATTGGATGAACCGCAGCTGCTAAACGGCTTAGCGGGACTTCTCAAAACGGCCCAGCTGGAAAACCCAGCATTCAATGGCCAGCTGATTGAATTTGATTCAGGGATATCTGCAACCGATCTGGCTGAAAAATTAGCAGAATGCAGGCAATATCCTCATGATAACCATATCCGATATTGGCAAGGAAAACGGTATGTAAGCAAATGGAAAGAGGCGGCAGCTGATCAACCCGGCACCGACATGCCATGGAAGGATAAAGGGGTTTATCTGATTACAGGCGGTGCAGGGGGGCTTGGTTTCCTATTTGCAAATGAAATTGCAAACAAAACGCGTGAGGCTGTCATGATTCTCACAGGCAGGTCTCCGCTCAATGAAAGAAAGCAGTCACAGCTTCAGAGGTTACAGAAAATGGGCGCGCGTGTTGTTTATAGACAAACCGATATGACTGAAAAAGAAGCTGTTATGACTTTAACGAAAGAGATTCAAGAGGACTATGGCGGCTTAAATGGCATCATTCATAGCGCAGGCATTATAAAAGATAATTTCATTATTAAGAAAAAGAAAGACGAGATTCAAGATGTGCTCGCTCCAAAGGTCACCGGCCTGATTCATCTTGACGAAGCAACGAAAGATATTCCGCTCGACTTTTTTATCCTTTTTTCTTCAAATGCCGGGACAGTGGGAAGTGCAGGACAGGCGGATTACGCAATGGCAAATGCTTTTATGAATACATTCAGCGAGTACCGGAATGTCCAAGCAGCAGAGCATAAGCGCTACGGGAAAACCCTTTCCATGAGCTGGCCGCTGTGGAAAGACGGAGGCATGCATGTTGATGCTGAAACCGAAAGGATGCTGACGAGAGATACGGGTATGGTCGCCATGGAAGCAGATGACGGAATTCAGGCATTATACCATGGATGGGCCTCAGGAAAATCGAAGCTGATGGTGGCTGCAGGCGTAGCAAGCAAAATCCATTCCTTTTTGGATCAAACAGGAAATGGGCCATCTCCAAATGGAAAACACAAAAGTGAAATTCAGCATACTGAAAATGCGAGTTCCGTGATGGGGGCCGACGAAGAGATGCTGAAAGAAAAAGCAGAGGATTATTTCAAGAGTGTGCTTTCCTCAGTTACAAAGCTGCCTGTCAGCCAGATTGACGCCGAAGCTCCAATGGAGGATTACGGAATCGATTCAATTATGATCATGCATGTTACCGGACAATTAGAAAAAGTATTCGGTTCATTGTCAAAAACCTTGTTCTTTGAATACCTCAATATTCGGTCATTATCACAGTATTTTACTGAATCACATAGAGAAAAGCTGTTACACATCTTGGGGATTGAATCAGAAACATCTTCTTCAATAGATGAAAATAGAAAGCCAGATTCTGAGACCGAAGAGAAAAAAGAAATTCCGGTTCGCCGCAGAAAGCCCGGATTCGTCCCCATGCAAAGAAACGGGCAAAAGCAGCCTGCTGAAAAAGAAACGGAAGAGATTGCGATTATCGGAATCTCCGGACGCTATCCGCAAGCAGACAACATCCATGAACTGTGGAAAAACTTGAGGGACGGCCACGACTGTATTACCGAGATTCCTGAAGACCGCTGGGACCACAGTCTTTATTACGATAAAGATAAGGACAAACCGGGAAAAACGAACAGCAAGTGGGGAGGCTTTATTAAGGATGTAGATAAGTTTGATCCGCAATTTTTCCATATCTCTCCTCGTGAAGCGAAATTAATGGATCCGCAGGAGCGTTTATTTTTGCAATGTGTTTACGAAACGATGGAGGATGCCGGATATACAAGAGAGCACCTCGGACGTAAACAGGATGCTGAACTTGGCGGAAACGTAGGCGTTTATGTCGGTGTCATGTACGATGAATATCAGCTGTACGGAGCGCAAGAACAAGCGCGGGGCCGGTCTCTGGCTTTACCGGGAAATCCATCCTCTGTAGCAAACCGGGTATCCTATTATTTCGATTTCCATGGACCGAGTATGGCTCTGGATACGATGTGCTCTTCTTCATTGACCGCTATACATTTGGCTTGCCAAAGCTTGCAGCGCGGTGAATGTGAGGCAGCTTTCGCAGGGGGAGTCAATGTTTCAATCCACCCCAATAAATATTTGATGCTTGGACAGAACAAATTTATGTCAAGCAAAGGCAGGTGTGAAAGCTTTGGACAGGGAGGAGACGGCTATGTGCCGGGAGAAGGCGTTGGAGCTGTACTCCTTAAGCCATTGTCCAAAGCGATTGAAGATGGCGATCACATTTATGGAGTCATTAAGGGCACAGCCATTAACCACGGAGGAAAAACAAACGGATACTCAGTCCCTAACCCGAATGCCCAGGCAGAGGTCATTAAAAAGGCGGTTACGGAGGCGAAAATTGACCCGCGGGCTATCAGTTATATCGAAGCGCATGGCACAGGCACTTCACTCGGAGATCCTATTGAAATAACAGGGCTGGCTAAAGTGTTCTCAGAACATACGAAAGACAAACAATTTTGTGCCATAGGCTCAGCCAAATCAAATATCGGGCACTGTGAGAGCGCGGCGGGCATTGCGGGATTAACAAAGGTATTGCTTCAAATGAAATACAGACAGCTGGCGCCTTCCCTTCATTCAAAAGTGCTGAATCCGAATATTGACTTCTTCAATTCTCCATTCAAAGTCCAGCAAGAGCTTGAAGAATGGAAGAAGCCGATCATTGAAGTAAATGGAAAAGAAATTGAATATCCGCGAATCGCAGGCCTCTCATCATTTGGCGCCGGAGGGGGTAACGCCCATATTCTAATAGAAGAATATGCTTCGAAATCTGAGCCAGAGCATTCTTCAGCGGGACAGGCGGCTGTTATTGTGCTCTCAGCAAAAAATGAAGAGAGACTTCAAAAACGGGCGGAACGATTGCTGGATGCTTTCCGTGAGGGGCGTTATGCTGAAGCCGATCTGCCTCGTATCGCATATACGCTTCAGGTTGGACGGGAAGCAATGAATGAGCGGTTGGCGTTTGTGGCTGAAAATATGCAGGAGCTTAAAGAAAAGCTGAATGATTTTATCTCTGGAAAAGAACACATTGAACACTTATATCGGGGACAAGTGAAGCGAAATAAAGAAACCATGGCAGTTTTTGCCGCTGATGAAGATATGGCGAAGACAATTGAAGCATGGGTTCGCAAAGGAAAATTCGCAAAGTTTTTAGACCTCTGGGTCAAAGGATTAAATATCGATTGGAACATGCTTTATCAAAATGGTAAGCCGCGCCGTATCAGCTTGCCTGCCTATCCTTTTGCAAGAGACCGTTATTGGATAGAAGAAACTGTGGTGAAGACAGTTGAAAAAAGACCGGTGAAGCCGGCTGTTACATCACAGCCAGTCATCCAAGAGCCATTTATTCCGGAAAAAGTCAGCGGTAAGCCTGCCAATATTTCGTTGCAGCCGTTGATGGCAAGCAGTCAGGAAACACCGCAAAGTACATCTGTACCGCTGCAGCCGATTAGAAAGCAGCAAACCATAACTGCTGAAGTCTTATGTGATGAACTGACGGCAAGCTTAGCAGACGTGTTATATATGGATCAAAATGAAATCGACCCGGACGAGGCATTCATAGATATCGGCATGGACTCCATTACCGGTCTCGAATGGATAAAATCAATCAATAAGAAATTTGGTACATCGCTTCTTGTGACCAAGGTTTATGATTATCCGACAATCCGTGATTTTGCCGCTTTCTTAAAAGGTGAATTAAGCACACAAGCTGATGGAGAAAATGCAGAAAACCATCCGCAAAAATCAGAGGAGACGTATACACCGAACCAACGGGAATCCATCTCAACTAAACCGGATAATATTTCGTTGCAGCCTTTAGGCCATCATGAGCCAGAGCAACAGAAACCAGTTGAAGACATTCAATATGCTGCTGCGGAAATTTCTGCTTCCAGTCAATATGCTGGAACAATTGAAACACTGAATGATGAATTAAAGGAAAGCATTGCTGAAGTATTATGTATGGATTCCCAAGAGGTCGATATCGATGACACCTTTATCGATATCGGAATGGACTCCATTACAGGACTAGAATGGATAAAAACAATCAATAAGCAATATGGCACATCATTTTCAGTTACCAAAGTTTATGATTATCCAACAATTCGTCAGTTTGCAAATATGTTAAAAGCCGAGGTTGTCAATCATAGTAATAGAAGTAAAGAAATAGCGGATGAGCTTTCCCTAGAGAATAAACAGCCTGAAGCACCAGCTAAAGCGAAACCCGCGGAGTGTTCGATTCAGCCCGTTCGGCTGCCAGCGATGAAAGCGCCTGAACAGAAACCAGACCGATCTCATCAAGGTTACCGAGACGATGCGATAGCCATAGTCGGGATGGCAGGCAGATACCCCGGTGCCAAGGATGTAAGAGAATATTGGGATCATCTGGTCAATGCGAGAAATGCGATCCGTGACATTCCGAAATCACGGTGGGATGTAGACAAATACTATGACCCGGCACTGAATCAAAAGGGGAAAGTCTACTGCAAATCACTGGGGATGCTGGATGATATTGAACATTTTGATCCGCTGTTTTTTAATATTCCGCCGTCAGAAGCTGAACTGATAGACCCGCAGCATCGAATCTTTTTGCAGGAAGGCTATAAAGCATTCGAGGATGCCGGATATAATGCGCAAACGTTAAGCAATAAAAAGTGCGGTGTTTATCTTGGCATTATGAGCCATGAATACGGAGTGCTGCTGAATCGGAATCAGGCAAGAGCAAGCGCCACCGGAAACAGCTTTGCGATCGCTGCAGCGCGTATTCCGTATTATCTCAATTTAAAAGGACCGGCGATTCCGATCGATACGGCATGCTCATCCTCACTAGTCGGTACACATTTAGCGCGTCAAGCATTAGTAAACAAAGAAATTGATATGGCGCTGGTGGGAGGAGTCACCTTATACCTGACACCGGAATCTTACATCAGTATGTGTGAAGCCGGCATGCTGTCTCCTGATGGACAATGCAAAGCATTTGATAATGGCGCAAATGGTTTTGTTCCCGGAGAAGGGGCAGGAGCGCTCGTTTTGAAACGGCTGAAAGATGCAGAAGCGGATCGTGATCACATCTATGGTGTAATTATCGGTTCGGGCATTAATCAGGACGGAAAAACAAACGGAATTACGGCACCGAGCGTGAAAAGCCAAATGGATCTGGAACGGGATATATATGAGACATATGGCATCCATCCTGAAAGCATTAGCTATGTTGAAATGCACGGCACCGGAACAAAACAAGGAGATCCAATAGAATTAGAGGCGCTGTCAACCGTCTTTAAAGAGAAAACAGACAAAAAGCAATTTTGTGCGATCGGTTCAGTGAAAAGCAACATTGGCCATACATCAGCGGCAGCGGGTGTTGCCGGTGTTCAAAAAGTGCTGATGTGCATGAAACATAAAACGCTGGTGCCTACATTGAACTTCTCTGAACCTAATGAGCATTTTCAATTTGAAGAATCGCCTTTGTATGTAAACACTGAGCTTAAGCATTGGGAAACGGCTGATAGAAAACCGCGGCGGGCCTGTGTGAGTTCTTTTGGATATAGCGGAACGAACGCCCACCTCGTGATTGAAGAATATCAGTCTGATAGAAACAATCATCCATTGCCAGATCGCCATCATTCAAAGTTATTTGTGCTCTCAGCGAAAAAGAGGCAGCAACTGAAGGCTTATGCCCAATCGATGAGAGACTTCGCAGATTCTAATAAAGATATCAATCTGGATGATATGGCATATACCCTTCAGACTGGCCGGGAACCAATGGACTACCGAATGGCATTTTTGGCTGATTCGAGAGAAATGCTTATCAAAACGCTTGAAGACTATATTGCAGATATTCCGAATACAGAAATCTATGACGCGCATGTCAAAACGAAGAAAAGTGAAATGAAAGTGTTTGAAACAGATAATGACGCCAAAGCCCTGCTGGAAACGTGGATTGAGAAAAAAAGGCTGGAGAAGCTAGCGGAATTATGGGTAAAAGGATTGCGAATAAACTGGAACGAGCTTTATGGCGAACACATGCCTCGCCGAATCAGTCTGCCTGCTTATCCGTTTGCAGAAGAATACTATTGGCTCCCAATTGAAGATGCTGCAGAAAAAGACAGCCGTTCGGCATTGCCATCTGCTGTACGGCCTACGAAACAGAGCTTGTTACAAAAACAGTGGCAGGATTGCCCGATTACATCAGCAGAACGTATGAGCCAAACGGTTGCCATATTGGCAAACGCAGAAACAAGGTCATTGGCTGAAGAGCTTTCCCTGTATTTCTCGAGCTATCGCATCATTGACAGCCAAGAGCTTGAGCATCTGTCAGACGCCGACTGGGAAAATGTCGGCGGAGCAGTGGATTTGATCGGATGCGGAATGAGCCATGAGCAATCGCTAAACTGGATCAGTTGGCTGCAGAAACTGATTGAGAATGGCCGTAAACACAAGCAAGAATTGACTGTCTTGTGTGTGACGAAGGGGCTCGAGTCTTATGAAAATAAAGATGTTAATCTGTCCGGTGCTTCCCGGGCTGGTCTATACCGAATGCTCCAAAGTGAATACAGTCACCTTACATCAAGACATATGGACACAGACCATGTAACAGCCGAAAAGGAGCTGGCCAGACTGATTGCAGATGAATTTTATGCTGACAGTACAGACACCGAAGTCTGTTATCGAGACGGACGGCGTTATCGCGCATATTTGGACGAGCGAACAGCAGATGCTGTTAATCAAAAAGAATTATCATTTCCGTCAGACCAGGCGCTGCTGATTACAGGGGGGACAAGAGGGCTTGGATTGGTGTGTGCGCGTCATTTTGTGCAAACATACGGGGTGAAACGATTGGTTCTCACCGGCCGTGAAGTCATGCCCCCGCGTGAACAGTGGGAGTTTCTTAAAACGAAAAACACGCCGCTTGCTCAGAAATTGAAATCCATCCAAGAGTTGGAAGAAATGGGCGCTCAAGTACAAGTACTGTCTCTTCAGCTATCCGATCCGCTTGCTGTCAAACAAAGCATCGAGACGATTCAGCATATGATGGGAGCGATTGGCGGAGTGATTCATTGTGCCGGGGCAGTGAATAAACATAATCCGGCATTTATAAGAAAATCAGCAGAAGAAATTCAAGCCGTGCTGGAGCCGAAAGTCGGAGGGCTTCAAACCTTATTTGACCTGCTCAAAGATGAGCCGCTGCAATTCTTTGTGTTATTTTCATCTGTATCAGCGACCGTCCCTGTGCTTGCGGCCGGACAAGCTGATTATGCAATGGCGAATGCATTTATGGATTATTTTGCAGAATCACATAAAGATAAATATCCGATCGTCAGCATTCAGTGGCCAAATTGGAAGGAGACCGGCTTAGGCGAGGTTCGAAGCAAAGCTTTAGAACAGACCGGACTGTTAGGCTTGAATAACGAGGAGGGATTGCAGCTTCTGGATCAGATTCTTTCTGAAAAACAACAAGCTGTTGTCCTGCCCGCGATTCACCATACAGATGTATGGCAGCCGGGTAAGCTCATGCAGCACTCACTGACGGATAAGGCTTTCCAACGTGCTGAGACAAGAGAATCAGACAGCGCTCAAAGCTTGTTCCATGGAACAGTAGAATGGCTTGTGACTATTTTTTCTGACGAGCTGAAGATAGGCGCCGAAGACCTTGAAACTGATGAGCCTTTTCAAGAATACGGAGTAGATTCGATTATTTTGGCGCAGCTATTACAGCAGATTAATCAAAAGTTAAAAGGAGATATCGATCCATCTATTTTATTTGAATACCCCACAATAGAATCTTTTGCAAAGTGGCTGATTTCTGAATATAAATCTGCCTTACCAGATGCTGTACATTCAGCTGCCTCAAAAGGACACGTGCCTGATGCGGCATCATTGCCGCCCGATCAGGCTTCCGCGGCGAAACAGCAAATGCAAAAGGCAAGCGATATAAAACCGGTGCTTCATGCAGAAGACATCGCGATCGTTGGCCTGACATGCCGATTTCCCGGAGCGGAAACGCTGGAGGCATACTGGGATGTAATACGTGACGGTCGATCAGAGATCAAACCTATGCCGCATGAACGCTTTGGCAATTCCAGCTCGTATTATGCCGGGGTAATCGAGGACCTGAACCGATTTGATCCTGATTTCTTCCTGATGTCCGATGATGATGTCAGAGCAATGGACCCACAGGCTTTGGCAGTATTGGAAGAAAGTCTGAAGCTGATGTATCACGCCGGGTACACCGAAAAGGAAATGAAAGGCATGCGGGCTGGTGTCTATATAGGAGGTCGCAGCCAGCACAAGCCTGATCAATCCAGTCTTTCAAAAGCGAGAAATCCGATTGTGGCTGGAGGACAAAACTATTTAGCCGCTAATGTTTCACAATTTTTTGATTTGCGAGGACCGAGTATTGTACTGGATACAGCTTGTTCCTCTGCATTGGTCGGCTTGAATATGGCCATTCAGGCTTTGCGAAGCGGAGATATCGAGGCAGCGGTTGTCGGCGGTGTCAGTTTGCTCGATACAGATGCACATCGAATGTTTCAGGAGCGCGGACTTTTAAGTGACAAGCCGTCTTTCCATGTATTTGACAAGCGAGCAGAAGGCGTCGTTTTAGGAGAAGGCGTGGGAATGGTTTTAGTCAAAACGGTCAGCCAAGCACTTGAAGACGGAGATTCCATTTATGCTGTCATTAAAGCCGCAGCTGTAAACAATGACGGAAGAACGGCAGGCCCATCCGCACCGAATCTTGAGGCGCAAAAGGACGTGATGCTGTCGGCGCTTGAGAAAAGCGGCAAAAAGCCTGAAGAAATCAGTTATCTCGAAGCAAATGGATCAGGTTCAGTTGTGACGGACTTGCTTGAGCTTAAGGCGATTCAAGCGATTTACCGTTCCCGCTGCAATGCTCCATTAGGGCTGGGGTCGGTTAAACCTAACATCGGCCACCCTTTATGCGCGGAAGGGATAGCAAGCCTGATTAAGGTCGCTTTGATGCTGAAACATAGACAATTGGTTCCGTTCCTGTCAGGTGATGAGAAAATGACGCATTTTAATATTGAGGAAACGGATTTGTATTTTTGTAAAACACAAGCCGAGTGGAAAGAGAAAACGCCGGCTGCAGCGATCAATTGTTTTGCCGATGGAGGAACGAATGCCCACTTGATTATAGAAGCTTGGGATGACTCGGCTGATCGTCCAATCAGAAGAAAGCCTTTGCCGCTGCCGGCACTGCATCGGCGGCCCGTTATACCAGAGAATCGAGCCCTATCAGCTCAAACTGAGCGGGGACAAGGGTTTTCAGACAAAGGTGCTCCTAAAGAAATGTTTTGGAAAACTTTCAAATAAGAGAGGAGTGGGAACATGATAACTGAACAACTGCGCATCTCATTAAATAATCCTATCATGTGCAATCACAAGGTATATGGACAAGCGTTATTACCCGGCCTTGCTTATATAGATCTGATTTATCAAGTATTCCAAGAACATGGTTACGCTTATCAAGAGCTAGAACTGAAAAATCTGACCATTTTTTATCCTCTGATCGCGGAAGCATCGTATGACATTGCCCTGACGATTCAAGTGTCTGAAAGCAAAAAAGGGGCTTGGTCCATCTTAATTGAAGGGCAAAAACAGCATGGAGAGTCGTTATCAGGTCATAGACGATATGCTTCGGCCGAGATGCATCATAAAGCACCAGCTGCTTTCACGGAAAAGATTGACCTTCATCAATGGAAAAAAGCGGCCGGCCGAATTCTGAATTTGGACGACATCTATGATCAATGCCGCCGTCAAGAATTAGTGCATACAGGCATGATGAAAGCAGAAGGACAGGTATATGAAACTAAAGAGGCCGCTTTGATTGATGTATCTGTCGGACAAGAAGCATTGCTTCATTCTGAGGCTTTTATGTTTCATCCGACGCTCATCGACGGCAGCGGTTTAGGGTCAAGCGGCTTGCTCTCAAGTGTAAATAAAAACGAACAGACTGTGTATCTGCCTTTGTTTTTCGAATCCTTTACAGCTTCGGAGCCATTACAAAAAGAATGTGCGGCGCGCATTCAAGCTTCCTCCGTGCGCCAGAAAAACGAGCTTACTTATATGACCATTGAATATTTTAATTCTTCTGGACAAAAAGTAGCCGAACTCAAAAACTTCGCAAGCAAGTCCGTTCGGGATGCGAAGGCCTTTCAGCCTGAAAAAGAAATCGATCAGCTCCAGGAAGAGAGAGTGGTAAAAGAAACTTCTGTCTCTCATGACGCTGGCCGGAAATACAATGCGTTTGAAAGGTTACTGCGTCAGTTGCTGGCTGAACAGCTTGAAAAACCGGCAGAACAAATGGATATTCACGCCGGGTACTATGAGCTTGGGTTAGATTCGCCATCCTTGCTTGAAATTGTTCAGGCGATAGGATCTCATGTTGGAGAAGATCTCTCTCCCACTTTGCTGTTTGAATATACAACGATTGCAGAATTATCAGCGCATTTGGCTGAAAACTATTTGTTTGGAGAGGCGGACGATGCTGTCCGCCAGCCTCCTGCATCACTGCCGGAGTCTTTAGATGCTCTTTCTTCCCCGCCAAAAAAAGCGGAGGACATTGCGATCATTGGGATGGCAGGCCGTTATCCTAAGGCGAAAAACCTACAAGAATTTTGGGAAAATCTTAAGGCTGGAACAGACTGCATCAGTGAAATTCCGAAATCACGGTGGGAATGGAAGGAATTCGATGAACTGACAACACCTTCAGGAAAGCCTTTTTCAAAATGGGGCGGGTTCATTGAGGATGCCGATTGCTTTGATCCGCAATTCTTCAGAATTTCTCCCAGAGAAGCAGAAACCATGGACCCTCAAGAACGCTTGTTTTTAGAGACATGCTGGGAAGCCATTGAAGATGCAGGCTATACGCCTGAGACAATTGCTGCACAGCGAGGCGCCAATAAAAGACGGCATGTCGGCGTCTTTGCCGGTGTCATGCATAAGGACTATTCCCTTATAGGTGCTGAAGCTTTATCCGAACAAAATCCATTTCCTTTGTCCCTGAACTATGCGCAAATCGCCAATAGAGTGTCTTACTACTGTAATTTCCATGGACCAAGCATGGCAGTGGACACGGTCTGCTCATCTTCTTTGACTGCCATTCACTTGGCAATAGAAAGCATCCGGAATGGGGAATGTGAGGCTGCGATAGCAGGGGGTGTCAATTTATCTCTGCATCCGGCTAAATATATCAGCTATGGCAGTGTGGGGATGCACTCGAGCGACGGCTATTGTCATACATTCGGCGAAGGCGGTGACGGATACGTTTCTGGAGAAGGGGTTGGAACGGTATTATTAAAGCCTCTGCGAAAAGCTGAACAGGATGGTGACCGGATCTATGCCGTCATCAAAGGAAGTGCCATTAATCATGTAGGCAAAGTCAGCGGCATTACGGTTCCGAGCCCTATAGCGCAAGCCGATGTTATAGAAACCTGCTTAGAAAAAACAGGAATCGATCCGCGTACGGTCGGCTATGTGGAAGCGCATGGCACCGGCACCTCTTTAGGAGACCCAATTGAAATTCAAGGATTGGTGAAGGCTTTCAGCAGAAATACGCAGGATCAGCAATTTTGTTCGATCGGTTCTGTGAAATCAAATATTGGCCATGCTGAATCTGCAGCCGGCATCAGCGGGTTAACGAAGACCGTTCTGCAGCTGCATTATAAAACGCTGGTCCCATCCCTACACTCAGAAGAGCTGAATCCTTATTTGGAGCTGGATCAATCACCGTTTTTTGTTCAGCGCGAAGCAAAGAAATGGGAGCAGCCGGCATTGACAGAAAACGGAATGGAGATTAAGTATCCCCGCCGTGCCGGTGTAAGTTCGTTTGGAGCGTCAGGGTCCAATGCGCATATCATTTTGGAAGAATACATCCCGAAAGAGAACGACTCAGCCTCTGTTTCGGTGAAATATGAAGAGGCAATTATCCCCTTGTCGGCGAGAAATATAGACAGGCTGCAAGCATACGCCGGCAAACTCATTGAGTTTCTTCACGAGGACATTAATCTTTTTGAGCTTGCTTATACACTGCAGGCAGGACGGGTGGAAATGGAGGAGCGGGCAGCCTTCATCGTGAAAGACATAAAGGATCTAATTCATCAACTTCAAGCATTTGTAAAAGGTGAAGAAGCCGATCGCTGCTGGACCGGACAGGCCAAAGAGGGCCAAGGGTTTACCGGGGCAAAAGCGGGAGATTTGAAGAACATCGCGGAATCATGGGTTCAAGGAAAACAGGTCAACTGGGATGAACTTTACGGCGCTCGCAAGCCGCTTAAAATAAGTGTTCCAACCTACCCGTTTGCAAAAGAACGCTACTGGATACCGGCACCTGAGACGAAAATCAGCGGCAGAACAACGAATTCTGCATTACATCCGCTGTTGCATAGGAATACGTCAGACTTTTCTGAACAGCGCTTTAGCTCTAGCTTCACAGGCAAGGAATTTTTTCTATCTGATCATGTTGTGCAGGGACAGAAAATCATGCCGGGTGTTGCCTATTTAGAAATGGCAAGGGAAGCAGCGGAAAAAGCAGCGGGTGATCTGGGAGAGGGACAAAGAATTGTGTCGCTCAGAGACATCGTCTGGATTCGTCCTATCGCGATTGAAAGTGAACCAAAAGAGATACATATTGGCCTTTATCCTGAGGAGAGCGGAGAGATCAGCTATGAGATTTACAGCAAAGATGAAAACCAGATGATACACAGCCAAGGGACTGCAATCCTAGGGGCTGAACCGGACATTCCTGTTTTAGATATTAAAGCGCTGCAGGCGGAATGCAGTCTGGACACAGTGACATCAGAGCAATGCTATGCGGCGTTTCGGAAGATAGGGCTTGACTATGGAGAGGGCTATCAAGGGATTAAAAAAGTGCTTATCGGACACGAACAATTGCTTGCAAAAATCTCCTTACCCGCTCTTTTGGAAGACGGTAAGAAGCAATTCATGCTCCATCCGAGTTTGATGGATTCCGCTTTCCATGCATCCATTGGTTTTATCGTTAGCTCAGTCAATACGGATGCTCAAGTCCATAAGCTGTCTCTGCCGTTTGCAATGCAGGAACTTAACATTCTTGCCCCTTGCCCTTCTGAAATCTGGTCTTATATTAGATTCAGTTCAGACAGTAAGGCAGAGGACAAAATCAGAAAGTATGATATTGATCTATGCGATGAAGATGGGAATGTCTGTGTGCAAATGAAGGGGGCTTCCATTAGAGCGCTGGAAGGAGAACCTCAATCTCCGGAAGCAATAGCAGCGGGGTCTTCATCGATAGGACATACAATGATGGTTCCTGTCTGGGAACCAGTGTCTCCAAATGCGGAGAGCGGTGTCTCGGCTGCCGGTGGACAAGCCGTTTTATTAGGGGGGACTGAGCACGAACAGAAGTTAATGAAACAATACTATCCTCAGGCTGTGGTTTTGGATATCCAGCCGGCAGATCACATGGAAACGATAGTGAACAAACTGCAAGCGTGCGGCAGCATTGACCATGTACTGTGGATTGCCCCGCTACACTCAGAGCAGATGTTTATTGAAGAACAGGAAAAAAACGTTCTTCACGTATTTAAGCTTGTGAAAGCACTTCTTCAATTAGGCTATGGCGGGGAAAAGCTGGAATGGTCAATTATCACCGTCCAAGCGCAGCCGATTACTCAGCATGAAGATGTCAATCCTGCTCATGCTAGCATTCATGGACTCATTGGCACAATGGCTAAGGAATATCCGCATTGGAAGATCCGGCTGATCGACCTTGAAGAAGGCTGCACTTGGCCGATCAAACAGATGTTTACACTCCCTGCAGACCGTCTTGGGCACGCGTGGGCTTATCGGAATCACCAATGGCATCAGCAGCAATTGATTCCCTATCAGCAATCCCCATCAAATGATACGTTATATCGAACCGGCGGAGTGTATGTGGTTATTGGAGGAGCTGGGTACATCGGAGAGGCGTGGAGTGAGTATATGATCCGCCGCTATCAGGCGCAGATCGTTTGGATTGGACGCAGTCAAATCAATGATGCCATCCAGGCAAAATTAAACCGTCTCTCGGCACTTGGACCTGCGCCTTACTATATTGCAGCCGATGCTGCGGATATGCATTCATTGCAGCAGGCTTATGAACAAGTGAAAAAACGCCATCCTCATATTCATGGGATCGTTCATTCTGCAATGGTTTTATTTGAACAAAGCCTGGAAAATATGACGCTCGAAGAATTCAGAACTGGATTGGCGGCAAAGGTGGATGTAAGTGTTCATATGGCCCAAGTATTTCAGCAGGAGGATTTGGATTTTGTTCTATTTTTCTCTTCGCTTGTGTCCCATATCAAAAATGTGAAGCAAAGCCATTATGCCTCTGGCTGTGCATTCGCAGATGCATTTGCTTATTGGCTGTCCCAAAGCTGGAGTTGTCCCGTTAACGTCATGAATTGGGGATATTGGGGGAACAGTGAAGCGGCCGAAGATGAAAATTATGTGCAGCTCATGAATCAAATTGGCTTAGGCTTAATTGAACCTGAGGAAGGGATGAAAGCGTTAGAAGCCCTGCTTTCAGGGCCTGTCAGCCAAACGGCTTTCATTCATACGACTAAACCTGTTGCAGTCGAAGGCGTGAATCAGAAGGAATTCATCACCCTTTACCCGCAGCAGCCTTCAATAGACGCCGAAAGCCTGAAGAGGCGCCTGCCGGAAACACGGAAAATAGAAAAAGTAACACACGAGGAGCTGGACGCTCTCCTTTACAGACTTCTGTTAGCACAGCTACAGACGGCCGGGCTGTTTGATGGTCATACATTATCGGTTGAACGTCTTCAACGAAACAACAATACTCGTGAGTTTTATGAAAAGTGGCTCCGGCAAAGCAGCGAATTCCTTCTGCAGCAAGACTACCTTAAAAAAGATGGAGATTCTTTGGTGAGGAAGGACAAGGCAGAGGATATAGACATGCTTTGGAGTGAATGGGATGCAAAGAAATCAGAATGGCTCCAAGACAGCAACACAAAAGCGATGGTTGTATTAGCTGAGGCCATGCTGAAAGCATTACCGGATATCCTGACAGGGAAGGTGCCTGCGACGGATATCATGTTCCCTCATTCGTCAATGGAATTGGTGGAAGGTATTTATAAGCATAACCAAGTTGCAGACTACTTCAATACAGTGCTCGCTGATACGTTAACAGCTTACGTAGATGAGCGGCTGAAACAGGACCCTAAAACCTCCATTCGCATTATGGAGATAGGCGCAGGTACTGGCGGCACGAGTGCCGGAATCTTTCAAAAACTGAAAACCTATCAAAATCATATAGGAGAATATTGTTATACAGATCTTTCAAAGGCGTTTTTGCTGCATGCAGAAAAAGAGTATGGGACGGAAAATCCTTACCTGACATATCAGCTATTTGACGTAGAAAAACCGATCGATCAGCAGGAAATCGAGGCAGGCGGCTTTGACGTTGTAATTGCCGCTAATGTCCTTCACGCGACAAAAAATATTCGCCAAACGCTGCGGCATGCAAAAGATGTGATGAAGCACAACGGATTGCTGTTACTAAATGAAATGGCGGGAAACAGCTTGTTTCCACACATCACCTTCGGACTGTTGGAAGGCTGGTGGCTGTATGAAGATCCTGCGCTGCGAATTCCCGGCTGTCCTGGTCTATATCCAAACAAATGGAAAGAGGTCTTAGAGAGCGAAGGCTTTGAATCCGTGTTCTTCCCGGCAGAAGCAGCACATGACCTCAGTCACCAGATCATAGCAGCCTCAAGCAACGGAGTGGTGCGCCGTATGGCTATGGACATGGCGCCTCCTGCAGAAAAGGATTTTTCTTCAGCGAGGAAGGAGACGGCATCTGTCCAAAACGTAGCTTCAGAGATAGGCGGATCATCAAATGATGCCGTCTTGATAGAAAAAAGCACCGAGTATATGAAAAAACGAATCGGACAAACATTGAAAATCCCTGCAAGTAAAATTGATTCATCTGAACAGCTTGAAAAGTACGGCATCGATTCCATTGTCGTTGTTCAGCTCACGAATACATTGCGTAAGGAACTGGACCATGTGAGCAGCACTTTATTTTTTGAGTATCAGACAATAGACGCGTTAGTGGAACACTTAATCAAAACGAAAAAAGAAGCACTTATGAGACTGACAGGCCTTGACCGTCTAGTGAAAAATGACAAGCCGGTAGCAATCCATAACAAATCTTCACAGAAGGCTGGGCCGGCGCCTGACACAACCCAGCGCTATCGTAAGCTTAGCCGCAGCCGCGAGAAAGAAGCACCATCACTGGCACAAGCACCGGTCAGCCGTGATGTTGCCATTATCGGCATATCCGGGCGTTATCCTCAGGCGGAGACAGCAGAAGAATTTTGGAACAATCTAAAAGAAGGAAGAAATTGTATAGAGGAAATCCCGAAAGACCGCTGGGATTGGAAAGCATATTACGATAAAGAAAAAGGAAAAGAAGGCTCAATTTATACAAAATGGGGCGGATTTATCAAAGGTATGGATACTTTTGATCCTTTATTCTTTCAAATTTCTCCGCTAGAAGCAGAAAGAATGGACCCTCAGGAGCGATTATTCCTGCAAACCGCCTATGCGAGTATTGAAGATGCGGGATACACGCCAGACTCGCTCTGCTCAAGCAGAAAAGTCGGCGTCTTTGCCGGAGTAATGAACAAAAATTATCCTACTGGCTACGGCTATTGGTCCATTGCCAACAGGGTATCCTATTTGCTGAATTTCCAAGGCCCGAGCCTTGCTATTGACACAGCATGTTCGTCTTCTCTGACAGCGATCCATTTGGCGTTAGAAAGCATTTACAGCGGATCAAGTGAGTGCGCCATTGCCGGCGGCGTCAATTTAGTTGTCGACCCTATTCACTATCAGAACTTATCTGTCATGAACATGCTCTCTGAAACTGACAAATGTAAATCATTCGGTGATGACGCAGATGGGTTTGTTGACGGAGAAGGAGTGGGTGCCGTCATTTTAAAACCTCTGCAAAAAGCAATAGAAGACGGTGACCATATATATGGGGTGATAAAGGCCAGCTCCATTAACAGCGGAGGCAAAACCAACGGATATACGGTTCCAAATCCGAATGCCCAAGCCAAGCTGATTAAAGAAGCCATTCAGCATGCCAATATCCCAGCCAGAACGATCAGTTATCTGGAGGCACACGGAACAGGCACTGCATTAGGAGATCCGATTGAGATTGCTGGATTAACAAAAGCGTTTGAGGAAGATACACAAGAAAGACAGTTCTGTGCCATCGGCTCCAGCAAATCCAATATTGGTCATTGTGAAAGTGCAGCCGGCATCGCCGGTTTGACAAAAATACTGTTTCAGTTTAGATACGGTCAAATCGCACCATCATTGCATGCTGAGCGTTTGAATCCAAATATTGAATTCAGTCAAACTCCGTTTATCGTTCAGCAAAAGCTTGGTGAATGGAAGCGGCCGATCATTGACGGTCGGGAAGTGCCAAGACGCGCCGGATTAAGCAGTTTTGGCGCCGGAGGGTCAAATGCCCATCTGATCTTAGAAGAATATATTCCGAAAACCAGGGCACAAACACCCCAAGGTCATCCTCCTGCTCTGATCGTGCTGTCAGCGAAAAACAGTGAACGGCTTCAAGAAAGAGCGGAGCAGCTGCTCACTGCCGTTCGCGAAAAAAGGTACAGTGAATCAGATCTGGTTCGGATTGCCTTTACGCTGCAAACAGGCCGTGAAGCAATGGAGGAAAGGCTTGGCTTTATTGCCGAATCAATAGAAGATCTAGAGAGCAAGCTGCAAGATTTTATAGAAATGAAAGCAGAGGATCTGTATCTCGATCGTATCGACGATAATAAACAAGCATTAGCGCTCTTATCAGCTGATGAAGATACGGAGAAGATGATAGACGCCTGGATGAGCAAAGGGAAATTTACGAAATTACTGGATCTTTGGGTGAAGGGCTTGTCTTTTGACTGGACAAAGCTGTACGGAGCTCATAAACCGATCCGAATCAGCCTGCCGACATATCCATTTGCGAAGGAGCATTACTGGGCACCAGGTGTTGAAAAGAGAACAATGTCCTTTGAAAACAATATAGAACACCAAGAGCAAGAAGACTTCGAGGTGATGACCTTTAAAGAAGAATGGAAAGAACAGCAGGTGTCTCTCGCATCGAAAAGCTTCACAACTCTCGTCTGTTTTCTGACTGACAGAGACAAGCAACAAGCATTCGCTTCAGCTGTGAAAAGCTTTGATTCAGAGACCAAGGTCATATTTGTTTCTCAAGGCGAAACGTACGGCAAACAGTCTCCATACTCTTATCAAATTGTACGGAAGGACCCCGGCACTTTTGAGAAAGCCTTCCGTAGGATACAGGAAGAACATGGAGAACCGGATGCAATCCTCTATTTATGGGCGACGGAGGATTCAAGCTATAGTCAGGATTATTCCTGTGCAGTCTATTTATTGCAGGCTATGGCGGCCGCGAAGCTTCAACCTGCCCGTGTGTTATTGGCTGGATGTTTTGAAAATGGTCTTGACCGAAGTTATCTGGAATCATGGATAGGATTTGAACGTTCACTCGGGCTAGTCCTTCCGAATACGAAAGTGACAGGAATCTTTCAGGATGCTGCTCAAATTCCAAAAGAATCAATAGATGATTGGACAAGTAAGATCTGGACGGAATTACAGGCTTCAACCGAACAAACCGTCTTGTATCAGAATGAGAAACGTTATGTATGTCAGATTGAACAGACAACGTTACAGCCCGGCAACAGCAAATTGAAGTCCGGGGGAACTTACCTGATTACAGGCGGGTTAGGAGGGCTCGGTTATTTATTCGCCAAGCATTTGGCTAAAAACTATGCCGCAAACATCATTCTGACAGGACGAACGCCTATCAATAAAGAAAAACAAAAGCAGCTAAAAGTATTGAAGGATTTAGGCGGCGAAGCCATGTATGCAGAGGCGGATGTGTGTGATCCGATCGCAATGGGAGACTGCGTGAAACGCGGAAAAGACCGGTACGGCACCATCAATGGTGTCATTCATGCCGCCGGTATCGAGAGCGGGTCCTCTATTTTTGAAAAAGAGAAGGATAGCTTCAAGCGCATTATTGAACCGAAAATTAATGGAACGATCGCGCTTGACGAGTGGTTTAAAAAAGAAACCCTGGATTTTATCTGTTACTTCTCTTCGTCTTCTGCTATTTTAGGAGACTTTGGTTTTTGTGATTATGCGGTAGGGAATCGGTTCCAAATGGCTTATGCACATTACAGAAACAAGCTTCATCACGGCCATACGTTTGTTATCAACTGGCCTGTTTGGAAGGACGGCGGGATGACAATCGGGAATGCCGAAACTACCGAGATGTACCTGAAGTCAAGCGGTCAGCGCTTTTTAGAAGCGGAAGAAGGCATACGTATGTTTGAACACATTTTGTCTCAGCAGGATGCGCAGCATCTTATCATCGCCGGTCAGCCAAGCCGGGTCCGCCGCTTTTTAGGAATGACTGAACGAGCCGTTCCAGAACCGGACATGATAGCCCCGCCTGCACAAGAAACATCGGGCGGGATGAAGAACTTAAGCGTTGAAAAACGTTTGGAAATGGACTTAAAAACGCATATTCACACCTTGCTTAAGATATCAAAAGACAAGCTAGACTTGAATAAGAACTGGGCCGACTTTGGATTTGATTCCATCTACTTGGCTAAATTCTCGAACGTGTTAACTGACTATTACAAAGTCGAGATAACGCCTGCTTTATTTTTTGGCTATTCGACTTTAAAAGAATTGATCCGCTTCTTTTTAACGGATCATAAAGGCCAGATCGAGGAATTTTACCGGGGTGATGCTACTCAGAATCAGGCTGAAGCAGAAGTGCCGGTTTCTGCAGCACTCCAATCAGAAAACAGCCATAGAAGCGGCCGGCAGCTTTACACAGAGCCTATCGCCATTATCGGAATGAGCGGCAGGTTTCCTCAAGCTGATTCGGTTCATGAATTGTGGGACAATCTGAAAAACGGAAAAAAATGCATTTCAGAGATTCCGAAAGACCGCTGGGACTGGCGTGAAGTTAAAGGACATCCAGAGAAAGCAGAAGTGCCGAGATGGGGCGCATTTTTGAAAGACATAGACCGATTTGACCCGCTGTTTTTTCACATATCGCCTAAAGAAGCCGAAAGTATGGACCCGCGCCAGCGATTGTTTCTGGAAGAAGCATGGCATACATTTGAGGACGCAGGATATATGGGAAACCGGATTAAAGGAAAGTCCTGCGGCGTTTATGTGGGTGTGGAAGAAGGAGAATATGCCCACTTAACCGGTGATACGGATTACATTACCGGCACTCAAAACGCCACATTGGCTGCGCGAATTGCATATGCATTAGATTTAAAAGGACCTAATATGGCGTTGACGGCGGCATGTTCCTCAGGACTTGTAGCCATTCATCAGGCTTGCGCAGCCTTGCGTCAGGGAGACTGTGAAATGGCTTTAGCCGGCGGCGTCAGTCTGAATATTTCTCAAATGTCTTATGAGGCGCTGACAAAGGCGGAAATGCTTTCTCCAGATGGACAATGCAAAGTGTTTGACCAGGATGCCAATGGGCTTGTGCCTGGTGAAGCGGTAGCAGCTGTTCTGCTGAAACCATTATCAAAGGCAATTGAAGATCAAGATCACATTTATGGATGTATAAAAGCAAGCGGCGTGAATTATGACGGCAAAACCAATGGAATGACAGCTCCCAATCCTTTTAGCCAGGCGGAATTAATAGAAAGCATTTATGAAAAATATCAGATCAATCCGCTGGATATTCAATATGTGATGGCGCACAGCACTGGATCAAATCTGGGAGATCCGCTTGAAGTACAGGCATTGACGGGTGCGTTCAGCAAATATACGAAACAGAAGCAATTCTGCACCATCGGCTCGATTAAATCATTAATCGGACACACATTTGCAGCTTCCGGTGTGGTTGCTTTGATCAGTATGCTGATGGCTATGAAAAATCAAACCATTCCGGCTACCCATGAATGTGAATCGAGCAATCCCTATATTCAGTTTGCAGAAAGCCCTTTTGTGCTTCACAAAGAGAACCAGCCATGGATCAGAAAAAATCATAATCCGAGGATGGGGACAATCAGCACAACGGGCATCAGCGGTACGAATGCGCATGCAGTAATTGAAGAATACATTCCGAATGAGCAGGCATCCGCGCATCAAGAACCAACCGAATGTCCGCAAGTTATCGTGCTTTCTGCTCAAAATGAGGATCGGCTTCACGATGCTGTTCTGCAAATGCTTGAGTATGCAGAGCAGAATGACAGCCTTTCATTACCTGATGTTGCGTATACACTCCAGGTTGGAAGAAAAGCAATGGAAGCAAGACTGGCGATCGTAGTGAATAATCAGGAACAACTGGTGCGAAAATTGAAGGAATTTGCAGAAGCGGTGAAGAATGGTGAATCATTCGGTCAATTTACATCCTTTTATACAGGGAATGTGGAAGACATTTCAGAAGAACGAGATGAGACATCTCTGAAAATGGTCGTCATAGAAAAAGATTTTAAAAAGATAGCAGATTGGTGGACGAAAGGAAATCATATGTCTTGGGAACTGCTCCATGAAGACAATAATGTGCGTATCGTTCCGTTACCTGGCTATCCATTTGCAAAGGAACGCTATTGGATCTCATCAGATAAGAATAGTAGGCTATCGTCACAAATCGCCCAAAGTGAGACTGACGAGTCCAATGAAGAGAAACACATTCAAGACATCATCGTACAATTTCTGGAACGAGAGCTGAGCCTGTCACGGCATCAAATCAGTTTCAAAAGAAACGTTCAAGAATACGGGATGGATTCAATTCTTAGCCGAAAGCTGATGCGTCATTTAGAGAAGACCATTCAGATCAAGCTGACCGGCCGGGAGCTTCTTGAATTCCAGACAATCCAAGCGCTTTCTGCTTATGTGGCCTTAAAAGCTGCAGGACAAAACCGAAGCGCGGAGGCTCTGCCGCAAAATCAAACCAACAGCCTGTACACTGACGATCAAATCATCGGTTTGATGCAAGAGGTGGCGCAAGGGAAATTGGATTTTAAGAGTGTGCAAAACATCATAGAAGGGAGTTAATCGTATGAACCATAAAGAAATTCTCGATGCCTACAGATCAGGAGAATTAACGATTACTGAGGTAGAAGAACATCTTCAAAGCATGAAGCGTCAGTTGAAAAGCCCGCTTTCAGAAGGTCAAAAAGGGTTATGGATGCTTCAAAAAATGTCTCCTGATATGGGCGCATATAATATTCCTTTATGCTTTCGCGTCAGCAAAAAATTACATGTCGAGACGTTCAAGCAAGCCCTTCTGTTTGTACAGAAACAATATCCTGTTTTAACGAGTGTGATTCAAGAGGAAAATGGCATTCCATTTCAAACGGTTCAGCCGTCGCAGGCTCTTCATTTTGAGGAAGCGGATATCTCAGCTATGCATACAGCTGAGGTATTGCCCTACCTAAAAGAAAAAGCTAAAGAACCTTTTCATCTGGAAACTGGTCCGTTAATGCGCACATATCTGTTTCATCAGTCAAATGAGGCATGCATTGTGCTTATCACGGTTCATCATATGATATTTGACGGTGTGTCAATGCTGACATTTATATCGACGCTTTTAGAGGCGTATCAACAATTGCTGCGAGGCGAAGAGCTGGTGCTGCAGACTTTACCGGCCGATTATCCTGACTTTGTTGACTGGGAAAACCGTATGCTGGGCGCTAGAGAAGGGGCTGAGCATCTTGCTTATTGGAAAGAGCAGCTGTCCGGGACGCTGCCTATTCTTGAGCTGCCGGCCGACCGTCCCCGTCCTTCAGCACAAAAATATAAGGGGCAAGCTTACAAAAGCTTGCTCCCTCATAGCCTGAGCAAGCAAATAAAGTCGTTAACCCGTTCTCATGATGTGAACGAATCTGTTGTGTACCTTTCTATTTATAAAGTGCTGCTGCATCACTACACAAAACAAAAGGACATCATTGTGGGAGTCCCGACAATGGGGCGGCCTGAAGACGGTTTTGAATCGATCATCGGGTACTTTATTAATATGATGGCTGTTCGGAGTAAAGAGATAGGAACCCAAACATTTCAAGAGTTCCTTCGAGACCTGCAGCTGACAGTGGCAGACGGACTTGACCATGCGGCATACCCGTTTCCGGCACTGGTAAGAGAACTGAATGTAGACCGCTCAGCAGCGGATTCTCCGATTTTTCAAACAGCCTTTCTCTACCAGAATTTCTTTCAGACAGCAGGCTTACAAAAAATGCTGGAGCAATATCAAGCTCTTGGCATCAAATATATCGAGGACATTCGGCAAGAAGGGGAATTCGAGCTGGCGCTGGAAGTGTATGAACAAGAAAACGAAACAGTGCTTCATCTTCTGTATAACCCTGATATATATGAATTATCTACCATTGAAAGAATGATGGAGAACTACATCAAACTCACTGAAAACATCATTAACGATCCGTCTTTATCACTTGAAACATACTCTTTACAGCTAGATCAAGAACAAATCAGCTTGTTCGAGCAATGGAATGCGACAAAGACAAATGACTCCAAAGACAAGTGCATACATGAGATTTTTGAGGAAAAAGCGAAAAAAACCCCCGATGCGATAGCGGTCGTATTCGAAGAGGAGACTCTTACATATAAGGAATTAGATCAAAAAAGCACATCGCTGGCCATTTATCTTCAAGCACAGGGGGCTGGACCGGAACGCCCGGTAGGGATTTGTACAGAGCGTTCGTTTGATATGCTGATCGGAATTTTAGGGATTCTGAAAGCCGGCGGAGCCTATGTGCCTCTAGATCCGAACTTCCCTCAAGAACGATTAACGTACATGCTCAAAAACAGTGAAGCGTCCATTGTCCTTACACAATCTAAAGATCATGACAAAGTAAACAAATTAACTGATGACCATGTAAAAGTCATCAATATCGATTTGGCTTGCAGTCAGACGGACACAGCTCAGCAAAAAAGTGGATTGAAACGAGAAGTCAAACCCCATCATCTCGCATATATCATTTACACCTCGGGCAGTACCGGACAGCCTAAAGGAGTCATGGTAGAGCATCAGAGCATTATGAATACACTGAATTTTCTTGAATCCCAGTATCCTGTCACTGCTGAGGACGCTTATTTATTAAAGACGAATTATGTTTTCGACGTATCCATATCGGAAATATTCGGCTGGTTTATCGGAAATGGCCGCCTTATTATTCTTCCGCCAGATGGAGAGAAATCACCGCAGCTGTGCATGAATGTGATTGAAAAATATCAAGTGACCCATGTTAATTTTGTTCCTGCCATGCTGCATGTATTTTTAGAAACGGCGAAAGACAACAGGAAATTTACTGAAGAAGGACCAATCAAATACATGATGGTTGCAGGAGAAGCCTTTCCTAAGGAATTGGTGAAAAAGGCAGTTTCGATCTTTAAAAACTGCCGTGTTGAAAATATTTACGGACCAACAGAAGCCTCCATTTACGCGACTTATTTCGGATGCGGAACAGGAGATATCGCCAGTCATCATACGCCAATCGGCAAGCCTGTATCCAATACGAAGATTTATATCGTGGACCAGCATCTGAAGCCTGTTCCGATCGGAAAACCTGGTGAACTTTGTATCGCAGGCGACGGATTGGCAAGGGGCTATTATAACCAGCCCGGCCTGACAGCGGAAACATTTATTGACAATCCGTTTGAATCTGGGACCAAGCTTTATAAATCCGGTGATTCAGCAAGATGGCTGCCTGACGGGAATATTGAATATTTAGGCCGCATTGACAGCCAGGTTAAAATCCGAGGTTTCCGAATTGAATTAGGTGCAATAGAAACGAAACTGAGTGAATATCCGGGCATTTTAGATCAGGCAGTAGTGGTCAAGCAGCTGGAAGGACATAAAAAGCTGGCTGCATATTATACGGAGCAAATTGGACATCCGCCTATCGATCCAAACGATTTGCGCCGTTGCCTGAAATCCAGCCTGCCGGAATATATGATACCTGCGCACTTTATCCGCCTGGATGAAATGCCGTTAACACCAAGCGGGAAAGTGAACCGCAAGGAATTGGAACATCGGAAGGTCATTTTAAATCATAGAAAAACACAACATTTACAGTTATCAGAAGTAGAGAGAAAAGTGCAGCTCATTTGGGAGGATATGCTGAAAGTCAGCGGTTTTGGGCCAGAGGACGGATTTTTCGATGTGGGAGGCGATTCACTTCTTGCCGTGGCCGTGGCGGAACGAATCCAAAAAGAATTTGACTGTGAATTCAGTGTAACGGAGCTGTTCGAGTACGCCAATATCAGGGCCATCAGCCAATACATTATTGAAATGAAAAACACAGATGCGGCGGCCATTCCTCAAAATGAAAGCAAGCAGAATGTGAAGAGGGTGAAACAAACGGAACAGACGGAACAGCAAGCGCTGCCGCCGTATTTTGAAGACAGTATTGCCATTGTGGGAATCTCGTGCCAGTTTCCGGGTGCGAAAAATCATCATGAGTTCTGGAATCAAATCAAAGAAGGCAAGGAAAGTATTCAATTTTTTTCAAAAGAAGAACTGCGAGAATACGGAGTGCCTGAAGAATTAATTCAACATCCTGATTACGTTCCTGTGCAATCTGTGATTGAGGGAAAAGATTTGTTTGACCCAGGTTTCTTTCAGATCTCTCCTAAAGATGCTGAGTTTATGGACCCTCAGCTTCGTCTCTTATTGCTGCATTCATGGAAAGCAATTGAGGATGCGGGCTATGTGGCAAAAGAGATTCCGGAAACAAGTGTATATATGTCTGCAAGCAACAATTCCTACAGAACGTTATTGCCGAAGGAGAGAACAGAAGGACATGAATCTCCGGATGGCTATGTCTCATGGGTATTAGCCCAAAGCGGAACGATCCCGACGATGATCTCGCACAAGCTCGGATTAAAGGGGCCAAGCTACTTTGTTCATTCCAATTGCTCTTCTTCACTAGTGGGTTTGTATCAAGCGTACAAAAGCCTAACAGCTGGTGAATCTGAATACGCGCTTGTTGGAGGCGCAACCTTGCACGCGCAGTCAGGAATAGGCTATGTGCATCAAAACGGATTGAATTTTTCAAGTGACGGGCATGTTAAGGCATTTGACGCCGCAGCTGACGGAATGGCTGGAGGAGAAGGTGTGGCTGTCGTCCTATTGAAAAAAGCTGTGGATGCGGTAAGAGACGGAGACCATATTTACGCCATCATGCGCGGAATAGGAATCAATAATGACGGAGCTGATAAGGCCGGCTTTTATGCACCTAGCGTAAAAGGCCAAATAGAGGTCATACAGAGCGTATTGGACGAAACCAATATCCATCCCGAAACGATCAGCTACATTGAAGCACACGGTACAGGGACTAAATTAGGCGACCCTATTGAAATTTCTGCCTTAAACAAAGTGTACAGGCAATACACGGACAAAACACAATTTTGCGGAATCGGTTCGGTGAAAACCAATATCGGACATTTGGATACTGCCGCAGGGTTAGCCGGCTGCATTAAGGTTGCCATGAGCTTATCTCATAACGAACTTGCGCCAACTATCAACTGCCAGGAGCCGAATCCGAATATTCACTTTGACAGCTCTCCATTTTATGTTGTCCGCGAACGAAAATTACTACAGAAAAATCAAGGTGTACATCGGGCAGCGCTGAGCTCGTTTGGGCTTGGCGGAACGAACGCTCATGCCATATTTGAACAATATGAAAATGCCCAAGATACAAGAGCGGATAATGAAGGAAATCCTCCGTACCTCATTCCGGTATCGGCAAAGAACAGGGAGCGGCTGCAAGCATATGTAAAGGAACTGCTGACATTTGTCAGTCAAAATGATCTGACACAACACTCTTTAAGGGATTTGGCATACACCTTCCAGACCGGCCGGGAGGCGATGGACACAAGAGTTATTTTTATGGCGAGCGATATGGAAGAATGGAAGCTGCAGCTGGAGCGTTTTGTGAATGGACAACCGTTGACAGAAGGCTGTATTCAAGGAGAAAAAACGCGAGTGAAATCCGCTGATCTCTTGCTTGGAGATGAGGAAACGGAAGAACTGGTTGCTTCATGGATGTCCAAAGGCAAACTGAAAAAGCTTGCCGAAGTGTGGGCCAAAGGTTTTCATGTTGAATGGCGCCATCTTTACCAGAATGCGAAGCCGCGCCGCATGAGTCTGCCGACATATCCTTTTGCTGAAGAACGGTACTGGCCTGACATCAGCACGGGCAATCGTAAAACAGCTGAACCGCGCTTGCATCCTTTGGTGCACCAGAATAAATCTGTTTTATCGGAGCAGCGGTTCAGCTCCAGCTTCACAGGACAGGAGTATTTTATTGCTGAGCATATCATTAAAGGGATGGCGATTTTGCCTGCAGCTGTCACTCTTGAAATGGCAAGAGCCGCTGTAGAACAAGGAATTGGCGGTTTAGGTGATGTGGAATCAGGAATCCGCCTGAAACATGTGGTTTGGATGCGTCCGGTTGTAGCGGGAGATGAGCCGGTTACAGTAAACATCGGGCTCTATGATGAAGACGGCGGACATATTCTTTATCGGATGTATGGTGAACCGGAATCCGCTGACGCAGACCCAATTGTATATAACCAGGGAATAGCGGAATTATTTCAGCCAAAGCATGCGGAGGTATTGGATCTAGAGGCGATAAAGAACCAATGTAATCAAAGCTTCATGGACACCTCCTTATTTTATGAAGGCATGATCGGAGCCGATTACGGTCCCGGATACAAGAGTGTGGAGACCGTTTATAAAGGAGACGGCCAGCTGCTCGCCAAATTATCGCTGCCGGGATCTGTCTCTCATACAGCAGCCGATTATGCTCTTCATCCAAGTTTATTGGATGGGGCGTTACAGGCGGCTGAATATTTGCAAAACGTCACCAGGGCGGAGCTTTCTGACAGTGAAGACTTTAAAGCTGCACTGCCATTTGCTTTAGAGGAGCTTGAAGTCTTTCATGAATGCGTTTCTGATATGTGGGTTTATGTTCAATTCAATTCAAAAAATAAACCGGGCGATCTGATACAGAAAGTTGATATTGATCTATGCGATGAGCAGGGCAGCGTTTGTATACGGATGAAGGGATTTTCAACAAGAGTGATGGAGGCTGACATACAAACAGAATCATCACATTCAGAAACCTTATTGCTTCAGCCCGTTTGGAAAGAACAAAAGGCTGGCGGAAAAGCGGATAAAGCATATGCAGAGCATCTCGTGTTCCTCTGTGAATGTGATCAGGATATAAGAAAAAAGATCGAAGCAGAAATGGAGCATGTCCATGTCTTCATCCTGGAAGCAAGACCTGCTTCAGTGGATGGGCGTTTTCATTCGTATACGGAACAGGTGTTTAGAAAAGTGCAAGCGCTGATTCGCGAGAAACCGAAAAGAGATATTCTGATTCAGATCGTGACCTCCGCAGTAGGCGAACAGCAATTATTTTCTGGATTGACAGGGTTGCTGAAAACGGCCGAGTTAGAAACGGCTAAGCTGACCGGACAAATGATTGAATTCAGCAGTGAAGAAAGCGGGGAAAGTATCGCCCGTAAACTGAAAGAAAATCAAATAAGCAGCGGCACCCATATCAGATATCAAAACGGCACACGATTTATTGCAGATTGGAGTGAAATGAAAGCGGCAAGCCGTAACATCAGCATGCCGTGGAAAGACGGCGGCGTTTATCTCATCACAGGCGGTGCCGGTGGCTTAGGCCTTATGTTCGCAAAAGAAATTGCTGAACAAACGAAAAATGTGACAGTCGTTCTGACGGGCCGTTCACCTCTGGATGATAATAAAAGAGGGAAGATTGAAGAGCTTCGCGCCATAGGGGCCGAGATCACCTATCAGCAAATGGATGTTGCCGATAAAATCGCAGTGTACCAGTTAATGAACAATATCCAGAAAGAACATGGCCGTCTTGATGGCATTCTTCATAGCGCGGGAATGATTAAAGATAGCTATTTGGCCAAGAAATCAGCAGAAGATTTGCATGACGTGCTGGCGCCTAAAGTAAAAGGACTCGTTCACCTGGATGAAGCCAGCAAGGATTTGGCATTGGATGTTTTCATTCTCTTTTCATCTCTTTCGGGAAGTTTAGGCAGCATTGGTCAGGCTGACTATGCGGCAGCCAATGTATTTATGGATATGTATGCCGGATACCGCAGTACGCTAGCCGAACACGGTCAGCGGCAGGGCAAAACGCTTTCTGTAAACTGGCCATTATGGAAAGAGGGCGGCATGAAGGTCGATCGTGAAACGGAGAAAAGACTTGTGCAGCTGGCCGGAATTGTTCCTCTGGAAGCAAAGCAAGGCATACAGGCTTTTTATCAAGCGTTCAATAGTGAGGCAAGCCAGGTCATGGTGATGGAAGGCAACGTTCAGAAGATAAAACAAAACATGCTGTCAAAAACAGTCTCAGCACCTATTGAAAAGAGAGAAACAGAAAGCATGACTGAACCGACAAAGAGCATTGACACAGGGAGTTTGCTGGATAAAGTAAAGGCGATGTTAAAGCGGGAGGTCGCCAAGCTGTTAAAGGTTCCTTTTGAAACGATTGATGACCATGCGGAAATGACGGTGTATGGGTTTGACTCCATTTCTATGACGGAATTCACCAACCATATCAATCGGGCATATAAACTGGCGCTGACGCCAACCGTCTTTTTTGACCATCCGACGATCCATGAGTTCGGCAAGCATTTGTCAGAAGAATATCAAGCGGTATTTGCGAAAACATTAGCTGTACGCACCAGGTCTAAGGCTCAGGCTCAGCCTGCATTTGAACAGGATAAAACCATACATGGCACCTCAAAAAGACGCCGAAAGCAGCCGGTTATGCATCCGGCAACCATACAGAGTGAATCCGGGCCCGAGCCAATCGCAATCGTCGGAATAAGCGGCATTTTTCCTATGGCAAAAGATGTGGATGCCTACTGGAAGAACTTAAAAGAAGGCAAGGACTGCATGACGGAAATTCCGAAAGACCGCTGGGATTGGCGCGAATATGAAGGGGACCCTGCGAAGGAAGCCAATAAAACGAATGTAAGATGGGGAGGTTTTATTGACGGCATTGCGGAATTCGACCCATTATTCTTTGGCATTTCCCCGCGTGAAGCTGAACAAATGGAGCCGCAGCAACGCTTATTATTGACTTACGCATGGAAAGCGATTGAAGATGCAGGGTATTCGGCAAAAAGTCTGTCAGGCACGAAAACAGGCGTATTCATCGGAACGGGTAATACAGGATACAGTTCTCTTTTATCTAAAGCGAACTCGGCAATAGAAGGGTCAGCGGCAGCTAACACGAGCCCGTCAGTCGGTCCGAATCGAGTCAGTTATTTCCTTAATCTGCATGGGCCGAGTGAACCTATTGATACGGCGTGCTCCAGTTCATTGGTAGCGATCCATCACGCCATTTCCTCAATCGAGGAAGGCACTTGTGACATGGCATTAGCCGGCGGCGTTAATACGATTATTCTGCCTGAGGTGTATATCAGCTTTGATAAAGCGGGTGCCCTTAGCAAAGAAGGCAAATGCAAGACGTTCTCAAATCGAGCTGATGGTTTTGCTCATGGGGAAGGAGCCGGCATACTGTTTCTGAAGAAGTTAAAAGCGGCCGAGGAAGCGGGAGACCATATTTATGGAGTGATAAAAGGAAGCGCAGTGAACCACGGGGGGCGTGCGGCGTCTTTAACGACGCCTAATCCGAAGGCCCAGGCGGAAGTCATTCAAACGGCATTCCAAAAGGCGGGAATCGATCCCAAAACGGTGACGTACATTGAGGCGCACGGAACAGGTACGGAGCTTGGAGATCCGGTTGAAATTAACGGATTGAAAGCGGCTTTTAAAGGGCTGGGTGTAAAAGAAGGAGACACTTCTGCCAATCATTATTGCGGCCTCGGTTCAGCGAAGACAAACATCGGTCATTTATCGCTTGCAGCCGGTGCAGCAGGAATTATTAAAATTTTAATGCAGCTTAAACACAAAACCTTAGTGAAAAGTCTCCATTGCGAGACTGTCAATCCGTATATTCAGCTTAAAAACAGCCCATTTTATATCGTTCGGGAAACAGAAGAATGGAAAGCGCTACAGAATGAGCAGGGGCAGGAGCTGCCTCGCCGTGCAGGCGTCAGTTCATTTGGTATCGGCGGGGTAAATGCCCACGTGCTCATCGAGGAATATATTCCGGAGGCGGACGCTGGCAGCATACCGTCGATCACTTCTGAGCATCCAGGTATTTTCGTCCTATCAGCTAAAAATGAACCAAGACTGAAAGAATACGCACAGCAGCTGGCTGAAGCGTTAGACCAGCATATTTACAAAGACGAAGATCTCGCAAATATTGCTTATACGCTGCAAGCCGGGCGAGACGCGATGGAAGAACGGCTGGGGATCATTTCCGGGTCAATTGAGGATTTGCAAGACAAGCTAAAAGACTATGCAGCCGGCAAAAATCATGTGGAGGATGTATATAGAGGGCGGATTGATAAAGGAACGCTGCAAATGCTGACGGAAGATGAAGAAATTCAAGAAGCGGTTGAAAAATGGATGAAGCGCGGAAAGTATGCAAAACTGCTGGAATTATGGGTGAAAGGGCTTGATGTGGACTGGGCGAAGCTGTATGGCGAGAATGAGCCGCATCGCATCAGCTTGCCGACATATCCGTTTGCGAAAGACCGTTACTGGATTTCTGATTATGTCGCAAAAAGGGGAAGCGTTAAAGCCGACAAAAAAGCATCTCACATCAGCGCATCTGTGTTACATCCATTAATGCATCAAAACACTTCGAATCTCTCTGAACAGCGGTTTAGCTCAATCTATACGGGAGAAGAGTTTTTCCTTGCAGATCATGTTGTCAAAGGCCAACGGATCTTGCCGGGAGTGGCCCATCTTGAAATGGCGCGAGCTGCCATTGAGCAGGCTGCCGAGGTACAAAACGGTCAGTATCGCATTACGCTCAAAAACACAGTGTGGGTGCGGCCGATTGTAGTCGGGGAGCAGCCGCTGCAAGTACACATCAGGCTTTTTCCGGAGGAGCATGGTGACATTACGTATGAAATCTACGGCAACCCGGAAACAGCCGGTGACAAACCAATAGTATACAGTCAAGGCGGGGCTGAATTACATCCTGCTGCGGATACGCCGGTCATTGATTTAGCATCCCTGCGCAAGAAGTGTCAGCAAACTCATTTCTCCGTAAACGAAGTATACGACACCTATAAAATGATTGGTTTTGACTACGGTCCAGCTTATCGCGGTGTAGAAAAGATTTATACAGCTGAACATTTTGTATTGGCAAGATTGTCATTGCATCCTTCTGTTTTAGATACAATTAGCCAATTCAGCATGCATCCGGGTCTGATGGACTCCGCTTTACAGGCATCCAGCATTTTGACAGGCGCAGGAGATAACCGGCTGACGCTGCCTTTTGCGGTTCAAGAGCTTGAAGTCTTCGGGACATGTTCCTCGAACATGTGGGTATACGCCAGATACAGTGAAGGCAGCAAAGCGACTGATAAGGTGCAAAAACGGGATATCGATATCTTAGATGAGAACGGCAATGTTTGCGTACGGTTAAAAGGTTTGTCTTTCAGAGCGGCAGAAAGCGATCCTAGATCAGCAGAGTCTGACCAAACGATGGAAACTTTGATGTTTGAGGAAAAATGGATGTCTAGGGAGATCGACAAAGACGGTCCGGAACCAGAATATGAACGGCATATTATCATGCTTTGTGAAATGAACGGACTCTCAAAAGACAGCATTGAATCAAAGCTCAAAGGAGCGGAATGTATAGTATTGGAGTCTTACCGGGAGGGTCTGGCAGAGCGATTCCAAGATTATGCCGAACAAGCGCTTGAGACGATACAGAGTATCCTCAAAAGCAAGCCGCAAGGCCATGTTCTGATCCAAATGCTTACCTCCGCGCAAAGAAAGCATTACTCTTTCTCAGGACTTTCGGCGCTCCTTAAAACGGCCGGGCTGGAGAATACAAAGCTGATCGGCCAGACGATTGAAATCGATTCAAACGAAACTATGAATAAGATCGCAGACATAGTCCAAGAGAATAAAAGAAACACAGGAGATCAGCGCATTAAATATGAAAAAGGCAAACGGTACATCAATGAATTAAATGAAATTCATACGCCTGACCGTGTAATCAGATTGCCGTGGAGGGATAAGGGTGTGTACCTCATCACAGGCGGCGCAGGAGGACTTGGATTTATTTTTGCGAAAGAAATTGCAAGCCAAGTCAAACAGCCTGTTTTGATTCTTACAGGCAGGTCCGCGCTTAGCGCTGATCAGCAATCACAGCTTAGCGAGCTGCAGCGTTTAGGTGCCCGTACAGAGTACAGACGGGTTGATGTGACTCAAACGGAGGCTGCGTCTGAGTTAATCACAAGGATCACAGCTGATTATGGCGACTTGCATGGCGTGATTCACAGTGCCGGACTGCTTAAAGACAACTATCTCATGAATAAAACAAATGAAGAACTTAAGCAGGTCCTCGCTCCTAAGGTAAAAGGGCTCGTAAACGTGGATGAGGCAACCGAGCATCTCGCGTTAGATTTCTTTATCCTTTTCTCTTCCATATCTAGTATCACCGGCAGCGCGGGACAGGCGGATTATGCAATGGCTAATGCATTTATGGACAGCTATGCCGCTTATCGTAATGCGCTTGTGACCGCCATGTACAGACACGGCCAAACATTGTCGATCAATTGGCCGCTGTGGAAAGAGGGCGGCATGCGTGTAAATAAAGAAACTGAAAAAATGACAATGAAAAATACGGGCGTTACGGCTATGCGAACTGAAAACGGCATTCAGGCACTTTATAAAGGATTGGCTTTTGGTAAAGATAACGTCATTGTCATGGAAGGTATCAAAGACATGATGAGAGAAAAGCTGTCTCAAAAGCCGCCTTCTGAAGATGTTCCGAATAAACCAGCGCAAGAGCCTGTGACCCAGATAGCAAGAATGGATCAAGACAGCTTATTGGACCAAATACAAGACATTTTAAAGCAAGCAATCTCTCAATTGCTCAAAATCAAAACTGAAGAGATTGATCCGGATATGGAGTTTAATCAATATGGATTTGATTCAATCACTTTGACTGAATTCGCTAATATATTGAATGAACAATACAAGCTGGATCTGACCCCTACAATTTTCTTTGAGCATGCAACTGTTTCTGCCTTTGCCGTGTATTTATCAGCAGAATATCAAAATACATTCTCGGCGCAATTTGCAGTGCCTGTCAAGGAGGATCTGCCTGTACAGCCTGCGGAAAAAGCCATGAAAGACATCAGGTTTTCAGCCGAAAACCGTTTTGGCAAACCGAAGGAGCTGCCAGTGAAGAAGGCAGCCGAGCATGCGCCTGAGCCCGAACCCATTGCCATTGTAGGGATGAGCGGAGTTTTCCCAAAAGCAAAGGATGTTGAGGAGTACTGGATGAATTTGAAAGAAGGAACAGATTGTATAACAGAGGTTCCAAAAGACCGCTGGGATTGGCGTGAGTACTACGGAGACCCGCTAAAAGAAGCAAATAAAACGAACGTCAAATGGGGCGGTTTTATTGATGGAGTAGCCGACTTTGATCCGTTGTTCTTCGGCATTTCTCCGTTGGAGGCTGAGCAGATGGAGCCTCAGCAGCGTCTATTAATGACCTATGCTTGGAACGCGATAGAAGAAGCGGGACATTCAGCCCAAAGCCTATCAGGAACCAAAACGGGCTTATTCATCGGTACTGGGAACACGGGATACAGCTCTCTTCTCTCAAATGTAGATATCGAAGGCTCAGCGGCTGCTAATATGAGTCCTTCTGCCGGACCGAATAGAGTCAGTTATTTTCTGAACATTCATGGGCCGAGCGAACCGATTGACACGGCATGTTCAAGCTCACTGGTCGCCATTCATCATGCAGTTTGTGCAATTGAAGCTGGAAACTGTGAAATGGCGATCGCGGGAGGCGTCAACACGGTTGTCACACCGCAAGGCCACATTGCCTACGATAAAGCCGGGGCTCTGAGCAAAGAAGGAAAATGCAAAACGTTCTCTGATAAAGCCGATGGATTTGCGGTCAGTGAAGGTGCAGGCATCCTCTTCCTGAAAAAACTAAAGGCGGCGGAACGCGACGGCAATCATATTTACGGTGTGATCAAAGGAAGTGCGGTAAATCACGGAGGCCGCGCGAATTCTCTGACGACTCCTAATCCAAAGGCTCAGGCAGAAGTCGTAAAAACCGCTTATTTGAAGGCGGGAATCGATCCGAGAACTGTGACGTATATTGAAGCGCATGGAACCGGAACGGAACTTGGCGATCCGGTAGAAATTAACGGGCTGAAGGCTGCATTTAAAGAACTGTACGAGAAAACGGGAGATCCTTCTGTTCATGCCAGCCATTGCGGACTGGGTTCAGCGAAGACAAACATCGGCCATTTATCGCTCGCAGCCGGTGTAGCCGGTGTCATCAAAATCCTGTTGCAGCTAAAACACAAAACGCTGGTAAAAAGTCTGCACAGTGAGACGATCAATCCGTATATCAGGTTGGAAGACAGCCCATTTTATATCGTGCGGGAATCTAGAGAATGGAAATCGCTGCGGGATGAAAACGGACGGGAGCTGCCTCGCCGAGCCGGAGTCAGTTCATTTGGCATAGGGGGTGTCAATGCCCATGTGGTCATTGAGGAATATATTCCAAAAGAAACTGCTCCTTCTGAACAAGCGCCAGCAGTGACATCACAGAACCCAGGCATCTTTGTCTTGTCGGCAAAGGAAGAAGATCGCCTGAAGGACCAAGCACAGCAATTGGCGGATTTTATCAGCAAACATTCAATCTCAGATCGTGATCTCACTGATATTGCTTATACACTCCAAGAGGGGCGCGATGCAATGGAGGAGAGATTAGGGATTATCGCTGTCTCGGTTCAAGATTTACTGAAGAAACTGCACCTTTTTATAGAAGGACAAACCAATGTGGCGAACATGTATAGAGGCAGGGCGAATAAAGGGATATTACAGACACTCAGGTCAGACGAAGACATTCAGAAAACACTCAAAAATGACTGGGAACCCGGAGTTTATACAAAACTGGTTGAATTATGGGTAGCAGGATTAAAAATAGATTGGAACAAACTGTACAGCGGCAAACTGCCTAACCGCATCAGCTTGCCGACCTATCCATTTGCAAAAGAGCGCTACTGGATAACGGATATGAAAGAGGAGGCAATCACACAAAAGGCACCGACAAAAACTGTCGATACAGCAGGTTTGCACCCATTAGTACAAACCAACACTTCTGATTTGACAGAGCAGCGTTTCAGCTCAATCTTTACAGGCGCCGAGTTCTTTTTCAACGACCACAAGGTGAAGGGAAAGCCGGTCATGCCGGGGGTCGCGTATCTTGAGATGGTACATGCAGCCATTTCGCAGGCAGTGCGAGGGCTCAAAGATCATCAATCTGTCATTCATATAAAAAATGTTGTTTGGGTACAGCCGATTGTGGCGGACGGTCAGCCTGTCCAAGTGCATATCAGTCTTGATCCTCAGCACGATGGTGAAATTGCTTTTGAGATCTTTACAGAAGACGGTGAGTGCGCACGAAAGGTACACAGTCAGGGCAGGGTTGAGATAAGAGAAGCAGGAAATATTCCTTCTCATAATATCAGCGCGCTGCAATCACAATGCAGTCAAAGCACACTGTCAAATGAACAGTGCTATGAGTTATTTAAAGCGATCGGCATAGAATACGGGCTTGGTTTTCAAGGAATACAGCAGCTTTACATTGGCCGCAACCAAGCGTTGGCAGAGCTTTCGCTGCCGTGTGGAATATCTCAAACGCTGAACGAATTTATTCTTCATCCAAGTATGACGGATTCTGCTTTACAGGCGTCGGTCGGGTTAAAGCTGAATTCCAGAGATGAACAGCTTTCATTGCCTTTTGCACTGCAGGAGCTTGAAGTATATAGCCCATGTACAGAAAACATGTGGGTCTCTGTCACCTCGCGTCCAAACGAGGATAGAATACAACGGCTGGATATTGATCTATGTGATGAACAAGGCCAGGTATGTGTAAGAATCAAGGGCATCTCCTCAAGAGTGATAGAAGAAGACATACAACGCCCGGAAAAAATAAAACCATCTGACAGCAAGGCGTCTCTGAATGGAGCGCTTCTAATGGCGCCGGTATGGGATCAAGTGCAAACGGAGAATAGCAGGATCATTCCGCCTGCAGATGAGCGTGTTGTCATTCTAGGTGGGGATGAAAACAGCAGAAACGCTGTACAAAGACAGTTCCCGCTTGCCAAAGAGCTGCACATCAAGCCGCATGATTCGATTCATCAGTTGGCAAACCAGCTTGAAGCATTAGGGGCATTTGACCATATTGTGTGGATTTCTCCTTCCCATATTGCGGAGTGCGAAATCGGTGATGACATGATTGAAGCCCAAAACCAAGGCGTTATTCAACTGTTCAGGCTCATTAAGGCGACGCTTTCTTTAGCCTATGGAGAGAAGACGATAAACTGGACGGTTGTGACAGCGAATACGCAATGTGTTGATCAGCATGACATTGTCAATCCAATTGATGCCGGTCTTCACGGTCTGATCGGCTCGATGGCAAAAGAATATACAAATTGGCAGACAAAGCTGATCGATGTAGATCGAAATGAGAATTGGCCGGTGGCTGAAATCTTTTCCTTGCCATTCGATCAAGAGGGAAATACTTGGGCGTATCGGAACAAAACCTGGCACAAACAGCGTCTGATCCCTGTACACAGCAATCAGCCTGTGCACACTAAGTATAAACACGGAGGCGTTTATGTGGTCATAGGCGGTGCGGGCGGAATTGGAGAAGCTTGGAGCGAATATATGATTCGAACATACCAAGCGCATGTTGTTTGGATTGGCAGAAGAACAAAAGATGCATCCATTCAAAGCAAGCTGGACAGACTTGCGCGTTTAGGGCCGGCTCCGTTTTACATCGAAGCTGATGCCGCAAACCGAGAGGACTTGGAACGCGCTTATGCAGCCATCAAACAAATACATCGGGAGGTCAACGGAATCATTCATTCTGCCATCGTTTTGCAAGACCAAAGCCTGATGAATATGGACGAGGAACGTTTCAGAAATGTTCTTTCTGCAAAAGTGGATGTAAGTGTGCAAATGGCTCAAGTCTTCCAGAAAGAGTCGTTGGACTTTGCTTTGTTTTTCTCTTCCGTACAATCATTTGCAAGAGCTTCAGGACAGAGCAATTATGCTGCCGGCTGCAGCTTTAAGGATGCTTTTGCTCATCGGCTTTCACAAATATGGCCTTGTACAGTAGCTGTGATCAATTGGAGTTATTGGGGCAGCATTGGTGTTGTTTCCTCACCTGATTATCAGCGAAGAATGGCGCAGGCGGGCATAGGCTCCATTGAAGCCCCTGAAGCGATGGAAGCGTTGGAACTGCTGCTCGGGGGGCCGCTGAAACAGCTTGTGATGATGAAGATGGCAGACTGCGAAACGGGCAATGACTCAGGACAGACTGACGAAACAATTGAGGTGTATCCGGAAACTCACAGCTCCGCCATTGAGAAACTGCGAAGCTATCACCCGGGAGACAGCACAAAGATACAACAACTGTTATAGGAGGGGAAGCGCCAATGCGAAACACAGAAGACATTCTCTGTAAGATGCTGTTAGCACAATTGCAGTCCATAGGATTTTTCAAGGAAAATAAGCCCCAGCCGGTGCTGCAGAATTTCTATGGCAGATGGTTTGAGGAGAGCCTATTGATTTTGGAGCGGCATGGTTTTCTTCAACAAACGTCAAATGGATACGCCGTAACCCGCTCAACAGAGGACATAAATGAATTGTGGAACGAATGGGATGAAAAAAAAGCAGACTTGCTTCAAGACAGTAACATGAAAGCCATGGTGGTGTTAGTAGAGACTGCACTTAAAGCCTTGCCGGATATTCTGACCGGCAAGGCATCTGCCACCGATATCCTTTTTCCGAACTCATCTATGGAGTTAGTGGAAGGAATCTATAAAAACAATCAAGTCGCTGACTATTTTAACGATGTGCTGGCAGACACCTTGGCTGCCTTTATGCAGGAGCGTCTAAAGCAAGAGCCTGAAGCAAGGATTCGTATACTAGAAATCGGAGCGGGAACAGGCGGTACAAGCGCTGCGGTTTTTCAAAAAATGAAAGTCTATCAGTCGCATATAAAAGAATATTGCTATACAGATCTCTCCAAGGCGTTTTTACTGCATGCGGAAAAAACATACGGTCCGGACAATCCTTATTTGACGTATAAGGTATTTAATGTGGAAGAGCCGGCGGCTGAACAACATATAGAAGCGGGCGGATACGATGTGGTTGTCGCAGCAAATGTGCTTCATGCAACGAAAAATATCCGGCAGACATTGAGAAATGCCAAAGCGGTTTTGAAGAAAAACGGTCTGCTCCTTCTGAATGAAATTAATGACCATAATATATATTCACACCTGACCTTCGGCTTGTTAGAGGGCTGGTGGCTGTATGAAGATCCCGATCTGCGTATCCCGGGCTGCCCCGGTTTATATCCAGACTCATGGAAAATGGTGCTTGAGAGTGAGGGCTTTCGTTATGTCTCCTTTATGGCTGAACAATCACATCAGCTCGGCCAGCAGATCATTGCAGCGGAAAGTGACGGAATCGTCCGTCAAAAAACGCGAACAGCAAAACCAGCAGAAGAAATTATAGATTACCATCTAGATGAACATCATTCTCAAACGAAGGATTCTCTTCTTGAACAAACGACACAATTTGTGAAACATACGTTAGCAAAATCAATAAAACTATCACCGGAGCGTATACATGCAGAAACAACGTTTGAGAAGTATGGAATCGATTCTATTTTGCAGGTGAATTTTATTCGTGAGTTAGAAAAACTGACGGGTGAGCTTCCGAAAACAATTTTATTTGAACACAGCAATACGAAAGAACTCGTCGATTTTCTGATAAAGGAGCATGAAGGGAAGCTGCGGACATCACTGCTGAAAGAAAAATCACAGCCCGCAAATAAAGAAACTTCTATTCAAGCGAAGCCAGTAAAATCTGGACAGCCGTTTACATATCAAACGCGCCGTTTTAGCGGAGACCTGCAGCTAATGAAAACGCAGCAAGCAAAGGCGAATCCAAAAGCAGGAACCGAAACAGCGAAAAACGTAAAGGCAATCCCTTCTCATAGAACCGCACCGAATCATTACGGCACAGAAGATATTGCTATTATCGGCATAAGCGGACGTTATCCGATGTCTGAAAACGTAAAAGAGCTCTGGGAGCATTTAATAGCTGGGGATAATTGTATTACAGAGGCTCCGCAATCAAGATGGCGGACATCTTTAGTAAACACTTTGTCGAAAGAATCATTACAATCGTCAGATAAGAAGCGCTACGGCGGATTTTTAAAAGACGTACATGCGTTTGATCATCATCTTTTTGAAGCGGATCAGAATCAAGTAATGGAAATGACACCGGAACTACGTTTATTTTTAGAAACCGTCTGGGAAACATTTGAGGACGGCGGCTATTCCCAAATCCGTTTAAATGAACTGCAGGACAACGGAACGGGAGTAGGTGTCTTTGTTGGAAACATGTATAATCAGTATTTTTGGAATATCCCTTCATTAGAACAAGCGGTGCTGAGCTCTAATGGCGGAGACTGGCATATTGCAAATCGCGTTTCTCATTTTTTTAACCTGACAGGACCAAGTCTGGCTGTCAGCTCCGCATGCTCCAGTTCATTAAACGCAATCCATCTTGCATGTGAGAGTTTGAAACTGAAAAACTGTTCGATGGCAATAGCCGGCGGTGTCAATTTAACATTGGATCTCTCAAAATATGATGCGCTGGAGCGCGCAAATCTTTTAGGGAACGGAAATCAAAGCAAGAGCTTTGGCACAGGAAGCGGGCTTATTCCGGGTGAAGGCGTCGGAGCCGTCCTGCTAAAACCGCTCTCTAAGGCGATAGAAGATCACGACCATATTTATGCCGTCATCAAAAGCAGCTTTGCCAATCATAGCGGCGGAAGGCAGATGTATACAGCGCCAGACCCGAAGCAGCAAGCTGCATTAATCTCCAAGTCCATTCAGCAATCCGGCATTGATCCGGAAACAATCGGCTATATAGAATCTGCGGCAAATGGTTCAGCGTTAGGCGACCCGATTGAAGTAATCGCACTATCTAATGCATTTCAACAGTATACAAATAAGAAACAGTTTTGTGCGATAGGCTCTGTAAAATCGAATCTTGGACATTTGGAGGCGGCTTCCGGCATTTCTCAGCTCACGAAAGTTCTGTTGCAGATGAGAAAAGGGACGCTTGTGCCGACGATTAATGCCGCCCCTGTCAACCCAAATATTGACCTGGAAAACACAGCATTTTATCTGCAAAAACGAACAGAGCCGTGGCAGCGGATAAAAGATCCCAATACAGGAAAGCATCTGCCCAGAAGAAGCATGATTAATTCTTTCGGAGCGGGAGGGGCCTATGCGAATCTCATTATAGAAGAATTTATTGGCGCTGCATCTGAGCAGCAACATCCAGTGCCTCATCAGCAGGAATATCTGGCCGTTTTTTCTGCGAAAACGGAATGGAGCCTGCTCAGCTATCTTGAAAAACTGCGAGTGTTTTTAGAAAAAAAACCATCTTCTTCTATTGGAGCAGTTGTACGCTCACTGCACAGGATCAACCATGACTTAGAACAGCGGGCTGCATTTTCGGTATCGTCGACGCAGGAATTGATTGAAAAACTAGAGATTTTCCAAAAAACAAAAGAAAGCTCACTCCAGGATGGTATCTATACATCCTTTGATTTACAATCAGGTGCGATTTCTACAAATGCAGGGTCAGCTCATGAAGAAACAAGCTTAACAGCACAGCAATGGGCTGCGGGGGCTTCGATTCATTTTGACCATATACATCAAGGGAATGAAACTGGCTGGATCAATCTGCCTCACTATGCATTTGACCATCAAACAGTCTTTCAATTTGGTGCCCTGCCTCATGAAGAAGGGAAAAGGCATGATGAGCAAACGGTTTATCTTCCGCTGATACAAGATTCATTCGCATACGATGAGCCTTACGTTCAAGGCCATGTGTTCAACAAAGAACGGGTGCTCGTCGGTGCAACTTATGCAAGTCTTGCGATTGACGCATTCTTTGAAATGTTCCCTGAAGAAATCAGCGGCCGTATCAGTAAATTAAGTTATCTAAATCCTGTTGTCATAAACCAAGGGCAAACAATTGAAGTGAAAGCTGATCCTCTTCAGAAAGATCATGCAATCGATTTGCAAATCATGTATCGTGAGCGGGCATCTGAGACGTGGAAGCCTGCCGCAATCGGGCAATGTCAAAAAGATCATTTTGAAACAAAAAAGGTCAATATCGAAAGTGTAAAACGTTCGTTAACCGAGCTGGATCATATTGACCAAATGTATCAAACCGTCGACGGCGGCGCTGAGTGGGGAGACTTGTATAAAACCATCACTCATCTGTACAGAGGCAATAATTCAATCCTTGCAAAAGTGCGTTTGTCTCAAAACGGAATGGCAAATGCGCATCATTACACCGTCAGCCCATTGATTACAAACAGTGCTTACCTGGCAATTCTCAGTTTCATAGAACAATTAGACATAAAGGGGCATTTCTTGCCATTTGGAATCAACGATATTCAATTCACAAAAAATAAAATAAAAGAAGATTGCTGGCTTATGATTACTTTCGTTAAGAATACCGGTGAAATGCTGCTGTTTGACATAGATGTGATGAATGAAGCGTCAGAGACGGTGCTGCGCTATTCAGGTTACTCTTTAAAGCAATTCCGCTTAACAGATCGAGGAAGCGAAGAGGAAAATCAGGAAGTTCAAATACACGATATAAGAGGCCGTATACGAAGCTATCTCACAGATAAACTGGCTGATAAGACGGCCAATCCATCAAAACTGTCTCTTGCAAAAGTTCATATCATGGATTTAGGGATCGATTCTTCCCAATTGATTGCGTTGACAAGAGAGCTGGAATCAGAGACAAAGATTGAGCTAAATCCTACATTGTTTTTTGAATATCCGACTCTTCAAGAACTGGCCGATTTTTTTGCCGAAAAACATGAAAAATCCTTTGTTCAATTGCTTGGAGGGACCAAGCAACAGCAGAAATCACAGAATATAAAAGAAAATAAAATAAAGCAAATGCAAACCTATGAAAGAAAGACGGATGAAACAAAAGAATCTACGGCACACGGTATAGCCATTATCGGCATGTCGGGGCAGTTTCCAAAAGCAAACAATGTAACGGAATTTTGGGATAACCTGATTCACGGGAGGAATTGTATTTCTGAAGTGCCGGAAGAACGCTGGGATTGGCGAAAATATACCGAAAATACTGATGGGAAGCAGTCAAGCCTTCAATGGGGCGGGTTTATAGAAGGCATAGGTGAGTTTGACCCGCTGTTTTTCGGCATTTCACCGAAAGAAGCAGCGGCAATGGATCCCCAGGAGTTTCTGCTTTTGACACATGCGTGGAAGGCGATGGAAGACGCCGGTATAACAGGCCAAGCCTTATCCAGCTGCCCGACAGGAGTTTTTGTCGCAGCCGGCAATACCGATGCGGTTGTGATTCCTTCCTTAATGCCAAACCGTATTTCCTATGCACTGAATGTAAAAGGGCCAAGTGAATATTATGAGGCTGCCTGTTCCTCAGCTCTTGTCGCTTTGCACAGAGCGATTCAATCCATTCGAAACGGCGAATGTGAGCAAGCCATTGTTGGCGCTGTGAACCTTCTGCTCTCACCAAAGGGCTTTATCAGCTTTGATTCAATGGGATATTTGAGTGCGGAAGGAAAAGCCAAGTCCTTTCAAGCAGAGGCGAATGGATTTGTTCGAAGTGAAGGTGCAGGGGTTCTCATCATTAAACCTTTACAAAAAGCCATTGAAGACTCTGATCATATTTATTCTGTCATTAAAGGGACAGGTGTATCGCACGGCGGCAGGGGAATGTCACTGCACGCGCCTAATCCGGTCGGAATGAAGGATGCGATGAAGAAGGCTTACCAAGGGTCGCAAGTAGATCCGAAAACGGTGACTTATATAGAAGCGCACGGGATCGCATCGCCAGTGGCTGATGCTATAGAAGTGGAAGCGTTGAAATCGGGATACAGACAGCTCGAATCGGAGCATTCACACCAACTGCAAGGAGAAATGCCATGTTACATCAGCAGCTTAAAGCCGAGCATCGGGCATGGAGAACTGGTCTCAGGCATGGCTGCTCTTATGAAAGTCAGCATGGCGATGCAGCATAAAACAATACCTGGTATTCCCGGTTTTGATTCATTGAATGATCAGGTGTCAATAAAGGAAACGCGTTTCCGGATGATTGACGGAAACCAGCAGTGGGAAGAAATACAGGATGATGCAGGCAGAACGATACCACGCAGAGCAAGCATTAATAGCTATGGTTTTGGAGGAATAAACGCGCACATCATCTTAGAAGAATATGTTCCTTCTAACACAGAACCAGCAATTGAACATACAGATGAGCCGCACATTGTGGTGCTTTCTGCAAAAAACCAAGACAGACTAAGAGCCGTTGTTCAACAGATGCTTGACTATGTAAAGCAGCAAAAAGAACTGTCTTTACAAAATTACGCTTACACACTTCAAGTCGGACGAGAAGAGATGAGTGACCGGATGGCCTTGGTCATCCGCAGTAAGGATGAACTCGTACTCGGATTGGAAGAGTACCTAACAGGTGCGGAAAAAGCAGAAAAACCGGAAAGCACTGTACCTTGCTTTATCGGAAATTCAGAAGAAGGCTTGTCAGATATCGGCGCCTTGCTTGAGGGAACATTGGGCGATATCGTGATGCAGACACTATTGTCTGAAAGCCATCTTGAAAAGATCGCGTTTTGCTGGGCAAAAGGAGTGCAAATTCCATGGGAGCAGCTTCATCAAGGAAAAGGTGCGCGGAGAATATCATTGCCCGCCTATCCGTTTGAAAAAAGAAATTGCTGGAATGGCTTTCTGTCACCAGAAATAGCACCTGCTTTTTCAAATGATGAGATTCCCCCTCACAAAAGAAACGATATTCAAATGATATCTGATGTATTGGGCATGACACCTGAAGAATTAAATCCTCAAAAGGCATTACAAGATTACGGGTTTGATTCTATCGTTTGTATACAGTTATTGCAGCAATGGCAAGCAGAAGCTGGCCTGTCAATCAGCCTGGCAGAGCTGCAAACGTGTCAAACCGTGCAGAATATGGTGGACTTGATAGCAATGAAACGGGAGAACACAGTACAAGACCAGTCAGTCCAGACTGTCAGCCGGTCATTTCCGGAATTGATACCGTTAAACGATGGCAAGCGGGGGCGCCCTGTATTTTGGTTTCATGGAGGAGTAGGCGGTGTAGAAATCTATACGCCATATGCGAAGAAAAGCCAGCGTCCTTTTTACGGCATTCAAGCCAGGGGCTTTATGACAAATCATGCTCCTATACACGGGATTGAACAAATGGCTTCCTATTATATAGACATTATGCGATCCGTACAGCCGGAAGGCCCTTATGATGTAGGCGGATATTCTTTAGGCGGACTGCTCGCATATGAAGTAACACGCCAGCTGCAAAGCCAGGGGCTTGCTGTAAAAAGCATGGTCATGATTGATTCCCCTTACAGTCCTGAACGTGAACAAAATGAGTCTTCTGTAAAAACGTCAATGCTTCAAACGATAAATACAATGCTGGCATCTATTGTTCAGCCGGAAAAGCTTACAGACGTTCTCATTAGCCGTGAAGAGGTAGATGTTGACAGAGGGGAAGAGGAATTTTTAACTGAACTGATTGGTTTAGCAAGAAAGCGGGGATTAACCAAACCGGAGAAGAGAATACGGACTCAGCTTAACCAAATGGTCAAAGCTCAGCATGCTTATGAATTTGAGGCGTACACTGTCCAGCCGCTTATTGATCCTGAAGCGGTAAAATGTTATTATTTCCGCAATAAAAGCAGGGCATTCCTTGGCGACTTGGACATTTACTTTACCATTTCAAATGAAAAAATACCGTTGGATGATACTGCCTACTGGGAGGAATGGGAGCGGCAAATCCCTCAATTCCATCTGGTGGATGTCGATTCCAGCAATCACATGATGATGTTAACAGAATCTAAAGCATCCAGCGCCATGCTGGAGTTTTGTGAAAAACTATACTCAAACAGAGGCGTAGTAAACGCGAATTTCCTTAAGGCTTTTCGCAAAAAACATGAAGCCAGCGAAGAAAACGCAGATGAATTGGTAAAGCGCTGAGGAAATATAAAATCCCCCTTTAAAAGGGGGATTTTTATCTGCTGGAAGAAATCAGCTGAGGTGTGAAAGTGAATCTTTCCTTGCAAGTGAGACCGGAAGACGTTCTAATCCTCTTAAAAAAGCATTTTTTCTCCATTTCAACTCTTCTGGCGTTACCGTAAGTTCAATTTGCGGAAATCGTTTCAGCAGTGCGTTAAACGCAATTTGTCCTTCCAATCTTGCCAGCGGCGCTCCTAAACAGAAATGTATCCCAAAGCCGAAAGAGATATGCCGATTAGGTGTTCTGGTTATATCGAATGTTTCTGGATTTTCGAATCGTTCAGGATCTCGATTGGCAGAACCGATTCCTATAAAAATCATGTCTCCCTTTTTGATAGAGTGGCCTTGGTAGGAGAAATCTTCAATGGCCCACCGATTTGCCATCATAACGACAGGGGAGGTGTAGCGCAGCAATTCTTCAACGGCTGTATCTATCATTTCAGGATGCAGTTTCAGTTTCTCTAATTCTTCCTTGTGCTGAAGCAATGCAAGCATGCCAGATCCGATTAAGTTAACCGTCGTTTCAAGTCCTGCTACCACCAAAAGGAACAGCATAGAGTAAAGTTCTTTTTCACTTAACGTTTGGCCGTCTTCTTCAGCATGCACAAGTTTACTAATCAAATCGTCTTTTGGCTGTATTCTTCTTTCATGAATGAACTTGCCAACATAGTCTTTAAACTCCCGTAGAGCCTGATTGGTCAGTTCTCGGTTGGCCTCTGAAGTATCAACCATGGCATTGGTCCATATTTGAAACTGTGCCCGTTCCTCTTTCGGTATGCCCATCATTTCAGAAATCACGATAAACGGTAACGGAGATGCAAAGGATGCCATGAAGTCTGTTTCATTTTCTTTTTCCATTTCATCTAACAATCGTTCAGTAATTTGTTCGATGCTGATGCGTAGATTTTCAATGGTGCGGGGGGTAAATGCTTGGTGAACCAGTGACCTTAAACGAGTATGGTCAGGTGTGTCTTTTGCCAGCATATGATCTGATACAAAATCAACGTCTTCACTGACATTGAGCATTTCAATTTGTTCTTTGCTCATTACGTTTTTAACGTCTCTTGTAATTCGGTTGTCTTTAAGAAATGCCATGCAATCATCGTAACGGGTCATTAACCACGCCGGATATGTACTTCCAAAACGGTGTAATTCGAATCGATGAATGGGTGCGTGTTCCCTAAAACGGCCTAAAACTGAAAAGGGGTTTTCATGAAACTCTTTAGCATGCGGATGAAACATCAAATTTTCCATTTTTCATTCTCCTCGCCTAATAGATGAAGACAGATGCATTTATTCAGTTTAGACCAGATGTAAAAGAAAGCTTTGCGCAATCTGTATAACAGAATCCCATTGGAAACGACAACCTGTTATGTCTAAAACTATATATCTATTTTAGGTGCCGTTCAATAGTTTTGGGACGAAAATATCGGCTTGCGGGGAAGGAAATGATTCCATGCAAACAAGCGCCTTTGGAGCAATGTCAAAGGCGCTGTATTCTTTCGACCAGGTGAAAGTTTCTTCATTTGTTTTGTACATCAATAGTATATACCGCACGATCTGTCAGTACCTTCAATCCGCCATTTTCTTGGTGAATGTGAATATCCCCTAATAAAGGAATTTCATAAGCGTTCTGCGGAAGCGGTACGTCTCCAGCTTCAGTAAAGGTTGTTCCTTCGCCTTCCAGGACGAGTTCGTCATTTGCAACATAGTCGTCAGGGTGGTTTGCGCTGCGTATGCCCACTTTTTGAAGGTGAAGAACAATCTGATCCAAATCTGAAATCTCGTCTTGGTTATTGGTCAGTTCGCCTTTTCTAATATCAAGCGTCTGGCCGATCCGCTCTCTCAACCATTCAGAAAGCTCAGTGTTGTTGAGTGCCATCAGTCATTCCTCCTTTTGATCTATACTGTAACTATTCCCAATTGTTTTATGTTTTACACTCTGCTGGGATATACCGGCTTATGTATGCTAAAAAACACTGCTGACCCTTTAACGAACCAGCAGTGTTCACGAAGATTATGAAATCTTATTCACCAGGAATAGCTTTCTCAGCATTGATTGCTCCGGCACCGTAAATATTCGGGTCTTCGCCTGTCCATTTATCAGCCCCATTTTTAAGCAGCTCTTTCACTTCATCCGGCGTAAGATCTGGATTTTGCTGGAGTATTAAGGCGGCGATTCCCGCGCAGATCGGCGTTGCCATTGATGTCCCCGACATTGTAAAATACTGAGACCCTACACGGCTTGATTTTTGCAGCTTATCGATATATGAATTCGGTGAGCGAAGGGAAATGATGTTTACGCCCGGTGCTAAAATATCGGGCTTTTCTTTCCCGTATACAGTCGGTCCGCGGCTTGAGAAAGAAGCAACTGTATCATCTTCGCTGCTTACTGTATTGTTATCGTCAAACGCGCCGACAGTAATGACTTTTTCGCTTACACCAGGGCTTGAAATTGTCTGCAGATCAGGGCCTGAATTTCCGGCAGCAACACAGACGACAATCCCGGCGTTCCAAGCTTCTTCAACTGCTTTGACTAATGGATCTTCCAGTTCATTGTCATAACGCAGCGCATCGCCGCCAAGGGACATGCTGATAATATCAATTGGTTCATCCGGATTGTCCTCATTATATTGAATACACCATTCGACGCCTTCAATAATGTCCGCTAACGTGCCTGAACCTTGTTTGTTCAGCACTTTTACTCCGATTAAATTGGCTTCCGGTGCAGGTCCGCGGTATTGGCCGGAAGATGACGCGCCGCTGCTTGCGACATCACCTGCGCAGTGTGTGCCATGTCCATTATCATCATACGGCTCTGTTTTTTGGTTTACCATATCGGCAAATCCAATAATTCTTCCCTCTAAGTCAGGGTGCGGGTAGATTCCTGTATCGACGACTGCGACTGTAACGCCTTTACCGCTTAAGGTTTGCCCGCTTCTGACGACTTCCTTTGCATGGCTTGCTTCGGCTGCTGTGTCAAGAAGCGCTTTAACTTCGCGGTTTAAATACACTTTGCGAATATCGCTGCATTCAGAAAGAAGAGAATGCAATGCTGAAGGGGTAACCTCTGCGCTGCAGCAATTGATTTTGTTAAAACGGTTTTTTAGCTTGCTGCGTTTTTCTTTTTGTAAAACCTGTCCCGCCATTTGAAAGCCGGCCTCATGGCAGCCTTCCTCGAATTCAATGATGACCGACATTTTTTTTCTGTTTTTTAATTTAGTTTCAAAAAACTGATGTAAAAAGCAAGGAGTCCACTTGAAGGGCTTGTAGAGCTGCAAGACGCTTTCACGCAACGGCCAATCAAGCTTATGAGCGTTTGCTCTCACCATTTGTACCATAGAGTAGCCAAACATCGATTTTCCTCCTATTATGATGTTCTCTGTATACTCTATGAGATGATCATATGTTTGGTAAGTTTGTTTGTCCTTTAGAGGAGGCGGACAAGAGTTTGTTTTTATGAATCTTTTGAATCTGATACGAAAGAATCATGTGTACTGTTAATCATTGGGTATTGAAAAGGAACGTTTGTTCGTATTATCATTTATATATATCAAACAGGAGGGAGTGATAATCGTATGAATATCTTCTTACGCCGGTCTTTGGAAGATCAGATACCAATCAGCATTATATATATGAAGAAAGACGGCACCATAACAAAAAGAACGATTATCGTCAGGCAGAAAAGCAAAACACAAATTAAAGCTTTTTGTTTTACGAGCCATCAGATCAGAACGTTTTTATTAGACTCTATCCTCTCCTGTGACTTTGTGCGAACAAGGAAGCAAGAACCCCGGTTCGCAGGACTATAACAGGCTGTCCGATTATGCATCCCGGACAGCCTGGTTTTTAGTAAAACCTTCCTTATTCCTCTATACATTTAATTACCAAGTGAGGTTATTCCTACCTTTTCTGTTTTTCCTCTCAATCTTTTTTCACTGATATTTGAATATAACCGCTGATAAATGTGACATTCAATTGATTTTTTGAAACCGGGAACTTTTTCACTGATGATATGGTGTATACAATGGTAAGATAAAACCTATTGACTATACCTCATATAATGAACCTTGCCATTCTTGTGAAAGGAGTTTAACATGAGAAGATTTTTACTAAATGTCATATTCGTCTTAGCCATAGTCTTATTCATAAGATATGTTCATTACTCATTAGAACCTGAACCATCTAACCAGCCGGATACATATTCAAATTTCAGCAGTCTGGCAGAGAATGAGGACCCTGCTGATTATGATATTTCTTATCAAGAGAAAAAAGGGAGCAAAGTTTTAATCATGTCTCCGCACGGCGGAAGAATTGAAGGCGGAGTAAGTGAGCTTGTGCGTTATTTCAACGATGACTACTCGACTTACCTGTTTGAGGGCTTAAAGTCACATGATAATCAAACGCTGCACATTACAAGCACCAACTTTGATGAGCCATTGGCTGAAGAGAAGATCAAGGAGCACCAGTACGTTGTCGCTTTTCACGGATATAAAGGAGAAAAGAAAAATACACTTGTCGGAGGAACAGACCGTAAGCGGGCGAAAATGATTGTCAGAGCTCTTGAAAAAAGAGGGTTTTCCGCTGAATTAGCGTCCTCTCAAAGCGGCCTTGCAGGATTAAGTGCAGATAACATTAATAACCGGGGGGAAACCGGGCTGAGTATCCAGCTGGAAATCAGCCGTGAACAGAGAGAAGCCTTTTTTGATGATTTTTACTATAAAGATAGGAAATACACGAAAACCAGTGAATTCTACTCTTATGTCCGGGCGATAAAACATGTACTTGAAAAAGAATATTCCTAATAAGCAAATCAGAGGACAAAATCAAGGAAGATCAGTAGACTGAAATGGAATCCATTGAAGGAGGCAATCAAATGGCAGATCATCATTTTTATCTAAAAGCGAATTGGCCGGGAAAACGCAATGATGTCGGCACAATCGAAAGCGGGAATCTCATTACGTCTATTTCTATTCCTAAAGAAATGGACGGACCGGGGGAGGGGACCAACCCGGATGAAATGCTTCTCGGGGCAGCGGCAACCTGTTATATTATTACGCTTGCTGCTATGATGGAAAGAAGCGGACTGGAAAAAGAAGATCTGCAGATGGAATCAGAAGGCATAGTCGATGTGACAAGAGGGATCTTTACATACAAAAAAATCATTCACCGCCCCGCAGTAGTCCTCAGACACGATGCCTCAGAACAAGACGTTGCGTTAGCCCGCAAGCTTTGTGAAAAAGCGGAGTCTTCCTGCATGATCTCACGAGCCATTCAAGGAAACGTCGAACTGCAGCTGGAGGCTTCTGTAAAAATATCGGAGCAATCATAAAAAAGCAGACGGTCACTGACAGGCCGTCTGCTTTTTTTCTTTATTAGGGGCTTTTGACTGATTTAACAGCACAACGCCTGCAATAACGAGTGTCAGCCCAAATATACCCTTCAAGCTGATGGTTTCGCCAAAAAGCAAAAAACCGACTACCGCTGTAAGCGCCGTCCCGATACCGGACCAAGTGGCGTAAGCGCTTGATAAGTCTATGGTTCTTAAAGAAAAGCTTAAAAACGTGAAGGCGGACAGAAATCCGGCAGCCACTCCGATAATAGGCCAGAATTGCGTAAAGCCTTCGGAGAGTTTGAGCATTGTGCTCCCAAATACCTCAGATAATATGGCAAGAGCCAAATAAAGAAATCCTCTCATATACAACACTCCCTTACTGCCAATTAAGCAGCACAACACCTGAAATTAATAGACCAATCCCAATAAATCCTTTTACATTCAGTTTTTCCTTGAAAAATTTCGCACCGATAACGGCCGTCAGCACCGTACCCACGCCGCTCCATGTCGCATATGAAAGGCTTAGAGGGATGCGGTTTAAAGTAAGCGACAGCATATAAAAAGCAAGGGAATAACCAATCACGACCAATGCACTCGGCTTCCACTTTTTGAAGCCGTCAGACACTTTCAGCATGGCCGCTCCGATTGATTCTGAGCATATGGCAATTGTGAGGAATAAGTAACCGACCATCATCGTAATCCTCCTCACTCAAAATATGATAAATGTAAGGTAATGAAAAGATCATCAGCTAGAAAAATATTAGTGCAAACCTATGTATGAGTCAAGAGATTCATTTCAACTCAGATTCGGGGGATAAAAAAGACCCCTTTTATAAGGGGTCTGCCGGGTTTAGTAGTAATATGGGTACGGAGGATAAGGATATCCGCCATAAAAATAAGGGTTAAATAAAGCACTTCCTACAAGTCCGCCTACCAGCCCCCCAAAAAAAGGTCCTCCGTAAAATCCAAACGGCCGTCCAAAGCCATAGCCAAACCCAGGTCTTCCAAATCCAAAACCTGGCCGTCCAAACCCGTAGCCGAACCCTGGTCTGCCAAAGATTCTTGCATCATTTTCGTCAATGAAATATTCCACTTCGTTCATTTTTTCTTTCCTCCAATAATAAAGTGTAGATGATGCAGTGTATTCAGCCTACCCAAATTTGATTGGGCGTTCAGCTGAAAAAGAAGGAGAGTGAATTCATTGGGCCTGTATCAGTCTGACTGGGCCACGGCGCCGCCTCACGTACATGCTTATCGTGCTAAAACAACCGGTGAACAGGGGCATTATCATATCATTGAAGGTTTTACTCAGCCGGCTAACGGAACGAATACGGATCGCCATACACACTACTTCACTGGGATTACTTCGTTTGAAAATGGCCATTTCCACCGCTATTACGGGATCTCGGGCCCTGCCATTCCCAGGGCTGACGGCACACATTATCACGAAATTGAAGAAAACACTTATCTCGCTTATAACGAGCCGATTCAGATCCGTTACGGAGGTGTTGTGTACGATCCCCGAAATCACAGCAAAAAAACGCATCGCCATCATTTGAAAGGCAAGACACGGGAAATCGTCGGAAATGAGCCTCTTGGCTGGTAGAAGAGATGTTTACTGCTGCAAAAAAAGGGCAAAATGGATAGGTGGTTATATATGATGAGTGCTATAATGGGGGGAGATTTGTAAAAGAGAGTGATACATAGTGAAAAATAACAAACAGCCCGTTGTCATATTAGTCGGACCAACGGCAGTGGGGAAAACCAATTTAAGCATTCAGCTTGCTAAGGGTTTGAACGCGGAAATTATCAGCGGGGATTCCATGCAGGTTTATAAAGGAATGGACATCGGGACAGCTAAAATCTCTGAACAGGAGATAGAAGGTGTGCCGCATCACCTGATTGACATTCTAGACCCGGCAGATTCTTTTTCCACCGCGGATTATCAAGGCTTGGTCAGAAATAAAATCAGCGAAATCGCAAAAAAAGGAAAGCTTCCGATGATTGTAGGCGGTACGGGGCTTTACATTCAATCCGTCCTTTACGATTATACCTTTACGGAAGAGGCGAACGATCCGGCGTTTCGGGAAGAAATGCAGAAGGCTGCGGCGCAGGAGGGGGCTGAATTCCTTCATGCTAAGCTGGCTGCGGCTGATCCGGAGGCAGCAAAAGCGATTCATCCGAATAATACAAGAAGAGTGATTCGCGCGCTGGAGATTTTACATACATCTGGTAAAACGATGTCGCAGCATTTAAAAGAGCAAAAGCGGGAGCTGCTGTACAATGCTGTATTAATCGGGCTTACAATGGACAGAGACACGCTTTACGAAAGGATTAATCAGCGAGTCGATCTGATGATGGAAGCCGGACTTCTTCCGGAAGTGAAACAGCTCTACGACCGAAAATTGAGAGACTGTCAATCGATACAGGCGATCGGCTACAAGGAGCTGTACGCATATTTTGACGGATTTGTGACACTTTCTGAGGCTGTCGAGCAATTAAAACAAAACTCCAGACGGTATGCGAAACGCCAGCTGACGTGGTTTCGCAACAAAATGCCGGTTGACTGGTTCGATATGACCCCGCCTGTTGATATGGAGCTGAAAAAAAAGGAAATTTTCACACATATAGCAGGAAAACTGCAACTTTAATCGAAACTGTATGATATAGAGAATCAAGGAGGACGAAACATGAAACCGATTAATATTCAGGATCAGTTTTTGAATCAAATCCGCAAAGAAAATACGTATGTCACTGTTTTTTTACTGAACGGCTTTCAATTGCGCGGCCAGGTGAAAGGCTTTGATAACTTTACCGTATTGCTAGAATCGGAAGGTAAGCAGCAGCTTATATATAAACATGCGATCTCAACTTTTGCACCGCAAAAAAACGTCCAGCTTGAATTAGAATAGACCATAAAGATAAAAACGAAATTGAAAAACCTCGGGCTGAAAGCCCGAGGTTTTTTGTGTCGCAGAAGTTCCTGTAGAGATTACAAAAAATATAGGAAATTGGTTATTTGTGTAAAACTCCTATTGTTGTACAATGATTTGTGATCATGCTGGAAAGGGGAGAGGAAAATGATTCACAAACGAAAACGTGCCATATCATGCGGTCTGGTGTTTTTCTTAACATTACTGTTTGTCACGCTGCCGGTATCTAAAACTTGGGCTGCAAGCGTAAATGGCACGCTGATGCAGTACTTTGAATGGTACCTGCCTAATGACGGACAACATTGGAAACGCTTGCAAGAAGATGCGGGGCATTTATCTGAAATTGGAATCACTGCTGTATGGATTCCGCCTGCATACAAAGGAACGAGTCAATCTGACAATGGATATGGCCCATATGATTTGTACGATTTAGGAGAATTTCAGCAAAAAGGGACGATGCGGACAAAATACGGCACAAAACCGGAGCTTCAGTCAGCGATCAGCTCCCTGCATTCGCAAAACATCCAAGTATACGGTGATGTTGTTTTGAATCATAAGGCAGACGCGGATGCAACGGAAGATGTAACCGCGGTCGAAGTGAATCCAAACGATAGAAATCAGGAATCATCAGGAGAGTATCAAATAAAAGCATGGACAGGCTTTCATTACCCGGGCCGCGGAAGCACGTACAGCGATTTTAAGTGGCATTGGTACCATTTCGACGGAGCGGATTGGGACGAATCCCGAAAGCTGAACCGCCTCTATAAGTTTCGAGGGGATGGAAAGGCATGGGATTGGGAAGTATCAAGGGAAAACGGCAACTACGATTATTTGATGTATGCAGACGTCGACTATGATCATCCGGATGTTGTCGCAGAAACGAAAAGATGGGGTACCTGGTATGCAAACGAGCTTCAACTCGACGGTTTTCGGCTCGACGCTGTTAAACATATTAAATTTTCTTTTCTGAGTGATTGGGTAAAGGCAGTCAGACAATCAACAGGAAAGGAAATGTTTACAGTTGCAGAGTATTGGCAAAATAACCTGAACGAGCTCGAAAACTATTTGAATAAAACTGATTTTAAGCAATCTGTTTTTGATGTCCCGCTTCACTATCATTTGCAGGCTGCATCCTCACAGGGGGGCAGCTATGATATGAGACATTTGCTGGACGGCACTGTCGTATCAAAGCATCCGATGCAAGCGGTAACATTTGTGGAAAATCATGATACACAGCCGGGACAATCCTTGGAGTCGACTGTACAAACATGGTTTAAGCCCCTCGCTTATGCCTTCATCTTAACAAGAGAGGCTGGTTATCCGCAGGTTTTCTATGGAGATATGTATGGAACAAAGGGTTCATCGTCAAGGGAAATTCCGTCGCTCAAAAATAAAATAGAACCCATTTTAAAAGCGCGTAAACATTATGCATACGGGACCCAGCATGATTATTTTGACCATGAGGATGTGATTGGCTGGACGAGGGAAGGTGATCAATCGGCCGCCCAATCAGGATTGGCTGCATTAATCACAGACGGTCCTGGCGGGTCAAAGAGGATGTACGTCGGAAAGCAAAATGCCGGCGAGACATGGTATGACATTACTGGGAACCGCTCCGATCCCGTTACGATTCATTCTGATGGATGGGGAGAGTTTCATGTAAACGGAGGTTCAGTATCCATTTATGTACAGAAGTAAGAAAGGGAGGGGCTGAAAGGCTAACACAGCAGCCTCTCTTGTTTTTTATCTTGCGTGGTCTTTTTTATAATGAGAACATAAGAAGGGGGAAAGTGTATATAATGTAAAAAATTTGAACGAAAGAGGAGTGAACGAATGTTTTCTGAATCTGAAGCGGAGTTGAGACGAATCAGAATTGCACTTGTCTGGATTGCTGTGTTCTTATTGTTTGGTGCGTGCGGTAGGGATGAAACAGTAATTGAAACAGATAGCGGAGATTCTTATGAAACGCCCCAGCCAAGTTCATTTCCGCTCGAAAATAATCATTTTGGAATCGTAAATGACGGCAATATAGAAATTTATGAGTATAATGAGGCTGATAACAAGGTAAAGCTTAAAAAAGCGTTTCCGTCTGATGAGCTTGAATAAAATTCACAAGCATGGAATTTTACAAAGCAGACGCAGGCCGCTAAACTGAATACTGACACAGAACATACAGAGGGTGAAATGATGAAGCATAAGATTATTGTCAATCACTGGGAAGAAATCTGTGAAGACGATTCCTGCTATGAATATGGAACGAGTATTATTGTTAATGGAAAAGAATTAATCAGAGAAGCCTCAATTATAAGCGCATTGAAGGCAGTTTTAGAAGAAATCGGCGCTGACGCAGAAATAGAAGAAACAGTCGAAAGCGAAAAATGCTGTGACAGTATAAGAAAAAAAAATCTAGACTACTAAGCAGTTTTTTTTCATGTTATGATATACATCGGCTTAAAAACGACACTTCGAGTAGGATGAGAGATGATTCTCGTTCTGCTCTCTTTTTTGGGCCCTGATGAGGGTGCCAGAGAGAAAATATGAATTTTTTATTAAAACGAATCTATATATTGTGTTTTTGCCAGAGGGTAGTATACTATATATAGTGTTAGTAGTTGAGAGATTCATATTTTTTGATAGGTCGTGATAAAACGTGGTACAAATCATATTTGATTCAAAAACAGGGAATGTTCAGCGCTTTGTGAATAAAATAGACTTTCAGAAAATACGCAAGGTGGACGAAATTGACCACCAGGACACTCCGTTTGTTTTGGTCACCTACACGACAAACTTCGGCCAGGTACCGGCATCAACACAATCATTTCTCGAAAAATACGCCCATCTCTTATTAGGAGTCGCTGCGAGCGGCAATAAAGTATGGGGCGATAACTTTGCGAAAAGCGCCGATACCATTTCAAGACAATATCAGGTGCCGATTTTGCACAAATTTGAACTCAGCGGCACATCTAAAGACGTTGAATTGTTTACTCAGGAGGTAGAAAGAGTTGTCACAAAATCAAGTGCCAAAATGGATCCAGTTAAATAACGAAATCATGATCCAAAAAGATGGAAAATTCCAGTTTGATAAGGATAAAGAGGCTGTACATAGCTATTTTGTAGATTATATCAATCAAAACACAGTATTCTTTCACGATTTAAAAGAGAAGCTGGATTATTTGATTGAAAATCAATACTATGAAGAAGAATTTTTAAGCCTTTATTCTTTTGAAGACATTAAAGAAGTGTTTAAGACAGCTTACGCTAAGAAGTTTCGTTTTCCTTCCTTCATGAGTGCGTTTAAATTCTATAATGACTATGCTTTGAAAACGAATGACAAGAAAAAAATCCTCGAGCGTTATGAGGACCGGATCTCAATTGTTGCGCTGTTCTTCGCAAACGGCGACACTGAGAAAGCAAAAGAATATGTCAACCTGATGATCAATCAGGAATATCAGCCGAGCACACCGACATTCTTGAACGCTGGCAGAAAACGCCGCGGAGAACTGGTGAGCTGCTTCTTGCTCGAAGTCAATGATTCTTTAAATGACATTTCAAGAGCGATCGATATCTCCATGCAGCTTTCTAAACTGGGCGGCGGGGTTTCTCTTAACCTGTCCAAGCTTCGCGCGAAAGGTGAAGCCATCAAAGATGTTGAAAATGCCACAAAAGGCGTTGTAGGCGTTATGAAGCTTCTTGATAACGCGTTCCGTTATGCTGACCAAATGGGACAAAGACAAGGATCTGGTGCGGCGTATTTAAACATTTTCCACCGCGATATCAATGATTTTCTCGATACGAAAAAGATTTCTGCCGACGAGGATGTGCGCGTCAAAACACTTTCTATCGGTGTAGTCATTCCGGACAAGTTCGTTGAGCTTGCGCGTGAGGACAAAGCGGCTTATGTATTCTATCCGCATACCATCTATAAAGAGTACGGACAGCACATGGACGAAATGGACATGAATGAAATGTACGATAAGTTTGTCGACAACCCCCGGGTGAAAAAAGAGAAAATCAACCCGCGGAAATTGCTCGAAAAACTTGCGGTGCTTCGTTCTGAATCAGGCTATCCATACATCATGTTCCAGGATAATGTCAACAAAGTACATGCGAATAACCATATTTCAAAGGTGAAATTTTCTAACCTTTGCTCTGAAGTGCTGCAGGCATCTCAGGTTTCTTCTTACACAGACTACGATGTAGAAGATGAAATCGGTTTGGATATTTCCTGCAACCTGGGATCGCTTAACATTCTCAACGTGATGGAGCACAAATCCATCGAAAAGACTGTTAAGCTTGCGACTGATTCTTTAACTCACGTATCTGAAACGACTGATATCCGTAATGCACCTGCTGTAAGACGGGCAAACAAAGCGATGAAATCAATCGGTCTCGGCGCTATGAACCTTCACGGATACCTGGCGCAAAATGGCATCGCGTATGAAAGTCCAGAAGCGCGCGACTTTGCGAACACATTCTTTATGATGGTGAACTTCTACTCTATCCAGCGTTCTGCAGAGATCGCAAAAGAGAAGGGCGAGACGTTTGATCAATATGAAGGATCAACTTATGCAACTGGTGAATACTTCGATAAATACGTTTCAGCTGATTTCTCGCCGAAATACGAAAAAATCGCAAATCTGTTTGAAGGTATGCATATCCCGACGACAGAGGACTGGAAACAATTAAAAGCATTTGTCGCTGAACACGGCATGTATCACAGCTACAGATTATGCATTGCGCCGACAGGCTCGATTTCATACGTTCAGTCAAGCACGGCATCTGTCATGCCGATTATGGAACGGATTGAAGAAAGAACATACGGCAACTCAAAAACGTACTACCCAATGCCTGGGCTTGCATCTAATAACTGGTTCTTCTACAAAGAAGCCTATGATATGGATATGTTCAAAGTCGTAGATATGATCGCGACAATCCAGCAGCACGTTGATCAGGGAATCAGCTTTACATTGTTCCTAAAAGATACAATGACGACTCGTGATTTAAACCGGATTGATTTGTATGCACATCACAGAGGAATTAAAACCATTTACTATGCAAGAACGAAAGATACTGGGCAAGACAGCTGCCTTTCTTGTGTTGTTTGATTAAAGGAGAGTTTATAGTGACGAAAATTTATGACGCAGCAAACTGGTCAAAGCATGAAGACGACTTTACCCAAATGTTCTATAACCAAAATGTGAAACAGTTCTGGCTTCCGGAAGAGATTGCTTTAAACGGCGATCTCCTCACTTGGAAGTACCTCGGGAAAAACGAGCAAGACACGTATATGAAGGTACTGGCCGGATTGACTCTTCTTGATACAGAGCAGGGGAATACAGGAATGCCGATCGTGGCTGAACACGTAGACGGCCACCAGCGGAAAGCCGTGCTGAATTTTATGGCGATGATGGAGAACGCCGTTCACGCAAAATCGTACTCTAATATTTTCATGACACTGGCACCGACTGAAACGATTAATGAAGTATTCGAATGGGTCAAACAAAACAAATTTTTGCAGAAAAAAGCGCAAATCATCGTCGGACTCTACAAAGCGATTAAAAAAGATGACGAGATTTCACTGTTCAAAGCAATGGTTGCATCTGTGTATTTAGAAAGCTTCCTATTCTATAGCGGTTTCTATTATCCGTTATATTTCTACGGACAAGGAAAACTGATGCAAAGCGGTGAAATTATCAACCTGATCCTTCGTGATGAAGCGATTCACGGTGTTTATGTCGGACTTCTCGCTCAAGAAATCTACAATAAGCAGACAGAAGAAACAAAAGCAGAGCTTCGCGAATTTGCCATTGACCTTTTGAATGAGCTTTATGAGAATGAGCTTGAGTATACCGAGGACTTATACGATCAAGTCGGACTCTCGCACGATGTCAAGAAGTTCATCCGCTATAATGCGAATAAAGCGCTGATGAACCTTGGATTTGATCCTTACTTTGAAGAGGAAGACATTAATCCGATCGTTTTAAACGGATTAAATACAAAAACAAAATCACATGACTTCTTCTCCATGAAGGGGAACGGGTACAAAAAAGCGACCGTTGAGCCGATCAAAGATGATGACTTTTTCTTTGATGATGAAAAAGAGCAGATATAATATCTGCTCTTTTCGGCTTGAAGGTTGAAATAGGAGGACGCAGTAATCATGGGAAAAATGGATGAAATCATCTTGGTCGCTCCGCGCGATGAAGTGTTTAAAAAAGAAAAATTGACTTTTCAAGGCGTAAACAGTGAAGATGCCCGAGTAGCAGAAATTATGGCTCAAATTGAGGCGACCTATTCTGAAATGAGAAGGGGAGACGCAGAAGAAGATCCTCATTATAAGCAGCCGATTCCTTATGTCGTCATTAAACGCGAGGATGAAGTTTTCCTTTATGAGCGGCTGGCTGGCGGCGGAGAATCACGTCTTCACAATAAGCTTTCTCTTGGCTTTGGCGGCCATATGAATCATATTGAAGGAGCTGCATCCTTTGCCGAGGTCTTAAAGCTGAACACAGACCGGGAGCTTGATGAAGAACTGCAAATCGAAGAAGAGAATAAACAGGCCATTGTCACATTAGGTTTGATAAATGATGATGACAGCAGTGTCGGCAAAGTGCATATCGGTATTCTATCTGCGCTTCAATTAAAGCCAGGCTCACATGTGGAAGTCAAAGAGAAAGAGCAAATCGCGGGTAAATGGATGAAATTTTCTGAACTAAAACAAACAGACATTTATAACCGTCTGGAAACATGGTCGCAATTCGTGGTTGACATTCTTGAATAAAAAAACCCGGTTTCTCATGAAGAGGAACCGGGTTTTTTATCAGGCATGCTCGTCCGCAGCAGTATTATGATTCTAGGAAGACCATAGCGTCGAAGCCGGTATTCTCAGCTCTGGCAGCAAGGGCATCGGCATGATCTTTGGAAGAAAAAGCGCCGATCTGAACCTTATATAATCCGTCCTTTAAGAGCACAATGGCGTCAAAGCCCTTAGACTCTGCGCTGGTTGCAAGATTGTCCGCATTTGCTTTGACCTTAAAAGCCCCGATTTGAACCTTATATAACCCTGAGTTGGATGCCTTTTGAAGGCTGAAAGCTTGCTCCAACCCGTTTGCATGTCCCCTTGCCAAGCTTTGAATAAAACTGCTCGTTTTAAGCTTGTTCGCATCAGTAACCGTATCAATAAAACCGTTTTCCGTAAGCAGGGCAGGCATTGAGGATTCCCTTAATACGTGGAAGTTTGCTGTTTTTTTACCGCGATCGGAAAAGTCGACAGCTTGTATGACTTCAGAGTGAATCTCCGATTGGTAAGTCGTTGTCGGTGCTCCGACTCCCGGATAAATGTAGCTTTCGAAACCTGTTCCGCCCCCGGAATTAATGTGAATGGATAAAAAGAAATCGGCTCCCCAGTTATTTGCAGCATTTGTCCGGTCGCTTAAGCTGACATATTGGTCGCTTGTCCGGCTAAGCAGCAAAGAAACTCCTTCATACTCATTTGTCAATATCGTGCGTAAAGCTAAAGCGATTTGCAGGGTTAACGTTTTTTCTTGGAGACCATTGCCTGTTGCGCCTGGATCGGACCCGCCATGACCTGGGTCAATAAAAATTTTAACCATTCTCCATCACCTCATTACAGGATATGAAAAAAGACCGCTTCTGCTTGTACGATTATCATCCGGCAGAAAAATGAGGAAATAACCCCTGTTACCCGAAAAATTATTTCTCGGGAAAGCGCACAATTCAACAGGATGCGACAGGAAGGTTGCTAAAAGTTTGTCTTTTAGTCGGTTTAATAAAGGTGGTTATTCAATCGAATTCAGCAGAAAGCGGAGGGGTAAATGATGCTGACATACACAAACGGTCTCTTTTTACGGACCGACTGTGGTTTCGGAGGTCAGCTTGAAGATAGCGTTCAGACATTTTTTTGTTTCCTATTGATATCTCTCACTAATGGTTCGCATGGGTTAACGTTTATACTCAGTCTTTTCCTCGGTGCTATTATTTTGCTCTCCAGTTCTTCATCGGATTATTGGCATTTGTATTTGAAGAAGTGTGGGGATTTGACATCATCCTAGGATTAGTCAACGCTTTTTTCTCAGGAAAGTTGATTCCCCGGGTGTTTTTCGAAAAAATGCTGGCTTTTATACATCATCCGAAAATCCTCTTTCTCGATGAGCCGACAATCGGTTTAGATATCCTGCGAAAAGAAGAATACACAGAAATTTCTTCATCCTATCTTCTCAGCTCCCATCAAATTGATGACGTTGAACATTTATGTAAACGAATCATCCTGATTGAGGAGGGAGAAATCAAATTCGACGGACCGAAAGAAAAGCTGTCACAATTGACGAACAGTAAGAGAAGCTCAGCTGTTGAAGTAGACGCCGTTCATGCAGACTGGGGTTTACTTTCATGTCAACCTACTGAAGTGAAAGGAAAGTATATCTGGTAATTCGCAAATTCCCCAGCTCATCACAAGCATATCTGCGCATTGAAAATATCCTAATTGAGGTTTATACATCGAAGAAATACCACCTTCATAGCTGATTGTTCTAACAAATTTGCTGAAAATAAAATCTCTTGGTTTGTCCACCCTGTGTTTGTGAATACAATAAGAAATAAAGTATTTCTCGGGAAAGCGCAGGATTCCCCATTGTTCCCGAAAAAAAGCATTTTGTTTCGACACGTGATAGGCGTTTGTCACATAAGGCATACGCTTGAATATCATATAGAGAGAACTGAGAGGTGAAAATGTTGGAGCGCGCTGTGACTTATAAAAACAACGGACAGATCAACATTATTCTTAACGGACAAAAGCAGGTGCTGACAAATGCTGAGGCAGAGGCGGAATATCAAGCGGCTTTGCAAAAAAACGAAGCTAAGTACGGCATTTTGAAGGAAATAGAAAAAGAGATGAACACACTGGTTGGTATGGAGGAAATGAAACGAAACATTAAGGAAATATACGCTTGGATTTTTGTCAATCAAAAACGTGCGGAGCAGGGATTGAAGGTGGGAAAGCAAGCGCTGCATATGATGTTTAAAGGAAATCCGGGAACTGGGAAAACGACAGTTGCACGGCTTATCGGCCGGCTGTTCTTTGAAATGAACGTACTGTCAAAAGGCCACCTGATCGAAGCGGAACGTGCTGACTTGGTCGGGGAATACATTGGCCACACCGCCCAAAAGACGAGGGATTTAATCAAAAAGTCATTAGGCGGCATTTTGTTTATAGACGAAGCCTACTCCCTTGCAAGGGGCGGCGAAAAGGACTTTGGGAAAGAAGCGATCGACACGCTCGTCAAGCATATGGAAGACAAACAGCATGAATTCATTTTAATTCTTGCCGGATATTCACGGGAAATGGAGCATTTTTTATCATTGAATCCCGGTCTCCAATCCAGATTTCCCATCTCCATCGATTTCCCGGATTATTCCGTCAATCAGCTTATGGAAATTGCGAAACGAATGATCGCAGAGCGGGAATACCAGCTCAGTCAGGAAGCTGAATGGAAATTAAAGGATTACTTAATGACAGTCAAAAGCACAACAAGTCCCATTAAATTCAGCAATGGCCGTTTTGTCAGAAATGTCATAGAAAAATCGATCAGAGCGCAAGCCATGAGACTTCTAATGGGCGACCAATACTTAAAAAGCGATTTGATGACCATTAAAAGCCAAGATCTTTCAATCAAAGAAGATACCGCTGGCTCGATATAGACCTCTTCCTGTGAGAGGTCTTTTTTTCTATTGTATTTCTTGCTTTTCGCAGCAATCGATTTGTGGTATACACATGCAGGGTTTGGTATGATAATACTACTGCCCAATATGCAATAGAAAGGAACGTCCATTTGAACGAACAAGAAACAAGACAGGAAAAGGCCATTTTAGTCGGATGTCAGCTGCCGCATATCACAGATGAGCATTTTGAAAATTCCATGGAAGAGCTTGCATCGCTGACAAAAACAGCAGATGGAACGGTATTGACCAGCGTCACGCAAAAACGAAACCGGGCTGACGCAGCTACATATATAGGAAAAGGGAAGGTTGAAGAGCTGAAGACGCTCGTTGAAGAGCTTGAAGCCGATCTTCTTATTTTTAATGATGAACTGTCACCAAGCCAGCTAAAGTCCTTGGCAACTGCGATTGAAGTGAAAATCATCGACCGCACGCAATTGATATTAGATATTTTTGCGAAAAGAGCAAGAACAAGAGAAGGAAAGCTTCAAATCGAGCTGGCTCAGCTCCAGTATGCTCTCCCGCGTCTGACGGGACAGGGGATCAACCTTTCCCGGCAAGGCGGAGGGATCGGCGCCAGAGGACCGGGGGAAACAAAACTGGAGACCGATCGCCGCCATATTAGAAATCGCATTCATGAAATTAACACGCAGTTATCCGCTGTCATTCGCCATAGAAGCCGCTACCGTGAAAGAAGAAAGAAAAACGGTGTGCTGCAAATCGCTCTTGTCGGGTATACGAACGCGGGGAAATCAACGTGGTTTAACCGCTTGACAAGCGCTGACAGCTATGAAGAAGACCTTCTGTTTGCCACGCTGGACCCTATGACCAGAAAAATGGTGCTGCCAAGCGGCTACAGCGTGCTCCTGTCAGATACGGTCGGATTTATTCAAGATCTTCCGACGACACTGATCGCTGCATTCCGCTCAACGCTTGAAGAAGTAAAAGAAGCGGATGTGATTCTGCATTTGATTGATTCCTCAAATGAGGAGTACACAGGGCACGAAAAAACGGTGCTTCGCTTACTGGAAGAGCTTGAAGCAGATGATATCCCGGTGCTGACGGCTTATAACAAACGCGATCAAAAGCTGCCTGACTTTATCCCGTCCGTTGGAAAGAATCATATCATGGTCAGTGCGAGATTTGAGGAGGATGCTGAAAAGTTTAAAGAAGCCATCCAGCGTTATTTGCGCCAAGAGCTGTTAACGCCTTTTGAAGCGCAGGTACCGGCAAGTGAGGGCAAGCTTCTCTCCAGAATCAAATCCGAAACGATGGTTGACCGTTTTCATTTTAATGAAGAAAACGAACTGTACGACATATCAGGATATGTACAAGAAGAGCAAAGTATCATCGGTGAATTGAAGAAGTATATGTAAGAAGGGAATACAAGGACATGTTCGAAACTTTAACACACGGAGATTTATTAAAAAAAACAGCAATGGAAGTGGAAACGGAAATTGCCGGCGTTCATAAACAAATAGAAGAAATCAGTGAACGCAATGAATGGAGAGTGCTTCAAAGCTATAGAAAACACAAGGTCAGCGACACTCATTTTACGCCGTCTACAGGATACGGCTATGATGACGTCGGAAGAGATACACTTGAAAGCATTTATGCAGATGTGTTTGGCGGAGAATCTGGGCTTGTCAGGCCTCAAATTATCTCGGGCACACATGCGATTTCCATTGCTTTATTCGGTGTCCTCAGACCGGGCGACGAGCTGCTTTATATCACAGGCAAGCCGTATGATACGTTAGAAGAAATTGTCGGCGTCAGAGGCGGAGAAAATGCTGGATCGCTAAAGGATTTTCAAATCGGCTACAATGCGGTTGACCTGACTGAAGACGGAAAAATAGATTACGATGCTGTCGCTGCAGCTATCAATCCGAAGACAAAGGTGATCGGCATTCAGCGCTCAAAAGGATATGCCAATCGTCCTTCTTTCTTAATTAGTGAAATCAAAGAAATGATCCGCTTTGTAAAAGAAATCAATGAAAATCTTATCGTATTTGTGGACAACTGTTACGGAGAATTTGTAGAAGAGCTGGAACCTTGCCATGTAGGCGCCGATCTCATGGCGGGATCTCTTATTAAAAATCCGGGAGGCGGTCTTGCCAAAACAGGCGGGTACCTCGTTGGAAAATCTGAATGGATCGAGGCTTGTTCATACCGAATGACTTCACCGGGCATCGGCCGTGAAGCCGGAGCGTCTCTTTATTCGCTCCAGGAAATGTATCAAGGCTTCTTTTTGGCGCCTCACGTTGTGTCACAAAGCTTAAAGGGAGCGGTGTTTACAGCGAGATTCCTTGAAAAACTGGGCTTCACTTCAAACCCGAAATGGGATGCGAAAAGAACAGATTTGATACAATCCGTTGAGTTTTCCGACAGAGAAAAGATGATTGCCTTTTGCCAGGCCATTCAATATGCATCGCCGATCAATGCCCACGTGACGCCTTATCCAGCCTACATGCCAGGATACGAAGATGATGTGATTATGGCAGCGGGCACATTTATACAAGGAGCAAGCATTGAATTATCAGCTGATGGCCCTATCCGCCCGCCATATGTAGCGTATGTGCAGGGAGGATTAACCTATGCGCATGTGAAAAATGCCATATGCAGTGCAGTGGATTCTTTAATGGATAAGAAATTAATTTGAATAGTTTAAAATTTTCACTGAATTTCATGTTAAGAATCCTTACATGTTATTGACACAAAATATAACATCACCTATAATGAAACTAAGTTAAGAAAAGGAGGAAATTGAGATGAGTGATAACATTCGCCGCTCAATGCCTTTATTTCCAATAGGAATTGTCATGCAATTGACCGAATTATCAGCAAGACAAATTCGGTATTATGAGGAAAATGGACTGATATTTCCAGCTAGAAGCGAAGGGAATAGACGGTTATTCTCATTTCATGATGTAGATAAACTGTTAGAAATTAAACACCTGATTGAACAAGGTGTAAACATGGCAGGAATTAAACAAATTCTGGCGAAAGCATCGGCCGAGCCGGAACAGAAACAAAATGAGAAGACGAAGAAACCAATGAAACATGATCTGTCTGATGACGAACTGAGACAGCTCCTGAAAAACGAGCTTATGCAAGCCGGCCGTTTTCAAAGAGGAAATACATTCCGTCAAGGCGACATGTCCCGCTTCTTTCATTAATCCGTTAGCAACTGTTTTGCTATATACATTTACCTTTTAGAGGAGGAGTTTTACGAAATGGCAAAGTATACAAGAGAAGATATCGTAAAATTAGTAAATGAGGAAAACGTCAAGTACATCCGCCTGCAATTTACCGACATTCTTGGAACAATCAAGAACGTTGAGATTCCTGTAAGCCAGCTTCCAAAAGCACTTGATAATAAGGTCATGTTTGACGGATCTTCTATTGAAGGTTTCGTTCGCATCGAAGAATCAGATATGTACCTGTATCCTGATCTAAATACATTTGTTATCTTCCCATGGACAGCTGAAAAAGGTAAAGTAGCACGTTTCATCTGTGATATTTACAATCCGGATGGCACACCTTTCGAAGGTGACCCGCGAAACAACTTAAAACGGATTCTGAAAGAAATGGAAGACCTGGGCTTCAGTGATTTCAACCTAGGACCTGAGCCTGAATTCTTCTTATTCAAATTAGACGAAAAAGGCGAACCGACTCTTGAATTAAACGACAAAGGCGGATATTTCGACTTAGCTCCAACTGACTTGGGAGAAAACTGCCGCCGCGATATCGTTCTCGAGCTTGAAGAGATGGGCTTTGAAATCGAAGCATCTCACCACGAAGTAGCGCCTGGCCAGCACGAAATCGACTTTAAATATGCTGGTGCAGTCCGCTCTTGTGACGACATCCAAACGTTTAAACTAGTTGTTAAAACAATTGCCCGCAAACACGGTCTGCATGCGACCTTTATGCCAAAACCGTTGTTCGGTGTGAACGGTTCAGGTATGCACTGTAATCTATCACTCTTCAAAGATGGCGTTAACTCATTCTATGATGAAAACGCAGATCTTCAGTTAAGTGAAACAGCGAAACACTTCATTGCAGGTATCGTGAAGCATGCAACAAGCTTTACAGCAGTAACAAACCCGACAGTGAACTCTTACAAACGTCTTGTTCCTGGCTATGAAGCACCTTGCTACGTTGCATGGAGCGCCCAAAACAGAAGCCCGCTTATCCGTATCCCGGCTTCCCGCGGTATCAGCACACGTGTTGAAGTGCGCAGCGTAGATCCAGCTGCGAATCCCTACCTAGCACTTAGCGTCTTGCTTGCTGCAGGTTTAGATGGAATCAAAAACAAACTAGAAGCGCCAGCTCCAATCGACCGCAACATCTACGTGATGAGCAAAGAAGAGCGCATGGAAAACGGAATCGTCGACCTGCCTGCAACACTTGCTGAAGCATTAGACGAATTCAAATCAAACGAAGTGATGGTCAAAGCCTTAGGCGAGCACCTATTCGAGCACTTCATCGAAGCAAAAGAAATTGAGTGGGATATGTTCCGTACACAAGTTCATCCTTGGGAACGCGAACAGTATATGTCTCAGTATTAATTTGATAAACCTTGATTTATTAGGGTTTTAGATTAGTAACTTGGTGGTCAAAATAAGTGAGATAGCTAGAATTAACTAGTTTGACCACTTTTTGACCACCAAAAACAATAAAAAAATTTAAGACATAAGTGAATTCATATATTCTTCATAACCGTCCACTGATGTATTTTCAAGCTTCTCAGATATATGAGAGTATACGTCTGATGTGATGGTTATATTTTTATGTCCGAGTCTTTCTTGAACAAACTTCATACTTGCACCTGATTCTAGAAGAAGGACAGCATGAGTATGTCTTAAACCATGAATTGGCATTTTTTCTAATCCAGCTTTCTTCAGAATGCGATTGAGTGCATTGAAGAGGGTAGACTTAGGCAAAGGTTTTCCATCCTGTCTGCAAAAAACTAGGTCAAATTCATGTTCGTAAATTTCATTAAAAACTATTCTATTATCATTTAAGTAGTTCATATGTGCTGTCAATTCTTTTGCTAATGAATTGCTGATTTTAATTCTTCTTTCGGATTCATATGTTTTTGTTTCCCCGAATATTTCTTCTCCCTCTTTAACCTGGAAGTCTAAAGATTTGTTAATGAAGTTATTTTTTAGATCAATATCTTTTCTTTGTAAAGCAGCTGCTTCTCCTTTTCGCATCCCTGTTTCAAGTAAAGTTTTAAGAAGATATAGTACAAATAATTATCTTGTCTTGCAACTTTAAGGAAGAGGGTAATATCATCTGACTTAATGTATTCTAACTTTTCTTTTTTCTTAGATTTAGCCCTTGGAATTGTTACCCCTTCACATGGGTTTTCTTCAATTTTTTTAAGAGGTTTTACTGCAGTAGCTAAAGCGTTGAACATTGTCCCGTGAATGATTTCAATTGTTCTTTTGCTTGTATCCTTGGTCTGCTAAATAGTTAATGAATTTTTGATAACGTAAGGGTTTAATATCTTTTAGTTTAATCTTTAAAATAGGGAGAATTTTTGTATTAACATTTCGTTCGTGAAGAATGTAAATGTTTTTTCTAACATTTTCTTGTTTATATTGAGCGAGCCAATCTTTAAGATAATGCTTTAAAAGGATTTCTCCTCCGTTAATTTCTAAATCACCTATCAATCTTTGTTCTTCTTGTCTTGCAGCTAACTGTGCCTCTTTTTTTGTTTAAAATCCACTTTTGGAGACTTCGATTTGCTCTAGTGTTAAAGGGTCTTTATGTTTTATTCTGTATTGCTATGTAGTTCCTCTTTTTCTAAAACTAGCCATACTATCCCACCTTTCTTAGTAACATATCCCATTTTAGTACTTAGTTTTTCGAGGGACAATCAAAAATTCAGACAAGTAAGTTTCTAGCATGTTGGAATAAATTTCTCCTCCTGACTCTAAATAAAATTCCCATTTTAAAGAGTTTTATATAGAACACATTCATAAACTCACTCTGTTAATCAAGAGTGGCTTTTTTTCTTTCCCTCTAAAACTAGATGATGCATATCTATCCCTGATTTGAGCGAAAACGTTATTTTAACTCTCAACTTCCCACGCTTACATCACCTTATGTCTTCACTTACTTTCTAATCTCATAGGAAATTTGAACTTGAAAAAAATTAAAAGTCATTGTGGGGATCAAATAAACCCGACTTTTCCTTATATTGGGTGTATGAGGGAGGAGGGATATGGTAACATAATCAGTTTTTTTGTCGTGGTTCGTCATGTTGGTATTGAAGGTCTTTTCAACACGAAGTGACATAACTTTTTAAGTGTAATACTCATACTTAACAAGAAAGAACGCAGTATATTCTTGTGAAAACAAAAAGGAGAGGTTATATTGAAAAAGAAGGTTTTTGCTTCAATGGTGTTGGGAGCTACTTTACTAGTATCATCTTCTGTCGTTTTTGCTAGTTCTTCAGATGAGGCTACACACGGAGAAGTGAACTTGGATGAAACAAGGCATTTAATACAAATCATGAAATTGACCAAAACTAAAGCGGGTGGCGGTACTTGGTATCACGATTTCGAAGATGGGCAAGTTAAATCCAATTACAATCATACTAAAAAGACTCTAATCAAGTGCGCAGGCTGGCGGAGAAAGGTTCTTTTCATCTAAATGGAAGAAAAAAGATGAAGGGTATACCTACGCTTCAGTGTATGCAACTCTTTGGGGAAATAGGGCTTTTTGGGATACGAAATAAAACAGACAATAAAAAAGTGATTTTTAATCTACTTCCGGTGCCGTCAAAACTTGAATATAAGGCACCGGATTTCTTTTTATGGAGGCTATCCAATGAAGAAAACGATTTATATATTGTTCATTCTATTTTTACTCTCAATGAACATATCCAGCTATCACTATACTCTGAATAAGCAAGTTTTTTATACTTTATTCTCTATTAAACAAACGCTAATTATTAATTACAACAAAGCACACTTTAAAAATGATGATTTCATTAAGGATATAGCTGAATTTTCAAAAATGGAGAACGTGAATATTACTCAATACAATTTTTTAGACGAGAAGACCTTAAATATCTACGCTTCAAACCTTAAGGATGAACCTTCAATCAAAATAAGAGATAGGTTTATATCTAATTTCAATAAAACAGCAAATGAATCAGATAAAAATTTGATTGGTACTATTGATTTCCCTTTATCAACCTGGAAAATCAGATACTTCAATTTAAACCAAATAAACAACGTAGGGTTAGGAAATAGATTTTATATTTCATCCGAGGATGAAGATGTAATTGAACAAGCTAAAAAGCTATTCTCAGACTATGGCGATGTCAGTATAGAAGAAAACATCAGTTTAAATGACTCTGCTGTGTTCAGCACCGCATTACTCTTGTTAGCTTTGCTTTCCATGTTAATCTTGTTTATAGGCATCCTTTATTTCATACTTAAAAATCGCAAGCAACTTCTCTTACAGAAGCTATGGGGATATTCAAAAACCAAATCACTGTTAACTTTCCCAAAAATGTTTTTAAAACCACTTGTTATGATCATAGTTTGCGGCGCCCTTCTCATTGTAATTCTGGCTTTTATATTCAACCTGAACGACTGGTTAACAGTGTACGTTAAAATGTACATGCGAAATGCAATAATTGCGACATTCTTAGTGATAGTATACACAATTATTGTTACTTTGATTTTATATAACAACAGCAATATAAGCGCCACGATAAAAGGCGGCATACCATTTAAAAAGTTTCAATGGCTGTCATTGGGTTTTAAGTTAATTATAACAATCCTACTTTTTAATATTTTTGCTTCATCCCTCTCTAATTTGTTCGATTTAAAACAACGGCTAGACAATCAATCTTATTGGAATAAGACACAAACAGTTTATAAAACCAGTTTTGCAAATACAGGTTTAAACTACAGTGATTTAAAAATTGATAGAGAAAAAAACGAGAAGGTACGAAAGCTTTATCATGAATTAGAAAGACATAAAGATGCGTTTATAATGGATGCTCAAAACTATGGAATACTGAAAATGAATGGGAAAACTCCAGTTTATTTCTATACATTGAATACCACAAAAGAAAATGAAATTTATTCACCATCCGGAAGAAGCGTAACGATTAGTCCTAATTATTTAAAAGTAAACACCATTAAAGGAATTAACGGAAAAACGATTACTGAAAAACAGTTAACCTTCGATCAAAACACATTGAATTTACTTGTTCCAAAAAAATACGCTAAGGACAAAGAAAAAATCCTCAAAGCTTACAAAGATCAATTTTTCTTCGATAAGGTTGAAGTAGACAATATGTATAACAAAGAAATTCAGCAACCATTGAATACGCTGAAAAAAGAGCGGTTGAAAATCAAAATAATATATACTCAAAATAATCAAGAATACTTCACTTATAATAGTATGCTCGGCAACAATAAAAACAATATTATTGATCCAATTGCAATAGTATTCACTGATAATGTTGATTCATCAGTTATAGGTGCATATGCAACCTCAAGTTTATTCTTTTCTGATGCCTCAAAAGGTATGGCATATGACCACATCATCCCTTATTTAGATAAAACAGATACAAAAGAGCTGATTGGTTCTGCGATATCGGTCTATCAAGAATTAAGCGACCAAATAGCACGAATTCAAAATCAGTTCATCCAGAATCTAATTGGATTAACAATAACACTCATATTGTCAGTAGCCTTCCTTATCTCTTATATATGGTCATACTACAGCGCAAATGCTTATCGACTTTACCTAAAAGAGATATTTGGATATTCATACTGGGCTAGAAATAAGAGCTTAATCATATTGTCGACTGTGTCTAACTGTCTGATAGGAATTTGCTTTAGTATTTATTATAAAATCTATGAATTAATAGGCTTGATTGTATTGTTCATTGGAATTGAGATGATTATTCTGTATTTCCTCAGCCTTTATTTGAACAGGAAAAACATGAATAAGATTTTAAAAGGAGACAGATTATGATCGAACTTAAAAGCATATCCAAAAGTTTTGATGGAAAATCAGTTCTTTCTAACTTTTCGATTCACATAGAGGAAAATGAATTTGTTTCTATTGTTGGCAAGAGCGGTTCTGGCAAAACCACTCTTCTAAATATAATCAGCCTCTTAGATTATCCAGATGAAGGTGAAGTTGTGATTTTAGGCTATGAAAATCCTAAATCTAAAGAGGTGATGAAGTTAAGGAGAGAGAATTTAGGATATATCTTTCAAAACTATGTGCTCATGGATAATGAAACTGTATTAACGAATTTATTGCTTTCCACAGCATACGCAAAAGACTTTGACAAAAACAAGCTATCTGAAGCTCTAGAGATGGTAGGCTTAGATAAAAGCTTTTTAAAGAAAAAGGTATACCAGTTGAGCGGTGGTGAACAACAGCGTGTAGCAATAGCTAGGATTATTCTAAAACCCTGCGATATCATTCTGGCCGATGAACCAACCGGAAATCTTGATGAGTACAACAAGAACATTATTCTTTCTCTTTTCCATCAGTTGAAAAAAATGGGGAAAACAATCATATGTGTAACGCATGATCCAGAAATAGCTGGCTGCTCTGATAGAGTAATAAATCTTTCGTAAGGAGTTGTTTTTGATGAAACATATTACTTTTGCAATTTCTACAAGCATACTGATTATTATTACCGGTATTGTTCACAGGGTTATTTTTAGACTATTTGGATTTCCATTCGATGAAGCGCTTTTCTTCTGGGGCGGGTTTGTAGTTGTTTATTTTGTTTTAGCTTTGATTGCTTCCTTACTCTTTAGAAATGTTGGTTCTAGCAGCAGGAGATATCAGGCGTAACTCAAACTGGTCATTAAACATATATACCTTATCTTGAATACATCCTACATATAAAGGATCCTGTATATGTATCATAGTTGGTATATCAGCCACTATAGGCCAGAGATTTCCCTCACATACTCTCTGGCTTTTCTTCTAAGACAAACCTCAAGTGAAAAACATCACCGCCTGTTTTATTTTCCAACACAACTTTGGTGAAACTTTCCGAATTTAAAAGCGTATAGTCTTGGAGAATCATTACATAGCCCATAGGAGGTAATACAATGAGTGAGTTTTGGGAGAGCAGTGAATATGATCCTTTTAGGTTAACAGACATCAGTGATAATGAAATAAAGAATGTTGAAAAAAAGTTAAACTTAACTTTGCCTGAACAATATAAAAAATTGATCATTCAACAAAATGGTGGGTTGATTAATTTTAATGCATTCCCAACAGATCAAGAGACATCTTGGGCTGACGACCACATTGAAGTTGATCATATAAGAGGAATAGGAAAAGATTTAGGCATATTAGAGAGTGAATACCTAATAAAAGAGTGGGGTCTACCACAAAGATTATTGTTAATACAAGGGGATGGACACAATTGGGTTGCATTAGATTATCGTCTAACTAATGAAAATCCACCTGTTCATTATTTTGACCTTGAATTAAATAATGACTTTAAGATTGCAGATTCATTTGATGAATTTTTATCAAAGCTATACACACATGATTATGAAGAAGTTCAAGACGAAAATTTAGATTTTGATAAAATTCCTAGCATTGATCCAAATGATCCAGATGCTATTCAGAAGGAAGAAGTCGAAAAAATTCTTGTTAATAAGAACCCTATGGAGATTCATAGGATTTCTCTTTTTCCAATCCAAAGTGTTGAAGACCTAGAATGGTTGCTGAACATTATTAAACATAATTCCTTAGGGGCACAAGGTGACATGGCTTTTGAATTGGCTGACGTATTGATGTCAGTTGTTTCATCATACTCACACCAAATAAAGTCAAATAATTTAAAAACTATCGTACAAGAAGCTGCTCAAGAGTTAATAAAGTCTAAAAATGAAGATACTGAGATTATACTAGATCAACCTAAAGACTTTTTGTAAAATAAGTATTATCTTCCTATTATTGTTTATTTTAACATCGTTTGTACTGGAATGGAAGTGTGTTAAAAATCCTAAAGAAAAGAGGGATTTAATGAAAAGCTATCAGAAGATTTTGAGTGTCGTTTTGAGTTGCTTCTGCTGCTAACTTTTGTATTGCCGAACTTTGCTGAAGCGCAGTAATTGAACAGCCGGTTTAACCTGGAACAGAAGTTCAAGGATCAGATGAAAATCCGGTTGATTCCGAGTATGAAGAGGATACATACGAAGATTACTCTGATGTTTCGGAAGATTCGTATTATGATAATTTAGCAGATGTTCTTGTTTATGAAGATTTATTAGAGGACGGAGCTACGTAAGAAGAAATCATTGAAGACGAAAATGTTCCTGATAGTGATTTTGAAGAGAATGTTGTAACTCCGACTGAAAGCGCCACTGAACCAGAAACTGATGATGTAGGGGAAGATGAATCTTATCATGCTCAATGGGCTTGGTTAATTCCACCTGCAATTGCTGTTGTCAGTCGGGTCGGAGATAATCTTCTAGTTAAGCAAACGTTAAAGTCAACTACAAAGAATATTGCAGTCAGAAATGGTAAGCTTGCAGGAAAGAAGCACTCTAAGACTGGTGTGAAATTTAATTATAAAGGTTTTCTTGTTTTGCATCTAAATACAATTATAATCTCCCTATGAGTCTAATTAAATCTTCAAATGGTACACAATTTAAGAATGCAAACGCATCTTTGAAGGCAATTAATACTTGGGAGCATGCGGAAAAATTCAATAAGTATCAGATTCAAGACATTAAAAATGGGAAAACTCCACGAGAGTATATATGGCACCACACGAAAATACAGGCAGATTGCAATTAGTAAATAGAACTATACATGAAAAAACCGGACATACAGATGGTAAATCTATCTGGGGTTCTCTATAAATTATTCCTCTCCTCTATTTAGAGGAGGGGTTTTTTATATCACATGCTAAAAAAGAAAGCCACAAGGGGCTTTCAAAATTAACGTTTACAAGCATAGTTGTCATGATCCCTGTCCTTTTTAGATTGGTAAGCAGGGTGCGAGCTAGGTACTCCATTCGGATATTTCTTTCTTAACTCTGTACAATTTTTAAACGTTTCTGTTTCTCCAGTTGACGCTGAAGATGCTTCGTTTTCAGTAGTAGTCGAAGTTTCACTTGATGCCTTTGGAGTAGTAGACTGTTTAGCTGCCGGTTTAGATGTTGTTGCTTTATTAACCGCAGTGTTTTTCTGTTTAACACAGCATTAAATCCTTTGTCAGTCACATCACCATTCTTACTCCATATAGAAAGCTTTTCTGATTTTGCCTCTTGCTCATCTTTCCTGAATTGGTCTATGTATTTCGTATTTGGCTCATAAACATATGCAACTCTGGCCAATCCTTCTTTCAATAATGTCTCTTGAACAGACTTGCCATCGACATAAACGTAAGCTAACAGTCTTCCGTATTTATCTCGGTGGTCACCTTTATCAAATTCCATTTGCAGTTTGCCGTCGCTAACCAATTCTTTGTTTCATTTAGATACATCCTCGCCATATGGTTGAACACAAGAATCTGGCTTTTTACTCTCAGGAGTGTCTACGAGTAAGTAACATACTGTATCAACGTTCCCGTTGTATTTAACCTTAATCGTATCTCCATCAACAACCTTGTCTAAGGTTACATCCACTAATTCCTTTTTGTCTTTAGAATCGGATTTGTCAGCTGTTTTTTCTTTAGTAGCTTCCTTTTGTTTAGCATCCTAAGAAACTTGTTGTGTTTCTTTAGATTCGTACTACTTTTTTCAGTATCATTTGAGCCGCAGGCAGCCAATGATAAACTCAAAGTGAATGCAGCAAAGCCTAATATTACTTTCTTCAGCTTCATTTCCTCTTTAGAATTTTTGTTCTCTATCTATATCGGTAGAACATGAATAATTACAATCCGGGATCCAATTATTGTGAATTTAATTTTTCCTTAACATGTTCTTTTTTCAGTCTATGTTTGATCGGGTCATGTTAAAATTTTACTGAATTTATAGTCAAAAGGGGAACGTGCTTATGATAGGGGTTAAAGTTGAAAAATCAAAAGAAAACTTAGTAATCAATTGGCAATTATCCAAAATTGAAATTCAAATCAAAGAAATTAACGATGTATTCCTTGATCCAAACTATGGGGGAGAGGAAAAAAGTGCGGTTAGGATTGGGTTTCCTTATGGCTCTACGGATAGGGTAGTGATTAAAACAGCAAATAACACTTATATTTTGTTCACTACTAACGCTGCTTCAATCATGAATAAAATTGTTAATGCTTAAAGTATTTAAGTTTCATTTACCATGTATTCTGCGATAATAATATCATTTATATATGGGGTGATTTATTTGACTAACTTTGTTCATAAGACTGTAAACGGTTTGAAAAGTCTTTAGATGAAAAAGGAGCCATTAAATTATTTTGTCCTGAAGGATATATCATGGAGTTCCTCGTTACATTTTCACAGGACAAAGCAACCCTGAATGACATTCAAAGCTTTGCGGCTAAACACCAGCTTACCCTTCCAGATGATTATCAGAAGTTTATTACATTACATAATGGTGCGAAAATTTTTCAGATACTAGCTGATGGGGAGAATATAGGTGGAGGACTTTATTTATTTAGCCTTGAAGAGATTGAAGAAGAATTAAAATATGAGGATTTGTTTGAAGAGATCAATGGCATCCCAATTGGTCACTTATTAGAAGGCTGCCATTTGTTGATTGACAAAGATAAATTGGATAAAGGTGATCCCAACTATCTCTTTATATTTCAAATGGGTGAGTATACACCTTTAAATTTAAATTTTGAGATATTTCTAGACCGGTATATACTCTCCAATGGGGAAGCTTTTTGGGAATGGCGCTACTATACCGCAGAAAATTATTATAGAACAAGATAGCACAATGTATAAGGCAGTCAACTTTAGGCTGTCTTTTTCTGTTATTGAAATAGATTTGTGGTAAAATTTACATAGAATGAGCTGGGAAGGAGAATGATATGAAGGTATTTGAGGCTGATTCATTGCTTTCTGAAGCGGATAAAAGAACCAAAGAGTACAAGGAACTAAGGTCACAAATGGTGAAGCTCAGAAAAGCGTTTAAAGACGTAACTGACCTGGATGACAGCGAATTTTCTGGTAAAGGTGCTGATAACATTAAAGCATTTTATCATGACCATGTTGGCGTGACCGACCAATGGATTGATCTGATTGACATGAAGATTGCTTTCTTAAGCAGCGTTTCTGCAAAGCTTGAAGACGCCAAGATGTCTGATGCTTACATAGAAGAATCTTTTTTAGAACATGAGCTAGTGAATGCATACACAAAATCAAAATCCATTATGTCTGAACAGAAAAAAGCAATGAAAGACATATTAAACGACATCAATGACATCCTTCCTCTTGAAATATTCTCAACAGAAGACTTCAAAGACAAACTTTCTTCCGCAGATGACAAACGTGAAAAAACAATTGATAAGCTAAACAAGCTTGATGAGGATTTAAAAACAGACTACGCTGTAACAGAACCAAACGAACAATTTATTCAGCAAGACTTTAAAAGCTGCAGGAATCAACAGGCAAAGGAAAAAACGCTACTCCGATTCACTATAACGCCAAAGCGTATAGAGAAAGTGACATACATAAGAAAAAAGGCGATATTGAAAAGCATTCTGAAGCTTATTTAAGCGTGAAGAAAGAAGAAGCTAAAGAACGTGAAATAAAGGAATTGAAAAAGAAGCTTAATGACGGTGTATCTGACCCAGATGAATATGTAGAGATTGCTAAGAAAGTAGGCTACGAGAATCTCGAGCCAGCTCAAGTTCAGCTTGCAGTACAAATTGAACAAGCGAAGCAGCTAGAGGGAGCAGGAGAAATCACCTGGGACATCGTAAAAGGTGTAGGAGTAGGCTTATATGATGTTGGTAAAGACACTGTAACCGGCATATGGGACTTCATCACCGATCCGGGAGAAACACTCTCAGCACTGGGGAATGCAGTTATTCATCCAGTGAAAACATATGACGCTATTTCAGCAGCAATAGAAGAGTCATATCAAAAAGATATGGTGAATGGAGATGCCTATTCTAGATCAAGATGGGTTACCTATGCTGTTGGTTCAGTGGCTGTAGCTGTTTTTGGAACCAAAGGTGCAGGAGCCATTAACAAAGCAGATGCAGCGGGTAAGGTCATAAACAAGGCAGGGCAAGCAGGGAAGAAAATGAAGGACGTTAAGATTCCAGATTTGCTTCCGTATAACCCTAAGTATAAACTTGCTCTAGCAGATAACGTACCATACAATGTGGTTGATAGCCAAAACCTTAAGAATGAACTTTTGACTAATGCGAAGAAATTACCAGATGGAACAAGAAAGCCGTTTACTGGACAAAAGATTAATCCACCATGGTTAAATAAAGAAAAGTATGAAGCGTATGAAATAAAGGGGAAGGTAAAGGCGAAGGGGAAAGTTAAAGATGTAAGCCGAAGAGTGTATACTTTGAAAGATATAGATATTAATCAAAAAACAGAATTCGGCGTTACAAATCTTCAACTAATGAAAAACGGGAATGCCCCTTATGCAAAAGATGGCACACAGATTAATTTACATCACTTGATTCAAGAAGAACCTGGCCCAATGCTTGAAATCCCGAACAGTTTACATACAAAATATAGTGATGTCATTCATAAGCTTAAGTCTGATGGTGAAAGTTTTAGAAATGATAAGGTTTTAAAAGCCCAATACGAAAGCTTTAGAAAGAGATATTGGAAGTGGAGAGCGAAACAATTTGAGAATGCGAATTGAGGTGTTTAAATGATTTATTCGAAGGTTGAAGACTTTATTAATGAAAATAAACAAAATGCTATATTTACAGAAGGGGCAAGTCATGAAAACATTGATCGCATTGAAGAAATCCTCCAATGCGATCTTCCCAATAGCTATAAATGGTTTTTAGAAAAATATGGTGCTGGTGGTTTATTCGGTGTTTTAGTTTTAGGCTACAACTTTGATCATGCATCAGTTGTAAATAGAACTAAGGAATATAAAGAACACTATGGCCTTCCTGATGGACTTGTGGTTATTGAAGATGTTGATTACTTTGCTTACTGTCTAGATACAAATAAAGTGAAAGACGGAGAATGCCCTGTAGTTGAATGGGATAGGGTAATTGGTTATAAAGATACTGCTGCAGAAAGCTTTATTGAATTTTTTTATAATAAGATTCAGGAAGCGAAAGATGATTGGGAAGAGGATGAAGACTGGGACGATTAAAACTGTAAAGAAGGTCTTTAACTCGTTTTCCATACAAATGGAGGAGTATTAATGCGAGATTCAATAATATCAAATAAAAGTTGAAAGAGTTTTCAATTGATGTAAAAACAAATCCCAGCATTAATACAAACGAAGAACTCAAAGGAATAAAAATGAATATAGGCAATCAATTACCTTCAGATTATAAGGACTTTTTGCAGGAATACGGGGTATGTTATTTAGAAAGTAAAAAAACATCAGATGAAATTGAGTATGACGTTTGCTATAAACCTATAGAGAAAGATCCTTAGATGGGTAAGGACGATAATACACAATTGTTAGAGGTTTTTTATGGTTTAGCGAACGATCACAATAATCTTCAGAAAGCGATCGACACATATTCTGATCGCTTTCCTAATTCTAACCCTGAATTGCGTTCTGTTGGATGAAGTGGGTGTGTAGCCGTATAGATTTGTACACTAGGTCCAAGCATACAATGATCACCAAACCGCACTTCACATACATCTAAAATTGTCCAATCAAAATTTGCGAAAAAGTTATCACCTACATAAGTGTTATATCCATAATCAAACCTAATATTGGGTTGCATATATACGTTTTCTCCTGATGAACCAAGTAACTCTTTCAATAAATTAACCCGTTTAACTACTTCAGTTTCTGTAGTTTGATTGCAAATTCTAACAAGTTGACTTGCTTTTTGTCTGTCTTTTGCTAACTCGGGGTCCGACGGATCATATACATCTCCGGCTAACATTTTTCTCTTTTTCTTTTATCATTAATATCCCCCTTGTTATGTTTTAATAGTGTACAAATTTAAATTGGGTTTAAAAAGTTGGTACAGTGCAAGAGAAATAATCCACTCTTCTTTAGTGATATGAGTGGATTATTTCTAAGTTCTTATTTCTCTTGGATCTCCGTCCTCGCCGAAATAAAGTTTAGTACATGCTGTCTGCCCGGTGCAGCGTGAATTGCTCCTTTAACAGAAGCAGTGAGAGCTCCGCTTGCATTAGCAAACGTCAGCAAGCGCTGGTGATGTTTACTTATTTGTTCGCACAGCGTCTCCTTTGATATGCCGATTGACATCAATTCAGATAAAAAACCGCCGATAAAGGCATCGCCCGCACCGGTTGTATCGGAAACAGCGACTTTAAACCCTTTATGTTCGTACGACTCGCCATTTTTTAAATAAATCGCTGCACCGCCGCTTCCTTTTGTCAGAACAACGACATTAACAAGTCCGGTGAAAAGCGACGTGACTGCTTCTTGTTCATCATCAATGTTTGTGATAAACTGCAGTTCCTCATCGGACACTTTTACAATATCCGCAAGAGGCAAGAAGTTGAGAATCGTCTCACGGCAGCTTTCTTCATCAGGCCATAAAGGAAGCCTGATATTGGGATCAAAGCTAATGATTCCACCATTTTTTTGAAAGTCCTCAATAACTTTGATATGGGTTTGTTTCATTGGACTTTCAACTAAATCGATTGAACAAAAGTGAAGCATATCTCCTTGATTAAACCTTTCCGACATCAACTCATCTGGTGAAAGCAGCAAATCAGCGGCATTTTTACGATAAAAATGAAAGCTTCTTTCCCCAGACTTGTCTACGGATACAAATGCCAATCCGGTTTCACCTTCATCGCTTTGAATAATATAAGAAGTATCTACGCCATTTTCTTTAAGTACGCCAACTATATAATCCCCGAAATGATCGTTAGCAATCTTCGTCAGCATGACGGCATGCGCGCCGTATTTTGCAGCAGCGATTGCCGCATTCATCGGCGCGCCGCCGGCAACGCGCTCAAAGGATGTGACATCTTGTAAAGCCTTTTCTTTTTGGACGGGAATAAAATCAATCAGTGTTTCACCGATGCAAAATATTTTTTTCAAGCGATTCATCTTCCTTCCAGATGTCTTTTAAAGTCCAGTAGGTGAATTCCTCAACCCTTACTGCGCCTTTCTCAGAAAACAGCTCAATTCCCAATCGGTCTTTTTTCGGATAAATGCGGCTAGTCATCGTTATTTCTCCATGGTTGGCGAATACTTCTATTGATGATCTGTCAATAAATATACGCAGTGTCAGCTTTCCATTTGCTTCTAGCCGCGCATTTCTCAAACTGTCTCGCGATTTCCCCATCTTAGAGCAATCGAGTGAGAGCTTTTGATCAGTTATGTTGTATTTGATAGCTGTTTCTTCTTCTTCAAGGCCTCGAATCTTCAAACCTACTGATTCCGCATTGCAATCTGTTAAATCATACACGACTTGAATTTCAAGAAGCTCTTCGGCTGTTTTTGCCAAGTAATTCCCTGAAATCAACTGATTCGTACATTCCAGATGGTTTGATTCTCGCAACAACTTAGTTTCTTCCACAGGATTCATCAAAATTTTATGATCATTCCGCAATGTTAATTCTCTCGGCAATGTCAAAGCGCCGCACCATCCATCTGCTTTTGTCGGCATCTCAGATTCCCACATATCCATCCAGCCTATGGCAATTCTGCGTCCTTTATCATCTAATAACGTTTGTACAGCATAAAAGTCATGGCCGTGATCCAGCTCTGTAAAAGCGCCATACACAAATTCGTTGGTTTCATCATTATATTCTCCAATTAAATAGCCGGTTTGATGCAAATTCTTATATAAATCACCGTCTGCTTCAATACCCTGCGGAGATATCAGCAAGACATGTTTGCCGCCCAATTCGAAGAAGTCAGGACATTCCCACATATAGCCGAGATCTCCATCACTTTGGGCAAGAACACCTTTGTATTCCCAATCTCGCAAATTGGGCGAGCGGTATAAAATAACTCGTCCAACGTTTTCTTTCGTTGAATTACCGACTACCATATACCAGCTGTTCCGATGCTTCCATACTTTAGGATCGCGGAAATGGCGGGAGCTGTCTTCCGGCGGTTTCGCAATGACAGGGTTTTCCTGAATCTTTTCAAACACGATCCCATCTTGACTGACAGCGATATTTTGGTTTTGATAGAAAATGTCTTTCTCTTGATCTATCACAATATGCCCTGTATAAATTAAAGCAAGTTTTCCATTGAAATCTACTGCGCTTCCTGAGAAACAGCCGCTTTCATCAAAAGAGTCACCAGGGGCTAAAGCAACCGGAAGATGTTCCCAATGTATGAGATCTTTACTTTTTACATGGCCCCAGTGCATTTGGGCCCAATTCTCATCATACGGATGATGCTGATAAAAGACATGGTATTCTCCTTTATAGTGAATAAGCCCATTCGGGTCATTTATCCAGTTTGCCCGGGGCATAATATGGTACCCTAATCGATAACGAGTGTTCATCTTTTCCTCCGCTTTTTTCAAAGCTTCCTCTGCCTGTTGGATTCTATCCATTCGTGACATCCTCTCTATATCTGTTTTTATGAAAACGATGAGCATATGCAGTGCCTTTCTTTGAATCTAATAAAGTAAAGGTTGAAATGATTGTGAAACATAGAGCCAGGGTTCCCATGAATAGATATGTTTGACGGAAACCTATACTGTCGTATAAACCACCCGCAATCGGGGAGAAAATCGATGTACCTACTTGAGATGCAAATTGAAAGCCGACAAGATAAAGAACTGATGAAAGACGTGTATCAAAATTGGCGGCTAAATACTTGAAAATCGCAATCAGCATGATTGGTAATTCTAAAGCATGAATAAGTTTCATCGATGAAATTCCGAACGGTCCGATGACAATTCCAGACCCAATAATTCGGAAAGACATCAAAAGCCCCGCGAGAATTAAGCTTTTCTTAGGACCGAGTCTGTTAACAATAAAGGGGGCCAAAAACAACATGCCCGCTTCAAGAAATACTTGAAATGAGTTTAAATATCCAAAAATTTGATTCCCCATAGCTGAAGTGGGAAATAAAGAAGCGTAGTAAATCGGGAATTGCTGATCATAGACGCCGTACACGCATGTCACTCCGATTACGTACAACATTAAAAACCAAAAGTCTTTTAATAGAAAAAGTCCTCCTACGTCTTTTAACCGGATTGAATCCGCTCTTTCCTTATCATAATCCGTCATCTCAATTTTTATGGAGATAATAATGGCCACCAATATAACTGCTGAAAGGGACGCAATCCAGAAATTGATATTCGGATTGATATTGAACAGCTGTCCTGCAAAAAATGTTGCTGCCGCCCAGCCAAGTGAACCCCACATCCTTGTCTTGCCGTATTCGAACTGATATTTTCGGCTGACCTTTTCAATATAGGTTTCAATAGCGCCAACTCCCGCAAGAAAAGCAGTTCCTAGATAAATACCGCCGACAATGGCGCCGAGGAAGACATCATATTGTAAAAGCGGCCCGTAGATAAAGATATAAAACGGCCCGGTAAAAACAATAAGTACACTAATCATAAATAATATGTTTTTCTTCAGCCCAAGTTTATCAGAGATAAAGCCATATAAAGGCTGCATGCATAAAGTAAAGATAGCGTTTACAGAAAAGATAATCCCAGTCGCCGATCCATTCAATTTGACTTCCTGTCCCAACCAAATCGCAAACAAAGAGTAGCTGGAAGACCATGTGAAAAAGAAAAAGAAAAGATAAGCGCTCAGTTTCCAATACAAACTTTTTGAGCCTTTCATTTCTACAGCTCCTTTAACCCAACATTGTTATCTACTTAATACCTGTTCCTGAACCGCTAAGACCTTCCAAAATGTAGCGCTGAGCCACAATATAAATCAAGATCAATGGGATGGTGGAAATCGTCAATACAGCCATAACTTGATTTGTGTAGACAGGCTCTGTGCTGTTGATAGCTGTAATCGCAACTTGAATCGGAAATTTCGACTTATCCGTCAAAACCATTAGCGGCCAAATATAATCATTCCAGCTGCCGATAAAGGCTAAGGTGCCGACAGTGGCGACAGCTGGTTTAGACATCGGTATCATAATCCGCCAGAAGATTTGCCATGTATTTGCTCGGTCAAGCTTGGCCGATTCAATCATTTCCTCCGGAATTGCCATGAAAAAGTTTCTGAACAAATAAATATTGAATGCCCCCGCTAATGCCGGCAAAATAACGGCAAGGCGTGTATCGACCAAACCGATTTTATGAATAATTGTAAACTGTGAGATTAAAATCGTTTCAAACGGTACAATTAAAAGCGCCAACAAAATGCCAAAGAGCATCTTTTTCCCTGAAAATTGCAATTTGGCGAATGCAAACCCTGCCATTCCGTTAATCACAACAGATCCGGCTGCTACGCACACACCATAAAAAAGACTGTTACCAATATACATAAGCAAATCAAACCGAGTCAGCGCTTCCCTATAGGATGAAAACCATTCTGCCAGATGAAGAGAGGGCAGAAACGCTTTGAAGCTGTTCATATTATTGTAAATTTCCGCTTCCGGTTTCATTGAAGATGCAATCATCCAAATGAGCGGAAAGATAAATAGAACGGCCAGCAAAACAAGACACGTATACTCCAGAATTGTCAAAGGCCCGAACTTACGTCTCAATGGTCTTCATCCTCCTTAACCAACTTGCGTTGTGCGAGTGTCACCAATCCAATAATTGTTCCAAACAAGAGCGCGATCGAGCTTGCATATCCGACCATCCGATCGGTAAATCCAGTTTGATAAATATAATAGACAACCGTCATCGTTGAATTGACTGGTCCGCCCTGAGTCATAACCATGGGCTGAACAAGGAGTTTAAACGCGCTGATCAGCGTTGTGATAAAGATAAAAACAGATGTCGGTTTTAACAAAGGTAATGTAATGTAAATAAAACGCTGCCATTTATTCATGCCATCTAATTGCGCCGCCTCGTAGACATCCTCGGGAATGTTTTGCAAACCAGCTAAAAAGATGAGCATCTGAAACCCTGCTCCTTGCCAAGCGGAAACGACAACGATCGTAAAGATTGCTTGCTTAGGGCTCGTCAAGAAAGGCTGTGGTGATAGACCGAAGTGCGCCAATACATTATTTATCATACCTTCATTCGGATTCAGCAAGTACATCCACAAAACGGAGATGACAACCAGTGACATGACGACAGGACTAAAGTATGCGACTTTGAAAAAAGCGTTGGCTTTGCGTTTTTTATTCAATAGGAGGGCAAGCCCAAGTGCTGTCCCGATCTGAAGCGGTATCAAAACGACGACAAATGTAATGGTGTTGCCCAAACTTTTTAAGAATATTGGATCCTGAAAAAGTTTGATGAAATTATCAAAGCCGATAAACTTACGCAAATCAGGCGTTAACAAATAGTAATCTGTAAATGCGTAGTACACAGCCATAATGGAAGGAATCACAAGAAACATGAATAAAATAAGCAAAGCAGGCCCTAAGAACATATATGCGACTGCGTTTTCCCGCCAGCGTATTTTATTCACTGTCTTTCTTTCTAATGGAAAGGCCGGCCTAGTCTCTTTCAATATGGTTTTATTCATGGCGTCCACCTGTTAGTTTGCCTTATCGATGGCAGATTGCATTTCTTTTACACGTGTATCTAGCACGTTTTGAATATCCTGGTTTTGATCATAAAAGCTAATGTCATCGATTGTTTGTTGAAATGCTCGAGTTACCTGCGGATATGCCGGTGTCACCGGACGAGCATGGCCTGTTTGTTTCAGCTGCTGCATAAAGACATTCATTTCATAAGAAAATTCTTTTGTCAGCACTTTCTCTGATGAATAACGTACAGGCAGGGCGGCGATCGATCGGCTCAATTCAATATTGGAATCCTTATTCGTCATCCAATCTACTAATTTTGCTGCCCACTCTTTATTTTCAGACGCTTGTGTCATTGCGAACTGCCAGCTTCCTGAAGGAGAGACAAGCTTTTTGGTTTTTGGCGATACAGGATATGGCATCACTCCATAATCGACGTTGGAAAAGTTTGTTTTCAGATCGGTTATTGTCCACACGCCGCTCATCTTCATCGGGTATTTCTCCGTTTCAAACGCTTGTTTGACAGGGGTGCGTGTTGTATAGCCCTCTTTAAGCATCGTTTGTATAAACGTCATCGCTTCAACGGTTGGTTTTTTGTTAAAGACGCCATCCGCTTTTTTTCCATTTTCTGAAAGAATATCCCCGCCAGCTGACCAAACAAACGGTAAGAGCGCATAAGTCAATATTTCGTCTTTTGACTGTAATTGCATATCGATAGCTGGTTTATCGTATTTATTTTTCAGCCTTTTGCAAAGATCAAGAAATTCTTTCCATGTCCAAGGATCTTTTACTGTTGGTAGCGTTTTCAAATCAACTCCGGCATCCTTAAGCATTTTTTTGTTATAGTAAATGCCGACTGACGATTCACTGACGCCGATGGCATACAGTTTCCCTTGGTAGGTGCCTTGCTGCTTAATACTTGGCAATAAATCATCCTGGTCTTTAATAAACTCATCCAAAGGTGCAATTACGCCAGATTTCGCATAAGCCGCAGTATTTGGTCCGTCCAAAGTGATGACATCAGGCAGGGTGTTCGTTGTTAATGCCGCATTCACTTTGTCTTCATAACCTCCACCGTTACCGCTTCGGGGAATGAATTCAATTTTCGCCTCGACATTTTCTGAAGCGTACTTTTTATTAAAAGCATCCGCTCGCTTTTGATATACCTTTCCTTCCTCATTATCATCCGATACGTGCACCCACATTGTAATCGTTTTCTTTCCGCTGCTGTTTGCGCTGTCGCTTTTGTTACAACCCCAGACTGCAAACATGAGCAGCAACAACAAACTTCCTAACATTAATCTTTTCATATTCATTAATTTCCCTCCTTTTGCACAAAAATGTAAAAGCGCTTTCAAAAAGAATTGTATGTCAACCGGTTCCATGTGTCAACCGGTTGACATAAATTTATTCATAATTCTAAATGTAAAGAACAAACCTATGTATTGCAATATGATCTATGGAAAATCCTTGCACATGTCAGTCCGATTCTCTAAAATAAGTGCGTGATGAGTACTGTAAGCCATTTCAGTAAAGCAGGGGGAAAGGGAATGAAGCCTAGCATTCATGATGTTGCAAAAATAGCGGGAGTTTCATCTACAACCGTTTCGAGGGTATTAAATAATCGCGGCTATATTAGCGAAAAAACAAAAGATAAAGTTTACAAGGCGATGGAAGAAATCAATTACTTTCCAAATGATTTGGCCCGTTCTTTATTTCGTAAGCGTACCAATTTAATAGGGCTTATCATTCCAAACTCCAGCAATCCGTTTTTCGGTGAACTCGCCTTTTATATTGAAAGCATCTGCACGTCCATGGGCTATAAACTGCTGCTTTGCAACAGTTTAAATCGAATAGATAAAGAAGAAAAATATCTCGAAATGCTGATTAGAAATCAAGTGGATGGCGTCATCGCCGTTACTTACAACCGGGGAATACTCAATTACCACCAGCAAAATCTGCCGATTGTCGCAATTGACCATTACTTATCGGAAAAAGTTCCTGTCGTAGGCTCAGATAACTTTGCTGGAGGAAAAAAGGCAGCAGAACTACTGATACAAAAGGACTGTCAGCACATCATTCACATCAATGGGCCGATTGAACTTGAAACACCTGCAAATCTCAGGAGAAAAGCATATGAAGATGTTATGCGTGAATACGGAAGACAGCCTATTACATATGAAGTGCCGTTTCATGAAAACTATCGGAACATCATTTCAAAACTATTTGATGAACAGCCTGCAGTTGATGGAATCTTTGCCAGTGATGATATCATAGCTGCCGGAGTCATTACGGAAGCCAAAAAACGTGGAAAAGACATTCCAGGTCAATTAAAAGTGATTGGTTATGACGGAACAGAAACCATTCAGGCTATTCTGCCAGAATTGACTACGATCCAACAGCCGGTTGAATTAATCTCCAAAACGGCCATTGAGATTTTAGAAAAACAAATTGAAGGCGAATTTGATGATTTACCACTTGAAACGTATTTGCCCATACAGCTTTCCGAAGGTGGGACAACTTAAAAATTGAAGTAGTACGTACTCTATTATTTCTCACATAATCAGGGAAGGGGTGTCTGTTCCGGCTCATTCGGAATCGTACACAATATGAAACGGCAGGAATAGAATTCCTGCCGTTTTTTATTTGCTAGGGCAGAGGAGACAATAGTGAAAAATGTAGTACTATTGTATGGAGGTAAACAAGATTCGCTTATCTACTTAGAAATGAGAAAAAGCCGTTATATTAACGGCAAATTTAGAAGTAATTTGTCTATAGAATCAAACGAGGAGTTTACGACTTAGTGATAGAGTAACATCCGGGATGCTTTGTTTATAGCTCGATTTACAACTTTAGATCATTGAACTGTCTCGTTCAAGATGAAAAGCAACATTAACTTCGCCTATAATCTATTTGAAGCACAGCATTATTTGTAAAGGCATCAACCGAGGAACAAGTGATCAGAGGCCTGTATAGAAAAGGATGTATTGAGATATCCGGATGAAGGGTTTTCAAACGAGCACTAAAAAGCCCTTTGACTCGCATGAGTGAGGACAACTTTTACATAATTATGTCACTAAATATCATAAGGAATGAAGATAAAATGAGGTTGACTCTCCTCAACCATTAGGATGAACAAATTTCTTATAATTGATTAATAGAACTATATGTTATGGTAAAAACTAATTAACAACAGAATTAATGAATCTTTTTTAGATGCAGGAAAAGAAGATCCTGAAGAAATGGCCAGGCGATCCAAAGCAGTATGTGGAGAGAGTTCGGGCTTATGTGCACAGTAGGCATTGGAGACAATATGTTGCTTAGTAAGCTTGCATTTGACCTGGAGAGTAAGAAGACTAAGAGTGGTATCGACGTGGGAGATATGAAGATATGCCAAATAAACTTTGGAAAGTACACCCATTGTCTAAAATGTGGGGGATAGGAGGGAGAATGGAAAGAAATCTGAACCGGATGGGGATATCAACTGTAGGTCAGTTGGCTAAATGTCCTTTAGAGCTGCTTGAAAAGAAGTTTGCAATAATGGGAAACCAATTGTACTACCATGCACATGGAATTGATTTATCAGAAATAGGTGCTCTGTTGATGCAGGGTCAGATTTGGCAAGAGTCAGATTTTACTGAGGGGATTATACAAGAAAAGAAGAGATTAAGGCTGTTCTTCTGGAGATTTGTGAGGAAGTCGCAAGAAGGGCACGTACAAACAACAAAGTTGGTCGAACAATATGTCTAGGAATTGGTTACAGTAAAGATGATCTTGGCGGTGGGTTTCACCGAATGCTCTTTCATAAGTTTTACTCGGGTAAGACAGCGAGAAGCATCTCAGTTACGTTATAAAATTTTGAAGATGAAGTTAATCAACAGTGGAGTTTATTTGAAGTGGATAATGAAAAGAGAAGAAAGCTTGGGTTCGTTATGGATGGGATTAGAAGCAAATATGGCACGAAAGCGATTCTGAGAGCAGCTTCTTATACACCTGCAGGAACTTCACAATCATAAGAGCCTGGCTATATTGAGGCAGCAGGCTCTTATCACATTTGGCACTATTTTTTTGTATAACGCACCCAGTCGTAATGAGCGTATAGCGGTGTTACACCATTGTAGGAACCGAGCCATTCATCTACACCCGTACCATTCCACAAGTTCATCATGATCTTTCCTGGTGTTGTCGGAATTTGGCTTGTCGCAGTATGTTTTAATTGCCCATCGACATACCATTTAATAGAGTTTGGCTGCCAATCGAACGCATACGTATGATTGGCATTGGCTGCATCAAATCCGAGATCTACAATCTTCTCATGGTTTCCTACACCATTTGTATAATAGTTAAATTGAACCTTTGTTGTGTCTTTTCCTAAAAATTCGATATCAATCTCATCCCAAGGAGTTCCATCCGTTGGACCTGTGTAGGTGAAGAACGATGAAACGATCCCTGCGTTTTTAGCTGGTTTCATTCTGACTTCATAAAGTCCATAGCCATATGTTTGAACAGAGCGGTTTTCCCCGCAGTCAAACTTGTTATAAGATGGACTTGTTAGCGCCAAACGCATTTCACCTAATGACGTCACTGAGACGTTATTTGCACGCCAAGTGCAGTTGAACATATTTCCATTCGAATAACCATTTGCTTTTTGCCATAATCCGGAGTTATAGCTGTTAAAAGGGTCAAAAAACGATCCGCCGGTTTGAGCCGAGGCAGTAGAAGTGACTGCAGACAAACTCATAAACAATCCAGTGACAAAAAGCAACAACACTCGCTTCATACGATTAGACATGTTGGTATCCCCTTTCTTTGAAAACGTTTTCTATACCGATCATACATGATTCTTTTAAAAGGGAACATCAGTCAAAATAATGATAATAACGAATCTTCTTATTAGAATCATGGAAGTACGAAGTATCTCAGTTACTCTGTCTAATATTGAAGATAACTCTAATCAGCAAATAAGCCTATTTGAAAGAAGAAAGCTCGGGTCTATAATGAATGGGATAGAAACAAATATGGATCGGAAGTGATTCTGAGAGCAGTTTCTTATACACCTGCAGGAATGCGCTTCAGAAAGCAGGTCTAACTGGTGGACATAAACCGTAAAAATAACCCCTTCAAAATTTGAAGGGGGAATGATACATATTATGAAGTATGACCTCTACTAGCAACTTCAAATGAATGTCCATCAGTGAAATAACCAATACTTGCTGTATGCCCTCTACGTGCTTCTTGGACATCTTTTTGAGTGTTAGTTAAATAAATGCTGACAAATCCAATTAAAACAATGGCTAAAATAAAGACAGATGCATGCTTAAGTTTCATAAAGACAATCCCCTCTCTGAATTTGTTTACGGGTATAAAGCACTTTCTCATAAAAAACATTAGCTACTTTATGGTCTTCTTTTTCATTATAATACTTCGCTGCATCTAAGGCTAAATCCTCCACGTCTGAAAGCATTGATTTCGATTCTAAATAATTTAGAATCGAATTTAATTTTTCTTTGTCGTCATCAACATATAAGGCATTAATGGATTCAAACATTTTAGCCATAAATTCATCATTTAAATTCTTGGATAAAGACAGACCATGCGCACACCAAGAAATTGCTTCTGATTGATTCCTCATTTTAAATGTGGTTTTTGATAACATTAACAAGATATCTAATAAACGATTTGAATGCTCATACCCGTTGTTTTGGTATACTAGTATACCTTCTTTAAAGTACTCAGCTGCCTTTTCATAAGCTTCCTCAGCAAATAAACATAAGCCAAGATTATATAGGGACGAACCGATTAAACGTGGCATGTCGATGTCTCTTGCTTTGTCTAGAGCTTCTTTAAAATGAGGAATCGCTTTTTCAGGATATTCCATATCTAAATAGTTAAGTCCAATAACAAACGAACATTGAATAACCCTTACAGTATATGTTTCATGTGCTTTATAACTCTCTATTGCTTGAACAATATGATGCATCGACATGTGTGTCTGCTTCATATGATAATAAATCTCTGCAACTTTGTAGTGGAATTCTGCTCGTTCTATCTCATCTGCGACAAGTGATAGCTTTTTCTCAGCTTGCTTATAGAAGCTTATGGCATTAAGATATTCGTACTGTTCAAATTCATACATACCCCGGAAAAAGTTAAAATAATATTCAAGAATTCCTTTCAAATCAGTTTGGCTACTTTCGATCTTTTCTAATAAGTCTGAAATTTTAGGGCGTTCTTCGTTCATTGTTTTGGGTTCAAGGTAATCCAGCATCAGCTGATGGCGAAAACACATGAGAGAATAGTACAACAATAAATCTTGATCTTCTTTCATATGCCTTATTTCTTCCTCGACCTCAGCTTTCAATATTTCCGAATCTGGGACACTAAACAATCTTATGTATTTATACCACTCATTTATTTTCACTCCGACTTTAGAAGAAGAGATCAATTGCTCCAAGACAAGCCCTCCTATATTAAATATGTAATATTTTATCATATTTAAATGAATAAGGAAGATTAATGTTATCTTAAAAACGAAAAAATACCCTCCTCAATTAAGAGAAGGTAGGGGTTTATTGTAGAGATTCGTAATCCATTGCTTGTTCACTGTCAGAAATGCCTTGAGTTGTGGGATCAATCACAATTCCTATTGCAATTAAAAAAGTTAGAAGTGCATTAAATTTCTCTGTCAAATTGTCAACAAATACAATCAAGTCATAATTAAACGATCGTAAAACGTAAGAGGGAGTAGAGGGAAGGGGCTGCTTTAAGTAAATATTGAAGAAAAAGAGGAAATTTTAAGAGAGAAAAACATTGGTATTATACGGTTTTACGATAGCGATTACGATGTAAAATAGGGTGATTTTGAGTCGTATTTAGGAAAATGAAAATTTGGGTAGGGTGTGGAATGAAAGTGCAATAGGCACGTTTGTTCTTATTTTTGAGTATTTAGATGTAAATATGCCCCCATATATTTGGTGGTTAAATCTCCATATAATAGCTGTTATACCGGCATTTTAGTAAATGGATATGATCTAATGTTTTATGAGTGCTTATATAAATGTGAAAATCAAGAATGTTTTTTAAAAAAACAAAATGATTTCTGGCTTGAGTAGAGTTTTCGTAACAGGAAAGATGAAAACGATCACTTATTTTATTCTTTTATAAGAAATAGTTGTTGTGATGAAGCACTTTTTTCTTTAATAATGAAGATGGAGAGTCCATCGTTTTTCATATATGGAGGCTTGTATTTTAAAGACGAACCTTATACAGCAATCACATCAATGGTATGATCAATTACTAATATTGCAGCTAAGGGTGAATCAGTCGAGAACATTGAGGATCTCAGCGAGTGACAGAAAAGAAGGAATTAGGGGAAGTTGATATTGCATTTGATTTCTTACTTATGAGACCACATAGTGGAAAACTATTCTTTTTAAATAAGAATAATAGAAGGGAGCAAAGCTCCCTCTCTAATGGCTAAAGTTTCCGACCTTCATAATATGCTGTCCAAGTTCCATCGCTGTTTTTATTGATTCTTTTCAGGAACCAAGTGACTCCTTCCGCATCGGTATGCGTATTAATAAAGATGCCGGAGTCATTTGTTTCTTCTTTTGTATAAAGTTTAGCTTTGAAATCACTTGAAGCAACACTATTATTTTCAGAATGTGTACCATCTGGACTAGCAGCAAAAGCAGGGGCAGCTGATACCAGCAAAGCAAGGGATAAAGCAGAACCAGCTAAAACTTTTTTCATTCTCATTTTAAACACTCCTTTTGTTTTTTAATACACTTGTATTATTACATATAATACAAAAATATCCAAGGGGTTTTTTGTTAACATTTGGTGAACTTCGTTTAAATATATAAATCCGCCTAGATGCCTGCTGCTCTAAATGCGGCGGCAGCAAGGGCGTTAAGGAGGAAATAGCGTGAAAATAGTAGGATCTCATCAACAGAAAGTAAACCATGTGCATTATGCAACAGAAAACCGGCACATACAAAATCTATGAACAATCCAACATAGCTATAAAAATCCCTCTGTGCGATACAGAAGATAGAAAGTGTTTTCACAAAGTAGATATGAAAAACATGGCTTCATTCGCTTTAAAAACGATCAAAAGATATATATAGGAGGATGCGCAATGAACACAGCATTCAGAGTATGGGACGGCGAGCAGATGCATTATCGGGATGAAAAAGGAAGGAGCCTAACCATCGATGGTTATTGGGTATTGCGTCGTCAGTGTAATGGTGTTTTGGTTTGTGTCACCGACAGCTCTACAGCGGCACTTATGACGGAAACTGATCAAAGAGAAATAAGCAATCATGAAAATAATGTATGCTGGTGAAATCGTCAAGCAGAAGGAAACGGAGCTATGGAATCCATACAGGGCGGGAACATTCATCGGAGAAATAGGATTGCTGGAAGGCTATGGTACATCGTTAACGAGAAAAAGAAAGAAGCACGTCTGTTATTTTCGGAGACGGCAACAAAACTGAGTTATTGAAGGGCGCGGGTCGAAGATATTATTTGTCCTAGCTGCGGCGAAAGTGAATTAGAACTATGGACATATGGATATTTACAAATGTTCTGAATGCGGAATGATGCTCCCGAGAGATGTATTGAAGAGGAAGTAAAGCATTTTAAAACCAGACATATTATTAAACAAGTGCGTAATGGCCTTAGAAAGAAACTCTGAGAGGTTAAAGGTAATGGCAATTAAGTTTCAAGATGAATCACTGCTTTTTACAATTATAATCCAGAAGGTCTGGACGATGAAGTTAAAAAAGGGAGCCAGAAGCCCCCAATTACGATCTTATATTCGTACACCTTCGTAGTGGCCAATCCAATATCCTTCCGAGACTTTTGTAATGCTTTTTAAATACCAGCGGATTCCGTCTTGTTCAAATGTGTTGGCAAAAATACCTGTAGTGCTAGGTAGATCCCATGTGATAGCTTGAGCTTTAAAATCATCACTTGCAACATTTGCTACTACCTGATCCGGGCTTGTACTTGCAGCGAACGCTGGAGATGCTGAAACAAGTAAACCTACAGATAATGCAACACCTGTTAATGCTTTTTTGTAACTCATGTAAAATCCCCCATTTCCATAATTTTCTTCTTGCAATCACATTATATGGTTTTGTGGATTAGGGAAATAGTGATATTAATACCATACATATGGAAATTGTGTGTCGGTTAATGTCATTTAAATGCGGATATTAAGATGTTTTTATTACTATTGAAATCTGTAAGGGGGGGTTAATGATGTTTACAGTATGAATAATAAGAAGCTATAGCGATTTTTGATTTTCACTTTGACTCACGTGGTCAACAGATAGAGGAAGTACTGTTCCTTAAAGACAATCCTTATTTCAGCTGAGTATAGAATACATTTAAACCAATAAAGAATAAAAATAAAATAAGTGGATGGTACACTAGTGATAAAAACAAATCTGCATAGCAACTACGTAGATGAGATTATTGGTGAATATTACGCTGCTAAAGGATATTCAGTCCAGAGCATGGATCGTCAGGAAAATGGCCAACTAATTATTGTTGTGCAGCGAGAAACAGAGGAAATGGAACCTGAGAAAGTTAATATTGCATTTGATTTCATACATAAGAGACCAATAGAGAGGGGCACTTAGCATAAAAAAGGAAAAGAGTTAAAGCTCTTTTCCATGAGGTGTTTTCCTTAACCGATTCGCAATAAGCTTCATTAAGTTTACTGCAATAGATACCAAAACAATGATCAAAGCGATCTCAAGTAAGATGATAAGTCCAATATTTAAATTGAGCCTATTAAAGTAATCACCGATAAAGGAAAGGAGTTGATAAATACCTAGCATTAGAGCTATAAAGATTGCTCCTAAGACAATTAGAGATTTTTTAGAGAAATCCTCTGAATAAGCAGCTGCTTTAAATAATGAATTTGAAAACGAAACAAGAGTAAGGGTTTGATTCGAATGCAATCACATAAAAACATTTGAAAAAGAAACTGTTAGATACTATACGACAAGCTGAACAAGTCTAAATAAAAGATAGTTTTTTAACTAAACATATAAGGATGGGTCGTTATCGGAAAAACACACGTATCGATAACGGTCATAGAAGGATGATTTAGTTTCTATGGCGGCGTCTTTCTTCGAAGTGATCATGATACTCAGTCTGTTTTGATTTGGACTTGAATACAAACCAAATTACAGCAGCTAGTGTATAATCCATGACTTTATCAAAAGTCCAATTCGCAAAAAAATTCAGAAGAAATGTGAAATGAAATATAGGAAACTAAAAAGGATTTTAAAAAAATCACATTAGAATCAAAATAAAAATATTTATTTTATTGAAAGGGGTAAGGGAAGGGCAAATTATACGATGAATGATATTAATGACCTGATAAAGCTTATCACAAGCATTGAGCGTCGAACTTTCTATAGCAAAGAAAACATCTCAGGACAATCCAATCAAAAAGCGTATGTCAAATTCAGAACACAGCTATTCTTTGTTGATAATTACACGGGAGAAGACGTTTATCCGTATAAATTACGCCACGATCCAAACGGCTTCTCACACGGAGGTAACGTGTGGCAGATGATCATTAGTGTTAGAGAGTTCATTATAACAGGGAACTGTGGCGAGCTGAGGGATTCTAAAGAAATATGGGCGTACAGCTATGAGGGATGAATGGATATTCGCAATAAGGGAAAGGAGATTGGATTTGTAGAAAGTATCGTTTACCCTAATAGCTTTGATGAATAGATGAAAATTAAATAAACTAATTAAACTATGTACTAAATTTTCATTAAGCTTTATAGGGCTTGGCACTAAGAAGTTATGTAACAGAGAGTTTATACTCTTCAGGATTCGAAGGATGTATGCGGAGTTTACCGTGTTTAGTCTTAAATCTGTGCTTAACCTTACATAAGATAGGCTCAATAAATATATAATCAACAGATTCAGACTTTACTTGTTTCATAGAATAAAACTTGACTCGTTCTGCTTGTGGCATACATTCCATAAACCCAGTTGCAGTTCCATCAGGGTAAGACAGAAAGAATTTATATCCTTCTTAGTGTAGCCGGTTATGAGAACTTCGGTGTAATCATAATTAATCACTTTCAGCCAATTATGAGAACGTTTATTAATTTCATAAGGGGAGTCAGCTTTCTTGAGTACGATCCCCTCTAAATTCTTTTCTTTGGCCAGATTGAAGTAAGCGAGTCCATTTCCTTGAATTCCCTCAATAACAAAGACTTTACAGTTCAAGTCAGTTTTGGAATTGTCTTACGTTCAGTGAGCGGCTTAGCTGCAATTGACTGACCGTCTTTGTAGATAACATCAAATACACAGTATATGGGCTGATCTTTTGGACATAAAACGTTCCATAACAGCCTCAAAAATCAGGAACACCATCTGAAACAGCTACAATGACTTCACAATCTCTAATGTATATTTCTTTATACGAAATGGTTCGAATGCGGATTAATTACAGATATTACTCCATCAGATGTAGAAACAAGAATTGTGATTCTGCGAAAAAAGGATCAGGCTATGGTGACCAAGACCACTTATAATATAATTTTTTAGGTATTTGTAATTAAATTACAAATATTAATAATATCTGCTCGTGAATTCGTGATATTATATTGAAGAGAACGATCAAAAGCTTTGGCGTTAGTAATGAAGAATGTTTTAAATATATACGAGTGCTACCTCATGTTAAAGTCAGAAAAAATATTATAGGAGGTAACATATGTTTAAATTTAAAAAGAATTTCTTAGTTGGATTAACGGCAGCTTTAATGAGTATCAGCATGTTTTCGGCAACCGCCTCTGCAGCTGGCACAGACTACTGGCAAAATTGGACTGATGGGGGCGGAACAGTAAACGCAGTCAATGGATCTGGCGGGAATTACAGTGTTAATTGGTCTAATACTGGAAATTTCGTTGTTGGTAAAGGCTGGACTACAGGCTCGCCATTTAGAACAATAAACTATAATGCCGGAGTTTGGGCGCCGAATGGCAATGGATATTTGACTTTATATGGTTGGACGAGAGCACCTCTCATTGAATATTATGTAGTGGATTCATGGGGTACTTATAGACCTACTGGAACGTATAAAGGTACGGTTTACAGTGATGGGGGTACATATGACGTGTACACAACTACACGTTATGATGCACCTTCCATTGATGGCGATAAAACTACTTTTACGCAGTACTGGAGTGTTCGCCAGTCGAAGAGACCAACTGGAAGCAACGCTACAATCACTTTCAGCAATCACGTTAACGCATGGAAGAGATATGGGATGAATCTGGGCAGTAATTGGTCTTACCAAGTCTTAGCGACAGAGGGATATCAAAGTAGTGGAAGTTCTAACGTAACAGTGTGGTAACAGGTTATCTTTAATCAGGGGTAGCTAACGGGCTGCTGATCGTTCCTTGAGAAATTTTATAATCGTTGTTATTGTGAGTTTACTAAGAGGCGACGGTCTTTTAGTTGGATTCTCATTATATGCCTCGGGAGTAATCGTTAAAGGTCCTTTCTACGAGGCGAACGGCCTTGGCAATGCTGGTGGTAGGGTATTCTCCATCAGGTTTTATAACTTTCCCTATAAGTGTAATGGAATAGTATTAATTTTTTTGTTTAATAGCGATATTTTTTGTAGTCAGCGTTTGCTCACAAGAGACGTCTTCATTAAATTAAATTTATCAGATTAAGATTTATACATATTGTTGATTAATTTCGAATTGCTTAGAGACAAAAATGAACAATATGCCATGTTCTTTATAAGCTGTAAAAAGATTGATCCTAATTTATTTATTAGGGCTTTAAAAGAAGGATATGCCTTTAATCAACCAATTGAATTTGATGAGGACATTGTACGTTTTATTAATGGAGAAGAACAGGCTATAGTACATAAAACAATCGGCTAGAGGTTCAATGATTGTGAAAATGAAGAATTTTCCTGATGGATTTACTTTACAGACAATGGATATGTGGTTGTGGAGTGAAATTGTTGGATGCACACAGCTCTTAGTTTTTGATCAGTTAGAAACTTATTTTAAGAAAGAGTCAGCAACTTCAGAAGATATAGTTTGAAAATCCGAATAACTCTGAAATGTCGTTATATGTTCATATACTAAGAAAGTAAGCGTGCCGGCAACTGAAGCTAGGACGCTTTTTTTGTTAGGCACCTCAATAAAACAACAATTTTAATCAGAAGGGAAGTGGGATATGCAGGAATTTGAAACAATAACAGTTATAGAACGTATAGTGACTGTAGTGGTTATAGTGCTTCATATGAATGTTGTGAAAGGGGTATCCAAATGCAATTTCATCATACCAAAAGCGGAAATCAAAACAATCATCCAAAATGGTTGGTAACTATCTTGCTAAGCTGGGGAACGTTCGTATTTGCTTTGTTTTTTGCTACTTTAATCGGTTCAATAGCCCGCCAAGCAGGAGCTTCTAAACTCTTACAGCAAGGTATCCAAGCAGGCTTAGTAACATTAATTACTGTTCCATTACTCTACTTTTTTCTCAAACGGACGTCTAGTAGGCCATTCTGCTCTATCGGACTGTCTGGGTGGAGGCAAGCCCTTCCGAAAACCATTATGGGAGCCGGAAAATAAGTGGTACAGAGGAACCGATTTCCTATAGAAAGATCATTGATTCGTATTTCAAAATGGGGGCAAGTGAATGGGAGCCGCACATAATTAATGATCCATATCTTCCGGATCGAGTGTTAGAAGCAGGACATGCAGTAGGTTGGACACTCCGAGAAAAAATTGTTACCCTCTTGCTTTTCGAGACAGGTGCCAGAGTATCTGAGGTTGTAGAACTTTTGATTGGAGATTATCGAAAAGCAAAAAGAGAAACGGAAGCAATGACATTTAGCAAGGGAAGTTTATGGAAAACGTGTGAAATACATTCAGTTTAGTCCGAATACAGCAAAATTAATGAAACATTATATAAATCATGAACGCATTAAATACACTAAATGTTCTAAAAAACTAAATGACTTGAATGATAATGATCCAATTTTTGTAATTTCTCGCGAAACAGGTTTGAAAAGAGAAGCATGGTTTTATCATTGGAATAAGGCTATGAAATACAGCGGTCTAAAATTAAATCCCCATAAAGCAAGGCATTGGTTTGTTACAACCAGAATGAAAATGATTTACGAGAGGGCAAAGGATGAAAGTGAATTTCACAGGTATAAAGAGCAGCTGATTGTTTATATGAAGTGGCGTCACCAGGATACTGTTAAAGCTTATGAACATTACTTTAATCAAGAAGAAGGGCGCCTCATCCAATTAGAGATGCATGAGAAAATGAAACATACTCAACATGAATATATGAAAAATAAAAACAAGCTACGTCAAAAATTATGAGGCTGTACTTATATTGTAGTAAGGAGTGGGACAATTGAAAACGGTACTATCGGTGCAACACCTAACGAAAGAAATCAAGGGCAAGTTGATTGTGCAAGACATATCATTCGATGTGGTAGAGGGAGAGATTATTGGACTACTTGGTGCGAACGGAGCGGGCAAGACAACCACTATGAAGATGATAGTTGGTCTAAGCACAATAAGTGCCGGGGACGTGCAGATTGCAGGTTACAGTATTAAGAGTCAGTTTTCTAAAGCACTCTTCAATGTAGGGGCAGTGATTGAAGCACCTGCATTCTATCCTTATTTGAGTGGATACGAAAATTTACGTCAATATCAGCGTTTGCACAAAAATGCGAGTAAGGATTGGTTGCTGGAGGTAGCCAGTCTAACCGGTATAGAACATGCGCTTAAGCAGCGAGTAGGCACGTACTCCATGGGAATGAAACAACGCTTGGGAATTGCACAAGCACTACTGCGAAAGCCAAAGTTGCTTGTGTTAGATGAGCCGATGAATGCACTTGATCCTTCTGGTGTCCGTGAAACCCGGAACTATTTAAATAGAATTGCGGCAGAGTTGGGCGTATCAATTGTGATTTCCAGTCATCAACTGTCTGAGATTGAGCAGATGGCACGCCGAGTGGTTATTATGCAGAATGGCTGCTTAGTGACAGAGCAGCGGATTGATGATGGGTTAAATGATGGGGAATTCTGTATCACTCTTCACATTGATAATGTTGAGCTTACAAGCGAAGTTGTGGTTAACTTGTTTGGGGATGATTATCATGCATTGGATTATCTGCAGACACAGAAATTATCTAACGGTTTGCATACTATGACAGTAGCTATTGATGAAGGTCAAGTTCCAAAGCTGATTCGAGCATTGTGTGATGCCGGGGTGGAAGTTCATCGGGTGTTGTCGGCACATACGAGTTTAGAAGATAAGTTTTTAAAATGGACAACTGCGCGCGGTGAGGTGAGTTAAATTGTTATGGAATGAATGTTTAAAGATAGTGAATAAAAGAATCTTTATTCTTTCACACATTGGTTTTATTGTGATGACGGTACTGTTCTCTTGGGCATACACCAGTAATCTCAAGGCTGATGATACGGTGGCTCAAATGGTAAATGCTTTGCTTGGCCTATCGGGAATGCTTGTTATTCTACCTTGGGCGATTGTTTTGTCACCTCTTATTTGGACGGATGAGTATCAATATAGTACTCTGAAACAACTGTTCCTGCATACGTCCTCGCGCTCACGGTTGTATGTTGCAAAAATTGCTGCAATGGTTTTGCTCATCATTACGAGTGTTGTTAATATATTCATTGTTTCTTTGTTAGTGAATCTTCTGATGGCTCCAAAAAACATACAATGGGGCGACATGACGGATGTTATATACTCTATCGGAGCAATCGTATTGCAATGTTGCCTATATGCAAGTCTAGCATCCTTGATTGGCGTGTGGACGAGATCAGCTGCTATCGCAGTAGGCGGTAGCCTAGTGCTATACTTTTTACAAATGATATTTGGAGGTAGTCTCTTATCTACATCATGGACACACATTCTATTCATTCATCATGATGATTTAAGTGTTTATTGGAGCACGTCACAATATAAATCGGAATTAGTTGGCTTACCTATATCGTTAGCGATAGATATCGCCTATATTTTGTTTTTCTTTGCAATTGGATTATGGTTGTTCGTCAAAGAGAGAGGAGCAGACTAAACATAAAACGGAGCTAAGAATGAGTAAAATAGGATACAGTTATGTCATTTATGGCGATACTCGGGATAACTGTATGGAAGACAAAATAATGAATGTGAAACTGAAAGTAGTCAATAATGATAAGTGACAATTGATTACGCTAGTCCAATAAACCAGCAGCAGTCTAGGACTTTATTTTTGTCAAAGACTACTGTTGGTTTTAAATTAAAGTCAGTCTAACTTAATTAACAGCGGATAAGTGTCTGCAAATAAATTATATCAATCAGAAGTTGTTTACAAAGAAATATGTGATTCTAAAATTGTTGCGAAACTAGGCGTTGCATACAGAAAGAAGAATATAAACCCAGAGTTACAAGAGTTTATGAAAATAGCGAAAGGCAAGGCGATGAACACATTTACAAAATGACGAGAAAAATGACAAAATTGTAAGAATACACGAATGTTTGTAAGGAAGTTCGATGTTTTCCTTTTTCTTTTTTTATTACAATGAAAAAAAAGAAAGAAGAAGGAGATGGAAATGTCATACTCATGGTGATACCTATTTTTATGAAAGTAAAAAAAGCGTGGGAGGGGAAGTAAGATGATGTTTTCTCAGCTCGCGTTTAAAAACATTAGTCGAAATATACATACGTATGCCGCTTATTTTTCAAGTGAAACCGTCTTGTTAGAGTAAGAAACAGTACATTCACATATTTAAGAAGTAGTTAAGTCTCATTTAAACCTTTTTTTCCATAATAAAATGATAAACGTACAAGAAGGTTGGTATTTTTAGATTGAGTACAATAATCAAAACTATTCATGTAATGAAGGTATATGGCAATCAGTTATACACCTTACTATAAAGGAGGGATTTGAAAATGTCTTTTTCTCAATTCAATATTGATATTTTTCGAGCAATTAATGATTTAGGTAAACAATATCCATTCCTAAACTCAGCCATGGTATTTTTGGCAGAATATATGGTATATATTTTGGCTTTAATTATTATAGCTTATTGGTTTACCGGATCCAGAAAAAGTAGGATGATGGTTATTCAAGCGATGGTTGCTTTTGTGATTGCTGAGGTGATTGGAAAAATAGCAGGGAAATTTCATTTGAATTATCAACCGTTTGCAGTATTGCCTGATGTTAATAAACTTGTCGATCATGCTGTAGATAATTCATTTCCTAGTGACCATACGATTCTCTTTTTTTCGATTTGTTTTTCGTTTTGGCTTGTTCGTAAAAAGACTGGATGGGTATGGCTTATACTTGCATTTTGTGTAGCGATCTCTCGTATTTGGGTAGGGGTTCATTATCCTTTTGATGTTGCAATAGGGGCTTTAATAGGGTGTGTTTCAGCGTTATTTTCGTATTGGTTAGTACCGAAATTTTCTTTTATCAAGCAATTGCTTACTCTATATGAAAGAGTAGAGAAACGTGTTTTACCATCCAAAAACAAATCAAAAGAATTTTGAGTATACAAGTTAGCGTGAAAAATACAGTTGCTGACGACCTATATATGGAATGTATTCATGTTTCAGCTGTTGCTGAACAAATTAAAGAGCAACAACGAATGAAGAAGGCTTCTTAATCTTTTGTGTTTGTGGATGTGATAAGCACCCAGGTTTTAGGAAGTGTTGCGGTTCTCTTTCTTTACAAAGTAAATGTCAATTAATTACAAAATATACAATAAAAGTTGTTTTTGGAGTTTTCAAAGAACACCTTAGATTTTCTAATGGAATACGAAGTTTACTTATTTAGTATATCATTTGCTGTAATCTTTTGGATCTGGGACTCTGTTTTTCTGCAAAACGGGAAAAAGGCAGCGACTAAGTAGCTTAAGTATTCACAATACTTCTTCTTAATGAATCGAGAAATAATACCTAAAATTCCTATTTGGTATTGTGATCCTCTTTCTAAAATTGCAGACGATAGGGGGGATAAGTGTGTAAAACTGAATCCCTCTTATTATAGGATCTTAAATCAGCATAAAAAAGGGATTGACCTCACATTTGCAAAAAAATGAAACAAAAAATCTACACGTACATTACTGGAGTTGATATCTTAAAAATCTCGCCATCTCTTATATAAAAACGGGGGATGCGGCGGCTTAATGTAGACACCACTTCATAGTTAATCGTATTAAGCATTTCAGCAACTTCATCAACGGGAATCTCAGCTCCCTTTTGGTGACCGTAAATCACAACTTCCTCTCCTTGTTTGCCTTCACTCTCTCCTAAACTAACCATGATCATATCCATTGTCACTCTTCCCGCCACCGGCACTCGTTTTCCGCGATGAAGAACAAACCCGCGATTTGAAAGCGCGCGAGAATAACCGTCAGCATATCCGATCGGGAGTGTAGCAATGACTTCACCGGGATTTGCGATGTATGTAGCACCATAACTAATGGTACGGGGTTCTGTCAGCATGGTTTTCACATAAGCGATACGCGCCTTTAAATTTAGTGCAGGTTCAAGCTTAACGAGATGTAGTTGTTTTATATATGCTGAAGGATATAATCCATATAAGCCTATACCTAAACGAATCATATCAGCGCTAAATTCCGGAAAAGCGATAGCCGCAGCCGTGTTGCTCATATGCACGGTGGGCAGCTCAATGTCTTGGTTTTTTAAAAAACGGAGAAAACGGAGAAATTGATCGTGCTGCAGTCTGGTTAGAGTGGTGTCTTCTTCATCGGCTGTTGAAAAATGTGTAAAGATACCTTCCCACCTTAGGAGTTTACTTGCTGTTAATGCATTCACTACTGCTAAAAGTTCTTCTTTTGTACGTACACCTAGTCGGCCCATACCAGTATCCACATTAATATGAATACCCAATCGGTTAGTACTCGCTTCACTTTCCAATATATTGTTAGCCTTTTTGATCCAATCAACCTGAAATGCTGATAACTCTATATTCCAAGCTGCTGATTTTTTCACACAACTAAGGGATGTAAAACCAAGCACAAGGATAGGCGCTGTAATTCCCGCTTTTCGTAAAACGATTCCTTCCTCCACGCTGGCAACAGCGAGCTCACTAGCCCCATGTTCCAATGCATGGCGCGCCACTTCTACAGACCCATGACCATAACCGTTCGCTTTTACGACAGCCATAATTTTGGTCTTTTTTGGTATGTGATGGCGTATTGCTCGCAAATTTTTTTTTATGGCATCAAGATTTACTTCGATCCAAACTTCTCGGCAGAGCTTTGTCATCGACGCTTCCTTCCTTCTTATAGAATAGTGTAAAGCGCATTTAGCCGTTAATAAATCCTGTAACATTGATGGTTGGATGCTTTCAATCTGATTTTATTCAACCTTAACTGAAATCATTCAACAGCAAACTCTTGATCTAACGAGAAGATGCTAACCGATGGCCGAAGTCGACAGCACTTTTATTTTTTTATATTAGCTGATTAGTTCAATATTGATTTTCTTCACTTAGGTGAAGATTGATACGATGACCGAGGATCAGATAGTACATCTAAACAAAAATAGCTGCCTATGGCAGTAACTTCATTTACTATTTAATTCAACGATTGCTTGACAACATTGGTATTGGTTAAGACATGATTTCTTAACACTAGGTAAAGTGAATGCTGAAGTAGACATGGACTTATCACTTAAGTCAAAGCTCTCTTAGCGAGGGCTCACGTTGTGTTCAAACAAAGAGAGAATGATATGATAAGACGAGATACATCAAAGGATAAGCTCCTGTTCATACTAATTGTCGGGAGGTATGCCGACTTATGATACATATTTGGATCACTGGCCTTTTATTATTGGCTCAGCCCAGCGAGCCATCTGACAGTTTAGCGATCACACAACAAGGACGGACGATTGCTACTGTTCACCGCGAAGATTTTACGATGCCTCTTCCCGGTACCCCAATGATTGATCATGAAAAATACCGTAAGTTTATCAAACGGCTTGATCAACAAATTTACCGGGAGCCCATAAACGCCAAGCTTAACGATCAAGGAATTATCATCCCGGGGAAAATGGGTTACAGACTTTATCAACAAGCGTTTAAGGAGAAATTTTATGCCTATTTCTTTGGTCATGGCCCATCCAAAATAGAAGTGCCGGAATTGAACATTTATCCGAAAGTTGACAGCGAGTTGCTTGCTCACATCAGTACGCAGCAATTAGGCCAGTATGTAACTTATTTTAATTCAAGCAATAAAAGCCGTTCACACAATATTTCCCTTTCTGCAAAAGCAATTGACAATCATGTTGTTTTTCCAAATGAGACGTTTTCATTTAACCAAGTTGTTGGGATGAGAACTCAGGACAAAGGATACATGCGTGCACCTATTATCGTAAAAGGTGAGTTGTCTGAAGGTGTAGGCGGGGGAATTTGTCAGGTGTCATCAACATTATTTAATGCTGTCGATCGTGCAGGGCTGCAAATCGTTCAGCGCTATTCTCATACAAGAAGCGTACCGTATGTGCCATCCGGACGTGATGCAACCGTAAGCTGGGGAGGCCCTGACTTTCGCTTTCATAATCAATATAACCAACCGGTCCTAATCCGGGCCAAACGATATGAGGGAAGTATGATTGTTACGCTTTATTCCTCTGATGTCATCAATATCAAACTGCGAAAAGTTCCCAAAGCGCCATCACAGCTACCAAAAGAAATAAATGCCGAGCGATAAATGACATAAGCGATTCATTCATTTTATGCAACCTGACGACTTCTTTTATGGGAGGGTGAATTAGAGAGACATAAGGTTGAGTCCAAATGACTGAGTTCTCTATACGAAAGCTGATTTTGATTAAAGCATTACTTCCTGATCGAAATCTTACTGAAATAGCCTCTATAATTCCGGCAGCTATTTATAAAGAAAAAAGCAACAATTCAAACGTTGCTTTTTCCACTTTATCTTATTCAGAATGTTGTACGCTAATTGCTTACTATGCGGGATCCAACTTTTATTAAAGAAGATTCTTAAACGATTATAAAAATGGACTAGTATCTATCCTGGTGGAGTTTTTCCCCTTAACTTGTTTTAACGTCGCTACTATAAGAAAGCTGACAATCACTAACAAGAGCCATGAACTCACTTTTCCTAGATGAACGAGAGTCCATGTATCGGTTTGGTTTGGGTATTCCCAAGCCCCAAAAAACGTTGCGATATTTTCTGCTATCCATATAAAAAATCCGATGAGCATAAATGAAAGGGCGAGCGGCATACGGTAACGAGTCCCATTCACGTCGTATGTAACCCATGATTGCCAAAAGACGATCAAGACAAGTCCAGATAACCAAAAGCGGACGTCAATCCAAAAGTGGTGGATGAAAAAATTCAAATAAATCGCAGCGGCGAGAGGTACAACGGCCCAAAGCGGCGGCCACTTCACCAGTTCAACCTTAAGCCTCCTCCATGCCTGGCAAAGATAACTGGCTACACTTGCGTACATGAAGCCGCTATACAAAGGCACTCCAAACATTTTGGAATATCCCTCCTCCGGATAAGACCAAGAGCCCATATGTACCTTGAAAAGTTCAAGAGCAAGTCCAATAAGGTGGAACATTGTGATCACCTTTAGTTCATCCCGTGTTTCAAGCCCTGAATACACCATCCACCATTGCATGAGAAGGCAGATGATGAGCAGCCAGTCATACCGTGGCAGGAGGGGAAGCGGTATGATTTGTGTAATTGCCAAAGAGGTAAAAATAACGACAGGAAACAGACATGATAGGGCCTGCTCCCAGCCAAAACAAACGAGTTGTTTAAATGCTTTCATGAATTTTGCCTCCAAAGGTTTTCGATTAAATGAAAGGCCTGTTTAGTATAGTCGCTAAATAGACATAGGGTTATGCCCATAGAATCACCGCCGAGTAACTATCTTTTCCTTGCATGATTATTCCTGCTTTATTAATCTGGGGTGTCTTCATCACTTCGGTATTCCAAAATATCTCCGGGCTGACATTCTAAAGCCTTACAAATCGCCTCTAAAGTTGATAATCGAATGGCCTTTGCCTTTCCATTTTTTAATATAGAAAGATTAGCCATCGTGATTCCAACCTTCTCCGACAGTTCCGTTACGCTCATTTTCCTTTTAGCCAGCATCACATCAATATTGATTATAATTGCCATTGTTTTCACCTCAGACTGTTAAATCATTTTCTGATTTTATATCTATAGCTTCTTGCAAAAGCCTTTGGAGAACAGCAGCAAAGACTGCGATAACCATTGAGGCAAAAATAAGAACCAATCCGATTAGTATAATACCTGGAGCGTCGTCCATCTCCGCGATGAGATAGAAGAGTGGCATGCCTGCTGCAAGTAATAGACTGATGGTGATTGCACAGTATTTTATTTTCTTTAAAGCTCTTACTGATAATTCCGAGAAAGCTTTATTCCGGTCAATATAGCTTAAAAGTGCAAAGGCTTGATACAGAGCGAAATAAAAAGGTATCGCCGCTGCATACAAATCGATATAAACAAGATATTTCAGATAAGAAATATCTGGATACAATTCCGCTGCAAAGTTCGCTATCTCCGGCACTAAAAATATGCACAGAGCAAGAACTGGAATTCCAATAAGAATAACAGCTATCTTTAAAAAGAGTGTTGATCCTCGTTTCATAAAAAGCACCTCACCTAATAATGTCGATTTGAATTTAACATATTATTTATCGTTTTACAATAAAAAAATATTGAAAAAGATTATTTCCTTGTTGTTTTAAAACTATCCTTTTTCACTTTGGACAAGAAAAAAGCATTCCTCATTACAGAGAAACGCTCTATATTCTTAATCAATTCAATTTGAAAATTGGGCAGCTGACTGAATCATTCATTATGGTTTAAAAATAACGCGTGGCACATAAGGGGTTGTTTTGAATCATGTACACGTTCGTTTATTTTGCTTAGGCGAAGGTGATATATAAAGCAATCTGGCAGGGTACTTAATGGGCTTCAATAAGCTCAGGTGAATTGTTTTTAGGTGAGTTAACTAACGATGAAACCTGGTATGCTTCCATGTCATCAGCATCATATGGCAAAAGCAAGCTTTTGAGAAAATCGGGATCTGTATTTTTAGGGTTCAGCCATTCTTTTTCATGATCGTGACTCAATATAACCGGCATTCGGTCATGGATATTTTCCATAAGTGCATTAGGTTTTGTCGTAATGATTGTGCAAGTGTAGAGCGGGCAACCTTCAGGCGTATTCCACTTTTCGTATAAGCCGGCAAAGGCGAACAGATTGTATGATTTCAGTTTGATTCTCATAGGAATCTTAGTTTTTGGATCAATACGTTTCCATTCATAAAAGCTGTCGGCCGGAATGATGCAGCGTTTGCTGACAAGCGGTTTTCGAAAGCTGGGTTTCTCGGCCAATGTTTCAGCACGAGCATTGATCATTTTATAACCGATCTTTTCATCTTTAGCCCAAGGAGGAATGAGACCCCATCTTAATTTTCCAAGGCGGTTGCTTGATCCATCATTAATAATGGTAAGGATGTTTTGTGCTGGCGCGACATTATAGCTGCGGTGATATTCGTCTTCAGGCAAGAAGTGATCTATGTTGAATTGCTCAATGATGTCGTCAAATTCTGAGAATAAAGTGAATCTGCCACACATATTCATCATCCTTTTGGGTTTTTGAATATTGTACAGGGTTGGTATACGAAAATCAAAAAGGGGAGTATGATGCAGCAAGTGAAGAATGAATTATTTGAATAAAAAAGTGAGGGAAAATCAAAGATGCGGAAACATTCAACGTTATGTGTAGCAAGAAAGTTTTAAGGCTACAGATATAAAAGCCGTTCCAAAGATTTAAGAGTTATAAAATGAAATGTATAAAAAAGGTAAGGAATAGTATTAGCATCTTAATTGGAATGCACGGAATTTTTAAATACTGATGTAAAAATGCAATGTTGGTTAATGTTAACCTTTTCGCAAATGTGAAGAAGGGAATAGGTATTGATTTTTAATGAAGTGGTCATGAAGCCCAAGTTTCAAGAAAATGAGCCTGAATCTTGGGCTATTATAGCTTGAGATATCTTGATATTAAACCAACAGGAAATGAAAAAAACTGATATCATTTCATCAGTATAAAGAACTTGTTCCAGACTCTTACTATCTAATGACGGTGAGTGCGATGCCATACCCTTTTTTCGGAGCGTAAACGGTAGTGATTTTCATTACTTTCCAGGTTCCTTCAGATGCTTTTGTTCCTATCCCATTACGCGCAGTAAGGTAGTCTCCTTGTCCCACAGTTTCGTCAATACGTACATAATGCTGTCCCGCCAGTCCAACCACATGCCATTCGTCCCTTACAGCCCGTGAATGATAAGCGGCCTCCAGCGCTGCATCATAGTCTGGATTTTGTTTTGGCACACGTATCAATTCACCGGTTTCCTTGTCGACCAGATCCTCATAAATGAATCCGCCAAACTCATTAGTCAAATAGCGGCCCTGCCAGACGAAGCTGGATGCTCCTGAAATGAAAGCTGCTGTTTCCGAAATAACTCCAAGCATATAATCACCCACGTGGGCGGGCGCTATTTTTTCACCTCTTAAAGTGACGATTGTACCTGTCTGGATTAACTGCCCAGTTGAACTCTCAAAATACTCTCCATATCCATTTAAGGAAGAACTGATCGCTCCTGCAAATGTCCCGTTTCCTCTAACTGAGTCAAGAAGCCATTTCATTGATTGATGGCCTCCTGCCACGGTGTATGGTTCTTCCAGTATAATACTTTCAGAAGACAAAATTGTTCTTGAAACATTGTTTCCTTTAATATGAGCATTGTTTGAAGAAGCGATTAATGCACGGGAGCCTTCTGTGCTCGAGCCTCCTGAAGCGCCGATGACCGCATTTCTTTCTCCCTTCGCCGTAATGTCTCCGGTACCAGCGATAACTGCGCTCGTTTGGTTAAAGGCGAAGCCAGAGGTTGTTGCAAGCTGTGCGCCTCCTTTTAAATTAATGGGTACATGCTGGTATGATTGACCTTTGATGGTGACAGCTGCACTATATCCTTCTGCCTGTACACCGAGAATGACGGTTTGATTATTAGGCGACTGAATTCCGACCGCTCCGTTATCAGCAATCATTGCACCGTTTAGTATATTCACATTATAGAGACCGCCACCGATTGAAATTCCTTTCGGAGCAGATTGATAAATATCAAAGTTTGAAATTTTGATATAATCAGTTTTATTTGACCCGCCTGATAAATGAATATCAACACCGGCTTTTTTAAATCCGCGAATTTTAATACCGTTAAGGGTGATATTCTGACTGCGGTATTGCAAAGCTACGACAGGATTTTCCTTATAGTCATAATCGGGATCACCAATTGCTGTGAATCCGCTTACATTAACGTTTTTATATGCTGAAACAACTAGCGCTCTTGGCGTGACAGCTTCATAAAGAGAGTTGAAAACCGGTTCAATTGCTGAACAATCAATGAGTGTGACATCATAAGCCGTTGTGCTTTCAGGATCAGTGGCTTGATGATGACCAATATGACGAAGATCAAATGCCCGGACATCACGATAAGAAACATGGCCGATGATATGGACATTTTGAGAGGCTGGCCACATTGCATGCGCTTTAACCTCTACTCCACGAATGTTTCCGCTTGTAAAGTTATTTAAAAGCCACACATGCTTAGACCCATCGTCGATTTCTATTCCGTTGGAGTTGGATACACCCTCTGCAAACTCTGTTCCTCGCGGATTACCGGAATGGCAATTTGAAATAAAAATGTATTCACTATAATGGGTAGTAATGCCGTCGTCTCCTGAACCATATGCCACACAGTTATCAATCCAAATATATTTTGAGCCGTCTTTAGTCCAGTCGGTATCAGGTAAATGATCGTACGTTGGGGATGTAATATCAATACCGTGAAGGCCTGCGTTAATGGCTTCCACGTCTCTAATCCATCCATATTCAACTTTAGCAAAAGTTAAACAGCTGGAGAATTGACCGCCAGGATTTTTCACACCGCATTGTCTATTTGGATTCCAGTCTAATGACATTCCTTGAACAAAAATATTGCGGTTCCCATTTTGGTAATCATCATTTGTGATTACCCATTCATGAGCGGGAGTGTCTTCATGAAGTTTAATTACGGTAATTCCTTTACCTTGCCCTGCAATTGTTGTCCAGGACGGAAGTTTAATCCCTTGAACCAGATATTCTCCGGCAGGAACATTTACTTTGACGCGACCATTACCGATTGCTTTTCGAAAAGCTTCTGTATTGTCTCGTCCATCGGGAACAGCTCCGAAGTCTTCCACATTTACTTCCCGGGTGATTTTACTTAAAAGCTTATGGTATTCTCTGTCAAGACGTTCTTTTAAAAGAGAGGTGATCTCTCCCTCTGCCGTCATCCTTGCGTCAGTAACTTCGATGTTTTGATCTGTAACGGAATGCTTAATAAGGTTTTGCATTCTCTCCTTGACATGTTCAATTTCAGATGTATATTCCGGGTGTGACTCAGATTTGGCGTTTAGAGAAGGATCGGGGTAGTTTTTAAAATGAACCATTCTAAAGACACCTCTTTCTTTTAATGTAAGCGCAGTTTTCAGTATTGCAGTTGCTGTAGCGGCTTTTGCGCTTATCTTTCCAATTCTGTATTTGTTGCTAGAATTCCTTTTAAATCCATATTAGTTTTCAAAGATAAGTAAGTCTTGAACAAGAAATCGATGAATATAGGGAAATTAGTTAATGTCCAAAAAAGCAGGGGCTCACATTCCAGCGCTGATTTAGAAACTGGGATTACACCAAAAGAAAATACTAAAACTAATGTAAGGAAAGATATCATTAGGCTTTTTAATTTAAGAAAAGATTCACTGCAACTCCTTAGCAGACTTGAATCCACTTTACCTATTCGGTTTCGTTAGAGAGCCAAGGTATTAAAAGAGTCTGATTAGCTTCTGCGTGTATTCAATGGTAGTAGTCATTAAGTGGCAATAGAATTGAAAAACATTTAAGTAGGGGAAATTCAAGCATTGACGCACGTTAAGGAGTGTTAATATGTACCGGATTAAATATATGAAAAGGTGAGAGAAGAATGAAAAGACTTGCCTTATCAAGTTTTACTGCTATTGTCATCTCAATCCTCGGACAGCTGATGGGAATGTTAGATGATTCTTATGCAGGGGGTAACGCATGGTTCGTAGGTGTATTAGCAGGATTGATTACCCTTCTTATTTTTATTGACAGTCAAGAGATGACAAAAAGTTTTATCATAAGTTCAAGTATAATTTTAGGTATTCTAGGAGTAGGTTTTTTATATTTCCCAGCTGCATTAATCAACATTTTAATAACTTTTAAGCTAAACAAGAAAAAAGAGAGGGGATTTTTTAATTCGTAAAGAGAGAAAGTATGGTAAATGATGACATCATAGTATTGGAATCACCATTTTATTCAGTGGATTGAATTTTTAGGTTATACAATAAAAAAAGGGCGCCGGCATTGCCAGCGCCCTTTGCAGCATTCCTTATTTATTAACAGAAATCGTGACATTATTTCCAGAAGGGAGGACTTTTGCAAAATCCTGTGTATCTACGGCAGGTGTCACTGCTTTATTGTCGATTGTGATGTTGTTAAAAGTTGTTGAAAAAGTTACTTTAATGGCAGAGCGTTGGCTTTCAGCTGAAACCGCAGCGGTGGCAAGTGTTTTCCATTTCGACAGAGTGCCGATGTTTGTTCCTTGAATTTCCATGATAATACGCCCGGTATAGCCGTCATTGTTCGTTCCCCAGAGGGTCATGCGAGTATTCCCGTTCAAGTTTTTGTAGATCGTCATTTGCACTGTGCTTCCGGGACGAAAGCCTTTATTGTAAGTGAATTTCTCTTTTCCTTCGATATACGTTTCATCATTTTTAGAACCGACTTTCATGAGCGGTTTCCAGACGTTGTATTGTTTGCTGTACTGAAGGCCGATATCTGCCTCTGTTCCGTTTTTTGCGCTAAAGCCTGAATAAATATAAGGGGTAGAGACAGAGTCTTGGATGTTCACAGTGTCGGGAAGCTTAATTTTAGCCGTGAATACAGCGCCTGTGCTGTTTATGTAGGCGCGTCCGCCGATTCCCTTAGGCAGCTGGGAAGCCGCTTTTGCCACTTGAGTGTCTGCTCCTGGAAGACCTGGAACTCCTGAAGAAATGGTCCCGAAAAGAATAGCTGTTCCTACTGCACCTGCAATTAATGCTTTTTTCAACAAAATTCCCCCTTTTAAAAGTGGTTTCGCCAATTATTATACCTTATTTTGGAACGGCTTTTATTAAGATAAATCGACAAAATCCTTAAAATCTCATGTTTATGAATGGGTTATGTTTATATATTGATACCATAGATCTAAAAATAAACAAATTAAACTATGTACCAAATGTTCAATTTTTATTAAAAAATCGGCATTCAGGAGCAAATAATAATTGTACGACACTCACCAAAGGTAAAAAAGCTTTATCCTTTTTTAACAAATTAGACCTATGATTCGTTTAGACATTGAAGTTACATAGTTTTTTCTGCAAAAAAAACCCCCGGCCATTGACCGGGGAAGCAAAATTGAGGAGATTAAATGGAGTATTAGCAGTGTTTCTTACGCTTTTTATACTCTACAATGTAGTCATAGTCTTTTTTGTCGTGATCATAATGTTTTTTGTCAAAATCACAGTAGTAATCTTTTTTGTCATGGTGATCATAATGTTTTTTATCATAGTCGTAATACTTCTTGTAATACGTTTTCTTAACCGTACAATACTCTTCTTTATATTTTTTGTAATAACCCATAAATACCCCTCCTTTTATGATCATACGCTTTATTATATGGAAGTTAGAGTTTGCGGATTGGACAGTTTAAAGTGCAAAAGTAAAAAAGGGCTGTCCAAAAAAAGAAGTTGAGTAAAAATCAGAGGAAAACTGAGGGATCATGCAGAAACAACAATATAAAAAGCCGATGTGCATCGGCCAAATCATTTAACCTTACATTTGCTTGTCTTCTTTGTTTTCTGAACCACTACTTCTTATGTCTTGAGTCAATCCGCTTGTCGCTTTTTTAAATTCTGATAAGGCTTTTCCGGCAGACCGGCCAAGCGCAGGCAGCTTATCAGGACCAAACACTAGGAAACCTACAAATAAAATAACTAACATTTTTGTGACGCTTAATTCCATGATGCTTCTCCTCCTCTTGTTTGAAGTACAAACCCTTATTAACAAATTATAAAAGATGGCGGTTCAAATGAGAATACGTCTGTTTTGAATATTTTGTATAACACATGCAAAGGGAGAGTGATGTGATTTCTTCAGGAAAAAATGCTGATGATAAAACGTATGAAGCTTCCAATGCTATACACATACCTGCAATTTTATTTAAAGGGAGGTGATATATATAACTGTAAGTTGCTATGATTAAAATAAGGGGGAGATATTAATTATGAGATGCAATAAGCTAATAGGGTACCTGTCTGTTTTCATGTTCGCTGTGGCTTTTCCATTATCTGCACATGCAGAAAAAGCGGGAACTGCTGGAGCCGGAGAGTGGGATAAGCTTGGGACTTACACCTATACTTATTCAAGTCCGACAGTATACTCGAGCGGAGGTGATTTTAGAGTTTGTCTTTCAGGAAGTACACCTTTCTCCGTATCGCTGCATCTATATGAGGATGATGCTGGCGACAACCCTGATGAATATGTGGGTTCTAATTATTTTTCACCCGGAGAATGTCATACCTTTAGCAGTATCGGGAAATTTGTAGATGGAAGCAATAACAAGGCAGAGTTCTTTGTTACTGATTACTCTGGTAAATCAAAAGCAGTTACGTTTTACGATTGATTCGGAGATACAGTTCAGTGAATATAACTTTACCATGAATAAAAGAGAGAGGGGAGCTCTCTCTTTTTATACTGTATAGCAATGAAATACCTTACTCTTGAACAGCCTTGCGAAGGCGTTCATTCACAATGCCTGTCCAGCCTCCATCCATCTTATCCCGAATGACTGAGCTTTTCTCGTTTGCCTTACCGATCATTTCGTCCGGCTTCTTCCAACCACTGTGGATGAGAGTGAATTCTGTTTTGTTCCCTACGTCTGTTAATTGAAATGTAACAATCCATCCATCAGTATCCCATTCAAAAGAAAGCTCTCCGGGAGCATGAACCGTCAAAACTTTGCAAGGTGATGGTCCAAATGGTGATTGTAAATGAAATTTATATCCTTCCTTCAGCTGAAAATCATTCGGCATAAACCACTTGGCTATGCCTTCTGAAGTTGAGACTGTCTCCCAAACTTTTTGAATAGGCACCTCTAATGTTATATGTTTTGTAATGTCCGGTAATGTTTTTTCTTGATATTTATCCATATATTGCTCCTCTTTATCCAATATATACTTTCAAGCAAATTTTATATCAGCTAATGAAATCATGTCCAGAGTGAGCATGAATTATGCTGAATCTGTTGTCGGCAAGTGTTCTATTCTATAAATTTCACCATCTTGATGGTTTGTCTGGCTGTAATGGGCTTTTAGGAACAAAGATTTCTTTTTAATCAATTAGCATTTCGGGTATTTGTGCACTGATCAGTTTTGTGTTATTGGCCAATGTGCTGTTTTTCTGGAGAAAAGAAAAGAGCATAGCATATGTCTCAGGCATTTTGGCTGTAGTTAATGTAATTATGCTGATATCTCTGCTTTTTCTATCGTGATGCGAATGTAAAGAAGGAGGGTTCTGCGTGCTCGGTAAAATAAAAGCGGCCATTGATAATAGTCCGGTAAAGCCAGCAAAAATTGTAGTTAATGAAAGCACACTTCAGCAGTTAAAAGAAGAGATGCGTTTTGTTTACGTTTCCAAACCTAAAACCATTATGGGGATACCTGTGGAGGTTTCAGAAGATGTAGAAGGCTTTGAACTCAAATTTTAACGTTAATATATTTTAATACTATAAATATGCTAATATAGGAACTGCTAGAAAATGAAGGGGGGAGGGACTGTGAAACAGAAGCCGATTTATGTCGAAATCGAGATGATATCTGACCTGGACAAGCTTTGGGAATATACGCAAAACCCATCGCTACATCAGGAATGGGATCTGCGGTTTTCTGACATTACATATTTACATAGAAGCGTAAATGAAGCGCAGAGGTTTCTTTACGAGACAAGAATTGGCTTTGGATTAAAGGTGTCAGGTGCTGGTGAAACCGTGGGAACGAAATTGCATTCCTCTCAAAGAGTATCCTCCCTGGCCTTTTCCTCCAACCATCCGTTATCCCTGATTAAAAAAGGCAGCGGGTATTGGAAATACATACAGCATGATAACGGGAAGCTTACATTTATGACGCAGTATCAATATGAAACGGCATATGGCTTTCTGGGAAGATGGATTGACCGTTTATTATTTCGGCCGCTGTTGGGCTGGGCAACAGCATGGAGTTTTGATTCATTGAGACTTTGGATTGAACAAAATACATCCCAAACAATCGTTCCGTTATGCGTTTGTCTATATGCTGACGTGCTTGTTTTTTAGTCTGTTTTGGTTTTGCCACGGGTTTACAGATTTTGAAACGAACAATATGGCAGGAGCAGTGAAGTTAGGATTGGGCATTTTATGGCTGAGTCCATTAAAGAGAAAATGGACACTTCATGCTGTGCAGACCTGTATCCTTGCTGTCTGCGCTTTTCTGGATGCCGGAATATGTTCTTTACTGTTAAGTGTGGCTACTGCGGCAAGCGGCTTGATCAGTCTCCGGCTTCCAAGTGCTCGGCATACGAAACGAAAAAGAAAGAAGTGAAATGGTGAGTTCAATGTATAAAAAAACAATTATAAATTATCATCTATTACATCCCAAGCTGCAGAAACGTTATCAATTAGACAGGTCACATCCATTCAGCGGAAGAGGAACGATGTCAGAAATAAGCGGAGGGTCTTTTTTTGTCAGAATGCTGCTGAAGTGCGGAGTGTTTTTTAGATGTTTCTTTTCAGAAAGAGGAAAGGACATCCCTTTTACAATTAAAAACAGAACATGTCTTACGAAGCAGGAACATACGGGGATTGAATGGAATCGGACTTTTGTCTTTAAAGATAAAAAGCGTTTCTTTGATGCAGTTATGGTATACGACGAAAATGAAAAACGAATACTTGATTTTTTCGGCCAACCTCATATTCTGCTGTCCGTTTTAACTTTTGAAGCATTCTCTGACGGGTCTCTCCACATTACATCAGGGAAGCAATGGCTATTAATATGCGGAAAAAGAATTCCTTTGCCAAAATGGCTGAGCGGTAATTCCACTGTTTGCGAAACTTTTGATGAAAGCAACAACTGTTTCACTATTCAAGTTCATGTGGAAAATGCAATTCTTGGCACTCTATTCTTTTATAAAGGGACGTTTCAGGAAACAGAGGGAGAAGTATGTTAAAACGAAACGGCATCATTAGTGCGCTTTGTTTCATTTGGTTTCTTGTATCTGAAGCTCCCGACATATCAGTTGCGGAGGCGCTTGTCTTGTTTTCCATTCTCTTTTTTGTGCCGGGAATTTTTCCTTTTGTTTTTCATCAATCAGCTCACAGGACTATTCAATTTTCGGAAAAATTATTGATGCACATCTATCCGGCAGCAGCTGTTTTCGCGGTATTAGCCCTTGTGACAGACGTGGGGTATTTTGCACTGATCTGGTGGATATACACTGCTTTGTTGGCTTTATATGGTGTGTTGCGGCTCTCGAAAACAAAAATACATAGAATTGAAGAAACATCTATTTTATTTGGACTCGTTTATTTAGGAGGAGGGGGATTTTGGTTTTTTGCCTATGCTGCGCATTTACATATCCTGCACTTCGGTCCTCTTATTATTTTGCTCACAGCTGTTCATTTTCACTATTCTGCTTTTCTGATCCCGATCTTTCATGGTTTACTTGGCAGAGTCAATAGAGATAAACGGATTATGTACGGTTGGGTGACATGGATTATTTTACTGTCGCCGCTCCTCATCGCACTCGGAATAACATACTCAAAAACACTTGATATCTTGGCGGTTGGTATCTATATGGCGGCACTATATTTTAACTCATACTTAATATTTAAGACAGCTTTTCGCAGTAAGACAGGAAAAGTGCTTATCCGGCTGTCTTCTGTAGTGTTAATGATAACGATCTGTTTCTCTTTTATTTACTCATTCGGTGTATTCCGGCAAGAAGTCACGCTGACCATCAGCCAAATGATTTGGATACACGGTGTCGTGAACGCATTCGGTGTTATTTTGCCGGCTCTTGCAGGATGGAGAAAAGAAAATCCTCAGCCCTCGGATGCGAGCGTCAAGGTTTTCAGCCGTATATACGGAAAGAGAACAATCGGAAAGAACTTTTTGCACAACATTCATGCTGAAAATAACATTCAATATAGCGGACTTGTGGATGATATGAGAAGCCTTCGTTCAAACGATTTTTCACCGGAGCATTTGACACCGTTGATTGTTTCTTTTTATGAACAGACGAAAGATTATGAGGTAAAAGCAAAAGTGACGTGGAGCACTTGGTTTCAGCCCTTTGCGAAAATGTATGAATACATCAGCAAAAGAACCGGACAAATACACCTGTCTACGAATCCTGACTGGTATAGGATGTACAGTACAATAAAAGGTGTCCATTCAAAAAAAGACGGAAGAAAAAAGGTGCGTGCCTGGATCAGAACAAATGAAAAAAACGAAACCATTTTTACCGCGCTGTATTCTGTATATCGCTCAAAAGGGGAGGGGTACATGAATATTTCTCTGCCGCTTCCTTTCAGTAACATGACAGGCATTTTAAAGCCTTATCATCACAAAGAGAACCTGATTTTGTCCAGCAGGCGGAGAAAAAGCGGTGCTGGGGATGAAGGGATTTATCTTAGAACAAAAATCGGGACCTGCCCGCTTCCATTATCTGAAACCTTTCTAATAAAGGCTCCGGCGGGTGCAAGCAGGTTAACAGCTGTTCACGAAATGTGGCTGTTTGGGATTCAATTTCTAACTGTAGATTATGACATTACATATTGCCCGTCCAAATGAATAATATATAACAAAGACAATAGTTCATCTGACAGTCTCTCGTCCGGTAAACAATCGGTTCGGCACATTTTCATGCTGCGCCTCATACAGACGGGGAAGGAAGGGTTTTTATGTTTTATATCAGTTTGTTTCTGATTGTATGGCTGGCTGCGGGATTTGCAGTGGGGATGAAGCAAGTTTATGTCGATCAGCTGTTCGATAAAGATGTAATCGACAGGTTTGAAAAAGAAGCAGGTGACCATGATCTTGTTGACCGTTTTATCAAAAATCGTTTCATTTATATTGCAGCAGTTACTTTAAGCGGGTTTATTGCTGTTTACAGTGAAATAAAAGCCATGCCGCAAAAGCGGAGAATAAGAAAAATTGAAAAAGACATTAATAAGCTCAATAAAGTAAAGAAACGCGGGAATAACAGAAAGTAAAAGGTGCACAAGCCAGCAGGCGGGTGCATTTTTTTATTTTAATGGGGGAATGAGAATAAAGCCGGTGCGATCTTACTTTTTTGCTAAGGAGTATAAATTCATAAATGTGAAGAACAGCGCCCGGGCTAATGGTATATAATATTGTGAATTTAACAAAAATTTAACAAGGAGGACGATATAATTCGTGCTAAAGCCTCAAAGAGTCCAGCATCCTGTGTTTTTGGTTTTGAGGCGGAGTAGATGAAACCGGCCAAAGTATCCCTGCTCCGCCGTTTGCTCCATTCCTTGAAGCATGTTGATTGTAACATAGCCAAACGTTTTCCATCAACTTTAAAAAATGTAAAATTGCTGTTAATTTTCTTGTTGTTTGTTCCGGTTTCTTCTGTATATGCAGAGGATATCTATCAGAACTTCGAGGAATTAAAGAATCACGAAGATCCTTCAGATTATAACATTGCCACAAAAGAAACCGGCAGCTCTGTGCTTGTTGTAGCTATTCACGGAGGAGGTATTGAAGGCGGCACAAGTGAATTGGCGAGAGAGCTCAGCAAAGAATATTCCATGTATTTGTTTGAAGGTTTGAAGACGTCTGGAAATTCAGTACTGCATATAACAAGCACACATTTTGATGAGCCTCAGGCACTCAAGCTTGTAGCAAGTCATGAGTATGTTATTTCATTGCATGGATATGCAGGAGAGGACCAACTGATACAAATCGGCGGAACAGACCGATCAAGAGCGGCAGAATTAGTTTCAAAACTGCAAAAAGCCGGTTTTCCGGCTCAATTGCTTGGTACGGATCATCCGCATGCAGGCGTAAGTCCAAACAATATAGCGAATAAATCAAAAACCGGTTTGAGCATCCAGTTAGAGATGAGTACAGGTTTCAGAGAATCTTTGTTTGGCATCTTTTCTTTAAAAAGCAGATCCGTGACTCAAAATGAGAGGTTTTATGATTTTACAGAAGTGATGACCCATTTCATAGAAAACAGTTATTAAAATAAGGAGGCTTTGCGCCTCCTTATTTTTCGTCCTTCTGATCATTGGCTTCAGGAAACAATTCATCTGATGCCTCAGTTTGATATTGCAAAGTGTTGTCTTTGACAGTCAGTTCGTTTCGGAATGTTTCATCCAGCACATTTTTCAGTAAATACCGGTGAAAAAAATATTCAAAAACTGTAAGGCAGACAGATGCAATCAGAGCGGCTGCAAACGGTGAGAAACCGTTTCTAGTTTGCGTTTCAAGAAAGACCCAAAGAATAACGAGTGAAAGTCCGAAGTCAGCCAGTGAAGCTGTCATATTGCTGGTTCTCGGCAAGATCAGGATGTCACCGGAAAGGTATGTTACAAAGCTTAAGAAAAATGCAATAAACAGCACACTTAAAAAGGAAGCATGGTAAACTCTATCCAAAATCACATACAATAGGGCAAGAGTTAAAGCTGTCTTAGAAGCAAGAGCGATAATATGTTTCATTTGATCACCTATATTTGTGGCAAATCTTTAGCGGTATCTGCAGCCTCAAGATCGACACTTATTTGCTGAGTTAAATCTTTAGAATGATAAAAACCCTTTGCAGCCATATAATGAAAAATTTGTTCATGGGTATTCATCGCGTCATGTAAATATTGCTGCAGCGTTTCTCTGACTTCTGGGGAAGAAGATTCTGTGATGGCAGCTGCAATATTTCTAACGCCTGTCTTTGCCGATATTAAAAAATCCGTTGCGATCACTTGTTCGGTCATGCTGCCCATTCCAGCTAATTTTTGAAAGAACTCATTCACGCTTGTTCACCTCTCACTGACAGCAATTCCTGCAAACGCGCAACCTGCTGTTTTGTTTTTTGAGCATCCTGCTCAAGAATACTCTTTAATTCTTCATCTTGTACAAGTCCCGTCATGGTTGAAGATTTTGTCAAACAAAGATTCTTAAACGTAAGCAATTCGTGCAATTCCAACGTTTCATGAAGGCCGTAGCCATTCATAATGGTCATTCCCTTCTGAAGTAATATGGTTTATTTTGAACATATTGCTTTTGTTTACACTGGTATTTTTTGCTGGTCGTTTGAAACTTTCTGGCTTCAATGTCCGTACACAAGGGGTGGGGTGAGATTCTGTTAAAATAATCAATTATTCACTGGTTTTTAATCATCTATTTTTAAATACTAAGGAGGAGACGCAGTGGAGATCAAAGGGATCAATCACTTGTTATTTTCTGTTTCTGATTTACTGACTTCAATCGAGTTTTATCAAAATGTCTTTAATGCTAAACTGCTTGTTAAAGGAAGAAGCACTGCATATTTTGATTTAAACGGCATATGGCTGGCTCTCAACGAAGAGCGTGACATTCCCAGAAATGATATTAACGCTTCTTATACCCATATCGCTTTTACAATTGAGGAAAGCAAGTTTGAAGAAATATCCGCAAAATTAAAAAACCTTCATGTTACTATGTTGCCTGGGAGAGAACGAGATGAACGTGATCGAAAATCAATTTATTTCACTGATCCTGACGGCCATAAATTTGAATTCCATACAGGAACTCTTCAAGACAGGCTTCAATATTATAAGCAAGCTAAAACCCACATGGATTTTTACGATTGAAAAAGTACGGGAAACAGAGTAACAGGGGATATACATATTTATCTTCTGGGGTTAATATATGGTGAAGGAGGGGGATTGCAGTTGAGAAATAAAATATTGCTCATGACAGCTGTTTTACTATGTGTTTTTGGAACCGGGACCATTCATGCAGCAACTTCACAGTTTGAGCATAAAACCGACTTTATTCTAAATGACGGAACAAAAGCGTTTTATGTAGAAAACATTAGTGATGTATCGGCAATGGATTATTTTTTAGGATACCAATTTACGATATTAGGAGTGAACACTTGTTCAGTTGACATTAAGCTTCAGCGAATGGGACTTGCAGGGGATTATACTACGTTAAGCACAAAACAATTCACCGGTAATTGGTTTGACTTTAGCGCTCAAGATAAGGTTTCCATTGAACCTTATCACCGGTATCGAATATTAGCTGAAGAGCATTCAGAAGACTGTGCAAGTGTTCAGGTAAAAGGCCGCTATGGTGTAGAATATTTTAATTTTGATTGAAGCTCACATTTTTGAAAAGAAGTGAGCTTTTTTTTGCGGAATAAATTAACTAAATAAACTATGTACTAAATTTTCAGTATATTTACTTTTGCCACGCTCAATATAAAAGAGCAGAGTATAACTCATCTTTTCACGTCCAAAATTCGAAACATTTATAAGAAGAGAACGTCTAATTTGTTAAACAGCACTTTTTTTTAAAAGTTTCGTTAAGGAAAGAAAATTTCTTGACTTCAACAATTAAATGATGGATAATTATGGTGTAAACATGATGTTCTTTTTCCTCCTATTCAGGTTCGCACCTAAGCCAGGGCGAGCCTGCTTTTTTTAAAAACAAAACCCCCACTCCGCAAAGGAAGAGGGGGTTTATTCTTTGTAACTGATAGCTCAATAGTTTAATGGACAGTTCTGAACACACCAATTACTTTTCCTAATATGCTGACATTCTGCAGTATGATCGGAGCCATGGTTGGATTTTCAGGCTGTAAGCGAATGTGTGTATCCTCTTTATAGAAACGTTTTACCGTAGCTTCATCATCTTCTGTCATCGCCACTACGATTTCACCGTTATTCGCCGTGTTTTGCTGTTTAACAATAACATAGTCCTTATCAAGTATACCTGCGTCAATCATACTGTCACCCATGATCTCCAGCATAAACACATGCTCGTCCGGAGGAACCATACGATCAGGAAGCGGGAAGTATTCTTCAATGTTTTCAACCGCCGTAATAGGCGAGCCCGCCGTTACTTTTCCGATTACCGGAACATTAACGACTTGGCTTTTTGGAATCTCTACTTCTTCATCCAGAATTTCTATCGCTCTTGGTTTTGTCGGATCGCGTCTAATCAGCCCTTTTGTTTCCAAACGGGCCAAATGGCCGTGGACAGTAGAACTGGACGCAAGGCCGACAGCCTCTCCGATCTCTCTAACCGAAGGCGGATATCCTTTTGATTTAACCTCTGTTTTAATAAAACGGAGGATATCAAGTTGCCTTTTTGATAGCTTCGTCATTTTTTGCACCTCTAAACGTCGATTTTAAATAGATTATAGCATGATTTTCCTGACAGTACAAACATAGGTTCGAAAAAAACAATTGACAGAAACATTTGTTCGTATATACTGAAATTATAAAAAAAGCGAACAAACATTCTTGTCGGAGGTTGTTATCATGAATAAAGAATCTATTATTTTTGTCGGCCTGTTCACTGTGATTCTAAGCGTGGTTATCCTTCTGTTGTCATATACAAGCAGCGACCAGGAGCTTAATCAATATGTTAAAATAAAAGTTCAGTCTGGGGATACGCTCTGGTCGCTCGCTGATCAGGTGGATGACTCAAAAAAGATAAATAAAAGTGATTTTGTTGAATGGGTAGCTGAAAAAAATAATCTCCAGACGTCTGAGATTCAGCCTGGGGATGAATTGGTGATTCCATTAAAAAAGGAACACCCGGCTGCATACGAACTGGCTACTGTTAAATAGAGAGGAAAGGTAGAAAGGTGAAAGCACTCATTTATGCCCGAGTAAGCACAAATAAAGAACAGCAAGAAACCTCATTAAAGCGGCAGGAGGAGGAGCTTACGGCCATTGCTGCCGAGAACGGCATGGAAGTCGTCAAAGTGATTTCTGAAAAAGCCAGCGGATATGAAATGGACCGGGATGGTGTATTTGATTTGCTTGATCATATCAAGAATTCAAATATTGACGTGATTTTAGTTCAGGATGAAACAAGACTCGGCCGGGGAAACGCGAAAATTGCACTTCTTCATTGTATTTACAGGGAAGGTGTGAAAGTATATACGACCGCACACAGAGGTGAGCTGGAGTTATCAGAGGCTGACTCTATGGTGCTGGAAATCGTCAGCATTGTGGAGGAATACCAGCGGAAAATCCACAACATGAAAATTAAACGCGGAATGAAACGCGCAGTGAAAAATGGTTTTAAGCCACAAAAGAACCTGAAAAACCAGCATGAAAATAGCGGAAAAGAAAGAATAGAAGTTCCGATCTCGGAGATTGTCCGGTTGAGGGCGAATAAACTGACGTTTGCTGAAATCGCGGCTACGTTGAGAGGTTTTGGCTATGATGTGTCAAAGGCGACAGTCCATCGGCGTTTTCAGGAATACATAGAGAATGAGCAGACAGGCGAGTGAATCAGTTGTAAAACTCCTCTTGTTTTAGTAGTATATAGACAAAATGCAATAAAGGAGTTTATCATGATTTCAAACGAAAAAATTGCCAGAATCAATGAACTTGCCGCAAAAGCTAAAGCTGGCGTTATTACAGAAGAAGAAAAAGCTGAACAGCAAAAGCTCCGTCAAGAGTACCTAAAAGGATTTCGTTCTTCTATGAAAAACACATTAAAAAGTGTAAAAATCATTGATCCTGAAGGCAATGACGTAACACCTGAAAAGTTAAAGAGAGAAAAAAATAATAACAGACTTCACTAATATAAGAGGAATACGGCAATATCGTATTCCTCTTTTGTATATACTACAAACAACAGCGCTTTCTTCAGGTGACAAAATGTATCATGTTTCTCTCAAATTTAAGCTGAAACAGTTGAGAAAAAGTCGTCAGACATTTATGATGAAAGGGTACAACATATAAGGAAGGGGATTTTTATGGATACAATTGAAAAGAAATCAGTTGCTACCATTCGCACACTATCAATAGACGCTATTGAAAAAGCAAACTCTGGTCACCCTGGTATGCCTATGGGGGCAGCGCCAATGGCATATACGCTATGGACAAAATTTATGAAGGTAAATCCGGCAAACCCTGGGTGGTTTAACCGCGATCGTTTTGTTTTATCTGCGGGACACGGATCAGCACTTTTATACAGCATGCTTCATTTAAGCGGGTATGATCTCAGCATTGAAGACCTTAAGGGATTCCGCCAGTGGGGCAGCAAAACACCGGGGCATCCGGAATTCGGACATACAGCAGGTGTTGATGCAACAACAGGGCCGCTTGGACAAGGAATCGCAATGGCGGTCGGAATGGCTATCGCAGAACGCCATTTAGCCGAAACTTACAACCGCGATTCATTCAATGTAGTCGATCACTATACATACAGCATTTGCGGTGACGGCGATTTAATGGAAGGTATTTCTTCTGAAGCCGCTTCACTTGCAGGCCATCTTCAGCTTGGCCGTCTGATCGTATTATACGATTCTAATGACATCTCATTGGACGGAGATCTGGATCGTTCATTCTCTGAAAACGTGAAACAGCGTTTCGAGGCGATGAATTGGGAAGTTCTTTACGTTGAGGATGGAAACAATATTGAAGAATTAACAGCGGCTATCGAAAAAGCACGCCAAAATGATAAGAAACCTACATTAATTGAAGTGAAAACGACAATCGGATTCGGTTCGCCTAATCGTGCCGGCACTTCCGGTGTTCACGGTGCTCCGCTTGGCAAAGAAGAAAGTAAATTAACAAAAGAAGCTTACGCATGGACGTATGAAAAAGATTTCTACGTCCCGTCAGAAGTATATGAGCATTTCGCAAAAACAGTAAAAGAATCCGGCGAGAAAAAGGAACAGGAATGGAATGACCAATTCGCTAAATATAAAGAAATTTATCCGGAACTCGCTGAACAGCTTGAGCTGGCTATCAAAGGAGAACTTCCGAAAGACTGGGATCAAGAGGTGCCTGTTTATGAAAAAGGAAGCAGTCTGGCATCCCGTGCCTCTTCAGGTGAAGTTCTGAACGGTCTTGCGAATAAAATTCCGTTCTTTGTCGGCGGTTCTGCAGACTTAGCAGGGTCAAACAAAACGACTATTAAAAATTCCGGTGATTATACAGCGCTTGATTACTCAGGCAAAAATTTCTGGTTTGGTGTTCGCGAATTTGCTATGGGTGCAGCCTTAAATGGTATGGCGCTTCACGGCGGACTTCGTGTATTCGGCGGAACATTCTTTGTCTTCTCTGATTACTTGCGTCCGGCCATTCGCCTTGCAGCATTAATGGGTCTTCCTGTGACATATGTCTTTACTCACGACAGTATCGCGGTCGGTGAAGATGGACCGACTCACGAGCCGGTTGAGCAGCTTGCTTCATTACGCGCAATGCCTAACCTTTCTTTAATCCGTCCTGCAGACGGTAATGAGACAGCAGCGGCTTGGAAGCTTGCGGTGCAGAGCACAAATCAGCCAACAGCGCTTGTATTGACACGTCAAAACCTTCCTACAATCGACCAAACAGCTGAAGAGGCATTGGCTGGTGTAGAAAAAGGTGCTTATGTTGTTTCTAAGTCTAAAAACGAAACACCTGACGCTCTTCTCATCGCAACGGGCTCAGAGGTTGGCCTGGCAATTGAAGCACAGGCAGAATTGGCGAAAGAAAATATTGATGTTTCTGTCGTCAGCATGCCTTCAGTAGATCGTTTTGAGAAACAATCGGATGAATACAAAAACTCCGTGCTTCCGTCAGATGTGAGAAAACGTCTTGCGATTGAAATGGGCTCATCATTTGGCTGGGGCAAATACACAGGGCTTGAAGGAGACGTGCTCGGTATTGACAAATTCGGCGCCTCCGCTCCTGGCGAAACCATTATCAATGAATACGGCTTCTCAGTTGCAAATGTTGTGGATCGAGTCAAAGCATTAATCAATAAATAAGTTTTTTCAAAGGGGATGAGTCAAATCATCCTCTTTTTCTTGTTTATCCGACAAAAATAGTATTGGCTGTTTAACAGTAATAGACAATTCTTTCTTCTCTTCTTTTGTATAATAGAATGCAAATGAAATGCTGCTGGAAAAGGGGATGAGAAGATGGAACGTCACTACTATACGTACCTGATCAAAGAGGAATTTGCCAATCATTATTTCGGGCGGGAATCGGTTATGTTTGAGCTGTTTCAAGACTATCATTGGACAAGCCTGACGAGGCAGCAGTATGAAATGACAGAGAAACAAATTCAATATATCACAAAACCCATTCCGATTTTACATATGCATCAGCGGTTAAAAATGAATTTGAACAATACAAACTATACACAGCTGGATTATATTTATAGATTATCTCTCCCAAAAGCAAAGGGACAAGCGTCTTTTATGATGAAAGAACACATGATTGAAATTGTAGCTAACGGAGATTACGAGGCGGAAACGATATTTTTTGAAGTTCTTCGCAAAGTAAGCCCTTGCTTTCTCGCAATGGATTTCAATACGAAGCGGTATGGGTGGTTAAATCCGGTGAAAGAAAGAAATTTTGTCTAAAACCGAAGAAAAAGAGATGTAAATGTTGTATAATAGCTTTTGGTTTAGTACACTTTAAACTAGACAACATGAAGGAGGAAATAAAATGACTTTATGGGTTGGCATCCTAGTGGGCGTTGTTGCACTGCTCATAGGTGTTGCACTCGGGTTTTTTATTGCTCGTAAATATATGATGAGCTATCTTAAAAAGAATCCGCCTATTAATGAACAAATGTTACGCATGATGATGATGCAAATGGGAATGAAACCTTCTCAAAAGAAAATCAATCAAATGATGAAAGCCATGAATAATCAAACGAAATAATACGTAAAGATTATGATATAGAGAAACATGGTTATAAAATAAAAAACCCTTTATCGGGTTTTTTATTTTGCAATCATTCATCACCCGCTACTGCTCGAAGGCGCTGCTTTTGATATTGTATGAGAAGATGGTCAAGCTCCTGACTGAGTTCTATCGTAATATGAGATGTCATTCCGTTCGCCATGACAATTTGCAGCAGCTCTGCTCTTTTTTTTTCAATTTCATTTAATAGATGCTCTCTAATCACAGGGATGTATCCTTTCATACATTAGATCTTCAAAAGTGAATGTTTATATTATATCCATATTTATACTAATTTTCAAATGAGAAGGAGTACAATGTCTCAATGTCAAATTAAATTATATAAGTTTTTTTTGAAAATAGAAATCCTTCGAGTGAAAGTGTTAAAAAAATGAAATGATTTTGTCATAACTTGAAGGAATGTCAAATCATGAAGGGATGAGGACATGGGAGATGTGAATTATTTTCTGACATTCGGCGCGGGATTTTTATCATTTATTTCGCCTTGCTGCTTGCCGCTTTATCCGGCTTTCCTGTCATATATTACAGGAGTCAGCATGGATGATGTGAAAACAGAGAAACTATTGCTGCAAAAAAGAAGCTTGGCCCATACGCTGTTTTTTTTGCTGGGGTTTTCAGTGATTTTTATAGCTTTAGGATATGGAACATCTTTTATTGGAACCCTGTTTAGGGATTATCATGATGCCATTCGGCAAGTTGGCGCTTTGCTCATTATTCTGTTCGGTTTTATTACGATTGGCGTGTTTCGGCCTGAGGTTATCATGAAAGAACGCAGAGTCCATTTTAAGCATAGGCCAAGCGGTTTTTTCGGTTCCGTTTTAATCGGTATGGCTTTTGCGGCCGGCTGGACGCCTTGCACCGGTCCCATTTTGGGGGCTGTTATCACATTAGCAGGTACTAATCCTGGCTCAGCGATACCGTATATGATGCTATATGTTCTCGGATTTGCCGTTCCGTTTGTATTATTGTCGTTCTTCATCACGAAGCTGAAGTGGATCAGGAAGAATCAGCTTTTGATCATGAAAGCGGGCGGTGTACTTATGATTGTTATTGGGGTCCTGCTATTTTTTGACTGGATGAACTTGATCATTATTTTGCTGTCGGATCTTTTTGGAGGATTTACAGGTTTCTGACTGTTAAATTACTTTTGCACTACTACTAATCCTTTTGTTTTTGGTACAATAATACTATTACCTGAGGAATTCGATTTTTGGAGGGGAATATGACAAGAGTTTTAGTTGTAGACGACGCCAAGTTCATGAGAGTAAAAATCAGAGAGATCTTGGAAGAGGCAAATTACATAATAGCAGGTGAGGCGGCGGACGGCGAGCAAGCGGCTGACCTGTATAAAAAACTTCGGCCGGACTTAGTGACGATGGATATTACGATGCCGGTGAAAAACGGCATTAAGGCGCTCCGTGAGATCATATCCTTTGACCCTAAAGCAAAGATCATCATGTGTACCGCAATGCGCCAGCAAAGAATTGTTACGGAAGCCATTGAACTTGGGGCCAAAGATTTTATTGTCAAACCGTTTGAGGAGTCCAAAGTATTAGAAGCTGTCAACCGCGTTATGGGAAATTGATAGTCATTTCTTTTCAAAATGGTTTTTTTTATTGTTTTGGAGTATAGTATATAGTGTCAACACTCCGAGAAAACAAAGGAATGATAAGTATGATGATTATAGTTTCATCAATTGTTGCTGTTTTAATGGCTGCAGCTGTGATGGTGGTCAGAATTAAGTCTTCCGATAAGCCCGTTTCACCGAAAAAAATCATTCTCCCGCCGATTTTTATGAGTACGGGGGCGTTAATGTTTTTATTTCCGGTTTTTTGGGTAACGGGTGAAGAGTTTTTAGAAGCGATCACTTTAGGCGTGATTTTCTCTATTTTTCTTATAAAAACTTCAAAGTTTGAAATTAAAAATAATGAAATTTACATGAAACGCTCTAAGGCATTTTTCTTTATATTAGTCGGCCTTTTAGTGATCAGAATTGTGATGAAATCAATTTTAAGCACATCGGTTGATTACGGCGCACTGAGCGGAATGTTTTGGATTCTGGCTTTCGGTATGATTGTGCCGTGGAGAATCGCCATGTATCTGTCATACCGAAAACTTCAAAGCGAGCTGCAGTCAGCAGACATTCAAATGAATTAAAAAACCTTTCCTCCTTGCGGGAAAGGTTTTTTATTTAAGAAGGGCCTGATAAGGTTCAATATCGATTTTCTTGTCTCTTAGATGTTTCTTTAAAAAGGTATGGTCTCTTTTCGGAGTAGCCAGAATATAACCTTTGATAATAAGCCGCTGATCAATTGCTGCTACGTTTTCTTTTAATGCCAGCTCTCCGATTTTTCCGGCAATTTTTGCTCGAGCTATATCTCTGAACAGCTCCGGAACAGGTGTGACCAATTCATCTAGAAATTGTTTGTTTTCATTGCTCCATAGATGTCTGCTGTTTTCAATATAGTAATCCTGCCAATCCAGCTCAGATTTGCCGTCCTCTTTTGGTAAACGCTTTAAAAACTTTCGAAACATAAAAAAACCGCCGATTGATAACAAGACAATCATCGTGATCACCCAAAACAGAATAAACCACAAAAACCAGCCTTCCAGCATCAATCATTCCCCCTTATACTAACCATATTGTATATGAAGAAAGAATAGAAGAACAATGTTTAAAAAAAATAGAAAAAAATGATAGATGTCTAGTCAAAAGAGATGGTAGATCATATTCTATTGTATAGTGAATCTGCTATTTGGCCATGGGAGAGTCACTAGAGGGTATTTGACGATAAATGGACGGAAAAAAAGTCACTTTCATTATAGGGGATGAAAGTGACTTTTGATTTTAGCTGAGGGGGAATTGGAGAGAAAAAGAAGAGCCAGCATTCGTCTCTTTATTGACGGCAACTGTGAGAATTTGATTTTCGCATTCAGTCTCAATCGACTTGTCATTCAAATAAAAAGGAAGCATCATTTGTTTTTCAAGAGTCTGTTCTGAGAATTTAACCGTCAGGATGAACTCACATCCGGACAAGGTAATTGTGATTTGTGTCGGCTGTACAGACGACAGATCTGCTTCAATAATATATTGCTGACTTGTTTCATATAGATCAATAGGTAATGTTTCGTCGTACCAGGCGAACGGATCTTCAAAAAATTGCCGAAGCCATTCCTCCATACCATCGAAATCATTAGCATCGTTTCGTTTTGAATGGGTCATGGAAGCATTCCTCCATATATCAACCTTGCTTTAGCTTATGCAGTTGGTCAGAAATGGGTGAACGCATAAAAAAACAGACGCTAAGGTCTGCTTTTATTACATATCATGGCTGGAATTGTGCTTTTGTCTTGTGTGATTTCTGTTTTTTACTTTCTTGCTTCCGCTGAGGGGTTCCGGCTGACCCGGATTGTGTCCTTTAGGAGCGTTTTTATGCATATCTTTACTTGTATTTTTATTGGTCATAAAATGAGAACCTCCTTAAAAGAGTTCAACGTTATTGATTGGTTTTTCTTTTTTTGTTATTTTGGCGTTCTGCTTCAGTCAGTACAAGCTGATCGTTTTCTACATAGCCGGCGCCTTTGCCTTGGCTTTTCGCGTCATTCATCCCATTTATTACGTGATTTGCTTTTCGTTTGACCATCATTATCACCTCAATCATAATATGGCTTTTTTCAATGAGGAATATGAGAGAGTGCAGACAGTAAAATTTCCCGCTTTTTTGACCTGATAAGCCGATCTTATTGTATTTAATAAAAACATTGATATTTACTTATGTATGATTTTGTTTTAATATGAAATTGTGAGAAAATTGTGATGGAATGTAATGTTCATCTGAGAATGAACTGATCTGAAGGGGGATTTTGGAGAATGGCAAACGAGCAAAAAACTGCAGCACAAGACGTTTTCCAAGCGAGAAAATCGTTTACTACAAATGGGAAAACTTATCATTACTACTCTTTGAAAGCATTGGAAGATTTGGGGATCGGAAATGTGTCGAAGCTTCCTTATTCCATTAAAGTTCTTTTAGAATCTGTATTGCGTCAAGTTGACGGATTCGTCATCAAAAAAGAACATGTGGAAAATTTGGCAAAATGGGGAACTGCCGAGTTAAAGGAAATCGATGTTCCGTTTAAACCATCTCGCGTAATTTTACAAGATTTCACTGGCGTACCGGCAGTAGTTGACCTTGCTTCATTACGTAAAGCAATGGCAGCTGTCGGCGGAGATCCTGACAAAATCAACCCTGAGATTCCTGTTGATCTTGTCATCGACCACTCTGTACAGGTTGATAAAGCGGGCACAGAAGATGCTTTGGCTATTAATATGGACTTGGAATTCGAAAGAAATGCAGAGCGTTACAAATTTTTAAGCTGGGCAAAGAAAGCGTTTAATAACTATCAGGCAGTACCGCCGGCAACAGGTATCGTTCACCAGGTAAACCTTGAGTTCTTGGCAAGTGTTGTCCACGCAGTCGAAGAAGACGGAGAACTGATTACGTATCCTGATACGCTGGTAGGAACCGACTCGCATACAACAATGATTAACGGAATCGGTGTTCTCGGCTGGGGTGTCGGCGGAATTGAAGCCGAAGCCGGAATGCTTGGGCAGCCTTCTTATTTCCCTGTTCCTGAGGTAATCGGCGCGAAACTCGTCGGAAAGCTTCCGAACGGAACAACAGCCACAGACTTGGCGTTAAAAGTGACACAAGTACTGCGTGAAAAAGGCGTAGTCGGTAAATTTGTTGAGTTCTTCGGACCGGGAGTTGCTGAACTGCCGCTGGCAGACCGTGCGACAATCGCCAACATGGCTCCGGAATACGGTGCAACATGCGGATTCTTCCCTGTAGATGAAGAAGCTCTAAATTATCTGCGTCTGACAGGCCGCGATGCTGAACATATTGACGTAGTAGAAGCATACTGCAGAAGCAACGGTTTGTTCTACACTCCAGATGTAGAAGACCCGCAATTTACTGATGTCGTCGAAATTGATTTGTCTAAAATTGAAGCAAACCTTTCCGGTCCAAAACGTCCTCAGGATTTGATTCCGCTTTCTGCTATGCAGGAAACGTTTAAAAAGCACTTAGTCAGCCCTGCGGGTAACCAAGGATTCGGATTAAACGCTGAAGAGGAAGACAAAGAAATTAAATTTAAATTGCTTAACGGCGAAGAAACAGTCATGAAAACGGGTGCAATCGCCATTGCTGCGATTACAAGCTGTACAAATACATCTAACCCATACGTCTTAATCGGCGCCGGCCTTGTGGCGAAAAAAGCGGTTGAATTAGGACTCAAAGTGCCTAACTACGTGAAAACATCACTTGCACCGGGTTCTAAGGTTGTTACAGGATATCTTGTTAATTCAGGCCTTCTTCCATACATGAAAGAGCTTGGTTTTAACCTTGTCGGATACGGATGTACAACATGTATCGGAAACTCAGGTCCGCTTTCACCGGAAATTGAAGAAGCAGTTGCGAAAAATGACCTGTTGATTACGTCTGTTCTTTCTGGAAACCGTAACTTCGAAGGACGTATTCATCCGCTTGTGAAAGGTAACTATCTTGCTTCTCCGCCGCTTGTAGTAGCTTATGCGCTGGCTGGAACAGTGAACATTAACCTGAAAACGGATCCGATCGGTGTCGGAAAAGACGGACAAAAAGTGTACTTCAATGATATTTGGCCGTCAATGGACGAAATTAATTCACTTGTTAAACAAACTGTTACACCGGAGCTCTTCCGCAAGGAGTACGAGACAGTATTCGATGACAACAAACGCTGGAATGAGATTGAGACAACAGATGAAGCGCTATACAAATGGGATAATGAGTCAACTTATATCCAAAACCCGCCATTCTTCGAAGAAATGTCAGTTGAACCAGGCAAGGTTGAACCTTTAAAAGGCCTTCGTGTTGTCGGTAAATTCGGCGATTCAGTCACAACAGACCATATCTCTCCTGCAGGGGCAATCGGAAAAGATACACCTGCCGGAAAATACTTGCAAGCAAAAGGTGTGTCACCTCGTGACTTTAACTCCTACGGTTCACGCCGCGGAAACCATGAGGTTATGATGAGAGGAACATTTGCAAACATTCGCATCAAAAACCAAATTGCGCCGGGCACAGAAGGCGGATTTACAACGTACTGGCCTTCTGGTGAAGTGACATCAATCTATGATGCCTGCATGAAATATAAAGAAGATAAAACAGGCCTTGCTATCTTAGCGGGCAAAGATTATGGTATGGGATCTTCCCGTGACTGGGCTGCAAAAGGAACAAACCTGCTCGGCATTAGAACTGTCATTGCTGAGAGCTTTGAAAGAATCCACAGAAGTAACCTGGTATTCATGGGTGTGCTCCCGCTTCAATTTAAACAAGGTGAAAATGCGGATACACTCGGCTTAAGCGGTAAAGAAGTGATCGAGGTGGATGTTGATGAAAGCGTACGCCCTCGTGATATCGTTACAGTAAGAGCAATTGATGAAGACGGAAATGTAAAAACATTTGAAGCACTTGTGCGCTTCGATAGTGAAGTTGAAATTGATTATTATCGCCATGGCGGAATTCTGCAAATGGTGCTTCGCGAAAAAATGAAGCAATCATAATGTATAAAGAAGAGAAGGCACCCTGCTTTCTCTTCTTTTTATGAGATAAGATTGCTCCGGGGGTGACATTATGCTGAAAAAATGGGTGGCAGGAATCCTGTTGATTGGGCTTGCCGGATACATGTGCTGGAACATCTATCAGCAATTTAGCAAAAAAGAAATAGGCATTGAAGAGGGACAGCAAGCGCCTGACTTCACTCTGAAAACGCTATCAGGAGAAAGAACCTCTTTATCAGATGTCAAAGGCAAAAAAGTTCTGCTTAACTTCTGGGCAACTTGGTGCAAACCGTGCCGACAGGAAATGCCGGCGATGGAGGAACTGCAAAAGGAGCACTCAGATGTAGCGGTTATTGCAGTTAATTTCACTTCAGCTGAGAAAAGCGAGAAACAGGTGCAAACCTTTGCTGATACGTATCATTTAACCTTCCCCATTTTGATTGATAAAAAAGGAATTAATGCTGACTATAATGTGTTTTCATACCCAACTACGTATATTTTAGATGAAAAAGGCGTGATTCAAGACATACATATCGGGACCATGACAAAAAAAGAGATGAAAGAAAAACTGGATCTTCATTAGATTCAGTTTTTTTTATGTGCAAACATGCTTACAAATTTTCAGAATTGGAAAAAATAAAAGAATACGCGGAGGTGAGAAGAGTGAAGAAGATGAGAAAACGTTCTTTTCATGAGCTCGTCATGGAAAACAAAAAAGAGCTGATGACGAATACGGAATATTTAAATCAGCTTGAGGAAAAGCTTGAACAGCGATTTAAGCAAAAATAACCTTTAATTTGTATTCATGTTTGCCCCTCCTTTTGAGAATCCTATTTGTTGAGGAGGGATAAACATGGGAAACAACAAGAAAAACGGTCAGCCTCAATATGCTCCAAGCCACTTGGGTACGAAGCCTGTTAAGTATAAACGCAATAAAGGGGGAAAAATGCACGATACTTCTGGTCAGCAGCCAATTATCATGCAGACGAAAGGCGAATAGCGCCGGATTGATTTTATTCTAGGAGGTTCATCCCAATGACAAAAAACCAAAATCAATATCAGCAGCCCAATCCTGATGACCGTTCCGACAACGTAGAGAAACTACAGGATATGGTTCAAAATACGATCGAAAATATAGAAGAAGCAGAGGAATCAATGGAGTTTGCTTCAGGAGAAGATAAGCAGCGCATCAAAGAAAAAAACACAAGACGGGAAGAGAGCATCGAAGCATTTCGCAATGAAATTCAAGACGAATCCGAAGCGAGAGAAAACGGATACCGTTCGTAAAAACCAGGGAAACCTGGTTTTTTTCTTTCTGATTTGGATATGGTAAAATGGGGCTAAACTGATTAAGGGAGCAGAGTATCTTGCATGTATCAAAAACAGAAATAGAAGTGCGTTACGCCGAAACAGATCAAATGGGGATCGTATATCATGCGAATTATCTTGTTTGGATGGAGGTCGGAAGGACGGCACTCATTAAAGACCTAGGCTTTTTGTACAGTGATATGGAAAAGAAAGGCGTGCTTTCTCCAGTCGTTGATATCAATATTTCCTACAAAAAACCCCTTCATTATGGGGAAACTGCGGTGGTGCACACATGGATTGAGGAATACAACGGCTTTAAAACCATATATGGCTACCATATTTATAATCCGGCTGGTGAGCTATCTATTGAAGCGAAATCATCTCATATTTGTGTGGATAAAGAAAGTTTTAAACCGATTCAGTTTCGTAAGGCTTTCCCCGATTGGCACGCAGCATATGAAAAGGCCAAAAAATAGGGAAGTGAATGACATATGGCATTTGGCGTGAAACGGGAGGAAGTTAACCGCTGGAAGAAGGCAGTCAAAAGAGGGGAAATCGCATTTTTAACACATTATTGGCTGGATGACCGTTTCCCGGAATCTAAAACCGTGACAAAAGCAGGCTGTGCAGATATTGATAAGCTGGTTCAATGGGGTGCGGCGTACGGTTTGAAGGAAGAATGGATACATAAAAAAAGCGAATTTCCCCACTTTGATCTTTTGGGCGAGACGCAAAAATATATCTTAGAACAAGAAAAGCTGACCGACCATCTCACACGTTTTCATTTATAAAAAAAAGAACGCATAGGATATGCGTTCTTTTTCTTAATGGTATTCAAATACAGGCTCATCAGCAGACTCTGAATAGCTGACGAGAAGATCATGGTTGTCAAAGTACCAAAGATCACTTTCTTCAATAAAGAAGGTGATGCCGCCGACTTCTGCCGTGACTCCTGCCTCTTGGGGAGCATCTTTCGCCACTCCGAGAGAAAAGCCTTTTTGAACGTTGCTGCAGCCGCCATAGCGGACGAAAAATCGAACTTGGTCTCCGTTTTGTAAATCAAGCTCTTCTTTATACCAGTTCAGCGCGTCTTCGTTAACTGTCATATTCATAACAGGACCCCCTTTTCCCTTTGTTATCATTTGATTTTCTCTATTATAAACGTATAAGGCTATCTCGTGTCAAAATAGAAGTTTTATAAACATTTATAACCATTTGACTTTAGGTTCTGTTTTATTGATAATTCGTTTGATATTCGCCCGGTGCCTGTATATTACAAAAACAGTGAGCAGCGTGACGACAATCAATAAATACTTATCATGTACAAAGAGACTATATATGACAGTATATATCCCTGTTAACATTGATGACAGAGAGACAAATTTAGTCAAGTATAAAAAGATGAAAAAGACCGCAACCATTGTAATGAATAACAGAGGTGCATAAAACAGCAAGACGCCTCCTGAAGTTGCTACGGCTTTGCCGCCTTTAAATTTGGCGAACACAGGAAACACATGGCCAAGAACCGCTATGACTCCCGCAAGGAGCGGATGAATATCAACATGCATGAGGTAAGGCAATGCAGCTGCCAGTGTCCCTTTTAAAATATCTCCGGCTATGACAACCGAACCAGCTTTTACGCCCAGTGTACGGAACGCGTTGGTAGCGCCTAAGTTTCCGCTTCCATGCTCCCGAATATCAATTCCCTTGGCAAGCTTACCTACGATTAAGCCAGATGGAATACTGCCTATCAAGTAGGCCAAAATAATCAATAAAGCAATTAACATCTACATTTCTCCTTTTTCAATGTCCCTAATCTCTATTTTAACATGAGATGTCATGATCTGATGATAAGTTTTTTTGTAAAGTTTGCTTACAAATCTAATCAGCCATACATCATGTTTTGATTTCTTCCTTTTCGGTCGTGTAGAATAAACAAAAAGGAGTGGTCTATCATGCAAAACCCTTCAAAAGCGGAAATCAAAGAAATTCTTGATGGAAGTAAGAGAATAGCGGTAGTCGGGCTTTCAGACCGTCCCGATAGAACATCGTATATGGTATCAAAAGCGATGCAGGATGCGGGATATGAAATCATACCAGTAAATCCGACGATCGAAGAGGCGCTTGGTGTAAAAGCCGTATCATCGCTAAAAGAAATTGACGGTCCGATTGATATCGTAAATGTATTCAGACGTTCAGAACAGCTTCCTGATGTCGCTCAAGAGTTTCTGGAGACAGATGCCCCGGTATTTTGGGCGCAGCAAGGCCTGGTAAACGAAGAGGCTTATCAGATGCTGAAGGAAGAAGGCAGAACGGTCATCATGGATCTGTGCATAAAAGTGGCACACGCTGTAACAAAATAGGTGCAGAGCTGCAAAAATCCTTGTGAATTCAAGGATTTTTGCTTTTTCATGTAAAGATATTGTTTGCGAATTACTGTGAAACAGATACAATAAAGCTTGAACAGCTTTTTTTGAATGCCTTGCTAAGCTGGATTCCGGCCGTTCGATTTGCGAAGGTCCGCTGCTTTATATATAATAAACAAACATACGTTCTCATCTCGAAAAAACAGCACTTTTGGATGTTTTACGGAATGATTCGTTAGCTGTATGTTGAGAATGGGATGACATTGGTTATAATGAAGAGTCCAAGGCAGAAGCACACCGGGGCAAGGATTATGAAAAATACTTTTATACAATTGACAAGTAACAATGAAAAAGAGAATGTTAGTTTTTTGAAAGGGGTTTGTACGTTTGGCTAGAAAACAGCAATTTGATTACAACGAAGATGCCATACAGGTGCTGGAAGGCCTTGAAGCCGTAAGGAAAAGGCCGGGTATGTATATTGGCTCAACCGACGCGAGAGGCTTGCATCACTTGGTTTATGAAATTGTAGATAACTCCGTCGATGAGGTACTTGCCGGCCATGGGGATCACATTATCGTTAAAATACATAAAGACAACAGTATTTCTGTACAGGATAGAGGCCGCGGCATGCCGACTGGAATGCATAAACTCGGCAAACCAACCCCTGAGGTCATTTTAACGGTGCTTCACGCAGGCGGAAAATTCGGTCAAGGCGGTTATAAGACAAGCGGAGGGCTTCACGGCGTCGGCGCATCTGTCGTGAATGCTTTATCTGAATGGCTGACGGTTACGATTGAGCGGGACGGCTTCGTCTATCAGCAGCGTTTTGAAAACGGAGGTAAACCGGTCACATCTCTCGAAAAGATTGGTAAAACGAAAAAGACAGGCACACTTACTCACTTTAAGCCTGATCCGACAATGTTCAGCACAACAACTTATAATTTTGAAACGCTTTCTGAACGCTTACGGGAATCAGCGTTTTTATTAAAAGGATTAAAAATTGAACTGATTGACGAGCGGAACGGCCAGCGAGAAGTCTTTTATTATGAGAACGGCATAGAAGCGTTTGTTGCTTACTTAAATGAGGAAAAAGATGCCCTGTCTGAAGTGGTCTCGTTTGAAGGAGAGCATCATTCCATCGAAGTGGATTTTGCGTTTCAGTTTAACGACGGCTATTCAGAAAATATCCTGTCGTTTGTTAACAACGTCAGAACAAAAGACGGCGGAACTCATGAGTCAGGTGCAAAGACAGCGATGACGAGAGCCTTTAATGAATATGCGAGAAAAGTGGCTTTGCTGAAAGAAAAGGATAAAAACCTGGAAGGCACAGATATAAGGGAAGGGCTTTCAGCTATTATCTCAGTCCGTATTCCTGAAGAACTTCTTCAATTTGAAGGACAAACAAAAGGAAAACTCGGCACAAGCGAAGCAAGATCTGCTGTAGACGCAATCGTATCAGAACAGCTTGCTTACTTTTTAGAGGAAAATCGGGACACCGCTACTCTTCTTGTGAAAAAAGCAATAAAGGCGAGCCAGGCGCGAGAAGCAGCGCGTAAAGCGCGGGAAGAAGCCAGAAGCGGGAAAAAACGAAAAAAATCAGAAGCGACATTAAGCGGTAAGCTGACACCAGCGGGTTCAAGAAATCCGGCAAAAAATGAATTGTATCTCGTTGAGGGTGACTCTGCGGGCGGTTCAGCAAAGCAGGGAAGAGACCGCAGATTCCAAGCGGTTCTGCCATTGCGCGGTAAAGTCATTAACACGGAAAAAGCAAAGCTTGCTGATATCTTTAAAAACGAAGAGATTAATACGATTATTCATGCGATCGGCGGCGGTGTCGGGGCTGATTTTTCAGTCGACGACATTAACTACGATAAAATCATCATTATGACGGATGCCGATACTGACGGCGCTCATATTCAAGTGCTGCTTTTAACCTTTTTCTATCGCTATATGAAGCCGCTCATTGAGAATGGAAAGGTATTTATTGCACTGCCTCCTCTATATAAGGTGAGCAAAGGCAGCGGAAAAAAAGAAATCATTGAATATGCATGGTCTGATGAAGAGATGGATGATGTACTGAAAAAAGTCGGCAAGGGCTATACAATCCAGCGATACAAGGGTCTTGGTGAGATGAACGCAGATCAGCTGTGGGAAACGACGATGAATCCGGAGTCCCGTACGCTTGTAAGGGTCAAAATTGACGACGCGGCACGTGTTGAGAGACGCGTGACGACATTGATGGGCGATAAAGTAGAGCCGCGCAGAAAGTGGATTGAGAAAAACGTAGCTTTCGGCTTGGACGAAGAAAGCAATATTTTAGAAAATGAAAACTTATCGGTCGCTGAGGAGGTTTAATGATTGTCACAGCCAGAATTATTTCATGATTTACCATTAGAAGAGGTGATCGGCGACCGTTTTGGACGCTATAGTAAATATATTATTCAAGACAGGGCGCTGCCTGATGCGCGCGACGGTTTAAAGCCCGTACAGCGCAGAATTCTGTATGCGATGCATACGGACGGAAACACATTTGATAAAAATTTCAGAAAAGCGGCCAAAACGGTCGGTAATGTCATCGGTAACTACCATCCGCACGGAGACAGTTCGGTGTATGAAGCAATGGTGCGGATGAGCCAGGACTGGAAAGTGCGTAATGTTTTAATTGAAATGCACGGGAATAACGGAAGTATAGATGGAGATCCTCCGGCGGCCATGCGTTACACAGAAGCGAAGTTGTCTTCGATTGCATCAGAGCTTTTGCGGGATATTGACAAAAATACTGTTGAATTTGTCCCGAACTTTGATGATACAAGCAAGGAGCCTGTTGTACTTCCGGCTATGTTCCCTAACTTGCTGGTAAACGGATCTACCGGTATATCTGCAGGATACGCGACTGATATACCGCCTCATCATTTAGGAGAAGTCATTGATGCTGTTATCAAACGCATTCAAATGCCGTCATGCTCTGTGGACGATCTCATGGAAGTGATCAAAGGGCCTGACTTTCCGACAGGCGGAATTATCCAGGGCGTTGATGGCATTAGAAAAGCCTACGAAACCGGAAAAGGGAAAATTATTGTCCGCGGAAAAGCTGAGATCGAAGCGATCAGAGGCGGACGTGAGCAAATTGTGATTACAGAAATTCCGTTTGAAGTCAATAAAGCCAACCTTGTGAAAAAAATGGACGAGTACCGTATTGATAAAAAGGTTGAGGGCATCTCCGAGGTTCGAGACGAAACAGACCGAACCGGCCTTAGAGTGGTCGTAGAACTAAAGAAAGAAGCAGATGCCAAGGGCATTTTGAATTACTTATATAAAAATACTGATTTGCAGATTACGTATAACTTTAATATGGTGGCGATCCACAACCGCCGTCCAATGCTGATGAGTCTGCCATCTATTTTAGATGCATACATCGGCCACCAAAAAGAAGTTGTCACAAACCGATCCGTTTACGAGCTTCAAAAAGCAAAAGACAGACATCACATTGTAGAAGGTCTTATGAAAGCTTTATCGATCTTGGATGAAGTTATCGCAACGATTCGCTCCTCAAGCGATAAACGTGACGCCAAAAACAATTTAATGGCGAAATATGAATTTACTGAGCCTCAGGCTGAAGCTATCGTGTCCTTGCAGCTATATCGTTTAACGAATACCGATATCACAGCGCTCAAGGAAGAGGCTGAAGAGCTCAACAAAAATATTGAAGAGCTTGAATCGATTCTGAGCAATGACAAAAAGCTGTTAAAGGTCATTACAAACAGCTTAAAAGCGCTGAAAAAGAAATATGCGGACACGAGACGCTCTGTCATTGAAGAAAAAATTGAGGAAATCAAAATTAATCTTGAAGTCATGGTTGCCTCTGAGGATGTATACGTGACCGTTACAAAAGATGGCTACTTAAAACGCACAAGCCAGCGTTCCTTTGCCGCTTCAAACGGACAGGATTTTGGAATGAAGGATACAGACAGGATGCTGCATCAGTTTGAAATGAATACGACAGATGTGCTGCTGCTTTTCACGAATAAGGGAAGCTATATCTATTGTCCGGTTCACCAGCTGCCTGATATCAGATGGAAGGACATGGGCCAGCATTTTTCTAACATAATCACGATTGAACGTGACGAAACGATTGTAAAGGCCATACCGATAAAAGAGTTTGATCCATCTGCTTATCTTTTATTCTTCACGAAAAACGGCATGGTGAAAAAGACAGAACTCACCCATTACAAAGCACAGCGTTATTCTAAAGCACTTGTGGCGTTAAATCTAAAGGGTGAAGACGAGCTGATTGATGTACATGTGACAAATGGTGACAGTCAGATCTTGATGGCGACACATCTCGGATATGGCCTATGGTTTGGAGAAGATGAAGTAAATGTTGTGGGCGCACGTGCAGCTGGCGTTAAAGGAATTAACTTGAAAGATGGAGACTTTGTCGTGTCAGGAGAAATTCTGCACGAGTCTGATTCTCTCGTATTGTTTACACAGCGGGGAGCGGTCAAACGTATGAGTCTTTCTGAGTTTGAAAAGACCTCCCGTGCAAAACGGGGAGTCGTTATGCTGCGGGAACTGAAGAAAAATCCGCATCGTGTCGTTTCGCTGTTCGCGTGCGGACTAGATGAGCGGTTTATGGCAGAGACGGAAAAAGGGGACAGAAAAGAACTGCAGGCTAAAGAGCTGCGAACAAACGACAGATACAGCAATGGTTCATTCTTTATTGATGAAGAAGAATCAGGCAAGGTCACAGCTGTCTGGCGTCTTACAACTGAATAATCATTAAAAAACCCGCCCACATATCGTGAGCGGGTATATTTTGTTTTTCATCAGCTTTCATGGCTGGTGAATAAGTCTGTCACGGCATGAATGACTTCAATACCTTGCCATACAAATAAGTTCAGCGCTGTGAAAGAGAACAAGCCTAAAATCACCATTCTTAAGATAAACAACATGTTAACAGCCTCCTCATATTTTCGTTATATATTCGGGTGATGTTGAACATGAAGTTTGTCGAAATAAGACGATTGATAAAATTTGGCCAGTATAAAGCTTTTTCTTCGCTGCCTTCTCCGGGAGTAACATATATCTTTGTTTTCCGCGGTCATCAGCAGCACAGCCATTGAGAAGGCAGTCAGCGCAAAAGCTCCGGTGATGGATTTCTTTTCATCATCTGCATTTTGGCCAGCTTTCATCTCATGTATTTCCTGCTGGTCGGCTACCGCTTTATAATGATGGCCAATATCAAAGGCGTGGGGAATTGAGAACAAATGAAAACTGGCAATCGCCAAAAATAAGATGGACGCTTTAAGTATCGTTACTTTTTTCAAATGATCTCCCCCCTTCGATATTACTGAATATTTTTATAATGATACCCCAGACCATCTTAAAAGTAAACCTGATTTATTAAATTTAAAAATAAAATTCACTTTGTTAAGTATATATCGTTTCAGTTCCTTTTTAAAGTGAAATGTCTTTTATTAGTATATGTATACCCGATCTAGGGTGTGATTCAAAACATATTTTAAAGATATGTTTGCAGCTCAAACATTATCACGATATACACCCTAAGGTTAGGAGAAACAAGCGGAGAATGAATAGAAAGGGAGACTCTTTTAATTGATTTCTAATGATTTTATTCATAGGAAATAAAAAATCAAACTAACATAATATTCTTCCGAAAAAACTTCCTAATTCGACATATTGTGATATAATAATACTCGTTATGTTAAAAAATCTAACATCGAAATTGAATTCACAATGAATTGATGAAACAGGAGGTAAATATGGAGTCTTTTTTCAACAGTTTGATTAATATTCCAAGTGATTTTATCTGGAAATATTTATTTTATATTTTAATAGGACTTGGATTATTTTTTACACTTCGTTTTGGTTTTATCCAATTCCGTTACTTTATCGAAATGTTTAGAATAGTAGGTGAGAAGCCACAAGGCAACAAAGGTGTTTCTTCTATGCAGGCATTTTTTATTTCTGCCGCATCCCGAGTCGGTACAGGGAACTTGACTGGTGTTGCCTTAGCGATTGCGACAGGCGGACCAGGCGCTGTATTTTGGATGTGGGTTGTAGCAGCTGTCGGTATGGCTTCAAGCTTTGTTGAGAGTACGTTAGCTCAGCTTTATAAAGTGAAGGACGGAGACGATTTCCGAGGCGGACCGGCTTACTATATCCAAAAGGGGCTTGGGGTCAGATGGCTCGGCATCGTATTTGCTGTCTTAATTACCGTATCATTCGGTTTAATCTTTAACGCTGTTCAATCAAATACAATTGCGGGAGCGTTAGAAGGCGCTTTTCATGTGAATAAAATAGTTGTCGCTGTTGTTCTTGCTGTTTTAACGGCTTTTATTATTTTTGGCGGTTTAAAACGTGTTGTCGCTGTGACACAGTTGATTGTTCCGGTCATGGCGGGACTTTATATTCTTATTGCACTATATGTTGTATTCACAAATATTTCTGCATTCCCAAGCGTTATTGCTACAATTGTCAAAAACGCTTTAGGAATTGAACAAGTTGTCGGCGGAGGAATAGGGGCTATCATTGTCATCGGTGCACAGCGCGGACTTTTTTCTAACGAAGCGGGAATGGGTAGCGCGCCAAACGCTGCTGCGACAGCTCATGTTTCGCATCCGGCTAAGCAAGGCTTTATCCAGACATTAGGCGTGTTTTTCGATACATTTATCGTATGTACGTCCACAGCGTTTATTATTTTGCTGTACAGTGTAACACCAAAAGGTGACGGCATCCAAGTAACGCAGGCTGCTTTGGACCACCATATCGGGGGATGGGCGCCTAGTTTTATAGCAGTCGCAATGTTCTTATTCGCTTTCAGCTCAGTTGTCGGAAACTACTATTATGGCGAGACAAACATTGAATTCATTAAAACAAGCAAAACATGGCTGAACATTTACCGTATTGCGGTTATTGCTATGGTTGTCTTTGGATGTGTAGCAGGGTTCCAGATTGTTTGGGAAATGGCGGATCTCTTTATGGGGGTTATGGCGCTGATTAACTTAGTTGTGATCACGCTGCTGTCAAACGTAGCATACAAAGTCTATAAAGATTACGCGAAACAGCGCAAACAAGGACTAGATCCTGTGTTTAAAGCGAAAAATATTCCAGGACTGAAACACGCTGAAACTTGGGAAGAAGAGAAACAAGAAGCATAATTTATAAAGAATACGGCTGCATTCAATGACTTGAATGCAGCTTTTTATTTGCCGAAAAAAAGCGGAATCTTTTGATTTCATCAAAAAATAACGTGTAAAGTCCTGAACAAGCATTTTTATCCCTGATATACACGTGTCAGCTGTATAGGAAGCAACACAAAAAGAGTCAATAGACAGGCTTTTAAGCCGCCTAAAAACAAGAAATTAGGTTGATAGACAATCATGAGAAAGATTTTTACAATGAGTCCGTGTTTAAAAAAAGAAAGGGAGGGAGAGCAGCAGCTAATAGGCATACGTTTTACATGATTATTTGAAGGAGGAGAGAGTGCTATATGAAACGTTCAGTCTCTATCTTTATCGCTTGTTTATTGATGACAGTATTAACAATTAGCAGTGTCGCGGCACCAGAAGCCTCTGCAGCAGGGGCGAAAACGCCTGTAACCCTTAATGGCCAGCTTAGTATCAAAGGTACTCAGCTAGTCAATCAAAACGGAAAACCGGTGCAGCTGAAAGGAATCAGCTCACACGGTTTGCAGTGGTTCGGTGATTATGTCAATAAAGACACTTTAAAATGGCTCAGAGACGATTGGGGAATTACCGTCTTCCGGGCGGCAATGTACACGGCTGACGGCGGTTATATCGAGAATCCGTCTGTGAAAAATAAAGTCAAAGAAGCTGTTGAAGCGGCAAAAGAGCTCGGGATATATGTCATCATTGACTGGCATATTTTAAATGACGGCAATCCAAATCAAAATAAAGAGAAGGCGAAGGAATTCTTTAAGGAAATGTCAAGCCTTTACGGAAGCTCACCAAACGTTATATATGAAATTGCTAATGAACCGAACGGTGATGTAAATTGGAAGCGCGATATCAAACCGTATGCTGAAGAAGTGATTTCCGTTATCCGTAAAAATGACCCGGATAACATCATTATTACCGGAACCGGCACTTGGAGCCAGGATGTCAACGATGCTGCGGATGATCAGCTTAAGGATGCAAACGTCATGTACGCGCTTCATTTTTATGCCGGCACACACGGCCAGTTTTTAAGGGATAAAGCGGACTATGCGCTCAGCAAAGGAGCGCCGATTTTTGTAACGGAATGGGGTACGAGTGACGCTTCCGGAAATGGAGGGGTATACCTTGACCAGTCGAGGGAATGGCTGAATTATCTCGACAGCAAGAAAATCAGCTGGGTAAACTGGAACCTTTCCGATAAGCAGGAATCATCCTCAGCTTTAAAGCCGGGGGCATCTAAAACAGGCGGTTGGCCGTTATCAGATTTATCCGCTTCAGGGACATTTGTAAGAGAAAACATCCGCGGCTCCCAAAATTCGAGTGAAGACAGATCTGAGACGCCAAAGCCAGAGAAACCCGCACAGGAAAACAGCATCTCTGTGCAATACAGAACAGGGGATGGAAGTGTGAACGGCAACCAAATCCGTCCTCAGATCAATGTGAAAAACAATAGCAAGGCCACCGTTAACTTAAAAAATGTAACTGTCCGCTACTGGTATAACACGAAAAACAAAGGCCAAAACTTCGACTGTGACTACGCGAAGATCGGATGCAGCAATGTGACGCACAAGTTTGTGACATTACATAAACCTGTAAAAGGTGCAGATGCCTATCTGGAACTTGGGTTTAGAAACGGGACGCTGTCACCGGGAGCAAGCACCGGAGAAATTCAAATTCGTCTTCACAATGAGGACTGGAGCAATTATTCACAAGCCGGGGATTATTCTTTTTTCCAGTCAAATAGGTTTAAAGATACAAAAAAAATCACATTATATAATAACGGAAAACTGATTTGGGGAACTGAACCCAAATAGTGACTGTTTTGACGGACATCACAATTGGTGTCCGTTTTCATTATCTAATCAGCGGCAGAACAAGGAGGTGCAAGCTGTGGACGAAACATTGAAACAGTATATGTTGCTGTTCAAACAAAACAGCGACTTGGTTAACGGACCGGACTATCCAGGAAAGGAAAAAGATATCCAAAACCAAAAAGAACAGATTGAAGCCTACGAAAAACTTCTGCAGCAAGACTTTACCAGCGATTATGATTATGATGAGTTTGCTGATTCGGTGATCAAATGCGCATACGGTGATATGACATTGGAAGAGCTGGAAGCCGTTTATTATGGGTTGACTTCGCCATTTTGAAGTTTCTTAATAAGACTTGCTGAAGCTCAGGCATTTGACATTCCTGTAAGTAATTTTTTTATTCTGTCTCACTAACTTAAGTATACTTTGTTATTGAGACATTATTTCTTTGAAATTAATTACTTCCTAGAATATATATTATGTAAACTAAAATAAGTCGCAAATCCACACCATTGTTGTTCAGTCTCTCTTATGCCAGGGTTTATTATCTGTATAAGAAAAAACCTTTATGGCCAAGACATATAGTCGAATTCGGTCCTTTAAAGTAACTCACAAAGACAATAATTTTTTAGGTGCAATGAATTTGACAAATCATTGCACCCTTGCCCAATATGGATTAAGGAGCATCCCTCTCCCTACAGCAATCGGTTATGTCACTTGTTGCTGGTCTTCTTGATCAAGTCCACGCCATCGTATGCCAGACTCTCCACACTTGCAGCCTTCTGCAGTATGTAATGATCAAAAAAGTTCTTCGTATAGTCTGTAACAAGATTTCGCATCTCCATAGCATCCCGTTCGCCTCTGAGTTCCTCATTAACACTGGTAAACACGATGTCGCAGTAATCAAAATGCGCAACACGATCAACAGCGAAATAATAGGTTTCCATGCTATTGTTAGCGCCAATTATCGCATTCATGTTATAGTTAGGTTCACAAAACAGTAGCAAAAAGGGTTTCTTAAGGTCGCTGTCGAGAAGGCCGAACGCACCGCTATCCAAGCCAATCCCGCAGGCGAACCGATCGTCGTCCCGGCAAACAATCGCCGTCGTAGGCCCTCCATAAGAATGCCCGACTATGCCCATGCCGATGTCAAGCAACAATCTGCCCTTAAAGATGGAATTCAGCTCTTCAGAGTCCAGTTTGTAAAGATAATCGGCTACATACCTTATATCTTCTGCCTGTAATTCACTATACTCTGTTAACTTGGAAAGTATCGGCAGTGTAAGCACGTTATGGCACATCTCAATGGCAGTTTCATCGTCAGGCCGCATCTCCATCTTACCAGCCAATGCCCGCATCTCCGGATCTTCAGAAAACGCCATAATGACATCCGAAAAATCCTTTGATACATTAAACAGGCGCCCATCTTTACGCTTATACATTGTGCTATTCTGATGGCCGATGCTTACCACAACATATCCCATGCTTGCCAAGTCTGTACAGATCACTGTACCCCATTCTGGAGAACCGCCCCCGCCGCAAACATAGAATAACACCGGATAGCGCTTTTCCTTCCCGGAGAGAGCAAGTTCGTCGTAACACTGGGTCTTGATATCTATAGAGAAAACATCCTTCCCTTTAAGATACGCAGTGACAAGTGGCTGCTCATGAAACATCTCGCAGACTTCAGGAAACATGTACGTTGATGTAGTCTTACCTTCGCTACTATCGGACGGATAGTACACAAACGCCGTCAGTTCTCTTTTTGAGTGATCTGATGCCGTGTACTCAAAATCCATCTGGGTTCGACCGACAGTATAGCCGCCAATTGGTTCTGGAAATGCGTCATAAGTTTTCATTCTCTTGTTCCCCCTTCATTAATAAAAGTGGCGAATGTGAAATACATACATTGCGCTATAAGCGCTTTTCAAAACTGTTTTAGGGTCTGTTTCAACAAGAACCCAAAATCGTATTCTAGATTACTGAACAAGCGAACATTCCTTTTTAGTTAAGGACTATATAATTCCCAATAATTATTTCCAAACCTGTTGCTTCTTTTATGTGAATGGGCGAATACATGTGCACACCTCTTTTAACAAGATTTTTCTATCAAAATTTCGACAAGGTTCTACAATACCCTTCTATAAATATTCATAATATCTCAGTAATAGTGCCATCGGTCGTTCAGAATGGAGTCGAATTTATACGTAAGTTACTGGGGCTGAATAGGCTACGTAGTCTCTATCACATTAGTTCATTAACTTTTCCCTCGCTAACCAAGTCCTCCTAATAATTCCCCTGCCTTAGACCCCTTCCCTATATTACAATAAAGTTATGTAAAGACGCCCATTAGACTGTTCCAGAAAAGGATCATTTTGTTGAATAAATAAGAAGGATAGCAAAATACCATTAAAAACTTGACTAAAACGACTCAACCTAATAGTAAATTTCGCTATAATTCACATTAAAGGGGATGCTTACAAATGTCTGTACTTCTTCCACTCATGCAAAGCCTATTATTGGAAAGGCGATACTTTGCATGAGGCGAAATGTTTCTAAGTCATTTTCTCCATTTTAGAATCTTGCCGGATTTTTTAAACAGTAAATAGACCCCAGCAAAATGCTAGGAGAAACACGTGATGACTGTAAAGTTTATTAAAAATGAACAGTTAAATATTATAAAAAACAGATAGCTTTGATTAACAATTTATTTTTTTGTTAGAGAAATACAAGGAGGCATAAAAAATTATGATGCATTCTTTTTTACTAGTTGGTCAATCAAATATGGCTGGACGTGGATTTTTAAAGGATGTTCCAATGATTTGTAATGAACATATAAAAGTTCTGCGAAATGGAAGATGGCAAATCATGATGGAGCCTATAAACTATGATCGAGCTTTTGCAGGGGTTGGTCCTGCGGCTTCTTTTGCAGCTGCATGGTGCAGAAAAAATGAAGATAAAGAAATAGGTTTAATACCTTGTGCAGAAGGTGGCACAAGTCTAGATGATTGGTCAGTAGAAGGACCATTGTTTGAACATGCTATCTTACAAGCAAAACTTGCAAAGCGAAGCAGTAAGTTAGAGGGGATTTTATGGCATCAGGGTGAAAATGAATGTTCTTCAGGACGTTCTAAACTTTATCATGAGAAATTTTTGGAAATTGTTGAGGCGTTTCGTCATGAACTTTGTGAGCCAGATCTACCTATTATCATAGGTGGAATCGGTCACTATTTAGGAAGTGGTTTTCTTGGTCAGTACTTTCCCGAACATTCTGAGGTTAATCAGGCATTACTGGAATTTGCTGAAAAGGAGAAGAACTGTTATTTTGCAACAGCATTGGGATTAACACCTAATCCTGACGGTATTCATTTGAATGCAGCTTCACAGAGAATATTTGGTCTTCGATATTTTGAGGCATATAATAAACGAGAGCATATATTAGAACCCCTAGAAGGTGAAGAAAATGCTATTAATATCGATAGTGAAAGACCTTTAACAAAGACTGAAAAGACTGCAATACTAGAAAAACAATTTGCTGGAGGAGAGATATCTTTAGAAGAGTATCAATCGCAGTTGATGAGTTAAAATCCAGAAAAATGTACATGTATTTCTGTCATTCGTACATCAGGGTAACACAATTCTGTCATTTTCAGTAACGGAATTGTGTTACCAAAAATTCAAAAAAACCCATCAAATTAGGGTTTTTTTGAACAGATAATTGTATCGTTACACATCCTTCTTCTCTTCTTCCTGCGGTACCGCTTGCCTTAGGTGCCCTTAACGATTTACGACAAATGTTGTCACGCTTTGAGCTGGAAGATGAGCCCAAAAATGATTGCCCGTTACATTGAGATTCGTTCCAGGTTGAAGATTACTGCTTCCGCTCGTTATCCATCTGGATACCTTAGAAGCAGATCCATTCTGCAACACAAAGTTTTGGTTGACCCCTGAGTTGCTTTTGTTAATGGCGACAATAACGACCTTGTTGTCACCTTTATATGCTGACACGTAAACGTTCGCATTAGGATTTTTCGTTGCATCAACCCTTACATAGCCGGGACGCACAAACTTCGAGAAATGAGCCATATTGTAACCGCGTTTGCTGATCGTACCGTCTTCTTTCATAGGACCGTAAGATCTGCGGATGTACCACCAAACATAAGATTGAAAATCTCCCTCCACCATTGAATGGTGAATATGCTCTGAAACATCCAATGCCTCGGGCCATCGATCCGCCGAGTTGTTATCACTGTTCGGGTAGTATACTTCCGTCATCCATAGCTCTTTCCCTGCTCCTTTTTGTTTGAATAGAGGATAAGGAAACTGACTGATCTGAGTACCGTACAGGTGAGTTCCGAGAATATCCATATTCCTAAGCGCCTGTGGATCGTTCAAAATGGGGTCCGATATATTTTTAAAGTACTGAAAAGATTCTGGTGCAATGACACGTGCATTAATGGAACCGGCATTTTCTCTCATAAAACGAAGTATTTCTTGCGGAGTCCACCACGTCCATTCGTGTGCATAATCAGGCTCGTTTTGAACAGAAATCGCATAAAGATTCACGCCATTATTCTTCATGTAGGTAACAAAATCGTTAAGATGCTGCGCGTATGCGGCGTACTTATCGTATCTTAGCCGTTTAGCTGATGTGTCACCATTACGATTGAAGGTTTCAACCATACCGCTTGGAGGATTCCAGGGAGAAGCAAAAACGATTGCTCCATGTTTGATCGCACTCTTTGCAGTCTCTAATTCTCTGTACCAATTATTTCTATTTTCATCTATATGAATTCTTAAGATTGAAAACCCTAACTGATTCTGTCCATTGCCAAAAGCGGTTTCTCTTTGAGCTGCTGTCAAATCTCCAATCCAAGCCGGGTGGTTCATGCCTCCAAAACCGCGAATCACTTGTTTTTCAGCAGATACATTAACTGTTACATCACTTGCTGCCAAAACTTCAGTGGCGCCTGGCCCGGTTAACATGACTGACAGCATAGTGAAGCATATCAATAATACACAAATTGGTTTTTTTACGCTTGACATCATTTTTTCCTCTCCTTGTCTTTTACCGTATTAGAAAAGTCTGATCTGTCTCCTTATATTGCAAACAAAAGGTTTTCTCATCTGCTATCTTTGCGTAAACTGCCAGTAATCAAAATTAAACAAGTTTCCTGTACCTGTTCCGGTAAATACAAAGAAAACTTTGTGCACACCGGTTGCGCCGCTTACCGCAGTTTCTATTTCTCTCCAGGTTTGCGCTCCGCCTGTGGAAGGTACATTCAGGGTTCCTGCAAGCTTACCGTTTGGACTGTCTAGACGTACTTCTATTTTTCCGCCTATAGTGGATGCTACATTTGCTTTAAACGTTCTGGCACCGCCAGCCCCGAAGTCTGCATTTCCTACAGCAATCCAGTCTCCGTTATGAATGCTTGTTACATGTTGATTATTTACCGGCCCGCCGGATGCTGAGGATTTCTCGGTCAAAATGCGTCCATTCCAGGCAAACGTTTCAGCTTCTATCCGATTATATGGATTCAAATTGGAAAGCTGTGTTACGCCTGCATAATTTGCCGCAACCTCTTGAATGGATCCATCTGCATTGTGCACCAGCTTATTAATATGGGGAGAACGGTATCCTTTGCCGGCCCCGAACAAAGCGGAGCTGACAGTTTGAGCATGGTACACCACATACCACTCGTTTTTAAAATTGAAAACAGCATGGTGGTTGTTTCCGCCACCTCCGAAAAATGCTCCCGGATTTTTCAGGAAGTGCCCTCTATATGTAAAGGGACCCATGGGACTTGAGCTGGTCATGTAGCCGATCTCACCTGGGGGTTTATCGGCCGGGTGCGTGCCCCCGAAATTGATGCAATAGGAATAGTAATATGTTCCGTTATGCTTATGCATTCCCGAATCTTCAAACATAAAAGGCGCATCAATTGTAGCTGCACTTCCAACAACACTGGTCATATCAGGCCCCAATTTCATGACTCTTGCTGTTTTAGGATTGGCCCATTGCCCCTGCGTTGGATTTGAACCGCCAGGAACGCCTCCCCCGGCATACAGGTAACCGGTGCCGTCATCATCTACAAATACTGCCGGATCAAAAAGCCATACAACACCAGACATTCCTGGCGTACTTGGCGTTACGAGCGCTTTTCCGATTGGGTCGGTCCATGGGCCAATCGGGCTGTCTGCGGTGAGAACCCCGATACCTCCGCCGCTGTTTGCGAAATAAAGGAAGAATTTATCCTTGCCATTTATCTTTTTAACTGCGATTGACGGGGCCCAGGACGCACCTGCCCATTTTGCAATACCCCGGCCGCCATTAGCCCCGTTGGCACCTGCTACCGGAATGGCTCCGTGGTCTGTCCAGTTCACCATATCCGCTGAAGAGATGACGAATACTCTATTCAAATTGGCAAATGAATTATCCTTAATCGTTCCGTCGCTATTATATTCATAGTCATCACTTGACATATAGATGTAGACTCTTCCGTTATAGGTCAGCGCAACCGGATCTGCTCCCAAATGATGGTCGATAAGCGGGTTAGAATTCCCTACATGTTTTGCAATTGTAGTACTGGCAGCATACGCAGACTCCCCCAATAAACAACTCAATAATAAAGCAAGAACCCAGAAACATACGCTACACTTTTTACTCATGACTTAACATCCTCCTTTTTTCTAAAAATGGGGGGTGATCACACAGGTCATGAAGGACACATAAATCGGATACCGATCGTATCATCGAACTGTGAAAAAGCGCACTGACATTCAAATAAGTATATTTAGCCCTCCCTTTTCCTCCGCCATCCTGATGACACGTTCCACAGCTGGCCGATGCCTGAAAATCACATGCTGCTGGCAGGAAATAAAAAGGCAGGATTTTTCATGAGTTCCCTCCGATCACATTGAATAGAGATGCAATATTATACAAAATATCCCTTTATCTAACATCCTAGCATGATTATAATAAATGTGTATAGAATACTTTCGGAGGAATTATTGTTCGGTCTTACAAAGAAACTGGATACATTTATTCATTAAATATATAGGTGAGACTGACACCGAAAAATCAGTCTTCAAAGGTTTTCAGGCGCAAAAAAACAGCCGTTCAGAGCGGCTGTTTTTTTAGAGTACAAGAACTATTGCGATACACCCGCCGTCCATGACTACGGCCTGACCTGTGACGACTTTTGCTTTGTCGCTGTCCCTCTTGAGTGCAGTAGCCTTTATGTAGTAAGCCATTCACCCCTTCCTGTAAACCGTTGTAAGTGATGATCCGTTTTCCGCCTTGTTTCATAGGGTGCGTCATGGTAAGCTCTCATTCTGACGCTGTAATATGTTTCTTCCTGCACCATATCCCCCTCCTTTCTAACCTTGAGAATGAATGTTAACTAAATTCATTAAAGGTTAACACTTGTGCAGAATATTAGTGTTCCTCGTAAAGTATGTCAACCTACACGATCAAACGATTAACTTAATGAATCTGCAAGGCCTCATTATTTTTCATGTTTTGTTCATATTTTAGTAATTGTTTATTCAACACTGTCCGCTAAAGTAATTCATATCAACAAATGTGACAGCCATCTGCATTTTTTATGAAGGGAGGTCAAAACCGAGTGCCGTTATGTTGAAAGAAAAAATAAAAACATTAGGCCGTTTTTGCACTGTGGGCGTGGGCAATACGCTGATAGATTTTGGTGTCTTCTTTCTTCTCGCCGCTTGTCATGTCCCTTATCTTCCGGCACAGATCTGCTCCTATTCGGCAGGTATCATCAACAGCTATATGTGGAACCGGAATTGGACGTTTCGTGTAAAACGTAAGGCTGACGGAAAAGAGATCGTGCGCTTTCTCATGATTAATATTGCCGCGTCGGGGATCACCTTTTTGCTGCTTTATTTGTTTCAAAAAGGCGGCTGTTCGCTTTTGGTGAGTAAGCTCGCCGCCACTATCGGCGGAATGATGATGAATTTTATCGGAAACCGAATCTGGGTATTTGGAGATTCGCTGAAAAACATACAGGATCAGGAGTGAAGATGAATGAGAAAAAAAGTAAGAAAAGCGGTCATTCCCGCAGCGGGTTTAGGAACGAGATTTCTGCCGGCGACAAAGGCGCAGCCGAAAGAAATGCTCCCGATCGTCGACAAACCAGCCATTCAATACATTGTAGAAGAGGCCGTAGAGTCAGGAATTGAAGATATACTGATTATTACAGGAAGAAACAAACGCTCGATTGAAGATCATTTTGACCGGTCGGCGGAATTGGAATTCAATCTGCGGGAAAAAGGCAAGACGGAGACGCTTAAGGAAATGCAGCAGATTGCTGATTTGGCCAACATACATTATATCCGCCAGAAAGAACCGCTCGGCTTAGGCCATGCGGTGCTGTGTGCGGAGCATTTTATCGGAGATGAGCCTTTTGCCGTTCTATTAGGTGATGATATTATGGTGTCTGAAAAGCCGGCTCTTCGGCAATTAATGGATGTATACGCCGCTTATGGCACAGAGATTGTCGGCGTACAGCCTGTTCTCCCTGAGGATGTCAGCAAATATGGCATTATTCAAACATCAGGCTCTCAAGGCCATGTGTATGAAGTGAACGATTTAGTTGAAAAGCCGTCTCCGGAAGAAGCCCCTTCCGAAATCGCAGTGATGGGACGATATGTACTGAATCCTTCTATCTTCCCTGTTTTGAAGTCGATCGGGAGAGGCGCAGGCAATGAGATTCAATTAACAGATGCACTTCGTGAGGTTTGCCGTACCCAGCCTATTCATGCGCGGCTTCTGGAAGGAAAACGATATGACATTGGCGATAAATTGGGCTGTTTTAAAGCAAGCACCGAAATCGGCTTAATGCGTCCTGAAATGAGATCTCAGCTTTTAGCTTATTTAGAAGAAGTGCTCAAACGGGAAACAAAAGAAGTGCTGCGATAAAAAAATTTGTAACCATCTTGCTCGTCAATCAGTCATATAATAGTGAAAAAGATAAGGACAGGTTGTGAAGAATGTGGGCAGTTTGATAAGCGAAATTTTAACTTGGCTGACGAATATGGGATATGCGGGCATTGCAATTGGGTTGATGATCGAAATCATACCGAGTGAAATTGTATTGGCCTATGGCGGCTATATGGTATCGGAAGGCACGATTGGATTTATCGGCGCCATCATTGCGGGGGTTATCGGGGGCACCATTGCCCAGATCTTTATTTATTGGATCGGACGCTATGGCGGCAGGCCGTTTTTGGACAAATACGGGAAGTACTTATTGATTAAAAAGCATCACATTGACATGTCAGAAAACTGGTTTCAAAAGTATGGTACGGGAGTTGTCTTCTCGGCACGTTTTATACCGGTTGTCAGACATGCGATATCAATTCCCGCAGGCATTGCCAAAATGCCGTTTCTCAAATTTGTGGTACTGACTGTACTTGCTATCATTCCGTGGTCTATCCTGTTTGTTTATTTAGGCATTCAGCTCGGAAGCCAGTGGGATGACGTTGAGAACATTGCGGGCACTTATACAACACCGATTATGATACTGGCTATAGTGGTCATTGCACTTTATTTTGTCATAAAAAAACGCACAGCCATTTTTAAACGATAGCTTATGGATATGCATAGGGAGGACTCTCCCCTATGCATATTTTTTGTTATTTTCGATGATGATTTGAAAGCTTCATATGTTCCGCTAAAAATGCGACAAACACTTCATCCCGTACAAGAGATGCCGCGTAATTCCTTTTAATAAACCATTCAGCTTCCTCAAAAGCCGCGAAGGTTTCGTCCTGTGTCTCCCCGTTAATTTGAATGTTCCATGCGTTGTCCAAAGGAAACAGGAAGAATCTCATTTGTTCGCGATTTTCGTATAATGAGCCGTTTGCCGACCCTTTCAGATTATAGAAATTACGGAATGCATCTGGGCGGACCGGTTCCATTCGGAATGCTTCAGCTACAAACAAATCGTATACTTCGTCCGTTATGGAACAGCCTGAAGCCTTCGCATGCCCCCCGCCTCCGTACCGGCCTGCTACTTCTGAAACATCAATGTAATCATGAATGGTACGCAAGCTGGCTCGTTTTGATCCCATGCTTAAAATGGCAATGTAATCAAGATGCGGATTGTCTTTTCCGAGTCTGTTTCCGAGTTCAGAATGGTATGATTCTGCGTGAACGATACCTACACAGTGTTCGTGAACAAAGGTTTGCACCATTTCTCTTTTTTTCCTGCGAAGGTAGCGCTCGATTTTCTCTTCTTCTAAATCAAGCAGTTTCACTTCAAATTCATCAAAGAAGAATTCGTCATGGGCAGAAAGCCGCTGAATCATTTTTTGTTCAAATTCATCGATTGAAAGCAAAAAGAAAAGGTCATTGAGCCGCTTTGCCTGTTTTTGATCGTACTGCTCCCATTCCCAAGTGTCGTATTGGCGGATGAGCTCTGTAAATTGATCTAAGGCGTTTGTCGGCTTCATCAGATCATTTTGGACAAGATAGTCGTATAAAAGAGATGTGGCCGATGCAAGACGTCCGTCATCGTATTCCACCTGGACAAATCCCCACTCATGCTCATTCAAATGAAGGGCTGTTTTATGGTGGTCAATCAGTTTCACTTTTCCGCCCGCATGGACATACTCGTTCAGCCTCTTTTCATTTTCTTCATTGACAGCCAGATCCGTAATAAATAAGGCATCGTGTCTGCTGCTCTCTTTTGCTTTTTCTAAGAAGTATTGGACTTGAGCATTTAAGCCGTTGACAGAGTTATAACGGACCTCAACTTCTTTCCCGAAAGCCAATTTCGCAACGATCCCGCACCCTACTCCGTCCAAGTCGTTATGTGAATATAAATGGTACATAATAAAGGCCCCTTTTTATCATACTGGAGATTGCCGCTATAGGTGTGCGGCAGCCTATATTTACTATTGTAAAAAACAGAGGGTTTTATGCACAGTTGATTAGTTTACATAATAAAATTATATAAAACAACAAAAGAGCGCTTATTCACGCTCCTGGTACTTCCTTTTAAACTGGATAAACCGAATGTTTTCGATTGGTGAATGTTATTTCCTTTGTCATGTACGCCATAAGCCGTTTGTGCAATTCCCCGCGCAATGAATTGGCTGGGATTACCGCGTCAATGATCATCTCTGAAGCCAAGCGGTATATATTGATGTCCTCTTTGTACTCCTCCCGTTTGCTGCTGATAAATTGAGCCCTCTCTTCTTTCGGCAGCTCGGAGATTTTTTTGGCGTAGACAGCGTTTACGGCTGCTTCAGGGCCCATTACGGCGATTTGTGCGGTTGGAAGCGCTATGCAGCAATCCGGTTCGAAAGCCGGTCCGGCCATAGCATATAACCCCGCTCCATAGGCTTTTCTGACAATTACAGAAAGCTTGGGGACGGTTGCTTCTGACATCGCTGAAATCATTTTGGCTCCATGACGGATAATTCCGGCCTGTTCTACCTTTGTACCGATCATAAAGCCGGGAATGTCCGCTAAGAACAGCAATGGAATATGAAAGGCGTCGCATAATGTGATAAATTTAGCGGCTTTGTCCGCAGAATCGTGGAACAAGACGCCGCCTTTTACTTTCGGCTGATTCGCGATAACTCCGACAGGCTGTCCGTGAATCCTCGCAAGACCTGTAATGATTTCCGGTGCGAATAAAGCTTTGATTTCAAAAAAAGAGCCTTCATCTATTACACGATCGATCAGCTCAAACATATTAAAAGGTGCATTTTGGTTTTGCGGAATAACGTCGGAAAGCGGTATCTCAAAGGGCTTTGGCGGCCGTTTTTCTTGTACAGGCGCTCTTTCTTTATAATTTGCCGGAAAGTAAGATAAATATGAGCGTGCCAAGTGAATGGCTTCTTGTTCAGTTTCTGCGAGAATATCTCCGCAGCCGGAAACTGAACAATGCATGCGGGCGCCTCCCATCTCTTCAAGTGACACCTTTTCGCCGATCACCATTTCTGCCATCCGCGGCGAGCCTAAATACATAGATGCGTTACCGTCTACCATGACGACAATATCGCAGAAGGCAGGAATATACGCACCCCCAGCTGCGGACGGGCCGAATAGAAGGCAGATTTGGGGAATGCGCCCTGACAATTTGACCTGATTGTAAAAAATTCTCCCTGCGCCTCTTCTGCCCGGAAATACATTGATCTGGTCGGTGATTCTGGCGCCTGCCGAATCGACTAAATAAATGAGCGGACAGTTTAATTTTTCTGCTGTTTCTTGTATTCTGATGATTTTTTCGACTGTTTTTGCTCCCCAGGAGCCTGCTTTCACTGTAGAATCATTTGCCATGGCGCAGACGGTTTGGCCGCCGATTTTACCGATGGCGGTTACGACTCCGTCGGCGGGAAGCCCGTCTGACATACATTCTGCAAAAATAGCGTCCTCAAGCTCGATGTCATCGTCAAATAAAAGGGCAAGCCGCTCTCTAACAAAGAGCTTGCCTTTTTCTTGGTTGCTGCGATGATACTTCTCCGCTCCGCCTTTTTGTATCCTTTCCGCTCGTTCTGTTCGTTCTTTTTCATAATCCATAAGGCGTTCCCTCCGATCTTTATTCTCCCGTGTATACGGCACGTCTTTTTTCTTGAAAGGCTTGAAGTCCCTCTGTCCTGTCCTTTGTCGGGATCGTGTGTTCATATGCTTTTTGTTCAATTGATAATCCCGTTGCAAGGTTTGTTTCCAATCCTTTATTGATCGCGAATTTAACCTGGCGGACGGCAATTGGTCCGTTAGCTGAAATGGCTTCTGCCAGTTCCTCTGCTTTCGCCATAAGCTCACAAGAAGCCGTAACATGCTCTACAAGGTTTATCTCTTTGGCTTCATGTGCGGTTATGCGTCTGCCTGTATAAATGAGTTCTTTTGCTTTTCCTCTGCCGATCAGACGCGGAAGTCTTTGTGTCCCTCCTGCGCCCGGGATAATGGCTAAAGCCGTTTCCGGAAGGCCTAACGTAGCGTTCTCGGCTGCTATTCGGATGTCGCATGCCAATGCCAATTCAAGCCCGCCTCCTAAAGCACTTCCGTTTATGGCTGCTATCACCGGCTGCGGCAAGGCTTCGAGTAAAGCAGCGGTTCTGTGAATGAGGGAAACACTTTTGAGAACCTGATCTTGTTTCATTTTTATTCTTTCTTTCAAGTCTGCTCCCGCACAGAACGCTTTTTCACCGGCGCCTGTCAGGATGACGCAGCGGATTTTCGTGTTGAATTCGATTTCTTGGAGAGTGGATTGCAGGTCTCTAAGCATTTCTGCCGAAAGGGCATTTGCCGCATGGGGCCTGTTAAGGGTGATGACAGCAATATGTTCTGTTTTTGCAGTGAAAAGAATAGATTCTCCCATTGGTATTTCCTTTCTTTTATAAAGATGATTTATACACCTGTAAATTTCGGCTCGGAAGATGTTTCCCGATTTTCTCCTCGATCCATTTGGCTGCTGGAAGCAACTTGGCGAGCTTTACGTTTGTTTCAATTCCCATTTGATCAAGCATGTACACGATATCTTCTGTCGCAGCATTTCCCGATGAACCTGGAGCATATGGGCAGCCGCCAAGCCCGCCCGTTGAACCGTCAAATGTGGTGATGCCCATTTGCAGAGCGGTGAGAATGTTGGCGAGAGCCGTTCCCCTTGTATCATGAAAGTGGAGGGCGAGCTGGCTTGCCGGGAATCGTTTCAAAAGCGCTTCAAGTATGATTTCAACCTGTACAGGATTTGCGGCGCCGATCGTATCTCCAAGCGATAGTTCAGAAATTCCGAAATCAAATAAAGATTCTGCAAGGCGAATCACTTGTTCGATCGGTACATGTTTTTCATACGGACAGCCGAAAACTGTGGAGAGATAGGCTCTTACTGTAAGATTTGCTTTTTTTGCGTCGTCTGTTACTTGTTTGAGAACTTGGAGAGTGTCAGCAGTGGATTTGTTGATGTTTTTTACGTTGTGTGTTTCGCTTGCGGACATAAAGACAGAAGCTTCGTCAATACCCCCTTCCAGCGCATTCTCCAGTCCCTTTTGATTAGGGACAAGTGCTGCGTACGTGACGCCTTTTACCCGGCTGATGCCTTTTGCCACATCTAGAGCATCTCGAAGCGCGGGAATCCATTTTGGATGAACGAAGGATGTTATTTCGATATAGGAGAGTCCTGTCTGGGAAAGCTGGTTGATCCAAGCGATTTTGTCTTCTGTTGCAAGCCACACCGGTTCGTTTTGCAAGCCGTCCCGCGGGCCGACTTCTCTTAACATGACTTTTTTAGGATAGGACATGGTAAGCCTCCCCGATTATTGAGTTGGATCGTTCAGTTCGAGCAGCACATCACCTTCATTCACGAAATCACCTTCCTTTTTTTTCACTTCTTTGACTGTTCCGCTTCTCTCTGCAACAATCGGGATTTCCATTTTCATTGATTCTAAAATGGCGACTTCCTGGCCTTTTTCAATGTGGTCTCCGGCTTTGACATGCACCTTCCACAGGTTCCCTGCCATTTGAATGTGTATCGTCATGACAGCTTCCTCCTTATAAGTTGTTTTTCAAAAAATCAGTCGTGACGTCTCCTTTTTTGAATGCTTCTGATGAAGCAGCCTGTAAGAGAAGCGGAATATTCGTTTTGATGCCTTCTATCCGATAGTCACGGAGCGCCTCCTTTAGCCTCTCAATCGCTTCCTCTCTGTTTGGGCCTTTGACGATCATTTTGGCGATCATCGGATCGTAAAAAGGCGTAACTGCGCTCCCTGTTGCTACTGCACATTCGTGTCGGACTCCATATTGTTCCGGGAGAGAAAAAGCGGTGATTGTTCCCGGTGACGGATAGAAGGTTTTCGGATCTTCCGCATATATTCTGACCTCTATGGCATGCCCGTTTCGTTTTATGTCCTGCTGAGAGAATCTGAGAGTCTGTCCCTCCGCAACCCTTAATTGCTGCTCAACTAAATCTAAACCTGTAATTTCTTCAGTCACGGGATGTTCTACCTGCAATCTCGTATTCATTTCCAGAAAATAAAAGTTTTTATTCTCATCGACTAAAAATTCGATCGTTCCCGCATTGGCATAGCCGATCGCTTTGGCTGCTTTCACTGCCGTTTCTCCTATCTTCATTCTCAGCTCATCATCAACAAATGGAGATGGGGCTTCTTCAATGACCTTTTGGTGGCGCCTCTGGACAGAACAATCACGTTCAAACAGATGCACGGCATGCCCGTGGTGATCGGCAAGAATTTGAATTTCGATGTGGCGGGCGTGTTCAATCACCTTTTCTATATACATAGACCCGTCTCCGAAAAAATCTGCTGCTCGCTTTTTGTTTCCTTCATACGCCTTTACCAATGCTACTTCGTCAGGAACGAGCTGCATTCCGATGCCTCCTCCCCCTGCTGAAGCTTTCAGCATAACGGGGTAGCCGATTTTACTCGCGGCGAGGCAGGCTGCCTGAATATCTCCAAGGGATTCGGAAACACCCGGCACTACAGGAACACCTGCCTCCTCCATTGCCTTTCGTGCTTTAATCTTACTTCCCATTTTGGCAATCACAGCGGGTGAAGGACCGATAAATACAATGTTTTCTTCTTTGCAGCGTTGCGCGAAACGGCTGTTTTCTGACAATAACCCATATCCCGGATGGATGGCGTCGGCATTTGCCTTTTTCGCCGCCTCTATGATTCTCTCAATATTTAAATAGCTCTCACTGACTCTCGATTCTCCGATATAATAAGCCTCTGTTGCTGCCTTTGTATGGAGCGCATCTCTGTCTGCTTCAGAATATACCGCTGCCGTTTTGATCCCAAGGCGGCTGCACGTACGTATGATTCTCATTGCGATTTCTCCGCGATTGGCAATCAGCACTTTTGTAAACAAATGAAATCACCCCTCATTGACTTGATGGTAAGTGAAACAGCTGAATCGTTTTTTCACGAAGCTTGTATTTTTGAATTTTGCCTGAGGCCGTCATAGGATACTCGTCTGTAAAGATGAAATAACGCGGAATTTTGTGGCGGGCGATTTTCCCTTTGCAATAGGCTTTCAGCTCTTCGGGTGAAGCTGTTTTTCCCTCTTTCAGCTTAATCCAGGCAGCTGCCTCCTCCCCGTATTTTCCGTCAGGCACACCAACTACCTGTACATCTAAAATATTAGGATGGCGGTATAAAAATTCTTCTATTTCTCTCGGATAAACGTTTTCACCGCCTCTGATGAGCATGTCTTTTAATCTCCCGGTGACGCGGCAGTATCCGTCTTCATCCATCACAGCGAGATCACCGGTAAAGAGCCATCCTTCTGGGTTGATTGCCTTTTGGGTAGCTTCTTCGTCTTTATAATAGCCCTTCATCACATGATAGCCGCGGGTGCAAAGCTCTCCCTGTACGCCTCTTTGAACCTCATTAAACGTGCCGGGCTCCACAATTTTCACTTCGACCTCTGGCAAGGATCGGCCGGTTGTTTCCACTCTTCTTTGGAAGGAATCATTAGCTCTTGTTTGTGTGATCACCGGCGAAGCTTCCGTTTGTCCGTAGGCGATTGTGATGTCTGTCATGCCCATTTTTTCAATGACAGCTTTCATCACCTCACTCGGACAGGATGATCCTGCCATGATGCCTGTTCGCAACGATGACAGATCATAAGAATCAAAATCTTGAAGATGAAGCTCCGCGATAAACATCGTCGGAACACCGTGCAGTGCTGTGCATGTCTCGTTTTCAACCGTTGTAAGGACTGTGGCAGGTTCAAATTCTACAACAGGTACCATGGCTGCTCCGACGGACACACATGCCAAAACGCCAAGCACGCAGCCGAAGCAATGGAAAAACGGAACCGGAATGCACATGCGGTCAGATGAGGTTAATTTCATACATTCAGCGATATTTGCGGCGTTGTTGATGACATTAAAATGAGTCAGCATCACTCCTTTTGGAAATCCTGTCGTTCCTGACGTGTATTGCATGTTAATGACATCATCTTTTTCAAGGCTGCTCATTCTTGCTTCCAGCTCGGCATCTGACACTGTTTGTGCCAACATCTCTGTATCGTCCCAATGATACATACCAGGTAAACGTTTTTCACCGATATAAATCAATGTTTTTAAACACGGATAGCGTTCTGATTGCAGCTGCCCGGGCTCTGCTTCCTTCAGCTCGGGAATTAAGCTGTTCAGGATCTCAGTATAAGAAGTGCCGCGATATGAATTCATGACGATAAGTGCATCCGCATCTGATTGTCTCAGCAAGTAATCAAGCTCTTGGGATTGGTAATTTGTATTTACGGTAACGAGCACGGCCCCGATTTTTGCTGTGGCGAATTGAGCAGCAAGCCATTCCGGTATATTCGAGGCCCATATGGCTACGTGGTCTCCCTTTCCAATCCCCATCCCCATGAGACCTTTAGCGGTTTGGCGGCACAGCCTGTTGAATTGCGCGTACGTGTAGCGAATATTCCGGTCGGAATAGACAACTGCTTCTTGATCAGGATAGGCTGCTGCCGTTTGTTCCAGCAGCCTGCCGATTGTGCAATGGATGAGTTCGGACATGTGTCGGTCCTCCTTTCACGAGGTTGGAAAGCGTTTACATTTTATTTTAGAAGCTGTCGGGCGATCACGATACGCTGAATCTCTGATGTGCCTTCTCCAATTTCCATCAATTTTGCATCCCGCAGCATCCGTTCAACCGCATATTCTCTCATGTAGCCGGAACCGCCGTGAATTTGAATCGCTTGGTTGCATGCCCTTGTTGCCATTTCAGATGAGAACAGCTTGGCATAAGCCGCTTCTTTCGTAAACGGGCGCTTATGATCTTTCAGCCAGGCAGCTTTTAATACCATTTGCCGGGCAAGATCGATTTCCATCGCCATGTCGGCAAGTTTAAACTGAATGGCCTGAAAGGAAGAGATCGGCTGTCCGAACTGCTTTCGTTCTTTCGCATAGGCTAAGGAGGCTTCAAGTGCTGCTTGGGCAATGCCGACTGCAAGAGCGGCAATAGAAATACGTCCGCCATCTAGGGTATGAAGAAACTGTTTAAATCCTTTTGAAGGGTCGCCGAGCAGGTAACTTGCGGGTACACGGACATCCTCAAGCAAAATTTCCGCTGTATTTGATCCGCGCACGCCCATTTTATCGTACGGGCTCGTTATCGTAAGGCCGGGTGTGTCAGTCGGAACAATCAATGCGGAGATGATATTATTTCCGCTCTCATTTTTGCCTGTCACTGCTGTCACAATCACCGTACGTGCATAGCTGGCATTTGTGATCCAGCATTTTTCGCCGTTAATCACATATTCATCACCATCTATCACCGCTTTCGTTTGCGTGCCTCCTGCATCAGATCCGGCATTTGGTTCTGTCAGGCCGAATGATCCGAGTGCTTTTCCGGAAGCCAGAGGAATCAAATGCGCCCGTTTTTGTTCTTCTGTCCCGAAGTAATATAGAGGGCTTGCACCGAGTGAAACTGCAGCTGCATAGCTTAATCCTGTACTGCCGCATGCTTTGCCGATTTCTTCAACAGCTAAGGCATAGGAAATCGTATCTCCGCCTGATCCTCCATATTCCTCAGGGAAGGGGATGCCCATCAGTCCGAGATCACCCATTTTTTGAAACGTTTGTATCGGGAATTCACCCGTTTGATCTACATGTTCTGCGTGAGGAGCAATTTCTTTCTTTGCAAAATCCTTTACCATTTCACGAACCATTTGCTGTTCTTTTGTCAGCTCAAAATTCACTTGGTTTCCTCCTTCACATCTTTGTAACATCCTATTAAGTGAATTCAGGAATCATTCCCTGACAAAAGAAGTCTGAAAATTAAAACGTCAGCATTAAAATTAACCGGTGATAATAAGCATTTTCATTCGTTCGGGCTTTTGCTGATTTTAGCTTTTCGATTGGCGGACGCTGATTGTTCTTTACGTTTGCCCATGAACTGTCGCACACATGACGAACCACCTCCAGCATCAGGTTCTTTTTTGTGCGAAAATGATAATAAACCGTTCCTTGTGTAACATTTGCTTGTTCGGCAACTGATTTTAACGTCGTTGTAGTCCCTTGATACTTCTCATAAATTCCCCACTTTTTTCTGATCATCTCGATCAAAATGGCTAATCATTTTATGTACTTTCTTTTATGTTATGTTTAGGAATGATGCCGCAGTTTTCAAATACTTCGTCATGAAGTTTCCAATACAGGTAATTCAGCACCGGCAATACGTTTCTTGTCTCATTCATAAAAACGCAATTTGTTGAAAAAGACGGCTAGTAAACAGCCGTCTCTCCAGACTATTGATTTATTTTTCTTTTCGAAGCTTTGCTTTCGTTATGAAGCCGGTCTGCGGACGTGACATAATACGTATATGTTTTATTTGGTTCTGCGGTGTTATCCAGGAAGGTTTGCTTGTCGCTTGTTTTTCTTGCTGTGGCCAGCAATGTTTGCTCCTGTTTTCCTTCAGCTCTGTATATCGCATAATAGGCTGTTTCCTTTGTTTTTCGATTTGATGGGTGGTCTTGTATGTGCAGGAGGTTTCCGTTATCGTCTGCGGTTACTTTGGTCAGTTTCGGTTTTTTTGGCGCTTTGCTGTCGAGCCAAGGCATTTCGGGTACCAATGCAGGCTTACTGTACAGGTCGGTGATGAGTCTGTCTTTGATGCCAAGCGGATTTTTATTGAGGTCTTTGAGGCTGAAATGCATGCTTCCTTTCACCAGCTCCAGCTGACGGTTGAGATTGATTTGTCTGGCGTATTCTTCAGGGTCGGACCAAGGCGGGTCAAAATTGTTATTGATTTTATAGGCTGCCTGCCCGATGTATAAATGAACGGGTCTGTTTTTGACCTCGTTGCTCCACCAATCAGCCAGCACGTCATAAGCGGCTGCGTTGAAGCCGATGCTCCAGTAAATTTGCGGGGCAATATAGTCGATGTCGCCTTGCTGGATCCAGTGCCTCGTATCTGCATAAAGGTCGTCATAATTTCTGACACCTGCTTTGGTATCCGATCCGCTTGGGTCGTCTTCTGCGTTTCTCCATACACCGAATGGACTGATGCCGAATTTGACATATGGTTTTTCAGCTTTGATTGTTTGATTGATTTGGCTGACAAGCTGGTTTACATTATCTCTTCGCCAGTCATCAATATCGGGAAACGTGTCTTTCCCGTATTGTTCATACTGTACGGTATCAGGAAATTCCTGTCCGGCTATTTTATAAGGGTAAAAATAATCATCCATATGAACGGCATCAACGTCGTAATGCTTTACGACTTCTTCAATGCCTTCGATGATAAAATCCCTCGCTTCAGGAATGCCGGGATTATAATAAAGCTGCTTTCCGTAAGCCACGACCCAGTCCGGATGCTTTCTTGCCGGGTGATCATCAGACAATTTATTGAGATCTGTATGGTTCATCGTAATGCGGTAAGGATTAACCCAAGCGTGGAATTCAAGATTTCGTTTATGGGCTTCTTCAATCATAAAAGCGAGCGGATCATAACCTGGGTCTTTTCCTTGAACACCAGTCAAATATTCAGACCAAGGCCCGTAAGCGGACGGATAAAAGGCATCGGCCGTCGGCTTAATTTGAACGATGACAGCATTCATTCCCATTGACTGAACGTCATCCAGCAGGCTGAGATACTCCTGTTTTTGCGCTTCAATCGATAAGCCTTTTTTTGACGGCCAATCAAGGTTTAGTACGGATGCAATCCATACGGCTCTCAGTTCCCTGTCCGTTTGTGCTTTGGCCAGATACGGAACGGAGATGATTAACGTTCCGATGAGCAAGCTGACAAGAATACGTACAATCGGCTTTTGACAACCCTTCATTCTGTTTCTTCTCCCCCATTACATCGCTTTCACTATTCGTTATTACGGTATTCCCGGGCTGTAAAAGGGTGCTTAATCGGATTGAAGAAACTGGATTATAACCGGCTGAACGTAAAAAAGTCCCGAAGCCTCTTTACCCTGCTTTAGGACTTTTTATCGTTTATGAGAATTTGGACACTTTTTAACACGTCTACGAGTTTTACGCCTACGCCGACAGCTGATTCAAGAATGGCCTGTGCGCCTGCGATCGATAATATGAAAATCACCGGAACAGCGATATCAGGTAAAAAAAGATAGCCAAGACCGATCAGGATGGCACACCAAACGCCGGCGCACCAGTAGCAATTTAACATATAGCCAAAGTTTGAGGCCGGCACGTTTTTTTCATTCACGTGCCCGTTTGCATCAACGATTCTTTTCTTTTTCATAAAAGGTTTTCGGATGAATTCAGTAATTTTATCGAATACAATTAAGTGTGTCAGCCTGTAACTCGCCAGTATCAGCATAAAAAAAGTAAGCCAAGAAAGATGTTCCATGACAAGCCTCCAAGAAAAAGGATGATGTTATCATTCCCCGCTTTTTTGCATCCATTCTTATGCGCGACTCTCTTGCAAAAAGAAAACCGGACAGAGATACGCTTCTGTCCGGCAAGTATTTGTTTAATGCTTATTTGGCAGCACTTTTTGATCTGAATTAATCTTGTCTAAAATATCGAGGATAATATTTGCATTCTTTTCAGCAAATTCACCTTCCAGCATGTCTTTGTGCGCGCCGTACCCGGTGTATTCGGCATAGCCTTCCTCAGCGGCGTCTTGCCATTTCTGTAATACCATAGCCCCGCTCGTTTCGGTTTGAATGCCAGCTTCAATGAAATGAATGTTTGATTTGATGCGGCCTTCATTTATTAACTGAGCCCAATATTCCTGATAGTACCTTTTTTTCTGCATCACTGTTTCTCTGACTGCTTCCGGCAGGTATGCGGCTGAGTCGTCGTTTTCGGTATCTGCTGTTATAGACTGATCCTTTTTGTAGGCGTCTACGATAATGAAGTCACTGACTTCTAATCCTTTCTGCTCCATAGCCTGTACAACCTCAAAAGCCAAGTTTCCGCCCGCGGAGTAGCCTAATAGAACGTACGGCCCTTCTGGCTGTATTTCGGTAATGCGGCTGACATATTGTTCGATGCGGCTGTCTTCCTCAATAAAATGAAAGCCATACACGGCTGCTTTGTGATTCAGCTGCAATGCCAGGTCTTTAAAATAAATCCCGAAGCCTGAAATCGGCGGGAAGCAGAACAGGTTTTTTCCGCCTTGCTGGTTCAGTTGGATCACATGCTGTTCACCGGCCGCTGACAGCTGATTAGAATAAAGCTTTTCCGCAAGCTGGGCGATTGTCGGATTTTCGAATAAGACATCAATCGGTATATCAATATGCTGATGATGCTTAAGCATGTGTATCACTTGAAGCGCTTTTAGTGAATGTCCGCCTAGAGCGAAGAAATCATCATGTATTCCGATCGTTTTAACGCCGAGTACGCTTTTCCAAATTTGCCCTAATTCCTGTTCGACCCAGTTTCTGGGCGGTGTGAGGTCCTGACGATTTTTAGACTCGTTTTCTGGAACAGGGAGTGCGCTGCGATTGATTTTTCCGTTTCCGGTAAGCGGCATACGGTCAACCCGAACCCAGCGCTGGGGAATCATGTAGTCAGGAAGCACTCGTGCCAATGCAGCGCGAATTTCCTTTTCGTTTCTGCTTTCATCACTAACATAATGCGTGTATAGCTGCGCCTCTCCATCTGTTCCCAGCAATGTAACTGCCGCTTCACGTACCCCTTCGATTTCTAACAGCCGCGCTTCAATTTCAGCGGGCTCAATCCGTTTTCCGCGAATTTTAATCTGTCTGTCAATCCGGCTGATATATTCTAGGTTCCCATCAGGCAGCCACCGCGCCAAATCACCGGTGCGGTATATTCTTTCTCCAGGTATGAAAGGATCAGGAGAAAAAACGGCAGCTGTCACATCATCTCTGTTTAAATAGCCTTTTGCCACCCCGTCACCGCCCACACATAGCTCTCCGGGAACGCCTATTGGCAAGAGACATCCTTTTGCGTCTAAGATGAAAGCGGTACAATTGCTGATCGGTTTCCCGATCGGGATAGGAGTGGCATAGTCTCTTTTAATCTCAAAAAAGGTTGAGAACGTCGTGTTTTCTGTTGGTCCATAGATATTATAAAGCGAAAGGTTCGGACACGCGCGCCTGACAGCATTTATAAGCTCAGGCGACAGCGCTTCGCCCCCGACATATAGCGTATGAAGCCTGTGAAACATGTCAGCTTGAGCTTGTGCCAGCTGATTAAAAAGAGCGGTTGTCAAAAACAGCACAGAGATGTTGTTTTCAATTAAATACGCGCCAAAACGATCTGGTGTCAGCATTGTTGATTTATCAATGATATGCAGAGCTGCTCCTTTTAAAAGCGCTCCAAACATTTCAAAGGTGACGGCGTCAAAGCTGATGGACCCTGTCAGGATAAACCGGTCATTTACAGAAGCTGATGTGTAATTGCTGTTGCAAACAAGGGACACGACATTGCGATTGGTAATCATGACGCCTTTTGGCCGGCCTGTCGAACCGGAAGTATACATGATGTACGCGAGATCATCCGGGCCAGTGACGATTTCCAAAGGTTTCGTCTGTTCTTCAATCATCGCCTCCGCATCTGCAGAAATAAAGGTTCCTGCAAACGCTGTGTTTGGCTCCAGTCCTTTTTGAACAATCAGCATAGCGGCTTTTGTTTCGTCGAGCATATAGCTGATCCGTTCAGGCGGAAGCTCCGCGTCAAGAGGAAGGTATGTCCCCCCTGCTTTTAAAACAGCCAGTACACTAATGATGAATTCAGGAGAATGACCAGCCAAAATACCGGCTGTTCCGTTTCGGCGCAGCCCGTTTTCATACAATGTTCTGGCCAGTGCATCCGATTTTTGATCGAGTTCACGATACGAAATGGACCTATTTCCGTAAACCAGAGCTGTTTGATCTGGTGTTTTTACCGCCTGTTCGCGGAATATATCTATCACTGTTTTGTTTTTCGGATACGCCGTCGAAGTGTCATTACATTGTGTTAAAATCTGCTCTTTTTCTTTCGGATCAAGAAAGGAAAAGTCTTCAACGGGAATGTCAGGATGATCTGCAGCGGCTTGTAACGCTTGAGTCAGCTGTCTTTGGATGCAGGTCATCCAGGCAGGATCATACACGTGCGCATTATAGCTGAACTTGATGACGAGCTCATCACCGGGAGCAACGACAAGGTTGAAATTGTATCCTGACTGTTCAGACACTTTCACATTGTCTATTTGCAGAGGTGAATCAATCTGATCAGCTGAGTCAGCCATTTTTTGCTGTAACGGATAATTTTCAAAGACAATAATGTGGTCAATCAGTTCCTGTTTTAAGGCGGTGTTTGCCTGAATATCGAATAAAGGATGGCAGGTAAACGGCTCAGCGTCCAGCATATCTTGTTGACAGCGGCTGAGCAGTTCTGCAAACGTTTCTTCTTTGCCTGTTTTAACACGAACCGGAACTGTATTGATAAACAATCCGATCATTGACTCAACACCCGGGATTTCAGATGGTCTGCCTGAAACGACCGCGCCAAAAACGACATCGTCCGTTCGGTTGTAGCGCTGGAGCATGACGCCCCAGACCGTTTGAATAAAGGTGGCAAGCGTGACGCCTGTTTGTTTGGCGGTCTCTTTCAGCTTGTCCGTCAGCTTTTGATTTAGAGTGAAAATTAATTCTTCACGGTAATACCCTTCTTTTGCTTCTCTGTCCGTCACCCGAGGCAGCTGTGAGGGGGTGCTGTAGTTTTTCAGATAAGCATGCCAGTAGTCCGCTGCCGTTTCTTTGTCTTGTTTTGTCAGCCAAGAAATATAGGTGCTGTAGGGGCGAACAGGCTCCAAAGCAAGGTGATTTCCTGTATGGATAGATTGATAGATTTGCATAAATTCCTGCAGAATGATTCCGAGACACCAGCCGTCCATTAAGATGTGATGGTGGCTCCAGACACAGACATGCTCATTTTCCGCTGTTTTGAGCAGAGAAATCCGCATCAGCATGTCTTTTTGCAAATCAAACCCTTTTTTCTTATCTTTCTCCTTAAACTGTTCAATATAATCATTCTGCTCATTCGTTTGCAGGCTGGAAATGTCCTCAGTGTGCAAATGGAAATTCCGTTCTGTCATCACGACCTGCCGAGGCCCCGACAGATTGGGGACGTGCGGCAGAAATACAGTTCTGAAGATATCATGGCGGTCGATGATGGCTTGAATACTGCGCTGAAACATCTCATAGCTAAGGCTTCCTTTTATCGTAAAGAGCGACTGCTCAACATAAGCTCCCTCCTCTTTATGGAGGAAGGAATGAAACAGCATTCCCTCCTGCATATGACTCAGAGGATAAATGTTCTTGATTTTTTTGGTTTTAACCATATCGCCTGCACCTTTCTATACGGTTTCATTAGTGAAAACTGAGCATATCAGCGATTTCTTGGAGCGCGTCCTCGGTCAGTTCATGATCATCAAAATCGCTGATGGTTTTTTCTGTTTCTGTTTTGTTCAGACAGTGATCAATCAGCTTCAGTAAATAGTGATGGCAATTCTCACAAAGCTGTGCGATTGTTTTATGCTGGAAACGGGATGTTTCGTACGTCATGTTGACTGTCATTTTTCCTTCTGCTGCCATCGCACTGATGTCAAGCGTTTGCTCACGGTTCCAAGAAGTGCTGATATCTTCTCCGGTCCCGAGCGGAGAAAACGAGAAGGTGTTTTCATCAGTCGCTTCAGTTGTACGGCTGTTTTCAAATTGACCCAAATAGTTGAAGCTGATGTCCGCCGTGCCGGTGAAATCGACGCCAGTTTTCTCAGGCGGGGTCAAATATTTGAGTACACCGTAGCCGAATCCTTTGTCCGGAACGCGTCTCAGTGTATCTTTTGTTGTTTTTAACACATGAACCAAGTATTCTTCTTGATCCTTGCCGGTCAAGTCTGAATCTAGTTTGACGAATAATGGATAAATGGCGGTAAACCATCCAACCGTGCGGCTGACATCTATGCCGTCTAACACATCCTCGCGTCCGTGGCTTTCTAATGACAATTTGACGGCGGATTGTTTTGTCCAATCCCGCAAAGCTAGAATCACGGAAGCCAGCAGCATATCTTGCGTATCTGTGTTATATGTGCTGTTGACATGTTTTAAAAGCGCCTCCGTCTCTTTTGTATTCAGAGAGAATGAAACTGTATCCCGTTTTCTCTCATTTGCCGTTTGAGCGTCCATTTGATCAAACGGCAGTGCTTTTGCCTGATACTCTACAGCTTCGCGCCAATATGAGAGCTGTTTCATAAGCTGACGGCTTTCAGCATAGTCAGCGAGTTTTTCCGTATATGCTTTGAAAGAGCTTGTTTTAGGCGGCAAATCAATGTCTTCTCCGTTTACAGCCTGACGGTATCCGGTTGCCAAATCCTCCAGCAGGACACGCCATGAGACGCCGTCAACGATGTAGTGATGAGCCGTTAGGAACAAAAAGTCTCCATCATCTGTACGGAAAAGTCCGGCCTGCAATAGCGGCCCTTTTTCCAAATTGATGTTCTGCTGAATGTCACGTACATGATGTTTAATCAGAGATTCATATTCATTGACTTCTGAACCTTTAAGATTGATGATCTGTAGGCTGTACAACGCGTCGTCTGAATGACTGACCGGCCGATTATATTGAACCCATTTGCCTTGCTCAGACTGTGTGAACACCATTCGCAGCGCATCGTGGTGGATTGTGATGGCTTTTAACGTTTTGCGCAGCGCGTCTTCTTGGATGGAGGTGCTCCGGTGCAGCATAACAGATTGATTAAAATGGTGTTTCTCTTTTATATCTTGAGAAAGGAACCATTTCTGAACCGGTGACCACTGTACTTCCCCCTCAACCGGAGCTTGGCTGGCACTAGTATCGGAATCACGGATATAAGCTGCCAGTTCTTTAATGGTCGGATGACTGAATAAATCTTTAACCGACATTTGTTTCCCGATTCGATGAAGCCGAGCTGACATCTGTAACGCTTTAATGGAATCTCCGCCGAGCTCGAAGAACGAATCATCAATTCCAATTTTCTCTGCACCGAGCACTTCACCCCATATATCTGCCAGTTTTTGTTCCATCTCGCTGTTCGGTGCATGAAATGTACGTACTTGATTGAGTGCAGGTTCTGGAAGTGCCCGGCGATCCAGCTTGCCATTTGGTGACAAAGGAAGCGAGTCCAGCGTTTGAATAAACGCCGGCATCATATATAAAGGCAGCTGTTTATTTAATTCGGCACGCAGCATTTCTGTATTAAAGTCTTGCTCTGCCACAATATAAGCACATAATTCGGTTTGAGCAGGCGCTGTTTCTCGAGCAAGGACAACAGCCTCTTTTACTCCGCTTATACGGCGGATAACCGATTCAATTTCTTTCGTTTCTACACGGTGGCCCCTGATTTTGACTTGATCGTCCATCCGTCCTAAGTATTCGATTGTACCGTCTGCCATCCATCTGGCTGTGTCACCTGTTCGGTACATCCGTTTTTCGGGCTGGTATGGGTGCTGAACGAACGTTTTTGCTGTCAGTTCCGGAAGATTGACGTACCCTCTCGCAAGCCCTGTTCCTGCTATGCAAAGCTCGCCGGCAACGCCGATTGGCTGAAGCTGATCCCCGTTTAAAATCAGCACTTCAGTATTGTCGATCGGCCGGCCGATGCATACGTTTTTCTGCCGTTCCATATGTCTCATGACTGTGGTTGCCACACTGTTTTCTGTCGGCCCATATTCATTTGCTAGCTCTGTATTCGGGCATATTGCCATGCTGAGGTCTATCAATTCCCGGTCAGCTGCTTCTCCTGCAAGCGTGACTACTCTAAGCGTCTTCGCATCTTCCGGCTGTATGACGTCCAAAAGTGCCCGATATAAAACAGGGACGATAATCATATGTGTAATCCGATGATGAGATAGATCATGCTTAATGGACAAAATATCTTTCGCTTCGTTTTCATCAGGCAGCACTGTCTTTGCACCTGACAAAAGCGGTGTGAACATACTTGTTAAAAAGCCGTCAAACGAAAAAGAAAAGAGCTGAAGGACTGTGTCTGTCTCATTCAAAGCATAAGCATTTCGCCGCCACTGCAGGGTGTTGGCTATTCCTTTATGCTCGACCATCACGCCTTTTGGCTGGCCTGTCGTTCCTGAAGTGTAAATGATATAAGCCAAATGCTGAGGGCGCGACACTTGAGGAAGCGGTGATCCGTCGTATGTCTCCGCGTTCTCTACGGCGAATATCTCACCTTCAAAATCTTCAAGTGCTTCTTGGTCCGCAGCAGGTAAAGTGATGAGCAGTTTGGTTCGGCTGTCGCCGAGTATATAGCGTTTCCGTTCCGCCGGGTATTCCGGATCAATCGGCACATAACAGCCGCCGGCTTTCCAAACGCCCAGAATGGCTGCAATCATGCTGAATGAACGAGGCATCATAATTCCGACTGGTGTGTCCGGTTTAACCCCGCGGTCTCGCAGGGCCCATGCAATGCCATTGGACCATTCGTCCAGTTCCTGATAGGTGAGCGTGTTTTCTCTGCTGACGAGTGCAGGAGCATTCGGAGTCAGCGCTGCTTGTTTTTCAAACAGCTGATCGATTGTTTGCACTTTATGTTCATTTTCTTGCCCGCTGTTAAACTCATTCAGCAGTTTGTTTCGCTCTTCATGAGTCAGAATGTCGATATTGTGAAGAAGTGTGTTCGGATTTTTGACAATATGACTCAGCAAATTTGTCAGGTGATATGTCCATTGTTTTATCGTTGCTTTTTGAAAAAGCGAAGTTGAATATTCAAATTGCAAATGAATTTGCTCGTCACCCTCAGAAGCCTGCAATGTGATATCGAACTTAGAAACATGATGAGAAACGCCGGCCGGCTGAAGTTGTATGCCATCCAGCTCCAAAGTCTGTTGCTCTGTATTTTGAACGACTAACATCGCATCAAACACTGGATTTCGGCTCATATCCCTTGTCACTCCGAGCTTGTCGACAAGCTCTTCGAACGGATAATCCTGATGTTCGTAAGCTTCCAAGGCGGTCTCGCGCACTTCCTGCAAAAATTGGGCAAATGGCTTCCCGCCCTCCGGGCGTGCCCGAAGCGCCAGGGTGTTGACGAACATTCCAAGTATCGGCTCAAGGTCCTTGTGAGGACGTCCGGCAATTGGTGACCCGACGATGATGTCTTCCTGTCCGCTTAAGCGCGCCAATAACGCTGTGTAAGCTGCCAGGAGCACCATGTACAGGGTGCTTCCGTTCTCCCGTGCGAGCTTGTGAAGTCCGGCTGTAAGTTCTTGATCGAGCGTAAATGAGACTTGATCACCCGCGAAGTTTCGCACAGGCGGCCGGGCGTAATCAGCCGGCAGGTCCAGTACGGGCAGCTCGCCGTCGAGCTGCTTCAGCCAGTACGCCTCCTGCGTCTTGTACGTGTCTCCTTTTTTAAAGGCCTCCTGCCATACGGCATAGTCTTTATATTGAATGTGAAGCAGAGGTAGCTCCTGATTGGCGTACAGCTCCCCGAATTCCCGAATGAGCGTATTGACTGACACACCGTCTGAAATAATGTGATGCATATCGACCAGTAATAGAAGCCGCCCGTCTGATACCTTGACGATTCCCGCCCGGAACAGCGGAGCTTGGCTGAGTTCAAACGGCTGGATAAACGCTGACGCGGCTTCCTGTTCAGTTTGTCCGCCGAGCACAGAGGTGTGGAATCTAAACGGCACCTCGTCATGGATGCGCTGAACCGGCTCGCCGTCTGTGTCCGTTGTAAAGGACGTGCGCAGTGACTCGTGGCGTTTGATCAGCTTTTTGAATACGGCCTCCATTCTTGTAAGATCCAGCTTTCCTTCCAGCTCCAAGACGGCCGGCATATTGTAGCCTGTGCCTCCATCCTCCAGCTGCTGGAGCACATACATCCGCTTTTGGGCGGAGGAAACCGGGTAGGTCTCGCGTTTTTCAGCCGGCTTAATGGCTTCATACGGACTTTCCGTTCCTTCGCTGATGACAGAAGCCAAACCTTCTACCGTCGGATGGGCGAACACATCCTTCAGCGGCACTTGGACGCCGAATTCCTTGGCGATCCGGGAGACAAGCGCGGTGGCTTTTAAGGAATGGCCGCCCCGGTCAAAAAAGTTGTCGTGAATGCCGACAGGTCCGCTTTTCAGCACTTCCTCCCACAGCTGGGAAAGCTTCATCTCTGTCAGGTTTCTCGGCGCTGTGTAGATTTCCCGATCTGCCGCTCCGTCAGGAGCAGGCAGCGCTTTTCGGTCGAGCTTTCCGCTCGGGGTAACCGGCCATTGTTCCATCTCAATGATATGAGCAGGGATCATGTAGCCCGGCAGCAATGTCTCAAGCTGCTTGCGCACTTCATTTCTGCCGAGTCCTTCCGCATACGCACATAATTCCGCCTCGCCGCTTTCTGTACGAACGGTTACAGCCGCTTCCCGCACGCCTTCAATGCTTCTGAGCGCCGCTTCGATTTCTCCCGGCTCAATCCGGTAGCCGCGGATTTTCACCTGGTCATCCAGACGGCCGAGGAATTCAACCTGTCCGTCTGGGAGCCAGCGCGCCAAATCACCCGTTTTGTACATGCGCTCTCCCGGATAAAATGGATCATCAAGAAAACGTTCTTCTGTTAATTCCGGACGATTCAAGTAGCCTCTGGCGACGCCGGCTCCGGCGATGTACAATTCTCCGATACATCCAGCAGGCAGCATCCTCTGCTTCTGATTCAGGATATACAATCTGACATGATGAATAGGTTTGCCAATGGGAATGCGGTCAAGTTTTTCATCCAGCGGGCAATCAAAGAATGCCGCTTCTACAGTAGCTTCGGTAGGCCCATAGGAATTGGTTAACGTAACATCTGGCAGCAATTCACAGAACCGAGAGACAAGATGTGCCCCCAGATGTTCGCCTCCAGAAAACACCCTCTTCAGCCTGTTCGTTTTGATCGGTACAGGGCCATTTTTTAGATATTCTAAAAACGCATGAAGCATAGAAGGCACAAAATGCATCGCTGTAATCTGCTGTTCTTCTATGACCTTCAATATCATGTCCGGTTCTTTTTCGCCTCCTTGAGGAAGCAGATAAACAGAGGCGCCAGCGTACGGCCACCAAAACAGCTCCCATATCGAAGCATCGAAGGAATACGACGTTTTATGCAAAATGACGTCCGATTGGTTCAAAGGATAGCGGAACTGAAGGGAATTTAAAAAATTCACTGCAGATCGATGCTCAACCTGTACACCCTTAGGTCTTCCAGTAGAGCCGGATGTATAAATCATATAGGCTAAAGAATCCGGATAGACTTCAACATTTGGATTGGACAGACGACGTTTCAGCCCGCTGTTTAATTGACTGAGATGAACGATTTCTCCATCAAAAGCCGGAATGTCTAGAATGTCAGATTGAATAAGGAGAATGCCAGAATCGCTGTCCTTCAGCAAAAAGCGAATCCGTTCCTCTGGATAATCCGGGTCAATAGGAAGATAAGCGCCGCCTGCTTTTAGAATCGCATAAATCCCAATCAGCATTTCAGGGGAACGCCTTCCCATAATGGCAACAGTCGTTTCGGATTTTACTCCGCGGTCGATTAGCTCCCAGGCTACACGGTTAGCCTGTTCGTTCAATTCCTTGTAGGTTATCTCTCCGTCTTCAACGATCACGGCCGGTTGGTCAGGTGTTTTTGCCGCTTGCTGTTCGAGTGCATGGTGCAGGGTCTGTTTCAACGGATAGCCTGTCTCTTCAAGCGGATGGCACGAGTCAATGAAAGACCTTTCTTCTTCTATTGTGAGGATCGGGATATTGTCCAATTCCATGTCAGGACTGGAAACTGTGTTTTCCACAAGTGTCGTAAAAAGGTCGGCCCACTTTTGAACGGTATCTTTTTCAAACAAAGCGGTACTGTATTCAAACTGACAGTACAGTTCAGCTTCATGCTCCGTGACATACAGGGAAATATCGAACTTAGATATCGGATGCTGCAAATCGTTCCATCTAAGAAGCAAATCATTCATTTTCAGCGTTTGCTTTTCCATATTTTGCAGCACAAGTGTTGTATCAAACAGCGGATTCCGGCTCATTTCCCGCTGCACACCGAGTTGATCAACCAGCTCTTCAAACGGATAATCCTGATGCTCATAGGCTTCCAGTGCAGTCTGCTTGACTTCCTTCAGAAAATCCGTAAATGTCTTATTGCCGGCTGGGTGCGTCCGGAGCGCTAATGTATTGACGAACATGCCGAGGACCGCTTCAAGATCGGCATGCGGGCGTCCGGCAATAGGCGAACCGATCACGATGTCTTCCTGACCGCTTAACCGCGACAAAAAAGCTGAATACAATGCGAGTAGCGTCATGTACAGCGTGCTCTCATTTTTGCGGGCTAGCTCCTTCAGGCGGGACGTGATTTCTTCATTCATTTGAAATAAAACTTTGCCGCCTGTGAAATTCCGTTCTGCCGGTCGGCGCTTGTCTGTTGGGAGCTCGAGCACCGGCAGCTCACCGCTAAACTGTCTCAGCCAGTAAGTCTCCTGCTTTTTGTATGTGTCTCCCTTTTGAAATTCCTGCTGCCAAACGGCGTAATCTTTATATTGGATTCGTAACGGCTTAAGCGTCCGATTTGCATAGCGCTCAGTGAATTCGCGGATTAAAAGCTGAACGGATACACCATCGGAGATGATATGATGCATGTCCACCAGCAGCAAATGCTTCTCGTTTGCCAGTTTCACAAGGCCAGCTCTGAATAACGGCGCTTGACTGAGGTCAAATGGACGGACAAATCCAGCAGCAGAGGCTTCTTCACTTAACGTGAACGGAACCTCACTGTGAATACGCTGTACGGGCTCGGCATCTTCTCCCGGCACAAAGGACGTTCGAAGCGGCTCATGCCGGCTGATCAGTTCCTTGAATACAGCAGCCAGTTTTTCGCGATCAAGCTTCCCTTCCAGTTCTAAAACTGCCGGCATGTTGTAGCCGACACCGCCATTATCTAGATGCTGGAGCACGTACATCCGCTTTTGAGCTGATGATACTGGGTACGTCGGCTGTTCTTTTGCCTGTGCAACCGACGCAAAGGGATTTTCCTCTGCATGTCGGATAATGAGAGCCAATCCTTCCACTGTCGGATGGGCAAATACGTCCTTCAGCGGGACTTGAACATGAAATTCCTTGGCGATTCGCGACACAAGCACCGTTGCTTTTAACGAGTGTCCGCCGCGGTCAAAAAAGTTGTCGTGAATGCCGATCGGGGCTTCCTTCAGCACATCTTCAAACAGCTGCGAAAGCTTTACCTCTAACAGGTTCCGCGGAGCAGCGTATGTATTACTGCTGATTGAAGCTTCCGGTTTTGGAAGAGCTGATTGATCGACTTTTCCGTTCGGCGTCAAAGGAATGCTGTCAACCCAGACCCATTTGGCCGGAATCATATATTCTGGGAGCTCACTTGCCAGATATTGTCGCAACGCCGAGGAATCCAGCCTGTGCATACTGCAATAATAAGCGCATAACTCATGTTCTTCACCTTGATTTTGCCGGATAAGAATAGCAGCTTCTTTGACCTCTGGATGATTCATTAACGCGATTTCTATTTCTTGCGGCTCGATTCGATAACCTCTGATTTTTACTTGATCGTCGGCTCGACCGATATATTCAAAGCTGCCGTCTTCACGAATTCTCGCTACATCTCCCGTTCGGTACATGACCGCTCCGGGCTTGAAGGGATCGGGTAAAAATTTCTCTCGCGTCAGTTTCTCGTTATTGATATAACCCCTGGCGACACTTGAACCGGAAATATATAGTTCTCCTGATACCCCCCGAGGCTGCAGCTGTTTTTGGCGATTTAAAATATACATATCAGTACAATCAATCGGTTTTCCGATCGGAGGAAACTCCGGAATTTGGTCACCCGGATGTATGGTATATGCCGACACTACATGAGTTTCTGAAGGTCCATAATGATTGTGCAAGTACATACTGCGCTGGCGCAAAACATCTTGGAGAAGACCGGAAACGATTAATTGCTCACCGGCTGTAATCAGGTGTTTTACATCATGAGGAAACGCGTTCGCAAATTCCTGTTCGCTGAAAATCATTTTGATAAAAGCCGTTGGGAGAAACACAATAGTCGTCTGATGCTCTTTTATAAATGCAAACAGCTGCGGCACGTCTCTTTTTATAGCTTCTGGCACGATATGAAGTGTGCCGCCTCCCAGCAATGTTGAAAATATTTCTTGATAGCAGACGTCAAAGGCAGGAGTTGCAAATTGCAAAACATCATTTTCAAAATCAATGCCAGAGCGAGTGAATTCGAACTGCAGCAAGTTAGCCATATTTCGATGTTCAAATTGAACGCCTTTTGGTTTTCCTGTTGTGCCTGATGTGTAAATCATATAGAGCAGGTCGTCCGCACGATTCACTGAATGTAAGCAGCTGCCGTCTTCGATTTGAATATCTTCCATATAGATAACATTCAGGCCAGTCTCAAGCAAAGGTGCAAAATGCGCTTGTGAAACGACATGAGAGCAGCCGCAGTCATTCAGAATATAATTTATTCTGTCAGACGGATAATGGGGATCGATTGGAACAATGGCGCCTCCAGCCTTCAATATACCGAGAATACCTGTAACGAACTCAGTTGAGCGTTCCATCATGATTGCGACAGGTTCCTGCCTCATAACGCCTTTTTTCCGCAAATGCCGTGCCAATCTGTTGGCGGATTCGTTCAATTCTTTATAGGTCAGAGAATGCGCTTGATCAATCACAGCCCGCGCGTCAGGCGTCCTTTCTGCCTGTTTTTCAAACATGGCATGGATGGTTTCATATACTGGTTTGTGATCTTTGATTTCCCCAATCAGCTGCAGCTTTTCAGTGTCTGTTGTGATATCGATGTCTTCGGGTGAGAGATACGGATGATCTAAGATTTGGGAAACAGTGTTCAAAAGATGCTCCTTAACAGAAAGCACAAAGGATCGGTCGTGCAGTGCTGCATCATAGCTCATTTTTATATGGATTTCTTCCGCTGGCGCCACCATAAGATAAAAGCTGTAATTGGTTTCATCCGCTACTGTAAAGTTATGAATCTGAAAAAGATCTGAATCAGGCTCCTGGCTGTTCAGCATTTCTATTTCTTTCTGCACCGGATAGTTTTCGAATACAAGAATGTGATCAATCAAACCTTGCTTGACTGCTGAACGGGACTGTATCTCGTATAGAGGATGGTAGCTGTATGCTTCTGCAGCAAGGCGATCCTTTTGCATGTCTTTTACGAGCTGTAAAAATGGCGTTTTTGATCCATGCAGCCGTATGGGAATTGTGTTGATGAAAAGCCCGACCATTTGTTCAATTCCTTCAATGTCTGAGGGCCTTCCTGAAATGACAGAACCGAATACCGCGTCATCACTATTGTTATATTTTTGAAGAAGAATTCCCCATAGGGTATGGAAAATTGTACTGAGTGTGACTTCTTCTCTTACGGCAAGCTCTGACAGCCTGCTGCTGTCTTCTTTTGAAAATGAAAATGTAATTTGCTCCTGCCTGCTTGTGCTCTTTGTTTTTTTCTGCTTCGGGAGCAAGGTTTGCTGCTCAATGCCGGAAAGATAATTGTCCCAATAGGAAACAGCTTTCTCTTTGTCTTGCTCCATCAGCCAATTGATATAAGTTCCGTATGGCTGAACGGGCTCCAATGATAATGGAGCCCCTTTTATTTTTGATGCATAAATCTGAAGGAATTCTTTTAGTACAATGCCGAGGCACCAGCCGTCCATCATGATGTGATGAAAGGTCCAAATACAAGTATATTGCCGCATTCCGGTTCGAATAAGTGTGATGCGCATGAGCATATCTTTTTGCAGATGAAACCCTTTGGCGCGGTCCTTTTCTTTTATTCGTTCGACAAACGCAGATTGGCCCGCTTCATCTAAATGAGCAATGTCCTCCTCCAGTACACTGACAGTCCGTTCCCTCAGGACAACCTGCTGAGGAGAAGAGACATTTTGGCTGATGAAAATCGTTCTGAAAATGTCATGTCTTGCTACTAAAGCATTGATGCTCTCTTGGAAAAACTGCAAATTGACTTCTCCCTCTATTGTAAAAGAGGCTTGTTCAACATATGCCCGTGAATCTTTTTGCAGGAGGGAATGAAAGAGCATTCCTTCCTGCATATAAGACAGCGGATAAATATCCTGAATTGAATTCGCTTTTGTCATGTTCATATCTCCCTGTCACGATTTTCTACAAGTCTTCCACCAAGCTGGATATACTGTCCAAATCCTCTGCCGTTAATGATTGGCTGCTGAAATCGCTCAGCGTCTTTTCTGTGTTCTGTTTTTCAGCACAGTGTTTCATAATATCCTGCAAATAGCATTCAATCATGGTGATGAGCCGCTCCATTGCACCCCTGTGAAACCGTGCCGGAGGATAGCTGAGCTGAAAATGAAGCTGATTTTCTGCTGCCATCGCACTCATCTCAATAAGCTGCTCCCGCTTCCAAGTAGGAGTGATGTCCTTACCGCTCCCAAGACCGGATGGGCGGAAACGGTCTTGACTTTCTATGTCGTTGAACTGCCCTAAATAGTTAAAGCCGATTTCAGGTGTTTTTGAAAACACCATGCTTTTATGTTCGGGAGGTGTAAGATATTTCAACATGCCGTACCCTACCCCTTTGTTCGGTATCCGGCCCAATGTATCTTTCACGGTTTTAACTGCGGGTCCAAGCTCATCCGCTTGATTTTCAAAGTCAATAAGGACGGGGTAAATGGATGTAAACCAGCCAACCGTCCGGCTGATGTCTAAATCCGGCAGAATGTGTTCTCTTCCGTGTCCCTCCATTGCCATACGGAGCTTGCTGCCCCCTGTCCAGTCACAAATCGCTAAGGAAGCCGCCGTCAATAGAATATCTTGTGTATCTGTTCCATAAGCGTGGTTTACCTTTTGCAGCAAGACCGCGGTGTCTGCTTCAGTGAGTGAAAAGCGCAATGTTTCCCTTTCACTGCTGTTCATATTCTCCATATAAGGCATTTCATATGGCAGTTCCGCTGCTTTTTCCTCTTCAACCGTCCGCCAGTACGTTTCCTCGCGAATCAGCTTGCTGCTTTGGGCATAATCTTGAATTCGCCGTGCGTATTCCTGATAGGAATCTGTTTTAGGCGGAAGCTGTATAGCCTGTCCTGAAGCTGCTTGATGATATGCCGCTGACAGGTCCTCCAGTAAAATTCTCCATGATACCCCATCAACGACCAAATGATGAATCGTGAGAAATAAATAATCTCCGGACAGCGTTTTAAACCAAGCGGCATGCAGTAATGGTCCTTGTTGGAGATTGATACTTTGCTGAAGATTTGCCACTTCTTCTTTAATGCTCGTTTCCCAATCGATTCCCGAATCTGAAAAATCAGAAATCCTTAAGCTGTACAGTTTGGATTCATGAATATCTTGGTTGATTTGCATCTGTTGTCCGCTATCTTCCCGATAAATCATCCGCAGGGCATCATGATGCTCTGCCAGTTTTTTTAATGATGCGCGCAGTGCATTTTCCGACAAACAATCAGGGCTAAACAGCATGACAGACTGGTTAAAATGGTGTCTTTCTTTTATATCCTGAGAGAGGAACCAATGCTGAATAGGTGTCCATGGAACAGCTCCCTGAACAGATCCTTGGTCTATTACTCTTTCTGTCTTCCGGATGACTGCTGATAAATCTTTTATTTTGGGATGGCGGAATAAATCGCTTGCATGCAAGCTCCATCCATAACGTCCGAGGCGCGCGGATACTTGAAGAGCCTTGATTGAATCTCCGCCTAGTTCAAAAAACGAATCTTCTATTCCGATCCTCTGTGTCCCGAGAACCTCCTGCCATATGATCGCAAGCTGTTCTTCAAGGTCATTTCGAGGCGGGACGTACGTTTGTTTAGATGTGATATCTGGTTCAGGCAGTGCTTTTCGGTCCAATTTTCCGTTGGCAGTGAGCGGGAGAGCATCCATTTCTATCACATAGGCCGGCATCATATAGCCTGGCAGCATTTGAGAAAGGTGAGTACGCACTTGTTCAGCATCAGTACCCTCTTTTACGCTTATATAGGCGTAAAGCTCCTTGGTGCCTAATTGTCCTGTTCGCGCCAATACGGCTGCTTCTTTGACACCGTCTATATGACGAAGCGCTGATTCAATCTCACCGAGTTCAACCCGGTACCCCCTTATTTTTACCTGATCATCGACACGGCCTACATATTCAATTGTGCCGTCCGGTAGCCAGCGTGCCAGATCACCGGTACGGTACATTTGTTCGCCGGGCGCAAATGGATTTGGTACAAATTTTTCTTTCGTCAGGTCTGGTCGACCAATATAGCCTCTTGCCACACCATCTCCGCCGACACACAGTTCACCGACAGCTCCGATCGGCTGCAGCATTCCCCATTTATTTAAGATAAATGCGGTTGAATTACCAATCGGCCGGCCGATCGGAATGGAATGTTCATACTGTTTTTCAATGTGAAAACAAGTCGAAAATGTTGTATTCTCAGTCGGCCCATATCCGTTCCAGATTGACAATTCCGGGCATGCTTGCTTGATTCGATTGACATGACTGGCTGACAGAGCTTCTCCGCCAATAATCAGATTTGTGAGCCGGGAAAATATTTTCTCATTCTGTTCTGTTAAATGGTTGAAAAGAGATGCAGTCAGCCACATTGTGGTGATTCCGTTTTGTTCTATGTATCTCTTAAGCTGATGGGAATCCAGAAATGTTTCTTTATCTGTGAGATGCAAAGCAGCGCCATTTAGCAGCGGCCCGAGTATTTCAAATGTAACGACATCAAAACCGAGTGAAGAAGTCAGCAGAAGCCGATCTTCAGGTGTAAATTCAATGTAATTGCTGTTTTTGACAAGACGGATCACACTTCGCTGCTCAATCATGACACCCTTCGGTTTGCCGGTTGATCCCGAGGTATAGATGATATAAGCGAGTGAATGTGGTCCTGCTGGAGATTCAAAGTTCTTCGTTTCTCCTTGTCCTTGAATCTCTTCGATGACGATTTTCTCACATGTAAGCTCTAAGTCTAATCGTTGATTGTTTGCTTTTTCAGATTGAAGGAGTATTTTTGCACCGCTGTCAGACAGCATATATGATATTCGGTCAGCGGGAAGATCCTTAGCAATAGGCAGATAGGCTCCTCCAGCTTTCAAAATGCCGAGCATTCCTGCTGCAATTTCTGGAGTTCGTGTTGTCAATAATGCAACTACAGTTTCAGGTCCGACTCCTTTTCTCCGAAGAACAGCAGCAATCCTGTTTGCCCGGATGTTCAGCTCCTTATACGTTAATGTTTGTTCATCGCCGGCCACAGCTATGGCATCAGGCGTTTGTGCGGCCTGTAACTCAAACAGCCTGCTGATGGTTTCATGTCTCGGATACTCTCTTTTTGTGCAGTTGAGTTCATGGATAAGGAAATGGGTTTCATTCTCGTCCAATACATGTATTGTTCCAAGTGCTGCTTCGCTGTCTTGGATGATGGCGCGCAGCATATTCATTAAATAGTGAAGCCACATTTCAATCGTATTTTTCTGATAGAGATCAGTGCTATATTCCATTTGAAACATCATAGAACCATTAGCTTCCTCGTACGCATATAGGGTTAAATCGAACTTTGAGACCTGATGTTCCACATTTGTTGCGGGCCGGAGACACAGGTCCTTCAGCTGCATGGATTCTTGGTCCATATTCTGAAGCACAAACATCACGTCAAATAGCGGATTTCGGCTCATATCCCTCGTCATGCCGAGCTTATCGACAAGCTCTTCGAACGGATAATCCTGATGTTCGTAAGCTTCCAAGGCGGTCTCGCGCACTTCCTGCAAAAATTGCGCAAATGGCTTCCCGCCCTCCGGGCGTGCCCGAAGCGCCAGGGTGTTGACGAACATTCCAAGTATCGGCTCAAGGTCTTTGTGAGGACGTCCGGCAATTGGTGACCCGACGATGATGTCTTCCTGTCCGCTTAAGCGCGCCAATAACGCTGTGTAAGCTGCCAGGAGCACCATGTACAGGGTGCTTCCGTTCTCCCGTGCGAGTTTGTGAAGCCCGGCTGTGAGTTCTTGATCAAGCGTAAATGAGACTTGATCACCCGCGAAGCTTCGCACCGGCGGCCGGGCGTAATCAGCCGGCAGGTCCAGTACGGGCAGCTCGCCTTCGAGCTGCTTCAGCCAGTACGCCTCCTGCGTCTTGTACGTGTCTCCTTTTTTAAAGGCCTCCTGCCATACGGCATAGTCTTTATATTGAATGTGAAGCAGAGGTAGCTCTTGATTGGCGTACAGCTCCCCGAATTCCCGAATGAGCGTATTGACTGAAACACCATCTGAAATAATGTGATGCATATCGACCAGTAATAGATGCCGCCCGTCTGATACCTTGACGACCCCCGCTCGGAACAACGGAGCTTGGTTGAGATCAAACGGCTGGATAAACGCTGCCGCGGCTTCCTGTTCAGTTTGTCCGCCGAGCACAGAGGTGCGGAATGTAAACGGCACTTCTTCATGGATGCGCTGAACAGGCTCACCGTCTGCGTCCGTTGTAAAGGACGTGCGCAGTGACTCGTGGCGTTTGATCAGCTTTTTGAATACGGCATCCAATCTTGTAAGATCCAGCTTTCCTTCCAGCTCCAAGACTGCCGGCATATTGTAGCCTGTGCCCCCATCCTCCAGCTGCTGGAGCACATACATCCGCTTTTGGCCGGAGGAAACCGGGTAGGTCTCGCGTTTTTCAGTTGGCTTAATGGCTTCATACGGACTTTCCGTTCCTTCGCTGATGACAGAAGCCAAACCTTCTACCGTCGGATGGGCAAACACATCCTTCAGCGGCACTTGGACGCCGAATTCCTTGGCGATCCGGGAGACAAGCGCGGTGGCTTTTAAGGAATGGCCGCCCCGGTCAAAAAAGTTGTCGTGAATGCCGACAGGTCCGCTTTTCAGCACTTCCTCCCACAGCTGGGAAAGCTTCATCTCTGTCAGGTTTCTCGGCGCTGTGTAGATTTCCCGATCTGCCGCTCCGTCAGGAGCAGGCAGCGCTTTTCGGTCGAGCTTTCCGCTCGGGGTAACCGGCCATTGTTCCATCTCAATGATATGAGCAGGAATCATATAGCCCGGCAGCAATGTCTCAAGCTGCTTGCGCACTTCATTTCTTCCGAGCCCTTCCGCATACGCACATAATTCCGCCTCGCCGCTTTCTGTACGAACAGTTACAGCTGCTTCCCGGACGCCTTCAATGCTTCTGAGCGCCGCTTCGATTTCTCCCGGCTCAATCCGGTAGCCGCGGATTTTTACCTGGTCATCCAGACGGCCGAGGAATTCAACCTGTCCGTCTGGGAGCCAGCGCGCCAAATCACCCGTTTTGTACATGCGTTCATCCGGATAAAATGGATCATCAAGAAAACGTTCTTCTGTTAATTCCGGACGATTCAAGTAGCCTCTGGCGACGCCGGCTCCGGCGATATACAATTCTCCCGCTACGCCGACAGGCTGTACGGCTAAATGAGGATCTAATACATACAGACGCGCGCCAGGCACGGGTTTTCCGATCGGAAGGCGCAAGCGATCCTTGTCCAGCTCAGGATCACACGCGTAAAATGCGGCATCAACGGTTGCTTCTGTCGGCCCGTAGCCGTGAACCAGCGATGTCTCCGGCAGCAAAGAAGCGAATCGGGCTGCCGTATGGGGAGCAAGCGGTTCACCTCCGGCGAATACGCGCTTCAGGCTTCTCGGTGCCTCTATTTCCGCTTGATCCAAAAAGCTGTTCAGCATGGCCGGAATAAAATGGGCCGTTGTAACGCCTTCCTCCCGAATGGCTTTTACCATCAATGCCGGGTCTTTCTCCCAGCCGGACGGAAGCAGATAGGCCGAAGCACCTGAAAGCGTCCACCAAAACAGCTGCCAGACAGATGCATCAAAGGAAAAAGACGTTTTCATCATAATGATGTCGTCATCCTCTAAAGGAAACTGCATCTGCATGCCGGTCAGAAAGGAAACAGCCTGGCGGTGCTCCACGGCGGCCCCTTTCGGCCGTCCAGTGGAGCCCGACGTATAGATCACATAGGCGAGAGAATCGCTGTCCGCTTGATGAAGAGAGTGACATTCAGATTCTTCATTCGCAAGAGCCGTCATATCCACTTCCAGTGTCTTTCCGGAAAAAACAGGCGCCTTTAATCCCGGCTGCGTCAGCAACAATGCTGCCCCGCTGTCTTTCAGCATATAGCTCAGCCGCTCCTCTGGATATGCAGGATCAAGAGGCACATAAGCTCCGCCAGCCTTTAATACGGCGAGAACGGCTGTCAGCATGTCCGGCGAACGCTCGCTTAGAACACCGACAATGCTTTCCTTTGTGATACCATGCGCCGTAAGGCGCGCTGCCAGCCTATTGGCGTACATGTCAAGCTGCGCGTAAGTCAGCGAGCCGCCAGAAAAGCGTAAGGCCGTCCGATCCGGCGTCAAAGCCGCCTGACGTTCAAACAGCCCGTGCAGCGTCGGAGCTAGCGCTGAAACAGCTCCCGTCGTATTATATTCAGCAACCATTTTCTGTGTTTTGTCATGATCTAGTAACGTCATCTTTGAAACAGGAAGAGAAGGATCAGAGATGACAGCTGAAATCATATGCTGTAAATAATCTTTTATCTCAGCTATTATGCCAGGCTCATATAAACCTGTATGAAAATTGATGCGCACGAACAATGTGCGGCCTGGAATGACTTTGACGCTGCATCCATAATTAGTCTCCTCCGCCATCGCAAAGTTTTCCACTGAGAAACCGAACGATCCAGTCTGGTTTAGTCCTTCAATTTCTTGCTGGGTCGGCACGTTTTCAAACACGATAATATGATCAATGAGATCTTGTTTAAGAGCACTCTGTGCTTGAATGTCATATAGAGGGAAATAGCTATATGCTTCTGCTTCAGTCATTTCCTTTTGCATCCGGCTGACCAGGCCAGAGAAAGAAAGAGCTTTGTTTTGGACCCGGATGGGAATGGTATTGATAAAAAGGCCGACTATATTTTCTACATCTTCCAGCTCAGAAGGCCTGCCTGAGACGACTGATCCGAAGACGGCATCGTCACAGCGATTGAATTTTTGCAGCAAAATCCCCCACAAAGCTTGGAAAACGGTGTTAAGCGTTGCACCGGATGCTGCTGCGATTTTCTGCAAATCGGACGTTTCTCTTTCAGAGATGGTAAACGTGACCTGCTGTAATTCACCTTCTGATACTTGCTCGTTTCTTTTTGGCAAAGAAGAAGCTTTCTCGAAATGCTGCAGCCGCTTTTTCCAATATTCAGCTGCCTCTTCACGATCCTGCTGCATCAGCCATTTAATATACGTTCCGTACGGCTGAACTGGCTGCAAATATGGAAGCCGCCCTTCTCCCAGCGCTTGATAAATGTGGAGAAAGTCTTTAATGATGATGCCTAAGCACCATCCGTCCATTAAAATATGGTGATGGCTCCAGATGCATACGTAACGCTCAGGCGCCCATTTTAAAACGGATATTCTCATCAGTACATCCGACTGAAGATCAAAGCCCCTTTTTTTATCTTGTTCCTTGAATGCTTCTGTACAATGTTCTTTCTCTCTCTCATTAAGATGAGAAATATCTTCAAAATGAACATGGCAAGGACGGTTTTTAAGCACCACCTGACGAGGTTTGGCTACATTTTTGTAGATAAAAGTCGTTCGAAAGATTTCATACCTGTCAAAAACAGCGTCCATACTTTTCTGGAAACGGTCTAAGTCAAGCTGCCCATTGATTGTAAAAGACGCTTGTTCAAAATAAGCTCTCGACTGTTCATCATACAGCGAATGAAAAAGCATCCCCTCCTGCATAAAAGACAAGGGATATATATCCTGTATTTCGGGTTGCTGCGGCATCAATGAATCTCCTCTCCTATAGTTTGTTGACGGCCCCCATAATCTCACTTAAATCCTCCAGCGTTAAATCCTCATCAGTAAAATCAGCGGCACTCCATTCGCGGTTTTCTTTGCCCGCGCAATGCTGAATCATGTTTTCAAGCGCATGTTTAAAATGATCGGCTAATGCTTGTATGGTTTGTTTCTTAAATTGAAGACGGTTATAAATAATGTGCATGTGCAGGCATCCTGATGAAACGGCTCCGCTGATATCAAGCACATAAGGACGCTCCCAATTCGGGCTGATTTCATTCCCTGTCTTAATATCAGAAATCTCAAAAGCTTTTGATTGAACATCCTGATCAAACTGGCCTAAGTAATTAAAGCTGATTTCCGGGTCGCTGTACTCAGAATCCCATATCTTATTGATATATTTCAGCACTCCATAGCCTGCGCCTTTATGCGGTATGCGGTGCAGCATGTCTTTTGTCTGTTTAATGTGTCGTCCCAGCCGCTCACCTTCATCCGTATAGTCAGAATCACTCATATCAAGCCATACAGGATAAATTGAAGTGAACCAGCCTACAGTTCTGTTCATGTCGATATTGTCAAGATAATCTTCTCTGCCGTGGCCCTCCATACTGATTTTGAAATGGTCAAGTCCCGTCCATTCCTGCAAGGCTAGGCCTAAAGCAGTCAGAAGGATATCATTCGTTTCCGTGTTGTATGCATTGTTTGCACCAGTTAACAGCAATTCTGTATCTTCACGAGACAGCTCGAAATCAATTACTTCTGTATCCTTGAATGAGTTCGATGTGATCGAATGATCTTTGGGAATACGCTCAATATGCCGGTCCTCCCGCTCATTCCAATACGCGATTTCACGCTGCAGACGACGGCTTTTTGAATAGTCAGCCAATGTTTGTGCATAAGTGAAATATGAATCCGTTTTTTCCGGCAGTACGATGGGTTTTCCTGAGACTGCCTGTTCGTAAGCAATTGAAAAATCCTCAAATAAAATGCGCCATGAAACGGCATCAATGACTAAGTGATGGATCGTCAGAAACAAATGGTCTCCATCTTCGGCTTTAAACAAACCAGCATGAAGCAAAGGGCCAGTCTCCAGTCGAATGGTTTGCTGAATTTGGTTTGCCATTTCTTCAATCTGTTTGTGTGCTTCGGCTGACAAGCCCTGTGCATTTCCGGCTGTATTTGAACGATGATCTCTTATATCAAACAGATCGAAGGCATATAGCTCCTCATCCGGAAGATCTGCTCCTCTGTTAACCTGTACAGGCTTGCCATCTTTGTAACGGCATATGATTCTCAGTGCGTCATGATGTGTCACCAAGCTTCTCAGTACATTTCTGAGTGCAATGTCATCAAACCGTTCAGCCCGGTAGAGCATGACAGATTGATTAAAATGATGGGCTTCCAATGATTGTGAGAAAAACCATTGCTGTACAGGTGTCCAAGGCAGCTCGCCTTCGACTGGCGTTTGGTCAATTACGCGTACGGCTTTTCGAACGCGGGCGGACAGTTCACCAAGCGTCTGATGCTCAAACATCTCACGCACTGTCGTTTCATAGCCTCGCTGCTTCAGCCGTGCACACACCTGCAACGCTTTTATTGAATCCCCTCCAAGCTCAAAGAAATTCGCGCTGACACCTATCTCCTCCGCTTCGAGCAGTTCCTCCCAAATGTCAGCCATCGCCTTTTCAATCTCATTTCTAGGGCTGATATCATTCTCAGCTTGAGCGCGCTTATCTGGTTCCGGCAGGGCTTTCTGGTCGAGCTTGCCGTTAACCGTTAGCGGGATGCTGTCAATCTGGATCAAGCGGGCAGGCACCATAAAATCAGGCAGAACGGCTCTCAGGGCAGCCCTGATATCTGCTTCATTTACGACCTGTCCATCTTCCGCAACCAAGTAAGCATATACAGCGGATTGGCCTTGTTCATCATCTCTTGTGATGACAGCAGCCTCTTTAATTATTGGAAGCTGAAGCAGAGACGCCTGGATTTCGCCGAGCTCGATGCGGTGTCCTCTCACCTTTACTTGATCATCAATGCGGCCCATATATTCCAGATCTCCACTTGCCAGACGCTTTGCAATGTCTCCGGTTCGGTATAATCTGTCTCCCGGAAGATAAGGATTAGGTACAAATCGGGCCGCGGTCAGATCATCTCTGTTCAAATATCCCCGGGCTACACCTTCTCCGCCAATATACAGCTCTCCTGGAACTCCTGTAGGCTGTAGATTCATATGAGCATCCATCACATAAGCCTGAAGGGTTGCCAGCGGTTTTCCGATATTGCTTTTATTTTTTTCTATATCAGCTGAGGACAATTTCTTATATGTCACATGTACAGTTGTTTCAGTAATGCCGTACATATTGATCAGATCAGTATCAGGGTATTTCTCGTTCCAGGTTACAAGCATGCCGGGCTGTAAAGCTTCTCCGCCGAAAATAACGTATCGCACATGTAATCGGTCCGTATGGTTTTCTTCTTCATGAATGAGTCCGTAAAAAGCAGTTGGAGTCTGATTGAGTACTGTGACGCCTTCGTTTTTTAACAATAGGCGGAATGCGTTTGGATCGCGGGCTGTTTCTCTGGAGACAACAACCAGCGTACTTCCATTCAGTAACGCTCCGAACATTTCCCATACTGAGAAATCAAAGCAATATGAATGAAATAAAGTCCACACGTCCTCACTGCCAAAATCAAAAGGCAGGTCCTGATGCTTCAATAGACTAATCACATTACGGTGCTCGACAACGACGCCCTTTGGCTGCCCAGTGGTTCCAGATGTATAAATCACATAAGCTGGCTGGTCTGCTAATGTTTCTTGCGTTTTCAAATCAGGCGAAATCAATTCGTTTTCGGCGTCATTCAGGTATAAAATTTGCCCATAGTAATCCGCCGGCTTGTTGTGTCCGTGCTCTGTCAGGAGAATTCTCGCCCCGCTGTCATTCAGCATAAAGCTGATGCGTTCTTGAGGATATTCAGGGTCAATCGGCAAGTATGCCCCTCCGGCCTTTAGAATAGATAAAACGCCAATCACCATATCAGGCGATCGATCAAACATTAAACCGATGATATCCCCGGATCGGACTCCTTGTTTCATCAGCATAGCCGCTGTCCGTTCTGCTTTTTCATTCAGGTCCCGATAAGTCAGCCGTATATGATCGCATACGACTGCGGTATGTTCGGGATGTTCAGCTGCTTGTTTTTCAAATAAACGAACGATGCTTTCATCTCTTGGATAGTCAGCATACTGACCCATCGTTTCAAGAAGCAATTCGCGCGCTGGAGCAGATAGCAATTGCATTTCCGAAAGCTTCCTATGGATATCAGACGTTATTCCTTTCACCAGCTCAATAAAATGGGAAGCCCATCTTGCAATGGTCTCTTCTGCAAACAGCGCGGTACTGTATTCGAAGCGGCAGCGAATGCCATCGGAATGCTCCTCAGCGTGTAATGTCAAATCGAATTTAGATACATTGTGTGACGGGGTTACAGACGAGATAGATAAACCAGGCACTTCAAACCGGAAATCTTCGCTGTTTTGAAGCACGAGCATCGCGTCAAACAGCGGATTGCGATTTACCTCCCGTTTCGTTTCAAGCTTATTGACGAGCTCTTCAAAAGGATAATCCTGATGCTCGTATGCAGTCAGAGCAAGTTCGCGAATTTCCTGCAAATAAGAGCTGAACGTTTTGTGGCCCTCAGGCTGGCATCGCATAGCTAATGTATTGACAAACATCCCGATGACTCGCTCCAGATCAGCGTGCGGTCTCCCGGCAGCAGGCGAGCCGACAACGATATCCTCCTGCCCACTCAGTTTGGAAAGCATGATGGAATAGACAGCCAGAAGGAGCATATACATCGTCGTTCCCGTTTCAAACATCAAGCGGTGCAGTTCTTCCGCCGTTCTTTTATCAATGTTTACTTCAAATGTTCCGCCGCTGAAATCAGGCAGAAGCGGCCTCGTTTTATCAAGCGGCAAATCCAATACTGGAAGGCTGCCGCCTAGCTGCTTCAGCCAGTAGGCCTCCTGTTTGCTGTAATGCGTTTCCGGAAACTTCTCCTGCTGCCAAACCGCAAAATCCTTATAATGCAGGTTTAAAGCTGGAAGCTCTTTTCCGCAATAAAGATCAGTGAATTCTTGGACGAGTGTACTCATGGAGATTCCGTCAGCAATGATGTGATGCATATCAAGCAACAAATAGGCTCTTTCTTTTTCGAGAGATATCAAGCTTGCTCTAAAAAGCGGTCCCGCGGTAAGATCAAACGGTTTGATAAAGGACGAGATCGCAGACTGCAGCATTTGCTCTGATTCAATTTCAAGCTCTTTCAGATCAGCTGTCAGCGCCGGATGAATCTTTTGCACTGGCTCTCCGTTGTTCAGTTCAAATGCCGTACGCAATGATTCATGCCGATTCACAAGCTCTGTGAGAACTTTTCTCAATCTTCCGCGATCCAAATGTCCTCGCAGTTCCAGTACCGCCGGCATGTTGTAACCTGTGCTGTCATCTGCCAACTGGTAAAGAGCGTATAATCTTTTTTGTGAGAAAGACAGCGGATAAACATCTCTAAAATCCGCAGGTTCAATCTGCGTAAAAGCATGCTCATGTAAACTCATCAGTTTGGCTGCCATGCTTTCCACGGTCGGATAAGAAAAAACGTCACTGAGCGGCAGCTCGATATTCAGCCGTTTATGTATTCGTGATACGAGTGTGGCTGCTTTTAAGGACTGTCCGCCTAATTGAAAGAAATCATCGCGAATACCGATTTGATTTTTGTTCAGCACCTCTTCCCAAATGCGTGCCAGTTCCGTTTCCATTAAGGTTTGTGGCGGCATGTACGTTAAGCTAGTTGTGTTTTCTGGTTCCGGAAGTGCGGAACGGTCGAGCTTCCCGCTGGATGTTAACGGCATTTGAGTGATTTTGATGATGCTTGCGGGAATCATATAGGACGGCAATGTACCGGCAAGATGCTGGTGCAGATTCGGAAGGCCGTTTCCTTTTTCCGGAACGATATAAGCAACGAGTTCCTTTTCCTCATCAGAAACATCACGGGCCAGCACTGCAGCTTCCTTCACTCCAGATGCTTGCCGAAGAACAGTTTCAATCTCACTTAATTCAATGCGATATCCCCTGATTTTTACCTGATCATCAAAACGTCCAATATATTCAATCGTGCCATCAGGCAGGAAGCGCCCTGCATCCCCGGTTCGATATAAGCGTTCCCCTTTAAGGAATGGATGGTCTGTGAATGCTTTCTCTGTTAGCTCTGTCCGCTTATAGTACCCCCGTGCGAGACCCGCGCCGGAAATACACAGTTCACCCGCCGCGCCTATCGGCTGCAGCTGCTCTCCTTGTAAAATATATACTTTTGTATTGGCGATCGGGTGTCCGATCGTGATTCTCTCTTCTTCGTTCAGATGACGAAGGATTGTTGTTGCCACACTGTTTTCTGTCGGTCCATATTCATTTGCAAGTTCAGCGGAGGGACAAATCTTTCTGCTGGTCTCAAGCAGGTCGGGAGTCACTGCCTCGCCCGCAAATGTCACGATACGAAGACTTTTTGCATCTTCAGCAGTCAGCACTTCTAATAACACCCGGTACAAGGAAGGAACAATAAGCATATGACTAACCTTGTATTGAGCTATTTTCCGTCTGAGGGCGAGCACGTCCTTCGCTTCGTTATCTGTTGTCAGCAGCACGCATGCGCCGGACAGAAGCGGAGTAAACAAGCTCGTCACGCAGCCGTCGAAAACATAGGAAAACAGATGAAGTGCTGTATCCCCTTCGCTCATGCCGTACTCTTCCCGTCTCCACTGCAAGGTATTTGCAATTCCTTGATGGTCAACGAGCACTCCTTTTGGCCGTCCTGTCGTTCCTGACGTATAGATCAGGTAGGCAAGCTCACCAATCGATGCATCAGGGGAATCCGTTCTGTAATGTGTTGTATGTCCTGATGTCACAATACTGCCTTCATAGCCTGACGGGATGGATGAAATAAGTTCTTCTTCTGTCAGTAAGAGAGCTGCTTGACTGTCATGCAGCAGAAAAGAAAGCCGCTCTTTCGGATAACTTGGATCAAGAGGCAGATAAGCGCCTCCGGCTTTCCAAATTCCAAGCAGGGCAGCAGCCATGTCCATTGACCGTTCCATCATCACAGCGACAATCCCGCCAGATCCAGCTCCCTTTTCTATCAGGGCGTGTGCAATCTGATTGGCTCTTTCATCTAATTGCCGATATGTCCGGCACTCATCTCCCATTCTCAAAGCAGCCGCGTTAGGTGTTTTGAGAGCCTGTTCCTCAAATAATTGGGATAGCGTTTTATTTGGATAATCGCGCTCCGTTTCGTTAAACGATTGAATGAGCTTTCGTTCTTCAGTAGGCACAATGTTGATGCTGTCGACAGCAATATCGGGATTTGACAAAATACAATCCATTGCCTCCATGAGGTGCCCCTGAATTCGAAGCACCTCTTCACGTTCATAAACGGCGGCATTGTAGCTGAATTTAATATAAAATGATTCACCTGGAACGATGACAACGTTAAGGTCATAGCTGGTTTGTTCTGACATAGAAATGTCATCAAGCTTCAATGCGTTTTCGTCATTTTCGCTTTGCCTATTGACTGCCTGCTGAAGCTGTACAGGATAATTTTCAAAGACAAGAATATGATCGATCAATCCTTGCTTCAAAGCACTGCGGTTTTGAATCTCGTAAAGCGGATAATAACCATGCTGCTCAGAACGTAAAGTATCCTCCTGCACGGATTTGACAAGCGTAGAAAATCTCATTTTCTCTGCAGATCGAATACGCACCGGAACAGTGTTAATAAACAAGCCGACCATTGACTCGATCCCGTCAATCGCTGACGGACGTCCGGAAACAACAGAGCCGAAGACCGCGTCATCCGTACCGTTGTAACGATGGAGAAGAACACCCCATAGACTCATAAATAAAGTGTTTAATGTAACTCCCCAATTTTGAGCAGCTGCTGTCAATTTCTGAACGATAGCCGGCTCTAAAGAAAAACGGATATTTGCGGCTTCATATTCCCCGTTCGCTGAGCGGCTTTTTAGTTTGGGAATAGAAGCGGTATTGCCGTACTCCTGCAGATAATCTCTCCAGTATGCAGCGGTTTCTTCTTGATCTTGTTCTCCGAGCCATTCAATATAACGGCTGTACGGCACCGTGCTATCGAGCTGTACAGGCCTGTTATTTTTAAGTGAGTCATACATGCTGAAGAATTCTTTGAGGATGATGCCCAGGCACCAGCCATCCATGATGATATGGTGATGCGTCCAGACACATGTATATGTGCTGTCTCCTCTATCAAAAAGCGTGAGCCGCATTAACGGATCTTTTTGCAAGTGAAACCCTTTTTCCCGGTCCTGCTGCATAAAGTCTTCTATCAGAGCAAGCTGCTCATCATGTTTCAGGTGAGAAAGATCTTCCCTTTGTACGGTCAATTCCCGGTTTGTCAGCACAACTTGCTGCGGCCCAGTGAGGTCTGGAACCTCCTTAATGAATATGGTTCTGAAAATATCGTATCGGGAAACAAGAAGATTTAAGCTTTTTTGAAACGAATCGATACACAGGCTGCCTGTAATGGTAAACGAGGTTTGTTCCACATAGGCTTTAGAGCTGAAATCAAGCAGTGAATGAAACAGCATCCCTTCCTGCATATACGATAACGGATAAATATCTTGGATCTGTGTTGCTTGCGTCATCAATTCCACACACCTTTTCCAAAAGTTAAAGATCTTTAACGAGATTTTCGATGCTAGATAATGCGGATGGCGTTAGTTCTTTGTTGCTGAAATCGCTCAGCGTTTTTTCTCGTTCTTTTTTCTTTGTACAATGCTCAATGATCTCGATAAGATGACTGTGAAAGCTGTCCATCAAACACTGAATTGTGTTTTCGTGGAACACCCGGGTGTATACTGCTTTGACTTGCAGGCGTCCGTCTGTTATCAGAGCATTAATATCGAGCTCGTACTCTCTTTCTCTCTCCCCCGCTATTTCGTAACGAGGCTGATAAGAAGACAGTTGAAACAAATCTGAACTCTCACCTTCGCTGAATTGTCCAAGATAATTGAAGCTGATCTCAGGCTCTTTATGCTGTATGGCTCCCTTTTGTACTAATAAGCCGTAGCCCGTTCCCTTGTGTGGCACTCTTCTCAGCCTGTCCTTTGTCCCTTTGATTCTGTAACCGAGCTGATCTTCAGATGAATGCGGTGCACTCATGTCCAGAAGGATAGGATAAATAGAAGTGAACCAACCTACTGTCCGTGAAATATCAATATTCGGAACATGTCCTTCTCTTCCATGGCCCTCAGCGCTGATCACAATTTGTTCGTGCCCGCTCCATTCGTAAAGCGCCATTCCTAAAGCGGTCAGCAAAAGTTCGTTGGCATCAGTACCATAGGCTTGCTGCGTTTCAAACAGCAGTTTTTTAGTCCAGTCACTGGCTAATACAAATGCAGCTGTTTCAGCACTGCTTTGATGCCTGTCCGACTCAGCCATGTCCTTAGGCAGAAAAACGTTATGAGCATCCAAAATCGTTTGCCAATATGTTATTTCTGATAACAATTGCCGGCTCCCGGCTATTTGTGCCAGACCGTTGGCATATGATAAATAAGAATCGCTTTTCGGCGGCAGTTTGATCTCTGTTTGCTCCAAAGACTGTTGGTAGGCTGCAGCTAAATCTTCAAGCAGAATCCTCCAAGAAACGCCATCTACAGCGAGATGGTGGATCGTAATCAGCAAATGGTCTCCCTCTCTCGTTTTAAACAATCCCGCTTGCAGCAAAGGTCCTTCTTTTACATTCATATTGCTTTGAAGCACGATTTCCTCAGCAGCAAATTTTTCTTTCAAGAGTGTGCCTTTTGCCTGTTCTTTTGTCCAATCCGCTAGATGAAATCCGAACAGTTCATTTTCAGTAATCTGAATACCGCGATTGTACTGAACGACACGCTCGGTATGATCCTGTGTAAACACCATGCGAAGCGCGTCATGATGCTCAGTCAATTTGCGCAGCGCTTGTCGAAGTGCGTCAGCATGAAACCCCTTTTCGCTGAAAAGCATGACCGATTGGTTGTAATGATCACGAAAAGCATGACGCTGATCAAAAAATCTGCTCTGAATCGGTGTGAGATCCGCTTCACCTTCGATAGGCCTCTGTTCTGCCTGAGATATCAATGGAGTGATATGGCCGCTCAGCTCATGAACTGTTGGATAACGGAATAAATCTTGTATCGTCATGCTCCAGCCTTCAGCTGCCAGCCGGGCGGACACTTGCAGTGCTTTAATAGAGTCTCCTCCGAGCTCAAAAAAGGAGTCGTGAATGCCAACTCGAGACACGCTCAGCACGTCCTCCCATATCTGCGCTGTCATTCCCTGCAATTCGTTGACCGGTGCAGTATACGGCCGCGAGACAGCTTCATTTGGTGCCGGTAAGGCTCTTCTGTCCAGCTTCCCGTTTAATGTCAGCGGCATAGTTTCCAAAGGAATGATATGCGCAGGAACCATATATGCCGGCAGCATTTTTGATAAAGCACCGCGGAGAGCCGTTGTATCGGCATCGGAAGGCAGAATATACGCTGCCAAACGAGCCTGTCCATTCGTATCATTTTGAACCGCAACAACCGCTTCATTGACAAGTCCGGTTTGGAGGAGCACACTTTCAATTTCTTCTGTTTCGATTCTGTACCCGTTTATTTTTACTTGATGATCTATCCGGCCAAGAAGCCTGAGAGTGCCGTTTGGAAGCCAGCAAGCCAGATCCCCTGTTCTGTACAGTCTTTCTCCGGGCACAAATGGATTTTCTGTAAATTTCTTTTCCGTTAATTCAAATTTTCCGTGATAGCCCTTGGCAACGCCGGCTCCGCCGATACAAAGCTCGCCGGCAATACCGATCGGCTGTATTTGGTCAGTCTGGCTGAGTACGTACAGTTTTACATTGGGAAGCGGGATGCCGATCGGTACGCTGTCTCCCGAATACTCTTCACCCATATTCATTTCATAGTAACTTGAATCGATCGTGGCCTCGGTGACCCCGTAACTATTGATTAAGCGCATTTTGTTTCCGAAACGGTCCGCCAGTGTTTTGAAATCATGGGCTTTCACCATATCCGAACCAAGAATAAGGATGTCTAAGTCAGGAAGACTAAGCTGGTTGCGGTAAACATATTCCATAAATGGGACAATGAGTGCCGGTGTTGACTCCATGATCGTGATACGCTGGCGGTTCATCAATGCATATAATTCAGCAGGTTCAAGCCTTGTTTCATCAGGACAAATGACTAGAGTCCCTCCGTTGGCCAATGTTCTCGCCAAGTCTCCTGAAAAGACATCAAAGGAAAAGCTCGCCATTTGAAGCAGCCTGACAGGCATTTGATCGAGCTGATATATGCTCCGCCATGCAAGAACAGCATGAGCAAAGTTGCGGTGCGTAACGATAACGCCTTTAGGCGCACCGGTTGTTCCTGACGTATAAATGATATATGCCGAGTCCTCCGGGGCAGGAGATGAAGAAAGGTTGCATCTTTTTGCTTCATAGAAACTTTCATCATCAAGACAGACGCAAGAAATATCACCTATATCTGAGCCTGCAATCAAATGCTTTACTTCATTCTGTAAAAGAAGAATTTCAGCCCCGCTGTCTTTGAGAAGATATTCAACCCGGGCTTTTGGATAATGAGAATCTATCGGAATATACACGCCGCCGGCTTTCATAACAGCTAAAATGCCAACAATAGCATCAATGGATCGCTCCGCTAAAACAGCAACGATTGGCTGCGTCTCTTTTCCTTTTTCTTGCAGCGTACGCGCCAGACGATTGGCTTTTTCGTTGAGATGGCGATAGCTGATCTGTTTTTCACCGTCAATAACAGCAATATGCTCCGGTGTCTCTTCAGCCCTCTTTTCAAACATGCGATGAAAAACGGTATCAGTTTGAGAACATTCAACGTGGGTTTTGTTGAGTTCTATCAAAATCTTTTGTTTTTCTTTTTCGCTGAGTATATCCACTTGTGAAAGAGTTGTATTAGGATTTGACGTGGCAACACGCAAAAATTCGGTAAAATGAGCCGTCCAGCGTTCAATTGTCGTTCTCATAAATACGTCGGTACTAAATTCCATGTCACATTTGATGACTCCATCTGATTCAGCCGCCATCAACGTCATGTCAAATACAGAAATTTGATGAATGACATTTGCAGGCCGGGCTTTTATGTCTCCAAGATGAATGTCTTGTTTGTCCATATTTTGAAGAATAAACATCGCATCAAACACTGGATTTCGGCTCATATCCCTTGTTACGCCGAGCTTGTCGACAAGCTCTTCGAACGGATAATCCTGATGTTCGTAAGCTTCCAATGCAGTCTCGCGCACTTCCTGCAAAAATTGCGCAAATGGCTTCCCGCCCTCCGGGCGTGCCCGAAGCGCCAGGGTGTTAACGAACATTCCAAGTATCGGCTCAAGGTCCTTGTGAGGACGTCCGGCAATTGGTGACCCGACGATGATGTCTTCCTGTCCGCTTACGCGCGCCAATAACGCTGTGTAAGCTGCCAGGAGCACCATGTACAGGGTGCTTCCGTTCTCGCGTGCGAGCTTGTGAAGTCCGGCTGTAAGTTCTTGATCGAGCGTAAATGAGACTTGATCACCCGCGAAGTTTCGCACAGGCGGCCGGGCGTAATCAGCCGGCAGGTCCAGTACGGGCAGCTCGCCTTCGAGCTGCTTCAGCCAGTATGCCTCCTGCGTCTTGTACGTGTCTCCTTTTTTAAAGGCCTCCTGCCATACGGCATAGTCTTTATATTGAATGTGAAGCGCAGGTAGCTCCTGATTGGCATACAGCTCCCCGAATTCCCGAATGAGCGTATTGACTGACACACCATCTGAAATAATGTGATGCATATCGACCAGTAATAGATGCCGCCCGTCTGATACCTTGACGATTCCCGCCCGGAACAGCGGAGCTTGGCTGAGATCAAACGGCTGGATAAACGCTGACGCGGCTTCCTGTTCAGTTTGTCCGCCGAGCACAGAGGTGTGGAATCTAAACGGCACCTCGTCATGGATGCGCTGAACCGGCTCGCCGTCTGTGTCCGTTGTAAAGGACGTGCGCAGTGACTCGTGGCGTTTGATCAGCTTTTTGAATACGGCATCCATTCTTGTAAGATCCAGCTTTCCTTCCAGCTCCAAGACTGCCGGCATATTGTAGCCTGTGCCTCCATCCTCCAGCTGCTGGAGCACATACATCCGCTTTTGGGCGGAGGAAACCGGGTAGGTCTCGCGTTTTCCTGCCGGCTTAATGGCTTCATACGGACTTTCCGTTCCTTCGCTGATGACAGACGCCAAACCTTCTACCGTCGGATGGGCGAACACATCCTTCAGCGGCACTTGGACGCCGAATTCCTTGGCGATCCGGGAGACAAGCGCGGTGGCTTTTAAGGAATGGCCGCCCCGGTCAAAAAAGTTGTCGTGAATGCCGACAGGGCCGCTTTTCAGCACTTCCTCCCACAGCTGGGAAAGCTTCATCTCTGTCAGATTTCTCGGCGCTGTGTAGGTTTCCCGATCTGCCGCTCCGTCAGGAGCAGGCAGCGCTTTTCGGTCGAGCTTTCCGCTCGGGGTAACCGGCCATTGTTCCATCTCAATGATATGAGCAGGGATCATGTAGCCCGGAAGCAAAGTCTCAAGCTGCTTGCGCACTTCATTTCTGCCGAGTCCTTCCGCATACGCACATAATTCCGCCTCGCCGCTTTCTGTACGAACGGTCACAGCTGCTTCCCGCACACCTTCAATGCTTCTGAGCGCCGCTTCAATTTCTCCCGGCTCAATTCGGTAGCCGCGGATTTTCACCTGGTCATCCAGACGGCCGAGGAATTCAACCTGTCCGTCTGGGAGCCAGCGCGCCAGATCACCCGTTTTGTACATGCGTTCACCCGGATAAAATGGATCATCAAGAAAACGTTCTTCTGTTAATTCCGGACGATTCAAGTAGCCTCTGGCGACCCCGGCTCCGGCGATATACAATTCTCCCGCTACGCCGACAGGCTGTACGGCTAAATGAGGATCTAATACATACAGACGCGCGCCAGGCACGGGTTTTCCGATCGGAAGGCGTAAGCGATTCTTGTCCAGCTCAGGATCACACGCGTAAAATGCGGCATCAACGGTTGCTTCTGTCGGCCCGTAGCCGTGAACCAGCAATGTCTCCGGCAGCAAAGAAGCGAAACGGGCTGCCGGATGGGGAGCAAGCGGTTCACCTCCGGCGAATACGCGCTTCAGGCTTCTCGGTGCCTCTATTTCCGCTTGATCCAAAAAGCTGTTCAGCATGGCCGGAATAAAATGGGCCGTTGTAACGCCTTCCTCCCGAATGGCTTTTACCATCAATGCCGGGTCTTTCTCCCAGCCGGACGGAAGCAGATAGGCCGAAGCACCTGAAAGCGTCCACCAAAACAGCTGCCAGACAGATGCATCAAAGGAAAAAGACGTTTTCATCATAATGATGTCGTCTTCCTCTAAAGGAAACTGCATCTGCATGCCGGTCAGAAAGGAAACAGCCTGGCGGTGCTCCACGGCGACCCCTTTCGGCTGTCCAGTAGAGCCCGACGTATAGATCACATAGGCGAGAGAATCGCTGTCTGCTTGATGAAGAGAGTGATATTCAGATTCTTCATTCGCAAGCGCCGTCATATCCACTTCCAGTGTCTTTCCGGAAAAAACAGGTGCCTTTAATCCCGGCTGCGTCAGCAACAATGCTGCCCCGCTGTCTTTCAGCATATAGCTCAGCCGCTCCTCTGGATATGCAGGATCAAGAGGCACATAAGCCCCGCCTGCCTTTAATACGGCGAGAACGGCTGTCAGCATGTCCGGCGAACGCTCGCTTAGAACACCAACAATGCTTTCCTTTGTGATACCATGCGCCGTAAGGCGCGCTGCCAGCCTGTTGGCGTACATGTCAAGCTGCGCGTAAGTCAGCGAGCCGCCAGAAAAGCGTAAGGCCGTCCGATCCGGCGTCAAAGCCGCCTGACGTTCAAACAGCCCGTGCAGCGTCGAAGCTACAGGCGAAACAGCTTTCGTTCTGTTAAACTCATACAAAACTTTTTCTTTCTCACGTTTTTCTGCCATATCTAATTCTTTTATAGTACTATGCGGATTTTGAAGTGCGTTTTCCAGCAACGTAAGCAGGTGGTGCTGAATCCGTTTAATGTCCTCAAGAGAAAATAAGGTATTTTGATAGTCGAAATTTAATTGAATGGCTCCAGTATCTATCCGCTCCTGTATTTGAACAGAAAGCTCATTCGCGGTGTATCCGCTGAAGTAAAGCGCCGTCTCATAGTTCAAATCATCCGCTTTTTTCCACTGAAGCGGATGGTACTGCATTGATATACCGATCAGGTTGTGTAAATCCTTATGTTCTTTTCTTAATTCATTCACCAGCAAATTATAAGGAAATCTTTGGTGGCGCATGACTGAAAGCTGTTCTCTGCCGACACTGCGTGCAAAGGAAAGAAAATCGGCGTCAGAATCAACCGTTTTTCTGATTGGAAGAGAACTGACAAACATGCCAAGCATTTCTTTCTCCGCCTTTGACCCCCTGTTTCCATAGTAGGTTCCGATCGCAAGGTCCGTTTTAGAGGTGATGCGGCTGATACATATGTAAAATGAAGCCATAAATAAGGAAATCATACTGATTTTCTGTTCTTCGCAAAAAGCTTGGATGGTATGTGCTAGGTAAGGTGAAAGTGTGATAGTATCTCTCGATGCGGAGGTACTCTGCTTTTGTGAAGTGCTCTGTCCGGTTAGTGAGTGGTATACCGGAGGCTGTTGGTAGGTTTGCGTCCAAAACAAATGGTCTTTTTCAAAACGTGAAGATTGTAAGTACTGCCTCTCTTTTTCTATGTAGCTAATGTAGGAAGGCTCTTGCTCATCGGGTACAGGCTCCCCTTTTTTGATTTTTTGATACAGATCAATAATTTGATTTCCCATCAAATTTAAAGAGATGCCGTCCATGATAATATGATGGAATTTCGCATATAACCAAATCTCATGAGAATGGATTCTAAGGAGATAAAATTGATACAGAGGCGAATCAAGCAGCTTAAACGGAATTCTGGCTTGATCATGAATCCATTGCTCTGTTTCTGTCATTTCAGAATTTGTAAAATCTATTATTTCAAGTGATAATCCTTTGTATTCTGCAAGATACAGACGAGGCTCTGACTCCGATTCAATTCCTTCTGTCAGTTGGAACCTGATTGCATCATTACGGGAGATTGAAAGGTTCAGAGCCAGCTGAAGAGCATCAAGATCAACATCACCCCTGAATTTTACACAGGCGGTCAGATTACAGATGCTTGTACCAGGCTCCAACAGTTCAGTAAACCAAACTCTCCTTTGGGCATGAGTTAAACCATAAGTATTTTCTTTCAACGAATTCCCTCCAATTCTAATTTATAAGAGGATAAGAAACTGAAATAATTACAATAAAAAGAAATTATATGACTATATAATCCATATATGCATTATATTAACCGAATTTTTTTAAAGTACAATAAAAAATATAAAATTTTTATAACATTTTTTTGAATATAGTATTAATTATTTATTTTTCTTGATTAATTTTATTAGGATTTCGAATGTAAAGTTATGAAAGTATTGATTTTTAATAGTTCTTCATCACTAGATTTTTTCTTCGTTTATTTAATTTCATATGAGGATAGTGTTGGACCGTTTATAAGATATTCTCCGCCTCAGTATCAGGTTACATTTCTACAATATTTAGCTGAATGTTTTAAAAACAAGCGCGATAATGTAAAAAGAAACATAAAAAAACCTGTTTTCCACGAAAACAGGTTTAGCGTTTTTATTGATTTGCCAAGATAACAGCAATTTGATCCTCAATGTCTTTGCCATCCGAGTCATCAATCAAACCGTTTAGAAGAATAGAGAAAACAAGCGTTTTTCCGCTCTTTGTTTCTGCATAGCCAGACAGAGAGCTGACAGTGCTTAACGACCCGGTCTTTGCCCTTATCTTTCCTTCTGCCGGGGTGTCTTTCATGCGGTTTCTTAGCGTCCCGCCTACCAGTCTGTCACTGTTCCCCGCTTCCGGCAGAGCATGCAGATAAGGTTGAAACCACTTTTCATCTTGAATGTCATATAACAGCTTTGTGATTTGGTCTGATGATACGGCGTTGATATGAGAGACCCCCGAACCATCCCTCAAAATAAGTGTTTTGGGATCAACGCTGAAATTCGGAAGCGTACTGTTTAGCACTTCAAGCCCTTTTTCCCAGCTGCCCTCTCCTTTTTCCGCTTTCCCCATCTCTTTTACAAGTACCTCGGCGTGTCCGTTATTGCTTAATTTCATAAAAGGAAGAAATAGCTTTGACAAAGGCATTGAGTGATGAGTGGCCAGTATGTCTGAAGAGTCGGGCGCTGTGCCCATTATGATTTTCCCTTTTACTGTAATGCCTTGTTTTTTAAGAGCCTGCTTAAATAAATCTAAAGCATATCCTGCCGGCTCCCAGACGGAAATCCACTCTTTTGTTTTGCTCGCATCAACCGGTATGCTCCCTTTAATCGTAATAGTGTTTGTTCCATGTTCTCTTTCGATAGAAAGATCTTTCTTTTTTCCCGCCTCAACTGTTTTCGCCTCATTCTCAATCGCTACATAATCCGTTTTTGGTGACACTGATATTGCTGGCTTTTGTCCTTCTTTCTTTCCCGGACTGGCTTCTACTATCACAGTGCCTGCATCATAGTCCTCATTTGGAGACGCTGTCAGTGCGGAAATTTGCGCGCCGTAATAAGTGTACTCATCACTCCATGGCAAATCAGGCGAATAGCGGATATGATCATACCATGAGTCATCGGCGACAAGATTGCCTTTTATGGACTTGATGCCGGATTTTTTCAGCTTTTCGGCCATTTGATCAAAATCAGCTGGTAAAAGTGTCGGATCTCCTTTTCCTTTCAGATAAAGGTTGCCATTCAGCTTTTGTCCTTTGAGGCGGCCGTCTGTCCGCACTTCTGTTGTGAAAGAAAAATCCTCACCGAGAACAGAAAGTGCCGCGGCGGCTGTAAAAAGCTTCAAAGAAGAGGCGGGTCTCATCCGGACATCCCCTAAATGGTCGTATATGACGTCGCCTGTTTCTGCAGAACGGACAGTAATGCCGGCCATTGCGCCTTTTAAAGCAGGTTCATTGGCTAAAATGGTTTCAATCTGCCCGGCAAGTGTATCCTGTTCTTCAGCCGCATGTGCAGCATGATGCATATATGGAATGGAAGCAAAGATGAAAAGCAGCAATATTACAAAATAAAGCTTCATGCTTTTTCTCATTTTCTTATCCCGCCTCTCCTGAATGGCTAACGATGATTACGCTCAATCGTGATGCTGCTTTTTACTGTCTTCTCTTCACCAGGCTCTAACACTTGTAAGCCGGTGAGTGACGAAGAGAGATCAAGGTTAACTGCGTTTGTCACCCATGTATAAGGCTCCGGGCACAAATACCCTTGTGTTCCATCTGCATTATACACAACCCAATGCTTAAATTGTTCATCCGCCTTGTAGATCATATTCAGGTGTGCATGCTGATGGTAAATGACAGCCTGATTTTCTCCCCCTCTCTTCTGATAAGAAGATAAAAAGACATCATCAAGCTGCTGCCGTAAGAGCATTCCTTCGTGCAAAGCTTCCTGATTCGGTATATCAATCAGCTTTCCGGTCGGCAATAAACGTTCATCCAATTCCCATTGCTGATCAGCAGTAAGAGAAAATAAAGAGCTCTCTTCCGGGAAAACGAAGGTCGTATGATAACCAAGCCCCCAAGGAAATGCATCCTTCCCTTTATTCATGATCGTGGCATGCTTATAAAGAGTGTTACCTTTTAAAATGTATGTCATCCGTACAACAGCATGATGCGGAAATTGTTTATAAACATGGGGAATCTCCGAAAGATCAATTTCAGTTTCTATGATCACTTCTTCGTCTGTTTGTTTCATTGTTATGATGTCCCACTTTTTGTCATAGAGAAAGCCGTGAAGGTGATGGTGTTTATCCTTTTCATTGATATCAAAATGATACGTTCTGCCCCGGAAGGTGAACGTTCCGTCACTTATGCGGTTAGGCGGAAACAAAATGGGAATTCCATACAATGTAGGTGTGTCATGAAAGCTTTCAGTTGTTTCCGGTTCTCGTAAAAGGTGCATCTTTGTTTCTTTGTCTACGAGAGAAATGACGTTGCTGCCCCACTCAGGCACGACTATTATTTCCAAATGCTCATTACCCGCTTTGACAGCTGGTGTTCCTAAATACGTCATCTTTTCAATATAATTTGTCATGTGTACTCAACCTCTCCTTAATTCAATGCTTATATATGAATTCAATTCAGTGTGCACTATTTCCTCCATTTTATGTTTTCCCTTTAGTCTTTAAGTAAACAAAAAACACCATTCAAAATGAACGGTGTTCTCTTGGAGTTTATTGAATCAGACGTGTAATCTGCTTCTTTTTCCAAATGAATTGATAATACCCGTAAATCAAAAGTAAACTCACGGCAAATGCTGCCGGATAGCCTACCCAAATGCCAAGTATTTCAAGATTTGTATAGTGAGACAGAACAAACGCGACCGGCACTTCGATTCCCCAGATGGCAAAAATACTGATGAGGGTCGGCCATAAAACCGTTCCGCTTGCACGCATCGTCGCAGAAATAATTTGGGCATTCCCAAACAGCAAATAGCTCCACAATGTAATCATCAAAAGCCTGTGTGCAATGTAAAGGGTATCTTTCTCGGTCAAAAATAATGCTAAAATCTGATGTGCAAAAAGATAGATAAGGAGGATCAGCACACCGCCAATGATATAATTCAGCCAAATGCCGACCCGAATGACTTGCTTTAACCGGTCAAACTCATTCGCTCCAATAGATTGAGCGGCGAAAATAGACACCGCGATCCCCAGACTGACAGCCGGCATTTGCACATAGCTGGCTACCTGATTGACCACGCCATATGCTGCGGTTGCATCAGAGCCATAATGATTGACGAATGAAATGACCGCTATTTCCGATAGTGAGACGAGAATCATGTTAATGCTTGACGGAATACCAAGACGCAGCAGAAGCGCCAGCAGTTCCTTATCCATTTTCAAATAACGCTGCACTGTCTTATCAAATTGCAGCGGGTGTTTCGTTTTCCGCAGATACACCAATAATACGATAAAGGTCACAATTGTAGAAATAACCGTTGCGTAAGCAGAGCCGTAAATGCCCAGCTTCGGCAAGCCGAACATGCCGAGAATTAAGATCGGTAAAAGTGCTATATTGATGACTGTGCTTACAATCAATGTATAAAAAGGTGTCTTAGAATCTCCTGTCCCCCGCAAGAATGTGGTATAAGCAAAATATAAAAACATAAACGGCATTGCGCAAAATAAGATACGTGCATAGCTGACACTGACATGAATTACATTTTCCGGCGTGCCCATGAGACGCAGAATATCTAAGGTGAATATACTGCCGATCACAGCTAACACAATTCCTAATAAAAAGGTGAATGTCAGCGTTGTTCCGACAACGGCCTTTAACCGTTCCTCATTTTTTGCCCCATAGGCTTGCCCGATAAGAATGGAACTGCCTGAACCGATGCCGATCGTAAATGAAATGAGAAGAAAAAACAGCGGGAAAAAGGATGAGACAGCTGCAAGCGCATCTACGCCAAGCCATCTGCCCACAGCTACCATCCCGACTAATTGGCCCACTGATTGCAGCACATTGCTCAGAAGAAGCGGTACTAAAAATAGTGACATTGACCGCCAAACAGATGGATTGCTCTTCTTCTTAGATACGGGATTTTCTTGTAATGTTTCCATATGAATGACTCCTTTATTTAAACTCGTTTCACTAACGTGCTCCCGTTTCTTTTGAAATGAACACGACATGCAACATGTAACTATTCACCACAGTACTTATAAAACCCTTCCCGATTCTCCTATTTTTACACATTTTTCAATCTGCCAGAATAAACTAGTGCGATACAGCATAGTCTTTTGGTGAGATGAAAGAATAAAAAATAATTTATGCAAAAGTATTGTAATCTAAACGTAACTATTGTAACATTTGTAACATAAGAGAAAGAGATTTTAAAGGAGAGAGCCACATTGAAAAAATATCTTCTATTTCTAACCACTATTGCACTTATTCTGTCATTGAACACAAATGTATTTGCGAAAAACACATCCGGGGATTTATCACAAAAACAAGCATTGCAGCTGGCGCTAACAGCAAGAGAGCATTTTTGGAATACAATGAGCGGACACAATCCAAAAGCGAAAAAAGCAGTTTGCCCATCAGGCACATTCGAGCATCAAAACCTTCAGTACGTATACATGTGCAGTGACCTTGGTACAAAAGAAAAAGCTGTGAATTACTTAACACCTATTTTCTCAAAAACAGCGATTGAAAAAGGCTTTAAAGACTATCATTTCATTGTCTCAAAAGGAAAACTTGCTGTTCCGGTCGGTGACGGAGACAATCTCTTAAATTGGGAAAAATCAACCGCTAAACTCATTTCTAAAAAAGGCGGCACAGTCACATATGAATTTACCGTTCCTACTTTGGACGGATCACCTTCAGCAAAACGGAAAGTGACATTTGTAAAAGAGAATAAAAAGTGGAAAGTAAATCGCTTTGACGCAGTTATATAAGAAAAAACGCCCGAGAAAAACGGGCGTTTTTTATGTTCAGCATAAAAAAGGCAATGGACGTATCGTCCATTGCCCTTTTGTTTTATTACGCTCTAGGAGAGATTCGAACTCCCGACCTGCAGTTTAGGAAACTGCTGCACTATCCGCTGTGCTACTAGAGCATTTTTAATATCTATATAGTAGCTCCGATTGTCACGATTTTCAAGGGATTTGATTTACAGCCCTCCAAATACCTTATAAGCAGCTCTTGTTGTATCTTCATCGATTCCAATATAACGCATTGTAATCGAAGGTGATGAATGATTAAGGATCCTCTGCAGCTCAGCAATATCTTTTGTCCGCTGGTAAAAATGATAGCCAAATGTTTTCCGGAGCGTATGGGTCCCTATTTCCTCAAGTCCGCACGCTTCGGCTGCCTCTCTTAAAATTCTGTATGCCTGAATGCGTGAAATTGGCTTTCTGGTTCGGACAGATTTAAAGAGGTATTCATTTTCTTTCATATCTTTCGTATACTCGTATATTTCTGCTTTCAAAGATTCTAAAATGAGAATCTTCCTTTTCTTTTTTGTTTTGCTTTCAGTCGCCCATAAATGATCTTTATTTCTGACATCTTTCACTTGAAGCGGCAAAATATCAGAAATTCGGAGCGCGCTGTTAATGCCGAAAATAAACAAAAAATAATCACGCTTGTTTTTGCTGCGTAAATACTGTTTTACATCTTGAATTTTCTCTAAACTGCGGATCGGCTGTACAATATGCATCAAAAAACTCCTTAAAAACCGTTATGTAACGTTTTGAGGTCTATGTTACTATTATAGCGGAAAAACGTTGAATGTCAAAGTTCGGAGGCATTTATGTAACATAATATACATAGTGTTACATAAGCAGAAAAAAGATCTCTTGAAACGCCCTATCTTCTGAAATGATATTTACAGGCTCATATAAAGCTTTTTCGATCCCTGAGACAAATCACTCTGCCCCTTCCCGAAAAAGCTCTTAAAACGCAATATGACGCTTTGCTTTTCGAGATGCTCTCAAAAAAATATGCAAAAAAAGACACAATTTCAAATTGTGTCCTAATCCTCATCCTTTACATCAATATCTTCTGGGATCGGTTCATTTAATATTTCCTGCACGAGCGCTTTATAATTTTCCAGCTGTTCGAGATGCGTTTTGAACTGTCCCTTATAAATCAAAAATTGCTCACCGTCATGAACGGCCCTGATTTTACCTTCGAGCACCAAGCTTTTAATATAATCCTCTGAAAGATTTGCATATTCTGCTGTTTCCTTAATCGTTAAATACATATAGCATTCCTTTCTTAATCCGTATGCTGTTTCTACTATAGCACATGACTTACCCCAATATAATCAATTTCACACAGAAATAAGGCCGGATGATATAGATAATATACCATTTGTCACTTGTGAAACCGCTGTATTTTTTTTACGCTAAGATTGTAACATAACAGCTTAATAGGAGGGAGAACATGAAAAAAACGTGGAACGTCTGTTTAGCAGCCCTGCTTAGTGTTCTGTTAGTCGCTGGAAGTGCTCCATTTCACGCGGAAGCTAAAAAACCGCCCAAAGGCTATGACGAGTACAAACAAGTAGATGTAGGCAAAGACGGAATGGTTGCGACTGCGCATCCTCTCGCTTCAGAGATCGGAGCTGACGTCCTGAAAAAAGGCGGAAATGCCATTGACGCAGCGGTCGCTATTCAGTTTGCGCTTAATGTCACAGAACCGATGATGTCAGGTATTGGCGGCGGCGGTTTTATGATGGTGTATGACGGAAAAACAAAAGATACGACGATCATTGACAGCCGTGAACGCGCTCCCGCAGGCGCAACTCCGGATATGTTTCTCGATGAAAACGGCAAAGCGATACCTTTCTCCGAACGTGTCACAAAAGGTACTGCCGTTGGTGTTCCGGGTACACTGAAAGGGCTTGAAAAAGCCTTGGATACATGGGGAACCCGTTCAATGAAACAATTAATTTCCCCCTCTATTAAACTCGCTGATAAAGGCTTTCCGATTGATTCAGTGTTAGCAGATGCGATTTCTGATTATCAGGAAAAATTATCACGGACTGCCGCTAAGGATGTATTTCTGCCGGATGGCGAGCCGCTTAAAGAAGGCGATACGCTCATTCAAAAAGATCTGGCCAAAACCTTTAAGTTCATTCGTTCGAAAGGCATAGACGCCTTTTACGAAGGCAGATTTGCCAAAGCCCTTTCTGATACTGTTCAGGATTTTGGGGGATCAATGACCGAAAAGGATTTAGAAAATTACGACATTACAATTGACGAACCGATTTGGGGAGAATATCAGGGCTATCAAATCGCAACGACTCCTCCTCCAAGCTCTGGCGGCGTTTTCTTGCTGCAAATGCTGAACATTCTCGATGATTTTAACCTTTCACAATATGATATCCGCTCATGGGAAAAATACCATATGCTCGCTGAAACCATGCATTTGTCTTACGCTGACCGCGCGGCTTATGCAGGCGATCCCGAATTTGTAAATGTTCCTCTCAAAGGTTTGCTTCACCCCGACTATATAAAAGAGCGCCAGCAATTAATCAGTTTAGATGAAGTCAACAAAAAACCAAAAGCCGGTGATCCTTGGAAATACGAAGAAGGAACCGCAAACTATAAGCAAGTCGAACAGCCGAATGATAAAGTAGACGGCCAAACGACACACTTTACCGTCGCGGACCGCTGGGGCAATGTTGTTTCCTATACAACAACAATTGAACAGCTGTTTGGAACAGGTATTATGGTTCCTGATTACGGCGTCATTTTAAACAATGAACTAACAGATTTTGATGCGGTTCCAGGCGGAGCCAACGAAGTTCAGCCGAACAAGCGGCCGTTAAGCAGCATGACGCCGACGATTTTGTTTCAAGATGACAAACCAGTTCTCACCGTCGGATCTCCTGGAGGGGCAACGATTATTTCTTCCGTGCTGCAAACCATCCTCTATAATATAGAATATGGAATGGAATTAAAAGCAGCGGTTGAAGAGCCGAGAATTTACACAAACAGTATGAGCTCCTACAGATATGAAGACGGAGTTCCAGAGGATGTACTCAGCAAATTAAAAGACATGGGCCATAAATTCAGCACAAGTCCAGTGGACATCGGAAACGTGCAAAGCATTTTTATCGACCGTGAAAACGGCACCTTCAAAGGAGTAGCCGATTCAAGCAGAAACGGCGCAGCGATCGGAATTAATTTAAAACATAAATAAAAAAGAAAAACTGTACTCATTTTTGCCGAGTACAGTTTTTTTGCTGTGAACGATTAATCTTGCCTATGGTCCTCGCAAACTCCTTAACGCGAATCTAATGTCGGTACGTATACCTTTCAATATAACATCCTTACGAAAACAAAAATCTATCCCGCATCCCCTGCTATTGTTTAATCTTCTCTTCTTGGATTAGACTGATGGGATCAATTTGGTTTCGTTCAATTCTGCAATAAACCGCTGAAATGCACTGGTCATAAAAAAGTCTTTTCTGTAAATAAACACGATCGTCATATCCTGATATGATGCGGGAAGCTGGTGAACGTACACCCTTTGGCGATGGACAGAGCAGGCAATGGCCGACTTTGGCAGCAGCGCCGTTCCCAAACCAGCGGAAACTCCTCTGATAACGGCTTCCAATGTGCCAAATTCTATGATTTTTTGCTGTCGAATACCTGCTTCCTCCAATAATCTTTTGATCCTATCGCGATGAGAGCAGCCGGTTCCAAAAAAGAGCATCGGCAGCCGTAGCATGTCCTCTATCGCCCCTTCCTCCGGTGAAATCAATACCAATTCCTCATGGGAAACAGGAATTTGTTTGATATCCATGTATTCAACAGGACCGTACACAAAAGCGCCATCCACCTTATGATCTAGAACTTGCCGAACCAAGCTGTGCGTATCACCTGTGTTCACTGATAAATCAACTTCAGGAAAACGTCTGAGGAATGCAGCTGCATGTTCAGGCAGGTGAGTGACCGCTGTTGTTTCCAATGCTCCAAGCCGCAACGGCCCTTTTGGATGCAAACTTAACTGCGCTGATTTCTCAGCTTCGTCTAATAATGATAAAACTTGATCTGCGTATTGTAATAGGTTTTCCCCCGCAGCCGTTAACTTCATTCCGCGATTTGTCCGGTGAAATAACTTGATATTCAGATCTGTCTCAAGCTTATGGATTCTGGCTGTTACATTAGATTGAACATAATTCAGCTGCCGGGCTGCTTTTGTTATACTTCCTTCACGGGCAACAGCCCGGAATATCTTTAATTCTCCGCTTTCCACACGCTGTCACCTCCTTGCTATGATTAAAAGTGATACCGGCAATCATTTTTGTTCATTTTACTTGAAGAAAACCGCTGTGTAAAATATGTGAAGATCATAGATTACGAGGAATATAGGAGGCAGACGGCATGAAAGCGGTTATTCATAACGGAAAAAGCGGACTTCGGGGGTTAGCGTATCAGGACCTCTCTTCTCAAAATCCCGGATACGGAGAAGTGAAAGTCAAGTTGAAAACGGCGGGATTAAATCACCGGGACCTGTTTCTCATGAAAAATAAAACTGAACAAGATTCTGAGTTTATTCTGGGCTCTGACGGTGCTGGTATTATTGAAGCGGTCGGTGAAGGTGTAGATAATCTGGCTGTTCAAACAGAAGTGGTGATTTTACCGACTTTGAATTGGGAAGTAACAGATGATGTACCTCCTGTTCCGGATATTTTGGGAGGCCCTTCAAACGGAACACTTGCTGAATATGTGATCATTCCTTCACAAAACGCAGTAAAAAAACCTTCTTATCTATCCTGGGAGGAAGCAGGCGTGTTGCCATTATCAGCTCTGACCGCATATCGAGCACTTTTTACAAAGGCCCAATTAAAAAAAGGCGAGCATATTTTGATACCCGGAATTGGAAGCGGCGTTGCAACCTACGCGCTAGTAATGGCTAAAGCGATTGGAGCAACTGTAAGCGTAACTTCTCGAAGCGAGGAAAAAAGAAAAAGAGCAATACAATTAGGTGCTGACCACGCTTTTGACAGTTACAGCAATTGGTCTGAACATCTTCAAGGACAAAAAGCTGATGTCATTCTCGATAGCATAGGACCGGCCCTCTTTTCAGAATACTTTGATCATGTTAAACCGAATGGCCGTATTGTCAGCTTTGGTGCAAGTTCGGGTGATAATCTCAGTTTTCCGCTGCGTTCTTTATTCTTTCCGCAAATCAATATATTGGGAACGTCGATGGGAAGCCGTGATGAATTCCATGAAATGCTGCATTTCATGGAAAAACATAAACTTCGGCCCGTGCTTGACCGGACATATCCTATAGAACAAGCACATGAAGCATATACCAGAATGCAGGAAGGCAGCCAGTTTGGGAACATCGGGATCACAATAGATTAAAAAAGAAACCGGCTGACAAACAGTCCGGTTTCTTTTTTTATATAATCCCCTTTATTTACGGCAGAACTGAACTCCCCATCAAATATCGGTCAACTTCACGCGCCACTTCACGGCCTTCATTAATCGCCCATACGATTAAACTTTGGCCTCTTCTTGCATCCCCTGCGGCGAAAACACCATCGATATTTGTTTTATAATCCCCATATGCTGCGCTGATTTTGTTGTTATTAGAATCAACACCAAATTGTTTTAAAAGCGGCTGTTCTGTGCCTTCAAAGCCGATAGCGATAAAGACGAGCTGAGCAGGCCATACTTTTTCAGTTCCAGGCAGTTCACGGAACTCGTATTTTCCATGCTCATTTTTCACTTTCTCCATTTGAATCGTATGGAGCTCTTTCAATTTGCCGTTTTTATCGGCAACCAATTTTTTTGTTTGGATCGAATATTCTCTCGGGTCTCTTCCGAATTTTGCTTCTGCTTCTTCATATGCATATTCAAGCGTAAAGACGTGCGGCTGTTCAGGCCACATATTATCATTCGTGCGAGCCGGAGGAAGTTTCGGGTGTTTGCCGAATTGGTGCACACTTTTGGCTTTTTGGCGCAAAGCGGTAGCCACACAGTCAGCTCCTGTGTCTCCGCCTCCGATCACGATAACATCTTTCCCCTTCGCATCAATGAATCGCTTGTCTTTAAAGTTAGAATCTAAATAGCTTTTTGTAGCAAGCGTCAAGTAATCCATCGCGTAGTGAACACCTTTTGATTCGCGCCCCTCGATTAATAGATCCCGCTGTTTTTGAGCACCTGTGCAAAGGATCACGGAATCAAATTGCTCTTTCAGCTCATCAGCCGTTATATCAACGCCAATTTCCGTATTTGTAATAAAATCGATTCCTTCTTGCGTCAGCAACTTAATGCGGCGTTCGACAATTCCTTTTTCAAGTTTCATGTTTGGAATGCCGTAAGTTAAAAGTCCGCCCGCTCTGTCTGCGCGTTCAAATACAGTGACAGAATGTCCAGCTTGGTTCAGCTGGTCAGCACTCGCCAGTCCGGCTGGGCCCGATCCAACGATAGCAACTTTTTTGCCTGTTCGTTTTTTCGGAATCCTAGGCTGAATCCAGCCATTCTCAAACCCTTTATCAATAATGGTCCGTTCAATATTCTTAATCGATACGGCCGGATCGGAAATCGCTAGTGTACATGACCCTTCACAAGGAGCGGGACAAACCCGCCCTGTGAATTCAGGAAAGTTGTTTGTTTTCACAAGCCGTTCTAATGCTTCTTTCCATCTGCCTCGGTAGACAAGATCGTTCCATTCAGGAATTAAGTTGTAAATCGGACAGCCGGATGCAAATCCATTAATGTCAGCACCGATCTGGCAAAACGGTGTACCGCAATCCATACACCGCGCCCCCTGCCGTTTCGACGCTTCTTCTGAAAAAGGAGCAGAATATTCCTTCCAGTCCTTTAAGCGAGTGAGAGGGTCTCGCTCAGCTGGTTTTTCTCGTTTGATTTCCATAAATCCAGTTGGTTTCCCCATGTTCCTCTCCCCTTCCTTACTGTACTACCGCTTGTTTTTGTCCCGCCGGCGTTTTTTTCTGCTTTGGTTTCGTATTGGCTTCAAACGCGTACATGACGGCTTCTTCCTCAGATAAGCCCGCAGCTTTCTGTTCTTCGATGCTCGCAAGCATTTGTTTATAGTTTTTCGGAATCACTTTAATGAATGTTTTTACACTGTCTTCCCACTGTTCAAGCAGGTCTGCTGCTTTTTGGCTGTTTGTATACGCAGCATGCTTTTCAAGCATTGCTTTAACTTGTTGAATTTCTTTTTCATCCTCTAATGACTCAAACAAAATCATTTCAAGGTTGCATTTGCGTTTAAATGCTTTTACATCTTCGGCCAATACATACGCGATTCCGCCGGACATACCAGCCGCGAAGTTTTTGCCGACATCACCCAGTACGACAACACTTCCGCCTGTCATGTATTCACAGCCGTGATCACCAATGCCTTCCACAACAACATTCACACCGCTGTTCCGAACGGCAAAGCGTTCACCTGCACGGCCGTTAATATATGCTTCTCCGCTCGTCGCGCCATAGAATGCTACGTTGCCGATAATTACATTATCATGTGATTCGGAGTTGAATCCTTCCGGTGATTTGACGATGATTTTTCCGCCAGACAGACCTTTTCCGACGTAGTCATTTGAATCTCCGTCTAAATAAAGCGTCATACCTTTTGGAACGAACGCTCCAAAGCTTTGGCCGGCTGATCCTGTGAATTGCAGCTTAATCGTATCTTCCGGAAGTCCTTCTTCACCGTAACGTTTCGAAATTTCACTGCCTGTTACAGTGCCTGCTACACGGTTTGTGTTATTGATTTCGACTGAAATATCAGCTGCTTTTCCCGATTCGATGGCATCCTTTACAGCAGGAAGAATCGTTGTGATATCGAGCGATTGATCAATTTTATGGTTTTGCGGCGTTTGGAATGTCCGTACGCCTTCCGGCTGATATAGAAGTGTGGACAAATCAAGCTGGCTCGCTTTCCAATGCGCCTTTGCCCGCTCACTCACGTTAAGTGCGTCAGTGCGGCCGATCATTTCATCGAAAGTTTTAAACCCTAATGCAGCCATGTATTCACGGACTTCTTCAGCAATAAACAACATGTAGTTCACAATATGATCAGGATCTCCCATGAACTTTTTGCGAAGTTCAGGATTTTGAGTCGCTACCCCGACAGGACATGTATCCAAATGGCAGGCGCGCATCATAACACAGCCGAGAACAACTAACGGAGCAGTTGCGAAACCGAATTCTTCAGCGCCGAGCAATGCGGCCATGACGACGTCCCGGCCTGTCATAAGCTTTCCGTCTGTTTCTAATACAACACGATCACGGAGTCCATTCAGCATTAAGGTTTGGTGCGCTTCTGCAAGGCCAAGCTCCCACGGAAGCCCTGTATGTTTAATGCTTGTTTTAGGTGAAGCACCTGTACCTCCGTCGTAACCGCTGATAACGATGACATCTGCAGTTGCTTTAGCAACACCCGCAGCGATCGTTCCGACACCAGCTTTTGAGACCAGCTTCACGCTGATTCTTGCATCACGGTTCGCATTTTTTAAATCGTGAATCAGCTGGGCTAAATCCTCGATTGAATAAATGTCATGGTGCGGAGGCGGTGAAATCAATCCGACCCCTGGTGTTGATCCGCGGACATCGGCAACCCAAGGATACACTTTATTGCCTGGCAGCTGTCCGCCTTCTCCCGGTTTTGCGCCTTGCGCCATTTTAATCTGCAGCTCATCGGCGTTGACTAAGTAATGGCTTTTTACACCGAAACGTCCGGATGCAATTTGTTTGATCGCGCTTCTTCTGTCATCGCCGTTTTCATCAGGCACAAAGCGTTTTGGATCTTCTCCGCCTTCACCGCTGTTGCTTTTTCCGCCCAAGCGGTTCATCGCAATCGCTAATGCTTCGTGGGCTTCCTTGCTTAATGATCCAAATGACATCGCACCTGTTTTAAAACGTTTGACAATCGATTCAGCAGATTCTACTTCCTCCACTTTTAGAGGCTTGCGGTTTTCATCAAATGAGAACAAGTTTCGCAGAAATCCGATTCGTTCTTCATCTGCCGCTTTCGTATATTGTTTAAACAGATTGTAATCATTTCTGCGGCACGCCCATTGCAAGGTATGAATCGTTTTCGGGTTAAATGCGTGATGCTCTCCGCCGTTTCTCCATTGGAAGTCACTTCCCGGTTCAAGCGTTTTGCTGTAGTTATCTTTATACGCTTCCTGGTGGCGGCGCTGCGCCTCTGCCGCAATGGTATTTAAGTCAATGCCGCCGAGCTGTGATGCTGTTCCCGTAAAATAACGGTCAATCACGTCACGGCTGATTCCTACCGCTTCAAAGATTTGGGCGCCCCTGTAGCTCTGTACAGTAGAAATCCCCATCTTCGACATCACTTTTACGACACCTTCGGTAATGCTTTTTCCATACTTGCTGACCGCTTCTTCATAGCTGATATCTAAGCGGCCTTCGTCAATTTCCTGCTTGTAGGTCGCATATGCCAGATAAGGATTGACAGCATCAGCTCCATAGCCGATTAGAGCTGCGAAGTGATGAACTTCACGTGCTTCTCCTGATTCAACGATAATGCTGACTTTCGTGCGCAATCCTTTTTGGATTAAATGCTGGTGCAGTGCGCTGACTGCTAATAGCGGCGGAATTGGCGTTAACTGCTCATTCATTGCTCTATCGGACAAAATCAAAAGACTGACGCCTTGGCTGATTGCTTTCTCAGCTTGGGTGAACATGTCTTTTAACCCGCGTTCAAGATCTTCTGAAAACAGCACATTCATTTTTTGGCTTCTTAAATCAGGATGGACGATCGTTTTCAGCGCATAAAACTGCTCATTGGATAACACGGGTGTATACAGCTTGATTCGGCGGACGTTTCGTTCATTCGGATGAAGGAGATCGCCTTCTGCTCCGAGCCAAGTCATTGTTGAAGTCACGAGCTGCTCGCGAATCGCGTCAATCGGCGGGTTGGTAACCTGTGCAAACAATTGCTTAAAATAGTTAAACAGCGATTGCGGGCGATCAGACAAAACAGCAAGCGGCGAATCGTTCCCCATTGAGCCGAGAGGATCTTTTCCTTCTTTAATAACAGGAATTAAATATTTTTGAATATCCTCATATGTGTATCCAAACGCTTTCTGACGCGTAAGAAGATCCGTGAACTGCTCTTCCTCTCTTGTTTCCGGATCAGGATTCACTTGCACAAGCTCTTCCTCAAGCCATTTTTGGTACGGATATTCAGTTGCGATTTGTGTTTTTACTTCTTCATCAGAAATGATGCGGCCTTCTTCCAGGTCAATTAAAAGCATTTTTCCTGGTTCAAGGCGGTTTTTATATAAAACGTTTTCCTGTTCAACCTCAATAACACCGACTTCAGATGAGAAAATAATATAATCATCCTTTGTCACATAATAACGGGCCGGACGTAAACCATTACGGTCGAGTATTGCGCCGATTTGTTTTCCGTCAGTAAATGAAATGGCTGTCGGACCGTCCCAAGGCTCCATCAATGAGCTGTGATACTCATAAAACGCTCTTTTTTCTTTAGACATGTGCGTATTTTCTGTCCATGGCTCAGGAATCAGCATCATCGCCGTATGTGCCGGCTTGCGTCCCGCCATAACGAAAAACTCAAATGCGTTATCTAAAATGGAAGAGTCACTGCCGTCAGCATTCAGAATCGGAAGAATTTTATTGAGATCCTCACCAAAACTTTCAGACACAAATTGCTGTTCACGTGCTCTCATCCAGTTGATATTTCCTCGAAGGGTATTAATCTCACCATTGTGAACCAAATAACGGTTTGGGTGTGCTCTTTCCCATGTAGGGAAGGTATTAGTGCTGAAGCGTGAATGAACTAGTGCAAAAGCGGATACGAATGCCTCATCTTGCAGATCGGAATAAAACGCATCAACCTGTTCAGGTGTTAAAAGGCCTTTATAAACAATAGTTTGGCTTGAAAGACTGGTAAAATAAAAATCTAGACCTTCCGTTACTCCCCAGTTTTCAGCCTGTTTACGAATGACATACAATTTTCGCTCAAAGGACAAATCATCCTTCAGGTCAGAACTTGCGCCAATGAATACTTGACGGACAAACGGACAGCTTTTTTGTGCTACTGTTCCGATTTTTCCGACATTTACAGGTACAGTTCTCCATCCAAGCACAACTTGGCCTTCCTGTTCAATCAGTGCATTGATTTGCTTTTCGATTTTTTTTCTTTCATCTTCCTTCTGCGAGAAAAAGACCATTCCTACCCCGTAACGTCCTTTTTCCGGCAGATTGATGTCTTTGCACTCTTTCTTAAAGAAAGCATCAGGGATTTGAACCAGTAAGCCGGCACCGTCTCCCGTATCCGGATCACTGCCTTGACCTCCTCTGTGGTCGAGCTGGCAAAGCATCTGCAGCCCCTGTTTGACGATGTCATGTGTCGCCTTTCCTTTTAAGTGCGCATATAGGCCGATTCCGCATGCATCATGTTCAAATTCAGGACGGTAGAGACCTTGAGCTTTTGGCATTTGATTGTAAGTCATAATTCCTCTCCCCCGATCAGTTTCCGATAATACCGGTCATAAAATCTAACAACTCTAATATTATTGTAGGTTTTCAAAACGATATAAACAATATATAATTTAGATCAAAAGAATCTCAAAATGAGATAGATGGATGTGAGACTTACATGGAGCTGCGCCAACTGCGTTATTTTATGGAGGTTGCTGAACGGGAACACGTTTCAGAAGCCGCTGATTATCTGCATGTGGCCCAATCAGCAATCAGCAGACAAATTGCAAACCTTGAAGAAGAATTAAATGTTACTTTATTTGAGCGTGAAGGGAGAAATATCAAACTCACTCCGATTGGAAAAGAATTTTTAATTCATGTCAAAACAGCGATGAAAGCCATCGATTATGCAAAAGAACAAATTGATGAGTACCTTGACCCGCATCGCGGAACCGTAAAAATCGGCTTTCCTACAAGCCTCGCCAGTCAGCTTCTGCCGACTGTCGTTTCGGCATTTAAAGAAGAATATCCGCACGTAGAGTTTTTGCTGCGCCAAGGCTCTTATAAGTTTCTGATTGAAGCTGTCAGAAACCGCGATATCGATTTAGCGTTATTAGGACCGGTGCCGACGAATTTTCCAGACATAGCAGGAAATATTTTATTCACGGAAAAAATTTACGCGCTTGTACCTTTAAATCATCCGCTCGCCAAACAAAAAACGGTCCATTTAATCGATTTGCGCAACGATCAATTTGTGTTGTTTCCGGAAGGATTTGTGCTCAGAAAAATGGCGATTGACTCTTGCAAACAAGCCGGGTTTGCCCCTCTTGTCTCTACAGAGGGTGAGGATTTGGACGCTATCAAAGGATTGGTGTCCGCAGGTATGGGTGTCACCCTTCTGCCGGAGAGTACTTTTGCTGAAACGACACCCCGATTCACTGTGAAAATTCCAATTGAGTTTCCTCAAGTGAAACGGACTGTCGGAATTATTAAGCCGAAAAACAGAGAGCTTGCACCGTCAGCGCAGGATTTTTATGAGTTTGTCATTCAGTTTTTCTCCAAATTGGAACAGTATCAATAAAAAAGAACCCGAACTTCTCCAGAGAAGCTCGGGTTCTTTTTGCTCCCATGTATTTCTTCTATTTAATATACAGGCAAAGATAAATCCACATGGCATACAAACGCTTCTGGATCAATCACCGCTTTGTTTTTCATGCCTTTATTTTTTTCAGGTGTCTCAAGCTGCGAGGAAGAATAATTGACGATCCCAAGACCGATGTCTTCACCATGAGAATCAGTTAGGCGGACAACAGCGCCGCTTTTAAATTTCCCTTTAATCTCCCTTACACCATCTGGGTATATATGCGATTGACCGTCAGCTATTTGGCCGGAACAGTCATCTGATAAAACAATTTCACCTTCTGGTCCGGAATTAAAAGCGATCCACTGCTCTTTTTGATTCAACGGAAGCGTTCCCTCAGCTTCAAAATAGGTGCCTTCCGCCTCTCCATGAACAGCTTGATATAATATATCTGCAGCGTCTGCCTGGCCAAGAAATCCTTTTATGCCGGATGCCATTACAATTTTAAACGCATCCAGTTTGGACCGCATGCCTCCGGTGCCGACCTCGCTGTCTGTATCGCCTGCACACGCTTCAATTTCCGGTGTAATCTCACTGACTCGCTGCACCCTTTTCGCTTTTGGATTAGTTCGCGGATTGCCGTCATATAAACCGTCGATATCCGATAAAATCACAAGCAAATCCGCATCGATTAATCCGGCGACTTTGGCCGCGAGTGTATCATTATCGCCAAACTTAAGCCGATTGACGGTCACTGTGTCATTTTCGTTAATTATCGGGATAATACCGCGTTCGAGCAGTACATTCATCGTGTTCCGAACATTGTGATATCGGTATTCATCAGAAAAGTCGCTTCTTGTAATTAAAATTTGGGAAGCCACATAACCGTGCGCCAAAAATAGCTTTGAATAAGCCTCCATCAGCAACCCTTGACCGATTGAAGCAGACGCTTGTTTTTCAGGCAGATTTTCTGGTCGCTGAAGAAATCCGAGCTTGCGATACCCTGCAGCTACTGCGCCGGAAGAAACCAGGATGACTTCATAACCGGCGTCTTTTAGTTTGGCGACCTGGTCCACTAAAGCTTCCAGTTTGCGAATGCTGATTTCCCCATGAAGACTTGTCAATGAACTGCTGCCGATCTTCACGACAACTCTTTTCATTTCTGTTTCAGATGTCACTTTATCACTCCTGTTTTATAGCGGTGCCGCTGTTTTTTCGATATCATCGCTGATTTCCTTTGAACGCTTAGCCGCATGTTTAATGGCTTGAGAAATGGCTTCTCCTCCGCCGCTGTTCTTCAAGGCCTGCAATCCGGCAGCAGTCGTTCCATTTGGCGAGGTGATATTATCTCTCAGCACCTCAGGCTGTTCTCCTGTCTCCATCAGCATTTTTGCAGCACCCAAGAGTGTCTGTGCACCGATGCTTCGTGATAAATGTTTATCAAGGCCCGCTTCCTCGCCTGTCTTTTCGATGAATTCCATTAAATAATAAAAATACGCAGGGCCGCTGCCGGCAATTCCCGTAAAAATGTCCATTTGATTTTCCTGGATTGTATACACTTCACCCATGCAGCCGAGCAAAGCCGCCGTCAGTTTTTCTAAATCATCTGTCACATGCCTGCCAAGTGCGATGGCAGTTGCAGAAGCGCCGATCATACTTGATGTGTTAGGCATTACTCTAACAACCGGCTGTTGATTATGCAATGATTGTTCAATATAAGAGGTGGTTATGCCGGCTAGCACCGACAAAATTAATTGATGGGGTTGGATGCGTGTTTTTAAAGATGACAGAGCGCTTTCGGCATCTTTTGGCTTCATCGCCAAAATGAGCACATCCATGTCTTCAATACATAAGTGATCCGGCGCCACGCCTTTGATTCCATATTGAAGTTCAAGCTCAGCTAATCGCTCTGTATTGCTGCGGTTTGTAACGCAGATGTTTCGTTTTGGGATTTTGTCGGCACGAACGATACCTGATATCATTCCTTCCGCCATAGATCCGGCTCCAATAAAAGCTACTTTTTTTTGATCAAAGATCGGTAACATCTCCTTTGTTCGCTTTTTTGTTCGTATTTTCACACGTTTAAAATGTTACCACGTGAGGAAATGATGTCAAGTTTGAAGGTCACTATTGATTTGTATTGTTTCGTTTCGACAAATATGTATAATGAAAAACAGAAAACACCCGATACTCGTGATTATGCCGGGTGTTTTCTATGTTAAAAATTATCTGACAGTGCTTTTTCAATCAGTTTCTTGCAGCGATCCAGCTCTACTTTCAGCTGTTTTTTATACAGCTTGGCTGCCTCGTAATCTTTAAATTGATAGAGGACCACTTCTTGGAGCTTAGCCCCTTCTTTCTTTACTTTGATTTGTTTTAATATCCCATCATCAAGAAGCTCATGCAAAGACCGGTAAACCTCTGTATGGTTTGGTTTAAAACCAATCTCTTTAAATTCTGATCGAAGCACTTCCAGAAGCTTTAATCCGTAAAGTCTTTTCTGCTCAGTCATGGTAATCATATAAAGCTTCAAAAACGCGCGCTGCTTGACTAAAAATCCAGTGGAACTTCTTTTTTCTTCTTTCATCGGTCTGCACCCCTTCTCTGTATACTGAGAACACCATGTACTAAATATTCAATTTTTTCCTGTTGTTCTCCTTCTTCTATTAATAACATGATAATCAAGTTATTTTGTGTTTGATGTTTGTATGGCTGGAGGGAATAAAAAAAGATAAAATGAACATTTGGTACATAGTTTGTTTGGTTCATTATAACTTGTTTTCGCTATGATCTTCAATTTAAAACTATTGTCCGGTTTACATTTTCTTCAATATATGTCCGTTGAATTGAAAAACAGCCTTTGATAACGTATCAATAAAGGAGATGATAAAATGACAAAGCAAACAGCGTGCCCTGCCAAAGAAGAACGTTACGCCAACTTAATTCCCATGAAAGAATTACAATTCGAAAAGGATCGTCTTTTCCCCTTCCCGATTTATGAAAAGCTTCGGAAATCGTCTCCTGTCCGCTATGACAAACAGCGTGATTGCTGGGATGTTTTTAAGTATGATGACGTTCAATTCGTCCTGAAAAACCCCAAACTTTTTTCATCCAAACGCGGCATACAGGCAGAAAGCATTTTAACAATGGACCCTCCGAAACATACCAAATTACGTGCACTCGTCAACAAATCGTTTACTCCAAAGGCAGTGAAACAAATCGAAACCCGCATAAAAGACGTTACAGCACTCCTTTTACAGGAGGCGCGGCAAAAAGACACAATCGATATGATAGATGATATAGCAGGCCCCCTTCCTGTTATTATCATTGCTGAAATGCTTGGAGCACCGATTGAAGACCGGCACATCATCAAAACATACTCCGACGTGCTCGTTGCCGGAGCGAAGGACAGTTCAGACAAATCTGTCGCTGACATGGTTCAAAAACGCCGGGACGGCCACGCTTTCTTAAGTAACTATTTTAGAGACATTCTATTAAAACGACGAGCCCAGCCAAAAGAAGATTTGATTACGATGCTTTTGCAGTCAGAAGTCGATGGAGAATATCTAACAGAAGAGCAGCTGCTCGGTTTTTGCATTCTACTTCTTGTCGCGGGAAACGAAACGACTACTAATTTGATCGCGAATGCTGTTCGCTATATCACGGAAGACACAGCCATGCAACAACAGATAAGACAGAATACAGACTATGTGCCTAATATAATAGAAGAAACACTCCGCTATTATCCGCCTGTTCAAGCCATCGGACGAGTTGCAGCAGAAGATACAGCGCTTGGCGGAGCATTTATAAAGAAAGGATCTTCCGTTATCAGCTGGGTCGCGTCAGCCAATCGGGATGAAGCTAAATTTTCTGAACCTGATCGTTTTATCATTAACCGCCCCTCCTATCCCCATCTCAGCTTTGGGTTCGGAATTCACTTTTGCCTCGGCGCACCATTGGCCAGGCTCGAAGCAAAAGTCGTTCTTTCCTCCCTCTTGTCTATGTCCGCTTATATTAAAAAAGCTGATGATGAACAGAAACTCGAAGCGGTACCAAGTCCTTTCGTGTTTGGTGTTAAACATTTACCTGTGCGGATTGAATATAAATAAAAAAAGCCTGTCGCTAGACAGGCTTTCGTTTTACGGATTTGTTGACCACAATCCTGCAGATTTAATGAAAATACGCGGATCTAATTTCAATTGAGCCACCATATATTCAGCAAGATCCTCAGGCTGCATAACCTTTTCAGGATTACCGTCTGTCAGGTTCAGTTCAATCGACATATCACTTGCGACAGTGCTCGGCGTTAACGCGCTGACTCTGATATTATGCTTTCTCACTTCTTGCATGAGAGATTCCGTTAACCCAAGAACGGCAAATTTGGATGCGCTGTAAGCGCTTGTGACAGCTGCTCCTCTTTGGCCGGCTGTAGAAGAAATATTAATAATGTCACCAGCTTTGCGTTCAATCATTTCAGGAAGCACTGCACGAGTAACATGGTATACACCCATTAGGTTCACTTGAATGATATTTTCCCATTCATCAGCGGATAGATCTAAGAATCCGCCAAATTTGCTGATTCCCGCATTGTTAATGAGAATATCAATCTCGCCTAGCTCCTCTTTAATAGAAGCCACAGCTTGATCAACATGCGCCGCATCCTTTACATCCGCAGCGGCAAACGCAGCTTTCACACCAAGTGCTTTTACTTCTTCTGCGACTTTCTCAACATTGGCGGCAGTTCGACCGATTAAACCGATATTTACGCCTTCTTTCGCAAGCGCAAGAGCTGTAGCGCGTCCAATCCCTCTGCCTCCGCCTGTGATAAGAGCAGTTTTATTTTGTAAACTTTGCAATTGAAGCACCCTTTCTTTGTTTACATATGTACGATAACACATTATAAGCACAAGAAAACCAATACGCAAATGATATGAACTGCGCAACTATCATTTCACCTGCTTAAAATAAGCGAAATAGGGTATGACATTAGAAAAGGGGTGAACATATGGTTATCGTTTATATCAGTATCGCAGTAATAGCCATTTCAATCATTTACTTAGGGATAAATGTGATTCAAAACAAGAAGAAAATAGATCCCGCCATGAAGGAACTCACTGCAGTTACGCAATCCATGCAAACACAAGTTGAAATGGTAAAAACGGAAGCACAACAGCTGTCTCAAAAACAAAAAATGATTCAGTACGATGTTGAAATGAAAAAAACCGCGTTGCAGCAGACTGCTGCTGAAGTGAAAGAAGCCCCTCAAGCAGTTAAAGAGGTGTGGAACGCGGGACATTTGAATAGAGGTTAAATATGAATGATATCCCGTTGTAACGTTTAAAATGGACAATGGGATATCATTTTTAGGGAGGTTCGCCCATGATTGAAAACCGCAGCGGTTTAGCATCATTTGCAGAGAAACTAAATACTCTTCCGGTATCAAAACCGCTTTCGAAAACGGATTTGCTTACTTCCCCATTTCGCATACACCAAGAAAACGCGCTTGAAATGTACTATTCACCTCATAATGAATATATCAATCAAGATGCTTCTATTGTGATTTCAGGCATAACGCCGGGTTTTTCACAGATGAAAACAGCTTATGAAACAGCCGCAGAAAGCTTGCGCAAAGGCCGATCTCTAGAACAGATAGCTTTAGACACCAAAAAAGCGGCAGGACTTTCTGGAACTATGAGAGATAACCTGATTGCGATGCTGGATCAATGCGGGCTGCCACAGGTTTTCGGCATTCAAAGCGCCGCACAGCTTTTCGGCCACTTGCGCCATATGCTTCACACCACTTCTGTTATCAAATACCCTGTTTTCATTCAGCAGAAAAACTATACAGGACATCGTCCAGCTATCCCCCGCTCATCTATGCTAAGCACTTATGCATATAAGCATTTTCCCGCTGAACTTGGAAAGCTATCGGGCCCTGCTCTTCTTATCCCGCTAGGCAAAGCAGCCGAAACAGTCTGTGAAACACTGATCAGGGAAAACAGCAAATGGCGGCTGACCTGCCTACACGGCTTCCCTCACCCATCAGGCGCGAACGGCCATCGAATGAAACAATTTAAGAAAAACAAAGAGGAATTAGAAAAACAAATTCGCTCCTTTGCTTCATCAAATTCGATTTCGTTATAGAAAAGAGGAAATAAAAGGGATATGATAAAGCTACATACATTAGGGAGGGATTGGATGTTTCCTGTATTAGAAACCGGCAGGCTTATTCTAAGAGAGTTGACAGAGAAAGATGCGGAAGCCATTTTTACTTGTTTTTCAAACCATGGCGTCACACGCTACTACGGACTCGATCCCTTTGAAAGTATAGATCAAGCAAAAACAATGATTCATCAGTTTGCCGAGAATTATCAAGAAAAGCGGGGAATACGGTGGGGAATTGAAAGAAAAGACACCAAGGAACTCATCGGTACGATTGGCTTTCATGCTTTGGCCCCCAAGCATAAACGTGCAGAAATCGGTTATGAAATCAGCCCGGCGAATTGGCGAAACGGCTATGCGTCAGAAGCCATTTTAGAAATTGTGTCTTTCGGCTTTGGTACCCTTGAACTAACGAGAATCGGTGCAGTTGTTTTTATGGAAAATGAAGCGTCAAATCGTTTGCTGTTAAAAATGGGATTTGAAAAAGAAGGCGTATTAAAACAATATATGTACCAAAGCGGTGTCCCTTATGATACAAATGTTTATTCTATTATAAAATCATGAAAATCAGAGAATGAGCAGAGATTCTAGCTGCTCTTTCCTAAGTCTCTCGTCTGTTTTCACTCCGCAGGATTGCATCTCAAAATATCACAGGTAAAATACTCACAGTAGCTGAAGTCAAAAGGACCGCATTCGATCGCAGCATTGGCGAAGACGGAGCCTTGTCATATAAAATGTCCGGTTCTGTATTCGTGCCAGCAATGACGCTCATTCTTAAAACTCCCTAATAAATAACTCACTATAACGAAACAATAAAAGATGCATAGCGCTCTATGCATCTAGTGACATCCATTAATAAATCCCTTTCTTCATCCTGCTTCTTGTCATAAAGCCACCAAAGAAATAAAATAATGCCGACCAAAGAAAGATATAAAAAAGCTGAAATTTGAATTCCCGCACTGTCTGCCCTAGTTCTATCCCATGGATAAAAGTCATGAATGTTTTTTGCGGCAGAATCGCACAAAGTGCATCTAAGACGGGGAGATTAGTCGTAAAAGAAATAAAGCAGCCTGACAATACAGACGTAACCACACTGATTCCGCTCGTCACCAAGCTTAAGTTTCGATCCATAACTGATGCCATAAAAATAGCGAATGACGCTGCAAGCACTGCGAGAACAGCCAGCAGTTCAGCAAGGATGTCCAAGCGAAAGCCAATATCCACATGAAATAATATTGTTGTCATCACAATGGCCAGATAGGTTGGTATGTATAGACATAAAAATGTAAAGATAAACTGAACACTCAGGTATTTGTTCTCGTTTACGGGTGACACTAAAATCCGCCTGAAGGTTTTAAGCATGCGGTCTTCAGGATACAAGGCAGTGAGCGCGACACCTTGCATAAAAACAAGCATTACGATAAAACCTAAGATATTTGTGCCAGTCCCTCTTTCAGCCCTTATTTTATCCTCTCCTTTATAGCTGTTCGGCATTTTCCCAGTCTCAAAAAGCTCCCGAATCATTTCTTTATCCGCTTCACTTTTCAAAGTGGTTACCTTGTAGTCTTGATGATTTTTTTCTACGACTGCTGCATATTTTCCTAACACAAGATCAGAAAACCTCGGCTTTTGATGGACCATAACCACTCGAAAGGCAGAATCTTTGGGGAGATTTTTCATTTCATCCTGCTCCGAGACAAATGCAATGGTTTCTTTTAAGACCGGTTTACCGGAAAAAAGAATCGCTGCTCCAACCATCAGCGGAATGATAATCACTGCAATGATGATAACGGCTTTCTTCGCCAGTATTCGTTCCCACCTATTTCGGAATAGATTCAGCATACATATCCCTCCGGCTTAAAAACAACATGGGAAACGGCAATACAAACGACTGAAGCAAAGAGAAGAATGGATACCACAGGCAGCAAAATGCTGAAATCATGATCATAAATGAGGCGAAATGAGCATTCCGCTACCCATTTAACCGGAGAAAATACGGAAATTTCATTTACGGTATCTCCAAATCTATGAATTCCGAAAAAAACGCCTCCAAAGAAAACAAAAAAAGCAACTGGAATTTGCATGATACTATTCGCCTGTTCTTCATTTTTGAAAATGCAGCAAAACATGGTGCCGAAACAGCAGCCAAAGAACAAAAAGACATGCAGCAAAAGCAAGATATACGGAAGGTCTTCTCCGCCAAAGTTCAATTTAAAAATCGTTTGGGCCGTCCATACATTCATGCTGTACAATATCACACTGAATATGTAAGTTGATAGTAATTTTGAAAGATAAATACTTGTTTTCGAAACGGGTGCGTATACAAGGCGGATGTTTCCTCTCTTCACCTTTTCTTCCATAAATGTGTTGGACGCGGTCATTGCAATCAGAGCCGCTGAGAAAATGATCATATTCACCCCGTAATAATCGTATGAACTGATACCATCTGCCCCAAAGCAGTTTTTTGTGACAAAACCCATGATCATAATAAGAATGAAAGGAAAAATCGTATTAGCTAAAACGAGAACCGGATTCCTTAAAATATTCATAAAATCAAATGTCATTACTTTTATCAAACTCATGTTGCCTCTCCTAATCTCTTAAATTTCTTCCCGTCAGCTCCAAAAATACCGTTTCTAATGATGCCTCTTGACTGCTCATATGCATAATGCTGCATCCTTGAACACTTAATTCTGCTATGATTTCACTTAGGAGATCTTGGCTCTTTCGGACTGTAACTTTCAATTCACCCTCTATGGAGTGTGCTTTTATAACCCCTTCTATATCCATCAGAATGTTTTTGTTTAATTTATCTGCATTCGCCAGCTGAAAAGAGTAAGTCATTTCTTTATTTACTTTTTTGTACAATTCATCTTTCGTCCCGTTAGCAATGATTTTCCCCTCATTTATAATCATAATCCGATCAGCAATAGCCTCCGCTTCTTCCATATAATGAGTTGAGTAAATGATGCTCGCTCCTTTTTCTTTCAGCAATTTAATAGACTCCAATATGTGGTTTCTTGATTGAGGGTCTATCCCAACAGTCGGCTCATCCATAATAATCAGTTTCGGCTGATGGGCAATAGCACAGGCAATGTTTAGTCTTCTTTTCATCCCGCCTGAAAAAGTCTTAGGCTTATCATCTTTACGATCATATAGCTGTACAAGCTCCAAGGCCTCCTTAACCCGGGCTTTCAGCTCTTTTCCTTTAAGAGAATATAGACTGGCAAAAAAGCGAACATTTTGCTCAGCAGATATATCCTCATAGATGGCGATATCTTGAGGGACGATTCCGATGCCCTTTTTCATTTTCTTTGCGCTGTTTTTTACATTATGGCCCAATATCGTAACATTTCCGGAAGTGGCCGACAGTACTCCGGATAAAATATGAATCGTTGTGCTTTTTCCTGCTCCGTTTGGGCCAAGAAGCCCAAGGACTTCACTCTCCTTTACTTCAAATGAAATGCCGTCTACTGCAGTTTTGTTCGTGTACTGCTTTTTCAAATTTTCTATTGATGCCACGCTGTTCATACGTATCTCCTTTTTACATTCTCCGTTTTGCGAACTCCTGAAGTATTTTTATTTTCAGATCATCACGTTCTTGTTCAATTTCAAAGTCACGAGCATCTTCTTCGAAACCATCCTGCTCTTCTCCGTCAAAACTGTATAGCTTTTTCAATAAATTCCACAGTGTCTCTAATTCTTCCGTCGAAAACCCCTGAAAAATATCAGCCATAAAGTACACAGCTTTTTCACCGCACTCCTCTAAAACGCGTTTTCCAGAATCGGTAATTTTCACATTAACCGCACGATTGTCACGTTTACTTGGCACAGTAACGGCATATCCTCTTTTTTCAATACTGCTGACAAGCCTGTTTATGTTCTGTTTCGACGTACCTAATTTTCTGGCAATGTTGTTGAAAGTGGTTTCTTCTTCCGGTAAATGCAGTATGGAGACCATCGTCATAAATTGCCTAGTCGTTAAGCTCTCATAGTACTCATCACCTCGTGATTGAATTTTGTTTAAAACAGAAAAAAGTGTAGCGTAAGACTGCTGCATTAAAAATAAATCTTTTAGTTCTTTAGAAAAGTTCATTATAATCCTCCTAAAAAAGACAATTTGTTGTCTATATCATCATAGCACTTCGTTTTGATTTGTCAACATATTGTCTATTTTATTTCAAAAAACTAACATCCTCGTTTGCAAAACATACACATATTGATCAATATGAAAAAGGTATATCATGGCTCGGCAACGTATAGTTGATGAAGAAAAAGCATTGAAATCAGCCTTTTTTTTGAAGATCTAATTGAAGAGAAATACGGAGACCCTTAAATCGTCCTACAATGGTTGAGCCGTGCCCTGCAAAGATACACTTAAAAAAGGCATACAATCATGAGAGTTAAAAAGCGATATAAATGCAGAAGCGATCGCCTAAACTATTTATTGAGCGGACTCCTAATGATGAAGTCCCGTCCAGAACAATGATTTGCGTGGCACTCTATAACTGAAGCCATTGCTGAAAAAAATCATGAAAAGCGCCCTGAAACAGGGCGCTTTTCATCAGGATGCATATTGAGGGGAAGTCTCTTTCTGTACTTCTTTTTCTTCAGGTAGCTTAATACATTTCGTCATGACTGCACTCGCAAGATAAAGCACCGCAAAAATCCAGACAACGCCTTGTGCACCGACGAGTCCAATGAACATCCAAGCTAAAGCAGGTCCGACAAATGCCGATAAGCCGGCTGCGAGGTTCAAAACGGACATGGCGGCTCCTTTGTCTTTTCCGGCAACTGTCGGCACAATCGCACCAATCGGCACGTAGCCTGCCAGCAAACCGCCCCAGATAAAGCCGACGATGCTCACAACCGCTATATTCCCGCCTGAAAAAACTGGCGCATAGTATAATAAAACAGTGAAAATGCCGCAGCCGACTCCTCCAAACCAAATGACGGTGTTTTTCCATCCGAATTTATCACCGACAATTCCAAAAATGAGGTTAAATACAATGTTGCCCAGAAAAATCGTTCCCCAAATCTGCAGCCACACATTAGTTGAAATGCCGTGCTGAGCCATGTGCATCGGCAAAAACACAGGGAAACCATATGTGCCGATGCTGTTGATGATTCTAATCATTCCTCCTGTCAGCACCCGCGGATTGGTAACAAGAATGGTAATCCCTTTTAAAAGCTCCTCCGCCGTTTCTGATCTTTTTCTTTTCTTCTTTTCAAACCGGTCTTTATTAATAAACAACGCGAAGACTGCACCGAGGCATACCCAGAAAATAGAACTCCAAAGCGTATTTAAATAACCAAACGTTTTAATTGCATAACTTGAATACCAAGCACCGAAAACAAACATGCCCAGACAATACGCAATCCAAAACCAGCCGACAGCTGTGCTTAGCCTGTTCTGCGGTGTTCTGTAGATGACCCATGTCAAGAAGGAATAAGCAAAAAGCGGGTATCCTAAGCCTTTAATAAAGTAAGTCACATACATGACAGGCAGATTTAGCTTTTCAAATCCAAAGACAATAAAAGCTGCTGTACCGATCACATAAAACAACAACCCCATAAACATCGTCCGCTTTGCGCCAAATGCTTCCAGACATACACCCGAAAACCATGAAGCGATGGCCAGTGAAATGCCGTATATACTAAAAATCGAAGCGGATTGCTGAACGGTGAGCCCATTTTCAATCAGAAAAGGACTGAGCCATCCTTGTTCAAGACCGTCTCCCATCATAAACAGCACAACCCCTAAAAACCCCCATGCCAACCGCTTTGGTATACCAATTTTATCCAACATATCTGTATCCTCCTTAGATGCTTATCCCAATCACCGTATTACCTCATTAAAGTAAGAAAATGTATAATTCCTCAATTGGCGGCAAATTCCGCCTTATACTAATACCTTGTTTCCCGATGACGGCTCTAACCCTGAAAAGAAGCGTTGGACCTGCTTCCACTCCTCGTATAAAGTCATTTCTATCCGGCAATCCTGCGGTTCTATCACCCGAACACTTCCAGACATTTCTTCGGTCAATCTAAAGGCCTCATTGCAAACCACAGCAGCACCAACGACTGATGCCTGACTGTACCCTTCTTTGACATAGATTTTTTTCTGAAGAAGATTGGCGATATATTGTGTAAATGCTCTGCTTTGGAATCCGCCTCCGCATCCCCACACATAGTCACGATCAAACGGAGTGATCTCTGTTAAAATGTCAAAGTTCCATTTGATTGAACATGCAATCTCCTGTAATGCCGCGCGTACAAAATGCGCTCTGCTTAAATGGGCTGAAAGCGGTACATCAAAAAGAAAGCCGCCTTTCGTCAGGGCGTTTTTTTCTGCCGATAAATACGAGCCGAGGGAAGATACACATGCATGATCTACCTTAGCAAGAGCAGCAATCTCTTCTTCCATCACATCGTACGGTTCATTCGGATAGAAAATATCCTTTAGTTTTTGAAAATTCAGACCTGTTACCCCGGGATTTGTCTCCGCAAGCCACTGTCCTTGATCTGTGTGGCAGTTTAGCCAGGCTTTAATTTGTCTGTCCCCATGAATTTCATCTATAATGTTGGTAATCGGTGTTGTCGTACCTGATACAATGACTGCGTCTCCCAGAGCAGCACCAGTGCTTTTGACAGCAAGCTGTGTATCTCCCCCGCCCGCTATAACCTTCGCATGATGTGATAGTCCCAATTCTGCCGCATACTCATCTGTTATCGATCCAATGACTGTTCCCGCTCTTACTAGAGGCGGAAGAATGGATGGCGAGAAACCGAATATACCGCACATCTCTTCTGACCATGTATTTTGTTTTACATCAAACAGCAGCGTTTCCGTCGCCTGTGAAGGTTCATATGTCAATACTCCGCTCAACTGATACGTCACCCAATCACTAATGCTTGTGAAGCTTGCAGTTTTTTCCCATAAGGAGGGCTGCCGGTGCTTTAAACCATAAAGCTTGAGCGCTGAAAAAAGCGCAGTCGGCAGACGGCCTGTTCGGCTGTATACTTCTTCCCGATTCGGTATGTTTTCCTCCCACTCCCTGCCCCGATTGTCAATGTTGGGCAGACCGAGGAAAGACTCACCATTTTGATCAAGCAGCACGATCCCCTGTCTTTGACTTGTTGAAGTGAGACCAATAATTTCAATATGATGAGAACGAGAAATCGCACGTCTAGCCAGATTCATGATTTGATTCCACAGCGCCTGTGGAGAAAAATAGCGGCTGTCCGGGTAAAGCGGCTCGGTCGTATATACAATGTCCTCCCGTTCAACCGTTTGAACGCTGCCCGACACACTTACGACCGCAACTCTTGCATTGCCAGTGCCAATGTCAAATACGAGATAACCTTTTTGTTTCGTCATCCTGATGCCCTCCTTTTCTTACACCTCTGCTTTAAGATCGTTTTTGTTATATAAAGTCGGAATATTGAGAGTTTTTTCACCCTTCCACTTTTTAAGCGCTTCGTTCAGAATGGTAACGTGATGATCCTCTACTTCAAATGTTGCTCCTGCTAAATGCGGTGTTGCCAGAACATTAGGCAATGAAATAAATTCATAATCCGATTGCTCTGGCGGCTCATGATAAAAAACGTCTAATATCGCACCTCTGATTTTACTTTCTTTCAATACAGATAAAAGATCCTCTCGGTTTACCACGACAGCTCTTGATGTATTCACGAAAATGGCGCTCTCTTTCATCAAGTCAAAATACGGCCGATCAATGAGGCCAAGCGTATCATCTGTACGCGGCAGATGAACAGAAACGATATCACTATCTGAAAAAACCTTCTCCAGAGAAACTTTTTCATATTGCGGATAATCGTGCTGTACGTATGGATCGTAATACAAAACCTTGCAGTCAAACGCAGCCAGCAGTTTTGCAATTCTTTGCCCAACCGCTCCGAATCCGACCATACCCACGGTTTTTCCTGTTATTTCATTACCTTTGAATTTGGCATACGCCTGCAAATAATCGCTGTTCCATTTTCCATCCTTTAGCCATTGATTAGAGGTATTCGTGTGCCGGAGAAATGAAATCACATTTCCAATAAACATTTCAGCAACAGCTTGTGCGTTGCGCCCAGGTGTATAGAAAACCGGAATGTCTCTGTTTGACGCTGCTGCTATATCAACATTGGAAGGCATTCCCCTGCATACTCCCACAAATGAAAGTTCCGGCATTGATGCAAACACATTCTCTGTCACCTGATCAAGCTCAGTAATCAGACCCGTCGCATTTGATTCTTTTAATAGCTGAATCAATTCATCTTCCCTGTATGCCCGGCCGTTTTCTTTCCAAGACTGATAAACAACGGAACCGAACAATTCTTCAAGCTCTTTTCGTCCTTCTTCGTTGTACGGTGCTGTAATCAAAACCGTCATGATGCAAAACATCCTTTTCATCGGTATTTTTCACAAAAAAAATCTCTCTCCAAAGATGGAAAGAGATTCATGTATAGGCGCACTCTGCCACAGACAGAAGCCGGTATAAACCTTACTTTCCTATCTTTCAAGCTGACGCTTGCTGGAATTGGCACAATAATGTTGCCGAGGTTTCATAGGGCCAGTCCCTCCACCTCTCTTGATAGAAAATGTTTTGTATGTAATTTTCAGTATTGAGAATACGTTAATCATAAAGAAGACCCAGATTGATGTCAATGTCTTTTTTCAGAATTGACGTTATCATTCGAAATGTTATAATTCTTACAATATATCTAACTAGGGAGAGGAACTGGGCTATGAAATCGTTCGCCACTCAACAAAACGGCATTTTTAAATCCGTTTGCTCACTGGACTGCCCGGACCAGTGCGGATTGCTGGTACATAAAAAAGACGGGAAAATTGTGAAAGTGCAGGGTGATCCTGATCACCCCGTGACAGCCGGAAATATATGCAACAAAGTACGAAATATGGCTGAGCGCATCTATGATGAAAAGCGGCTGACGACTCCGCTGAAACGAACAGGTGTGAAGGGCGAGGCAGAGTTTAAACCAATTTCTTGGGAAGAAGCGATTGACACCATCACATCCCGCTGGAAACAGCTGATTGATGAAGAAGGAGCTGAAAGCATACTGCCTTACAGCTTTTACGGCAATATGGGAAAATTAACGGCTGAAGGAATGGACCGCCGCTTTTTTTATCGCTTGGGCTCAAGCCAGCTTGAGCGGACGATTTGCAGCAAAGCCGGATCAGAGGGCTATAAATATACCATGGGTGTGAGTGCTGGAATCGATCCTGAAGAAACAATCCATACGAAACTCTTTATCTTTTGGGGAATTAACGCAGTCAGCACAAATATGCATCAAATTACAATCGCCCAAAAAGCACGGAAAAAAGGCGCAAAAATTGTTGTGATTGATGTGCATAAAAATCAGACAGGGCGTCTTGCAGACTGGTTTATTCCTATAAAACCCGGTACCGACAGCGCGCTTGCCCTTGGCATCATGCACATTTTATTTAAAGAAAATCTTCACGATGAAGCATTTCTTTCAGAATATACAGTCGGCTATGAAGAACTGCGCGAGCATGTGAAACAGTATCATCCAGAAAAGGTATCCTTGATCACTGGTATCAGTACCGACGATATCTATCAGCTGGCAAAAATGTATGGTGAAACCTCCCCTTCCTTTATCAGAATCGGAAACGGCCTTCAGCATCATGACAACGGCGGAATGATTGTAAGAACGATTGCCTGTCTTCCGGCGATTACCGGTCAATGGATGCATACAGGAGGCGGTGCCATCAAACATAACAGCGGAGTTTTAGAATATAACACCACCGCGCTTCAGCGTCCTGATTTACTGAAAGGCCGCACACCGAGATCGTTTAATATGAACCAGCTGGGCAGGGTTCTTCTGGAAACAGACCCTCCTGTTCGCTCCCTCTTTATTTATGGGACGAATCCAGCCGTTGTGGCGCCAGAAGCGAACAAAGTCAGACAAGGCCTCCTGCGGGATGACTTGTTCACCGTGGTTCATGATTTGTTTGTAACAGAAACGGCCAAATATGCGGACATTGTACTGCCCGCTGCATCTGCTTTTGAAAATACTGATTTTTACACCTCATACTGGCATCATTACATTCAGCTGCAGCAGCCGGTTATTGAGAAATACGGAGAAAGTAAGTCTAATACCGAGGTATTCCGGTTATTGGCTGAGGCAATGGGATTTACGGATCAGGAGCTCAAAGATTCAGATGAAGACTTAATCCGGCAGGCGCTTCACCACCCCGATAATCCTTATTTAGCAGAGATTACTTATGAATCACTTACTGAACGTTCGTTTATGAAGGCGAAGCGTGAAAAGCCGCTGTTTCCGGGTAAATTGCCGACACCGAGCGGAAAAATAGAATTATATTCAGAAAAAATGAAACAAGCCGGTTTCCCGCCGTTACCGACACATACGCCGCTTGCGCCGGATCATGAATTCCCGTTTATGTATGTTCCCGGGCCGAATCATAATTTCTTAAACTCAACGTTTTCCAATAATGCAAAGCACGTCAAACTTGAAAAAGCACCGAAACTCTTTATCAACACGAAAGATGCCGAAAAACACGGCCTCACTGATGGTGAAGCCGTACGGATTTGGAACAGCCGAGGTGAGTGTGAATTAACCGCCGCAGTCGGAGAACAAGTGCTGCCCGGTGTTGTCGTCAGTCAAGGATTATGGGCAGATGAACCAGGCAAAAATCAGCTTGTTAACGCCCTGACCCCCGACCGCTTGTCTGATATAGGCGGAGGCGCCACTTTTTTCTCAGGCCGAGTGCAGATTGAAAAAGCATAGAAACCGTCCAGAGCTTGCTCTGGCGTTTTTTTGTGTGCACAGTCAACAAAAAAATGAAACCAATGGTATAGAGTGACCGTATAACATGACGATTACATAATGGAGGCATACACATGGACGTTTTTTTAGGAATCGGTATTGCATTGGCTGGATATTTTATCGGAGAAGGATTAAAGCATATTAACAACCCAAAAGCTAACGAAAAAAATGACATCATGCTGATTAAAGAACGAGATATTCACTTTTACATCGGGCATTTTTTAGGAATAACCCAAGCGGAGGCGAAACTCTTAGCAAAGGATCTCACAGACCTCCCTCATATCGAAATAAACGGAAAAAGATATGTGCAAAAACATATCTTAAGAGAATGGGTATTAACATTAGGAGAGAAACAACAAGCGAAAGATTAATGCGAATTTTTCAATAAGACGAGCTATGAAGTTCTATTTACCATCAAAACAAAAAGCAGGATTGGTAAACGCTTTTTGATCAATTTATTGGTTCTTGTTATTTATTTAATTTAAAAAAGATCACCACATTAACGAAAGCAGCCCACATATGCAATTATTGATTTTACTTATCAAGTATAGGTATTGGTGTCTTCGGTAGAGGGGATGCCAAATGCAATTGAATACAGAGTCACTATCTAACATCCAAGCAGCTGAAAGACCAGTCGCAGGATTCATTTAGCCCTTCTTCTTGAGCAGGATTTTTCATTTGAAATGTTCCTCTACCATTGCTGTGCCAACATGCATAAGGAAGTCACAACATTCTTACCTCATAATCATTTGCACGTATAAAAAAGCGGCGGAAAATTTAGATTTTCCCGCCGTTTTTCAAAGCTTTTATTCAGGAAACTGAACATGCCCGGGAACTGTGTACGCCCCAGATGTTCCGTTTGCAGGAAGCTTTGGAATCGTATCTTTTACAACTTTTCCTCGAATGTCAGTGATTCTGACTTTAAGAGAGCCCGTTCCTAAATTGGTGCTGAGGAAATGATTATAGTCTGTTTTCTCCATGTTGATCCACTTTCCGTCTTTGTAGTATTCCATTTTCATAACGGGATACTTGTGATTTCTAACTTGGATTGCCGCCCACCACTGGCTGCTGCCTTCTTTAATCCGGTATGTGAAATTGCCAGTGATTGGCGCTTTGATCACACGCCATTTGATTTTGATTTTTCCATCTTTCATAGCACCGATTTTGCTGAAGGCATTGGGTGAAAGATCAAGGGCTCCTGGGGCACCCTCAGGATATAGATCGGTAACATAGACGATCGTCTTCCCCTTTGGCCCTTCCACTTCAAGATAAGAGCCGGCAAGAGCGGCTTTCACACCCCCGTAATTAAGATCCTTTGGGTTAATTGCCGTAATCTCCATGTCAGATGGGATAGGGTCAAGAAGGAAAGCTCCTCCTGAATAGCCTGATCCGGTATAGGTTGCATAGCCTTCGTGCAAATCGTTATAGGCTGCCGAAGCCTGCGGGCAAAAACAAAGAATCATCAACATAACCACGCTAATAACAGCACTGATCTTCTTTTTCATAGACATCCTCCTAGTCCAAATTTCGAATGAGAATCATTATCATTGTAATGCTGATTCGATATGGATGGAAAGAGGACATAGATTCATAGATTGATTTATGTCTAATTCACTATTCTATATCTATCAAAAGGTGCGTTTTTTACGACTATGCACTACTTATGTTCAGATGCACATATGAGCCAAAGTTCTTGTTTCATTAAAATGGGTGGCTATAGTGGGGATCTGAAGTATATCAGCTCAAAAAATCCCCATCCCCGCTTGAAATCGCAAGCGGGAGAATTTCACTTTACTTTTTGCAACTTGGCCAGAGCAGTAAGTATAATACCTAAAATGAGCACAATCGGAACCCAAATAATGATGTAATGAAAATGCGGTTCTGCAAAAGCTACAATAATAGCCCCCACACAATATAATATGATGGCCAGCGCCCTTAACACAGCATCTCTCAAGAATGTTTTATTCTGTTTAGAGAAAAGCAACCGGCCGGAAAGATCCTCTAAAAGAGAAGCCAATGTTCCGGTCAAAACAGTTGAAGAAATGCCTGCAATCCCCAGTTGTTTAGCTGCTGTTGTTTGTATCCCCATGGCAATACTCAAAAGGATAATAAGGATGTACACGGGAACGAAAGCAGTAGATATTGAAAGACAAGCAAAAACAAATAAAATGAATGCTTCAATTGCCAGAGCTTTTGTTACAGCGGATGGCCAAAATGTTTTCTCTGCCTTTCCAACAATGATTGTTGAAATAATCACCCCAAATATGAAGCCGATTAGCGCAGTCAAAGAATGAAAAACAGTGACCTGAAGAGATTTTCCGATCGCTAATCCCAATAAAACGATATTTCCGGTCATATTAGCAGTGAAGACGTGTCCTAGGCTTAAATAGCCGATCACATCCACGATTCCCGCTGTTAAACAAAGGAGTGAAAGCAAGGTGTTTCGATATGCTGAAGCAGTCAATGGTGTATCAATCCTTTCGTGCTGTTCCAATTGTAACTCTATTATTTGCATCAAATAACATATAAAATCCCGGTTTTGATCAGGAATATAGACTCTATTCTTACTTTTGTTCAACTGTAATAATAATCCATATGAATTCATTTACATTTGAAAGGAAGCTGAGTGGCTTTGAAACGATTTTCCTTATTATTTGCCATGTTAAGTTTATTATTGCTTCTCTTGCCTGAAAAAGCTTTAGGCGCCGTAGATTTTCCAAATACCTCGACGAATGGCATTTTAGGATTTGCCGGAAATGCAAAAAATGGAAAAGGAGTCTCTAAAGCCAGCACATCCGGCGGAAAAAACGGCCAGATCGTTTATATCCAAAGCCTAAATGATTTAAAAACCCATCTGAGCGGATCAACACCTAAAATTTTAGTGCTTCAAAATGATTTAATCGCTTCTTCAAAAACAACGGTAACGATTGGTTCAAATAAAACACTTGTAGGTTCTTACGCTAAAAAAACGCTGAAAAATATTTATTTAACAACATCTTCTTCATCCGGAAACGTCATCTTTCAAAATCTGACCTTTGAACACAGCCCGCAGATTAATGGAAATAACGATATACAGCTTTATCTAGATTCAGGCTTCAACTATTGGATCGACCATGTTACATTTTCAGGACACAGCTATAATGCTGGCGGAAGTGACCTGGACAAGCTGTTGTATATCGGTAAATCAGCTGATTATATCACCATCAGCAACTCAAAATTCGCAAATCATAAGTACGGTTTAATTTTAGGATATCCTGATGATTCCCAGCACCAATATGACGGCTATCCGCACATGACCATCGCCAACAACTATTTTGAGAATTTGTATGTAAGAGGCCCGGGGCTGATGAGATATGGCTATTTTCATGTCAAAAACAATTACAGCAACAATTTTAACCAAGCAATTACCATCGCGACAAAAGCAAAAATATACTCTGAATACAATTATTTTGGAAAAGGCAGCGAAAAAGGCGGAATCCTTGATGACAAGGGCACCGGATACTTTAAGGATACAGGAAGCTATCCATCCTTGAACAGGCAATCCTCTCCGTTGACAACGTGGAATCCAGGCTCCAATTACAGCTACCGGGTTCAAACTCCGCAGTACACAAAAGAATTTGTCACAAAATATGCCGGATCACAAAGTACAACATTGGTTTTTGGCTACTGACACAAAGAGGGCTTGCATAACGCCAAGCCTCTCTTTATGGCTATGTATTCTGCGTCTTGCTTGTGTCTAAAACTCACATGTGCGCCACAATGTTGCTTGTCAAACATTGCACAAGATGAACATGCTTACGGACCAAATTTTTTTCGAAAATGTTCACTCCATTTTCATTGAATGAACACACGGACCTCTGAATTGCTTTTCTTATTATACAACTAGGTCATTATGGTTTCATCTCAAACAAAAAGAACCCATTTCTAAAATGGATTCTTTTATTTTAATGTACATTCTATCATCTATAAACCAGGCCGCCATCAGTTAAAATAGCTTGACCGGTGATATAATCTGAATCATCTGAAGCTAGAAATGAGACTAAATTGGCCACATCTTCAGGAGTTTGATATCTTTTTAGAGCAATGTCTGAAGAGAATTTTTCAAAAGCTTCTCCTGGTTTTAAATCATCGCTATGTTTAACCATTTCTTCATCAATACGATCCCACATTTTTGTTTTTGCAACACCAGGACAATATGCGTTAACTGTTATTTTATATTTGGCTAACTCTTTAGCAGCTGAATGTGTAAAAGATTTCACAGCGTGCTTCGTAGCGGAATATGTGCCAAGCATTTCAAATGATTCGTGACCTGCTATACTGCATGCGTTAATGATTTTGCCTTTTGTTTCTTGCTTAATGAACTGATCAGCAGCTGCTTGAGTACCAAATACAACGCCATTGACATTAACCTTGAACAATCGATTCAGTTGTTCTTCTGTTATTTCTAAAAATGGAGAAACTGCCTCAATGCCAGCATTGTTTACAAACACATCCAAACGACCAAATGTATCTGCCGCTGCTTTAACTAAATTGAATTGGTCATCACGCTTGGATACATCCCCTTTTACTCCGATAACATGAAAGCCTTTTTCTTTGAAGTCTGATACAGTTGCATGCAGCAGTTCCTCGTTAATATCATGCAGAACGACACTAAAACCATCCTTGCACAATCTCTCTGCTATCCCTCTCCCTAATCCGCCTGCGGAACCAGTAACTATTGCTACCTTGCTCATAAATATTCCCCTTTCGCAATGAGATATAGTGACGATATATTTATTTTAACAAATCAGTGTTTCTCTACATAATGTAAACTGCTGTCTCAACTCAAAAGAAAGCTTGTATTATATTAATTAATTCAAGTTGAAATCATCGTGTGTAACGTAATAAAGTTCTTCACTTCAGGATTGATCCCTTAATTGAGTTGATCTATATGACGTGTGTAACCATGACCTCATTATTGTTAAAGATATGGACACCGAGCTCTTATCCGTTTTCTTTAGTATTTATGCGCTGTAATACAATGTATTGGAATTCATTAGACCGTTACCCAAAGTTTCATTGCTACGGCCTTGCCCCTAAATGGAGTTTTCCTTGCTTAAACATACCTTTGAATTTCAAATAGGCATGGTGTAAATGCCATTGAGTTTAATTGGTCTTGATTCCAAAGCATGCGTGATGAAGTCGTTCTTTAACTGATGAAGAAGATCATCGACCTGGTCAACTTTTTCATCAGTTAACATTCTATTTTCTTAGCAAGCTTATCATCATATGTATTGCCGATGTTGCCGTCCTCTTGTTTCCTTTGTAATTCTTTAAGCTGCAAGCTTTTTCTGACTCTTCTTGGTTTACATTCTTCAACTGAGATAACATTATTTAAAATTAAGATGTATCGTTTAACAAATATCAGATTCTTCATTTTTCATTTATATAATGTGGTTTTAAAGAGGAGAAAGTCCCCCTCTTTTACACTTGTATTTCTCCATAACATAATCTGTCACATAACTCATAGTTACCGCCAGTTTGATACATGCAACGTTGATAACATCGTTGTGGATCATAAGAGATTGTTTGGTATTGAGGCACATGATAATTCAGATAGTAAGGTGTTTGTGTATACCAAACCGGATATTGTCTAAACACATCGAACCCTCCATTCGCTCCTCTAGTTTACTGTATTGTATTTACCTCACAGCCAAATGTCATTTGTCCATACAAAATTAGGCATTCTTTAGAGCCATTGATCTTTTCAATATATTTAGTTATTTTTTTATTCTTTAACAATTGATCAATTCAATATCACTTAAATCAACTTTGACTCATATGAGCAATACACTTCTCCTCAACCATTTCTTAAAAACATGTCAGCAAACTTGGAAATCACTGTCGTTATTGAGTTTCACCTTCTCTTTCCTCCTTTTAAATCTAGATAAAAGTCTTTTTTATTTAATCTTAATCTCTTTCCTAATTATGTAAAAATAGATCAAAAAAAAGAAATTGTGGTGTATTTATGCTTGACTCAACTTTTCTCTTGCCATTCATGTTTGTACTTTATTTTTGTTTTATTCTTTATAGAATTATTAAACGATTTATATTTAAGAAAGAACGAATGTCCAATGATAAGCATCTTGTTATTGTTTGTTTAATCGTTTACTTCTTTGAACTGATAAGCGTTACAATATTCCCTTTACCTATAGATCATCATTTAATTGCGAACTGGAGGAACGATTCTTATCATCCATTTTTGTATGGAAATAACTTTATCCCGTTTTATTTCTTTGTAGATATTTATCATATAGGCTTGCAGTTTTTTGTGATAAGATCTCTTGGCGGAAATCTGATTTTACTGTTGCAAATTGGCTTGTTGTTCCCTCTTTTATTTGACGAGTTAAGGAACCTAAAAAGAATGTTATTAACTGGATTTTTTACTTCATTGTTTATAGAACTAACGCAACTTTCAATTTCTATGTATGTAAGAAACTCTTATAGAAGCTTTGACGTTGATGATTTAATCCTTAATACGTCAGGTGCTGCAATAGGCTACTTGCTGTTTTGTATTCTTCGATCGTTATATAAAAAATTACGATTTAAAAAATGATTCTTTCATAAACATCTGATCTGTAAACAAGATATGTAGCCCTCATCAAGTACACAATGTAAAGAACAGCCAATGTAACAGACTTTTTGTTGAAATTGAATTAGAAAAACATAATAGGAAAAGGTAAGCATTCACTTGCGAGAAATGATGTTTATTGGAAGATCGCAAGTGAAAGGATATAATCAACATAACTAATCGTTTTAAGGTGATACGAAAATGGACAGTATAATGAAATCTCATTTTGAAAATCTAGAAGCAAAGGACAAAAGCCTGCAATTAGACGGCTTTCAGAATATTATTAACGCCACAAAAGAAAAAGTAGACTGGGCTTATGAAGTGTGGGATCAATTAATAGGATGGCTGACCGATCCGGATAACCACAGGCGAGCGAGAGCTGCACAGTTTCTTGCTGGTTTAGCAATCAGTGATCCGGATAAACGGATGCTGCGCGACTTTTCAGCGTTATGGGAAGTGACCAGGGATTCAAAATTTGTAACTGCTCGGCATAGTTTGCAAGCAATCTGGAAGGTTGGTTTAGCTGGGCCAGAACAAAAAGAACTGGTGCTTACTCATATTATTGATCGCTTTAAAAATGGAATGAACGAAAAACATTATACATTGATTCGCTACGATATGATTGTAGGTTTAAAAAAATTATACGATGAAGATAAAGATGAGCATATTAGGGAAATAGCAATGGACTTGATTGAGATCGAGAAAGATAGCAAATATCGAAAGAAATATTTGTCAGTCTGGAAATAACCACTTTTATGCAATGCTCTGCAAACGTTAAAACAGCACTACGTCTTCGTGTGAGTGCTGTTTTTTTATGCTAAAGCATCATTACAAATTACACTTGCAGCCCTCGCCCATCATGCTGCTTTTATACAGCAACAAGCTGCATTGATTGTGTAAGCGATGTTCATGCTCTTTAGGCGTGGTAAAAGAACATCTGTGTTTATTGATTTTTTTCAGGACCGTTCCAATCGTAAATCCATTTTCTCTACGCCTTAAAGTTTGTTTCATATCAAAATTGCCCAAGCGTTGTTTATGGCAGTACCATTATTAAAATAAAAGACCAAAGAACTTCTTATTTAGCGAACGTAATGCGTAATTATAAAAATAGACAAATGAGGGATTAATGTTGGACAAAGAATTGTACTCATGTTTAGTATGCGGGTATAAAGGATTAACAGAAAACCTTTTGTATAATGGAGAGTATCAAAAAACATTTGATATTTGTCCATGTTGTTGATTTGAATTTGGTTACAGTGAAGATCATGATGTGAGATTAGGTTTTATTGTAACACCAGATCATCTGATTGAAGCTGCATTTCAATTGTATCGTAAACAATGGATTGAGGCTGGTATAAAAATTTTTCACCCTGAAGATATCCCAAAAGAATTTAAAAACGGTGACTGCTTAAAAGCTGAAGTTTTGTTAAAACAATTGAAAAACCTAAATCTTGATATAGATAATTTTGAAATCGACGGGTTAAATGAATAATTGAAGCTAACTTTATCTGCATTTAGATTGAATCGATTCTAGAGAAGCAGGTGTATCCCCTCTCGCTATTTAACTCTTCAAATTGTTGTATACGGTAATTGTAGAGCTTTCTGTTAAGCGATCATAGGCGGGGGATGCCAACCTTTATAACCATTTGAATTTTTCAATTGTTGCTTTTGGAGGATCAGATTCTTTAAGAGTGTTAAACCACACCTTCATTTTTTTACCTGCCACAAGGTCTTCTTTGTTTTCAATTTGATTTAATCCCAATATCACAACATGATTTTTATATTTTCTTATTAGTCTATCTTGGGACAATTCAAAGTCCTCTTTTTCAGGAGCATGTTTGCCCTCAAGAAAAACGGCTGACTTTTCATCCTTAAAAAGGATATAACCAACAAGGTTCTGCATCTTTGGCGTTTTTATTTTATTTTCTTCCTTATCATTGCAGCCTGAAATAAAAGCAAAGAACGCTAAGACCAATATCCCGATTTTACGCATTTATCTCTCCCTTTTTGGTGTATGTTTTATAACAGTGCAAATCATTTTAGAGGTAATTTATAATCACGCGACACTAGAGTACTGGACCCGGAAAGACAGTACAAGTTTTAGATTTGAAGAACAGATTTACCACGGGTAAACTCTCTTCAACTCCGTTTTGCCTTTCCGTTACACATCATTTCCTAGTGCCCGCATATAAAAAACGATTGAATATTTAGTACATGGTACAATAAGATAAAAAAACTATTTCGTTAACCAATAGATTAATTTACTGACATCGCATTGTGCCTATTGTGAAAAACTTGTAAACTTTTTGGGTAGCCATAAAATAAGGAGCGGTTTTTGTCTGAAAACTAGCATTTTTTCTTTTCATCTTATGTATCATCATTGCGAAAGTCATGAAAAATATTGATGTAATAAGCACTGCAGCATCCTTTTGCTCTTTAATTCTCGTTTTCATTTATTTTAAAGATGAGTTTAAAAAGCTAAAGCTAAAAGCGATGTTTCTGAAAGCAGACCTATATTTTGGACGTTCATCCCTAAACTTTCCATTGCAGATTTATCTTTTATACCATGGTTTCTCTTGTAATCTTATTTTATCTGTATGTTTCTCCCTACCGGTCTTCCACTCCACCTTAACAACTACATCATGTCCAATTACTTCATCTTCAGGCATAAAATCAAACGTAGCAATGTGGTCTTCCATTTGTCCTCCGCCTGGCATTTCTTCACCTGTGTACTCTGATAAATCATAATCTTCTCTGTCATCGTACTTTTTACCATCTATATACAATATGATTTTTTCAACAATGGTTCTTTTCGCTTCTCCCTTGTTCCCCTGCCAGTATAAATTCAAGAAGTAATTAGGGCCAATCGAAGTTTTATCTGATTTTTCAATGGTAGAAACCCATAATCCGTTCCTGCTGCTTCCCTCATATTTCACTTTGTCTCCTGATATCATTGCAAAGAACGCTACTAAACAAATCAATAATAGAGCTGTAATGATTAGTGATTTTTTGATTTTATTTTTGTTTCTCATGTTTCCCCTCGCTTTCTTCATTTTATTAGTAGAATAAATGGGCAAAATGTTACTTGAAAAAGAATATAAAAAAAGCTGCTCATAAAGCAGCCCAATCATGTCTTTTCAGTTTTGCAGCCATATAAGACTTTCTTCATTGTTCTCAGCTTTGAATACGCAGCGCATCTATATTTGCTAATGACTGATCAGGTGTTGATTACCTGCCTTAGCATCAAACGGAAAGAAGTTTACTTACAAGCTATGTAGGTCACTATATTGTCTAAGTAACCTCTTCTAACTGAATGTAAAGGTTTGTTTTAATTGGCGTCCTTCTTTTCCTTTTTGTGTCCAAATAATAACAACCTCTAATTCAGATGCCTTTTCAGCCACCATAAAATGGTTAAACTTCAGCGGGGCACCATCGTTTAAACTTTCGGCTAAGCTTATTAAATCCTCCTCCTGTCTCGAACAATTTTCGTTAGGACAGCCAAAAAGTGAAAACCTCGTGGTGGAATCAGGATCATTTCTATACAATTGTACATCCACTGTAGCTGCGGCTTCCCCTATGTTTTTGATTTCCATTGAATATACGTTATATTCCCCCTTTTTTGGACTCGCTAATTCCTTTGCATTTTTTGCTTCAGTTATTTCGACTGACCATTGTTCTGTTTTTTGTTTAATTGGCAACTCTGTAAATGTCAGGGCTTGAGTCTTTGTTTGAACAAAAGTCAATGCAAATAATAAAACACATAAGGAAAGTAAATGCTTCTTCACTTCGTATCTCCTTCTTTCTTTTTGATTAGCTTCCCCAATATAAGTGTCCGGTATGACGCATAATATAAAAAAGCCCTCATTTAGAGAGCTTTCATTACAAATGCAATACAATTCCATTAGTCTGCGGAAATCTAAACAGGACTTTCAGCAACATAGCATTACAATAGCTAAATGTATGTGGTATAGATTCAATACAATTGAAACAAGCTTGTTTCTTTGTCGATCGAAGCAGCCTTTTGAAATGCTTCCTTTTGAGATTTCGCATTTGTCATTTGTTCATATATGAATGTGAGGACGAAGATAAGCGCAGCGTTTCCATCTATATAGTCGCCAGGGGCTATGTAAGAAGAGCTTTTGCATTGTCTAAACGCTTCTGCAAGCCTTTTGTCACCTAATGTGCATCCAGTTGCTAACACATGCACCCCTCGTAAATCTGCATACGCCCGAACTTCTTCAGGACCGAAATAACATGAACGCGGCTCGTTTTTTTCATAAGCGTCTTGCCCCAATTCCGGCAATATAAATTTTCCATCTTCTCCATGAAAACTTAAAATCAAATAGTCGGTTTCTCCCCTGTTCTCGCCCGAAAGCACATTAACTAAATCATTAGGTCGTCCGACCCAATGCATGTGTACTTTTGCACCATAATATTCTAGTGCGGAACGTAATGCAAATGATTCTAACTCACAATTTGGTCCTGCCACTAAAGTAATGCACATACTTGACTGACTCAAAACAAATAGCCTCCCCAAATTTATTAGTGCCCTAAATTCTAGCTTCACAGATTAAAATGTGATATCAAAAGATTCCGTTAGTTATTTCCCAAACGAAAAGAACTTCGACAAATAATAACTACAAATCGTTTTGTTTGAGCAGATCAGTGAAGGACATGCCATATGCACACCCAATGTTATCCCATCATTTCCTTAGCCAATACTAATGGCGGCCTTCATGTAATCGTTGAATCAAGAACGTATAAAGTTTGCTTTCTTCCACAATTCCATATCAAATATTTCTCGCACTTCATTGGGAGTCTGATGCAGAATTGTTTTCTTGATAAACCTAATCGGGTTTTCACTATCATTTTAGTACAGATATCGATTGTTGAAACACAATACCGGAACCATTCGTTAGGCTCTTACTTGAATACTTATTTTTCATACGGTGCTATCGATATGATCGGCGTACTTTTGGATATGGAAGCATATATGGGGATGTCCCATGTTGAAGTGTTACGGGAATCCATCTTTTATACATCGCCAACTCGCTTTTATGAAATAACAGGCGGCATGGATCGGCTTCCTCAAGCCTTTCTTCCTCAATTAAAAGAACATACTGTCTTCCATCATAAAATGGTAAAAATATCTCAAAACCAAAACAATGTTACGGTTAACTGCATTCATCAACAGACAGCAAAACATTTGGCAGTGACAGGCGATCTCGCTATCATAACCATTCCATTTTCAACATTGCGTTTTATACAAGTTGAACCATATGATTCATTTTCCTATTATAAACGGCGGGCCATTCGTGAACTCAACTATATTGCCGCAACAAAAATCGGAATAGAGTTTAAGAGCCGTTTTTGGGAAAAAGCTGGGCAGCGCGGCGGCAAATCGATAACTGATCTTCCGATTAGATTTTCGTATTATACCAGCATTGACATTGGATCCAATGGACATGCTGTATTTGCAGCGAGTTACACATGGGCGGATGAGGCACTGATATGGGACAGTCTTTCAGAGGGAGAGCGCCTCCGCTATACGTTAATGAATTTATCGGAAATCTATGGTGATGTTGTATGGTCAGAGTTTGTGACCGGCGCTTCTTTTAGCTGGACCCAAAATCCATATTCAGCCGGGGGTTTCACAGCTTTCGAACCTGGACAGGAATTACAGCTGTTTCCATACATCCCTGCTCCTGAAGGGAAAATACATTTCGCCGGAGAACACTCCTCACTTACTCACGGTTGGATGCAAGGAGCGATTGAATCCGGAATACGAACGGCGTATGAAGTGAATCGTATAACTTCAATCATTCGTTTTTTATATCCGTTTTAACGACTCCTTTAGATAGATTTGATATTGTTTTTAAAACAGCAATTATATCGTGTAGCTAATCAAAAACACCCCTTCATATTTAATGTGAGGAGTTATTTGTGCGTAGACAATACTTCCAATTTGATTGTAAATCAAGAGTTTGGACTGATACCAAATCAGGATTTGAATCAAAACTTAAAAGGATGATTTACTGCTTGAATTCTCTCCCAGATTGAAGGTTGCGTTGTAATGAATTGACATGTTTCCAAGTTATGAGTGAGTCTTGGTTATATCAAATTTCTTGCCTTTTCGGAATAAAGCATTCCCAATGCTACTTCACACTAAACGCGCCGCCGCTATTGAGCGTCATACTGGTGTGCCCATAATCCTTCCGCATTCATATTCATAGCTAGGGAACCGATTTGAGCTGTAGTTTTGTCATCAAATGCCTTTGTTGATGATTAGCCGTTAATTGTTCTTTCGTTGATCCCCTGACAAAAAAAACACACTCTTTACTAACCATACTAGTTTTTTCGAAAGCTCTTCAAGGCTGTATTTAGATCCTTTGTGTGAGTGTAAATTTTCTTATACACATCGAATAGTGTTTTATATTTTTGAACATTTTGTTCCTTTGGATAAAATGTAGCAGCCTCATGAATGAACTGCTCTGCACACTCTTCAAGAGATTCAAACCACCTACTTCCAAAGGCAGCTAGCATCGCAGCCCCCAAGGCTGGACCTTGTTCATTTTCTAACTTGATTACCCTCGCATTGAAAATATCAGCTTGCATTTGAAGCCACGTTTCATTTTTAGCTCCTCCACCAATAGAAACCACAGTATGCACTGATTTTCCCGCTTCTCGAAATAGCTCAATTGATTCATGTAAAGAGAATGTAATGCCTTCCATTATTGCCCTCAAAAAATGCTCTCTTTTGTGGGCTCCATCCATTCCGATTAAGCTTCCCCGAATAGAAGAATCAGCATGTGGCGTTCTTTCACCTACCAAATAAGGAGTGTATAGCAGTCCATTTGCTCCTATTGGAATAGATTCCACCCCCTGCAATATTTGCTCAAATGATTCGTTTGGGGCAAACGTTCTTTTGAACCAGTCCAAGCTGTACCCTGCAGCGAGCGTGACTCCCATCGTATAAAAAGAATCCTTTTTTCCATGATTAAAAAAGTGCACTTTCCCTTTAAAGTCTCTTTCTTCGCCTTCTTCGTATGAAAGTATGACCCCTGACGTTCCAATACTGCATAATGTTTTTCCGGAAGAAAGAATGCCGGCTCCAACCGCACCACAAGCATTATCTGCTCCCCCAGCGTACACTTTTGTTTTTTCCGACAGCCCTGTCTCCGCCGCAACGTTCGGAAGCAGCGATCCTACACAATCATGAGATTCAACAAGCGGAGGACAAATATCTGCAGAAATGCCAAATCGATTGCAAATATCATCGCTCCACTCCTTGCGAGTAATATGTAAAAGTAACGTTCCTGCTGCATCGGAGTATTCGGTGTGAATGGCACCGGTCATACGAAATCTCACATAGTCTTTCGGAAGCAAAAAAACAGCCGTTTTTTTAAAAAGTTTAGGCTCATGTTCCTTCACCCATAAGATTTTAGGTAATGTAAACCCTTCTAAAGCACGGTTTTTTGTGATGTTAAGCAGATGATCACCGAATTTCTCGGTCATCTTAATACATTGAGGCGTGGTTCTGGTGTCATTCCAAAGAATCGCATGCCGTAACACCTGCCGATCCTGGTCAAGCAGTACTAACCCATGCATTTGTCCTGAATAACTTATCCCGTCAATATCCTTGGCTTGAACGTTGGATATGGACACCAATTCAGCCAATGCACCAATTGTTTGCTGCACCCAGTCTTCAGGATTTTGCTCACTATATCCCGCCTTCTCTTGAATGAGCGGATAACTTCTGGACGTTTCTGCACAAACCTTGCCGTTTTGATTAACTAAAATCGTTTTAACAGCACTCGTTCCAAGATCTATTCCAATGATATACTTCATTTTTTCACCCCTTACCCTTATAAAAAACCATTCACTCTAAATAAATGCCCAGTTATAAAAATTACCCGTCATAACAATAAGCAAAAGTTAAGGGATCATGACGGGTAATCTCAGGTATTGGCTATCATGCTATACCTTTTTATAGCAGTTCTCTTTATCTGTTATACTTCTAAAATGTATTGGTTCAATATAGCTTTTAATCGCTCCTGTCTTCCTGATTCGTTTTTAATTGCTTTATTATTTAGCGCATATTGCTCAAGAGTATGGAAATTAGCTCTTCCTTCTGTAATTTCAAGACCAATTCCTTCAGTAAAGCTGCGATAACGATGTTGAATCACATCATCAAACACACGATCTTCGATCAATTTATGGGCTACTCTCAATCCTCTTGCAAATGCATCCATCCCTGCAACATGGGAATATATTAAATCATCAGGCTCAAAAGAAGACCTTCTCACCTTCGCATCGAAGTTTAATCCGCCGCTTCCAAGGCCGCCATTTTGCAGGATTTCGTACATTGCTAATGTCGTAGAATATAAATCCGTCGGAAATTCATCTGTATCCCAGCCTAAAAGAGGATCACCCTGATTCGCGTCAACAGAGCCAAGAAGACCATGTACTCTTGCCATCCGTAATTCATGTTCAAATGTATGCCCTGCTAAGGTGGCATGATTGGCTTCGAGATTTAATTTAAAATGATTGTCTAAACCATATTGCTTTAAAAAGGCAATGGTTGTTGCTGCATCTGTATCATATTGATGAGTGGTCGGCTCTTTTGGTTTTGGCTCAATCAAAAACTGCCCTGTATATCCGATTTCCTTCGCATAATCCACTGCCATATGCATGAATCTCGCCAAATTATCAAGCTCCAATTTCAAATCTGTATTTAACAATGTTTCATATCCTTCACGGCCGCCCCAAAATACATAGTTCTCGGCGCCAAGCTCTTTTGCTGTTTCTAACCCTTTTTTTACTTGTGCTGCAGCATACGCAAACACATCTGCATTGCAGGAAGTCGCCGCACCATGGACGAAACGGGGATTCGTGAACATGTTTGCAGTATTCCATAATAGCTTAACGTTGCTAGTTCTCATATATTCTTTCATCATGCCCACGATGATATCTAAATTTTGATTTGTCTCTTTTAACGTACTTCCTTCTGGTGCAACATCTCGGTCATGAAAAGCAAAGAATGGTGCATCTAGTTTTTCAAACATCTCAAATGCTGCGTCTACTCTCGCCTTCGCCAGATCCATTCCTTTATAGTGATCCCATGGTCTTTGCATCGTAGCTGCCCCAAAAACATCTGTTCCGTCAGCGGTAAATGTATGCCAATAGGCAATAGAAAATCGCAAGTGCTCTTTCATCGTTTTTCCGCCAATTACTTCTTGAGAATTATAATATTTAAATGCTAAAGGATTAGTGGAATCTTTCCCTTCGTAAACCACTTTGTTTACGCTTTCAAAATAGTTGACTGAACTAGAATAAGATTGAGACATGTTATTTCCCCCTTAAAAATCATTTCAAATACATGTGCGTTTTATTTCATATTGTAAGTAAGTTGTCTATTAGTTTGTTGTACGAACAAACTAACTTATTTTCATCTTATATAACCTCATCAGTATTTTCAATATTTTTTTTGTTTTTTATAAACACATTAGATATAGTAAAGGTAAGATTAGCTATGTACTATGTCTCATACTGAAAACAATACATTTCAACTTAATTTAAAGATTATACAAATGGAGTGGATGAAGTGGTTATCGCTGATCAAACCTTTGTCAAAAAAGTAAATCAAAAGTTATTATTAAAAGAAATTCTTAAAAATTCACCTATTTCAAGAGCAAAATTATCTGAAAAGACTGGATTAAATAAATCAACTGTTTCATCACAGGTAAACACGTTAATGAAAGAAAATCTTGTATTTGAAATAGGTCAGGGACAATCAAGCGGCGGAAGAAGACCTGTCATGCTTGTTTTTAATAAAAAGGCAGGATACTCCGTAGGAATAGATGTTGGTGTGGATTATATGAATGGCATTTTAACAGATCTTGAAGGAACGATCGTTCTTGATCAGCACCACCATTTGGAATCAAATTCTCCAGAAAAAACCAAAGACATTTTACTTGATATGATTCATCAATTTATTACGCATATGCCACAATCTCCATACGGGCTTACTGGTATAGGCATATGCGTGCCTGGACTAGTTGATAAAAATCAAAAAATTGTTTTCACTCCGAACTCCAACTGGAGAGATATTGACTTAAAATCTTTCATACAAGAGAAGTTCAATGTGCCCGTTTTTATTGAAAATGAGGCGAATGCTGGGGCATATGGAGAAAAAGTATTTGGTGCTGCAAAAAATCACGATAACATTATTTATGCAAGTGTCAGTACAGGGATAGGGATCGGTGTTATTATCAACAATGATTTATATAGAGGGGTAAGCGGATTCTCTGGAGAAATGGGACATATGACAATAGACTTTAATGGCCCTAAATGCAGTTGCGGAAACCGAGGCTGCTGGGAATTGTATGCTTCTGAGAAGGCTTTATTGAAATCTCTTCAGACGAAAGAGAAAAAAGTGTCCTATCAAGATATTATAGACCTCGCCCACCGGAATGATATTGGAACTTTAAATGCATTACAGAATTTTGGATTCTATTTAGGAATAGGCCTTACCAATATTCTAAATACATTCAATCCCCAAGCCATCATTTTAAGAAACAGCATAATTGAATCGCATCCTATGGTTTTAAATTCAATTAGAAGTGAAGTGTCGTCCAGGGTTTATTCCCAATTAGGCAATAGCTATGAATTAGTACCGTCTTTTCTAGGAAAAAATGCACCGGCATTAGGAATGTCCTCTATTGTTATTGATCATTTTCTGGATATGGTTACAATGTAATTTATGATAAAAAAGGACAAACCTCTATGTTCTGCGCTCATCTTTAAAGATGAGTTTTTTGTTTTGTTATTTTAATGTTGAAGTTGAATATGAAAAAGGAGCTATAGAAGCCTCCTTTTTCATGTTTAAATTATTTTTCTTCATAACGAAAATATTTAAAGTCGGCTGGAATATGATTACCGCTGGTATCTTGGCATTGCATCCCTACAAAGGCTCCCGTAAAAAATCCTCCTCCACGGATGTAATCATCTGATAATTTTTTCGATTCCAATGCAAAGTCAATTTTGTGCCAATCTTCTTTGTTAAAAGAATAAAAATAATAATAATTTTCCTTTTCAATATTTACTTTTAAATATACATACTTTACTTCACGGGGAATAATAATTTTATTTTTTAATGGTTGTGAAAAAGAAAAGTTATCACATATTGTTAATTCAAGAATACGGCCGAGTTCTTCATCATGCGTGATTTGAAGAGCCGTCCAGTTCTCTGTATTGTAGTAGTTCACCAATCCAGCAGCTTGTTGAAAATTTTCCGGAAAAAACGCTACAGCCGTTTCCGCTTCAAAATCGAGGCTTTGCCAACGTCTGGCTACAAATGCCTGAGTAAATGTCGAGGTTAATGATTCATGACCGTATAATCGTAAATGATTTGGCACCTGAGTCAATGAACCTAATTCTTTCGTGAACGGGATCCTTAAAGTTTGAAAATTGATATTTAATGTTGAATCCTCAAATTCATCAACTTCAGGGTACGTTGGTTCAAACACGGTTTCGGGTATAGAAGGCGCTTCTACCTCCAAGCTTCCTTCTTTTCCACCTACAACATAAGGCCATTCATCTTTCCAATCCAGTTTTTGAATAGCTGTTTCTCTGCCTAAAGGACAATATCCTCTCTGCTGAAAAATTGACACATCGTCAGGATGAATAGGACGGCCCGTTAAATGAGCTAAATACCACTCATCTGTATGTGTTTGAACAATGGATGCATGACCGCATTTTTGCAATGGATTTCCTGGATCATGCCATGACGTTAAGATTGGATTATCGGGATGAACTTCATATGGTCCCTCAATATTTTTAGAACGGGCAATTGTAGCAGCATGTTCGAACCGCGTTCCTCCTTCTGCGGTTAATAAATAATAATAGTTCCCGATACGGTAAAGGTGCGGCGCTTCTGTCAGCTTTCTTTCAGTTCCTTTAAATATCACTTTCGGTTTACCGATTAGTTTTTGCTCCTTATCAGAATATTCCTGCATGACAATGCCTCCAAAGGAGTGCCGATCAATACGCTGATCCCATAACATATTTAATAAATATTTTTTCCCATCCGTATCATGGAACAAAGAAGCATCAAATCCTGAGCTATTTAATTTGATCGGCTCCCCCCAATCACCATGAATCGTGTCACAAGTCACTAAATAATTGTGACAATCTTTCCAGGCGCCATCTACGACCTTCACATCCGTATAGATCAGCCAAAACTTTCCGTCACTGTAACTTAAACATGGTGCCCATACCCCGCCTGAATTAGGGTTTCCTTTCATGTCTAATTGTGAAACTCTCTGTAAAGGATGTGCGACTAAGCGCCAATTCACTAAATCTTTTGAATGGTGTATCTGGACACCTGGAAACCACTCAAATGTAGATACAGCGATATAATAATCCTCCCCTACCCTGCAAATACTTGGATCGGGATTGAATCCTTTAAGTACTGGATTGGTAATCTTCATTTGGGACTCCTCCTCAGTTTATTTTCTTTTTTAAGCTTTGAAATCATCAATATGATCCAAATAAACTTTGTCTCTATTCTCTAATTCTCGAACCATGTTTTTATATTTTTTCTCATCTAAGTTATAGAAATTAATATCAATTAAAGCCAGAGCCAGCAAGAACACGGGAATAATGGTTGTTGTAATTAATATCCCCGTTAATGCCGCCGGGGTTTGTGCCTGATTTGCCACATATCCAAACTTATCAAGAACCAGACCTGGAACAACTCCTCCTAAGGCCATACCAAACTTAAAGAAAAATCCGATGATAGCGTAAATAAGCCCACCCATTCTTTTCCCAGTCCTGTACTCTCCATATTCTATTGTTTCAGGAATAAGCGCCCACATATATCCCCCGGCAGTGAGACTTCCAGCAGCAGCGATTAAGCGACAGAAAAGTATGAGGTATACATTACTTGGCGGAACAAACAGTAAAGCTAACAGGCCGATTATATTCAGTAATAATGCATAGTTTAGTAATTTCTTCTTCCCCAACAATTGATGAAGCCTTGGAATAAACGGTAAAATGACCAAAGCGGGCAAACTTCCTATCAAACCGTACCACTTCACCAAATCCTCTCTTTCTAAGTTATACGTTACGTAATAAATGCCAACCGAATTACTGATGGAATTCACTCCAAAAATAATAATAAAGAAAATACTTAATACAACAAGTGGACGATTAACACGAAACTGCTCAAATATATCCGTAAATTTAATTTTTTCTTCGGATGTTTGAAGAGTGACCCGCTCTTTTGTGCTTTTAAAACAAAAGATTAAAAGGCACCCGCCTATCAATCCTAAAATACCCATGGTTAGCTGCCAGCCAAGAGATTCATTGCCGGAAGTATCGCTTAAATAAGCAGCCAGTAAGGGAACAAAAAATGCAACGACAAGTCCTCCGAGATTCGCAAATAACATACGAACTGATGTTATACTAACCACTTCTTGATTATTTCTAGTCATTGCAGATGTTAATGCGCCATATGGAACGTTTATGGTTGTGTATGTAAGCGACAAGCCAACATAGGTCATATAGGCATATATTAATTTCCCCATATCCGAAAAATCTGGAGTTGTAAAACAGAGTAATGCAAGTACTACAAATGGGAATGCTCCGAATAAAAGATATGGTCTAAAGCGTCCAAATCTGCTATTCGTTCTGTCAACTATTGTTCCAATAAAAGGATCAGCAAGAGCGTCGATGATTCTAACCACTAAGAACATGGTACCGGCGGCGGCTGCCGATAAACCAAATACATCTGTATAGAAGAACAAAAGATAAGTAGACACCGTTGCATAAATTAAATTACATGCAAAATCTCCAGAAGCATAGCCAACTTTTTCAGTCATGCTAATCTTCTTTACATTTTCACTGAGCATGATTTCTCCCCTTTTCGATCCTTTCATAAGGAACAGTATGAAAGGATATAATGATTTCTCGATTTATGGGCAGCAAACGTTTGTAAAGCGCTTTCAAAAGAGCGTAAAAAAATTATAGTGATCTACTTTCCCAAAGCATTTTCATCATCTAAATGGTGATCAGTAAACAGGAAATTCATCTTTTTTCTATACCCGCAAAGGATAAAAACCTCATTCTTTATATTGTTTAGTAGCTCCATTAAATCGATCCTCTTATCCCCCTTCCATCCATATATAGCAAGAACCATATATTATGGACAATTAAAGTTCAGCTAATTAGTTTGTTGATCAAACAAACTAACTTGAGTTAATATTATAAAATACTGTCGGCTTTTTCAACATTTTTTTCAGAAAATTCAACCTGATCTGAGATAAATATTGGTTTTATCTTCTTTTTGTATATTCAGTTTTTAACTATTTAAGTAATGTCGCGTATCAATTAATGACGCTGGGTCCTTTTTTGATACAGTTCGCTACTTACTGTAAACACTCCAAAAGCTAAAAAACAGTTCTCCTATGTAACCATGTGACGAAAATGCATCTAATCGAAATAAAGAATGGGTTAAAAGCGGTAAGCTTCAATTAGAGTTTGATACAGGTGATTGCAGAGATCAGTATGGAAGGCGCTGTTAGCTTAGGTTTATGTTGATGGCAAGTCTGTTCATGAAACACTTTTGAAAGACGGATTGGCCAGAGTAGCTTATATGTCCGCAACTTTAAAAATTGAGTAATACTTCTACCGCGCGTTAACTGGAAAAACAGAACCGTTTGCAAATTGCTTTGAGTGAAACCCGAATGGAGTACCTAGTTCCCACCCTGCTTACCAACCTTAAATGGACAGAGATCATGACAACTTTGCCTGTGAAAGATAATTGAAAGCTTGCAGCTTTCTTTTATTCTTTAAACCAAAGAGACGCTCAGTAAGATTTTAGGGGATAGCCTCTTTAAACAACCATCTAGATTTTACACTGAAAAAGCTTTTGAATAATGAACGACACCTTTTACATTTTCGAGAGAATCCTTTGATAACTCTAAAGCCATAAACACTTCGTCAGGCACCTCAAATGGGGCTTTGATATTCCATAAACTAGCTGGCTTAAAACCAAATTTTGGATAATAATCTTTATGCCCTAACACAATGGCTGAACGAAAACCAAGCTCTTTTGCTTTTTTTAAAGCAACATGAATTAATTGACTCCCGATTCCTTTTCTCTGATACTCAGGTGCAACAGAAACCGGAGCAAGCGCTAAAGAATCGACTGCGTTATCACCATCCACGATTTTTATTCTAGATAAAAGAATATGCCCGACGATCTCTTTTCCGTTTAAAGCGACTAATGAAAGCTCAGGAATAAATGCATCTGATTTTCTAATCTTATTTACAAGGAAATGCTCCTTCTTGTCGCTATATTTTTCATTTAAAAAAGCTTTTTTAACAATGTCTTCAGTCGTATTATATTCATGCGTGAGTTCTTGTCTAATGAAAAATTCCATTTTTTAGTCTCCTGTTCTTTTTGTTAGTTTACTTTATTCTATAATAGGCACTTCCCTAACGAATAGTTATCCTACTTTAATTAACCTTCAGATTATTAACGTAAAGCCCCTGTCAAATCATCCTGTTATAAAGATTACAAAGAAACCATTTTACAACGCTAATAAGTTCTAAACAAAATTCTTCAGTAATAATTGTTATTTGGGAACGGTATTCTTTTTCCAAACATCTCTCAGCTGTTAAATCACTTAACACATCTCCATCTATGTCTCTACGTATTTTAATATTAAGGTATTGTACTTTGATCAAATGTCTCTTCACTACTGCCACATTGGTATAAACTTATATTTGTTATTAAAATTGAAACAAAAGAGAATAATAGAAATTAATTCTGTATCAGCTTATTTAATATGTTAATTTTCTTTTGGTCTTTATTATTCTTCTTTGTTCTTCTATAGCTATCTAATAAAGACCTATTATAAACCTTGAGGTAATCATCAATAGTTAGCAAATAATATTTTGCCCCGTCATCTTCAAATATCTCTAAATTATTATAGTCTACATCTGCAAATGGTTTTAAATCTTCTATGTAAGCAATTCCTATTTTAATATTAGTTTTCCTAAATTCATGCTCATGTAAATCAACCATTTTGTATCCTTGCAGGTCCATTATTTTTTTTAGTTTTTCCCACTTTTCCTCTAAAAAAATTAAAGGAATAAGAATATCAATATCTTCTGGGGAAAAGTCCAACCCAGTTACCTTTTCAAGACCTAAAGAGCCATATAATAATGGAATAATGTCTAACTCTTTATTAAGAGTTTTAGCTATATTTATAAATTCATTATACAATTTCATTTTTTATATCCCCAATTTTTGGTCATTAGTTATTTAAGAATCAACTGCTCCTTGGAGTTTCTTAAGTCCTCAAATTCTTCCTTATGGTGAATACCCCAAAACTCATTTTAGGCATTTGTTAATTTGGTCCAATGAGAAAAAATTAATTGAGCATTAAGGTCATTTACAATTTCACTTTAAAAGGATTCTTTTATCTTAATGGCTCTCCCGAAGCTATATGCCAGTGTAGATGCTTCGAATCCTGATACTCTCCCAAGTTTGTAAGTACTCTACAAGAACCGTTCTCTTTTGTTACCATAGCTGCAACCTTTTTTATCACACCAAGCAACTCAAGTAATAGCTCGTTATCCCCTTCTTCCAAAGTTATTAAAGAAGAAATATGCTTTTTAGGAATTGCAACTATATGGACGGGCCAAAAAGGTCTTGTATGATGATACGCCAATACATTCTCGGTTTCTAAAACTTTATTTACTTTTGTTTTTCCACTTAATACTTCATCGCAATAAAAGTCTTCACTCATTATTAATCCCCCTTACAATATTTAGATTTGATCATCATAGCCAATATACAAATTAACCCAATGCTCTCCTCTAGGATTTGGTTCTTTATTGGTTCTATACCATCCGTTAAAGTGGACAGCCAAATGAATATTATTCTCTCTGCTTTTCCTTTAGAATCCATGCCTAATTGGGTAAAACCACTTTTGCTGCTTATATGAATAAAATGATTATTTCATTACTACAATTTTCCATCGTATCCCTAACAAAAAGCAGTCTATTCAGATCTACTCCTTTACGTTCTCTTCTTTTAACTTTTTGTTTAGTTTGAAACTAATGAAGACATTGATCATCGCAGCTGGAACATATAAAATTCCTGCTCCCATTAATCCTAACGCAGTGCTTGAACCTAATATAAAAGCCTGCATTTCTGTATTTCTTGACTTCAAACTAAGTAACACTAGAATACCCGCTATTACCCCTATAAATCGAGCAATGCCTGGAATAAAGAAATCAGTTAGGATTCCAAACATTTGCCCAATAATTGATAACGTAATTCCCATAAAACTGGATAATACAACTAATGTTTTGATAGCTTTTCACTCCTTTTTAAATCCGTTTCTATTATTAAACCGCTTTTGATACAGGTCTACAAGTGTAGCAGCCCGCTCTACAAACCCTCTCAGCTGCCATGCTTTTTGACTCACCATTCTTTTTCCGCTCTATTCAATACAAATAAACACTTCTTACCCTGCGATAATGGCGATTAGCTTTATTCAAAAACTCTGCAAAGAGCGGTGTATTCTTACATGAATGCCGGAGATGTGGGATAGAAAAGAGCATATAACTTAATACTCTTTAAGAATTCTCACAGTCCGTTTCCAGAAACTTAGATACTTACTTTTCTTGTTTAAGCTCTTTCTTTTTATTCCTTTTGTAACCTGCATAAGAGCCGCCAAAAATAGCTATAAACATGGCAATCCAAATAAAAATGTTCAAGTCAATTCCCCCAATTTTAAATAAAACACTTCTTTTATCATGACCCCTTTCCTCTCCAATAAATGCTCATACCGTGTTATGGTTTAATAAAACTTCCAAGGAGTGGTTCTTTGCTTAAAGCTTCAAAAATACTGATTTCATGTGCAGCTTTAATTCTATGTGTATATTCTTTATACAATCAAAGTGAATTCCTCTTGGTTTCTCTCCAAGTATTAGTTGCCCTTCTCTTTGTTTTAATGGGAGTGGAGACACTTTCAAAGAAACAAACAAGGTCTGCGTATTTGTTGTTCGGATCAGCGGCTTTTATACTTGTTGTGAACGTTGTGAAATGCATGATTTAAATAGTAGATAAACTAATTCCGCAGGCATATGGAATCCCAGAACCAATAAATTAACGCAGCAACAATGCTCATTATGTAATAATTTAAGCTCTTGAACACTGTAAGAGCACTAGGCGGATAATCAACAAACCAGAACACGAACACAGGTAAAAAAGCTACTGCTGTATAAATGAAAAAATAGATCAAACTAAACTTTCTGGGATTTCTTCTTAGTAATAATTGTAAGGGGAAAGCAAATATTAAGTAAGTGATAAAAGAGTAGAATGCAATGATGCCTATTGTGATTAAGGCGATCGCCATAAATCCCGAATAAACAAACATATACAAGCCAAAGACTAGACCATATGACAAACTCGAGAATACCAGAGTATAAACATAACTGTTTAACGTCTTTTGATTGAGGCTCAAAATCAGCACCCCCTACATGTATCCTGTTTAACCAGTTATCCAATTGTTCAAAATCTTCATCGATTTTCACAACTTTTTAAAAATTAGACTCCGAATAACAAAGTTCCACCTATAAAAAAGAAGAAAGGGAATAGTAACAAAATTGAATTTAAGATGATTCCCCATATAGCCCACCGTTTATTTGTCTTGATTGAACCTAACGCCAGCATTATCCCTATAGGTGAGAGTAATAGAGGGAACAATACCGGCATTCCTTGCCACGGCATTGAAATAATCCCAGTCAAAAAATTAATTATTAATATAGCTGAGATAATTGGAAAAGCAAATGAAAATATGACTGCAGCTTTTTTAAAATTCATATTAAAAGTAAATCTCCGTTCTCTTTAAAATCGTATTTTTATTAAAAATATATTAAGACGTCATTGTCTCCGTGCTATGCTTCAACAACAGCTTTATTATAATTTCGAGAGATGATTCAAACCTTTTCTCAGTTCACACTGAGCTTAATTCTTTTCTCATATCCCGAAAATAGGGTTTATCATAATGGTTTTCTATTCGTTATTATCAAGGAAGTGAAGAAGCTTAATGCCATTCTATTCTATGTATTGAGTAGACTTCAATTAAAATTTAAAAAAGATCGGCAGATGCACGAACATCTAACCGATTTGCAATAGATAGCTGATTCTCGTACTTCCACAATCAAACACTCTGTGTTCTCCCGGCTCCATTACAGTTTCCTTGTTTGTACTGTAAACGTTTCACTAGCTGGTGATGGCTTCACAACTATTGGCAGCTGTTAAAACCTTAGCAGTATACACTGTGCCAGATTTGATGGCAATTTTCTGATTAAGCCTCATATTCTTGTTCATTGGGATTAAGAGTTGTTCGATGGAGGTTCAACATCATTGTATTAGGTTTACATCAATTACGTTATAAAAGGCATTAGAGGTATCCGCAACGTCCCACACCCCTAGAATGACATGATAACCACTGCGGTCTGCTGGCACATAAATTTTATGAGAAAGATTTGTATCTGCCTTTGAACCATCGTGATCAACTGTTCCAATTAATTCAAACTCATCTCTTGTTAATGGTTTGTTTGGATTCCAATCTTTCTTGGTTATATAATAGTGCCACTTTGATGTTGCGTGAGGAGCAGTATAGTGCCAAGTAAAGGTGTTTAGACCTCCATGCATGTTTTGTTTTACCCAATGATCTGCAGTCTGCCTGTCTAACCCAAAGTCAATTTGACCAAAGCCTCCATTTGCCGATGCAATTTTTCCATCTGGCGGACCTCCGGCTGGAAACCCTTTTAGTCCTTCTACCGATTGAGGATTATCAACTACAGAACCATACTTTTGTGTAGCTGCCGTCCAACCAATTATTTGTTTTTCTAATGATCCCATGTACGCTCTACTAGCAGGTTCTTTTATATACCCGTGTGCAGATACATCACCTGCAAATAAAGTAGCACCCACACTCAGAACAGCAGTTAGAACAGCGCCTTTGACAAAACCCTTCATTACCAACTCATTCCTCCCTTTTCTGTAAAATTTTTCTCTTTCCTACTATAATAATTCATTATATGTCAGGTAAACTCCTTCTTTTTTTTGATGGCGTAACACTTAAAAAACTTCATACTCCCCCGCTCTTTTGTTCTTCCTACAGCTTTTTAATGTAATCACAGATGGCGAACTCTTTTTCAATCTCTGCCTTAACACATATCATCTGCAGTATCATTCAACCCAGCGGTATATTCTCAATCCCCTAATCACTAACAAAAGGATTTTAATCAATCTTCTGATAGCCGAAAATTGTCAGAAAAAACCTATAGCATGTGAGGCATTTAAAAATGATTATTCAGCTGTTTATAAATTTAAGGCTTTTATTCAACTCATTATGAAATTCACACTGCTGTTTTTCAGAATCCTTGTGAAAAAGGCAATTCAACATCAATCAAACCAAATAAAGTCGTGACGTCTATAAGAATGTTGCGACGCCTTCTTTTCCTTAGAAAATTCTTGTCTAAAGTTTTGTTCTTTTTAACTAAACGAGCAGGTATAATTAAGCTATAAAAAGAAAACAAAACATCATAAGGAGGATTTTTGTGTTTCAAACCTTAGACCATTTTTTAAAATCTTGGGAGTTCGAAGCTGACGCTACACAGAAACTGCTAAATAGTCTAACTGATGAATCACTTAAACAAGCAATAACTTCACAAAATTGGACTTTAGGCCGTATTGCTTGGCATACTGTTGCTGCCATTCGCATCATTACCTCAAACACAGACTTAACGTTTCATGCCCCTGCTGAAGATTATCCTGTTCCTACTTCGGCTCAGTTTATAGCAGACAGCTATCATCAAGCCAGCAATGCGTTTGTACAGGCATTAACAACCCAATGGACTGATCATACACTTCAAGAACGTATCAACTTTATTGGTCAACAATTGCCAAAGGGTTCACTTTTGATGTTTTTGATTCAACATCAAAATCACCATCGAGGACAAATGACTGTTCTTATGAGACAAGCAGGATTAACTGTTCCAGGTATTTATGGTCCAGCTAAAGAGGAATGGACAAAATTCGGTTTGGTACCCCCGCATATGTAAGCAGCCTTTTAACGAAGTTACCTATTACAAAATATAAAAGCATGTTTCGATGATTTTTTTCAAAACATGCTCTTCCTTTTGTTCATTTAATCAATGTTGATTAACATCAGAAATAATATCTGGCATTTTTCTAATCTCCTTTTTGAATAATGTTTTGATATACATTAAAATGGGTAAAAATTTATAAGGTGATTTCTTTGAATCATGATCAAAAAGTTACTCATTACTCCTCATTTATTTTTTCAACGATCATCGTGTTGCTGGTCGCAATCTTTCCTGAATACACTTCTTGGTTTGTGACTGTTTTCTTTTTGGGTTTTGCACTTATATATACTCTCCAAAAACATAAAGCAAGTTCGTCAAAAGCAATTTCTTATATTTCATATTTCTTGTTCATCGTTGTATTGGTTTACACATTAGTAAATATATAGTTTTAATCCTACTAGAATTGTCTCAAATAAAATGCCCTGCATGTAAGAATGTCTCCTGCCATTTCAGTGTTCTAAGTAGGAGATGGTATTTTGTTTGTATCGCCAATGTTTCTTCCTTCAATATAGTTCAATTCCACTCTTCCTCTAAAATAGCGTAATAATATTCATCCCACCATTCATTGCCTTTAGGAATACATTTTTTAAAAAAGCCTTCTCTTCTCATTCCAATCTTCTCCATAACTCGGTATGATGGGATATTCTCAGGTTGACACGTAGCTATCATCCTATGTAAGTTCATTTCTTTAAATCCATATTCCAAGATAGCTTGTGCTGCTTCAGAAGCATACCCTCTATTTTGATAATTCGGATTAAACACCCACCCAATCTCATATGTATGTTCACCAAAATACTTATAAAAAACAATATGGCCTATAAGAGAATCTTCACCTTTTAGTATTACAGGAAAATTTTCAGCGTTATCACCTTTGTTTTTATTTACAAATGTTTTTGCATCTTCTTCAGTTAAAACCCCATCTGGTATATACTTCATAACATTCATATCTGACGTATACTCATATACAGCTTTCCAATCTTTGAATTCAAATTCACGTATCAATAACCTTTTTGTTGTGATATGCATTAAAATATCTCCCATCAAAAATAAATTACACTTAAATCTTTATTCGATATTAAGACAATAATAACCTCTTTAAATACTATCCTTATACAACAATCTGGGTCCTTGCAAACAAAGGGTAGGCGTCTCAGCTATATCTTCTTGTAGACTTCTGTGTACGCCTTTAATTGGTCACGTAAATCGTTGCTCTTATGCTCTAATCGCTTGACTTTACGGTTTAATGATTCGATATTCGCGTCTATATTATTTTCATTCATATCCCTTTGCAGCTTTCTTTTTCATTTTTAAAGCTCTTTACACAAAAAAGAGGCTATCCACAAAATGACAATTTCAGGGATAACCTCTTTTTTATCAATTTCTAATCAATCATCTAGCTTTCAATTTATAAAAGCTTCTGAATAATGAACGACACCTTGCACATCTTCAAGAGAATGATCTGCTAATTCCAGAGCCATAAATACTTCATCAGGCACCTCAAAGGGCGCTTTTATATTCCATAAGCTAGCTGGCTTAAAACCAAACTTCGGATAATAATCTGCAAGATTGCTAGTTGAAAGGGCTCTGAAAAAACTAAAATTTGACAATCAGGTAACTGTGGAATGTAACCGAGTCAGTCTCCAATTCAAATGAATTTCTTTAAAATTCTTATTTTATTTAAAACTCATTTATTTTTTAATTAATCAGTTGAGATTAAATTTATACACAAAAGTGTAAATACCTAACAAAAACCACAAGATCTCAACATTTTTTCACAAAAAACTTCCTTTGTAATATCTAAAACAAAGGAAGCAGGATGTTTTCTATTTATAAAAATACAATAATGAAGAAAAGTTCGCCTTTTTCGCCTTTTTTCAATCAGTTTTTTAATTGTTCGTCTGAAGGTGGCAGTAGGCTAGGCGGTAGTGATTCCTCAATTTCTTTTGGGAGAAGTGCTTTTACTGCTTCTTGCCCTATTTGTTTAGCTGCGGCAGGATTTCGTGAAGTCCAATTCATTATTTTTATCATTAGAGCAGTTGCCCATTTCTTTTTTGATAAGTACTCGACTTGCTCCTTTAATAATTCAACTTCATCATGTAGTTTTGTATATTCTTCTCTTGATTGATTCTTATTAGTTACGTTTTTATTAATAGCTTCGTTATAAAGTTTTTCAAGTTGACTGAGTTTTTCTTTTAATTCATTTGCTTCTTTCCTAGTAAAAAAGGTTTCTTTATCTTCTTTAAATTTCTCTCGAACCAAATTTTCAAGCTCAGCTAATTTTTCTTCTGTTTCCTCAGCTTGTCTTCCTAAAATTGTATTCTTTATTTCCTTTCGTAATGCATTAACCCATCCTTCGATGCTGTCTAAAAGATCGTCAGAATTCATATTATGTTTATTTTGAGTTAAAACTACTTCACCTGGACTATATTGGCTTGATATACGAGAGCCCTCTCCTTCAATTGTTGCGTTGTAATAATAATCATCATATAAATATTTAATATTTAAGTTTATTCTCCTTGCCTTCTGTTCTTGAATAATATGAAAGTCATCTGAAGTTATTCCTTGGTTGTTTAGTCTGTTTCTGATTTCGGTTAAAAAACTTCTATTCAATGTAGTAGCCAAAATGCTCACCTCAAAAAACTTTAGTTGAAAATACAATACCATATTTATCTAATTTTTAGTCCTACTGCGGGCTTTTGCATAAAACAATTATTTTAATATGAATGTTAAAAACTAGGAAAATAATATATTCTTGTTGCCTTCTGTCTTCAAGAGCTATGTAGTATCTCCTTAGCCTGTGTCAAATGGTTATAGAGCCACCAAAGTAAACTCGATAGTGATTAACATTAAGTTTTGGTTTATGACCCTTTGACTTTAAATATTCAGCAATTTCTTCAGCGCCAAATTCTTGACCAATCTGCCTCTTTCTTTACGCACATTTTAAACCTCACTAATAATAAAAGGATTACTTTATCGTATCGCTTTATAGAATTCTCCATTCCGCGTAATCCAGCCGATTTCGATACAGCGTTTAAGGATTGCTACCTACTCTAACCAATACGAGACTGCACCCTTCAGTACTGCTTTTACTCCTAGTACAGTTTTTAACTAAACTTATTTCTGTATCTCTTTCAATGTATCTTTAATAATGTCAACAATAATCTGGGGTTGATCAACATGTAGACTGTGTGATGCATCCTTCACAACAATATGTTTACTATTTGTTGATAAATGAATAAAGTCTCTTTGAAATAAATTCCATGCAGCGAAGGATTCAGTTGTATGATAAGACTGTAAACCAGCGCTGACAACTATAAGTGGGATATCTCCTAATGATGTGCATTTGTCTATTTGTTCAAAACTATCATGAATTTCACTTAAAGAACCTTCTACCGAAAATTGATTAAAGTAAAGAGATCTTGTTTCTTCACTGAATAGTGGTGGCATAATTTTGTTTTGATCTTCATGGCAGGAATCTAAGAGAATAACTGCTGCTACTTCTTCTGGATATGTACAAGCATATAATCTTACATTTGCTCCTCCAAATGAATGCCCAACAAGCATATATGGTGGTTTAATATTCGCATTTTTTAAAAGGGTACGAAGATTTTCAACAGACTGCTTGCTGTCTTTTCGTCTATCGTCTTTTTCACTTTTTCCTAAACCTACTCTATCGTAGATGAAGAATTGTGCAAATTTTGAAATTTCACCTTTTATAGGGTCCCAAGAAGCAGAAGGGCATCCGTATCCTGATTCAAATATGACTGTAATGTTTTCATTTTGCCTTTCAAAAAATTCGTAATAGAGCTTAATACCACCAATATCTTGCATCTTTCCAGTATTGGTAATTTTATTCATACAAAAACCTCCAGTGTTTAATCATTAGGTTCATAGGTTAAAATGGAGCATTGTGTCTCTGACATTTTTATATACTTTCCTGTTTTTTTGTCGAATGCTAAACCTCCCCAAACATGACATTACCAAACCCTTGACATTACATTAAGAAAAGGAAATCAATCATGAAAAACATTCTCCTTGTTAACATCATACGGTATTTATCTTATGTGGGTGATATGCTTATGAAAGAGAAAGAGAAAAATAATAAAAACGAATGGATATGATGTTTGGTTAGTAACCTGCAGACCAAAAATAGCTATAAACATGGCAATCCGAATAAAAATGTTCCAGTGAAACTCCAATTTTAAATAAAACACTTCTTTTATCTTGATTCTTTATGCTCTCGGATTAAGACACGTAATCATGTTAAGGTTAATTCATGACTGCATTAGGAGTGATACCTTGCTAAAGGTTGCAAAAATTTCGGTTTCTTGCTTAGCATTAGTCTTGTGCGTATACTCACTGTTTAATCAAAATGAAATATTGTTGTTGGTTGTGCAATTATTTGTTGCAGCCCTTTTATCATTAGTCGGAGTTGAAGCGATATTAAGCAAACAAAAACTGTCTGGATATTTATTGTTTGGAACAGCAGCCTTCTTACTTGTTGTAAACGGTGTGAAATTCATGATTTAAACTTATTTCAATTCCGTAAGAATATAGAGTCCCAGAACCAATAAATGAAAGCTGCAACAATGCTCATAATGAAATAATTTAAGCTTTTTAGCACAGCAAGCAAGAGCTGTTGGATTAGTCACAACAAAGAACGATAACGCAGCTACAAAAGCTATAGCTGTGTAGATAAAAAGATTAATTTAAACTTTTTTCCTCTTTTTCTCAGCAGCACTTGCAAATTGCAAAGGGACAGCAAACACCAAATAAGTGATTAAAGCGTAAAATCCTATGATGCCAATAGTGACTAATGCGATTGCCATAAATCCAGAGTATAAAAGATTGAGCATTATTCAACCTCTGAAAATAACCACCGCGTTACGAAATAATTCATATCATTAAGCTCAAACCATAAATTCTTTATCCAAACGTCTCTTAAGCTTGTCTCTTTATGTGAACTCTTGATAATAAATTCTGTTCGGATCTGTTTTCACCTGGTTTGTTGTACTTAAATGTTCCTTTCATACATCCTCCATTAAATCAATATCATTTTTTCACTTGACTATCAGTAACCCATTCGCCGTTATATTTACATTTGCTCACTGCCCTAGAAAACTTGTAATTATTTCCTAATCTTATAACTTTAGTTTACCATTTTTATCCTGAGTAATCGATATGGTTTTGATCTTTTTGAAATAGCAACATCTCATGCAGCTCAATGTTTAGGTATGTGCAGAGTTATCTAACAGCTCTCTTGGGTACCGCTCCATTTTATACCTGTATAGCTTTCTGACAGTCGCAAAAGTGATCAATTCACGATTAAAATGTCTAAATCAAGTTGTTTTTATGTAAATTTAAAACAAGCATGCAATAAACAAATAAAAACTGCATTCTATTGTTATTTTTCGTAATAATAGGATTTGACCCAATGATAATTTCTGCCCTTATTTTCACACCATTCAATAAATTGTTTTTTGTAAACAACACCCAGTCATTCAACAGATCTTGATAATAGTTAAGTGCCTCGTTATTGTTATTTCTTGTTTGTTGACATTCTACCTTATTGTTTAAATGCAGTGACTTAGTAATAAGTGCTGTATTTTCTTTAATATCACCAAGATACAAATCTTCGGATATATGATGAAATGAATACCAAAGGGCGACTAAATTAAAATTGATTAGTATCAATAAGGATAATTGTTCATTGCTGCCACCAAGTCTAAGCGCATTGTGTAAGTAATCGACACGTTTTTCAGTATTTAAAAACACGCCATACCACCTATATGGCCTTGGATCTTCGGAATTACTCTTCATCCATCCCTCAAGTAAAGGCTTTAAAAGTTCCTCTTCCAAAGGATGAACAAGTACATGGTGAATATCATCTGATGTTTGTAAATAAAGCAAATAGCTAACAAGCAAACTTCTGTTTCGCATTATGATCCCACGTCTTTGCCTCATCAATAAAAGAAGATAATGCTTTAAAGGATTCTTTACGTAACCCTTTTTCTTTGAGGGAACAGAACTTTTGAAATAATGGATATTCATCCAATCTGTCACTTTTCAAGATAATAGTTAAGATATTTACCATTGTTCACATCTCTCTTTGTTTATACATGTTTTATACAGAATTGATACCAATAAAAATATCCAAAAGGAAGGCTGTCTTTGAATAAGGATTGGTGAACTGCGATTACTTCTGAATCATTTTCTTTCTCTTTTGCCTCCGCTTTAGTTAGAAACATTGTATTTTGATAAATGTAATGAACCTCTGTTTCTGGTATCAGATCAGCGCCCCTGTCTACATATTTATGTATCCAATCTAATGCGGAAGCCTCACACCTATATCTTCCATCGCTTCTGAAGACAATTCATCATTCTTCTTGATGTCCTTTAGATAACTTTCCAGCTCATAAGATTTTCCATTTTCAGGTATGAAACAGAATAGCGTTCAGCTGAAGTCCTAACCCATTTATAATCTCCTATAGACCAAAATCACGGTGCAGCTTGAGAGCCATGATCCTGCGTTTACAATTCAGTTTGGAGGTCTTTCAAAAGCTGAATATCTTGATTTATTCGTTCCCCCTAATTTGTTTAAAATCACGATTTTGAAAATAAATAGGCTTTTATGATCCTTCATTCACTTCCAAACAAACTCCAGATATTGCACAATAAATGCATAATATGTAAATGGAGTTGATATAATTGAACCCTAGAAACATTTTATTGAGTTCTGCTTTAACATTCGGCATGCTAATATCCGCTGTTCCTGCCTTGGCAACGAATGTTTCATCTGAAGTTGTTGTGAAAAATGATGAATATGAATACGACACCATATATCAGCTTAGTCCCATACCAAACTTCAAGCCTTCTCTTGAATACAATGGTTATACTTATACTCTTACAAATTATTATTTTGATTACTCAATAGGGTTTTATAAGGCTATTTATACAAAAGTTGTTTAAACTTATAAGGGGCTTTTTAGCTCCTTTTTCTTGTTTTAAGCAAGGTATTTCTTCCAATGTGATCTTTTATGTATGAAAACGTAATATTTACTTTTGCTGGTTCCTTCTTTTCTGTTGCGCTGAGTAATAACAATCACTTGGCCATATTTTGATTCCTCAATGATCTCGACTGATTAACCCTTAGATGAAAGTACTAGGATCGTGTACGATATACGACTTGACGGTTTTGGGTGACAAATTGACAGAGCGATTTAATGCACTTCTAACATTTTTAACTGCAATGGGTATCATTGTTGACCCGACAACTCAAGGTATTTCTGATAGTGAACATGCACTGGATTATGATTCACCGAGATAAAACCCCTACCCTTCTCTTAATTGAGGAGGGTATTTTTTTCGTTTTTTAAGATAACATTAATCTTCCTCATTCATTTAAATATGATAAAGTATTACATATTAGTCTATTAGATACATAGAGGGAGGGATTTCAATGGAGCAATTAATTCCGTCATCCACAGTTGGAGTTAAAATCAATGAATGGTATAAATACATACGGATGTTCGCCGTTCCAGATGCAGAGATATTAAAAGCAGAGATTGAAGAAGAAATTAAACATATGAAGGAAGACCAAGACTTATTGCTGTATTATTCTCTAATGTGTTTTCGTCATCAGCTAATGCTGGATTACCTTGAACCTAAGTCATTGAATGAAGAACGCCCTAAAATTTCAGACTTATTAGAAAAGATCGAAAGCAGCCAAACAAAACTTAAAGGTGTCCTGGAATACTACTGCAATTTCTTTAGAGGAATGTACGAATGTGATAAGAAGGAATATATAAAAGCAATAAGGTCATATAAAATTGCTGAGAAAAAGCTCGCTTTAGTAACAGACGAAATTGAACGAGCTGAGTTTTATTTCAAAATGGCTGAAGTGTATTATCACATGAAACAAACCCATGTATCAATGCACTATGCTGAAGCAGCCCTTAACATTTATAAAGACCAAAAAACTTATACTGTTCGCCGAATACAATGTGCATTTGTTGTAGCAGGCAACTTTGATGATCTGGAAAGTCATGAAAAAGCAGTTCCCCATCTTCAGAGAGCCATAAAAGACTCAAAAGCCATAAACAAACACAAGCTAATTGGTGCATCATTATATAATTTAGGAAACTGTTATTATAAGATGAAAGAGTATGACAAAGCTGCTGAATATATTGAACAAGCAGTTTCATTGTACGAAAGCGATAAAAGCGATCTACTCCCTCACACGTTATTTACACTGACACAAATTTACTTCAAAATGAAGGATATTGAAAAAGCCTTGATTCTTTATAAAAAAGGAATCGAGAAAGCACAAGCCATAAACGATGATGTCTTAGTTGCTGAGTTTAATTACCTAAAGGCTTTATATATCGACTCTATAGATAAACGCACAGTTTTCCGAACTTTTTCTGTACTTAAAGATAATGTTATGTATCCAGATTTAGAGGAGTTAGCACTTGACACGGCTAATTATTGTAAGGAGATAGGGCAATTTGAAAACTCAACCACCTTTTTTGACGTCATGGTGGATGCCCGAATCCAAATACAAAGAGGAGAGTGTTTATATGAAATTTAAAGTTGCATTAGCCACCTTGTCAGTTGTCGTTGGATTAGCAATGTTTAGTGGCTTTTCATCCTCGAATGACAAAGAGTTCCATGAAGCTAAAAGGAATATTACTTCAATTCAACCGACCAAGTTTTTTGTTTAATGTTTAGCCCTTCTCATTGAGAAGGGTTTTAACTCTTATGTCAACAACTTGTTACCCTTTATTCCGAACTTTGTTCAAGCAGCTCTAAGGGAAACTTGGCTAACTGGCCTACAGTCGATATCCCCATTCGGTTCAGGTTCCTTTCTATCCTCCCTCCTATCCCCACATTTTAGACAACAACTAATGAACATTCTAAAGCTTTATTTGGCACATCTTCATATCTCCAACGTGCGATACTACTCTTCGTTTCTTACTCTCCAGGTCAAGCGCAAGCTTACTGAGCAACATATTATCCCCAATGCCTACAGTACACATCAAACCGAACTCTCTCCACACGCTGCTTTGGCCATTTCTTCAGGATCTTCTTTTCCTGCATCTAAAAAAAATTCATCAATTGAATACGTGTGGACACATTTTTCAGGAACAAATCTGTAAAACAGTTTTGTAATCTCAGTTGAAACTCTGATGAAAAGCTTCATTTGCGGATTTACAATGTCTATTCTGGGCGCTTCAGGTATCTCGAATAATCTAGACTTTGTTTTGTTTTGATTCCAAAATCTTTTTTAAGTGCAGGAGATGCAGCTAATCTTACGTGGTAATCAAAAGAATCAATCATTGTATGTAACTCCTATGATGTTTTTCATGTTGATATAGACTGTATTGTTATGTTGATCTTTAACGTGTAGCTAGTTGTTCAAAATTAATGTAATGGACTCTGCGAGCGATATTTTCACGAATCCGTTTTTATACAGCTTGAATTGCAACTCTTTTTTAAATTCAAGAGCCTTAAAGACGAGAAGATCCATCTCTTCAATTTTTTGATCATCTAAGGATGGTTTTTCAATTTTTGATGCATCGTTGCGTTAAATGTTCTGGAAGCATCATTGATGTCCATTTGATTGTCCCTCAATCTCTTTGCAATTTGACTCACTTCTTTGTTGATCCAATATCAACAGAACAAATGGTCCTTATTCAATATGAACAAGAACAAGAGTTTGATATAAATACTGGTAATGCTATTCCATATCCTCGAATGATCCTTCCTTAAAACAATCTACACGTCTCCAAATAAATAAACCTCTAAAAATTAGAAGACATAAAAAATAACAAGGGCTTTAAGACCCTTGTGAAAGCTTGTTTTCATTACACCCTCTATCTTCGTTTTTCATCATTTCTATATGCTTTTACGAATTTTGGCAAAAAAAGAAAAAGGCACCATTTGGTACCTTTTTTATATTCATTTCGCATTTCTTGTGAATTTTGGCAGTTCGAATATAATTGCTATGATGCCGCAGATCCCGATTAAAACTGGATAGAAAGAGTAATGCAAGATGCTGACAGGTGAAATATTCCCAAACTTCCCGGCCGATAACATCTGCGCACCGTAAGGAATTAAACCTTGTATCACGCAGGAAAAGATATCTAAGATACTTGCCGACTTTCTATTGTCAATTTTAAATTCATCAGAGATATTTTTGGCTATCGGTCCGGCTGCAATAATAGCAATCGTATTATTGGCAGTAGCTAGGTTAGTAACACTGACCAATCCGGCAATACCGGCTTCAGCACCTTTTTTTGAATTGATTCTTTTGGAAATGAATCCCACCAAAAAGTCAATCCCTCCGTTTTGTTTCATGACGCCGACCATTCCGCCAATTAACATTGAAAGGATGATAAGATCAGACATTCCGGCAATTCCATCCGTAATTGCTTTAAAATAAGACTCAAGCGTCAAGCTGCCGCTTGCAAACCCTATAATCCCTGTTAAGATTAATCCCCCAAAAATGACAGCCACCACATTAAAACCAATTAACGCAAATACTAACACAGCAACATAAGGAAGTACTTTAAACCAGCTGTAAGATTCAGCTCCGATATGTCCTACGTGTCCTGTCGGTATAAAAAATAATAAAATGATAGTTATGATAGCAGCAGGCAAAACGATCAAAAAATTCGTTTTAAATTTATCCATCATTTGTGTTTTTTGTGACCGTACTGCCGCGATGGTGGTGTCCGAAATAAAAGAAAGATTATCTCCAAACATAGCTCCGCCGACAACAGCTGCAATAGCGATTGCAGTAGGCAAGCCAAGTTCTCCGCTCAAACCGGCGCTAATTGGAGCAACTGCGGCAATCGTCCCCATCGATGTTCCCATCGAAACAGAAATAAAACAAGCAATGATAAAAAGCCCTGGCAGTATAAACTGCTTCGGAATAATGCTCAAAGCAAGGTTGACGGTTGAGTGTACCGCTCCCATCGCCTCAGCTGCAGAAGCAAAAGCACCCGCTAATATAAAAATGATAACCATAATAATAATATCAGGATGTCCCGCCCCGGAAGCAAACCATTCTATTTTCTGATTGAGAGATTGCTTCTGGTTAAATGTAAGCGCGAAAGCTGATGCTATAATTGCCGCAATCAATATCGGCAATTTATAGAAATCTCCAGTCAATACACCAGAGCCGACAAATAGGCCTACAAATAAGACTAGTGGCAATAGCGCCCAAGGATTTCCATTTTGTTTCATCTAAGTAGCCACCTTTAATTTCAGTATCAAGTCGTAAAATATAGTCTAAACAACATTCCATACTTTAAAAGGCTACAGTAAAAAAGTCAAGCGGAAAAATAGTATAGTAATTATTAAATTAAAAACAGAAAAGAAAGAAGGATTTTTCAAGAAGAGGAAATAACACTTTCATCAACAGATTATTTGGAAAGTTCCATATACAAATACAACTGTTTGATGAGGAGTGTTTGAGGGGGCAACACGCAACGATACTGGCATAAAAACTGTTTTAGCTATTATCAATAATACAATATAAAAAGGAAAGGGTTCACACCCTTCCTCTTTATGCACCAACTAAATCTGCGGTCATAGCAATTGTTATTCAAACAAGAAATAGCAAACATCAGAGAACATGAGGAGCATTTACAAGAAAATAAATTCAATAATTAAAAGGGCGCTATTTTCATATTCAGATTGAGTTCTTATAAGCACTAATTGCTTCGTTACGTAGTAACATGTTATCTTTGTTAACCATGCCTAAGTTGTAAGCTTTTTTAATAATATCTAATACCTTCAAATCTATTGCAGAAAGGCTACCTCCACCATTTAATCTAGATTTCCAATAATCTAAAGACTTATTTATGTCAAGTGAGCTTTTTTTATTCTCGGGTTCAACGACCTTATTTTTCTCTAGTTTTTCACAGAATTCACTAAAACTAATGGATGAAGGAGTTGGATTATTCCCTCCATACCCTTCAGTAGCCAAACTGCAAAATGCTAAGAATTTTGGATCATAAATAAGATCACTTGAGTTTTCATTTACCATCGATAACCACAATCCTTTCAGAGCTTTTTATAACCTTAGAGCACCCTTTTCATCTTTACACATGTTAAATATCGACAATTATTCAAATGATTTAATAATTGAATAAAAAAAGAACCTGCATTAAGCATGTTCTCTCCCTAATTTGCAAACTTTTGTTTTATGGATAAACCATTATTTTATTGGAACTCAATACTTTATCGGTGCACAAGTACTATTAACCATGATTCAGTTCAAATTCTTCTCTTGTCATCCCAAAGCAAATACCATCATAATAGGCACCTTTAGTGAAAATGATCTTTCTTAGTTGTCCCTCTTTCATGAAACCTAATTTTTCATGTAATCGTATGGATGGATTATTAAAAGAATAAACAGTTGCATTTACTTTTTGATAAGCCAGCTCCAAAAAAAAGAAGCGAAGAACCATCAAGATCATTTCTTTGGCATATCCTTTACCTCTATATGGCTCAAATACAGCTAAATAATAATCGAAGGTACCATTTTTCCTATCACAGTCAAAGGTTTCGATCATACCTACTATATTATTATCTCTATCAACTGCAATAAAACGGAATTCATCTTTTTCTAATTGTTCTTCTACCCATTCTCTCATGTTATTAGCTGAACGAGGAAAATGAAGAGAGTCCATATTTCGTAAAATTTCATCATCTAATGATTCAAAAATAACGATATCTTCAGGTTGGATCGCTCGCAGTGTAAGATTTTCCCCTGTCCAATAAGTAACTGCCATTTTAACTTTTCCTCCGTTCATCTACATATTTTGCTTCAGTTTTCCGAATTTCCTCTAATAAATTTACCAACATAAAACTGCTCTTTTTTTTTTGAAACTATTATCAATATTATCAAATATTTGTAAAACTAAGAATAATGTTTTTATCACCTTTTTGTTCCTCTCATTTATGCCCATGTTCTTTGTCAGGTCGTTGTTATTTCACCAACGAGCATACCGAGGTCGTGGTTGTTTTGTCTACGACCTCATTGTAGTCGTGGATTGAGTCGTTGCTTATTCGGCAACGAGTGATTTAAGGTCGTATACGTATTGGATACGACCTTACTTAAAGTAACAGAACTACATGATGTCTCTCTGTCTCATTCCCCACTTCTGGAGAAACGATGGTTCAGACTGAACTGTCGTTTGTTGGTTTTATTTAAGTATATATACTTAACCAAAGGGTCTGGTTCAGCTTGAACTACACCTTGGCAGGTTCATAGTGAACCTCACAAATTTCTTTGTTATTTGTCTTGACTTTTCTTTTAATTTTTTGCTTGATTGGTTGAGACTGTGGACAACGGCTGGACAAGTTGTCTGCCTGAATTTGCTTGTAAAAAAAAATAAACAAACTCAGGCAGGCGACTGAAACTTGATTGTATATCCACTTGTGGTATCCGTGTGTTCACCCTATTTGCCGTTGGTTATTCCCCAAACAAGCCTACTGTGTCAAGGTCCCTAACAGGTTCAACCAACCCAAAATTGGGTTCGTATACTTATGGCTTGTCCTGCATCGTCAGAAACGATACACCCTTCCTTCGTCAGCACTTAATGGCAGCTTTCGCCTTTCAGATGCATGTGTAAATAGGGAAACACAGAAGGCATCCTATCCTCAATTATTGCGGCGGCTGAGTCACTACCCTGTCAAGTTTTACGTGTGTTAGCGCATGCGACTCCTTACAATTTAATAAAGTCAGTCTATGCTCCTGAATTAAGGTGTTGTCTTTAGTGATGCCTTTTTTAACGAAATGTTACCGTGCCATAGAAATCCGAAGTCGCCCTGTAATGGAGCCTTAGACTGCCGTGGAGGCTGTCAATGTACTCCTGTGAAGCTGACTCATACCAGTTTTTCTTATCAGGATCGAATTTCAGTTTGTACATTCCGTCCGGCGGTCTGATATCTGTAAATCCCTCAGGTATTTCTCAAAAAGAAAATCAATATATTGTGTTTGTCAAAGATACATAATGCAATATATAGTGCGGAGGTGATTCGAATGTCTAAAAGAAAAAACGGGAAACCTAGTAAAAAGAAGACATCAAGCCCGAAAACTGCAAAACTGGCATCTAAAGTCTTAAGAGATGGAAGATACAGTAAAGATTCTAAAACAAAGCTCGTTCTGTGTTAGCTCAGTCAAGAGGCAAGTAATCCTTAGAAAGGAAGCGAAAGTCTCCTTATTCTCCTGTTTCAAATGGTTCGTTTACATAGATTTTGTTTAATTGGAATATATTACTCTGGTAGGTGTATACTATTTTTTAGAACTGGAAAGGAGAATACTAGTATGCAAATGAGCGAAGCAGCTGAGTTAAGAAAAGCTTGGAAAGAAAAAGGGAATCCACCTTGTGACCATCCTAATAGACCCGATAAAGAGTATTACCTTGGTACAAGCACAGGTGATTATGTATGCAGCATTTGTGGTTATTCAGGACATAAGGAATCCTTTAAATATTTTCAAAAGTATTAGAATACAAGGACAGGGATATTATTTTTTATTAAAAGTCAAGAAAATGTTTAATATTATTAATAATTAAGCAACCAAATAAAATGTCACACATTTTATAAACAAAAAGAGAGGATAGATGAACAGGGTGAAAATGCCTGTATTCAACTATCCTTTTTTTGTACAACAAATGACCTCATTTACTACAACAACGGTGTTGTTTGTTCTTCAACTAACGCCCCCGTTACTTTAAGTACATTTATTCACAAAGTAATCTTTTTTACAGGTCATTTAGTGGTAGCCCCAGGAAAATGCGAATTTACAACGTTAATCAAATTCAAACATAAAAAAGTCGAATTCCCTGTCCTTTAAGGTAAACGACTTTTTTATACGACTTCTTCAAGTAAATCCCCATTAACCTTTTTTGGGGACTATTTGTAATCTCTGCGCAGTGAAATTATACCTGTGCTAGCCCGCCATCTACGAACAATTCAACACCCGTCAAGTAACTGCTTTCGTCTGAAGCAAGGAAAGATACAGCGTTTGCTACTTCTTCAGGTGTCCCAACTTTTCCAGCTGGAACAGTATTTCTGCTATTTTCCATTACTTCTTCAAGTGCATCACCAAAAAGCTCATCGTAGGCAGGTGTAAGAATACCTCCTGGACTAACCACATTTACACGGATTTCAGTACCTTTTAGGTCAAGAATCCAGTTGCGAACTAGTGCTCTTAATGCTGCTTTAGATGCTCCATATACACTAAACGCTGGGTTGCCAATTGATCCAGCAGTAGAGCCCGTTACAATAATAGAACCTGCTTTGTCCGGGAATAGTGATAACGCTTTTTGAACAGTAAAGATGGTTCCTTTAACGTTAATGTCGAACGTTTTATCAACCTGCTCTTCAGTAATTTCACCTAATGGAAGGAAGTTGCCGATGCCTGCATTAGCAAAAAGAATGTCCAACTTACCTTTTTCCTGCTTTATAATGTCATATAGTTTGTCTAAGTCTTCAAGCTTAGAAATATCACCTTGAACACCGCTTACGTTCTTGCCAATTTGGTTAACAGCTTTATCAAGTTCATTTTGTCTACGTCCCGTGATATAAACATATGCACCTTCGTTTACAAATTTTTGTGCTGTAGCAAGACCAATCCCACTTGTTCCACCCGTTACAAGCGCTATTTTACCTTCAAATTTACCCATACTTAACACTCCTTTAGAATTAATTTTATTTTATGTCTAGTACCTTTAAGTACTTGAAGAACAACTTACAAGATATAGTATCCTTCAGTAAGCACATTATCGGAAGTACCCACTTTTTTGTGATATAGTAACTAAAAAGTAATAAATGTGGAATGGAGAGCTTTAGACATGAAAAAATTTAGCTGTGGGTTTGAAGTGACAAAGGAAGTTATTGGCGGAAAATGGAAAGGACTTGTATTATACTTTTTAATGAATGGACCAAAGAGAACGAGTGAATTAAAGCGCATTATCCCAAATATAACTCAGAAAATGCTGATTCAAACACTTAGAGAGCTTGAAGCCAGTGGACTTGTGAGCAGAAAGATGTATAATCAAGTACCGCCGAAGGTTGAATATTCATCAACTGAACTTGGAGAATCTCTTAAACCTATCTTGCAGGAGCTCTGTCAATGGGGAAGCCATTATGCGGAGCAAGAGTATGCAGAAGGTGAATATGAAATTGTACAACCAGAACAACTAAAGTTAGGATTGATGTAGCTGCTGAAGGAAATGCTAATCAACTTCAATACCATCACCTAACAGATGAAGAACAGTCAGAAATAAATGAGATATTCAATTTTGAAAGTGAAGTTCTAATAAGAAGTGTCATGGACTATATTCAGGAGAACTTTGATGAAATTCAAAAAAGAGCTGTTTCAAATGTTAAAGAGAAGGTTCAGAAACTTAGCCAAAAAATAAATGAAGATATTGATAATAATATTTAATGCCTATGATCTCTAGATAGGCATTTTCTTGTGCATAAAAAAAGACCTGAATTAAAAACCCAGGTCACACTCCTCCCCTGTATTCACCTTATTATTTAGTACATTTTTATTGATTTAACTATGTTTATGACAACTCTTACATGTACACTTCGGGTCACAGTGGGGGTCACACTCAGGTCATAAAATGACTTTTACCGGTTTCAAATCATCAAATACAAACTAATCATTGTACAGTAATCTACCCTATTTCTCTTCATTTCATATTTTCACAACAAATTTAATCACAATAACACAAAGTACTCCTTGCATTTCCTCCCCCGTCATGCTATATTCATATAGCGATGAGCTGAATTGTGTAAGCCGATGTACATGCCCTTTGCGGCACACACGAATGTGGCGTGTGGTGCATCGCCTCAATACGCAAAGACGTTTGCCTCTTAGGCAAACGTCTTTTTTGTGTTATCCGATTTTTGTTCCGTTTGGTAATGGTTGTTCAGGTTGAAGCAGGACGACATCGCCTTGGCCGGGAATGCCGCCGAGGACTAAGACTTCGGATTTAAAACCTGCAATTCGGCGCGGCGGGAAGTTCACGACAGCGATAATTTGTGTGTTGGTCAGTTCTTCTGGGCAATAGCGCTTTGTGATTTGCGCGCTTGATTGTTTAATGCCGATATCTCCTCCAAAATCAATGAACAGTTTAATCGCCGGGATTCTTGCTTCAGGGAATTCTTCCGCTTTGATAATGGTGCCAGTTCTGATATCCAGTTTTTCAAAATCTTCAATTACAGCCATCATTATATCTCCTTTTTCTTACTATTTTAAAAGAGACACCTGCTAAATGTTTAACCAAAAGCTCATATTTTTTTATCTGAATGAAAGGTATTCCGGTACATTCGTGGCGATACACCTGTACTTTTTGCAAACCATCTTGTAAAAGAAGAAAGGTTTTGAAAGCCGAGCGATTGACTCACGACAGTCAGCGTAACATTTTTCTCAATCAGCATCCGTTTCGCTTCCTCAAGGCGGAGGTCAGCTATATAGGCTTGAGGGGACTTACCTGTCTGTTTCTTAAACCAGCTTGAATAGTAAGCTGGGTGATAATGTTCAATTTCCGCCAGCTTTTGTATTGTCAGAGGCTCAGACAAATGGCTATGGATGTATGCGATTGAAGCATGAGTATGGGTTTGCAGTTTTTCTTTTATGTATTGAACAAGCAGATGGAGCGAGTGCGCTGAGCGTGTGTTTGCTTCCTCTATTAATAAGTGCCTGATCGAAGACCAAAAAGGATCGATTGCAGCTTCAATCCCTGCGGCTGCATGATGCTCCTCAATTTTCATCGCCTGAAGCGGCACATCCAGCACAAGACATTCATTTCTGCCAATAGAGCGGAATCGATGCTCGGACTCTGGAGGGATATATAAAAATTGATCCGGCTTTAATTTGACCTGCCGATCCTCTGTTTCAAGATCGATATTCCCTTCAAGGGGAAAAAGAAATTGGCTGTACGCGTGCTTATGTGAGGAATAAAGGCGGGTATATGTCCGTTTTTCACAGATAATCTCTTGAAGCGAATTCATCAGCCATCCTCCTTTTTGATCCGGTAATGGTGTTCCGATATTGGCGAGAACCCGATTTTTTCATACAAAGAAACGGCGGATGAGTTTTCTTTCATCACTTGCAAGTACATATGCTTAGCTCCATTGTTCATTGACCATTCAGTCAGAGCCCTGATGACTTGGGTCCCTGCCCCTTTTCCTCTATGTTCCTTTGCTACAACAACGTTGCTAAGTCCCCCATAGCCATCGATAACGGAAGCCGTGCCCACTGCTGTCAGGCTGCCTTGGTCATACATAGTGAAAAAGGTTTTACACGGCTGCATTCGCTTGAAAATGCTTGTATAGCCGCAATGCCGTTCGGGTGAAAATTCTTCCAATCGGATAAAATCATCAATCCATGAAGACGATGACTCCTGCTCCCACTTATATGTAAATCGGCTGTTCTCAAAAGTACAATTTAAAATATCGCAGCATGATGCTGTCATTTGAAAACATTCATCAAGCTTTTCATATCCGCTGTCTGCCAGCGCATCATCAAGTCCTTCCGGAGATGCGTCACTGATTTGAATACAAACGGGCAGACCTAAACTTTTATAAAAATGCTCGATCTCTTTTTGGTAATCTCCTTCTGGCATGTCCGCCGATGTCCATACGCTGTTCGCCCGTTTGGTTACGCCAAAATTCGCTCTGAGAAGCCATTTCCCCATTCGTTTTTGAATATAAGACGGCCATGATGCTGCCGCTAATTGCTCAATTTTGTAAATATCATGCATCGCCTCTTGCCTCTCCCTTATATATACTGCATGATATATTATACAATATTCAGAAATATAAGACATATATTATTTAGTTTACATAATACTTTTATTGTTTATTGACAGCCCCGATAGAAATAATCGAATTGAAAATGCTAAGCTGTCTGAAATGTCTTCCTTTAATTCAAACGCTTCTTTTCCGATTAAAGTCGCGAATCCGTGCAGCAAGCTTCGCAGCCCTCTAGTTGCATGAATCACAGTCTGTTCGTTTGCATAACCGCTGTCAATAAGCAGTTTCGTCACAAGCCTGACAATCTGGTTTGACAGGCTTTCAGCTCTTTCATCTTGAATTTTAAGCAAAGTCGCTTCATAATAACCCGGATTTTCAACTGCAAACCCAACATATGCATCGCCTAAAGAGAGCAAGGCGGACTCCCCCTTCTGTTCTTTGACAGAATCAGCCATCTGATCAAAAAGCCTTGTCAAACCGCTAACGGCAAGCTCCGTTCTGATTCCCTGCAGCCCGCTTATGTGATTATACAGAGACGGGGGCCGTACATTCATTTTTTTAGAGAGTGCGGCTAGTGTCACGCCGTTTATTCCTTCCTGATCAGCAATCTCTGCCGCCGCCTCTATAATCATCTTTTGATGTAATCCTGCTCTCGGTGACATGGTCAGACCCCCTTCTTTGCTTTTTGAATTGCTAATTTCATCGACTGTTCTGGTGAAGCAAGGAAATTCCCATGTCCGACCGCAAGACAGCTTGGCGCCTTGTCAACAAGCCATTCCGCGCTTCTTACAGCAGCCTCCTTATTCCAAGTGGCGAAGGCCGGAAAAGGAAATGTCCATCTCATCTGGCCGGAAACGGCTATTCCCCCCCGTAATTGAAATGCATCCCCAGCTATTACAATTCCGTTTCTTGTGTCCAGAAACGACATGCTACCCGGGGTATGACCTGGGGTTGAAATCGCAAGGAGAGAACCGATTGTTTCGCCACCCGCTAGCAAAACGTCAGGCTTTGTTTTGATATTTTTTGGAATTCCTCCTTTTATAGGCGTCTGCGGTTCATCTTTCCGCAAAGAAACATCACCTTTTAACAAAAATGAATCACGCTCGGATATGACAACCTTTGCATGAGGAAAAGCTTGGGACAGTGCATCCAGCGAACCGACATGATCACCGTGCGCATGAGTCAGTAAAATGTGTTGTAACGGTTTTCCAAGCTGATTCACTGCTTGGATAATCCCTTTATAGCTGTTCGGAAGACCAGTATCAATTAAGGTTACTTCATTTTCTTCCTCTACAAGATAACAATTGACCGGAAATAATGTCGGATAAAACGTCAGCTGCCGCACAGTTTGATTCTGAATGATTCTCATATAATACTCCTCCTGAATAAAAAACTAATGATGTTAGTTTTATTATTAACTAATACCATTAGTTTTTCAAGAGTGTTATACCAAGTTTATGGCGACAAATATTTTAACCTGCGCCCGCTGCGGTGAAAGCGCACTTTGATCATACTGCTCAAAGTCTCCCGAAAACGTACGCAAATGGCGCTTGTCCCAAGTCCAAATTTCCTTCCATGTGTCGAGTACAATGTCTTCAATAGGACCGATTCTTGAAGTGAAAACAGCATAAGCGGAAGCCGGTAAATATATATCCTCATAAGGTTCCGGAAGCATGTCGCTATGCTCGGTAAAAGCGCCGACAGAAAATGTGTAAAACCCATTCTCCTGCTGTTCATAATGAGAGTATAAAGCGATAATGCTCTGATCCTTTTTATTAGGCGGGAGTAACATGCTCGTATCCTGCTGCCAAAATCGATTCCATAAGAGCGGGATTTGTCTTTTTTCCGTCATTTCCAATGCATTGCTTGTTCTTTGTGACAGCCCTGAAAAGCGCTTTTGTTCTAAATGTGTCATATGTGAATAGCTCATATGATACCTCCTTTTTACCTAGATTATAAAAGAAGAAACCTGACAGCATTGTGTCAGGTTTCATATATTTTTTGCATATGAAAAATCGTTTCTTTTACCTTTTCCCGGATATGAAGGGGTTCCAGGACCTCAATATCCTTGCCAAATTGCAGCAAGAAACCGATCAGCCATTGATCCTCAGGCAGAGATATCACCGCTCGGCAGGCTTCATTTTCATCCAATTGAAGGACATCATTTCCAAACCACTCACTTATACGCTGATGCGCACCGGGCTGGACAAGAATGACCAGTTCAGTTAAACGATCCTTTCGATACCAATTCGCATCCCAAGGCAGAGTCTCCAGCTGTATGTCTTTTCTCTTAAATGATTGCTGTAAAACAGTCAGATCTTTCATTCGGCTTAACTTAAAAAAGCGGAAATCGTTTCTAACCAGACAGTAGGCGTATAAATACCAGCGGCCTGTCTTGCACACCAACGTGTAAGGCTCTGTTTCACGGAGAAGTATTTCCCCATTTGCATTTGTATATGTAAATGATATGGTTGACGACCGATCGATTGCATCACTGATGTTTTCTCGAAGCGCCTTTTGGTCCTCTGTTTGTCCCCATGCCGTCATGTCTATAAACCATTTTTCCGTTTCACGCTTAAATGCCTCTGCGGCCTGGTCAGATATGAGATGTTTTATTTTTTGATAAGCCGCGCTGTGAGAAGCGGGTTCATACATCGATGAGACGCTCTGCAAAGCGGAAGCAATAGCAAATAGCTCCTCTTCTTTCAGCCACTCTCTTTCAAGCCGATATGTTTCCATCACACTGATCCCGCCCCCGGCGCCTTGTGAGGTTACAATCGGAATGCCCGCTCTGCTGATCGTATCAATATCTCGGTAAACCGTTCTGACTGATACTTCAAACAAATCAGCTAGCTCAGCAGCCTGCACTTGTTTTTTGCTGATTAATAACATCACCATCGCTAACATACGTTCCAGTTTCATTTCTTCGCACCTTGTCTTCCGCTTTTATTTTCCAATATTATCATACCATTTTATGAGGCTTGGGCATATCTATTATGCAGCCTAAAGGCATCGTGCATATGTTATGAAAACAGGGGCCTCCCCTTCTTTTTTTATGATCATTGTTTTATTTAGACTACTATTTCAAAACGGATAAGCATACACTTCTCAACGGAGGGGATATCACATCATGCATCTTACACTTCAAAGCGTTTATCCTGTCATGATTATCGTCTTTTTTCTGTATAAAAAAATCAAACGATCCATCGGATATCAGCCGCTGAAGCCTCGCTGGCTTTTTACTCGTATGATTCTTTTTTCAATATTCGCATTCGGTCTCACCATCTTCAGCCTCATTCATCCTTTTTTATACGGATATTTCATTATCGGCATTCTTGGCGGATGTCTGCTGGTTTTTTTCGCCAGGAAAAATCTCTCCTTTGAAAAACGCAGAGGAAAAATTTATTTTCGGACTCATATTTGGGTAGAGCTTATTCTGCTAACCCTATTTATATCGAGATTTCTTTATCGTGTAACAGAGCTGTACCTTGCCGCGCCTGATTTACACAGCCTGGGATCTTACAGCCAGTCTATCGGAACTGATCCTTTCACGATTGGCGTCTGTTTTCTGATCGCCGTCTATTATATCGGTTTTTCCTCTATTGTCATCAAAATCAGCAGAAACGGGCTGGAACAAAATGGGCACAGTAAAGGAAAAGACATCCTTGCTTAATCGCGAAATGCGGCAGCAAGGATGTCTTTTTTAATCGTGTCTTGTATGATGGATCATTTGCTGAAGCACATCTAAAACATGCTCATCCTCGGGAGAATAGTAGATTGATGTTCCTTCTCTGCGCGATTTCACGAGCCGTAGATTTTTTAAAAACCTGAGCTGATGGGATACTGTTGATTGCAGTAAATTCAGTTTCTCAGCGATCCCGTTCACAGCATGTTCACCCTGAGAAAGCAAATGGAGAATTCTGATTCTCGTAGGATCAGAAAGCGCTTTGAAGGTTTGTGCGACTAGAAATAAAGTTTCTTCGTCCAAATCGGTCACCGTTTCATTCGCACGGTCCGTTTCTCGAAATTCAGTCATGTGTCTCACCTTTCTTATTTCATAGTTTTATCTTATAACAAATGACCTTTCATGCAAACCTGTCTCTTCTTGTTCCAATTAAATCTCATAGTTTAAATTTATGTTTCAAATCAGGTTTTCACTTGGTCTGGTATACGTTCTGTGTCATAATGAAAAAGTCATACTGCTGCAAACATTGAGGGTGAAACACAGTGAAGAAAAAGAGAAAAGGCTGTTTCGCTGCTGCGGGTTTTATGATGATTTCTGTCTTTGTCATGGCCTCTTTTTTATTGGTCCTGCTTATGTTCAACCGCGATTTAATCAAAAAACTTCCGATTGACACAAAAACAATTGTCCTCGAACGTTTAACTGATTATAAACCGCTGGTTGAGGACGAGCTTGAAAACCGGGGACTCTCCAATTACACATCGCTGATACTCGGCATGATGTATCAGGAGTCAAAAGGAAAAGGCAATGATCCGATGCAGTCCTCTGAATCTCTAGGGTTAAAGCGTAATGAGATAACAGACCCTCAACTCAGTATTAAACAAGGCATCAAACAATTTACCCTCATGTACAAAACCGGTAAAGAAAAAGGTGTGGATTTGGATACGATTATTCAAAGCTACAACATGGGGGCAGGTTATATTGATTTTGTAGCTGAACATGGAGGAACGCATACTGAGGAATTGGCAAAACAATACTCCGAGCAGCAAGTCGAAAAAAATCCCGGGCTCTATACTTGCGGAGGAAATGAAAACAATTTCCGTTATCCGTATTGCTACGGTGATTACACGTACGCGGAAAAAGTAAAAGAAAAAACGAAAACTGTTGAAAAATCTTTACAAGTTGCAACACTTGAAACCATGGAATCAACGGCTCATTAAAGGAGCCTGTCAATTTACTGACAAAGCCCAAAACGATATTTGGGCTTTTGTTATGTTTACAAACCTCAAAAAAGCCATACAAAGTATGGCTTTTAATAATACGGTGATATCATCAAATATACAATAACGCCTGTAAGGCTGACATACAGCCAAAGCGGCATTGTCCATCTGGCAATTTTTTTATGGCGCTCAACCTGCATGCTGAAGCCTCTGATCAGCGTAAACAGCGCAAGCGGCACGATGATTGCAGAAAGGCAGATATGCGTAATTAAGATAAAGAAGTAAATCGGACGCATAATACCTTCTCCGCCATACAGCGTATTCTCCGCAATCGAATGGTATGTGACATAGCAAATCAAAAACAATAATGTTGTCGTAAAAGCAGCTAAAATAAAGCGTTTATGCGCCTTAATGTTTTTTTGTTTAATCATAATCAGTGCCGCCAATAAGAAGATAAACGTAAAGCTGTTGAATATCGCATTCAGCATTGGCAAAATGTGAATATTCGCATGGCTGAACTGATCTAATTTGGGCATAAAAAACAGCACTGCGATTAAACCGTTAATCAGAACTGTCAGTGTAAGGACAATTCCAGTATAATTTTTCGGTTTATTTTCTGTTTGATTCATTTGGTGACCTCTCCTAATTTGTACTGGCTATCCAAATCGTATGCAAATTCAACGGAGATGTCAACGTTTTCGATGGCTTCGTCAGAAATTAGACACACTTCAGAAGGCCGGTGCATTAAAAGCACCAGCCTTTTGGTTTATGCCTCTTGCATTAAATGATCAACAACCTTGTGTTCATTTTCATTCAGCAAATTTTTTGGGATTTTCGAGTGAATGGGTTTGTTCATATGCTGATCAAGGATGTCAGCCGTTTCTTTATCACCGGCAATGATCATCCGCTCCCATTTTTTTGCCGCGGCCTTTTGGTCGAGGTTGGCCGCCAGCCGCTTGTACAGTCTCGTTTGATTCTCCGTTACATGATTCTTCATTTGTTCCTCTTCTAATGAAGCCGATGCGGTTTTAGAAGACTGGCTGCTCTCCCATGATTCATTGATTACGTCATATTCATAATGTTCCACCGCTTCAATTTTGCCTAAAACGGTTTCAATTATTTTCACTTCATTTTGCTGCGTTAAAATAAAAGCCGTGCTTGGATACGTTTTGCGCAAATTCTCCAGCTGATCAAGTACAGCTGTCTCTTCCCAGTAAAATTTTGTTTCAACAGGAATTTGAAGCCTGATCGCTTCCCATATACCGCTATTCGAAACAAAAAATACGAGGCTGCGCGGCATGTTTTTTCCTATTCCGTTAAGGTGCAGATAGATTTTGTCCGTGATTGCATTCAGACACTTTTCTTCCTCCGGGTCACTTGCTGCCAGATATTCTTTTAATCTGCCGAACCCTGACTTAAGGGCAATTTTCCATTCTCCCCCCTGCTGCTCTGGATCCCTCATATCTGTGTTGAGATATAACGAGAGAATTTTGTCCGGGGGTTCCAATTGGACATAACGCAATTTCTTAATCAATGAATCAATCGGCATTCATATTCCTCCTTTTGCAACGGGTTACTTTTCTTTTTCCTCTCTTCAAACCAATCAAACCTTCCTTGCACTAAATTCTAGCAATTATGGATTTATCATTTACAAACGCCTCTTCTATCTACTACAATTGGTTACTGTGTTTCTAACTATTTTTTGAAAGGGGTTTGATTTTGATTACCACTAAGGAAAAAAACCGTCAAGAGCTTGAAGAAGAGCTGAATCATTTAGAATTTCAAATTTATCGCATGCAGGAAAATATAAAGGACCTATCGAAAGATGCCAGAGTGCTTGGTATTGATCAATCGAAAGATGAAGATTGGATGATTGTTTCCTCGATTGATGATGGCCAAACATGCAAAATTATGCTCACAGATTGTGAAACAGCTTATAGAGGGAAAAGCTGCTTTTCACTTGTAGCATCCTATCAGGACGATGCCATTCATATTGGGGATATTAAAGGGCCTCCGAATTACGGCTTCGGTTCTATTTGTATGAAATATTTAAAAGATATTGCCAGAGACTGCAATATCCCGAAAGTTACCGGCGACATAGCCAAACGGGATTGGAATCATGTGGACAGACTCATTCATTTTTATGAAAAGCATCAATTTGAAGTATCCATTGACTACGATACACAATCAGGAAGCATTAAATGGACGGATTTCTAAAAAAGTCTGGAAGAATATGCCGAGATATGCTGTAATGGTGTAAAACTGTTTAGGAGGACCTGAAGTGTTTGCACCCAAACTGAAACCGGGAGACGAAATTCGAATCGTGTCTCCCGCCACCAGCATGTCCGTATTAACAAATGAAGCAAAGTTGCACGCAAAAACGACATTAGAACGATTGGGTTTTCGGGTGACCATTGCTGAACACGCGGAGGAGTTAAACGAATTCCAGTCATCCTCTATCGAATCAAGAGTAAGTGATCTGCACAGCGCCTTTTTTGATCCCGACGTCAAAGCTATTTTAACAACACTCGGCGGATTCAACAGCAATCAGCTGCTGCGTTATCTTGATTACGAGAAAATCAAACAGAATCCAAAAATTCTTTGCGGCTATTCCGATATTACGGCTCTCGCCAATGCCATTTATCAAAAAACCGGTCTCGTTACATATTCAGGCCCCCACTTTTCTACGTTTGCAATGAAAAAAGGATTGGACTATATAAAAGATTATTTTCTGGCTTGCTGCGCTTCGGATGAAGCCTTTGAAATCCTGCCATCACAAGAGTGGAGTGATGATCAATGGTTTTTAGATCAAGAAAACAGGCACTTTCACCCTCATTCCGGTCCTATTGTGATCCAGGATGGCTATGCTGAAGGCACATTGATTGGCGGCAACCTGTGTACACTTAATTTGCTGCAGGGAACGGAGTATTTTCCGGAAACAGAAAATACAATTTTACTGATTGAAGATGATTATATGTCAGACGCAAACATGTTTGACCGCGATTTACAATCGCTCATCCACCTCCCTTCTTTTCCAAATGTAAAGGGGATATTGATCGGCAGGTTCCAAAAAGCATCAAACGTATCAATAGATCACGTAAAAGCCATGATTAGAACAAAAAAAGAATTATCCGGCCTCCCCGTCATCGCAAACATAAATGCCGGGCATACCTCTCCAATTGCCACGTTCCCTATAGAGGGAACATGCAGGATTGAAGCTGATTCGGGCAAATCACGAATATGGATCGACAAGCATTAAACAGCTTACTGCACGAGGGCATATGACAAATGTCATGTATGATGCATGATGTGTGCTACTACAAAGGACTCCTCTCATTAGCGTATACTTAACCGAGACACACAATGAGAGGATACTTACTATGACTGAAAAAACCATTGCCCATAAACAAAAACTGCTGACAAAGCAAGTCGCTGCTTTTGCTCAGCCCGAAACAAAAAACAGTCTGATTCAGCTTTTAAACACGTTTATTCCTTTCTTCGGACTGTGGTTTCTTGCTTATTTCAGCCTCAATGTCTCCTATCTTCTTACTTTAGCATTAACAGTGATTGCCGCAGGGTTTTTAACAAGAATTTTCATTATCTTTCATGACTGCTGCCATCAATCATTTTTCAAACAAAAGCGCTATAACCATATTCTCGGTTTTCTGACAGGTATTCTGACTTTATTCCCTTACCTTCAATGGCAGCACAGCCATTCGATTCATCACGCGACCAGCAGCAATCTGGATAAACGCGGAACAGGCGACATCTGGCTGTTAACGGTAAACGAATATAAAGCCGCACCTAGACGCACAAAACTTGCATACAGACTTTATAGAAATCCGTTTATCATGTTTATTCTCGGACCAATTTATGTTTTTCTGATCACCAACCGTTTTAACAAAAAAGGCGCAAGACGTAAGGAGCGTGTGAACACGTACCTTACAAACCTGGCAATTGTATCATTGGCTGCTGTTTGCTGCTTGATCTTTGGCTGGCAATCGTTTTTGCTTGTGCAAGGCCCTATCTTTCTGATCTCAGGTTCAATCGGCGTGTGGCTGTTTTATGTACAGCATACATTTGAAGACTCTTATTTTGAAGCAGATAAAAACTGGAGCTACGTTCAGGCCGCTGTGGAAGGCAGTTCATTTTATAAACTCCCGAAACTCCTTCAATGGCTGACAGGCAATATCGGTTACCACCACGTTCACCATTTGAGCCCAAAGGTGCCCAACTATAAGCTTGAAGTTGCTCATGAACATCACGAACCATTAAAAAACGTACCGACAATCACCTTAAAAACAAGCCTGCAATCACTCGCTTTCCGGCTTTGGGATGAAGACAAAAAACAATTTGTGTCATTTCGGGATATCAAACAAATATCTTTCCGCCTTCCGCCTGATTCAACAGAAAAACAGAAGCTGCGGAAGAACGCCTGACAATTAGGAGGTCTTCTTATACAACAAGAAGGCTTCCTTTTTATTGTTCGGTGATGCAATCTGGCTTTCACAATGGTAAAGTTACATTTAAGATGAAAAGCTGAAAATGAGGTTATATCATGATCAAAAAGCATTTTACATTTCAAAAACTAAGCGGGATCACGCCTTATATATGGACGATATTTTTCATCCTGCCCTTCTACTTTATATTTAAATCATCTTCTACATTTGTTATTATCGTCGGAATTATTTTGACGCTTTTATTTTTTTCGGTTTATCGATTTGCTTTTGTCTCAAAAGGCTGGGCCATTTATTTGTGGGCGTTTCTGCTAATCGGCATTTCAACAGCCTCCATTACGCTGTTCAGTTATATTTATTTTGCTTTTTTTATCTCGTATTTTATTGGAAACATAAAAGAACGCGTCCCTTTCCACATTTTATATTACGTACATTTAATAAGCGCAGCCGTCGCAGCGAATTTCAGTCTTGTGTTAAAAAAGGAATTCTTTCTGACACAAATTCCTTTTGTAGTCATTACCCTCATCAGTGCAATTTTATTGCCGTTCAGTATCAGAAGCCGCAAGGAACGCGAACGGCTGGAAGAAAAACTTGAATTTGCAAATGAACGGATTGCCGATTTGGTAAAATTAGAAGAAAGGCAGCGGATTGCCCGCGATCTCCACGATACACTTGGTCAAAAACTTTCTCTTATCGGTTTAAAAAGCGACTTGGCGAGAAAATTAATATACAAAGATCCTGAACAAGCAACGCGTGAGCTGAAAAGTGTTCAGCAAACAGCGAGAACTTCTTTAAATGAAGTAAGAAAAATCGTATCCTCTATGAAAGGCATCCGGCTCAAGGATGAAATCATAAACATCAAACAAATTCTCGAAGCAGCTGACATTACATTTATCTACGAAGATGAGAAAATGCCCGAAAATATCTCATTGCTTAATGAAAACATTTTGAGCATGTGCTTAAAGGAAGCTGTCACAAATGTTGTCAAACACAGTCAGGCTAAAACATGCCGAGTTGATATTCAGGAGCTCTGGAAGGAAGTTGTTATTACAGTGTCTGACGATGGAACATTTCAAGGAAGAGACACGTGCTTTTCAAAAGGACATGGCTTACTCGGTATGAGAGAGCGTCTTGAATTTGCAAACGGGAGCCTTCACATCGACACCAAAAACGGAACCAAGCTTACCATGACGATTCCTAATAACTCAAAATAAACAAAAAGGATGGCTTACATGATTAGTATATTTATTGCGGAAGATCAGCAGATGCTGCTGGGCGCTTTAGGATCACTATTAAACTTAGAAGACGATATGAAAGTTGTCGGCAAAGGAACAACCGGACAGGATGCTGTCGAATTTGCAAAAAAACATCAGCCTGATGTATGCATTATGGACATTGAAATGCCCGGAAAGACGGGGCTTGAAGCTGCTGAGGAATTAAAGGATACAGATTGCAAAATTATTATCTTAACCACTTTTGCCCGCCCCGGCTACTTTCAGAGAGCCATTAAAGCCGGCGTTAAAGGCTATTTGTTGAAGGACAGTCCGAGTGAAGAGCTCGCAAGCGCCATCCGAAGCGTCATGAACGGAAAGCGTATCTACGCACCTGAGCTGATGGAGGATATGTATAGCGAGGCCAACCCTCTCACAGATAGAGAAAAAGAAGTGCTCGAACTTGTGGCTGACGGAAAAAACACAAAAGAAATCGCCCAAGAACTCAGCATTAAAAGCGGGACGGTGCGAAATTATATCTCCATGATTCTGGAAAAGCTTGAAGTGAAAAACCGTATAGAAGCCATTACGCGCTCAAAGGAAAAAGGCTGGTTTAAGTAAAGAGGATCTTGGCATATGTCCAAGATCCTCTTTTGTTCATCTGCTATTCCTCACGCTGAAACAGGAGATATGCCGATCCAAGAATGAAAATAACACATCACATGACATCAGCCTGACGTGCTTCCATGGTGTAATATCAACCGCTTGATGATAGCTGTATAGCTCTATGGCGTGTATAAAACAAATGGTGCTATGACATGGATACAAACCCGAGGGCTGCTACTAAAATGCGCCCTGATTTGACAATTTCACCTTCACCATCATCTGGCTTGAACATTGGCTTGTATATATTTAATGTAAACAAGTTTAAAGCCCCACTGAAAGAGCTTAAAATCGCCCTGAATAAAATAGCGGCAAAAACACCTGTAAGCGACGCTGGCAATAAGTCGACGATCAGCCGAGGGTATACAGTGGCAGCATTTCTATTCCGAAGCCATACAAATGAAAAGGCAGTCACTCCCGGAACTACAATAATAAAACACTCCAATCAGTTTAAAAACCTGCTAAAAAAGCCCCCTTCCGTCCTTCATCTGAATGTTTAGCGCCTAACACACGCTGAACAAGTTGCATGGTTTATAAAACAGGTGATTCACTAATGAACCTGTTAAAATCGTCTGCCAGGATACATCTGCCGAATTACGAATATCGATTTTATGTAATGCAGTCAGTCTTGCAATTCCGCTACCAAAGCCCATCTTCGACTGCAAGAACGCCGAGAACCACAATAAAAAATCGCCTAAAATTAAACCAATTCCGTATATCACATCTGCTAAAAGCAGCTGCTATCAGCCCGCAAAAAATGTAGGCAGTCGTTACGCAATAATGAAGGAATCAGCTAAACCGCCATGAACGTGCTGATGCCAAACGTCTCCGCAATGCGGAAGACAAGAGCCTTGAATACAGCACTGTTGCAGGAATGAAACAGCATAACCTATGATCAAATCGCTGCTCCAAAAATCAGGTATCGCCATGACTTCTGTTTGTAAGTAACGCGGGCGGCGCACTCGCTTCCCAAGACATGCTGTCATAGAGCCCGCGTAGTTTTGCCCATTTAACCCTGCCATCAGCTCAGTTGATAAATTCGTTATAAAAGCGAGCTTTCAAAATATAAAACAGTGAGGCTCCTCCCCTAAGAGATAACGGTTAGAGAATGAACGATACAATAATCAAAGCAAAAGCCAGCAACACCTTCTGCAAAGACAGGAGATGACAGGAGCTTTTACCTTCGATTCATCGAAATCAGAAAGAGCACAATTTTTCTTTTATCAGCATATTATGTTTTACGTCTCTAAAAAACAAAAAAAGGACACGAGCTTAGAGCTACATGTCCTTTATCTTCATCTATTCTATTAATTTAACACTTTTACACTTACTGTTCTGACGCCCCAATTGTGTGCATCACTTTTGTTTGGTACAAATACGTCAATTTTATTTCCTTTTATTGCGCCGCCAGTGTCTGCTGCTGTTGCTTCTCCATAACCTTCAACATAGACTTTAGAACCTAGCGGAATCACGTTTGGATCAACCGCAATAACTTTAGCATTCGGGTTCTTGTTTAAGTCGATGCCTGTTGCTGTAACGCCGGAAATGCCGCCGTCGTTAGCAGAGTAAGCAGTAGCAGTAACAGTTAGTTCTTTTGCCGCTTCTTGTTGATTTGTATTAGATTCAGCAGCCTTTTCTTCTGTTTTAACAGAAGTTTCTGCTGCAGCCTTTGTTTCTTGTTTTGGTTGCTGTTGAACAGCTTCTTGTTTAGGTTGCTCTTTTTGCACAGCCTCTTGATTTGTTTCAGTTTGAGGTGCGCTTGTTTGCGCATTCTCAGCCACTGTGTTTGCTGCTGTTGCCTGACCTTTTACTGAAAGTGCAGATCCAGCATAGATCATGTCAGAGCTTAAATTATTCCAAACTTTCAGGTTGTTAACTGTCGTACCGAATTTTTGAGCAATCTTAGAAAGCGTATCTCCCGCTTTAATTGTATATTGCCCAGAAGTGGTTGTTTCTTCTGAAGAAATGGTCAGTTTTTCTCCCGCAATGATTGTATCAGAAGTTAACTTGTTCCATTCTTTTAGGTCCTTTAGGTTCACTCCGTTTTTCTGAGAGATCCCCCAGAGCGTATCACCCTTTTGCACCGTGATTTCTTTTGCAGAAGCGTGAGCTCCGAATGCAGTTGTTGAAAGTGCTGCAACTGCTACAAAGGACATAATCGTCTTCTTCATAAGTAAATCCTCCCTTGTTAGCTTTTTATTGGCGGCTAACAGGTGATATCGTAACACATGTAAATGTCAAATCAATAACAAAAAGATATGATTTAGATTACAGTTCCTTTACATGAAGGATTTCTCTCCGTTGGAAAGTCTTGCTGAACCCTTGATATAATAGGCTTTTCAAGTCTTTTAAGTTCGGGTCAAAAAAAAGAAAAGAAAATGTGTTTTTCAAAGAAAAAAGGTTGATTTATGCTTTTTTTGAGTCTGTCACCTGTACATAAGCTTGTATTTCTTCTAAAAAAAGCCGGCCATATTTTGCTCTTTTTTGTTCTCCGACTCCTTTTATAGACAAAAGTTCCTCATCATTTACAGGCTGTTTTCCTGACATATCTTTCAGCGTCTGATCAGAAAAAACGACAAAAGGCGGAACACCCTGCTCTGCCGCAATTTGCTTGCGTAAGGTGCGCAGCCGTTCAAACAGCTCGTCATTTTCCGTAATGGCTTCTGCTTTTAATGCTTCTTTTCTCGCTACCGATAATTCGCCTCTTAGCACATTTCTCCCTTTGCCGCTTACAAAAAGAGTCGGAAATGTTCCATCTGACATCCTAATAAAGTCGTCAGCAATCAGAAATTCAATGAAGTCGCTGATTTCACCAACTGATTGGTGCTTTAATATTCCATATGTTGAAAGGCTGCTAAAGCCGTTTTCGAGCACTTTTTTATTTTTTGATCCAGCGAGCACCTGGGCAACCATCGTCTTCCCAAAACGTTCATTCATGCGAATGATACACGATAAGACCATCTGCGCTTCTCTTGTCACGTCATGGGCTGTTCTTGTATCTGTGCAGTTTCCGCACTGTCCGCAGGCTTCAGGCTCCTTTTCTCCGAAATATATCAGAATAAATCGCTGCAGACAATCTTCCGTATGGCAGTAGTCAACCATCTGCCGGAGTTTTTTCAAGTCCTGCTTTTGCTTCTCTTCATTTTCCGATTGCTCGATTAAAAAGCGCTGCACCATAATATCCTGCGGAGAAAATAAAAGCACACATTCACTGTCGAGGCCATCCCGGCCAGCTCGTCCCGCCTCCTGATAGTAGCTTTCCATATCTTTCGGGATTTGTGCATGAAGAACAAACCTGATATTTGATTTATCGATGCCCATGCCGAAAGCAGATGTGGCAACCATGACCTGCAGCTCATCGTTCAGAAACCTTTCCTGCTGTTCTTTTCTGACTTCGTCCTGTAAGCCCCCGTGATACCGCCCTGCGCTGATCTGATTTCGTTTTAATCGCTCATATATCCGATCTGCTTCTTTTCTTGTCGCGGTATAGACAATGCCTGCTTCATGTTTGTTTCTTTTTACATACTCTTCAATAAAACGATCTTTGTTTTCCCCCTTTGCAACTTTTAAAGTCAGATTATCACGGGAGAAACCGGTATACACCGTGTTTTCTTTTTGAATATGCAGCTGGCTGCATATATCATCATGCACCTCAGGTGTTGCTGTTGCCGTTAATGCCATGATGACGGGTTTTTCATTTAACTCCCGAAACAGAATTTCAATGTTTCTGTAGCTTGGCCTGAAATCATGGCCCCATTGAGAAATACAGTGCGCTTCATCTATTGCTACTAGAGGAACGTCAATGCTTTGCAAAATACGAATAAATTCTGTTGACGTTAACCGCTCTGGTGTAATGTAAAAAAGCTTATAAGCTCCTTCTTTCAGCCCGTTCAGCCTTTCATATATCTCTTGATTGGTTTGCGTGCTGTTGATGTAAGCAGCTCTGATTCCCGCTTCTTCAAGAGCATCAACCTGATCCTTCATTAAGGAAATTAACGGTGAAATAACAATAGTTGTTCCTTCAAATATCAATGCCGGAATTTGATAGCAAATTGATTTCCCCCCGCCCGTCGGCATAATGCAGGCCGTGTTTTGTCTCGCTTCTGTCACCGAACGGATGGCTTCCTCCTGCCCTCTGCGCAGCTTTTCATAACCGAAATAATGCGACAAAAGAGATTGGGCTTTATGTAACATAACGTGTAACCCTCGCTTTTCCTTCAATTTCTCCCATCATATCACAAAAAATAAACCTGCATTTCTTCTCGGATGGAAATTGAATTTTCGATATAAAAATCCTTTTTCAGATAAAATAAAAAGCCATTTCCATAAAGGAAATGGCTTTCGCTACATCTTGCCGTATGCAAGTAAGAAAGTTTTAAACCACCACTCCTCAAAGTGGGTGTTTGCAGAAACGTTCCTGTCGTCCTCTACAATGGAGGCATGACATTCCGGCTTCGATATAAAACTCCCTATTACAGCTTAAAGGTTAAAACTTAATTAACAATACGTACAAAGTAGCTTCTTTTATATAGTACACCATCGGACATATTTTATCAAGGGGTAGATCAATTGTTCAGAAAAACTTTTTTCCGTCCATAAAACTGTTTTTTCGGTAATATATCTTATGATTCGACAAACAAAAAATATATTACAATAAAAAACGGCGTTTTTTGGCGGCAAGAAGTCATCACTTTCTTCTATATAATATGTGCACGCAAAAAAACTCCTATCTCACGGATAGGAGTCTTCATTCATTAAAATTTAACAGCAAGCTCTTTCGCTTCTTGTAAACCTTTTTCAACAATTTCTTGTGCTTTATCAGGCGCTGCGTTATGTCCCTCGATGACAACTGTGTGCAAGTCTTGAACACCCCAGAAACCAAGAACTGTTTTCATGAAGTTTAATGACATTTCTAGTGAAGCCATTGGTCCTTCTGAATAAACGCCGCCGCGCGCGTTAAGAAGTGCAACTTTTTTGCCGCCCATTAAACCAACTGGTCCTTCTTGTGTGTATTTGAATGTAACGCCTGCGCGAGACAGGTAATCCACATAAGTATGAAGCACTGCTGGCACTGTAAAGTTCCAAAGCGGGAATGCGAACACCACTTTATCAGCTTTTACAAATTGGTTCAGATATTTGTCAGCTGTTGCAGCTTGTTTTTTCTCTTCCTCAGTCATTTCCATACCTTGACCTGCTTTAAATGTTCCGTTAATCATATCTCTTCCAAGGTAAGGAAGGTTTTCTTTATGAAGATCTAATTCAATCACTTCATCATTAGGGTTGTTTTCTTTATATGCAGCTAGAAATGCTTCGTATAGTTTAACTGAAACACCTTCTTCAGCTGTACGGTCACTTGATTTTACAAATAAAACTGTAGACATTTGTATTCCTCCCGGTAAACTTTTTATATTAACTTACAAATAGTATGTTACTTTCTTTTTTATGCAAAGTCAATCACTTTATTTCGAATATGAGATTTTTTCATAAAAAAAAGCAAGTACACTTCATATCGGTGTACTTGCTTGCCATTTTCAGTTTGAATCCTGCTCACGATCTAAAATCTCATACGTTTGAGAGCTTTTTTGATCAATTGTTTCTTTATTAGATAGATCTTTGACCTGTTCATGAAACTCCCTTTCGAATGACGGAGCATCCGTTTCCAAGTCATCCTCTATATCAGCTTGGGCTTCCACTGTCATTCTTGCGTACGGAACAGCTTCCAATCTTTCGTATGGAATGTCTTGACCTGTTTTTTCACAAATGCCGTACGTTCCGTCTTTTATCTTTTGTAAAGCGTGATTAACTTCCTCCAAAAGCTCCCGGTCTATTTCATTTACCGTTTGGTCTGTCATGCGGTCTGTTACAAGTGTCCCGTGGTCAGCCATATGGTTATCGACCCCATTAGACAGCTCTCCTACTTCTTCAGTCATTGATTGTGTTTTCTTTTTTTCGCCAGACAATTCTTTTTGCATATCAAGCAATTTATGGTAGAGATGCTGAGTTTGTTCTTTAGTCAGTGCCATGTGTATCCTCTCCTTTTTTTCTCTGTTCCCCGTTTTGAATACTGACAAACCAAAAAAAGCGTTTTTATGGCACAAAAAAAGCCAAACCATTCTTTGGAGACGGCTGGCCTCAGTCAGTTTATTCAGCTGCATAAATACTTTGTCAGCACCGCTTGCACTTCGCTTAAATCGGTGTCTTTCGCAAATTCTAACTCAAAGGTTTTGCTTCTTGTCATTAATAAAAGTCCAGTATCGGGATCAAACATTCCCGCTTCTTGAATGGCAAAGCTTTCAATCGTTTTATATGGAAGAAATACACGAACCTTCTTTTTAGAAAACACCTTATTATCAAAGAAAATGATACGTTTGTTTGTAAAGCAAATTTGGTCAACCCGGAGCTTATAAATCGATTCTATTCTTTCCCCTTCAACGAGCAAAGCTTCAAGCTTCTTTGCGTCAGTTGATCTGCTAACAGAAAAAATACCCAATGAAGAACCCCTCTTTCTGCATTTATCTATTTTTCTTATGACGAGATTACATTAAATAAAATAAGTCCTTTATCCCTATATAAGAATACGACATAGAAGACATTTAAACCATTACGAACAGATTACATTTTTCAAATTTTTGATTTGTTTCTTGTCTTTTGAATTGTTGTCATCATGTAGTACGCACCAAAAGAGAAAAAAGTTTCATTTTCCGTAAATATTTTTTGAAAAATGAGTTTTTTAATGTTTCTTTTGTGTATCTGTTTTATTTTCCCTTTTTGAATCAAAGAAGAACCGCAGCTTAGCTGCGGTCCTTTGCATAACCATCCGTATCTTCAATTGTGACATCTTCTGTTTCTTCTTAAATCAGGAATTCAATCGGTGATTATACCTCTTCAAAATATTCTTTATAGTATCCGCCGATTTTATTTGTATTATCGACGACAAACAGAAATTCCTCTGTTTCATTCTTCACTTCATATTCTTTCCCTGGAGTTAATACGCGATTTACAATGTATTTTTTTGCGTCTGTCTGAACACACTTTACTTTTTTAATGGTTTCTTTTTCAAGCCAATTTTTATGTAACATGATGAAATCTCCTTTACTTGTCTATAAGCCTATTGTAGCTTTTTTCTTTTGTAAATTGCAATATCGGTTATTCATTGATTTTGTCTTGTTTTCTAGTATAGAATGTTTGTATACGCTTACTTCCGCAGTAACGATCACAGCTAATTCCTGCTCTTCAATGAAGCAATATCCATTCTATCACCAAGAATCTCAGAACAGACCATAAAAATGACTGGAGGTTTGTTACGAATGAGTTCTTTAACGATGCAAGTGAGTAAAAGGCTGGAGACATTTTTACATGGAACAAAGAAGCTTTATATTGATGGAAAGTTTGTTCCGAGTGCCTCAGGGGCAACCTTTGACACGCCCAACCCGGCGACAGGCGAAACCTTAATGACGCTGTATGAAGCCCAGGCAGAGGATGTGGACAAAGCCGTTAAAGCTGCCCGCAAAGCCTTTGATCAAGGCGAGTGGAGAACAATGTCTCCAGCATCGAGAAGCAGATTGATGTATAAGCTGGCAGATTTAATGGAAGAGCATAAAACTGAGCTTGCTCAGCTTGAAACCCTTGATAACGGCAAACCAATAAACGAAACAACAAATGGAGATATCCCGCTGGCTATTGAGCATATGCGCTATTACGCCGGCTGGTGTACAAAAATAACAGGGCAGACAATCCCTGTTTCCGGCTCCTATTTTAATTACACACGTCATGAGCCTGTCGGCGTCGTCGGGCAAATCATCCCATGGAATTTTCCACTACTTATGGCGATGTGGAAAATGGGTGCGGCTCTTGCAACCGGCTGTACCATTGTGCTTAAGCCTGCTGAGCAAACCCCGCTTTCAGCTCTTTATTTGGCTGAGTTAATTGATAAAGCCGGTTTCCCCGACGGTGTCATCAATATCATCCCGGGATTTGGTGAGGATGCGGGAGAAGCACTTACCAACCATGAAGCGGTTGATAAAATTGCCTTTACCGGATCAACAGAAATCGGAAAGAAAATCATGGGCACGGCGGCAAAAAGCATTAAGCGGGTCACCCTGGAACTGGGCGGAAAATCACCTAATATCCTGCTCCCGGATGCGAATTTGAAAAAAGCCATACCAGGCGCTTTAAACGGTGTCATGTTTAACCAAGGCCAAGTCTGCTGTGCGGGCTCACGCGTCTTTATTCATAAAGACCAGTATGATGAAGTTGTCAATGAGATGGTGTCTTATGCTGAATCACTCCGCCAAGGAGCCGGACTTCATAAAGATACCCAAATCGGCCCGCTCGTGAGCAAGGAGCAGCATGAACGCGTTCTTTCTTATATTCAAAAAGGGAAAGATGAAGGAGCTAAAGCTGTCACTGGCGGAAGCTGCCCTTATGAAGAAGGATACTTTGTCGCGCCGACTGTGTTTGCGAATGTGGAAGACGATATGACCATCGCTAAAGAAGAAATTTTCGGACCAGTCCTGACGGCCATACCATATGAAACAGTGGATGAAGTCATTGAACGAGCTAATCATTCTGAATACGGACTTGCTGCCGGACTATGGACCGAGAATGTAAAACAAGCCCATTATATCGCAGATCGTCTTCAAGCCGGGACTGTCTGGGTAAACTGCTATAATGTGTTTGACGCAGCTTCCCCATTCGGCGGTTATAAACAATCCGGACTCGGAAGAGAAATGGGCTCATATGCTCTAGATAACTACACAGAAGTCAAGAGTGTATGGATTAATCTTGAGGACTAAAAGGTTTTTCAAAAAACTGCTGCCTGCCAGCAGTTTTTTTCTTTCAGTAATGGCGGCAAAAGCAGATGAATATATATCTTCTGAAGGAGTTGAGCGGGATGAGCACACTTCAGGAGAAGGTGAGGCGGTATCAGCAAAACACCATTTCAGAGCTGAAAGATAGGCAAAATGATGACGGTTCTTGGACTTTTTGCTTTGAAGGGCCAATCATGACGAATTCTTTTTTTATTTTGCTCCTCACCTCACTTGATGAAGGTGAAAATGAAAAAGAACTCATTTCGGCGCTCGCAGCCGGCATTCGCGAAAATCAGCAGCCAGACGGAACGTTTAACAATTTTCCTGACGAAACAGGCGGCAATATAACAGCTACCGTCCAAGGATATGTCGGAATGCTGGCTTCAGGATGCTGCCATCGAACTGATCCGCACATGAAAAAAGCTGAACAATTTATTGCATCACATGGCGGCTTGAGAAATATTCATTTTATGACAAAATGGATGCTTGCAGCAAATGGCCTTTACCCTTGGCCCGTTTTATATTTGCCATTGTCGCTTTTAGCAATTCCCCCAACATTCCCGGTTCATTTTTATCAGTTCAGCACATATGCCCGTATACACTTTGCCCCGATGGCCGTAACACTCAATCAGCGATTCACACTAAAAAACCGCAAAATTCAATCTCTCCGCCACCTCGACCCGCACATGACAAAAAATCCTTTGACTTGGCTCCGTTCCGATGCTTTCGAGGAGAGAGACCTCTCTTCTGTTCTGACCCATTGGAAGCGCATTTTTCGTGCACCCTTTGCTCTTCAGGAGCTGGGCTTACACACAGCTAAAACGTATATGCTTGACCGGATTGAAGAAGACGGCACACTGTACAGTTATGCAAGCGCCACAATATTTATGGTATACAGCCTTCTGTCACTTGGTGTGTCACGCCATTCACCGGTCATCCGAAGGGCAATAAATGGCATCAAAGCATTGGTGACTGAATGCGGCGGCATTCCTTACTTAGAAAATTCCACATCCACTGTTTGGGATACTGCATTAATCACCTACGCGCTTCAGCAAAACGGCGTTGCCGAAACAGGCGGTACAATGACAAAAGCCGCTTCTTTTTTACAAAAGCGGCAGCATACCAAGATAGCAGATTGGTCTGTCAAAAATCCAAATGTATCTCCAGGCGGCTGGGGATTTTCAAATATCAACACGAATAACCCTGATTGTGACGACACCGCAGCCGTCTTAAAAGCAATTCCCCGCAACTTCTCTCCTTCTTCTTGGGAGCGGGGTGTGGCTTGGCTTTTATCGATGCAGAACAATGATGGAGGGTTTTCCGCCTTTGAAAAAAATGTGAACCACCCTCTTATCCGCCATCTCCCGCTTGAATCCGCCGAGGATGCGGCTGTTGATCCCTCCACCGCCGACCTTACCGGGCGTGTGCTGCACTTTTTAGGTGAAAAAGCCGGCTTTTCAGTTAAACATCACCACATTCAGCGTGCTGTGAACTGGCTTTTTGAAAACCAGGAACGTAATGGATCTTGGTACGGACGATGGGGTGTTTGCTACATTTATGGCACATGGGCTGCCTTGACCGGTATGCACGCCTGCGGAGTTGTTCGAACACATCCTTCGATACAAAAGGCAATCCGGTGGCTCAAAACCGTACAAAATGATGACGGCAGCTGGGGTGAATCCTGCAAAAGCGCGGAGGTCAAAACCTATGTGCCGCTTAAAGAAGGAACCATTATACAAACTGCATGGGCTTTAGATGCTTTATTGCAATTTGAAAAACCCAGTCATCCAGCAATTGTGAAAGGGATGAATTACCTCATGGACAGCAGTTCTCATAACGGTAGAAGCTTGACTTATCCAGTGGGTATCGGGCTGCCAAAGCAATTTTATATTCGTTACCATAGTTACCCATATGTGTTCCCTTTGTTGGCTGTCAGCAAGTATTTGAATTCTATTGAAAAGGAGACAGCAAATGAAACGTGAATCTTATCAAAACGAGATGTTCAATTGGTGTGAAGCCTTAAAAGATCAGATTCAAAAACGAGGACAGCTTGATCAATTTGAGGATCAAATCGAAAAGATGATTGAAGCGCTGGAGGATGACCAGACGACAGAAGAAGAGTGGTATCAGCAGGCCGCCACACTCTATCGTGATATTACACAATCAGAAGAAACAGGTGAAAGACGTGCCTTCGTTCCTATAGGAAAACATGTTCTCCCAAAGCTTCCGTACAAGTACTCCGCTTTAGAACCTTATATTTCACGTGATATTATGGTGCTTCATCATACAAAGCATCATCAAAGCTATGTTGACGGACTGAATAAAGCAGAATTGGCGCTTAAGAATGCCAGAGCTTCAAAGAACTATGACTTGATCACTCATTGGGAAAGAGAGCTGGCATTTCATGGAGCCGGCCATTATTTGCACAGTATTTTTTGGTTTTCTATGCACCCAAACGGAAAAAGACGTCCTACTGGAGCATTGTTTCAAATGATCGATCTTTCTTTTGGAAGCTATTCGGCCTTTAAGGAGCATTTTACCCAAGCTGCAAAAAAAGTGGAGGGTGTCGGGTGGGCCATTCTTGTCTGGTCCCCTCGTTCCGGACGGCTTGAAATTTTAGCCGCAGAGAAGCACCAGCACTTCAGCCAGTGGGATGTTATCCCTCTTTTGCCGCTTGATGTATGGGAACATGCTTACTATTTGCAATATAAAAATGACCGCGGGAGCTATGTTGATCATTGGTGGAATGTAGTCGATTGGCGTGAAGCCGAAAAACGTTTTGAACAGGCAAAAGAAGTTGTATGGAAACTCTATTAAAAAAGCCCCCTTTTCCAGGGGGCTTCATTTTTTAAAAAACACCTAATACATGTAAAAATACAATAATGATTGCAACAGGTGAAAGATAACGTATCAGCAGAAGCCAAACCGCAAACCACTTTCGCTTGAGGTTTGAGCCGCTTTTCAGCTCGTTAAACAAATCCTCTTTCGGTATTTTTAACGGTACAAAGATAGAAATCAATAATGCTCCTAACGGCATTAAAATATTGCTGACCAGAAAATCAGCTGCGTCAAAAATAGACATGTGAAATATGGTAACATCACTTAAAACCCCGTATGATAACGCAGACGGTACGCCGACCAGAAAGATAGCAATCCCGCCGATCCAAGCAAATCGTTTTCTTTTACTAACATCGCCTTTAGAAAGCACAGCGACCAAAATTTCAAGCATTGAAAAGGCAGAGGTCAGTGCCGCAAATAAAAATAGAATTAAAAATGCTAATAAAAAGATAATTCCGAACGGCATTTGATTAAACACAGTCGGCAGCACATTAAATAACAGAACAGGCCCTTGATCCGGTTTGAGGCCGAATGAAAAAACAGCTGGAAAGATCGCGATGCCCGCCATAATGGCGACAAGGACATTCAAAACCGTAACAGATACAGCAGACTGCACCAGATTTTCTTGTTTCTCTAGATAAGCACTATACGTTACCATTACAGATACACCGACACTTAATAAGAAGAAGGACTGGCCCATCGCATATAATATCGTATTGGCGTCAATCGCAGAGATATCAGGTGTCAGGAAAAACTTAATACCTTCTATCGCTCCATGAAGTGTAACTGAACGCACCATTAAAATGATAAATAATATAAAAAGCGCCGGCATTAAAATTTGGCTTGCTTTTTCAATTCCGCTGCTTACACCTTTTGCGACAACCAAAATTGTGACCAGCATAAACAGCAGCTGGCCTCCTACAGCCAAATAAGGATTTGAAATAGTATTCGCAAACAGCGCATTAAATCCTGACGTATGCGATAAACCGCCGGTAAAGCCTTTAAAAATGTAATTTAAAATCCATCCGCCGACGACGCTGTAGAATGATAACAGAATAAAGCACGTCGCCATGCCCAAATAGCCTATCCAATGCCACTTAGACCCTGGAGCAAGAGATTTATAGGATTGGACGGCATCCTGCTGTGTTTTTCTGCCTATTATGAATTCACCGAGCAATAATGGCAGTCCGATTAAAATTGTAAATAAAATAAAAATAAATAAAAACGCGCCTCCTCCGCTGGTGCCTGCTACATATGGGAATTTCCATATTGCACCGAGACCGATAGCCGATCCAGCCGCAGCTAAAATAAAGCCCAGCTTCGAAGACCATTGATTAGCTTCCTTCACCCTATCACTCCTATTTTCCAAAACAGCTTAAAGGTTCATTGTAAGAATATCTACCTATATAGTCAAGAATATTTTGATTAGTTTACATAATATATTTATCATCTATCTCCATAGTTATATCAGAATACAGCCAATCTATCGATATTGAATTATTCAGAAAATTAATTATAATAGGGGAATACCAAAAAATCTGTAAGGATTTCTGCTGGAGTTCTTGATCAGTGTATGAGGAGTGTTTTTATGGAAAACATCAGAAAGATAAGTCATTTCGCGGGACAAACCTTCGGAATCTGGGTCATTGTTTTTGCCGTGCTCGGATTTTCTTTCCCGTCATTATTTTCTTGGATCAGTTCTTATATTACGATTTTTCTTGGCATTATTATGTTTGGAATGGGGCTAACACTGCAAACCGATGATTTTAAAGAGCTGATTAGAAAACCTTTGTACGTCATTATCGGAGTGATTGCCCAATATACGATTATGCCGCTTGTTGCTTTCGGTTTAGCCTATGGCCTGCATCTTCCCTCGGAAATCGCGGTAGGCGTTATTCTCGTTGGCTGCTGTCCCGGTGGAACTGCCTCTAATGTCATGACATTTTTAGCAAAAGGCAATACGGCCCTGTCTGTTGCTGTCACTACGATTTCCACCTTGTTGGCACCTGTTTTGACGCCGGTTTTGATTATGCTGTTTGCCAAGGAATGGCTGCCTGTCTCACCTGGCTCTTTATTTATTTCGATTTTGCAGGCTGTATTGATTCCAATCATTGCAGGCCTAGTCGTCAAAATATTTTTCAAAAAACAAGTCGCAAAAGCCGTTCATGCCCTGCCGCTTGTTTCAGTCATCGGTATCGTTGCCATTGTGTCAGCTGTTGTAAGCGGCAACCGGGAAAACCTGCTTCAATCAGGTTTGCTTATTTTTTCAGTAGTTATCCTGCACAACGGGTTTGGATATTTACTGGGATTTCTATGTGCAAAGCTGTTAAAAATGGATTATGCGTCTCAAAAAGCAATTGCAATTGAAGTAGGCATGCAAAACTCAGGGCTTGGCGCAGCACTTGCCACGGCACATTTTTCACCGCTATCTGCCGTTCCGAGCGCGATTTTCAGTGTATGGCACAACCTTTCGGGCTCCCTGCTCGCTACATATTGGTCTAAAAAAGGTAAGACTCCAAAAGAAGATTCAAACAGCACAGAACTGACTCTTTAACATTCTATTGTATATAAAAAGGTACATCACGTTTATCCGTGATGTACCTTTTTAATTTTAACCCTCTAACAAAAGCTGTTCAGGATCTTCTAGTAAGTTTTTAATTGTGACAAGGAATCCAACTGCTTCTTTACCATCTACGATCCGGTGATCATAAGATAATGCAATATACATCATCGGACGGTTTTCGAAACGCTCTTCATCAATTGCGACAGGGCGCAGCTGAATCTTATGCATACCCAGGATACCAACTTGAGGGCTGTTTAAAATCGGTGTCGACATGAGTGAACCGAAAGTCCCTCCGTTTGTAATGGTAAATGAGCCTCCTTGCAGCTCACCAAGGGTCAATTTATTGCTTCTCGCTTTTTTCGCAAGCTCGCCGATTTCTTTTTCAATGCCTGCAAATGTCAGGCGGTCTGCATCACGTACAACTGGTACGACAAGTCCTTCCTCAGCTGCGACAGCGATTCCGATATCATAGAATTTTTTAACAATCAGCTCATCGCCTTGAATTTCTGCATTCAAGAGCGGATATTTTTTCAAAGCCGCTACAACAGCTTTTGTAAAGAACGACATAAAGCCGAGCTTCACTTCATTTTGCTCAAAGAATTGGTCTTTGCGGCGTTTTCTAAGATTCATAACAGCCGTCATGTCAACTTCATTAAATGTAGTCAGCATCGCAGATGTTTGCTGTACTTCGACTAGACGTTTTGCGATTGTCTGTCTGCGGCGTGACATTTTTTGCACTTCAACAGGCTTTTCAAAGCTTTGCTGTGTTTTTTGAGCCTGCGGCTGCTGTTTTTGCTGAGGGGCTGGTTTCGCCGCCGGTTTTGCATACGCCTCAACATCCTGTTTGCGCACTCTTCCAAGTGGGTCGCCAGTCGGAACCTGAGACAGGTCAATGCCTTTCTCTCTCGCCAGCTTACGGGCAGAAGGAGATGCGATTGTTCTTGATTTTGCTTCAGTTTGCGCTTCCTGGCTCACTTCTTGGGCCGCTGGTTCAGCTTGCTTTTCTTCTTTTTCACTTTCATTGCTTTCAGCCTTCTCTGAAGGAGCAGGGGCAGAACTTTCACCCGCGCCTTCTGTAATGGTACCGATAATTTCTCCAACTTGGACGGTATCACCCGAATCTTTCAATACCTCTTGAAGAACACCCGATTCTTCTGCTGTCAATTCAACATTTACTTTATCCGTTTCAAGTTCAAGCAGATATTCACCCTGTTCTACATAATCACCGGGCTGCTTTAACCATTGGGCTATTGTTCCTTCTGAGATTGATTCTGCTAATTCAGGTACCTTAATTTCCGCCATTTTTTCATTTCCCCCTTAGTTTTTGCGAGTCAAGCTATCAGATACAATACGTTCCTGTTCTTTTTTATGAACTGTCGGATCTCCCTCTGCAGGACTGGATCGTCTTCTTCGTCCAATATATTGAACGCTTACTCCTTCTGGTGCAAGTTCTGTCAAATAAGGGCTGATGTAGCTCCAAGCCCCCATGTTCTGCGGTTCTTCCTGAACCCAAACGATTTCTTTTAGGTTCGGAAGCTTTGCAAATAATTCTTTGACTCCTTTTGCAGGGAATGGATACAGCTGTTCAATTCTCGCAATGTGAAGCCACTCTTTCCCGTCTTCTAACTTGTTGAAATGATCGCTGATGTCTATAGATACTTTACCGCTGGATAATACGAGCCGCGTTACTTTTTCATATTCATGAGAAAGTCCTGACTGTTCGTAAACAGGCTGGAAGCGGCTTTCACTGAGCTCCTGCACTTCAGAAACGGTATTCGGATTGCGCAGAAGGCTCTTCGGCGTCATGATGACGAGCGGACGAATTTCCTCACGCAGCAGCATTTTAGCCTGTCTTCTTAATATATGAAAATATTGAGCGGCGCTTGTCAGGTTGGCAACCGTCCAGTTATTCTCAGCAGCTAGCTGCAGGAACCGTTCGATTCTACCGCTTGAATGCTCAGGGCCCTGTCCCTCATAACCGTGGGGCAGCAGCATCACTAATCCGGATTTTTGGCCCCATTTTGCTCGTCCGGCAGAAATAAATTGGTCAAAGTACACTTGAGCAGCATTGGCAAAATCCCCATACTGCGCTTCCCAAAGGACAAGTGTTTCAGGTGAATACACATTATAGCCGTATTCAAAACCGAGTACAGATCCTTCAGACAGCGGGCTGTTATGAACGGCAAATGATGTGTCACAATCTGACAAATGGTGCAGCGGCACAAATTCCTTGCCTGTCTCACTGTCGTGAAGCACAAGGTTTCTTTGAGCAAACGTTCCGCGCTCAGAATCCTGTCCTGTTAATCGAATCGGTGTTCCGTCTTTCAGAATGGAAGCAAACGCGAGAGATTCAGCCAATGACCATTCCACTTTTCTGTCATCATCAAACGCCTTGGCCCGTCTTTCCAAAATGCGTTTTAGCTTACCGAATACATTAAACGAGTCCGGCCAATTGACCAGTTCTCCATTCAGCTTGCGGAGCACATCAAAATCAATAGATGTATCTACATCCGGAAAGCCGTTTGAAACAGGTTCCGGAAGTTCTATTTCACTGGCGATATGTTCCTTTTTAGCCGGCACTTTTTGATAAGCGTCTTCTATGCGTTTCGTTACCGACTTTTCAATGTTTTGAACAACTTCCTCGGTAAGCACCCCTTCTTTAACGAGCTTTTCCGCGAAAATATGTTTGACAGTCGGATGCTTTCTTACAGCGTCATACAGCATCGGCTGAGTAGTTGACGGCTCATCCATTTCGTTGTGTCCGTAGCGTCTGTACCCGATCAAGTCAATCAGAAAGTCCTTGTTGAATGTTTTTCGGTATTCAACCGCAAACTTAACAGCTGAAAGACAGGCTTCAGGATCGTCCGCATTTACGTGAACAATCGGAATTTCATAGCCCTTCGCCAGGTCACTGGCATAGTTTGTTGATCTTGATTCAGCGCTTTCTGTTGTGAATCCGATCATGTTATTGGCGATAATATGAATCGCACCGCCGACTTGATACCCTTTTAAAGAGCTTAAATTCAATGTTTCAGCTACAATTCCTTCCCCCGGGAACGCAGCGTCTCCATGAATTAAAATCGCAAGTGATTTTGTTTCATCCTGAACCGGATATCCGCTTTGTGTTCTTGTTTCCTGCGCCGCTCTTGTGCTGCCTTCAACAATCGGATTGATAAATTCCAAGTGGCTCGGGTTATTCGCCAGCGTAATGCGCGCAGACTTCGTTTCAGCGTCATGAAGCTCACGGTTCGCTCCCAGATGATATTTGACATCCCCCGTCCATCCGTAGCTGATGCCGATTGATCCTTCAGACGGGACAAGATCTTTGTTCGGCGCGTGCTGGAATTCTGAGAATATGATTTCATACGGTTTGCCCAGCACATGTGCCAGTACATTCAGGCGGCCCCTGTGCGCCATACCGATGTTGACGCTCGTTGTACCTGATTTGACAGATTGTGCAATAATGTCATCAAGCACTGGAACGAGAGCGTCCAGACCCTCAATTGAAAAACGCTTCTGCCCGACGAAGGTCCGGTGTAAAAATTGCTCGAATCCCTCTACTTCCATCAGTCTCTCCAGCACAGCTGACAGCTTTTCGGCTGAGTTCTTTTGGAACAATTCACCGGATTCAATCTTTTGAGTCAGCCATTCGCGCTCTTTAAAGTCGTGTACATGATCAAATTCAAATGAGATGGTTCTTTTATACGTATTTCGTAAATATTGAATGGCTTCTAAACCGTTCGTAATGTTTGTAGGAGCGTCTTTACAAATGACCGACGCAGGTATTTCTTTTATTTCCTCTTCTGTTAGCCCGTAATCGGATAATGGAAAGAGCTCGCTCTTTTTCCCATCCTTTCTGAGCGGATTGACGGAAGCGTTCAAATGGCCATAGGTTCGTATATCTTCTGCAAGTCTGATTGCTGATGCGATCTTTTGTATCAGATCGGCTGTAACACGTCCCTTTTCTTTTGTTCCCGATGCCTCTTTTATATCGCTTGGAGGAGCTCCGAGTTCGTCGAACATTTCCTTCAGATCCGGATCAATGCTGTTCGGATCCTGGGTGTACTGATCGTAAAGCTCCAGCGCATAGCCGAGGTTCGGACCGTAAAAATCTTCCCAATTCATTCGTTGTTTCATATTATTTTGAAACATTTGAATATTACCCCCAACCTAGATAATCAAGTGATTTATTCACTATCTTAAAATAACTTTCGAACGCTATGTCCAAAATTATGTAATAAAAACGCTTCCAATGATATTTTACCACTGTTTGCAATTTGATTCTACCTTGATTGTTCACAAAATAGTAAAAAACCTTTATAAAAAACAAAAAATTTAATCATTTAAAAAAAGAAACGCCAAAAAGCATAGAATAAAGGGTTATCCTATGCTTTTATGGAGCAGTTTTTTAAGAAGCGGATACAGTACATCCGGAAGCTGATCGACATCCGGGACAAATATACTGAACTTCCCGTACATATCCTGTATCGTTTTCATTTGTGATTCTTCAATTTCCGAGTTGGAGAGAAAAACATTTATGACTTCTATTCCTCTTTTTCGAGCTTCGATAACCGCTTCACTTGTATCGACAATTCCATTTTGCTCATAACCAAATGCGGCCGGCTCTCCGTCAGAGAACACGATTAAGAATTTTTGCGCCTCGCTCCGCTGCAGCATTTTTTTCGTCATTTGCCTGATCGCATAGCCGTCACGGTTGTCTTCCTCAGGTTCAAGCTGCATAATCGCCGGTCCCGCCGTCTGTCTTAAGGATGACTGAAATGGGATTACCGTATTAAAATAGTTCGGCTGACTCGTTTCGGTCGCATCGTTTGTATCCTCCCAGAAACCGACAATTTGATGCGGGACTGCTACCGACTTCAGGGCTTCGTGAAACAATACGATTCCCCTCTTCGTTTCATCCATTTTGTCGAACATGCTTGCTGAACAGTCGACCAGCAATGTGAAAACAGCGTCAATTTCTGAAGAAGGCTCTTGTTTTTTGTAAAAAAGACGCGGATTCCGCTCCGTAAAATAACGGAGAAGCTTGTTGTTCAGACGGCCCGCGTGAAGGTCAGTCCTTGGCAGCGTTTTTTTGTGTTCAAGCGTTTTTTGAATCATCTGTTTCAAACGCTTCTGATACGATTCGATCGATTTTGCCTGCTGTTTATAAGAAAGCTCTTCATCTTGTGTTGCAGGCTGCGGTTCTTTATAAATCGCAAACGCGAATTTATTTTCCTTTCCGTCGGCAAGACCCGCACCCTTCGGCTGGTCTTTTTTGGACTCCAGCGCTTCCAGTTTGGAATAGTCTTTTCGTTTTGTCTGTCTGGCTGAACCTTGAACAGAGCCGAGGGCCTGGTCTCCATCGTCCCCTTCACGAGAAGCATCTTTTCCTAAATCGGATTTTGCGCCGTGTTCAATATCAAATTGAAGGAAGCTTTTAGACGGCGCTTCTGTTTCACGGTGCCAAGTCGGCATTTCTTCATCGTGAATATCTTCATCGCCGTCTGACTTTTTTGGAAGCGTTATGTCATCGCTCAGCTTCGGCGCTTTTTTCTCTTCTTCAAATAACGGCTGCTCTGCAGCTTTTGCATAATCTAACTCAGGCAAAAAGAAGTAGGTATTCAGCATGTCTTTATCAAGCACCTCATCAAGTCCGTCCATGATATCTTCGACAATTTTCAGAACGTGATGTGTAGAATCAGCTTCATACACACGCAAGAGCTGCTGTTCGATAAACGGATGCATCAGATCAATATCATCACGCATAGACGGGATGGCTTCCAGAGGCGATTCCGCCGTCAGCTTGACATACATGGCGCAAAAGAGCGCATCCGTAAAAATGCTTCGTTCTAAATTTAAAGTCAGCTGCGTGGAGAAATGTTTTCTGTACATGTCTTTTCGTTTTGCAAATACATGCTTTGTACCAGGACGCTCGTGTTTGATGCATTCTTCAATTCTGATGTCCTCAAGCAGCATAAACAGCTGTTTGGCAAAGCTTTTGTACGTAAGATTGTGCTGGATATAATCCAAAAGGCTCGCAAACTCTTGCAGCGAGCTGTATTTTGTTCCGACCGATCGAAGGTAGACATCGCTTTTGAGACCTGCTTCCATATCTTCAGCTGCTCTGTCCTTCCAAAAGTGGCTCATGTAGATTTTTTTTTCAAATGGGTTGTAGTAGGACTGAACGCCATACTCCACTTCCACTGCCTCACTTTTGGTGAGCGTTTTGGCCAAATCGGTCAGCATCATAAATAAAAACGAGTCAATTGTGCTGTCATTAAATTTGATAAATTTCATCGCACATCCCTCATTCAAACAGAGTTTCCGCGATATTTCGGACCGCCGCCTTTTCACGGTCATCGTCAAGCTTCTCTACAATTCCCCGTTCGATGGCACGTAGCGGCGGAATATAAGCGGCTAAATCACACGTATCAATTAAAGCTCTGATGGATGCCGCTTCTTCAGACACCTGCCCGTTATTGGCCTGAACGATCAGATCAGAAGACAGCGTGATAAAACGGTCAATCAATTTCTCATCATGAAGAGCAGACTGAGACATGAGTACTTGTTTCAGCAGCTCGCCTTTAATATAAGGCACATCAATGATGACAAAACGGTTTTTAAGCGCTTCATTCAGGGGAACGGTTCCGACGTAGCCTTCATTGATGGCAGCAATGACTCCAAACCCCTCTTTTGCCCGAACGACTTCTCCTGTAAACGGATTTGTCATCATTTTTCTGTAGTCCAATACACCGTTTAAGATTGGCAGGGTTTCCGGTTTTGCCATATTAATTTCATCTATATAAAGAAAGTGGCCTTCATTCATGGCCGTTGTCACAGGTCCAGAGACAAACTCGATCGTCGCCTGGCCAGATTGATTTTCAATGGTTTTATAGCCGACCAGCGCTTCAGCATCTAAATCAACTGAGCAGTTGACACTGTGCATCGGTTTATGAAAATAGCTGGACAATGTTTCTGCCAGCTTAGTTTTACCTGAGCCTGTAGGTCCTTTTAACAGGATATTTTTCCCCATCGCTAATGCGATAATGGCATCAAATAAAATGGCTTCATCCTCCGCCTCATAGCCTGATGTCCCGATAAGCGATTGAAATTCTGGAGAAATCGGCTGGCTTTTATATGATAAAAGCTTATTTTGTATATCTTCCGGCAATGTTAAGTGCTGCAATTGAGATGTCATAGACAGGTTTCCTTTCCTATTCGTATTCCATTAACGAGTATACTAAAAAAGCCCCTGTATGCTCAATACAAAAGGGCTCCCGCTATATTACTGTTTCTCGTTATTGCCAGAAAGCGCTCCGCAGACAATTCGCGCTCCTGAATTTCCGCTCGGATTCGTCAAATAGTCGTCAGCCTGTTCATGAATAATAAACGCGCTGCCATCCTGGTCGAGAATATTCAATTTGCTTCCTTTTTGTAAAGAGGTTTCAGGCGCATTCATAATAACATCTACTTTCCCGTCTGCGCCGACTTCAAGATTCGGAAGATCTCCGGCATGATGTCCCATCGGATTATTGAAGCCGTGTTCTTTGTTCAGCGGATTAAAGGGTCCGCCCGCGGATTCAAAATCCGGCCTGACACATGATCCTTTTTCATAAATATGAAACCCGAGTGAAGCCCCAGGTGTCAAGCTGTGTGCTGAGATGTGAAAATCGAGCCCTTCGTCTTCTGACTCTTTTATTTCAATAAATCCGACTTTTTCGCCTTCTCTATTGACCAGCTGAATCTGATGGCGAAACGCTGAGGTTTCTATTACCTTTTTTTCCGGTACCCGCCGCGGATGATCGGGAGGTGTTTCCTGACTGCATCCCGCAAGACCCAGTGCCGCCAGCACGATAAGGAGCAAGAAACGATTCATGCTGTCTCCCCCTTGTTTTTTCTAACAGTCTGGTCAATCATATTCCGATATAAACTAAAAAAAGCCTTTTAAAAGGCTTTTACATTAGAGCAGCAGGACGTCCTGCCCAAACGCCCCGTCTGTCTAATGTCGATGCTTAAAGTTTAAAAATAGCTTCGTGCTCCCAGGTAGCGCTGTTTCCAATACGAATTGCTGAGATTGGAAATGCCCACGCCGTCGGAGCTTGCATGAATAAAATTGCCGCCGCCCAAGTAAATCCCCATGTGAGACGGTCCGGATTTATACGTCGTAAAGAAAACAAAGTCACCGACTGACGGCTGGCTGACTTTTTGCATTACATTCCAGTACCCTGCCGTGCTCAGCCTTGAAATAGTAGATGATACTTTATTAATGAGGTAATAAATATAGCCGCTGCAATCGAAACCGGAAGGCGTATTTCCGCCCCAGCGATACGGAACACCGACATATTTTTTTGCCTCCGTTATCATTCTGTCAATCTTTGTTCCTATTTGAACGTTTGATCCTGGTTTATCTTTCGGGACTGTCTTATTGGAATGATTTGATTTAGTCGTTCCTGAAATCGTGAGAACCTGCCCGATTCGCAGAACATCACTAGACAAATTGTTCTTATCACGGATACTTTGCACAGTGACGCCCAGCTGATTCGCAATCTTCCATAACGAATCACCCGATTTCACTTTGTATGTAGTTGTTTTTGAAGAATTTGAGTTTGACGGTTTTTTGGAACCGCCGCTACCGCTATTGGATGAGCTGCTTTTTTTTATTTTTAATACTTGCTTAGGGTAAAGCGTATCTGATGTTAAGCCGTTTAAGGTTTTCAATTCGGCCACCGTGATATTTAGACTGTTTGCGATTTTCCACAGAGAATCACCAAGCTTTACAGTATATGTACCTTTTGATGAGCCTGCAGAATTTGAACCGTTGCTTTTTTTCTGCCCATTCGAACCGTTTGAACTGCTTGTCCCTTTCATTTTCAGTTTTTGGCCGGGACGAATCAAATCACTGCTCAGGCTGTTTAAGCTTTTAAGCTCTGAAACACTCATTTTATGATTTTTGGCAATCATCCATAAAGAATCACCATATGCTACGGTGTATGTTGACGTTTTGCTTGAGTTTGATGAGGATGTTTTGCTTTTTTTGCTGTTTTCAGGAACTTTAAGGCTTTGGCCGACATAAAGCATTGACGATTTCAATTTGTTTTCGGATTTCAGTGCTGAAATACTCGTATGATACTGGCGCGAAAGTTTCCAAAGAGAGTCACCGCTTTTCACCTTTATCGTTTTTGCGTCTGCGGGTGCTGCTGCCATCGATGACCCAACAACAGCGGAAACAGCCAAGCCGGCTATGATCTTCTTTTTCATTCATTTAACCTCCTAAACTTTTTATGAGACAAACAGAAATAATTAGTATTCTGTTTCCAAAAATGGCACACATACGTTTTATCGTCACTTTTTTAGCGTTATAAACAAATTTTTATAGATCCGGCAGCAAATTCAGCTTCGTTCGACCTTAAACCTCTAGATAAACACCTAATACTTTACATAATTTGTATAGGTTTATCGAAAGTCTAAGGAACTATTTAAGCGGGGGTAAAATGATTGGTTTATGTTGATGAAAGAAGCAGATTTTCCTCCTTTCCTGTCTGTTTTTCTTTCAATTCTCTATCAAAGTGTCAAATCCCTTCTTCTGACTGCAACTCTGCCCAGCTTTCCGAAACAGTTAAAAGCCTGTCCATTTCAAATGAACAGGCTGTATACACTATGCGTTAGCTGATTGAGTATTGTGTTTAACATATTCAAGAATGCTGTCGGCAGCTTTTTCAGCACCGCCTGCTGCTTTCAGTGACTGACCAATTGCTTTTGCTTTCTCAGCATAAACAGGATTGCTGATCACTTCTTGAATGGTTTCTTTCAGAAGGTTTTCAGACAGCTGTTCTTTTTTCAGCACTTTCCCCGCACCTACTTGTTCCACCTGTTTTCCGACAGCGAATTGATCAGCTCCAATCGGAATGACAATGAGCGGTGTTTCAAAATATAACCCTTCGCTTGTGCTGTTCATTCCGCCGTGGGTGACAAACAAACTGGCTCTTTTCAGGATTTCAAGCTGCGGCACATACGGGCGCACAATAAAATTGTGAGGAATATCGTTTAACTCACTTTGTTTAACATGTTTCCCAATGGACAGCACAACTTTTCCGTCAAAGTCTTTGCACACCTCGAGACATTGATTGAAAAACTCTTTTTGATTATTAAAAATGGTTCCCATAGATATAAACAGCACGTTTTCATTGTCAATCTGATCGAATGGAAAGGCATTGCTTTTGGCTCTTTTTGCAATTGAAGGACCAACAAAAACATAATTTTCTCCGAATTGCTCAGCCATTGGCTGAAATTCTCTTGACGTAAAGACAATCGTCAAATCTCCATCGGACGAAAAAACGTCAAACGGCTTGGTAATTCCCGCTTGAAACTCGGCATTTAAGGTTTCTGCGAGCTGCTGATAGGATTCATAATAAGGTGAGTCTTCAAATGGTCTGCTATTGAAGGTGTCCATCATTTCCTTTAAAAAATCCTCATTCATCGCAAAGGTCGTACATAATGAAAATCTAGGCAGTTTCAGCAGATTGGCAGTGATTTTACCGGTCAGGAAATGGTGATCATATATGACATAATCATATGATTCGTTTTTCACTTCATTATAAATATGGGTGGCGATGTCCTTACACCCTTTCAAAAAGGCGCATATCATTTCAGCAAAATCTCTTTCTTCATTACCAGTTGCGTTTTTTCCGAAATAATCTTCTCTAAAATCGTTATATTCACGAAATTCAATATCAAGCGCGGTGATTTTTTCTTCATATTCCTTTACTGCATAGTAAGTAATGTTTTCTCCTCGTGATTTCAGCTCCTTCATTACACCGATAGACGGATTAATATGGCCCTCTCCCGGAAAACCGATCATTAATACATTAGCCATGCGGCACACCCTTCCATTAAAATTTATGTAATATTTTATACAGTACTATAAATACAAAATCAGGTAAAGTATTTAACTTTATTAATATTAATCCATTATAACTTTTATACTAGGTTACATTTCCCGACTTTCTGTTTTCAAGAAAAAAAGCATTCAGTATGGCATGAATGCTTTTAAAAAAGAGTTCTATTCCAGTCATTTTGTCTCATGAGACGAAAGCTGTTCGGGTCCTTTTGTTTATTTTTACGTTCTCGGTGAGATGAGCGGATATAACACACCGTCCTTTGCAAACGACATCTTGCCTGTTTCCTCAGAAACAACAAGCACAAGCGCATCTGTATATCCAGACATCCCCAAAGCCGCCCGGTGCCTGGTTCCCAGATGAATATCCACTTCTTGTGTCGTCAGCGGGAGAACGTTTCCGGCTGAGACGAGTGTATGATCCCTCACTAATAAAGCGCCGTCATGAAGAGGGTTTCCCGGGAAAAAGATGCTTTCAATTAATGAAGCACTGATTTCTGCATGAAGCGAAGTTCCTTTTTGGATAAATTTGTCAACTGCGTCTGCCCTTTCAATGACAATTAACGCGCCATGCTTATTTTCCGATAAATTTTTAATCGCCTTAGCCAGTTCCACAAATGACGGTGTAAATTGTTCAATGTATGATTGCAAATAAAAGGATGAGGCAATGCCGTGCATATTCTGAAAAATACGTCCCAAGTCATCCAATTCACAAAGGAGGCATTGATCTTTTTCGTGTAGCGTTTTCAAAATAAGAGAAGCATCCCCTAGTATCTGTTCTAAATGCGATTGTATCTTTGCCGTGAATACACTTTCTGTCATCTGTTCATAATGCATGGACCTTCATCTCCTTTTCATATTTTCAACTTTGCACGCATGCTTATCTTATTGATGTACATTCTATTGGTAAAGGAGGTATGTAAAGAATGGAAATGGAAAGAATCATTCAATATATCTGCACCTTTTTAGGCGTTATTTCGCTTTCTTTTATTTATGCCCAAATGTTTAGAAAAACGAAACCGACAAAAAAAGAATAGGTCAGGCGTTCATTGCTTTTTATACATAAAATGTTATAATTTCTCTCGTTATGATAAAGAAACGGGGATCAATGTATGAAAGAAACCAAAAACGCCGGACAAAAGATAAAACAGCTTTTGCACATTTTAATTCCGATTTTAATTACTCAGGCGGGGCTTTCTCTCATGACCTTTTTAGATACGGTGATGTCAGGGAAAGTCAGCGCCGCCGATTTAGCCGGTGTGGCCATTGGATCAAGTCTTTGGACGCCTGTCTATACTGGACTGGCAGGTATATTAATGGCTGTCACGCCGATTGTCGCTCAGCTATTAGGCGCTGATAAAACCAAACAAATTCCCTTTACTGTCTTACAGGCTGTGTATGTGGCCGCGCTTCTAAGCATCGCCGTTTTAGCGGTTGGATACGGAATAGTTGATCCTGTTCTGTCCCGATTGAACCTTGAGGCTCACGTATATGACATTGCTAAGCGCTTTTTAGGTTTTTTATCTTTGGGGATTTTTCCTTTATTTGTTTACACCGTTTTGAGATCGTTCATTGACTCATTAGGAAAAACACGAGTGACCATGATGATTACACTATGTTCACTGCCGATTAATTTTGTGTTAAACTACGTATTTATTTTCGGAAAATTCGGCATGCCTGCCCTTGGCGGAGTCGGCGCCGGAATTGCATCAGCGCTTACGTATTGGTGCATCTGTATCATCAGTTTTATCATCATTCATAAAGCAGCGCCGTTTTCTGAATATGGCATTTTCCTTACCATGTATAAGTTCTCTTGGGAAGCGTGCAAAAATATGCTGAAAATCGGGCTGCCCATCGGGTTTGCCGTGTTTTTTGAAACGAGCATCTTCGCGGCTGTCACTTTGCTTATGAGCCATTTCAATACAGTGACCATCGCGTCCCATCAGGCCGCCATGAACTTTGCGTCACTTTTATATATGCTGCCTCTCAGCGTGTCCATGGCTTTAACGATAGTTGTCGGGTTTGAGGCCGGAGCCGCTCGTTTTAAAGACGCTCGCTCTTACAGCTTTATCGGCATCATGATGGCAGTAGGCTTTTCTTTGTTAACAGCTGCCTGTATCCTTTTATTCAGAGAGCAAATCGCAGGTATGTACACCTCTGATCAAGATGTCCTCCGGCTAACGCAGCACTTTTTAATTTACGCGCTGTTTTTTCAGCTTTCCGATGCTGTGGCAGCACCTATTCAGGGCGCCCTTAGAGGATATAAAGATGTCAATTATACACTTGCAGCCGCTTTTATTTCTTATTGGGTTATCGGCCTTCCTGTCGGTTATGCGGTCGGCACGTTTACAGAACTTGGGGCGTTCGGTTATTGGATCGGGTTAATTGCAGGGCTAGCGGCAGGAGCAGTCGGACTGTTTTTCAGGCTGGTTAAACTGCAGAAGCGTTATTTATTGAAACAGGAATTTTAAAAGAGGTGATATGACATGGCACAAAACCAGAAATTATATGAGTATCTGTCTCAGCATGCAGAAGAAATAAGTTCTACATGGTATGAAACAATCGAGGAAACTGATCCGAATTCAATCTATGCATCAACAGACCCGGCCGTCATTAAAAATTTAAAGAGCCAGAATCTTGCTTTCAATTATAAGATCAGCCGTATCTTTATAGATGAAGAAGAGGTATACTTGCCCATTCTAAAAGCCTGGGCATTTGAAGTCACTCAGGATCAAGAGCATTTAAAAACGCCTATCCACTATATTATCCGTGAGTTTGTCAGAGTGAGAGACTTGTATGTTTCCTATGTGAAGGACTTTGTTCATATCAATAGGGATACCGTGAAAAGCGAAGAAGCCGAGGATTTGTATCACACTCTTATTAAGGCGTTTGATCTTGTAATTCATATTTTTATAGAAGAAATGTACAAAAACACAAGTCTTCAGCTTCAAGCCCAAAAGGATATGATCACTGAATTGAGCGCGCCGGTGATCGTGCTGTTCCACAGTGTGGGACTGCTTCCGTTAATCGGTGATATTGATACCGTCCGTGCTAAATTGATCATGGAAAATACATTGAATCAATGTGCGAAAAAAAAGGTGACGCAGCTTTATATTGACTTGTCCGGAGTAGCGGTAATTGATACTATGGTTGCCCACCAGCTGTTCAGTCTGATTGAGGCGCTGCGGTTGATCGGCGTTTCATCCACATTATCGGGGATCCGCCCGGAAATTGCGCAAACCGCGGTCCAGCTCGGTTTGTCTTTTGAGGACATCTCACTGAGATCTACTCTTGCATCAGCGATTGCATCTGACTTGAAATTAAAAAAGGTATAAGATCCCCTCTAGGGCCTTATACCTTCTTTTTTAATCATTCCATTGATATGTCCAATACACTTCTTCTTCAAACCATGTTGCCATAACAGGTTCATTGTTTTTCAGTTTTTCCTCAAGCTCTCGGAGCATACCTTCCGTCTGGGTGCGATGAGCTCTTAACGCGTTCATTTTAATATCTGCCACTTCTTTGATATCAAGTACGACGTCTGCTTCGCCAAGCACCTCTTCCCTATTGCGTGTAATAGCCATGCATAGTGTGCGCGGACGGTCTTCTTTCTTTTTGCGGTACAATGCCCGGATGACCGCTTCCCCGCATGCATCATGGTCAGGATGGACGCCATGTCCCGGATAAAATGTGACAATTAAGCTTGGTTTTACATCATCTATGATTGCTTCCATGATATCAGCTAAATATTCATCGTCTTCAAACTCAAGCGTTTTATCCCGAAGTCCGAGCATTCGCAGATCATTGATATCCATTTCTTTGCAGGCGTTGATAAGCTCTTGTTTTCTTAATAATGGCAAGGTTTCCCGATTAGCAAAAAATGGATCACCCATATTTCTGCCCATCTCGCCTAACGTAGCGCAAGCATATGTAACGGGCACATCTTTTTTTCTGTTTAAAGCAATCAGACCCGCCACACCGTATGATTCGTCATCAGGGTGAGGCAGGATTACAAGCACGTGTTCTTTCATTATTTTTTCACCCTTTTCTTTAAACTGTGAACGGTTTTTCACTGATTTGAAGTGAAATAGCCAGTTTCCCGCCCGGCAAGTGTCCTGCCATTAATAAGCGGTTTTCTTCATCCACTGTGTACTCAGTCAGGCCTTCAGCATAAATCCAGCCCTCTTCTGTTTTTAAGCCGACCCGGTAAGGCCCGCTCCCTTTGATTTTAGCTTGATGATAGGTTACCTTCGCATTGCGTATATAAGCAACAACCGTCATGTTTTTTTCATTTAAATGTGCCGAGTAAGAACCGGTTGTGGTTTCTAAATGGATATATACAGGGCGGTCCGCATATCGTTCTAAAGATGCTTGCACATCTTCTTTTATGATTGCTTTCATAATTGCTCCCCTCTTTCTTCTTTTAAATACTGTACGCGTTCTGTATGTAATTTGACCAGTTGATATTTGACAGCCGGTTCCAGCTGTGAATTCACAATGCGCTGTATAGCGGCATAATATTTTTCCAGCATAGGTTTACGGAGTCTCGGATGTGTTCTCTTATCCAAAAGCTCAAGATCAATTGCCTCTGTAACCGCTTCTGCATCTTCGTTTGAGAAAGAGCGGCTGTTCCATAGCGAGACGTATGCTTTTACTATTTCTATATCATTGTCCATCGTCCTGCTCCTTTATGTCTTACATACATGAAATGATTATACATAATATATACTCAAACTGAAAAGCCAAAGGCTCAATGGCTTTTTGATGCCCGTTTCCATTTCACTTGTGAAAACGAAAACAAGACTAATGCAGCCCATATACAGGCAAAGGTAAATGCCTTCGAGCTTGAAAATGGCTCATGGTAAATGAACAGTCCGATCAGCAAGGTGATGGTCGGTGCAATATATTGCAATATACCGACTTGATACAGCGGCAGCCGCTTCGCCCCTTCAGCAAACAATAAGAGCGGCAGCGCGGTAAACACACCGGCAAAAAAGAGAAGCACCCATGCCCCGCCGCTGTCTGCACCCGCAGGCTGAATATGGCCGCTAAGCAGCAAATACCCGGATGCAATCGGCATAATCATGAATGTCTCCAGTGTTAAACCGATAGCGCTTGAAAGACTTGTTCTTTTTTTGGTAAATCCGTATAAGCCGAAGCTGAATGCTAGCAGCAGCGCGATGTACGGAATGGAGCCGTATTGTAACGCAGAAATAATAACGCCGGCTGCCGCAATAGAAACTGCAACCAATTGAAGGCGATTCAGCTTTTCCTTTAAAAACAAAATGCCGAGAAGAACTGACACAAGCGGATTGATGTAGTAGCCAAGACTTGCTTCTAGCAGAAATCCATGATTGACAGCCCATATGTATACAAACCAGTTAACCGAGATGAGAATTGAAGCGAGAAATAAAGATAGTATGCCTCCGTTCTTTTTTAAAGACCGCAGCTCATGCCACCCCGTTTTCCATTGACGCAAGAAAAAAAGCACGATACACATAAAAACAAAAGACCAAATGATACGGTGAGCTAAAATATCAAGTGCCGGCAGCTGTTCAAGAAGCTTCCAATAAAGCGGAAACAGCCCCCACATCATAAAGGAAACGGCTGTGTAAAGAACGCCTTTTTTTGTTTCTGATTGATGCATATTTTGTCCCTGCCTTTCTTTAGAGCATCTTATATTATATCACGTGAAAGATCGAGCAGGCATATACTATTTTGTCCGTGAAGAAAGGTGTGACGAAGATGTTTGAGTGGAACAAGTACTTTCCTTTCCAAAATCAATTTTCCAAGGAAGCATTAAAAAAGGCCGATCCAAAAGAGGTTGAGCATTATGTAAACAGTGTTATGGAAAGTGTGTTCGGAAGTGATTACGCGGCTCAATTTCCATTTCGCGATCCTCTCCCGACTAAAGAAAAAACAAAGCGCACCGAACCTGATATCGATATATTCGAAACAGCAGACCATGTGTTTGTAAAGGTTTCAGTAAACGAAAGCCAGCTGGAACAGCTCAAAATTAAACATACATCTCATACATTGCTGATTGAACATTTCCCGGGTTTGACTCATCCTAAAAAAGTAAATCTTCCCTGTCTTGTCAAGCGGAAAGGAACGAAAGCCGTATATAAAGACGGCCATCTGGAAGTCATGTTTCATAAACAGCAGGACTACAATATGTCCGAGGTAGAAATTATGCGATAAAAAACGGCCTGCACAGAAGCAGGCCGTTTTTGCTAATAGAAACCGGGATAACCTCCGCCATACGGTCCCCCAGGGCCGTATGGCGCACCTCCGTAACCGTAAGGAACAGGCGGATACGCATAGGGACGCGGATAATTAAAAAGAGCACTCCCAAGAAAACCGCCTAATAAACCGCCGACTAAAGGAGCGCCAAACAAAAAAGGGTTTCGTTCCGGGTATCCGGCCGGACCTGGGTTCCCGCGATAATACGAGTGTTGAGGGTACATGATTATTTCCTCCTTTATGTTTGCCTATATGTAAGGTATTCATCCAGGAAGAAAAACGATTGGGCTATTGTTATATTGATTTTTGCTGATAAAACATGATTACAAAAATAGTCCGGCCAATAAAACATAGCCCAGTCCTGTACCGAGAGGACCGTTGTGAGCAGCGTCCATGTTTGAAACGTTTCCTTCATGCTCAAGCCGTCAGAAATAACAAAATAAAAACCCCGGCAACAGTGATCTAAAATCGGCATGGCTAACCTCCATTTTCATGTTGTTTTTGACAATATCTCCGGATGTTCATTAGAAAGCGTTTTCATTTTTTATCGAAATAGGATCTTCGTGGTGATATAATTGTCATCTTTTGATCAACCATTATTTCATGCTAATCTCCTAATCAATTACTGCCAATAATATTTATGATTTCATAGGCTTCCAGACAACAACATAGTTATACATTGATCAATTATTGGTTATATGTTGTGTTTTTATCTATCAATTGGCTTAAATAACAAAACAATGTGATAACATGCTGATAAAATCAGTGTCACAAAAGGAGGAATTCAAATGCCATTATTACGTTTCGATCTGATAGAAGGCCGTGATCAAAAAGCATTAAATCGCTATTAGACACTGCTCATCAAGCGATGGCAGAAGCGTTTGGCGTGCCGGAGAGTGACCGATATCAAATTGTGCACCGCATCCCGCGAATGAGCTCGTGATTCACGATACCGGTTAATAGGATTTCATAGAAGCAAGGATCTGATCGTAATCAGCATTACAAGTAAAACAAGAACAAAGCGCCAAAAAGAGAAATGATATACCTTGCTGGCTGAAAAACTAGAAGCAGAATGCGGTATTTCCCCGGAAGACCTAATGGTTTCCATTACGGAAAACGGAGATGCTGATTGGAGTTTCGGGCTCGGCGAGGCACAATTTTTGAATGGTAAGTTATAAGATGGTGAAACTTCTTCATCTGCTTTACACTTAGCAAATGGCCAGTCAATGAAATAAAAAAGAGAGAGCCTTATTCAAGACCTCTCTTTTTTTATTTCTTTTTCAAAAAAGCAGAAATAACCAGAATGAAAACAGCCAGCAAAACGAAATATAACGGTGTGATCCAGATTTGGTGGATAGAATCAGGGTCTCCCTTTTTATAACCAGTTTCGATGCCTATGTAATTCCAATGAAAGCTGACAGGGTTATGATCGTATATATAAAATTCAGGCAGATAGAGTTCCGGTTTGCAGATTTGAACAACAAGATAAATGATGATTCCCATTAACAACAGGATAGCTGTTAGTAACTTTTTCACGGAAGGACCCTTTCCTATTTTTGTATGTTCACATCATCCTAACATCTCTTTTTATATATGTAAAATAAAAGCTGATTCATAACATGGCTCCTAAAATAAAAAGTCATGTAAACGGTATGACCCCACTTACATGACTTTCTCACTGAAACAAACCCTTTCTGCGGATGCTCTGTTTCTTTCCATTATTTCTCTTCTTCGCACACTGTAACACCAGGCTCACAAAATTGATCGGCCCACGCTTGCATTTCTTGAAATACGGCTTGCAGCGCGGTTCCTTTTTCAGTCAGCGTATAGATCACTTTTACCGGTGTCTCGGGTAGAACCCGGCGTTCAACAATTTCGTTTTGCTCTAGCTCTTTAAGGCGCTCTGCCAGCATTTTTTGGCTGATCATCGGTATGGTTTCCGTTATCTCTTTAAATCGTTTCGGCCCATCCATTAGTACATGGATGATCAGACCGTTCCATCGTTTTCCCAGCAATGAGAAAGCTGACTCCATTTTAGGGCACATTGTATTTCCCACTAGTCTTCATCCCTTCATCTATTGTTTGACAAGTATTCACTGATCCATTAGAATTATCTTTCAAGTTACATTTAGTAAGCTTCTAACTTTTCTATTATCATACCACGTTTACCCGAAGGAGGAAACATTATGACTGATACTCTGGACATTTTGCAAGCACGGGCATCTGTTAAGGAATATGATACGAATGCCCCGATCTCTAAAGAGGAACTGACTGATCTTTTGGAGCTCGCGATTAAAGCGCCTTCTGCATGGAATCTGCAGCACTGGCATTTTACAGTTTTCCACAGCGATGAATCAAAAGCGGCTCTTCTGCCTGTAGCATATAATCAAAAACAAATTGTTGAATCTTCTGCTGTTGTTGCCATTTTAGGCGATCTAAAAGCGAATGAAAACGGTGAAGACGTTTACGCTGAACTGGCAAACCAAGGTTTCATTACGGATGAAATCAAACAAACGCTTCTTAGCCAAATTAACGGTGCTTACCAAAGTGAACAGTTCGCACGCGATTCCGCTTTCTTAAATGCTTCATTGGCTGCTATGCAGCTTATGATTGCCGCAAAAGCGAAAGGTTATGACACCTGCGCAATCGGAGGATTTAATAAGGAGCAGTTCCAAAAGGAATTTGATATCAGCGAGCGCTATGTTCCGGTGATGCTTATTTCTATCGGAAAAGCAGTGAAACCTGCACATCAAAGCAACCGCTTGCCTCTATCAAAAGTATCAACTTGGCTGTAAATCTAAGAAAAACCTTAGTCCGGATAAACACGGACTAAGGTTTTTTTATTGAAACGTATCTTTGTACCATTGGCGAGCCTGTTCAGCTTCATGCTGTGTGAGCTGATGGCCCCCATCCTGCCAAAAAACGGAAACAGATGCCCCGCTGTCAAGCAAACAGCGGTGAAGCTCTTCCGATTCTTCCTTTGTGCAAAGCGGATCATATTTTCCCGCCCCAATGAAAACAGGAAGCCCTGTCATATCGGGAAGCTCAAGCCCCCGTTTCGGCACCATAGGATGATGCAGAATAGCCCCCTTTAAAACATCCGCATAATGAAAAAGCAGGCTCGCCGCGATATTTGCGCCGTTTGAGTAGCCGACTGCAATCACTCGGCTCCGGTCAAACTGATGCGTTTGTGCCGCCTCGTCGATAAAATCTTTCAATTCTTTTGTCCGCTCAACGAGATCCTTTTCATCAAATACACCTTCGCTGAGGCGTTTGAAAAAGCGCGGCATTCCATTTTCGAGCACTGATCCCCTGACGCCCAGCAAATGAGCATCCGGATCTATAAAACGGCCCAATGAAAGGAGATCATGCTCATTTCCTCCGGTTCCATGTAACAGCAGTAAGACGTTATCAGATGTCCCTTTTTCAAAAATATGCTTCATCATGTCCCCTCCTACAATTCAGGCAAAATATCTGTAATTTGTTTGCGGTGTTGCTCCAGCCATTCAGGCAGCTTTAAGGATGTCCCCAGCTCATCAAACGTTTCATCTGTCATAAAGCCTGGTTCATCTGTGGCAATCTCAAATAGGATGCCGCCTTTTTCCCTGAAATAAATTGATGTGAAATACTCCCTGTCAAGAATTTCTGATGAAGGGAGATGTTTTTCAGCAATAAGCGGCTGCCATTTAGCCTGCTCCTCACTCGTTGTCCGAAACGCTATATGATGAACTGTTCCATAACCGCCGACGCCTCTTTTTTCCGGCTGCAAATGAACGTCAATCACGTTTCCGACATCCGCTGCGGATTTCAGTCTAACGATCTGATCTTCTTCCGCTACTTTGCTGTATCCGAAGCTTTCCTCTAACAATTGAATCGTTGCTTGCGGGTCATAGGAGTACAGCAGCACGCCTCTCATTCCGGTGATGGCTTCATGTTCTGAAATGCCGTCAGGTGTCCACTCGCTTTTTCCGCTTTCGCCGTCTTCCATGATTGCTAACGGAAGGTCTTCTGTATCATCAAAGATCAGCGCGTGTTCCCCGCATAGCATTTTCTCCTCTGCATTCAGTCCATTATTTTGAAGGCGTTCCTTCCAGAAAGCCAGAGAGCCTTTAGGGACTGAAAAGTAAATCCGGCCGGCTTGGCCTTTCCCTACCGTCCCCTGCCCGCTACCTTGAAACGGGAAAAAGGTAATAATGGTCCCTGGATCTCCATTTTGATTCCCAAAGTAAAAATGATATGTTCCCGGGTCATCGAAATTCACTGTTTTTTTGACAAGCCGAAGCCCGAGCACTTCTGTATAAAATCGCAAATTTTCTTGCGGATCTCTGGCAAATGCTGTGACATGATGCAATCCTTCTGTTTTCATCTTTTCACTCCTAAATTATCTTGATTTCGAGATATTTATTATTTTAACCCTATAATGTGCAGGATGCAAACCATGTGACTTGGTTAAATAATTGAAAAAATCATTTTTTTCTAATAATTATCTTGTGATCTTATCTTACAACTGCTATTATAGTGAGCATTATCATGTTTCAGGAGGAAAGTAAATGGTTAAAAAAGCACTTATTGTTATACTCATCATTTTACCATTCATTCAGCTTGCACTTTTGCCGTTTGTGAATCGAATCGAACCGATTATTTTCGGCCTTCCTTTTTTCCATTTTTGGCTGCTGCTGTGGATTATTATTACGCCGGTATGTTCGTTTGGCATTTACCTGGTGCAAAAAAAAGATGGAGGAATTGAATGATGCAAGGAAATCTCACTGCACTTATGATTACGGCTATTATCGTATTAACTGTTGTCTGTATCGGATTTCTCGCCGGCAGAGACAAATCATCGCGAACCTCGGTGGAAGAATGGTCTGTCGGCGGCAGACGTTTTGGGGGCCTTCTTGTTTGGTTTTTAGTAGGCGCTGACCTTTACACGGCATATACTTTCTTAGGCCTGACCAGTACGGCTTACACAGGCGGAAGTGCTGCGTTTTTTGCAATTCCCTACTCCGTATTGGCTTATTTTATCGCCTATTTCTTCCTTCCGAAACTTTGGAAGGTTGCGAAAATTCACAAATTAACAACTCTCGCTGATTATGCGCGGGAACGCTTTGACAGCAAGCTGTTGGCAAGTCTCGTTGCAATTGTCGGTGTCCTGATGCTTATTCCATATATCTGTCTTCAGCTTAGCGGAATTCAAGATACGCTTCAGGTGGCGGGCACCGGCTATATCAACGTAAAGTTCGTTGTGATCATCTCATTCATTCTAGTTGCTCTTTACACGTTTTTCAGCGGGATTAAAGGGCCTACTTTTACAGCCATTATTAAAGATATTTTAGTATGGGTGATTATGCTGTTTATGGTCGTTTCCCTCCCTCTTATTCATTTCAACGGATGGACGCCGATGATTGATACATTGGTGAAGGAAGCGCCGCAAATGCTGACGATACCGACAGAGGGCCCAAAAGGCATCCCTTGGTTTATTACAGCATCTATTGTATCCGCCTTGGCACTTTTTATGTGGGCGCATGCCGCTACAGGTGTATTTACGGCGAAAAGTGCCGATGCAGTTAGAAAAAACAGCATGTTTTTGCCGCTTTATAACATCGTTTTAATCTTAGTTATTTTCCTTGGTTTTATCGCTTTTCTTGTGCTGCCGGAAGATACAAATCCAAGACTGGCGCTGCTGCATCTGATTCAAACGTCTTACGGCGGCGTGGCACAAGGTTTTGCATACGCCACTATCGCCCTAGCTTCATTGATCCCTTGTTCGATCATGGCTATCGGGGCATCGAATTTATTTGCCAACAACTTATACCGTGACTTGATTCATCCAAATGTGTCACAAAGCAAACTGACCCTTATTACACGTTCCATGGTGTTTGTCGTGATCGGTCTTGCACTTCTATTTGGAATGCTGTTCCCGACTGCCTTAGTAACACTTCAGCTTTTAGGCGTTTCCGGTATGGTGCAGATTTTCCCGGCGATTGCCGTCAGTTTATTCTGGAAGAACCAAACGAGAGAGGCGACAGTGATCGGATTATTAGCCGGCCTTGCGGTTACGTTTATTGTGTATATCACTCAATCTGCACACGGCATTTATGAGGGTTTCTGGGGATTGTCCGCCAATATCATCGCTGTAGTCATTCTCAATCCGCTGTTTGTAAAAAGAGCAGGTTCAAATCCAGTTAAAGAAGGTTTATTTGGTAAAAAAACTGAACTGAATCCGAATCAGAAGGGTGCTTAAAAAAAGCCATACGCGGTAGCCGCGTATGGCTTTTTTACATTTCTTTTTTCAGCGTTTCAATTGCTTTTTTCATTTGCGTATCATTATTTGACAGTTTTTGTTGAAGTTCTGTCATTAGTTTTGTTGTAGTATCGCCAGTCAGCACGCCTGTTTGTTTCAGATTCTCTTTTTTCTGGAACTGTTTGACGACTGATACAAAATCTTGATCATACGTACTGTTTACCTTCACCTGATAGCCAAGTGCTTTCAGCATTTGCTGAGCGACTTTGACTTCAGTGCCTGTATTGCCTGATTTGTACGTTTTATCAGCGTCCAAATATGGGAGCTTCGCGTAATCAGGAAGCTCTGCTTTCACTTGCGGCTTGATGCCTTTTTTATGAATCCATTCACCGTCAGCAGTCAGCCATTTGGCCATTGTCAGTTTGACTGTCGAGCCATCCTCATACTCTTTTGCGGTTTGCACTGTGCCTTTTCCGAATGTGGTTTCTCCAATTAACGGAATGCCTGACGATTCATGAAGGGCAGCGGCCATGATTTCTGCAGCGCTCGCTGTTCCGTCATTTACTAAAACGACAGTCGGCTTGGTGACTTTTCGTTCTTTTTCCGCTTTCATGACTTCTTTTGAGCCATTTTTGTACTCAACCTGCATAATATTTTTACCTTTATCAATAAACAGATTGCTCATTGTAATCGCCTGGTCCATTAAGCCGCCCGGATTGCCCCTCAAGTCTAAAATATAGCCTTTGGCACCTTTTTTCTCTAAACTGTCGATTGCACTTGTCAGCTCTTTAGCAGTTGTTTCAGAGAAAGAAGTGATTTGAATCTCACCGATATTATTGTCTTTCATCTCAGAATAGACGGTCTCAACAGGAATCGTATCGCGCTTAATGGAAAGATCAATCTCTCCCACTCCCGCTCTGTTCAGCTCAAGCTTCACTTTTGTGCCCTTTTTGCCGCGGATTAAAGCGACGGCTTCATTTACATTCATGCCTTTTACGCTTTTACCGTTTACTTTCAGGATTTGATCCTTCGGTTTGATTCCGGCTTTTTCAGCAGGTGAACCTTTGATTGGCGCAACAATAAGGATTTCACCGTCCTTTTCCTCTACTTGCGCTCCTATTCCTTCAAAGGATGCAGAAATGCTTTCTTCGAATGATTTTCCTTCCTCTTGATCCATATAGGTAGAGTAAGGATCGTCCAGAGACTCAATCATTCCTTTAATTGCTCCGTCTACTAATTTGTCATCATTTGTTTCCTTGTAATAATCACTTTTGATTTGCTCATACGCTTTATTTAATTTATCGAACTTACTATCTCCTGTGCTTGTTGATTTCTGGCCCAGAATGCTTGAATTGCCCGTAATAAATAAAGTCAGCGCCGAAGCGACAACCGCAGTGATCAGCACAACAAAAAACAGTTTCAATTGCCGTTTCAATTAAACACCACCTTTTCTTCTTACATTATTATCATGGACGATTTCCTATTCGTCAACTCGGAGCAGAAAATATAGAGATCCGCCCTTCTTTATCGTTTCATAAACCTATGTCTTTTCACGACATATAATAACCAAAAAGGAGGATACCATTTTGAGCCGATATTTAGAAATGCTGTCCTTATTCGGTGTCTCAGGTGCACATCCAGGCGGGCTTGCTTTTTCAAAAGCCGTATTGCAAAAAGCGGCACCTTCGCCTGATCAGCCGATTCTTGATGCCGGATGCGGGACGGGGCAAACTGCGGCTTATTTAGGACATTTGCTTTATCCAGTCACAGTCGTTGATAAAGACCCTGTCATGCTTGAGAAGGCGAAAAAAAGATTTGCAAATGAAGGGCTGGCCATCCCTGCACATCTTGGAGAGCTGGAACATCTTCCGTTTTCTTCGGCGTCCTTTTCCTGCGTCCTGTCCGAATCCGTCCTCAGTTTTTCCCATCTGACATCCTCCCTTCAAGAAATGAATAGAGTATTGAAGCCGGGCGGAATGCTGATCGGTATTGAAGCGGCGCTTAAAAAGCCGATGCCTCCGCGCGAAAAGAAGCGAATGATGGACTTTTACGGCTTTACAAAGCTTTATGACGAATCAGAGTGGATGGACTCGATTCGTTCCCATGGATTTCAGAAAACAGAAACGATCACCCTTTTGCCGGAAGATATGGAATTTGAACCGACGACAGAAATGGATGTATCGCAAGCAATCGCTCCTATCTACTATGAAACGCTTCAGTCTCATTATGACCTCATGCAGGCATACAGCGAGTATATGGGTCATTGTATCTTTATCGCATACAAGTAAAACGGCGCTTCACCCCCTCTTTTCGTCCAACCTTTTTTTGTTTATCTATCATAAGCTGATAGAAAGACGGATTAGGAGGGAATTATATTGGAAAAATACTATCATATCTGCCGCCAGCACCAAGGAAAAGTTGCTAGAATTACAGAAAGAAACGGCAGAGTCCATGTGGGCAGAATTACACGGGTCACCAACAGCAAGGTCTTTATTGCTCCAGTTACTTCAGGGGGCCCAAGAGGCGGATTTGGCTATGGATATTGGGGCGGCTACGGATATGGAGCCGCATACGGTATTGGCCTTGGGCTGATTACAGGTGTGGCGCTCGCCGGTTTATTCTTTTTTTAATGGAAAAACCCGCTTAACCAATGGTAAGCGGGTTTTTATTTTATATCTTCTTCACTTTTTCAAAGTATTCTTCTAATGTTAAGTCATTCTCATGAATAACCTTTGCAGCCTTTTTGCCTACATAACGCAAATGCCATGGTTCGTATTCGTACTTCGTGATGTCTTCTTTGTTTTTAGGGTAGCGAATGATAAAACCGTATTTATATGCATTGTTCTGCACCCATTTTCCGTCTTCGGTGCTGCCGAACGCCTCATTTAGCTCAAAACCGTTGCTTCGGCTGGAAATGTCCATTGCCAGACCTGTTTGATGTTCGCTTTCACCCGGATATGCGACAGCTTCTCTTGCTTTCTTTTCCCCTTTTAGGCTTACTTCATTTTTAAAAATAACCTGCTGTCTGTCATACGAGCGGTATCCTGACACGGCTGCCAGCTCATAGCCATCCTTTTTCGCAGCATCAAACATCGTTTTTAATGCGTCTGCTGCTTCTTTTCTGATGTATCGCTTTTGTATTTTCTCTTCAAAAGAAAACTCGACATCAGGGATAACTAGATCGCTAGGTTCATAGTCTCCTGGCAGTGCGTATTGCTTATTGACAAGGGCAAGGATATTTTTTGGATTTTGAATGGTTTCCAGGCCGTCCACTTTTTTAATGTTATTGAAAAACTTGCTTTCCAATAAGAACTCACTGTCCTGCGTATTTGTTTTTTTGCTGTCAGCTGTTTTTTCTTCTGTCTGTTTTGATTCTGCAGTGGTTTTCGTATCCTTTTGAGCATCTCCATTTGACATGCTGCAGCCGGCTCCGACAATTGCCGTCACACTCAGAGCGGCAGCCAGCGAGAACCATTTACCGGACTTTTTCATAATCACATTACCTTCCTTTATCAATCGTTTCCGTATCCATAAAGAAGAGGCTGCCGGCACCCAGCACGCCTCTTCATTTATTTTATTTTGATACAGAATGTAAAGCCACTTCTATCATATCATGAAATGTGGTTTGACGCTCTTCTGCTGTTGTTTCTTCTCCTGTTAATACGTGATCGCTCACGGTCAGGATGGACAGCGCCTTTCTACCGTGCTTCGCTGCCAATGTATATAAAGCGGTTGTTTCCATCTCTACCCCGAGCACACCGTATTGGGCAAGCTTTTCAATTTGAGAATCGTCATTGTAGAACTGGTCAGCAGTAAATACACTGCCCACCGTCACCGGTACGCCTTTATCCTTAGCGGCGTCATAGGCATTTTTCAAAAGCTCGAAATCTGCGTTAGGCGCGAAATCAATACTTCCAAAGGCGACTCTGTTCATTTGTGAATCAGTAGAAGAAGTCATGGCCAAAATGACGTCGCGCACTTTGACATCTTTACGGATGGCGCCGCAAGAGCCTACTCTTATTAAATTTTGCACATCATAGCTTTGAATTAATTCATTGACGTAAATTGAAATGGACGGAACGCCCATGCCCGTGCCCTGCACAGAGATTTTTTCGCCTTTATATGTACCTGTAAATCCATACATGCCTCTGACTTCATTATAGCATTCCACATTTTCAAGATACGTTTCAGCGATAAATTTTGCTCTTAAAGGATCCCCCGGCAATAGTACCGTATCCGCAATTTGTCCTTTTTCCGCTCCGATATGTACACTCATCTCATATCCTCCTATAAACCAAAATTAACGATCAGTCCGTTCGTTTTACAACGGATGTCATGATGAGACAAACTTCAGCATTGATTATAAAGGAATGTTCCGAAAAAAGAAAATGATCCGGGGTATTTTTAGGCGCCATTAGAGAAAATCGGGATAATTGAGCCGCTTATATGAGAACCTAACCGCAAAAGGAGGGATGAAACATGGGTAAAAAACAGCGTAACCGAATAACCGGACAAAAAAAGAACAACCACATACCTGCTAAAGACGTTATCGCGGCTGAAGAGGCGCACGAAAAAGAGCATTCCGCGGCCAAACGAAAACCTTAAAAAACAGAAAACTGCGGATATCCGCATTTTCTCAGGCTGTCGAGATTTTCTCGACAGCCTGAGTAGACACAATGTTGTCTACTCTTTTTTTGTGTTTATGCTGTTAAATGACAATAAAGATATTTAATTTAATATCGCAATTATTGTAAACAGCTATTTTATTTCCTCTAAAAAAGGTTTTTTTTTCAAATTCATACAGATTAAATTCTATACTTTCCTGGATTAATATGCTAAATTTTTCGCATATCATAAGGGGGAGTTTTTATCCCACTAGTTCAGTAAAAGTAATTGTCTGTGTTGATGCACACAATGTTATTAAACGACTAAACCATTCTCCTTTGAATTTTCTTCGATTAAATCAATAGCAAAATTCGTCTAAATAAGATTGGAGATGTTTTGAATCAAGTCCGTGAAACGTTCCACCAACAAACGCTTTTGCATTCGAAAGAACAGTGTGCAATCAGTTTAAATGGTCTGGAGTTTCTTTGGCATTATAAACTTGATACTCGTGTTTAAAACCAGCCCCATCAAGCGCTCGGTAGGAATTTAAAGCATCACTACTTATCGTAGACCCAGGCAGGATGCTTTTCTTGGCAAAACCAATCAAGTTTTCTGCTTAATGTTAGGAACGACCTGCATTTTCAGATAAAGCGGATGTCCCTTTTGGTTTAAGGATAACCCTACTAATACCTTTGTTTTGTCTGTTCCTCACCCACGTTTTCCGCCTTCGGATGACGCACCAAAGAATGCATCATCTAGCTCTACAATACCAGCTAATGAGTATTCTGCATCACGTTTTCTCATGGCTTGGCGAATCTTGTGAAGCATGAGCCATGCGATTTTATACGACACTTTAAGTTCTTCAGAAAGTCTTGTCGTAGATACACCACGTTTATCATGAGCGATTAAATAGATGGCTAAGAACCAACTTGGTTAAGTCAGTTCTTGTTTTTTCCATCACGGTTCCGACGGTGACAGTGGATTGGTAAGGTAACGGCATTTTTTACATTCATAAAGCTTGTGTTTACGCGTTTTTATTTTAAAGTAAGCACCGTGACCACATTTCTCACAACAATAGCCGTTTGACCACTTCAATAAAAATAGATGGTCATGACAAGCCTCTTCTGTCGAAAACTGTTTTTGGAAAGAAATCAAACTCAAAGCACCCTTTCAAGAACAATGTTAGTCATCATTATTGACAAACATTTGGTAAACATATTCTGAGCAAAAGGGATACTCATTTAAGATAATTATACACACACAATACAAAATCATTCTTAGGAGGAGCTTTTAAAATACAAGACAAACAAAAAATAGACTAATTAGAAATTAAAATAACCGGTAGTTTTTAAGATTAATATCTTTCGAATATGGGCTTATTCGTAGGATACCAAAGAAAGTACGAAGTACCGGATTTATTGTGCAAAAGAGCTCTTACCTATTCCTTTAGAAGGACTGGCCTCTACCACTTGGATAGGTGTAACGAACGAATGAGATGCATTTGACAAGTTTTAGACATGGGAGCGAAAAGCTTCAAGGGTTGCGTAGAGAATACGTACGATACATGGAAACCATTGGAGTTATTACTACCTTCTTTATTTTATCTTCTAATGAAATATAAAATGAAAGGGATTAATTAGTTGAAAAAAAGTTTTATATTCTTTCTATTTATTACTATCATTTCTACTTTTTATCGTTTACCAGGAAATTATAAAATTCTTGTACTGTGGATAAGCGCTTGGCATCCAGCTCCAGCGCCTAGCCCCTTGAGGTCATAAGCGACTCATGAATTGAAGGTAAAGAGCACCTTCTATTCATGAGCGTCTTATTTGCCCGAGGCTGATCAAGGCGCTTGCGCTTTTGTTCTTTCCTTTATATTTAAAATTATAGAAAATATCTTAGTAAACTAATAGTTATCATTCCTACCACTACAGCACCTAGTAAACTCTTAGTTAATAAAACAACTAAAAAAGTTGGTATGATTCCTAATAACTCATGACTATTTGAGAGAGGTGAAAAATTATTCTCTTCAAAAAGAAGTTCTTGACCCAACAAAGCAGTCATAACAGTAACCGGTACAAAACTTAGCCAACTCAAAAACCATTTAGGCAACTCTATTTTACTTAAAAAAAGGAGTGGGATTACTCTAGGTAATAATGTAACAATACCTGTACCTAAAACAATGAGTAAAATATCTAATCTCAATTCCATTCCTTAATCACCATCCCGACTGTTGAAGCAATAATAGTTGTCACCATGACGGCCCACATACCTGGCATTAAATAGTTAACAGCGATCAAACAAAAAATTGTAAAGATAGCTATTGATATTTCGAGAGCTTTATTGGTCTTACTCAAAATCTGTAGAACCAATAGGCCAGCGAACATTGCAGGTAAAGCAAAGTCCATCCCTATAGACTCTGTATCTGTTACTAAACCTCCAAAGATACCTCCTAGGACATTAGCAAGTAACCAATTGATATATGCTGTTATATTTAATCCGAGTAGCCAAGAAAAACTCGCTTCCTTCCTATTTTCTAGATGATTGGATGCAACACCAAATGTTTCGTCCGTAATTTGCGAACCAATAACAAAGTTTTTCCAAGCGGAAAATTTACGACAATAAGGAGCTAAAGAAGCACTAAATAGCAAATGTCGTAGATTTACTAAAAAGATTGAAAAGATAATGGAAGTAATTGCACTTCCAGCCAAAATCATTCCAGCTGTTACAAATTGTCCTGAACCTGCATAAAGGAATAGGGATAACAATGCAATTTCTAGAACACTTAGACCAGCTGTCTTTGCAACTACCCCTGCTGCAAAACCAATACTGAGATAACCAAACACAGTCGGCAAGCAAGCTTTCACACCATCCATAAAAGTATCTTGGTTTTGTGCTGAACGTTTAAGTTGAAGAGCACTGTCTGACATACGAATTCCTCCTTTTTATAATTTTCAAAATAAGTTATATTGTATGGTATGACCCTAATATAAACCAATAATTAGAATAACAGTCAACATAACACTATAACACCTTGATGGTTTTACGGAGGAATTAAATTTGAAAATTGAATTGAACAGAAATAGTAGAATATCCCTTGTCCAACAAATATACGAAAATCTATCCGACAGAATACGGTCAGGGATATTAAATGAGGAGGAGTGTCTACCTTCAATTAGGGACATGTCCAAAAATTTAGAGGTGAGTTTTCTTACAGTTGTGAAAGCTTATGATCTACTTGAACAAAATAACCTTGTCAAAAGAGTACAAGGAAAAGGAACTTTTGTTAAATTGAATTCCATAAAGTGCGAAAAATCAAAAAACATGGGGGGGCCATACAAGTGGCAACTTTCAATACAAGATTATCTTCCAAGAACACATTTTGATACACATTACAATTCGTCAGATCATAGTTTACAATTTTCATTAGCAGCTATTGCTCCCTCTCTCTTGCCAAATAGATATCTAGAAAACGAGATTCATACAATGTTAGAAAAAAATCCTCTTATCTTATCAGAATATGGACCGATTCAGGGAGACTTAGATTTAAGAATAGCTATGAAACGAACTTTAAAGAAACAAAAAATTAATGTTAGCGAAAAGGATATTTTAGTTACAAACGGTACACAACAGGGAATAGACTTAGTAGCAAGGACATTTATTGGTCCAGGAGATGTAGTTATAGCAGAAGCGCCTACTTATCCAGCAGCATTAGACATATTCCGTTCGCGAGGAGCCTCAATTTTACCCGTTCCAATAGATAAAAATGGAATAAGAACAGACATATTAATTAAACTATGTGAAACAAAAAATCCTAAATTAATATATACAATCCCTAATTTCCACAATCCCACAGGAATAGTTCTTAGTAAAGATAGAAGAGAACAACTGTTAACAATTGCTCAAGAATTTCAAATAATAATTATTGAAGATGATCCTTGGAGTGAAATTTATTACAATGAAAAACCACCAAATCCAATTAAAAGTTTGGATACTAAGGGGAATGTTATATATTTAAAAGGATTAAGTAAAACACTAATTCCTGGTTGTAGAATAGGATTACTAACTGCAGATGGGACTATTTTTAATCGTTTGGTATCATCAAAAATGAATGCTGACCTTGGAAGTCCTTTATTAACACAAAAAGCTTTATATCCACTCTTTCAATCTAAAAGAATGGAAGATCATATGCAAAAATTAAGAACTGCATTAAAAATAAGAAGAGATTTAGTAATTAAGTTGTTAAAGAAACATATGCCTGAAGGTGTTGAGTGGATAGAACCAAAAGGAGGATTAAATATTTGGATATCTATTCCTGAAAAGTGGGATACTAAACAGTTATTATTAGAATGTCAAAAGAAAAACCTATCTTTCCTACCAGGTTTTGTATGTTTTTCTGGTGAACCAGAAACAAATCATTTAAGATTAAGCTTTTCATATCTAAACGATAATGTTTTAGAGACAGGAATTATAGAATTATGTAGAATCTTAAAAGAATTTTTATCAGTTACTCCTTCAGAGAATAGTCGACTAATATTATAAAATAGATATTTTAGTAACCTATTATCAAGAAAAGAGTGAACATTAAAAATATTCACTCATCTTTTACAGAAAACATCGTTTTCTCTACAAGATGAGGCCTCTTTAGAGGCCTGTTTTATATTGCAAGTATTTTCTCCATTGCCATGACATCTACAAATGGCCGTTGATTTCTCCCTGTTCTTTGAAGGCTTTCTGTACCAAATCCCAAATATGATTCACGTAGCTTGAACTCCCTTAAACGCATTCATCACCAAATCATGCACATAAGAGTCATTCACTTCGTCACCTGTTATAAGCAGACGATAGAAAATCGGTCCGTATATGAGATCTATGCTTACTTCAATATCAAGATTCTCTCTCAATTCCCCTTTCTCAATTCCCTTTTCTAGAAGGCCTTTCGCTTGGAGGCGGCGAGGCTGGAAAAATCGTGTGCGATATTCTTCTGCCAATTTTTCATCCAACTGCCCTGCACCTATTAATTCCTTAATAACGGTTCCTTCCCTGCTTGTCAAAAACCTTGCTAAATTCGTGGCGTGGGTTACTATATCATGTACTGACGACCCTGTATCAGGCACAGGCAGCCTGTCCATCGCGGTCGAAAGAAAGCTGTCCATGATAACGGCAGCCTTGTTAGACCACCATTTATAAATCGTTGCTTTACTCACTTTCGCGCGCTCGGCAATTTTATCGACTGTCACCGCATCGAAGCCTTTTTCCAGCAATAGGTCATAGGCTGCAGAGAGAATCGCCTTATGCGTTCCTTCATCACGCGGCCGCCCTCGTTTACTCATATGAATCATTCCTTCCTGAAATATAAACTATACGTTCAGTATACTTAACCTGAATAAAAAAAGAAAACAAAAACCTATTTACAAAACTGAACGTTTAGTATATCATTTTCCTTAATCGATGAAACTGAACGTTCAGTTTATAAAATGACTTGAGAGTCATGATTACACTCAAAAAACCACTTAAAAAGGAGTTCATTCTTATGGCTAATAGAAACAAACAAGCAGGTCAGAGGATCTCACCCAGTTTAACCCTTCTTCTCGCAACGGCATGCGGTATCATTGTTGCTAATCTTTACTATGCACAGCCCTTGGTTGGTTTAATTAGTAAGGCAATTGGACTTTCTCCAAGCAGTGCTGGATTGATTGTCACACTAACCCAAATCGGATACGTTGCCGGCTTACTATTTCTTGTCCCTTTAGGAGATATTATCGAAAACAAAAAACTTGTCGTTGCATCGCTCCTTCTAAGCGCAGCAGCTTTGACACTAACAGCATTTGTGAAGCATGGGACACTGTTTTTAGCAGCTGCGTTTTTCATCGGATTAGGGTCAATCGCAGCCCAGGTGCTTGTTCCATTTGCATCATACCTCGCATCAGACGCTGCACGCGGCCGGGTTGTTGGCAATGTCATGAGCGGCTTATTACTCGGTATTATGCTTTCCCGGCCGATATCCAGTCTAGTCGCTGATATTTGGGGGTGGAATGCAATATTTGCTTTGTCCGCCGTGGTAAGTGTTGTCCTAGCCATCGTATTATCAAAAGTGCTTCCTGCCAGAAAACCGACAGCAAATACAAACTATACGGCATTACTCGGTTCAATGTGGAAGCTGCTGCGCACGACTCCAGTCTTACGCCGCCGTGCCATCTATCATGGGTTTGTATTTGGAGCTTTCAGCTTGTTTTGGACGACTGTTCCTTTATTATTGTCCGGTCCTGCTTTTCATTTTTCTCAGAAGGCAATAGCACTCTACGCATTGGTAGGCATTGCGGGTGCAGTCGCTGCACCAATAGGCGGCCGTCTGGCTGATCGCGGCTTGACCCGGATTGCCACTGGAATCGCTCTCGGTGTTGTCATTGTCTCTTTATTACTGCCGCTCATGATTCAGAGCAGCTCCCCCGTCGGTATAACAGTTCTAGTGGCTGCCGCAATTCTGTTAGATATGGGCGTATCAGCAAACCTTGTGCTCAGTCAACGTGCCATTTTTTCGTTGGCGCCTGAAATTCGCAGTCGATTAAACGGATTATTCATGGCAATCTTCTTTCTAGGCGGTGCGATAGGATCATCTATTGGAGGATGGGCATATGCCTCAGGCGGCTGGAGTACAGCATTATGGATTGGTATCGCTTTTCCGGTCATAGCTTCGCTTTATTTCGCCACAGAGAAATAATCTTTCACCAAAAATAAGCAGTCAAGACCAAGCTGATGGCTTATTTTTGGTGGATTCTTCTTTTTCAATGCGCTGAACAAGAAAAAATCCTGCTTGGTGAGAACAGGATTTTCCAAAATCAATCTTTATGTTAAATCGACACCCTCAAGCTGTTTCAAATATCTTTGCAGGGCGAACCTTCGGGTTTATGCTTTACATACCGATTCGCACTTTCGGCAATTTCTTGGTCACTGATTGTATTGGCGCGATATTCGGCAAAGGAAGGCAGATGCTTGGAACGGTTTTGTCAGCTGCTTATTGAAAACAAGTTATATCCGCCGGCTTGATAAGAGTGTTCAGGTGAACCGATGGACATGGCAGTTACCCACTCTTTCCCCTTCAATTTATTTCCGCCGGGACCATGAGCCCAGCCAAACGTAAACACTTCATCAAACCATTGTTTTAAATGCGCTGGACTGCTGTACCAGTATAATGGAAACTGAAAAACGAAACGGTCATGGGCGAGGAGCAGCTGTTGTTCAAATTCGACATCAATTGGTTGATCGCGATATTTTTCATAAAGATCATGGACAGTTACATCTGATGCACTTAAAACGGCTTCTTTTCACTTTTTGTTGATCTGAGAGGATTCTATGTTCGGATGTACCACGAGTACGAGTGTTTTCATATGATCCATTCCTTTCATTCCTTTGATGTGACATCATTATATGATGTATATTAAAATATAAAAAGTACGCGCATTGAATGTATATAGTATCAAAAAGTATACTATTAGGAGTGGATAGCTTGAGAAATCGTAAATTCGGTATTGATTATTCTTCTGATGACTTTGAATGATGTCCGGTGGAAACAACATTAGAACCTGTTATCCTTCATATGAAGGACTGGGGAGAAAAATATAAAGACAGGATTGATAAACTCGAGGCAGCACGTAAAGCTGAAGATAAAATCTAATAACCAGAAAAAATACCAAGGGTTTTGACACCCTTGGTATTCAGCATGTGGAAAAAACATCGTTTTCTTTCGTTATGTTGTTTGCACAATCAGACGATTGATTTTCCTCCATCCGGCGGGAAGCAGTTTATAATATGTTTTCCCTTTTCTGCCTTCATCAATCAAAATCACATCCCCTGTGGCCATAAATCTCGCATCATAATCACTTGGAACAGTATCGAATACATTAAACAAGGAGAATGCTCTTTTTAGCACGTCTTGATGATTGCTCCCGTTCAGTTCAGTTCGATAGACGGCTCTGTAGCCTTTTTTTTCACCAAACCGGGGTGTTTGAAATATTGTCACATCGTAAAAACAAGACTTCTTTTTAAACACGGATAACATCATCAAGATCCCTCCCTTTTATTTCTATAACATATTGGCGTTTCGCCCTCTTTTTCCTCTCTCTACTTTTGTCGAAACGAATGAAACTTTTCGTCAAAACCTTTCACGAGGAAAAACAGCAGCAGGCCGAGACTGAAGCCTCCTAAAACGTCAGTTAAAAAGTGCACGCCGAGGTAGACTCTGCTGGCACCAACCAAAATAACGACAGTACCGGCGATTATGTATACCGCTTTTTTATGCTTTGACAAAAACGGGATGTGTTTCACTAGAAAGTAGGCGATTACTGGATAAACACAAGCAGCGTTCATGGAGTGGCCGCTCGGAAAGCTGAAGGACGACTCATGAACGAGCGGCTCAAAATCCGGCCTTGCCCGTTCGATCCACTCTTTTAATATTTTGTTTAACAGACGATCCGCACCGAATATGAAGAGCATCAAAAGACCGTCCAAGGTTCTCTTGTAAAAAAACAGCCCTGCCCCAATGACTACGATAAGGGGCAGTAAAAAGGAAGTAGCACCAAGATGTGTCACCCAAATCATCACATCGTTCAGCCAAGGCTGACGGATAGCTGCGGCTGCCTTACTGATCATTTCATCTGCTGATTGAACAGCAGATGTATGAATAACCGCGGCTAAAAAAAGAAAGAGAAGAAACAGACTGACTGGCTTGTACAAGATTTTCCCTCCTTTATTTCTCAAAATTTCATATCAGCCGAATAAAAAACCGGAGCTGGCCGCTCCGGTTTCAAGCCTTAACAATCTTCATCCAGCTCTTCATCTATCATACATTTTTCTATCAGATAATCAAAGGTAATATCGGCGATTTCAAACAGCTCATCTTCACTCGGTATGTAGCCCCGTCTTGCAAGCTCTCTGTAAAAAAATTCAGCGATTTCTTCCGTGTCAATCACAAGATCTATTTCTTTCATAACCGTACCGCCTCCTTTTTTATGTTTTATGAAAAAACGGGATGAATTATACCCGGTGTTCTAAACAATTCTTTCATTCATATACATTGAATAAAAAAACAAGCCATAGGAGGCTGACATATGATCGCTAAAATGATGGAAGCACTGGACGGAGAAAGATTCGATATGGTGATGGAAAAAACGCTCAAAGGTATGACGCATGTCATGATGTGGGGCTGTCTGCCTTACTTTTTATATGTGATCATCCGCTTGTTCACAAACTAACTGAAGTGTTCTTTTAAACTTTCCAGCACAAACATCATCATATCTTTATATTCTTCATCTTTAAACATTTCGTACAGAATTTTGTAGTCGTTGTAAATATCCAAAAGCTCATCAACAATTGATACAGCCAGGATGCGCAGGGTATCTTGATCTTGATCTTCATCTTCGCCTTCAAACTGAAGAAGAGCAGACGGGACAATATCTTCGCCGATCTCATGGGCAGTTTCTCCGACATAGTGGACAAACAAAAGCTGATGCACAAACTGGTCCATTTCATACTTTCTGAGAACCAGCGTGAGATCCTCTTCCTCCGTTTCAAGCCACTCTCCATCCTTTAAACGAGTCAGCTCATAAATAATATCTTCCCAGCCATCTTCTAAATATCTCCAAATTTCTGTTCTGTGGCCGATAATGCGAAAGAGTTCTTTTCCATAATCTTTTACATAAACGACATCTCCAATGAGGAATTCATATTCAATATCAAGTTTTTCCATATCGACAATGACGCCTTCATAATCTTTATATAATTGAATGGACGATTCAAAATATAAGACTTCATTGTGGTTTACTTCATAAAGATAGTGCTTATCGATTTGGTGCACTTTTGTGATTGTGCCGACTGTCCCATACATAATGACGACTACGATATCCCCTACTTGGAATTTCGGTTTATTTTGCTTCATGGTGTCTCCCCCTCGCCGCAACATTTCTCATACGCTATCGTATGCTGGGTTACACCAATTCGCATGGGCATGAAAACCATTGGAAGTATCCAATTATGGTATGTGTATGCGCACAAAAAAATCCGCAGCGGATCTGCGGATTTAAACATGTGGTTATTTGCCGTGCACCTCGGCCTCGTATTTTTCCCAAGCTTCATCAAACGTCGCCATCGTGTCCAGATAATCAACATTCAGCTCTAAATATGAACTGATTTCGTGATAATCGGTTGATGTTTTTGGAAAGCTGTGATCCTCATACGCCTGATTGGCAAACTCGCTGATGCTGTCCTGTGGTTTAGGGTGTCTGTATTTTAATAAATAATGATAAAAGGATTTCATGGGTTTCCCCTCCTGGTGTCTGTCTTTTGTTGTTCTATTATACAGTGCAAGTGTAAAATTACAACAAAAGAATACGAAACATCATTCAGGAAAAATCAAAATAGTTGCGTTTTAATATCCTTTCCGTTTCCATGAGCTGTTGATATGTCAGACTTTCAGGGAGTTTTTTTGTGTTGATTACAAACAGCTGATCCTCAATATCCTTTATCGTCGAATCCTCTTGGTAGGCCATTCCGCAAGAAGAACAAATCATCGCGGGGGTGTTTGTCAGCTCTATGGCTCGTGTGCCGTCAGGAAGCTCCCAATAAACCGTGTTCGTGCCAGGCTGCGCCTCAGGCACACCGCACCATTCGCATGTTTTCATGAAGAATTCCCCCCGCTTTCCGCCTCTTTTTCTTTTTTCTGCTGGGCTAAAAATTTCTTTTCCTTTAGCTGGTCTCTTTTCTCCCGCCGGTCCTTTAAGGTTTCGTGCCCCGGCTTCGCTGTATATGCTTCTCTCCTTTTGATTCTGGCCACGTTTTCCGGTGTGAAAGAAATCTCTTTGTCGGCAAGGATGGCACTCAGTCCAATTGGTTCTTTTTTGTCAGCGGTTTCAGGAAAAACAGACTCAAAGTAGGCGTCAGCCTGGTTAGGGATATAATGTTCAGGTTCCGGATAAGAGGTAATGACTCCTTCAAAATTTCTCAAGATGATTTTGTCAGGACTTTGCGATAAAACATAGTTTGGCTGCAGTGCGATCTTCCCGCCGCCGCCTGGTGCGTCAACGACAAAGGTTGGTACCGCGTAGCCTGAAGTATGGCCCCGCAGCCCTTCAATAATCTCCAGCCCTTTTGAAACTGGAGCTCTGAAATGTCCGATGCCTTCTGAGAGATCACATTGGTATATATAATAGGGACGGACTCTGATTTTCACCAAGTCATGCATAAGCTTTTTCATAATTGTTACCGAATCATTAATGCCTGCTAACACGACGGCCTGATTTCCGACCGGCACACCTGCGTTCACCAGCTTTTCGCAAGCCTCAACGGATTCCTCCGTCATTTCGATGCTTGTGTTGAAATGGGTGTTCAGCCAGACCGGATGATATTTCTTTAAGATATCGCACAGTTGATCGGTGATTCTCTGAGGAAAAACGACAGGCGCTCTTGTGCCGATTCTGATAATTTCCAAATGCGGGATACTGCGCAGCTCTTTTAAAATGTATTCTAAAATTTGATCATTGATCAGCAACCCGTCCCCGCCTGAAATCAGACAGTCCCGGATCTCGGGTGTCTCCCGAATGTAGGCGATCGCGGTATCAAGCTGCTTTTTAGGGACACCCATTCCGATTTGACCGGAAAAACGCCTCCTTGTGCAGTAGCGGCAGTACATAGAGCATTGGTTCGTGACAAGGAACAGGACTCGGTCGGGATAACGGTGGGTCAGACCGGGTACTGGAGAGTCTTCATCCTCATGAAGCGGGTCTTCCAGGTCGTATTTTGTTTTGTGCATCTCTTCAGAGAGCGGCACAGACTGCATCCGTATCGGACATCTCGGGTTGTCGGGATCCATTAAGGAAGCATAATAGGGTGTGATATTTAAGGGGATCGTTTTAGTAGACATTCTGACGCCTTCCTCTTCTTCTTCGGTCAGGTTAATCACTTTTTTCAAATCATCTAATGTTCTTACAGTATGGGTCAGCTGCCAGAGCCAATCATTCCATTTTTCTTCCGGAACATCCTTCCATAACTCTATCTCCTTCCAATGCCGTTTCGGTTTATACCATTTGTTTGTCAAATGAAATTCCTCCTCGTGCATTCTTTTTGACTTACAGGCGCTTGCACCAGATATTCATATTTTCGAGCCCTTCTCCTATATAACAATTATTGATCAGCCTTCCGCCATACTGATACCCGGAATGATACAGGACAGCATTCATTCCAAAAGATGCAGCGCGGGCGAGTGAAAATACTTGAAAGATATCTTGCTCTCTCATTTCTTTTTCTAATGCATCTATTAAAATACTTGTCAGCGAACGGCCCCGATAATCGGGAAGCACGGCACAGTCTGTCAATTCGGCATGCCCCAGCTCAGGATTGATATCTGCACTTGCCGCGCTAATCAGACGGTCATCTTCAAGCATGACATAATAAAGCGTATGCTCATTCATCGTCTTTTCAATATAGGCGGGATCAAACACAGGGGTCGGATACGTGCGGAATACTTTTTTATACAGCATAGATAACTGATACATGTCGTTTGTTTCTGCTTTTCTCATTGTAAAAGGAGACCTGTCTTCGATTTGTGGCTGAGGTTTCATTTTATATAATAGCTCTATCATTTCCTGCTCGGCTAAATAGGTATCTGTTTGTCTTCGTTTTTCTGTAAGATAACGGACCATGACGGCAGCGCGATGGCCGAGATAGTAGCCTTCGAGAAAGCCCTCCGGCGTAAACAATTGTTTAGCCAGCTCCGCCTCGTCATGCTGTTTCGTGTACACAATAATTTTTTCGGCGCTCTCCTCTTCAGCCGCTGTCATAATATCAGACAAGGCTTCCTGAATAGCGCCTTCATAACGAATGACTCTCATTCGTTTATTAAAGCGGTCATTATCTATGACAGCCGTGACACCGCTACTCTTTACCGTTTTGATCATCAGCATCCTCCCCGTCTGTATGGAGCCCGCACCAATCCATCACAAAAAGAGCAATAATTTTAGCTGATTCTAACATGGCTTCAACCTCAATATACTCGTTTGCCTGATGTGCCGTTTTCGTCTCTCCCGGCCCAAAAACGATAACAGGAGTATCTCCCGCATGATACAAAAGGCCGCCGTCTGTCCCCCAAGGCGACGCTTCGATGATCGGCTCTGTTTGTTTCATTTTTTGATAGGCTGATTGCAAGACTGATAGTAAAGGATGGTCATCAGGCAAATCATTCGGCAGCCATTGAGCCCCGAACCATTCCACTTGAATTGGATGGCGTTTAAACCATTCATCATGGTATTGTAAATCTTTCAGCCAATTTTCCAATTCCAATTTTACGGCTTCAGGCTTTTCATGGGGAGCAATTCCGCACCTTCCTTCTATGACGACGCGGTCTGCTACCGAGGACGGCCATGTTCCGCCTGAGATGGTGCCAATATTAATTGGAACCGGGATTGGGATATGATCATAAAGCGGGTCAGAAATTCTTGCATTGCGGACTTTTTCAAGCTCTTGAATGGCCGTAATGACACGCATGCTTTTTTCAATGGCGCTGACACCTTCATACCGTGTGCCTCCGTGTGCCGCTAATCCTTTAACCGTGATCCGAAACCACATCGAGCCCTGCTGTTTAATAAAAAGCTTCATATTCGTCGGCTCCGGAATTAGCGCCCCGTCCGCACGATAGCCTCTCATAATGGCAGAAAGTGTTCCGGCGCCGCCGCACTCTTCATCTATAACACTTTGAAACAATACATCGCCTTTCAGTTTGACATCGCAGGCGTGCAGGGCTTCTAATGCAAATAGAAGGGCTGTATTGCCTCCCTTCATATCAGTTGAGCCGCGGCCGTAAATTTTACCATTTACTTCGGCAGCTTGAAACGGTTCATACTTCCATTCCTTCAAATTTCCTTCTGGCACAACATCGATATGCCCGTTTAAAATCAGAGATCGTCCTCCGCCCTCTCCCGTTTTTTTAGCGACAATGTTCGGGCTCTCATGAAAATCCGACCGGTCTGATATAAAATAGGGATGCTGTTTTAATTGTTTTAGGCTCGGCTCCCACACATCAATGTCCATATGAAATTGCCGGAGCTTTTCAAGGACTACTGCTTGCGCGTTAAATTCCTTGCCAAGTGTGCTTTTTTCTCCAACCAGCCTTTTCAAAAGACGAATGGCTTTGGCTGAATGCTGATCAAGCCATTCGATTACTTTTCTTTCAATGTCCTGCATCATCACTCCCCCTTTTAAGAAAAAGGCATATCTACCATTATTTCAGCGTCGGTCAGACCGATCACCTCGTCAATTGTTGAGCCATTAATCAGTTCTTTTAAAATAAAATGATGCCGGCCAACTGCCAGAACTGCTTTATCAGTAATGATCATATCTACACAGGCTGCTGCTGTTAACGGAAGGGTGCAGGCTTCTGTTAATTTAGGCCTCCCTTTTTGATCGGTATGGCTCATAACGACAACCACTTTTTTCGCTTTTTGGGCGAGCTCCATCGCACCGCCCATGCCCGGCACCTTTTTTCCGGGTACAAGCCAATTCGCAAGGTCTCCCGACTGGCTTACCTGCAAAGCGCCTAGAATCGTAATATCAATCATGCCTCTTCTGATCATGGCAAAAGACATCGTTGTATCAAAATAAGATGCCCCCTTTACAGCACGGACAGGGAATCCCGCGGCGTTGCATAAATTTTCATCCTCATTCCCTTTTTCAGGACTTTCGCCAATCCCGAGTACGCCGTTTTCCGCCTGCAGCATAACCTGCATGTCAGGCGGCAAAAAGTTCGGCACCAAGGAAGGGATGCCGATACCGAGATTCACCATCATGCCTGGTTTGATTTCAGAAGCAGCCCGTCTGGCGATCTGCTCTCTTTCTGTTACTCCCAAGCCCATTTCCACCTCACCCCTTCGCTTCTCACAACCCCCTCAACAAAAACCCCAGGCGTTACAATCATTTCTTCTGCAATATCACCCATCGGCACAATCGTCTCCGCCTCGGCAAAGGTTCTTTTGGCGGCCATTGCCATAAGCGGATTCATGTTGCGCGCTGTTTTGTCATACGTTAAATTGCCGAATTCATCTGCAATGCAGGCATTGATGAAGGCAAAATCAGCCGTCAGCGCTTCTTCAACCAAGTATTGTTTCCCCGCTACAGACACAATCTCTTTTCTCTCACAAACCATTTGATTATCAATGCCGATATCGGTCAAAATGCCGCCAAGGCCGGATCCGCCGGCGCGAATCCGTTCTGCGAGCGTGCCCTGAGGCGAAAATCGAACCTCTAATGTGCCGTCTGTCATCTGTTTTCCCGCTATAGGATTTGACCCGATATGCGATGCAATCAGTGTCTTGACTCTTTTATTGACAATAAGCGGTCCAATCCCAATCTCCGGGAATCCGGCATCATTGCAAATGACAGTTAATTCTTTCACACCGCTGTCCAATATGGCTTCAATCAAAGAAGGAGGAGAGCCGACTCCTCCGAAGCCGCCAAACATAAGGACCGATCCATCACGCACATCTGCAATTGCCGATTCAATGCTGATCGTTTTTTGAAATGGTGCCATATTGATTTCAATCCCTTTTCAGTTTTTTTCAACTTCTGCAACTGTTTCCGAAAAAGTTGATATAAGTTCTTCCATCTCTCCGTCTGAGATTGTGAATGGAGGAGCGATGATTACGGCATCTCCTTCTCCGCTGTCGATTCCAGCCTTGGCAGGATAGACAATGAGCCCGCGTTTTTTTGCTTCGCTGATGATACGCTGGGTCATCGACCGATCTTGCGGAAACACTCGCTTTGTCTTTTTATCAGCCACAAATTCAACGCCTAACAGCAGTCCTTTGCCGCGGACATCCCCAATGATGCCGCTTCGGTGCATCATCTCTTCAAGTTTCTTTTTCAGCTTGAAGCCCTTTTCTTCAGCCTGTTTGATCAAGCCGTGTCTGATAACATAACGCAAAACCTCGAGAGCGGCTTTGGCTGAAAAGGGATGAGCACTATATGTGTGACCGCTCATAATAACACCTGATCCTTGCTTTATCGTTTGGAGAACCGTATCAGACACAACTGCCGCTGCAATAGGCGCGTAGCCGGCACCGAGTCCCTTTCCAAGCACAGCGATATCAGGAACGGTATGCCAATGCTCTGTCGCAAGCATCCTTCCAGTTCTCCCAAGCCCGGTCATCACTTCATCCGCAATAAACAGCACGCCGTGTGAGCGGCACACCTCTTGCAATCTCTCATAATATCCAGAAGGAGGAGTGATTGCTGCTCCCGCGGCTCCAATAATAGGTTCTGCCACAAAGCCAGCAATAAACTGACTTCCAATTCTTTTTATAGCGGTTTCCAGCTCCTCCGCAGCCGTTTGAACAAAATCTTTTTTTGCCTCTTGATTCAGCCGATATATATGCGGGGCTGAGAGAGCGGGATAACGCTCTAGCAAATGGGTGAACCGGTACCTCCGTTCATAAAACCCCGACAATGAAAGCGCTCCCAAAGTTATTCCGTGGTAACTGCTCCATCGTGAGAGAAAGATGGATTTTTGTGTCTGCTTTTTTTCCTGCCAATATTGAATGGCGATTTTCATTGCCGTTTCTATGGCCTCTGATCCGCTGTTTACAAAAAAAGACCAATTCAAGTCTCCCGGCAGCTGCTCGGCCAGTAAAGCAGCTAATTGCTCCGCCGGCTCACTCGTAAACTGCGAGCGGTAAGCAAAAGACACCTTTTCAAGCTGTTCTTTCAGCTGCTCAGTTACTTCCTCAACCCCATGGCCGATATTGCATGTCACCGCACCAGATGAGCCATCAAGATATTTTTTTCCGTTCTGATCATACACATATGTGCCCTTTGCATGACTGACAATCGGATATTCCGCATTAAGCTCTGGCTTAATTAAATAACTGCTCATGCTTCCACCTCAAAAACCCCTTTTCTACATTGTATGAGTGTCCAAATAGCGGCATGACGCTCTCTATAAAATCTTTTTTCGCACAAAAAAAGAGCCCTTCCGAACTTCGAAAGGCTCTTGTGTTATTTCATCTAGCAAATAAAAGCGGCTCCGACGATAATTAATAAAATGAACAAGACAACAATCAATACAAATGTATTTGTCCCGCAGCCAAATCCTCCGTAACCGTATCCATGATATCCATGCATATTGTTTTTCATCCTTTCTTATCACGATATACGGCATTGTATGCGGGCCAAGTCCCAAACGGTTTGTGCAAACGCCCATCTATGTAAGGAAATAATGAAAAACAGTGTGCACCCGCTCATATTTTTTAAATTTGAGCTTTTCATAAAAATGAGTAACGCCGTCAGAATTTGAGGCCACTAAATAAGCCTCATCCATTCCTAAAGATTTGGCAATGGACAGCATCTCACCCACAAGAATACTGCCGTAGCCCCTTCTTTGAAACTGATCCAAAATCGCCACCTCTTCAATTTTCGCCGTTTTCTCTTGCGAATCAATAAAAAGTTCCCCGCAGCCAATCGGAATGTTCTGTGATGAATCGCTGTAACAAACGACAAGCAAAATCGTACCTACTTTGTAAAAAGGATATTTTCTCACTAATTTTTGTTCTGCGGTTGCCTCTCCTATATAAAGCGAGTCATAAATTTTCATGATAGAAGATCCGTCACTAAGACTTTTTGCCGTCCCCCATGCCGTGAAAGGATGTCCCGTCTGTCCCTTCCAGTCTCCAAGCTTCATGCTGTATAACAGCTCATCTTCAACCACAAAACCGCTTTTCACAAGCGACTGCTTCAAAACGAGCGGAAAAACATGCTGAGGAGACGCTTTTAAATGGATATAATTCGCATCAAGCAGCTTCGGTACGGACGGCAAAAAATCAGGTATACGCTCCAATGGAAATGTATCATGAAGCTGTACAAAATTATGAGAAAAAATTTGCGGCAGCTTGGAATCTTTATATACACTGTAATGACCAAACAACTTCGATTCAGACGTTAACGATAGATATTGATGCTCCGTTTTTGAATAATGTCCTGTCATGATATCTCCTTTTTATGACCTATACATTTACTCGATTGCAATATTTAATTTCTTTATAATCTCATCGTACACTGGATAAAACGGCTTTCCAATTGGAAATTGCTGAATATTCCGGAAAGAAGCGGGTATTGGTTTCTGCTGTAAAAAGAATTTCCTCACCACTTGCTCGCTGATTGGATGAAAAACACCGTTTAGAAATAGAAACCTTTCGCGTTCTATAAAAAACAGCCTTCGTCCAGGCGGATTTGCGATCACCCCAGATCTGTCCCGCGTGATAGGCGGCCCTTCCTGCAGATCCGCGAGCACTTCTTTTTCAATCGTCAAAATATCTTTTCTTTTAAATTGATAAAATTGAAAAGCATGCTGACTTTCTATCCGTCTTTTTTTACCGGCGTCAATGTAAAATACTGCAGGCTGGTCAGCTTCTTTTACCAAAACATAATTCGGAATGTTTAAACATTTCCCCGTATGATATTGAAATAAATACGGATCGGGGATAACAACAGTCCGATCCAGATACACTGAACTCCATCTCTCCCCCACAGGATGCCGCACACCTTGATCAAGAAAATACACATGTTGATCAGATCCTTTTACAAACGTGCCGTCAATCAAATCGGCGGGCAGAAACTGATTAGCGTTTTGAAAGGAATTCGGGGTCTTATACGTTGTATCTAATACTTCATTTATCGGCAGGAACGGGGCAAATGTGTTTACTCTCATCCAAAAAATTGAGTCGCCGTGATTCCAATGCATCATATCATCGTCCCAATAGCTTCCATATTTATCTTTGATCCGATCAAGCAACGAACGGCGATGCATAACAGAGCAATGATCGACTTGAAAAGCGGCTTGATCAAGCACCGCATTGGCATCTCTGTAAAAATGGGAAATTTCCTCTCCTCTTTCGTTTACTTGAACAACTTTTTGTTTTGAATAGACTGCCTGTGCTTCAGGATGACACAAAAACGTCTGCAGCATACGGCTCAGCCGATCAGGATGATAAACTGTATCATCGGTGAGATAAGAAATGTAGTCGCCTGCGGCAAATGGAAGAGCGTTATTAATTAATGTGGCATAACGGGTTGTTTTTAATCGATTTTGAGGATGGACGAAGCTGTTTTTATAACGAATGCGCTGGTCATGAAGGTACTTGTGAATCACCGCAATCGTTTTCTCATTTGAATGGTCATCCATGACAAAAAGCTCCCAATTGCTATGAGTTTGATTGATGACACTCTCAATCGCCATTTGTAGATAATCAGGTTTGTTATAACTCGTTAAAATAATGGACACTTTGTCCCCCATCTCTGCAAGCCTCCTATTGTCACACATGAAAACGGCTCCGCAGCAAGCAGAGCCTCTGTCATCATGTAAAAAGCACCCCAACTTACAATAGCAACATTTGATCCCGTTTGATTTAGCGGGTTCTGAAAAAATAACCAAATCAGCCAAGACTTTTTACGATAACATTATGAAGCGTATCTCCATTGATCAGATTGACTCTTGAAATCGGCACACCAAGCTCTTTAGCAAATACGAGTTGGCGTCTGTGATCAAATGGATTTCTGTCTGAAGCTGTTTGACGTATAAGCAGAATGAATAAAAACAAAATAAAATGCAATTCGTCGTTATTTTCTTCCTGGTTCACTTTGTTTTCTAAATCCAAACTTCCCTCTCTCCCTTACCCTCTGTTTCACAATATGAACATGCTGTCAATTGCGGTATAGGCAATATCCATCCATTGAAGAAAATCAGCATTTTCCTTAAATATATGAAAAATAGCTCAGGTACGGCGTTCGACTCATACCAATTGCCAATCAGAAGAATATGATTAAACGTGAGTTCAATAATCTATAGGAGGTGTGTTTTTATGAGTATTAAAAAAACACAAGTAAAAAAGGATTTAATCAAGTCCCTTTTAAGTCCTTTATTTACAAATGCAACTGAAAGAGGAGATAACGTGGAGAATACAATTAAAGCTTTACTGGAATCTGCGATTGATCAGAAAGTGGACGATACTGCTTCAGCCGAGTTTTTGTTTAATAGTTCACCGGCGGAATGGATTTTTGCCAGAATCGAACCGGGCACTATAATTAGTATAGTAACTGATTCAGGTGACATGATCGGTCCTGTCGTATTTGTTGATTTTGATCGGCTACGAGGCATTGTATTCGTAACACAGGAAAGCTCTGTAACCCCGCCAGGTCAAGCGACAACATTGATTGATGTAGATAAAGTAGAAAGCGTTACATTCTTTTCATAACCTCTGATGAAAGTTTTGTATATCCAGTCGGGATATGGAGGAATATACAGTTATTTTGACCGCTGGGCTGAAGAATGCTTTCGGCACGCTCAGACAGAATACATGGCTGCAGATACACCAGACACCGAATCGCTGTCACGCATTGAAACGTTTCAGCCGGACTTCGCACTCATGATGGTTGGAGTTCACGTTCCTCACGACTGGCTGACCTGGTTAAAGGGTAAGGGTATTCCGGTATATGTTTGGCTGACAGAAGACCCATTTTATATTGATATCAGTCTTCAGGTGATAAAGCACGCTGACGCGGTTTTAACAATTGACCAAAATGCTGCCCTCTATTATCAGGAGCTTGGTTATCAGCATATCTATTATGCTCCAATTCCTGTTAATCATCGGCTGTTTAAAAAAATGGACACCGAACATTCCTTTCATTCACAATTGCTTATCATCGGCTATCCTTACCCTAATCGGGTTCAGCTTGTGAAAGAAGCGGCATATCTCCCGTACACCATTCGGGTCATCGGAAAGGAATGGAGAAAATACCTGCCTAAAAAAGTACTCAAACAGCCGCATATAGATGTAGTCAGCACATGGGTTCCGCCTGAACAGGCCGTTCATTATTATAACGGGGCAGACATCGTGATCAATCCGCATCGGCCGTATCATTTTACGTTCAACAAAAATAAAAGCTGCATTAAAAATACAAGCTTTAATAACCGCACCTTTGATATTGCTGCATGCGAAGTATTTCAACTAGTGGATCTCCCCGCGGCACATCCTTTTTCATCCTTTATTTCTTATCACAGCATCGACGACTTTAAGGAAAAAGCCGCTTTCTATATCAATCATCCTGAGGAACGAAACAAAGCTGCGGCGTTAAATTACAAAGAGACCGTTCCTGCTCATACATTTGATGAGCTTCCCGCAAAACTGAAAGCCATTCATCTGGCGCTTTGAAAAATCGTTCATTTCATATGAACGATTTTTTCGTGACAAAAAAAGCAGCCGAAAATAGGCTGCTTTTTTATTCATCAGATCTGTCCTTCAGCTTTCTTGGATTCACCTGTTTATTCAGGTCAGGTTTTCCGCCAAGATGCTGAGAAATCTGTTCCCATGATACAATTTTGAAATTTTGATTGACAACTTGTCCATTTTCTATATTTTCTCCGTCCTGCGCTACAAAAATGCCGTACGGATATTTTGGCCCCAGTCCGAAACCAAGAACATCAATACCGTCAGTATCACTCGTCCCGTCTATTTTCTCGCCATCCGTAATTTCAAAATTGGCAATATACCGATTGCCTCCCTGTCTTTCATACATCGCATAGCTGTTATTGCCTTGGCTTGAAGCGATAAGGTAACCTTTTCCGTCCGGCGCATAATAGATGGTCAAGCCCTCAATATCAGCTGTCAAATGCTTTCCAGAAGCATAATCAATGACTTTGCCCTGCGATCCTCCAGATGGTTCAGCATTAAATTTCCAAATCGCTGTGTCTTCCTCCGCTATATAGAGATTCCCATACTCGTCATCTGCGACGAGACCTTCAGTTTGTGAATGTAATTTGAATTGCCGCACTTTTTTCCCTGTTACATATCCCTTTCCATTGTCGGCAATTTCATATTGCTCGAACTCTCCTTGCTTTCCCGTTACCAACGCATAAAATGCCCCTGTTTTTTGGCTGTGATACAGGCTGAAACCGTAAACTTCAGAAATATCAGTGGAAATAGGATGTTTTGGGTCTGTGATGCTTTTCAATTCACCTTTTGCCCCATCAATGGTGTAAACTTCGATCGAATTTTTTCCTTCTGTCCGGTTTGAAGCAGCGACAATGTCAATCTGTTTGCCGTTGAACGGAAAATCATAACGCAGATCGACATTATTCAGCTTGCCAAACTCGTAAGAATTGATCTGTTTGCCGTCCAAATCATACACGACTAACCCGGACTTCTTGTTTGTCGTTATCAATTTGCTTTTTTCCGGATGCTTTGCATCAACCCAAATGGACGGATCATCCGCTGCGTCATCTCCTGAAGCAACCGGGTCAGTCTCTCCCTTTGCCGTTACTTTGAAATGATTCACTTCATCAGCGTGATGAGCCGATACCGAGTTTGCAGATAGGCTAAGCAATAAACCCGCAGCGGCACTAAACAGAATAGTTTTTGGATACTTCATTTTACAGCCTCCTTATTTTAACCCTCATTTCTTATTGTAAAATATATGAAGCTGATGAACAGTGAGACAATCGTACCTTTTTTTCGTAGTGTTTCTGATTCAAAAGAAAGCTTTTTATATGGACGTGATCAGATCATATGGGACCTGTTTATATGGAGCGAAAAAAGATATTATGAAAATTTAGTACACTGTTTATTTAGTTAGATTAAAGCAATCTCTTCATTTTCTATTAAAAAAGAACACTTTGTGACATCATCATTCCCCTAAATTTCGTTTTATTGGTTGCTTTCATTAACTCGAATAAAATGTTGAACATATGATGCATGGTAGAGAAACGAGAGTTGGAGGATAAGCCATGCCTAAACAGCAAACAGCAGAACTAAAACCATTTTTCCATAACAAAACAGTTTTAGTCACTGGCGGAACGGGTTCAATCGGAAGTCAAATTGTCAAACGCCTTTTGCTGCTTACACCAAAAAAGGTTATTGTATTCAGCAAAGACGACAGTAAACAGTATGTAATGAGTCAAAAGTATGCGGAGGATCAGCGGCTTTCATTTGTACTTGGAGATGTGCGCGACCACCGGAGAGTGAATCAGGTGATGACAGGTGTCGATATCGTCTTTCACGCAGCAGCGCTGAAACAGGTACCGACATGCGAAGACAATCCGTTTGAAGCGATCCAGACCAATCTCATCGGCGGACAGAATGTGGTGGAGGCCGCCCTAATCAATGGAGTACAGCATGTCATCAATATCAGTACTGATAAAGCTGTGTCCCCTGTAAACACAATGGGTGCCACTAAGCTGTTATCTGAAAAGCTGTTTCATCAAGCTAACCGCCACGTTCAAAATAGAGGAACTGTTTTTTGTTCAGTCCGTTTCGGAAATGTTCTCGGCTCAAGAGGTTCAGTCATCCCTATTTTATTTGAACAGATGATGGAGGGTGAACCGCTGACCATCACAGACAAGAACATGACCAGATTTTTTATGTCTATTGATGAGGCGGCCACACTGACACTGCAATCAGCCGCTATAACCACAGGCGGAGAAACTTTTATTTTTAAAATGGAATCACTGAAACTCGAGGAATTGATTCATGGATTTGAAGAATACGCAGCGCAGCACGGTCTCCCGCGCCCGGCCGCAATAGAAGTCGGCAAGCGTCCAGGCGAAAAGCTTCACGAAGAATTGACATCTCCCCACGAAGTAGAGTCACTATATGAATGGGGCAACCTATATGCTATCCTCCCAGAACCTGAAAAACATCCTGATTTTCGCAAAGTCAATTTGCCCGGATATCAGTCTGACCAGGCCCCTCTTATTACAAAAGACAGAATTGCCCAAATTATTGAAGACCTGCATAAAGAAAAAAAGGCATAAAACAAGCCTGTCTATCCATTAGGCAGGCTTGTTTTTTTCTTGCATTTTATTTGTCAAATAGGTGCTGATAGCTTTCATATCCCTCTTCTTTGAGCTTATCCTTAGGAATAAATCGCAGCGCCGCAGAATTAATGCAGTAACGAAGTCCGCTAGGCCCAGGTCCGTCATTAAATACATGTCCCAGATGGGAATCGGCTGTTCGGCTTCTGACTTCTGTCCGAATCATTCCGTGGCTCGTATCCTGTTTTTCTTCCACTTCTTCTTCCTCAATCGGCTTTGTAAAGCTTGGCCAGCCGCAATGGGAATCAAATTTATCCTTGGAGGTAAACAAAGGCTTTCCTGACACAATGTCAACATAAAGCCCTTCTTCCTTATGATCCCAATACTCATTTTGAAACGGCGGCTCCGTTCCGTTATTTTGTGTGACCTCGTATTGCATACGGTTTAATGACTTTATTCTTTCTTCTTTATTTAGCGTCATTTATTTCGCCCCCCAATGCTCACTAATAAATCCAGATCTTCCGGAGCCTGTCCGGTAACGCTGATAATGCCCTGGATTCTTTTTATAAAAATGCTGATGGTAATCTTCCGCTTCATAGAATGGTTCAGCCTTTAAAATGTCTGTCACGATAGGATCTTTAAAAATGCCGCTTTCCGCCAGCCGTTGTTTTGATGCTTCGGCAAGCTCCTTTTGTTTTTCATTATGATAAAAAATCGCTGCACGGTAAGAGCTGCCGCGATCAGCGAACTGGCCGCCTGCATCTGTCGGATCAATTTGCTGCCAGAACAGCTCTAACAGCTTTTCATAAGGGAATACATCAGGCTCAAACGTGATTTGTACAGCTTCACGATGCCCTGTTGTTTCGCTGCATACTTCTTCATACGTAGGGTTTTCAGTATGGCCGCCTGTATACCCGGACACCACTTTTTCAATTCCCAGCTGTTCGTCAAATGGTTTGACCATACACCAAAAACAGCCGCCTGCAAATGTGGCGAGTTCTTTTTTTTCAGACATACTGGTGCCTCCTTTGTTAATACGTGGTATTATTATATTATAGCATGTAAAAATAGAATGAAAATGATTCTGCTTTTCAATAAAAATCTATAGGTTTTGAGTATTAGCAATTATGTAATGGGGGTTCACAAATTTGAAAGTAAGAACACAAATGATGTATGATATGGAAACTTTACTCCGTAAAGTTTTTAAACAAATACGCAATGAAATCAACGATATTCTAGATAAAGAGCTGTCGCGGAATGAATTTACCATTTTGCGCATTCTAAGTGAACAGGGACCTAAGAAAGTGACGGAATTTGCGCCCATTTTGGAAGTATCGGCAAGCCATATTACCGCAGTGACTGACGCGCTGGTAGAAAAAGAATGGATCACGAGAATCAGATCGAAGGAAGATCGGCGGATCATCCGCATTCATATCACTGAAGCAGGTGAAAAAATCGTTCAGCATTTCAATGAGAAAAAAACTGAATATTTCTTTAAACGCTTTGATTGTTATACAGATACTGAACTCGCCACGTTAATCGAGCTTTTCAGCAAACTTGATAAAAAACGGTAAAAAAAGCACATACCCATTTAGGGTATGTGCTTTTCGCAACGCCTTTCTTATCTTTCAGTAAACAATTTCATCGTTTTCCAGCGGCCGTATCTGTAGTACAAAAACGCCGCACAGCTGCTGAATAAGAAACTCATACCGATTCCGAGACCGATCCCTTTCTGTCCAAGCCAAGCTGAAAACAGAGCAGTAAAAGGATATCTCAAAACCCAAAAAGAAATCAAATTTAAAACCAAAACCTGCATCATTGCCCCAGCAGCTCTGACAATTCCGTTCAGTACAAAATTAATACCGATAAAAGGATAGAAAAACGCAATCCACCGCAAATATTGTTCACCAAACGCTACCGCGTCAGGCTCACTAATAAATAATCTCATCAAGTATTTTCCAAATATCCAAATGATAATAGCAATGACGAGCATGCAAGAAAAAACAGACATCACACCAAGCTTCGCAATCGATTCCACCCTTTTATAGTTTCCGAGTCCGATATTTTGTCCCGCCATGCTGTTGACCGCCGTACCGGCCGCCATAGCCGGAAGTGTGATGATGCTGTCCAGCCGCTGCACTGCGCCAAATCCAGAGACCACATGCTCTCCATAAGAGTTGACGACACTCATGATCGCCATCATTCCGCCTGTAATCACCATCATCTGCAGACCGGCGGGAATACCAAGTTTCAGAATCAACGCAGTCTCTTCCCACTTAGGTGCTTTTGGCATAGAAAACGGAACCAGCTGATGTTTGATGACATAAAACAAGCCGTAAAGGAACGCAATGCCCTGTGACAAAACAGTTGAATAAGCCGCTCCCGCAATCCCCATGCGGAAAACAGAAATAAAGAGCGGTGCCAGCACAGCATTCAGCACAACGGCAAAAGCGATGAACCGCAGCGGTGTTTTGCTGTCGCCTAGCGCCCGAAGAACCGTACTGATAAAGTTATAACCAAACAAAAACAGGATGCCGATAAATTGAATCTGCAAATAGATCTCGGCAAGCGGAATCATGGACTCCGGCGTTTGCAGAAGACGCAGCAATGGTTCTGACAGGAAAAAACCGGCTGCGCCGAACCCGACGCTTAAGCCTGTTAATAAAACGACAAAGGCATTTATATACGACGCCATTTCTTTCTCATCATCTTTTCCCTTTTGCTGAGACAAAATGGTTAAGGTCGCATTATTAAGTCCCAAAATAAAAGACAGCACGGTTAAAACTATCGTGCTTGATACCGCGGCCGCGCCAAGCGCTTTTGCCCCCAGCAAATTGCCGACCCATAAACTGTCTATGAATTGAAAAGAAACCTGCAGAGCATTTCCCAGCATAATAGGCATCGAAAACAGGATAAGCTGCCTCAGCACGTTTCCCTTCGTAAAATCGTATGCTTTCATTTCTTCTCCTTGTTCTCTTATATTTTTGTCAGCCGCATGAAAAAAGAGACGGTGCAGCATGTCTCTTTTTTTCATGATTTATCGGTTTTTTTTCGGTCTTTCATGCCAAATGTAAACACCATCACACTCAAAAACAATGCGCAGTACGAAATGTTCAAGTACATTTGATCCATATCCTCAGCCGCCAGATGATGATAAGCCAGCCAGCCGAAGTAAAGGGAAAACGTAAATGATAACAAACTGAAATACTGGTAAATCCGCTTCATTTCAGTCACCTCTATTGTTTAGGATGGTAATAGGAAAACTCAATTTCATCTTTTTCTAAATTAATTTTATCTGCTTTGACATACATACCGTTCGTTAATGGCATTTCAGACAAACGAACCTCAATGCTTTTATCGCCGGGATGAACATGCACAAAGGATGGAAGTTCATAGAAGCTGTCCATATAATTTAACACAAAGCTAATAGGAATACTCAATTTCCCTAAGGAAAATTTCGTTACATTCAGCTCGACATCGCCATTCTTTTTCACCGTCGGCTCAAATGCGATAAACGCGTCAATTGACGTGGAAAATGCTTTGATTTTCCCTGCCACATGGACATCGTCATCTATATCCACTTTGTAATCAAGCTGATTTGACGCTTTCTCGTTTAAATATGAGTTGACAAACGCAGCTAAGGATTCTTTTGTGCTTGTCACTTGAAATCCGTACTCGCTTTTAGAGGTATCCTCTACCTCGGCTTGCTTGCCCGGCAGCATGACCAGCGTGACAAATCCTATTGCTAATACAATATTGATGGCAAGCAATATAAAAAACAGTCGTTTCCAGTTATTCATGATTTCACCCTACTCTTTCGGTAATCCTTCTTTTTCAATTGCTTGATAGACCCGCTTCGCTATTAAGGAATAACCCGTTCCATTAGGATGAAAATCATCTTCCTCAGAAATTCGTTTACTGTCACTTTTTTGATTGAACAAGTCTTCTATATTAATGATTTTTGCATGTTTATCTTTTTTCAGCTCTTTTTTAGCAATGTTGTTCCAATCAGTGACTACCCCGTTTATTTCCTGTAATTCAGATAAAGTAAATGTAAACGGATTATACATGCTGACATAAATCAGCTCTGCGTGGTTATTCAGCGCGCGGATTTCTGAAATGATTTTTTTAAAACGCTTTTCGTACGGCTTTTCCTCTTCCTGAAACGGTTCGACGGTTAATTGCAGGAAGTTTTGACGAAGGACCTTCATCAGATCATTACCGCCAATTGTTAAAAAGACATAATCTGCATCTTTTATGCCTTTTTGAACGTTTTTATCTTTTAGTTTCTCTAACAAATCTTCCGAACGATTCCCTTTGACGGCATAATTTTTAACGTCAACCTTTTTGACTTGCTCATTTGACCGGATAGAATCCGCCACCTTGCCGACATATCCCTTGCCCTCAGGATCTCCGACACCTTCTGTAAGCGAATCTCCGACAGCGGCAATGACAATGTGTTCCTTCGTTTTCAGTTCATGGGCTTTTTGTTTTCCCTCAGATGCTGTACGTAAGCTCGTACATGCAGTAAGAAGCAAAATCAAACTGGCCATGAGTGCAAAAATGCGCAGTTTCAATCTTGTTGCTCCTCCCCATTCTACTAGTGGAAAGTGTATCATGTTTTAGGAGATTTGAAAATGCCTTGTCTTCGAGATTACTTGAGTTTACTAGCCGCTTTCACATCAGCGATAATGTCATCGTATGGTGTATTTTCTACTCCATTGTAATCTTTCAGCACTTTACCGTCAGGGCCTACTAAATAAAATGAGGATTGATGAATGACCTGGTCCTGGCCTTCAGGTTTCTTCACGATCGCTTTAAAGCTATCAAACGCAAACGTCTCGATGTCACTTTGACTGTATCCCGTTAGAAAATCCCAGTTATCAAACGATAAAGGATAATTTGCCGCAAATTTTTTCAGCTGCTTCGGGTTATCATTCTCAGGATCAACACTAAAGGATACGATACGCACATCTATATTCTCAGTCTTTAATTTCTTTTGAAGATCTGTCATATGAGCCGTCATCGGCGGACACACGGTCTCACAATTGGTAAAAATAAAATCTGCGAGCCAAACCTTTCCTTTTAAACTGTCTAAAGAAACATTTTTGCCATCTTGGTTTTTAAAAGTAAAAGACTCCACCTCGTAATTAAGCGGATCCTTAATCTGCTGTCCTCCGCAGGCACACAAAAGCAGAAAAATCAGCCCCGCCGCCAACCCTTTGATCATCTTCATGCCGTTCACCCTTTCCAGCTTAAAGCGCTTACTAAATACCGCGCTCACCTTCTTACATCCTTTGTTTAATTCTATAAACGCAAAAAAATTCCTGCACGCCCCTTCGTCCGCCTGCGAGCGGCATAGCAAAGGGGACACACAGGAATAAACGGCGTATCACGCGTTGTGTTTTAACACCTCTTGATGAAAAACAGCCTGATAATCAGTCCATTTCATCCGGCGCTTCATATATTGTCGGAAAGAATACACTTTTGCCCTGCTTTTTGATGAAAGCACTTCTTTTAAGTAGATCTGCAAATGCTGATTCAACATAAAGAAATAATGTTCATCTTCCTTTAACACAGGTATTTCTGTCACTTTCACCTGAATCCCGTCGCTGCGTTTGAACTCTAGGCTTTTGAGTAACAAGCTATCAATCCTCATTTTTTGATTGTTTTCTTCTATTATATACAATGCCGGCCGGGCTGTCTGTCATTTTGCGCGGTTGTGCCGAAAAAATCAGATCAGCAGATGGAATAAATCTTGATCCTTATTTACCTCTAAATAATAAAACCCTTTTTTATTCATCCGCTCAATCAGCGGCCCATAGTCAGCTTTGTTTTGAAGCTCAATGCCGACCAGGGCCGGTCCGTTGCTTTTATTGTTTTTCTTCGTATATTCAAATCGTGTAATGTCATCATTCGGCCCAAGAACTTCGTCAAGAAATTCACGGAGTGCACCAGCTCTTTGCGGAAAATTGACGATAAAATAGTGCTGAAGGCCTTCGAAAATCATAGACCGCTCCTTCATTTCCTGCATTCTTCCGATATCGTTATTGCCGCCGCTGACAACACATACTACGTTTTTCCCTTTAATTTCTTCCTTATATAAATCCAGTGCCGCGACAGAAAGAGCACCCGCCGGTTCAGCGACAATCGCACATTGATTATACAGTTCAAGGATGGCTGTGCATACCTTCCCTTCTGGCACGAGAAGTATGTCATCTACAACGGTTTCTAGCGCTTGAAAGGTTTCATCGCCGATCTTTTTCACAGCCGCTCCGTCCACAAATTTATCAATTTTATCTAACGTGACGACATGTCCAGCTTTGTTAGATTCAAAATATGACGCAGCGCCCGCCGGTTCAACCGCGATTACTTTGGTTTCAGGAGACACGTTTTTCATATACGTGCCGACCCCTGCAAGAAGCCCGCCTCCCCCGACACTTCCAAATAGAAAATGCGGTTCTGTATCAATATCGTTTAAAATTTCGACCGCCAGAGTTCCCTGGCCGGCCATTACATCCGGATCATCAAACGGATGGATAAAGGTGCGGTGTTCCTGCTCACAGCATTCAACTGCGTTTTTATACGCATCATCAAAAGTATCACCTGTCAAAATAATATCGATAAATCCTTTTCCGAACAGTTCAACTTGTGACACTTTTTGTCTTGGTGTTGTGGAAGGCATGAAAATCTTCCCGTGAACGCCCAGGTGTTTACACGAAAACGCTACACCTTGCGCGTGGTTTCCGGCACTTGCGCACACGACTCCGTTTTTAGTCTGCTCGTCAGAGAGCTGCTTCATTTTGTTATAAGCCCCTCTGAGTTTAAAAGATCTGACTACCTGCAAGTCTTCTCGTTTCAAATAAATATTGCATTCGTATCTCTCAGAAAGTCTGTCATTCCTTTGCAGCGGTGTGTGAGTCACAACGTCCTTCACGTTTTGATGAGCCTTTAAAATGTCTTTCACTTGGATGAGAGAGTTTTCTTTAAGCAACGGTTTCATGTACAGATTCCTTTCTTGTTTTAAATCCCTATTTAATATGCCATTATAACATGAATATTCAAATAATAAGACAATTATTTTTATTTAGTAAATAAAAAAATAATTGTCTTCTCAGTTCTCCGCACCCGTGATAACCATCTGCGTGACCTGAATCCAGCAGCCTAAGAAAAAAGTTTCTCAAAGATAAAAGATGTTTTCATCTGAAAGGCATGCTATAATAGAACCAATTAGAACCAAAAGGAGCCAATAAATGATTACCGCACCTCGACCTTGCACTTTTCATAATCTAATTGGAGAGCATCAACTATTTCTCGAAACAAAACGAGTCGCCATGCAGTTCGCCCTATCAGAGCTTCCTGTCCTGATCACAGGAAAGGTCGGAACAGGCAAGGATCATTTTGCACAAGCCATACACCAAGGCTCTTCAAGAAACGGCGAACCATTGATCAGTATCAATTGCAGCACCCATTCAGAAGAAAACCTTGCATACGAGCTTTTTGGCGCTGATGATGCCTTGGGTGCGTTTCAAAAAGCCGCCCGAGGTACACTTTTTCTTAATGACGTATGGAGTATGCCGGTTTCTGTACAAGCTAAGCTTCTAGAAGCACTTGACTCAGATGGGGAAAAACCGAGAATCATCTGTGCTTCTGCAATCCCGATAACAGTTGTTCCTGAAAATACATTCAGGCAGGACTTATTTTACAGGCTGAACATTTTAACGCTCACATTGCCGGTGCTGTCCGAGCGAAAAAGCGATATCCCCCTTTTGACCCAGTATTTCCTTTCGGAATCGGGGCAGCAATTGTTAATTGATCCCTCAGTCTTTCCGCTGCTTGAGCAGCATCCCTTTGATGGGAATGTAAGAGAATTAAAAAACGCTGCAGATTATATGGCGGCTGTATCAAGCGGGGGAACCATTCATCCGTATGATGTGCCGCCGTATATACGGGACGGGCTAAATGAAAAAACGACGAAGAAAAAAGCGAAGCTTCTGACTTTAATGGAAAAAGCCGAGTTTCTGTTTATTTTGGAAACCATAAAAGTGTTAAATGAAAAAGGCGAACCGGCAAGCAGACGGATCATCTCTGAAAGCAGCAAAAACAGCCAAATCTCTTTAACGCCGCAGCAGGTCAGAAGCCGTCTCGATTATTTGGAGAAGAAAGAGTATGTGACAAAAAGCCGCGGACGTGCGGGCACGAAAATCACTTTAGAAGGGCTGAATTTTTTAGAAACGCTGCAAAAACAAATGATGTAGCAGCTAAAGAGAGGAGAATGTAAGTGTATACAATAAAAGAAGAGATCGCCAACGCCATTACCCACGGCATCGGTGTGTTCTTATCCATACCAGCATTAGTGTTTCTCATCATATTTGCGGCTAATTACGGGTCCGCATGGGATATCGTCAGTTTTACCATATTTGGTGTTTCCATGCTGCTGCTTTATTTGAGCTCCACCTTGCTTCACAGCATTCAGCACAAAAAGACGAAAGATATTTTGGAGATTATTGACCATAGCGCCATTTACGTGTTGATTGCCGGAACCTATACCCCCTTTCTGCTTGGACCGTTAAAAGGCACACTCGGCTTCACCCTGCTGATCATCGTTTGGGCGCTTGCCCTCGGCGGAATCGTATTCAAAATTTTCTTCGTAAAACGGTTTATCATTTTATCTACCTTGATGTATTTATTAATGGGGTGGCTAATGATTATCGCGGTTAAGCCTTTATATGCTTCACTGACAGGAGCTGGATTCAGTCTTCTTTTGCTTGGCGGTCTGTTGTATTCAGCCGGAACGATCTTTTATATTTGGAGAAAGATCCCCTTCCATCATGCCATTTGGCACAGCTTTGTTTTAGGCGGGAGTGCGGCGATGTTTTTCTGCGTGCTGTTCTATTGTGTGAAAGTGCCGTTTTTATCCTAATGAAAAAGCGCAGTCTCAGTGACTGCGCTTTTTTAGGCCCGTAATTGCTTCTCACTTGCCGGTATATAAGCCTTGGAAAATGACACTTCTATATCTGCTGGCTTTAAGCGTTTAACAAGCGATCCCTTCAGCAGTTCATCGGTTCCTTTCGTTTCCACCATTACAACCGGAAGGCTGCAGCTGGCTGCAAGTTCCAATGGATTGATACAGCCCTCTAAAGAAAGAATCATGCTTTGGCCTTTTTCTAATTGGGTCAAAATATCTTCATATACCATTTCTGAACTGCTCTCTCGAATGACATTCATCCGTTCAAGCCATTGTCCGATAATCGGTAAACGAAACACTTTGGGATTTGTGATAAATCCGGCTGGTTCTTCAATATACCCGGCAATCAAAGCAAGTTCAGGCAATCCTAAACGAGAATGCACATACAAAACAGGACCGCTCGGTATCGGCTCTGGCTGATGAATGGTGATGACAGATCCTGAAATGCCGATACAGCCTTCCAAAAACGCCTTTGGCTGCTCGTAAACGAGCGTCATCTGTTTTTTGTATGACAGACGCGGATCCAGCATTCTTTGATTAAACAATTGTTTTATATTTTTTAACAGCATATACACAATGTAAATCACTAGACAGCTGTAGCGAATCAATTAAAATCCTCCCGCTTCAGATGATACATTCTTTTTTTCATACACTAAAAATTCATAGTCATACGGATTTTTTTCGTCCTTAGTCCCTTGCTCAGAAGAAACAAGTTTCCATTTGCTCTCATCAAATTCAGGAAAGTAGCGGTCTCCATCAAACTGGTGATGAATTTTTGTCATATACAGCCTGTCCGCGTAAGGGAACAGCGCTGTGTAAAGCTGTGCGCCTCCGATCACGAAGCATTCCTCAGTATCTGAGGTAGTCTGGAGCACATCTTCTATAGAACTGACGACGGTACAACCGGGAAATTCTGAATCGTGTGCAGAAGTCACAACAATATTTTTCCGATTCGGAAGCGGACGTCCAATTGATTCATATGTTTTTCGCCCCATGATGATTGAATGTCCTGAGGTTATTTTTTTAAAGTATGCAAGGTCATTCGGCAAATGCCACGGCAAATCATTGTCCTTCCCGATAAGCCGGTTGGCATCCATCGCGAAAATGAATGAAATCATACGCTGACCGCTCCTTTAATATGCGGATGCGGATTGTAATCTTCAATGATAAAGTCATCAAACGTAAAGCCGAAAATCGAATCAACCTCTCTGGCAAAACGAAGCTTCGGCAGCGGGCGGACATCTCTGGTCAACTGCAAGTTAACCTGTTCAATGTGATTTTGATAAATATGGACATCGCCGAATGTATGAATAAACTCGCCCGGCTCAAGCCCTGTTACATGCGCGATCATCATCGTAAGCAGCGCATAAGAAGCTATATTAAACGGCACACCGAGGAAAACATCGGCTGAGCGCTGATAAAGCTGGCAGGACAGCTTGCCGTCAGATACATAAAATTGGAACAGGCAGTGGCACGGAGGCAAGGCCATTTTATCGATTTCACCAACATTCCATGCACTGACGATTAAACGTCTTGAGTTCGGATTTGTTTTAATATCTTCCACAAGACGTGAAATTTGATCAATGGTTTCTCCGTCAGCTCCCCGCCACGAACGCCATTGCGAACCATATACAGGTCCGAGTTCGCCGTTTTCATCGGCCCATTCATTCCAAATACGCACTCCGTTTTCCTGCAGATAGCGTACATTGGTATCACCCTTTAAAAACCAAAGCAGCTCGTGCGCAATTGATTTAAAGTGAAGTTTTTTTGTGGTCAGCATCGGGAAGCCTTCCTGTAAATTAAATCTCATTTGATAGCCGAAGGTGCTGATTGTTCCGGTTCCTGTACGGTCACCCTTTTTTTCACCATGATCTAAAACATGTCGGCATAATTCTTTATATTGTTTCATTTTATTCATCCTTTAAAAGTAGTCTTATAGTAGTGTAACACAATAAAAAATCATTTCTGAACCCAGAAATGATTTTTTTATAAGTCAGCTGACAACAGGCTTTTCGTCCTGTTCCTTTTCTTCATCTTGCAGATCCTGATGCGTATGGGCAATTCTGCTCGCTGCTGCGGCTGCAAGTGCTGCCACAATATCATCCAAAAACGTATGGATTCCGTCAGGGCTTTCATCGAGCTCCTTAATAATTCCGATCTTCTCTTTATCCAAATAACCAAAGTTGGTCAAGCCGATCGAGCCGTACACATTAACGATTGAAAGAGGGATAATTTCATCTATGCCGTACAGCGGTTCATCTGTTTCAACAAGATGCTGCAGCGGTTCAGGAAGTAGTTTCTGCTCTGCAAGCTGATCAAGCGCCAGCCCAGTTAAAACAGCATGGATAATTTCACGCTTGTTCAGTACTTTTTCTACATTCTCCATACATACACTAAGCGGGAGATTTGGATTGTATTTTTCCTGAAGTTTTTGAACAATACGCGCAATATCTTCTATCATAACGCCCCGTTTGTTCAGCATATCTTTTGTTATATCGACCATTTCATTCATTGTGTACTTTTTCATATCTAATGGCATCTCCTTTAAGCACTCATCCAGTTGGGAGGTGTGTTGCGGTCCCAATAAATGCTCCCAAGCTCATGGTGTGATTGAAATCCATCTTCTGCTGTATGATAATGAAAATTAAACCAGTAGCCGTCATGCGGAGGGTGATCTCTGCGCACATGGAACCTGAGGAGGTCTTCTCCGGTTGTCCGATTGTAAACGTGAAAGATTTTCTCCGTTTTCCCCGCTGAAGGCTTGCTTGAAATCACAACATCTTGATACGCTTCATCATCTTGCAATGTCGCTAAAAAGTCACATATGACGTTTTCGATTTTCGGCAGAATCTCTTTCCGATAGTCATCTTCAATGACCGGAGCAATTTTGCTGCCAAATTTCAAAAAAGACTGATTTTCAGCGCTGTCAAGGAGCTGTTCCTTGTACGATTGAAAAAGTAATTCGGGGTCTCGCCTGTCTTCCGATTCATAATCATCGTACAAATCATGCTCATCATAAAAAGCGGTGTAATCATTCTGCTCAAGACTGCTCGGCTGTCCTGAAGGCTTGTCTGCCATGAGAGCAGCCGGAGGAGATACGAGCCCGAACGTTACGATGGTAAATAAAACCACAAGGGTCTTTCTCATCCACAATTTCATGACTGCTTATTCCTCTCTATTTTATTGTCATGTTTCTCTTATTTTATCATAGGTCGAACTTACAAGTCATGCACTATATGAAGCTCTAAGTCAATTTAGGAGATTTGTTGCTTTGCCGCGGGTGTAAAAACGCTTACAATATAATATGAAAGGAGGCCTTCCGCATGATTGACGCTTTGTTTGCAACGGTTTCACTTTTAACATTATTATACTTTGTCGTCATGGAAGTCACCGATTAGAAACAAGCCCGTGAGGTTCTTCACGGGCTTGTTTCTTTTGCGATTTGAATAACACCGTAGTGAAAAAGCGCTGTTTTTCTTTTCAATACGTTAAAACCAAATTGGTCAAAGCGCGGGCTTTTCCAATGGTCTTTGAGTACCACGCTTTTTCTGGCTGCCCGCACCGCTTCTTTGATGCAGCCGTCAGCCAATGCAAAATCCTCAGCCAGCTCTCGTAATGGCGCGATGCCATCAGACGACTCTACAGGCTCATGAAACATCGGGTCAAAATATATGACATCTACTGATTTGTCAGGCAGCTGCTTTAGATAGTCAAAGCAATCCGCATGATTCACTTGTATTCTTCTCATGGCAGCTTGAAGCTGTTCTATACCGGTTTCCCACGAATGGAGCCCCGTATTCACCAGAACGGACACAAGCTTGTTTTTTTCCAGCCCGATCACCGACCCGGTTTCACCAACGGCCATACTTGCGATAATTGCGTCGGAAGCCAGACCGAGCGTGCAATCCAAAAAAGAATCTCCGGCCGTTAAGCCGGCTGCCCGAAGCATTGGCTCTTGCTCGCCGCGCATAAACCGTTTAGCTCTGAACATCGCTGTATTCGGATGAAAAAAGAATTTACCGCCTTGTTTTGTATAAAGTTCGAACCGCTCTTTTCCAATCACGAGCAAATCACGCTCAGCTGACTTCAGCATATTTTCAACCGTTTGTTTATTTCGGTCGCCATATTGTATACCCAGCTCTTCCGAAAGCATTTTTGCGATCTTTATCGTGTGGTCAGACGGTCTATAGCTTGTTGTAATCATGATCTATACTCCAAAAGAAAATGCCCGGAAAACGGGCATTTAGCAGTGTGCATCAAAGGCGTCAGTTAAGTTTTTCATGATTTCTTCCATTTCGTGCCCTTCAATCTCATGGCGCGGAATAAAATGCACGACTTCTTTGCCTTTCAAAAGAGCCATTGACGGTGAAGAAGGCTCCTGGCCTGTAAAATACTCCCGCATTTTTGCAGTGGCTTCTTTATCTTGGCCCGCAAATACTGTCACCGTATTGTCAGGTGTTTTGTCGTTCTGCAGGACTGCCTGAGTTGCCGCAGGACGCGCAAGACCAGCCGCACAGCCACAAACAGAGTTAACGACTACGAGAGTTGTGCCCTCTGCCTTTTCCATAAAATTCTCCACTTCTTCTGCCGTTGTTAATTCTTCAAAACCGGCCCCAGTCAGCTCGCGGCGCATCGGAACGACAAGCTGGCGCATATATTCTTCATAAGCCATTGACATAAAAAAAGCCCCCTCTATTATCCTTCATCTGAAGTAAGGATACTATAGAGAGAGCCGGATTTCAAATGTTCACGTCTTAAAACAAGAGAATGTGATCCTGATGTCTAGATTTTCATGATACCGCCCGTATTGGCACTTGTCACAAGTTTAGAATAACGGGCTAAATAGCCGGTTTTCACTTTTGGCTCAAATCCTTTCCAATTCGCTTTCCGTTTTTCCCATTCTTCTTCCGGCACTTGAACGTCCAGGATGCGTTTTTCAATATCAACGATGATATGATCGCCGTTTTCAACAAAGGCAAGCGGTCCGCCTTCTGCTGCCTCTGGTGATACGTGTCCGATTGAAAGGCCTCGTGATGCTCCGGAAAAACGTCCGTCTGTAATCAGCGCTACTTTCGGACCAAGCCCCATTCCGACAATTTGTGATGTAGGTGCAAGCATTTCAGGCATACCCGGACCTCCCTTTGGCCCTTCGTAACGAATGATGACGACATCGCCTTCTTTTACTTTCCGGTTGATAATGCCGTCTAGCGCCTCATCCTGAGAGTCGAATACGACAGCTGGCCCTTCGTGTCTCGTAATTCCGTTCTGTACGCCGCCGGTTTTGATGATAGCGCCGTCCGGAGCCAGATTTCCGAATAATACGGCAAGGCCGCCCTTTTCAGTGAATGGCTGATCTAACGGATGAATCACGTTATAATCCTTCACTTCATGTCCGGCAATGGTTTCTCCAAGCGTTTGACCTGTAACTGTCAGCGCGTCCAAATGAAGTGCTCCTTCTTTTTTGGAAAGCTCATTCAATGCTGCAGACACACCGCCCGCTTCATGAAGATCTTCAATAAATACATCAGATGCAGGCGCCAGCTTGGCCAAATGCGGCACGCGCTCTGCGACTTCATTGATGCGTTCTAAAGAGTATTCAACGCCAGCTTCATTTGCGAGGGCAAGCGTATGAAGTACAGTATTTGTTGAACCGCCGAGCGCCATATCAAGCGCAAACGCGTTATCAATCGCTTTTACTGTAACGATATCTCTCGGTTTGATGTCTTTGCGAATGGTTTCCATTAATTGCGCAGCTGATTTTCTGACAAACTCTTTTCGTTCCGGTGATGTCGCAAGAATGGTTCCATTACCAGGCAAAGCCAATCCAAGTGCCTCTGACAGACAGTTCATTGAGTTTGCTGTAAACATTCCCGAGCAAGATCCGCATGTCGGGCAGCCGAACTGTTCTAATTCTTGAAGTTCGCTTTCGCCGATTTTTCCAGCTTGATAAGCACCGACTCCCTCAAATACTGAAGAAAGAGAGATTTTGCGGCCGTCGCTTGTTCTTCCTGCCGCCATCGGTCCTCCGCTGACAAAAATGGTCGGAATGTTGATGCGCATAGCCGCCATAAGCATTCCCGGCGTGATTTTATCACAGTTCGGAATACAGACCATTCCGTCGAACCAGTGCGCTGATACGACAGTTTCCACTGAATCCGCGATGATCTCACGGCTCGGGAGCGAATATCTCATTCCGATATGCCCCATCGCAATTCCGTCATCTACACCGATTGTATTAAATTCAAACGGTACGCCTCCGGCTTCTCTGATTGCTTCTTTTACGATTTTTCCAAACTCCTGCAAGTGAACATGACCGGGAACGATATCAATATATGAGTTACAAACCGCAATAAACGGTTTGCCAAAATCCTCTTCTTTTACACCTGCTGCGCGGAGCAAACTGCGGTGCGGTGCTCTATCGATTCCTTGTGTGATCATGTTACTGCGTAATTCTGCCATGGTGATCCTCCTAAATAGTCTCAATTGTTAGATTGAATTTTATTTTAACAATTTTCAGTTTATTTGCGGGCCGTTTTTGCTAAATCTCATGATTTCAGGCAGCCCTTTCCTCGGTTGTTTGATTCATGTTTTTATATTTATATAGCTTTCTGTCGATGTGAACCCTCCAACTATTAATATTGTTACTTACTATATATAGTTTTTGACTATTTTTCAACAATATTCGAAATAATTTTTATAAAAAATGAATTCAAACAAAAAAGGTGCATGATCTGCACCTTCATCTTCTTTTTTATTCGCCTTTTTTTCTGCTCTCTGTCATTTGTTTCCAGACTGAACCTTTTGCCTCTTCCCCATGTTCGATTCGTTCCAGCGCCATTTTCACTTGAAGGCTGACTTCGAATTCCGGATCATCTTCAGCAGCCCGTAAAGCTTCTATTGCACTTTCATCACCGACTTCGTAAAGGAACATAGCAGCGCGCCAGCGGACCAGCTTGCTTGAGTCGCTTAACGATTTTATCATCGCAGGGATGGCTTGAGGATCGCCGATATCAGACAGGCAGTCTCCAGCCGTTCTTCTCACCGATACAGACTTATCCTCAAGCGCCTTATACAATAGAGGAAGAACATCAGGTGATTCAATCATTCCCAAATACACAACAGCCTGTCTTCTGATGGACACCTTCGAATCATCCAATGCTTTTTGCAAAACCGGGATGTCCTCTTCTTTCGGATCCATCTGCTCCAAGTGTGCGTACCGCTGCTTCCAGTCCTCATCATCCAGCATGTCAAGCGTTACTTTATAGGCATTGCGCTGTGCCATTTGTTTCGTTTCGCCTTTACCTTGGGCCGCTGCTTCCGTTAGCCGTTTCAGCCTTTCATCACTGTAAGCGGCCTGAAGCTCTTCTGTCACGTCATGGCCGATTTCAGTAAAATCGCCGAATCTGACGCCTTGTTCTTTCCAAGCTCGTTCAAACACAACATTTGACGCTTCAGTTCTGAGTTTTAAGATCGCCTGCTGAAAACGGTCAGGAAGCCCGAACCGCTCTTCACGCTCGCCATCTGTCAATTTGACTTGCATAGGAATTCCGCTGAACATCTGTACAAAAACTTTCACTTCTCCAAATGACTCCTGATCCGAGCGGTTTTCTGCACTCTCAGCGCTCTCCATTCCAAATGCCGTCCGGACTTGCGGTAAAATGTCTTTCCAGTCATATCTGGCGTTCCGTTCAACCGCAAGAAAGTCGGCAACGTGATATACCCCTTTAACTCCTTCAATATTTAGGATTTCCACGACAACAGGCGGGGCGCCTTCTGCCTGATCCGGTTTATAATTATTGCTTTTTCCCGCCGGAAGCTCTTCCGTTAAGATGACCTTCATTGTATTCGGGCTTGGCGTCGGTTCAATTGATTTTATTTTCATGATTGTCCTCCTATAGCCTATCTGTGACTTATTCTAACATAGTCGCCCCGCGCCTTCTATTACGATGTTTCAATATCAATTCCGGGAATTTCTTTTTCTAATTGACTGACAAAATGAAGCATAAATTGATGCCTCTCGTCAGCCATTTCTCTTGCGGTATCTGTATTCATCATATCTTTTAGGAGCAGCAGCTTGCTGAAAAAGTGGGCATAGGCACTCTTATCATTTCCATAAAGGCTATGTCTCTTTGCTCCCGCAAACATAAACGTCCGTGCTATACCAACTGCGCCGATCGCATCCAGCCTGTCAGCATCCTGTACGATTTTCCCCTCAAGTGAAAGCGGTTCTTTTCCGAGCTTTTCCCTGTCCCGAAAGGACATTCTAGTAATAATGTGAATAATTCTTTCAGCCTCATCTTTTCCGGCTCCTAAAGAAATCAGCCGTTCGTCCACCTCACTGACTGAAAGCCTGATTGCGTCAGGCAGCTTTACATCAATCAAATCATGAACCAAGGCTGCCGCTTCAACGACGAACAAATCCGCATTTTCCTTTTTTCCAATATATAAAGCAAGCTCTGCAACTCTTGACACATGAAGCCAATCATGACCCGTGCTTTCCCCGCTCAGAACAGATTTGACCCATGTCCTGATTTGCTCTGTCTGCATCAGTTTTCGATCCCGCACCAAAACACCCTCTTTATTGTCCTAATAACTTCGCAATAACGTCTTCCAGTTCTTTCGGATTTGTGTTTGGTGAATAGCGGCCGGCTATTTCTCCGTTTCTGTCCACTACAAATTTAGTGAAATTCCATTTGATTGCCTTTGTTCCAAGCATGCCTTTCGCATTGTTTGTCAAATACGCAAAAAGCGGGTGGGCATTTTTTCCGTTTACCTCGACTTTTGAAAACATGGGAAACGTAACACCGTAATTTGTTTCGCAAAATTCCTGTATGCCTTCCTCGTCGTCAGGCTCCTGATTCATAAATTGATTGCAGGGAAACCCTAAAATCTCCAGGCCCTCCGGCTGGTATGTATCATACAACTCCTGAAGCTGCTTAAATTGAGGAGTAAAACCGCATTTACTGGCTGTGTTAACAATGATCAACACCTTTCCGGCAAATGGCTGAAGTGTCATATCTTTGCCTGTAATGGTGCGTACCCTCATATTGTATATAGACATTGAAATTCCCTCCTAATGAACCTGAGTGTGTGATTATTTTAGCTTTTTTCCTGTTTCAAAACAAAACGGAAGCTCTAGGTTTATCAATTGGCCAGCTGTTCATTCGTACAGACATGTCTTCAACGGATGTGCTTCCCTCATATGAACAGAAACATCTCTTGAGAAGGAGCTATTATTCTATATATTGCATGACACCTGGAAAACTCTTTACAGTGAAACCAAAAGTCATATGTTTGCGTTTATTATATAGTATTTTCTGCTGTTCCCCTTCAAACCCTAATAGATAGATTGAAAATTGGCGGGAAAATTCCTATAATGAAGAAAATTAACGGGGAAATGATGGAGGTGGCACGTTGCCTATTAATATACCTACACACCTGCCGGCAAAACAGGTGCTTGAGAGTGAACATATCTTTGTAATGGATGAAAGCAGAGCATTTCATCAGGATATCCGGCCGCAGAAAATTATTATTTTAAATTTAATGCCGAAAAAAATTCAAACGGAAACCCAGCTGCTCAGACTGCTTGGGAATTCGCCTTTGCAGGTTCATTTTACATTTTTAATCCCAAGCACTCATACACCGAAAAATACAGCAAGGGAACACCTTGATGAGTTTTATACGACATTCTCCAATATCCGTCATAAGAAATTTGACGGCATGATCATCACCGGTGCGCCGATCGAGCATTTGGCGTTTGAAGATGTTTCTTATTGGGAAGAGCTCAAAGAGATTATGGAATGGAGCAAAACGAATGTCACGTCAACCTTGCATATTTGCTGGGGTGCTCAGGCAGGTTTGTATTATCATTACGGCGTGGAAAAAACTGAAATGCCGAAAAAAATCTTTGGTGTGTTTGAACATACTGTTCTTTCCAAGCACGAAAGATTGGTAAGAGGTTTTGACGAGCTATACTACGTGCCGCATTCCCGGCATACAGATATAAATATGGAACAACTGCAAGCAGTGCCCGAGTTAAACATTCTTACTGCATCAAAGGAAGCTGGGGTTTGCTTAATTGTGTCAAAAGACGAAAAACAAGTCTTTTTAACAGGACACCCTGAATATGATACAAATACGCTGCTTCAAGAGTATGAAAGAGATCTGGAACGAAACCTTTCGACTGTCGAGGCGCCGAAACATTATTTCGCAGAAGACAGCAAAGAACCTGTCAATCGCTGGAAAGCACATGCGACATTATTGTTTATGAACTGGCTTAATTATTATGTTTACCAAGAAACTCCTTATGAATGGGACTAATTTTTCTTTTTAAAGTGATACGCTGAGCAAAAAATATGATAAAATACATCTGATTCAGTATGCGTATAACAAAAATTAAAAATAATGGAATCCGAATCTTTTAAAATTAGTTTAATTTTTTCACTGCATTAATAATTCGATTATGTATTTGTGTTATGTTTATGTATAGACAATAACTCCTTACGATGCATGAAGCTTGCTTGTTGTTGATTACATTGAGGTGAATTTACTTGAATACCAATAAAAGAGTATTAATTTTGACTGCAAATTACGGAAATGGACATGTACAGGTAGCCAAAACGCTTTATGAACAATGTGTACGTCTCGGCTTTCAGCATGTAACAGTTTCTAATTTGTATCAAGAGTCAAATCCGATTGTTTCAGAGGTAACTCAGTACCTTTATTTAAAAAGCTTCTCAATCGGAAAACAGTTTTATCGTTTGTTTTATTACGGAGTTGACAAAATCTATAATAAACGTAAATTTAATATTTACTTTAAAATGGGAAATAAACGATTGGGCGAACTTGTCGATGAACATCAGCCCGACATCATTATTAATACATTTCCGATGATCGTCGTACCCGAATACAGACGGAGAACAGGAAGAGTTATTCCTACCTTCAACGTCATGACTGATTTTTGTCTTCATAAAATTTGGGTTCACGAAAATGTGGATAAATATTATGTGGCAACAGATTATGTGAAGGAAAAACTGATTGAGATCGGGACCCATCCCAGCAACGTGAAAATTACGGGAATTCCGATCAGGCCTCAATTCGAAGAATCGCTGCCGGTTGAGCCGATTTATAAAAAGTACGATCTTTCGCCTGACAAAAAAGTGCTGCTCATCATGGCCGGCGCACACGGTGTATTAAAGAACGTAAAAGAGCTGTGCGAAAACCTTGTTATGGATGATCAGGTGCAAGTGGTGGTCGTATGCGGAAAAAATACGCCTTTAAAAGAATCCTTGAGCATACTTGAAGCAGAAAACGGCGATAACTTAAAGGTTCTCGGCTATGTAGAGCGAATTGACGAGCTCTTCCGGGTCACAGATTGCATGATTACAAAACCAGGCGGCATTACTTTGACAGAAGCCACTGCTATCGGCGTGCCTGTCATTCTGTACAAACCAGTACCCGGACAAGAAAAAGAAAATGCAAATTTCTTTGAGGACCGCGGAGCTGCCATTGTCGTGAACCGGCATGAAGAGATTCTCGAGTCTGTCACCTCCCTTCTTTCAGATGAAGATACCTTACAGCGAATGAAGAAAAACATTAAGAGTCTTCATTTGGCACACTCCTCTGAAGTGATTTTGGAGGATATTTTGAAGGAATCAGAAATGATGACGACCAAACAAAAAGCCAAGGCGCTTTCTTAACTGATGTTCTTGCAGGAGCACACGAAAAATCGTGTGCTCTTTTTATTCGCATTCATCTTTTCGTAAAAGCGGTTACATTTTTTTGAGAAACTTGCCCTTTTTTTGAAAAATAAGCAGTTTCGCAACTTGACGCGTGCTGCCAGATGGTGTATAGTTGAACCATCATTTAACAACGAAACGAAGTTAAATGGTACAAAATTTTTTTTAGCACATGGGTGCTACAGTACTAGGAGGAATTAAGCAATATGCAAAACGGTAAAGTAAAATGGTTCAACAACGAAAAAGGATTCGGCTTCATTGAAGTTGAAGGCGGAGACGATGTATTTGTTCACTTCACAGCTATCGAAGGAGAAGGATACAAATCATTAGAAGAAGGACAAGAAGTTTCTTTTGAAATTGTCGAAGGTAATCGTGGACCTCAAGCTTCTAATGTTGTAAAACTCTAAACTCAATATAAGTTGACAAATAGAGGAGAGGCAAATGCCTCTCCTATTTGATTTTCATCTGAATTTCGATCGCTAAAATGTTTTGTTTGCACCTCTGCTCAATCTCTTCAATATGCTTTTCCATTGACGGCTTTCCTTTTTTCGCAATATCCGCAAGTTCTTCTAAATCATTGTATATTTCTATAAATGTTTTGTGAAGGATCGATTTTAAGTCTTTATCATCCATAGCAGTGCTCCCCTTCTCTACCAAGATACCTCAAATAGTAAAACAGACCTACTCATTCAGGTTCAATAGTTATATCGGCTTATTTTTTATTTTATTTTCTATTTTGGCACATAAATTTTAAAAAACTCTGCAAAATAGTTGCGGAGGTGTTTTTTTGTGAACTCAGAATTTCATGAAGAGGATCAGACTGGATTTACCGATAAACGGCAGCTGGAACTAGCGGTGGAAACAGCGCAGAAAACGACCGGCGCCGCCACAAGAGGCCGAAGCTCAACATTACTCAATTCCGCATACCAAGCCATCGAGGACGCCAGAGAGCTTTCACTGTCTCAAGAACTGGCAGCTCTTGATGATCCTGAATTTGTACAGCAGCAACAGCAGCTGTTAGATGCCTGCCAGCATCAGCTGGATGAATTTAAAAAATAAAACCGCAGCTTCTGCGGTTTTATTTTTTAGTGCTTGGTTAAGACATCTCCATATGATTTAAGCTTTTCACCCACTGTACATTTATTGATACAAAATGAATGTGCGTATGTTTTGCCAAATTCCTTGCGAAACTGCTTCTTAATAAAACAGTCTTTGCAAAATTCATCTTGCAGTTCTGTCAGTTCCTTATATATAGCTTTCTTATCCAATATTGTCATCTCCGTTACAGTCTAATTTCATATGGCTTTCTACGAATTGATGAGATAGGATTTTTTTTGCGAGGCCATCAGCTTCCTGATTTTCTTTTCGCTGTATCGTTTCGTATGTCGGACTCAGCTTTAGTGACTCAAGAAGCGCTTCTATTTTATCCAGCCATTCATTATGGGAGGGATCATAGCAAGGCCAGCTGCCGTCAAGCTGGTTCAGCACAACAAGAGAATCCCCTCTAATCGTGATTGAATTTCTGCTAGCTCCCAGCTCTCTTACTTCTCTTATCGCTTCATAAAGAGCGGCATATTCAGCTTCGTTATTGGTTTTCAGACGGAAGCTTTTATTTTTTCTTAAGCGGTGGCGCGTCCCTCCCAATGAATAATAAATGACGATTCCAAGCCCGGCCAGCTGGCTTTCCTTATCGAAACTGCCGTCAAAATAAACGGTAATGTCATCAGGTTCATGCGCAAGCTCCTCAGTCAGCTTTTCTAATTCCTTCAGCGTCCAGATGCCGCCCTTCTCATCCTCGAATTCAAGTTCCTTCATATAAGGAAAGCGGCCGAGTTCCCTCGCGAGCATACGGGCTTCCTGAACAGTCAGCCAGTTTTCGCCCAAAAACGAGACAGGCCCTGTCCCTTTTGCTTCTATTTTCATGTGCGGTCTGAGATTCAATATAATCACCTTACCATTCATTAGTTGCCGGGCTTGTGCTATAATCAAACCATTCTTAACCCGGAAAGGAAGCTTCTTCATTTTGTTTAATAACTCTTTTTGGATCCTTTTTGCGATCATTCATTTTATCATTGTTCTTTTATTTTATAAAGGATTTGGCAAAATGGGTTTATTTGTGTGGATCGGCTTTGCAACAGTCTGTGCCAACCTTCAAGTCGTCAAAACGGTTGAGCTGTTTGGCTTAACAGCAACGCTCGGGAATGTGATGTACGGCACAATCTTTTTTGCTACAGATGTGCTGAATGAAAAATATGGGCCAGCTGAAGCGAGAAAAGCTGTATGGCTCGGGTTTTCGACTCTCCTGACACTGACTTTTGTTATGCAGGGCGTTTTGCTTTTCGAACCCGCTTCGAGCGATATATCACAAACAGCGCTGGAAACGATTTTCGGTTTTCTCCCGAGAGTTGCTTTGGGAAGTCTGCTTGCCTTTATCTTCAGCCAAACACTGGATGTTTATGTATATTCGGCAATTAGAAGGATATTTCCTTCCGATCGGCTTCTATGGCTGAGAAACGGCGGCAGTACAGCAGTCAGCCAGCTGTTTGATACATTCATTTTTACCGGAGTCGCTTTTTTCGGCACATATCCGGCGGATGTTTGGCTTCATATTTTTATTTCTACATATTTGATTAAGTTTGCGGTATCTCTGATTTCTCTGCCATATGCTTATGCGGCGAAAAAAATGATTCCGAGTGACGAAAGGAGTACATGATGCCTACAGAAATATATGTTGACGGAGCGAGCGCCGGTAATCCAGGGCCTTCCGGCATCGGTATTTTTATCAAACATGAAGGAAAAGCAGAATCTTTCTCAATTCCAATTGGAATGCATACCAATCAGGAAGCGGAATTTCTGGCGTTAATTGAAGGCATGAAGCTGTGTGCAGCGCGCGGGTATCAATCGGTCTCCTTTCGAACTGACTCGGATATCGTGGAACGCGCAGCCGATCTTGAAATCGTGAAAAATAAAGCGTTTCAGTCGTTTGTCGAAGAAATCATACGATTAAAAATGGCCTTTCCTCTTTTTTTCATCAAATGGATTCCGGGAAAGCAAAACCAAAAAGCCGACCAGCTGGCAAAAGAAGCGATTCGGATGAATGATAAGAATTAGAATGGTTCATCCTATTGATGAGGTGAACAAACATGAAAAAGAAAGATAAGGGCCGGCTGACCGGCGGTGTTTCCCCGCAAGGTGATTTAGAAGGAAATACACATAATGATCCTAAAACAGAGCTTGAGGAAAGAGCTAAAAAAAGCAATACAAAACGCTAGAGAAGATCTTACACGATCTCTCTAGCGTTCAGTTTTTCAAGCATACGCTCTATTCCTTTGATCTGATGGCGGCGAAGCATGACAGCCGCCTGCTCCATTTGCAATGTAAAAACGGCTTCTGTCAGCGTACAGGCTAACGGCACAGAGCAGTTAATCTCAGCAAGCTTCCTCGAAATTTCCAGCTCGCTTAAACCTTGCTGAATTTTCCCCTGCTGTCCCTTTGGAAGAAGAGACAGATTCTCCAGCAAGCGGTCAATTGTTTCGTATTCACGAATCAGTTTATACGCGGTTTTTTCTCCAATGCCTTTTACTCCGGGATAATTATCACTGGAATCGCCCATCAGCGCTTTGATGTCAATTAAAGCCTTGGGCAGGACACCTGTCTCTTCGTAAAATACATCTTTTGTATACATTTTATAATTGCCGATTCCTTTTTGAAGCAGCGCAACGCTTACTTCGTCCGTTAACAGCTGAAGTAAATCCCTGTCGCCTGTTACGATCGTAATATCCGTTTCTTCAGAAAACAAAGCTGCAAGTGTTCCAATACAATCATCCGCTTCGTACCCGGCAAGGCCAATATTCATGATGCCAAGTTCAGCGGCCGCTTCCTTTGCCAGATCAAACTGAGGAATCAGCTCAACCGGCGGCTGGCTTCTGTTCGCCTTATAATCCTGAAACAGATCATTGCGGTACGTTTTGCTGCCCATGTCCCAGCAGCATACAACATGGGTAGGCTGAAATGTTTCCACGGCTGTGATTAAATGCTTCAAAAATCCGTTAACGCCGTTTGTCGGAACCCCGCTGTCATTTATCATAAAGTTGCGATGCACGGCTGTGGCGAAAAATGCCCTGAATAATAGTGCCATGCCGTCAACAAGCAATAATTTGTTTTTCATATGATAACTCCTTTTTCTATCAGTCGATCTATTTTACCATAAGTGCCGCGAAAATAAAAAACAGCATCTCTGTATAGAGATACTGTTTTGCGGTTAAATTAATCGTTGTGTCTTTTATTGCTGGCAATCAGCTTTTCAGCTTCGCGTCCTGCGTAAGAGTCGAAATGGGTTTGAAACCCGTTTTTCTTTTTGGCATTGTTATTGGCCTGTGCATTTCTATTCCCCAGCTTTGTTCTGCCCAACATAAATCCCCCCTTACGTCGGATACATATAGTATGCGCGTAACGGAGGATTTGCACTCGAGGCAGGATCATCCAGCTTATGTGCGGCTGACGTATTCTTTGACCATTTCTTTTGATACCAGACGTCTAGTCGGTACGATACCTTTTTTGGCCAGCTGATTCATCCTTTCTGTAATTTCATTAATGGCATCTGTTGAAAACAGCTCATCGTTTTTGCATTTAGCAACAGCTGCTTCAATCGCCATTTCACGAAGGTGTTCAAGCTGCATAAATGTTTTAATATGCTCGTGCTGTTTTGCAGAATGTGCAGAAATTGCTTTATGTACCTCTGACATCAATCGTTCATCTCGCTTTTTCTATTTAGTCTATCATGATTTGAAATGCAAGCCAACTGAATTTTTACATTTTGATTGTATCGCCTGTTCTCTGCCAAGAAATACATGCTTGATATGCATCTTCTATCTCTTTCACATCTTCCCCTTCTGCGTATCCTTTTACATACGTATCTCTTTGGCCTTCTATTTGCGCCAATGCTTTTTCCGCCATTTCATACTGCTGGTGTCTGACATATTCAGCATAATGAGATATAAGGCTTTCTTCTTCACTTCTAATCCAGGCCTCCGTTATTTTTATAAGCTTCGTCCGCACTGCTTCAATGAAGCCTGATTTTCCTTTCTGTTCAAAAAACTGCTTCGGAGATTTGATTTGTTTTTGTTCCTGTTCAAAGGCACGTTCATCGATTTCTGGTTCAACATCTTTCAGCTGCATGCTGTTAAAAAGCTGATCATCCGCATAAATGGAGAAATATCCGTCTTCTTCTAATGTTTTTTGACAGCTTTCCAGCCATTCTTCAGTGATATGCCGTTCGATGAAACCGCTCATTCGAATGTCGAGCGTTTTGATCTCCTGAATATATTCAAATTGATAATCATGTAATGCGCTTTTCATCGCCGCACTGATATTCTTTTTCCAATCTCCATTTTGAAGACCCGGATGAAACGCTGATTTTAACAAATCATTCGCAAAAAAGGACAAACGCTGAGTAATGTGATAAAGCTGCTCTCTTGTATCCTTTTTTACTTTCTCAATAATGGTTTCTGAATTGCGGCGTTCCTTGATATCAGCAGCTGCCCGCTCAAACGATAACAGAAGGCGCTGTTTTTGCGCTTCCTTTTCTTCTTTGGACTGATGCTGAGATTGATGAAGCTGTAAGACCGTCTCACATAGTTTGTCTGCTTCTGAGCTAAGCTGTGCCGCAGCCGCTTTCTTTACATCGACCTCAATAAACTGGTCTAAATGTGCTCTTGCTTTTGAGAACTGATTATGATACGTTTCCGGTTTTCCTAAGAGCTCTTCTTTACTTGACACGTAAAAGAGCTGCGGATCATGTATTCCTTCTTTTAAAAGCTCTGATCTGACATAATCCGTGACCGTTTCGAGCTCTGCTTTATCTTTCGCAAGATCAGCTGCATTAATGACAAAAAACATTTTATCCATGCTGAGCGATTCTTTCACGAGTCCCAGCTTCCGTAAAAATGAGCGGTCTCCTTTCGAGAAAGAATGCTGATAATAGGTCATGTAAAAAAACGCGTCGGCATCCTTGATATATTGAAACGCAAGTTCTGTATGCCGTTTATTTAGACTGCTGGCTCCAGGTGTATCAACGATCGTAATCCCTTTTTCAGTCAGCGGGCATTTATAATAAACGGTCACTTCCTTTACAGCACAAGCCGTTGTCTCCTCAGCTACATACGGTTTTAATTCGGAGAGCGGAATCGTTAATAGCTTTTGGGCCTGAATATATCGCTGATATTTTTCATATGCAAGCAGGAAATGACTGATCATGTTGATTTGTTCTTCTAGCAGACGCTCTTTTTTGATAGCCTTTTTCCATTTTTCCGCAAATGACCGTCCTTGTGGTTCCTCTTGCATTCCTGTGAGCTGCATGATTTCAGCCGTTATGTCATCCTCCGTCTTAAACATGACATCCGCTGTTTTATGGGATTTGCCGTTTACTGGTTTCGTTATTTTGTTAATCGTTGCTGTTGTCGGTGTCGGTGATGATGGCAGTACTCTTTCACCAACCAGCGCATTGGCAAATGAGGATTTTCCTGAACTGAATCCGCCAAATAGAGCAAGTGTAAATGTTCGGTCCTCAAGCCTTTTAATCCTTTCACGAAAAGCTGAGGTTTGTTTTGACAGCATACGATATCCGCCCAATAGTTCCGACAGTGTGTAAAAGCGTTTTATCTGTTCTTGAAGCGGCAGTTCTTTCCCGCTTTTCACTTCTGTTTTTAGCGTCTGCTGCTTTATATGCTGTGCTTGGCTTTGTTTCTGTTCTGGAGCCTCGACCTTTTTTTTCTTCGTTCTAAACCAGTCCGGATCTATGTTTATTGGGCTTGCAGACTTCTCTTCCCAGATCGCCCACATCCGGTCGGCTTTCTCACGGGCATGTTGTTCATGACTGGCCTGTTCCTGAAGATAAGCCAGCTTTTCCGATTCCTGCGCGAGCCGGCCATTGATCGATTCCTGTTCTATAGAAGTACTCTCTTTTACCGTGTCGGTAAGTGTTTTGATGATGTCTGACGCTTCAGCTTTCGCCTCTTTACGGATCAGCTCTGCCAAATCTTTTGTATATTGCAAGACATATTCAGAAGAAAATGCTGCACCTTGCTTGACTGCGCGGTCAATGATATCAATATGAAGCGGCGTGCGATAAGCCTGGATCAGCTTTTCACTCTCAGCGGATTGAATACCAAATCCCTTGGCGAGTTTATGCAAAATATCAATGATATGCCAATCGGCTTCAGCTTCCGTTCTTTTTTTCACATCAGAGAAAAACTCATTTCTCCTTTTTTCTCTTTCCTGTGCAGTCTTTGCTTTAGAAAAGATAAAACCGGTCTTAAAAGAGGGCTCACGTGATTCTAAGTAAGCCGCTGCCAGTTCACGCATTTCAAAAGGCGTCAAATTAGCGTTTTTTAAAATTCGATTGACTTCCTCCTGCAACGTGCTTTCTGCCTTAATCGGTTTATTTGCTGCTTCGGTTGATTGAAGCTGCAGGGAATCCACCAGCCGTGCTTGCTTTTCAAGCTGTTCTCCGGAACTTGGACTGTCCGTATCCTCTTTCATGAGCATCTCTGTGTGCTCTCTCAGTAAATTCTGTACTTTTTGTTCAGTAATGGAATGCAAATTTCTATTTGACTGCTGTTCAATTCTTTTTAACTCTTTTCGCAGGAAACCGATTTGATTGAATGGGTGATTCGGTTCCGTCACCGACGTAAAAAAGAGTGCATCCTTTGGAATGCCTTCTTGACAAAGCATCTCCTCCACTTGCGCTTTGTAATCTTCAAAGCGTGTCTCAGTCTCATCATGTCTGTCAATTTGATTAACGATAAAATAGACTTTCGGAATGCTGTCTTTGATTGACCTAAGAAACAGTACATTTTCCTCAGAATGGACATTGTTATAGTGTACGACGTAAAACAGCGCATCTGCCTGGTGAAGAATAGATGCCGCCGATAAAAAATGAGCCTCATCTGTTGAGTCAATCCCGGGGGTATCAATATACGCAACTCCTGGTTCGATTTCAGTATACCGGTCAAAAATTTCTACGGTTTCAATCTGCTCCCCATCCTTGCAATATTGCTGCACCTTGTCTTTATGATAGGCACCCTCCAGCTCCGCACACGCTCCGTCTGTTGTTTGAAGACGAACACGCGTTTCTCCGTTTCTGATCACAACAAGGTTAGCGCTGGTCGGAATTGGACTTGTCGGCAGAATATTCTCCATTAACAGACAGTTCAGCAATGACGATTTCCCCGCTGAATAATGCCCTGTAAACGCGATATAAATTTCTTCATCTGCGGCTTTTTTAACAACTGAAGCCAGTTTAGCCGCCCTTTTTTCATCTTGGTTCTCAATCAATTGTTCATAAAGTGCCCCAGTTTTGTACAAAAGTTCTTGTCTGCTGCGTCCTGTCATAAGTCTGAACCCCTTTGTGCCGTTTCAATTATGAATCTTTTTTGAAAGATCTGAATAAATCCCACTTCCATTTTACACAAGAATGACCCAAATTTCTTTAAGAGAATAGAAAAAAAGCTGCCGAAGACGGCAGCTTCTATAAAAGAAAATCTGCAACTTTTTTACAAGTTCCAGATTCTTTAAACAGATTTATTAGAGATTCCTTTCAATACAAAACCAATTAATACACTATATGTACAAACTGCCCCAAGCAAAAACAGCATTGTCATTTGCTTCACCATCCTGATTGAGAATCTTTTTCAAGTTCATTCTAACATGGATGAGAATGATATTCAATCTCTATTTTGCTGTATATTCTCGTAATGCTTGCTCCTCTGCGCGTATTCTGACAGACAGCATAACGGCATTTAAAAATGAAAACAGACACATGGTAAAGTACGCTTGATACAAGAGCGGAATTAGAATGATTTCTAATACGACAACCGTATAGTTTGGGTGCTTCAGCCATTTGTAAGGCCCTTTTTTGACAAGTTCAATACCCGGAACAACAAGAATTTTTGTATTCCAGTATGCCCCCAAGGAACAAAGCGCCCAATATCGAATCGCCTGTACTGCCAATATAGCCGCTGCTATGCCTGACCACCAGTTTGAAGGCTGTTTGTGCAGCAGCAGTACTTCGGCAATTAAAGACAGAAAAAAAAGAATGTGCATGGTGATGATATACGGATAATGACCCTCTCCGAACTCTATCGCCCCTTGTTTTTTCACCTTTTGTTCGTTTCGTCTCGCCACAGCCATTTCCGCTGCTCTTTGAGCAGTGAGCACAGTGATTAGCATCCAAAACATGAGTTATGCCCCCTTTTCCCAGCTGAACAGCAGCAATTCTGATGAAAATCCCGGCCCCAATGCACCGATCAGCCCCCGTTCTGCTTCGTTTTTGCTTCCGTTTTGCAGATGGTGGTCGATTACATACAGAATTGTGGCTGATGACATATTTCCGTGTTTTTTAAGGATCGTTTGCGAAGACGCAAGCTGCTCAGGTGACAGTTCAAGACATTTAATGTATGCATCAATGACTTTTTTTCCGCCTGGATGAGCCAGAAAGACCGTAATATCGCTGAATGAAAGCTGATGTCCATTCAAAAAAGCCTGGACATTTGTCTTCAGCCATTTTTCAACCAACGTCGGAATATCCCTTGAAAAAATGACTTTGAAACCATGATCGGTAAAGTCCCAGCCCATAACATCTTCAGATTGTTTCATCAATACAGATTGCGAATCCGATATATTCGGCAAAAGCTGCAGCTTTGTCAGCCGGCGGTCCGCCTTCTCCCCGCATAATAATGCCGCTGCAATGCCGTCGCCAAAAAGTGATGTGCCGATCAAATTGCTTTTCGTTTTATCTTCAGGCTGAAATGTCAGACTGCACAGCTCAGCAGCAATGACAAGAACAAAAGCCTCCGGATACGCTTTACAGTACTCAGCAGCGCGCGCCAGTCCGCTCGCCCCTCCTGCACAGCCGAGTCCCCAAAGCGGAATTCGCTTCGTATAAGGAGAAAACGGGAGTTCATTCATCAGCCGCGCCTCAATGCTCGGTGTGGAAAGGCCCGTGCTGGAGACGAAAAAAACAGCATCCACTTTTTCATAAGGAATGGGTTCTTGAAGATAAGATGCATTTGCAAGACACGTTTGAACAGCACTGACGCTATGCCTGAGTGTTTCCTCTATGTAAATTTGATTTTTTTCTTCGAAGCTGTACCCTTCTTTATACCATTCAATTGGTCTCACAAATTGTCTCGATTCAATTTGCCCATTTTTAAAGGAGGTTAACAGCCGTTCTATATCTTTAAAGGAATGCTGAAACATATATCTGGCAAACTCCGCCGCCTTTTCTTGATTCACATCATTCTCAGGAAGACTTGTCCCGATCGACAAAACAAACGCCATATGATCACCTCTTAGCATACATTGTGCCGCAACTTTCTTTTTTATATGCAAAAAAACTCCGCCGAAGCGGAGTTTACACTGCTGTTTTTTGCTGATTGACATCAGCTTTCTGTTCTGTTTTTTCAGTTTTCGAAAACATATTATATATCATATTCAAGATAACAGCTGTAAAGCTGCCGGCAACAATGCCGTTTGTTGTAAGAAGCGTTAAGGCACTTGGAAGCTGTTTAAATATGTCCGGCACAACTGTCACACCGAGCCCAAGCCCCACTGAGCAGGCAACGATCAGCAGATTTTCCTGCTTTGCAAAATCAATTTGGCTGAGCATTTTGATGCCATAAGCAATGACCATTCCAAACATGGCCACCATCGCTCCGCCTAACACGGCAGATGGAATGATTGTCGTAAAAGCAGCAATTTTGGGAAACAGGCCAAAAGCCATTAGAAGTACGCCTGTCGCCACAATCACTGTATTTTTCTTAATTCCTGTCAGCTGGACAAGACCGACGTTTTGAGAAAATGCAGTGTAAGGAAATGCGTTAAATATACCGCCCAGCAAAACAGCCAGTCCTTCTGCACGATATCCTCTGGATAAGTCCTTTTCTGACAGACGGCGGTTGGTCAGATCGCCTAAAGCAAAGTAAACGCCCGTTGACTCCACAAGGCTGACAATGGCAACGATGGACATTGTAATGATAGGGGCCGCATGAAAAGACGGTGTGCCGAAATAAAACGGCTGAATCATTTGCACAATGGCAGCGTCTGAAACATGATCAAACTGAACTTTCCCCATAAAATACGCAATAAATGTCCCGATCAAAATACCGATCAAAATGGAGATAGACTTGATAAATCCTGTTGTAAAGCGGTATAGAAGCACGATGATGCTCAAAACGATAAAAGCGAGAGCGAGATTAGAAAGATCACCGAAGTCTGGACTGCCTTCCCCGCCGGCTATATTATTCATGGCCACCGGCATAAGCGTAATGCCAATGATGGTAACGACAGAACCTGTAACGACAGGCGGAAAAAACGAGACGAGTTTTCCAAAGAAAAAAGAAATGAGAATCACAAGAATACCTGAAGCGATAATACTTCCATAAACGGCGGAAACCCCATATTCGGAGCCTATCGCAATCATTGGTGACACAGCGGTAAATGTGCAGCCAAGCACAACTGGAAGCCCGATGCCGAAAAATCGATTGCTCCAAACTTGGAGAAGTGTAGCAACACCGCACATAAAAATATCAATCGACACCAAGTAGGTCAGCTGCTCCGCTGTCAGCCCCATCGCCTTCCCCACAATCAGGGGAACGACAATGGCGCCGGCGTACATGGCGAGTACATGCTGAATCCCTAGTGACAGCGTTTTGCCGAATCCGTTTTTCATGAACGAACCTCCTGTACAAAGGATACTTTTCCTTTTTCTAAAGATTCAATTCTTGCCAAAGATTCCACCCGATAGCCAAGCTTCACAAGTTCTTCTCTTCCCGGCTGAAACGATTTTTCAATGACAATGCCAAGCCCTGCGACAGAAGCTCCAGCTTGCTGTACGATCGATACCAGCCCAAGTGCGGCTTGTCCATTTGCCAAAAAGTCATCAATAATCAAAACGCGGTCCTGATCTGACAGATGATTTCCTGATACTGCGATTTGGCTTTCTGTTTGTTTCGTAAAGGAATAAACAGACGATGTCAGCAAATTGTCAGTGAGCGTTAAAGACTTATGTTTTCTCGCGAAGACGACCGGCACACCCATTTGTAAACCAGCCATTACGGCCGGAGCAATTCCGGATGATTCGATTGTAACAATTTTTGTTACTCCGTCTTTTTCAAATCTGGCGGCAAACTCGTCACCGATTTTCTTCATGAGCAGCGGATCAATTTGATGATTTAAAAAAGCATCCACTTTTAATACCTGATCTGATAAAACGACGCCCTCTTCCTCTATTTTTCGTTTCAGTGCTTCCATCCTGTCATACCTCCGTTTAGATAATAAAAAAAGCATTACCCGCTCAAAACAAAGAGCAAGCAATGCTGAAATAACAAAAAACCGTACACGTCCGGTCTCATTGCTCACTCATAGTCGGACATTTACGGTGCCCGGTAGAAACTTGCGTGCCATATCCACGCGATTATATGAGTGTTCCTATTATATTGTTACAAATTATATCAAGATTCTAAGGCCTTGCATAGACAAAAATAAAAATTTCCGAACTTTAATTCTTTTTTTGAAAAGATCATTCGTTTTTTGTGAATATTTTGATAATAAATTAGCCTGACGTTCGAAACGCCAGGCTTTTTCATTAAGATAAATACAGATTTGAGTATTTATTTTGCAAATAATTAATCAGGTAGCGTACATTCAGCTCTTCACCTGTTGCTTCTTTAATAATGTCTAATGGCTTTTTCCGTTTTCCGTGAATATGCACTTTTTCCGTCAGCCATTGTTTAATCGGATGAAACTCTCCTCGTTCCAAGAGAGTATCAAATTCAGGCAGATCATCGAGCATTTTATGCTTCAGCTGAGCTGCATACATATAACCAAGTGCATACGATGGGAAGTAGCCAAAATCTCCACCCGCCCAGTGAACATCCTGCAGGATTCCCTCTGCATCCTCAGAAGGAGTAATACCTAAATAATCCTGATATTTTTGATTCCAAAGTGAAGGCAGTTCTTCCACAGATACTTCATTGCTGAAAATCGCTTTTTCAATTTCATAACGAATAATAATATGCAAAGGATACGTCAATTCATCCGCTTCAACTCTGATTAATGAAGGTTTTGATTCATTGACAGCCCTAACAAAATCATCAAGCGATATGTTGCCGAACTGTTCAGGAGACGCTTCTTGTATTTTCTGATAGTATGGTGTCCAGAAATGCTTGTTGCGTCCAATAAAATTCTCGTAAAATAATGATTGAGATTCATGAATTCCCATTGAAGCACCGTCTGATAAATTCGTCCCGCTCAGCGCTTCGTCGATATTTTGCTCGTAGATCGCGTGACCGCATTCATGAATTGTGCCGAAAATAGCTGTCCGGAAATCTTTTTCATCATATCTCGTCGTCACCCGAACATCCCCGCGGTTCATTGTTGTCGCAAATGGATGAACGGTTTCATCAAGCCTTCCGCCGTCAAAATCGTAGCCGAGCTCTTGCAGGAAATAAAGGCTGAGTTCTTTTTGTTTTTCCTTAGGGAACACTTCACTGATAAAGCTTGTATCCGGTTTATTCTCTGAGGCTGACACTTGTTTGATAAGAGGAATGATCGCTTCTTTCAGCTCAGAAAACAGCTGATCAAGCACCTTAACTGTCACACCTGGTTCAAACAAATCAAGCAATGCATTATAAGGATGCTCTTCATAACCCCAATATTCAATAAATCGTTTATTGTATTCGACCAGCTCCTCCAAATAAGGGGCAAACAAGCTGAAATCAGATTTTCCTTTCGCTTCCTCCCATGCTGTTTCAGCCTTTGAACAGAGAATAACATATTCCCTGTATTCTGCTTCAGGAATTTTTTTGTTTTCTTCATACTCTTTTTTAGCCAGCTCTACAGCCTTTTTCGTATCTTCAGCCAAATCATCAAACCGTTCATAAAGCGCATCAATAAGCTCCTTCATCCGATCTGATGTCTGGATATTGAATATATCTGTCGAAAGCTGACCAATGCTTTCAGCACGGTCCTCTGAGCCGTTTTTCGGCGCGCCTGTTCTGGAGTCCCAATGCATTAATGCAACCGCTTCTCTATAATGTGAGATTCTTTTTAAAAGATCAAAAAATTCCTTTTCGTATGTATGTATCTCCATATCCATTCCCTCCCTATTCTAGCCGTTCCATTACAGGCTACTGGAAGGGTGTTTGAAAGTCAAATTGTTTGTATAAAAGGCTGCCGGCCTAGTTATCGGCAGCCTTCATCACTCAGTTTATCGTCATTTGATTGTTTGGCGGCGGCGGTGTTTTTCGTTTTTTTGCATTGATTTTTTTATCCGCCCACACTGTTGCCAGAGGTGTTAACAAAGAGGTGACAATAACGCTTGTCGCAATGATTGCAGTTGCCGATTCAGCAACGGGTGCAAACGCAGAATTCGCTTCCGCTAAGGCGTATGGCACGGCGACTGCCGCTCCCGCTGTTGATGAAGCTGCCACCCCCGCGACACCATCTCCCCGGGCAATGAAACGATCAAGCAAATACAAGGAGCCGCCGGATAAGATGACAACAGAGACACCGACCAAAATGCCTAATAACCCTGACTGAATCAGCATCCCAAAGTTTAAAGTGTTCCCAAGTGAAAATGCAAAAAACGGAATGATTGCCGGCACTACCTTGCTGAATAAGTCTCTCAGATCATGATCAAGATTTCCAAGTATGCAGCCGAGCAAAAACGGGATGACTGTTGCCGCCAGCGTTTCCCACGGAAAAGCAGCCAGTCCGGTAACACCGAATGTAACCATGGTCATAAAAGGTCCAGATTCTGTACTGATAAACGCGAATGCGCCGGCATCTTCTTTTCTGCCCATATGATTCATGAGCGCCAAATAGAGGCCGCCGTTCGTTTCATTCATCACTGCAACAATGGCTAGAACAGAAAGACCTGCAAAGAATCCGGATTGGATGCCTTCATTGGGTATAAATTGAGCCGCAATCACACCGAGCAGTGCCGCAAACCCGATCTTTCCCAATAATAAGGTAATCCCTTTTCTCGCAATATAGCCTGAAGAACGGAAATCAATCGTCGCTCCAACACAAAAGATAAAAACGCCTAGTATGGGAAGGGTTCCTGTAATAAGCGCACCCGTAAACCCTCCAAAAAACTCTGCTGTTCCAGGCGCAAACGTATTAAGCGCTGCTCCCAGAAACAGCGGAATAATCATCATTCCGCCAGGTACCCGTTCAATTGTCGCTTTGATTTTCATATATATTCTCCCATCCTCCGGTTATGGAAAAACAATACCCCTTATGTGGCTACACTTGGAAAACAGCCTGTAAATCCTCTTTTGAACAGCTTTCCAGCTGGCTCCCGACTCCGACGGCACCTGCCCCTGCCTTGAGCCATTCCGGAACTTCAGACGGATGGATTCCGCCAGTCGGTATAAAAGTAACCTGCGGGAAAGGGCCCGCTAAATTTTTCATAAATGGGATGCCGAATACACCGCTTGGAAACAGCTTTAATGTAGTAAATCCGAATGTCGACGCTTTCATAATTTCGCTCGGTGTCAGTACGCCAGGGATATAATGCGTCTTCATAAACGATAGGTGTTCAGCAAGATCTGTTGAAAAACCCGGACTGACAATAAATTGTGCTCCTGCTTCCGCAGCTTCTCCCGCCTGCTGCGCAGTGATGACCGTGCCCGCTCCGATTAAGACATCCTCTCGATTTCTGTAGGACTCAATAATAGAAGAAGCTCCAGGTGTCGTATAAGTGACTTCAATTGCCCGAATCCCTTTGTCTATCAAACTCTCAATCTGCTGACAGGCCTGCTGTTTATCCTTTGAACGAATGACTGCAATCAGCCTGGCTTCTTTCAGACGGTTTTCTACTACATTGGACTCCATATTAACAATCCCCTTTCTTGTGGTGAACTGTTTTTTGAGCAGATAAAAATGCGGCTAATTTTTCCCTTGTCGGCAGACCGTCCATGTCCCCCGGTGCCTGAACTTGCAATGCGCCGATCGCATTACCCCTTTGCACTGCATCCTTGTACGGCAAACCATCAAGAATTCCGCTGATGACGCCGACAGCAAATCCGTCTCCGGCGCCGACTGTGTCAACAACCTGATCAACCCGGAAGCCTTCTGTATATCCTTCACTTTCCTTTGATTTAAAGTAAGCGCCTTCTTTTCCAAGTTTAATAGCGACAAAGCTGACCCCTTTTTTCAGATAAAAATCTGCAATGCCTTCAGGCGTTTTTTCGCCAGTCAATCGCTCTCCCTCTGCGATTCCAGGGAAGAACCAATCCGCAAGTCCCGCCAAATCATTAATCGTATGTGCCATTGTTGCTTGATCAGGCCAAAGTGCGGGTCTTAGGTTAGGATCTAATGAGATGGTTTTTCCAGCCTGTTTCATGTCTTTCATCACATAATAGGCGAATTCTTTCATATCGGCGGACAAAGCCGGGGGAATACCTGTCACATGCAGATGGTCTGCGCTTTGAAAATAGTCTCTTGGGTATTCAGCAGCTGTTAAAGTGCTTGCAGCCGAGTTCTTCCTGTAATAGGTTACCTCAGGATCGCCTTCTTTCACTTTGGACTTTAGCAGCAGCCCAGTTGGATTGCCATCCTGAGACCGGATCACGCGAGACACATCCACTCCCTCTTTTTTCAGCTCCTGAAGAATAAATGTGCCGAGCTGATCATTGCCGACTTTGCTCATCCAGCCCATCTGAAAGCCAAGTCTGGCCAGGCCGCAAGCCACATTGCTTTCCGCCCCGGCCAGTCCTTTTGAGAATGTGGAAGCTTCATGAAGGCCTCCGTACTCATTTGCGTAAAACATGGCCATCGATTCGCCGAAAGTAATCGCATCAAGCTTCATTTCCCAACCTCCCCTTAGTTGAGGGCACCTTGGATTAAAGTGATTTTCTCATGATGACTTTTGCCTCTAATTCAATGGTTTGAGGCGCTCCCTCGTCACCTTCAATCCTTTTTAAAACGCGTTCCATCGCCGTCTTGCCCATATCATGTGACGGCTGGGCGATTGTTGTAATGCCCGGGCCGATGAGTTTATACCATTCCGTATCATCGAATCCGGCAATCCCCGTATCTTCGGGAATGCGCAGCCCTATTTCTTCCATACAGCTAATAATTTTCAGCATAATCAACCCATTTAAAGCAAGAATCGCTTTTTTTTGCTCAGGCATCTCATTCATAAAAGAGCGCAGCGCCTTCTCAAGCTGCTCTTTGTCTTTGACGTCAATTTCATACATTCGACTGAGTCCATTCACATTGCTTACCGCAGCAATCTCCTGATAAACGGCCGCTCTTTCCGCCCGGGGGCTGATGGATGCAATCGGTTCGGTAAACAGCGCGACATCTGTGTACCCTTTGCTGTAAATCTGCTGAAGGATCTCTTCAGTGATCCTTCTGTTGTCAGTCGTTACGGTATCCAGTTTCAGATCCGGCAATTTGCGGTCAATTAATACTGTCGGCACCTGCTGTTCGGCAAAGGAATATAAAATATCCTTGTTTTCCCCGGTTGCATTCAAAATTAGCCCTTCTACAGAGTGTGCTTCGAGCTTTAGCAGCATTTCCCGTTCTTTTTCAGGACTGTTATCAGTGTTGCACACCATTATGCTGTAGCCATATTGATCACAAACCTCTTCAACTCCCCTAAATGCTGCGACTGAAAAGGGGTTTGTAATGTCGGCAACAACAAATCCGATTAATTTGCTTTTTTTTATTTTCAAGCCTTGTGCCATTTTACTCGGCCGATAATTCAATTCAGCGATTGCCTTTTTTATGTTTTTTACCTTTTCAGGAGAAATCGCGTCAATTTTCCCGTTAATATAACGAGAAACAGTTGATTTTGATACTCCTGCAAATTCAGCTACGTCTTTGATAGTGATATGGCCTGTTGTTTTCTTTTTCATTCAAGTGCTCCTGTATCGTCTTATAATTTGAAACCGATTTCAAAACCGTTACAACACAAGAATACCATATTTTTTAAAATTGAAAAGTGTTTTTTGAATAATGTGCTTATTCACAAAATTTCCGTTGACTCTTTTCTCTATTTATCCTAAAATTTTCTTTGAAACCGTTACCAAAGAATTTCATTCAAGTGATGCTGAAATCCTAACCAAGGGGGAAATCCAATGGAAAATCGTTACTCTGTACACCCTGAACAAGTAAAACGCTTTACAACTGAGGAGCTTCGCAGTCATTTTTTAATGGATACTTTATTTACGGAAAATAAGCTGACCATGTATTACTCCCATGAAGACCGCGTTGTGATCGGCGGTGCAGCACCCGGACAGAGCGAACTGAAGCTTGATGCCGGAGACTTTCTTAAAACGGACTTTTTTCTGGAACGGCGGGAAATCGGTATTATTAACGTCGGCCAGCCTGGTGCGGTTAAAGTCGGCGATGATGAATACGTGCTTCAAACAAAGGATTTTCTATATATCGGGATGGGCAATCGGGATGTAGCATTTAAAAGCCTAAACGGAGAAACAGCAAAGTTTTACTTCGTCTCCTCGGGCGCGCATCAAAGCTATCCGACGCAAAAAGCCGCTCTTTCTGAACTGACACCGGACCGGCTCGGAGACGCAGCAGCATCAAATGTAAGAAGCCTGTACAAAGTTATTCATCAAGATGGCATTCAAAGCTGTCAGCTGATGATGGGGATCACGATGCTAGACGAAAACAATAACTGGAACACCATGCCGGCACACGTTCATGATCGCCGGATGGAGGCTTATCTCTACCTTGATCTTGAGAAGGATTCGAAGGTTTTTCACTTCATGGGTCAGCCGGATGAAACACGCCACCTTGTCGTCGGAAACGAGCAGGCTGTCCTTTCTCCTGCCTGGTCCATTCATTCTGGCGCAGGAACATCTAACTACAGTTTTGTGTGGGCGATGGCTGGTGAAAACTACACATTTACGGACATGGATCTTGTGCCGATGGATGGGCTGAAATAAGATGAGTTATCTGCAAGAGGCATTTTCATTAGAAGGAAAAACGGCATTGGTGACAGGGCCGGGTACGGGAATCGGCCAAGGAATCGCCAAAGCGCTGGCAGGCGCCGGTGCTGATATTATCGGGACATCACATAAAAGCAGCCTGTCTGAAACACAGCAGCTTGTCGAACAGGAAGGCCGAACGTTTACGTCTTTTACAATGGATATGAGCAAACCTGAAGCGATAAAGGATATTGCAGCTAAGCTGTTCGAAAACCGGCAGGTCGACATCCTTGTCAATAATGCCGGCATTATTCACCGGGAAAAAGCGGAACATTTCCCAGAAGAGAATTGGCATCACGTACTGAATGTCAATCTAAACAGCTTGTTTATTCTGACACAGCTGGCAGGCGGGCACATGCTGAAAAGAGGTTATGGAAAGATTATTAATATTGCCTCTCTTCTATCTTTTCAAGGCGGTATCCTTGTTCCCGCATATACAGCGAGCAAACATGCTGTTGCCGGTTTGACTAAATCATTTGCAAATGAGTGGGCAGCGTCCGGCGTTCAGGTGAACGCAATCGCCCCGGGTTATATTTCTACAGCCAATACAAAGCCTATTCAGGACGATGAAAAGCGAAATGAAGACATTTTAAAGAGAATCCCAGCCGGACGGTGGGGCAAAGCTGATGATATCGGCGGGACGGCTGTTTTTCTGGCATCTCGCGCTTCTGATTATGTCAATGGACATATTTTAGCAGTAGACGGCGGCTGGCTTGCCCGCTGACAAAATGAAAAAGCTGATGATCATGGATCATCAGCTTTTTCGTGATTACATCATATGCGGTTCAACAGGTAAGACCTTTTTCACTTCATCAATGATGCGTTCATTTTCTCCGCCCGCATAAATATGAATCGAGCCGTTATCTTGATTTGAGCGAATCAGACGGCCAATCCCCTGCCGCACTCGCAACAGCATATACGGAAGGTCAACCTCTTCAAACGGGTCTTTTCTCGCACTGTTGCGTTTTGCCGTAAATACAGGGTCATGAGGCGGAAACGGCAATGACCAGATCGTGACATTCTTCAATGCGTCACCAGGAATATCAAGCCCTTCCCATAGGTGAACTGAACATAAAACCGTTTCCTCTTCCCCTTGGAATTTTTCTACTAAGCTGCTGATTTCCTCGTCGCCTTCAAAGTAAATCGGATACGGCAGCTCCCAAGCAGCTGCGAGCTCCTTAAACTCGTTTAATTCCTCAAAAGACGGGAAGAGCACCAGCGTTCTGCCTTTATAATGCTTAATTGTCTCTATTGTTTGAACTGTTTTTTGTTCTGCGCTCATTTCTGTTTTCCCATAAAGGGTAACGGTCATTTGTTCGTCATAATCATAAGGAGAATCAACCGTTAACGATAAGTAATCGTGAATCCCCAGACTGTCCGCAATATAGTCAAACGAACCGCCTTCTGACAGCGTTGCAGAAGAAAAGATATAAGGAATTTTCTTTGAAAACACTTTCTCGCCAAGCACTTCTGCCACCGTTCTCGGCATCACGACAAAAGTGGATTCCGCTTCCTTTTGCTCCAGCCAGCTGATCGCATCCTTTTGATATAAAGATAGTGAATACGCCATTTGCTCAACATATTCCTCAACGACTGACAGCTCGTATTGATCAATGGTGTACATTTCTGACTCAAATACGAGTGCTTCACCAATTTTATCAAGCAAACGGCACAGCTCGTCCGCCGCCTTTTTGACACGCTGATCATTCTTTATTTCCAAACGGTGCGACCCGGCAACTTCTCTTGATTCTTCAGAAAGAACATAGAAAAATTTGTCGTTTGCGGCAAGTGCGTCTTCTATCAATTCAGCAAATTCTTCTCTAATGTCATTTTGAAGCAAACGTTCTAAAAATAATTCGAGAGTTGATTGCTTGACTCTGTACGTTAACGCTTTTTGCGCAGCAAACTCTAACAGATGCCCTTCATCAAATACAACCGCACTATGATCAGGCAAGAGCGGCAGCTGTCCCTCCCGTTTGCGCGATTCTTCCGTCCACACATGCTCCATGTAGAAATCATGAGAACAAATGATCAAGTCTGTTGACTTGCGATAATAATCTCTTGATAGCGTCAAACCGCATCTGTGTCTCATATCACATGTCAGACAATCTTGAAACGAGTCGTAGCTTACTTGCGACCATTCTTCATTCGAAAGGTTAGCGTACTGCTTTCGGTCACCATATGGATAAAACCGCTGCATGGCCTGTGACTCATGGACAAATGACGGTAAAGCTTCATAAAGATCAAGCCACTTTTCATCATCAGATCGCTGCATTGTTTTTTCAAGCTTTTTCAAGCATAGATACTGCTCATGTGATTTTGATAGCCTTGTGTCAATCTTAAGATCCAAATGTTCAGCCAGCTTCGAAATGTCTCCCTCTTTTTTCACAAGCTGTTCGATTAACGTTTCATCTGCACAAGCGATAATGGCGGGTTTTCCGACATATCTTGCATAGCTGATCGCAAAAAGAAGGTAAACAAGTGTTTTCCCCGTTCCTACTCCGGCTTCGGCAAACATGACTTTTTTCTCTTTAAACGCCCGTTCCAGCTGAAAAGCCATGAACACTTGCTCATCTCGAAGATCAAACCCTTTTTCGGGAAGAATATCGTAAAACACGTCACCAATCCAATTGTTCAATTCTTCATAAAAATTCTTTGTTTTCGTTAAAGAAAAAGGCAAACGTGATGTTGTCACCCAGTTCCAACCCCCAACTATTCGGCATTCAGACCATCAATATTATCATTTCCCGCCGCTGAATACAATAAAAAAACTTGGCAGTGCCAAGCTTTTTGTGACTTACTTTCGGTTGATCACATGCGAGGATAAAAATGGATGGTCTGTTGAATGAATATGTTCCACCGCTTTTTCTAAATTATTTTGCGCATGTGAAATCACAGAAGGAGACGCATCAGCTCTGAGCTCCTTCAGCTCGTTTGCGGTTGCGTCAAGCGCCCTTTGAATGAGATTAAAATGTTCGCTGTTCAGCATGAGATCACCTCTAATTGAAATAATCATCATTGTATGCGAACTTTTCTTTTTATATACATGCTTTCCGCATGTTATCACTGAAATGTGCACAAACTACATTCGATACTCCGTCATGGACTATCCGTCTTATCAACAATATTCTATCAGGGAGTGATGTTGACATGAGTTATAAAGACCGATTAGATCAGCATTCTGAACTGTTTCATCACAATTGGACGCGGCCTAAACGTTCTAAGTCTCAAGTAAACGGTCACACTGAAATGTCCCAAACCAACATTATATTAAGAAGTAACGCGAAAGCGCACCGTTGGTAACGATAGAATATGGCTGAAAGATGAAAGAAGACGCATCCAGAGCGTCTTCTTTTTATGCGTGTTCCGTTTTATTACGCTGAGGTCTTACTTTAGACCAGTACTGATAGTAATCCGTTTTAATAAATCCATTAAAGAGCTTTCGTTTCTTCGTCGCTTTTCTTCCATATGCTTCCTCAAAATTTTCATTTGAAGTCAGCATATACACAGACCACGTATCAAGCGGTTCGAACGCCTGTCCCATTTCTTTGTACATTTGTTCCACAGCTTTTTTCTCTCCGAGACGTTCTCCGTACGGCGGGTTTCCGACAATCACGCCAAACTCAAGTTTTGTAGTGAAGTCTTTTACCTGCATTTGTTTAAATTCGATTAATTCGCTCAGTCCCGCTTCCTCTGCATTTTCTTTTGCGATTTGCACCATGCGGTGATCTACGTCACTGGCGAAAATCGTAAGCGGCTGATCATAGTTTGCCTTTTCTTCGACTTCAAGCCGCGCTTTGTCCCACAGATCTTTGCCGATCCACTCCCAATCCTCTGAGACAAAATCGCGGTTAAATCCCGGGGCAATATTTTGGCCGATTAATGCGGCTTCAATCGCGATCGTTCCGGAACCGCAAAAAGGATCGACAAATGGACGGTCCGGAGTCCAATTTGTTAATTGCACCAAAGCGGCAGCAAGCGTTTCTTTAATGGGCGCGCCTCCCTGGTCCACCCGGTATCCCCGTTTGTGGAGGCCTGTCCCTGACGTATCAAGTGTAATAACCGCCTGATCTTTCAATAAAGAAATTTCCACCTTATATTCGGCGCCTGTTTCTTCGATCCAGTCATTGGCTTTGCCGGACTGCAGCTTCAGCTTTTCAACAATCGCTTTTTTGACGATCCGCTGACAGTCGGGAACGCTTGCAAGTGTTGATTTAACGGATTTACCGATGACAGGGAATTTCCCGTTCTCCGGTACAAATGAACGCCAGTTAACCGCTTTCGTTTTTTCAAACAGCTCATCAAATGTTTTGGCTTGAAATGTAGCAACTTGAACTTTTACACGGTCCGCCGTTCTCAGCCAAAGATTCGCACGGCAAATCGCAAGCGCATCTCCTTCAAAGATAACTTTTCCGTTATCAACCTTGCATTCATATCCTAAGTCACGAACTTCTTTTGCAACTACAGCTTCAATGCCCATCGGCGCTGTTGCAATTAGTGTATACTTCTTCATCGTATCACCCTGTCTTTTAAAACTTTTCTCTCATCAAGATAAAAGCTCTCCTTATACGGGAGAGCTTGATTTCATCATTTAATTTAAGTGGTCTAACGTTCTGTAAGCCATGTTTTGTTCCATCGTACTGCAATCGGCTCATCACCTCGTACTCAGGCGGCAATCATCTATCTACAGAAAGCATTCTGTCCTTCTCTCCGTTGAATTCCGTCAAGAAGGTTCCCCTACCAAAATTTGGGTTTCTCGCTCGAGGGGTTTACCGCGTTCCACTCTCACCATTTCTAGTGAGACTTCGTCACTGTGGCACTTTCAAGGATACTCAGCCATATCCAAAGGACGTAGGCTTTTTTCCTGCCGTCAGCCTATCAAGGCTGCCCTAGCTTATGACTTCGCTAGGCACGAACACTACGGGCATCTCAGCACCGTGCGAGCATGGACTTTCCTCTACAGATTCAAGATCTGCAGCGATTACCCGAACGTTAAGAACATGAATTATTATATAACAACTGATTGTCATTTACAAGCGCCATTTTTTACAAGCGCAGATCAATCATAAAGCTTGCTGCCAAAAACATGCTTTTCTAAGTTAGACAGCCGTTTTAAGATATCAAAGTTCGTTGTGTTTGATTGCACTGGCTGTTTTTTGCTGGCTTCTTCAAGCTGTTTTTTCAGCTGCAAATTTTCCTGCTGCAGTTCTTCAATTTCTTGATGGAAGGTTTCATAATCCTTAATGATCATATCTAAAAATTTGTCAACGTCTTCTTGTTTGTAACCTCTAACGCCTGTTTTAAATTCTTTTTCCAAAATGTCTTTCGCAGAAAGCTTTACTTTATCAGCAAGCATCTTTTTCACCTCGTATCGTGAATCATCATCTTATATTTTTTCAGAAATCTAGACGATTGTCAAATTTCTCTTTCTTTGTTATGAGAAGCTGTCTTCCTCTACTGTCACTCTCAGATCATCCATTGTGATAAAATAGATCGGATAGCCATCCTGTTCGCGTCTTTTTTCAGCTGTCTCAAGCATATACTTTGGGGAACCAGCCATTTCAGAGTCATATAAAAGCATAAGCGCGTCAGACTTATCAATGAAGAACTGATTTTTTTGTTTGAACTGAAGTGGGCTTTCATACGGACGATGAGTCAGGCTTTCCTCGTAGTCCGCCTGGGCCAGAACAGCTTCATACAGTTCCTTATTCGGCTCTTTCCAGTTCTTTTCCTGCTCGTAAAATGGTGTGATGACAGCAACCTTTAAGTCAGGGTATTCTTCCTGCAAATCATATGCAACTTCGGCCGACCAGAGTTCTGTTCCAAGCTGCCCTGAAATTAAAATCCATTCTAATCCTTCATCCAAAAAAGCAATCAGCCGATTCTTAATGGCTTTTTTTATGTAATACAGCGCCTTGTCATCCTGTTTAAATATCCCGAGTTCAAACGGTTTATATCCTGTTATTGCTAATACTTTCATCTTTTCACCTGCTTTAAAAAATGGGGCTCCCATTGGGCCCCATTTGATGTGCTGCGTTGGTTTACACCATCAAGCTGCACGTTTCCATACTAGTAGTCGCAACAAGGTCTACCTGCTTGAAAATGCTGATGCGTAGCCGGATCAACATTTGAGAAAGTGTGTGGAAAGTAGTGAACGTGCTGGAAATGCTGGTGATTTACGTTTGTTGTGTGCTGTGGGTGAATGTGCGGCACGATTGTTTTGGAAAACGTATGGTGTTTACAGCAATGAGTAGGATGGACAATCGGCGCCATTATGTGCGGTCTGCAGTGATGCATGATTTAAATCCCCTTTCCATAAACTTTATTACAATACTAAGCTATGAAAAATAGGGGGTACATGTTCTGATGCAAAGACCTATTTTAAAAGTGTGCAATTAAGCTGTCTTTAAAGTTTGAAAATACGAAAGCAATCAAAAACACAACGACGAAGAACAAATAAAAAACACCCTTATACATACCAACTCTCCCTTTAAAAATAACTAACGTCATTTTACAGGATTCGCCGGTATTCTACAACAAAATCGATGTGAATCCAGCAAAAAAATTTCATGGCGAAAGAAGTCGTCTTTTGCGCTTTCCCGGGGAATATTTAAGAGGAATATTTCCTCTTCAGACGGGCAATTCTCACGTGCAGATTTTCCATTTCTTTTTCTGATAAGGATGCCTCATCGGCAAGTAATTGTTCAGCTGTATGTAAAGCTTTCCCGAATTCCTTTTTCTTATGCTCAAAATATTTCGCAAGCTCTATCGCTGAAGTGTACCTGCATTTTTGGTGCTGAGAATGGGATAGTTTCTCCCAAAGCGGGATTGCATCTTCTAAGCGGTTTTGTTTTTTGTACAGCATTGATAAATCTAAAAGGGCTCTGTCTTTATTTTCAAATGACTTTTCTTTAAGTCTTTCAAGCTGATTGACTGCTTGGCCTGTTTCCTTATGGGCCATAAACCATTTCGCCATTGCGTAAGCTTCATCATGCTCTTTTGGCATATCAGTAGCGGAAAGAATTTTCTTTGACATATGAATGTACAGTGAAATTAACGACAGCACATCCATCTCATTATGGTGCAGCACACCCTTTAAAAGATCCGGTTCCTGTGCCTTAATAAAATGAAAGTACAGCATCGGCGCTAAATAGCCCGGGGTGTCTTCTTTTCTGCGTACGCCGAGCTCTTCTTTTTCAACTGAGCCAAGCGACACGCGTTCCATTTTGTGCTTCCACAAACGCCTTGCTCCATGCAAGAGGTCAAAATGCCCGAATTCCGGGAGCTTCGGAACTCTGTCACGAATCAGCGTATGCCTTGTTTTTACCTGCGGCCAATCAAAAGCTTTTCCGTTGTAGGTAACAAGCGATGTAATATCAACCTCGTTTAAAAAGCTCTGATACAAGGCGACTTCATTCCCCGGTTTAGGCAGAAGATGCTGTTTGATTACCACTCGATCTTTATATACCCTTGCATGGCCGAGCAAAAAAATCGTATTGCCGGCTCCGCCGCCAAGACCTGTTGTTTCTGTATCAAAGAAAAAGAGGCTGTTGTTTTCATATCCTTTTGCAGATAGTGTATGCGACAGGCTGCTTTTGTTCCATAACGCGATGACTTCATCAAGCTCGGAAAAACAGTAAAGTCCGTGCCGATGGGAGAGCGGATATTCTACTTCCCTGATCAGACAGTATTCATCCTCAAAGAAGAAAGGCTTCACTCCATAATCCTCCCACTCTTTAAGAAACGGTATATCAGAGCGAATGTCTGAGGTTCCATTCTCTTCTATCTTGTGTTCTGCTTCCTCCAGCACCATATGCTTTTTCATACGCTGGAGTTTTCCTTTTAACGACATGCCTAACCTCCTTTCCTTATGACATTTGGTCCAACAGCTGCAAAATTCGTTCCTTGGCTTTTATTCCTTCTATTTCAGTACCTATACAAGACGGACAGCCATCATGACAAGGACATTGTTTTATCAGCCGCTTAGCCGCTTCATTAATGTCAGCAAACCGTTTAAAGACTTCTTCTGCCAAGCCGATTCCGCCCGGATAATGGTCATACAAAAATACCGTTGGCAAACCGGTATGGGCAGCTTTGATTTGCGAAACGACATGGACATCATTTCGGTCACACATAATATACACAGGGACAATATGCTGCAATACATTCGATATGCCGAGAAGCAGCTGTTCGAGTGTCTTTTCTCCAATGTCTTCATCAATTGTTTTGATTTCAAACCAAGCCGCACTCGTGTGGAGTTCTTCTTCCGGTAAATGGATAGGGCCTGATCCGATATTTTCAAAAGTAGTCATCTTAATCTTTTTAAAAATAGTGGGCAATGCATTTACCGTAACATCGCCGTAATGTAGGGATGTACGGCTCCTCTCTTTTGTCTTGTCAATTTCCAGCACCTTCAGCTGGACTGCCAGATTGGCATCCGTGTAATATTCCACATCAACTCTTCTGACATAAGCCTTTTTATGATCCCAATCAAGCTTTTCCACTTGGAATTGCACGCCTTCATGCAAATAAATCGCTTCATCATGGAGAAGCGTCATCGCACTAAACCGATCCATTTCACCGATGATTCTCACATTCGCAATATCCGTTTGATCGACAATGACCACATTTTCTTGTGAAGCCGAACGCAGACTGATATTGGAAGCAGGAAACGATTCGTTTGCCCAATGATAACGTTCCCCATTGCGGTGCAGGACACCTTCTTCCTGAAGGTACTCGAGAATATCACTGACGTCCAGCGGCCCAAACTCTTCATCGGCTTTAAAAGGAAGTTCATAAGAAGCGCATTTTAAGTGATCAACTAAAATAATTAGATTCTCCGGGTTGATTCTTGCTGATTCCGGCGAACGGTCAAAAAAGTATTCAGGATGGCGCACAATATACTGGTCAATCGGCGTTGAATTAGCCACCATGACAATCAAGGACTCACCGTGTCTTCTGCCGGCTCTTCCCGCCTGCTGCCACGCACTTGCCACACTTCCGGGATAACCGGTCATGATACAGACCTGCAGCTGACCGATATCAACCCCGAGCTCCAGCGCATTTGTGCTGACAACCCCAAGAATTTCGCCATCTCGCAGTCCTCTTTCGATTTCTCTTCGTTCTTTCGGAAGATATCCTCCCCGGTAGCCTCTGATAGACTTTGCCCCGATCTCTTTTTTCACCAGTTCCTGAATATGGCTTAAAATAATTTCCACACGGACTCTGCTTCTGGCAAATACAATGGTCTGCACTTTGTTCTTCAGGAAGTCTTTCGCCAGCTCGTTTACTTCTACTGTTGCGCTTTTTCTGATGTTAAGCGGCTGATTAACAATTGGCGGATTATAAAATACAAAGTGCTTCCGTCCGCTTGGCGCACCGTTGTCATCAACCAGCCTCATTGAGTTTCCGGTCAGCTGCTCTCCCAATTCCTTCGGATTCGCGATCGTTGCCGAGGTACAAATAAAGATCGGGTCACTTCCATAAAACCGGCAGATCCGTTTCAGCCGGCGGATTACATTTGCCACATGGCTTCCGAATACACCGCGATACGTGTGCAGTTCGTCTATCACAATATATTTAAGGTTTTCAAACAGACTCACCCATTTTGTATGATGCGGAAGAATTGCCGAGTGAAGCATATCAGGGTTTGTAATCACAATGTGCCCTGCTTTTCTGACTTTTTGTCTGATCGCCGGAGATGTATCTCCGTCATATGTAAAACTTTTAATATCAATGCCCATCTCATCAATGATTTCATTGAGCTCACTTTTTTGATCCTGGGCCAGCGCTTTAGTAGGAAATAAATATAACGCCCGGTTTGTATCGTCCTCAGCGATAGATTGCAGGACAGGCAGGTTATAGCATAATGTTTTCCCGGATGCCGTAGGCGTTACAGTTACAATGCTTTCACCTTTTTGCACATATTGAAAAGCGGCATATTGGTGGGTATATAAGGCATCAATTCCTCTTTTGGAAAGGGCTGTTTTGAGTCTCTCATCTATACGTTCAGGCATCGGCCTTGTCCTTGCTTCACGAGGCTCAATTTCATGCCAGTTCACAACGTTTTCATTTCCTTTCAATTCAGAAATGAGTTCAGTCAGTGATTTCTTTTTCATTCTTTACACCTCTTTATCAAGTACAGTTTACCGAATATTTGTTTGCATGGCTAGGTGCAAATTTTATACAATCGGACAACAAAAAAGCAAGGCATCCGCCCTGCTTATTTCGCTCTTATCGTGAGCAGCTTTGTTTCGCCTTTTTGCGCAGCCTTTTCGCCTGCAGGCTCTATTGCTTCCACAGCTTCCCCATTCATAATGACGATTGGGATGACTGTGCTGCTCGCTTTTTCTTTTATTAACTCCAAATCACACGTGATGAGCGGGTCGCCGACCTTTACTTTGTCACCTTCTTTAATATGAGCGTTAAATCCTTCTCCATTCATATTTACGGTTTCTAATCCGACGTGAATTAACAGCTCGATTCCCGAACGTGTCCGGATGCCCACGGCGTGTTTTGTATGAAACAGCTGAATCACTTCACCTTCAGCAGGTGAAACAATCTCACCATTAGAGGGTTCAACTGCAATTCCTTCGCCCATCATTTTTTGTGAAAAAACAGGATCCGGCACATCTGTCAGATCCATTACCGTCCCGTCTGCCGGAGAATAGATGACCTCTTCCGCAATTTTTTCCTCTGATTTTCCCATTCCGAATAATTTTTTCAGCAATGTGTTATCTCCCTTCCAATTCATCAACCGTTATCCCTTCATTCACCACCTATTTAACCACACTTTCAATTTTGCTTCAATTTATAACAACATCCGGCACAAACGCATAGTCTGATAAAAAAAGGCGGTGGCTCATTTGGAACGTAAAGATGACAAAAAGAATGAATTGTCTAAGAAAGAAGAGATCATCAATCAAGCAATGGTCCATCTGTTTCAGTCTTCTGCATTAGGAAATCTTTTACATGGTTTTCAAAACTTGATCGACTCTAGTTTTAAAGATGTCCAGACAACGATAGACGTCAGAGAAAGTGATGACGGGCTGTATGCCGATATCACAATTCCGGCAACGTTTCGAGACGGTGATATTCTCATCGACATTAAGTCCCGGTACCTCCATGTAACGCTTCAGGAAAAACAGAAGGAGCAAAACACCTCCACATTAACAAGCATGACGAGAACCGTACAGCTGCCTTATGAGGTACAACAGGAAAAAATGGAAACGTCATGGAGTGAGCAGACAATGACGCTTTTCTTCCCAACAAATAAGCATGAATGATTTGATTCATTCATGCTTCTATTATTTAAAAAAGCTGGTAAATCCCTTTATTAATGAGCCGACTTGATTCATGGCACTCATGACTTGGCCTGTCGTATCCATCATTTTATTAAAGTCAAACTGCCCGTTCGCTTTTTTGAATTGTGACATAATACTTTGAACCTGTGAAGGCTGCTGCTGATTCGGTCTCGGAATAGGATAAGGATTAGGAAATACCGGCGGCTGTATAGGCATAGACTGAGGCGGAATATACGGCTGATAAAACTCCTGTTGTCCGTAATGCTGCGGAGCGTACTGTTCAGAATGAACAGGCGCATTCTGCTGATAATATCCCTGCACTTGCTGAGGATAATAATAACCCAATTGCCGAGGATCGTTTTGAGGTCTCCTTTTCATTGCGATTTCCCCCCCTAGACTCAACAGTTTCTCTCCTATATATGTATGAATCATTTCTTTTGTTTGTGTCTGATGCTATCAAGCGTGTTTGTCAAATTGTGTCGAAAGTTTAAATTTTTTAAAAACAGAAAAAAGTCGAATCATTATGATACCATATTTTCAATACAGATGAGAGGGGATGCACCATAATGAACGTACCATACTTAAGCAAACGTTTTGCAGAAATGAAGAAATATGAAACAGACTGTGTGAATAAACTGATGGACTTTGCCAAGTTCCTCTATATTCAAGGACACCTCAATGCAACTGAATTTCGTAACAGTATGAAGGTTCTGGAAGCAAATGGAGCAGAAAGCCCGGCATATGAGCTGAATTAACGTCCGGCCCCCTATAATAAAAATGAAGACAGCCTTTATTGGCTGTCTTCACTTGCAATTTCATCCCTCACTGTCTGCAATGTGTAAACGACTGATTCAGTGATGTCTTTGAATCGCTTTTTATGAATATGATGAACATATGACTGAAGAATCAATTCCAGGAAATTATCCTTTGCAGTCTCTATTTGCTCAGCATGCACGTATTTCGGGCGGCGTGCTTTTATAAATTCAAGCGCCCCTTCCGCCCAGTGAGCTGCCAGGGCATCATTCTCCTCCACAGCAGGCTTAATCGTCTCAAAAAAATCGTACGAATGGTTATTTTCTTTCCCTTCCTGATATCGTGCAGCACCTGTTTCAGCGGCTTCAATCATTTGCTCGGTAACTTTCAGCAATGTTTGTGATTGCAACATCCTTCACCTCAAAGCTTATCGTACCAAATTTTGCTCATAAATTCAGCCGATACGGTATACCTTGTCCACAGGATACCTCTCTTGAGGGGATCGGTATAGCTCGTTTATACATATATGAAGATCTATGATTTCTTCTTCCAGAACACTCAAACGTTCGTCCTCCGTTTCACGCATTTCAGCCTCGAATACATCTATAGAACGGCTAAGGCTCTGTTCAGCACAGTTTATTTCAGTTTCTATATCAGAAAGCATTCGGAGAATATCTGTCTTGCTTACGTAACCGGACATTTGTGTTCCTCCCTTTCCTCGTCTCTCCCGGTTAAGATTCTTTGCTCTTCAGTCTCTTTCCTTCCTCCTGACAAAACTAGAAGCAAATCGCCAAACAAACAGGTTTTCCACGGAAAGCTGAAGTTTTCGACAAAAACAACCGCAAAAATTGTATGATCCTCCCCCTTAATGCAAACGATACTTGTGAGGAGGTGCCGTATGAAAACCAGACCGAAAAAAGCCGGCCAGCAAAAAAAGACTGAATCAAAAGCAATCGATTCTTTAGATAAAAAACTAGGCGGCCCGAACCGTCCTTCTACGTAAGGAAGCAAGGAAATTCCTTGCTTCTTTTATTTCTTCAGCCAATGCTCCACCGCAAAGAGCGCATGCAGCTGACGTTTTTTGTTTACATACCAGTCGGTCAATTCTATCTGCCGAGGCAATGCCTCCCGCGCAAAGAGGCCTTTCTTTATCTTTCCATGAAACCAATCTGTTTTCTTTCCGTCTAATGAGTAAGTTAATTCAGGGTAGCATGTCCTTAGCATAGGGGATGTCCTTTTTGTGATTCCGATCATTTTTTCCATATCAAAACGGGAGCCTGTATGCGGTACTGTGTGCAAAAAGCCATAAAAAGAAGAAAACAGTTCCGGACTGAACAGCAATTGTGACAGCTGTTTTCCGAGCTTTATCCTTTCTTCGGTTTTAGAAAAACGCTTGACCGAAATACCGTAAAGAATGCCGTCTGAAGAAGGAAAAATAACGGTGTTGAAATGAAACCAGTCACTTAAATAAAAAGGAATCGTGCCAAAAACGTTCTTTTTGAACGAAGGATTTTGTATAATAGGTGTTTGGATAGTGTTTTGTTCATTTATAATGAGAGCATACATGAGCCGCTCCGTGTTTCGTTCATGCCAAAACCGGGTCCACTCTTCTGTCATAAATTGTGATACCCCAAACAATTGCAGATAGTTGAACAGGGGCTTCCCGATTTTTACAGACCAGTGGTACAAAAGAAGCTGCGGATAGGCATCTGAAAAGATGAGCCAATTCGCTCTCTCGTAGGCCAAAAAGAACCACCTTTGCTGTGACTCACGCAGACCGAGCTGAAACAGACTGCCCTTTAAATCAGTCATTGACCAGCCGGCATTGCGTGAAACGAAGGAAGCTAAGAGCGACCATTTAATCTCCGGATGACGGTCATAGAATGCTTTATAAGCATTCGTTCTTGAAATATTGTCGGCGTTTTTGACTGCCGTCTGCCGTTCAATCCGGCGAAGAAGCTTTCTGATGGCCTGTTGTTCTTTCACGTTCATTCACTTCCGTCACTAATAGTTTAATAAGGAGGATGAGAAAGTGATTCGGTATCCTAACGGAAAAACGTTTCAGCCGAAACATCCGGTTTCATCCCAAAACAGTCATAAAAGAGCGCCATCTTACAGTAATCGCGGAATGACCCTCGAAGATGACTTAAACGAAACGAATAAGTATTATCTGACAAACCAAATTGCCGTGATACACAAAAAGCCGACACCTGTTCAAATTGTAAATGTCCATTATCCAAAAAGAAGCGCTGCAGTCATAAAAGAAGCCTATTTTAAACAATCATCGACAACAGATTATAACGGAATTTATAAAGGGCGGTACATTGACTTTGAGGCGAAAGAGACAAAAAACAAAACCTCTTTCCCCCTGCAGAATTTCCATGACCATCAAATTGAGCATATGAAGCAGGTAACGGCTCAAGACGGTATTTGTTTTGTTATTATATCCGCTTTCGGCCAGGTTTATTTTTTAGAAGCCGATAGGCTGTTTTATTTCTGGGAAAGAAAAGAGAAAAACGGCAGAAAATCAATTCGAAAAGATGAGTTAGAGGAAGCAGCTTATCCGATTTCACTTGGATACGCGCCAAGAATTGATTATATTAGTATTATTGAGCAGCTTTATTTTTCGCCATCATCTAGTGCGAAAGGTTGATTAACGAAAGGTTGAGATGTTATGTCAGATCAATTTACGAGTCGTGAAGCTCGACGTAAAGCGAACAGCAAGTCGAGCCCTTCACCGAAAAAAGGCAAGAAACGAAAAAAAGGCGGTTTGTTTAAAAAGACCCTTTTCACTTTACTCATTCTATTTGTTTTAGGCGTAGTCGGCGGTGCAGTTACATTTGCCGTCATGATTTCAGATGCGCCAAAACTTGACGAAAACAAATTGAAGACACCTTATTCATCGACAATTTATGATAAAAATGGAAAAGAAATCGCTGAATACGGTTCCGAAAAGCGGTCCTACGTCTCGATAGATGAAATTCCCGATGTTGTAAAAGAAGCCTTTATCGCGACAGAGGACGCCCGTTTTTATGAGCACCACGGGATTGACCCTGTCCGTATCGGAGGTGCCTTAGTCGCCAACTTTACAGACGGCTTCGGGGCTGAAGGCGGAAGTACGATCACACAGCAGGTCGTCAAGAACTCCCTTCTTTCTCATCAGAAGACGCTGAAACGGAAGGTCCAAGAAGTTTGGCTATCGATTCAGCTTGAACGCAATTACTCTAAAGATGAAATTTTAGAAATGTATTTAAACCGGATTTATTTTTCTCCTAGAGCATACGGAATCGGAAAAGCGGCGGAAGAATTTTTCGGCGTCACAGATTTAAGCAAATTGACTGTGGAACAAGCTGCGACACTTGCGGGTATGCCGCAAAGCCCGACAGCGTACAATCCCGTTAAAAACCCGGATAAAGCGGAAAAAAGACGGAACATCGTACTCAGTCTCATGAAAAAGCAAGGATTTATTTCTGATTCTCAATATAACAAAGCGAAAAAAGTGGCAGTGAAAGATGAAGGCGTTGTATCACAGAAAGAATATGAAAAAACAAATTCAAATAAATACAGCGCGTTTGTTGAAGAAGTCATGAAAGAAATTGAAGAAAAATCTGATGTCAATCCAGGTACTGACGGATTAAAGATTTATACAACATTAGATACAAAAGCACAAGACAAACTAGATGAATTGATGGACGGAGACACTGTCGGATTTACTGAAGGCATGCAGGGCGGTGTTTCGCTTCTCGATACAAAAACCGGAGAAGTCCGCGCGATTGGTGCGGGAAGAAATTCTACGGTTGGTGGCTACAATTACGCGACCCAAGCTCAGCGACAGCCTGGGTCTACCATTAAGCCTATTCTCGACTACGGTCCAGTTATTGAAAATAAAAAATGGTCCACATACGAACAAATTGATGACTCAGCTTACACGTATTCTGATGGAACACCGATCCGAGACTTTGACCGCTCATATAAAGGACCAATGTCTATGCGTGAAGCACTGGCACAATCTCGTAATATCCCAGCTTTAAAAGCATTCCAAGCAGTCGGAAAAGACACTGCAGTGGATTTTGCTAACGGATTAGGACTCGGTTTAAATAAGGAAAAAGTGTATGAATCGTATTCTATCGGAGGATTCGGAGATGACAACCCGGGTGTCTCTTCTCTGACAATGGCAGGAGCATACAGCGCATTTGGAAATAACGGAACGTATAATGAACCGCATTTTGTGAAGTCTATTGAATTTAACGATGGAACAAAGCTTGATTTAACACCGAAATCTAAGTCAGCAATGAGCGATTATACAGCCTTTATGATTACAGATATGCTGAAAACAGCTGTTAAGACAGGTACCGGACAGCTTGCACAAGTACCCGGTGTGGAAGTAGCAGGAAAAACAGGGACGACCAACTTCGAAGAAAGTGAAATCCAAAGGTACAATATCGCAAGCGACGGTGCCCGAGATTCTTGGTTTGTCGGCTACACACCGCAATATACAGCAGCCGTCTGGACGGGTATGGGAGAAAACGAAGCTGGAAAGAAATCTCTTTCAACTGAAGAGCAAAAAGTTGCAAAACGCATCTTCGCCCAGCTCATTGCCGATGTCGATGACGGAAGCGGATCATTTGAGAAACCTGATAGCGTAGTGGAAGCGACTGTGGAAAAAGGCTCTAATCCGGCAAAACTGGCAGGGCCGAATACGCCAAGCGATAAAAAGGTCACAGAGTACTTTGTAAAAGGTACATCCCCTTCTACTGTTTCTAAAACATATGAGAAAGAAGAAAAAGAGGAAACAGCAAAACTGTCTGGTTTAAGTGTGAAATATGATAAAGATAATCAATCATTGACATTAAGCTGGAAGTACGACGGAGATGCGACCTTTGCTGTTAAGCAATCTGTTGATGGCGGCAGCTACTCTGAAGTTCAAAACAGCTCTGCAAAAGAAGCAGTCATTTCGGGCGTGCAGCCAGGCTCTGTATACAAATTCGAAGTGACAGCCGTCAGTGATGATGGCGAAAGTTCAGCGTCGACATCCTATGAAGTGCCAAAAGCCGAAGAGGATGAAGAGAAAGAAGACCAGCAGCAAACGGATGATGAAAATCAAGATGATGAGAAGACTCAGGATGACACACAAACTGATGATTCTCAAACAGATGACAGTCAGACAGATCAAGATCAGACAGATGATTCAACAAACGATCAAGACAAAAAACAAGACAACACGAACACCAATCCGTCCGACAACAGCAACCAAGACCAATCTAACGATAACAGCAACAATAACAACGGCCGCAAAGAAGAGGACGCGTCAGATGGTGACTCAACGGATGATTCATCAGGAACTAATACAGATAAAAACAAAACAAATACATCTGGTAATACACAAACGAATTCATCATCAACTGAAAAAACGAATTAAAGACAAAGCCATCACCCTTTAAAAGGTGGTGGCTTTTTTCTGCACAAAAAAACCTCCTTTTTAGGGGAGGTTTTATCGTTTCATCGCGTGATGCTTATAGAAATGCTTCTTCATTTCTGTAAAAAGTTCATCTAGCTGGATAAAGCAATGATACTGGGTCGGCTTCAGCAAAATGAACTCCACTCGCTCAGCCCAATTAATCGGCTTAGCCGGAAAAGATTTCTTTGTCAGTTCTGACCAATTCAGCGATATCACCCGCTCACCCGCTGTCCAATGAAATGAAGCCAGTAAACATACAATACCTTTAAGCATGTCGTTTTGGTCGCATCTGGACTTTCTTGTTTGAAATACAGGGAGAAGTGATTCTTTTGTTTCTTCCCACACTTGAAATAGATACGGAACGTACTTGCCGCTGTTTTCCCATGGCAATATGTCTTGCGTGGTCTCGCAGAAGTCAAAATACAAAGGATTAATCCTTAATGGTTCCTTGATATCAGAGGAGTCAATGTGCCCTAGACTGCGCAAATATTGCTCATAAGAAGCTAACAATTCATTCGCTGCCGTCATCGTTTCACCAGCCCTTTTTTATCTCTCTTCTGCCCTTCTCTGCACAGAGAAAGCAATGGACATTCCGCACAGCGAGGCGATTGTGCCTTACAGTGGTATCTTCCGAAGAATATGAGACGATGATGGGTAACGGACCAATCTTCTTTAGGAACCTTGCGCATCAGTGTCTTTTCGACTTCCAGCACCGAATCCTTCCATCGGCAGATTCCCAGACGCTTGCTGACCCTCTCGACGTGTGTATCCACTGCAATGGCCGGTACGCCAAAGGCAACAGATACGACAACATTGGCGGTCTTCCGGCCAACTCCTGGGAGTTTCACAAGCTCATCACGGTCCTTTGGTACTTCTCCGCCATAATCTTCAATAATCATTTTACTCAGTTTTTGAATATTTTTTGCTTTATTACGGTACAGACCGATTGATTTGATATCCTGCTGAAGCTCTTCCAGAGAAACAAATAAATAGTCTTCCGGCCGTTTATATTTTTGAAATAATGTTTTGGTCACCCTGTTTACAAGTGCGTCTGTACATTGCGCAGATAATGCGACTGCCACCACTAATTCAAAGGGATTGGAATGAACAAGTTCACACTCCGCGTGGGGAAACATGTCGCCTATCTTCTCTAAACAGAATTCAATTTGTTTTAGATTTAACACGATTGTCACCTTTTCACTTTATTGTTCAAGCCAATTGTAAAAAGGAACCTGCCTCTTATACTCTTTTTGCGGTTCATTCTGTTTTGTTTGAACACGCCGGAATTTTTGGCTGTGGATTTTGGCCTGTTCCACTGTTTTCAGCCCGTTTTTCTTCCATTCAAACAAAATCCGGTCAATGTAGCGGAAGCTGAGTTTTCCTGATAATACAGCCTCTTTTAAAGCGTGTTTAATCAGCTGTGCATCATGCTGATCCTGATCCTGCCAAATGGCCAGCGTTTCACACTCTAAAGGAGATAACGGTCTTGCAAACTCTTCTTCAAAAATCGTATAAAGGCTTTTTTGTTCCCCTTCTGCTTTTCTTTCTTGTGTTTGATTCTGTGCAAGCTCTATATACTCATAGAGCTTGCCCCATAAAGGCTGGAGTGAATATTTCTCAAACTTGATGCCGTTTTGGTCTTCGCCTTCCTCAATAAACAGAAATCCCTTTTGAATAAACATACGCAATCTGTTTGTGCATTCTTCAACAGAAATCGTCATGCCTTCCTGCAGTTCATGCGGTGTAGGAAAATAAGATCCCTTTTCTAAATGCATTTTGATTTTCAACAGCAGAATCAGTTCTGTTTCATTAAGTCCAAGCAGTTTATAATGGGTCAGCAAAAGATTGGGGATCGTCGACATCCCCATCTCCTGCATATCAATAAATTGCTGTTTTTTCATCGTTACACCTCTTACTGTAAAGGATAGTGTTTTCCCCTTTACTGTAAAAAGTCTCCCTTGCAGGAGACTCTTTTTTCTTGTTTCATTTAAATGTATTACGGATACAGACGGTTCAACAGTCTTGGGAACGGAATTGTTTCACGTACGTGAGGCGCTCCGCTGATCCAAGCTACTGTACGCTCTAATCCAAGGCCGAATCCGGAATGTGGAACTGATCCATATTTTCTAAGTTCAGCATACCATTTATATGCGTCAGAATCCAGTCCATGTTCTTTAAGGCGCGCTTCCAAAAGTTCCATGTCGTGAACCCGTTCAGAACCGCCGATGATTTCTCCGTAGCCTTCAGGCGCGATTAGATCTGCGCAAAGCACTACATCTTCGCGGTCAGATGCCGGCTGCATATAGAACGGTTTTAAGGACGTCGGATAGCGAGTGATGAAAACCGGCTTGTCATAGTGCTCGGCAATCGCCGTTTCATGAGGTGCTCCGAAGTCGTCTCCCCACTCGATATCGTCAAAGCCTTTTTCTTTCAGAAAATCAACCGCTTCGTCATACGTAATTCTTGGGAACGGCGCTTTGATTTGCTCAAGTTTTGACGTGTCTCTTCCTAGTGTGTTTAATTCAATTTTGCAGTTCTTAAGAACTGATTGCACGATGAAAGAAACGTAATTTTCCTGTACCTGAAGGTTTTCTTCAAATTCTACAAACGCCATTTCCGGTTCGATCATCCAGAATTCGATCAAGTGGCGCTTTGTTTTAGACTTTTCTGCTCTGAACGTCGGCCCGAAGGAGAATACTTTTCCTAATGCCATTGCCGCAGCTTCCATGTACAGCTGTCCGCTTTGAGAAAGGTAAGCATCTTCATCGAAGTATTTTGTCGCAAAGAGCTCAGTTGTTCCTTCAGGCGCACTTCCAGTCAGAATCGGCGGATCCACTTTTACGAAGCCTTCGTTATTAAAGAATTCGTAAGTTGCGCGAATGATTTCATTACGGATTTTCATGATCGCATGCTGGCGCTTTGAACGAAGCCATAAGTGTCTGTGATCCATCAAAAATTCCGTACCGTGTTCCTTTGGCGTAATTGGATAATCAGTCGCTTCGTGAATGACTTCAATATCTGTCACAGCTAATTCATAACCAAGCGGAGAACGCTCGTCCTCTTTGACAATTCCTTTTATATAGAGTGACGTTTCCTGCGTCACAGATTTAGCCGTTTGGAAAATGCTTTCTTCAACCTCCGCTTTTACAACGACACCTTGAATAAAACCTGTACCGTCTCTCAGCTGTAAAAACGCGATTTTCCCGCTTGAACGCTTATTAGCGATCCAAGCTCCGATCGTTACTTCCTCACCTACGTGCTTGTACACTTGGTTGATTGTTGTTTTCAAAATATTTCCCTCCAAAACAAGAAGACATTCGGAAGCTTTTGCCCCGCGAACTCTTTTATCATCACTTTATTATACCCGGTCTTAACTGACCGGGTCAATGCAGATAAAAAGCGGCTTTTTGTCAGCCGCTTTCTGATCCGTTAGCTATGTTTTTCTACAAAACGTTTGATTCGTTCCACCGCTTTTTCCAGAAGATCTAATGATGTCGCGTAGGACAACCGGACATTATCGGGAGAGCCGAATCCGGAGCCTGGAACAATCGCGACTTTTTCTTCTTCAAGAAGCGCCTTGACAAATTCATCTACATCTTTGAAACCGCAAGTTTGAGCTGCTTTTTTTGCATTCGGAAATAAGTAAAAAGCACCTTCCGGCTTCACGCAGCTGAAGCCCGGGATTTCAATGAGCTGATCATAAATCGTGTTTAATCTATGCTCAAATGCCTTTCTCATCTCTTCCATTGGCTCAGAAGGTCCATTGTATGCGGCAATCGCTCCGTATTGCGCGATGGATGTCGGATTTGACGTGCTGTGGCTTGCAAGGTTTGTCATCGCTTTGATGATCTCTTCTGCTCCAGCCGCATAACCGATTCTCCAGCCTGTCATGCTGTGTGATTTTGATACGCCGTTGATGACGATCGTTTGCTCTTTCAAACGGTCAGACAGCTGTGCGATGGAAACGTGTTTTTTTCCGCCGTATGTAAGTTTTTCATAAATTTCGTCAGATACTATCAGGATGTCATGATCAAGGCATACTTCGCCAAGCGCGGCCAGCTCTTCTTCCGTATACATAACGCCAGTCGGATTGCTTGGTGAATTAATAACGATTGCTTTTGTTTTTTCTGTAATCGCTTTTTTCAGCTGCTCAGGAGAAATTTTAAAGTGATTTTCCTCAAGCCCTTCCACATAAACAGGCTGGCCGCCAGCGAGTTTCACCTGTTCCGGATAGCTTACCCAGTACGGCGTTGGGATAATCACTTCGTCTCCTTCATCCAAAATCACTTGGAAAAGGGTATACAGTGCATGTTTGGCACCAGTACAGACAATCAATTGAGACGGTTTGTATTCAATATTCTGGTCACGTTTAAATTTCTCTGCAATGCTGTTCTTTAATTCAGCCAAACCGCCTGAAGGCGTGTATTTCGTATGTCCTTCGTTCATTGAGCGTACAGCTGCATCAATAATGTGCTGCGGTGTGTTGAAGTCGGGTTCGCCCGCTCCAAGGCCGATGACATCATGGCCTGCCGCTTTCAGTTCTTTCGCTTTCGCTGTAATGGCCAGTGTGGTAGACGGTGTTAATGCGGATACTCTTTTTGCCAGTTTCAACTTGAACTCCCCCTAATTCGTCTTAAGGCGTGATATTTTTGAGAATCTTTCCAGTTGTAAAGTCCACATAACTTAAACTGTATTGTCCTTCTTTGTCTAAGTACGTTACTTCCCAAAGCAGGACGTTCCCTTCTCTTGCCAGGTGAACCTCTTTTTGCTTTGAAACCAGCCCTTCATCTTGTATGATTTTCGCCGCTTTGTCCTCGGTGATTCCCTCTTTTGCTTCTTTTGAGAGAATTTTTGCTTTTTTATCTTCAGGAACCCATACATATAATTTGATGCCTTTTTTGTCGGTTCCCTTTACGATATAATACTTTTCTTTTCCGACAAATGTTTCGACTTGATCAACGCTGGTGAGGTCGGTTTCTTTTTTCGCTTCAGCAGCTGCTGCTTCGTGCCCCTTTTCCTTTTGTGCCATGGCTGATTTATAAATGTTTGCCGAGACAAGAAGTACTGCTAAAAAAATAATACCAAATATGGCGGTAAATATTAATGCTTTTTTTCTCATCTTCTCACCTACGTACGATAAATGGTAAAAACGGCTTGGTTTTTGTTTTCTTCATCAAGCGCAAGACCGAACATCAGATTATCTCTTTTCAGTGTCCGATTCAGCGTATCTACAATTTTATAAAGGTCATCCGAATGCTCTACATTAATTGTTGAAAGAATTTCGATTTTGCTTTCCATTTTTTCATCCTCCAAAAACAAATATTGTTAGTCATACTCCTTTTCAGGACGCGCCATACTAGTACCACAGAGCGGAAAAACCCGCTTTTACAAATAAAACACGTCCTACTCCCACACCGGAAAGCCGCTTTATGCGGCTTTTATTCACTTTTTCCGGCAACATAAGCTTCAATCTCACTGTCAGTCACTTCAGATATTGCGGTTGTCGGCAGAGCATCAAGAAACAGGCGCCCGTAACCAGCGGTTTTGACCCGTCTGTCTAATATGACAATCGTTCCTTTGTCTCCTGCTGTCCGGAGCAAGCGCCCAATTCCTTGTCTGAACGTCAGCACCGCTTCCGGCAGTGAGACCGTTTGAAACGGATTGCGCCCTTTTTTCCTCGCCAGCTCACATTTTGCAGCGTGCAGCGGATGATCCGGAGCACGGAAAGGAAGTCTCACGATGATCACTGTCGTCAGCTCATCGCCAGGGAAATCAACGCCTTCCCAAAAATGATTCGTTCCAAGCAAAATGGCCTGATTGGCTGTTTTGAACGTTTTCATCAGTTTTCCAGGACTGCCGCCGGTTATGCCCTGAGCCAAAAGCTGTATGCCTGAAACACTCATGGCGAGCTTGAGTTCCTGATGCACTTTTTTCAGCATGTCATGAGACGTAAACAGCACAAGGATTTTCGGCTGTTTTTCTTTTGCCATCAGTTCGATATAACGTGCGGTATCCTGTATAAATTCAGTCTGCCCCGTATCTTGGATCGATTTTATTTCTTTTGGAATCATTACCTGCATCCGCTCATCATAAGAAAAAGGCGACGCGATCCTCATTGTGCGGGGGAAAAAGTCGCTTAACCCCAAACGCTCAATGATAAATTGAAACGAATTTTCTATCGTTAGGGTTGCAGATGTAAGAACGACACTGTTTTTCCGGGCAAAAAACTGATCAGCAAGAAGCTCGCCCGGTTCCAGCGGCTGCGCATATATAGCTACTGCATTCTTCGCACCTTTAGCATCTATCTCAATCCAAACCGCTTCATTGTCATCTGAGCCAAAGAACAGCTGATTTAGAGTCTGGCAGTACTCCCCCAAATCATTCATGCTTCTATTATATTCATCGGCCAAAAAAGCATTTTTGCTTTTCATAGCCGTCAGATGTTCTTCCATCAGAGCCGTCTGGGTCTCGAAAAGCTGCTGCAAATGCGTCAGCATAGAACAAAGCCTTTCCGCTCCATCCGTTAAAATAGGCCATCCTTTATCGTGACTTTTTTTGTTCACGTTAAAGACAAGACGGTTTAAGTCTTCTTTAGGTTTTCTTCGTTTGACAAAAGAATGCACAGAGCTGAAAAACGCGTCACTTTCCGCCTGAATATGCTGAATCCACTCCTCCACTTCGAAAAATGAATCCACCGGCAGGCTGTGGCGCTGGAAAAGCTGTCTCATTTTTTTCAGAAGCCCCTGCTCTTTCAGCGTCCCGATTCTGCTCAATTTTGTATGCAGTTCTATGTAAGTTGCTCTTTTTCCTAAATGTTCGCTGGCAGCACGTTCGAAATGGTGGGCTTCATCAATTACAAAAGTCCCGCTATCCGGGAGTCTTTTTTTCCGGCTTGCCTCATCGGTTAGCAGAAGAGAATGATTCGTAATCACCAGATCAGACCGCATGGCACTTTGTTTGGCCCGTTCATAAAAACCAATCACTTGATCCCTCTGATTTCGTTTATAAGAATGATCATCATATGCCAATCTGTCCCACAGCAGTTTTCCGCCTGACGGCAAATTCAGTTCTGCTGCATCTCCCGTGTTTGTCTCTGTCAGCCAAACAAGAAGCTGGGCTTTTGTCAAAACGGCATCATAGTTATCGTCTTCCTCATGAAGCACCTGCTCAAACTTATAAAGGCACAGATAATGCGATTGACCTTTTAAAATAGCCGCAGTCACCGAAAAAGGGAACATATCTTTAATGATCGGCAAATCCTTCGTCAAAATCTGCTGCTGAAGAAGGGTTGAATACGTGCTGATGACGACCGGCTTTTTTGACTTTTTAGCAAAAAGCGCGGCCGGAATCAGGTAGCCGATCGTTTTTCCGATTCCCGGGGCAGCTTCAATCAGCGCGTGTTCACGATTGGCAAAGGCATCAGCCACTTCTTTCATCATCAGCATTTGGCCTTCTCTTTTTTCGTACTGGGGCATGAACTCAGAGAGCGCTTTTTCATTTCCTGCTGCCCAATTTTCCATCTCAAATAGAAATTCTTCATCTTCTTTGAGACGTTCAATCACAGGTTCAGGTTCTCTGACAGAAAAAGATGAAAAACGCGTAAAGCCTGGCATATCTGTATGTCTGTTTTCATAAATGAACATATCTAACAAATGCGTCAGATCACTGATAAAATGCTGTGACAGCCTTCTTAACTGCTTTAATGTCGGATAAGGAAGCCGCCTTAGCTTTTCAAGAATTTCCAAAAAAATAAGTCCTGTGACTTCAGCGTCGCTGTCAGCTCGATGCGGCTGATCATGCCGCAGCTGAAGCTCTTCGCTTAATTCAGTCAGCTTATATCCCTCAAATCCCGGAAATGCGATACGGGAGAGCTCAACAGTATCCAGCACTTCACAATCTGGGAGCTGGAAACCCGCTTTATGTAACTCATGCTTCACAAATCCGAGGTCAAAATGGATATTGTGGGCGACAAAGTAAGCGCCGTCAAGCAAATGAAACACTTCTTCAGCCACTGCTTTAAACGGCGGCTGATTTTCTACCATTTGATTCGTGATTCCCGTAAGCTGTTCAATAAAAACCGGAATGGATTTATTTGGATTAATATATTTTGAAAACCGCTCAGTAATTTGTCCATTTTCAATTACAACCGCTGCAATTTGAATGATTTTATCGCCCTTTTTTGGCGAATTCCCTGTTGTTTCTACATCTATAACAACGAACCGTTGCTTTTTCATTAAAATGGACACCTCAATTCTTGCATACGACAAAAGTGTAACACGTTTTGTACGGAAATGGAGCGGCAAAACCGTTTTACGCTGAAAATCTTAAACGAAAACCCCCGATAAAGGGGGCGGTATATCTACAAAATGGTGCTGGCAGGTTCTTGTCCAAGCATTTGTTCAATTTTGTTTTGGTCATTCAAAACGGCAACTTTCGGCTGATGGTTTGCCGCTTCTTGATCAGACATCATTTTGTAGGAAATAATAATAACCTTATCGCCTTCCTGTACAAGGCGTGCGGCAGCTCCGTTTAAACAGATGACTCCGCTTCCGCGCTGACCGGGAATAATGTACGTTTCCAGGCGTGCTCCATTGTTATTATTCACAATTTGTACTTTTTCATTAGGAAGCATTCCTACCGCATCAATCAGATCTTCATCAATTGTAATGCTGCCCACATAGTTAAGATTTGCTTCTGTAACTGTAGCTCTATGAAGCTTTCCGCTCATCATCGTGCGATACATCATTATATTCTCTCCATTTCTCGAATATCAATAATGATATTGTCTATTAAACGCGCTTTTGAAAATGCAACTGCTACAGCCAGAATAATCTTTCCTTCGAGCTTGTTCACAGGCTCAAGTTCCGGATAAGAATATAGCTCAACATAATCAATTCTGCCGCTTGTCGTTTCAATGATGTCTTTTGCAGCATTGATGACCGCTTCAGGATTTCTCTCACCTGCTCTGATCAGCTCGGCACTCGTCTGAAGGGCTTGGTAAAGCTTAGGTGCTTCTCTTCTTTCCTCAGCCGTTAAATACACATTCCGGGAGCTTTTGGCTAACCCGTCTTCCTCTCTGACCGTATCTACAGCAACCAGTTCAATATCCATGAAGAAATCACTGATTAAACCATCAACAACTGCCACCTGCTGCGCATCCTTTAAACCAAAATAAGCGCGTGTCGGTTTAACAAGATTGAACAGCTTCGTCAGCACGATGGCAACTCCGTCAAAGTGTCCTTCCCTTGAACGCCCGCATAAAACCTCTGTACGTCTCTCAACATGTATCGTTACATTTTTTTCGCCGGGATACATGTCACGGGCATCAGGAGTGAAAAGAATATCAACGCCGGCATTTTCCGCAAGAGCGGCATCACGTTCGAGATCGCGCGGATACGCTTCAAAATCCTCCCCGGGACCGAATTGCGTCGGATTTACAAAAATACTCATAACGACGGCGTCATTTTCTTGTCTGGCTTTGTCTGCCAAGGTTAAATGTCCTTCATGAAGAAATCCCATCGTCGGAACAAATCCGATTGTTTTGCCTTCTGACTGATATTGTGTAATGATTTCTTTCAGCTGTGAGATATCTGTAATCTGCTTCATCTTATTTTCCTCCGTACAAGCCTTCCAGGACTGCCTGATTCATCTGAAAGGAATGCTGTTGTTCAGGGAAAGCACGATGTCTTACATCATGGACATACCCACTGATTGCTGTTTCTATCGTGCCGTCAATTTGCGTATATTGTTTCACAAATTTAGGTGTTCTAACAACACCATGGCCGATAACATCGTGATAAACAAGAACCTGTCCGTCCGCTTTTACACCAGCTCCGATTCCAATGACAGGAATGGATAATGTTTCTGCGATTTTTGCCGTGAGTTCTGCAGGTACACATTCAAGCACAAGCATCATGGCTCCCGCTTCCTCACATTTTATACTGTCTTCTATTAATTTCTTGGCGCTTTGTTCATCTTTGCCCTGTACTTTATATCCGCCTAATACACCGACTGATTGCGGTGTCAGCCCTAAATGACTGACAACAGGAATGCCACCGAGCGTCAAGGCGCGGATGGATTCAAACACTCCTTCACCGCCTTCCAGCTTCAGCGCGTCGGCTCCGCTTTCCTGAACGATAGCTGCGGCATTTTTCAGCGTATCCTCTTTAGACAAGTGGTAGGACATAAACGGCATGTCGGTTACGATAAATGTATTTGGCGCACCTCTTTTGACCGCTTTCGTATGATGGATCATGTCAGCAACTGTCACGCCGACAGTTGAATCAAGGCCTAGCACGACCATTCCTAGTGAATCGCCGACTAAAATCATATCCACTCCCGCTTGTTCAGCAAGCTTGGCTGCCGGATAATCGTAAGCCGTCAGCATGACAATCGGTTCTTCATTTTCTTTCATTTTTAAGAAATCAAGTTTTGTTTTCACTTTTTCTCCTCCTCATTTTTAGAGGAGATGAGCTGCCGTTTCTTATACAAGCCAAAAAACCTCCGCTATACGAGAAGGATTCTTCACTTTCTAAAGTTCGGCGAGTTTCATCCCTCTGTCCCAGTCCTTTTTGGATCAAGGCAGACTGCTGCAATGTCTATCTATTTTTTATGAATAGGTGCAGTTCGCAGGCGATACTGCCCAATGGAAGTATATCAAAATCAACAGGCTTGTACCAACTACAATGAACCCATTTCGATATCTGCCGAATAGATTTTTTTTATGCCTTCCTTTGTTTCTAAAAGAAGAACACCCTCTTCGTCTATTCCTAAAGCTTTCCCATAAAATGTTCCGTTTAGCGTTCTTGCTCTTAATTCACTGCCGATTCCAAGCGCATAGCTTTCCCACAGAAGTTTAATCGGCGTGAAACCATGCGCTAAATAATCGCGGTACCGTTTTTCAAAAGAAAGCAAAATATGCTGCATGACGCTGGCCCGATCTATTTTTTCACCGGCTGCCTGACTAAGGCTCGTTGCGGTTTCCTTTAGCTCCTCGGGAAAATCATCGGCCTCTTGATTAACGTTTATGCCTGTTCCAATAATGACTGAACGGACGCGGTCTTCTTCCGCCTGCATTTCAGTTAAAATGCCGACTGCTTTTTTTCCGTGAATTAATATGTCATTAGGCCATTTAATATCCGTTTGGAGACCTGTTGCCTCCTCTATTCCTTGCACAACAGCTACCGCAGCAAGAAGCGTAAGCTGAGGTGTTTTTTGAAGCGGAATGTTCGGACGCAAAATCAGGCTCATCCAGATGCCTGTTCCTTCTTGAGAATGCCACACCCTTGACATACGCCCTCTGCCGGCTGTTTGTTTATCTGCGACAACGAGAGTGCCCTCCGGCGCGTTATCATTAGCAAGCTCATGAGCCTTTTTTTGAGTGGATGAAAGGACGTCATGATAAAAAAGATGCTGGCCCATCACTTCTGTTTTCAGCCCAAACCGAATTTCACTTTCACTGAGTTTTCCAGGCTTTTTGATAAGCCGATACCCTTTTCTTCTGACAGCCTCCACTTCATAGCCTTCTTTGCGAAGCTCCTCAATATGCTTCCATATAGCTGTTCTCGAGCATCCGAGAGCATCACTGATTTTTTGGCCGGAAATAAACTCGCTTCCGGCCTGAGAAAATAATTCAATAAGATCGTTTCTTAAGGTTGATCGCATGTCTTCAGCCACTCCTCTATGTGTTCCTTCTGATTGGAGAGCTTTCCCGTTACAACAGCCTGCTCTATCCGCTGTAATTCTTCAGACACCCATTTTCCAGCGGGCTGGTTTCGCAGTGCAAGTAAATCCCGCCCTGTGATGGCAAGATCCTTCAGACTTTTGATGGGCAGGCTTTGATAAGCTTCTCTAACTTCCTTCAGTCTCTCGCCGTTCAGCTGCTTGGTTTGCCGGAGCATTGATATTTTGACGGCGGATAAAAGCGCTTTTTCACCAGCCTTGTACATGGACATAGCGTCAAGGCTCTGGCCAAACGTATCGGCAATGTGAGCGGCTTCCTTCATCACTTTTCCAGGGAGCTTCCAGGCTTTCAAGAAAAGCATCGCTTCTTTCAAGTCTAACTGAAGATCAAGTAGAAGCGCTGCCCAAAGCTCCTCACGAGAAGTGAGAAGAGAAAACGGAAACTCGCTCGCCGTCACCAGGTTCTCCCGTTTGTGATAAAAACCCGGCAGTTCTTCATAAAGCCCCGTATGTACAAGCATTTGAATGGCCTCTTGGGACGCTTTTCCCAGTAAAAGCTTCTCGAACTCTATTGTTTTCCGTTCGACTGATACATGAGAAAGAAGTGTTTTCTCTTTTATGATCGCTTCTTCTGTTTCTTTCGAAAGCGTAAATCCGAGCTGGCTCATAAATCGCACCGCTCTCAGCATACGAAGCGCATCTTCCTGAAAGCGGTCCTCAGGTTTTCCAACCGTTCGAATCAGCTGCTGATCAATGTCTTTCTTGCCGCCAAAATAATCAAGAACTTGACCGTCAGCTGTCATGGCCATCGCATTAATCGTCAAATCCCTGCGTTTCAAATCCTCTTCTAATGAAGTGATAAAGTGCACTTCTGACGGTCTTCTGTAATCTTCATAATCTGATTCAGTCCGGAATGTAGTGACTTCATAGGTATCATCTTCCCAGAGCACGATAATGGTCCCGTGCTCTTTGCCGACATCAACTGTCCGCTTAAAAAGCCGTTCTACTTGGTCCGGTGCCGCATCTGTCGCAATATCGACATCTCCAATATTTCGTTTCATATAGCTGTCACGAACTGCGCCTCCGACAAAGTAAGCTTGGTGGCCTGCTTCAATTAATGTGCGGAGCACGGGAAGTGCTTTGATAAAAATTTGTTCCATGTCATCACTCCGGTTCTGCTAAATCGGCATATATCTGTTCATACTGGCTGACAATCTTTTGTGACGAAAATTCATTATTGAGCATTTCCATGGCCGCTTCGGTAAACCGCTTGCTCAGCTGTTCGTCTTCTAAAATGCGAACCGCTTTAGCTGAAGCGGCTTCGACATCGCCGACATCCACCAAAAACCCGCTCACATTGTTTTTTATCACTTCAGGGATACCGCCAATATTCGTTCCGATGCAAGGCACTCCGCATGCCATCGCTTCAAGCAGGACAAGGCCGAAACTTTCTTTTTCAGACAGCAGCAGCTTCAGATCACTGATGGAGTATAGCTCCTCGACACGATCTTGATTTCCAAGCATCAGCACTTGTTTTTCCAGCCCATATTTTCTGACAAGCTCACAGGCCACTGATTTCTCAGGACCGTCTCCGACTAAGAGCAGTTTTGCTTTTGTTTTGCCGGCTATATTGCGAAACACCTGGATGACATCCTGCACACGTTTGACCTTTCTGAAGTTGGACACATGGATCACGACTTTTTCATCCGGCAGTATGCCGTGTTTCTCTTTAATGGCCGCTGTGTTTTTCTTAAGGTATACACGTTCATCTATGAAATTATAAATCGTTTCTATTTTTTTCTCCGGCTTAATTAAATCGTACGTTTCAGCAGCAAGTGCTGATGAGACCGCTGTCACCCTGTCTGAAGCCTCTATCGCAAAACGGATAAGATCTTTTAAGGATGGATCGTAGCCTAATACTGTAATATCCGTTCCATGCAAAGTTGTTACGATGCCGATATTCCGTTTCAGCATCTGCTTTGCGAGATAAGCGCAAACCGCATGCGGCAGAGCGTAGTGAGCGTGGATGATGTCTAAATTCTCCCGTTCTGCAACCTCAGCGATTTTGCTTGCCAATGTTAAATCATACGGCGGATATTTAAAAACGGCATATTGGTTAACTTCAACTTCATGAAAGTGAATATTAGGATGGTATGTATTTAGTCTGAACGGGATGCTCGATGTTATAAAATGGATTTCATGACCCTTTTCAGCAAGCTGTTTCCCGAGTTCTGTCGCAATGATACCTGAGCCGCCGACGCTCGGATAGCATGTAATGCCTATTTTTAACTTTTTCATTGTTCGCCCCCAAGCACATCATGATCCAGCATCAGCATCCGATTGGAAAAGAAGCCCTCGGCGTAGCCTACACCTGCTTCTTTGCCGTACAGCTTTTCTCTTGCTTCAATGATCTCGATATAACCGTTCGTCAATGGTGTTGAAACAGAATTCTGTGACGGTACAAACTGGCTTTTGTAGGCATTGAGGCTTTTCTTTTTATCCTCTATTGTATCCGAGATATCAATAACAAAATCAGGCTGATGAAAACCATTTATCATATAATAATAGACCTTACTTACTTTATGCGCAGGCAGGCTGTTTTCATCTTTATATTTATGAATTCCTGCTGAAAAGATCGCTTCTTCTACCAGTTCGGCAGCATTGCCGTGATCCGGATGACGATCTTTTTTATATGGCATAAACACCGCTTTCGGCCGGCAGGTTCTAATGACTGTGACAATCGCCCGAATCGCCTCATCACTCATCATCAGCCCGCGGTCAGGGAGCGTCAGCTGAATTCTTTTGTCCACACCTAATATACGGGCTGCTTCGGCCGCTTCTTCTTTTCGCAAACTGACTGTTCCGTTTGAAGACAACTCCGCTTCAGTCAAATCGCATATCACAGCTTTTTTTCCCTGTTTGACAAGCTTTGCTATTGTGCCGCCCATACCGATCTCGACATCATCACTATGGGCGCCAAAAGCAAGAACGTCAGCATTATACATGAGGTTCTTCTCCCCGAAGAAGATTTCGGAATTCAAAAACGCCTTCATCAAGTGTGCGAACAAGAATTTCTGCAGTTCCCATATTGGTGGCAAGCGGGATCGAATAAACATCACATAAACGGATTAATGCCGAGACATCCGGTTCATGCGGCTGTGCGGTCAGCGGGTCGCGCAAAAAGATAACTAGGTCAAGTGCGTTAGCGGCAATTAATGCGCCGATTTGCTGGTCTCCGCCTAAAGGGCCGGATTGAAAACGCTGAATTTGAAGGCCGGTTGCCTCTTGAATTTTCAATCCCGTTGTTCCCGTTGCATATAGATCATGATGACTCAAAATCTCTTGATAAGCGGTTGTAAATTGGATCATATCCTGTTTCTTCTTGTCATGCGCGATCAAAGCAATTTTCATCATTTATCCCCCTGTCTAATCAATGATATTTTCCAATCCGTAGACAAGCTGATCAATCTTCATGACTTGTTCTACAGACAGTTTTACACCGGACATGAAGGAAGCACGGTTATAAGAATCGTGACGGATCTGCAGCGTTTGGCCGTCCATGCCGAACATCACTTCCTGATGGGCGATCAACCCTGGAAGACGAACACTGTGCAGACGGATTCCGTTTAGCTCCGCACCTCTTGCTCTTGGGAGAATTTCTTTTTCATCTGGATGTCCTTGCTGTTTTTCCTTTCGAACCTCGGAAATCATTTCAGCTGTTTTGAGAGCCGTTCCGCTTGGCGCGTCAAGCTTCTGATCATGGTGAAGCTCAATAATCTCAACATCATCGAAGTAATTGGCAGCCATTTTTGAGAATTTCATCATGAGTACCGCACCCAATGCAAAATTTGGAGCGATGATAGCCCCGATCCCTTTTTCTTCTGTCAGAGATGTAAGTTCTTTCAAATCAGTATCAGAGAAACCGGTCGTACCCACTACAGGGCGGACACCGTGTTCTAATGCAACTTTTGTATGTACTTTCCCGATTTCGGGTGTAGTTAAATCAATCAATACATCTGGTTTTGTTTCTGTAAAGCAGGCATGGATATCTGTGTAAATAAGAGCATCAGACTCAACAGACATCACATCAGATAATTTGTGCTGATCGTATGTATGGTCAACTGCTCCGACTAGGTCAAAATGAGGTGTTTTTTCCGCCAATTTAACAGCTTCTTGCCCCATTCTTCCCCGCGGTCCTGCAATGACTACTTTAATTGTTTCGTTTGACATCTTGATCTCCTCTACTTTCCTTCTTCTTTTCTTGTCCAGCGGTCTTTATCTCTAGTATTAAATTTATGCATGACTCGGTCGTGGGCTTCCTCTAATGAAATATCAAGTGAGTTGGCTAAACAAACCAACACAAACAGCACATCGCCCATTTCCTCTTCCATGCTTTTATCATCTTCAGTTGCTTTTTTTGGTTTTTCTCCATAACGATGATTGACTTCTCTTGCAAGCTCGCCCAGTTCTTCGGTTAATCTTGCCATCATGGCAAGCGGGCTGAAATACCCTTCTTTAAATTGGCCGATGTAGCGGTCCACCTCAGCCTGTATATCTTTCATTGTTTTATCACTCACTGCACGAAACCTCCTATCATCCTCTTACATGTTAGCTAATTCGGATACGTTTGACAAATGTTTAAGCACGTTTGCTGTTTTCTTTTGCATCCACTATAATATAAACGCTACCTAATGGAAGGAAAAGGGGTTTTGTGTGATGCTTGGAGAAATTAGATTAAAAAACATATTTTTTATTTTAATCGGTGCAGCCATTTTTTCATTTGGCCTGGTTCATTTCAATATGCAAAACAATCTGGCAGAGGGTGGATTCACAGGAATTACACTATTGCTTTATGCCCTTTTCCATATTAGTCCTTCTATTTCAAACCTGGTTTTGAATATCCCGATCTTTTTTATCGGCTGGCGTTTGCTGGGCAAAACAATGTTTGTATACACCCTAGTCGGTACTGTGGCACTGTCTTTATTCCTCAGCATTTTTCAGCGATATGAAATACATATGCCCCTTCAGCATGACCTTGCGCTTGCCGCTTTATTTGCCGGCGTATTCATTGGAGCCGGATTGGGCATTATTTTTAAGTTCGGCGGTACGACGGGCGGGGTTGATATCATTGCCCGTTTGGTCAATAAGTATTTTGGGATACCAATGGGCCGAACGATGTTTGCTTTCGATGCTTGCGTGATCATTTTATCATTGCTTACCTATCTCTCTTACAAAGAAGCAATGTACACATTGGTTGCCGTTTTTGTGGCGGCAAGACTGATTGATTTTATTCAGGAAGGCGGATACGCGGCTAAAGGTGCAACAATCATCTCTGCGAAAAACGATCAAATTAAGAAGAAAATTCTTGAGGAAATGGAACGTGGCGTTACCATTTTGAAAGGACAGGGATCCTACACGAAAGAGGATCTAGACGTGCTGTATTGTGTAGTGCCCAAAAATGAACTGGTCATGCTGAAAAGTGTGATTAACTCCATTGACCCTCATGCCTTTGTCGCGGTCAGCGATGTCCACGATGTGCTTGGAGAAGGATTTACACTCGATGAAAATAAAAATCCGCTCCCGCGCTAATGTTTTTTGGATGGCAAAAGGCGGCTGCCGCCGCCCCTCTTACTCATTTTGGATAATCCCGCTTTTTTAGTTTCTTTTTCTCCGCTCTGTATTTTCTGTAACCGACATAAGTAAGTGCTGTAATGATGATACCGCCTGTAGTAATCATCACCCATAACAAAGACGGATCTGCATCATCCTCTTCCACCCTGTCAAATACACTCTTCAGATCGTTCTGGAGTAGGGAAAGCCGTTCAAGCTTCGTACTCTCGGTCATTTGCTGAAACCCCTCTTGCTCAATCACTTCAATATGTTTTCCGACTGTATCAAGCTGATCTTCTGATATATCGATTGTAAGACTTGGATAAATCAAATCATACAAGCTGATAAATTCGTTCCACTTTTCATGAAAGCTCGTACTTTCATTTTTTTGGACATCCTGCTTGAGTGCGGCAAAGACCTCCATAATCGGCTTCTCCAGTGACCCCCAAAGGGGATCAGACTGATTGTCAACAGCATCCATCAACATTCTGAACTGTGCGGCTGCTCTGAGCTTTTGTGTGTCTGATGCATCAGCTTGTTTTAAACTCCGTACCATATCGTTATAGCCCAAAGTAATTTGGCGAATTTGGGCTCCAGTTAACATGCTGTCTTGCTTCTGTTTTTCAGCGTTTTTTAATGTTTTTTCAAAATAAGATAAGACTTGTAGCGCCTCTTCATATTTCGACTGGCGGGTCATTTGAAAAACCGTATCGGATAAATCATTCAATTCCTTGAGGCTTCCCCGCTCTTCAGCCTTGGCATTCCCATTATAAAAAATAAGAGCAATCAACAAACAGATCGTCAGCTTTCGTTTCATGCAGGTCCCTCCCACTCTCTCTCCTTACAGAATATGAAGGAAAGGACAAGGATAGACCAAGATTGTCTTTACGTCAGTTGAAGCTTTGTTTGCTTTTTCGAAATGACGAGATAGAAGGCAAGTCCGATTGAAAAGATGCTCAGCCAAAACGTTCCGTATCCTATGTCAGTCATATATTCAGAAAGCATGGAGTATTGCGGCATCATCCCAAACAGGTAATCAATGACATCATTATGAAGCGTCCAGACCGCAGCGACAACAAGGTGCCATAATGAAAATCGAAAATACGGGCTGTACAGCACCCCCTGAACAGCCATTGCAAAATGCGAGGCAATCAGCATATAGCCTTCCCATGGCAAATCACCCGTGAAAGCTAATACGAGAAGATTCATTCCGACGGCCCACAAGCCATATTTTACGAGCGTCACTAACGCAAGCGCCTCAAAAAGCGGAGCGTTCCGCTTCATGAGAAAGGCCAGCAGCACAAACAAAAAGAAAAACGTTGCTGTCGGGCTGTCTGGAACAAAGATGAGGAAACGGGCCGGCGTCTCCAAAAGCTGAGGCAAGTACCAATAGTATCCGTAAACCGTTCCCAGAAAATTGATCGCTAAGACAAGAATAAGCATCGTTCGCTGTCCTAATACATATTGAAACCATTTCACATCAAATCAACTCTCAGTCTGTAAAAATAATGTGTCCATATAAAAAAGCTGACGCCTGGTCAGCTTTTGATAATAAAAGTATATCCTTCCGTTTCGCAATTCACAATACGTTATTTTGCCGTTGTTTCAGAAATGAATTTCGCAAGTTCTTCAAGCTGCTTATCATTTCCTTTGAACACGCCTGCCGGCATTTGGCCTTTTCCTTCAACAGCGATCTTTTTGATTTCTTCCGGCTTCAGCCCGGTGTCTACCAATGAAGGCCCGGCCGCTCCGCCTTGAAGATTATCCCCGTGACATGAAATACAGCCCTGCTCCTGAAAAATTTTATATCCTTCGGCACTGGTATCGATATCCGCTTCTTTTGTGATTTTCCCCTGCTCCTCCGCTTTTGCCCAGTCGTGAGTAGCTACGGACTGCCAGGTCAAAAATACAGCCGCGGAAATAGCCAAGAGCATCATCCCGACAGCCACGGGACGTTTCCAAGGCCTTCTTTCCGTTCCCCTATCGAGAAATGGCGCCAAAAGCAGAGCGCCAAAGGCGATTCCCGGCATAATCATAGCGCCGACCACCGTAAAGCTCCCAGCGGCATATTCATATTTCAAAAGCTGATATAAGAAAAGAAAATACCAGTCCGGCAGCGGAATATAACCTGTATCCGTCGGGTCCGCCATCCGCTCCAAAGGCGGCTGGTGAACAATCGTCAAAACAAGAAAACCGATCAGAAAGACAGCTCCGACCATCCATTCCTTCAATAAGAAATTCGGCCAGAAGGCTTCTGTTTTACCGGGATACTCTGAGTAATCCTTCGGTATGTTCGGCTTTTTCTCAGCCGGTATCCTTGAGTCTCCTACAAATTTCATCCCTTTGCCCCGGTGCATGTCATCCCCTCCCTTTTATTCGCAGATCAAGTTTAAAGCGGTCCTGAAATCCCCTGCTTGCGGATCATAATAAAGTGTGCGGCCATCAATCCAAACAAGGCGGCAGGAAGAAAGAATACATGGATCGCAAAAAACCTAGTCAGCGTTTGGGCGCCTACAATATCCGGATGCCCTGCCAGGAGTGTTTTGACTTGCGTCCCGATCAAAGGAGTGGCTTCAGCGATCTGCAGCCCGACTTTTGTGGCAAACAGAGCCTTCATATCCCAAGGAAGCAAGTAGCCTGTAAACCCAAGCCCAAGCATGACAAAAAAGATTAACACACCGACTATCCAGTTCAGTTCCCGCGGCTTTTTATACGCCCCTTGAAAAAAGACCCTCAGCGTATGTAAAAACATCATCACAATGACCAAGCTGGCGCCCCAATGGTGCATTCCCCTGACAATCTGGCCGAATGCGACTTCATTTTGCAAATAATATACCGATTCCCAGGCATTTTTAATATCAGGCACATAATACATCGTTAAAAACATCCCAGACAACACTTGGATAACGGTTACAAAAAACGTCAGTCCCCCAAAACAGTACACAAATGCAGAGAAATGATGGGCGGGATTCACATGTTCCGGCACTTCGTGATCGGCAATATCCCTCCACATCGGTGTAATATCAAGCCGTTCATCTACCCAGTCATAAATTTTGTTCAGCATGTCACCCTTCCCCCTTAGGCTTTGCTTTTCCAAGATACAGGAAGCCGTCTTTAACTTCTTGCTCGTAATGATCAAGAGGCGCAAGCGGCGGCGTGCCCGGGACATTGGTGCCGTCTTTTTCATAGAGTCCGTAGTGGCAAGGACAGAAAAATTTATTCGGATTTTTAGGATCGCTGTTCCAGTTCACCGTACACCCCAAATGCTTACAAATTGGTGAAAGTGCTACAATCTCATCCCCATTTTTGAAAACCCAAGCTGATCTCGATTCTTCCGACTCATACCAGGCATCGACTTGATTAATTTTGAAATCAAAGCGCTGCGGCTCTTTTGTCAGCTCATCTACGCTGACAACCTGAACCATGTCCTGCTTTCCTGTCGATTTTAATACCGGGTCGAGTGCAAAGCGAACCATAGGCATGAGCATACTAGCCGCCATAAACCCCCCTACGCCTGTAAGCGTATAATTTAAAAATTGACGTCTCGATATATCATGTCTTCCGCCCATCTCTTCTCCCCCCTCAAGGTCAACCCTGCAAACTGACTAAAATAGAAAATATTTCATAACTCTAGACACCCTCATAATATATGAATCTCTCAGCAAGGTCAATATAGCCAAAATATTGTTTATGAGGAAATGTAAGTGTTTTTATGAAGCGTTCCATAACTGTAACAAAACGTTCAAAATTTCAGCTGTGCGTTCATCTAATATTTTTCTTTTTATGGAGTCATTTAAGTGCTCTAACGGAACAGAAGGCGCAACAATCATCTTCCCCAATGACTCTTCGCAACTCCAATGATCATCAGCTGTCAGCAGTACAACATGCTGAAAATCGGATTTGACCTCCTCCTGTAAATCTTTCAGCCCTTGAACGGTATTTTCATTTCTATCAACATATGTATAAGCCGGCAATAAATATACCCGTCCTTTTAACTGCCTTTCCAATTCATCAGCTAGAAGCTGCGTAAATTCGCCTCTTTCTGCTGCTATTTTTAATTGGCTCCCCATTTTTATGTTAATTAATGGTATGACAGCGGTATCAATGTAATCTTTAGATTGTAAATAGTCCTTGGCATCAGGCATTTTCCACCTCATCATCGTTCTCCCCTTTTTACGACAACGAGCCTTGCATTACACTGCAAGGCTGGTCATGTTATGTGAGCTGATTCAATTGGCGCGATAATTGTTCAAATGCTTCTTTATCGTGACGATCGAGCGCATCGTCAATGTCTTTTAATAATTTTTCTCTTTGGAATGTAGAAATGGCGTGCTCCAGGATTTGTTCAGCCAGCCCCTGATCTTTTTTGTTTTCAAACAGATCTTTCGGAATGTGAGGGTTGGACTCCAGCACCGCCGCATACTCAGGAGAACTGTAAGCTGAACGGAAATTAAGCTGGATAAACAAATCCTGCTGTTTATTTAATCTAATATCATGAAAAGATTTTTCCGCGTCGGTTGTCATGACATTCTCTTTATAAAACCGAAACGGAACTTCTTCAACACAATGTGTTGACATTATAATGCCTCTCGGGCAAAATTCTGCCTGCTCTACAAAATGAACCTTTTCCATTAAAGAATCGTGGCTCATTAAGTAGTTCAAGATCCATACGCACTCTCTGCGCTTTAGCTGATAATGGTTTAAAAACCAACGGATAAAATCCTTTTTCTCATTGACAGAAACAGGGGTCTGCATGTAATTCCCTCCTCTATCGTTCGTATAATCTATACTTATATGTTCCACATAAGCGGTTAAAATTCCTGCTTATCTCGAAAATTCATCCTCGATCCGCAAGATTATTTCTTCCAGCTCTTCATTGGCTCCGTCTATTTCGAGTACCTTTTTCAATAGCGGCAGCGCTTCTTGTTGGAGGCCTTCTTCTAATAAAAAGGTTGCGTATTCGTATAAGAAATCTCTGTCCTCACGATAGTGAAGAAAAGCAGCTTCAAAGGATTGTTTTGCTTCTTCGTACTGCTCTAATTCGGTGTAAGCGCTGGCCAGATACCAATTATATTTCGGATCTTCTTCCCCGTAGCCCCGCACCTCTTGAATCAGATCAATAATTTGCTCATAATCCTCTTCCTTATGATACACAGCAAGTAAAGTATGGAGTGCTTCGACGAAGCCAGGATCAAGAGCAAGCGCTTCCTGAAGAAGTTTTTTCCCTTCTTCTGACTTTCCGATTTTCAACGCCATCTTTGCGGCATAGAGGAAAAGTTCTTTGTTATATTCATCATACCTGATACCCTCTTTTGCCGTTTTTAATGCCTCTTCATACATCCCTTCAGCCTCATAGCTTTTTGAAAGCGGCATATAAAGTGATGAATAGGATGGATCAAGCTCCTTTAAATCGGACAGCTGTTTAATAGCCGTTTTGATCAGTCCCGCCTGCGAGGCTGTAAATCCATAGCCGAAAATTGTATTAGGGTCAGGATTCTCATCTACAGCTTTTTCATACCACGGAATGGCCTCCTCAAAATCTCCTGATGCACTTAGCGATTCCGCCAGTCTTTGGTGGACATTAACGCCTCCGATCTCACTCTGCTCCCCAGCCGTTCTTTTAAAATATTGAACAGCTTTTGCATAGGCTCCTTGCATAAAGTAAAGCTCGCCTAACGCAAAATCAATGATTGGTTCATTTTCAAGAATAGACTTTGCCTGTAAAAGCTTTTGCTCACTTACTTCGAACAGCCCCTGCATCTGATAAAGATCAGCCATGAGCAGCAGGCTTTCCGGATATGATGGGTCTGATTCCGGGATCGTTTCCAGCACAGCCAATGCTTTTTCTTCTTCGTCAATATCTATTAAAAGTTCAGCATAAAAATTCGTCAGTTCTGTTTCATTCGGATATAAATCATGCAAATCACTGATCAGTGAGATCGCTTTCTCTACATTTCCCCACTCGTAATAAAGCTGTGCTGCGATAGCTTTATCTTCATCATGAAGCTGTTTTTCGGCCTTCGAGAGGGTGTTGAGTCCCTTTTCTGTTTCTCCTGCTTCAACTAATTTTATGGCTTCTTGAATTAATGTATTCAAATCGGACCGGTCCTTTCTTTTCCTAACAACATCAATCATACATAAAAGTCTTATTTGTTCGGGTTAATCCTATCATAATTCAGAGGATAGCCCTCGGCAAATAAGATGCTTACACTGTACGTCAAGGAATTTCTGAGTCTTATTAGTTTATCAAAAGATCCTGCGATAGCAAATAAAAAAAGGAAGATAGCCCTCTATTACAGTAAAGCAGCCCTTGACCTGCCGACTTGTAAGTAAAGCCCCCCTCCCTCTTTTGTGTTTTTATATTCCTCTATAAGACAGGCTATGTTTTTTCCCTTCGGTTTATGACTGATAAACGCTCACACAACAAATCCTGAAGCATAAACTTCAGGATTTGTTTGAAAGCTTATTTAAATGATCAAAAAAGTTTGGATATGACACATGAATGGCGTCTGTCTGTCCGATCTCAATCGGCTCCTCTGTTAAACAGGAAGCTATGCCTAGCATCATCCCGATCCGATGATCTCCATGACTTGATACTTTCGCGCCGCCTTTGAGAGTTTGTTTGCCGTATACCTTCATTCCGTCTTCAGTCGGTTCAATCTCAGCACCGAGCTTTCGAAGCTCTGAAACAACTGTATCGATACGGTTCGTTTCTTTCACTTTAAGCTCTGCGGCATCCTTAATGACTGTTGTTCCTTCCGCCTGAGTCGCAAGTAGCGCAATAATAGGAATCTCATCAATCAAACGCGGAATCATATCTCCGCCAATTTCAACCGCTTTAAGAGATGACGTTTCAATGATCAAATCTCCATAAGGCTCTGCGCTTTCGTCAACAGATGGTTTGATTTCAAGCTTTGCCCCCATGTTTTGAAGCACATCGATGACACCTGTCCGAGTCGGATTTAACCCCACGTTTTTCAGTACAATTCTGCTGTTTGGAATCATTGCGCCAGCTGCAAGGAAAAATGCGGCTGAAGAAATATCTCCGGGAACAAAAATATCTGCAGCCGTAAGCTGCTGGCCGCCTTTTATGGAAACACTTGTCTTGTCCTCTGCCAGTTTCACTCCGAAAGCAGACAGCATCCGTTCAGTATGATCTCTGGATTTATGAGGCTCGGTGACAGTTGTAGTTCCCTCAGCCTGCAACCCGGCAAGCAGAACAGCCGATTTAATTTGAGCGCTGGCCACAGGTGATACATAGTCAATGCCTTTTAATGTACCGCCGCTTACTGACAGCGGTGTAAATTCTCCGCCCGCTCTGCCGTCAATTTTAGCGCCCATTTGTTTCAGAGGCTCTGTTACACGTTTCATTGGGCGTTTCGCAATGCTTTCATCCCCAGCTACCGCGCTGTAAAAAGGGCGGCCCGCAAGAATTCCGAGCATCAGACGAATCGTTGTTCCTGAATTACCGACGTCTAACAGACTTTCTGGTTCTCGCAGGGAATCCATCCCTTTCCCGTGAATGACTACATCACTGCCGTTTCGCTCAATTTGAACACCCATCTTACTAAAGCAATCGATGGTGCTCAGACAGTCTGCTCCCGGCAGAAAATTTTTAACAGTTGTTGTGCCTTTCGCAAGCGCGCCAAACATAACAGAGCGGTGAGAAATGGATTTATCACCAGGAATATGTATTTCGCCGTTTAACGCCTGCACCTTTTCTCTTTTCATTGTTTTCCACCTCAATCAGCATAAAAAGTTTCGTATTCCGCGTGGGCTTCTATGCACTGCTCGGCCCGTTTGCGGTCATCATCGGATTGAAAACTGATCCTTAAAATCCCGTTAATATCTTCTCTCGTTTCAATAATGCGGATATTCGTTATACTGATGCGTTCCGCAGCAAGTATAGCCGTTATCTCGGAAATCACACCAGGATGATCCGGCACGTCTACGTATAAATCATAAAATGCCGGTATTGCGCCCTTCTGGCGGAGAGGCAGTCCGTCACGGTAGTCCTTTGCCGTTTTAAAATAATTGAATAGTTTTTCCGCATCTCCATGCTCTACATATGTCCGGATCGTTTCAATCTCACGAGTCCACTCATCAAAACGATCTAAAATCTTATCTTTATTATGTAACAGAATATCACGCCACATTGCAGGACTGCTTGATGCAATCCGGGTAATATCCCGAAAACCGCCGGCAGCAAACCGCTTCACAAGCGGATAAAGCTCTTCCGAGTGATGGGTCTGATGCACAAGACTGGCTGCAACTATATGCGGAAAATGACTGATCACGCTTGTTACGCCATCATGCTCTTCAGGCGACATTTCTACAAATTGGGCATTCGTCCCTTGCAGCAAATGTTTTAACTGATCGACCGCTTCTCTGTCCGTTTTACGGCCTGGGGTTAAAATATAAAACGCATTTTCAAACAGAAATTCCTTTGCAGCGGCAACTCCTGATTTATGCGAGCCCGCCATCGGATGCCCTCCGACAAATTGGTAGCCGGCAGGCAGCACTTGATCGGCGTAATGAACCACTTTTTGCTTTGTGCTTCCTACGTCAGTAATCAAAAGCGGATGCTTAATTTCTGAATGGGCCAGTTCTTCAAGCATAAGCAGCGTTTGCGCAACAGGAGTGGCGATAATAACGGTTTCAGCTTTTTTCGCGCCGTCAATAAACGAATCAGCACTCTCGTCTATCACACCTAATTTTAAGGCAGCCACCACCTGCTCATCTGAGATATCGACCCCAATAATGCGTTTTTCCGGATGTTTTTTTTTGATGGCTAACGCAATAGAACCGCCTATCAATCCGAGACCGGCGAGCAATATTGTATCTTTGATTTGATTCATTCGTCATCACCTGGTTCATAGACTAAAGAGGTGATACTGATCACCTCTTATAAAATTTCAGCTAAAGTTGCGAGAATTTCCTCGTTTTGCTCTTTCGTGCCGATCGTAATCCTGAGTGAAGTCGGGAACCCTAATGCATTTCCTGATCGGACAATATAACCTTTTTGCAGCAATGCCTGAAACAACTCATCAGACGGGCGGTTAAAGTCTATTAAAACAAAGTTTGTCTGTGAAGGGTAGCACTTTAATCCGTGTGTTTCCGCAAAATCATAATACTGCTGAAGGCCTGCTTGATTTTTCTCGATACAAGAAGCGATAAATTCTTGATCGTCAAGGGCTGCAATCGCTGCAGCCTGGCCAAGACGGCTGGTGTTAAACGGCTCTCTTGCCGGCTCTATCTGGCGGATCAATTTTTCGTCAGCAATACCGTATCCGACTCTAAGCGCCGCCAGACCGTATGCCTTTGAAAACGTGCGCAATATCATCAGATTGGAATACGTATTCAAAAGCGGTATGCTTTCCGGGTAATCCTCAGCTGTTACATATTCATAATATGCTTCATCAAGAACAACGAGGACACGAGAAGGAACACACTTCAGAAATGAAGTCAATTCTCCTTCAGCTGTATAAGTGCCAGTCGGGTTGTTCGGGCTGCAAATCCAAACGACTTGAGTCTGTTCGTCAATCGCTTCAAGCATCGCGTCTAAATCATGAGAGCCGTCAGAACGAAGGGCAATTTCACGAACTTCAGCGCCTTCAATCACCGCATTATGCTTATATTGCGGAAAAGTCGGTGCTGCTGCAATCGTGTTTGTTTTGTCGTTTAAAAAAGCCCGGCATATAATTTGGATGATTTCATCTGAACCATTGCCGAAAATCAGTGATGTTTCGCTCACATTGAGGTGCTCACTGAGCCTTGTCCGCAAAGCTGCGCTATATCCATCGGGATAAAGCGCAAGCTGTTGAATTTCATGATGAAGCGCCTCTTTTGCAGCTTCCGAACAGCCGTACGGATTTTCGTTTGATGCAAGCTTCACGACTTTATCCAAGCCATATTCTGCTTTTACTTCTTCAATCGGTTTACCCGGCTGATAAGGCTTCAGTTGTTTTAAATGTTCTTTGATACGCAAATCCAGTCACCTCATTTTAAACTGTACAAACCGCCAAACGTCTTCGCGTAATCTTCAAACTCCTGCACTGCACGATCTCTCGTCTCAGTGCTGATGAGCCGATCCTTTAATTCTTCCATCTTTTTGACGAGCGCACTTCCCACTACGACACCGTCACAGATTTCATTCATCTTGACCACCTGCTCGCGGCTGGAAATACCAAACCCTACAGCAACCGGCACAGAACTGAGATTCTTCACTGTCCGGATAAATGGATAAGCTGATGAATTGAACTCATTTCGGACACCGGTCACACCTAACGAAGATACACAGTAGACAAAGCCCTCGGCTTGTTCAATAATCATTTTCAAACGGCTTTCGCTTGTCGGTGCAACTAAAGAAATATACGTTACCTCATGGGTTTTGCATTCCGCTTGAAGGATGGCGCTCTCTTCTAAAGGCAGATCCGGAACAAGCAGGCCGTCTATATGATTTTCCCGCAGTAAAGCGAAAAAGTATTCTTTGTTCAATTGTAACACAGGATTATAATACGTAAAGAGGATAATGGGAATATTGACGCCATTTTTTTTCATTTCTCCGCCTAATTCAATCGCTTTTACAATATTCATCCCGTTCTCAAGCGCCCGTTTTGAAGCCCGCTGAATCACCGGACCGTCTGCCAGCGGATCTGAATATGCTACACCAATCTCAAGTGCCGTGGCACCCGCTTTTTGAAGAGACTTAGCCAGTTCGATTGATACTTCCGGCAACGGATCACCCGCTGTAATAAACGGGATAAACAACTTTCCCGACTGCTGCAGGTCTGCTTTAAACATGCGCTTTCACCTCATCTTCCAATACGTTCATTAATGTATTGACATCCTTATCTCCTCTTCCTGATAAACAGACGAGGATAGTTTGATCCCGCCCCATCTCTTTTGCGATTTTAAATGCCTTCGCTAATGCATGAGCAGATTCGATCGCTGGTAAAATCCCTTCTTTTTCTGACAATAGTTTTAATGCGTCTACTGCTTCTTCGTCAGTTATGCTATCGTATGTGACACGGCCGCTTTTATGCAAATAGGCGTGCTCCGGACCAATTCCCGGATAGTCAAGTCCTGCTGAAATTGAATAAGGCTCAATAATTTGACCGTACTGGTCTTGAATGAGGTAAGTGAGCGAACCGTGAATCACACCGACAGTTCCCTTCGTAATGGTAGCGGCATGAAACGGGGTATCAATTCCTTTTCCTGCCGCTTCAGCACCGATCAGTTCAACATCTTCGTCTAAAAATGCCTGAAACATGCCTATCGCATTACTTCCGCCGCCTACACAGGCAACGACTTTATCCGGCAGTGTTCCCTCAATGTCTTTCAGCTGATCCTTCGCTTCCTCTCCAATCATTTTTTGAAATTCCCGGACAATTTGCGGGTAAGGGTGCGGTCCGACAACCGATCCAATCATGTAAAAATGATCCTCACAATGCTGAACCCAATAACGGATAGCCTCATTTGTCGCATCCTTCAGTGTCCCGTTTCCGCTTGTGACCGGCACAACCTCTGCTCCAAGAAGCTTCATTCGGAATACGTTCAGAGACTGGCGGGCGACATCCTCTTCCCCCATAAATACAATGCAGGAAAAACCAAACTTTGCAGCAACTGTGGCGGCGGCTACTCCATGCTGTCCGGCACCTGTTTCTGCAATGATTTTCGTTTTGCCCATTTTTTTTGCAAGCAATGCCTGGCCTAAAGCATTGTTGATTTTATGGGAACCTGTATGGTTTAAATCTTCTCTTTTCAAATAAATTTTAGCGCCGCCTAAATGTTCTGTGACTCGATCGGCATATGTTAATGCGGTCGGCCTGCCGGAATATTCAGCTAACAGCTTATGATATTCTCCCCTAAAAACAGGATCATCCTTTATTCCCTTAAATGCTGTTTCAATTTCTTCTAACGGCTGCATAAGAGTTTCCGGAACAAATTTCCCGCCAAAATCGCCGTATCTGCCTATTTCATTCGGATATGGATACATATCGGTTCATCCTTTCTTCTAAGAGCCTAATCAGTTTGTCATCTTTTTGTCCGTTTTTTTCTATTCCGCTGGCAAGATCGACTCCGCCCGGTTTCCATTTCAATAAGTCTGCGATTGTGTCGGCATTCACACCGCCTGCGATGAAACACCGTTTCCCCGTTTGTTCAGCTTTCTGCTGATATTCAGGCACACACTCCCAAGCAAAAGCCACTCCAGTCCCGCCTCTTGCCCCTTTTACAGATGAATCAATCACAAAACCGTCTACAGAACCGTTAAAGCGGTCCAAGTCCTGAATTGCTGTGCTGTTATGATGGAGCGCCTTCCATATTTCACAATTTGTCAGCAGACGGAGGACTTCAGCATCCTTTGGTGTCTCATCACCATGAAGCTGGATGACGTCAAGCTGCAAATCGCCTGCTATACGGGCAATCGTTTCCAGCGATTCATTCACAAAAACGCCTGCAATCTGTTTTTCGGTGTGAACTTGGCTCTGCCACTTTTTCACATCTGCAGGAGATACTTTTCGTTTACTGTCAGCAAAAATAAAACCCAGATAATCTGCCTGTGAATCCGCTGCAAGCCGCAGGTCCTGCAGTGACCGTATACCGCAATACTTTAATGACGGTTTTTTCACAACCTCACTCCCCATACAAAGCATGGATTGCTTTTTGCTGTGAATGCTGTCTCATCAATGACTCTCCGATGAGAACAGCTCGTGCTCCATGTTCTTTGACAAATGTTAAATGTTCTAAAGAACCAATGCCGCTTTCACTGACAAGCAAGCATTCTTTCGGAACTAGGGATGCAATCTGTTTCGTCTGTTCGAGCGAAGTTTCAAACGTTTTTAAGTTTCGATTATTAATACCGAGAATATCAGGGGTGAATACCTTTACTATTTGTTCAAGCGTCGTTTGATCATGAACCTCAACTAACACGTCCATTTCCTTTTCCCCAGCTTCGAGGTACAACTCGTGAAGCTGTACGGGATCAAGTACCTCTCCGATTAACAATATGGCATCAGCTCCAATTCTCTTTGATTCCTCTACTTGAATAGAATCAATAATAAAATCTTTTCTCAGCACCGGAATCGAAACAGTACGCTTTACGTCTGATAAATAACTGTTTTTCCCTTGGAAAAACGGAAAGTCAGTTAAAACAGAAAGCGCGTCTGCCTGCGCAGTTTCATAGTCTTTTGCAATCTGCTCCGGAACAAACTCTTCTTTAATGAGTCCTTTTGACGGCGACGCTTTTTTGACTTCGGCAATCAATCCGATAAAACGGTTCGGGTTAGCCAGCGCCTCTTTAAAAGACCGTTTTTCAAAAGGCTGTTCTTCTGGCAGGGTGAGAGTTTTGACTTCTTCTTTTTTTTGATTGATTATGTTTTCAAGCATAGATCTCTCCCTCTTTCTGTTTCAGTCTATAGAGCTGCGCTGCGGCACCTCCGCTTGCAATCGTTTCTAACGCAAGCTCCGTTCCTTCTTTCAGTGTTTCGGCAATACCCGCCGTGTATATCGCAGCGCCGGCATTAAAGGCTGTAATATATAAAGCTGATTGGCTGCTTTTATTTTCAAAAATATTCTGAATCAGATGAGCGCTTTCTGTCGGTGACTGCACCTGTATATCTTCAAGTCTGCCATTTTTGAAGCCGAAGTCTTCGGGTGAAACAGTATATTCCCGGCGCTCTCCATCCTTTATTTCAATCACATCGGTCGGTGATGTAACCGAAAGCTCATCTAAACCGTCACGGCTTGCTGCGAATAGTACATGCTTCGGCTGGAACATTTCAAGTGCGCTTGCCATCAATCCCGCTTTTTCAGCAGAATAGACACCGATCACCTGACGCTTCGCCTGCAAAGGATTGCTGAGCGGTCCGAGCAGATTAAAAATCGTTCTAAATCCGAGCTCTTTTCTTGTGCCCGCTACATGTTTCATGGACGAATGATAAAGCGGTGCAAAGAGAAATCCCATATTATTTGTTTCAATGCTGATTTTGACTTCTTCAGGTGTGGTTTGGATTGGTATCCCAAGCTCTTCTAGAACATCTGCGCTTCCGCTTTTAGAAGATACGGAGCGATTGCCGTGCTTTGCAATTTTAGCTCCTGCTGCTGAAGCAACGATTGCCGATGCCGTTGAAATGTTAAAGGTAGAGATGCCGTCACCGCCTGTACCGCATGTGTCAACAACATCATGAAGTCCGTCTACCGTAAGGGCATGTGTCCGCATGGCCTTCACAAAGCCCGCCAGCTCTTCTGCAGTTTCGCCCCGATGAGCCAGGATTGACAATATGCCGCCCATTTCAGAAGGAGTCATTTCTGCTGTCATCATCATATTCATAAGCGCTTCCGCTTCAACGGCAGTAAGTGTCTTTCCATCAACGCACGTTTGCAGAAATTGGTTCATCGGCTTCATCCCCCTTGCTACGAAACATGTCTTCAGCAATATGAATGGTTTTCAGCAGTGCGCCCGCTTTGTTGCAGCTTTCTTCATATTCGGCTTCCGGCACAGAATCAGCAACAATACCTGCTCCAGCCTGTATCGATGCAACACCGTTTTTTACGCTCATGGTCCGAATCGTAATACAGGAGTCGATATTCCCGTCAAATCCGATGTAGGCGATGCAGCCGCCGTATGTCTCTCTCGGTGTCGGCTCTAGTTCATTTAAAAGCTGCATGGCGCGGATTTTTGGGGCCCCGGTTAAAGTTCCCGCAGGAAAAGCCGACATTAGCGCATCAACAGGGTGAACTCCCTCTTTCAACCTCCCTGTGACGACTGAAATGATGTGCATAACATGTGAAAATGAGACGATCTTTGTGAACTCCGGCACAGCAACCGATCCATACTCAGCCACTCTGCCGATATCGTTTCGAGCTAGATCAACGAGCATATAATGCTCCGCTTTTTCTTTTTCATCTTTCATCAGCTCAATTTTGAGTTTTTCATCTTCCTCTTTGTCTGCGCCTCTTTTTCTTGTTCCGGCAATCGGATGGATTTCCAAATGCCCGTCTTGAACGTGGATTAACCGTTCCGGAGAGCTGCCGACAATCTCTCTGTCCGGGAGTTTTATATAATACATATACGGCGAAGGATTGACGATTCGCAGCACTCTGTACAATTCAAATGAATCTGCTGTTATCGGAATCTCAAATTTTTGTGACAGGACACCTTGAAAGATGTCGCCTGCTTTTATATATTCTTTGATCTTTTCTACATCTGCCATAAACGCTGATTTTTCGTAATTTGAAGATACTGTATCGAAACCAGGTGTCTTATATGACTCAGATGAAAGAAACAGTTCTTTTATGTTTTTTTGATCCATCAACTTATCAATGAGGCCTTGGAGCTCTTGGTGATTTTTATTGAACACAGCAATTTTTTCAGCTTCAGTTTCTTGTCCATTCAATCTAGCATACTGAATAAAGTGGACGTTTTTTGTTTCATGGTCATAAGCAATTAATGTGCTGCAAACAAACAGCATACACTTTTCAAATTCCGTTTCCTTTTTGTGGCGGGGAACAGAAGGTTCAATCATCGGGATCATATCATAGCTTAAATACCCGACAGCTCCGCCTACAAAGGGAATGGCAAGCTCTGGCGTTTTGATTTTGTATGCTGCATTCATCCAATCCAGAACCTCTTTTAATTCTTTTCCATTGTAAAGGGATCGGTCATTCTCATCTTGAGCAGTAAAATCATTTTGCTGTTCTTTGATCGTGAGAAATGGCTGAAGGCCGATGAACGAATACCTGGACCAAGTTGATGTGTCATCCTTGCTTTCAAGAAGGTAAGTGATCTTCCTGTCCAGCTGCTCGATCATTTGGATAGGTGTCAGTGTGTCAACTGTGAATGTCTCCACAATCGGTATGGTGCGGTAGGACATACTGTCCTCTAAAAATGCAGAAATGTTTGATTGGAAATTCATCTGCTCTCACTCCTTTTGGCAAGGAGAATGAGAAGAAGGCATGAGAGGGAAAATCAAGATATAACAAAATAAACCCAAAAGAAAGGCTTCTTTTGGGTAGAATAAACATACATGTCTCAGCTCAACTACACTCATTCTCTGCTACCCTATTCTCTAACTCAACTCATTCACTAAGCTTTATACACACTCTTGTGTATTTCTAAGCTGTTCTAATCGTATTACAATTCATTATTTTTTGTCAATGATAAATCGGGTCTTAATACAACCGCTTTTTCTAAATAGACATGTCTGATTTGATTCTGAGGAACATCAGTCTGAACAGTCATCATGACCCTTATGCATTTTTTCAGCCCGCCTGTAACATCCATTTCCTGCATACATGTTACCGGCACATACTGCCAGCCAGAAAGCTCACGGACAGCTTTTGCCGGGAAAACAGAGTGCAGGTCAGGTGTCGCCGATAGAAGCATTTGAACAACATCTTCCGGCTTTGTTTTGTTTTCTTCTATCATTTTTTCTAACAGCTGTTTGGTTTTTTGTAAAATTTCTTCTTCAGTGTCCGTTTCGACTGTCGTTGCTCCGCGAATTCCACGAATCATCATGATGTCTCCTCCATTCGCCATTTGTTCAGCCAGCTCTCAAGTTCATCTCTTGAAAACGTATGGTCGGCGACTTTTCCTAATTCTTTGAGAACGATGAATTGAATCATACCGCCGCGGGTTTTTTTATCATTCATCATACGGTCTAAAAGCACGGAAGTTGCCGTTTCTTTTTTAATGCGGCTTGGATAGCCCAGGTTCTTAAGCCAGCTGACTAATCGATTTCTGTCCATTTCACAGCCGGCTTCCTGTTCACTTATATATAAAGCAAACTGCATACCGAGTGCTACCGCATCACCGTGAGTGATCTGTCCGTAGCCATACTCCGCCTCAATTGCGTGGCCGAGTGTATGCCCAAAGTTAAGATAGGCTCTGATTCCTTCTTCCTTTTCATCCTGCTGAACGACAGACGCTTTAATCGAAATGCCTTTAAAAATCATGTCATTCAGCTGCCCGCTGGTGATATCGTTCAGTGAGTGAATGTCCAGCAGGTCTTTCAGGAATTCTCTGTCATAAATAAAAGCATGCTTAATCACTTCTGCCATCCCGGACCGAAGCTCTTTTTCCGGTAGGGAACGGAGAAAGTCCGTATCGTAAAGCACGGCTTTGGGCTGATAAAATGCGCCGATCAGATTTTTTCCAAGCGGATGATTCACCGCTACTTTTCCTCCGACCGCGCTGTCATGCGCCAAAAGCGTTGTAGGCATTTGAATGAAATCAATGCCGCGCATAAAAGTGGCAGCCACAAATCCAGCAAGATCTCCTACAACACCGCCTCCAAAAGCGATGATGCATGAGGAGCGATCCATATGAAATCGAATCGCTTCACTCTGCAGCTTCGTGTACATATCCATTGATTTCGCCTGCTCTCCGCTCGGCACCGTCACTTTTTTCACAGGCCATTTTTCTTCCAGCAGGTGAAGCATTTCATCACCGTAGAGGCGATCCACTTCTTCATCGGTAACAAGCATAATGCGTGTTAATGGCCTGTTTAGCGAGGTTAATAGTTCACAAGCCTTTTTTCTGATTTCTTGTCCGATAAATACAGGATACGAAGAGGAAGCGGTTTGAACATGCAGTGTTTTCATTAAAATTCCCTCGACAGTTTTCTCATATTCTCCACGTTTTCTTTAATGCGGTCAATTTGGTCTAAGCCGAATTGTTCAACAACAGCATTCGCAATTTCCCATGCAACAGCAGCTTCCGCCACTACACTTGCCGCTGGCACTGCGCAGCTGTCTGAACGTTCAATGCTGGCAGAAAACGGTTCTTTCGTTTCGATATCCACACTTTTCAGCGGTTTATATAATGTCGGAATCGGCTTCATGACTCCGCGGACAACGATTGGCATTCCTGTCGTCATGCCGCCTTCCAATCCGCCAAGTCTGTTCGTAGCACGCGTATATCCTTTTTCTTCGTCCCAAATGATCTCGTCATGAACCTCGCTTCCGTTTCTTCCGGCCGCTTCAAAACCGATGCCGAATTCCACACCTTTAAATGCATTAATAGACAGTACTGCCGCAGCAAGCTTGCTGTCCAGTTTACGGTCATAATGAACGTAGCTGCCCACGCCCACCGGCATCCCTTCAACAATCACTTCCACAATTCCGCCGATGGAATCTCCGTTTGCCTTCGCTTCGTCAATGGCATCCATCATTTTTTTGCCTGCTTCTTCATCGTAGCATCTGACCGGAGACTCTTCAGTCACACGCTTCAAGTCATCAATTGAAGTATAATCCGTTTTTTCCGCCTTAACTGCCCCGATCTGTAATACGTGTCCCGCTACCTTAATGCCAAGCTCAGAAAGGATCTTTTTAGCGACAGCGCCTGCCGCCACTCTTACGGTCGTTTCACGCGCTGAAGAGCGCTCAAGCACATTTCTCATATCGCGGTGGTTATATTTAATCGCACCGTTTAAATCTGCGTGTCCCGGTCTTGGTCTGGAGATTTGGCGTTTCATTTCCTTTTCTTCTTCCTCAGTAATCGGAGCCGCACCCATAATTTTAGTCCAGTGTTTCCAATCGTTATTTTCTACGACAAGTGCGATTGGTGAACCGAGAGTGCGGGCATGGCGCACCCCGCTCATAATTTTCGCCTGGTCCTTTTCGATCTGCATGCGGCGCCCGCGGCCATGGCCTTTCTGGCGTCTGCCAAGCTCAAAGTTGATATCTTCCTCAGTTATGTAAAGCCCCGCAGGCACACCTTCAATAATGGTTGTCAATTGGGGGCCGTGTGATTCACCGGCTGTTAAATATCTCATGACTTCTTCTCCCTTCATCGCATTAACGCTTTTAAGTAAGACTACTATAACATATTTTTCAGCAAAAAGTCAGTCTATCTTTTTTGATAAAAGAATGTATCCGCGGGAGAAAGGCCGAATTTCTCCGGATTGAAGATCTGTTCTGTGCTGCCGACAAAGAGAACCCCATTCTTTTTTAAGCTATGCGCCATTTTTAAGTACAGCTCTTCCTTTGCGTTTTCAGTAAAATAAATAAAAACATTGCGGCACACAATCAAATCAAAGTCTTGCTCGTAGCGATCCGCAAGCAGATTATGTTTTTGAAACCTAATGTTCTTCTTTATGTCCTGTTTCACTTCATAGCTCTTATCAGCGTTTTGAGTAAAATAACGATCCTTCACAGAAGACGGCACTTCTTGCAAAGACCGCTCCTGATACACGCCTTTTTTCGCTTTTTCCAATGCTTTATCATCTATATCAGTCGCCAAAATCTGATAGCCTGGGAGCCCTTTCTGCTGGTCTAAAATCATTGCGAGCGTATAAGGCTCCTCCCCTGTAGAGCATGCCGCGCTCCATATTTTTAAAGGCTTTGAATGTTTGATTAAAGGCAAAATAGCTGTTTCAAGAACTTCCCATCTTTTATAATTTCGATAAAATTCTGAAACATTAATCGTCATTCTGTCCAATGTTTCATTTAAAAGCGCCTGATCCTTTTCTAATGCGACTGCAAAATCCTTAAAGCTTTGAAAACCTTTTTTCTCATATAGGGATGTCAGCCTTCTCTTCATTTGCGCTTCTTTGTATAAAGTTAAATCAACTCCAGTTAATTGTTTCCATTTGGTTGTAAATACGCTGTATGTATCCATCTCTTCTCTCCCAGTCTCGCTGTCTTTTGTCCTAGTATAGCCTGTTTTATCAGGAAATTGTATTGTTTCAAATAAAAAAATCAGCTTTTCAGCTGATTTCAGATGATTGGTAAAGACAGTGGTAGATCCCCTGTCGTTTAGCCATTATTCAAATCAATGTAAACCTTTACAAAAAAGCCGAAACCGGCGGAGTGCAGATACCGGTTCTTCTCTCGGCTTTTTCAGCAATGATTAATAGATCCAGCCTGTCATGAGTTGTTGATATGATACTAACTCTTCATCCTTAAAGAAAATATTAATCTCACGCTCAGCGCTTTCCAGAGAATCAGAGCCGTGGATAATATTTTTTCCGACAAACATGCCGAAATCCCCGCGAATGGTGCCTGGCAATGCTTCTTTAGGGTTTGTTTTTCCAATCAGCTGCCTGGTCACTTCAACGACATTTTCGCCTTCCCACACCATCGCAAAAACTGGTCCGGAAGTAATAAACTCAACAAGTTCTCCAAAGAAAGGCTTCCCTTGATGTTCGGAATAGTGTTTCTCGGCCATTTGTTCAGTTACTCTCATCAGCTTTGCGCCAGCTAATTGTAAGCCCTTACGTTCGAATCTAGATAAAATTTCTCCGATCAGCTGCCGTTGGACACCGTCCGGTTTCACCATGATAAAAGTCTTTTCCATCACATTCTCCACCCCATCATATGTATGTATAGGCTTTCACATTGCACACCGAAATCGTAACATCTTTCAGATAATTAATCAATCCGGGGCGGAGAAATTTCTTAATATCTACAAAAAATTAAAATTTTCTTTTACCGATATATTTTGCGATGGCTGCAAGAGAAGAACGCGCACGCCCTCTCGGGAGCGTGTTAAGTTTTTGGAAAGCTTTTTGCAGATACATCTCGCTCACTGCCATCGATGCTTCAATTGCATCTGTCTTTTTGATTTCTTCAATAATGGGCGCAAGCTGTTCTTGTGTCGTCTCGCTGTTAATTAATTTAAGCTGATTCTTTAAAGCTGGATTTTTTAATGCATATAGGACAGGCAATGTAACATTTCCTTGAAGCAAATCGCCTCCAACCGGTTTACCCAGTTCTTCTTCAGTTGAAGTAAAATCAAGAATATCATCAATGATTTGATAAGACATGCCGACATAATATCCAAACCAGTAGAGCGCCTTATGAATCTTCTCTTCAGCTCCGGACGCAATAGCCCCCAGCTGACAGCTGACAGCGATAAGAAGCGCCGTTTTTCTCTTTATGCGCCGCAGATACGTTCTGAGATTCTGTTCCATATTGTATTTGTCTTTGATTTGTTCAATCTCTCCAAGACACACTTCAACAATGGTCTGTGACAAAATCCGATGCGCTTTCGGTTCATTAATTCTCGTCATCATTTCAAGAGATCCGGCAAGCATATAATCTCCTGTATACATCGCAATTCGGTTATCCCATTTGGCTTTGATCGTCGGCTTTCCCCGGCGAAGCTCCGCATCGTCAATGACATCATCATGAACCAACGATGCCATATGAATCATTTCCAGAGTGACAGCGACATATTTAATCTTATTGATATCGTAATCGCCAAACATGCCGGAAAGCAGAACGAAGACAGGCCGAATCCGTTTGCCTCCTGCCTGCAATAGATGAAGACCCGCCTCGCTCAAAAGCGGATAATCGGAGCGTACGGTTTGTTCAAGCTCCCTTTCAATTACATCAATATCGTCATTTAAAAAAGAGTAGGCCATTTTAAATTTCATATCATTCACCCAAACATCTGTGTTTTCATTTCCATCCGATATGCGTGGCAGCGACTCCGCCAGTAAACGAATGATATTTGACATTTTTCAGACCCGCCTCTTCAAACAGGCCTGCCAGTTCCTTCATACCAGGAAATTCTCTGGCTGACTCTTGGAGCCACGAGTATTCTTTATAGCTTTTCGCAAACAGTTTCCCGAAAAACGGCATAATATACTTAAAATACATAAAGTAGGCCTGTCTGAATCCGAACATTTCAGGCTGTGAGGTTTCCAGGCATACCACTTGGCCGCCAGGCTTCACCACACGTCTCATTTCTTTCAGTACGGTCAAATAATCAGGCACATTACGCAGTCCGAAGCCAATTGTTACAAAATCAAATGTATTATCATCAAAAGGGAGCTCCATTGCATTTCCGTGCAGCAGTTCGATTTGACTGAAACCGCCGTCTTTTACTTTCTGTTTGCCGACGCTCAGCATGTTTTCGCTGAAATCCAAACCCTTTATCTCACCGGTTTTACCGGCTGCTTTTGCAAGAGCGATCGTCCAGTCAGCTGTTCCGCAGCAAACATCAAGAGCTTTGGCACCTTCTTTTACACCCATGATGCGCATCGTTTTATCACGCCATTTTTTGTGCTGCTGAAAACTGATGACAGAGTTCATTTGGTCGTAGTTTTTATATATTTTTTCAAATACTCCGTGTACCCGCTGTTCTTTTGAGTCCTGCATAATGGTTACCCTTCTTCCACTTTCTGATGATAAGTTTGATCTTGGCTGATTGTCTTCAGGCGGTTTAATAAAATTTGCTGAATAGGTGAGCTTAGAGGCAGAAGTGACTCAATGCTGTTCTTTGCTTTCTTAAAACACTCTTCCAGCATCTCTTCTTTTGTTTTCCCCAGCTGTATAACACTGCCGATCACATCTAAAAATGTATCATTTCCGGTCATAAGCCGCTTATATACAAAAAAATCACTCGATAGCTTCTTCCAGCGCGGGAGATTGAAATGTTCAGACACCCGATGGAATAGAGCTGATTCAACGATGCCGACACTTTCGAAAAAATGGTGTTCGTCCTTTACAGATCGGTCATACAGACGAATTTTATGTTCATTGATTTCTTTAATTGCTGTAGCGAGCGTTCTAATCATGTAGATATCCTTCATTTCAGATAGTAATGAATAGTACAGTCCGCTGAAATAATCGCCTGCAAGAACAGTCAATTGGCGGTTCTTGTTTTCGTCTCGTTTTATGACTCTGGCTGTCGTTACTTCATCATGGGTATCAAGGGCGCTTTGTACAAGCATCGCTGTTACAATATAATTTTCTCTGTCATTGTTTTTTATGTCGGCTTCCTCAAATAATGCATGAAAAAGAAGAAGCTTATCCTCATCGATCTTAGGCGCAGAAATATGCTTCGCTAAATAAGGATGAGACAGCTTTTGTTTTATTTTCGTGTTCAGATTGGCTAAAGTTCCGTAGATGTCTTGCAAAAATATCACCCTTGTCCCCAAATTCACATTTATTTCTAAATCATATGTATGAGTTTTATTTTGTCATAAGATTACGCAGGTATCATTATAGCATAAAAAAAACAAATTGGCTGTATCCTCCCGCTGTTTGCGAGCATTGCTTTAAAACAGCGGGGACAGCCAGCTTATTTTTTTTCGCTTTTCATTTCTCCGTATGCGGTTTGAATGAGCGCCTCTCCTCTGACTTTAATGGCAGAAGTATGCTCTGTAAACTGAGCAATGATGACTTCTCCCTTGTCGAGTTTTTCGGAATGGTGAAACTTTGTGTCCGTTCCCCTTGTCAGGCCGATCACATTCACTCCATCCTCAATTGCTTTAATGATGACAAAATCGCTTGAATGCTTTTCGTTCATTTATAGCACCCTCTATCTTTATTAGTCCTGGCGTTTAATATGTTCCAATACTTCTGAACGTGCAGCAGCATCATCTTTGAAAATGCCTCTGACAGCTGAAGTGACTGTTTTGGCGCCCGGCTTTCTTACGCCACGCATTGTCATGCACATATGCTCTGCTTCAACAACAATCATTACGCCATGCGGATCAAGCGTTTCTACGATGCTTTCTGCAATTGTAGAAGTGATGCGCTCCTGAAGCTGCGGACGCTTTGCAACTGCCTCAACGGCACGCGCCAATTTGCTGAGCCCTGTGACTTTTCCGCCCCGCGGTATATATGCAACATGTGCTTTTCCGTAAAAAGGAACAAGGTGATGCTCACACATAGAATGAAACGCGATATCTTTTACAAGAACAAGCTCCTCATGGTCCTCACCGAAGATAGTCTGGAAATGTTCTTTTGGATCTTCATTCAAGCCGGAGAATACTTCGGCATACATCTTTGCGACTCGTTTCGGAGTATCAAGAAGCCCTTCTCTGTTTGGGTCCTCTCCGATCGCTTCTAAAATTTGACGAACAGCTTGTTCGATTTGTTCTTTATTAACTTCTTTCATGTTCTGTGTCCTCCACCAATGAATACATTTAATTTCGATTCTAGCACACATGCCCCGCTAAAAGCAAAGTGAATGCACACGCTCCTAAAAAAATGAAAAGCCCCTTAAGAAGGGGCTTTTCTGTGAAGAAATAAAGTGTATGTAATCTAGATGCATACACGATCTATATTCACAATTATTTTCCGGCAACTGCGTCTTTAAGCGCTTTACCTGGTTTGAAAGCAGGTACTTTGCTTGCTGGAATTTCGATTTCTTCACCTGTTTGAGGATTGCGTCCTTTACGTGCAGAACGTTCACGCACCTCGAAGTTACCAAAACCGATCAGTTGAATTTTATCACCGTTTTTAAGTGCATCTAAGATCGTATCAAAAACAGAGTCAACTGCTTTTGTCGCGTCTTTTTTAGACAATTCGCTTGCTTCCGCAACCGCATTGATAAGTTCTGTTTTGTTCATGCCTTTCACCTCCTCCCAAAAGGAATAAGCTCAGTTCGTTTATTATCATTTCTTCACAGTTCAGTCTGATTCTAAACCTGCCTGAGAAAAAAATCAGACAAGCAAGAGAAAGACAATTAAACGGCTTTTAAGAAAAACTGCACTCCAAGGAATGTTTGTCCATCAGAGTGAAGAATTTCTGTATGTAGAGTAACACATATAAAAAGCCATATCAAGCATTTTAAAGCGTCAATCCCTTGCTCGTCAAGGATTTACCGTGATTTATCGAACAAATATTCCTTTTTTTCCTTTTTTCATCCTATTCCTTGATCCTTTTCCAATATTAAGAGCAAAGAAAAAAGACCTCCTATTCTATAAAGAGGTCTCCCCGCATTACAGGATAATGGCGATTAAGCCGCCTGATCCTTCGTTTATGATTCTTTCTAATGTTTCTTTTAATTTATACCGTGCATTTTCAGGCATCAGTGACAGCTTTGCCTGAATCCCTTCTCTCACGATAGAGCTGAGCGATCTTCCAAAAATGTCAGAGTTCCAAATTGAAAGCGGATCATCCTCAAAGTCCTGCATTAAGTAACGCACCAGTTCCTCGCTTTGTTTTTCAGTTCCGATAATCGGCGCAAATTCGCTTTCGACATCCACTTTGATCATATGGATTGACGGTGCGACAGCTTTCAATCTTACGCCGAATCGTGAGCCTTGCCGTATAATTTCCGGCTCATCCAGACTCATGTCAGTTAAAGCAGGCGCTGCAATGCCGTATCCCGTCTGTTTAACCATTTTTAAGGCATCGGACACCTGGTCATATTCCGTTTTCGCATGGGCAAAATCCTGCATCAGCTCAAGCAGGTGGTCTCTGCCCCTGATTTCAACGCCTACCACTTCTTTTAGGATTTGATCATATAAATGGTCGGGCGCATACAAATCAATTTCTGCAACCCCTTGGCCGAGCTCAATCCCGGCTAATCCGGCACTTTCAATAAACTCAAACTCGCTGAATTGACCGACAACCCTGTCGACATCACGGAGCCGTTTAATATCCTTAACAGTTTCCTTCACTGATTCCTGATAGCTCTCGCGCAGCCAATGGTTTTCTTTCAGCACCATGACCCAGCTTGGGAGATTTACATTTACTTCAAGCACTGGAAACTCATAAAGAGCCTCTCTGAGAACATTCAGTACATCGTTTTCCCGCATACTTTCTACGCTCATTGCCAAAACAGGGATATCGTATTTCTCGCTTAAATCCTGGCGCATCGCCTCTGTCTCCGGGTGATACGGTTTTACTGAGTTAATGACCATAATAAAGGGTTTTCCGACTTCTTTCAGCTCTTCAATGACTCTTTCTTCCGCCTCTATATAGTCACTTCTGGCGATATCGCCAATCGTGCCGTCTGTCGTAATAACCACTCCGATGGTCGAATGTTCTTGAATCACCTTCCGCGTTCCGATTTCAGCAGCCTCATGAAACGGGATCGGTTCTTCGTACCAAGGTGTATTAATCATCCGCGGGCCGTTTTCATCCTCGTATCCTTTCGCACCCGGCACTGTGTAGCCTACACAATCTACTAATCTTATATTGACATCGAGTCCGTCTGATACATGAACAGACATCGCCTGATTCGGAACAAATTTAGGCTCTGTAGTCATAATCGTTTTTCCGGCTGCGCTTTGAGGCAGTTCATCCTGCGCACGTGCCCGGTCTGCTTCATTACTGATATTCGGGAGCACCACAAGCTCCATAAATTTCTTAATAAACGTGGATTTCCCTGTACGGACAGCACCAACGACTCCTAAGTATATATCGCCTCCTGTTCGTTCAGCGATATCCTTGAAAATATCGACCTTTTCCAAGTGATCCCCTCCCGGACTTCCTATCCTTATCAATTTTATTAACCTTTTTCAATCAAACACAGGACACTATATGTGTATGACGTTGTCCTATTTCAATATGACATCTTTAGAAAATTTTCCATCCTTAATCTATTAAAGTATAAAAAAACCTTTCTCCCTATTTGTATGCAAGGGAGAAAGGTTCATTCCTTTTTTATATCATTTTCTAAAAAAACAGGTTCTTGTTTGTCATTAACGGTATATTTCACTGAAAATACGGGGACAAAAGGCGTCTCTTCCCATATTATGTCCTGTATTTCCGTGCCGGGTTTAAAAGTTTTTTTGCTTTTTTTGAGACAGGAAACGAGCTCTGTCCGATAGTCGGCATAAATTTCTCCGTCTCCGTCAATCATAAGCGGCAGGGAGTTTCCTGAGATAGGGCTTGTGACAGAAAGAGAGTCAGCCTCCCCTAGTTTTTTCCCATCAAGCGTAAACAAGTCACGCGCTAATACATCCTGATATGGCGGATATTTATGTTCTTGGCGGTACATTTGAACGCGTAATTTGATATCACGTATTTTTTCCGCCATCTTTACATCAATCAGTTTAACAGTCGGATTATTCTCTACATCGACAAGCACGTATTGATAGTCTCCGCCGCTTTCATATGCCGTGCTTGGAGGTTCAGCCATATATCTCGGCGCTAAACGGTTAAAATCTATCGGATATTTTTGATAAAGCGGTGTTGACATATCTTTTGTTTGAATTGGAAGCAGTCCTCCGTTTGCCTTTTGAAATTCATCAACGGCTGATTGAACCAGCTTTAATTGGTCTTGATATGGAGTGGCTTGTACACTGCTTTTCCGCTCATGCGGATATAAACATCCAGATAAGAAAATCACTGCTACAAAAATCATAGCGCACTTCAGTTTACCCATACAGCACTTCCTTTTACAGCTTTATTCATTAACAGGGCCGCTGAATACCACCACAAATACAATAATTCCTGAAATCAATACACACATGTAAGCAAACGACGAAACCGCAATCTTCAGAAAACGGCTTCGGCATTTAAAACGGCTTAAATAGATGCATGCTACGGCCAGAAACATCAGCCCCATGGAACCAAGGGCAAACCACATTTTGATCAATGCCAGACTCAAATGACCCGCGCCCCCTCCGCCATTTGTTTTGTAAGCGTTACATTTTATTTTAATATACAGCGCTTGAAAAGATCAACCAGATTTTCCATCCTTTGATAGAATAAAAAAACTGAAGCAAAGAGGGGGACTTTGCTTCAGTCAAATTGACTATATTCACCTACGTTTAAGAAACACTCTCTTGGACTTCGATGCTATAGTATGCGACTTTGCATACAGATGCATCCTCTCTTGCCTAAATCGGCAAAATGTTTCAGGAGATCCCAAGGCTTGGGTATTCTTCTGTGTTTCGGGCTTTCGTGCAATTAGAATATGCGGATTTCTATTCCGTTGACACTTTTATTTAACTTGGTTATCAAATGTATTCACCAAGTCCTCCATCTCATGGGTTTTCCCTCTCGCCATTAAGGATTCAACAGCGGTTTCTACCTTTTGTCCATTAAACAGAACTTGATGAAGGGCTTCTGTAATCGGCATTTGCACCTGATATTTTTCTGAAAGCTGGTAAGCCGCTTTTGTCGTGCGCACTCCCTCAACGACCATTCCCATTTCTTCGAGAACGTCCTCAAGCTTGTACCCTTTTCCGAGTAAATTGCCGGCACGCCAGTTTCTGGAGTGAACACTTGTGCACGTAACAATCAGGTCTCCGACACCTGTCAATCCGGAAAACGTTAGCGGATTCCCGCCCATTTTTGTGCCGAGTCTCGCAATTTCAGCAAGCCCCCGCGTAATCAAAGCAGCTTTGGCATTATCGCCGTATCCTAAGCCGTCTGTGATGCCAGCAGCAAGGGCGATAATATTTTTCAGAGCGCCTCCGATTTCTACACCGATAATGTCAGGATTTGTGTACACCCGAAAATTGTGGTTTATAAACAGATCCTGCACCTCTTCTGCAGCCTGCATGCTCTTTGAAGAGGAAGTGACGGTTGTCGGATGCCGGAGTCCTACTTCTTCAGCATGGCTCGGCCCGGAGAGCACGACAATGTCCTTTCTGACATCACTCGGGAGCTCAATTTCCATAATTTCAGAAATGCGCAGGAGCGAATCCGGCTCTATCCCCTTACTCACATGAACAAAAACTGCTTTTTTCGTCATAAAAGGCACTGCCTGTCTCAACACTTCCCGAATCGCTTTGGTCGGAACAGCAACTATGATGAAATCTGCGTCTGACACAGCTTCTTTCATATTGGTTGTCCCTTTCATAGTTGTAGGCAGCTTAACATTTGGCAAATAGTCTTTATTCTCGTGCAGCTCATTGATTTGATGTATTAACTCTGCACGGTGAGCCCAGACGCATACTTCATTTCCGTTATCGGTTAAAACCAAAGCCAGCGCGGTTCCCCAGCTCCCTGCTCCAAGCATTGTTACTTTTTTCATTTTGATTCACACCTTTTTATTTTCTAGCTCTTGCAAATATTTTGATTGGTGTCCCCTCAAAACCGAACGCGTCTCTGATTCGGTTTTCTAAAAATCGTTCGTATGAAAAATGCATCAGTTCGGGATCGTTTACAAACACAACAAAACTCGGCGGCTTCACCGCAACTTGAGTCGCATAATAAATTTTCAAGCGTGACCCGTTATGAGTCGGTGTCGGGTTCATTGCCACCGCATCCATAATGATATCATTTAAGACATTCGTCTGGACACGAAGTGAGTGATTTTCACTTGCTTTAATGATCGCAGGCATGAGCGTATGAATCCGTTTTGTCGTTAATGCTGACATGAACAGAATCGGTGCATAGTCAAGAAATTGAAAATGGTCGCGGATATTTTGTTCAAATTCTTTCATCGTGCTTTCATCTTTGTCAACAGCATCCCATTTATTCACTACGATCACGACAGCCTTGCCTGCTTCATGTGCATAACCCGCGATTCGCTTGTCCTGTTCGATAATGCCTTCCTCACCGTCAAGCACCACCGCAACAACTTCAGAGCGGTCGATGGCTTTCAGCGCCCGCAGCACGCTGTACTTTTCTGTCGTTTCATACACTTTACCTTTTTTTCTCATGCCGGCAGTGTCTACAATGACAAAATCCTGCTGGTTATAAGTAAATGTTGTATCAACGGCATCTCTTGTTGTTCCTGCCACATTACTCACAATGACACGATCTTCGCCAAGAATCGCGTTTACCAGAGAAGACTTTCCTACATTCGGGCGTCCGATCAGGCAAAATTGAACGACTTCATCATCGTATTTTGTTTCAGGGATATTTTTAAAATGCTCCGCTGCGGCATCCAATAGATCTCCGAGTCCCAGTCCGTGTGTTCCTGAAACCGGATACGGTTCACCAAAGCCCAGCGAATAAAAATCATAAATATTCGCTCTCATTTCTGTGTTATCCAGTTTGTTTACCGCTAAAACAACAGGTTTTTTCGTGCGGTACAAAATTTTCGCTACTTCTTCATCAGCAGCAGTCACACCTTCACGGCCATTCACCATAAAAATAATGACATCCGCTTCATCCATGGCGATTTCGGCCTGCTCGCGTATCTGTGTTAGAAACGGCTCATCACCGATATCAATACCGCCCGTATCAATCAAATTAAAATCATAATTCAGCCATTCAGCCGAGCTGTATATCCGATCCCTTGTCACACCAGGGGTATCTTCTACTATTGAAATTCTCTCACCCGCAATCCGGTTAAAGATTGTGGATTTTCCTACATTCGGTCTCCCGACAATGGCTACGACAGGTTTACCCATAGTACCCTTCCTTTCGATCCAGCCGCTTTCATTTTTACATAAATTCTCAACCGGTTATTTAAATCATCTCATTCACTTTTATGAAAAGAAACCCTTCAGAGGAAGGGCTTAACTCATTTATTATATCAGTTTTTACTCGGATCACAACTATTCTTAAAAATGTTTCACGATCAAATAAACATCTTCCCCGATTCTATGGGCAATTCCATCAAGGATTGCCTCAAGGTTTTTAGCGAAAAGCTCCATCTCTTTTTGGTCATTACAAAAAAAGATGGGTGTCCCTCCTGAAGCACGGTTCCGGTTTGTCGTGATAACAGACAAAATCACTTTCGTCAGCGATTCACTCATCCTATCACCTTATCCTGTTTTTTGATAAATTCCGTAGGCATTCTGATCGCGTTTTCCAAGGTCGGAACATTGCTGATAATCTGAACAGCTGTTTCCGGGTGATGAATTTGGGGCAGGACAAAAACGCCCACTCTTCCGTCATTAAGATCCCTTTTCGCGATTGGCGTCAGGGACGGCTCTCCTGAGTCCCGATACACTCCCAGCACATTGGAGACATCAAATAAAATGGCCTGGCGCTGACCTAGGTTGGCAATGGTTGCAGCTGAATTAAAATTTTTAGGCGTTAAAATAAACCCCATCCCATGCTTTAAAATCAGCTCCTGTTTCTCCGGAAGTCCGATGTTCATCATATAAATATTATCTACAAACAGACCCGGTCCGTCGAAGTGAGGCTCTATGTACTCAATATCCACAATATCTTTCAATACACTGCCGGACATAAATTTCATTGCTAACAAAAAACAAACAACAGCGGTGATGACAGCAGCCCAGATTGAGAAAAACACATACGCCGATGTTGTCAAAAGAGCAGTAAAAATCACGATATAATTTCTGCTTTCAAACGCAATGGCGATTCCTTCAATATAGGTGCTTCCTCTTGAGACAAGTTCGTACGAATCCATTTGTGTCAGCGTATTCCGCTCCATATTTCTGACATCTCTGAATTGAGTGGCTGCAAGCGTCAAAAACGTGATGGCCGTAAACTCCTCCTGTAATAGCGCAGGCATAATAATTGCCCCTAACCCTGCCGCAATAAGCCCAAGTGCAATATGAATGACTTTTCCGTGAATATAGGTCGGATACTGACGGTAATCTGTTTTCAGCATATACAGCCTTGTGGCGACTCCTGCTATGACCCCCGCAATAATCGGATAGATGTAATCACTCATGACATTTTAGTAGCTCCTTTGTTTGATCTTTTGCCTTTCTGGCCAATTTGACTGGCGAGCTGTTCATATTTTGATATGCCAAACAGCAATATCGTTCCCGCAGAGCACGCGTTAAGCCATTGAAAACCTCCGACAGCCGTATGTCCTGCCAATTGTTGAATGACAAAAGAATACACGAGTTCGCCTTGGCACATTCCTAGAACATATAAGGCAAGCTGCATCTGAAAATCCCTTTCAACAGAAGCAGTCAAAAGCACACATAATACAACAGCGGTCCACTCAGGTTTTATGATGAACCAAACCGGATCATATAATGCAAAAAGATAAACAAACGCATACCCGGAAACAAGCGTCAGGTGCACCATGATATAGCGAAATCGTTTATACATCCCTAAATATCCGGCATAGACACACCCGCAAACGAGAAACATCACGTACGCCGCATTCAGAGAAAAATATAAAGTAAAGTGATGTATGCTTAAGATGATATTAGTCAAAATAAATACTGAGACGACAAAGCGCCTTTTCGTCTTTCCAAGAATAAAGGTTGTCAGCACCCACAAAAACCACATTGACCAATAATAATAAAATTGTTCCATATCGCTTCCTCCATACTCCCAGTATGGAGTCTAAACACTTTTTTTAAACAAACCGCTTCACGTAAAGGAGAATGATCATGGGAAAAGACAGACAGGAGAAAAAACTCAAGGCTTCGGGCAGAGTGGAATCAGACCGGGACCAATCGATTCACTATGACGGAGCCACCAGCCTTGAACAAAACGGCAAATTTAAAAAGCGTAAATCATAATACAAAAAGCCCAAAACTCACACCGTTTTGGGCTTTTCTTATACAGCTGTTAACGCACATTGTAATTGGAAGTATGAATGCCTCTCTCTGTCAGCCAGTGATGAGTCTCACCTTTTATGACAAGAGGAGCCTTTTGCAAATCAGAAATCGTACTGGTGCCAAGCACAGTCATAATCATTTTTAATTCCTCCAGCATCAGCTGAATCTCTTCAAGCAGCCCTTCTTCGCCTTTTTCAGTCAGCGCTTTTAAGAAGTGCCCTGCCATTCCGGTACAGGAAGCCCCAAGAGCTATCGCCTTCGCGACATCAAGCGCGTTTTGAAGGCCGCCGGACGCAATCGTTGTTTTACCGGGAAACTCAGAGCCGATTTCCGCCAAGCTCGCTGCTGTTGAAATCCCCCATGAGTTGAAAAAAGTGATCTGGCGCTGTCTTCGGAGATTTTCTATTTTCGAGAAATTTGTCCCTCCGTAACCGCCGATATCAACAGCTGCCGCACCAGCGTCATACAGCTTTCTTGCTGATTCTTTGCTCATTCCGAAGCCTACTTCTTTTATTATGACAGGCACTTTGATTTCGCTGCAGATTTGTTCAATACGGGAAAGAGCGCCGCTAAAGCTTCTGTCGCCTTCGGGCATGACAATTTCCTGAATCACATTCAGGTGAATCTGCAGCGCATCCGCCTCAATCATTTCGACAGCTTCCTTCGCCTGACGAGCTGTTGCCTCACTGCCCAAGTTGGCAAAAATCAGCCCATTCGGATTTTCCTTTCGGACGATTTCATACGAATAGCGTTCAGACGGGTCTTTTAACGCCGACATTTGTGAGCCGACAGCGAGAGGAATATCAGCTATACGAGCTGCTCTAGCAAGCGCCTTATTAATTTCATATGTAAGTTGTCCGCCGCCGCCAGTCATTGCATTGATAAAAATCGGCGAACTGCTTGAAAGTTCGCCGATTTTTGTGGAAATATCTACTTGTTCTAATGCAAGATCGGGCAGACTGACATGAACAAACGTAATATCATCAAGACCCGTCTCCCGCTTTTGGCCGGTAGAAAGGGCATGATTGATGTGTTCTCTTTTCCGTTCTGCTCGAGTCACGTTTATCACCAATTATTTTAATTTATTAAGCTTATCTCCGATCAGATCTCCAAGCTGGAAGCCAGTGCTTGTTTCTTCCTTCGCCTGATATTGGCGGTAATCCTCTTGATCGGCTTTAGGAGCTTCTTCAAGCTCACGCATGCTTAATGAAATGCGCTCTTCATTTTCATTCACATCAAGAACCTTCACTTTTACAGTCTGTCCTTCTTCAAGGACTTCATGCGGCGTGCCGATGTGTTTATTAGAAATTTGAGAAATATGAACGAGACCTTCTACGCCAGGAAGAATTTCAACAAACGCACCGAAGCTCACGAGACGCTGAACCTTTCCTTCAAGCACATCACCCGGTTTGACTTTCTCGCCAATTTGGCTCCAAGGCCCAGGCAGCGTTTCTTTAATAGATAAAGAAATACGCTCATTATCCCGGTCAACCGATAATACTTTCACTTTCACTTCCTGTCCCTCTTCCACAACATCAGACGGCTTTTCAACGTGGGAGTGGGAAAGCTGTGATATGTGCACAAGCCCGTCGATACCGCCGATATCAACAAACGCGCCAAAGTCAGTCAGGCGCTGCACTTTACCATCGAGCACACTTCCAACTTCTAGAGACTGAAGAAGGTCTTGTTTTTTATTCGCCTGCTCACTTTCAACAACCGCACGGTGTGAAAGGATGACACGGTTTTTATCACGGTCAAGCTCTACTACGAGCAGAGACAGTGTTTTTCCTTTATAGTCGGTAAAATCTTCTACAAAATGCGCTTCTACAAGCGATGCCGGAATAAAGCCCCGTACGCCGATATCAACGACTAGACCGCCTTTTACGACATCTTTCACTTCAGCTTCAAACACTTCTTTTGTTTCAAATTTTTTCTCAAGGTCTTCCCAAGCGCGGTCTGCATCAACAGCACGTTTAGATAAAATCAAAGCATCGTCTTCCACTTTTGTTACTTTCAGGTCAAGCTCGTCGTCTACTTTTACGACATCCGATGCTTTCTCTACATGAAGACTTGATAATTCACTGATTGGAATAATACCGGACTGTTTGACATTGATAATTTCAACATCCACATGCTTGTCCTCTACCTTTGTCACAATCCCTTTTACTACATCTCCAACCTCTGGCACTTGAACATCAATTTGATTCATTTCCTCTGTCATTTGAATAACCTCCTTGGTCCAAACCTACACAGCTTAATTAAAAACGGTTTGAAAGCTGAACACGTATCATGCATGTCCGCTTTTAGCCGAATATGTATTAAAGAATCATCCAAAAAAGATTTTGAATGATCAATAAAAAGTTTTATTAGTATTAACTTCTAATAAAAGGACAGGTTTGTCAAGCAATAACATTCTTTCTTTGTTGAAAAATTCAAAAAAAGTGGCCTCCGCCGGTATCAGCGGGACTTTTGCTCCACTACATCAAGGATTTTTTCAGCAACTTCCTGAATGGAGAGAGAAGTCGTGTCGATTTCAAGCGCGTCATCTGCTTTTCGAAGCGGAGAAACTTCGCGCTCTGAATCGAGCTTATCTCTTCTTGCAATTTCCTCAATTAATGTTTCGTAGTTGGCATCGTAGCCTTTTTTTACGTTTTCTTCATAACGGCGTTTCGCTCTCTCTTCAACAGATGCCAAAAGAAAGATCTTCACTTCGGCATTTGGAAGCACATGAGTTCCGATATCACGTCCGTCCATGACAACGCCGCCTTTTTCCCCGAGCTGCTGCTGGCGTTTCACCATTTCTTCCCTGACGCTTCTGTGCTTGGCAGCAATTGAGACTTGATTGCTGACCTCGTCTTTTCTGATGTCCTCAGTCACATCTGTGCCGTTGACAAGCACCTTTTGTCCTTCTTTTGTTGTAATCAGCTCAATATCGGTTTGCTTTAACAGCTCAGCCAATTTTGCTTCATCTGTCAAATCAACTTTTTCTTGTAAAGCCACATATGTAATGGCCCGATACATCGCTCCTGTATCAATATATATGTACGATTTTTTCTCAGCCACAATTTTGGCAACGGTGCTTTTCCCCGCAGCAGCCGGGCCGTCGATCGCAATCGATAATTTCTTTTCCATAATTCCTCTCCTTGCTCTTTTCTCCTCTATGGATTGTATCATGAACTTTATGAAAAAGGGTGAAAAATTCATGAATAATTAATGTTTGAAGGTTTCTACCCAATCATTAACTTCCATTTTATCCACCCCTTCATATTGAATCACTTTTGAGACATAAGGTTCAATATGCTGATAGTGAAAAAGAAACTGGATACCAAGTAAAATCACTGCCTGAATGAACAATAATTTGAGCAGCAGCCGTTCAAAGGTCTTCATCAGCCCACCTCCATCACAAATAGTATGGAAGTGTTTGCCGATGTTTATTCCAATCGTCCCTTTCTTCTCTTGTTTAACTGGCGGCGTATGCAATACTGAAGAAGGAGCTGCTGATCACCGGCTGAAATCTCCGAATACTCCAAGGTCATTTTACGTTTGCCTGATTTTGAATCATTATAGACACGCCTGACAACCGCGTCAGCCTCTATTTGATTCGTTTTCTCCCCATCCTGAAGGCTGATGAACAGGCGCAGCGTATCCCCGTGCTGAAAAGAATAGCCATCTGTCACAATCAAAGCAATACCGCCGGCGCTGATATTGTACGAGAGTGTATGAAACCCGTCTTTTTCATCTGCCGGCTCGACCAGCACATCCAATACCGCGTCAGTTCTTACATATTGCCGGCGCTGAATTCGTTTTATTTTTTCACGGGGAGGCACTTCAAGGCAGATCATTTGAAGCTTGTCCTTCACTTTTCCCTTAATGCGGCTTGAGAAGCGGTAAGGCACTTCGTCTTTACCGACAAACTCTACCGTTACTTCAATATTATGATGTAAAATCACGGTTCTTCCTGTGTTTACATCAACCGGATATGCGATCAGGAGCTCTCCGTTTTCTATACTCACGGCTTTGCTCTTTGCTATTTTTAAATCATTTTCTTCTATGTATTCTAAGTGTACAGTTTCCCCAATCTCTATCATTGACTTCACTCTTTCGCATTCAATATACTCACTTTTTATTAAAGCATGTAATGAAAAAAAGGAAAAGACTTTTAGTCCTTTCCTCCTAGTTTTTATAGGTCTTTATATATAGGTTCAGCATTTTTTAGTTTTTCAACTTTCTCTTCCGTTCCGTCATTAGCATTTATATACATTCTGAATGTATCATTTTCAATCGTCCCCAGCATTTCATAGCATAATACTTCCTGTCCTAATTCATTTGTGATCACAGCAAGCCTTGTTTCTCTCACTTCTACACTTTTGTTTAATTTTGCTTTCGCATCTTGTTCAGAGATAGCCGGCTTTGGTATGTCTCTTTTTCTGTGGGATGTTAAGAAATCTCGCGCTGAAAAGCCGACAACCTCGCCGTCATCCAAGGCAACTTTCATACGGATGGCTTCTGGATACATCCGGACATTATTTTCTATTGGAACATATGAGAATACACCGATTTTATCGTATTGCGCACTTTCATCGATTTCCAGATCTTTTGTTTCATATCCGTTTTTCTTTAGAAAAGCAAGGGCTCGATTCGATCCGTCATTCAAGCTGATTTTCTGATCTTTCACTTCTCTGTTTTGGATTAAATAAACCGGGTGTCCGCCTTTTTTTGTAATATCCATATATATCGCTGCTTTATGATCAGGATCTTTCATACTGATACTGTAGACGTCACGGTTTGTTTTTTTTCCGCTCTTTATCACTTTGATTGCATAATTGTCATCAGGTGCAAAGCGTTGGGCAATTTGTTTGGCTTCCTGTGCAGAAATTTCTTTTCCCTTCAGATGGGCAAAACCCTTCTCTTCTTTTTTGGTGCTGGTGAAACTTGGCCCAAGATCTGTTCCTGAGGCAAAGGATCCGACATTTTTTTCAACCGTTTTAAAGCTATTGATGATCGTGTTATCACTCTGTTTTTCATCAGAGGCCAGCGCCATCTCTACATCCATCCAGCGCAAGTTCTTGCTCATAACAAGGTGCTGAACGTGGCGCAGTTCATTTTGTATATCTTCTGATTGCTGATAAAGCTTATTTAACGAAGTATACTCTTTTTCATCGAGCGGTTTTTGATCCAAATCTCTGATTGACGTTTTATAGCTGAAATCGCCGATCTTGGATAACAGCTCTTCCGTTTTGTTAAACGGCATTAATGTAAGCGGCAGCTGACTGACACTGTTATGGGCTTCTGATGTAATTCTCCAAACATCTATCAATGCGGGGGACAGTGATTTTTTGCTGTTCATGGCAAGCGTTGCGCCAATTTTATCATGCAGCTGGTCTACCTGATAGGTCAGCTCATGAAACGCCCGCTGATAGTTATTTTCAGCATGAAGAAGGACAGCGTCTTTTTCCTGGTGCTCTTTGTATCCCCAGTAACTAGTACCGACAATTGCAATACCGAGCACTGCGATTAAAATAGCTCTGATCATTTATCACACCTCATTTTTATGCTTTCTTATGTCCTGCTACTCACAGAAAATGTGTTTACCGATTCTCTTAATCTGCGGGCGCCCCCAAATCCACGCGCTGGTAGCTGTATCCGGATTAAAGTAATATAGCGCTTCCTCGGAAGGGTCCCAGCCATTAATGGCGTCTAATACTGCTTCTTTTGCTGTTTCGTTCGGCTGCATATAAATTTGTCCGTCAGCCACCGCTGTAAAGGCAAGCGGTTCAAAAATAACACCTGCTATTGAATTTGGAAATAACGGACTGTTTAAACGGTTCAAGATAACTGCCGCAATAGCAACCTGTCCCTCGTACGGCTCCCCACGCGCTTCCCCGTAAACCGCTTGAGAAAGCAGCCGAATATCATTATTGGAAAAACCGCCTGGCATGTTAGCTGCAACCGCATCCTGTTTTCTGGTTTTTGCAGGCGTGTTATTGTTTTGCTGTTTATTCGCTTGCGGCTGCTGTGTTATTTTTTCAGCAGGCTGTTTCTGCCGCGTCTCTGCTTGCTGCCTTGCTTTTTGAGTCGCTGTTTTTGACGGTTTTGTTTGGTATTTCAGCGGTATTTTTCCGTAATGCGTGAATTTATTTCCTTTTTGAAGCTGCTCCATGACATATTCACGGTAATATTTAGACTTACATATCAAGGTCTTTTTGGTTTGGGCTCCGACCAGACCGTCTACCTCTTTTAAGCCGAATTGATCCTGAAAGTTCCGTACTGCCCAGTATGTCCCCCATCCATAAACCCCGTCAATTTTCCCATTATAATATCCGTTATATTGAAGACGCGCCTGCAGCTCGATCACATCGTCCCCTGTTGCCCCTCTTTGAATGACTTGATTAGAAAAGGCTGAAATTGTTTCAGTATTGATAAACGTCGTAATGATAAAGGAAAATAAGATGAGACATGCCATAATCGATCCTTTGGACTTCATCTTTTCAAGCCTCCTACAGCAAATTTTTGAGTGTAATCGTATTTTCTGTAACGAGGTTATTTTTATACACTCTTTCCTTCTTATCCCTCACAGCTTAAAAATTTCAACAAATCAAAAAGCCGCACTATCGCTGTGCGGCTCTTCTATATCTGCATCATATTGACGGAACGGGCTTTTTTTGCTTTTCGCAAACCAAACCACCATAAAAATAACATAAATGGAAACATGTAATAGATCCAATTACTGAGGGCTGTCAGGATAAAGTCATACGACCCATGTAAAAGTGAAGGGACGGCCAACGAAAGGAAAAGCCATTTTACACGTGCTTTTTCAGCGGAAAAACGCGCTTTCCCAAGGTAAAACCCCATAATCACTCCAATTAAGGCATGGCATGAAACGGGCAGCAGCGCTCTGACAAACGCATGCTCCACGCCATGACCGATTAAATAAAGAATATTTTCGAGTGTCGCAAAACCGAGCGATACACTTGCGCCGTATACAATTCCGTCATAATGTTCATCAAAGTGGGCGTGCGGGTAAACACTGATCATTAAAATAAACCATTTTAATGATTCCTCCAAAAACCCAGTAGACAAAAAAGAAACAAAAAAGCTTCCGCCTCCCACATTCTCTTTTTCAAGCACATACTGGATAAACATGGTGGGAAATACAAGAACAACCCCAAGAAAAAATGACCGAAGCACCATATGTACAGGTTCATTATCATACTGATCTTTTAAATAAAAATAACTTAACAGCGCGATGCCGGGAGCAATTCCTGCAGAGATGATTGCAAACATCAGGCAACCTCTTTCCTTTATATTCCTATGTCTATCCTACCATGTTGTGTATGAATTTACATCTGTCTGCCCTTAAAAAAACAAAAAGAGCATACGAATCCTTCATATGCTCTCCTCTTTTCACTTATCTTCTCTTTTTGCGATTTCATTTGCGATGTGGCCGCCGTGAAATCTTCCGTTTTCAATAAATATTTCATTTGCATTGTTTCCGGCAGCGATGACCCCGGCAATAAAAACGCCCTCCACATTGGTTTCCATCGTTTCTTCATTAAAAAACGGACGCCCTGATTCCTCATCGATTTTCACACCGATTTTTTTCAAAAATTGATGATCAGGATGATAACCCGTCATGGCAAATACAAAGTCGTTTTTAATGGTAATCAGTTCCTGCTGGCCGGAGCGGAAAACGACTTCATCTTCAGTGATTTTTTCTACACAAGCGCCAAATTCCATTCGGATTGTACCGTTTCTTACTAAAGATTCGAATTCTGGCAGAATCCATGGCTTAATGCTTGAAGAATATTCATTGCCCCTATATAAAACGGTGACACGCGCTCCTGATTTGACGAGTTCAAGCGCAGCATCTACACTTGAATTTTTCCCGCCGATAACGACGACGTCTTTATCGAAATACGGATGTCCTTCCTTAAAATAATGGAATACCTTCGGCAAATCCTCACCGGGTACGTTCATATAGTTCGGATGATCATAATAGCCTGTGGCAATAATGCAGTATGGTGTTGAATACGTCTCTTTTGACGTTTCGATAACAAATGAATTATTTTCTGCTTTTGTCACTTTTTGCACCATTTCAAATGCATTCACACGGATCTTTTTCCGCTTCACGACTTCCCTGTAGTACGACAAAGCCTGAATTCTGACAGGCTTTCTGTTTTCGGTAATAAATGCCACGTCACCGATTTCAAGCTTTTCACTTGAGCTGAAAAAGGTTTGATGCGTCGGATAATTGTAAATACTGTTAACGACATTGCCTTTTTCAATGACGAGGGCATCAATGCCAATTTGTTTTAGGTGAATGGCCGCAGATAACCCGCAAGGACCTCCGCCAATAATTATTGCTTTTTCTTCAATCATTTCCGTCAACTCCTGCGATTGGCATTCGATTCACATTTTTCTATTTCCAAATAAAAAAATCTCCTATTTTATCATAGGAGATTTTTATTTTTTATGCAAATCATCAACTTATATCCATCCTCTAAAGCGCGAAGCCTCAGCCATTTTACGCACACCTACCATATAAGCGGCAAGTCTCATGTCGATTCTTCGGTTGTTGGCCATTTCATATATATTGTTGAATGATTTTACCATCATTTTTTCTAATTTCTCTTCTACTTCTTCCTCGCTCCAGTAGAAGCCCTGGTTATTCTGAACCCATTCAAAATAAGAAACCGTTACGCCTCCCGCGCTTGCCAGTACATCGGGAACAAGCAGAATGTCACGGTCTGACAGAATCTTTGTTCCTTCAAGCGTAGTTGGCCCGTTTGCTGCTTCAACGACGATTTTCGCCTGAATGTTATGGGCATTTTCTTCTGTAATTTGGTTTTCAATCGCGGCAGGAACTAAAATATCACAATCCAGTTCCAGCAGCTCTTGGTTCGTAATCGTATCGTTGAAAAGCTTCGTCACTGTGCCAAAACTGTCGCGGCGGTCGAGTAAATAATCAATATCCAGGCCTTCAGGGTCATACAGCCCGCCGTATGCATCGGATATGCCGACAACCTTTGCCCCTGCATCATGCATAAATTTTGCCAAATAACTTCCGGCGTTTCCGAAGCCTTGAACGACAACTCGTGCACCTTTAATATCGATGCCTTTTTTCTTCGCCGCTTCTTTTATGCAGATGGTTACACCTTTTGCTGTCGCTGATTCTCTCCCGTGAGATCCGCCAAGCACAAGCGGTTTGCCTGTAATGAACCCAGGCGAATTAAATTCATCAATTCTCGAATACTCATCCATCATCCAAGCCATGATTTGTGAGTTTGTAAATACATCCGGCGCCGGCACGTCTTTCGTCGGACCGACAATTTGGCTGATAGCTCTGACATAACCCCTGCTTAGACGCTCCAGCTCTCTAAACGACATATCCCTTGGATCACAAACAATTCCGCCTTTACCACCGCCATATGGAAGATCAATGATACCGCATTTTAAACTCATCCAAATGGAAAGTGCCTTCACCTCTTTTTCAGTTACGTTCGGGTGAAAACGTATCCCGCCTTTTGTCGGACCGACAGAGTCATTGTGCTGGGCACGATACCCCGTAAAAATCTTGACTGAACCGTCGTCCATACGAACTGGTATTTTTACCGTTAATAATCTCATCGGCTCTTTTAACAGTTCGTATACTTCTTCAGGATATCCCAATTTTTCCAGAGCCTTATGTATTACGGTTTGGGTTGATTTTAATACATCAAGTTTGTCCTCTTCTGTATGACCGGTGTTTCGATCGGCTGCCATTTGAGTTAACCTCCTAGAATCTTCTGTTTCTCACATGCTCCCTTTCAGAGAATAGTATACACCTTCATATGATCTATGCATAGGATAAACGTTATGTTTTTCCATGTTTTTTAACAAAAAAAACCGCTGTAAAAAACAGCGGTTTTTCTTCCATTCTTATGAAAAATGAGTTTGGATTGTCTCTACGGCATTTCCGTCCATAATGAGCTTACCATACTCTTGTAAGCGATAAATCGTTAATGTTGTCGGATTGCCGTATTCAGCCAGGACCGCCACAACACCCTCGGCAGTCTGTGATCCCAAGTCTTCAAGGCTCAGAAAGTACTGTCCTTCATAGTGGTAGACAGTTCCTCCTGTGATACCGATCCGCTGTAAGCTTTCAGAAAGCTGAATGATATCTTCAAAGGAATGGAATTGATATATGATGTCTGCGCTTTCGTCAAGCTTGACTTGCATTTCGATGTAATCATCATCATACTCATCTTCTTCTGAATCCGCTTCTTGGTTCTTTGTTACGATCACAACCATCCCTTGTGCTTGGAGAGAATACACTTCCACTGCAATCGGTCCATTCGCTTCAAAGCCGAGCTCTGTATTTGCTTCATTCATCATATCTTTAAATAACTGGTGGACTTTAAATGAGTCCTTCCAGAGGTCTTCTTTTGTTAATCCACGATCAGTTAAATCATCGAGGGTCAAGAAGATTTTGATCTTATTATAATTCAGACGCTCAAGCCGCATAACGTTCCCTCCTGCCTCTACTTGCACACAAATCATATAACACATTATATGAGATGATGAGTCATAGGTTCTTAATTGTTATCAGTTTACACTGAGTTCACTAGTAAGACAAGCACAATGCAGTTTTTTACTGACACACTCTTTAGGGAAGTCATTCAGGTGCTGCAAGTGTCACGATGTGTGCCTCAGGCTCCGCCCCTAAACGAAGGGGCACTTTTGTTGTGCCGTACCCATTGCTGATGAGGTACGCAGCATTTTTAACAAAACCGGTTGTCCCAAGCTCATATGGGCCAAATTTTCCAAATCGAATCTGCCCGCCATGGGTATGCCCGCTGAATATCACATCAATACCGTCAGTTTCATTGATTTGTTGATGGATCTCAGGGTTATGGCAAACCAGAACGTTCACCTGGTTCCCGTCAATTTCTTTAATCGCTTCTTCATAATCATCCATCTCCATCCTGATGTCATCCACTCCGGCTATGGTGATGGTATGTCCGTTATACGTAAAAGGAACCGATTCATTTCGCAGTGTAATAATACGGTGCGTTTTAAAAATAGCATACAGTTCCCGCTGACTGATTTCATAATCATTGTTTCCCCAGACAAACATGACAGGGACTCCCAAACCCGCAAGCCTTCTGACGTTTTCCTCAATTCTCGAGCAGGGCACTCCGCCCTCAGCTAAGTCACCGCCGATGATAACCAGATCCGGCTGATGGCCCTGCGCTTCCTCTAAAAGACCGTGATCAACAATACGTTTATGAATGTCAGATATAAAAAAGATCGTAAGAGGCGGCTTCCCCTTCATTTTTGATAACGTAAATGTATGGATTTTCAGGTGATTGCCTTTTGCCACTGAATACATTTTTGCCGTCATTGCCGCTGCTGCAATAGCCAATGCACCGGCAATTTTCATTGATCGCTTCATTAAAAACTCTCCATTCTTTTAGAACTTATCAATAAGACGGACAATAAAAAAAAGACGTTTCTATCGTTTGAGAAAACGCCTCATTTTATTTACTTTCAAAATATAGATTAATATCGTATTGGTGCTTCATCAATTGAAAAACAGATTCTCTCGCCTTCCATTTATCAGGCTGCGGCCAAAGATCAGTGCTTTTCTGAATAATTTCACATCTCAGTTTATGGAAATCACCCTCGGCTTTTTCTTCTTTTTTCTTAAAATAATATGAAGTGCAGTATGCAAAAGCAGTTGCCATCATCCAAAATAAATAAAAGGTATGGCTGAGCATTTCTTGAAGAATGAGCTGAGGCGCCGGACTTTTGATCATCATTAAAAGACATAATAAGCCCAGGCAAATGAGTGAGGTCCACCGCCACCTGCGGCATTGCGCAGCATAGTTTTCGTATTTTTGTTTTCGTTTCACCAACGCCTGTAGCATCTGTTTGGTCGGCGCGTCCGTAAATCGGTCCAGCTGGTTCCATAAGGATTCCATACGCTTCACACCTTGTCCCTTTTCATTGCTACAATATATGAGCCTGCGATCAAAAAGATGCCCGCTAATAAGTCAAAGGGATGTCCAAAATTTGCCCGGTATAAACGTCATTTCCGTTCAAATGATTATAGGCACGGATCTTTTCTTCTCCTGATCTGCTTTTATAATATTTCATGGAAATGCGGTACAGCGTTTCTTTCTTTTGAACGGTGTGCTGAACGACACGTTTTGCCTCCGTATCTTGAACTGGTTCAGACTGCTGCTGTACCTGTTCCTGCTCTTTTTGGACTGTTTTTTCCGGGGAAGGGGAAGCAGCCGCGCTTTTTGCTTCCTGTTTGTTTGCTGTGTTCTCTTTTTCCGCTACAGCAGGCTGCTTCTTATCAGTTGTTGCTTCTGTTTGTTTCTCTGTCTTTTTGCCTTCAGATTTTTTTTTTGACTCTTCGCGCAGAACTGTCTCTGCCGTTTCTTTTTTGGCCTCTGGTTTTTGGACTACCTCGTATTTACTCTGGCTGCTGTTTATAAAAACATCTTCATAATCATCGGGATTTCCCGAATGGCTTTTCATTAGATAAAATAAGGTGACAAAGACGATAACCGGCACAAATACAAACAGTACTGCGAGAGTGGTAAATAACGGCGTTCTTGTTTTGCCTTGCTTTTTTTTCTTCTCTCTTTGATTTTTTACAGATTGTCTTGTCGGAAGGCTTTCTTCATCATCTTCGAAAAGGTCGTCCGCCAATGCGGTTTTATGGTCTTCATAAAGATTCTGGGCTTTTCTTCTTTCTAATCTAGACATGTTCGTCATGTGTATCCCTCCTAACATGTTCAAAACGAATCTGACAGGCAAACACGGCATCAATAATAAAATGCGCCGTTACGGGAACAAATAGATTGCCGGTCCATTCATAAATCAGTCCAAGCAAAAAGCTGATTGCCGTCACCATGATAAATAGCAGCCATTTTGTCAAATACCGAAAATGAAGAACAGCAAATACAAGACTGGCCGCCCATAAACCAAGATGGGTCTGCAGCACTCCCCTGAATAACATTTCTTCAGCAAAAGAAATCAGAAGCGTTAAAAATATAATATGAGGGATTGGCCTTTTACTGAATAACTTTTTATTGATTCCGCCGTCATCATATAAATGAGACGGACACCATTTCATGATTGCCATGTCGGCTAATATGACAATAACCGCCAAAGAAACACCATACCAAATGATTCTTATATCCCTAATATGCCAGAGCTTGAAAAAATCACTTGCATCCTGAAAAAAGAACAAAACGGCAGCAGCGGACACCATGATGATCAGAAGCTGTGTCATGTATAGCTGCTTCAGTATATCACGGTCAGACAGATGCTGGATCAAATCCTTTTGCTGTTTCAGTTCGGCTCACCTACAGTCTGCAGACTGAATATACGGTGCAATTCCGATCTCCAGCCGTCTAGTGGCTCTATTTTGACGCGCTCCTCTTTTTCTTCATACAGCGAAAGGTCAAAACCGCAATGAGAACAGCATGGCATGCTTCCCTTATCGGGCTCGTAGGTTTCATCAAAATAGGCTAACAGCGATTGTCTTAAACAGCCATCATGATGAAGCAAAGCTGATACGTGACGCATTTTGTCAAGTTTCAGCTCCATGCGATACGTGATTTCCCGCTTGATCAGTTCAATTGATGTTTTCCCCTGCATAAAGAGATGGATGATCATTCGCGACTGCGTCTCTGTGATACCATATTGCATTAATAATTCGCGCAGTTTTCTTTCGTCCCGTTCTTCCGTTTCCTCCAGCACGCGAATAACATTGGCGATTTCTCCATCCGCAAGGCTCTCCATTTGGATAATCTGCTCTTGCAATTCGAAATCTCCAGGCGCTCTGAGCAAAATGCTGACACTCGGTTTTCCGTTACGCCCTGCTCTGCCAATTTCCTGCATAAAAGCTTCAGCCGTCTGCGGGAGATAAAAATGGATGACATATTTGATATCAGATTTATCAACACCCATTCCGAACGCATTTGTACAGCAAATGACATCAAGCTGGTTATTGATAAATTGCTGCTGAATTAACATTCTGTCACCAGAATCCATGCCGCCATGGTAATAATCAACCCTGCTGCTTGTTTTATTTTTAATTTCCTCCGCTAATTCCTCTGCCCATTTCCTTGTCGGACAATAGACAATTCCCGGTCCTTGCAGGTTTTCAACCAGCTGAATAACCCTATCTATTTTTTCGGCAGTATCCGCAGTATTTTCAACTTTGAGTGCAATATTCGGCCGGTTAACCGAGTTAAGATGCTGTTCGGCATGCTGCAGATCAAGCAAATTCATGACATCATGCAGCGTATCCTTCGTCGCCGTAGCCGTCAGAGCAAGCACCGGCGGATGCCCAAGTTTTTTTCTCAGCTGTCCAAGCTTTGAATAATCAGGCCTAAAATCGTGTCCCCACTCCGATATACAATGCGCTTCATCAATAACAAAAAGACTGATCGGAACGCTCTTTAATTTTTCCAAGACATATGACGACTGCAAAGCTTCGGGCGACAGATACAAAAATTTGTAGCGGTGGATATGCTCCAAAACGAAATGTCTTTCCTGCCTGCCCAGCATGCTATTCAATGCGGCAGCTCGTTTTTCTCCCCGCGCTTTCAGCTGCTGCATCTGATCCTCCATTAAAGAAAGCAAAGGAGAAACGATTAATATCATACCGTCAAGCATATAACCGGGCAACTGGTAGCAAAGAGACTTTCCTCCCCCTGTCGGGAGCATTGCAATGGTATCCTTTCCGCTGAGTACGCTTCTGATGATGTCCTCCTGCCCTTTTTTAAAGGAATGAAAACCAAAAAACTGATATAACGCTTGCTGTAATTTAGTCATACTGTTTCACCTGCTTTGCCAATGCCAGCCTGATTTGAAAGTAGCTGAACCGCTGCTCTAGGCCTTCTCGAATTTGTTTGATCTTGTTTGTCCGCATGCGTTTGGCGAACTCAGCAATTTGGAGCTGATCTTCAGCCGAAATATATCCATCAATCACAAAAGCCGGCTCATGAAGAGAAATTTCGACAATATGGTCTTCAATTGTGGCGGTTTTCAGCTTTCTAATTTCAGCAATTCGCTGAATCGGAATCCCTTGTCTGACCATCTGCCATGTTTTTCTCGTAGACTCAGTCAGTGCGTTCTCCAAATGCACATCAGAAAGAAGATCCTTTAATATAGAATCTTCACATTGCGGCAAGGAATGAATAAAATAATGTACCGCAGCCCAAAACAAGACATAAACGTACCACTCGTCTTCTTTCAAATTGTCAGCAAGCTGCCTGCTCGTATAACCGATCCTATTATATGAAGTTAATGAGTAGACAAAGATAAGAGCTGCTTTCTCGTCAAGCTTTTGCAAATGATTCTCCAGCATATCCTGCAAGCCTCTTGCCAGTTTTTCATGATCCTTTTGCTTGAGCATGTATCGCTTGACCCAGTGAAGCGTCTTATAGTCTTTTGTGACGGGAATATACTGTCTGTTGCTGTGCTGCTTATTTGACAATACCTGTACGAGAAGGGAAAGTCTTTTCCAGAGCACGCTTGCGGCCTGCTGAAAATAAGCGCCGTGGCAATGGGCTGGCCAAGGCCGTTCACTCAGCGCCTGCCGCAACATGCTTTCGCCTCTAATAGTCACTCTGTATGTATCTGTTTCTGACATCGGTTCCAGAAATGACTGCTGTTCAAGCTTGCGGAGCGAGGCTGAAATGTCGCTTCTTGAACATTGCGGAGCCATTCCAAAATATCTTGCAGTCTGAAATAAGCCGGCATCTTGAATGGTTTGTGACGATTTTTTTCCTTTGAATAAGTGAAAAACGGCACTTCCTGTCCGTTCCCCGTTTATTTTAGAAAGGCAATCGAGAACCATGATATCAAAGTAATTTAATGACAACCTATCCACCCACATTCTTCCTGACAAAAATCGCTGGTTTGTTCTTTTTATTTTAACAGATTTTAAACAGAAATCGACGTTTAAAGTCATCATTAGGGGGGATGTTATGTAGATAACCCCTTATGTGATAAGCATTCTCAATCATTTTTCTGTTGAAATGTGGCATCAACATCATTACAATAAGTAAGAGGAATAGGTGTTAAATTGATTAAATATAAAGATTGATCCATTTGTTCCACCAAGAACAATCTGGGAGGTTTTATTCATGGCAAAGTACACAATCGTAGACAAAGATACATGCATTGCATGCGGCGCTTGCGGAGCGGCTGCACCAGACATTTACGATTACGATGATGAAGGCATCGCGTTCGTAACGCTCGACGAAAACAAAGGCGTTGTCGAAGTTCCTGAAGTACTGGAAGAAGATATGATTGACGCATTTGAAGGATGCCCTACTGATTCCATCAAAGTGGCGGATGAGCCGTTTGAAGGCGACCCGCTTAAATTTGAATAGAAGTAATCGAAAAAGCTCCCCTGCGGGAGCTTTTTTTATTTAATGAATATGCGCGCTTCTTTGCTGTTCAATCCACGGTTTAAGCTTGATAAAGATAAGTGTGAACACAATCGTAATGACAATGCCTTTTATGACGTTAAATGGCAGGATACCAGCGACTACCGCTGTTTTCAGCGCACTGTCGGATAATGCCGGGGAGTGTAAAAACCATGTGTAGGCCGGAAGAATCAGAACATAATTCAGAATGCTCATCAGCACCGTCATAGCTGCAGTTCCAAGCAGAAGACTTACTGCCAGGCCTTTTGCCGAGTTCAGCTTTTTAAATAAGAAAGCAGTCGGCAAAATAAAGAGTGTTCCGGCAATGAAATTTGCAATTTGTCCTACAGGCACTCCTGCCATGCTCCCCTGAATGATATATTGAAGAACGTTTTTTATCGCTTCAACGGCAATACCCGCTAAAGGTCCGTATATAAGAATCGCAATAATGGCAGGGACATCACTGAAATCAATTTTTAAATAATCAGGAAGCCCCGGAAACGGAAAATTTAACAGCATCAATACAAATGCGATGCTGCTCAGCATGCTGATCACGACTAATTTTTTTACTTTCAATTTGCTCTCTCCTTTTCGATCACATCTTACTCGAAAAGCGGAAAGGTTCTTTTTCCAGCCAATAAAAAAAACCGCTCTATGATATAAAAGCGGGGTTTCAAAAATTTGGCTTGGTAAAGAAACGTTTGAAAACCTTTCTTTCAAAACGCTGCTGAACCTCCATCTTCTCCCATCCAGACTATACTGTCGGCTTCGGAATCACACCGAATCCTGCTGTCAAAAACAGCTCGCGGGCTTAGAGCCATTGCTCATCACCGCCGGTAGGGAATTTCACCCTGCCCCGAAGATTGATCATATGAATTTGGTTCCATTATAAACGATAAACGGTTGGTTGTATAGATAATTGCTTCAAATTAAATATAACGCCAAAAGTCTCTAAAACTGGTCAATTCCTCGCTTTCCTTTTATCCTTTACTGCGTCAATACACATTGACACTCTATTGAGAATATGTTAAATTATCAGATATTTAGTTTGTCAATTTAGGAGGAAATCTTACGATGTTTCGAGTATTGGTCTCAGACAAAATGAGCAACGACGGCTTACAACCACTTATTGAATCAGACTTTATTGAAATCGTCCAAAAAAACGTAGCAGATGCAGAGGATGAATTACATACCTTTGATGCTCTATTGGTGCGAAGTGCGACAAAAGTAACAGAAGACCTTTTTCAAAAAATGACTTCTTTAAAAATCGTTGGAAGAGCCGGTGTCGGTGTGGATAATATCGACATTGACGAAGCGACGAAACATGGGGTAATTGTTATTAATGCACCAAACGGAAACACAATTTCCACAGCTGAGCACACATTCGCGATGATCTCATCTTTAATGAGACACATCCCTCAGGCCAATATCTCTGTAAAATCCAGAGAATGGAACCGCACAGCATATGTTGGTTCGGAACTTTACGGCAAAACACTTGGAATTGTAGGATTAGGAAGAATCGGAAGCGAAATTGCACAGCGAGCAAGAGCCTTCGGTATGACCGTGCACGTTTTTGATCCTTTCTTAACAGAAGAAAGAGCGAAAAAAATCGGTGTAAACAGCCGTACGTTCGAAGAAGTCTTGGAAAGCGCAGATATCATCACTGTGCATACACCGTTAACAAAAGAAACAAAAGGCTTATTAAACAAAGAAACAATTGCAAAAACGAAAAAAGGTGTTCGCTTAATTAACTGTGCACGAGGCGGCATTATCGATGAGGCAGCTCTTCTTGAAGCTTTAGAAAGCGGCCATGTTGCCGGTGCGTCTCTTGACGTTTTTGAAGTTGAACCGCCAGTTGATAATAAGCTCGTTGACCACCCGTTAGTGATTGCCACTCCTCACCTAGGGGCATCGACAAAAGAAGCGCAGCTGAATGTTGCAGCGCAAGTATCAGAAGAAGTTCTGCAGTTCGCAAAAGGTCTTCCTGTTATGTCAGCCATTAACCTGCCTGCCATGACAAAAGATGAATTCGCTAAGATTAAGCCGTACCACCAAATCGCAGGAAAAATCGGCAGCCTCGTATCACAATGCATGAAAGAGCCGGTACAGGATGTCGCGATTCAATATGAAGGCACAATTGCTAAACTTGAAACATCGTTTATTACAAAAAGCCTTCTGTCAGGCTTCTTAAAACCACGCGTTGACTCAACAGTTAACGAAGTAAATGCGGGCGGTGTCGCAAAAGAACGCGGCATTAGCTTTAGTGAAAAGATTTCCACTTCTGAATCTGGATACGATAATTGCATTAGCGTAAAAGTTGCAGGAGACCGCAGCACCTTTACCGTTACAGCTACCTATATCCCTCATTTCGGAGAACGCATTGTCGAAATCAACGGGTTTAATATCGACTTTTATCCAACAGGCCACCTGGTTTACATCCAGCATCAGGATACGACGGGGGTCATCGGCCGTGTGGGACGTATTCTCGGAGATAACGATATTAACATTGCAACCATGCAGGTCGGCCGTAAAGAAAAAGGCGGAGAAGCCATCATGATGCTTTCTTTTGACAGACATTTAGAAGATAAAATTGTGAAAGAACTAACAGATGTTCCTGATATCGTGTCTGTAAAACTTATTGATCTTCCATAATGAAAAAAACTCAAGCTCTGCAGCTTGAGTTTTTTTCTGCTTTTTAACGGTTTCCTGTTTATGTATGTTTGTGCAGTACTTCTAACACGTTTCTCAGTTGGGATACAGGTATTTGCCCAGGTGCTGAAGCCTCTTCTCCTGCGCCGAATGTGCAAGCTGATCCAAATATCTCACCGCTCAGCCTGCTAACTAATCCCGTTCCCGCCATTGACATTGTGATCATCGGTCGGTCCGCATATTTTGTCTTCATCGTATACGTCGCATCAAGCAAGGTTAAAAGATCTCCTGCATCATTCGGCATTACGGCTATTTTCGGAATATGCGCTCCTAACTCCTGCATTTTACGAAGCCGAGAAATGATCTCGTCCTTTGCAGGTGTTTTCTGAAAGTCATGATTAGACATAATCACGTAGACACCATTTTCTCCTGCTAAAGATACTAACGCTTCAACGTTTGCCTCTCCTGAAAATAATTCAATATCGATAAAGTCTATATCTTTTGTGCGGATAGCCGTTTCCAGCAAAGCGATGTAAGAACTTACATCCATTTCTTTGCTCCCGCCTTCTTTATGCGATCTGAATGTAAATAGAAACAGCTTGTCTCTCAAAGACTCTCGCAGCTTTGAGATCATCTTTATGACGGCTTCGCTGTCGTCTGCTTTTTCAAATACATCGACTCGCCACTCGACAATATCCGGATCCAGTAATTTCACAGCTTCTGCTTCTTTTAAAATTTGCTTTTCCGTTTTCCCCATCAGCGGAACGATGATTTTCGGCATCCCTTCACCGATGGAAACTCCTTTGATTGTTAACACGTTCACTCGTCTCAAATCCTTTCAATCTTTACCTTGTTTTATTATACACGGACAAGTTTTTTTTGAAAATTTCTATTATATGAAAAGCAACGAAAAAAGAGCCTGAAAAAGGCTCTTTTAATGTAAGGAAATCGGATTTGGTGCAGCTGGAACCGGAATAGCTTCTGATACATCGTATCTTCCGATTTTTTTTGTTCCCGTTTCCGCAAAGGTCACTTCTGTAAAGCCAAACTCCTTTGCTGTTAAAAGAAGTCCCTCCAGCATTAAAATGCCGGCAATAGAATCCTCAACTCCTGAGTGTTTTGAGAAATGGATATATAAGTGTGTCTGTTTCTCCGTTACAGATTTGACGGCACCCGCTTGAATAAGAGGTGCAGTATTTGTTTGAGTGCTCGATTCCATTTCCTTAATAGCTTCTTTTACAGTATTAAATGTTCTTTCTGTTGGAACGAGAAAGTCTTGTCCTTTTTCATTTTGGTACAAGGAGTAGGCTCTGTTCGACTGTTTAGGAATAGGAATTTCAGTAAACGTACCATTTGAGCCAATACTGGCGCCGTCCTTTTTCTGCTCCGATGAAAAAATTTTGATTTTTTCATAAGGACTCCATTTTAAAGATTCTTTCAGCAATTTTTTTAGTATTGCGTCGTCTTTTACAGAAAAAGCCTCAATGGGCTGATCGACTTGTATATGTAATTCCTTATGGTTTTGGTTTTCCTTTACTTCCACTTCATCCATGAAGGAGGGAATCGTGATGGCGTGATCAAGGATATCCAATTGATCACTTTCAAACAGCACCTCCTGTATGGTTTGGTTTGATTTCGTTTTTTTAATGCTGACGGGTATAATTGTGGATGTTTCGGCATCGGCAATTGCTACAGTCGTATAATTGTTTTGCTCCTTTTTAGGAACAACTAACGATGACTGATCCAGGGATAATGCATCTTTTTTGCTGTCTGCTGTCTCAGTTTTCGTTATAGCGTTTTCTTGGGACGCTTCTTTTTGTTGAGGCTGTGCCTGATCAAAAAAATGAGGAGAAATAATGAAGGCGATATAAACCGCAACCGCAGTGGCACACGCGGGGCCAATCCACCTAACAGCGGATTTTTTTTTGCTTTTTGCCATCGAAAGCCGCTTATATATGTCTTGCGGAGAACGATGGTCTTTAACTGCCGGCAGTTGACTTAACAACTCCTTTATCTGTTCTTCGTTCCAATCTGACTTCATCATCCATTAGCTCCTCCCTCAAAAGCTCCATATGTTTCCGAAGTACTTTGAGCCCTCTATGTTGGGTCGTTTTCACTTTGCTTTCCGAGAAGCGCAGAGCATTGGCTGTTTCCTGTATTGAATATCCCTGAATAAACCGTAAGATAATCACAGCTCTTTGATCGATCGTACATTGATCGAGCGCAGCATAAATTTCCCGGACATTTTCATGTTGAACCGCGAGTTCGTCCGGAAGCAATTGCTGATCTCTGACATCCTGTGTATCCCAATCAAATGTCCCGAGTACACGCTGTCTGATCGTCTGCTGCTTACGGAACCAGTCTATCGCCACATGGCGTGCAATCGACAAAAGCCATGTTTTTTCACTGCTTCTTCCTTCAAACGTATGATATGAATTTAATACACGAATATAAACCTCCTGAAGAAGGTCTTCAGCCTGGCTTTTATCCTTTACCATATAAAATAAAAATTGGTATAAATCTTGATGGTAAGTTTTATATAACGTTTGAAAGGTTTCTTCCATAGGAAACCCCTCCGTTCCTTTAGTCGTAATAATAGCTTAAAAGTTACATTACAACTATATTACGAGAAACTGGAATTTGGAAGGGAATTTATATTAACATATCCTTAAATTTTATTAAGAAAAACCTTTTAAAAAACACCCGCTTGGATCAGCGGGTGTTTCTTATGGAACAAGATTCTTCGGCAAATTCAGACTCGACTTGATCATTTTGTCGGAATATAAAACGTAAACGTCGTTCCTTTGTCCATCCGGCTGTGCACCGTAATGGTACCGTTGTGAGCTTCCACAATATTTTTAACAATAGCGAGTCCCAGTCCGGTTCCTGCTCTGCCTCTTGTCCGTGCTTTATCCGCTTTATAGAACCGCTCAAAAATAAATGGCAGATCCTCTTCCGGTATGCCTGAGCCGGAATCTTTGACGTCTATTTTTATTCCATCCTTAACCGTATGAACGGAGATGGAGACACTGCCGCCTGATTGAGTATGACGCAGCGCGTTATCAATTAAATTGGTAAACACCTGCTCCATCTTATCTTCATCAAACATAAATTCCTCTTCAGTGAGAGAAATGTCCTGATGCAAAGAAATATTTTTTTCTTTGGCAACGCCGGAAAATTTGCGCATGATCTTTTCTATAAATTCATTAAGATTGATTTGTTCATAATGCAATCCAGTATGGCCTGATTCCATTCGCGCTAAATCAAGCAAATCGTTGACAAGCCGGCCCATTCGCAGCGACTCGTCATATATAATTTGAGCAATCTCTTTTCGGTCTTCTTCGGAGCTCGCAATGTCATCGACAATGGCTTCACTATACCCTTGAAGCATGGAGATCGGCGTTCTTAATTCATGGCTGACATTTGCGATAAAGTCCTCGCGCAATTTATCAAGGCGGCGTTCTTCGGTCATATCTCGAAGAACGGCAACTGCGCCTCTGACATGCGATTCCGCATACAGCGGCGACATCAGCAGCACCCATGATCTGCCCTGCAGCGTCATTTCAATCATTTGTTCTTTTTCTGTGCTGACAGCATTTTGGAACAGTTCTTTCGCTTCTGGCGGAAGATTGTCGCCTTCTTTAATATTCATATTCTGCTCATAATACCAAGCCTGCAGAAAACGTTCGGCCGGCGGGTTTGTCACAAGAATCGTGCCGTCGATATTGATGGTAATCACTCCGTCAGCCATACTGCTTAAAATGTTTGAAAGCTGTTCTTTTTCTTGGTTGAGGGCATTGATATGAAAATTAAGCTGCCGTCCCATTTGATTAAAGGCGGTTGCCAGCTCACCGATTTCATCCTGGGTTAAAATCGGGATTTTCGTGTCAAACTTGCCCTTTGCCAAATCCTGTGCGCCCTCTCTCATTTTTCGAAGCGGATACGTGACCCTGCTTGATAAAAAGAAAGCAAAAAATGTGGTCAGCACAATCGCAATGCCTGCGGCAAGAAATATATAACGGGTCGTGTGTTTTGTTGTGTCTTTGACGGCAAGCAGAGACTGAGATAAAAAGACCATGCCTTTTTTTCCGTCTTTTTCATACGGAACACCCACAATCAGGCGTTCATTATCCGCGTCTCTGCCACTCAGGCCCGTACGTTTACTGACTTTTTTATGGTTGTCCAGAGCCTGGTGTAAATCCTTGTCCCGCTGTATTTGCTCAAGCGTAATAGATGAAAGCCGATTTTTATCGTTCGGCGAATACCAGTATTTTTTCTCATCCTGTATGATCGCAATGCTTGTTAAGTTATCAGCGAGCTCCCAGGTGATCGACCTTGCCAGCGCCTGATCCTCGTGCTTTTCTAAGATGACTGCGACTTTATTTGCAAGCTGGGTTAAATCATTTTCAGCTTCTTCCACATGATAATTTTCAATAAACTCGAGTAAAAGCACCGTTAAAATAAATAATACGATCAGGACAAGAGAAAGGATCGTAGCCCACAGCTTGCCTACTACGCTTTTCCAAAATTTCATTCAGCGCCTACCTCGAATTTATAACCGACGCCCCATACGGTGACGATTTTTTTGGCAGCTCCAGGTGATACTTTATTGAGCTTTTCCCGGAGACGTTTGACGTGTGTGTCTACTGTACGCAGATCGCCAAAAAATTCATACTGCCACACTTCCTTGAGAAGCTTTTCCCGATCATACACTTTGTCAGGCGTTTTCGCTAAGAAGTAAAGGAGCTCATACTCTTTCGGTGTTAAGCTCACTTCAGTTCCGTCAGCCGTTACCCGATGGGCATCATGATCGATTGACAGATGAGAAAACACCAATACGTTTTTCGTCGGCGTATTCGCATTGAAATAAGAGTTTTGAGATGCCCTTCTCAAAAGCGCTTTTACCCGCAGCACAACTTCTCTCGGACTAAACGGTTTGACAATGTAATCATCTGTTCCCGATTCAAACCCCTGCACCCGGTTTGCTTCTTCTCCTTTTGCGGTCAGCATGATGATTGGTGTAGCTTTTTTTTCGCGAATTTGGCGGCAGACCTCAATTCCGTCTGTGCCAGGCATCATTAGGTCAAGCAAAATTAAGTCATAATTGGTTTCGAGGCCTTTGGCAATGGCTTCATCACCATTTTCCGCTTCTTCAATCACATAATTTTCACGTTCAAGATACATTTTTAAAAGGCGGCGAATTCTGGCTTCGTCATCAACTACTAATATTTTGGTTTCATTGGTTTGGTCCATCGTTTTCCCCCTGCTTTCCTTCTGTTACTTTCATTTTATCAAATCGTGAGAAAGTTTGAGAACTGTATCGCTTTTTTCTGGACTATGCATAAGAATGAAGTCCGGCAAGCACAAGATTTACGAATATTAAATTGAACATAATGATGGCAAAACCGATTACGGCCAGCCATGCTGATTTCTCACCGTGCCATCCTCTTGACAGCCTTAAATGCAAATATGCGGCGTAAAACAAAAACGTGATCAGCGCCCATACTTCCTTCGGGTCCCAGCCCCAAAATCTCGTCCAAGCGAGCTGAGCCCAAATCATTGCAAAGATCAGCGCGCCAAGTGTAAAAATCGGAAAACCGATGGAAACGGCTCTGTAGCCAACCTCATCCACCAGATCAAGATTCACGTTTTTCACCAGAGGATGTAAACAGGCACTGATTCTTTTTCTGACGATCAGGCGAAGCGCTCCGTACAATAGGAGTCCAGCTCCAAACGACCAAATCACCGTGTTTACCTTTCTGCCTGAGAAAAGGGCCGGAAGCTCTGCAATGGGCTGCATTTTCCCCTCGGTGATAAGCTCACCCTCATGCGGACCTACAAGTGCGGGCATTTCATAGACCATTACGCTTTTTTCCTTATTCTTATCCACCCAGTTAAACTCAGCTTCATACCCGGCAAAACGAAACACAGATGTTATCACAATAAAGGCAACTGCCGTCACCATAATAAACATGATAGCTTCAAGCCAAAAGGTTTTTTTACTAGGTTTTGTTTGGTCAACATGCTTCAAAAGAAAAATGACACCTGCGACAAAACTGATGGCGAGTATAGCTTGCCCCAGCGCGGCCGTGGTTACGTGGATATACAGCCAATTGCTCTGCAATGACGGAATTAAAGGCGAAATGTCCGTCGGAAACATGCTGGCGTATGCAATCAGCAATAAAGCGATCGATAATGTAAACAGACCTAATGAAGGCAATTGATAGATAAAATAAAGGATAATAAACGCAAGCACAAGCATCATGCCAAAGGCCGTTGTAAATTCAAACATGTTGCTGACAGGCGCATGGCCGCTGGCAGCCCACCTTGTAATAAAATAGCCCAGGTGGCAGAGAAAACCGATAATCGAAAGGGTAATCCCGATCGTCGCCCACCGGTTTGCCCTGTCTTTTTTATTTTTCCTTCCGCGTATGGCCCCGCCGAAAATCGGGACCGCGATTAAATACACGAGAAAGGCCGCATAAAGAAAATTTCCGCTCAGCTCCGCCATGACACCACTCCCTTTTTGCCTATTTCTGTGTTTTCATTAATTCTTTTTGGTCTGCTGGTTCAGTCAGCCCCGTATCGGCTAAAACAAATTCTAAATCCCGCTTCAGTCCGTACCAGTTTTTATTGGTATGGCCGGCAACCATGACTGCACCTTCCTGTGTATGCAGCCAGATTCTGCGGTGCTGCCAGTACATTCCTTGAATGACGCCAATCATAAAAATGGCTCCGCCGATGGCAAGCACCCAAAGCGTCAGATCTTTTCTGACTGTCAGACCGGTGATGTTTTTCGTTTCGACATGGTCAAACTTCAGCTTATATTTATTGCTGTCTGAGCCTTCGATTGTTTCTTGGATGGCGACAAAGCTTTTCTCACCCTTCGGTTTGTCCGGCGTTATGATATTAAAGACAAAAGCCGGATTGTTAGGGATCTTTGTTTTCGTGCTCGGCTCTCCGTCCTGATTAAAATAGAAGTCAGGAAGGTAGCTGGCGACCTCAACTTTGTAACCGTTACCAAGATCATAAACCGAATCGGGATCCAATAGGTTGATCTTTAAGCTCCCAAAGGATTTTTTTGATTTTTTGTCAATCAGCTGAAACACCATCTGATCGAGCTGATTCTCTTTATAACTCACCTGGTAAACGGAAAAAGAATCAAAACGCAGCGGCTGATTGACACGAATGTCCTCTTCTGTTACTTTTTTCAGCTTCGGCTTCTCGCCATAAACAATTTTTCCTTCTCTCTTGTAGAGTACGGCATCTGTTTGAAAGCTCTTTGTTACTTTCCCGTCCCCGACTCTGTCAATCGCATCTGCGAATACCTTTTTTTCCGTTTTGCTGTTATAGGTCTCTACGCTGAATTGATTGTTTTTCAAATAATATCTTCCGTCTGTGCCTGGAATTGCCGCAGTTTCGCCTTCTCTGACCCAGAGCGTTTCATCGACGTACATGCCCGGCACAAATCTCAGCATTGCGCCAATCAGGAAAATGATTAATCCTATGTGATTGACATACGGACCCCAGCGGGAAAAACGCCCTTTTTCCGCCAGAATGCTGCCCTCTTGTTCTCGTATTCTATAACGCTTTTTCTTTAAGAGAGTCACAATCTTTTCTTTTTCTTCAAGGTTGAACTCGGTCTCCGTTTCACTGAACAGCCGCTGCCTTTTTAAGAAAACAGGGCTTCTCCTGACCCCCTGATTTTTCAATGCTCTGTACAGGGGAATCACACGGTCAAGGCTGCATATGACAAGAGAAATGCCGATAGAGGCAATCAGCAGCAAATACCACCAAGATCCATATAAATGATGGAACCCGAGTAAATAATAAAGCTGGCCGAACGTGCCGTATTGTTCTTTATAATATGTATCAGCCTGAGCGCCGGGGGGCAAATAGGCTTCTTGAGGAAAAATCGTCCCGAATGCTGATGCTGCAAGGGTTATGACGATAAGCCATATTCCGACCTTAACCGAAGAAAAGAAGTTCCATATTTTATCAATGAACGTTTTGTTATAAGTTTGTGAACGTCTCGCACTTCCATCGTATCTCATATCAGCAAGCGGGGGCTGCGTTTCCTGAAGCGCCCTGCCGCACGATTCACATAAAACGGTTCCGACCGGGTTGATATGTCCGCATTCACATTTTATCTGCTTCATTCCGAAGTCGCTCCGGGTTTTATCAGATTCATATAGTCATGGATCATGCTTTCTGTCATAGTGCCGGTCACCACCTTGACAACTTTTCCTTCCGGATTGATTAAAAAGGTTGTCGGAAGCGGAGATACGCCATAGGCATCAAGAACCTGACGATCTGTATCCAGGACAACCGGAAAATTTACTCCGTAGGATTTCATAAAATTATGTACTGCTATCTTTGACTCCCCAACATTTACCGCGACAATTTCAACGCCTTGGTCTTTAAAATATTTGTATTGGTTCGCCATATAAGGAAATTCTTTTTTGCACGGCTCACACCAGGTGCCCCAGAAATTCAAAAAAACACCTTTTCCTTTTAAATCACTCAGCTCAATACGTTCCCCATTCGTATCTTCAAGGACAAAATTCGGTGCCTCGGACCCTTCGGATATGCTCTCTTTGTCGGCAAATACAGCATTGTATATGGTATAGCCCAGCGCGCAGATTAAAACGAGAAGGATGCCTGTCCGAATGAATAAACGCCTTTTTTTCTTCATTGTCCACTGCCCCCTTCCCCTATTGCAGATCCATTCAATTATATCATTTCACAATCATTTCACATTTCTAACTTTTTGAAGGTTATGTGAAACTTAGAAAGCGTTTTTACCGTGTTCCGCTAGCGCTCGGAGTCTTTTGACTTCGTGCGGCGTAAGCTCTCTTGCGTCTCCCGTATTTAAGCCTCCCAGATTTAAAAATGCGTATTCTTCCCGCTTCAGCTTGATTACTTCATGTCCGATTGCTTCAAACATGCGGCGCACTTGCCTGTTCCGTCCTTCATGGATGGTCAGCTGTATAATGCTTGTTTGTTTTTTCTTATCCAATGAAAGCAGCTTCGCTTTGGCAGGCGCTGTTTTGCCTTCCTCCAGCATAATGCCGCGCTCCAGCTTTCTGATCAGCTCTTTAGACGGTATGCCTTTTACCTTTGCTACATATGTTTTGTTTATTTCATATTTAGGGTGCATCAGCTTGTTGGCAAACTCGCCGTCATTGGTTAAAAGCAAAAGACCGCTTGTATCGTAATCCAGACGTCCGACCGGATAGATGCGCTGCGGCACTTCTCTTAAAAAGTCCGTCACGACTTTGCGCCCTTTGTCATCTTCCGCTGCGGAGATCACGCCTCTTGGTTTATATAGCAGAAAATAAACAGGCTCTTCACGTTCCACCTTCAAGCCGTTTACTTCAATCTGATCAGAACCGGTGACTTTAACACCAAGCTCTGTTATTACTTTGCCGTTCACCTTTACTTTTCCTTCTTTAATCAGCTCTTCTGCCTTTCTGCGCGATGCAACTCCGGCGTGAGCAATTACTTTTTGCAGTCTTTCCATGTCTTTCACCTCAAGTATTATCTTACTTTTTTCAACCTGAACAAACAAGCTTTTTCAGATTTCGCATGCTTTATCTAAAAAAACGCCATTTTCAGGCGCTCCCAAATAATAACGTAACGATGATGATAGATGCAACTACACCGATTAAATCAGCAAGAAGTCCCACCTTTAACGCATCACCCATTTTTTTAATGCCGACAGCTCCGAAATACACTGTCAACACATAAAGTGTTGTATCCGTTGATCCCTGCATCACCGATGCCAGCCTGCCAATAAAGGAGTCCGGTCCATATACTGCAATTAAATCGGTGGTCATACCCAGAGCAGCCGTACCGGAGATCGGACGAATCAGCGCAAGCGGAACCACCTCAGCCGGTATGCCGAAGGCGGAAAAGGCAGGCTTTAAAAAATCCATAAAAAAGTCAAGCGCCCCTGATGATCTGAAAACAGTAATCGCAACTAGCATCCCGACTAAGTAGGGGATAATCGAAAATGCGATCTCAATTCCTTCTTTTCCGCCTTCAACAAAGGATTCATATGTCGGCACCTTTTTGATTGTTCCATAAAGAAGAATGCCAGCAATAATAATAGGGATCATGGCTAAAGACAGCCAGTTGATAATTTCCATCGGCTTACCTCCCCTTCTTTTTACGGCGGTAATAAAAATACCGGTCAATAATAATGGCGCCGATTCCAGAAATAAGTGTCGCCAAAATGCTCGGTCCGACGATATCTGTCGGCGTTTTGGAGGAATAGGCCATTCGCACGGCGATAACCGTTGTCGGGATGAGAGTAATGCACGACGTATTAACAGCTAAAAAAGTGATCATGGAACGGCTCGCTTCCGAACGGTTTCCATTCAGCTTTTTCATTTGCTCCATTGCTTTAATGCCAAGAGGTGTGGCCGCGTTCCCTAGGCCGAAGAAGTTCGCCATGAGATTTGATAAAATGTAGCCCATTGCGGGATGATCCGGCGGTATGTCAGGGAACAGCTTAGAAATAAAAGGCCTGCACAGACGGCTGAAAATATCCAGCAGTCCTGACTGTTCAGCTATTTTCATTAAACCAAGCCAAAAAACAAGCACGCTCATAAGTCCAAATGAGATTGTGACAGCTTCTTTGGCTCCTTTAAACACCGCCTCATTTACATCCTGCAGCGTTCCATTGCACATCGCAAATACTAGCCCGATCACAGTTAAGCTGACCCAGATTATATTGACCATTTTGCCCCGCCAGCCGCATTCAGAAAAATGGATTGAAACGTTTCAAAAAACTTTTTTTTCGGTTTTTGATTTTGTTCGTTTTCGTAATAGATCGGCACTTTTGCGATGGTTTCATCGTTGAACATGACTTTCATATGTCCTACAATATCCGGAATTTTTGAGACATCCTTTTCCCAGGCTTTTTTCGGTTTGAGCAGGGTAGTGTTGATTTTGACATCTTCTTTTTCTTCTTCGGTAAGCAAATAGGTGATGTCCCGTTTGATGAAAGCTTTAGACTCATAAAATGTACCTTTGAGCTTCGGAATATCTCCTTTTTTTGCGATTAAATATGTTTGATAATGATCAAATACATAGTTAAACATATTCATATGATCATCCCAATCGTCGGGGTCATTAATGGTAACGGCTATCAGATTAACGCCGTCCTTTGAAGCGGTTGAAACGAGTGTGCGTTTTGCAAGCTTGGTATAGCCTGTTTTCCCCCCAGTGCTGTATGGATACAGCATCGTCAGCAATTTATTTTTGTTTTTCCATACGCTTTCCATTGTTTCTGCTTTGTATATTTTTGTGCCTGAGATGGTTTGATAGTCTTTGAGCTTCATGGCGTATTTCGTTAAAACAGCCATGTCATAAGCTGTTGAGTAGTGATTTTCATGGTCATCCAATCCGTGCGGGTTTTGAAAACGGGTATTTTCCATACCGATTTGTTCTGCTTTTTGGTTCATCATATAGACAAATCCATCGAGGCTTCCCCCGACATACTCAGCAATCGCAACAGCAGCATCGTTCCCGGATCTCAGCATCAGGCCATACACAAGATCCTTTAATTTTACTTTTTGCCCTTCGGTTAAATAAATGGCCGAACCCTCTGTTCTGACCGCATTTGCAGAAACAGTCACGGTTTCTTCCATTTTTCCGGATTCAATGGCGAGAACAGCGGTCATGATCTTTGTAATACTGGCAATCCGCCTTTTTTCATGCTCGTCCTTGGCAAATAACACTCTTCCTGATGTGCCGTCAATGACAATGGCGCTCTTCGCACTGACATTTATAGCTGCATGTGCTGTGTTCATATTTACATTTGCAAATAGAAAAGAAATGATGACGATGAATACAGCTTTTTTAAAAATGCGCATGTTTGTTCACGTCCTTGTGGTGGTTTGTACAAGTTTATGCGCATGTCCATCAGTTATGAATAACAATTGTGTCTTGGCCTGCAAACATAAAAAAACTCTCCCATAAAGGGAGAGTAAGTCTTATCTGATTGATGCCATGCTAGATCCGGACGCTTCGTAATGAGCCAGTTCTTCCCTCATCTTCAGAAACGCTGCGCTCAGCGGCAATAATAATTGCTCCAGAGACTGCGGAACAGCATGGTAGAACTCAATTGCGCTGACTCCGGTATATGACGCCCGGCTGTTTTCACACCAGGTGTCTTTCTTTGGCATAAAGAACTCTTCAATGCATTGATGATACACATTGTAAAGTGTTTTTTCCGCTCTGGTTTCCTGAAATGGCTCTTGCATAAGGAGACGGCGGCATGCTTCAGCGCCTCCTTCACAAAATACTGTCATTTTTCTCAGCGTGCTCAGCACATCGCAGCAGTATGCCTCTTCAACAGGCAATTCAGCCTGCATAGACGCCAGTGTGGTTTGATTTAAATAATCATTAACGGTATTGACAACCATTGATAAGAATTCGCCTGTTTTTTGAGTCTGCACTCGCACAATCGAATGTCCCATTTCGTTTGGTATCTTCCCCTCATGTCTTTGTCTCTCACATTTTGCTTCTTTCATGATAGCTACTTCTTCCTTATATCTTATGTTGATGAAAAAGCGCGATTCATTAAATCTCTATTTTATGTCTTCAAAGGTTTGGTTAAAGTTTTCAAAGAATAAATCCGCTTCTTCTTGAAGAACGTCATCTTCCGCATTTTCAGGCAGCGGCGGAAGCTCGTCCAGCGTTTTTAAGCCGAATTGCTCAAGAAAAGCCGGCGTCGTGCCGTATAAAATGGCCCGTCCCGGACCGTCAGCGCGTCCGACTTCACACAGCAGCGCCTTGGCGACAAGGCTGTGTAAAATTCTTTCTGATTTCACGCCTCTGATATCTTCAATTTCCGCTCTCGTAATCGGCTGTTTATATGAAACAATCGCCAGCACCTCCAAAGATGCCTGGGAAAGGCCTTTCGACGGTACTTCGATCAGTTTTTTCAAGTACGGCGCAAAGTCCTTTTTGGTGGAAAGCATGTACGTATCTGCATATTCAATAAGTTCAATGCCTCTTGTATCATGACGGTAATCGTCTGCGACATCCGCCATAATGGTGTTCAGTTCAGGCTCTTCTATTTCAAGCACTGTTAACAGCTGTTTTTTGGTCAGTCCTTCATCGCCTGCCGCATATAGAAGGGCTTCCACTATAGCTTTCCAATTCACGATATCAAGCCCCATGAATGGATTCACTCCCCATAATGTAAATATCTGAAAAATTTTGCTCCTGCTCAATCAAAATCAGCTGATTTTTCATCAGTTCTAGAACAGCCAGGAAGGTGACAACCAAATGTTCTTTTTGTTCATATGAAAAAAGATCCATAAAGTTGATTCTTTTTCCTTTTGATTTCAGGCTGTGCACGATTTCATTCATTCTGTCTTCGATTGGTATTTCCTGTCTTGTAATTGTTGTTTCCATCGGCCTTGTTATTTTTTTTCGCTTCAGCACTTTTTGAAAAGCGCCAATCATATCGTAGACTGTGACTGACAGCTTTTGCTCCGACTGTTTCACTTCTTTTGCATATTCGCTCAAGTCACTCGGCGGTTTCGTGAATGATTTTTGTCTTTCTTCTTCCCGTTCCTTTAATTCCTTCGCCGCGTCTTTATATTTTCTATACTCAATCAGCTTTTCAATCAGTTCCTCCCGCGGGTCTTCTTCCTCAAGCAATTCATCCTCAAACAGCTCTTCCTCTTGCTTCGGGAGCAGCATTCTGCTTTTAATACTGAGCAGTGTGGCAGCCATCACCAAATACTCGCTGGCGATATCAAGCTCAAGCACACGCATCGTATGTACATATAATAAATATTGTTCAGTAATCTTCGCCACAGGTATATCATATATGTCAATTTCAAGACGATTGATTAAATGAAGCAGCAGGTCCAATGGGCCTTCAAACGTATCAATTTTTACTTGATATTCTTCCATCATCTCACCATTTTCAAGTATCACTCTCATTGCCGGATAAACTGGCTACCCTATAGTATAAGCCACCAAAAAGCTCTCGTCCAATACTATTTCATTTCCTGCATTTCAAGAGATTTGTGCTGAATATTCAAATAACAAGATATCCGCCTACACAAAAAAGGGCAGGTGTACATAGGATGCTCGCGTAGACCACAACAAAGGAGGCTGAATGTTCATGGGAGAAAAGTGCTTCAGCGGCGGTTTCGCTTTAATTGTTGTTTTGTTTATTCTGCTGATTATCGTAGGTGCCGCTTGGATTTGCTAGAACTAAAAAAGAGCGAATCCAATGCGCTGTTTTTTCCTTTTATCTGTCCTATGTTACACTAAAGGCGGATTAAAAGGAGGAAGCATCTTGTACCCGAAAGCTTATATCGATTATCTCGTTGAATTTCACGCAACACGGGATTATTTTGAATGCCATGAAATACTAGAAGAATATTGGAAGGAAGATCCTCCGAACAAACGAAAAATACTTTGGGTCGGCTTTATCCAGCTTGCTGTTGCTTTGTATCATCACAGAAGACAGAATACAGCCGGGGCCAAAAGATTGCTGGCAAACAGCATACGGATTCTTCAAGCGGAAAAACAAGCGGTGGAAGATTTGGGGCTTGATCATATCCGTTTACTGGAGCTTATGCAGTCGGTTTACGAACAAATTGAACTGGGATCTTCCTATAAAAGCATCATGCTGCCAATGAAAGATGAGAGGCTGAAGGAAGCATGCCGCATTGAATGCAAGCGAAAAGCTTACACGTGGGGACAGCCCAGCACACTCACTGATAGATTTCTAATTCATAAACATCGTTTGCGGGATCGGACTGATGTCATCCGTGAACGCCAGAAAGAAATTGAACGAAGAAAAAAAAGCAGAGGCTGATAACAGCCTCTGCTTAATTATTGTATGAAATGTCTTGATCTTGCTGACCTTGACAGCGTTCGAAAAAGCTCTGCGTTAATTCATTCGGAACCAGTACCTGCGTTTTAAATAAATGCTTTAAAGCATCCATCATCTGTTTTCCGATTCCTTGATGGCGATGAGAAGGATTCACACTGATATGCCGGATTTCAACCTCGGAATCCTTTTTTTCAACTCCGATTGCTCCGACGATATCCTCGTCCTCTTTCCAAAGAAAGAGCTGGCGGTCTGTATCCGTTTCGTAGTCCTTAATTGTCTGCTGAAGCTGCTTAAGGTCTTTTTCATTTGGCATAAACGAAAGAAGTCCCATCGCAATCTTTTCAAACGATTTTTTATAACGAATTAACATAAAAACCCCTCTATATCCTAAATGTCCAGTTCTATCAAACGGATAAGTATAGGTGATCCGTTTTCTCACATTATATCATTTTCGCCATATTTTTAAACTGTTTTCAGCAAATTATTCAAATGAACGGTTTAAATTTGCCATTTCTATGGCAGAAACAGCACAATCTACGCCCTTATTGCCCGCTTTTGTTCCAGCCCGTTCAATGGCCTGCTCAATGTTTTCCGTAGTGACAATTCCAAAGATCACAGGTACGCCTGTTGTGTTCGCTGCTTGCGCGATGCCTTTTGCAGCTTCGTTGCAGACGTAATCGTAATGAGTCGTCGCGCCTCTGATGACAGTGCCGAGTGTAATAACGGCATCATATTTTTTTGTTTCCGCCATTTTTTTAGCAGCGAAAGGAATTTCAAATGCGCCCGGAACCCAAGCCACATCAATATCGTTTGTATCCACACCGTGTCTGAGCAAAGCATCTTCTGCCCCGCTCAGCAGCTTGCTTGTAATAAAATCATTAAATCTTCCTACTACGATTCCGATTTTAAGACCTGTACCAACTAAATTTCCTTGTATGATATTCATATGATTCCCATCCTTTTTTGTGATTTTTGTGATTAGAAATGAAGTAAATGACCTAGTTTGTTCATCTTTGTTTGCAAATATTTTTTGTTGTGCTCTTTGGCCTCCATTTGAAGCGGCACTCTTTCTGTAATGCTGAGACCATACCCTTCAAGTCCGGCAATTTTCCGCGGATTATTCGTCAAGAGCTTCATATTCCGCACGCCGAGATCGCGTAACATTTGTGCACCGATGCCATAGTTGCGGAGATCAGGCAAGAATCCCAGCTCCTCGTTGGCTTCTACGGTGTCATAGCCTTGTTCCTGAAGCTTATAAGCTTTTAACTTATTGATTAAACCGATGCCTCGGCCTTCTTGGCGCAAGTACAAGAGCACCCCCCGGCCTTCTGCGGCAATTTGCGTCAGCGCGGCGTGCAGCTGCGGGCCGCAGTCACAGCGATGAGACCCAAACACATCACCTGTGAGACACTCTGAATGAACCCGGACCAATACTGGTTCTTCATTAAACGGCACATCTCCCATCACAAATGCGACATGCTCTTTTCCATCGATCTCATTCGTGTAACCATACACCTTAAAAGTGCCAAAATCAGTAGGCAAGGTAATATCGACTTCCCGCTCTACAAGTGTTGTCAAGTTGTAGCGGTACTCAATTAAATCCTTAATGGTGATCAGTTTTAATTGATGCTTTTTCGCAATTTCAATGAGCTCAGGTACCCTTGCCATCGTTCCGTCTTCATTCATAATTTCACAAATGACGCCAGCTCCCTGAGAACCGCAGGCTTCAGCAAGATCAACTGCCGCTTCTGTATGGCCCGCTCTTTTCAGGACACCTCCCTTTTTCGCAATCAGCGGAAAAATGTGCCCTGGACGCTGAAAATCTGCCGGCACTGAACTGCTGTCCAGCAAAGCTTTGACAGTAAATGATCTTTCCTGTGCGCTGATTCCCGTTTTTGTCTTACGGTGGTCAATGCTTACTGTAAAAGCAGTGTGGTGGGAATCTGTATTGTGCTCAACCATAGGATGAAGATCGAGCCTGTCAGCGATTTCCTCACTGAGAGGCGTGCAAATCAGCCCTCTTCCGTGCGTCGCCATAAAGTTAATCACTTCAGGAGTCGCATACTCCGCAAGAGCCACAAAGTCTCCTTCGTTTTCTCTGTCTTCATCATCCACAACAATGATGACTTCGCCTTTTTTTAAAGCGTCTAATGCCTCTTCTATCGGATGAAACATGCAAATCTTCCTCTCTAAAAGCCGTTTTCGCTTAAAAAGGCTTTTGTTATGGTTTGTTTGTTCCTATTTTCATTGGCTTTATGCAAAAATCGATACATATATTTTCCGATCATATCGCATTCGATATTCACTTTAGAGCCGATCATTTTTTCGGAAAAAATCGTTTCGCTGATGGTGTGCGGGATTAAAGAAATCGTCACGGTATCATCTGTCAGCCCAAAGATGGTTAAACTCACGCCGTCCACGGTAATAGATCCCTTTAAAACCAACGTTTTTGTTAATGACGGATCCATTTTCAAATCATAGTAAACTGCGTTGCTTTTTTCTTCAATACGCGTGATTTCTGCGGTTCCGTCGACATGGCCTGAAACGAAATGGCCCCCAAAACGCCCGTTGGCTGCCATGGCTCTTTCCAGGTTCACTTTGCTGCCTTTTGATAAATCGTTCAGCGACGTTGCTTTGACTGTTTCAGGCATGACATCAACTGTGAAGTGACTTTTCGTGAAATCAGTAACAGTCAGACAAATGCCATTTACTGCAATGCTGTCGCCCAAATGAACATCATCTAATATTTTTGAGCATTTAATTGTTAAGGCCATAGAGGGGCCTGCTTTTTTCATGGATTCGATTGTGCCTGTTTCTTCTATAATTCCTGTAAACATGGTCACCATCCTACTCGTTTTTCAGTTTTGCCGTCAGTCTGATATCACGGCCAATTTGGGTTATATCTGTGAATTGTAATAAGGGGACATCTTTCATTGATTGAAAACCTTCACCGGAGATTAAGCTGGGAGCAAGCGTTCCTCCGATTAATTTAGGGGCAAAATAGTAGATGATCTCTTGAAAACAGCCTGCTTTGACGAAGCTTCCGTGAACAGCTGATCCGCCTTCCACATACACCGACATGATGCCTTCTTCCGCAAGGATTTTCAGCACATCGGAAATTGGTATACGATCTGTTTCCAGAGTAAATATTTTCACGCCAAAAGCGGAAAACCGTTTTTTCTTCTCGTCATCAGCACGTGTTGTTGTAAAAATCCAAGTCGGCGCTGCCTGATCGCAAATCACATTCGCGTCATCGGGAATCGAAAGTTCGGTATCAAGTATCACCCTGACCGGCTGTTTTGACACATTCGGAAGCCTGCAGGTTAAGCTTGGATTGTCAGCTTTCACAGTGCCTGCTCCGACCAAAATGCTTTGATGTGATTTCCTGTATTGCTGAGCATCCTGTCTTGCAGCTTCTGATGTGATCCATTTGCTGTCACCTGTACTGGTCGCTGTTTTTCCGTCTAGGCTAGCGGCAGCTTTTAATGTGACGTAAGGGAGGCCTGTCCTCATGAAATGCAGAAATTTTTCATTCAGCTGTTCCGCCTGATCTGCCAGAATGCCTTCCTTCACTTCGATGCCGGCTTCTTCTATCATGCTGATTCCCCGTCCGGCCACAAGCGGGTTAGGATCTCTCATTGCGACAAATACTCTCTTTATCCCGGACTTGATAATCAGTTCGGCACAAGGCGGTGTTTTTCCGTAATGGCTGCATGGTTCAAGGGTGACATAAATATCAGCGCCTTTCGCATGTGCGCCTGCCATATGAATAGCATGAACTTCCGCGTGAGCTTCACCGTATTTTAAATGGGCGCCCATCCCGACAATCTGTCCGTCCTTCACCACAACAGCGCCTACGAGCGGATTCGATTCGGTCTGTCCTTCACCCTGCTTCGCGAGATCCAACGCCAGTTTCATATAATACTCTTCCATCTGTTTTTCCTCCCTTCTTTATTCATTTACCGTCAAAAAAACCCCGAATTTAAGAAAAATTCGGGGTTTTAGGTATTTTACGCAATAGGAAATAACACTATGCATGTTGATACATTTTGCATAGCGGTTCTTCATCCTTCTCCCATCCAGACTTTCACTGTCGGCTTCAGCTTAAACTGAATCCACCGCGTACATATGCACACGGGTCACGGGCTCTAAAGCGCATGTCGCTTTACTACCGCCGGTCGGGATTTCCACCCTGCCCCGAAGGATACAATCTTTATTCATTTGTCCTTAATGGCTATTATAGCGATCCTTTCTTAAGTACGCAATGAAATAAACTTACAATTTGAGAAATCAAAAAAACACCCATCGTTCCGAAAGGTGTTTTTTCACTTAATCATTTACTTTTGCAACCTTGATTAAACCGTCGATCCGCTTTGATTTGCTGAAGTACGCCTTGATCTTATCGCCTTCTTTTATATCAGACAAATCTTGATTTAATTTTTTTCCGTTGAAGATGATCTTCGTGCCGTTTTCTGCTTCTCCATGATATTCGGTGCCGTCAATTTTTGTCACTTGATATTCCTCGATTGTATACTCTTCTTCTTCGGAGGACAAGGTTTGTCCAATCGCTGTCGGAACGTCCTTCAGATCAACATCATTTATGTACATATACCCCCCTGCAAGCAAAACCAGTAGCACTAACAGAATGGTAATCTTGGTTTTTATTCTTCCCATTTTAAAAAACCTCCAGCCAATATGAATCTATTCATTCATATGAGTTATTCCTTTTTTTCATGAATAAAAAACCGCAAATTCTCGTAAATTATTTATATAACGATGCATAACGGGAATATGTTTCGCATTTCTGCAAAAATTTCTTTTCTATAGATATACGAATTTACGTTCTGGTTTTAGGGGATGCATGAGAAAAAGAATAAAAAAGCAGCTCCTTTTCAGGAAACTGCTTATACCTAGTTGGTTTTACGAATGTCGTTAAATGGGAAGAAAACAAACTTTGATGTACCCGCAATTTGTTTTTTCGTAAAGAGTCCAAGCCCGTTTCGGCTGTCCATTGAGTTTCGGCGGTTATCACCCATAACAAAATATTTGTTATCAGGCACTTTGATCGGGCCGAAATCATCAGTTAGATGGTCAATACCTTTATTTTTTGCTTTCTTTTTATTTGCCTTCAAATAAGGCTCAGCCACTTTTTTTCCATTGATATAAAGCTGGTCGTTTTTCATTTCGACCGTGTCTCCCGGCAAGCCGATCAGCCGCTTGACATAGTGGACATCATCCCCGTTTAGCACGATGATATCCCCTCTCTTAAACTCGCCTATGTACTTAACTGTCATATTGACAAATACCCTTTCATGGTCAAGAAGGGTAGGCTCCATGGACTCACCGTCAACGACATACGGCGCAAAAATAAAATTGCGGATGAGTAATGCCAGAACAACTGCGATAATAATCGCTTTGGCCCATTCAAATATTGATTTTTTCTTAGAAACGGTTTCCGATTTCAACTGAGTTCCTCCAATAAACAACGATCTTCAATTTATGTTATCACGAATCGATAAGAAATCCCATTAGGACCATTGAAGCGAATTTTCACATTTATTTATTCTTCTGCCGGTATCAATTTGTTCCCTTTCCTAATGAAAGCTGGAGAAGAATCAATCAGCCTCCAAAGAACAAATCCAATATATTGCCGGCAGTTGAAGTTTCTTTATTATAAAACTCCGAATATCCGCATTTCTTACAGTAGACGACGAGAAAACGGTTATGCTGCACATCAAACAACTTTGACAATCCGGTTCCAGTTGTGGCAATTTCTTTTTGCCCAGCTTCAGTGCTTCCGCATTTTATACAGCCCTTGTTGTTCATCAAACGCAGCTCCTTTTCAAAAAAATGACATCGATATGATTTCATTTTACTACAAATGCCGTTTGGGATGAAACATGTCAACTTTAAAATTTGTTTAATTTTTCCCTGATGGGTGTATCTGACTGTAAGGAATGCTCCACTCATACAAACGCGGACTAGCTTACAATCTCATTTTGTTATTTTTTGCTGGTTCGTTTAATCTATTTCATACGGTCTCTAATATGTATAAAGAGGACTATAGGATTCATACCAAATCTCTCTATGTCTCCTCGTTCTATCTTGAAAACGTCTGTTTGTTAACTGCCACAACCAGATCAGGCTGTGAGCGAAAAGAAAAAGCTCCCTCATATCAAGGGAGCTTTCTGCCTGCCTATTAGCCTTCTACGCGAACTTCTTTCATCACGTCACCGTTAGACATGTTTTTCGCGAATTCTAGACCGCTTGTTACTTTGCCGAATACAGTGTGAACACCGTTTAAATGAGGCTGCGGCTCATGGACGATGAAAAATTGGCTGCCGCCAGTATCTTTTCCTGCGTGTGCCATAGAGAGTGCGCCTGCTTCATGTGTGTGCGGGTTTCCTTCTGTTTCACATTTGATTGTGTATCCGGGACCGCCTGTGCCAGTACCGTGCGGGCATCCGCCTTGGCTGACGAAGCCTGGAATGACTCGGTGGAATGTAAGGCCGTCGTAAAATCCTTCGTTTGCAAGCTTTTCAAAGTTTGCAACTGTACCCGGTGCTGCTTCCGGATAAAGTTCAAATTCAATTTTGTTGCCGTCTTCTAATAAAAAGTAACCTGTTTTCAATTGTATGCCCACTTTCTTTATTTTAATTTTCAAAGGAGAAATTTATGTATCATCATTATGGCTTGTCTCTCCTTGTCGCGGCTATTATACCACACCTTTTTGGGGAAAACGACTCTCCGGCTTTTCTCCAAAATAAAAATGAAACCTGAACCTCTCTATCTCCGTCTAACCTATCGGAACTGTATTTTTCATCATGATTCAGGTCCTCGCAAAGCAGCTTTAACTGCTGCTTGTGAAATGAAGGAGGTCAACTGCTTTGAAAAAAATATGGATTGGAATGCTGGCAGCGGCCGTTTTGCTGCTGACGATTCCGAAAGTCAGTCTCGCGGATGCCGCAGTCGGAGATGTCATCGTGACACTTGGTGCAAATTTGTCAGAATCAGATAAGCAAAAAGTGCTTGATGAAATGAATGTCCCTGATAATGCCACAACCGTGACCGTTACCAATAAGGAAGAACACGAATATTTAGGAAAATATATACCAAGCGCGCAAATTGGCTCAAGAGCGATTTCATCATCGTCTATTACCATTGCCAAAAAAGGCTCCGGATTAAATGTTGAGACACATAATATCAGCAGCATTACGGATGAAATGTACCTCAATGCCTTGATGACAGCCGGCGTTAAGGACGCGAAGGTTTATGTTACCGCTCCGTTTGAAGTGTCCGGTACTGCGGCTTTGACAGGCTTGATTAAAGCATATGAAGTTTCTTCTGACGAAGCGATTTCTGAAGACGTTAAGCAAGTCGCCAACCAAGAGCTTGTGACGACCTCAGAGCTTGGTGACAAAATCGGTGACGAAAATGCGGCTGCGCTGATTGCAAAAATAAAAGAAGAGTTTGCTAAAAACGGTGTGCCTGACAATAAAGCCGATATTGAGAAAAAAGTGGATGATGCGGCTTCCGATTTAAACGTCACACTGACAGACAGCCAAAAGGATCAGCTTGTATCCTTGTTCAATAAGATGAAAAATGTTGATATCGACTGGGGACAGGTCGGTGACCAGCTTGATAAAGCGAAAGATAAGATTAGTAAATTTTTAGACTCAGATGAAGGCAAGAACTTTATCCAGAAAGTCATTGATTTCTTCGTTTCCATCTGGAACGCGATTGTTTCTATATTCAAATAAAAAAAGCGCCGAATTCCCGGCGCTTTTTTTATTGCTTCACACTCGTTTTAAATGGCAGATCCAGTTTTACAATATCCTCGTACGTTTCTCTTTTTACGACTAAATGAGCCTCTCCGTTTTCTACAAATACAACGGCAGGTCTTGGAATTCTATTATAATTATTGGCCATGCTGTAGCCATAAGCTCCTGTACAGAAAACAGCAAGCAGATCTCCTTCTTTTACTTCCGGCAGGTCAATATCCCAAATGAGCATATCTCCGCTTTCACAGCACTTGCCCGCAATCGATACCGTTTTATCGTGCGCTTCACCGATACGGTTAGCTGTAACAGCTTCATATTTTGCCTGATAGAGAGCCGGACGGATATTGTCGTTCATTCCTCCGTCAACAGCTACATACTGCCGGACACCCGGCACTTCTTTTTGGGAGCCGACTGTATAAAGTGTTGTGCCTGCGTCTCCTACAAGCGAGCGGCCCGGTTCGATCCAAATTTCCGGTATGTCAAATCCATAGCGGGCTGCATTTGTTTTTACTGCTTCGATAATTTTTTCTACATATTCAGTGGCATGAAGCGGTTCATCTTCTTCCGTATAACGAATGCCAAAACCGCCTCCAAGGTTCAGCACCTTTGAAACAAATGAGTATGCTTCTCTCCATTCGTCAAGTTTTTTGAAGATTTTTTCTGCTGCTAGCACGAAACCGGCTGTTTCAAAAATTTGCGAACCGATATGGCAATGAACACCCAGCAGCTGAATGTGTTCTGATTGTAAAACCTGTTCAATCGCCTGTTCAGTTTGTCCGTTATGAAGGTCAAAACCAAACTTTGAATCTTCCTGTCCCGTTGTAATGTAGTCATGTGTATGCGCCTCTACTCCGGGGGTAATCCGCAGGAGAACATCAATTGAGTGCCCAGTTTCTTTGCACAGGTCTTCAAGAATCGAGATTTCATAGAAATTATCAACCACAATGCAGCCGATACGGTGTTCAAGCGCCATCCGCAGCTCTTCCCTGCTTTTGTTATTTCCGTGAAAGTGAATGCGCTCCGCAGGAAATCCTGCTGCAACAGCTGTGTAAAGTTCTCCTCCAGACACGACATCTAAGGAAAGCCCTTCTTCCTCGGCAAGCTGAATCATCGCAACAGAAGAGAATGCCTTGCTCGCATACGCGACCTGCGCTGTCAGCCCTGCAGTTATAAATGCCTGCTTAAAGCTTTTAGCACGCTCACGTATTAAAGCCACATCATATACGTAAAGAGGCGTGCCGTATGTTTCAGCTAAATAGAGAGCGTCCACACCTCCGATTTCCAAATGCCCATGTTGATTTTGTCTGCTAGTGCCGTGTAAGAACAATGTCATTCCCTCTTTCTCCGCTTATGGGTGAAAAGGACAGTTTTATGGACTGTCCTTTCATAATTAAGACATACATTATCATACTCTTCAGTCAGTTTCAATGCGATTATGAATTGGTAGGCTGTCTTAAGCGATTTCTTGGGTGAACAATGCTTGGTCTTACTTTCGCACCAGGTTTCGCCGTGCGAATCAACACCTGCCATAGCGCCTTTCCGTTAAACGGGATGAGCGGCCATAAGTATGGGGTTTGAAGGGATTTTATGCTGGCCATGGCAATAATAAGCACAGTAAATCCTATAACGAGCCCTTTTACATGAAAGAGCGCTACTAATATCATAAGTGTAAGACGGGCCATTTTATTTGCCAGGCTTAATTCATAGCTTGGCGTCGTAAAGGTTCCAATAGCGGCAAGCGAGACATACAGTATGACCTCAGGAGAGAACAGCCCCACATCAATGGCAATTTGCCCGATTAGAACCGCGGCAATTAGTCCCATTGCGGTAGATAAAGCGGTCGGTGTGTGAATAGCCGCCATTCTGAGAAACTCAATTCCTAAATCAGCTAAGAAAATCTGCAGAATGATCGGGATGTGCATATCTTTATTCAACCCGATAAATTTTAGATTCTCTGGCAGCAGTTCCGGTTGAAGAACAAAGAGAAACCAGATGGGGAGAAATAAAGTAGAAGCAAGAATGCCGAAAAATCGTACCCATCTTAAAAAGGTTCCCACAGAAGGAGCCTGTCTGTATTCTTCAGCATGCTGAACATGATGGAATAAGGTTGTCGGCGTGATGATCACACTCGGCGATGTATCAACCATAATCACGACATGGCCTTCAAGTACGTGATTGGCCGCCACATCGGGCCTTTCTGTATAACGGACGAGCGGAAACGGGTTGTAGCTTTGTTTGATAATAAACTCTTCGACTGTTTTGTCTGCCATTGTTAATCCGTCGACATCAATGGCAGCAATTTCTTTTTCCACGATGTCAACCAGATCCGGATCTGCAATGTCTTCGATATAACAAATGCTCAGATCCGTTTTTGAACGCTCGCCGACCTTTGTCATCTTAACGCGAAGGCGTTCGTCCCTGATCCGTCTTCTGAGAAGCGCGGTATTGACGACGATATTTTCAACAAATCCGTCTCTGGCGCCTCTGACCACCTTTTCCGTATCCGGTTCTTCCGGATTTCTTCCCGGATAGCTTCTGACATCAATGATAAAAGCAAATCCTGCATCTTCGACAATAACTGCGACTAACCCGGACAGCACCTGGTCGGTGGTTTCATCCAGCGTTTTTACTTTTTCGACCTGGGCGTTGAGCAGCCTGTTTTCAACGATATCGACCAGTTCTTCAGGGTCCTCTTTTCCTGTCCGGTTGTTAATGGCAACTAGCTCTCTCATTAAGTGAATGATAAAGGCAGTGTCACATAATCCATTCAAATAGTACAGCTGAACTTCTCTGTCTAAAATGGTAAGCTTGCGAACACCTACATCATAGCTGATTCCCATTCCGACTCGATTTTTAAAATAAGCTTCATTTTTGTCTGGATTCCGATAAACCCGGATTTTCTCTTCCTGTTTGTCCGGCATGATACCCGCTCCTTTCTAAAATAAACTCGACCGCTTTCATGGTGATTGGCGACCCTTTCGATATATCGTCTTTCCTGCCCATTTTGCCGATATCCCCGATACCAACGATAAGCGGCAGATCAAGTTTATCAAGGCAATAGACCGTATCCCCGTTCATTCTGTGTTCATCGAATTCCCTCTCTCCGATTTTATCCACGCCGTATTCTGTTATCTCTCCATTGCGGTCAATGCTTACGTCAACCCTGGTCCATTCAGCCTGATGGGTTTTCGACGCTACCGCAATCACACCAAGCACTTCAATTGCCGGATGAGTGGCCACATAGGTCAGAGCGGTTTCTCCCGGTCCCTCTCCTTGAAGGCCGGAGTCGTCAAACATGACAAATACAGGGTCATACGGTGCTGATGTAATCAGCCTGACAAGCTCGGCGCCGCTGCGGGTGGAGGGATTGCCTTTTGATTGAGAAATACATCTCCCTCCAACTCTTCTTGCGGCGTATTCAATTGTTTTAGCGGCATACACATCTCCGTCTGTTACCAGTATGACCTTGCGTTTTGTCGTCATCTCGGCATTATCCTTTCGGTTTAAAAATAACAGCGACGATAAAGGCGAATAGAATGGCGGCTGATATACCGGCAGATGTCAGCTCGAATATCCCCATACCGATTCCGATAAATCCGTGTATATGCGCCTGATGCATGGCACCGTGCAGAAGGCTGTGGCCAAAGCTGACAATCGGAACCGTGGCGCCTCCTCCAGCAAACTCAATAAATTTATCGTAAATGCCAAAACCGTCTAAAATCGCCCCGATGACGACAAAGGATGTCATGACGTGGGCAGGCGTCAATTTAAATATGTCCAGCAGCAGCTGCCCGACAATACAAATGGCGCCTCCGCAAACAAAAGCCAAAAGATAGTCCACTTAAGATGCACCTCCTGCACGTTCAAATACAACCCCGTGTGCGATGGTCGGAATGGTTTGTTTTTGCTGGATCATGGTCGGGCTTAATAGCGCCCCGGTTGCTACTACAAACACACGGTTTAATTTTCCTTCTTTCAGCTGCTTGAAAATATGTGAGTAGGTTACAACCGCGGAACAAGCGCAGCCGCTTCCTCCGGCAAACACCTGCTGATCCGGTGTGTAAATCAGAAGCCCGCAATCATCATGTTTTGTGCCGACCGGATATCCCTCTTCTTTCAAGATATCTTTGACAATAGGAGATCCGACGCCGGAAAGGTCTCCCGTCAGGATCAGATCGTAGTCGTCCGCTGTGCGGTTCATGTCTTGAAAGTGCTGTTTAATGGTATCAGCAGCAGCAGGAGCCATGGCTGATCCCATATCAAACGGGTCGGTAATTCCTAAGTCAGCCACCTTCCCTATAGTTGCACTTGTAATTTGAATATCACTCGGTGTCTGACTAATGACAACCGCACCGCTCCCAGTTACAGTAGATGTCGCAGTATCCGGTTTTTGCCCGCCGTATTCCGTCGGATAGCGGAACTGTCTTTCGGCTGTGGCATTGTGACTGCTTGTAGCAGCAATTGCCCGATTTGCAAATCCGCCGTCGACTAAGGCAGATGCAACAGCAACTGTTTCCATTGATGTTGAGCATGCGCCAAACATGCAAAGAAACGGGATTTTCAGATGCCTTGCCACATAGTTAGCTGTGACATTTTGATTCAACAGATCGCCTGCAAGCAAAAGATCAATATCATCTTTTTTCAAATTGTTTTTTTGCAGCACGGTATTGATGGCGTCCTCCATTAGCTGCCTTTCAGCCATTTCCCAGCTTTTTTGATTACAGTGCATGTCGTCATAGGTTTTATCATATAAAGACCCGAGCGGACCGTCTTTTTCCTTAGGCCCTACTGCTGTTCCCGCTGCATTGACAAATAAGGGATGCTCAAACACCCAGGTTTGCTTTCCTGTTAATTTCATTTCTTTCTCCTCCTATGACATCAGTTTCTCAAAAGCAAACCGAATCATTCCGACGATGTAAGCAGCCACAACACCGAATACGATGACGTTTCCCGCCAGTTTAAACATGTTTGTCGCTACTCCCAATACTAAACCTTCGCTTTTATACTCAAGAGCCGCGCTTGCCATACTGTTGGCAAAGCCGGTGACAGGTACAGCTGATCCTGCGCCTGCAAACTGACCGATTCTGTCATAAATGCCGAATCCGGTGAGCAACGCTGACAATAGGATCAATGTTGCCGCCGTAGGGTTTCCTGCTGTTTTTTCGTTAAAATCAAAAAAATGGATATAAAAATTCTGCAGACCTTGTCCGATCATGCAGATCAAACCGCCTACAAGAAAGGCTTTTACACAGTTCCATACGTAAGGCGGCTTTGGCTGATATGTTTTTACTTTTGATTTGTAGTTTTCTTTTATGTTTGTCATATTGAAACCTCCTTATGAATGATGAATAAAATACAGCCAATGAAATAAAGAGCCCGCGATTTTTCCAATGACAATGGCCATTAATAGAATAATGATTTTACTTCTGAGGCCGATTCGTTTAGCCAAGATCGGCAGGACATTTAACACTTCTGTCAGCGCGGCTGCAAGCATCCCGACAAATACTCCGGCCAACAGCCCGACCGGCACGGCAATCCACTTTGATAAAAAGAGATGGTGCATATGCAGTGTTTCCCAGCCCCCGCAAACCGCACCGAGAATAACAGCCGCTTCATAAGCTTGAACAAATCTCATCGTTTTGGTGAGCTGCATCAGACGCGGAATGATTCCCATCACGGTTAAAAAAGCCACGAAACCTGCCCCGACTGTGATGCCTCCGCCGAGCCCGACAAAAATGATGAACAATACACTAACGATCATGCAGGTCCTTTATTGTTTCTTCATTTTCATGCATGGCCACATATTGATCGAGATCAAGCTGATAGTTAAACATTTCAACCTCCAGCGGGCTGGGCTCTTCATTAAGGCGCTTTTTAAAAATGTGGTTAAAAAACACGATCATCCCCAGTCCCAAACCGATGCTGTAAGGGATTTGAAGTAAATATGGATAGTCATTCCGCTCTCCGGTTATGATTTCATATAGCGCAATATGAACATCTCCCATGCTGACATCCTCATGGAAGTTCATGATGGCGAGGCACGATCCGATAAACAGCAGCAGCCAGACACCAATAAAAAGAACGGTTGATATGTGCCGTTTCTGGTACTGAATTTCAACAATGGTTTCAGCTCCGCCCACAGTTTGAACATCGAGTGTGGGATCCTGCTGATAAATGGCTTTGAGCACTTTTATGATATCCAGAATTACGATATTTTTATCTTTTTCGCTCACCTGATACAGCGGCATAGCCGACAGTTTCTTTTTCAGCTGATGCTGCCCTTCTATTTGCGCGGCATCCCCGACCGTTATGATATCCCCCGGATGTGCCAAAACGCGGTGGCGAAGCCTGATAAATAGTCGTCGTTCCATCATTGATCACCATCTTTCGGTGGTTATATATGTAGTATGTGGTTCGATTTTGTTCTCATTCATCCGCTTGAAAAGACCATAAATTACCACGCTTTTGCAAAACAAAAAGCCAGCCTGCAGTGACAGACTAGCTTTCCGTATGATCCATTTGAACCTTGATCTGTTTTAATATTTTCTTTTCAAGCCTGGATACCTGCACCTGAGATATCCCCAGCCGCTCAGCAACTTCTGACTGCGTCTGATCTTTATAATACCGAAGATAGACGATTAATTTTTCCCTTTCCTCCAAATCGCTGATTGCTTCTTTCAGCGCAATCTTGTCAAACCATTTCTCTTCTGAGTTATCGGCGATTTGGTCAAGCAGGGTAATCGGATCTCCGTCATTTTCATAAACTGTCTCATGAATCGAAGACGGAGCTCTTACTGCCTCTTGGGCTAGCACGACATCTTCAGCTTCAATCTCCAAATGTTCGGCGATTTCCTGTACGGTCGGCACCCTGCCCAGTGTTTTTGAAAGTTCATCTTTCGCTCGGCGGATTTTGTTGCCAAGCTCTTTTAATGATCTTGACACCTTGACAGTTCCGTCATCACGGATAAAACGCTGGATTTCGCCGATAATCATCGGCACTGCATATGTCGAGAAGCGCACATCATAGGTTAAATCAAATTTATCAACAGATTTTAACAGCCCGATGCAGCCAATCTGAAAGAGGTCATCGGGCTCATATCCTCTGTTTAAAAACCGCTGTACGACAGACCAAACAAGACGCATGTTTTTTTCTATGAGGAGGTCTCTTGCCTGCTGGTCGCCATCTTGGCTCTGTTTGATTAATTCTTTTACTTCATGGTCCTTCAGCTGAGCGTTCTTACCGTTTTTCTTAACCTCCACATCCATAACAAATCTCCTTAATTACAAAGCGCTTTGCTTTTTGATAAGTGCTTTGTTAAGCGAATCGTCGTCCCCATTTCGGGTGATGAATCGATACTGACATCATCCATGAAATTTTCCATAATGGTAAAGCCCATACCAGAACGCTCCAGCTCAGGCTTTGTTGTGAATAAAGGCTGGCGGGCTTCTTCCAGATCTGTAATGCCGAGCCCTTCATCACGAATGGTCATATATACGACATGATCTTCCAGCGTCACCGAAATATATACTTTTCCGTCGCCATTTTCTTCATAACCATGGATGATGGCATTCGTCACCGCTTCTGACACCACGGTTTTGATCTCGGTGAGTTCATCCATGGTCGGGTCAAGCTGTGCAATAAATGAAGCAACCGTCACACGCGCAAACGATTCATTTTGGCTGAGAGCGGAAAAATCAAGGTGCATTTCATTTTTCATGATGCCACCCCCAGCGTGAGCAGTGCCTGCTGCTCAGATTGTTCAAAACGAATAATTTTAAACAGGCCAGACATATCAAACAGCCGTTTCACTGCCGGAGAGATGGCGCAAACGACCATTTCCCCGCCAATTTGCTTAATTTGTTTGTATCTGCCTAAAATAACGCCAAGCCCCGAGCTGTCCATAAAGGAAAGGTCCTCCAGATTCAGCACGATATGACGAATATCATCCTTTTCCAATGATTCCGTTACTTTTTGTTTCAGCGTTTCAGCCGTATGGTGATCGAGTTCGCCTGTTAATCGAATACAAAGCACTGATTCTTTGACATGCATGTCAATTCCAAGGCTCATGCTCATTCCTCCTTGATATGATCGGATAATGAGTGTTTCGATTTCGCAGGAATGAATTCCTTCACCGTGACAAAACTAGTGATCATTCGGCATAATTACTTAAATTTTGTCCAATCTCCCATTGCCCTCTTTAAAAACGTTAAGTATCCGGCTTTTTCCATATCATCTTTAGCGACGACAGGACTTTCAGCAAGCACTTTTCCGTCCTTTTTCAACACAAGCGTGCCAAGCTCTTGGCCCTTTTGAACCGGAGCGCTTACATTGTTGTTCATTTTAATTTCTTTTTTCACATGTTTCATATCCTCGCCTTTTTTTGTCAATACAGAAATCGGCTCAGAAGTGGTGAGTTCTATCACTTTTTGTTTGCCTTTTTTGACCTTTGCTTTTGCTACCGTTTCATTTCGTTTGTACAAAGGATGTGTCTCATATTGGCTGAAAGCATAATCAAGCATCTTTGTGACTTGCGCATTTCTTTCCTTAGGTGTGCTTGCCCCGAACACAACAGCAATCGCCCGCATGTTCCCTTTTTTAGCCGAAGCGGTCAGGCAGTATTTCGCTTCTCCTGTATAGCCTGTTTTGACGCCGTCTACACCGGGATAAAATTTGATAAGCCTATTTGTATTCACTAACCAAAACTTTTTATCTGTGTTTTCACGTAAATAATCCTCATACGTACCTGTAAACTTGGTGATTGATTCATATTTCAATAATTCCTTAGCCATAATTGCCATGTCATAAGCCGAGCTGTAATGCCCTTCCTCGGTCAAGCCGGTCGGGTTTTTAAAGGATGTATCTTTTAATCCCAGCTCTTTCGCTTTTTTGTTCATTTTTTTCACAAATTCATCCTCGGATCCCGAAATAAATTCAGCCATCGCTACGGATGCGTCATTTCCTGATGCAATCGCAATGCCCTTCAGCATTTCTGTAACTGTCATTTCCTCCCCGGGCTCAAGGAAAATCTGTGATCCGCCCATTGAAGCAGCATGTTCGCTCGTACGGACCTTATCACTCATCTTGATTTTTCCTTCATCTAAGGCTTCCATGATTAAAAGCATCGTCATGATTTTTGTCATGCTTGCAGGCGCCAGTCTCTCACGGCTGTTCTTGTTGTAAAGCACTTTTCCAGTATCACGTTCAATCAGCACCGCAGACTTGGCTTCATGAGCAAGCTCCGATGTATGTTTTCCGTCTTGTTTTGCAAATGCGGACGGTGCAAATGTAAGCAGCATCATACCAATCAACAAAGTGGATAAAAGACGTTTCATCTCAAAAGCCCTCCATTTCATAATCCTTTTTATTTTTTCCAAGCTGAATGGTTTTATACACCACTGTTGGAAAATGTTTCGGGACTTTTCGACATAAAAAAGACAGCTGTTTCGATTAGAAACAGCTGTCTTCTTATTTTTTCTGAATTCCATATTTATTCGTACTTAGCAACTACCGCTTTCACAAGCTGCAAGAATCCGGCTTTCACCTTTTCTGTCACTTCCATGACTTCATCGTGGGATAAAGGCTGATCCAAAATTCCGGCTGCTGCGTTCGAAATGCAGGAAATGCCGAGTACGCGGAGACCCGCATGGTTTGCCACAATCACTTCCGGTACGGTAGACATGCCGACTGCATCAGAACCCATTGTTCTTAAAAAGCGCACTTCCGCCGGTGTTTCGTAGGAAGGACCTGTCACAGCGGTATACACACCTTTTTGAATTGGAATGTTAAGGTCTTTCGCCATTTTTTCAGCCAGGCTGGAAAGATCTTTATCATAGGCTGAAGACATATCAGGAAATCTGGCGCCGAAATCTGCTTCGTTTGGCCCGATTAATGGGTTTGTCCCCATAAAGTTAATGTGATCTGTAATGATCATTAAGTCTCCCGCACGGAATTCAGTGTTTACGCCCCCTGCCGCATTTGTCACGATCAAAGCCTCGACTCCGAGCGCTTTCATGACGCGAACAGGAAAAGTGACTTTTTCCATTGAATAGCCTTCATAGAAATGAAAGCGGCCCTGCATGGCGATGACGGTAACTCCCTCAAGTGTGCCAAGCACAAGCTGTCCGGCGTGTCCCTCAACCGTTGATACCGGGAATTCCGGGATATCCTCATATTTCAGCTTAACAGGATTTTCGATTTGATCAGCCAAAATACCAAGACCTGAGCCTAAAATAAGGCCGATTTTTGGTGATTCAGGCAAGTTTTGTTGAATAAAAGCGGCTGCGCGTTCGATTCTGTCTTTCAAGAAACAGTCCCCCTATTGTAATAAAGATAAAAAGCTTTTACCGTATTTCGGTTTTGTTGTTTGGAAATTATCCGCGATCGTTGCGCCGATATCGGCAAATGTATCTGCAAGCGGCAGCATTTGCGCTTTCTCATGTTTTTTGCTGTATGCAAGAATCGGCACATACTCACGTGTATGGTCTGTTCCGTGATGAATCGGATCATTGCCGTGATCGGCTGTAATGATTAACAGATCATCTTCTTTCATTTGTTCGAATACTTCCGGAAGGCGAGCATCAAATTCTTCAAGCGCGCGTCCGTAGCCTTCCGGATCACGGCGATGGCCGTATAAGGCGTCAAAATCAACAAGGTTTGCAAAGCTCAGACCCGTAAAGTCTTCTCCGAGCGTGTCAACCACCTTGTCCATTCCGTCCATATTAGATACCGTTCTGCGGGAAGACGTAATTCCTTCTCCATCATAAATATCAGAAATTTTTCCGATTGAAATGACATCTAAGCCGCTGTCTTTCAATTCATTCATCACAGTGCGGTCAAACGGCTTAAGCGCATAGTCGTGGCGGTTTGGCGTCCGTTTGAAATGTCCCGGCTCGCCGACGAACGGCCGTGCGATAATGCGGCCTACCATATATTTCGGATCAAGCGTCAGCTCTCTCGCCGTTTCACAAATGCGGTACAGTTCTTCAAGCGGAACAACTTCTTCGTGAGCGGCAATTTGCAGAACAGAGTCAGCTGAAGTGTACACAATTAAAGCGCCTGTCTCCATATGCTCTTTGCCGAGTTCATCCAAAATAGCTGTGCCAGAAGCCGGCTTGTTTCCGATAATTTTGCGGCCCGATCTTTTCTCAAGCTCCTGAAGCAGTTCATCAGGAAAACCCTCAGGGAACACTTTAAACGGTTTATCAATGTATAAGCCCATGATCTCCCAATGGCCTGTCATTGTATCTTTGCCGTTTGACGCTTCTTGCATTTTTCCAAAGTACGCGAGCGGCTGTTCTGTTTTTTCAACGCCCTTGATATCACCAATAAGGCCAAGGCCGAGTTTTGCCATATTCGGCATATGTAATCCGTTCATGTGCTCGGCAATATGCCCGAGCGTATTGGCGCCTACGTCATTAAAGTCGGCGGCATCAGGCGCTTCGCCAATTCCGACTGAATCCATTACGATTAAAAACACGCGATTATATTTGTATGCAGGCATCATAAAAGCCTCCTTTTTTTCTATACGTCTATTGTATCGCCTAGAGGTCTGACAACTCAAGTATAAACCGTTTTCATTCCCGTTGACAATGCATTTGAAAATAATGAGAAACTTCATTATTTTCTGTCTGGTCTAAAGAAAAAAGCCGCAGCCTGCTGCGGCTAGGCACGCGGATGGTACTGCTTGTACACATCCTTCAGCCTTGTTTTCGTCACATGCGTATAGATTTGCGTCGTAGATATATCCGCATGGCCGAGCATTTCCTGCACCGCTCTTAAATCAGCCCCGTTTTCAAGCAGATGCGTTGCAAAGGAATGCCTGAGTGTATGCGGGGTGAGCTCTTTTTTGATTCCGGCTTCGAGCGCGATTTTCTTCAGATTTTTCCAAAACCCCTGGCGGCTGATCTGCTTGCCGTGATGATTTAAAAAGAGTGCGTCAGACACTTTGTTCTTCAGCAGTTTCCCCCTGGCTTTCATCATATATTCTTCAATAGCAGAAGCAGCGGTTTCACCGATCGGCACAATCCGCTCTTTCCTCCCTTTTCCGAAACAGCGGACAAACCCCATTGACAAATGGACATCTGTCGTTTTCAATTCAATCATTTCACTGACTCGGATACCTGTGGCATAGAGCAGCTCCAGCATCGCTTTATCCCGATAGCCAAAAGGACTCGTAAGCTTAGGCGTGTCCAACAGCCGCTCAACCTCGTTCAGCGCCAGCACCTTTGGAAGCGTCCGTTCTGTTTTTTGTGTTTCGATATGTACGGAAGGGTCTTTGTCCGTCACCTTTTCCCTAAGCAGAAATTGATGAAAAGAGCGAATCGATGCCAAATGCCGCGCTGATGTCTTTCCGGATTTCCCCGAGTCCTTCAAGTGCTTCAAATATTGGATAATATGTATACGGGTCACATCGTTCCAATTGTTGATATGAAGGGTTTCTGTTATATAAAGAGAATAGCTTTTCAAGTCACGCTCATAGGAAACCACCGTATTTTGAGAAAGCCCTCTCTCTACCATGACGTAGTGGATGAAATCCTTTATTTGATCTTTCACTCTAGATCTACTCCCCATTTTGGTAAAAAAAGATTAACCGGTCAAACCATCCGCCTTTTTCTTCCGCATCCATTTCAACAACTTTTACGGCGGAGCCTTCAGGTTTATCGTACCGATGATAGTTTTCATACTCTTGATTTACCCATATCATAGCATAATAGAAGAGAGCGGTAAAACCTGTGAACAGAATAAAAACCTTCAATGTATCAACAGCCGTTTTCAGGAATCTTCCCATGTCCCAATCGATCCTTTCTCTATGGTTCCAGTTATTTAAACCATATGCCAAATCAGAAAGGAATTATACGTCGAAACAGCAAAAAACCCTTTCCCCAAGAGAAAAGGTTCGAGCCCGGCATCGTCTATTCAGTTTCTTTTCCGTTACAGCGGTGGCAAATGCCGTGAAACGTCAATCTATGATCTTTGATCTTAAATTTCCAATCACGTTCAATGACTTCTTCTACGTCTTCAAGCAAATCTTCTTCAATTTCATCAACGGCTCCGCACTCCATGCACACCAAGTGGTGATGAAAGTGAGCTGCCCCCTCCTTACGAAGATCGTAACGGGACACGCCGTCTCCAAAGTTAATTTTATCAACGACTTTTAATTCAGTTAGTAATTCAAGCGTACGGTATACTGTTGCGAGACCGATCTCAGGAGATTTCTCTTTTACGAGGAGGTATACATCTTCTGCGCTTAAATGGTCTTCTTCGTTTTCAAGCAGCACTCTTACTGTCGCTTCACGCTGAGGCGTAAGTTTGTAGCTGGATGAGTGCAGCTGTTTCTTAATTCGATCAATACGGTTTTCCATGTCTTTCCCTCCTACGCCGCATTCCATGACTCATTATAACAAAATAAGCGCGGAGTTCCAACTATAATTATTATAAACTGATAAATAAAATGATTTTCTTTTAATAATGTTTTTAAAAAAGTCGCGATGTCAGCTTTTCCATCAAAACAGGCGACATGTATGCTTCAAAGAGAGACGAGATCAGCGCTAAAAATAAAATGATCAGGAGAACAACAGCATATCGCCCGAACCACTGGATCGGCGCATCATGCAGACTTCGTTTAACGAACAGCTGTCTGATCAGCTTTAAAGAAAATGCAATCGCACACGTGCCCATAATGAGATAAGCCGGAATAAGCAGCACATTTTGCGGCAAAACCGAGACAAAGGATAAGAAGAAACCGCTGATTCCCATCTGGTTGACGAGAAATCCCACAGTAAATCCGACGACAATTCCTTTTAGAAAAATCATAATAAAAATGATCGGCATACCAATCACAGAAATGCCTAAAATCCACATCAGCCCTAAATACTTTACATTATGAAAAATGCTTTGCCAAAACATATCGGATGAGCTGGCCTGCTTTCCGTCTGATAGCTGTCCGAAAAATTGGCTTAAATAATAATATAAATCTTCTTTCTGGCTGATCGTCATGCTGTTCACAATAATAGCGCCAAAAATCACACCCATGAAAAACAGGACAGACACAAATATATAAAGAGAGAGATGATCCTTTACATGTCCGAGAAACATGTCCTTATAAGAAATTTTCCGCATATCGTTTCCTCCCGCCCGCTCTATTGATTTGATTTAATAGATTGTATGAAAGAAACGAAAAAACATGCTCTTTTTCAAAAAGAAACGATAGAGATTGCTAGGCGGCTGTTTCGGACATAAAAAAATCCCTATCATCAAATGCATTATGATCATAAGGATTTTTGTGTTTATGCTTTCTTTTATTCAATATGTCTTTTTTGCTTTTTGTCATTCTTTCATGGGTGCTGAAGGATGGAGAACTGCCTCTTGATACTGAGGCGTCCCGTCCGCTGTTTCTAAGCAGATGCTCCCGTTTTCTTTTCGCTCGGCTTTTTGCCATGCTGATCACTCCCTGTTTCATTTTGGTTCATTATAGCAAATGGAACATGTTATTAAAATGTTTTGAATCTGTCAGAAAAAAACAGCACCTGTCGTGCCAGGTGCTGTTTTCATTTTAATGTTTGACCGCTGCTGTAAGAGCTGCGCGTTCAACCGCGGCTGTCACTTCGTGATGGACCTTTGAATCCAGCGGCTGCGGAACCACATCGCCTGGCTTTGTGCAGGCTGCAATGGCCTCTGCTGCCGCCACAAGCATATCGTGATTGATTTCCTTGCTTTTGGCATTCAGTGCTCCTCTGAATATACCAGGGAAGCCAAGCACATTATTCACAGACCGCCCGTCAGCTGCATACGCTGCGCCGGCCTGCAAAGCAGCCTCAGGCTCAATTTCCGGCTTCGGATTGGATAATGCCAATATGACCTGACCAGACCGTACGAATTCAGGTTTAATTAAACCAGGAACTCCTGTTGTGGCAATGACAATATCACATGTTTCCATTAACTCTTCGATGCTGGCAGCTGTCTGTCCGCCGTATTGCTCAAGACGATTCATCGCCGCCTCTGATTTGTCTGTACCGCATACAGCTTTGACGCCGTAAGCCATAAACATCCGGCAGATGGCTACGCCCGCTGCGCCGAGGCCGATCTGCCCCACTTTTGCTTCTTTCAAGTCAACGCCTGCGCTTTTACATGCCGAAATGGCAGCTGCCAGCGTGACGACAGCTGTCCCATGCTGATCATCGTGCATGACAGGGATATTGAGCTCCTCTTTTAGGCGATCTTCAATTTCGAAGCAATGCGGTGACCCGATATCCTCAAGCAGGATGCCGTTAAATCCTGGTGAAATATGTTTTACCGTATTGATGATTTCTTCAGGATCACTTGTATCCAGCAAAATCGGTATACCGCTGATCCCTGCCAGCTGATCAAACAGCGCTGCCTTTCCTTCCATAACAGGCATTCCCGCTACAGAGCCGATGTTACCAAGGCCGAGAATGGCTGTTCCATCAGTTACAATTGCGACCGAGTTGCTGATTGTTGTATAGATATCAGCCTTCTGAGGTTCTTTCTCGATCAGTCTGCAGACGTCTGCTACACCTGGGGTATAGACGCGCCCAAGCTCTGCCAGCGAACGGATTGGCATTTTGCTTTTCATTTGGATTTTTCCGCCTTCATGAGCAGACAGGACTTCATCAGATACCGTGTGAAGCCTGATCCCTTCGCCAAGAGCCTGAACAGCCATGATCACTTCCTGAAGCTGTTCTTCATTTTCCACTTGTACAGTAATATTGCGCATCGTGTAATTGGGTCCGACTTTTACCGTCTCCACATCACCAATGTCTCCGCCCAGAAGGCCTATTGCTGTAGCCACTCTTCCGAGATTTCCGGGAACCGAAGGCGTTTCTATCATCAGTGTCCGAATCATGTGTTTCGCTATCATTCAGTGATCCTCCCCTTAGCCTAGTTTTTCAGCTTGAGCTGTATCGTTTTTCGTATACCATATACATTTTCCTGTATAACCATAGATAATGGCAAGACCTATTGCGACAAAACTGAGCCACATAAACGGCAAATAAGAGAAGGTAGAAACTCCTAAAATCCCGGCCATGTAAATGCCGTTATCAGACCAAGGGACCATACCTGAAGTCAAAGTTCCCCCGACCTCTGAATTACGGGATAGAACTCTTCTGTCCAGATGCAAACGGTCATAGCTGTCTTCCATAATTTTCGGTGTCAAAATAAGAGATACATACATGGCACACCCGAAGATGTTCGCCAAAAATGCTACAATCAGCGTAGATAATGTCACATTGCCCGCTGATGTCAACTTCTTTTCAAACAATGAAACAATGACTTTTAACACACCTAGCTTCTCGAGCAACCCGCCAAAGCCGAGACCAAAGATAATCACGACGAGAGAACCGAGCATGCCTACGATGCCTCCACGGTTTAAGAGGCCGTTTAAAAACTCAACATCTGTTTTAATAGAGAAGCCGTTGTACGCCGTTGCAATCGCATCCGCGAAATTCATCCCTTGGAAAACAGCAGCCCAAACAGCGCCAAGCAATGCACCAATTACGATAACCGGCATAGACGGCTTTTTCACCGCTAATAAGACGATAACGATTACAGCCGGGATGAGCATCCAAATATGAATGTCAAATGTATTCTGCAATGAAGATTTCAAAAATTCAACTTTGTCGAGATCAATATTTTTCCCGCCGTACATAAATCCAACAGCTGTAAAGAGAATAGCCGTAATCACATATGCTGGTATTGATAAATAAAGCATCGCTCTGACGTGAGCCAATACATCCACTTTTGATAATGAAGAAGCCAGGACTGTGCTGTCAGACAGAGGAGACAGCTTGTCCCCGAAGTAAGCTCCGGAAAGAATGGCTCCAGCTACAAGAGGAAGCGGGATTCCGAGGCCTTCACCAATTGCGATCATGGCAATACCGGCTGTTCCAACTGTTCCCCATGACGTTCCTGTTGCCACAGACATAATAGAACAAATAATTAACGTTGCGAGTAAAAAGATACTAGGATGAATAAATTCTAATCCATAATAAATCAAGGTCGGCACGACGCCTCCGGCAATCCATGTTCCAATGAGCGCTCCGACTGAAACGAGAATCAGAACGGCTTCGAGACCGTTTGATATTCCGCTAAGAATCGCATTCTGCAAATCTTTATAAGAATGACCGAGTCTGATTCCGAGAATCATTGCAATAAACCAGGAAATAAAAAGCGCAAGCTGTATCGGCAAGTCCAAAAAGACTGTAAACGACATGACAAGTGCCAAAAATACTCCTAGTACGATAATAATTTCAAATAGTGTTGGCAATCTTACATCCTTCAAAAGAAGTCCCCCTTAATGAAAAAGCTAAAACGCTTTCAATAAATAGTGCAACACGTATACTATACTTCCTCATCCCTATGCTTGTAAACAGCTTATTCACCGGCTATTCAGAGGTGAATAAGCTGCATTTTGTTTTAATTTTATTTTTCTAATAGCTCTTTTCCAGCAATCCCCGGCTTTGTCATCTCGTATGGATTTAAAATGATATCCAGTTCTTCTTCTGTCAGCACATCATGCTGAAGGCAAAGATCACGGACGGACTGGCCTGTCATAATCGCTTCCCTGGCGATTCGGGCAGCCGCTTCATAACCAAGATGCGGATTCACAGCGGTAATAACGCCAGCGCTTTTTTCTACGTATTGTTTCAAGCGTTTTTCATTAGCTTCGATGCCTTTTAAGCAATAGTCAGTGAAGGAACGGAAACCATTGTTCATAATGCTGATTGATTGCAGCAGATTAAAGACGAGCACTGGCTCCATAACGTTTAACTCAAGCTGACCTGCTTCTGAAGCTAGGCAGATGGTATTATCGTTTCCAATCACCTGGAACGCAATTTGGTTAATGAGCTCCGCCATAACCGGATTGACTTTACCCGGCATGATGGAAGATCCCGGCTGGCGGGCAGGCAGAGAAATCTCCGCAAGTCCGGCGCGCGGTCCCGATGCCATTAAACGAAGGTCGTTCGCAATCTTCGACATGTTCATCATGCAGACTTTTAATGATGCAGAAACTTCTGTGTAAGCGTCTGTATTTTGCGTTGCATCGACAAGATGGTCAGCGCCGACAAGAGGCAGTCCGCTAATATCAGCAAGGTGTTTAACGACTTGTTTGATATATTCCGGATCGGCGTTCAGGCCAGTGCCGACTGCAGTAGCGCCCATGTTGACTTCATACAGGTGCTGCCGGGATTGTTTAATGCGTTTAATATCACGCTCAAGAACACGGCTGTATGCATCAAATTCCTGGCCGAGCCGAATCGGAACAGCGTCTTGAAGGTGAGTCCGCCCCATTTTAATGACAGAATCAAATTCCTGCGCTTTTTGTTTAAACACACCATGCATGTCTTCCATCGTCTTAAGCAGTTTTTCCAGCAGATTCAGTGTGGAAATATGAATGGCTGTCGGAAACACATCGTTTGTTGACTGTGACATATTAACGTGTGTGTTAGGGCTTAAGTGGATGTATTCACCCTTTTTATGACCCATGATTTCGAGCGCGCGGTTTCCGATGACCTCGTTCGCATTCATGTTCATGGATGTACCAGCGCCACCTTGAATCGGATCAACGATAAACTGGTCGTGCCACTTGCCTTCCAGAATCTCGTCAGCGGCTTGTACGATAGCTTGGCCAATTCCTTCATACAGCCGTTTTACATCCATGTTTGCAAGAGCGGCAGCTTTTTTCACAATCGCCAGCGCGTTAATCATTTCTTCATGGATTTTATATCCCGTAATCGGAAAGTTTTCTGAAGCACGCAGCGTTTGGATGCCGTAATAGACATCTGCTTCAATTTGTTTTTCTCCAAGGAAATCTTTTTCCACGCGGTATTCTTTTTGGCCGTTTAACATAATCTTTAACCTACTTTCTCTATAATGGTTATAGTTTTAGCTATTTTACAGGACAACGTCATCGGCAATCGGGGTTTCCATAATTCTTTTTACGACCGGCAGATCTGAGGATTGACCGAGTGCCCACATTAATTTAGGAACGATTGCTTCAGTGTTCATGTTTCTAGAGCGGATAATCAAGTCCTGATTGACTCTGCGGCCGACTTCGTAAATACTCATATCTTCGCCTTCTTCCAAGCATTGAGTCGTAATGACGACAACGATGCCGCTTTCAATCAGCTCATTTACCTTGGACAAAATGTCTCTGCCTTCAAACGGAACGCCTCCGCTGCCATAACTTTCGATGACAATTCCTTTGTACATGCTTTTCAGAGCGTCCAGCATTTCCGGCTTTAAGCCCGGATGCAGCTTAAGCAGACAAACATCTGTGCATAGTGAAGTGTCAACTGTGAAGGAGTCGTTCTCAGGTTCCGTTACTTGTTTGTTGTATTCAATCCCGTCTTCTGTAATAAAAGCGATATATGGATAATTGATGCTTTCAAACGCGTCATAGCTTTTCGTTCTTAACTTGATCGCACGTGTTCCTTGAATGACTCTGCCGTCAAACACAACATAAACCCCACCTACACCTTCACAGGCAAAGCGAATGGCATCTGTAATATTTTTTTTGGCGTCTGTCTTTTGAAAGGTAATCGGAATTTGCGAGCCTGTAATCACAATCGGCTTTTTAGCATGCTGCAGCATATAAGATAATGCGGCGGATGTATAGGCCATTGTATCTGTACCATGGGTAATAACAAATCCGTCATAGGCCTCATAATTTTCTTTAACGGCTTCCGCTATCTCTACCCAGTATTCAGGCTGCATATTGGTGCTGTCTATATTCATAAGCGATTGGGTTTCCATCGTGTAATCGTTATCAAGTTTTGATACGTAACTTAACAACTCGTCAGCCTTCACCCCCGGGGCAAGCCCGTTTTCCCCTTCAACTGAAGCGATCGTTCCCCCAGTTGTCAACATCAATAATTTTTTCATACCATACACCTCTTCACTATATCTAAAGATGGGTTTGCGAGAAGGCATTCGCTTTTCGCATACTTTTAATGCAATTATAGACACGGAAAATAAAATACGCAAGACATTATTATTCAATTCGCGTACACTTCCGAATACCTATATGATATAATCAGCTCAAGTTGAAAAAGGAGCGGAAGTCCATGAATTTAGATCGTTTAACTGAATTGAGAAAAAAGAAAAATTGGTCGCTTCAATATACGGCTGACCTCCTGGGCATCGCAAAAAGCACATACGCGGGATACGAGTCCGGCTACCGCCGCCCTTCGCTTGAGGCGCTGGCAATGCTGGCAGACCTTTTTGATACAACCTGCGATGACCTCTTAGGCCGCCCAAAACAAAAGCAGACTGCTCCTCAGACCATTGAATTGACCACGTGGAGCAGCCTTGACATTGATATTGCTGTTGACGGCAAGCCGCTGTCTGAAGACGAAATTATACAGCTGATCACCTTTATCCGGACAAAGAGAAAAGTCCAGGAGGAACTGAGTTAATTTTCACTCATGACTTAACTTTCCCGTAGGTTCCTCCTCCTCCGGCTTTCAGTTCAAGCTTTCCTGACCTCGCTTTCACAATAAGAGCGGCGGTTTTCGGCGGAACAACCCGAGCCAGATCCTCCTCTGAAGTCTCATGGAGAACAGCCATTTCTGTGCCAAAGGCAGTCTTCAGCTTGTCCAAGGTTTTCGGTCCGACACCCGGAACAAATTGCAGCGGTATCTGATGGACATATCTAGGACGCGTTATGCTTTTTCCAGACTGATCACTCAGTTCGCGCAGTCTTTCGGTGACACCCTTTGTCAATCTGGCACTTCCGCATTCCGCGCACGCCGTTGCCCCGCTTACTGTACGCTCCCCGCATACTTCACAAGCCGTTTGATAATACTTCCCCAACAGCGGATCTAATCCGTAATTTGCAGTAATTTTCCTGTTGTCCTGCCCCTTTAATGCAAGAGCAAACTCAGAAAAATCAGCTGACTGCACATATAGTTCATTATATTCTCTGCCGATCTTCCCTAAGGAATGCGCATCAGAATTTGTTAAAAATGAATATTTATTTAATTCGGATACCCGTGAAGCCATAGGTGTGTCACAGCTTAAACCAAGCTCGACCGCATCTATCATAGAAGGATCAAAAACCTCAGTTAAACTTGACTTAACCCCTTTTCCGTACAAGCTTTTGTGGGGCGTGAAAATATGGGCGGGGATAAACAATCCGCCCATTTCCTTTACTTTTTTTTGAAGGTTCAAACCTGTTTCGTATATCCGTTGCGAGCTTAAGTGAATATTTTTCATCCGCGCTGAAAGCCAGGCTGAAAATTGTTTCATATCAGCGAGTGTCGGCATAAAAGCGAGCACATGAACCGGCCCGCTGCAGGCTTCATCGTAAATCTCCAGCTCGCTTCCCAACAAAAGAGTCGTGCTGCGGTAGCGAATCCCGCCGCCGTCAAGCTCGCTATATTTTCCGGATGAAATGCCTTCCTCAAGCTCCAGGATGACTTCCGGAGAATGACAGTCGATAATACCAAGAAGTTCAATCCCTTTATGTTCACTGGCTTCAACCAAAATTCGGTCCAGCGTCAGTGTTTTGGCGCCTGTTATTTTGACAGCCCTTCCCGTAAAGGTCCGGCCGATATGAATGTGCAAGTCCGCGTAAATCTTTTTCATTTTTGTGCTTGGAGCGCTTCTTTCAGTTGAAGATACTGAATCGCATAGGCTGTTTTAGCATCATATACTTCACGCGATTCAACCAGCTTCAGCGCCTCTTCAAGCGTCACCTCCATCACTTCTACAAACTCGTCCTCATCAAGCTCCCGTTTTTCTTCAAGCACAGACAGCTCTTCCGCAAGAAAAACGTGGACAATTTCATCGGCAAAACCGGGCGATGTATAGAATGCTGTGATTTTCGTCAGCTTTTTCGCTGTGTATCCTGTTTCTTCTTCCAGCTCCCGAAGCGCCGTATACTCCGGCTCTTCTCCTTTTTCCAGCTTTCCGGCCGGTATTTCAATGATCGTCCGCTCCAGCGGCTTCCGGAATTGTTTCACCATTATGATTTTCCCTTCGTCTGTGACAGCCAGCACCGCTACCGCACCAGGGTGTTTTACAATTTCGCGTTTACTCGTTTTTCCGTTTGGGAGCTCGACGTCCTCTACATAAAGATCAATAACTTTACCCGAAAAAATCTGTTCTTTAGCAATTGTTTTTTCTTCTAAGTGTTTCATTTCTTCATCTCCCGTTCTGTCTCTATATCATGCCCCATACATTTTATCATACTAGAGAAAAGGGGGCTTCTTTATGAAAGTGTACCGTATGCAAAAGGGCGTCGTTTTAGTGGGAAAAGCGTGGGAGGTGCGGGCGAAGCTCAAGGAATACGGGCGCACATTCCGGTATGTGAAAGATTGGATTTCCGAGCCGTAAAAGTTGAAAACTCCGCTCCTTTATATTACGGTCATTACAAAGCCTAAAAAAAGGAGTGTGCACATGAGAAAGCGCAAACTAGGTTCATCTGATTTAGAAATAAGCGAAGTCGGACTTGGCTGTATGTCCCTTGGAACCGAAAAAAATAAAGCGCTATCGATCCTTGATGAAGCCATTGAGCTTGGCATCAACTATCTGGACACAGCTGATTTGTATGACCGCGGCCGCAATGAAGAAATCGTCGGCGAAGCGATTCAAAACAGACGCCAGGATATTATTTTGGCAACGAAAGCGGGAAACCGGTGGAGTGACGAAAGTGAAGGCTGGTATTGGGACCCTTCAAAAGCCTACATAAAAGAAGCTGTGAAAAAGAGCTTGACACGGCTGAAAACGGATTATATCGATCTGTATCAGCTTCACGGCGGCACAATAGAAGACAACATTGACGAAACGATTGAAGCATTTGAAGAATTAAAGCAAGAAGGTGTCATTCGTTATTATGGAATTTCTTCTATTCGCCCGAACGTCATTAAAGAATATGTGAAAAAGTCAAACATCGTCAGCATTATGATGCAATTCAGCCTGTTTGACAGACGGCCGGAGGAATGGCTCCCGCTTTTGGAGGAACATCAGATCAGTGTCGTTGCCAGGGGCCCGGTCGCTAAAGGGCTGCTGACTGAGAGACCGCTTGAACAAGCGGCTGACAGTATCAAACAAAACGGGTACTTATCCTATTCGTTCGAGACACTGACAAATGCCCGCAAAGCGATGGAGAATGTCGCGCCAGATCTGTCCATGACAGAAAAGTCGCTGCAGTATCTGTTAGCACAGCCGGCTGTCGCCTCAGTGATTACAGGCGCCAGTAAGGTTGAGCAGTTACGGGAAAACGTTCATGCTGCAAACGCACGGCGTTTAAGTGAAGAGGAAATCAAAGCGCTCCAATCTCATACGAAACAAGACGTTTACGAAGCCCACCGCTCTTAACAGAAAAACCAGCACCTGACCAGGTGTTGGTTTATTTATATTGATGCCAATCCAACGGACTTTCATTTAGGAGCTCTTCGAAGGTTTTATTTTTTTCGATCTCCTTTTTCTTTCTGATCTGTTCTGCTTTTTCTCTTTTCTGTCTCTCCTGATCCTCTTCCTTCAATTGGCTTTTCATCTGCATCAGCTTTTCTTTTATATCGGATTGAAGGTCGTCTTTTAATTGGTGTTTGTCAGCGGATTTTTGTTTTTTCATGCTCGCTTCCCCCGTGTTTTTGTTTTGAAGCCAGTTTATCATGGAGATTCAGGCTGAACAAGCAGACTCTCTTCTGAAAAACGCTGTCATATTTTTCTGCCGGCTCAGCAGCGTTTAGGTATAATGGTTTTAGAAGGTTATCCATAATAGAGTTGAAAGGTGCTGTGTCTTTTGAAAAGATTCCTTTTAGCCATCGGCGCTGTCTTGGCAGCTGTAGCTGCTATCGGTATTTGCTTCACAAATATCATTATGTTCATAAAGAAAAAAACCGACGAAGAGATTATGAAAAGAGAAACAGATGACGGGCATGATGTATTTGAATCGTTTGAACGCATGGAGAAAACGGCTTTTGTGATTCCATCGGCTTACGGATATGATATAAAAGGCTACTATGCTGCACCGCACGATACATCAAATACAATGATCATCTGCCACGGTGTGACCGTGAATGTATTGAATTCTCTCAAATATATGGATTTATTTCTTAATCTCGGCTGGAATGTGCTGATTTACGATCATCGCCGGCACGGACAAAGCGGCGGAAAGACTACAAGCTATGGTTTTTATGAAAAGGATGATTTAAACGAGGTCGTCAAATGGGTGAGAGAAAAAAACGGCAACCTCGGATTGGTCGGAATTCATGGTGAATCAATGGGAGCAGTGACTGCTCTGCTGTATGCAGGCGCACATCCTGACGATGGCGCTGATTTTTATATTGCCGATTGCCCGTTTGCAAGCTTCGAAGAACAGCTTGCGTATCGTCTGAAAGCGGAATACCGGCTGCCTTCCTGGCCGATTCTTCCCATTGCCGACTCCTTTTTGCGGTTCAGGGACGGCTACCGCGCACGCGATGTATCTCCGCTTGCCGTCATCGAAACGATCGAAAAGCCGGTCCTCTTTATTCACAGCAGGCACGATGATTATATTCCTGTTTCTGCAACCGAGCGGCTTTATAAAAAAAAGCCCGGTCCAAAGGAACTCTATATTGCTGAAGCTGGAGAACACGCCATGTCGTATACAAAAAACCGGGACACGTATCGAAAAACCGTGCAAGCCTTTTTAGACAAAATAACGTAAAAAGCGAAAGGCCCCTATCGGCCTTTCGCTTTTCCATCATAAAACGTCGGTGATGCCATCCATATGTTCACTGATCCATTCAATCGCAAGGTCTATCGTAGTAAACTCCTGCGCTTCAAATGTCATTTCATCCTGCAAAAGCCAAACATCCTTCTCGACGGATTGCGCTCCTCCGATTGACCAATGCAGCAGGGTGTAGGGATGGTTTTTGTTCAGAAAGGATACCCACGTCTTATTCTGTGCTGTATTCTTAATTGACTTCAGCTTTTGTTCCACGTTTCGTGTCTCCCTACTTTACTAATATGCTCATTCTTGGACTGAGCATTTGAGCCGGACTTTTCAGCGCCAGCGTTTTGGCTTTTTCATTGTAATCGATTGTCATTTGATCGTCAAAAAACACTTTTTGCGACGACTGGATATATAGCGGAATGCCGTTCGTTTCCAGCTGCTCACACTGTCCCGCTAATTCCTCTGTCACCCAGATGGTCGGTACACCGCTTACTGCGCAGCCGCATCCTTCAGCGTCATAACGGAGCTGTGCCTTTTTTCCCGGGTTGGCGTCAAGCGCCTGCTGCAGTGCCTGTTTTGCTGCATCTGTCACATGAATGTTCATAAGATGAAACCCCCGTTTTTTTCATTTTCGCTATTGTAGCACACCACGCGTCCGTTCGCATTGTTTCTGCCTTTTTTCCACCGCTTCGCTTTTTCTGCTGCAGCCTTGATCCAATCGGTTTTTCCCTGTATGTACTGTTTGATATTGTCCGGGTACTGGTCTGCCAGCTGTTTTTTGAGCGCGGCGTATTCATTCGCTATTTCCGGATGAGCTGTCAGATAATCTCTGAACACCAAATGCCTTTCAATAGCAGGATGCCCTCCCTCATAGATATGGACATGATGGGTACGCTTATTTCCGCCCTTTTGAAAATAGCGTCTGCCAATCATGCCGTTTTCTCCTTTCGGCATATAGCCGAGCTCCGCCATTTTCGAATCATATTGGTTCACCGCCGCGATATCCTTTACTGCAATCAGGATATCAATGACCGGCTTTGCCGCCATATTTGGTATCGATGTGCTTCCGACATGATACACGTCAATGATCTCCGGGCCGAGCACAAGCTTCAGACGATCTTTTTCCTCTCTGAACAGCCTTGCCCATTCTTCATTGTAGTGAACGACTTCAACCTTTCTTTTCGGATAGAGATGAAAGACTGACAGAAAAAGCCCCTCTGACGTTTTGACGGTTTTCGTCTTTACAAACCCTGCCTGCGTATACAGCGACACGGCCGGGTTGTTTTTCTCGGCTGTTACGACCTCGATTTTCTCAGCGTCTTCGTTCTGATCAATAACAAATTGCACGAGTGCTCGTCCGATGCCTTTTCTGAAACCGTCGGGATGCACAACAAGCCTGCAAATTGTCAGCTCATGCATAAACTTCTCGTATGAAATGACACCGAGCAGTTTCCCGTCTTCCCGGTATCCCGCAAATCGCTCTTGAGAGGCTCTGATATCCTCAGCTTTTTCGTGTAAAGCAGGGATTCCGTCAAAACCGATAAGCTCCGCTTCTTTTACATAAGCCGGCTTTTGAACGTCAATAATCTCACGCGATACAGCCTCTTCCTTATGCTGAAGAAATGCAATCATTTGTTTTCTCCTGAAAACAGCCGCTGCTTCTCGACTTTGGCGACGCGGACCGCATACGATTCATACCATACGCTTTTTCCTTTCGCTTTCGCTGCCTGGTGTTCGGTGTGATGCTTCCAATGATTGATTGCGTCCATACTCTCCCAATAGGAAACTGTGATGCCGGTTCCATCCGCTTCGCGAACGCTTTCCACACCTAAAAATCCGGGCTGGATCGCCGCAAGCGAAACCATCCGCTCTGCCGTTTCTCCATATGCTTCGTCATTTTCACTTTTGACAGAAGAAAAGATAACAGCATAATAAGGAGGCTCAGGTGTTTTTGTTAAAAAATCCATAGCGGTTCCTCCTCATATGTTTTTCACAAAAAGAACCCTGTCTTGGCCCGGTCCATCGTAATTTGCAAATACTGAGATGCCATTCACTGTTTTGCTGCCTTTTTCAATTTCAAATCCCAGTCTTGTATGATACGCGATTGACACCTTATTTACCGGGGACGTCACGCACTTTACCCGGGTGCATCCCCTCTTCTTAACTGCTTCAATAAACACATCGTATAATTGTTTTCCAATTTGCATTTTTCTGAAATCCGGATGCACACCGGAAAAATGGATGTACGCCGTTACAGGATCTGATTGCGATTGAAATCCGATTAAAAATCCAGTCATGCTGTTATGTTCATGTGTGATAAAGCTGGTGTCTTGAAAATGTTCAAAAAATAATCGCGGGAGCTTTTCTTTCAGCTGCCTGCCGCCCCACCATTCATTCATTACAGACGTTACCATTTCATAATCTGAAGACGTGATTGTTCGAATATCCATTACGATTTGATCTCCCTCCGTCTGGCAAAACGAATGTCTCTTTTTTCTCACAATATAAAAATTATATTTTGCCTGACTGGAATTGTAAATGCCTTCTTTTCTGTATCATACGTTTCCAGACTGCTGACGGAACAATGTTTGCTATTTTCACATCTAGTTCTCCCCCTCCAGGAGGGGGAACATTTACAGAAAAATATCAAGCACCTGATCAAGTCTCAGCTTACAGAGCTTGCCGGCGTCCCCTTTTATCCACACTGTTTTTTCAAATTCCTCATAGCGGCAGATTTTCCCGCTGCAGGTGACAATTTCGCCATCCTGAAAGCAGCTGACAGTGATATCCTGAGCAAATTCCATTGCCATGCAAAGCGTTTGGTTCATCTCCTCCAGCTTATCCGAATCAAGGATTGGCCTTTGCAGCTTCTGTTTATGGTGTTTTCTCTCAAGCAGGCTTTGTTTATGTTCAGGCAGAAACATTCGGCTTCCTTCCCACAGCAGATTGCCTCTTTTTAAATGCTCATTCATTTATAATGCCCTCCTATTTTAGCCGCTCGTTCAAACGCCTGGCCTGCCGCTGTCAGTGAGGCCGCCCTGATGATCGCCGTGTCGCCGAACCGGTTTTTAATCCCGTCCATCACATAGCCGAGGCTCATCTTCTTTGCATAATCCTGAAATAAATTAAGCTGCCATACTTCATCAGATGAGAGCTGAGAGAGATTGACCCCGAGGCGGCGGACAGGCTTCCCGTCCCAAAACTTGAGAAACAGTCTGCATACAGCCTGGTACACATCCTGCGTAGAATTGGTCGGTTCCGCCAGCTTCACTTGCCGGTTGAAGCCGGTCGGCAAATCAAAGTCAGCCCCCCTGCAGCTCACCGAAACCGTCTGTCCCATCATCCCGGCGTTTCGGCTTCGCCTGCATACCTCTTCACTCAGCTCCAGCAGAACGACTTTTATTTCTTTGTCAAAGTGTTCATAGTCTTTCGGGAGTGTCATTCCGTGGCCAATTGCTTTTTGGCCGTCCAGCGATGCCGTTGACACAGGAGAATAGTCGATTCCGTTCGCCGTCATCCACAGCACGTGTCCGTTAATGCCCCATTTCTTTTTTAAAAGCTCGAGCGGAAAAACCGCAAGCCCGCCGATCGTGCTGATGCCCATTCGATTTAAATGATGTTTCATCCGGCTCCCGACGCCAAACATACTCCCTACCGGAAGCGGCCACATCTCGGTTTTCATATTTTCTTTCGTTAACGTGAAAATACCGTTCTTATTCTTTTTGGCAAAATTGTCACACGCGATTTTGGCGAGCGCTTTATTAGGGCCGATTCCGACCCGGGCATAAATGCCGACCTCCCGCATGATTCTGTCCTGAATGCTTTTAGCAATCTCCTCGGGCGCCCCAAACAGCTTCTGGCTGCCTGTGATATCCATGAACTGCTCGTCAATGGAATAGGGCTCCACGAGATCTGTATATTCCTCTAAAATGGCGGTGATTTGCAGCGATACATCAATATACCGCTGCATACGAGGCCGGAGCACAACAGCTTCAGGGCATTTTTCCTGCGCTTCCCACAGGCGTGAGGCATTGGCTACCCCTTTTCGTTTCGCCAGCGGGCATGCAGCCAATACAACTCCGCCCCGCCTTTCCGGATCACCCGAAACAATCACCGGCTGATTTTTCAAATGTGGATTTTCCGCTTTCTCTACAGATGCATAAAACGATTGCATGTCAACGAGAAAAATCACTTTTTCTTTCATCATACACACCTCTAAAAAGAACTTATGTTCGCTTTCACTATTATATGCGAAAATATGTTCGATTTATACTGGTAAATGATTCTTGTCTGACAGAAAATATGATGCAAGGGTTTGAGAGAAGGAAAACATTTAGTAGAATGAAAGCGAACCATAGAGATAGGAGAGTCGAAATGGAGAAATTTGTCGAAAAAATGCTGGGACAGGCATTGCGCCAATACGGCCGAAATGTTGCCGTTGATCCGTTAAGCCCGTATGAAAAACAAAGCCTGAAAGCTGCTTTAGAGGAAAGACAAAATGAAGATCCAGACGAGGACCTGCATGCGCATATAGAGGATATCATTTATGACTACGTCACAAACCAAGGGCTGTTTTCTTAGTGTCATGCACCTTCATTGTTGGAGAAATTTCGTATATCTGTTTTCGTATGGCCAGAAGGGACGCGGCTGATATCGACGGGAAGCGCCCCTTCTCATATAGGAGCGCTCAAGCCCATCAGCATAAACTTTAGCCTGATGCCCCGTCTCACTCAGCATTCAGGAACCCGATTCTCCCGCATTCCTAGTGTCTTTTAAACTGGCCAGGCATTTCTGCTCAATGAGAATCATGGTGAGATATAAACACCAGACAAAAAAATCTGAGCACTTCAACCTCCGCTTCAACGGCGTAAACGTGAAACATGAACCATTCAAAAACAAAGGTCATCCTGCGCACACATAGTGTAATACAATCCCATATAACCGGTAAGTAAAAATATTTAATCCTCCGTTGGATAAGGAAATTTTTTCATGTATGATAGAAAAAGATCTTACTAATAGGAGAGAACAATAAACATGAAGACATGGAAAGATATCCACCCAATCAGCTGGACAATTATTATCGGAACCATTTTTGGGAGGATGGCAACATCGATGAGCATTCCGTTTTTAGCGATTTATTTAACAGCTGTCCAAGGCGCATCAGCATCCTACGCGGGGCTTGTCATTGCGGCGAGCTCATCAGTCGGTATCATTGCAAGCTTTTATGGCGGATATATCTCGGACAAATTCGGCAGAAAGAACATGATGCTTGTATCCATTTTCGGCTGGATGTTGGTGTTTGCAGGGTTTGCGGCCGCTTCTCACCTCTGGGTATTTTTTGTGGTAAATGCGTTAAACGGACTTTGCAAATCACTGTTTGAACCTGCTTCAAAGGCTTTGCTGTCAGATATGACAGAAGAAAAAACAAGATTGCTGGTTTTTAATTTACGGTATGCAGCCATTAATATCGGCGTTGTCTTCGGCCCTGTGCTCGGTCTGTACTTTGGTTCATCACAATCTACCGCTCCTTTTTTGGTGCCCGCGGTGATTTATGGGATGTACGGTGTCATCCTTGCCACCCAATTTAAAAAGCATCCACCCGCGACATTAGAACAATCCAGAAATCTGAACGTTCGGGAAGCGTTTATGGTAACGCAAAAGGATCGTCTTTTTACAGTTGCTCTTATCGGCATTACACTATGCATCTTCGGCTATTCGCAGTTCAGCTCTACATTCCCGCAATATATGGCGCAAAATCCTTTTATCGAAAATGGGACAAAATTGTACGGCTGGATGCTGACATTAAACGCAATTGTTGTTTTGGCAACACAGTTTCCCATCGTCCACCTTGGTAAACGGTTTTCGCCGCTTTGCTCCCTGATGCTCGGCAATATCATGATCAGCGCCAGCATGATCATCCTGACCATGTCACACGGGGTTTCTTCATTTGTTATCATTGTGATTGCATTTACAATTGGAGAAGTGCTCTTATTCTGTATGATGGATTTGTTTGTAGACCAGATTGCAAAACCCGGATTAAAAGGAACGTATTTCGGAGCGATTGGCTTTTCGCAGTTTGGGAATGTGATTGGCCCTTGGGCCGGCGGCTTATGTATAGATGCATTTGGTGCCGGGCATCCAAGTTCCATTTTTTCTGTACTTAGCGGCATCACCCTGCTTGGCCTGCCGTTTTTAGTGTTTGCCTATCGGAGGATGAAAGCGGGAATCACTGAGCAGCAACCCGGACTGGGGAAGCCGCTTTAACACAAGAAGACGGGAGAGAATCGCTCTCTCCCGCAAAAAACGAGGTGATGAAATATGAATATAGGTGATATCATGTTTCAGCTGATCGTATTTTTCATGTTTGCCGCTGTTATCTCGGCGGCTGTGATCGGCTTTACATATGCGAAAAACCGTAAAGCACAGCTGGACCGAATCGAAAAAAAGCTTAACAGCATGTCCGAAGACCAAAACGATTAACCGTTTGGGGCAACAAGCTCTACCTTGATCCGGTCAGGGTCCTCACAATAGACTGCATAATGCCCGTCTCCTCCGGCAAAAGGATGCCGGTCTCGGTACAGCACACGATAGCCTTTCGCCATCAATTTTTCAGTCATCAGGTCGACTTGAAGCTTGGATTCAGCATGAAACGCGAGATGGTTCAGCCCGACACGGCACCTGTGATATTTCGGCTCTAGATATTCTTCTTTTGCCTGAACAATCACAAGGTAAAAGTGATCTTTCTTCCAGCTGATGCCGGAACTCCATTTTTGAAACTCTTTATAGCCAATCTCTGCTAAAAACCATCCCCAAAACCGCTTAGACGCTTCCAAATCGGAGACATACAGTTCAATATGATGCATAATGATCACACCCTTCTGACTAACACTTCTTCTACCTTATGCCGGTCTCCCTTTCGCAGTATTAAATCTGACCTGAATTTAGTCGGCAAAATATTTTCATATAAATTAGGGCGGTTGACACTCTCCCAAATCGAGGTTGCCATCTCGTCAGCCTCCTGGTCAGACAGGTCTTTAAATTTATGAAAATAAGAGTCCGGATTTTGAAAGGCTGTTTCCCGAAGAAGGCGGAAACGCTCTAAATACCAGGTAAGAATCCGGCTTTCGTCCGCATCTACGTAAATTGAAAAATCAAAGAAATCGGAAACAAAGATGCGTGGATTTTCCCGGTCATCCTCCAAGGTCGGCGATTGAAGAACATTAATCCCTTCGATGATCACGATATCAGCCTGTTCTACAACCTCGAACACACCTTCCTCGCGGTCATAGGTTAAATGAGAATATACAGGGGCCTTTACTCTTTCTTTTCCTGACTTTACGTCATTCAAAAATTCGAGGAGCGCTTTCACATCATAGCTTTCAGGAAATCCTTTTCTTGACAGCAAGTTTTTCTTCTTCAGCTCAGCTGTAGGAAATAAAAAGCCGTCTGTCGTGATCAGGCTGACCTTGGGGCGATCCGGCAAACGCGAAAGCAGCTTCTGCAAAATCCGCGCTGTCGTGCTTTTCCCGACTGCGACACTGCCGGCAATGCCGATGATAAACGGAATTTTGGCTGAATGAGGGTGCTTCAAAAAAACATTCACATGCTTATTTCGTTCGGCAGCGGACTTGACATGCAAATGAAGCAGGCGAACAAGCGGAATATAGATCGTCTCCACTTCCTCTACGGATAGATGATCATTCAGCCCTTCAACAGCTTTTGCCTCTTCTTCAGAAACAGCAATCGACAAATGGCCCCCAAATCCTGACCAAGACTGCCGGCTGTGCTGTGTATATAAAGTATGTAAATTAAGCTCTTTATTTTTCACTGTTTACACCTGACTCTCTGTAGCTTTAAACAAACGCTTACAAAGATTGTAACGGAAAACATTCCTACTGTCTGCTTATTTTTTCAATTTACCTTTTAACAAGTCAGCACCAATTCGCTTATATGCAGCCATTTCTTCTTTCGGAACCATACTGCCTCCCGTTCCCCAGACAACATGTACGGCATTTTTCATGCTGTGACGCAGATCATTTTCAGACATGTCGTGTTTCCCGGTATCCGATAAAAACAGCTGAACAGGCCCGAACATGCCGGCAAGCGCAGACGGCTCTAAATGCTTATTTTCAGATAAAGCCAGCAAATGAAGCAAGGTATACAGCGTGTCGTCTTCAATTGTATAACAGCCGCTCAGCAAAGGTTCGATCAGATTGCCGACAAATCCTGACGGACGCCCTACGGCAAGCCCGTCAGCAGCCGTTACATTATCCAAGCCGATATCCTGCACAGAGATCTGGTCATGCAGGCCGGAATATAGACCTAAGAGCATAGACGGTGAATGGGTAGGCTCTCCGAAAAATACATGGACATGGTTTCCGTACAATAGCTTCAGTCCAAATGCCACACCGCCCGGCCCTCCGCCGACTCCGCAAGGCAAATACACAAATAGCGGTGTTTCAGGACCAGGCTCGATATCCATAAAACTGAGCTGTCTTTTTAAACGACTGGCCGCTACCGCATATCCTAGGAACAGCTGGCGGGAATGTTCATCATCAATAAAATAACAGAATGGATCTTGTTCCGCCTGCCGCCGTCCTTCTTTAACCGCTTCACTGTAATCTGATTCGTACTCGATTACGGTGACGCCCTTTTTGCGAAGTAAATCCTTCTTCCACTGCTTAGCGTCGGAGGACATATGCACCGTCACTCGAAAACCTAGTTTGGCGCCAATGATGCCGATGCTTAAACCAAGATTGCCTGTTGAGCCGACAGCAATGGAATAGCGTGAGAAAAATGAAGTGAACCGCTCTTCGTGCAAGATGCGGTAATCATCTGTTTCCTTAAGCATTCCTTCTTGAAGCGCAAGCTCCTCCGCATGCTTCAGCACTTCATAAATGCCCCCGCGTGCTTTAATCGATCCCGAAATCGGAAGCTCATGATCGCACTTTAAAAGCCATCTCCCCGGAAACGTTTCGCCATACACTTCCTCCAGCTTCTTTTTCATATGGCGTATTTCAAAAAGCGGCGATTCAATCATCCCTTCGGCAGCTTTTGTTTCCGGAAACGCCTCGGCAAGATAAGGAGCAAACCGCCGAAGTCTTTTGTCCGCCTCGGCTATCTCGCTTTCCCACTCAGCCGCTTGTAATACCATCCCCTCTTTCTTGCCGGGATTAGCCCAGAATACCGGTCGTGCATCAATCAATTTCTGAATAAATGGATCTTTTATCAGATTACGCAAAGTTTCTTGATTAATCGACATCAGCCATTTCTCCTTCCCTTAACAAATGTATATCTTTATAAAAAACTGTCTGCAAACACACCAAAAGGCGCCTCACACAGGCAGTTCCATGCTTATTTTTTCATGAACACCCGTCCAGCCAGCTTTTCCACAAGAGCTGGAAACAGCTGATATAGCTTTGTGCCGGCATTCATCAAACGAGGAAGGTTGATTTCACGTTTGTTCGTCATAATGGCAGACGCGATTTGTGCTGCCACATCATCTGGGTCAAGCATCCAGCGTTCGACATTTTTGGCATAGTCTCCGCCTTTATCAGCAATAGAAAAAAAGTCAGTCTGAATCGGCCCTGGATTGACTGTCGTCACATAGACGCCCGTGCCCGCCAGCTCCATACGCAAAGCGTTTGAATAGCCGAGCACAGCATGTTTTGTCGCTGAATAAAGGCTGGATTTCGGCGTGGCAATTTTCCCTGCTTGAGAGGCAATATTGATGATATGGCCGCTTTTTTGCTCAAGCATATGCGGAAGAACAGCTTTTGTACAGGCGATCAGACCGAAAACATTGACATCAAACATTGATTTCATCTCATCAAGTGTAGAGTCTAAAACCGTTTCAAAAATACCGAAGCCTGCATTATTGATCAGAACATCAACCGGACCGATCTGATCACGGACGAGGGTGATATCTTCAAGACGGGAGACATCCAGAGGGAAAATATCACACTGTCCGCTCCATTCCTCGGTCATTTTTCTTTTGATTTCCTTCAAACGATCCTCACGTCTTGCCGACAGCAAAACATGGGCTCCTTCAGCCGCACATAAATAAGCGATTCTTTCACCAAGCCCTCCTGAAGCACCTGTAATCCAAATACGCTTGCCAGCTATATTTTTCACCCTGTTCACCTCTCTATTGCTCTAAAGTATGCGGTTTTTCCATCCCAATATGTCGTGATGCCTGCTTCGGCTGCCAATATATCAAGATGCCCAACCGTTTCTGACATCGTTAAAAACAACTCTTTTTCATAAACGGCAGGAAAGAGCTGCTGACAGACCTGAAAAGCGGTAAGCGGTTTTTCCGACAGCATATGACGCACATCCTCGGTTCGGCTGCTCTGCTTGTCAAACCGCTTCTTGATCAGTGCCCGTACATTGCCAATCGTCTCGCCATGACCGGGAAACACTGTGTTCGGGGCAAGTTCAGACAGCCTCCGCAACGACCGCTGATAATCCAGTAAAGGCTCCGATCTTTTTTCTCCCGTTTTTGGCGCTTCAAGAATCGGGTTAGACGAACTGTTCGCCAGCAGCAAATCACCGCCAAGCATTCTTCCGGTCTTTTCATGAAAGAGAACAATATGCGACTCTGCATGTCCGGGCATTTCCAGAACAGTCCAGTCACCCATCCCGTCAATTTTCATCCCTTCCGTAACCGTTTGGGTCAAGGATCTTGTACAGGAAAATGCGTACGCCGACCGGATGAGCCTTTCTGCTTTCACATCATCAAATGGAACGCCTAACTCAGGCAGCAGCTTTTGAAAAAAATGTTTTTGCCACTCCATAAATGCCTTGTCTCTGCTGATATATAGTTCGTTAAACGGATGTCCAATCACTTTAATATCATCAGAAAAAACATCAAGCAACCCCGCATGATCCGCGTGATGGTGAGTCAGCACGATCTGTTCAATATCTGACATTTCTATATGTATACTAGCAAGCTGCTCTTTTAGGACTTCAGCTGCTTCTTTAGTGTTCGGTCCGGCATCAATCAGTGTCAGCGCGTCACCATTTACTAAGTAAACGATGACATCACCGACGGCAAACGGTGTCGGGACGCGAATCGGAATGATATCTGCAGTTGTCATTCTTTTGCTCCTTGTCTTCATTCATTACTCATATTTTAGCTTTTTCTCGGTCTTGTGTCATTATTGCCGTATGAGAACGACCCTTTTTGAAAAAGCTATTGACATTATCTTGTCCCCCATTGCATAATGAACAACAACTAAAATGAGAACCATTGGAACGCTATGACGAGGAATAGTATACAGGCAATGGCCAGAGAGAGCGATATCCCCAGGCTGAAAGGTATCGCGGCCCGCTTGTTTGTAGAACCTGCCCTCAAGTCGCGGTTAGGAAAACCTAAACGTTTCCCGCGTTACGGGATTTGAGCTGAGCACAAGTTGTGCTAATGAGGGTGGTACCGCGAACCTTTTCGTCCTTTACGTGATGAAAAGGTTTTTTGTTGTTCTGATAGAAGGAGGATATCCATGAAAAAGATAGGATTTGTCGGCGCCGGGTCCATGGCTGAAGCAATGATCAACGGCTTTTTGCAAAGCGGCATTACAAAACCTGAAAATATTTATATCACAAACAGGTCAAACGAAGAGAGACTCAATGAATTAAAGGAAATGTACGGCGTGCGTCCATGCAGGGATAAGAGCGAGTTTTTCACACAAACTGATATCGTCGTTCTCGCTTTTAAGCCTAAGGATGCGGCAGAGAGCATTGACAGCATTCGTTCTTACATGAAGGATCAGCTTGTCATTTCTGTGCTTGCAGGCCTTACCATCGAAACCATTCAGCATTATTTCGGCAGAAAGCTTGCTGTCATACGGGTGATGCCGAATACTTCAGCTGCCATCAGAAAATCAGCAACCGGATTTTCCGTAAGCGCTGAAGCAAGCCAAGACGATATCACGGCGGCTACAGCATTGCTAGAAACAATCGGTGACGCCACATTGGTTGAGGAGCAGCACCTTGATGCCGTTACCGCGATAGCAGGCAGCGGTCCCGCTTACGTGTATCGCTATATCGAAGCGATGGAAAAAGCGGCGCAAAAGGTCGGTTTAGATGAGGAAACGGCTAAAAAACTGATCCTGCAGACAATGGCAGGCGCTACAGACATGCTTCGTCAAAGCGGAAAACAGCCCGCACAGCTGCGCAGAGAGATTACGAGCCCAGGGGGAACAACAGAGGCAGGCCTTCGCGCTTTAACGGAAGCCCGCTTTGAAGAAGCGATCATTCATTGTATTGAAGAAACAGCCAAACGAAGCGCTGAAATCAAAGCGCAATTTGCCGGAGCCGCCTTAGAGAAGCATTTATAGAAAAAAACACAAGACAGAAAGCAAAGCGCTTTCTGTCTTCTTTTATCTTAAGGCTGGCTGGCAGCTTCTGATTGTTTTAATAATGCAGAAATTGTAAAGGAAAGCAAGTCGGGAAGCACCTCAAAGGAATAAGGCACATACAGTCTTTCTGTCCATTTGTGCGGGTCTTTTCCAGCCGGGCCGACATTTAATACCGGGACATACAGCGCCTTGTCTTTACTGCTGGGAAGTGAATATCCTTTGTTAAAGAGCGGCATATTGCTTGTGTATGCACCAACCTCCTGTTTTTCCAGCTGAAGATAGCTCAAATCCGAGAGTCCCGGGAAATACTGAACCTCCCGTAAAGCAATGCCGTACCTGTCAGCTGCATATTGAATGAGCTTGCCAGCAGTATTCTTGATTATCTGATCGTTCTTTGATGACACTGCCGGATAAAATGGAGGGCTGTAAAAGAGAACGATGAGCGGCGCATCTTCCTTACACAGCGCTGCGAGCTCAGATACAATTCTAGTCGAAAAATCCCTGTCTCCAAGGTCTCCCCTGTTTGCATAAGTGAAATTCAGCACCCGTTCCGTCTCCGAGCTTCCGACACGCCTTTTCGCACATGCAAGCAGCTCATCAAATGTAAAAACAGAGACAGTTCGTTCAATTGGATGAAATGGCTCAAACTTCTGGAAATCAAGTGTTTTCTGCTGAATATGGTTTGAAATCTTCTCTGCCGCCTGCTCTGCGGTTTTCCGCAGCATGTTATGCAGCTCACTCGCGGAGCGCTTCATTGTCAGTACATTAAATAACGTAACGGCCGTATGCGGTGTTTGGACGGAATATGCCTCCTTCAAGTCCTTTTGCATTAAGTTTACCGGCGGCGGGGTGACTTCCCCGTCAGCCATTTCGCAGTAATTCACGTTCAGTTCCAGCAAACGGTTGATCTCAGAAACCATTAAATTTGCATTTAAACCGGAAAACGGCTCTCCGACATGCGTCTCTATCCCTTTGCAGAAAAACCCTGCGAGAACCTTGCCGATGCTTCCTGAATACACATATTGCTGCTGGTCGCCCGGAAATTTTTCAAACATCGGTTCGCTATTCAAACAAGCAGTGTATGTAAGATGATATTTTTTCTCCATTTCTTTCAGCGCAGGAACGGCTTCGATCATTCCCCTTGAATTGACTTCCTCGTCAGGAACCGTAATCAAAAGCACATTCCCATCAAAATGACCATTCATTGCCCGCTCAAGCATCGACAGCTGAACAGCCAGCCCCGCTTTCATATCCATCGTGCCTCTCCCGAACAGCCAGTCGCCGCTTTCCGCGTCTGTTCTCACACGTTCAGGAAGCAACTCTTTTTTCTCTAAAAAGGAGTTCAAAAGCTCAGCCGGCTTACAAGCCATATGTTTGAATTCTCCGTAGTCCTCTATGTCCACGACGTCAAAATGGCTCAGCAAGAGCACCGTCTGTTTGACATCTTTCTTTTTGACAAGCGCTGTCAAAAACGTTCTGCCGTCTTCCATCGGATGGAGTGTTACATGATCAGGGTTATTTTGAAAATAAGGCTTGTCCTTTAAAAGATAATAAAGATATTCTGCAAGTGCGGCCTCCCCTTTTGAACCGGTGACACTTTCATACTGGACAAGAGAAGTTAAAAGGGTAAGCAAATCATCCTTAGTCTGCCAATTCATCATTTCCGCCCTCCTATGTATAAAAACGCTTTGATCCTAAAAAATAAAATGATTCCCTGTCTATTATACAGAAATGTTTGACAAATTCGGATCGTTTGAGCAGTTTATATGACGTGAAAGAAATGACTTGTTATAATCAATCTCTAAAAACCTTACGGGAGGCGAAAGAAATGGCCAGAAAATTATTCACACCTATTACGATTAAAGATGTAACGTTAAAAAACCGCATTGTGATGTCACCAATGTGCATGTACTCTTCTCACGAAAAGGACGGAAAACTACAGCCGTTCCACATGGCTCACTACATAACGCGCGCAGTCGGCCAGGTCGGATTGATTATTGTGGAAGCATCAGCGGTTAATCCTCAAGGACGAATCACAGACCAAGATTTAGGGATATGGGGCGACGAGCATATCGAAGGTTTCGCAAAGCTGACTGAGCTGGTAAAAGCACAAGGCTCAAAAATCGGAATTCAGCTTGCCCACGCAGGACGTAAAGCAGAGCTTGAAGGAGATATTTTCGCTCCGTCTGCGATCGCGTTTGACGAGCAATCAAACACGCCGGTTGAAATGACAACTGAAAAAGTGAAAGAGACTGTGCTGGAGTTCAAACAAGCGGCTGCCCGTGCAAAAGAAGCAGGCTTTGATGTGATTGAGATTCATGCAGCACACGGTTACCTAATTCATGAATTTTTATCTCCGCTTTCTAACCATCGCACAGATGAATACGGCGGCTCACCAGAAAACCGCTACCGTTTCTTAAGAGAAATCATTGATGAAGTCAAACAAGTGTGGGACGGTCCTTTATTTGTCCGTGTATCGGCAACTGACTATACAGACAAAGGCTTAGACATTGCTGATCATATCGGTTTTGCAAAATGGATGAAGGAGCAGGGCGTTGACTTAATTGACTGCAGCTCAGGTGCCCTTGTTCAGGCAGACATTAACGTATTCCCTGGCTATCAGGTCAGCTTCGCCGAGAAAATCCGCGAACAGGCTGACATGGCGACTGGAGCTGTCGGAATGATTACAAATGGTTCAATGGCTGAAGAAATTCTTCAAAATAACCGTGCAGACCTCATCTTTATCGGCAGAGAGCTATTACGTGACCCTTACTTTGCAAGAACTGCCGCAAAACAGTTGAATACAGACATTCAAGCCCCTGTTCAATACGAAAGAGGCTGGTAATCTTGATCCGAGATATCCGCGGCTCCGCCGCCGGATATCTCTTTTTTTATTTTTGGAGAAACGATCAGCTGAGGTTCTCCGTCTCCCTAGTAGAACCAATTAGAGGAGATGACTCCAATGAATGCAGCATGGATCGAAAGGACCTATACGGTTGACGGTTGTGAATTTCATACAAAACACCGAAAAGGATTTAGCGGTGTAACCATTGTCTTTGAAGCCGGATACGGCACTTCTTCAGAGACGTGGAAACCACTAACAGCGGACATTGATGACGAATTTGGCATATTCACATATGATAGAGCGGGCATTGGGAAAAGCGGACAAAGCAAGGCAGAACGAACAGCCGACCAAAAGGTGAGAGAATTAGAAAGCTTGCTTAAGGCAGCAGGTATAAGACCCCCTTATCTGGCTGTTTCACATTCATACGGATCGGTTATCAGCAGTTTATGGGCCTGTAAAAACCGACAGGATATTATCGGCATGGTGCTCCTTGATCCCGCTTTAGGAGATTACGGCAATGGCGGCTTTACATTTATTCCTGAAGAAATGCATACAGCATACAGAAAGCAGATGATGCTCGAGGAGACACAAGCAGACTTTTCGAAAAGTCTGCGACAGTTCAAACAGCAAAAAGTCCATTTAGGAAACATGCCGCTTATTGTCCTGGCATCAGGTGAACGCACTGAGAAATTCGCCTCCCGTGAAGAGGAATGGAGAAACCTGCATAGCAGCATTTTGTCTCTATCCGATCAAAGCGGCTGGATACAAGCTAAAAACAGTTCACATAACATTCATCATGATGAACCTCATATCGTCCATCTGGCGATTTATGATGTTTGGTGCGCAGCCTGCCAGCAGGCCGCCCCGATATACCAGGCAGTCAATTAAACAAAAACCCCGGAAGCAGCCGGGGTTTTTACTATTTTGTTTCGCGATGAAGGGTATATTTCTTTAACCGCGGTGAGTATTTTTTCAGCTCTAAACGATCAGGATTTGTGCGTTTATTTTTGGTTGTGATGTAGTTTCTGTCCCCTGTTTCAGTGCAAGCCAAAGTAACATTTACTCTCATGTTAACATCTCCTTATAAAGCGTAATGATTACGTTTTATTATACAGCTTAACAACAGATTGTCAAACACCATCTCTTTCTCAGCCTCTCGGAACTTGAACCTCTAAGAAATCATACGCCGTGATGCTGTTCGGAAAAACGGCTGCCGCTTCTTTTTGGAGCTCTAAAGAAGCCTCTCCCTGATATCTCGCGCTGATATGAGTTAAAATGAGCTGCTTCGCTCCAGCTTCTTTGGCAGTTAGAGCTGCTTGTTCTGTTGTACTGTGAAAATAATCAAAAGCAAGCTTCACATCATCCTTAGCAAAGGTGGCTTCATGCACAAGCACATCACAGTCCCGCGCAAGCTCTTTTATCTTATCGCTCACTCTCGTATCCCCGGAAAACACGACAGCTCTCCCCTTTTTAGGAGGCTCCAAAAAATCCTTCCCATTTATGATGCGTCCGTCTTCAAGTGTCACAGTTTCACCTTTTTTCATTTTCGAATATACAGGTCCCGGCGGAATATTCATTTCCTTTAATAACGCCGCCTTTAAAGAACCAGGCACATCTTTTTCCTGTACGCGGTACCCGAAGGCCTCTACACCATGAATCGCGGATACAGCTGTGACGATAAACTGATCGTCCTCAAATACCGCTCCCTCTTCAATCTCTTGTATCACAAGCGGATATGTTAGGTGAGTTTTCGTGACGGCAAGACTTGTTTCAATAAACGCCTTGATGCCTTTCGGTCCGTAAACCGTCAGCTCGTCCTCACCGCCCTGAAAAGAACGGCTGCCAAGAAGCCCTGGAAGACCGTATACATGATCGCCGTGCATGTGAGTAATGAAGATTTTTTCTATTTTTCGAGGTTTAATCGATGTATGTAAAATTTGATGCTGTGTGGCTTCCCCGCAGTCAAACAGCCATACAGATCGCCTTTCTTCAAGCAGTTTTAATGCGATCGACGTCACGTTTCTCGACTTAGCGGGAATTCCGGCTCCCGTCCCTAAAAAAAGTAATTCCACATTTCCTTCCTCCTACTAGAACTAGTTACCTACAAGAATACAGGATCATTCGTAAAATGTGAATCTCGCTCTCATTCAGACAATCCTTTCGTTCTAGAAATATTTTCGCGCCATTCTGCAAAAAAAGGTCTTAAATGTTTGCTTTCGTTGAATTTTAGATTTAAAATGAAGGAAATATGCGGGGTACTAAAATAAAGCTTCGAATAAAGTGAGGTACTTTTAGTGAAAACAAACCAACAACCAAAAGCAGTAATTGTCATATTCGGTGCAACGGGAGATTTAGCAAAACGAAAACTCTATCCGTCCATTCACCGTTTATATAAAAATGGACAAATCGGAGAAGAGTTTGCAGTTGTAGGAGTCGGAAGAAGACCTTGGTCCAATGAGGATCTTCGCCAAACCGTCAAAACATCTATTTCCTCAGCTGCTGATAAACATTTAGATGATTTCACGTCTCACTTCTATTACCACCCGTTTGACGTGACAAACCCTGGTTCTTATCAAGAGCTTAACGTACTGCTCAACCAGCTGGAAGATACATATCAAATCCCGAACAACAGAATGTTCTACTTGGCAATGGCCCCAGAATTCTTTGGGACAATTGCAAAGACATTAAAATCAGAAGGTGTTACAGCAACTACAGGCTGGTCCCGCCTTGTCATTGAAAAGCCGTTCGGCCATGACTTGCCAAGCGCGCAAGCATTAAATCAAGAAATTCGCGAAGCATTTACAGAAGATCAAATTTACAGAATCGATCACTATTTAGGAAAACAAATGGTGCAGAATATTGAGGTCATTCGATTTGCCAATGCGATTTTCGAACCGCTATGGACAAACCGCTACATCTCAAATATCCAAATCACATCAAGCGAATCACTTGGTGTTGAAGACCGCGCTAGATATTACGAAAAATCAGGCGCCCTTCGCGACATGGTCCAAAACCATATTATGCAAATGGTTGCGCTTCTCGCAATGGAGCCGCCGATTAAACTGAACACAGAAGAAATCCGCAGCGAAAAAGTGAAGGTGCTGAGAGCCCTCCGCCCTATTGCAAAAGACGAAGTGGATGAGTATTTTGTGCGCGGACAATATCAAGCCGGTGAAATTGACGGTCTGCCAGTCCCTGCTTATACAGATGAGGATAACGTCGCTCCTGACTCAAATACAGAAACCTTTGTTTCTGGAAAGCTTCTGATCGACAACTTCAGATGGGCTGGTGTTCCATTCTACATCCGTACCGGAAAACGAATGAAAGAAAAGTCCACAAAAATTGTCGTTCAATTTAAGGACATTCCGATGAACCTGTACTACGGCAATGAAAACAACATGAATCCGAACTTACTCGTCATTCATATTCAGCCCGACGAAGGCATTACACTTTACTTAAACGCTAAAAAACTCGGTGGAGCAGCACACGCGCAGCCAATCAAACTGGATTACTGCAGCAATTGCAATGACGAGCTGAACACTCCTGAAGCATATGAAAAATTGATTCACGACTGTCTTCTCGGCGATGCGACGAACTTCGCACACTGGGATGAAGTTGCCCTTTCTTGGAACTTTGTCGATTCCATTTCTGAAACATGGGCAGCCAACAAAACCCTATCGCCAAACTATGAATCAGGTTCTATGGGTCCAAAAGAATCAGATGATCTTTTGGCGAAAGACGGCTTGCATTGGTGGAATATATAAAGAAAAAGGCTGAAAGTGCTTGTAAAGCATTTTCAGCCTTTTATTTATGTATCAAGCTTTCTGCCTCTAAGCGGCTCAAAAAGTCGATTGATTCTCTCTCTGTCGTAATCTAATATCCAGCTGTTATATGTTTCATACATATCCCGTATTGTTTCAGCTGCAGCAGCTAAAATATCGCAGCCTCGATCATCATAAAGATGAAAAATGGTTCTCTTTTTTATATTGATAAAGTAAATTTTTTGAGAAATGCTTGGTTTTATCCCCATATCTTGATTACATATTGCTCTCAGCAATGGGATATATCTTATATCACCGGTTTTGCATCTAAGAAAAAATCTATGCGTTTTATCATCATAATCATCAGAACAAGTATAAGGAACAGCAATGTGCTGCAGTTTTTTCAACACAGCTTTTTCTCGAATGTACCGTGAGAAAGTATTCAATTTGCTCTTATATCCCCTTCTCCCTTCAAAAGCAACAGCATCGGCTATAACAAATATATCATCATCTTCGGCATGTAGAGACTTAAATAAAGTGACAGCTCTCTTATATGCGTTATCTAAATAAGGGCTGTGCAGATAGGCATCTTTCACATTATACCCTACACCTATTTCAAACCGGATTCCGATCTGCCAGTTATAAAACAAAGGAGGTGTAAGTTGTAAACCAGGAAAATTTTCAAGTAGATACTCATTTACAGGCAAAACATACATCCTTTCGTCGGCACTCTATTTCAAAAAAATCCCGCAGCTGTCGGCTGCGGGATTTCCACATCATTATTTCATCCATTCAGTATGGAAGACACCGTCTTTGTCTGTGCGCTCATAAGTATGGGCGCCGAAGTAGTCACGCTGCGCTTGGATTAAGTTTGCAGGCAGCACGGCTGTGCGATAGCTGTCATAATAAGCTAGTGCGCTTGAGAATGAAGGTACCGGCACGCCTTGGGCAACTGCAAGTGAAATCACTTGGCGAAGCGCTCCTTGATAGCTTTCTGCAATGTTCTTGAAGTGGCTGTCAAGCAGCAGGTTATCAAGCTCAGGATCGCGGTCGTAAGCTTCTTTGATTTTCTGCAGGAATGCCGCACGGATGATGCAGCCGCCGCGGAAGATCATAGCGATTTCACCGTAATTGAGATCCCAGTTGTATTCTTCAGAAGCTGCTTTCATTTGGGCAAATCCTTGGGCGTAAGAACAGATTTTGCTCATGAACAGCGCTTTTCTGACTGCTTCGATCAGCTCTTCTTTATTTTCTGTAACAGGCTTCACTTCAGGCCCTGAAAGAAGGCCGCTTGCTTTCACACGCTCATCCTTCATCGCTGAAATAAAACGTGCGAATACAGATTCAGTGATGATCGGAAGCGGAACACCTAAGTCAAGTGCACTTTGGCTTGTCCATTTTCCTGTTCCTTTTTGACCCGCTTTATCAAGAATTACATCAACAAGCGGTTTACCTGTTTCTTCATCTTTTTTCGTGAAGATATCAGCAGTAATCTCGATCAGATAGCTGTCTAGCTCGCCTTTATTCCATTCAGCAAATACTTCATGAAGCTCATCAGCTGAAAGACCGAGTACCTGCTTCAGGATGAAATAAGATTCAGAGATCAGCTGCATATCCCCGTATTCAATGCCGTTGTGAACCATTTTTACATAATGGCCGGCACCGTCCGGACCGATATATGTCGTACACGCTTCACCGTCAACTTTTGCAGAAATTGCTTCAAGAATTGGCTTCACAAGTTCATGAGCTTCTTTTTGTCCGCCAGGCATGATAGAAGGCCCTTTAAGCGCTCCTTCTTCTCCGCCTGAAACGCCTGTGCCGATAAAATGAATGCCGCTTTCAGCAAGCTCTTTGTTTCGGCGCTGTGTATCTTTATAATATGTATTTCCGCCGTCAATTAAAATATCGTCCTTCTCTAAGTGAGGAAGAAGAGATTGAATTGTCGCATCTGTAGCAGTTCCCGCTTTAACCATTAACAAAATTTTGCGCGGTGTTTCCAAGGATTGAACAAATTCTTCAATGCTGTAGGTGCCAACAACGTTTTTGCCTTTAGCCTCTTGCAAAAATTCCTCGGTTTTGCTGCTTGATCTGTTGTAAACAGAAACAGAAAATCCTCGGCTTTCAATATTTAAAGCCAGATTTTTACCCATTACCGCAAGTCCGATAACTCCGATTTGTTGTTTTGACATATTCTAACGTCCCTTCTGCAAACGTTTAACCATTTTAAAATTTACATTAAAATAAAATGATATTTATACTATTGAAATTACCATACTTCACCCCCTTATTTCAAGACATTCAGCTTTTCTTTTCCTCTTGAAAAAAATCTTTATTAAAGCTTGTCCCGCTTGTTTTGCTCTCGTCTTTTTTAACCCTTGCACCTTTTCTGATCAGCTTGGAGCCGTACTTTTCATTCAGTTTTTCCATCATCTGCTGAATCGGTTCATCCTTCGCATCCTCTGTAAAACTGAACAAATTGAGCTGCTTATAGGCCTGCTCTTTTTCTACCAAATCCGTTCCGGTAATGCCGAGCAGCCTGATGGGGTTTTTGTTCCAATGCTTAAAGAAGAGATGTTCTGCTTCATTATATATCTCGTTTTTTTGATCTATCGGATTCTTCAGTGTGATGCTTCTCGTTATGGTTTTCCAGTCCGCATATCTGATCATAATAAACAGCTTTGAAGCCATTACCTCTTTACGCTGCAAACGGTCGCTAACTGATGCGGACAGTTTGCGAAAAACAGCTAACAGCTCATCTTCATCGGCAGAATCATGAGAAAGTGTGGATGAATTGCCTACGCTTTTAAATTCATAAATACGTTCCGGATCAACAGGGGCATGGTGAATGCCGTTCGCTTTATTTTTTAGACGGGGCCCGTTGATGCCAAGCAGCCGTTTCAGCGCGTGTTCGTCAGCGGCCGCTAAATCTCCAATCGTATCAATACTGAGCCCGTTCAGTTTTTCCGCCGTCTTTTTGCCTACGCCATGCATTTCTCCAACTGGGAGAGGCCAAAGGATATCAGACACTTCTCTTTTTCTCAGGATGGTGATCCCAAGCGGTTTTTTCATATCGGATGCCATTTTGGCGAGAAATTTATTAGGGGCAATTCCGATGCTTGACGGAAGCAGCAGCTCTTTCTGCAGTCTGCTTTGTATTTCTTTTGCCGTCTCATAGGCATTGCGGCTGTATGGTGTATCCGTCATATCCATATAGCCTTCGTCGATGGATACAGGCTCCACCAGATCTGTATATTCACGAAGGATGCTAAACATCGCTCTTGAAGAGCTTCTGTAGCGGTCAAAGTTCGGCGGAAGGACGATGAGCTCAGGACAGTTGCGCTTTGCTTCCCAAACCGGCATGGTTGTTTTCACACCGTGCGCCCTTGCTTCGTAGCTGCATGTGACGACGATGCCTTTGCGTTCTTTGACGTTTCCGGCAACTGCAACTGGCTTTCCTCTGAGAGACGGGTCATATGCCATTTCCACCGATGCATAGAAACTGTTCATATCAATATGGAAAATAATTCGGCCCTTCCCCGGCATAAACATATCTCCTTTCCGTTCATTAGACAACGGCTTGTACATATAGTAAAATGAAGGTATTGAATGGATGTGATTACAATGTTTGTGGAATCGATAAATGACGTTTTATTCTTAGTCGATTTTTTCACAATTATTCTTCCGGCTCTGACCGCCATCGGGATTGCTTTTCTCTTGCGAGAGTGCCGTGCCGGCGAGCAGTGGAAATCAAAACGAACAGATGAGCATCAGACGGTCTTTCGAATAAACCGAACAGACTTTCTTATTATTATATATCATCGCATTACAACTTGGATACGTAAAGTCTTCCGCATGAATTCACCTGTGAATGATGATGAAGACGTCAGTTCCCTTCTTTTATAAACCGCATTTATAAAAAGGAGGAGAACAAATTGTTAAAAACATATCAGAAACTTTTGGCTTTAGGGGCCTTTTTGATCGTATTATGCTCGGGCAACGCAGCTTTTGCTGCAACAAATCAGGTGGGAGGCCTCAGTAACGTCGGTTTTTTCCACGACTATTTAATTGAGCCGTTTTCCTCGCTGCTGAAAGGCGTTGCCGGACTGTTTCACGGAGAATACGGGTTGTCTATCATACTTGTAACCGTTATTGTGCGCGTTGTGGTACTGCCTTTGTTTGTCAATCAGTTTAAAAAACAGCGTGTGTTCCAAGAGAAAATGGCAGTCATTAAACCGCAAGTAGACAGCATTCAAGCCAAAATCAAAAAGACAAAGGACCCGGAAAAACAGAAAGAAATTCAAATGGAAATGATGAAGCTGTATCAGGAGCATAATATCAACCCGCTTGCGATGGGCTGTCTTCCAATGCTGATTCAGTCTCCGATTATGATTGGGCTTTATTACGCGATTCGCTCAACACCTGAAATTGCGTCACACTCGTTTCTATGGTTCAGTTTAGGGCAATCTGATATTCTCATGTCCCTTAGTGCAGGGATTATGTATTTTGTCCAAGCTTATGTCGCTCAAAAGCTGAGCGCGAAATATTCCGCTGTCCCGCAAAATCCGGCAGCGCAGCAATCTGCAAAGCTAATGGTGTTTCTCTTCCCTGTGATGATGACGATTTTCTCGCTTAATGTACCTGCGGCCCTTCCGCTGTACTGGTTCACCAGCGGCCTGTTCTTGACAGTGCAAAACGTCGTACTTCAGATGACACACCATAAACATAAAAAAACAGCCGCTCTTACAGAGCCGGTGAAATAAAAAAACAACTCCGACTTTTGTTCGGAGTTGTTTTTTTATTTCCATCACGTTTTAGAACCTGCATTCGTTTAAAAAGAAGAAAATCGGGAATACCTTTAATCACATCCAAATGAAAGGAGCTGGTGTCGTGACGGAACAGTCTCAACAAAAAAATATTTCTGTGCCTGAGGGAATTTGGATCATGAAACAAACATGGAATGATGTCTTATTTGCTCATTGGCCGGTTAATTACTCTACCCTTCGCGCTAAGATTCCGCCGATATTGGACATAGATACATATAACGGACAAGCTTGGGTCAGCATGCTTCCCTTTATGCTCACAAACCTTCGCGCGCGTTTTCTCCCTCCTATTCCCGGAGCCCAGTCCTTTCCAGAGCTTAACCTGCGCACTTATGTCACCTATAAAGGCAAGCCGGGCATTTATTTCTTCAGCTTAGATGCTGATCATTGGCTGGCAGTTCAAGGTGCACGGTCTTTCTTTCATTTGCCTTATTTTTACGCCGATATGAAAGCCGAAAAAAATGGGGATGATATGGAATATAAAAGCAAACGAAGAGACGCCGGAAAAGCAGAATTCGGCGCCACGTACCGGCCGCTCTCTGCGCCTTTTACAGCGCAAGAGGATTCGCTTGATTACTGGCTGACGGAGCGCTACAGACTCTACACCGCCCATCGTGACAAGCTCTATTATGAGGACATTCACCATCACCCTTGGCTTCTTCAAAGAGCTGAGGCCCAGTTTTCAATCAATACAGTGACTGATGCTCACGAAATCACTTTACCAGACTCAGAACCGCTGCTTCATTATGCCGAAAAACAAGACGTGTTATTTTGGCCGCTTCGACAATGGCGCTGACTGTCATAAAAAAACCCGAATGCCAGATCCGCACTCGGGTTTTCTTCATTATTTTGCTGCTTCTTCAATAATGGCAACAACCATTTCTGCTGTTTTCACCAGCTCTTCAATCGGCATTTTTTCGTTCTTCGTATGAATCTGCTCATACCCGACTGCAAGATTGACCGTTGGGATGCCATGGCCTGCGATTACGTTTGCGTCGCTTCCGCCGCCGCTCGTTTGCAGCTCGCTTGTGCGTCCGATTTTTGCAGCCGCTTTTTTCGCGATTTCAACGACCTGGTCGCCATCTTGATATTTAAACCCTGGATACATGACTTCGATTTCAACTTCTGCACGTCCGCCCATATCAGCTGCCGCCTCTTCAAAAGCTGCTTTCATTTTTTGAACCTGCGCTTCCATTTTTTCAGGAACTAAAGAACGGGCTTCAGCGAGAATATGAACTTCGTCGCACACAATGTTCGTTTGTGTGCCGCCTTCAAACCGGCCGATGTTTGCTGTTGTTTCTTCATCGATGCGGCCCAATGGCATTTTTGAAATCGCCTTGCTTGCGATTGTAATCGCTGATATACCTTTTTCTGGTTCAACTCCGGCGTGTGCGGTTTTACCGTAAATCGCCGCTCTTACCTTCGCCTGAGTCGGTGCCGCAACAATGATATTGCCGACTTTTCCGTCTGAATCAAGAGCATAACCGTAGGATGCTGTCATCATGGAACGGTCAAGCGCCTTTGCCCCGATAAGACCTGATTCTTCACCTACAGTGATGATGAATTCAATCGTGCCGTGCTCAATATTTTCTTCTTTGAGCACTTTAATTGCTTCAAACATGGCAGCCAAACCGGCTTTGTCATCGGCGCCTAAAATCGTTGTCCCGTCTGTTTTGACATATCCGTCCTCAACAACCGGTTTTACGCCGTTTCCGGGTACGACTGTGTCCATATGAGATGTAAAATAAATTGTATCTGTCTTTTTCGTCCCTTTTAATGTGCAGATCAGGTTGCCGGCTCCGTGGCCAGTGATATCCATTGTATCGTCTTCTTTTACGTCTACACCTAAATCAGAAAATTTTTGTTTCAGCACTTTGCAGATTTCAGCCTCGTGCTTCGTTTCTGAATCGATTTGAACAAGCTCTAAAAATTCTTCCAGCAGGCGTTTTTCATTCACCATTTGTAAGTCCCTCCATGTTAAAGCGGTATGTTACCGTGCTTTTTTTTCGGTCTCTCTTCTGTCTTATGTGCAAGCATGTGAAAAGCTTGGATGAGTTTTTTCCTTGATTCTTCCGGCAAAATGATGTCATCGACCATTCCGCATGCCGCCGCTTTGTAAGGGCTGGCGTTTTGTTTTTTGTATTCAGCTGTTTTTTCGCGTTTTGTTTTTTGCGGGTCAGCTGACGCTTCAATATCCTTATGATACAAAATAGATGCCGCACCTTCAGCACCCATCACTGCGATTTCGGCATTTGGCCAAGCAAACACGAGATCCGCTCCGATGGATTTGCTGTTCATGGCGACATACGACCCGCCATACGCTTTTCTGATAATGAGCGTTACTTTGGGGACCGTCGCTTCTGCATAAGCAAACAGCAATTTGGCTCCGTGTCTGATAATGCCGTTATGCTCCTGCTGAATGCCGGGCAAAAACCCCGGAACATCTTCGACAGTTAACAGCGGGATGTCAAAGGCGTCACAAAACCGGATAAATCTCGCTGCTTTATCAGCCGCGTCAATCGTCAGGCTTCCTGCTAAATGTTTCGGCTGGTTTGCCACAATTCCGATCGTTTTTTGGCCAAGCTTTGCAAATCCGATGACTATATTTTTCGCAAAATACGGCTGAATCTCAAAAAAAGACTGCGGATCAGCCAATTCCTGAATCACCGCCCGAACATCATACGGCTTTGTGCTGTCAGCCGGCACGAGGCGGTTTATTAACGAGCTGGAGGCCTCATCCGCAGATGAAGGTAGTGATATCTGTTTGTCGAGCGGCAAATAAGACAGCAGCTTCTTCACTCCTGACAGAACCTCCTCTTCCGTTTTTCCGGAAAAGTGGGCATTTCCGCTGACGGCATTATGTATTCCCGCTCCTCCTAAGCTCTCCGCATCAACCTGTTCTCCTGTTACTTTTTCAATGACCTTCGGACCGGTAATAAACATTCGGCCCGTCTGTTCTGCCATAAAGATAAAATCAGTAAGTGCCGGAGAGTACACAGCGCCTCCAGCGCACGGCCCTAATATAACCGAGATTTGCGGAATGACTCCGGAATATAAGACGTTTCGGTAAAATATGTGACCGTATCCATCTAATGATACCACACCCTCTTGAATTCTCGCACCACCTGAGTCGTTCAGCCCGATAATCGGTGCTTTATTTTTTGCTGCAAGATCCAACAGAGAGGTGATTTTTTTCGCATGGGTTTCGCCAAGCGCCCCGCCGAATACGGTAAAATCCTGCGCAAACACATATACAGAGCGGCCGTCAATCGTCCCATAGCCCGTCACGACTCCATCTCCCAAGATACGCTGCTCTCTTGTTAAGCTTCGGCTCTCCATGAAGGGATATAATTCGATAAAACTATCCTCATCCAGGAGATAGGCGATCCTTTCCCGCGCTGTGAGCTTTCCCTTTTTCCGCTGTTCAGCCTGCTTTGCATGTCCTCCGCCTTCTTCCGCCTGCCTGCGCCTGTTGTATAGATGACCGATATGTTCATTCATGTTCAATGTCTTGATCTCCTTTCGGTTCACAGAGCTCTACAAGCACGCCATTTGTTTCCCGCGGAGAAATAAACGCGATCTGTTTCCCGTTTGCTCCCTGTCTCGGCTGCCTGTTTATTACATCAATTTGCCGGTTTGATAATGCTTGAAGCTGATCTGTTAAGCCGCTGCATAAAAACGCAACATGGTGCAGCCCCTCTCCTTTTTTATCTAAAAATGTACGGACAGGGCTGTCAGGCGTTAACGGCTCGATCAGCTCCAAATAAATACCTCCCGCTTGGAACAGAGCAATGATCACCTTTTGCTCTTCAACCGTTTCTTGATGAAGAAACGTTAATCCCAATACATCTTCATAAAAAGTTCTGGCTTTTTTTATGGAATAAACGGCAATCCCAATATGGTCAAGTCCGGTCATTTTCATCCCTGCTTTCCGGCAATAGATATCGCTTGTCCGCCCATACAAAACACGTTAAAATATAATCAGATTGTCTAAGGAGTGAAACCATGTCTCAAAAACTGATGAAAAGCGTTTTAATCGTGATTTTGGGAGTTTTTATTCTTTCAACAGTACTCTCAGGAATCGTTATGTTTTTATAATGATAAAAAAGCAGGCGGCCTTATTGAACGGGAACATCCTGCTTTTTTATCAGGGCTTTATGCTCAATGGCAATCTCCTCAAAAGACCGGGAGTCTTTCGTGATCAGCACTCTCGTCCCCACCGGAATCTCTTGAAACAGATGGACAACTTCATCGTTATGCATACGTATACAGCCGTTAGATACAAATTGACCGATAGATTCTTCCCGGTTTGTCCCGTGAATACCGTAGATCCGGCCGTCTGTCCCTCTCGCATCAAACCCAATCCATCTTGCCCCAAGCGGATTCTCAGAAGCTCCGCCTTCAATATTTTTCTTTCTGTAATAAGGATTCGCCGCTTTTACTGTAATCGAAAATTCTCCCTCGGGCGTCAAATCATCCGACTTTCCGGTTGCCACACGATAAACGCCTTCAATTTTGTTGTCGATGATGACAGCAAGCTTATTTGTTTTCTTGTTGACGATGACATACGGGTCACCCGGAAGCGGATTTTCGCCAAGAGGCCATATCGGAGAAATAATCATCAATATTGAACATAAGAAAAAACGCATAAGCTCCTCCTTTTCCATTAGGTTGACCAATGTAGGATGAGCTCATGCGAGTTAAGTGAGCGATTTTTCTTGTTTGATTCCTTTGAAATAACTTTTTATCACTAAATATTGCTCCATTTCCCCAAGAAGATGAAAGAGTGCGGCTCTCGCTTCAAATTCTTCTCTTGTCGCAGGAAGCGGCATCTCTTCGAATTCTTTTCTCATGTCAGCAAGTCTTTTCAAAAATTTGTAGGCTGTATTCCCCGGGTGAATTGCTTCCCGCAGATCGCGAAGAAATTCAGCAATCATTTTTCCCTGATCCACCGTAATGGAGATGGATGTCACTTTAGGAAGAAGGCGCTCGAAGATTTCAAATTGTTTTTCTCTCATTTTAAAATAATGATAGTGCTGATTTTCGTGGCGCAGTATGTGGTTTTGTACATCTCGGTACGCCAGGTTTTTGGCTTCAGTGATTAACTGGTGTGTTTCCGGAATTTCTTTTCCTGTCCAATCTTGCTCACCAGTTAACAAATACCGTTCAATTTCTGCGAAAATGACAGCAAAATTATCCTCTATCTTTTTTCGATAGGCGATCAGCTTCCGGTCAAGGCTCGGCATATACAGATTCATTAAAAGAGCGACGCCGATTCCGACTGTAATTAACTGGACTTCATTCCAGATGAATTGGGGCGTAATGCCGCCGGACATATACAGATGAAGGATAATAACAGAGCTGGTGACGATGCCTTCGTTGATTTTTAATACAACTGTTGTCGGGATGAAAATCAGCAAAAGCAATCCAATGACAAACGGATGATAACCAATCAGTTCGAAAAAGAGATAGGAAAAGAGAATGGCCAGACAGCATGCTGCAAATCGGGCCCATGACGCTTGAAGCGACCGTTTTTGTGTGATTTGTATGCACAAAATGGTGATGATTCCTGCTGATGCGAAGTTTTGCAAATGCAATAGCTGGCTTATATAAATAGCCAGAGCTGTTCCAAGTGCTGTCTTTATTGTGCGGTAACCAATTTTAAACATGTCGGACTCCATTCTATTCGTTTCTTCAACAAAAAAGAAGAAGCACAAGCCTTCTCCTTTTTCCCTATATTCTATAATATTTTTTCTAAAAAGTCCTGCGCTCTTTTGGATTTTGGCGAAAGAAAAAATTCTTTCGGATTGCCGTCCTCGACAATCATCCCTTCATCCATAAATAACACGCGGTCGGCCACTTCTTTTGCAAAGCCCATTTCGTGTGTAACGATTACCATGGTCATACCGGTTTCAACCAGTTCTTTCATGACCTGGAGCACTTCTTTGACCATTTCAGGGTCAAGCGCTGACGTCGGCTCGTCGAACAGCATGATTTCAGGATTCATTGCCAAAGCACGGGCGATGGCGACACGCTGCTTTTGTCCGCCTGATAAACGGTTTGGATAGTCATTTCGCTTTTCAAACAATCCGACTTTACGCAGCAGCTCTTCGGCTTTTCCCTGTGCAGTCTGCTTTGATTCTTTTTTGACATTTACAGGTGCGTACATGATATTTTCGAGAACCGTTTTGTGCGGAAAAAGATGAAAATGCTGAAATACCATTCCGATGTTTTCCCGTACCTTTAATGTATTGGTTTTCGGCTGCGTAATCTCTTTGTCTTTAATTGTGATGGTTCCGCCGTTAGGTTTCTCCAAAAGATTCAAACAGCGAAGAAATGTTGATTTGCCTGAGCCGGAAGGGCCGATGACGGCAACAACCTCACCTTCAGCGATGTTTGTTGAAATGTTATTTAATACTTCATGTTTCCCAAATGATTTTGACAGCTTTTCAACCTTAATCATTGGATTTCAGCTTCCTTTCTACAGCCTTGCCGATAAACGTTAAAATAAGGACAAGCACATAATAAATCAATCCGGCGATAATCAGCGGCTCAAGGTAATTGTAAGTGGCGGCGCCAGCTTGATACGCGCGTCTCATGACATCGCCAAGCCCGATGACGGTGACGATCGCCGATTCTTTTGTTAACGTAATTAATTCATTTACAATGGCAGGTGATATATTTTTGAAGGCCTGCGGCAAAAGCAGATCCTTCATCATTTTGCCGTACGGAACACCCAGTGCGACAGCAGCCTCTTTTTGCCCTTTATCAATTGCGTTGATTCCCGCTCTGATAATTTCCGATACATAAGCAGCGGAATTCAGTGACAATGCGACAACCGCCGCCCAAAACTGGTCAATTTGAAAGCCGAGCAGCTGCGGGAGCCCGAAATAAACAATCATCAGCTGCAGCACTAAAGGCGTGCCGCGAAATACTGATGTGTAAAAATCAGCAATCCAGATCAGCGGGCGGAATGTGCTGATCTTGCATAAGCTTAGCACAATCCCTAATATAAGTCCGATAATAGCAGATACAACAACAATTTTTAATGTGATTGCTAAGCCTTCTAATATAAAAGGAATTTGGGGAATCGTTGCTGAAAAATCCAAATTCATAGCCTTTGTCTCCTTTTCTTACAGGAAAAAAGATTTCCTATTCAATAAAAAGGCTCAACGAAAAAGTTGAGCCGCTTTTTTTACTTCTCTCCAGTGAACCATTTTTTCCTCAATTTATCGAGCTCTCCGTTATCTTGCATTTCTTTGAGCGCTTTATTGAATTTGTCCGTCAGCTCACTGTCTTTTCTGAAAGCAATCGCAGAACCGGCTTCTTCCGCTTTCGCATCAGGAATCACGAAGCCCTGCAGGTCATCATTTGATTTGAAATACCCTTCTGCCACCATGTCTTCAATAATCGCGGCGTCAAAGCGGTCAGATTTGATTTCCTGCACCAAATCAGAAATTCTGTTGCGGTCTTCTGTTTTAAAATCATATTCCGGAGAAAGCTCTTTCCCCTTCTCTTCCTGAATGGAGCCAAGCTGAACGCCGACTGTTTTTCCTTTCAGATCTTTTAAAGACTTAATGCCGCTGTCTTTTTTGCTGACAATCATATGATTCGCTGTGTAATATACATCGGAGAAATCAACTTGTTTTTTACGGTCAGGCGTCGGTGTCATTCCTGACAAAACCAAATCCACTTGTTTTGATTTCAGTGCTGTAATTAAGCTGTTAAAGTCCATATCCTGCACTTCAATTTCGTAGCCGGTTTTCTTCGCAAGGGCCTTTGCCAAATCTACATCAAAACCGACAATGTTATCGCCATCTTTATATTCAAACGGTTTGTAATCCGCCGAAGTTCCCATAACTAATTTTTTCTTGCCGCTTTCTGAACCTGAACTGCTTGAGCCGCAAGCAGATAATGCAAAGGTGATGCACGCAGCTATCAGTAATAAGAGCCATTTTTTCATGATCCATTTCCCCCATATTCATTACTTTTATCACATTTGAATATTTATTCGTTAATTTGTATTTTAAACACTTTCTTATTTTTATGCAATACTATTTTTAAAAATTATCTCGAAGCTTATTTTTCCAGCAATCTCATTTCATATTACTAGATAAAAAGGACATCTTCTGTAGCGTAGCCATTGAATAAACTCTAATATTTATTCATTATCACTTGGAATTTTATGCACAAAAAAACCCCGTGCCGCTCGGGCATCCGGGGTTTTATTATCTTATACTTCTTCGCAATATTCTTCGAAGGCTTCCTGCAGTTTTGAGACAACTCCCATCGGATCATGGCCTTCAATTTCATGACGCTCCACCATTTTCATGATTTTTCCGTCTTTTAAAATAGCAAATGACGGAGAAGATGGCGGATATCCTTCGAAATATTCGCGCGCTCTTGCCGTCGCTTCTTTATCCTGCCCCGCAAACACAGTCACGAGCTGGTCAGGTCTTTTGTCATAATGAACGGAATGGTATGCAGCCGGTCTTGCGATCCCGCCCGCGCATCCGCAGACAGAGTTGACCATGACAAGCGTCGTTCCTTTTTTCGTAAGTGCCTCGTCCACCTCTTCAGCTGTTTTCAGCTCGGTATATCCGGCAGCCGTAATTTCTTGTCTCGCTTGGCGGACAACATCATTCATAAATAAATTAAAGTCCATGTTCAATGAAGACCTCTCCTTTTTCATCATCTGTTCTTATGATAGCAAGGAAACCGCCTTATCGGCAAATGTCACCGCTTATATCGGAGGATTTTTTGCTTTCCGTTTACTGCTTACAAGTAAAGGGAATTATATAATCAGATGTATAAATAAAGGAGCAGTTTTGTATGAGCCACAGGAAAGCTTTACTTATTCATAACGGAAACGCCGGCAACAAAAATATAGAAAAAGCATTAGGAGCTGTTGTGCCGGTTTTATCACAATCGTTAGATGAGGTGATCATTAAACAGACAAAGAAAAAAGACGATGCCTATCATTTTTGCCGTTCGATAGATGATTCTGTCGAGACTGTCTTTATTCTCGGCGGCGACGGTACAGTCCATCAATGCATCAATGGCATCAGTACTTTAGAAAGAAGGCCAGCTGTCGGTATTTTGCCCGGCGGAACGTGCAATGACTTTTCAAGAGTGCTGGACATTCCTCAAAATCTTGCAAAGGCAGCCGAAGCACTCGTGTCAGGAAAAAAATCCAAGGTTGATGTATGCCAGATGAACGATCGTTATTTTTTGAATTTCTGGGGGATCGGCCTGATCGCAGAAACATCGAATCAAATCAACGAAACGGAAAAAGCGCTATTAGGAAAAATCAGCTATTTTACAAGCGCGTTACGGACCGTTTCATCTGCTGAATCCTTTCCTATTTCATTGACAATCGATGGGCAAGAGATAAAAGATGAAGCCGTTATGCTGCTTGTCATGAACGGACAATACATCGGAACGAATCGAATTCCCCTGCCGGATGCCAGTATATGTGACGGATTACTTGATATCCTCATTTGCCGCAGCACCAATCTCTCCGCTTTGCGCGAGCTGATGAATATGGAACAGGGCACAATAGAGCGATTCACCGGAGAGCTGTCCTATGTTCAGGCCTCTCGCGTCGAAATTGAAACGGATACCGTTAAAAAGGCTGATACAGATGGAGAAGTTTATACACATACACCGGCTGTGATTCAAGTCCTTCCGCAGCACATTGACATGCTTATTCCCCGCAATGAATAACTGTCCGCTGGTCAAGACGTTTATAAAGTGCGAACAGCTTTCATAGAAAGAAATCCGTTGACTCTCCCCTAAGAGGAGGTCTTACAGTATAAGGGATACACTTTCGTAAAAAGGGGAAGTCACATGAAGAAACAGAACATCACATTAGCTATATTATTAACTAATTTATTCATTGCCTTTTTAGGGATCGGGCTTGTGATTCCGGTAACGCCCGCGATTATGAATGAATTGCATTTATCCGGTACCGCGGTCGGCTATATGGTTGCATGCTTCGCTGTTACGCAGCTTATTGTGTCCCCAATCGCCGGACGCTGGGTTGACCGCTTCGGACGCAAAATTATGATCGTGATTGGCCTGTTGTTTTTTAGTGTTTCAGAGTTTTTATTCGGCATCGGAAAAACAGTTGACATTTTATTTATATCCCGTATGCTTGGCGGTATCAGTGCTGCTTTCATTATGCCCGGGGTCACGGCTTTTATCGCCGATATCACTACTGTTAAAACACGTCCGAAAGCGCTCGGCTATATGTCAGCCGCTATTTCAACAGGTTTTATTATCGGTCCCGGCATAGGCGGATTTTTAGCGGAAATCCATTCCCGTCTGCCTTTCTTCTTTGCTGCAGCCTTTGCGTTAATAGCAGCCATTTTATCGATGCTGACGCTTCGGGAACCGGAGCGAAATCCTGAGAATGAGAAAATAGAGGGCCAAAAGACAGGATTCAAGCGGATTTTTGCACCTATGTATTTCATTGCTTTTCTCATCATTTTAATATCGTCTTTTGGATTGGCATCGTTTGAATCTTTATTTGCGTTATTCGTTGATCATAAATTCGGATTTACGGCCAGTGACATTGCCATTTTAATAACTGGGGGAGCAATTGTCGGAGCCATCACGCAAGTCGTCTTATTCGACCGCTTCACAAGGTGGTTTGGGGAAATCCGTTTAATCCGCTACAGCTTAATTCTCTCAACTAGTCTTGTGTTTTTGCTGACCATCGTAAATTCATATGCTGCGATTTTATTAGTTACCTTCACCGTATTTGTCGGATTCGATCTTATGCGGCCGGCCGTAACAACCTATCTGTCAAAGATTGCGGGAAATGAACAGGGGTTTGCCGGCGGGATGAACTCAATGTTTACGAGTATCGGCAATGTGTTCGGCCCCATTATCGGGGGAATGCTATTCGATATTGACTTAAACTATCCATTCTATTTTGCAACAGCAGCTTTAGCCATAGGCATTGCGCTTACCATTGCCTGGAAAGCCCCTGCCCATATAAAAGCCAGCATGTAAAAGAAGCGTATTCTTTGTGTACTGCAAAGGATGCGCTTTTTTATTATACTGATCATAAGGGGAGTGATGGCATGAAGGACTCGTTTTACTCAATTGGAGAAGTTTCAAAACTGGCAAATGTGTCGATTAAAGCGCTTCGTTATTACGATAAGATTGATTTATTTAAACCCGCCTACGTCGACCCGGATACCAAATACCGCTTTTATACAGACTCCCAGCTCTATCATCTTGATTTGATTAAATCATTAAAATATATCGGCACACCTTTAGAAGAGATGAAAAAGGCACAGGAATTAGAGATGGAAGAACTATTTTCTTTTTATACAGAGCAGGAAAAGCAAATCAGGGAGAAATTAGATTTTTTATCAACATTGGAGCAGACCATTGCTCTGGTGAAAAAACGAATGAAACGGCAGATGGAATATCCTGCGCTCGGCGAGGTGTTTGTTCTAGATGAAGAAGAAATACGGATTATACAGACAGATGCAGAGGGAATCGGGCCTGAAAACGTGCTCAACGCTTCATACAGCAAACTAAAAACCTTTATCGAATCAGCTGATGGGTTTACGAACAATAGCTACGGTGCTACTTTCTCGTTTCAGCCGTATAACAACATTGATGAAATGACTTACCGTCATATTTTCACGCCTGTCTTAACGAATAAACAAATTTCTTCGATTACGCCGGATATGGAAATCACAACGATACCAAAAGGCAAATATGTTTGTATCGCTTATAATTTCTCTCCGGAGCATTATTTTCTCAACTTACAGAAGCTGATTAAGTATATCGCGGACCGTCAATTAACGGTTATCAGTGATGTTTACGAATTAATCATACCGATTCATTATTCTCCGAAAAAACAAGAAGAATATCGGGTTGAGATGAAAATTCGAATCGCAGAATAATGATACATAGAAAAAGAGCATTTTTTGAAGTTATCATTCAAAAAATGCTCTTTCTGTTTGCTTAGTAGACAGAGGTTTTCTCATCTATAGATTCTAAAATTTCTTTGACACGCGCCAGGAATCTTCCGCACACGAGGCCGTCAAGCACTCTGTGATCTAAAGACAGGCACAGATTGACCATATCTCTGACTGCAATCATGCCGTGTTCCATGACAACCGGGCGTTTGACGATCGATTCCACTTGAAGAATCGCAGCCTGAGGATAGTTGATGATTCCCATCGACTGAACAGATCCGAAAGAACCTGTATTGTTGACGGTAAACGTTCCTCCCTGCATATCGTCTGCTGACAGTTTTCCGTCTCTTACCTTTTTGGCAAGGTCGGTAATTTCTCTCGCAATGCCTTTAATTGTTTTTTCATCAGCGTTTTTGATCACCGGAACAAATAAAGAATCTTCCGTGGCAACCGCGATTGAAATATTGATATCTTTTTTCTGAATGATTTTGTCCCCCGCCCACATGCTGTTCATTTGCGGGTATTCTTTTAACGCCTGAGCGACCGCTTTTACGAAAAAAGCGAAAAAAGTTAAATTAAATCCTTCTGTTTTCTTGAAGGAATCTTTTATACTGTTTCGGTATGCCACCATGTTTGTGACATCGACTTCCATCATCGTCCAAGCGTGAGGAATTTCTGTTTTGCTTCGTTTCATATTTGAAGCGATCGCTTTTCTAACAGCTGTGACAGGAATTTCTTTGTCACCGGCTGCTGAAGCAGGATGAGCAACATCTTCTTTTGTCTCCTGTTTTTGCGCTGGTGCAGGAGCTGCTGCTTTTGGCTCCTCAGTCCGTTCGGAAACGCCGCCTGAATCAATGATACGCTGAATATCTTTTCTCGTAATCCTTCCTCCGGCGCCCGTTCCTGTCACTTGCTCAAGATCAATGCCGTGCTCTCCGGCCAAACGAAGTACGGCTGGAGAAAAACGTTTCTTATTGGCCTGACTGGCTGCTTCAATGCGGCTTTCAGGAGCAGCTTGCCTGTCAGTTGGCGCTTCCGTCTGATCTTGTTTTTGTTCAGCCGGCTTTGCGCCTTCTGTTTCGATTTTGCAAATCACTTCTCCGATTTGCAGGGTCTGGCCTTCTTCTCCCACAAGCTCTGTTATTGTACCGGTAAAAGAGGACGGAACCTCCGCGTTTACCTTATCTGTCATGACTTCCGCAATTGGATCGTATTTGTTCACCTTATCCCCAGGGGCGACAAGCCATTTGCTGATCGTTCCCTCCGTTACGCTTTCGCCAAGCTGCGGCATCGTCATTTGTTCTATTGCCATGATCGTATCCTCCTTACGTCTTTAAAACTCCGCTAATTCTCTCATCGCCGCTTCTACTTTATCAGGGTTGAGCATAAAGTATTTTTCCATTGTCGGCGCATAAGGCATAGCCGGAATATCAGGACCTGCAAGCCGTTTGATCGGCGCGTCTAAGTCGAACAGACAATGCTCGGATATAATGGCAGCCACCTCACTCATGATACTGCCCTCTTTTGTATCTTCTGTGACCAAAAGGACCTTTCCGGTTTTGGATGCGGCTTCGATGATCGCTTCTTGATCAAGCGGGTATACCGTTCTTAAATCCACCACATGTACAGAAATGCCGTCTTTTTCGAGACGTTCTGCAGCCTGTAAAGCAAAGTGGACACAAAGCCCGTATGTGATCACCGTGATGTCATCGCCTTCCCTTTTTACATCAGCTTTGCCGATAGGAAGTACATAATCATCTGCCGGAACCTCTCCTTTGATCAGACGATACGCACGCTTGTGCTCAAAAAACAGCACCGGGTCTTCATCACGAACCGCGGCTTTTAAAAGTCCTTTCGCGTCATATGGCGTTGAAGGCATCACAATTTTCAGTCCGGGCTGATTGGCGAAAATCGCTTCGACTGATTGAGAATGATAAAGCGCTCCGTGCACGCCGCCACCGTACGGCGCTCTGACAACGATCGGGCAGCTCCAGTCATTGTTGCTGCGGTAGCGGATTTTAGCAGCCTCAGAAATAATCTGGTTTACCGCCGGCATAATAAAATCAGCAAACTGCATTTCAGCAATCGGCCTCATGCCGTACATAGCCGCTCCGATACCGACTCCGGCGATCGCTGATTCAGCAAGCGGCGTATCCATGACACGCTCTTCTCCAAATTGTTCGTACAGGCCGGCTGTGGCTTTAAATACACCGCCTTTTTTTCCTACATCTTCCCCAAGAACGAAGACACGTGAATCTCGTTCCATTTCTTCTTTCATTGCCAAATTGATCGCATCAATATATGACATTACTGACATTTGTACTTCCTCCCTACTTCGCATACACATAATCGAGCGCTGACTCAGGAGCTGCATAAGGAGCGTTCTCCGCTTCATCTGTCGCCTCGTTTATGATTGCCATGATTTCGTCCAGCATGGTTTGTTCTATCTCTTCGGTCAGCAGGCCTTTTTCCTTTAAGTAAGCTTGATAAGTAAACAGGGGATCACTTTTTTTCGCTTCCTCTACTTCTTCACGGCCTCTGTAGCTGCTGTCGTCGTCATCGCTGGAATGCGGTGTCAGGCGGTAAGAAATCGTCTCAATTAATGTAGGGCCTTCTCCTCTGCGCGCCCGTTCACGCGCTTCTTTCACCGCTTGATAAACTTCGAGCGGATCGTTTCCATTCACAGTTACGCCAGGCATTCCATAGCCTACGGCACGGTCGGAAATGTTCTCACAGGCTACTTGCTTATCGTAAGGCACTGATATTGCGTATTTGTTGTTTTCACACATGAAAATAACCGGAAGCTTATGAACAGCGGCAAAGTTTGCCCCTTCATGGAAATCGCCTTGGTTTGAAGATCCTTCTCCAAATGTGACAAAAGCCGCAATATCTTTTTTCTCCATGCGTCCAGCCAGCGCAATGCCGACCGCATGCGGCACTTGCGTTGTTACCGGAGACGACCCCGTCACGATCCGGTTTTCCTTTTGACCGAAATGCCCCGGCATTTGACGGCCTCCTGAGTTCGGATCTGCTGCTTTGGCAAACCCGGACATCATTAAGTCCTTCGCGGTCATGCCAAACGCGAGCACGACACCCATGTCTCTATAGTAAGGCAGCACATAATCCGTTTCACGGTCAAGGGCGAAAGCCGCTCCTACTTGTGCCGCTTCCTGTCCTTGACAAGAGATAACAAACGGGATTTTACCAGAGCGGTTTAATAGCCACATTCTTTCATCGATTTTTCTTGCTAACAGCATGGTTCTATACATATCAACGGCTTCCTGATCAGTCAGCCCTAATGCTTGATGTCGGTTTGTACTCATTCAAGCGCCTCCTTTATGCTTTTAAAAATGAATGGCTTTGCCATCTGCGGCAAGCGCTGCTTCTCCAATCGCTTCAGACAGCGTCGGGTGCGGGTGGATCGTTTGTCCGACCTCCCAAGGCGTCGCATCCAGCACTTTTGCAAGACCTGCTTCTGATATCATGTCAGTGACATGCGGGCCTATCATATGCACGCCGAGAATATCATCCGTTTCACGGTCCGCCACGATTTTTACAAATCCGTCGCTTTCTCCATATACAAGCGCTTTTCCAATTGCCATAAATGGGAACTTGCCGATCTTGACATTATGCCCATTCGATTTTGCCTCATCTTCTGTTAAGCCGACACTGGCAGCTTCAGGGCTTGAGTAAATGCACTTCGGTACAAGTGTTGGATCAAGCGCATGCGGATTGAGACCCGCAAAATGCTCAACGGCAATGATTCCTTCATGCGATGCAACATGAGCTAGTTGAAGGCCACCGATTACGTCTCCGATTGCATAAATATGAGATTCCTTCGTTTGGCAGCTTTCATTTACTGAAATGACGCCATTTTCAGTGACAATATCGGTGTTTTCTATACCGATTCCTTCGGCATTTGCCTGTCTGCCGATGGAAACGAGCATTTTTTCAGCAGAGTAGGTAACGGTTTCTCCGTCTTTTTCCGCTTGTATGCTGATTTCGCCTGACGATTTTTTCAACGTATCAGGCAGCACTTTAGCTCCTGTGACAAACTGAATTCCTTTTTTTGCAAGAAGGCTTTGCATTTCTTTTGAAATGTCCCTGTCTTCAGTCGGCAATATCCGGTCCGCATATTCAATAACCGTTACGTTTACGCCAAAGTCATGAAGCATGGATGCCCATTCGATTCCAATGACCCCTCCGCCGACGATGATCATTGATTTTGGAAGCTCCTCCATTTGGAGCGCTTCATCCGAGGTCAAGACAAACTCTCCGTCCGCTTCCAGACCCGGAAGCATTCTCGGCCTTGAACCTGTTGCTATAATGACCTGCTTCGGAATCAGCATGTCATTTTCTTCGCCATTTCCCCGCTCAACAGAAATCGTTCCCGGCAGCGGAGAGAAAATAGACGGTCCGAGGATGCGCCCATATCCGTCATACACGTCAATTTTTCCTTTTTTCATTAAATGATTGACGCCTGCTGCAAGCTTATCAACAACAGCCTGCTTACGGTGCTGTACCTTTTCAAAGTTGAGGGAAACGCCGGACGTTTCGACTCCGAATTGATCGGCTTCACGGGCTGTCCGGTACACTTCCGCGCTTCTCAGCAGCGCTTTACTCGGAATACAGCCTTTATGCAGGCATGTACCGCCGAGCTTTTCTTTTTCTACAACGGCTGTTTTTAAGCCAAGCTGCGCCGCTCTGATCGCCGCGACATAACCGCCTGTACCGCCGCCCAGAATGACTACATCATACTCAGTTGCCATCTGACTCACTCCTGTCTGTCTATTCAATGCGATATTGTTTGGATTGCTCTTCACCCTGCAATACCCTGAGCGCCCCTTGGGCCAGAGATTGCAGTTCGTTTTCTCCCGGATATACTAAAACATCCGAAATCCAATCTATGTATGATCTGATGCTGGAAACAAAGGTTTTGCCGTAAGCCAGACCTCCTGTCAGAACAATGGCCTCGACTTCGCCTTTTAATACGGCGCTTGCTGCTCCGATTTCCTTCGCTACCTGATACGCCATGGCGTCAAAAATGAAGCGGGCTTTTTCATCGCCCTCCTGAATCATTTGTTCTACTTTCACAGCGTCATTTGTACCGAGATAACCGGTGAGCCCGCCGGTTCCCACCAGCTTTTTCATCATTTCTTCTTTTGTATATTCTCCTGAAAAGCATAAATCGACGAGATCCCCCGCAGGCACTGTTCCTGCGCGTTCAGGACTGAACGGCCCCTCTCCGTGAAGGCCGTTGTTGACGTCCACCACCCGCCCCCGGTCATGTACACCTATTGTAATGCCGCCGCCCAAATGAGTAATAATCATTTTCATATTCTCATATCGTTTGCCAAGAGAGGCTGCCGCCTTACGGGCGACAGCTTTTTGGTTTAACGCATGAAAAATGCTTTTCCGTTCAATTTCCGGCATGCCTGATATTTTAGCAAGCTCTGACATTTCGTCAACTACAACAGGGTCTACAATATAAGATGGGATGTTGAGGCCGTCAGCAATTTCTCTTGCGATAATGCCCCCTAAATTGGAGGCATGCTGTCCTGCATAACCGCTTTTCAAGTCCTCAATCATGTCGTCATTCACTTCGTATGTCCCACCTTCTATCGGGCGGAGAAGACCGCCTCTGGCACAGACAGCATCAAATTTTGAAATATTGATCCCCTGTTCATGAAGCGTTTCGAGAATATGGTGTTTGCGAAATTCATACTGGTCAATAATATGGTCGAACTGCTGCAGCTCTTCTATGCTGTGTCTCAGTGTTTTTTCAAAAATACTGCGTTCATTATGAAAAACACCGATTTTCGTTGAAGTTGAGCCTGGATTAATGGTGAGAATGCGTTTTTCATCATGTAGCATTTCAAAACCTCCAGATCAATTTCTTAGCGTCTGCTTAATATATGGTGGCCGTTTTGCAAAAACTGGCTTCTTGAGCGGCGATTGCGTTCAATTCGTTCTTCAGCCAAGCGGTCAGCCGCTAAATACGTCGGAATGCCGTCACGCTGGGAAATTTCAAGGACACGTTCAATGTTGGCGTAAATGCCCTCAACCTTTTTTAGTGCACGTTCTGCATTATAGCCGTAAAGCTCATCCGCCACGTTGATAACACCGCCCGCGTTGATGACGTAGTCCGGTGCGTAAACAATGCCCATTTCGTGAATTTGATCGCCGTGGCGAGTTTCTTTCAGCTGATTGTTAGCAGCGCCTGCAATCACTTTAGCTTTCAGCTGCTTAATAGTATCGTCATTGATGGTTGCACCAAGAGCACACGGCGCATAAATATCGCAGTTTTGTGAATAAATATCTTCTGGATCAACCGCACGAGCACCAAAATCTTGTACCGCACGTTCAACTGATTGCTTGTTGATATCCGTAACGATTAAGCTTGCTCCTTCTTCATAAAGGTGGCGGCATAGATTGTAAGCCACGTTTCCAACACCCTGTACAGCGATGGTTTTTCCTTCAAGAGAGTCCGTGCCGAATGCAGCTTTAGCGGCAGCCTTCATGCCTTTATACACCCCGTAAGCCGTAACAGGAGACGGATTTCCTGAAGAGCCGAATGCAGGAGAAATACCTGTGACAAAATCTGTTTCATCATGAATGATATCCATATCCTCAACCGTTGTGCCGACATCCTCAGCCGTAATGTATCTGCCGTTAAGTCCTTGAATATAACGGCCGAACGCGCGGAACATTTCTTCATTTTTATCCTTGCGCGGATCGCCGATGATAACCGTTTTTCCGCCACCCAGGTTTAAGCCTGCCGCCGCGTTTTTATAGGTCATGCCTCTTGCAAGTCTCAGTGCGTCTTCAATCGCAGCTTCTTCATTTTCATACGTCCACATTCTCGTTCCGCCGAGCGCTGGTCCAAGCGTTGTATCATGAATTGCGATAATGGCCTTTAATCCTGATTGTTCGTCTTGGCAGAAAACCAATTGCTCATAATCGTACTGCTCCATATATTTAAAAAGTTCCATATCAGTTCCTCCTAAAGTGTGTATTCTTCAGATGCGCATAATGCCAGCGCGATCGAATACAGTTTGTTTTCAGCGGAATCCGCTCTGCTCGTTAATGCAATCGGCGCTTTGGCCCCCGCAATGACAGCCGCCACGTGTGCTTTCGCAAAATAAATCAGTGATTTATATAAAATATTTCCCGCTTCAATCGAAGGGACAAGAAGGATATCGGCGCTGCCCGCTACGTCTCCCGAAATCTTTTTCTGAGCCGCGGCGATTTGCGATACTGCGTTATCCAAGGCAAGCGGTCCATCTACAATGCACCCTTTAATCTGCCCTCTTTTGCACATTTGGGCGAGAGCAGCTGCATTGACCGTCGCTTCCATCTTCGGATTTACCGTTTCTACCGCTGCAAGGGCAGCCGCTTTTGGCATATTGTTCCCTACTGCACGTGCGACATGAACAGCATTTTGAAGAATCTGCTGAAGCTCCTCCAGCGAAGGGGCAATATTCATAGCCGAATCTGTCACAAACATCAGTCTCTCAAAGTCAGGAATATCAAACACGGCCACATGAGAAAGGACACGGGATTTCCGCAGCCCTTCCTGTTTGTTTAATACCGCTTTAAGCAAAACAGAAGTCGGCACATTCCCTTTCATTAAGACGTCTGCTTTTTTTTGATGAACAGCGCGAACCGCTAGCTTCGCCGATTCCTCCGGCGTATTGGCATGAATGATTTCCACTTGATGCCCTTGCATGGATGATGTCAGGTCGTTCAGTTTTTTGCTGTCGCCCGTTAACAAAAAACGGGCGGATAGATGCTCGGCTGCCAGCTTTACTGCCCGGATCACTTCCTCATCCTCAGCATGGGCAACCGCAATGGTCTTGTTTTTGTACATCGACGCTTTGCCGATCAAATCTTTCAGCTTCATCAGTTACCACCTTTCTTGTCTCGACTCCGCTTTTTATTATGCAAGTTCTATGCCAGCTCGGTGCGATGCTGTCATGATGGATGCGAAGAAAGATTCGTGCAGACGTTTGCGCTTATTCTGCAAATTATTGCATGCCTTCATTTGCAAGGCCGTATTTATCCATTTTGTAATATAAATTTCGAATGCTGACGCCGAGGGCTTTCGCTGTTTTCGTACGGTTAAAATGATGCTTTTCCAGCGTTTGCTGAATCAAGTGCGCTTCAAATTTTTCAACGGCCTTAGACAGCTTTTCGCCTTCGATGTCAGGAAAATCAAAACCGGCTCCCTGTTCTGCGCTGCTTTCTTTTTGTTCTATTTCAAATACAGGCAAATGCTCTTTTTCAATCCATTCCATGTGCGGCTTCAAAAAAATCATTGCTCGTCCAAGGACATTTTCCAGCTCGCGGACATTCCCCGGCCAATGGTAAGCCGACAATGCCCGCAAAGCCTGCTGGGTCAGTCCCTTTACATTCCGTCCGTAATCGCGGTTAATTTTTTGAATGAGCCTTTCACTGAGCGCTTCAATGTCTTCAATCCGCTGACGCAAAGGGGGGATAGAGATGGGATAGCGATTGATGCGGTAATACAGATCTTCACGAAACGTCCCATCCGCCATTGCTTTTTCGATATTTACATTTGTGGCTGCAATAATTCTCACATTAACAGGGATTGCCTTCGTGCCTCCCACTCTGACGATCTCTTTTTCTTGAAGGACGCGCAGCAGTTTCGCCTGCATATTTTGCGTCAGCTCGCCGATTTCGTCTAAGAAAATGCTGCCGTTATTGGCTTCTTCAAATAAGCCCTTCTTGCCGCCGCGCTTCGCTCCCGAAAACGCGCCTTCCTCGTAGCCAAACAGTTCTGATTCCAGAAGATTTTCTGAAAGAGCGGCGCAATTTACGCGGATGAATTTATTGTATTTCCTGTCGCTTTCGTTATGGATGGCATGTGCAAACAGCTCTTTGCCCGTGCCCGATTCTCCGCGCAGCAAAATCGTTGCCGGCGTTTTCGCTCCAAGCTTCGCCTGCTCAAGCGCAACAAGCATTTGCTCACTTTTGCCGATAATGTCGTCAAAGGTATATTTCGCTTCGAGCGTGCGGATAATCTGCCTGGCCCTGTTAAGCTCCGCGGTCAGCATTTTAATTTCTGACACGTCATGGATCACGCCGACACTGCCTTTTAAAATGCCATCCACAATCACCGGCGCTACATTGACGATGACCTCTTTTTCATTCGGGCCGACCTTCATTCTGACGCCGCGCACTGGGCGTCTTGTCTCAAGCACCTTTAAATGCATACTTTCCCCTTCAGAAATATCAGTGCTCGCCGGCTTGCCGATGACTTCTTTTTCAGAAAGCCCAGTCATTTTTGTGTATGCTTTATTGATCAACAGGCCAATGCCGTTTTCATCAACGACAGAAATCGCCTCGTCGGAGGATTGTATAATCGCCTCCAGCATCGTGCGCACCTGTTTTAGATTTGTCACTTCCTCCGCCAGCTCGACCGCATCTGTAATATCCTTAAATACACTGAGTGCTCCGAGCAGACGTCCGCCTTCATCAATGATCGGCAGCCTTGTTGTTACAATTTGCAAATTTTCACCCAAGAGCTGTTTTTGATTGTATTCAGGCTCTCTCGTTTTTAAAATCCGAGGCATCTTTGTGCTCGGGATAACTTCTTTGATCGGGCGTCCAATGACTTCCTCACGTTGTTTTCCCACCATATTTTCAGCCATATGATTAAACAGAATGATCTCTTCATTGATATCAATAAAAATCATTCCGTCGTGGGTGGAATTAAAGATTCGGTCATGTTTGTATGTTTGTTCTTTTAGCATTTGAATCAGCTGCTGTTTTTCTTCCATAAGCTGAAACACAATGTAAGCCATCTTTCCCGGCATAACAATGGTCTGCTCATGTTTTTCCTGAAGGAGTTCGTCAAGTACAGCTTGATCACCCGTTGTATGAATGACGATATCCGGCTTTTGTTGTATGTATGGTTTCCAATCAGATGAAACGGCAATTCCATAATGTTTTGCTTCTTTTAATCCCGGCGCTTCGGGGTTTTTGTCAACCACGGCAATAATGTCTATGATGGCTGTTTTAATGAGAATTTGTAATAACGCCGTTCCCCTTTTACCGGCACCTACGATCAGTACCTTCTGCATCCCGATACCCCTTTGTATGAAAAAATTTGCATACCTGTTTTTTCCGTTGCAATAATTTGCACAACCCTATGTTACCACGTTTTCTTCTCTTGACAAAATATTTTTTCCGCTGGACAATAAAGGAAATGAAAAATAAAGGGGTTTTCTGAACATGAGCCGACTTCTTGCGCTTTTGATTTTAGTGCTCCCTGGCGCCATTTCTGCTTTAGGCATTAAACTGATGAGAGATATGCTTTTCGGCCATACGGTAAAGCCATTTTCTTCTCTTTGGCTCCAAGGTTTATCAGGATTAATCTTTTTCGTTTTCGGCCTGTATGTGCTGGCCGGGTTCATTTTGTACAGAGACAGAAAACGCAATCAAGTCAGTCCGCGATTCAGAAAACAAAAGATGTAAAAAAGCCGGAGAATGCTCCGGCTTTTTTGTTCGCATTATTTATCAGGCAAGACGGTCTTGGCAATCGTTTTGTCCAGCGCTTCATAATCATAATAAGAAATCGTTTCATACAGCTCCTTACGCGTCTGCATATCATCAAGCCCTTCTTTTTGCGATCCGCGCTCCCTTATCAAGCTAAACATCCGTTCATAAGCCTTTGCCGCAGCTCTGAGCGAGGTGACCGGATAGATCACCATCTGAAACCCCATAGCAGCAAATTCATCTGCATGATAATACGGCGTTTTCCCAAACTCAGTCATATTGGCAAGAAGCGAGGCAGGGATCTGTTCAGCAAACTGTCGAAATTCGTTTTCCGTTTGAAGCGCTTCAGGGAAAATTGCGTCCGCTCCCGCCTCAATGTATGCCAAAGCGCGTTTTATTGCGGACTCAAGTCCTTCCTGCGCTCTTGCATCTGTACGGGCGACAATCACAAGTGATGGTGCCGCTTGTTTCATGGCCTTTATTTTTTGCGCCAATTCCTGAGCCGGGACAAGCTGTTTGCCATTCAAATGCCCGCATTTTTTCGGAAGCTGCTGGTCCTCTATTTGCACTGCTGCCACCCTTGCTTCCAGCATCTCGCGGGCGGTGCGGGCAGCGTTTAATACCCCGCCAAAGCCCGTATCGATATCAACAAGCAAAGGCAGGTCTGCTGCGCGGACAAGATCTTTTGCCCGTTCGGCCATTTCTGCCGACGTAACAATTCCAAGATCAGGCAGCCCCCTGCTGGCCGTATAAGCCGCACCCGATAAGTATAAGGCAGAAAAACCGGCCTCCTTCGCAAGCAAGGCGGCCATCCCGTCATGAGCGCCGGGAATTTGCAATATTTCCGGCGCACACATCAGCTTGCGGAAGCGTTCAGCAAGTTCTTCTTGTGACGATTGCTCATTGACGATCCAAGACAAGATATGAGTCCTCCTTTCACATACAGAACATATCGACAAAATCGTTTACGCGCATCGTTTGTAATGTTTCAGAGCTGGTGCAGCGCTTGTAAATATGTTTTTGCTGTTTCTCTGGAAAATGGGTTTTAAGATTCACAGAAAACTTTTCTAACAATTTTGGCACAGCCTCGTCTCTTCGAAAACGATGGCCCAGCGGAAATTCACATTCAACCATCTCTGTACTCGTTCCGTCTTTAAAATGAATCTGAACGGCATTTGAAATGGAGCGTTTATCTGGTTTGAGATAATCTTCCGTATATGCTTTGTTTTCAGTCACTTCCATTTTTTCTCGAAGTTTATCTATTCTTGGATCACTTGCCGTATCAGCCTCATAATGCTGTGCAGTGATATCACCAAATATTAAACCAATCGCTGTGATGTATTGCAGACAATGATCGCGATCCGCGGGATTATGCAGCGGGCCTTTTTTATCAATGATGCGAATAGCTGATTCATGCGTTTTGATAACAACACGGTCAATTTCATCGATACGGTCTTTGACCTGCGGATGAAGAATGACGGCACACTCTGCCGCTGTCTGGGCGTGGAATTCCGCAGGATAAGAGACTTTGAACAACACATTTTCCATGACATAAGCGTCAAGCGGGCGGGCAAGCTTGATCTCTTTCTTGTTGAATAATACGTCTTGAAAGCCCCAGCCCGGAGCGGTCAAGGCTGTCGGATAACCCATTTCGCCTTTTAACGCCATCAGTGCGAGATGAACGCCCCTGCTGGTTGCATCTCCTGCGGCCCACGATTTGCGCGAGCCGGTATTAGGCGCATGCCGGTATGTCCGCAAGGCTGCATTGTCAATCCAAGCATTCGAAAGCGCATGATTGATTTCTTCCCTTCCGCCGCCCAGCAGCTTTGCGGCTACAGCCGTCGTGGCCACCTTGACAAACAACACATGATCAAGCCCGACTCGGTTTAAGCTGTTTTCTAAAGCCAGCACACCTTGAATTTCGTGAGCCTTGATCATCGCTTCAAGGACGTCGCGAACCGTTAATGGCTCTTTTCCTTCAGACAGCCTCACTCTTGATACATAATCAGCCGCCGCAAGAATGCCCCCCAAGTTATCTGACGGATGCCCCCACTCCGCCGCAAGCCACGTATCGTTGTAATCAAGCCAGCGGATCATACATCCTATGTTAAATGCTGCCCGTACAGGATCAAGAACATATGACGTTCCCGGCACTCTGCTTCCGTTTGGCACACTGGTTCCGGGGACAATCGGGCCGAGCAGCTTGGTGCATTCGGGATAGCGGAGCGCTAAAATCCCGCAGCCGAGTGTATCCAGCAAAACGTGACCTGCCGTTGTAAACGCTTCCGAACTCGTAATCTCCTTCTCAAGTACATAGTCTGTTATTTCTTCAATGACATGATCCGTTTTCAGCATTCGACCCATTCCTTTCATGATTTGGATTTGTTCTCATATCGCGGGCCGGTATAGCGGACACGCGGGCGGAACAAGCGGTTATTGGTATGCTGTTCAATCACATGTGCGCATAAGCCTGCCGTTCTCGCACTGAAAAAGACAGGTGTATACAATGGAATTGGTATGCCAAGCATCCAATATACCGGGGCGGCGTAATAATCCAAATTCGGATAAAGCCCTTTTTCCCGCTCCATCAGCTGCTCCCCTGCTTCACACATTTCGTATAAACGGTGATCTCCGGCTTGATCGCATAACTGCTGAAGCGCTTCTTTCATCATAAGCGCTCTCGGGTCCATTTTTTTCATGTACACCCGGTGGCCGAAGCCCATGATTTTTTCTTTTTTTCTCAGTTTTGATAACAGGATTTGTTCAAAATCAGCCTTTGTTTTTGCCTCCAAAAGCATATACATGACCGCTTCGTTTGCGCCTCCATGAAGATTCCCCTTCAAAGAAGCTACAGCTCCTGTCAATGCGCCATAAAGATCCGATTGTGTTGAAGCAATCACCCTGGCCGTAAAGGTTGAATTCGGCATCTCATGCTCACTGTACAGAATGAGTGAACGGTCAAAGATCCGCTCTTCCAATGCGGACGGTATTTTGCCTGTCATCATGTATAAGAAATTCGCGCTGTAGGATAGGTGCTGAAGCGGCGGAATCAGTTTTCCTTTTTTTATCTTTCTATAGCTGCTTGCTGTGAGCGCAGGCATTTTCCCTAAAAGCTCATAGGCGCGCTCCTTGTTTGCAGAAGGCGACCGATCGTCAATTTGGCGGTCGTAGCCGGCAAGAGCCGATACCCCGGTTCGCAGACAATCCATCGGATGAGTATGTTCAGGCAGCAGCTCAAGAAGACGGACAATGTCAGTCGGCAGGTTTGAAGCGCTGTTGACCTTCCTTATGACCGTTTCCGTTTCATTTCCATCCGGCAACCTCCCCTCCAGCAATAGATGCACCAGTTCTAGATAGCTTTTCGTTTTTGAAAGATCAATTAAATCATAGCCTCGAATCAATATCTGGCTGTACTGTGTGTCGAGATAAGAAATATCCGTTTCTGCCGCGACGACCCCGTCCAGACCTGGAGAAAAATGCTGTTTACCATCCATATTCTCAACCTCCGCTTTGCGTTATTATCTGTCAGTTTGCGCCAAGCAGGTGCTTGGAAATAATGAGTCTTTGAATTTCATTTGTGCCTTCATAAATTTGTGTTACCTTTGCATCCCTAAGCAGCCGTTCGACCGGATAATCCTTCATATAACCATATCCTCCATAAATCTGGACTGCCTCAAGGGCAGCCTTCACCGCCGAATCGGAAGCAAATTGTTTAGCCATGGACGCTTCCTTTCCGCAGGCCAGGCCGCGGTTATGGAGATCTGCCGCATGATAGACAAGGTGCCTTGCCGCCTCTGCTCTTGTCGCCATATCGGCGAGCTTAAACGATATGCCTTGATTGGCTGCGATAGGCCTGTTGAATTGGACACGCTGTTTCGCGTAAGCAACCGCATATTCTAGGGCAGCCTCTGCGATTCCCAGCGCTTGTGCTGCAATGCCGATGCGCCCCACATTCAGATTCGCCATCGCGATTTTAAATCCATCGCCCTCTTGGCCCAGCAAATTCTCTTCCGGCACTTCCGCATTTTCAAATATCAGCTCTGTTGTATTGGATCCGTGAAGCCCCAGCTTTCTTTCTTTTTTGCCGACTGTAAAACCCGGTGTGTTCTTTTCAACGATAAAAGCCGAAATCCCGTTCCTGTTTTGGCCCGGGGCCGTTAAAGCAAACGTAATATAGAGGTCAGCGGCACCGCCGTTTGTTATGAAAATTTTCGATCCGTTTAAAATATATTTGCCGTTCTTTTTGATCGCTGTGGTGCGAAGGCTTCCGGCATCCGATCCAGAGTAAGGCTCAGTCAGCGCAAATGCACCCAAATAGCTGCCTGAGGCGAGTTTCGGTATATATTTCACTTTTTGCTCTTCGTTTCCGAAGTACAAAATCGGATTTGTGCCCACTGAGGAATGAACCGAAAGAATGACACCGACCGCCGCGCTGATTTTAGAAATCTCATGAATGGCCAAAATATAAGAAACAACGTCCGCTCCAGCGCCGCCATATTGTTCCGGCACTGGTATTCCCATCAAGCCGTGTTCACCCATTTTCTTCATTAGCTGAAATGGAAATTCATCTGTTTTCTCCATGACCTCCGCAGCAGGAGCAATTTCTTTTCGGGCAAAATCACGCACCATCTTTCGCATCATGACTTGCTCTTGGGTTAAATGCAACTCGGCCACCCCCGGATTGGAATTGACTTCAGGTATTCTTCTCCTCGCCGTAATGATAAAAGCCGCGTCCGCTCTTTTTGCCGAGCCACCCTGCTTTGACGTACTTACGAAGCAGCGGGCAAGGACGGTACTTGGAGTCTCCAAGCCCGGAGTGAAGGACTTCCATAATCGACAAACACGTGTCCAGCCCGATAAAATCAGCTAATTTAAGCGGGCCCATCGGGTGATTCATGCCAAGCTTCATGACCTGGTCTATTGCGTCTGGCTCAGCTACCCCCTCATAAAGACAATAGATGGCTTCATTAATCATTGGCAGAAGCACACGGTTGGAGACAAATCCGGGAAAATCATTGACTTCGACCGGTGTTTTCCCCATTTTTTCCGCTAATGCCGTAATGGTTGATGCCGTTTCATCTGATGTCGCCAGGCCGCGAATAACTTCAACCAGTTTCATAACAGGGACGGGGTTCATAAAATGCATGCCAATGACGTGTTCTGGACGATTTGTGACAGCTGCAATTTCTGTTATAGGCAAGGAAGATGTATTGCTGGCCAAAAGCGTATGAGCCGGGCAAATATGATCAAGTTTTTTGAACAATTTAGTTTTTGCCGTCATGTTTTCTGCAATTGCTTCAATCACAACATCCGCATGCTGCGCCTCCTCCAGCGCGGGGGAAAGCGAAATGCGGCTGATAACAGCCTTCACTTCAGCTTCCGTCTTTCTTCCTTTTTCAGCAGCGCGGTTCAAATGTTTTTTTATGTGCTGAAACCCCGTTTCCGCTGCCTCCGGATTCAAATCATACAGCAGCACATAAAAGCCGGCTTCAGCCGCTGTTTGGGCAATTCCGCTTCCCATCTGTCCGGCGCCGGCCACCATGATATGTTTGATTTCCATTCAAATCCCCTTCTCCGTCAATGTTTTAATGAACTTGAACCAAGACAGCGTCTCCCTGAGCCGCCCCGCTGCAAATAGCAGCAATACCCAGTCCGCCTCCCCGGCGCTTTAATTCGTACACAAGCGTCATCAAAATTCTCGCACCGCTAGCGCCGATCGGGTGGCCCAGCGCAATCGCTCCGCCATTTACGTTTACTTTTTCAAGATCAAACCCGACGATTTTTTCACATGTTAATACAACAGAAGCAAATGCTTCATTGACTTCAAAAAGATCAATATCCTGTAATGTAAAGCCGGTCTTTTCGAGCAGCTTGTTTATTGCGTATCCCGGAGCGGCCGCAAGCTCATGCGCTTGCATTCCGGCTGTTGAAAAACCAAGAATGGTTGCAAGAGGACGCTTTCCTAGTTCAGCGGCTTTTTCCTCAGACATTAATACAAATGCTCCCGCTCCGTCGTTGACTCCCGGCGCATTGCCGGCTGTAATGGATCCGTCACTTGAATAAATCGGAGAAAGTTTCGCAAGCTGATCGAGAGTGGTATCGCGGCGAATCGCTTCATCTTTGTCAACAATGTTTGTTTTTCCTTTCCGGCCAAGCCAGCTGACAGGAACAATTTCTTCACCTAACTTTCCTTCATCGGCCGCCTCGGCCGACCGCTTGTGGCTTCGAAGGGCCCATTCATCCTGCTCTTTACGTGAAATTCCATATTCCTTGGCCGCCGTATTTCCGTGAACGGCCATGTGCACTTCATCAAAGGCGCACATTAATCCGTCATAAACCATTAAATCCCTTAGCTCACCGTTACCCATCCGCGCGCCCCAGCGGCCAGCGGGAACAGCATACGGAATATTGCTCATACTCTCCATGCCTCCGGCAACAAGAATGTCCGCATCATGCGCCCGAATTATTTGGTCACATAGAGTGACAGCGCGAAGGCCGGAGGCGCAAACTTTATTCAGCGTTTCCGATGGCACACTCCAAGGCAGTCCGGCTATACGGGCAGCTTGCCGGGAAGGTATCTGGCCCGCACCGGCTTGGACAACCATACCCATAACCGCGCCTTCCGCCTGATTTCCAGAGACTCCGGCACGCTTTAACGCCTCTTTCATAACAGCGCCCCCGAGTTCAGCAGCTTTTACTTCTTTTAATGCCCCGCCAAATTTACCAAACGGGGTTCTCGCAGCACTTACAATAACTGTTTTCCTCATAGTTCCACCTCAAATCAAAGGATAGATAGCGCTTACATTTCTTGATGTCTTCTATGAATGTATGCTTTGAAACAGGTATGAATGAATGAAAAAAGAAGGCTGCTCCGGCAGCCTTCTTGAAAACTAATTTCTTCTATTCAATTTCTTAGCGATGGCAAGAGCCCGCTCAGGAAAATCTGTGAAAAGGCCGTCTGCTCCCATTTTCATCAAATACTCCATATCGTCTGGCCGATTGACTGTAAAAGGCCTTACCTTAATCGAACTGTTCCGCATTTGCTGCAGCACTTCATCCGTTACCGCCGGGCTATGCAGCTTTGGGTGGTAGCCGGCTGCCGGAATGGATTTTACATATTGATCAGCCTGATAAAGCACATCTGAGGTCAGCACCGCTCGCTCAATATGGGGTGCCAACCGGCCGCATAACGCTAAGCTTTCATGGTTAAATGAGGACAGAATCGTTCTTTCTTCTATTTTAAATCTCTTTACTGCCTCAAGCACTTTTTCTTCCATTCCTTCATAACGGATCACGCTGTTTTTCAATTCAATGTTAATCAGAAAATCCTTTTTTTCAGCCCACGAGAGCACGTCTTCAAGCAGCGGCACCCTTACATCGCCCACTGTTTGATGATGACCGGCAGCCGCATCCGCAGTCTTCAAGACATCGTACACCGTGTCCTTTACGAAACCTTTTAAGGATGTCGTCCGGTCGAGCCTTTCATCATGAATAACAGCAATACGTCCGTCTTTTGTCAGCTGAACATCAAGCTCTATTCCATCTGCTCCGTCTTCAATCCCTTTTTCAAATGCAATCATTGTATTTTCGGGATAATGACCTGATGCCCCCCGATGGGCAAAAACCTTTGTCATTGTTTCACCTCAAGCCTAAAGTTGCCCGTTTTCTCCATTATACTGATTTTGGCCTTGTCACTCTAGAATTAAGGTTTCTTGTACTCAGACTATTGCGCGTAATAAGAATCGATCCCCGCGACAATCGCGTCTGCAGCTTTTTCCTGATATACTTCACTCCCAAGCTTGTCCGCATCAGAGCTGTTTGTAATAAATCCAAGCTCAGCCAGCACGCTCGGCATTTGTGAATATGTAATGACATAAAAATCCGATTCTTTCACACCCCTGTCTCTTGTTTGCAAGGATGATACCAGCTCTGACTGAATATCCGATGCCAGCCGCTGACTGTTTTCCGCTTCATAATCAGACTGAAAGTACGTTTCCGTGCCTGAAGCGGAGGAAACGCCCGAATTCACATGAATACTGACAAAAAGATCGGCATGGTTTGCACTTGCTTTTGCCACTCTTTCCTCCAAGGTCAGAAAATGGTCATCTTTCCTTGTAGTGACAGGGTTCGCTCCTTCCGCTTTCAGCTCGTCCACAACATGACGAGAGACAGCCAAATTAATATTTTTCTCCAAGAGCCCGTTTCCGACTGCCCCGCTGTCTTTGCCGCCATGGCCGGCATCAATATATACCGTCTTCCCTGCTACCGGCTCTGCCGCTTGCGCACAGGGTGCGAGCATAAAAGCCAATCCGCATATCGCTAAACTCCTCCATAACATTCTCAACGTTTCTCCCTCCGGTCTGTCATTACGAATTCTTTTGCTGAATATCTTCCAGCAGTAAGGTTCCGTTCTCTTTTTTTATATATTTCACCTGGACATTTGTGTGATCTGGCAGATCCTCACAATCATCGCGTTTGTCCCTTGGAACTTGTATCATGGTTTCTTCTCCGTTAAGGGAAACAGCGATTGTATGAGGATCGGCCGAGCCAATATACTTGCCCTCTTCTGTAAACCTCGGGGCTGATTCATCCGCGCTTGCAATACTGCATCCGGAAAGCAGCAGTACAGTAAACAGAAATAGACCAGCTTGTTTCACATGATCACCTCTTCCTGATGTTTGGCTTTTATCTTTGACCAGAATGGAGGATTTGTAAAGCTTGCACGAAAGCCGGCACAACGTTTCCATGATTTTCAAAAGGGCTATCTGACCTGCTGATTTCCTGTTGTTAGAAAGAAAGCAAGCGGATCTGTCTATGAGGATGTCTCTAAAAGAGCAGCATTTTAGAAAAAATTAGCTGAAAGAAGCAACTTTATATTCATTTTTAAAAAATTGATGAATACGGTGAGCAGATGGTTTGACGAAGGGGTTGGGCAGGCGTAAGCTTTTAAAGAATATTTACTTTACAGAAAGAAGTTACAGCTCATGAAAAAATTCGTTCTGCTGCTAGCCGCGGCGGTCATCACTTGCTCCATTGGCCATCAAATCAAAGGCGGCTGCAAAAGCCCCGAAAAAGAGCGGAGAAAACCACATTCGGCACTCAAGATATTCAGCCGGTGAAGCAGATTGATTGCATCAAATTTTACATATAGGCTAGAATATGTGCGAATCCAAACGAAAGAAGATGATCTCATGAATCCAAAGTACAAACCGCTCTTTGAATCATTTACATTCCGAAGCGGCGTTACGATTGACAACCGGATCGCGGTTGCTCCAATGACCCATTATTCTTCCAATGAGGACGGCACGATTTCTGAAGCGGAGCTGGACTATATCATCCCCCGTTCAAAAGAAATGGGAATGGTGATGACAGCATGCGCAAACGTCACGCCTGATGGAAAAGCGTTTTCCGGACAGCCGGCCATCCATGACGACTCACATATTGCCGGGCTAAAAAGATTAGCCCAAGCCATTCAAGCACAAGGGTCAAAAGCGATTGTGCAAATTCATCACGGCGGAATAGAATGCCCTGCTGAGCTCGTTCCGAATCAGGACGTTGTCGCGCCAAGTGACGTGTCTGATAACGGCAAACAAATGGCCCGCGCCTTAACAGAAGCAGAGGTTGAAAACATTGTGAAGGCTTTTGGAGAAGCGACAAGACGCGCCATTGAAGCCGGATTTGACGGTGTCGAAATTCACGGTGCAAACGGCTACTTGATTCAGCAGTTTTATTCCCCAAAAACAAATCAGCGCACAGACCGCTGGGGAGGAAGCGATGAGAAACGATTAGCCTTCCCGCTCGCTATTGTGGATGAGGTGAAACAAGCAATTGCCGATCACGCGAAGGGTGCATTTTTAGTAGGCTACCGCCTGTCTCCGGAAGAGCCAGATACACCGGGACTGACAATGACAGAAACCTTCACGCTTGTTGATGCCTTAGTGGAAAAAGAACTGGATTACCTCCATATTTCATTGATGGACGTCAACTCCACAGCGCGCCGCGGGGCAGATCCGACACGTACGCGCATGGACTTATTGAATGAACGTGTCGGACACAAGGTGCCTCTGATTGCTGTTGGTTCCATCCATTCTGCTGATGACGCGCTTGCTGTGATTGAAAACGGGATTCCGCTGGTGGCGATGGGGCGTGAAATTTTAGTTGATCCTGATTGGGCTGTAAAAGTAAAAGAAGGACGCGAAAAACAAATTGAAACTGTGATAAAAGGGACAGACAAAGAAAAATATCACTTGCCTGAGCCGCTATGGCAAGCGATTGTGAACACACCTGGATGGGTTCCTTATAAAGATTAATGTGCAAAGACTGCCGAAATGATTCGGCAGTCTTTTTTCAACTTTAAATCAATAATTTATGTAAACATCTAAACAGCAGGAGAAGGAGCTCGCCAGCTGCTTGGGGAAGCAAATCTAGGAGAAGCCCGTCACGCTTTCTTGCTTTTTTCTTTTTCATTCGTACGTCTCCTTTGAATAAAATACACCTTGCTTACGATTTTGCAACGGAAAGGTTTCAATTTGATTCTGATTGTTTGGTTTTGATTCTCCAAGCAGCGAGAACACATGAAACCATGACTGTAAATGAGATAAAGTCAATCAGGGTGCCTAGTAAGCGTGAATCTGTGATGATGTTCGAATTGACGCAAAGCGCAAGGATAAATAAGGAAATCAGCAGACCATATTTTTCAAACACATACCTCACTCCTTACGGAAAATAAATTTTTCATATCCATCACTATGATAACAAATGTCCCCCAAAAACAAAACGCCTCCTATTTATCAGCGCAAACCAATAAATAAAAGACGTTTGATTTAATCATTACATAATATGCACATGTTTAAGAAGCCTTATGTTCTAATCTAAGCTTATCCGCAACCATTGCAATGAATTCGCTGTTGGTAGGTTTAGCTTTTGTCATGCTGACAGTATAACCGAACAGCGAGGAAATGGAATCAATGTTTCCTCTGCTCCATGCCACTTCAATTGCATGGCGGATCGCTCTTTCTACACGGCTAGCGGTTGTGTTGAATTTTTTGGCAATGTCCGGATAGAGGACTTTTGTAATACTGCCGAGCAGCTCGATGTCGTTGTACACCATTGAGATCGCTTCACGCAAATAGAGATAGCCTTTAATATGTGCAGGGACGCCGATTTCATGGATAATGCTTGTGATGCTCGCGTCGAGATTTTTCCTTTTTGGTTCAGGCTGGCTGCTGCGTATAATGCTGCTTTGTGATGACGGCGCGCGATGCGTCACACTGCTGGCATTTCCGCTGACCTGGCGAATATGGCCGACAAGGTTTTCCATATCAAACGGTTTGAGAATAAAGTAGGACGCTCCTAAATCGACGGCCTTTTTCGTGACATCTTCCTGCCCGAAGGCTGTCAGCATAATGACGTTCGGCTGTTTTTTCAGATCGGATTCTCTCAGGCGCTCTAAAACAGCAAGTCCGTCCAAATGAGGCATAATAATATCCAAGACGAGCACATCAGGATCTTTTTCTTTAAATAGCGACAAGCATTCCTGTCCGTTATACGCAACTCCGATGACTTCCATGTCTTCCTGTCCTTCTATATATTCACTCAACAGGCTTACCAGCTCTCGATTATCGTCAGCAACACAAACTTTAATTTTCTCCACGTTTCTTCCTCCCCCAATGTAGTTAACAGGATTCCACCTTGCTACATGTTTACATTCGACAAAAGCGCTATATACCCTCTAAAAAAAATCATAACTAACAATAATAGTGGCATATCTTCGTTATTCTATGTTTTTCTCTGTTTTTCGACTAAAAATGAAATTTGACAAATAAGGAAACGTGAATTTGTCGAAAAATCTTCTTTTGTTCATTTTAACGTATGTATGATGAGAAGTGAAGAGGGGGAAAAGCAAAAAACTGCCGGAGATCCGGCAGTCAGCTTGCTTTTTCTTTTCCGTAAATATCGATTCCTGCTTCAGACAGCATCCATTCAATATGCACACCGTAACCGCTTGTCGGGTCGTTGACAAACACATGGGTGACAGCGCCGACAACCTTTCCATTTTGAATGATTGGGCTCCCGCTCATGCCTTGTACTATGCCGCCTGTTTCCTTCAGCAGTCTCGGATCGGTAATTTTCAAGACCATTCCTTTTGTAGCCGGAAATTTTTGCGGTGTCGTGCTGACGATTTCGATATCAAATTTTTCTACCTTATCATCATCAATGACCGTTAAGATTTCCGCAGGCCCTTTTTTCACTTCATTTGAAAAGGCAACCGGCAGTGCCTTATCTGATATTTTGTTTTTAATCGGCTGATGTAATGTGCCGAAGATTCCAAATGGGCTGTTTCTGTTAATGTCCCCGATCGTTTTGCGTTCAGAGGAAAATCGCGCCAGTTTTTCTCCAGGATTTCCGCCTGTCCCTTTTTCAATTGATGTCACAGTCGATTTAACAATTTCTCCATCTTCCACGACGATTGGTTTTTTCGTATCCATATCGGAGATCACGTGGCCAAGTGCTCCGTATTTTTTTGTTTTCGGCTCATAAAAGGTCATTGTGCCGATGCCCGCGGCAGAATCCCTGATATATAAACCGATTCGGTATTTGCCTTCAGCTTCGTCCTTTTGAGGAATCAGCTTTGTTTTGATCTTCTGTTTATCACGTTTGATCAGCAAATCAAGTGACTCTCCGGTGTTTCCCGCTTTTTGAATAAACGGGGCAACATCATTCATTTTTTCAATTTTCTGTCCATTCATCTCGATAATAATGTCGCCTGCTGTAATACCTGCCGATTCACCAGGGGATTTTTTCCCTTCGCTTGTGTTAATTTGATGAAATCCGACGACAAGCACTCCCACGGAATGAAGTTTGACACCGATGGATTGCCCGCCCGGTATGACTTTTAAATCCGGAAGAACTTGCACTTTTGTTTTTTTGATTGGAAATCCGGCAAGGTCATATACTAATTCTGACTGGCCTGATTTTTTGCCTGTGACTTTGATTTCATGCGGGTCTTTCTCAACTGTAAACGCTTCTGATGATTTTTCCTGGGCGTTTACCGATAAACTCGTTTCAATGGCTTGTGTTTGGGTTTCAAATACTCTCATTTGCGTTGGAATCAGTAAATACTCTTTTAATGGTTTGCATAAACCTACACTTAATAACGAAACAAGGAGAATTAAACCTATTGCTTTTCTGATGTTATCCGGCATTCACTACTTCACTCTCCTCGCTCCTACCCCACACCTTCTTTATGAATTGCTGCTACATCATTACTTTTGCCTTCTCAGCCCTTATTTATAACTGTGTTATAAAGAAAAACATTGGATATACTGATGAACGAATGGATGTGTATACAAAAAAATAAGCTGCGCATATCGCGCAGCTTACCCAGTAGTTTTGACTTGATCCGCTTGTTTTAACAGCTCTTTCGCATGGCGTTTCGTCAAGTCTGTAACTTCGACTCCTGCTATCATGCGTCCGATTTCCGTCACCTTCTCTTGTTTAGTCAGCGGCTTTACACGCGTCGTCGTTCTTCCGTCTTTTAATTCTTTCGCAATGTAAAGATGGGTATCGGCCATGGCTGCTACCTGAGGCAGGTGCGTAATGCAAAGCACTTGTGATCCCATCGATACTTTGTGAATCTTTTCAGCAATAGCCTGTGCGACCCTGCCGCTTACGCCTGTATCTACCTCGTCAAATATAATCGAGGTAACGTCCTGCTGTGAGGAAAAAATGCTTTTAATGGCAAGCATGACCCTCGACAGCTCTCCGCCGGAAGCGACTTTAGAAAGAGATTTCAGCGGCTCGCCCGTATTGGTGGAAATTAAAAACTTCACCAGATCAATTCCTTGTTCAGTGAGCTGAACAGGATGTCCGTTTACGACCGGAGCTTCCTCACCGCGGGTCGCTGTTCTGACCTTAAACTCCGTATCGAAAGTCGACTTTTCCATATATAAGCTTTTCAGTTCACGATGGATTTCCTCAGCCAGCTTTTTCGCCCACGTTTTTCGGATTCGGGAAACGTTTGCCGCTTCTACTGCAACATCTTTACCAACCGAATCCAGCTCCTGCTTCAGGCTTTGCAGATGGCTGTCTCTGTTTTCAATTTGATCAATCTCTTCTTCAATTTTAGAAGCATATTCTAAAATATCCTCAACGGTTGCCCCGTATTTCCGCTTCAGCTGCTTGATCTCATTAAGACGCGTCTCAATAAAATTCAAGCGCTCAGGGTCATATTCAAGCTCATCCAGCATATTTCTCATCTGAAATGTAGCGTCCTCTAAAAGGTAGTAGGAGTTCGAAACACTCTCAGAAAGTTTTTGCAGCGGTTCGTTAATATCGGATAAATCTTCAAGCTGAGACGACGCCATTCCGACCCAGTCCAGACCGCCCTGCTCGCTGCGCAGCGCGTTATAAGCATTTTGCAGTGATTCAAATATTTTCTCAAAATTTGAAATTTGCTGGCGCTCTTCTTGCAGCTGCTCATCTTCGTTCAGTTCGAGCTTTGCTGATTCGATTTCTTCCAGCTGAAATTGAATCAGATCAAGCCGGTGTGCCATTTCCTGCTCACTTTCAGAAAGCTGCTTCAGCTTTTTAAGCAGCTTCATATATCGCTGATAGCCTTCCTGATACGCTTGAAGTGCGCTTTCCACTTCGGCTCCCGCAAACTTGTCCAAAAGCTGAAGATGGTTTTCGTCCTCCATTAACAGCTGGTTATCGTGCTGCCCGTGAATATCTAATAAAAGCCTGCCGATTTCTCTAAGCGACGCAATCGTTACAAGTTTGCCATTAACCCGGCATATGCTTTTTCCGTTCGTGCTGATATCCCTTCTCATGACGATCATTTCATCTGAAACGTCAATCCCCTGCTCAGCACAGACGTCAAAAACGGGATGGCCGCTATCTAACAGAAACAGCCCTGCAAGCTCGGCTTTTGTTTCTCCATATCTGACAAATTCAGATGAACCGCGGCCACCGACCAAAAGTGAAATGGCATCTATGATGATGGATTTGCCGGCTCCGGTTTCTCCTGTTAAAACCGTAAGCCCGCGTTCAAAAGAAACCGTCAGTTCCTCAATAATGGCAAAGTTTTTAATCGATAATTCAGCTAACAAACAGCATTACACCTCTTATCTTTGTTAGATTTCCTTTACAGCAGCTCTAGGAGCCGGCTTTTTACGCCGTCGGTATCTTCAGGAGTCCGGCAAATAATTAAAATGGTGTCATCTCCGCAAATGGTCCCCATAATTTCGTCCCAGTCCAGATTGTCCATAAGCGCTCCGATTGCCTGGGCATTGCCCGGCATGGTTTTCAGCACAATCATATGGCTTGCTGAGTCTATTTTCACAAAAGCATCCATCAGTGACCGTTTCAGCTTAGACAGCGGATTGAAACGCTGGTCCGCCGGTAGGCTGTATTTATATGAGCCGTTATTTGTCGGCACCTTCACAAGGTGAAGCTCTTTAATATCACGTGAAACCGTGGCTTGTGTCACCTTGTATCCATCCTGCTTCAGCATGTCGACCAATTCATCTTGGGTTTCGATTTCATTGCTTGTAATGATTTCTCTGATTTTGATATGCCTCTGGCCTTTGTTCATGTAAGCACCTCTATTTCCAGCTTATCTGTTCTTATATGGTATATGATTCTCCGCAAAAAGTACATGAATGCAGAAAAAAGGAATAATAGCGCCCTATTATTCCGGTACATCTGCTTTTTTTTCTTTTAACGTCTTATGTGCTTCTTCCACTATACGGCTGATTTCCTCCTCAGGCAAACCTGCACCTTCTTGACCTTCTCCCAGCCAGTGCAAATGAAGGAGAAATTCAATATTTCCGTCTCCCCCTGTAATTGGAGAAAATGACAGGCCTTTGCAGATATAGCCCTCGCCAGCCGAAAAACTGACCATACGCCGCAGGACATCTGCATGCACCTTCGGATCTCTGACAATGCCTTTTTTGCCGACAGATTCCCGGCCTGCTTCAAACTGAGGCTTGACAAGCGCAATACAATCGCTGCCCGGTACAAGCAATGTTTTTAAAACAGGCAGGATCAGCCGAAGTGAAATAAAGGATACATCAATCGTAGCAAACTCCGGCATGCCTTTTGAGAAGTCTGCCGGAGTCGCATAACGGAAATTCGTGCGTTCCATCACGACGACGCGTTCGTCCTGTCTTAGCTTCCATGCAAGCTGATTATAGCCTACATCCACCGCGTACGACTGTTTTGCGCCGTTTTGCAGAGCACAGTCCGTAAAGCCGCCGGTGGAGGAACCGATATCAATCATAATTTTGTCCTGAACAGAGACAGGAAATTCTTTCAGCGCTTTTTCAAGCTTTAAGCCGCCTCTGCTCACATATTTCAGCGGGTTTCCTTTGATGGTCAACGGAAGCTCGCGGTCAATTTTTTCTCCAGGCTTGTCCAAGCGGTTTTCATTCGAATACACGATCCCTGCCATAATGGCCCGTTTCGCTTTTTCCCGCGTTTCCGCAAGCCCTCTTTCCACTAATAATACATCTAATCGTTCTTTCTTAGCCGTCATGATCCAATTCCTTTATGTGTCTTCGGCGGTGCCAGCAATCGAATTCGGTCTGCCACCTGCTGTTTCGTTAATCCTATTTCTTCAAGAAGCGCCGTTACGCTACCATGTTCTATAAATCGATCCGGTATGCCCATTCTGTCGATCGGCGTATGATACATCCCCTGATCATGAGCGAATTCTAAAACCGCGCTTCCGAATCCGCCTTCTAAGACCGCTTCTTCAATCGTTAAAATCGGCAAGCCTTCATTTAGGATATCCTTCATCATCTTTTCATCAATCGGCTTAATGAATCGCGCGTTGACCACGCGTACGGAAAGGCCTTCTTTTTGCAGCTCTTCAGCAGCTTCAAGCGCCATTTCAATTGTTGTTCCAAATGTTAAGATGACCGCGTCGTTACCCGGACGCAGCACCTCCCACGTGCCAATTGGAATCGTTTTAAGCTGTTCATCCATTTTGACACCGAGGCCGTTTCCGCGCGGAAAACGCATGGCGATCGGACCGTCGTCATAACTGAGCGCTGTATGAACCATATGCTGCCCTTCATTTTCATCCTTTGGCATCATTAAGACCACATTTGGAATGTGGCGCATAAACGCGATATCAAATACGCCTTGATGCGTCTCGCCATCTGCACCGACTAATCCGGCACGGTCAATTCCGATAAACACATTGGCGTTTTGACGGCAGATGTCATGAACAACCTGGTCATATGCACGCTGCAGGAAGGTTGAATAGATAGCCAGAAACGGCTTCATCCCTTGTAATGCCATAGCGGCTGCCATTGTAGCGGCATGCTGCTCTGCAATTCCGACGTCGAACATTCGGTCAGGAAATTCCTGCGCAAAGCCTTCAAGCTTCGAACCGACAGGCATTGCCGGTGTTATCGCCACGATTCGCCCGTCCTCACGTGCCATTCGCTGTACTGTGCCGCTGACAAGGCTGCTCCATGCAGGCGCTGCGGCTTTTGGTTTTACAAAGTCACCTGTATTAATTTTATATGGGCCGGTTCCGTGCCACGTACCGGTCGTATCGGTTTCAGCAGGTTTGTACCCTTTTCCTTTTTTGGTGATCACATGCAGCAGGACAGGGCCTTTTGTTTTTTTAGCGTATTGAAGATTCTCAATCAGCTCATGATAAGAGTGTCCGTCCACAGGGCCTAAATAAGTAAATCCGAGTTCCTCGAAAAACATGCCTGAGACAAGCATATACTTCAGGCTGTCTTTGACACGTTCTGCCGTGGCGGCAAGCTTGCCCCCAACAGCCGGGATCTTCTTAAACAGGTATTCAAGCTCATCTTTCACCCATTGATATTTCCCGGCTGTTCGCAGCCGGCCGAGCATGGAATGAATAGCACCGACATTCGGAGCGATACTCATTTCATTATCGTTGAGGATAACAATCATGTCTTTTTTCTCGTCACCGATATGGTTCAGCGCTTCAAGCGCCATTCCGCCGGTCAGCGCACCATCACCGATAATCGGAATGATAAACTCATCCGTTCCTTTAATATCGCGAGCGGCCGCCATCCCCATCGCACCTGACAAGGAAGTTGAGCTATGACCGGTTTCCCATACGTCATGTTCGCTTTCGCTCCGCTTCGGGAATCCGCAAAGCCCTTTATACTGACGAAGGGTCTCAAATTCTTTTCCCCGGCCCGTCAGCAGCTTATGGACATAAGACTGATGGCCTACATCCCACAAAAACTTGTCTTTCGGGCTGTTAAATTCCTTATGCAATGCAACGGTAAGCTCAACGACACCCAAATTAGGGCCAATGTGACCGCCAGAAGCCGATAAAGTCGTAATCAGAAACTGACGGATTTCATCACTTAATTTCTCTAATTCATCAATGGACATGTTTTTTAAAAACGACGGGTCCTGTATTGATAAAAGATCCAAAGCGGATCAACTCACTTTCAGCATGAATTTCTGCATTGATATATGTCTTAAATGCCGAGCTGAACTCAGATCATTTCTCAGGCATAAAAAAAGACAAACGCGCTCTTCCTTTTGATTTTCATCGAAACTGCTTACATTTTACCATATGTCGTGCAGCCGCTTCAAATAAGGATCGTTTTAGTGGTCTCTTGCCGCAATTAAATCACAAAGCTCATACAAAAGGTCTTTTTGAAGGGAGAGCCCGTCGATCAAGCGCTTTGCTTCTTTTATGTGACCGTCCAATTTCTTTTTGGCCCCTTCCAGTGACAGAAGTGACGGATAAGTCGATTTGTCGTTCGTTGTATCCGAGCCGACGCGTTTGCCGATTTTCTCTTCACTGCCTTCTAAATCTAAAATGTCGTCTCTGATTTGAAAACCGATTCCAATGTGTCTGCTGAAGACGCGCAATGTTTCAATTTCTTCCTCAGGCGCATCCGCCAAAATAGCGCCGGCGATGACGCCAAAACCGAGCAGTTTGGCTGTTTTCCGTTCATGAATGGATTCAAGTTCTTCAAGCGTGACCTGACGGTTTTCTGCTTCCATATCGGCGATCTGCCCCCCGACCATGCCCTCGGTTCCCGCTGCTGATATCAGTTCATTCACAAGACGAAGCCGCTTTTCTGCGGATACTTCGTCTGACACATGGGACGTAATCAGCTTAAAGCTTTCCGTCAGCAGCCCGTCTCCCGCTAAAACAGCCGTGGCTTCACCAAATACTTTATGGTTTGTCGGCTTTCCGCGGCGCAGATCATCATCATCCATGCAAGGCAGATCATCATGAATTAATGAATACGTGTGAATCATTTCAACAGCGCACCCGACTGGGATGCCGTCTTTTTCACTTTTTCCGTACGCGTTCAAAACCGCCAGCACGATGAGAGGCCGCAGCCGTTTCCCTCCGGCCTCAAGGGAATACAGCATAGATTTTTTTAATGAATCCGGGATATTAAGGTTTTCTGTATATACAAAGAGCTGTTTTTCAACCGTTTTTTTACGCTCCGCCAGAAAGCTAGCTAATTTATTTGTCACCTTCGTCTTCCTCCTGAACACTAAAAGGTGCCAGTTCGCCGTCTTCTTTTAAAATGAAGTCCATTTGCTTTTCTACTTTTTGAAGCTTTTCATGGCACATTTTTGAAAGAGCCATTCCTTCTTGAAAGTAGTTAATTGCTTGCTCCAGAGGCACATCGCCTTCTTCAAGCTTTGATACAATGCTTTCTAAGCCTTTCATCGCTTCTTCAAACGTCATGCTTTCATTTTTTTTCATGTCTGTCATTTTTCTTCCCCTCTCTTATTTAATACTTCACAGGTCAGCACGCCATCCTTCAGCTTGACCTCAAGCTGGTCTTTCTCTTCGATCTGACTGACGCTTTTTATGAGTTCATCTTCCTTATAAGCCAAGCTGTATCCTCTTTCCATAATTTGAAGGGGACTTAGCGCGTTCAGCTTGCCAAGAACGGTTTGAAACTGAGAATGCAGCTGCTTCATTTGGATATTCATATTTTTTTTCAGCTGATTCGTCTGATCCTCATACCGTTTTCTCGCCTGTTTCAGCTGTTCATGGGGATGCAGCGCCTCTAATCTGTATGTTTCGCGCTCAAGCTGTCTGCTTTTCCGATCCAACAGCACGGTAAGCTGAGCTTGAAACTGCTGATATGCAAGGTCAAACTGCTGCTCTTTTTGCTCAAACAGCCGCTTAGGAAAGCGAAATGCATATGAGGATTGAAGTGTTTGAACCCGTTCTTTTTTTTGGATGAGATGCTGCTGCATCGCTCTTGTCATTCTGACTTCCGCCGTTTTCGTCCGTTCCATTAAATCAGTGGTATGGGGCACTGCAATCTCAGCTGCTCCTGTAGGTGTCGCCGCTCTGATATCCGCAACAAAATCACTGATGGTAAAATCCGTCTCATGCCCGACTGCCGATATGATCGGTATGTTGGAAGCAAAGATCGCACGCGCTACGATTTCTTCGTTAAACGCCCATAGTTCCTCAATCGATCCGCCGCCTCTTCCGACAATTAATACGTCGCACGCCTGTTTTTCATTCGCCTCTTCAATGCGCCTAACGATTGATCTGCTCGCATTTTCACCCTGAACGAGCGCTGGAAGAACAATGACTTTTACAAGGGGATATCTTCTTTTTAGAGTTGTAATGACATCTCTGACAGCAGCACCTGTGGGTGATGTCACAACCCCGATTGTGGCTGGAAAAGCGGGGATTTGTTTTTTGTAGCGTTCGTCAAATAAACCTTCTCCGGCTAGCTTCTTTTTTAATTCTTCATACGCTAAATAAAGCGCTCCGACCCCGTCAGGCTGCATTTCTTTTGCATATAATTGATAGTTTCCGCTCGGTTCGTATACGGAAATTCCGCCTCTCACCAGCACTTTCATACCGTTTTCAGGTTTAAAAGGAAGACGCTCGCTCTGTCTGGCGAACATGACCGACTGCATCCGGGCGTTTTCGTCTTTTAACGTGAAGTAAATATGGCCTCTCGTGTGTATCTTTACATTCGATAATTCGCCTTTAATCCAAATATTTTCAAGGTGAGGATCTACATCGAATTTTCGTTTTATATACTTTGTCAGCGCTGAGACAGTAACATACGCTGTTTCACCCATGTCTCAAACTCCTCTCGTAAGCATTCCTGCACCATAACTAAAGAAAACCCGCTCTGGCTTAAGGAGCCTGAAGAAGCGGGTATCGTGCTCATAATCCAGAGGCAGGGTTTTAGCCTGTCTCTGAATATCTCCAAAGATCTATGATAACGTACGTTTCGCAGATTTAACAGTATTATGCGCAAGCATCGTGATGGTCATAGGACCGACTCCGCCCGGAACAGGTGTAATAAAGGATGCTTTTTCCTTCGCACCTTCAAACTCAACGTCTCCGCAAAGCTTTCCGCTTTCCAAACGGTTAACGCCGACGTCAATAACGATGGCGCCTTCTTTCATCTGGTCAGCAGTGATGAAGTTGGCTTTACCGACCGCCACCACCAGGATGTCCGCTTTTTTCGTATGTTCAGATATATCTTTTGTTCTTGAATGACAGTATGTCACTGTCGCGTTTTCATTTAATAAAAGCTGGCCGACAGGTTTACCGACAATATTGCTTCGGCCGACTACAACAACCTCTTTACCGGAAAGGTCAATATTGGTTTTCTTCAAAAGCTCAACAATTCCGTGCGGCGTGCAAGGAAGAAATGTATCTTCGCCTAGCAGCATTTTTCCTACATTTAACGGATGAAAACCGTCTACATCCTTATCAGGAGAAATACGTTCAATCACCGCTTTTTCAGAAATATGGTCTGGAAGCGGAAGCTGAACGAGAATTCCGTGAAACTCAGGGTCTTCATTGTATTTGTCAATAATCGAAAGCAGTTCAGCTTCTGTGAGGCTGCTGTCGAATTGATCAAGCTTAAAATTCATGCCCATTGTTTCTGCTGCTTTTTTCTTTCCCCGCACGTAAGAATGAGAAGCTGGATCATCTCCAATCAAAATAACCGCCAGGCCGGGAGTGACGCCTTGCTTTTTAAGCTCTTCTACCTCTTTTGCCAATTGTTCGCGTTTTTCTTTTGCCGTTTCTTTTCCGTCGATGATTGTTGCAGTCATTTTCTTTCCTCCTATGATTGTTCAATATCAGATTTAATGTTAGAAAGAACCCCGTTTACAAATTTTGTCGCTTTGTCATCACCAAACCGTTTCGCCAGCTCAATCGCTTCGTTCATGGAGACATTTACCGGAATGTCTTCGGCATATGCCATTTCGTACGCTGCCAGACGCAAAATCGCACGGTCAACATTGGCAATCCGGTCAAGCTTCCAATTCACCAGATGTTTCGAAATCATTTCATCCAGCTGAACCTGGTGTTCAAGTACACCGTATACAAGCTTTTCAAAGAAAGGATCTGTCTTATCTTCATCTAATGCGTGTTCAATGGCTTCATTCACTGCAATATCGCTGACATCAATTTGAAATAGTGCCTGCAAAGCTTTTTCTCTTGCTGTTCTTCTTTTCATTTTCTTTCTCCTTTGATCCTCTTTATCCGCTTGTCGTTAAGCCATAAAGAGATCATAACATATTTTTTTCGTATCCGCATATTGAAATCAAGGTTTTTTGACCCTATTACCGAATATTTTTACACACCTTCATATGATCATTCGGATTTCACGATCATGAAGAAACTCGGCTGCCTTGAGCCGGCTTTCTTCATACTTTGAAATAAAGGGTAACGTGTAAAAAAACCAAAGGGCCGCCCTCCCCTTGGTTTTCTGTTAAGCCATTTACATTTCTTCGTCGATTTCGACTTCCTGGGCTTTTGTGTCAAATTGAATGCCGACGATGTGAATATTGATCTCGTTAATTGAAAGAGACGTCATATTTAATAAGGTTTGACGAATGTTTTCCTGAACGGCCGCTGCGACTTTCGGAATGGAAACGCCGAATGCGACAACACAGTAGACATCGATCGTAATTCCGTCATCCGCCAAGTCGACTTTTACGCCTTTGCCGTGGTTTACTTTGCCGAAGCGCTCGACGACGCCTGTCGCAAAGTTTCCGCGCATTTCAGCAACGCCGTCAACCTCAGAAGCTGCGATACCCGCAATCACCTCAATGACTTCCGGCGCGATCTCAACCTTACCTAAATGCGTGTCTTCATGATCCATTTTAAGCAAGCTGTTGTCTTTCATTCAATTCACCTCCGTAAAAATTATGAGCCCATTACATCATATGTTTCTAAAAACTTCGTATTAAACTCTCCGCTGACAAATGTTTCGTGTTCAAGCAGTTTGATGTGGAACGGGATTGTTGTTTCTATGCCTTCGATGACGAATTCGCTTAATGCGCGCTTCATGCGGGCAACCGCTTCATCTCTCGTTTTTCCGTATGTGATTACTTTCGCAATCATGCTGTCGTAGTACGGAGGGATGGTATAACCCGGATACGCGGCTGAATCTACACGAACACCTAAACCGCCCGGCGGCAGATACATTTTGATTTCACCAGGTGACGGCATGAAATTTTTGCTAGGGTTTTCCGCATTAATTCGGCATTCGATGGCCCAGCCTTCAAATAGAACATCTTCTTGTTTGAGGCTGAGTTCCATTCCTGATGCGACTCTGATTTGTTCCTTAATCAGGTCTGTTCCTGTCACCATTTCTGTGACTGGATGCTCTACTTGAATTCTTGTGTTCATTTCCATGAAGTAGTAGCGCTGTTCTCTGTAGTCATAAATAAATTCAACTGTGCCCGCGCCTGTGTAGCCAACTGCTTTTGCAGCCTTAACCGCTGCTTCACCCATCTGCTCTCTGATTTCTGAATCAAGCGCAGGAGATGGTGATTCTTCCAAAAGCTTTTGAAGGCGTCTTTGAATCGAGCAGTCGCGTTCGCCCAAATGAATGGTATTTCCATAATTATCGGCAAGCACTTGGATCTCAACATGTCGAAAATCCTCTATGTATTTTTCGATGTAAACTCCAGGATTTCCAAATGCAGTTGCAGCTTCCTGCTGAGTAATCTTAATGCCGTTAATCAATTCCTCTTCGGTGCGCGCAACCCTGATTCCTTTTCCGCCTCCGCCTGCGGTGGCTTTTATAATTACAGGATACCCAATTTCATTAGCCAGCGAAACCGCTTCTTCCACATTTTCTATAATTCCTTGTGAACCTGGAACGATCGGCACGCCCGCCTGTTTCATCGTCTCCCGCGCAACGTCTTTTGTTCCCATTTTTGAAATGGCCTCAGCGCTAGGTCCGACAAACGTGACATTCACTTCTTCACATAATTCCGCGAAGTCGGCGTTTTCAGCTAAAAATCCGTATCCCGGATGGATAGCGTCTGTGCCGGTAAGCTTGGCGACACTTACGATATTTGTAACGTTTAGATAGCTGTCTTTTGACGCTTTCGGTCCGATACAAAAAGCCTCGTCAGCCATTTGCACATGCAGGGCATCTTTATCAGCTTCTGAATAAACAGCGACAGTCTCAATGCCGAGCTCTTTGCAGGCTCTGATGATTCTGACAGCAATTTCTCCTCTGTTGGCGATCAATAGCTTTTTTATCATGTTAAGTCTCCTTACTCTGCTTTTACAAGAAATAGAGGTTGTCCATACTCAACCAGCTGGCCGTTTTCAACTAATACTTCAACGATTTCGCCTTTTACTTCCGCTTCGATTTCGTTGAATAGCTTCATTGCTTCCACAATGCAGACAACTGTGTTTTCATTTACTTTAGAGCCTGCAGTTACATAAGGACCGGCTTCCGGTGATGAAGAAGCATAAAATGTTCCCACCATCGGCGATTTGATTTGATGCAGGTTTTCATCTTGTTTCGGCGCCTCTTGTGCAGGTGCCGGCGCTGCTTGCTGCTGTGCCGTTTGCGGAGCCGCTGCTTGTACAGGTGCTGCCGGCGCTTGCTGCATCACTTGCACTGTACCCGCTTCGTGTTTTTTCAGTTTTAGGGAAACACCTTCATTTTCATATACGAATTCATCAATTGAAGATTCGTCAATTGTTTTAATCAGCTCATGGATTTCTTTAATATTTAACATTCCATCGCACTCCTATGTATTGAAATTTCTTTTTATAGGTTACTACTAAAAGTACATACTATGTTTATCTTACAGGAGCGGACTTTTGAATTCAACTCTAATATGATTGGCATGCAAAAAGCCCGCGTTTCGGCGGGCGGTTGTCCATTAACTATTTGGAAGGCTCAAATGTGACAGCAACGTCTTTCATCGTTTTAATTTCTTTGGCAACAAGGTCTATGATGGCTGTAGCTTTAGATTTGGAGTGTTTGTCAGACTTGACCGTGATGTTGATTTTGTCTCCTTCCGCGTTTACGAGGGCATCTTCATAGCCTTGTGTTTTAATCAGTGTTTCAAGCTGTTTTTCTGTTCCTTCCGCTTCACTGAGGGCTGTCATTTTATCATATGCTTCGCTCTTTTCCTTTGCTGTTGCATCGTCGCTGGACACGATCGCATTCAGCTCTTCCCTTTCCTTGCTTCTGGCGTCCTCTAAATCAAGGCGGTACGTTGTGAAGAGATCATCATCGGCGGTTTCGGTCACAACTGTTCCTTTTTCACTCGCTTCAGCGGAAGTTTCTTTGTCTGATGAAGAATCTTTCGTCCCCTTTGTTCCGTCTTCTTTTTCTGTTTCAGTACCGTTTTTTTCCTTTGTGTCTTCCTTGGCAGGTGTTTTTTCAGTTGCTACCTCACCGCTGTCAGACGGGCTTTTTTCACTTTGCATCTGCACCGCGTTTTTACTTTCCGGCGACATGATATAATAAACACTTAACACCACAACAAGACTGAGCATTGTTAACAGCCAAACGGTTTGTTTTTTGAGCATTTATGAATCCTCCTTTATTTTTTTAGGGGCAACCGCAACCCGGTGGCTTGGAACATCCAGGACCCGTGTCACCGCTTCAATAATGGTTTGTTTTATTTGAACGTTGTCCACTCCTTGAGCAACAACGAGTACACCGCGTATGTCAGGTTTTTTCGTTTGAACCACAACAGGGGTTTCTTTATCCCCATTCCTGATCATGACGATTTCTTCCTCTGATGTTTGATCCGTCACACTTCTAGTTCCGCCTTCTTTGTCTGTTTCTTCAGTTGTTGTATTTTTGCTTGATTTGTTTTTTTCATAAACCTTCAGTGACGTTGCGTCTACATTGACCACAACCGAGACATCCTCCACGCCGATAATGGTTTCAAGAATTTCTTTCAGCTGGTTTTCATATTCTTTTTCATAATCGCCAATAGAGTTTTTAGGATCATCAGATTTAGAGGCTTTAAACACCTCGGCTGTTTTCTCTTTGCTGTCCGCCGAATCAACTGATGCCGGTGCTGTTATGGTCTGGGCGTTTTCCGTTTTCTCCGGTGAAGAAAAGAGCTGGCTGACAAGCATAAAGGAGACGCCGAGAACAAAAACGAACAGAAAGTAATGATATTTGGTCAGCTTCGGTTTTTCGCCGTCCTTCGATTGCCCCGGAAGAAACTGCTTTTTCAATACGTTCCATAATCCGTTTTTATTCATTGCCGATCCTCTCCCCGCCTTCCATATGAACCGTAATTTTCTCACTGCCGATTTCCCAAATGTCCGCAAGCTTTGTCTCAATCTGTTTTGCTTCTTTTTGTTCCGCTTTTTCTTTCGTGACGTATGCATGATCCGTATTAATGTCGATCGGCGCGACCGTTTGGACCGTTTTTTCAGAAGACGGGGCCATATACACGCTGATTGTTTTGATATCCTCTTCTGAATCTACTTTTTCTCCTGCCGTGATCTTGATTTGGTCTACTTTATATTCGTCATGACTGAACATCTCCTCCGCTTTCTTTTTTAGTTGGACAGCCATTTCTTCTAAAATATATGCGCGCTGGGAAGCTTGTATTTCTATTTTTTTTGAATTGATCTGATTTTTTATTTCGGCAGATTCCGATTGCCCGTTTTTTGTGAGGTATTCAAAGATGACTTCGGGGTCTGTTTTGAAAAGCTTAAAGATTGGAGTAAGCATGACGACGATCAGCAGCAGGCTGACTACCATTTTTGCGTACTTTTGCATGCTGGAGCTCGGCAGCAGCATATCAATGACGATTGCAAATAGGATAAATAAGACGATGCTGGTAAGCCATTCAGTTAAAAAACTCATCCGTCAGCCTCCTTTATTTCATCATCATCGTGAGGTTTCCGGCAGTAATAATGACGGTAAGGCTTAAAAAAAACATGAGAGACACAATAGCGAGAGCCGCAAAAATATAAATGACGCTTTTGCTGATGACATCGAGACAGGTAATGACCGGACCGCCGCCGAGCGGCTGGAGAATCGCGGCTGCCAGCTTGTAAATAAAAGCGAGAGAAAGCACTTTGATTGCCGGGAAAGCCGCAATACAAATCAAAATGGCGACACCCAGAATTCCCACCGTATTTTTCAGCAATAAGGAAGCGCTGATCACTGTATCTGTTGCGTCAGTAAACATTCTTCCAAGAACAGGAATGAAGTTGCCGGTAATAAACTTAGCCGTCCTGAGCGTAATGCCGTCTGTCACTGCCGCCGAGGCACCCTGCACAGAAATGACGCCGAGAAACACAGTGAGAAAGACTGCCAGCGCTCCGATGGCAATATTTCTGAGAAGATTGGACAGCTGCGTTACTTTGTATTGTTCAGTCATTGTACTGACGATGCTCAGAATCGCCGATAAGAAAATCAGCGGCATGACGATATTTTGAATCAGCAGACCGCTCGTATTCATTAGAAAGAGAATAACAGGATGAAAGAAAGCCGCAGATACAGCTCCTCCAGAGGAAGCCAATAGTGCCAGCAGGAGAGGAATGAGAGCCAAAATAAAACTGGTCATCGTCTGAATCGCCTCTGTCGCATAATTGATCGCTACATGAAAGCTGTTCAGCGCCAGGATTATCAGCACCATATAAACAATTGCGTAGGCAACCTTGCTGACTGTGCTTTGCTGAAATGCATTTTGCAGAAGCTGAAGAATGACGCAAAAAATCGTCAGCAAAATCAACGTGCCGAGAAGCTTTCCATTGGCAAGCACTTCATGAAACAAATAAGAAAAGAGAGCCTTCAGCCATTCTTGCGGTGAAAAGGATTTATCGCCGTTTATAAACTCAAGCAAACTTCCTTTTTGACTTTCCGGCAGAAGCCCGCCGTACTCCGTCATTATGTCATTCCAAAATTCACCGATCTTGTCTGTTTCAAGCGACTCTGCCGTTTTTTCAGCCAATTGCTCCGGCGTTTCGGTATGTTCTTCTGTTTGGGTCGAATCGTCTGCTGCTTGTACAATTTCTGTGCAGCCGAATACGAGCAGCACCGCAAGAACCAACGCCCATCGAAAACGCTTCAATCTGCCGCCTCCTTTCGGTTATGACATGGAAGGTATAAGTCCGAGAATCGTTTCAATAATCACGGTTAAAATAGGAACAGCCATAACGAGAATCAGAATTTTCCCCGCCAATTCTATTTTCGAGGCGATGGCCCCTTGACCGGCATCCTTGGTGAGCTGCGCCCCGAATTCAGCAATATAAGCGATTCCGATAATCTTTAAAATCGTTTCAACATATACCATGTTGACATTGGCGTTAACGGCTATTTTTTCAATCATTCTGATAATGTCGTAGATTTGATCTACCAAATAGAGAAAAATAACACATCCGGCAAAGACGACAATTAAAAAGGCAAATGTCGGCTTTTGTTCTTTTACGATCAAAGAAAGGAAGGTGGCGATCAGCCCTAAACCTACAATTTGAACAATGTCAATCTGTAAGCCCCCCTATCCTTGAAATAAAAACACAGCTTTTATCTTTTTAAAGAGGTCATCCACAATAGTGGCGACCATAAATAAAATATAGATAAAACCTAACAGCGTCACCCACTGGGCGTATTCTTTTTTTCCCATCTGATCCAAAATCGTGTGTAAAAAAGCGACCACGATTCCCACTCCGGCGATTTGAAAAATGACATTAACGTCTACTCCCATTTTATTTTTGCTCCCCTCACGTTTACATCAATAGAAGAATGAGTAACAAGCCCGCTAAAAAGCCTAAACTTTTTATCATCTTTTCATTTTTCGCTTGGGCCTGCTCAGCATCCGCTTCCGATGCCTCTAAGTGTGTAAGTGCCAGCTTGATATGTTTTTGCTGTGAGATTCGATCGTGAATCCCAAGCGTCTCGCCGAACTGCTTCAGCACATCATATTCGGCTTTTTTCAGCGACATGTTGTCCCACACTTTTTTTAAGCTTTGCTCCCATGCCGTTTTAGCTGAATCACTGCCTTTCTCCAGCTGTTCGCTAAAACTGAGAAACAGAGCCGAAACAGGCTGTGCAAGCTGTTTTGCGATCTGCTGCGAAGCGGTGTGAAGCGGTGTATGGCCGTACATAATTTCCGCCTCAAGAGATTGGAGCGCGGCACGCAGCTGACGGATTTGCCTTGGCCGTTCTGTATAAATTTTCGCCGTCTCGAAACCTGTCCATGTTGTCGCAGCTACAATGAATACAGCGCCTAACAGCTTCAGCATGTTTTCACGTCCCTCGTTCCCGAAAGCACGTTTCCGTCTTTGTCATAAATACGGCTTACCGTGCCCGGTCCCTTCGTTCTGGATAATTCCAAATAGCGGTCAAAGGCTTTTTCTTCCCACAGACGCTTTAATGAAGGCCGCTTCGTCAGATCAGAAATACTCCAGCCATGCGCGGATACAATGACCGAAACACCGGCATGCAGCGCCTCGAGAAGTGCTTCTGTATCCTCCGTTCTTCCGATTTCATCAACGATTATCACCTCGGGACTCATTGACCGGATCATCATCATCAGCCCCTCAGCCTTCGGACAGGCATCTAACACGTCAATTCTCTGTCCGAATTGATGCTGCGGGATGCCGCGCAGGCACCCGGCAATTTCCGACCGTTCATCGACAATGCCTGTCTTTACGGGCGGAATCCGGTTCTTGCCGCTGCTCGCAAGTCTGGCAAGATCCCGAAGCAGCGTTGTTTTACCGGTTTGGGGCGGACCGATAATCAATGTATTCAGCCAGCCGTTTTGATGCAGATAAGGCAGCAGCGGTTCTGCAATCCCAAGCTTTTGCCGGGCAATTCGTATATTAAAAGACGCAATGTCGCGGAGGCCCTTCACCCCTCCGTTTTCTGTAATGACTCTGCCTGCAAGTCCGACTCTGTGGCCGCCCCTGATGGTGACATACCCTTTCTTCAGCTCTTCTTCGAGCGTATACATACTATAATTGCTCAGCCGGCTGAGGATCAGGTGGGCATCCTCGGCCGTGCCCGCATAGGACAAAAAAAGAGGTTGTCCTTTTCGTATCAGTTCAACAGGGCGGTTAACCCGAATTCTGATTTCTTCGATTTCCAGCCATTGATGTTCCGGTATTTCAGAAAGGGCGTTTTTCATGGATTCAGGGAGAACGTCAGCAATTTCATTCAACAGAGTCTCCTCCTTTCTACCGATCGGCTTCTTTAAAATGTATGATGCGAGGCAGACTTTATGACAAGCCTCTCTTTATTTGTGGACACCCGCTAAAATCAACACGACACCCGTAAAAATCAAGATCAGTTTTGCATATGACAGCTGCCCGGCAATTTGGTAGATTCCCACAGTCATGGTGATGATAAAAATTAACGGACCGACAATAGCAAGAATGCTGTTGACCACAACCGCTTTGCGGACATCATTTGTCACAAGCATCACAATCGCGGCCGTCAGCTCGATCATAGAGGATAAAACTCGCAATCCGGCCATTGTCAAAACAGTAGAATTGATATTTCCAAGAAAAAATTTCATAGCACTCTCCCAACCTCCCATTTTTTTATATGATATGCTCTAGCTGTCGGAAGTAGTCTTGCCATTTTCGTATAAAAGAAAGATTCTGTTTTTGCGCACAAAAAAAGCCTGCTCCCAATTGGGAACAGGCCTCTTTTTTCTCCTTACGCTCTTGAAACGTAAGAACCATCTGATGTGTTGACTACAAGAGTGTCGCCTTCATTGACAAAGAACGGCACGTTTACAACAAGACCAGTTTCGGTTTTCGCAGGTTTTGTACCGCCTGATGCCGTATCACCTTTAATACCAGGTTCAGTCTCTACCACTTTCAGCTCAACCGTGTTCGGAAGTTCGATACCGAGTGTTTCATCTTGGTACATCATGATGTGTACAGACATATTTTCAAGCAGATATTTTAATTCCTCTTCAATTTGAGTTTCACTCAGTTCAAGCTGTTCATATGAACTTGTATCCATGAATACGTGCTGGTCTCCGTTTGCATATAAGTATTGCATTGTTTTTGTTTCGATTTGCGCTTTTGCCACTTTTTCACCAGCACGGAATGTTTTTTCCTGAATCGCGCCAGTACGCAGGTTGCGAAGTTTAGAACGGACAAATGCCGCACCTTTACCCGGTTTTACGTGCTGGAAGTCAACGACGCGCCAAATGCCGCCATCCACTTCGATTGTTAATCCTGTACGGAAATCGTTTACTGAAATCATGTTTAATGTCCTCCTATATTCCAATCACAAAATAATGAGTTCTTTTGGGGAATGGGTAATTGTCCGGTTGCCGTTTTCTGTCATCACGATGTCATCTTCAATTCGGACACCGCCTGTTTCTGGTATGTAAATGCCCGGCTCCACTGTAACCACCATGCCCGGTTCAAGGATAGCTGAAGATCTGACGGACAGCCCCGGCGACTCATGAACTTCCATGCCGAGCCCATGCCCGGTTGAATGGCCGAAGTACTCGCCGTAGCCTTTTGCAGCGATATGATCCCTTGTCAGGGCGTCAGCCTCTTTGCCTGTCATGCCCGGCTTAATATGTTCGACACCGAGTGCCTGAGCATCAAATACGACCTGATAAATTTCTTTCAATTGTTCACTAGGCTGGCCTACAGCGACCGTTCGGGTAATGTCAGAACAATATCCTTTATAGTAAGCGCCAAAATCCAGCGTAACAAGATCCCCGCTTTCAATCAGTTTGTCACTTGCCACTCCATGGGGAAGGCTTGACCGAAGGCCCGAGGCGACAATCATATCAAAAGAAGAGCTGTCCGCTCCTTGGCTTCTCATATAAAACTCCAATTCATTGGCAACAGCTATTTCAGAAATGCCGGGTTTCATAAACGTCAAGATATGGCTGAAAGCATCATCTGCAATCTTCGCAGCTTCCTCTAATATCTTAATCTCTTCATTAGACTTAATCAAGCGCAACTTTTCCACGGATTCAGCCACAGGCACTAATTCAGCCTCACTGATAACCGCGTTGTAGGACGCGTATGTGCCGTAGGTCATACTGTTTTGTTCAAAACCGAGGCGTTTGATGCCGAACTTTTCAATTGTGTCGGCAGTGGTTTGAATCAGGCTGCCGCCGTGCTCAATGATTTCAAAGCCCTTTACCTGAACCTTCGCCTGCTCCGTATAACGGAAATCCGTAATAAACGCAGCCCTGTCTCCGGATATGACAGCTAAGCCCGCTGACCCTGTAAAACCGGTCATATAGCGCAAATTGATGCTGCTTGTAATCAGCATTCCGTCTATCCCCAGCTGTTCGAACAAGTTTCTTAATTTCTCAAGTTTCATCTTTATTCTCCCCCTTGCCGGCTTAATAAATAGCGAACAGCAAGCTTGTAGCCTTCAGATCCGAGGCCGACAATCTGCCCTTTCGCAACAGGAGCGATCACTGACTGATGCCTGAATTCTTCTCTGGCGTATAAGTTTGATAAATGCACCTCAACCACAGGAGGACTGATGCTTGAAACAGCATCCCTGATGGCATAGCTGTAATGGCTCAGCGCGCCCGGATTCAAAACAATTCCGTCATATTGTTCCTCAGCCTCGTGTATGGCGTCTATCAAATCACCTTCATGATTAGACTGGAAAAAAGTAAGCTGAATATGTAAGGCTTCAGCAAATTGAAAAAGATCTGTTTCAATATCTGTCAGTGTGTGACGCCCAAATACATCCGGCTCACGCTTCCCCAGCCGATTGACATTCGGGCCGTTCAAAATCAAAAAATGAGGCACATGGCTCTCTCCTTTTCGCGAGGGTTTCTCATGTAAAAAATGTTCACTTCTCGTGAACATTTTATCATAACAAAAAAGGATAATACACTATTCTCTCTGTGTTCCCAGCGCACGTGCCAGCTTTTCCGAGTTCAGCTCATTATATTCAAATGAAATTGAATATCCGACAAACAGCCCGTAAAGCAGATAGATGCAGATCGTTGTAATAATCGTATCTGATTTCAATTCAGTTACGGCGCGCACATCCTGGAAAATCGGATTAAACACAAAAAACACGAGCAGCCAAAGCAGCAAGCCGTATAACATACCAGGCCACATCGTTTTCAAGCGTTTCAAGAGAAGATAATAAAGAAACGCCCCGCCAATCGAAATGATGCCAATCACAATGATGCTGATAATCGTTCCTAAACCATGTTTTTTCCACTCTCCGAGTACAAACGGCTGCAATATCATATTGGGGTTGATTTCGGAAAAATGAAATAAGTAGGCGATATAACCGACGATACTCCATAATACGCCTCCGCAAAAACCCGTCGCCGCTACCCTGCCGCCCATTGGCACAGGCGGTCCCTGATCCTCTTTTGTTTGTTCGTTTTGATCTGTATTTTTTTCACTTGTCATAACGGCCACCTCCTTGTTAAAGTGTGCCCAAAAAATGAAATGTCAATAAAAAAGCTCACACATTTTGACAGCAGCGAGTAAAATTTGAAAATAACGGGTATACTGCATGTAGAAAAAGCAAGGCTCTGGCAAATTTTCGGCCCGTCAATCTAGAGGTTTCGCGCTGTTTCCTGTACAATAGAGTGAAAGGAAATAGTTAGCAATCCTAAAGAAATAGGCAGGTTGATCAATATGTCAAAACATAAAATTCCGCCCGCTTACGGCGGGCAGGCGGTTGTGGAAGGCGTTATGTTTGGCGGAAAACACAATTACGTTACGGCCATACGAAGAACAGACGGAAGCATTGATTTCTTCAAGCTTCCGCGGAAACACAATCCGAAGCTGAACATGGTGAAAAAAATACCATTTATAAGAGGGATCGCGGCTATTATTGAAGCGAGCGCTAACGGCACAAAGCATTTGAATTTCTCGAGTGAACGCTACGGACTTGATCCGTCTGAGGACGAGACGCTTAAGGAAGAAAAAAAATCCTCGGGGCTGTCAATGTATCTCAGCCTTGCAGTGATCGGCGTCTTATCTTTTTTGTTCAGTAAATTCGTATTTACATTGGTTCCTGTTTTCTTAGCTGAACTGACAAGACCGGTTTTTCCATCGGACACAGCGCAAATCGCAGTTGAAAGTCTGTTCAAATTGATTTTGCTGCTCGGTTATATTTATTTTTTATCCATGACACCGCTGATTAAAAGAGTGTTTCAATATCATGGAGCCGAACATAAGGTCATAAACTGTTATGAACAGAATTTGCCAATTACTGTAGAGAACGTTCAAAATCAATCACGGCTTCATTACCGCTGCGGGTCCAGTTTTATTTTATTTACCATTATTGTCGGTATGTTTGTATACTTGCTTGTTCCGACAGATCCGCTTTGGTTGCGTGTTATAGATCGTGTCGCTCTCATACCGGTTGTACTTGGGATTTCCTTTGAAGTGCTGCAGCTGACAAATAAAGTGCGTGATATTCCCGGTTTGAAATGTCTCGGGTACCCGGGCCTCTGGCTTCAGCTGTTAACGACGAAAGAACCTAAGGATGACCAAGTAGAAGTTGCAATCGAAAGCTTTAACGAGCTTCTCAGACTCGAAGAAAGATCTGAACAAAAAGAGCAGCCTTCTCACAACGTCATCTAATATCCGTTGCCCTGCTATTACTTTCGGAGGTGGACAGTTATGAATCATCGTGTACAACCTATTATTGCTGTATTAATTGCGCTGGGAGCGTTCGGTTTCCTCTATGTGCTGGTAACCAATCCCGGAGAAATGGCAAAAATGGCGATAACCGTCATCTTGGCAGGTATCATTATTTATTTTATTGTGAAATATGTTATGAAGCGAAATACTGGCAGTGAAGGAGCGGCTTTTAAAAAAGCGGCCAAACAATCGCGGCGCCGGCTGAAAGAACAAAAAGCAAAGCACCGCGCCGGGCATAAAGGCCGGGTGAGCCATCTGCGAAGCGTTCCGAGCGCCAGCAAACCTAAGCCGATGATTCTCAAGAAAAAAAGCCAGACGCAGCTGACTGTCATAGAAGGCAAAAAAAATAAAAAGAAAAACAGAGCGCTTTTTTAATAGGTCCACTGCTTTAAAAACTGCTCTGTCCGACTTTTACCTAGCTCAATCAGGGCTAGTTTTTTTTGTTGTGTTAAATGAAATTCGGTCGCCATCACGTTGTCAACCGGCAGAAAAATGATATTTTGCTCATAGCGTGACGCGATATGTCTTGCGTCATGCGCATCCTTCATCGTTTCAAACAGAGCGCCAAACAGTTCAAAAGCGTTTCCGATATTTTTTTTCGGCCGCTCCCTTTCATTCGGCGCAAGCGTCACACCGATAACAGGTCGTTTTCTTTCTTTAGAAAACAGCCATATGGGAAAATTGCTTAAAACGCCCCCATCCACTACGGTGGCAGTTCCTGTATCTGTTTTTAATTTTATTGGTTCAAAAAAATAGGGAATGCTGCAGCTCATTCTTACCGCTCTGGCAACCGGAAACATATCCGGATTTAACCCGTAGCGGACCAAGTCATCCGGCAGCACGATCATTGTACCGTTTGTCAGATCCGAAGCGATGAGCCGCAAAGAGCCTTTTTTCAAATCGCCAAAGACGCGTACGCCTTTCGCTCTTAAAAGGTCGGCGATCCACTTTTCTAATGTGTCTCCTTTAAACAAGCCCAAACGCCAGTAAATAGACACCCATTGGAGCATTTTTAAGGGGAGAAATGAGTATCGCTGGTCCAGCAGCCTCTCTCCGTCCACTTCTTCAATCAAAGCGTGAATTTCCTTGCTTGAATAACCTGATGCAATAAAAGCGGCAATAACGGCGCCGGCGCTTGTGCCGGCAAGCCGTGCAAAGCGGAAGCCTTTTTCCTCAAGCGCTTCATAAGCGCCGGCAAGCGCCACGCCTTTTACCCCTCCGCCAGAAAACACACCGTCAATATACATCCCATACCCTCCCCCTCCATCCAATGGTTTACTATCATTTTAAGAAAAAACGCGAAGAAATAGACCAATGAATGAAGCAGGGCGCATTTCATCAAAAAAAGGCGGCCTCCTTTGAGACCCGCCTTTTTACTGATTATGATGTTCTGTTTTCTTTTGGATTGATTTCAGCTCTTTTTTACGCGCATCGTCTTCTTCAAAATATTGAACAAGATCACCGATGCGATCAATGCTGTTCCAGCTTAAATGATGCTCGATTCCTTCGACATCGTTATATATTTTCTCTTCATCAACACCAATGATTCTTAAAAACTGCTCAAGCAATTCATGTCTGTATACTAGCCGTTTGCCTATTTTCTTTCCTTTAGACGTTAGCACGAGACCGCGATATTTTTCATAAATTAAATATTCGTCTTTATCTAGTTTTTGAACCATTTTTGTTACAGAGGAGGGGTGGACTGCCAATGCTTCCGCGATATCAGAAACCCTTGCATATCCTTTTTCTTCAATCAGCATATAAATCTGTTCAATATAATCTTCCATACTTGGTGTCGTCATCGAAACCCTCCCAAAAAGCACCTTAACTTTATAAATCATTACAAGTTTACACTAATGAACTTGAAAAAACAAGGATGCTCTGCAGGCCAAAAAGCCCTTTTTACCGCTTATAATTCCATTCATCAGAAGCATATTTTGTTTCTGCCAAGTCCTGAACAAAAGCAAGCTCTTCCTGGGATAATTCGTACGGCTCCAAGTGAATATTCAAACCGGTTTCAAATCCGGATTTAAAAGCCTTGCGTGCATCGTCCATCGTCACCGGGTGATCGGTGAGTTCATTAATCGCAACCGCTTTATTTTTAAAATTGCGCTGCATCCGCTCTCTGACTCTTTCACTCGGATACAAAAACAGATCAAACAGCTTGTCCTCATCCAAATCAAGCAGAATGGAGCCGTGCTGAAGGATGACGCCTTTTTGTCTCGTTTGCGCGCTTCCCGCCACCTTGCGTCCCTCGACAACGAGCTCATACCAGGACGGCGCGTCAAAACAAACGGATGATCGCGGGTTCTTTAAGCTTTCTTTTTCTTTTTCGGTTCTCGGAATGGCAAAATAAGCGTCCAGGCCAAGATTTCTAAAGCCTTGAAGTATGCCTTCTGAAATAACCCGATATGCCTCGGTTACCGTCGCCGGCATTTCCGGATGATCCTCAGAAACAATTACACTGTATGTCAATTCCTGATCGTGGAGCACCCCTCTTCCTCCGGTCGGGCGTCTGACAAATCCAAGATTATACTTATGTACTGCTTCAAAATTGATTTCCTTTTTAATATTTTGAAAATAACCTACAGAAAGCGTCGCCGGATTCCAGCCGTAAAAACGGATGACCGGAGGAATTTTCTTTTCACTGTGCCAATATAAAAGCGCTTCATCAAGCGCCATATTGAAAGCCGGGCTTGCATTTCCTGAGTCTATAAACCGCCAAGTTTCTTTTTCCATTTTGAGACCTTCCTTACCGTTTTAATAGAATCAGTTTAACAAACTGCCGGGAAAATGAAAAATATTTTAGTTCCATTATGGATGACAATCGCGCCGTGCTTTACTATAATAGTATTTGTCGAAAACGTCTCTATGCCCTTGTTTAAAGAAGCAGGGTTTTGATTTTATACGTTAAAGGAGTAGAATCACATTGTCTAATATGATCGTTTTAATTATTTTTGCTGCGTTTATCGTCTATATGATTGCTTCATATGTCTATCAGCAGCGAATTATGAAAACACTTTCGGAAGAAGAATTCCGCGCTGGTTACCGCAAAGCGCAGCTTATCGACGTTCGTGAACCGAATGAATTTGATGGCGGACATATTTTAGGCGCCCGCAACATTCCGCTTTCTCAGCTGAAACAGAGAAAAAATGAAATCCGGCCGGACAAGCCTGTCTATCTGTACTGCCAGAACAGTGTCCGCAGCGGACGCGCGGCACAAACCCTGCGCAAAAACGGCTGCACTGAGATTTATAACCTTAAGGGCGGCTTTAAAAAATGGGGCGGAAAAATTAAAGCCAAAAATTAAAAAAACAGCTGTCTGATATCAGACAGCTGTTTTTTATTTTACAAGTTCGCTGCTTACGTTTTTCTCGTATCTAAGTACAGGCTGTCTGGCTGCTTTTGTTTCATCCATTCTTTTGACGATTGTTGTATGCGGAGCCTCCTGTACGAGCTCCGGAGTTTCCTCTGCTTCTTTCGCAATTTGGATCATAGCATCAATAAACGCATCCAGCGTTTCCTTGGATTCTGTCTCTGTCGGCTCAATCATGATGCACTCCTCAACATTAAGCGGAAAATAAATCGTAGGCGGATGATAGCCGAAATCGAGCAGCCGTTTTGCAATATCCAGCGTACGCACCCCAAGCTTTTTCTGGCGTTTCCCTGACAATACAAATTCGTGCTTGCAATGGCGGTCAAACGGCAGATCGTAATAAGGGGCAAGCTTTCTCATCATATAGTTGGCGTTCAGCACCGCGTTTTCAGTAACGGCCTTTAACCCGTCCGGGCCCATAGAGCGGATATACGTATACGCTCTGACGTTGATGCCGAAGTTGCCGTAATAAGGCTTAACACGGCCGATCGCGTGAGGGCGGTCATAGTCAAAAGTAAACCGGCCTTCTTTTTTGATTAAAACGGGTTTTGGCAGATAAGGAATCAGATCTTCTTTTACGCCAACCGGACCTGAACCCGGACCGCCTCCGCCGTGAGGCCCTGTAAAGGTTTTATGCAAATTAAGATGCACCACATCAAATCCCATATCACCGGGTCTCGCTTTACTTAACACGGCATTTAAATTAGCGCCGTCATAATACAGCTTTCCTCCGGCTTGGTGAACGATTTCCGCCATCTCGGTGATCTGCTCCTCAAATAATCCGAGTGTATTCGGATTCGTCAGCATAAGAGCTGCGGTTTCTTCATTCACCGCTCTTTTTAAATCCTCTAAATCAACAAGTCCGTTTTCATTCGATTTCACCGTTACCGTTTCAAAACCGGCAACTGTTGCAGACGCGGGATTTGTCCCATGAGCTGAATCGGGGACAATGACCTTTGTCCGTTTCATATCTCCGCGCGCCTCATGATAAGCGCGGATCATCATCAGTCCCGTCCATTCGCCATGCGCCCCCGCCGCGGGCTGAAGCGTGACCTCATCCATTCCCGTAATTTCCTCAAGATGCTTGCTTAAGTCATATAAAAACTCCAAAGCGCCTTGCACTGTGTCTTCGTCCTGAAGAGGATGAATCGCGGCAAAACCGGGAATCCTCGCGATTTTTTCATTCAATTTCGGATTGTATTTCATTGTACAGGAACCGAGCGGGTAAAAGCCCGAATCAACCCCGTGGTTCCGTTTGGACAATGCCGTGTAATGCCGCATAATATCCAACTCAGAAACCTCCGGCAGCTCTGCGTCCTCATCACGGATATAACTGTCTGACAAGAGGTCCTCCACTTCCATTTCCGGTACGTCAAGCTCCGGCAGACTGTAGCCTACACGGCCTTCTCTTGAAAGCTCAAAAATAAGTGCCTGATCCTGATTATTCATGGCGATCCCCCAATTCCTGAATGAGTGCGTCAATTTCTTCTTTTGTTCTCAGCTCTGTTACGGCAATAAGCATATGGCGGTCAAGCTCCGGATACGTCAGACCCAAATCGTAGCCGCCGATGATCCCATTTGTCAGCAATCTTTTGTTTACCGATTTCACAGGTTCATCTAGTTTGATAACGAATTCGTTAAACATCGGCCCGTCAAACATTACGGTGAGCCCCGCTTTTTTCGCTTCTTGCTTAGCATAATTGGCTTTTAAGAGATTTTGGCGGGCGATTTCTTTTACGCCGTTTTTCCCGAGAGCCGTCATGGCGACGGAAGCGGCCAGTGCGTTTAAAGCCTGGTTCGAGCAGATGTTTGACGTCGCCTTATCCCTGCGAATATGCTGCTCTCTGGCTTGCAAGGTAAGCACAAAACCTCTTTTTCCGTTTTCATCCTCCGTTTGTCCGACGAGGCGGCCCGGCACCTTTCTCATTAATTTTTTCGTGACCGCAAAAAACCCGCAATGGGGTCCGCCGTATGCGGAAGGAATCCCGAATGGCTGTGCATCGCCAACCACAATATCAGCCTGAAAAGCGCCCGGCGGGGTCAGAAGTCCCAATGCAAGCGGATTGGCTGAGACAATAAACATAGATTTTCCCTGATGAGCGATCGGCTCAATATCCTTCAACGGCTCAACCAGACCAAAAAAGTTCGGGTACTGCACAATGACCGCCGCCGTATCGTCACAAACGGTTTCGCGCAAAGCATCAAGATCAGTCACTCCATTTGCGGCAGGGACTTCAACAACTTCAATATACTGTCCTTTTGCATATGTTTTCAGCACTTCTCTCGATTCAGGGTGCACGGTTGTTGACACCACAATTTTTTTCTTTTTCGTATGTCCGGAGGCAAGCATCGCAGCTTCCGCCAAGGCTGTTCCGCCATCATACATAGAAGAGTTGCTGATATCCATGCCAGTTAATTCACAAATCATCGTTTGAAACTCGAAAATCGCCTGAAGCTCCCCTTGAGAAATTTCCGGCTGATATGGTGTATAAGCTGTATAAAACTCAGACCTTGAAATGACATGATCCACAATAACCGGCTGATAATGATCATAAACACCGGCGCCTAAGAAAGATGCGTATTGAACGGTATCACAGTTTTTAGACGCCAGCTTGGTCAGTTCTTTTGTTAATTCTGTTTCTGATTTTGCCTTTTTGATTTGATACTCTTTTTTGAATCTGACGTTCTCCGGTATATCGGCGAATAAATCATCGATCGTGTTTGCGCCGATGGCATCAAGCATTTCCTGTTTATCCTTTTCTGTCGCGGGCAAATAGCGGTGCTTCATGTGTTGACCCCTCTCCAAAGAAAAATTTTTAGCGTTTATAAAATGGTGTTTTAACTACCTTTGCTTTCACTAATTTTTTGCGAATCTCCACTTCTACAACAGTTCCGATCTCACTCGCTCCAGCATCAACCAAGGCAAGGCCCACGTTTTTCCCCAATGTCGGTGACTGGGTGCCTGTTGTCACCTTTCCGATGGACTTGCCGCTTTGAAACACTTCATATCCGTGTCTCGGTATTCCTTTTTCAATCATTTCAAGACCGACGAGCTTTCGTTTCGCCCCGTTTTCTTTCTGTTCACTCAATACAGACTTCCCGAAAAAATCAGACTCTTTTTTGTGTTTTACGGCAAATCCTATACCTGCTTCAACCGGCGAGATATCCCGAGTCAGCTCCTGGCCATAGAGCGGGAGCTTCGCTTCAAATCTGAGCGTATCACGCGCTCCTAGCCCGCATGGCATAAGCCCATGTTCTTTACCCGCTTCAATGATTTGTTTCCAAATTCGGACGGCGTCATCAGCACGGCAGTAAATTTCGAACCCGTCTTCACCCGTATAGCCGGTGCGCGAAATGAGTGCTTTGCAGCCGCTGATATCAGCTTCATCAATAAATGCAAATGGTTTTAAAGCAGACACATCTGAAGCTGTCAGATTTTTTAAGATTGTTTCTGCTTTCGGCCCCTGCACGGCCAAAAGCGCGATCTGATCTGACAAATTGTCAATCTGGACATCTCCTGCTGCGTGTTCTTTGAGCCAAGCAAGATCTTTATCTATATTTGAAGCATTGATGACAAGCAAATAGCGGTTTTCAGCTTTTTGATAGATGAGTAAATCATCAACGGTGCCGCCGTCCGGGTAGCACATCGCGGTATATTGCGCACGGCCGGTTTTTAACGCGGATACATCATTTGTCATCAGCTTTTGTAAAAAAGACAGACTGTCATCCCCCGTGATTTCGACTTCCCCCATATGGGAAACATCAAACAGCCCGGCTGCTGTTCGGACAGCCTCATGCTCTTTTTTGATTGAAGAAAATTGAACAGGAAGCTCCCAGCCTCCGAAATCAATCGTTTTCCCTCCATATTCCTTGTACAATTCAAATAACGGTGTTCTTTTCAGCATCAAATTCCTCCCCTTTATCAACGGCGCAGCTAAAAAAACATACAAAAAAGGACAGAGAAACACCTCATATTAAATGAAGGTTCTCTGTCCTGGCACCTGAAAGTTTACTTTGCAATAGCAAAGACGTCCCCTTTGGTGGCTTGCGCATTTCACACAAACACTCTCCAGAGTTGCGTCGAGCAAGAGTTCTTTTGCCTGAGAGATTCACTCCGCAGTTTGCTCCTTCGGCGCCTGTATCCCGGTTTTCTCGGTCAGGTCTCTCCCCTTGCTGTCATTCGCTCATATTTTCATGCTGTTATGGACATACTATAGCAATATCTTACATCAAATACATACTCATATCCTACCATCATCACTATATGCGGGGCAACAGCAATTTGGGCGGATTTTTCTTATATTGTTCATTTAAAAAATTGAAGAATATGAAAGGCGGTTTCACAGCAATGAATGCAGAAATCAAATATGATACAAAATGGCCCGAAGAATTTGCCGAAAAACTGAAAAACGACGGTCCGTGGTCAAACTGGGAGCTGTACAAGCTTTCATCAGAAATCCAGGAAACATTGGCGATTCCTGAATTTGAAGGCTTGCGGGCCCCATTATATCTCCCTTCCTTCACGCCGCTTCCCCATCAGCTTGAGGTTGCGCAGAAGGTTGTTGAAAAAATGAACGGAAAAGCGATTTTAGCAGATGAAGTGGGGCTCGGCAAAACTGTCGAAGCCGGGCTGATTCTAAAAGAATATATGATTCGCGGGTTAGCCAAAAAAATTCTGATCCTTGTGCCAGCTTCTCTTGTTTCGCAGTGGGTGAAAGAGCTTCAGGAAAAATTTTTGATTCCGGCTGTTGAGCAAAAGAAAAGCTATGTGTGGGAGCAGTGCGATATCGTCGTGTCCTCCATCGATACGGCAAAACGCTCGCCCCACCGGGAAATTGTGCTGTCAATCCCATATGATCTCGTCATTATTGATGAGGCCCACAAGCTCAAAAATAGCAAAACAAAGAACTATGAATTTGTCCGGAATCTTGTGAAAAAATACTGCCTGCTGCTGACTGCGACGCCAATCCAAAACCGTGTTGAAGAAATATTCAATTTGGTTTCATTATTAAAGCCTGGTCATTTAGGCAATCAGAATCACTTTCAAGAAATGTTTTCTAAAAAGAAATCCAGCTTAGAAGCGCATGATCATTTAAAAGATCTAGTGAATAAAGTCATGATTCGCAACAGGCGGCATGACACCGGGCTGAATTGGAAGCAGCGCCGCGTCGAAACAGTGCCGATTGAATTTTCTCCATCAGAGCAGGCGCTTTACGATGAGATTTCCCGCCTGAAAGAAAGCATTAACAAACCGGCCAGCATGTTCTCCATTATGACACTCCAAAGAGAATGCTGTTCAAGCAGGGAAGCTGTGTACATGACACTGAAAAAAATGCTCGACCAAAAAGAAAAACAGGCACCAGCCATTGATGAACACACCATTTCTATATTAATGGACCGCATCAATCAAGTGACGCAAAATTCTAAAGCGAATCAAGTCGTCGATCTGATTAAAAAGATAGACGATAAAGTCATTATTTTTACAGAATACCGTGCCACTCAAATTTATCTGCAGTGGTTTCTTCAGCAACACGGCATCAGCTCTGTGCCGTTCAGAGGCGGATTTAAACGCGGAAAAAAAGACTGGATGAAGGACCTTTTCCGCGGGAAGGTTCAAGTGCTGATTGCAACTGAAGCGGGCGGCGAAGGGATCAACCTGCAGTTTTGCAATCACATGATTAACTATGATTTGCCATGGAACCCGATGCGGCTTGAACAAAGAATCGGAAGAATCCACAGGCTCGGGCAGGAGCGTGACGTGCATATTTATAACATGGCTACCAAACATACAGTGGAAGAGCATATTTTAAAGCTTTTATATGAAAAAATTCATTTATTTGAAAAAGTGGTCGGCGAGCTTGATGACATTTTAACAAAAATTCAAGTCAACAATTTTGAAGAGCACCTGCACGATATTTTGTACCATTCGGCAACCGAAGAAGAAATGAAAATCAAAATGGACAACTTAACCTCATTTTTGTCTTATAAAAAACAGCAGCCCGCTGAAAAAAGAGGTTCTTAGCCGCAAGGAGGTTTTACAAGTGAGACAGCAAGAGGTTCACCAATTTCTGCTTCGTTTTTTCCAGGCAAACAGCTGTCCGATCATCGACCAAGGACCCGGTTACATGACGGTTCAGCTTACAGTTGAAATGGACAAACAGATCATGAATCGGCCTTTTTACTGGCACTGGCGCGAGAAGACCGGCGGCGACCCGAATCCGATGAAAATAACGTTCATTACAGATAAGGAATCCGCTCCAAAAGACCTAGATGGCGAATTTATTTATTTCGGGGCGCCACGCCTTTTTCAAATCTTTAAAGCAGTTAAACAAAATGGGAGATTTACCAGAATGTATGAGAAAATTGAATCAGCCGGAGCGAAAATTCCGCTTCAGCCTTGGCTTGGTATAAATGTCATGATTTCATACCAGTCCGACATGAAAAAGGATAAGCTATTGTCACTAGGTCTTCACCTTGTCTCTGGAACCATGATTGAAGATTTTCAAAGTAAGCTCGTACAGCTTTCATTGACATCACAAATATGTGACTATTGTTTCACCATATCGCCTATGATCAAACCTGAAAGTGGTCTTAAGCGGATGGAGAGCTATATTACCCAAGCCGCTATGCAAGAACCGTCAGACTGGGCAGAGCAGGCGGTAAACAGGTGGCAAAACGATATGAAATTACTTGATCAGTTTTATGAGCATACAGAAGAAAAGCCAGAAGAGTACCATCTTGAAAAACAAGCGTTAAAAGCCTTGTATCAACCAAAGATATCAGTTCAGATCGAAAATGGCGGATTATTTTTTCTGCAAAATAATATTTCGAGCTAACTTTTTTCAGATTCGACATCGTTCTCGTTTTTTTTGGAAAAATGCTATTATAATAAAGGTATATTGGAAAAAAATTCTGGCTATTCAATTAGCAAATGACTTCCAGAGACCACAGAAGGCGTACAAAGGTCATGGCCGGACTGGCTGAAATACATAAACAAGTATTTTAGGAGGAGAAACTGCATGAAAAATGCAAAACAAGAGCACTTCGAATTAGATCAAGAATGGGTTGAATTAATGATGAAAGCCAGAGAAGCAAATATCAGCCCTGAGGAAATACGCAAATATTTACTTTTAAACAAAAAGTCTGCTCATCCTGGTCCGGCAGCCAGAAGTCATACCATAAATCCTTTCTGAATGTGCTATAATATCACAAGGAAGGTGATGACATTGATTGGCCAGCGTATTAAACAATACCGTAAAGAAAAAGGCTACTCACTATCAGAACTAGCAGAAAAAGCTGGGGTAGCGAAGTCTTATTTAAGCTCAATAGAACGAAATCTACAAACGAACCCCTCCATTCAATTTCTCGAAAAAGTCTCCGCTGTTCTGGACGTCTCGGTTCATACTTTGCTTGATGAAAAACATGAAACCGAATACGATGGTCAATTAGATAGTGAATGGGAGAAATTGGTTCGCGATGCGATGACATCTGGGGTATCGAAAAAACAATTTCGTGAATTTTTAGATTATCAAAAATGGAGAAAGTCCCAAAAAGAGGAGTAGTGCCTGAGCAGAGGCACTTACTCCTCTTTTGTCAATAAACATAAGAATGGCTCAGTACGCATGTACTGAGCCACCTCTTTTTTCAATTAATGTTTATCCTCGCTATGCGCTTTTTCATTTTCTTTAATGTAACCGTCTTTATCAGTATGTTCCTTTTTGATTGTCAAGCCATTCCACTGTGTTGCTTCAAATGAGAATTGAAGCTGTAATGAGTTGCCTTGATATTTATTTTGAACCATTTGTCCCTTTTCATCTTTTGTTTTATCGTCTTTAAATTGAATTTCCATTTTAACCTGGTCAAAATCAGTCGGTGTTTTAGGAACACCGTCATATTCAGGAGCGGTTTTACCGTCAATTGTCGCTATATTGACTTTTCCGCTTGCGTTTAAGAATTTAGGATCAATTTGATTTTTAATTTTTTCAGTCGCCGCAGCATCATTCTTAGAGGACATTAAATATAAGTCTTTAAGGTTGGCATCATCTAAAATGATGTTTTTCGGATAGCCATTGCCTCCCTCTTTGCCGACTGTCAATAATGTAACCTCAAACTGGCTGAGAAAATCTTCTGGGGATGTATTACTTCCGCCGTTTGCTTTAAATTCTCCATAATTCAGCGCCATTAATACCTCTTTGATCGCAAGTGAGCCGTTATTTTCGAATTGGAAATCTTTCGTCAATTTATCTCCCGGCTTTAGATTTGATAAGTTGACACTGGCTGAATTTTCTTTCGCTGCTAAATCAAGCGTACCTGATGCAAAAGTAGCATCCGTTGATTTAATATCGTTAAATGCTGCCCATGTTCCTCCTCCTACTAAAGCTAACCCTAGTGCTGCTGATGCAACTCCTAAACTCAATTTCTTTTTCATACCCATGCTAAACTCCCCTTTTATTGAATGATTATATTATCGAAACCTGTTGCCAGGTTTACAACTGATGTTAAGTGGACATCGTATTGTCCTTTGTCTCTGTTTCCAAGGCTTTCGTCTTTCTTTCAATCTCTCTGATCGCACTGCTGATTGTCACAAAGGAGTAGATCAGCAGCATAACGCCGGGAACAATCAGTAAAATAGCAGTGCCGATCGGCTGACTGGCAAAATGAAGCATGTAGCCGGCATAAGGAAGCTGAAAACCTGTATACTGCGCGCGGACACTTTCATCCGACACAGGCGCAGAATCAGCTGCGGCGTTATTATCCCCTTTTGTTTGGAATAACAAATGATCGCCTTGCTTTTTCATATCAATAATTCTATGGGTCACCGCTGTGTCTGCATCCTGCATAAATGTGATTACGTCGCCCTTTTGGAGCTCTTTCACATCTGTGATTTCTTTAACGAGAATTAATGAGCCCGTTTTAAATTCAGGGTCCATTGAGCCAGACAGTACTGATTTCAGCGTGTATCCGAACACTGCCGGCTCTCCCCCGGATGAACGTGTTGATATGACAACTAGCGTTAACACAATGATCAGAGTAAAGATGATTACGTAAAGGATATTACTGATCAGCTTTAATGCTTTTTTCATCCTCTTCCCCGCTTTCCTTCTGAATTGGTTGATTTTCTTTGTCTTCAGTTACAGCTTTGTCAGCTGTTTTTTCTTTATCTGTTTTGTCTTTTCTGTCACTGTCTGCTTGATTGTGCTGATTTTTCACAGCCGGCTGACTTTCCTTTTTCGGTGCTGTCGGTTTTTCGTCACACTTCACAATTGTCATTGGTTCCGACCACTCAGACTTGCTGCCGTCCGCCGGATAGCCGGCCGGTTTATATACTTTAAACGCATAAATGCCGGGTTTCACTTTTTTCTTTGTTTCAATTTTGTAAAGTGATTCGCCTATTTGGGTGGAAACGTATCCTTTATCTTTTACGTTCCCGTCTTTTAGCGGTTTGCGGATGTTTGCCAGTTTATGAAGCTCCCACTTCCATTTCGATTTCTTAAGTTTCTCGCCTCTGTTTTCCAGCTCGGCAAATAGACGAACAGGGGAACAGACAGTACCTTTTGTATCTGTTTGATTCACCACGTGTAAATCACTTTGGTCCCACCGTTTATCATAATGACAGTTTTTATCTGTATGCTGAAAGTTCTCACACGTTTGAAGCGAAACATCAAAGTTTTCAATATCATAAAAAGCAGCGCTTGTATCTCCGGTAAATTGTAAGCATATAGCGGCTGTCAGACTGAATATGGCTGAAAGCTGAAAAACAAGCAGCACTCTTAATTTTGTCTTAGCCTTATGCTGATTGCGGAACAATCGAAACATACCTTACCCCCTGTAAAACACTGTAACTTGATGTGACAATCGTTCTCTTTTAAGAACCGCACAAACTGAGTATAATCAATGATTGAAGGATTTAAAAACACCAAAATCCGCCATTTTGTTCGTTTAAAAGAATGTTTTCATCATATTGCATAGCCTTACTCAATATTGCTCATCTTTTTAAGTTTTTAGAATTTTTTGGGATTGTTATGTGAGAAATTAAATGCATATCCGCTTAACATTTGGAAATAATAAACAACAAAGAAGGGGTGACGGCTTATGATCAAACAATGTGTGATTTGTCTGTCTCTTCTCGGTTTCGGCACCAGTGCCGCACAAGCAGAAGAAGGGCCGCTTGTAACCGCCCGCCACATGTCAAAATGGGAAGAGCTTGCTGTAAAAGAAGCAAAAAAAAGGTACCCGCTCGCACAGGTACTGGTTAAACAAAAAGTTTGGGACCGCAAAAGAAAAGACGAAGCTGTGAAGCAATATCATTTAACCCTGAGAGAAGGCTCAAAGGAATTCGGCGTGTTTGTCACAATTTCTTTCGATCCTCATAGTCAAAAGGTGAATAAAATTGCAATTTTAGAAGAATATCAATAAGGTCCTCCATGTGAAGGACCTTATTCGTTATATTGGTACAATTTATTTTTTTCTTTTTAGCCATAGCCTAAAACCATAAGGTAAAATACCGAACCAATGCTGAGAAGCAGGCGTTTTTGTTTCTTTTCGAACCTCTTTTCGTTCTTTTCGCTCATCTTTCGGAGTGTCTATATATTTCACAAATTGCTGAGTCATATATTTGACATAATCATTCGTTTTCACGTGATCACCTCATCATTCAGTTATTATGAAGTGTTGGCTCACACGACTTTTTTTATACACATACCGCTGGTTTATTCTGTCCAGCTCAGCAGTTTTTTCTGATTTTGATCGAACAGCAGCTGAGCGCTTTTTTCTGTTCCCGACTCTGTGATGGCTTTAAGAGTGATTTCTTGCTGTTCTTTTATGGTTGTTTTGCGAATGTCATAAGATACATGTCCATATTGAAACTGCTGTGAACCCTTTCGGCCTGGTCTGTGCTCAAGTATATGCCTAATGGATAGAAGCGCGCCATTTTGCAGCAGATTTTCTCCTGCGTAATACTCTTTTGTTTCCTTCTCAAACATATGGCGTGAAACAAATTGAGGGGCGGTGAAATTCACAATCAGCATCACAAGGGCAAATGTAAAAAGAACGGCCGGATAGATAAACCCTTTTGAGTAGTACATTCACCCACCTCCTAACGACGTATATACCGGAAAAGCGGTTTGATACTCTTTATCATTCTCATTCTTGACTTTCAGCCAAAGCATCCCGTTTTTAACCCCGGCTTTCATTGTTTTAATATGGTCAAGGATCGGAACATGCCCTTTTCCGTCTACTCTTTTCCTGATCATTGAATGGTAGATTTCAAAACGGACCTCATGCCCTGACAGATTTCTGCAGATTACGACGCTGCCATGCTCATCTGTCTGCACCGTCTGCGACTGCTTGCACTCATTCATGATCTGCTCTACCGAAATGACCCATTCCCGCTGCATGAAGCCCTCATTCTCCTGTTGACGTGTCAAAAATAGATGAAAGAACATCGCTAACGATCCTGATATGAGCAAATAAGCAGAGAGCGAAAATAATACATTAAGAAGCGTATAGCCAGTCTGTCCGCAAAATGCTGAGGCAAAATGGCTTGTCTTTATAGGCGTCTGATGTGATGCATACGTTTTGATACTCACCCTCCTCCTCCCATGTCATCGAGTATTTGCTATTGTTGATCGAAACAGTTTGTGACGAATTTCCTGCTCCTGTCAGCATATATTTGCCTATGCTTTCATTAACAAGCTGATAACCAATTTCTCTCGACTCCGCTATATGTTCATCAGCTATCAGCTTGTTCCACAACGGCACGATCGTCAGAAGCATAAACAGCCATATGCTGAGGGCAGCCATTGTTTCAATTGTAGAAAAGCCTTTATTTTCTCTCCACATTCACTCTTCCGCTCCCTAAATAAACTGTTATGTCATAGGCGGCACTTCCTTTTATACGGATTTTCCCGCCTATATTGGGGTGCCCTTTCTCGTTAAATTCCAAGCGGTCTTTTAATGTCAGTGATTCTGCAAAAAGACCATGATGATACGAACGGTCTATAACAGTGTCACCTATGATTAATTGATATTTTTTCTCTTGAAAAAGAATTTTTGTTCTTTGATGATTGGAAATAGCGGTCTGCTGTGCAAGTAAAATATCGTTTTTTAGCTGGGATACTGTCTGCCGTAATGCTGTATTTTCATAAACAGGAGGAAGCGTGGTAAACACCGCGATCAGCATAATAGAGGCGAGGCTTAAAACAAGCAGGCTTTCTAAAAGGGTGAATCCAGCTTCCCCTTTTATTTTAATGTTCAACCTTAACCTCCCCGCCGTTAATGATAATTTGCTTTCCATTTGGACAAACCGCATCTTTTTTCACATAACCTTCTGCCTGTAAATCGCCGAGGCTTGGTGTCTTCCCGTCATGATCGAGTTCATATGCTGTTACCTGCGCCTTTATCATGTTTTGCAGGCCTTCACAGCCCTTTTTCTGAATGGTTTGATTATGTTTTGTTACATTCGGTATGGTGATCAATAGCAAAATAGAAATAATAAAGAGCACGATCAGCATTTCCACAAGTGTAAACCCTTTCTCATTCATCCGCCTCTTCCTTTCACATTTGATTCATCATCTGATACATAGGCAGGAGCATCGATAGATAAACAACTAAAATCATCCCTGCGACAAATCCGTAAATAATGGGCTGAAGAATACCTGTCCATTTTTGTGACTTGTCCTCAAGCCGCTGCAATATAAACTGGCTGTATGTGAAGAGTTCCCGATCCAAGCGGCCGCTTAGCTGGCCATGAGATATCACTTTTGAAAAATCATTTTCGTAAAAAGGCCGTTTCCATAAAGCAGCTTCAATGGTTTCACCGGCTTTTAACCGTTCAATCATTTGTTCAGCTTCATAGCTGTAAAAAGGGAGAAACGTTTGATGCCTAAATGCTTTCAAACTGTCATAAATAGAAAGACCTGATGCTAGCAGACTGCTCAGCTGTAAAGAAAAAAAGTAGCTGTTAAACAGCCTGACCAGCTTTCCACACAAAGGAATGCTTACGCAAATGAGCATTTGATGGTCAGGGGATTTTTTCTTGAACACAAACCAATAATAAAGACCTATCCCTGCAGCCAAAATGGCCATTAATATGAACACAGCATCAAGGTGCTGAAAAAACGCAAAAATGATGTCTGTTGTGCGTGAGGTTTCTACATTCATCGATTGATAAATACCGGAAAACTGAGGGATAATGATGTTTTGCAGCATATAAAGCATGACAACAACAGTAAAGATGAGGAAAAGAGGATATCGCAACACCCTTTTTATCTGTTCTGCCTGGCCTGCTTTTCGTTCCAGCAGCTCCCCGCTCTGAATCATAGAAGCCGGCAATTCTCCATGTGTTTCAGCAAAAAAACAAATACCAATGGCTTCCTTATGAAATGACAAGCTCTTTAATACATGGTAAAACGATTCCCCTTCTCTCAACCGTCTTATTGCGTTAGCCAAGTCCGCCAGCTGCCTTTTATTCATTTGCAGCTGCATCAGGCGCAATCCGTCTAAAAGACTGTATCCGCCCGCTGTCATTTCACCCAGCCTTTTCAGTAAATAGGCTTGATCCTTTAACGGCCAAACTTTTCTAATCTGTTTCATGATAAACCCACCGGTCATAGTTGTTTGTCGTTAAATAGCCGAGCGCAATCCCTTTTCTTATAATTTGACGCAGCGTTTGATATTGGTAATTTGCATTGTCCCCTTTCGCTTCCTGAATACACTGCTGAAGGTTTTTCCCGTAAAGCAGCTCGTATACGCTTGCTCTCCTGACGTTTCGTGACAGCCGGCAATACACTGATGAACATCCGTCTTCACAAAACGGGCAAGCCAAATCAACTAAACGCTGAGCCGCTATCGCGATAACCGTTTGCTCGATTTCATTCATATTAATCCCAAATTCAAGCAGCCTGTAAATCGCGCCCTTCGCGTCTCTCGTATGAAGGCTCGTCAGCACTAAATGACCAGTCATCGCTGCCCGCACCGCGGTTTGGGCTGTTTCAGCGTCTCTAATCTCACCTAAAATGATCATATCGGGGTCATGGCGCAATATTGCCTTCAGTCCTGTGGAATATGTGACACCGGCTTTTTCATTCACCTGCACTTGAAGAACATCTTCATCCCTCGTTTCCACTGGATCTTCAAGTGTGACAATGTTTCGATTAAAATGTTTTTTTGCATATTGGATCAGAGAATATAATGTTGTTGTTTTCCCAGAGCCTGTTGGCCCGGTAAAAATCAGCATGCCGTGGGAGTGTTTTAAAAATGAAAGCAAGGTGGCTCCTGTCTTTGGGAATAAAGACAGTTTGTCAATCGAAGGGATATTATACTGAGGCATCACTCTGATGACGAGGCTTTCTTCGTTAATTGTCGGGAGCGTTGACATCCTTAAGTGAACGTCACCCTCTTTTAATTTTAGAGTAAGAGATCCATTTTGCGGCTTTCTTCTTTCCCCTATGTCCATAGCTGAGAGAAACTTAAAATGAGAAATGAGCCTTACACACTCTTCTTTTTTCATGTTTCGCTTTTTAAGCAATGCATGGTCAACCCGAAAATGAATGATTGCGTCCCGTTCCCTCGGCACAATGTGAATGTCAGAGGCCTTCGTCCTATATGCCTCTTCAATTAAAGTTTTGCTTATTTTTTCTATCGAATCCAATTTGATTCCCTCTCCTTTCAAAGCGTATTGTAGAAAAAGAAGACATGGTAATCAAACAAAGAAAATGTGATTTTCTGATGTATTTACAACTTAAAAAAACATTTCAATCCTATCAAAAATAGAAATTCAGCTATATGTATCACATCATTTTTAATTTTAATAAGGATTTGAAAAGAGATTGATGTACAGATGTACGCAGTCCGGCTCTGGCATCCAAAGAGGGATTTATAAATCGGAGTTTGACGCATTCTAAAATTGGCGAATCAGTTTATTGTATACAAAATAAAAAGGAAGAGGCAGTTACCTCTTCCGAACTGTTTGTTATGCTGATTTAGAAATTTCACTTAATGCTTTTCCGGCTTTCTGGTCTGTGTCTTTCTTAACGGAAAGGTCGCCTAACGCAACAATACCCGTTAAACGTTCATTTTCAAGAATCGGTAAACGGCGGATTTGATGCTCTGCCATGAGCTGACTCGCTTCATCAGCAGACATATCAGGATGACCGGAAACGACTTCTGTGCTCATGATATCACTTGCTTTCGCCTCCATTTGATCTTCAGCTAAGCTTCTTGTGACAATGTCCCGATCAGAAACGATGCCTTGAAGTCTGCCGCTTTTACAAATTGGAATCGAACCGACATTGGAGTCTTTCATCTTTTTGGCTAGTTCAGTGACTGATGCGGTTGGCTCACAGCATTCTACATTCGCAGTCATGATAGCTCTTACTTTCATTTCAATTCCTCCTTTACCGTGTTCTATTTATTCTTTATCCGCTGCACAAAAAATGAAACATTCTATAGTATCCGCCGTTTTCGAGATTTCTTTTTATCCTTCCGTTCCTGCAGCATATCTCCCGTCCAGCCTTTCTTCTTCAAATATAGGTAGATTAAGACTGTAGAAGTGATAATCAATAAAAGAGAAAAGACATAACCGTATTTCCAATTCAGCTCAGGCATCACAGAAAAGTTCATCCCCCAGAGGGCCCCCAGCGCTGTAATCGGCGTAAAAAGCGTCGTAAAAATGGTCAGCGCTTTTACAATTTCATTTCCCCTGTGCGAGGTAATGACTTCCTCTGAATGCAGCAGATTGTTAAGCTCCCCTTCAAATTCGCTGATGTATGTAAACCCTCTGTCAATTTTCAGGTGTGTCCGCTGATAATCCTTTTTTCCTTCATTTTGAGGCAAAAAGGTTTCTTTCAACGCCATTTCAATTTTTTTAGCGCTAAGGATTAAGTTTTTCCAAATCATCAGCTCATGGCGCAGGAGATGGACGCGATTTAAAATGCTTTTGCTATTGTCGTCTTTGATTTGCCATCTGAGCTTTCTCAGCTTTACTTCAAATTCATCTACACCGATTAAATACGCATTCATTAGTTCGCCGAGAAGAATCAAAAACCCCTCTATTGCATTGTTCGCTCTTTCCATTTGCTGGACAACTTGTTTTCCCTTAATCCCCTCCAAAATTGAAAAATCAAAGTTAATTGTGAAAAAATATTGCCTTGTAATATAGAAGTGAAAAACGGTATGGTCTTTTTCTTCACCAAGCCCCTGATCATATACAATCGAGCCGAATACCGCTTCATTCTCAGCTTCTGTTGTATCCACGCGCAAAAAGTTAATATGATGATTATTTTCAAACCACTTTTCACATTGCGGCCAATGAGAAAAATGGATCAGATCTCTTGCCTTATCTCTTTCCTGAGGCCCCATTTGGTACCAAAACCAATCTTCACCTGTATGTACCTTCATGTTACGATCCTCCAGACTTTTATTCTTTGTTCTTTAATTGCCCAAAGAGAAGCATTCCTAAACCATTTAGGCACTTTATCACATGTTTTGTGAGCTTTTGCCGGTGGTATGGAATGTAGAAAGACATCGGAAAGGGAGGTGCATGCCTTCCTTGGAGAAGGCAGTTTATTTTGGAATTTATCAATTTATTAGCAGTCGCGTTTTTAATTTTGTTAACGGGATTTTTTGTCGCCGTAGAATTTTCAATCGTAAAAGTAAGGCGATCCAGAATTGATCAGCTTGTCGCCAAAGGCAAAAAAGGCGCTAAAGCGGCAAAACATGTGGTCACACATCTTGACGAATATTTATCAGCCTGCCAGCTGGGCATCACGGTCGCAGCTTTAGGACTCGGCTGGCTGGGTGAACCGACTGTACAGACTCTGCTTCGTCCGCTCTTTCATAAGGCAGGTTTAAACGAGTCGCTTACCCATCTTCTTTCCCTTATTATCGCCTTTTTAGTGGTAACGTATTTAAATGTCGTCATCGGGGAGCTGGCACCGAAGAGCTTCGCGATTCAAAAAGCAGAAAGCATTACGCTGATGCTCGCGAAACCATTAATCTGGTTTTATAAAATCATGTTTCCGTTCATTTGGCTCCTTAACCAGTCTGCCAGAATGATCACAGGACTTTTTGGGCTGAAGCCGGCATCAGAGCATGAACTGGCTTATACGGAGGAAGAACTTAGAGTACTGTTGACCGAAAGCTATAAAAGCGGAGAAATCAGAAAAAGCGAATTAAAATATATGAATAATATCTTTACATTTGATAAACGAATGGCAAAGGAAATCATGGTCCCGCGAAACGAAATGGTCAGTTTGTCTATTGAGGATGACTCGATTCCAAGCATGCGGGAAACGGTTAAGCAGACCAAATATACCCGTTACCCGGTTGTAAAAGAAGATAAAGATAACGTCATCGGCGTGATCAATATGAAAGAAGTGCTGTTTTCATTGCTGACGAAAGATTTTTCTTTTCAGAAGCACAAAATTGAACCCTTCATACAGCCCGTCATTCATGTTATTGAGACCATTCCGATTTACAAATTACTCATCAAAATGCAAAAGGAACGCACTCATATGGCGATTCTTATTGATGAGTATGGCGGAACTTCAGGATTGATCACCGTCGAGGATATTATTGAAGAAATTGTAGGAGAAATACGCGATGAATTCGATGCAGATGAAGTGCCTCATGTTCGTGAGCTGGGAAAAGATCATTATTTATTAAATGCGAAATTATTAATCAGTGACGTGAATAACCTGCTTGGAACTGATTTATCAGATGCTGAAGTCGATACGCTCGGAGGCTGGTTTCTCACACAAAACATAGACGCCGAGCCTGAAAGTGTCATTGAATATGACGGCTACTCATTCAAGGTAAAAGACATCGACAGTCACCATATTTTGTTTATCGAAGTAAAAAAAGCTGAATAGCCTAGCACAGGCTGTTCAGCTGTTGCTTCTCTTCATTGTTGAACGTGCTTCAAAAAAGTACATCCCTTAAGGGACATCTTAAGATTCTTCTATCTTAAATCCTTTGTTGGCTAAAGCTTTAGCAAGACTTTGCTCTGTTTTCACATTCGAAAAATCTAATCCGAGCTTCACAACAGTCTGGGCGATTTCAGGCCTGATTCCTGAAATAATCGTCTCAATGCCCAGCAGTTTGGTGCTGTCAATCACTTTAAAGATTTGATAGGCAACCATCGTATCGACGATGGGAACACCGGATATATCTAAAAATAAATATGAAAGCTTTAACGCCGAGCATTGGGCCAAAACGGATTCCAAAATGGTTCTCGCTCTGTACGTGTCAATTTCACCAACAAGGGGAAGAATCCCAATCTCTTTAGAAATCGGCATAATCGGTGCGCTCAATTCATTGATCATTTCTTTTTGCGCATTCAATTGGATCACCGTGACCTGATGATATTCTTCTGTAAATACCTCGATAATCTCATCAATCGTTTGATTCAAAATCTTGCTCCACTCAAATATCTCCTGGATGCCGATTTCTTGGGAAGAAGCGGCTTCGCTGAAGTCCTGAATCCACCGCCACATGATGTGTCTGAAAGCGTTAAACTGACTGACACTTTCCGTCACGGTCACTTCATGAACAGCACGGTCTCTGGCACATTGAAGTGACCATTGGTTAAGCTGATCCTTCACCTCTTCTTTTCTAATGGATTTGGCTACAATGGCTACCAATGATTCATGCTGGTCTTTTAATTTTCGTTCTAATTTTTGCTGATCTTTTGCAGAATACAGCAAACTTCCTTTTAACGTGCACGTTTCCAGCCATTGGAGTGTAATGTCTTCTTTGTGCTCTGTTAAATACTGATCTAGAGCTGTCATTTCAATCGGTTACCTCCTGTGATGTTTATCTTTCAAAAAGTGTATGATTGATATGTATAACTTGTCTCACGTTACACATACTATTTTTATATTCAATGGGCTATAGCCAAGCGGTAAGGCAATGGACTTTGACTCCGTGATCGTTGGTTCGAATCCAGCTAGCCCAGTTTCTGAACCGTGAAAAACCGAAGATAAGCTGATTCAAGCAAATCAGCGGATCTTCGGTTTTTCATCATGCAGATTGATGAATCGTTTTCTTCTTCGATAACTTTAACAGTTCCCCCGGATTGTATCCGATAACAAGCTTCCTGTTGTCCACGAGAATCGGACGGCGCAAAAGCTTCGGTTTCTCAATTAAAAGTTCCAGCACTTCGTTTACAGTCATATCTTCAATGTTTAAATTTAAATTTTTGAACGTTTGGCTTCTTGTTGCTAAAATTTCGTCAATTCCTTCTGTGGTTAAAGATAAAATATACTTTAATTCATCCATCGTTGGAGTTTCTCTGAATAAGTGCCGTTCGTTAAATTCAATCTGGTGCGCTTTGAGCCAATGTTTTGTTTTTCGGCATGACGTGCAGCTTGGGTATGAGTAAAAAGTTAATTGTTCCATTATGTTTTTTCCTCCTCCAGTTAACCATCTCTTTGTAGAATAACTACCCGTATCAATTTTTCTTTAAACCATTTATTGAACTTTTTTTTCGGGTTATTTCTAAAAAACCGCACATATAATAGAAAACGCAATCAAAGGGTTGAATACCATTTTTCATATTAATAATGAAAATGTTTACATTTTTGTCCGTGATCTATTATAATAACAGTCAGAGGGACTCTCGGGAGGGGATAAAAAATGAATCGCATGTTCCGGGTGTTAGGATTTTGGACGGGAATATTTGCAGTCATGTTTTATTTAGGTGATATGAAAGATGCTTCCCTTTTATTTTTTGGACAGACGATCTTATTTGTGTTTCTATCGTATTTGAATTTAACAGAACGGATGTACATTTATATCTTTGGCGCTTATTTAACCATCTTCTTTGCCGGCTTCACATACTATTCCATTTTTATTATGGCACCAGGCGGCGGAGGACATTAAATGCAAAAAGAGACAAACCTCATCGGCTTGTCTCTTTTTCTATAATGAAAAACCATTTAAAAACGGATTTTGATCCTGCTCAGTCTGCACGTCAGTTTCAGGGCCATGTCCGCTTAACACCAATGTGTGCTCCGGCAGCGTAAGCAATTTTTCATGGATAGACGTCAGCAGCGTTTCTTGGTCGCCTCCATGTAAATCTGTACGGCCTATCCCGCCTTGAAACAGGACATCACCGGAAATCACCAGGTCGGCATCCTTCACGTAATATGAAACGCTTCCCGGGGAATGCCCCGGTGTAAATAGCGTCTCCAGATGGAAAGGCCCAATATTCAGTTCACCGTCCCCTTCAATCAAATGATCTGCCGGCTTAGCTGTCACTTCTATCCCTCTCAGCATTCCTGAGCCGTTTAATGAGGCATCTGTAGGCCAATTCTTTTCATTTTGATGCAGATAGACAGGAATATCCCATCTGTCTCTCACGTCATCCAGCGCCCCAATATGGTCAAAATGGGCGTGTGTCAGTAAAATGGCTAAAGGCGTTAATCCTTTTTCTTTTATGTATTGATTGATTTTATCTCCCTCGCCGCCCGGATCAAAAATCAGGCATTGATCATCACTGATTAAAAAATATGCATTCGCTTGAATCGGTCCTACAGGCATTCTTCTCCATTTCACTTTTCTCACCTCTTTCCTTTTTATGCTCCTATTATGAGGTTTTTTCAAAAAAGATTCAAACAATCGCTATGAAAACGCTATCGACAAACACATTGAAAACGGGTAGAATAAAAATGGAAAGAATTGCAGGTTTTTCAATGTAAAGGGGGCTGCGTAATGTTACTTGTCGTGATTTTCGGCCTTGTCGCTCTTTTCGCTTTATGGGGAGTCTTGCGTTCTGTGAAAAACAAAAATATCCTTGGATTTTTATTAGCCGGAGCCACCTTGTGTGTGTTTGGCTGGTTTACAGTGATGACGGTGATAAACAGCGGTTATCCTACTGCTCATTAAAACCTGTATCCAATGGGATACAGGTTTATTTTTTATTGCTGTAAATGTTTATTCACGCTTTCTATTTTACTTTCAAGCGTCGTTTTTTTGTCCCGTCTGTCATCGATGCGAATGTTGGTCGCCACTCTGTGGAGTCCTTTTTGGAACGGCGCTTCGTGAATCGCCTGAATCACAGTAAAAAGGTCGCTGAGCTCGCCTTCAATCAGTGTGTTCATTGGTGTCAGCTGATATTTGATTTTCCCTTCTGCCTTGTAGCCCTCTAAAATCTTCTGCACATCCGCCACGTAGGCGCTCACACTAGGTGTTTCTGTTCCGATTGGGATAATGGTTACATCTGCGATAGCCATTACTTATTCCATCTCCTTTTTATCAATGATGATTGGCTTCATTTCATGAGATATTAATGAAATTATGCGCTCAAAATGAAAACCGTACAACGCATATTTTCCGTTCGGGGATACTTGGATCGGCTCCATTTCAGGCAAGGTAAGAAGATCCTGCGCCTTTCCCGATTTCATATCTATCGCTGACAGCTTATATGCGTCCCCGCTTTCTTTAAACGTGTAAAACAGACCGCCAGCCTCATCATAATCATACTCCATCGGAGCCAGACTTGTATATTTGATTTGAAGCGGCCATTCTGCTGTAATTGCTTCACCATTCAATTGCGGTGATGTAAATTCATACAAGCCGTTCTCTCCGGAATCTGCTTTGACGATAAAGCTCACATTATGAAAAGAATCAAAGTAAAGGACATCCTCCTCCAGCTTTTTCTCCTTTTCAGAAGCAATATCATACGTATACAAAGGGCCTTCTTTATCGTTTCTTCCCTCTTTTAGATAGTGAAATGTGTCTTTTGAGGTCCAATGGACAAACGGTACCTGTATTCGACTTAACGCAGACTTGTCTTTTTTGGCATCCACGTGATATGTATTGAAGTCCCAGTTTTCAGTGAATACCGTGACCATCATTTGATACGGATCATACTGATTCCATGCTGCCTCCAGCTCATACGTTTCGTATTCTTTTTGGTACAGCGTCTCCCCTTTTTGATTCAGCAAAACTACTGCTGTCTGTTGGCTATGCGTGATCTGCAGCAGAATCATCTGTTTCTTAGGATTGATTTGAACATCAACGATTTGACCATCCGTCTGATAGAGCTTTTTCGTTTTGCCATTAAAGATTTGATATGCAAGAAGCTCTGTTTTTGTCGGATCTGAGGCTGTATACAGAATGGTGTTGTTATTGAGCCAGCCTTCCGCTCCGTCCGCTTTTCCTGCTGGCAGCGGAACAATCTCTTTTTCCTCACTTTTTGCCGTCGCTGCCTGTTTTTGCTGCTGATGAGATGGTTCGCATGCCGATAAACAAACTAGCAATGCTGACAGCAGAATCAAACAAACTGATCTCATCAGCCTTCCCCTCCGATCATAATTTATTGTCCCATATTTGATACGGCACGAAAAAGAAAAAGTTTCAGTTATTCAGGAAAAAATAACGACCTCCATAAGATCCCGCTTGTCGCCCTGTAAATATGTGAAAACTGCTCAAACGGCAAGGGATTTCGGCCTTTTCCAAGTTCCACCGTATAACCTTCCTTAAAATAGTGATGAATAAACCAGTCGCGGAATCCCGCATAGCTGTCAATATCCTTGACTCCTTTATAAATGTTTCCGCTTATCGTCTCAAAATCCTTTATTACCGCAGCCGATTCATCGGGCTCAAGGCCTTTATATCCCCAATAGATTTCTTCTCCTTGAGTGTGAAGGGCCACCAGCCTGTCAGGCGGATCCGCTGCTATCAGCTTCTGCATCGCAATGGATTCCGGCTCTGTGAGCGGAGAAGTTCCGGGAAAATCTCGGTAGCTGGGCGTTTTTGGTTTGCGGTATTTTTCAATTTCCCATAAAGACGGAAATTGTTTATTTAAATCAACTCCGTTAATATTTGCTTTCCATTCATTAAAATTCGGACGATGGCAGTTTAGTCTTTCAAGTTCATCTCTCCTGTCTCCCATGCCCGCTGATCCGTGTAAGACAAGATCCACGCCATCCGGATTCACAAGAGGAACAAGAGACAGAGAGGTTCGGCTGAACAGCTCCAAAGGAGTAAAACCAAAGAAATTCGTATTATGACATAAAGAAAGGCAATATTCCTTCAGCCACTTCAGCAATACAGACGTGGTAATCCACTCATTTGCATGAAACGATGCATTCATGTGAACTTTTTTGGAGATATGCTCTCCCCCAACTGCCAGCTCCCAGATCGGCCTGCCCAAAACAGAACGTCCGATTTCCCGGCACGAAACAAACGGAAACACATTGATTATTTTTTTAATCTCCTCTTCGACAGCAAGAAAGTCATAGATTTTTTCTTGTTCCAGCCAGTCATCAGCAGGCTGCAGCTGCAGCGGGTGTAAAAAGCGCTTTACTTCCTGAATGGATTGAAGCTCCTTATCAGTGCTATTTTCAATCTTATAACCCGGACAGTACAATTGATGTTTCTGTGCTGTATGATTGGCACTTCTAAGCAATGTCTCATCTATCTTCAGTTCTCTTGCCAATAAAGCCAAATTGTATTTGATCTCAGGTTTTATCGTAATAAACGCCATCATCATCCCCCTTTTTGTTACTATATGACGGCGTTTTTAAAAAAAGAAAGCCTCCCGCATTTTTTGATACGGGAGACTTTGTGATCATGAGGCCTCATCAAGAATTTGTTTTTCTTTTCTTTTTGACGAATTGTCCAGTCTTTCCTGATCATAAAATCGTAACAAATCTCCGTAAATGATTTCATCAGAAAGTGAAAGCTCCTGCTTCGCTTTATCTGCAAATGTTTCACATTGCTTTGCCTCTTTCAAAGGCTTTCCGCTCGCTTTGTCATAACATAGACCGTCAGTGTACACGATCTGGTCTGTGATAAAGCTTCCGTCCCGCAGCACTGTAAAGTCCAGTTTGTCGTCAGAAAGCAGATCGTTGCCGAATTGAATAAAGTTCTTTGTATCAATACCTAACAGATTCATCAGCGTCGGCCGGATATCGATTTGTCCGCCTACCTTATCAATCGTTTTCGGCTTCTTGTCTGTAATTCCAGGAATATGAACGACAAACGGCACTTTTTGGAGCTGCACTTCTTCAAATGGTGTAATTTCTTTCCCTAAAAACTGCCCCATCGCTTCATTATGGTTTTCCGATATCCCGTAATGGTCACCGTATAAAACAATAATGGAGTTATCATATAACCTGTCTTCCTTCAGCTTTTCGATAAATCGTTTCAGCGCCTCATCCTGATAGCGAACCGTTGGGAAATATTTGTTTAACGTTTGGCTGTTTGAATCATATTCCTCAATCAATTTGTCCTCTGCATCAAGGTCAAACGGAAAGTGGTTCGTGAGTGTGATCAGCCTGGAGTAAAACGGCTGAGGCAGGTTTTTCATCAGCTCTGAAGACTGTTCAAAAAATTCTTTATCCTTCAGCCCCCAGCCGACTGAATTATCGTCATTGACATCATACGATTCAATATCAAAAAATGAATCGTACCCAAATGAATCGTACATTAAGTCGCGATTCCAAAAGCTTTTATTATTGGCATGGAGCACCGCTGAATAATATCCGTTATTTTTGAGAATCTCTGGCGCGGCCATGTATTGATTGCCCGCATTTGTAAAGAACACAGCGCCTCGTCCAAGCGGATAAAGTGAATTGTCAACGATAAATTCAGAATCAGAGGTTTTCCCCTGCCCGGTTTGGTGGTAAACATTACTAAAGTTATAGCTTTCTTTTATAAAATCATTCAAAAACGGGGTGATTTCTTTTCCGTTCACCTTTTCATTGATCACAAAGCTTTGTGTCGACTCCAGAGATACGAGTATGACATTTCTGCCTTTTGCGGCGCCAAATAAGTCCTTATTGGCATCTTTCGCATTGGCTGTGACATAGTTTTCAATTTCCGTCAGGCTGTTGCTGTCAGCCAGCGCTCTTTGTGCGGATTGCTTCGACTGAAGTACTCCGTCATAAATATGAAAATTAAACAGGCTGATATTTTTAACGAGCATTTCTCTGTCAAATGAGCGTGTCAATAGCTGCGGCCGTTCTGCTTCAGACAGACCTAAGTTGAAGAAATAAACAGAAGCCACAAACAAAAAATATGCCGCCCGTTCATTTTTCGTGGAGGAGATGTCTGATTGAAAGGCTTTTTGACGCATATGAAGCCATATTAAAATCACGATATCTACAGCCAATAGGAGGTCTGTCGGCTCAAGAAGCGTTCCGATGCTGCTTCCCAGATCACCCATATTGCTTGTTTGAAAAAGAACCGGAATCGTTAAGAAATCATTGTAAAAACGATAAAAAACCATATTCGCCAGCAAAACAAATGTGACAATACAACTCATGGCAATAATGTAACGATTTCTGTTTCTTCCCTTTAAAAACAGGCTGAAGCCAAAAATAAGCAGCAAAAAGCTCAATGGGTTGATAAACAGAATAAATTCCTGCGTAAGATTGTCAATTTTAATATGAAAACTGGTTTTGTAAACAACATACGTTTTCAGCCACATCATTAAAATGGCAATCAGCATAAATGAAATCATCGAAAAAAACGTTTTTCGCATTTCAACCTCCTATGCAGCACGCTCAAATAAATCAGTCTATTCACAACTTTCTCATTAACACATCAAATTAAATCTTAACCTGAACATAACAAAAAATCAATTTCATTTTCACAAATTTAACAATTTTGGTGTTTCAGCCATTCATTCTTAGCAATCCAAGCCCCTCCGATAACACCCGCATCATTTCCAAGCGCCGCAATAGATATATCAGCCGCTTCCGCAGCGCGCGGAAAGGCACATACACGGAATGTTTTCTCGACTTTGGATCTCAGCAATTCTCCAGCTCTTGAAACGCCGCCGCCGAGAACAATTTTTGACGGATTAAGCGAGCTGGCCAGATTGCCAAGCACCAGGCCGAGATGCTTAGCTACATAATCGACAACTTCAAGAGCTAATTCATCATTTTCATTTGCTGCTTCAAATACATCTCGTGCCGTTAAATGATCAGATGCTTTTAATTGAGTCGGCTTTTTAGCTTTTGCAATTTTCTCTTTTGCAATTCTGACAATGCCAGTTGCTGACGCGATGGTTTCAATACAGCCTGTTTTACCGCAGTTGCACGGCGCCCCGCCTTCAGGGATGCTGCAAATATGGCCGATTTCTCCGCCAGCGCCATTCATCCCGTGCACAATCTCCCCATTCACAATAATACCGCCGCCAACTCCTGTGCCTAGCGTAACGAGAATGACGTCTTTTGCGCCATCACCCGCACCCTTCCACATTTCTCCGAGCGCGGCAATATTCGCATCATTTTCTATAACCGCGGGGATGCCTGTTTCCGTTTCCAGATGATTTTTTAAAGCATAGTTTTTCCAGCCCAGATTTACCGTTTCATAAACGACCCCAGTTGCCATATCTACTGGCCCCGGTGCGCCCATTCCTATATATTTGACGATGTGCTTCGGTTTATGAAGCTCATCCAGCTTGCTGTCAATCGCTTTTGCTATTGTCACGGTAATGGTGTCACCGGACTTATCTGTCGGCACTTCCCATTTATGCTGAATCTCTCCATATTGATTAATAAATGCGAGTTTTATCGTCGTTCCTCCAAGATCGATTCCCACAAACCATATCTCGTCCATTTTTATCACCTTAACCTTTACGTAAATCTCTTACGTTTTTTTGTTTGTTCCAGCTCTTTATGAAGGACAGCTGCCGCTTTAGCCCACTGCTCCTTCTCAATCATATGATTTATATAAAGTTCCTTTAATTCATCAAGCATAAACTCAATTTCAAACTCTCTGTCACCAAAGTAAACAATGAGTCCAAATGTTTTTAACAGCTGCTGTACATCATAAAATGTATTCATATTCCTCACCATTCTTGATCTTAACTATAAATAGCGTAGTCATAAAGAAGCGGCCAGTCAAGAAGAAAACGCTGACAAAAATACCCGGGATTCATTCCTTGGCAAATTCAACACGTTCTCATCCAGCCATTTATTCTTTGTTATTTTCAATTTGCTGCTGCAGTTCTATGTAACGCTTCTCCTTCGGCTTCAGCTTTACAGCGGTCCTGATTGCCTTGTCAGCTTGATCAAGTTCATTTTTTTCCGCATACACAAATGCCAAATAGTAATGGGACGCATGGTCTTTAGGCTCTTTTTGCACTGCTCTTTCCAAAAGAGAAATCGCCTGATCATATTCGCCGATTTGAATATCAGAAACTGCCAGGACTTTCAGAAGATCAGCTGAAGCGTCTTTCTGCTCTGCTTCACCGTTCAGCAACTCGGTTACTTCTTTATATTTTCCTTCCTGGTAAAGCTCATTTGCCTGCTGGATCAGCGCTGTCTCCTGATGGGGTGAATGCAATCCGTAATAGAGAAACCCGCCGGCCAGGGCAGCCAGCAGAATCGCTGACACCATTTTTTTGCCCCAGTCTTTTGCTTTTGGCAAACCAAGTGCTGCCGCAGCAAGAAAACCGCCGGCCAAGCCGCCAATATGCCCCGAATTATCAATATTTGAGACCGCAAAGCCAAAACCCAGGTTTATCAGGATAATAACAATAATATTTGTGCCTATCGTTTTTAGAAACATTTTTCGGTTTGACACAGCTACATACAGCAATGCGCCTAAGCATCCGAATATGGCGCCTGAAGCACCGGCTGAAGGATACGGACTGAACACGAAGCTGGCGATCGATCCCGTGATACCCGCCGCCAAATAAATCAGCAAAAACCTGCCTGATCCATACATGCGCTCAACAGCGGTTCCAACAGACCATAAAGCCAGCGTGTTAAAGGCTAAATGCGCAAGGCCGATGTGAAGCACAATCGGCGTCAGCAGGCGCCACCATTCTCCGGCTGCAATCAGGCCGTTTTCCTTAGCACCGAAAGCAACAAGCGTCTCCGTATTGGTGCTGCCTCCGTTTATTTCGAGCAGGAAAAACATCACGAGCTGCAGTGCGATGAACAAATATGTAAAGATCGGTTTTCCGTTCTGGAAAAACGCCGCTTCTTTTTTCCGCTGTTCTTCTTGTTTCTGCACTAGTGAAAAAAAGTGTTCTTTCGCCATTTGCGCGTGTTCCAATGAGTCTCGGTCTTCCGTCCATTCAACAGCATCAAGTGAGGGGAAAACTGCCTGCAGATCTTCATGAAGCGAAGTGCCAGTCACAAGTGCCGTTTCAACGGATACCTGTCCTTTTACAAATGGCTTTTCAGCGATTTCCTCCCAGTCATCGACAGGGGCTTCCGCTGAAATCAGCACATTCAGCAGCTTCAAATGCCGCTTTCCGATAGACTTCCTGACATGCTCTACTCGCTCCGCCTGCACTTCTATGTCCCTTACAATTTCTTGGCGAAAATCAATATTCTGTTTAAAGAGGCGAATCAGATCATGAGAGGATTTGTCCGGTGCTTCCAGCCATATTTCATCAGATTCACCGGATTGTATGACGCCATACCCTCTTCTTACTAAATGCGCCGCGACCTTCCAATATGTATACTCCAACAAATACATGTTTACCGCTCCAATGGTTTTTTTTCATTATAACAGCTGGTGCTCCCGACGCCTACTAAAAGCAAAAAATCCCGTGAAAACGGGATTTTTAAAAAGCTTGCTGTATAAACTTATTGCGGATAAACGGGATTCTTAAAAAAAGATGAATAAAGGACCGTCTGATCCCGGGCTGGCTGAGCACGGTATTCATGAGACGGTAACGGTTTTGGTAAAACATCACGGCAGAAACAGCACATATGGCATAGATCATAAATTTTTTCATTATATCCCTCCTGCCATTAGGGTTTGTTATTCTTTCTTATTTATTCTTGACGGAGGGACGGGAAAGCTATAAAAAGCAAGAAATGATTCGATCCTCAGTAACCAGCATTTGAACCGGGATATCATGTGACAGATGCGGCACATGATCATACAGCTGGCATTCTAAAAGCAAAGAAACTGTGTTCCCTGTATAATTACATAAATAACGATCATAGTAACCGCCGCCAAAGCCAATCCGATAGCCGTCAGCATCGAAACATACGCCAGGCACGATCATCAAATCAATCTGTGATTGGATCACTTCATTCGTTTTCTCAATCATCGGCTCCTGAAGTCCGGCGTAAACCGTTTCAAGCTGATCATCCGCTTGGAATGTGCGGAATTGCATTCTTTTCGTGTCGGGATCACACTTGGGAATACAAACTTCTTTCCCTTCGCCCCAGGCTTTTTCGATGATCGGCCGTGTCGGTACCTCCAGCCCTCTTGAAATGGTGACGGCTATGGTGCGGGCATTTTGCCACTCTTGAAGTGAAAATAAATGCTTGTTGATACGCGCCGTTTTCTTAGACAGCTCTTCACTCGATATCGCTGATAACGTTTCTATTGTTTTTTTTCTTAATTGTGATTTCATTTCCATCCCCCTCGGAATAGAAAAAAGCCAGAACCTTTTTCAAAGCTCTGGCTTTTTTCTTACACCTCAAACAGCTATGCTGTTATTTTGTTTCACGGTGTAACGTAGATTTTTTATCACGTGGGCAATATTTTTTAAATTCAACGCGGTCTGGATTGTTGCGTTTGTTCTTTTTAGAAATATAGTTACGCTCACCACATTCTGTGCAAGCCAAAGTAATATTAACGCGCATTGTTTTCCCTCCAAACTAAATATCATTTACTTATTCAGACTTATATATAATACCACTATAATGCACGGAATGCTAGGATGTTTTTCAATGAAATGATGAATTATTGGATAGACGCTGATAAAGCTGCAAATATGATGCTGTGATGATCCGTGGATGATGCAGTTTCATCACCTGTTCTCTGCCCGCTTCTTTTATCCGGCGGGCCTTTTCTTCATCTATTAATATGTTGTGAAGCCTATCGGCTGCCTCCCGTTCTTGCGAAAAATCAGCAGCAATTGCAGTTTTGTCATGAACGGCAAAGTCACAAAAACCGCCCGACTGTGAAACAGCTGTCAGCACGCCTTGTTCCATGCTTTCTTGTGCAGCGAGCCCAAAGGGTTCATAAAAGCTTGGGAAAACAGCCATTTCACATTGAGACAGTAACGTCACGATCTCTCTTCTATTTAAAAAAGGATAAAACATTACACTTTCCTTTATGCTCAATTGCTCAGCCAGTTTCTTATAGGCAGCCAGAAACGGCCCTTGTCCAGCTAGCACCAACTGAAGGTCAGGCCGGCATTTGTTCAGAATAGAAAATACCTTTAACAGCTGTGAAAACCCTTTTTCCGGAACAAACCTTCCAAACGAAAACAAGTATCTTTTATGAATGACCCTTTCAGCTAGGCCGCTTTTTGCCTGCAGAGACAGAGGGCTTGGGATGACGGTTATTTTTTCACGAAACGGATACGCCTTATTCATCGATCTCTTCATAAAAGTGCTTAACACAATCAGTTCGTCGGAAATGTCGAGGAGGAGCCTCTCCGTCAGCAACCTGTACGGATGAGGCGTTTCTTTGCATGCACGCTTCCTTCTGCTTTCAAGCCCGTGGATCGTTGCAGCAAGCGGAATGCCAAGCTGCTTTTTCAAATAATAAGCGGCAGGGGCCGTCATGTCATCATGGGCATGAATCAGATCAAAGCGTTCATTGCATGACAACACTTGTTGAACCATTCTAACATTGACATCAGCTATAAAGTCTTCAACATTCGCATAGGAAGATAGCTTACCGCTTGGAACGAAGACCGTTATTTTGATATGCGGATTTAAATAGGAAATAAGACGGCTCAAATGAACGCCAAGCCCGCTTTTCGGTTTATTAGGATGCTCGAATGAAAGCATAAGAATGTTCATTTCCCTCTTCCCTCACTGCGATAGCAGGTATAAGCAGAAAATTGCTCCTCCCACCTGGTATGTATTTCTGCATTACGGAAACTGTTTATGTCGCTGACACCGTTTTCTGCAAGAAAGATGTCCTCTGTTTCAGCTAGTTTGAGAGAAACATTTATCGAATTCAGTATTCTGCATTCAGCGCGATATAAAGCATGACCAGGCACCTGAACAATGGTCCATTTCCCTTTATCCCGTTTTATGCATTTCGTCCTGACAGCTTCTATACCGTTTCTTTTCACAAAAATACGGATTTCTTTTATCATGTCCGGCGTTTTTTCGAAAAGCACGGTTTCCGCCAGTTTCATCGTCTCAACTGAAAGATTCCATCGGACTGTCAATGTGTGAGAGTTTTGGATGTTCATGTCGAATATGTCCCTAAAAAAAGGAATCCCGCTTCGAATGTTATGAGGAAATGAGTGTTTGTCCATAGGCTTTTCACATTCTCCTTTCCTTCCATTGGCTCGGTGATCCTATTAAACCATTACCCATAAAGGAAGAAAAGAAAGATTTCTCGACAAAAACTCGTTTTTTTCGCGAATTCCTTTAGAATCCACTTGTTTTATGGTATAAAAAAGAAGGATAAAAAAAGAATAGAAGGTGATGAAACGTGGAAATTGCTATTATTGCGTTGTTTATCGTCAGTATAGCGCTAATTGCATTCTCATATTCTCAACGAGATCCGATGAAAGATGTCGAGCAGGAGCTTGAAACATTGCAGCTTTCTGCTATGCAGGAAATTTATAAGCTCAAAAAGAAAATGACAGTGCTTGAGGAAGAATTACTTGAAACAAACCTTGTGATCCGCAAAGCAAAGAACAGCGGCATCAATCAAAAGATCGCCAAACAAATACTTTCTAAATATAATAACGGCATGTCAGCTGAAGCAATTGCTAAAGCAGAGCATGTATCAGTAGAAGACGTGAATACGATAATAAAAGATAATGAGAAGGTGCTCGTATGACAAAACGAGGCATTCAGGCATTTGCCGGCGGTATCATATTAGCGACAGCCGTTCTCGCAAGTGTTTTTTATCTGACAGATGAAGATCAAGCCGCTGCTGTAAAAGAACAAAAAACAGTAACCGAGCAAGACGTGAACAATTATCTCGATTCTAAAAAAATGGTTTCTGTTAACCGTGATGAATATCAAAAGCTTCTCGATTCAAAAGAGAAATCTCTGAGCGATGACAGCAGCTCAGACTCGAAAAACAAAGTAAAAACGTATAAACTCATTATTAAAGACGGCATGAGCACCGCAGATGTATCAGCTATTCTTGAAAAAGAAGGCATTATTTCTTCAGCTAAGGACTTTAATGACTACGTGATCGACGCTGGGTATCACAAGGAGATCCGTGCCGGAAAATTTAAAGTAAAATCAGATATGAGTTTCAAAAAGATCGTTAAAACATTAACACGATAAAAAAAAACAGGCTATGTAACAGCCTGTTTTTTTATCCGAATTTCCCTGTAATATAATCGAGTGTTCTTTGATCTCTCGGCTGAGAGAACATTTTATTTGTATTGTCGCATTCAACAAGCTCACCCATGTAGAAAAATGCAGTTTGATCAGAAACCCTCGCTGCCTGCTGCATGTTGTGCGTCACGATAACGATGGTGTATTTATTTTTCAGCTGAAGAATGAGCTCTTCAATTTTTCTCGTCGAAATTGGATCTAGCGCAGATGTCGGCTCATCCATCAGTAAAATATCAGGATTTGTCGCAAGAGCTCTGGCGATACAGAGCCGCTGCTGCTGGCCGCCTGATAATGAGAGTGCAGATGAATGCAAACGATCCTTCACCTCATCCCACAGCGCCACGTCTTTTAGTGACTTTTCTGCAATGTCTTGCAGCTTCTTTTTATTTTTGATGCCGTGAACTCTCGGTCCGTAAGCAACATTATCAAAAATTGATTGCGGAAACGGGTTTCCTTTCTGAAATACCATGCCGATATTTTTGCGTAAATCTACGATATCGACTTTATCCTTTAAAATGTTACTGCCATTATAGTTCAGCTCACCCGCAAGCTTTACATTCGGCGTCATCTGAATCATTAAATTCAATGTTTTAATAAATGTCGATTTGCCGCATCCCGACGGCCCGATAATCGCCGTGACTTCGTTTTGATTAATGCTCAAATTGATATTTTTCAAAGCATGGTTTTCCCCATACCATAAATTCATTCCGTTGACTTGATAAACTTCCTGTTTCTTTACAGCTTCGGTAGCAATACTCATTGCCAGCCTCCTATCCGAATTTCCCGTTAATGTAATCCTCTGTTTTTTGCTGCTTCGGACTTGTGAAAATTTGTTCGGTCTGTCCGTATTCAACGATCTCGCCGTTTAAAAAGAAAGCCGTCCGGTCAGACACCCGCAGAGCCTGCTGCATATTGTGAGTAACAATAATAATTGAGTATTCGCTTTTCAATTCCGTAATCAATTCTTCTATTTTCGCATTTGAAATCGGATCTAGCGCTGAAGCAGGTTCATCAAGAAGAAGAACGGCCGGCTTCATCGCGAGCGTTCTGGCAATACATAAACGCTGCTGCTGACCGCCTGATAACGAAAGTGCGGATGAATGCAACCGGTCCTTTACTTCATCCCAGAGCGCCGCTTTTGTTAAGCTTTCTTCCACGATGTCGTCGAGCACTGATTTGTTCCGCTCTCCGGCATATTTTAATGCATGCGTGATATTATGGTAGATCGATTTTGGAAATGGATTCGGCTTTTGGAAGACCATGCCGATTTCTCTTCTTAAACTGACAACGTTAATATTGCTTCCCAGTATATTTAATCCTTCATACAAAATTTCACCATCACTTCTTGCAGAAGGAATTAAGTCATTCATGCGGTTAATATTTCTAAGAAAAGTAGATTTGCCGCATCCTGACGGCCCGATCAAAGCGGTCACCGCATTTTTTTCAATCTCCATATTCACGTGACGAACAGCCTGTTTGTTTCCGTAGAAAATAGACAGATCCTTCACCTCGAGCACATTTTGCTGCTGAGGAATCATAACCGTTCTCTCAGGCTTTTCTTTTAGCATTTGTTCAGACATTGTTTTCGCCTCTTTCCGGTCTAATTTGCCGTAAGCTTTTTATAGATTATTGTCCCAAGCCATCTCGCCGCGAGATTGAAGACTAGAACTGAAATCACCAGCACTGCAGAACCTCCGTTGGCAATCGCTTCAGCATCCGGAATCATCCCTTGCGTATTTACATTCCAAATGTGGACCGCAAGTGTTTCAGCGGGTCTGAAAATATTAAGCGGCGATGTTTCAGAAAACGGATTCCACTCTGCAAAATTGAGACGCGGCGTTGTAAGCCCTGCTGTAAATAATAAAGCCGCCGCTTCCCCGAACACCCGTCCTGACGCTAAAATGGCACCTGTAATGATGGAAGGGATCGCACTTGGTATTAAAACGGTTTTTACGGTATGCCAGCGAGAAACACCTAAAGCGAGCGATGCTTCCTTCAAATCTTTAGGGACTGAACGGACCGCGTCTTCTGTCACACGCACCATAACAGGAAGATTAAAGACCGTTAATGCCAGCGCCCCGCCTATGATCGTATATCCCCAGCCTGTCAGGTTAACAAACATCAGTAAGCCGAACATCCCAATGACAATTGATGGAAGAGATGAAAGGACTTCAATACACGTTCTGATGAAATCTGTCACTTTGTTGTTAGGCGCGTATTCCGCCATGAACACTCCGCCGCCCACCCCGAGCGGGATGGTAATCAGCATCGTGATAAACAGAATATAAAAGGAGTTAAACAGCTGGTCTCGTATCCCGCCTCCTGCGGCAATGGCGCTTGATTTTGTCGTAATAAAATCAAAGCTGAGCTGAGAAACACCGTTAATAATAATATAGGAAAACAAACCGACTAGAATCGCGGCGATAATGGCTGCGCATAAACCGAACATTCCAGTCGCCAGTTTATCTGTTAATTTGCGGTTCATTACACTTTCCTCCTAGATGACAAGTAGCGAATAAGCAGGATGAACAAGAATGACATCACCAGCAATACAAGCCCCATTGACCACAGCGTATTATTTTCAACGCTTCCGTATGTGGTATGGCCCATATTCAGCGTAATAATGGTTGTCAATGTTCCTGCGGTGTCAAACAGACTTTCAGGCAATACTCTTGTATTTCCAATGACCATTTGGACAGCCAAAGCCTCACCAAACGCACGCGCCATACCTAGGACAACGGCAGTCATTAATGTCGGAAAAGCTGCAGGAATAAGCACTTTTCTAATGGTCTGCCATCGTGTCGCACCGAGAGCGTAAGAACCTTCTCTTAAGCTTTTCGGAAGTGATGCCATCGCATCGGCTGAGATAGATGTAATCGTCGGCAGAATCATAATAGAAAGCACAATCGTTCCCGCCAATAAACTGTGTCCTGTTCCGCTCGTTTTGAACTGAGCAATAAAAGGCACCAATACTGTAAGACCTATGAATCCATAAACAACAGATGGGATGCCGACCAATAATTCGATCACCGGCTGCAGCACTTTCTTCCCCCAATTCGGCGCAATTTCTGTCATAAAGATCGCACCTGCTATGCCGAGCGGCGCAGCAATGAGAGCGGAGAGAATCGTTACTGCAAATGAGCCAAAGATAAAAGGCAGCACTCCGTATTTCGGATCAGAATCTGTAGGGTTCCAATTCAGACTCGTTAAGAATTCAATTGGGCTTACACCATTTACAAGAAAAGATTGCAGCCCCTTAATGCCGAGGAAAATGGTGATCGCCACAGATGCCGCTATCATTATAAGGGCGCAGGCTGTCACGATCATTCTTCCCCGAACTTCATCCAATTGCCGGTTTTGCCTTGAGCTGATTAAACGTTCGCTCACAGACATATTTTCTCTATTATTTATCATTGTTTTACACTCCTATGAATGTGTTAAGAGGAGAAACGGAAGTCTCCGCACTCCTCTTTTTATTTAGATCAGCTTTGCTTCCCTTTGGCATCGCGAGTCACTTTCATATCAGTCACCGGAATGTACCCTTGGTCAGTTACAATGCTTTTTTGAATGTCTTCACTCTTTAGATAATCAAGAAATTCTTTCGCTAGAGCTTTCGCTTCGCCTTTTGTATAAGAATGCTGATAAGCCCAGATTGGATATTCTCCAGTTGTAACGTTTTTCGCTTCTGGCTTCACGCCGTCAATAGATAAAGCTGTTACCTTGTCATCTGTTAAATATGAGAATGCAAGATATCCAATCGCTCCCGGAGTATCAGCAATGATTTTTTTCACAGTGTTGGAAGAATCCTCAGTAATACCTTCTGCTGGTTCTTCTCCGTCAAGCGCGTATTTTACAAATGTAGCACGTGTACCTGAAGAATCAGGACGGTTTACAAGCGTAATTTTTTGATCCTTTCCGCCAAGCTCTTTCCAGTTTTTGATTTTGCCAGTGAAGATTTTTTTCAATTCATCTTTTGAGATATCTTTTACACCTGTGTCAGGGTTTACAGCCGCTGCCATACCGACTACTGCAACTTGATGGTCTACAAGCGCTTTTGCGTCGATACCTTCTTTTTCTTCAGCGAAAACATCTGAATTTCCGATTTGAACAGCCCCTTCAGAGACTTGAGAAAGCCCTGTTCCAGACCCCCCTGCTTGTACCTGTATATCAGCATCAGGGTTTTCTTCCATAAATTTTTCTGCAGCTGCAAGTACTAATGGCTGCATGGCCGATGAACCAGAAATGGTTAAAGAACCTGATGCCTTTTCTTCTCCTTTTGCAGAGCCGCTATTTGTTTTTTCACTTTCTCCTGCGTTTCCGCATGCAGCTGCAATCATCATAAAAGCAGCCATCAGAAGCATTAGCACCAATTTGTTTTTTTTCATTTCCTGAATTCCCCCTGCGTATAATGTGTAATTTGTCCTACACGTATAGAGTAAAGGTTCTATGTAAAATAGGTTTAAATCGAATGTTAAGGTTTTGTAAATCCGTGCATTTTTTTGTATAAAAAAAACGCCCACATGATGTGGGCGTTTCTGTTTAGTTATCAGAAGACGTTGTGTTTTCTGCTTTTTCTTCAATTTTGTCTTTATTTTTTTGCTGAGTATCTTCTTTGTCCTGCTTCGATTTCAGCTCAAAATATTTATCCAATACTTCTCTGCCGATTTCATTCGTAATGGTATATTTAGCGCTGTAATCTACATAAGCCCAAGGAACTACAACAGAGATGGCAACCTCAGGGTTATCAGCAGGCGCATAAGCAACGAGTGTTGTATTATAAGTACTTTCACCTGTTTTTGATTTATTTGGTCCGTCATAGAACGATTGTGCTGTTCCTGTTTTAGCAGCAGGTTTATAAGATGCGGAAGCAAATTGACTTGCCGCAGTTCCTTTAGTCGCGACTCGTCTAAATCCGGCTTGGACCTCTTCAATATAGCTACTCTTCATATCCACTTTATTCAATACTTCAGGCTGAACAGATTCAACGACAGCCCCGATTCCTTTTTTCGCATCTGACTGTCTGACTTCTTTTACAAGCTGAGGTTTCAAGCGGTAGCCACCATTTGCGATTGTTGATACATATTGTGCTAGTTCCAGCGGTGTATACGTATCATATTGGCCGATAGCATAGTCTAGCAAGAATCCCGTCAATCTGCTTGTTCCTTTATAGCCTGTCATTTCATTTGGAAGGTCAATCCCAGTTTTTACACCAAGTCCAAATTGGCTGAAATAATTCCGGAATGTATCAAAAGCCGTAGTATCAATCGGTAAAGCTTGATGCGGTTTATATTCACCTTTTCCAAGTGCGATTGCAGTTTTAAACATGAATACGTTTGAAGACTGCTCTAAGGCTTTTTGAATATTAACAGGTCCCAAAGTAGTCCACGATTTTTTGCCGTTTTTATCCTGGCCAATATATAATGGTTCATCTTGAAAAACTGTATTCAGATTGATGGCACCGGTTTGAAGACCTGTCAGTACAGTTGCACCTTTGACAGCTGATCCCATAGCATAAGATGATGTCATATTTCCTAGTGCGTAATCATCAATTTTATATTTCCCGTTTTCTGTTTTAATTTGCTTACCCGCCATCGTCAGCACTTCACCGTTTCTCGGGTCCATCATGACGACAAATGCCCGGTCTAACAATTCAGTACTTGGTCTTGCTTTAGCAGACTTGAGGTTTTTCTCAATGATTTTTTCAACTGATTTTTGCAAGTCAATGTCAATTGTAAGCACGAGGTCTTTACCGGCTTTCCCTTCAGAAACGGTCTTCGTTCCTGTTACATTGCCGTTTGAATCTGTGATATTTTCCACCTTAGCTTTTTGGCCCTGCAGAAGGCTTTCGTATTGATATTCCAGATAACTTTTACCAACCCTGTCGTTTCTGCTGTAGCCAAGCGACAGATAATGGTCGAGCAAGTTGGATGGTAATCCTTCATCAGAGCTGGAAACACTTCCGAGCACTGAGCGGAGAAGATTTTTATACGGATATTCACGTTCCCAGTCTGACGTGACATCAACACCCGGCAGTTCATCTAAATGTTCACTTACAACTGCCATTTCTTTCGCTGATACATCTTCATTTTTGATGTATTGCGGTGTTAACGCATATCCGGAGTCCATCTGTCTTTTAATGGCGAGAATCTGCATGTCTTTATCAGTCAATTCATTCAGCTGCTTATCGGTAATCCGTTTTAGCTGGAGCTGGTATAAATCATCATCTGATAATTTTTTATTTTCTACCTGCTGTCTTTCCTTAGAAGTAATCAGCTTTTTCGCTTCTTTCGGCCTAGTCAAAATCCAATAATCCTTTTTATCCCGTTCTGTTACTTTTTTTGTCTCGACTTTAATCATATCTGCCAGCTTTTTTGCGATTTTCAACCGCTGTTCTTGCGTTGTAGATTTAGATCTGGTGTATGTAATCGCATTTAAAGCCTTATTTGTTACAATGGCATTAAAATTCCGATCATAAATTTTCCCGCGCGGCACCGCCGAGCTGACTTCACTTTGTTCCTGCTGATTGGCTTGATTTTTGTAATCATCACCTTGAACGATCTGCTTAATGCCAAGCTCCACAATAATCCAGGTGAATATGACAAAAGCGGCCAAAAATAAAATATTCAGCCGGATCGGAAGCGACTTCTTTTTCTCTTTATGATTTTGCTTTTTTTGTTTATTTCTCCTCATAACATCACCTTTTTCTATTTACAGAAAGAAAAGACACTCAAGTAAGAGTGCCATTTTTCATTTTAAAGGTTTTTTCGACTTTTTTCTACAGATAACCCCTTATTGCCAAAAAATTATCTTTCGCCTTTTAAAAGGTTCGGTTCAGTCACCCGTTTGTGGCCGTCTTCTTCCATAGTTTCATTTTCCTCTTCTTTCTCTTTAAAACGAATATCCTTGACAAAGTAATAAATGAGCGGATGTCCGATGCCCAAGATGGCAAGCGACAACGGTATACCCATATCTTCTTTAAAAAGGGCCACGATAAGGAGAAAGCATAAAATCGAAACAATTCTGCCTGCGTTTAAAAACATTTCTCTCAGCACGATATATTCAATTCTCGCTTTTCTGGCATGTCTGGCCCGTCCTATGACATCATATGTAAGCGATACATAAGGCACGAGCAAAAGAGGATAGCCGATCGCAATAAACACGCCGTACGTCAATAATGTCGTAAAGCTCATATGAAAGAGTATCAAAAACAGCGCACCGTACAAAATAAGGCCGCCCAGCAAAATTGATTTTTTACGGGCCTTTTTCTTAATCAGCCTTGATGCAAAATAATAGGCAAAAAAGGAAACAGCAGAGTTGACGAGCCCAAAGGTTCCGAGGGCCAGTTCGCTGTTTGTTTCAATAAACACAAAAACACTGATTAAAAAGACGAAAATCCCTTCTCTCAAGCCCTGAAAAAAATGCGCATTTGTAATTCGCCGCCAGTTCATATTAGTGTGGCGTTCTCCAAATACCTTACTCAGCATAAATTGGCCCTTTGATTCTCTCCGTTTTAGGAAGAAGCTCATCACGACAGCCAGTGCAAATAAACTGAGGGAGAGACTGAAAATGACAGTGTAACCCGTATTATTTTCAAGCCTTGAGATGACAAATCCTGCAACAATCGGACCAATCATTCCTGCGGATGAGGACAGGATGCCCATAAAGCCGTTGAAAAAATCCCGCGTATCAGGCTCTGTTATTTCAAAGGTGAGCACATTAAACGCGAGCCAATAAAATCCATAGCCTACTCCGAGCACCGCTCCGATGAGAACAAGACGTGATGCAGCAGTTTCTCCAGCCAGCAGCACACTTAAATAAAATGCTGCTAAAAAAATCACTCCGAATCTAAGAATGAAAACCCGGTCTATTTTTTTGGCTAATCGGCCAGCTAAATAAAATGTTATCGGCTGCATCGTCACAATTGATAAGTTGTATATCGCCAAATCAATAAATTTCCCTGACTGCTTCCAGAGATACACGTTCACAAATGTATTGGAAAGCGCAATTCCTAACGAGTAAAGACCGCCAACGGTCAGCAGAAGAAGTAATCCTTTATTTACATTTACATCTCCAATTACCTTTTTTAGTTTGCTCATTACTGACTCCCCTTTACTACCCCTTAGTCTGTCTCACTGAAACCAAGATATGTAAAGAGAAGACATAAAAAACAAGGCCCTTTTATGAGGGCCTTGTTTGCGTTATTATTTTGCTGCGCTGTAAAGACGAGCAACTTCGTCCCAGTTTACCACATTCCAGAAAGCTGAAATGTAATCAGGACGGCGGTTTTGATAGTTAAGGTAGTAAGCATGCTCCCAAACATCAAGACCTAGGATAGGCGTTTTACCTTCAGAAAGCGGAGAATCTTGGTTTGGCGTGCTTGTGATTTCAAGTTTGCCGTTGTTTACAACAAGCCATGCCCATCCTGAACCGAAACGTCCAGCTGCTGCTGCAGCGAATTGTTCTTTGAATTTGTCAAAGCTTCCAAATACACTGTTGATCTCTTCAGCAAGCTCGCCAGTTGGCTCGCCACCGCCGTTTGGAGATAAAAGTGTCCAGAATAATTTGTGGTTCGCGTGTCCGCCGCCATTGTTGCGGACTGCTGTGCGGATGTTTTCAGGAACAGAATCTAGATCTGCAACAAGCTCTTCAACTGATTTGTTTGCAAGAGCAGTGTTTCCTTCAACCGCTTTGTTTAAATTTGTAACGTATGTGTTATGGTGCTTCGTATGATGAATATTCATAGTTTCCTTGTCGATATGCGGTTCTAAAGCATCGTACGCATAAGGTAATTCTGGAAGTTCGTAAGCCATGATAATTCCTCCTTAATATATATGTACTGAAATGCCGCTTCACAGCGAGCCTTTCTTCATTCAATGTAACAAAAGAACGCCGTGTAATCAATGAAAAAGCTCACAATTTGGCTATTTCAGCAGACATATTTCACTTTAACCGTTACTTCGCCCCCTTAAACCTCCTGACAGCAATTCTTACAGGACAGTCCATAAAAAATATCCGATCATTAAAAGCTGAATAATTCCCTTTGCAATGACCCCCGTTAAAAAGCCGATCAATGAGCCTAGCCCAATTTTAAACGCTGATTTTACATCTTTTTGATGTACGATAAGCTCTGCGCAAACAGCTCCGATAAACGGCCCTAAAATAATCCCCGCAACCGGAATCACAAAGGGACCGATCAACAAACCGATCGTACTCCCCCAAATAGCAGCTTTGCTTCCGCCGAACCTCTTTACACCAAGCAGATTGGAAACATAATCTGCGGCGAATAATACTGCGGCGAATACAGCTTCAACCAGCCAGAACATATAGGAATACGGACTGAAAGAAAACAAAAATCCATATAATACAAAACCGGCAACGATAAATACAACACTTGGAATAACAGGATACACAAGCCCGATAAAAGCGATGATAAATAGTGCCGCGATCAACAGCCAATACAAAATATCCATAGAATCCATCCTCCTCATTATGCTTACATCTCTGATCTTACACTTCTGCCAATGCAGGTCTTCCTTGTATTCATACGCAGGCAACGATACAATAAGCAACATATATTGTATAGCTAGGAAGTGAAGATAGTGAATGTATTTCAGCTTTTCATCAAAAGTACATACTCTCCACGGGATATTGCAAAAACAAGATTTCAAGGAATCGGAAAAGCGATTCTTTATGTATTTTTGCTTTCTGTCCTTTTTGCGATTCCCACTGCTTATTATGTAAGCTCAGGGACCGTCCAATCTATGAACGGCTTTAAATCCGTTTTAAACAAAGATTTCCCTGATTTCACAATTTCAAACGGCAAACTTCAGACGGATGAAAAAAAAGCCACAGAATCAAAGGCAAACGGGTTTGTCATTGTGTTTGATCCGACGGATGCATATGGCACGGAACAAATCGAAGCAAAGCAAAACGCAATAGGTATACTTCAGGATAAGTTTGTTTTGGCCATTGACGGACAGGCCCAAGAGATGGCTTACTCAATGATGCCGTCAGATTTAACCAAAAAAGATGTCACTGCAGGGTTAAACCAAAATAAAACAATGATCGTGACTGTTCTATCAGTTCTCATTTTTCTCGTGACAGCGGCGGGAAAATTTATTGAGGTATCATTCTTGGCGCTTATCGGGCTAATCATAAAGAACGGTCAGCAAAAGCAGCTGTCCTACCAGCAGCTATGGAAGCTTTCTGCTTACTCCATTACCCTTTCAACAATATTTTTTACGGTTATGCGTGCGTTAGAAACAACGGTGCCAAGTGAATTTTTAGTCAACTGGTTTGTTAACTTTGTCATCCTGTTTCTCGTATTAAAAGAGCTTCCGTCCAAAAAAGCTGTGGCTTAATTCGGAGACTGCCTTCGCAGTCTCTTTTCTTTTGTCATGAATCAACACGGACAAGCATACAATGTTATAAAAATTTTGTATGCGGGAGGCAAAATCAATGAAACGTCTCACTTTTGTATTCAGCATTCTCTTTATCCTATTTATTATTTTTTATGACCTTAAAATTGGAACGATCCCCATTCAGAACCTCCCTGTCTATAAAGCATCGGCAAAAACAGCTGTACAGGAAACAGCGTATAAAACGGTGACGGTAAAACCGGGTGACACGGTCATGTCAATTGTCGGGTCTGCAAGTTCCCCTGACGATATTGTAAAGGATTTTGAAACGCTTAATCCAAATGTAAAAGCCAATACGATTCAAGCAGGAACAGCATACAAATTCCCGGTCTACCCATAATTAACGTTAATTTCTTGTCAGTTCGGCGAATACACTGTTACAATATAATTTGTAAAATACATTGACATACACCATACTAGGTTTATTCTATCTAGAAGCGGCAACTACAATGAAGGAGCGATTGACAAGTGAGTGAAATCACCCATCGTACAAAAACGCGTCCCGTTAAAGTGGGACCTTTAACAATAGGCGGTAACAATGAAGTCGTTATCCAAAGCATGACAACAACCAAAACACATGATGTAGAAGCAACGGTTGCGGAAATTAACCGGCTGGCTGAAGCCGGATGCCAAATCGTGCGGGTGGCTTGTCCGGATGAACGGGCGGCAAACGCCATTGCGGATATTAAAAAACGCATCTCCATTCCGCTCGTTGTTGACATTCATTTTGATTATAAGCTTGCGTTAAAAGCCATTGAAGGCGGCGCAGATAAAATACGAATCAACCCAGGCAACATCGGCCGCCGTGAAAAAGTCGAAGCGGTCGTTAAAGCGGCGAAAGAAAAAGGGATTCCAATCCGAATTGGTGTAAACGCAGGTTCATTGGAAAAACGGATTTTAGAAAAATACGGATATCCGACAGCAGACGGCATGGTAGAAAGTGCTCTTCATCACATTAAGATTCTTGAGGATCTAGATTTTCACGATATTATCGTCAGCATGAAGGCTTCTGACGTAAACCTTGCCATCGAGGCTTACGAAAAAGCGTCAAAAGCATTTGATTACCCGCTTCACCTCGGAATCACCGAGTCAGGAACGCTGTTTGCCGGTACAGTAAAAAGCGCAGCAGGACTTGGCGCGATTTTAAGCAAGGGCATCGGTAACACCCTGCGTATCTCATTAAGCGCAGACCCGGTTGAAGAGGTTAAAGTAGCGAGAGAGCTATTGAAATCCTTTGGTTTGGCCTCTAACGCTGCAACCCTCATCTCATGCCCGACTTGCGGCCGTATCGAGATTGATTTGATAAGTATCGCCAACGAAGTGGAAGAATACATTTCTAAAGTGAAAGCGCCGATTAAAGTTGCCGTTCTCGGATGTGCGGTAAACGGCCCGGGTGAAGCGAGAGAAGCTGATATCGGCATCGCTGGAGCACGCGGCGAAGGCCTTCTGTTCCGAAAAGGTAAAATTGTCCGTAAGGTTCCAGAAGAAACAATGGTTGAAGAACTGAAAAAAGAAATCGACATACTTGCTGAAGAGCACTACGCAAAGCTTGAGGCTGAAAAAGCGAAATTAGCTGAAGAAACACAAAAAGCTTGACGGGAACCCGTCAAGCTTTTTTGAATTTAGAAAAATGGAATAATAAATATTCCAAGCACTAATGAGACAACACCAATCCCCATAGCCCATGCACCCAGGCTTTGGGCTCCTCTTCTTCTTGCGATATAGCCGACAATAATACCGGCAGCTCCCAACAAAACAGGAAGAACAAACAATGAAATAATGGACAAGGCTAAAGCGATATACCCTATCCCCCGTCCTTCATTGACATTTCCGCCGCTGCGGTCATTCTCTTGGTCACCGCTTCGGTCAGAAGCACGGAAAGGCTCTGCAATTTCAGCAGCCGTTTCCTCAAAAAAACCATCATTGTCGCGGGTAATATTTGTTCCTTCAGAACCATGATCTACATAGTAACTGTTGTTATCACGTTTTTCGTAATCGTTTGCCACCTTCAATTCCCCCTTCTGTTTTATAAAGGAGCTTTTATAGTTTGATCCATTTTTGCTGATTCATGTTTGCTAAACTTTTCTGGAAATGTTAATTGTTTATGTTACACTTGAAAGGATGAAACTGAAGGAGTGTGGGCATGTTACGCTTAGGAATAGATATTGACGGCACAATCACGGCTCAGGATACATTCGTCCCTTATTTAAACCGCTCGTTTAATCTTTCCATTTCATTAAACGATATGACGGATTATGATTTAACAAAACTGTTACATATTACACAGGAAGAATTTTGGGATTGGATGAATCAAAATGAAGCAATCATATATAAAGAAGCACTTCTTGCGCAGCATGCAAAACAGTCCCTTGACCTCCTCAAAGAGGAGCACCGGCTGATTTATATTACGGCGAGAAGGACTCATTTAAGCGATGTTACGTTCGAATGGTTTGACAGACAAAACATCCATTATGACCACATAGAGCTCGTGGGCGGGCATCATAAAGTCGAAGCGGTCAAAAAACATGACATCGACTTGTTTTTTGAGGATCATCACGGAAACGCAATGATGATTGCAAAAGAAGCCGGAATACCGGTGATTTTATTCAATTCGCCTTATAACCAGCTTCCGATCGATTCAAACATCATTAGAGTTAACAACTGGCTCGAAGCGGTTCAATGGATAAATGAAAATAAACATTATTTCATACGAGTGAAAAATTAAAAAAGGAGCCTGATCAGGCTCCTCAGCTTGTAGAGAAAACGATGTTTTTTCTACAAGCTTTTTTGTTTTATACAGTTTCTTTAGATATTCATCAGGTTTCAGATGCAGAAAAAGCGCTCCCACATGCCTAGCCCTGCTTGGCTAGGTATGTGGCAATCTTCTTCATGTTCTGGCATGCGGCTGTGAGGAGAACTTGTTCACTCACATTCCGTTTTCCCCTCAACCTGCAATAGCGAAGCCCATGCAGCTGTTTTGAATCTGCAAAGCTTCGCTCTATTTTTTCTTTTCTTTTTTTGTAGAGGTTTTTTCCTGAAACAGACAAGCGATTTTGTCTGACCTTTTCTTTATGGTCTTCCCACACATGCCGGGTGAGGACCTTTTGGCGGTTCTTTGACTTCGTGCATTGTTCAAGCAATGGGCATGCGGAACATATTTCAGGATTTGATTTATATGACCGGTAGCCTTTTCGGTCAGTTGTTGAGTACGTAAGGGTTTGCTGGTTCGGGCAAATATATCTGTCTTGTTCACTGTCATAATGAAATTTCCATTTTGGAAACAAGCCCCGCGTAGGGTGATAACGTCTATGTGCGATGACACCAAAGATTTGGCGGTCAGATAATCCTTTACAGATCGGAGTCGTTAAATATCCGGAATCAAGGGCGACGGCTTCTACTTGAAACCCAAATCGTGCGATTTGGTGGTCTAATCGGTCAAGATAAGGCACAGAATCATGGACATTTCCAGGTGTGACATAGGTATCTGTGATAATGTTGTATTTCATATCCGTTGTGCGGTGATCTAAATAAAAGAAACCCTCCGGTTTATTTTCACGATATAGATATCCACTTTCCGGATCGGTTGTACTGTGGCGGATCTCTTTTTCAGCTTTCACCTCCTCTTTGATTGTTAATGGCTTTTTTCCGTGTTCTTCCCGATCCTCTTGAATGGCTTCATTTAAATCCTTGATATAGTTTTGAGTATCCTGTTCAATCGTTTTTCTTGTGTATTTGTGCTTATTGGCATTGGCTTTCAGATGAGTTGAATCGGTGAATAGGACACGTCCGCCCACCATATCATGATTGATGGCCTGGAGAACGATTTCATCAAAAATGTCTTGGAAGATGGTTGTATCTTTAAAGCGTGTGCGTCTGTTCCAGCTGATGGTGGAGTGGTGCGGAACTGGGTCATTTATGTTCAATCCGAGGAACCATCTGTATGCCATATTGTAGTAAATTTCTTTTTCGAGCTGTCTTTCTGAACGGATACCGTAGAGGTAGCCGATAAACATCATTTTGAATAAAATCAGCGGATCAAGTGAGGGGCGGCCTTTGTTTTCGCTGTAGTACGGCTTAACCTTTTCAATGATAAAAGAGAAGTCTATGTATTTATCAATTTTTCGAAGCAGATGATCCTCTTCGACGAGTTGGTCAAGCAGAACAAATTCGGCTGCATTTTGAGAAGAATTTCTTGTGTGGAACATGGGAAAGACACCGTCCTTTTTAGTCTTTCTTTTATTTTATTACAGGAGAATGGATATTTTAAGGAAAAATAAAGGCTGTCGAGATTTTCTCGACAGCCTGAGGAGCCTGATCAGGCTCCTTTTTCTCTATCCTTAACTTTTACGCAGAAGGTTGATCTTGTTTTTCCTGTTCACAGCTTGGACATGTGCCGTAAATCTCAAATTTATGCCCGCTGATCTGATAGCCATCTAGGTCATCATAGAGCTTATCCATCGGACAAGACTCAATTTCCTTTGTTTTGCCGCAAGCCAGGCAAATAAAGTGATGGTGATGATGAGTAAATGAGCATTTAAATCGGAACAGCTTTTCACCGGAGAGCTCAGTCGTTTCCAAAATACCTAGCTCTTCATATAAAGAAAGGTTTCTATAAATCGTATCAAAGCTTAAACCGGGATAATCATCATTTAGTGCAGACAGTACATTTTTAGCGGTCAGATACCTGTCCGAATCAGCAAAAAGCTGAAGCATATCTTCCCGTTTGCTTGTATATTTATATCCGTTTTCTTTCAGTAAGTTCAGCGCTTCTTGTACGTTCATGAAGGGCCCCCCTTTTCGCTTTGCTTATGAACGAACGTATCTTATATATCAAAAAGAAAATGGCAGCTGTCTGACCAGCAAGCCATTTTCTTTACTACTGATAAAATTATACCCATAAAATGAATAAAAGTAAATGAAAGCCTAGTGGATTGCGGTTTTGAATTTACCGCCTCTTGTTTCATGAGTATTCATAATTGTAATAAATGCATTATCGTCGACTTCAAACACAATGGATTTGAGCTTGGTCACTTCCAGCCTTGTGACAACTGCATAAATCACATCTTTTTCCTCGTCTGTGTAGCCGCCTTTTCCCTTCAGCTTCGTTGTTCCGCGTCCGAGACGGTGTAATATAGCGTCGGAAATTTCATCATACTGATCCGAGACAATAATCACAGCTTTTGTTTCATCAAGTCCTTGGATGACCGCGTCAATGGTTTTCATGGCAATGTAGTAAGTCATGAAAGAATACATAGCTTGCTCAGGACCGAACACAAAACCGGCCCAAATAAAGATAAATACATTGATGAGCATCACAAACTCACCAACTGAAAACGGCAGTTTTTTCGTTAGAAGGATACCGAGTATTTCTGTGCCGTCCATTGAACCACCGTTTCGAATCACCAGCCCGACACCAAAGCCGAGCAAAAGACCTCCGAATACTGTAGCCAGAATAGGCTGTGTCGTAATGGCTTCTACGTGGTGAAGCGAGGATTCGATTAAGGCAAGGCCGACAATCCCGATAACAGTAGAAACGAGGAAGGTCTTACCGATATATTTATACCCGAAGATCATAAAAGGAATGTTTAAAATGACAACGAATACAGCGAAATTCAGAAAGGGGTTTGACATAAAGAGGTGGTCTAAAATAAGTGATACACCGATAATGCCTCCATCAATAAAATCATTGGGGACTAAAAATAATTCAATACTTACCGCCGCAGACGCAGCTCCAATCAGAATCATGATGACCCTGAATATAAAGTGGGTAAATGATTCTCTTTTGTGTTGTTTTGTTGGGGTCATAAAATCTCCTTTCCTGCAATAACTATTTTAAATAGACTATGACTCTATTTTACCATGAAATGCTGACACATTTTACTGATTTGCCCATACATTATGTCTGAGAGGTGGAATGTTCGATGATATTATTTCAAAGAATTATTTTGCAGAGGCTCAATCAAGCCACTGCTGAAGATTTATTGAAGTACTCTAAGCAATACGGAATCAGTCTGACAAAACCGCAGGCAGTTGAAGTAGCAAACCTGTTATACGGGAAAAATGTGAATATTTTTAATGAGCAGGAACGTACGCGGCTGCTGAAACAAGTAGAATCCATTACTTCAAAAGAAACAGCCCAAACTGTTCATGAACTTTTCAAACAGTTCACAAACTAAAAAAGGGGGGATCCAATCCCCCCTTTTTTATTGCTGTAAAATCTTTTCGAGTAATGTGTTGTCAAATTGCTTTTCTGTCAGCATTTGAATCTCAAAACGGTACGGCGGTTTTTTGTTCTTTTTATCTTCACCGACATACGGCGTTTCAAGAATTTTCGGGATATCTTTTAATTGCTCATGATGAACGACATATTGCAATGCGTCAAACCCGATTTCCCCGAAGCCAATATTTTCATGACGATCTTTTCTAGCGCCTTTGATATTTTTGCTGTCATTGATATGGAGCACTTTGATTCTGTCAATACCGACAATTTTATCGAACTCATTCAGCACTCCGTCAAAATCTTCGACAATATTGTAGCCGGCATCATGTGTGTGGCATGTGTCAAAGCATACAGACAAATGCTCATTGTGTGTCACGCCATCAATAATTTGCGCAAGCTCTTCAAAGTTTCTGCCGCATTCAGATCCTTTGCCTGCCATTGTTTCTAATGCAATCTGCACATTTTGATTCGGATCAATGACTTCATTTAAGCCTTCAATAATTTTTTTAATGCCTTCTTCGGCTCCCGCGCCAACATGAGCACCCGGGTGAAGGACGATTTGCTTCGCGCCGATAGCAGCTGTCCGCTCAATTTCAGAGCGGAGAAAATCAACACCAAGCTCAAACGTAGCCGGATTGACCGTATTGCCAATATTAATAATATAAGGCGCGTGTACGATAATCTCGTCGATCCCGTTTTCCTGCATGTGAGCGCGGCCGGCTTCTATATTTAAGTCTTCAATTTTTTTTCGGCGCGTATTTTGCGGCGCACCTGTATAAATCATAAACGTGTTCGCCCCGTAAGAGACTGCTTCCTGACTCGCAGCCAGAAGCATATGTTTCCCGCTCATAGAGACGTGTGAACCTATTCTCAACAACCGGTTCCCCTACTTTCTTTTTTTAGATTGATTTCTTCGCTGTTTTTTCTTAATTTTCTCCATCTCGTAGCTCATTTTCTTTTTATATCCCGGCTTGACCTTCTTCGGCTTTTTCACGAGACGATGGGCGATTTCATCTGCTTCGTTAGGCGTCTTTTTACGCTTTTGGCGGCGCTGGCGGTCATCGCCTTTTTTCCATTCGCCTTTTTCAATCTCCAGGTAATCAAACTCAATGCCCATTTTCTCAAGCTTCACCAATGCATCCTCATCAGAAAGCTCATAAATTGTCATGGCCTGTCCTGAAGAACCCGCGCGCGCTGTTCTGCCCACACGGTGAACATAGAAATCAAGATCATCAGGCAGCTCATAGTTGATGACATGGCTGACACCTTTAATATCAATGCCTCTTGCGGCGAGGTCAGTTGCAATTACATAAGTGAATTCCAAATCATTAATCTGCTTCATGACTTTTTTCCGCTCACGAGGCGTTAAGCCGCCGTGCAGAAGTCCGATTTTCATACCTTTGCCCATCAAATATTTGGCAATATGGTCGGCAGCGTTTTTCGTATTGGCAAACACAATGCCTAAGTATGGGTTCAGATTAGACATGATATCGAAAAGGAGCTTGTCCTTATCACGGTGCTTTGAAGGAATAAGAATATGCTCAATTTTTGCAGCAGTGACCTGTTTCGGCTCCACGTGGGCATATTTCGGGTTTTCCATGTATTTTTTCAAAAACGGTTTCAGCTTTTCCGGGATCGTTGCAGAGAACACAAGCATCTGCAGATTCTCTGGCATGCGTGAGCCAATGTAATCAACATCTGCAAGGAACCCCATATCCAGCATTAAATCAGCTTCATCAATAACAAGAGACTCAGCTTTATGAACACTTAGTGCCTGTTCTTTGATTAAATCCGCAATCCGTCCCGGCGTTCCGACGACTAGATGCGGCTGCGTTTTCAGTTTATCAATGGCTTTCTGCTTATCTGTTCCTCCGATAAAACATTTCGAACGGATCGAATCGCCTTCTGCACCCTGCGTGATTTTCAGCGCTTCCTGATAAATCTGGTTGGCAAGCTCGCGCGTCGGAGCCGTGATGACCACCTGAACGACATCCTTAGCGGGATCAATTTTATTTAACAAAGGAAGTAAGTAAGCGTGAGTCTTTCCGGTTCCCGTCTGAGACTGTCCGATGACGCTTTCTTTTTTTAATACAGCAGGAATCAGCCTTTTTTGAATATCAGTCGGTTCATAAAAACCAAGGCGATGTACTGCATCTATAATAAACGGTTTCAATTCATACACATCAAATTTAGTTTCTTTCATTTTTCCCAGCTCCTTAAAGCGGCACATTATGTGTCCATCATCACATTATACCCGATTTACCTTAAAAACACCACGTTTGGAAGGCGTTTGTTTTATTCAGATAAGGAAAGCAAATACCGAAACCCATGCATATTGTAATAGCAGAGAGAGCTGAAAGGAGGTACAAGTATGTTTTCACAGCAGCAGCCAATGAGAAACTATCCGCAGCCCGGTCCGCCCCGCCCTATGCAAAACCAGCGCATGATGGGAAGAGCAACGCCTGCAATGCGAAGGCCTTCATTTGGTCCGCCGCAGCAAGGTTTCCAGCAATCAGGGCAGCAATTTCTTCCTCAGCCAAACGCTGGAGCAAGAAATGGGGCGGGCACAGGCTTAAAAGGGATGCTGTCCAAATTTTTGCCCGGCGCAGGAGGTACAGGGGCCCCCGGAGCAGCCGCAGGCGGAGGAGCAGGTCTGCAAGGCATTCAAAATCTCGCTAATCCGGCATCGTTATCCAGTATGCTCAACAATGTGCAAAAAGTGCTCGGCATGGCGCAGCAAGTCACCCCTATGATCCAGCAGTACGGACCCTTAGTCCGCAATCTGCCGGCAATGATAAAGCTTTACAGTCAATTAAGCAAAAACGATGATACAGAGGGCACTGAAGAAGAAACGAAGACAGAATCGGAAGAAAGTGCAGAAACAGAAAAGAAAACTGCGTCCAACGACTCTGCCGAAAAGAAAAAATCAAAAGCAAGCAGTTCATCACCTGCAAAAAAAACAGAAGCACCGGACTTGAAGGAACAAGAATCAAAAACATCTGTCTCAAAGAAAAATGAAACGCCCTCCCCTTCCTCGAAAAAAACATCAGGCAGTTCAAAGCCGAGATTATATATTTAACATTCTTTGATATCTGGAGTGAGTTTGGCTATAATGGAGATCAGAAGAATGCAAGATTAGAGCCGTTTGATTACGGCTTTTTATATTGCCTTTACTCACTTCTGTATTGGAGGACAACCGAAAATGGACGTAATTAAAATTTCGCCGCGCGGCTATTGCTATGGTGTTGTTGACGCTATGGTAATCGCTAAAAACGCGGCACTGGATAAAAGCTTGCCAAGACCCATTTATATACTCGGGATGATTGTTCATAATAAACACGTCACTGATGCGTTTGAGGAAGATGGCATTTATACTTTGGACGGCGCTAATCGACTGGACATCCTAAAGCAGGTTGACAAAGGAACTGTCATTTTCACAGCGCACGGCGTTTCTCCCGAGGTTAGACGAATCGCCGAAGAAAAAGGATTAGTCGCAATAGATGCTACATGTCCGGATGTAACGAAAACACACAATTTAATCTTAGACATGAAAGAAAAAGGATACCACGTAATCTATATCGGCAAAAAAGGCCATCCGGAGCCGGAAGGAGCGGTTGGCGTTGCGCCTGATATCGTTCACTTGGTTGAAACGCCGGAAGATGTCAAAAATCTCAATATCCAAGCTGAAAAATTGATCGTAACAAATCAAACGACAATGTCTCAATGGGATGTTCACGATATTATGGAGCTTGTGAAGGAAAAATATCCTCACGTTGAATATCACCAAGAAATTTGCCTGGCTACTCAGGTACGACAGGAAGCTGTATCGGAACAGGCGAAAAAAGCGGACTTAACCATCGTTGTCGGCGACCCGAAAAGCAACAATTCAAACCGGCTTGCGCAAGTGTCAGAGGAAATAGCCGGGACAAAAGCGTACCGAATCGGCGATCTAAGCGAATTAAAATTGGAATGGCTTAAAGGCGTAAATACCGTCGCCGTTACTGCCGGAGCTTCAACACCGACACCGATCACCAAAGAAGTGATTCGCTTTTTAGAACAGTTCGATCATGAAGACCCATCAACTTGGACAACCGAACACAATGTCCCGCTCAAAAAAATCCTTCCGAAAGTGAAAGCAAAAAACTGAGGCCCTCACAGCCTCAGTTTTTTTATAGAAAAGTAAATGGATTTGTATCCGTTTCAGAAATAAAGATATTGACGTCTACTTTTTTATCCTTACACATTGACGTCAGTTTTTTTGTGACGCCTTCTTTCATGATTTTTTCAGCGTAATGGCCGGGATCAATGACATTCAGACCAAGCATCATCGCATCATGGGCAACATGGAAATATAGATCACCTGTAACGTAAACATCTGCGCCTTTTCGTTTTGCCTGGTGGATATACTTGTTCCCGTCGCCTCCGAGAACAGCTACTTTCTTCACCATACTGTCAGCCTGCCCCACCATTCTGACGCCGTTCACTTGAAGCTTGTCTTTCACAAACAAAGCGAATTCCTGAAGCGTCATTTCATTTTTAAGTGTTCCGACACGCCCTAGCCCTTTTTCAGCTGGTGACTGTTCGACAGGATAAACATCATAAGCGACTTCTTCATATGGATGGCTTTTTATCATTGCGTTTATAACGGCTTTTTCTATGCTTTTAGGAAACACAGTCTCCAGTCTGACTTCATGAACGAGCTCAAGCTCTCCTACCTCTCCGATAAAAGGCTGTGCGCCGTCCAGTGGCTTAAAGCTGCCAATGCCCTCTGATGAAAACGCACAATGGCTGTACTCACCGATATGGCCTGCCCCCGCATTTCCCAGCGCTCCTCTGACCTGCTCCTCATATTCTTTCGGCACGTATACGACCAGCTTTTTAAGAGGATCGGTATAAGTAGGGGCCAATACTTCAGTTTCACTCAGCTCCAAGGCCTCAGCAAGCAGATCATTTACGCCGCCGTCAGCAACATCTAAGTTTGTATGAGCCGCATAGACAGCGATATCATGCTTCAAACACTTTTCAATCAGCCTTCCGCCGGGCTGATCAGTTGAAATATGCTTTAGCGGCCGGAAAATAGGAGGATGGTGCGCAATGATTAAATCAACATCTTTTTCAATCGCTTCATCGACAACGCTTTCCAATACATCCAGCGTAACCATCACATTTTTAACCGGTTTATGTAAACTGCCGATTTGCAGACCGATTTTATCGCCCTCAACTGCATAGGCTTTCGGAGAAAATTGTTCAAACAGCTGGATGACTTGCTGTCCGTTTACCGTTTTAGCCATGATCGATAACCTCCTTTAATAGCTTCATTCGATCGGTTAGTTCCTTCAATTTCTGTTTGTTATCTTCAGATGTTGCAGCACGGCTGATCTGCTCATATATGTTTTGAGTATGGTGAAGTTCTTGTGTCCATTTTTTCAAAAATACAGCATTCTTTTCTTTTGCCAAAAATGGGCCTACGAGCATTCCGGCCGGCAAAGAAATTCTTGCATAAGCTGCATCTCTGTCTCCGGATTCGGCGACAAGCACCTCATAGCACTTTCCGTCTTCCTCTAGAATCACTTCATCAATAAGTGCGTATCCTTCTTTATACAGCCACTCTCTAATATGAACGGCATGAATATTCGGCTGTAAAATAAGCCGTTCTTTACCTGTCAGTTTTTCTTTGCCTGCTTCTAAAATATGAGCGATCAGTGACCCGCCCATTCCGGCAATTGTTATGGCGTCAGCCTCACCTTTCTGAAGCACTTCCAGGCCGTCTCCTTGCCTTACCGTTATGTGTGCACTTAAACCAGATTTTTCGACCTGCCGTTTGGCAGATAAGAATGGACCGTCTGTTATTTCTCCAGCAATAGCTTTGCTGGCTTTACGATTCAGCACCGCATAACAGGGAAGGTAGGCATGGTCAGAACCAATATCCGCTACTACTGCTCCATCCGGTATGTACTCCGCTACTGTTTGTAATCGTTTTGATAATTTTAATTCGTTCACTAGTCATCACAACTTTTCTCAATCATTTTTTCCTTTTCTATCATATAAAAAATCCGCCCGAAATCCAAGCTGAGCGAATGACTTTCAGTTTATTTCTTTGCAGGAACAACATCAAGTATGGGATGACCGGACAAAAATAAAAGGCTGTCGAGAACATCTCGGCGGCCTGAGAACGTATAAGGAGAAAGATACATCCTTTATTTAATTTTAGACACCCATTCTGCCATGTCATCAAGCTTATCAGCCGGAACAAGACCGGAAGGCATTCCATTACCGCCTTTTTCAATCTTTGTTTTGATTTCAGCGACATCCTTCTTATCCCCTACACCTTTTAAACTCGGACCCGAAACTCCTTCATAATTTTCCCCGTGACACGAGATACAATTCGCCTTGTAAATATCTTCAGGTGAAGCGTTTGCATCATCTTTTTCAGCAGACTTGCTTTCTCCGCCGCTCGCAATCTCGCGAGAGTCATCAAGCCCCTTTACTGATAAAAAGAAAGTCAGACCAATTCCTAAAACAGCGATCAGTAAAAATGGAATAAGCGGATTCCATTTCATTTCCCTTCCCCCTTTATGATCCTTCCCCCTATGTAAACACTTCTAATTCTAACTTATTTTTACAAAAAGTAAATGGATTGGCATACAAAAGTTTTTTATTCACACTTTATACAAAATTGAATCAAATCATGCCTATTTCTCTAACATTCCTTTTATTCTATTGTATAATGTATTGAATACGCTTACAATAGAAAATATGGATTGGTATATTGAAATTTTTCATCACAATGTTCATTTGCAAATGACATCATTTTTCAGTAAAATAAAGGCATATTATCCATATATCTTTTTAAAAAAAGAAGAACGGATCTGCAAGACCCGTTCCATCTTATTCTAGAAAATCTTTCAAACGTTTACTTCTGCTAGGATGTCTTAGTTTCCGCAGCGCTTTCGCTTCGATTTGTCGAATACGCTCTCTCGTAACTCCAAATACCTTGCCGACCTCTTCCAATGTTCTTGTACGTCCGTCATCAAGACCGAATCGAAGCCGCAATACATTTTCTTCACGATCTGTTAACGTATCAAGCACGTCTTCAAGCTGCTCTTTCAATAGCTCGTATGCCGCGTGATCTGAAGGTGAAGTAGCCTCTTGATCTTCGATGAAATCACCAAGATGGGAATCATCCTCTTCACCGATCGGTGTTTCAAGAGACACTGGCTCTTGTGCTATTTTTAAGATTTCACGTACTTTTTCAGGTGTTAAATCCATGTCTTCCGCAATTTCTTCAGGTGTTGGCTCTCTGCCTAAGTCTTGCAATAGCTGACGCTGTACGCGGATTAATTTATTAATGGTTTCAACCATATGAACGGGGATCCTGATCGTTCTCGCCTGATCGGCAATGGCGCGTGTAATCGCCTGTCTGATCCACCACGTAGCATACGTACTGAATTTATAACCCTTACGATAATCAAATTTCTCAACGGCTTTCATCAGACCCATGTTACCTTCTTGGATCAGGTCAAGGAACAGCATTCCGCGTCCGACGTACCGTTTGGCGATGCTGACAACAAGCCGCAGGTTCGCTTCAGCCAATCTGCGTTTGGATTCTTCATCACCTTCTTCAATTTTTTGCGCATAGGCGATTTCTTCCTTTGCAGAAAGAAGGTTAACCCGGCCGATTTCCTTTAAATACATACGAACTGGGTCATTGATTTTGACACCAGGCGGTACACTTAGGTCATTAAGGTCAAATTCTTCTTCGGCTTTGGCAAGCTGCTGAATATTAGGATCTTCCGTTTCTTCATTCTCACTAATTAATTCAACACCTTGTTCACCTAAAAATTCATAATACTCATCCATTTGGTCTGATTCAATCTCAAAGCTGGACATACGCTCAGCAATTTCTTCATATGTCAAAACGCCACGTTTTTTACCAGACTCGGTTAATTGCTCTTTCACTTGGTCGATTGTTAATTCAGTTTCGTGGGTTTGTTTATCAGCCATTATGGATCCCTCCTTCCAAAGCTTGCAACGAATTCTAAAAGCGGTATGATTCTTATTCGGTCCATTCAGGCGTTTTCTATGTGAACTGCCTTTAACAATGTGCGAATAATGAAATGACAATTCATGATGAGGTCAAGCGATCTATTTGCTCCTCCGCAAGGAATCATTGCCAATGAAAGCTCCTCATCAGTTGTCCTAGTTATTTTAAAGATCGGTTTAAAGTAACGATTTCTTGAGCCAGAGATGCCGCTCTCAAAAAATCTTTTTGCCTTTCGGCTTCGGCTCTTTCCGCCTCTTTTTCTTTTATCATTGACCATTTTCTGTGATTCAACACTTTTTTCACATAATCTGATAACTCGGCCTCGCTGAGTTCTTGATTAACCTGGAGCATTAAAATATCAGACAGTATCTGGCTTATATGATCATCCGTCACCCTGGCCATAAGATGCTGAGGCGTCAGCTCGGCACCCTCTTCATAAAAAGCGTACAGATAGGCGGCCAAAGCACGGTGTTCATCAATATTAAATTCAAACCCGACCCGGTCAATGACTTTTTTTATGACACCCCTGTCACGAAGCATATGCGCCAGTAAAAGCCTTTCTGCATTTTCATACGCCGGGCGCAGCCGTTTTTGCCTTGCCTTAGTTGTCAGATGCGCTCTTCTTGTTTTCGTTTCACCGCTGCTGTCAGCAGGTTTGTTTTGCCTGCCGAATACAGTCAGCTGCTCAGTTAATGACTCCTGGGAAATCGAAAATTCGGAAGCAAGCTGTTTCACATAGACTTCCTGTTCAAGTGATCCTGACAGCGCGCTGATTTCTTTAAGCACTTCTTTAATGTAAGCTAATCGATCGCCTTCATCGGCCAGGTTCTTTCCTTTCCGGAAATATTGCATTTTAAACGCCATTACCGTAACGCTTGCATCGACAATGTCGTTTTTGAATTTTTCTCCGCCGTACTGTTTAATGTAATCGTCAGGATCCAATCCGTCAGGGATCATTGCGACTCTGACTTTACAATCTTTTTTCTGAAGAAGCTCTGCAGCTTTCAAGGTGGCTTCATATCCGGCTTTATCAGAGTCATAGCAAAGAATGATCTCCTCCACGTTTCTTCTCAGAATCTTTACATGATCATCTGTCAGAGACGTGCCCATCGTCGCTATACTCTCTTTTACGCCTGAGTTTACCGCTGATATGACATCAGCGAATCCCTCGAATAAGACAGCTCTTTCCTGCTTTCTGATATGAAGCCGGGCCTTGTGAAAATGATAAAGCAGCTTGCTTTTATGAAAAAGCGGCGTTTCCGGACTGTTCATATATTTTGGCTGCTGGCTGCCAAGCGCTCGGCCTGAGAAAGCCACAACAGCTCCATGATGGTCATGGATCGGAAACATGATCCGGTTTCTGAACCGGTCAAAATATCCGCTTCCGTCTTCGCGTCTGATTAGCAGACCCGCTTTTTCCATTTGCGTTTCACTGAAGCCCCGCTTGACGAGAAATTTTGTTATGAAATCCCAAGAATCAAGAGCATAGCCGATCTGAAATTCATCAATCAGCTCTTTTGTAAACCCTCTTGCAAGCAAATAATCCAGCGCTTCTTGACCTTCTTTTGTATTTATTAACAAATGATGGTAAAATTTCTTCAGAAGCTCATGAGCCTCCGCCATTTTTTGTTCTCCGGAGGATTCTGGCCGGACTGCGGTGTGAACCGTTATATCATCTGGAAAATCAATGTGGTATTTGTCCGCAAGGTGGGAAACCGACTCAGCAAACGAATAGCCCTCCATCTGCCTCAAAAAGGAGAAAACATTGCCGCCCGCTCCGCAGCCGAAGCAATGAAAAATCTGTTTGTCTGGCGATACGGAAAACGAAGGTGTGCTTTCTCCATGAAAAGGACAGAGTCCAAAGTAGTTTCGGCCTTGCTTCTTTAATTGAACATAATCACCTATGACTTCAACGATATCTGCCGACTTTTGCACCTTGTCTACAATTTCATCTGGTATCCGATTTCCCATCTTATAACACTCCGTCGTACATTATTCGATGTTTTAGTGCAAAATCCCTTCATCGTTCGACAGGATTTTTTGCAGCAGTGTAACAAATCGTTCTCGATCTTCATGATTCAATTTTTTAGGCCCTTTGGCATATATGCCTTTTCTCCTTTGTTTGCCGGAAACATGACGGCCTTCAAGGGCAAAATCAATCGTATCTTCCTTGTAAAGACGCCCTCTCTCCGACATGACGGTGACATTCCTGTTCACAAGCAGGGATGCTAAACCAATATCCTGCGTCACCACGACATCTCCCGGTTTTACATGATTTGCGATATATAAATCAGCAGCTTCTTTATGAGGATCAACATACTTCCATTTTTCTTCCTGACTTCTGGAAAGCTGGTAATGTTCAAATGAAGCGACAAAAAGAACTTGAACTTCATAATCGGATGCTGTTTGTAAAATTTCGTCTTTTACGGGACAAGCATCAGCATCGACAAAAATCGTCTTTTCTTTTTCATTAAGAAGAGTAATTCTCCATCCCTCCATTAAACTCCTGCATAAAAGCAAGCAAAATCGCACACCCTGCAAAAATGCGGGTGTATATGAATTTGTCGAAAAATTTCCGGGAGAAATTCTTGACATCTTACCCATAATAGTTTATTCGTATCACACTAACCTTAAACCTAAAATTAATCATTTTATCACAATTTTTTATTATAATACAAACTTCACAAAGATGCTATTGTTTTTCATTATTCCCTTTTGGCAAAGTCAAAAACCCAGGATAGAGCGTCCTGAGTTACATGTTTTTCGTTTTGAGATGATGGATAATATTTGCTGTTTCTTCTACTGCTTTATTTGAAACATCTACAACCTGGCAGCCGATTCGATCCACGATCTTTTCGAAATAGTCCAGTTCCTCTTTAATTCTGTTGATATTTGCATAAATGGCCTTGTCATTGAGGCCAAGCGATTTTAACCGTTCTTTTCTGATATGATTCAGTTTATCCGGACTGATCTTCAGGCCGATGCATTTTTTCGGGTCAACATGAAAGAGCTCTTCCGGCGGGTCAACCTCCGGAACAATCGGAACATTGGCAACCTTCAGCCGCTTGTGGGCAAGATATTGAGATAACGGTGTTTTAGAGGTTCTCGATACACCGATCAAAACGATATCAGCTTTTAAAATGCCTCGTGGGTCACGCCCATCATCGTATTTAACAGCAAATTCAATCGCTTCAACCTTTTTGAAATAATCTTCATCAAGCTGGCGGACCCGTCCCGGTTCATATTTCGCCGTTAAACCGTAGGCTGTTTCCATTTTATCAATTAACGGGCCGATAATATCATAATATAAAACATTTGCTTTTTCCGCTTCGGCAATCAAATATTCTCTTATTTCCGGCACCACAAGTGTAAAACAGATAATGCCTCCATCTGCTTTTGCAAGTGTAATCACTTCATTGATAGTGCCAATGTCTTCAACATAAGGAATTCTTCTTACATGTGTATCATCCGCTGATCCGTTAAATTGGCTTAATGCAGCTTTAACTACCAATTCGGCCGTTTCACCGACGGAATCCGATACAACATAGATGATGCGGTTATTCATATTATCCCCCCGTTAGTCTGCGCTCTTATAGGATTTCATTTTCTGATAAACTGACAAGTATTTTGGTCATATTCGTTTTCGTCACTCTGCCGATCACTTCATATCCTTTATCGGTATCTTTGATGACAGGCAGTGCATCGATTTGTTTTTCAATTAAGTGCTTTGCAATGTCCATCACATAATCCTCGCGTCTGCACACTGTAATATTCGGCATTCTAGTCATAATAATGTGCACAGGGACAGAAGTAAGCTCCTGCTGGCCGATGCTGGCTCGTAGTAAATCCTTACGTGAAAGCACTCCGACTAAAACAGCATCGCGGTCCACTACAAACAGAGTACCTACATCTTCTAAAAACATGGTGCAAATCGCATCATATACAGAAACGTTCTCGTGAATCACAACGGGGATAGATTGAAAGTCTTTCACCTGAAGCTTTTTCAGTTTATCTGCCAAAAGCTGCGTGCCGGTTTTTCCAGTATAGAAATAACCGACTCTCGGGCGCGCCTCAAGGAAACCTGACATGGTGAGTATGGCTAAATCCGGACGCAGCGTTGCTCTCGTTAAATTCAGCTGTTCGGCAATATGCTCCCCTGTAATCGGTCCGTTTTCTTTTACAATCTGCAAAATATGTTCTTGCCGTTTATTTAGTTCGATCGTACTCACCGCCTTTTCACTTCGTATCTATGTAAAGAAATAATAAACCATATTATAACGTAAATGCTTTGTAATCAAACAAAAAAACGTTCAAATGGAGAAAAGACGATTACCGATCACACAGCAACCGCCTTTTCTTTCTTTATTTTACAATAAGGGCATTCATATTAGCAAAGGACTTGATCTGATCCGTCAAGCTTACCATTTGCGCTAATCGGTTTGCCTTTAATGTCTCGTTATCAGCAATAACCATCGTATGGTCGAAATAAGCATCAATCGGTTCCTTCAAGGCCGCAAGGGAAGAAAGTGCCGCCTCATAATCCTTTTTGCTGAAGCTTTCCTGCAGATTTTGTTTAGCAGTTTGATAAGCTTCGTATAGCTTCGCTTCGTATTCATTTTCAAACAAATCAGGCTGAATTTCCGCGCGAACTCCTTTTTTGCTGATAGAGATCACTCGGCCTAAAGCTTCTGCTGTTTCCTTAAAGCCTGGCGCACCCAATTTTTGTTCCAGCACTTGCGCTTTGTGGAGCGCTGAATACGGCTCAAGCTCAGAGCTTTCCAGCACGGCATCAATTACATCATGTCTGATCTGCTCCGCATTTAAGACGTATTTTAGACGCTGAGTGAAGAAATCTAACAGTTCGGTTTCTTTTTCGGTTTGTACGAAAGTCAGCAGCTCTTCAAACGAAATGCCCCAGTTCCGGTCAAGCAGAATAGCGACAATACCGCTCGCTTGGCGGCGCAAGCCGTAAGGATCCTGTGAACCAGTCGGAATGACGCCAATAGAGAAGAAGGATGCGATTGTATCCAGCTTATCCGCCATGGCAACTACCGCCCCAGTGAAAGTGGAAGGCGTTTCTCCGCCTGCAGATCTAGGCATATAGTGTTCGTTGACAGCCGCGGCTACAGCATCATGTTCGCCAAGCATTCTCGCATACTTTTCACCCATAATTCCTTGAAGCTCAGGGAACTCATATATCATATGTGTCACAAGGTCAAATTTAGAAATTTCAGCAGCACGTTTCACATGTTTTAATGTATCTTCATCAGCTTGAAGACGGACAGCAAGCTTCTCTGCGATCGCTGTTACTCTTCTTACCTTATCAGCGAGAGAGCCAAGCTCTTCATGGAACACAATGTTTTCAAGCTTCTTCACATTTTCATCAATGTTCAGTTTCTGGTCTTCCTTGTAGAAGAAAGAAGCATCTGACAAACGAGCACGCAGCACTTTTTCATTGCCTCGCGCGACATTTTCGATCGCGTGGCTGTTTCCGTTACGGACTGTAATAAAGTAAGGCAGCAAATCTCCGTTTTTGTCTTTAACAGGGAAATAGCGCTGATGCTCTTTCATTGTCGTGACAAGAACTTCCTCAGGGATGGACAGAAACTCAGATTCAAATGAGCCGTAAAGAGCCGTCGGATATTCTACTAAATGATTGACTTCATTAAGGAGGTCCTCGTCAACCGGAATACTCCAACTGTTTTTTGCAGCCATCGCTTCCAGCTGAGATTGAATCATTTGTTTCCGGACATTAGGATCAGCAATCACATGCTGCTCTTTCAGCTGTTCTTCATAACTTGAAGGTGATTCAATAGACACTTCATGCCCCAGGAACCGGTGCCCCTGTGTCGTCCGGCCTGACTCAACATTTGTAATCGCAAACGGAATGACATCCTGGCCAAATAAAGCGACAATCCATTTAATCGGACGGATATAACGCAGATCTTCATTTCCCCATCTCATATTTTTCGGGAAATGGAGGCTTGTGATTAAGCTGTTCAGTTCAGGCAGAAGCGTTTTGGTTTCTTGTCCTGCTTGGAATTTTTGCACAAAAACATATTCCGTGCCTTTTATTTCTTTCATGTACAAGTCTTCCACACTGGCACCTTGGCCTTTTGAAAAGCCAATCGCCGCTTTTGTCCAGTTGCCGTCAGCATCAAGGGCGATTTTTTTTGCAGGCCCTTTTGCTTCTTCTTTTATATCATCCTGCTTTTCTGCTACACCCTTTACGAAAACAGCAAGGCGTCTCGGTGTATTAAAAAGCTTCACTTCACCGTGTGCAATATTTTTTTCTGCAAGCCAGCCTGTCAGCTTTTCGCCCAGCTGAACCATGCTTTCATTCAAAAAGCGCGCCGGCATTTCCTCTAATCCGATCTCTAAAAGTAAATCCTGTTTACTCATGAGAAGAACCCTCCCCTTTAAGCATTGGGAACCCTAGTTTTTCTCGTTCCTCATAATAGGTTTTTGCGACTTTTCTTGCTAAATTCCGCACTCTTCCGATATAGCCTGTCCGCTCTGTAACAGAGATTGCCCCTTTGGCGTCAAGAAGATTGAATGTGTGCGAGCATTTAAGCACGTAGTCATATGCGGGATGCACAAGACCGTTATCCATTTGCTTGATCGCTTCTTTTTCATACGTGCTGAATAATTGGAACAGCATATCAACATCAGATGTTTCAAATGTATAAACGGAATGCTCGTACTCAGCCATCATGAATAAATCTTTCACAGTAAACCCTGACGTCCACTCAAGATCAAATACATTTTCTTTATCCTGAATATAAGAGGCCAGACGCTCAATTCCGTATGTAATTTCCACGGATACAGGTTTACACTCAAGTCCTCCAACCTGCTGGAAATACGTGAATTGTGTAATTTCCATTCCGTCAAGCCATACTTCCCAGCCAAGACCCGCACAGCCTAAAGACGGATTCTCCCAGTTGTCCTCAACAAAACGGATGTCATGCTCGAGCGGATCAATTCCGAGAGCGCGCAAAGAATCTAAATACAACTCTTGAATGTTATCAGGTGATGGTTTAATGATGACCTGAAATTGATGATGCTGATAGAGTCTGTTCGGGTTTTCTCCGTATCGGCCGTCAGCTGGGCGTCTTGACGGCTCAACGTAAGCCACTTTCCACGGCTCAGGACCGATACTGCGCAAAAATGTATACGGGCTCATCGTGCCGGCCCCTTTTTCTACATCGTATGCCTGCATGAGCACACAGCCTTCATTAGACCAATGCTTCTGCAAGGTTAGAATCATGTCTTGAATATTCATTTCAAGCACCTCCACTTTTCTTTCATAAAAATTGCTGCGGCAGCAACCAAAAAACTCCCGTCTCTATGCTTGCCAGCCGCAAACATAGGGACGAGAGTTCTCCCGCGGTTCCACCCTAGTTGCTGAGAACAAAATCCCAGCCTCTTTTTTAAAATTGCTCAAGAATGCCTTTCGTTGCGCGCTCATCCTTAGCTTACACCGTCCTAAGGTCGCTTTTATGAGGTAAACGCAAGTACTTCTTTCTCTCACTGCAACATATTTTATAATAAATGATCATATAAAAAGATGGGCCATATGTCAACTTTTGTTTTCACCCATAAGATGTTTCATGCTCTCCATTTGATCTAAAAAACGCTTCGATTTCAGATAAACCCCTGAATATTCTTCGTAGTACAAGTCAATAACTTGCTTTAATTCATTTTTCGTTTCCTGCTTTAAAGACACATTGCCAATCCTTGAAAGGTCGAAGTAATAAAACAGTCTCAAAAGCCTTGCCGTTTGCGGTTTAATCGGCACCTTGTAAGGGTCTTTGTCAAAGCAGCGGTGGCAAATAAAACCGTTATCGCGAACAGAAAAATGAAATGTCCCATCCTGGCTTTTACAATGCACACAGTGATTAAGCTCAGGATACAGTCCCATCACAGCAAGCATCTTCATTTGAACAATGAAGGTAATAACATCCGGGTCTGTTCCTTCGTCAAGCTGTTTAAAGGATTCTAAAATAAATTCAAACAAATAGGGATTTGGTTTTTTTTCTTCTGTGCCTTTGTCAACGAGCTCAGCAATAAAAGCTGCATATGCAGTTAAAAACAAATCCTCTCTGATGCCTCTCATGCTGAGGATCATTTCACCCTGCTGAAGGGTTCCTAGGCCTGTTGTTTTCTGCATTAGGAATGAACCATACAAAAAGGGCTGGCTGACTGCTGATAAACGGCTGTTCGGTTTTTTGGCTCCTCTAGCCATCACACCTATTTTTCCGTGTTCTCTTGTCAGTAAAGTAACAATTTTATTCGTCTCTCCGTAATCATTGGTACGAAGAACGATTCCTTCACATTTTGTCAGCATTTCCGCACCTTCCTAAAACAGGAGCGGTCAAGAGGTCTATAAAATTGGAAAATCAAATCGGGCTAGCTCATCTTCTAGTTCTTCGGGTCTTTCCATGTTCTCTTTTTCCAGTTCTTTAAAAAGAAGATACGTATCAACATTTCCTGTTTGAGAAAATACGTTCCAGGTAAAATTCAACACAAGAAACCCACCTTTCTGTAGTTAAACTAGCTTACCTAAACTCCAAATTCTTACCTTTATCTTGACCAGATGTCCTCCATTTCATGTTAAACAAAATTTGCTAATGTATCCCTGTTCATGTGAGATAATGACACAGCAAGTGATTAATATTCATCCTCTTTAAAGCCGAAGTCGCGAAGCTGGGACATTTTGTTACGCCAGTCTTTCTGCACTTTTACCCACAATTCTAGATAGACGCGGGAACCTAAGAGGGCCTCGATATCCGCTCTCGCTCTTTTTCCGACTTCTTTCAGCAGGCTGCCTTTTTTCCCGATGACAATGCCTTTTTGAGAATCCCGTTCGACCACAATTGTTGCCGCCACATGCACGGATCCGTTGTCTTGCCCTTTAATCGATTCGATGCTTACCGCAATGCTGTGCGGGATCTCTTCCCTTGTCAGATGCAGCACCTTTTCCCTGATCAGCTCAGAAATGATAAAGCGCTCCGGATGATCGGTCACCTGATCACTCGGATAAAACTGCGGACCTTCAGGCAAATATGCTTCAATCTGCGCCAGCAATGTTTCAATGTTATTTCCCTCTAATGCAGAGATCGGAACAATTTCCTTAAAAGGATATCGCCCGCGGTAATCGTCAATTAGCAGAAGCAATTGATCAGGGTGGATCTTGTCAATTTTGTTTACGATTAAGAAAACAGGTGTCGAGGTATTCTGCAATTTCTCAATAATGAACTCGTCGCCCTTACCATAGCCTTCCTCAGCGTTGATCATAAATAAGATCAAATCGACTTCTTTTAATGTATTTTGCGCCACTTTCATCATAAAGTCCCCAAGCTTATGCTTAGGCTTATGAATTCCTGGTGTGTCAATAAAAATCGTTTGTGATGTGCCTGTTGTTAATACCCCTTGCACCTTATTTCTTGTTGTTTGGGGTTTATCACTCATGATCGCGATTTTTTGGCCGATCACTCTGTTCAAAAAAGTAGACTTTCCTACGTTTGGTCTTCCGATAATGGATACAAATCCTGATTTAAAGCTTTCGTTCGTCATGTAAATCCTCCGATGAAAATGCGCCTGGCAATAATTCTTCTGCAGTCATTTCTTGTATTTGTCCTTGTAAATTGGTCAGCACGATAATAACGTCCTTTGTGCAAAGCTCAGAAATCACCTGCCGGCAGGCTCCGCACGGTGATACTGGTCCCGGGGTGTCAGCAGCTACTGCCAGCATCTGAAACTCAGTATCGCCTTCAGAAACAGCTTTAAACAAAGCGGTACGCTCAGCGCAGTTGCACATGCTGTATGCCGCATTCTCTATATTGCAGCCTCTGTACACTTTTCCATCTTTGGTAAGAAGAGCGGCTCCTACTTTAAACCTGGAATACGGTGCATATGCCATGTCACGCGCTTTTAAAGCTTCTGTTATCAATTTCTGTCTGTTCATGTGTACATGTTCCTCTCTTACCTATAATGGTACCGCTATCACTTTATATTTTACATAATGGCGCTCCACTTTTCACGCCCATTTCTAAAAATGTAAAATAAATGTAAGAATTTTCAGCCATACAGCTTTGGCAAAAAAATAAGTAAACCAATAATACACGAAATCACGGCAAAAACGCAAACAGCCCCGGCAGCAGCGTCCTTAGCCGCCTTAGCAAGCGGGTGATGTTTATCTGTTACTAAATCAACCGTGTGTTCAATAGCTGTATTTAAAAGCTCCAGTGAAAGCATTCCGCCAATCAAAAGAAAAATAATAGCCCACTCTGTCAGGCTGAGATTAACGAGAAAACCGCAAATGATAACGGCGCAGGCAGCCGCGGCATGAAATTGAAAATTCCGCTCCGTCCGCGCCGTTCTCCATATGCCCCGCCCCGCGTGCACGAAGCTCATTAGGAATCGCTTCAGCTCATTTCTATGATCTCTTGAGTCCATAGGCGTCCAGCAAATCCTTTTGCTTAGTAAACATCTCCTCTTCTTCCTCTTTCGTCATATGGTCATATCCTAAAAGATGCAGGAATCCATGTACCGCTAGAAAGCCAAGCTCTCTCTTGAAAGAATGGTTATATTCTTCAGCCTGCTCTCTTGTACGATCTGCACTGATGATAATGTCACCTAAAACCGGCGGCATTTCAGCACCGACAATTTCAACTTCGTCTTCTCCCTCTTCTTCAAGAGCAAAAGAGATGACGTCTGTCGGCGTATCCTTTCCCCGATACTCTTTATTGATCTGCTGAATATCTTCATTGGTAACGATCGTGACAGAAACCTCAGCCTGGTCCTGAACTCCTTCGCGCTCAGCGGCAAATTGAAGCAGATTTTCTACTTCTTTAAGCATCTCTTCAGAGACACTTCCGGTTTCATCTACGATATCAATCAATAAACTCATCTATTTCACCTTCTTAGTAGCCTCCGGATATTCAATCCGGGAGTGGAAAATTCCTTTTAATGTTGCACAAAGCGTTTTTGCGATTGTATCAAGCTCTTTAAATGTCAAATCGCATTCACTAAACTGTCCGTCCTGAAGCTTATCGGATATAATGCCCCTGACAAGCTTTTCAATTCGTTCAGGATTTGGATTATGCATCGATCTGACAGCCGCTTCGACACTATCTGCCACTGATATAATCGCGGCTTCTTTTGACTGAGGCTTCGGTCCCGGGTAACGGAATTCTTCCTCTGTAATCTGATCGCCTTTTTCCTTCGCTTTATAATAAAAGAATTTCAAAAGAGAGGTCCCGTGGTGCTGCTCAGCAATATCCACAAGCTCCTTTGGAAATTTATAGCTTCTCAGCATATTCGCCCCGTCAGTGGTATGCGAAATAATGATATTTTTACTGAGCTGCGGAGAAAGCTTATCATGCGGATTGTCTATATTCATTTGGTTTTCAATAAAATACTGCGGCCGCTTTGTTTTTCCGAGGTCGTGATAATACGCTCCGACTCTTGCAAGCAAACCATTTGCCCCTACCGCCTCGCAGGCGGCCTCTGACAAATTGGCGACCATGACGCTGTGGTGATATGTACCTGGTGTTTCTGTCAGTATTTTTCGAAGCAGCGGATGGTTAGGATTAGACAGCTCGATCAGCCTCATTGTGGACAAAATGCCGAAACCTGTCTCAAAAAACGGCATAAGTCCGATAATTAATACGGAGGAGGCAAAACCCGACACAACCCCCATCAGCATTAGCGTCCCGATCTCCAAGCCTGACAGCGCGGTGTTTTGAATCAATAATAGAGATAGAACCACAATCATATTGATAAACGCCACAAAAAGCCCGGTCTGCAAAATTTTTGATCTGCCATTGTGTTTTCCTAAAAACAAAACACCGGAAATACCGCTGATCAAATAATAAATACCAATGACATAATTAAATGTTCCTGTTACACCTTGATTAAACATCATACTTCCGCAAATCGCAAGAATGATACTTCCTAAAATAGCGATTCGTTCATTCATCAGCAGCTTGATTAAGATTGCACCGGCCGCAATGGGAACAAGATAGCCAATATTGTTATATTCCATCTTTTGAAATAAACTGACAACCTCCATAATAACAAGCAAAAGCGTTGTAATAATGGAGAATAATAGGATCGACTTATTTTTGAATTTCAGATTTTGATTCTGTTTTTCGAAATAGTAAACGAGTGTAGCAATGAAAAGTCCGATCATAATCAATAGGCCGCTAATCGGCTTGAACAAATTGGAGTTATTTAGCAATCCGGTCAGCTCAAGTTTTCTGTACACTTCCCGATCAATGAGGTCATTTTCTTCCACGAGCACCTGCCCCTGTTTGATCTGAACCTGCTGAACATTGTCTGACGCTTCCTGGCGTTTTGCCTCTGTTGCTTTTGGATCGAAGACGTAATTCGGAATAATGGCGTAACGCCCGATTTCCGTGGCGGCGCCCAAATATTTAGACGGGATAGAATTACTCTTCAGTTCTTTTTGCACTTTATCTTTTGCTTCAGATAATTTATCCGATGGGATTTCACTGCTCATCACTGAGTTTACTGCTGTTATGACAGTATCTCTGACAAATGAAAAATCTTCATGGTCCGCCTTCAGCAAAGTCTTGATGGCATCCTCTGATATAGAATCATTCACATCTGACGTCAGCTTATTTTTCACCGACTTAATCATTGTTTTTTCTGATGGTGAACTGCTGTCTTCTTCTGCTGATTTTTTCACTTCACTGATACTGTCGAATATCGATGACACAAGATCAATTCGATTGTCTGTATAATCTTTCTTTAAGGTATATTGATCTTCGACCGCATCTTCAGCAGCTTGCTTTTTTTCCTCTGTCGCTTTTTGATCTTCCACAGTTGCCGGAGCATAAATGGTCTTGTCGCTGACTGAAAACAGGTCTAAATCAAGCGTTTCCGGCTTCACATGTACAAAAAGCAATGCGAACATAATCGCAGCCAGCAGAAGATACAGCAGTACATGCATGGAACGGGCATTTTTAAAGCCGCGCCACTTTTTTGAGCCGCTTTTGGTCTTCCCCTTCTTTTTCAACACAAGAACCTCCTCTAGAAAATCAAGCTCATAAGCAAAAATGACCCGATAACGCGCGATCGGGTCATTCAGGATTAATTTTGCTTATCGTATGCTTCAATAATTTTCGCAACAAGCGGATGTCTGACCACGTCTGTCTGGTCCAGTTCAATCACAGAAATGCCGTCGATTTCTTTCAGCATCTCTCTCGCTACTGCAAGTCCCGATTTGACGCCTTTCGGCAGATCAATTTGGCTAACGTCACCTGTAATGATCATTTTAGAGCCAAAACCCAGTCTCGTCAAAAACATTTTCATTTGGGCAGGCGTAGTGTTCTGTGCTTCATCAAGTATAACATAGGCATCATCAAGCGTCCGGCCTCTCATATAAGCGAGCGGAGCGATTTCAATGACTCCTCTTTCCAGCAGCCGTTCTGTATGATCTGTTCCAAGCACATCATGAAGAGCGTCATACAGCGGGCGCAAATAAGGATCTACTTTCTCTTTGAGGTCACCTGGTAAAAAACCGAGGCTTTCACCGGCTTCAACCGCAGGTCTTGTTAAAATGATTTTTTTAATATGTCCGTTTTTCAATGCGTGGACTGCTTTTACGACAGCAAGGTACGTTTTTCCGGTTCCCGCCGGGCCGATGCCAAATACAAGATCATCTCGTTTCATGGCGGCCACGTATTCCCGCTGTCCCATGGTTTTCACACGGATCGGTTTGCCTTTTGCGTTTTTTGTAATTTCTTCTTCGTACATGCTTTCAAAATATTCAAGTTCATTCTTTTTTGCCATCTTGATGGCGGAAATCACATCACGTTCAGAGATCTCTATCCCCTTGCGAATTAATGCGAGAAGTGATCCCAGCAGCCTGTCGGCAATCTGAAACGATTCTTGATCGCCTGAAATATAAATCGTTTCGCCTCGCGTAATGATATTTACATCCAGATCTTTCTCCATCAGTGTCAAAAAAGAATCTTGGTTCCCGAACAGTGAAAGCGCTTCGTCCGGGCTTTTCAGTTTTTGATTCATCGCAAGTAAATGTTCTGTCATTCTTCAGTCTCCCTGACAATAGGTGTGGTTTGAACGATATCTTCTATAACTTGGTAGAGAATAATCAACTTTACTTTACCATTCTCGACTGTCTGGTGCAAAACTTTTTCACTTTTCACCTCGCCGTCCTCGCCTATTTTACTCTCTACATCCCGTTTACCCATTTTGATTCCTTCTTGAACTGCTTCTTCTTTCGTATATTTTCGCAAAGCCTCTTCACTTTCTCTCGTTTGCTCTTTGATATAAGAAACAGGGAGCTCCAAACCGAGAAAATGAAGCGAATGCTTCTCTTGTTCTGTTTTTGGATGTTTTAATTCTGCTTTTTTAAACGTTATCCCCCAGATTGGGAAAGCCCATGAGCCAAAAGAAAGCTTGTGCTTTGTCCTTACTTTGCCCGTATAGACGTTAAATAATGTTTCAAGGGGCACCGTTACTTCAGATCTGTACCAGGTCTCGCCGTAAATTTCAGCTTTAGAGGCGACTTCCTGCTGCTCATCTTCGCTTCCGATTAAGCCGGAGACAAGCATTTGCCCCTTTTCCACATGATCATGGATTGCGGCCATAGGCTGTCCTTTCTGGACAAACATTCTTGTAATGGTTGCTTTCTTTTTGGCGACAATGTGGCGCGGACTGGCATACTTTTCTTTTTCAGGCTCATTTTTCTCCACAACTTTCATGTGGATGGTCGTGCCTTTCAAATCGACTCCGACCCACGTGATATTGTCTATTCCGTTGGTTAACGATTTTTGTATTTTTTCGGGAGACTGCATTAAAAATTGCAATCGCCCTTTTTTGACGCCGATTTCCTTTAAATGCTGCATCATTTGGTGCTCCGTTTCAGGCTTTGCGCCAGTCACTTCAATTTTCCACACCATATTGGAGAGCAAAAACAATAGGATAAAAAAAAGCGCAAAACCAATGGTAAAACCTAAATTCAGTTTGGATTTCAGCAATAAGAACGGGAACCCTTTTCGATTGATAAAACGGGCTTTACAGTCAAATTCTCTTCTGACACGCCGAAAGGCATGTACATCCTGAAGCTGTATATATAACAAGACGGCTTCTTTCTTTTTTCTCAGATGAAAGATCGGAATCCCTCTTCTTGTGCATTCATTAAGGAGCCGTTCAATGCCTCGTCCCGTCACTTCAAGCTGGACCTTACCACCAAAAAAAGACAGCCATTTATTTTTCACAACATTTCCCCCTCGGCTTTATGACTCAACATATCGAACGACATCAATCGTACCCTCCAAAAGTATTTCTTCCGGAAGAATCGCTTTGATCACAAAGTTTTTTCCTGATATGATGCACTGGCCCTGCTTCAGCATCAGCCTCACTTCATTCTCACTGAACAGCAGAAGACCTCTGTGGTTTTCTATGTAGATATGAAGTCTGCCGACCATTGTGATCCGCGGCAGATCCATCATAACGTCCGGGGGAATTTCCAATGCTCTTGTCAGCCAAGCTTTTAAACGATTCTTTCTTTGCCCCATACAAAAAGAACCCCCTTTCATCTCATATGTATGATTTGAAAGAGGGTTCTAACACTTAATTTTTGCGGGCCGTACGCATTGTATGATGAGGTTTTTTTGCCCTTGGCGGACCGAATACCTCGCCTAAGACAATGCCTTGCACCACAGTGTCTTTATTGACCTGAAGCAGTTTTTGCTTGGTATACACAGCTTTATGTTTGGCGGCAGTAAGATCCCGCTCAAGCCCTTTCAGGTTTCTTTCCGTTTCCTTCCGTCTGTCTTCAGCTTCTTGTCTCATCTGTTCCAAGCGGTTTGGAATAGGAGCTGGCGTTTCTTCAGCTGATTGGTTATTTTGAACAGAAGCAGGTTTCATTGTCTGCGGCTTTTTTCTTTTTTGATTTTGATTGTTTTTTTCTTCTTCTTTTTTCACTTTGCCGAAAATCGTGGAAATAATTCCGATAATCGCTGCAATAACAAGCGGATTCGTCAGTATATCTTCCATCACTATTCTCCCTTCTGCATAGAGAGATTATGATTTGCGGTCTTCATCCGATTGGTCTTTCGTTAATTTACCGAATGAATCACGCATATCTGTGTCTGCATCAATGTTTTTAATATTCATGTAGTCCATGACGCCGATATTTCCTTCGCGCAGGGCTTCGGCCATCGCAAGCGGCACTTCCGCTTCGGCTTCAACCACTTTAGCTCGCATTTCTTCTACACGCGCGCGCATTTCCTGTTCTTGAGCAACAGCCATTGCACGGCGTTCTTCGGCTTTGGCCTGTGCAATATTTTTGTCGGCCTCTGCCTGATCCGTCTGCAAGATCGCCCCGATGTTTTTACCAATGTCAACATCAGCAATATCAATTGAAAGAATTTCAAAGGCGGTTCCTGAATCCAGGCCTTTACCGAGAACCGTTTGAGAAATCATATCGGGGTTCTCCAGCACTTTTTTGTGATTTTCGGATGAACCGATTGTAGAGACGATCCCTTCGCCTACACGGGCTACAATCGTTTCCTCACCCGCACCCCCGACGAGGCGGTCGATATTGGCTCTTACTGTAATTCTCGCTTTCGCCTTCACTTCAATTCCGTCCATGGCAACACCTGCAATAAACGGTGTTTCAATGACCTTCGGATTAACGCTCATTTGCACGGCTTCCAATACATCACGGCCGGCAAGGTCGATGGCTGCGCAGCGTTCAAATGTAAGTTCAATATTAGCACGCTGAGCTGCGATAAGTGCGTTAACGACTCTATCTACATTCCCTCCGGCAAGATAGTGGCTTTCAAGCTGGTTTGTTCCAACATTGAGTCCCGCTTTATGCGCTTTAATCAGCGGATTAACCACCCGGTTCGGTATGACGCGGCGAAGCCTCATCCCTATTAGAGTGAAAATGCTGATTTTAACTCCGGCTGCTAAAGCTGAAATCCAGAGCATAACAGGTACAAATGTAAAAAATACAGCTAAGACAATGATCCCTACTACGACAATAGCCAGTATCATTAATGTTGATGGGTCCATGCTACTTCTCCTCGTTTCTGTTTAAATTTCTCTCACGACAATGCGCGAGCCTTCCACTTTGATTACTTTTACTTTTTTATCTTTCTCTGTAAATAATCCTTCAGATACCACATCAAGACGTTCGTCATCAATAATGATGGTTCCCGCGGGACGCAGCGGCGTAAAGGTCACGCCCTCCTTGCCGATTAAGTCCGTGCGCGTTTGGTTTGATACATAACCGCTCTCTGTATTTGTAGAATCATTTAATATAAATTTCTTAAAGAATTTCATACGCTTTCCCAACACCCTTGTCAGTAAAATGAAAGCTGTAATGGAAACAGCTGAAGCGATCAAGAGAGAAACCGCCATGACTGTGAAGCTTCCCGCGGCCAAAAATAAGCTCGCAACAATTGCTCCCAAGCCAAGTAAACCAATAATTCCTCCGGGGAGGAATATCTCCATCAGGATCAGGATCACCCCTGCTATAAAGAGAAGAACCGTTTCATATCCGGCTAGACCCGTTGCAAGATGTCCGTAAAAAAACAGGATCAAAGCGATAAATCCTGCTGTTCCTGGCAGACCGACACCAGGAGAAAAAAGCTCAACAGTAAGGCCTAAAAAAGCAATTGTCAATAAAATAGGAACAACAATCGGACTGGTCAGCCACCTTGCTGCCTTTTCTGCAAAGCTTTCCTCAGCATAGCTGATATGTGCATTTTCGTATCCAAGCTTCTTCACAAGCGCGGAAAGATTGTTAACAGTTCCTTCTGAATAGCCTACGTCAACAGCTTTTTCCGCATTCAGTGTAAGCAGATCTCCCTTCGGTGCGCCCACTTCTCTTGCATCTACATCAGGGTCTGCCATGGCACGCGCGTATTTTGGATCACGGTTGTTTTTTGCTGCAGCATCTTCCAGCTCCGCAAGCCAGAATGATTCAGCTTTTTTGTCAGCAGCATTGCCTTTACCGTCTATGATCGCCGCGGCTCCCATTTTCCCTCCGGGCGCCATATAAATGGCGTCAGCCTGTAACGCGATATATGCACCAGCAGACAATGCCCGTTTGTTTACATAAGCAGTTATCGGGATATCTGTTTCGTTGATCGTGTCCGCTATATCAATAGCTGATTTCACCAGTCCTCCCGGTGTGTTAATATCAAGAATAATATGGTTTGCATGCTGAGCCTCTGCATCTTGTAGCGAACGCGACAAAAACGAGACGAGACCCTTTTCGACATTTTTTTCAACGGGAATGACGTAGACGGTTTGTTTTTCTGCTTTTGTGTGCAGCTGAACTCCTAATAATGATAGTAGAAATATGCTCAAAAGAGCCGCTCGGAATCCTTTTGTTTGAAGCAAGGGCGATGTATCCCTCCTTCCTCGTATATTAAGTGCCTTCTCTTCATACGTAACAAATGTATCAAAGGTTTCATTTTTTTATGTATAAAAAAAAGACATCTCTCTTAGAAAGATGTCCTTTTCTTAGCCATTTAAGACAGTTGACTGCTCACAAGCTTATTAATTAAACTTCCGTCAGCTTTACCTTTTACTTTAGGCATAATTGCCCCCATCACTTTGCCCATGTCCGCTTTTGAGCTCGCACCGACCTCTGCGATGGTTTCATTTACGATTGTACGCAGCTCTTCTTCTGATAGCTGCTGTGGTAAATAAACTTCTAAAATGTCCAGCTCTTTTTGAACTTTATCTACTAAATCTAAACGATTAGCGTTTGAAAATTCCTGGAGGGAGTCTTTACGTTGCTTAAGTTCACGAGAAAGGACAGTGAGTTCCTCATCCTCGGTCAAACTGTCTTTCTTAAGCTTAATTGCTTCGTTTTGAAGTGAAGCCTTAACCATTCGAACGACAGTCAGTTTGTCTTTCTCACGGCTTTTCATATATAGCTTCATATCTTGGTTAAGTCGCTCAAGAAGACTCATAAATCCACCCTCTTTTAGAATTTGCGTTTTCTAGCAGCTTCAGACTTTTTCTTGCGCTTTACGCTAGGTTTTTCATAAAATTCGCGCTTTCTTGCTTCTTGCAAAGTACCTGTCTTTGATACACTGCGTTTGAAGCGACGAAGAGCATCTTCAAGCGATTCGTTTTTTCTAACGACCGTTTTTGACATTCTCTTTCCCTCCCTCCGAATACACCAATCGACTACCTTTAAGTTACACATATAAACATGTACTTTGACATTATAATATAAGCCTTCAGTCAGGTCAACTAAGTGAGTTCACTTTTCCGTCATGAGCGGGACTGCCTGTCTATATAATGATAGAAAGGGGTTGGTGAATAAAATGTTGCTTCTGATTAGTTTTACTGCTCTTATATTATTCTTTCTCGCAGGAATGAACATGCTTCGGAAAGGTTTAATTTCGCTGACGTATTCAAAAATTGAAGAGCAGCTGCTGATTTTTACGGATCATCCATTAAAAGCATTCCTCATCAGTATTGTTTTTACAGGATTTCTCCAAAGCAGCTCCGCCTTTATGGTAATTGTCATCGGATTTGTAAGTGCGGGGGCCCTTTCTTTCAAACGGACAATACCGATGATCCTTGGAACAAATGTCGGGTCTACCTTTACAACCGAATTTCTTGCAATCAAAATGGATGTGTTGATTTGGATTCTATTGATTGGCGGTTTGCTGTTTTTTCTGACGGGCAGGTATCCGTTCAAACAGCTGGGAACAAGCTTCCTCGGACTCGGAATTATCTTTTTTTGCATCAGCGGCTTCAGCCGGCTTGCAGAACCGCTTACTCAGCTGAAAACAGGTGCAGGGATTCTTCATCATGTAAACGACTCAAACTGGTCTGCTTTGCTTATCGGCATGGTGTTAACTGCAATCATTCACTCAAGTTCTGTCTGCGTCGGCATTTTAATGAGCTTTATGAATGAAGGCGTTATTGGACTGACACAGGCAATGAGCGTTGTGCTTGGGTCAAACATCGGGACATGCATTACAGCTGTCATGGCTGCTGTATCCGGCGGATATGCGGCAAAACAGACAGCGTGCGCCCATGTTTTGTTTAACATCATCGGCGTAGCAATTGTATTCCCGTTTTTGGCGGCAGCGACCGGCTTTGTTGAACAGCTCTCGGCGGACCCTGCCCAAAGAATCGCCCATTTCAGCCTGCTATTTAATGTCGTATCAGCTCTTTTGTTTTTACCGCTTACCAACTTGTTCTACAGCTTTATTAACCTGCTTATCCCAGCTAAAAACTGAACATAAAAAACCGGCACATTCAGATGCACCGGTTTTTTAGATTAAGAAGACATACGCATTTGTTCTGTTATGTCATCCTCAACAATACGGACAAACTGTCCTTCGTTGTATGGATAGCCTGCTTTTAGTATTTTTACTTTCACGATTTTGCCGATCATGTCCTCCGTACCTTTGAAAACAACTTTCATGTAGTTGTCTGTGTAGCCGACATACATGTTTTCTTCATCTGATTCTTTAAATGCTTCCTCAGGGATAATTTCAAGGACTTCATTTTCATAATCAGAGGCATATTCCTTCGCAAGCTGGTCAGAAAGTGCAATCAGGCGGTGTACACGTTCGTTTTTGACGTTTTCATCCACTTGGTCTTCCATCCGCGCAGCTGGCGTTCCCGTACGTTTGCTGTAAGGGAAAACATGCAGTTCAGAAAATCTGTTTTCTTTAATAAAGTTATAGGTTTCCATAAATTCTTCTTCTGTTTCGCCAGGGAAGCCTACAATGACATCGGAGGTTACGGCTAAGCCCGGAAGTGCTTTTTTCAGCTTATTTAAACGGTCAGCGAAAAATTCCATAGTGTATTTGCGTCTCATCCGTTTAAGCACTGTGTTTGATCCGGATTGAATCGGAATGTGCAAATGGCGCACAATCTTATCTGAACGGTCTAAAACTTCAATCACTTCGTCTGTGATCTGGCTTGCCTCGATGGACGAAATTCTGATCCGTTTCACGCCTTGAACACGGGCGTCAAGTTCTCTCAAAAGCTTGGCAAAGTTGTAATCTTTCATATCTTCACCGTAGCCGCCTGTATGAATACCAGTAAGTACGATTTCTTTATAACCCGCATCAACAAGCTGCTGTGCTTGTTTAATAACTTCCTCCGGGTCACGTGAACGGAGAAGTCCGCGCGCCCACGGAATGATACAGAATGTGCAGAAATTATTGCAGCCTTCCTGTATTTTCAATGACGCTCTTGTCCGGTCCGTGAAAGCAGGTACATCAAGTTCTTCATACACTCTTGCTTTCATAATGTTGCTGACGCCATTGATCGGCTGACGCTCTTCACGATATTGATCGATGTAGCCGAGCATTTTTTCACGATCCTGAGTTCCGACTACAATGTCAACACCCGGGATTGCCATAATCTCAGCTGGCGAGGTTTGCGCATAACAGCCTGTGACGCAGATGACGCCGTCAGGATTTTGACGAATGGCGCGTCTGATCACTTGGCGGCTTTTTTTATCTCCCGTATTTGTTACCGTACATGTATTAATGACATATACGTCAGCTGTTTGTTCAAAGTCTCTTCTTTCATAGCCCGCTTCTTTGAAAAGCTGCCAGATTGCTTCTGTTTCATAATGGTTGACTTTACAGCCAAGCGTATGGAAAGCAACAGTTGCCATTACTGATCACCTCTTAATAACTCTGTTTGATAAGAAATCGCGCTCAATGCGTATAGCGGAGCGGTTTCTGTCCTTAAAATTCTCGGTCCAAGGCCGCTCGTCACACCGTCTTGCTCTGTGAGCCGTTCAACCTCCGCTTCTGTTAAACCGCCTTCTGGACCAAATACGATCAATAGAGATGATCCTTTCGGAAGGCTGCTTACAATCGCGCTCAATGCGCTTATTTCCCCTTGCTTCGATGACTCCTCGTATGCAACGACACATTTATCGAAATCCTGCATCCTTTGAAGAAGCTGCTGAAAAGAATGGACATCCATCACTCGCGGCACTTCGTTACGGTACGATTGCTCAGCCGCTTCCTTTGCAATTTTCGTCCATCTTTCCCGCTTTTTCTTTGCCTTTTTGTCATCCAGCTTGACAACAGAACGCGCGGCTTGGAAAGGAATAAAGGCATGAGCTCCGAGCTCAGTCCCCTTTTGGATAATCCATTCAAGCTTATCTCCTTTCGGAAGGCCGCTCGCAATATAGACCTTTATCGGAAGCTCTCTGTTTTCATTCGTCCATTCTATCACAAGGCAGGACACTTTATCTTTGGAAACAGATTGAAGTTCACATTTTGCCTCGAAGCCGTCTTGAGAGCAGCAGATAATCTGATCTCCCTCATTCATTCTCATCACGTTCACAATATGATGAACATCTTCGCCGGTAATCGAAAAAGCCGGCGCTTCCTCTATTTGCTGCTTCGTGAGCTCGATAAAATATCGTTGCATACGCTGTGACACCTACTAACTGTTATTTTTTCGCAATAATGCTGACCCAATCTTCCATTGAAAGGATTTCTACAATGGTAAAGCCAGCTTGTTCCAGTGCTTCTTTTACTTCTTGTTTTTTATGACCGATGATTCCTGACGTAATAAAGTGGCCGCCTTCTTTTAACAGGCTGTACGCTTGTGAAGTAAAGCGAAGAATGACTTCAGCCAAAATGTTGGCCACAATCACATCATGTTCCCCTTCAATCCCGTCTAACAAATTGTTTTGCTTCACTTGAGCAATATCGCTGACTTTGTTCAGCTTGAGATTGAGGCGTGCACTTTCTACAGCCACGGGATCAAGATCGTAGGCATGAACCGATTCAGCCTCAAGCATTGCAGCCGCAATACTTAAAATTCCCGAACCAGTGCCGACATCAATCACCTTATCACCCTTTTGCACAAAGCGTTCAAGCGCCTGAATGCAGAGTACGGTTGTCGGATGTGTCCCTGTGCCGAAAGCCATTCCCGGGTCCATTTCAATAATCAGTTCATCAGTATGGACCGGCGTATATTCCTCCCACGTCGGCACAATTGTAAACTTTTCAGAAATTTTCACAGGATGATAATACTTTTTCCAGGCAGTCGCCCACTCTTCTTCATTTACTTCAGAAATAGTGATGTGGTTTCTGCCCAAATCAATATCATAAAGAAGCAGATTATTAATTGTTTCTTTTATGCCCTCTACCGTTTCTCCAAGAAAGCTGTTGACCGGCAGATACGCTTTGACAATGACACCCTCGTTCGGATAATCATTGGGGTCGAGCTGGTAGATTTCCCCGTACACATTCTCACGTTCTTTAATTAAATCAAGCGGGTCCTCTATCACAACCCCACTTGCACCAGCTTCATGCAATATATTTGAGATAGGTTCGACCGCTTCATGTGTTGTGTGAATGCTTAATTCGGACCATTTCAAAACTACCAACTCCTCATCCAATAATTAATCGCCTTTAAACGCGCGTTTTACCTTGTCAAAGAAACTCATTTCCTGTTCGTCAGGCAGGTTTCCGCTGACTTCGGCAAATTCGCGGATAATATCTTTTTGTTTATCTGTCAAGTTTGTCGGAGTGACAACGCGGACGACGATATGCTGGTCACCCTGTCCATAGCCTCTGACATTTTGAACGCCTTTGCCTCTTAATCTGAATTTTGTTCCTGTTTGTGTACCGGCAGGGATTTTCAATTTCACTTTTCCATGCAGCGTCGGAACTTCCACTTCATCACCGAGAGCAGCCTGAGCAAACGTTAACGGCATTTCACAGTAAATATCATCGCCGTCACGCTCGAAGAACTCGTGGGCGCGCACGTGGAATACGACAAATAAATCCCCGGCAGGGCCGCCGTTTACACCTGGTTCACCCTGTCCTGAGAGACGCAGCTGCTGCCCGTCATCTACACCGGCAGGAATTGTGACGTTGATTTTTTTGCGTTTTTTGATTTTTCCTTTGCCGCCGCAATCCGCACATTTGTTTTTAATGATTTTACCTGTACCTTCGCAGTGGTGGCAGACTCGTCTGTTGACAACTTTACCAAACGGCGTGTTTTGCTCTACATTTAGCTGACCGGAGCCTCCGCAGTGTGAGCACGTTTCTGGATTTGTACCAGGTTTCGCCCCTGAGCCTTTACATGTATCGCATGTTTCCTCACGCGGAATCTCGATGGTCGTTTCTTTTCCGAAAACGGCATCCTCAAATGACAAAGTCATCGTATATTGCAGATCCGCCCCTTGACGCGGTGCATTCGGATCTCTTCGTCTAGTGCCGCCGCCGAAAATACTTGAGAAAATATCATCGAAACCAAAACCGCCGAAGTCACCGCCGCCAAAACCGCCGCCACCGAAGCCTTGGTTAGGATCAGTATGGCCAAATTGGTCGTAATGAGACCGTTTTTGGTCATCAGACAGCGCTTCGTACGCTTCTTTGACTTCTTTAAACTTTTCATCTGATCCGGCTTCTTTGTTAATGTCAGGATGATATTTTTTTGACAGCTTTCGATAAGCCTTTTTTATTTCATCCTTTGAAGCGCTCTTACTTACACCCAGCACTTCATAGTAATCACGCTTACTCATCTACTTCACTCTCCCGAATTTCTCACATAAATTAGATTGTATCATTTTGAATTATGATTTTTCAATTCCTTTTATCCCGGGCAAGAAAAAAAGTCAAAGCCAAGAGATGCCTGACTTTGACTTTCTAACCATTGAATCAGATTATGAAATATGTTCTTTTCGGCCAGCCCAAAAGCGGGCTGACTCAGAAAGAAACTTATTTTTTGTTTTGGTCGTCGTTTACTTCTTCGTATTCAGCGTCGACAACATTGTCATCAGCTTTGCCTTCAGCGTTTGCTCCGTCTTGAGCTTGCTGTGCTTTAGCAGCTTCTTCGTAAAGCTTCATAGAAAGCTCTTGAACGATTGCTTGAAGCTCATCTTTTTTCGCTTTGATCTCTTCAAATTCGTTTTTCTCAATCGCTGCTTTTAAAGCGTCTTTGGCATCGTTGGCTTTTTTCACTTGTTCTTCGTCCACTTTGCCTTCAAGATCTTTTAATGTTTTCTCAGTTTGGAAAACAAGCTGATCTGCTTCGTTGCGGACTTCGATTTCTTCTTTTTTCTTCGCGTCAGCGTCAGCATTTTCTTCCGCTTCTTTTACCATGCGTTCGATCTCATCATCAGAAAGACCTGAAGAAGATTTGATTGTGATGTTTTGTTCTTTTCCTGTGCCTAAGTCTTTTGCTCTTACGTTTACGATACCGTTTTTGTCAATATCGAAAGAAACTTCGATTTGAGGCACGCCGCGCGGTGCTGGCGGGATATCAGTAAGCTGGAAGCGGCCGAGTGTTTTGTTGTCGGCAGACATTGGGCGCTCACCTTGAAGAACATGGATATCAACAGCTGTTTGGTTATCAGCAGCAGTTGAGAACACTTGTGATTTGCTTGTCGGAATTGTTGTGTTGCGGTCGATCAGTTTTGTGAACACGCCGCCCATTGTTTCAATACCGAGAGAAAGCGGTGTAACGTCAAGAAGAACAACGTCTTTTACGTCACCAGTGATAACGCCGCCCTGAATTGCAGCACCAAGCGCTACGACTTCATCCGGGTTTACGCCTTTATGTGCTTCTTTTCCAGTTTCTTTTTTGATTGCTTCTTGTACGGCAGGAATACGAGTTGATCCGCCGACAAGGATGACTTTGTCGATTTCGCTTGCAGAAAGTCCTGCATCCTGAAGCGCTTGACGGACAGGGCCCATTGTGCGCTCTACTAAATGAGAAGAAAGCTCTTCGAATTTAGCGCGAGTTAATGTAAGTTCAAGGTGGAGCGGTCCTGCTTCTCCAGCTGTGATAAACGGTAAAGAAATTTGCGTAGAAGATACGCCGGAAAGATCTTTTTTCGCTTTCTCAGCTGCGTCTTTCAAACGCTGAAGCGCCATTTTGTCTTTTGACAGATCAATGCCGTTTTCTTTTTTGAATTCAGACACAAGATGATCGATGATGACTTGGTCAAAATCGTCTCCGCCCAGACGGTTGTCACCGGCAGTTGAACGAACTTCGAATACACCGTCGCCAAGTTCAAGGATGGAAACGTCGAACGTACCGCCGCCAAGGTCGTATACCAGGATCGTTTGATCTTCATCTGTTTTATCAAGTCCGTATGCAAGCGCTGCTGCAGTCGGCTCGTTGATGATACGTTCTACTTCAAGACCTGCGATTTTACCAGCGTCTTTTGTCGCTTGGCGCTCAGCATCGTTAAAGTATGCAGGAACTGTGATAACTGCTTTTGATACTGTTTCGCCGAGATAGCTTTCAGCGTATGATTTAAGGTGTTGAAGGATGATAGCAGACACTTCTTGAGGAGTGTAATCTTTTCCTTCAATTTCAACTTTGTAATCTGTACCCATATGGCGTTTGACAGACATAATTGTGTTAGGGTTTGTGATAGATTGGCGTTTAGCCACTTCCCCTACTTGGCGTTCGCCGTTTTTGAATGCGACAACTGATGGAGTTGTGCGGTTTCCTTCAGCGTTAGCAATAACTTTAGGCTCGCCGCCTTCAAGTACTGCCACACATGAGTTTGTTGTACCTAAGTCGATTCCGATAACTTTACTCACTTGAATAACCTCCTGCTATGTAATTATTGATTCACTTTTACCATGGAAGGACGAATGACGCGATCCTTAAGCTTGTAGCCTTTTTGCATTTCCTCAACGACAATGTTGGAGCCGTAGTTTTCATCTTCAGCCTGCATAACGGCTTGGTGAAGGTTCGGATCAAATTCCTGTCCTACAGCTTCGATTGCTTCTACGCCTTCTTTATTCAAGGCTTCTACGAGCTGGCGGTGGACCATTTCCATTCCTTGGAGCAAACTTTTCGTCTGTTCATTGTCGGCTTCAACCTGAAGCGCTCTTTCAAAGCTGTCAAGAGCCGGCAGCAATTCAGTAACGATGTTTTGAGAACGGTATTTCTGGGACGCTTCCATTTCTAAACGGCTGCGTCGTTTATAGTTTTCAAAGTCTGCTTGAACACGCAAAAGTTTGTTTTCCTTTTCCTCAAGCAAACCTTGCAATTCGTTAATTTGATTTTGAAGAAGTTCGCTTTCGTTTGTTTCTTCCTGCTGTTCTTCAGCGGCAGCTTGTTCTTCGATTACTTCTTGCTCTTCTGTTTCGTTTTGTTCCGCGGTTTGTTTTTCTTCTGACATTGTGTTCACCTCCCTCAAAAGTGTAAGGAGAAGGGCGGTGATGCCCTTCGATAAAATTTGCCAAATTTCCCTTACTCATCATACAAACTTGTTAATGCTTTTGACAAGTCTGAAGTCACATGCTGAAGCAGACTGACGACCCGTGAATAATTCATACGGGTTGGTCCGATGATCGCAATTGAGCCTATTTGCTTCTTATCTACTGAATAAGAGGCTGTAATCAGGCTGCAGTTTTCCATTTCTTCATAGTCGTTTTCTTTTCCGATTTTAATCGAAATGCCTGTATCTGAAGATTGGACGAGCTTCAAGACGTCCTGCTCCTTTTCGATTAGAGAAAGCAGCGACCGCACTCTGCCGATATCATGGAACTCGGGCTGGTTCAGCATATTGATTTTCCCGCCGAAAAACAATTTTTCAACGTGACTTGTCGAATGAAATGTTGACCGCAGCGCTTCAAGTATGTTGTCGTAGTTCTTAATGTGCTGCCTTAAGTACATGACAACTTCTTTAAAAATGCGTTCATTCAATTCATCCATCGGAACACCGGTTAAACGGTCGTTCAGTATATTTACCAGCTTTTCAATATCAGACAGATCCATTTTGGTTGGAAAATTAATCGTTTTGTTTTCCACATGCCCCGTATTGGTAACGAGAATGGCTACCGCTTTATCGGGCTGAATCGGTATGATTTGAATCTGTTTAAGATAATTCTCGCTCAACTTCGGCCCGAGTACGATAGACGTATAATTCGTAAGATCGGACAAAATTTTTGCTGATTTTTGAACTGTCTTTTCCAGCTCGAATATTTTTTCTTTGAAGATCGAGTGGATTTGGTCTAGGTCGGTTTTTGTCAGTTTGACGGGCGACAGCAAATGATCAACATAATACCGGTACCCTTTTTCCGACGGAACACGCCCTGAGGAAGAGTGGGTTTTCTCAATAAAGCCCAGTTCCTCCAAGTCAGCCATCTCGTTTCTTATTGTTGCAGAGCTAAATGTGATTTCATCTTTTTTCGAAAGAGTTCTAGATCCGACCGGCTGCGCCGATTTAATAAAATCGTTGATTATGACCTGAAGGATCAGCAGCTGACGATTTGTTAACATCATCATCACCTCTGTTAGCACTCTCAACAAGCGAGTGCTAAATCTATAACAAAAGTATCAAACCACAAGAAAAATGTCAATTATAACTCACCCAAAAAAGCGCCAAAAACTTCATTACCCAATAATTTTCCCTGATGAGTCAAACAAACGGCAGATTCTGTGTTAAGAATCAGTCCCTTTTCAGAAAGCTCTTTTAAAACGCCGTGAAAAAGTTTATCAAGAGAACGACCGTATTTCTCTTCAAACCGTTTTTTGCTGACGCCGGATGTTTTTCTTAATCCTAAAAACATCTCTTCTTCAATTTGTTCTTCCATCGTCACTTCATGTGTATCCCGGTAAGGAAAACCTTTTTCAGCTATCAGGTCAATGTAATGTTTAACAGGTCCGACGTTTACCGTTCGAATTCCGCCGATATACCCGTGGGCTCCTGCTCCGAAACCGAAATATTCCTCGTTGCTCCAGTACGTCAGATTGTGTTTAGATTCCATGCCTTGTTTTGCAAAATTGCTGATTTCGTATTGATGAATACCGGCTGCCTCCATCCGGCTCATCACCGTTTCGTACATTTCGGCTTCCTGTTCCTGCGCCGGCAGATGAAGCCGCCCTTTTTGCATCAAATTATAAAATACCGTTTTCGGTTCTACAATGAGAGAGTAAACGGAATAATGCTCTGCGTTCAGGGATAAAGCAGTTTTTAAAGAATGATCCAGATGTTTAAGCGTTTGTCCGGGAAGACCGAACATCAAATCGAGACTGATATTTTCAAAACCAATTTCCCTTGCACGTTCAAAAGATGCAAATACGTCTTTTTGTTTATGCACCCGTCCGATTTTTTCTAGAAGGTCGTCTTCGAATGTTTGCACACCGAAGCTTAAACGATTAACGCCCGCTTCCTTGAGTATTTTCAGTTTTTCTGCCGATAGGTCGTCCGGGTTCGCCTCAACAGCGAATTCCTTTAAAGTGTCTGAAGGCTTCAGCACACGGCTGACCATGTCCATCAATTTTTTGAGCTGGTCCTCTGAGAGGGATGTCGGCGTGCCTCCTCCGATAAAAATCGTATCCAAATCAGGCTGCCCCGTTTTTTCTATCGTATTTATCATTTCCTTCTCGAGTGCGTTTAAATACTCGCCGACGGGCTGGCTTTGAATAAAATATTTATTGAAATCGCAGTAGTGGCAAATATGCTCACAAAATGGAATATGGATATAAGCTGATTTCAATGTATTCACCTTCTTTACAGAAAGAAGCCGCAGTACAGGACTGCGGCAGCTTCTATTATTTTTTCGGACTGTCGTCCATTTTCAGGACCGCCATAAATGCTTCTTGCGGCACTTCAACTGAGCCGACCTGCTTCATTCGGCGTTTTCCTTCTTTTTGTTTTTCAAGAAGCTTCCGTTTCCGCGAGATGTCTCCGCCGTAACATTTAGCCAATACGTTTTTACGCATCGCTTTAATGGTAGAGCGGGCCACGATTTTCTGGCCGATCGCCGCTTGAATCGGTACTTCAAAGTGCTGGCGCGGAATAAGCTCTTTCAGTTTTTCCACAATTACTTTTCCGCGTTCGTACGCGTAATCGCGATGCACGATAAATGAAAGGGCGTCGATTTTTTCTCCGTTCAGCATAATGTCCATCTTGACAAGTTTAGACGGTTTGTAGCCGATCAGTTCGTAATCAAAGGACGCGTAGCCTTTTGTGCTTGATTTCAGCTGATCAAAAAACTCATAGACGATTTCCGCTAATGGCATGTCATAGACAATGCTGACACGATTTGCGTCTAAATATTGCATGTCGATAAAATTGCCGCGTTTTCCTTGGCAAAGCTCCATCACCGCACCGACATAATCGTTCGGCACCATCATTGTCGCTTTTACATACGGCTCCTCGATTCTTTCGATCTTTTGTGGGTCAGGCATGTTGGACGGGTTGTCGACAACAACCTTTTCGCCGTCTGTCATATACACATCATAGATAACACTCGGTGCCGTTGTGATCAGGTCGATTTTAAACTCACGCTCAATCCGCTCCTGAATGATTTCCATGTGAAGCATACCTAAAAATCCGCAGCGGAAACCGAATCCGAGCGCTTGGGATGTCTCTGCTTCATATTGAAGCGATGAGTCATTCAGTTCAAGCTTCTCAAGAGCTTCCCTTAAATCGTTGTATTTGGCCGTATCGATCGGATACAAACCGCAATACACCATCGGGTTCAGCTTGCGATATCCAGGCAATGCTTCGGCAGCCTGATTGGCCGCGCTTGTTATCGTGTCACCGACGCGTGTGTCACCGACATTTTTGATCGCAGCAGTTAAAAAGCCGACATCGCCGACGGTCAGTTCATCTGTCGGAGTTGCTTTCGGCGTGAACACACCGACTTCTGTCACTTCAAACTCTTTGCCGGTTGCCATCATTTTGATTTTTTGCCCCGGCTTTACCGTTCCTTCAACGACTCTGATATAAGCCACGACACCGCGGTAAGCGTCATAAAGCGAGTCAAAGATCAGCGCTTTAAGCGGCGCCTCTGGATCTCCGGTCGGAGCAGGCACCTTTTCCACGATCTGCTCTAAAATCTCTTCAATCCCGATCCCGGCTTTTGCTGAAGCGAGCACGGCTTCCGATGCGTCAAGGCCGATGACATCCTCCACCTCTTGGCGAACACGTTCCGGCTCTGCGCTCGGCAGATCGATTTTGTTAATAACCGGAAGAATTTCAAGGTCATTATCAAGCGCCAAGTAAACGTTCGCAAGCGTCTGCGCTTCAATTCCTTGCGCCGCATCCACGACAAGTATCGCTCCCTCGCAGGCAGCAAGGCTTCGGGATACTTCATATGTGAAATCGACGTGTCCCGGTGTGTCAATCAGGTGGAAAATATATTCCTCTCCGTCTTTCGCTTTGTATTTAAGCTGAACAGAGTTTAATTTAATGGTGATGCCCCGTTCGCGTTCAAGATCCATAGAATCAAGCAATTGTTCTTTCATTTCTCGTTGAGTGATTGCCGACGTTTTTTCTAAAATACGATCCGCTAAGGTCGATTTTCCGTGGTCAATATGGGCGATGATGGAGAAATTCCGAATTCTCGACTGCCTCTCTAAACGCTTTTCTTTATCTGTCACAATCTATCACTCCTACTATTAAACGCAAAATACACTAGCTTAGATTATATCAATAGGATTGTAAAGATTCAATGTAAAACAAGAAAGAGAAAAGTTCCCCCTCATACTGGGGCTGCTTTTCTCTTTCAAGCACTTATTTTCTCATATCCCGTACCCATTCATACATCGATTGGGCTGTGTTGGTCACTGTGTCAGAAAGCGTTTTTCCGGCTTTAGAGAAAATGTTAAATGTTTCCACCTGTTCCAGCTCTTTTTGTTTCTCTTCTAAATCTTTCGAAGTTACTATTTCCCCTAAAACAGTCGCTTCTTTTTCATTATTTTCTCCGTCTGTGAGCGTAAACGCGCCTTTTAGTGAAGGATCATGATAGCCTTTCATGCTCAGCATGCCGTTATTCGCCTGCTGCATGCCGAACAGGACGCCTATAAACATCATCGCCACCAGAAGCAAGCATTTGCCAAGATATGCAATCAACTCGATCACCTATTTCTTATTGTTTTTTCGTCTCGCCGCTTTCAGCGTTAACCTTTTCAGCATCCCAGTACATTTCGCTGAATACGTCAGCGGTTGCGTCAGCCGCCCGCTGCAGCTCTTCGAGATTGTTATCCACTCCGCCGAATTCAAGCAAAAGCGCTCTGTCGTTTAAGTCTTGGTTGTAAACTCCGTTATCGCCTGGTGAGCCTTTAGAAAAGACCCCTGTGCTGAGTCCCGGGTATTTTTTCTCCATCAGCTTGTGAAGCTCACTTGCAATTTTGTAGTTTTCTTCGAAATTCTTGCTTTTTTTGCCGACCACAAACGCCACCCGGGCATAGCTTTTCCCTTTAATGGTTGCCGTCGTATTTTTCTTGCGCCTGGAGTCTCTATGGATGTCAATGATATATTGCAGATTTTTGTTTGACGCAAGGGCTTCCTGTACGACCGGCCTTGATTCATCGTAGGACCTGGCATAATTCAAACCTTTTTTGCTCAGTTTTGCCTGTATATCCGTTTTGTTAACTGTGGCTCCGATACCTTGAGATTGCAGCGCTTTTCCGAACATATCCCCCACGAGAGTGACGTTTGCTTTAGAATGACGCGCCATATCGGGGTCGGTTTCACCTTTTAATAGCGGGAGATAAGATTCCGTATTATGCGTGTGATAGATAAAGACAACCTTCTTATCGCCGGTTGTTTGTTTTGGCGGGTCTTTTTGCGTATTGTCTGTTTGCGTCTGCTGTTTTTCAATCTCCGCCAAATTCGCTTCTCTTTCTTCCTGCATCACCTTTGAAGGCGGCGGGGATTCCGACGGCATGTTTGTATAATCGGTGCCTTGTCCCGCTAAAAGAATTTCTGTGTCAAATTGTGCAAACCCAGGCAGCTCGCGTCCAAGAAAACTTCGCGGATCTTCGAGATTAATACTTGTCGCCAGCTTTAAAGAAAGACGTGATAGATGAAATGAGCTGTCGGTTTGAGAAAGGTCAGAAGCGAAATAATGGTTTTCCATCCGCAGCAAGTGTGCAAATACGTCACCCGGCAGTTCGTCGGCAATCCCGTAAAAAGAGTCAGACGAAGGCCTGAGTTCCGGCCGGAGAGACGTCAGCACACCAGATAAAACAAAAATCACTACTAGGCTTGCGATAAATAGAAAGATCGCCTTTATCGCTTTCCCGCCATTCACCGCAACAACAATTTGTCTGTTTCTGCGTTTATTTCTCATTGAATCCCTCCAGCGCTTGTCTAGTAATTACTCTATGAACAAGCTAGAGGAAGTAGAACTTTTTAGTGATTATAGGAGCCTTTGTTTTCTTGAGACACCTTTTCATGAAGCGCTGTATTTAATCCGTTTGCCAGCACATTTGCCATATCGTCAATAAATGAATCGACTTCCTTCGGCGTGACCATCAAATTATGGCCCAGAGGCGCCAGCACCTCATGAATGAGCTGCCGCTTTTCGTTTTCTTCAAGAGTCCCGACAATGCCGAGAAACGATTGACGCTGTTTTGGGTCGGGAAGATCCTCTTCAGTAAGCACTTTCTTTTTCCCAAACGTCATCCCCGCCGGAACAAGCGATCTCGACGGACTGTTATCTCTCATTTCTCTGCCAAAATGCTTTAATATGTAGTCAACCGTATCGCTGGCAATTGTTACCGCGTCAACGACCGTCGGTACACCGATTGCAATGACAGGTACGCCCAGGGTGTCCTTGCTCAAGTCTTTACGTTTATTTCCGACGCCTGACCCCGGGTGAATTCCTGTATCTGATATTTGAATGGTTGTGTTGACCCTTTCTACCGCACGCGCCGCAAGTGCATCTATGGCTATCACAAAATCAGGTTTTGACTGTTCGATTACTCCTTTAATAATGTCGCTTGTTTCGATGCCTGTAATTCCCATGACACCAGGAGCAAATGCGCTGACTGGCCTGTAGCCCTCCTGCACATTTTCAGGCTGGAGTTTAAATAAATGTCTTGTCACCAATAGATTTTCTACAGCCATCGGACCGAGCGCATCAGGTGTCACGTTCCAGTTGCCGAGGCCGACAATTAAACAGCTCGCATCCTTTGAGATCTTAAGGCTTTCCAGAAAGGCTGAGAACTCTTCCGCAAATACAGCAGAGACTTTCTCTTGCATTTCCGAGTCATTTTCTCTGATCCCTTGGGCCTCAATCGTTAAATAACGTCCTTCTTTTTTTCCTGAAAGCTCAGCGCCTTCCTTCGTGATATCAACAGTACGGATTTTTATTCCGCCATGATCGCGTTCTTTTTCGATAAAACCTTTTATCTCTTTTGCAGGCACAGCATGCTGATTAGCCATGGCTTCCTTCGTTTCAACCGCTAAATCCGTACGTACCAAATACTGATTTACATCCAGCTCACTCTTTTTCATACAGGGCCTCCTTCGATATTCAGTATCCATATTGTTTCCATTTATAAAATGAATCATGCTTAAAAGCCTTCCTTCAATGAAAAATACTTTACATTTATATTGCAATCTAAAGGTGTGTTTGATAGAATACAATTTGTTCTATTGTGAAGAAGATTTGACCTTAAGACACTGTGCTACAGGTTGTATCTTAGGAGGTGAAACACATGCCAAACATTAAATCAGCGATTAAACGTACAAAAACTAATAACGAACGCCGCGCTCATAACGCGACAATCAAATCTGCTATGCGTACTGCAATCAAACAAGTTGAAGCTTCTGTTGCAAACAACGAAGCTGACAAAGCGAAAACTGCTCTTACTGAAGCAGCTAAACGTATTGATAAAGCAGTGAAAACAGGTCTTGTACACAAAAATACCGCAGCTCGATACAAATCTAGACTTGCGAAACAAGTGAACGGACTTTCTGCATAAAACAAAAACGATCCTCATAATTGAGGATCGTTTTTTTCATTTCTTTTTAACAGCTGCAAGAGAAAAAGCTCTAGTAAAAGCTGCTTGTCCTTTTTTCCGGTTTTCATCTCATAGTCCATAACGGCAAGCTGTTCAATAATAGACCGGAGCTCGGCTTCTGAAAAAAGCCTTGCTTGATCCATCGCCAGCTTTACCCGGAATGGATGCACCTTTAAATTAGAGGCAATCTGTTTTTGGCCGTACCCTTGTTCCGCAAAATATTTCGTCTGCAGGATCAGCCGGAACTGGTTCGATATAAGAGCCATAATTTTGATCGGTTCTTCATTTTGTTTGAGCAAATCATAAAAAATTTGCAGACTCTCAGTTCGTTTCCGATTGACGATTTTATTAATCAGTTCAAAGATATTTTGTTCCAGGCTTCTCGCCACAAGCATTTTCACATCATCCAGCGTAATTTCTTCACGGTCTCCAATAAACGTGCAGAGTTTCTGAATCTCCTGAAAAAGAGATGAAAGATGCCCGTTTACAAGCAAAACCAAATGCTCTGCCGCCTCGGTGCCGATCGTTTTCTGCTCGGTTCTCGCCAGATTGATCGTAAAGTCTGTCGTTTCCTTCGCGTTTAATTCCTTTGCCTCCATCATGAACGCCTGTTTTTTTAGCGCTTTGGTCAGTTTTTTCCGCTCATCCAGTTTTTCATAAGGCGCAAGCAGAACAAAGACCGTATATGGTGCCGGTGATTGTATATACGATTCAAGCGCGCTGATGTTGTGCTCAACTTTTTCTTTTCTTTTCTCACCCGTTAAAAAATATGGATTTTTCACAATGACAAGGCGCCGCTCCCCCATAAACGGGAACGTTTCAGCGTCGGCAATCGCCTGATCCAGCGGGTCTTCTTCCAAATCAAAAACAGACAGGTTGAAATCTTTTGTCTCTTGGTCAATCACCGTCTGTCTGATCCTGCTGACGGTTTCTTGGAGCAGATACGTCTCTTTTCCGTATAAACAATAAACCGGATGGACATCTCCTTTTTTCAGGCTTTTCCACACATCAAATACCATTGTTGTACGACTTCCTCTCTTTCATCATCCCCTTCTATCCTAAATTGAGTTTGCAAAATAGTAAAGAGGAAGCCTGACAGCTGCTTCCCCATTTATATTAAACGCCTGTTCGCAAGCCCCCGGGACAGCTTGTAAAAAGGCGATAATCACCAGAACAGAAAACGTTACCTTAGCTTCTAGATTTTTCAAAACGATTCCATTATACTTAAGTCAGTCAGGGGGGATGAAATTGAATGATTTTGAAAAAAACGTTCAAAGCAAACGAAATGATGCTGTAGATTCAGCGGTTGGTTTTGTTGTGTCCTTCGGATTTTTCGCCTTATTGTTTGTCATGGCAACGGTTATTCACCTGGTTGGTTCATAACACGACTGCCCGGGCTGCTGATTTCTCGGCAGTCTTTTTTAATTCGTCTCTGTCATATCTGATGTATCATATGGAGGATAAACAGAAAAGGTTCCAGATCCGCTTTTGTACGTGTATTGGATCGTGCCGCTTTGATCCGTGCGCAGCACACGGATGGATCGGCTCTTTAACAATTGAAGAACCTCTTGATGCGGATGATGGTACCTATTGTTTTCACCCGCTGAGATGACCGCCGTTTTTGGCTGAAGCTGTTTGATGAATTCTTCACCGGTCGAGCCCTTGCTTCCATGATGCCCTACCTTTAACACATCCGCTTTTATATTCGGGAACACATTGATAACCTCCTGTTCCCCCTCTTTTTCCAGATCACCCGTCAGGAGCCAGCTGAGCCTGCCTGTTTTCATCCATAGAACGAGAGAAGAATTATTTTTACTTGCCGGATCAGGCGTTTCCGGTGACAGCACATGAAACTGCAAGTCCTTTATTTGCAATACATCACCCCGCTTCACCTCTTCAATTGCCACACCCTCCTGTCTGGCGATCCGCAGCACTTTCTCATCATGAGATTCAGAAACAAACCCCTTCGGAATGATGAGACGCTTCACTTTATGATGCTTCAGCAAAACCTCTGCCTCTCCGATATGATCTTGATCTGCGTGCGTCAGTATCAGCGCATCAAGCTGCTTAATGCCCTTTGCCGTTAAAAAAGGGATCAGCACCTTTTCCCCCAGTGAAAAAGGATGCTGTTTTTCCCGCCAAGGCTCTGACGAATAAGACAAAGTGCCTCCCGTATCAATTAAAACACGACCTTTCTGATACGGTGCACTGACAAACATACTGTCACCCTGTCCTATATCAATCATATCTACTTCTCCGTCGGAACTAACATAAGGGAAAACAAAGAGCAGGATAAGCGTTGCACAAAAAAGGCCTGTGGACACTGTCAGACGAAGAAATGAGGATTTCTCAATACTCATAAGCAATATGACGACAGTGAGCGTGAATAAGAGAAGAAGAGCAGGTGCAGGGCGAGAGATGATGATAGTGAATATTTCTATATCAGCGATCTTAGTGATCAGTCTGTTGGTCCAGGTCATCATTACATCAAACCAATAGAACAGAAATTGACCGATGGACGCTGAAAAAAATAATAGAATAACTCCTATAATAGCAGCCGGTAAAATACAGAATGTATAAAAAGGCACCAACACCATATTCATCGGAATGCTAATGATAGAAAACTGCTGAAAATGATACAGAAGAATGGGCAGTGAGCCTAGCTGGGCTATAACAGATACGATCGTCAGCTGTCCCAGACCCGTTTTGATATGCTGAAAAATAGATGATGAGAGAATTAAAGAAAAACTGACCGCAAATGAAAGCTGAAATCCAGCTTCAAAAAGGTAGTAGGGATTAAAAAGCAAGAGGACAATATACGAAAGACAGATTACCCCGGCAGAATTCACCAGCTGCTGAAAAAGGCTTCCCGCTAAGTAGATGCCCGACATCAGAGCGGCTCGGAGAACAGAAGGCGCTGCGCCTGTCAAAATAACATAGATCGGCAGAAAGAAAAGCAATAGGATTGACGCATTTTCTCTTGTTATGCCCAGACGGATCATTGCGTAAAATAGGCCTGCTGTCAAAATCCCGATATGGAGTCCTGAGATGGCTAATAGATGGACAACACCTAGACTTTGATAAGCATTAAGCACATCGTCATCCAAATAAGATCTTTCACCTACTGTAAGCGCCTGTACGATTCCTGCTGAATCTGGCGGAAGCTGTGTGTTCGTGAATGATACGATGTATTTTCTCAAACTGAGAAGCTTATACCGGACACCTGAAGGCTCGCTGCAATTTCCAATAGATGTGACAGAATAGCTCCAATGAATATGCTGCCGATAAAGATACTGTTGATAATCAAATGTTCCCGGCACTGTTGCTTGTTTTGGCTTCTCCAAAGCACCAGTCAATTCGCATGCCATGCCCGGCTCCAGATGTGACAGTTTGTCTTTTTCAGCTAATGACTGAATCCGATAAGAGGCAGCCCATTTTTCGCCATCGGGCGTCTTGATCAGCATAGACATCCGATCCCCGTCAATTTTAGGAATACTATGAATGACCGCCTTGAAGTGATAGCTGCCCTGCTGATACGAAGAAGTATTTTGAGAATCTGTGATCTTAAACAGGGCAAAATTGAGTACAAAAGAGAATAAACAAACAAAAATGAGTAGAGCGTGCCTTGTTTTGATTGACACAATAAGAAGAAAGAGGAAGAAGAGAAAGACAGCGGAGAAATAAGAGGCGGCAGCAATTCCAGCCGTTGCTGAAGCTGCCGCCAAAGGCAATAATAGACGCAAATTCCGCATCAATCACACATAACTCGTAAAAAGTTTATTAGCCTGTTCATGTATTTTCTTCAAATCTTCCTCTGCAAAACCGGCATCCGCTAATTTTTCTAAAAGCCCCGCTACAAATGAAAGCTTTTCTCTGTTTTTCAGATCAACGATCATTTCATCGAGTTCAACCTGTTCAACCGTAACGCCTGATTGCTCAAATAGCTCCTGGGCATACGGATGTGTTTTATAATCCTCAGCGTAATATACTGTTTTGATACCGGCTTGAATGATAGACTTACAGCATTGAATACACGGATAGTGCGTGACATATATCTCCGCTCCATCTGTCGGCACTCCAAATTTAGAGCATTGAAGTATCGCATTCATTTCCGCGTGAATCGTTCTCGCGCAATGATCGTCTATCATTAAGCATCCTTCATCCGCGCAATGTACGCCGCCTGCGATTGATCCGTTATAGCCTCCTGCGATCATGCGTTTATCTCTGACAATGGTAGCGCCGACAGACAATCTCGGGCAGGTGCTGCGCAGTGCCAGTAAATGGCTTTGAGCCATAAAATATTGGTTCCATGAAATTCGTTCCACGTTGTTCCCTCCAAATGTTGTGTTGCCTGTTCTTTAGTTTACCTATCATCATGCATGACCGTCAATTCACTTTACTGTAATGGAAGACTTTATTTTTTCAAAAGATTTTTCGCCAATTCCCGAAACCTTTGTGATATCTTCAATTGTTTGGAAACGCCCGTTCTCTTCCCGATACGCAATAATCGCTTCAGCTTTTGAAGGCCCTACTCCCGAAATGTTTTGTAAATCCTCTAATGTTGCTGTGTTGATATTGACGAAAGTCTCCTTCCCCGTACTGCTTTGTACAGCACCGCCGGCCGCTTGCTGCGCCGCCTCTTCTCCCTCACTCGGTATATACACCACTGTACCGTCCTGTAAAAGTTCCGCCAAATTCACTTGCGTTTCATCTGCTTTTTCACCAATGCCGCCTGCTTTCTCAATAGCCTGCGATACTCTGTCTCCCGTATGCATTTCATAAATGCCGGGATGCTTAACAGCGCCTTTTATATCAATTACAATATTTTCTTCCGCTTTGTCTTTTGCCGCTTCCTGCTTGACCTCCGCATTTTCCTTTTCACTAGATACAACTTGTTTTACAGGCTCTTTGTTATGTCCGCTGAAAAAAAAGAGGCAAAGAACTGCAATAAGAACAGCAGCAGAGCCCGCTGACATGATTATCGTTTTATGCTGATTCAACCAATTCAACTTGCATGCGCCCCGCTTTCGTCATATTTTGTTTCTTTATCACATATGGTTTAGAGGATAATAGCTCAAAGGAGGGGAAATCATTGAAGATTGGCTTTATCGGCACTGGAAATATGGGTACGATCCTTATAGAATCATTTATTGAATCACAAGCAGCCGATCCCTCAAACATCACAATCACAAACCGCACAATTGAAAAAGCGCTGAAGATAAAAAACCGCTACAACAGCTTAAATGTAACAGAGAGCCTTGAAAAGCTTGTTGCAGAAAATGAGATCATTTTCATCTGTGTAAAGCCGCTTGATATATATCCATTATTGTCAAGGGCAGTCCCTTATTTAACAAAGGATCACATTCTCATTTCAATTACAAGCCCGCTTCAGACTGATCAGCTGGAACAGTATGTGCCATGTCAAGTGGCACGAGTGATCCCGAGTATTACAAACCGGGCGCTTGCTGGCGTTTCTCTTGTCACCTTCGGTAAAAGCTGCGGTGAGGCAGCAAAAACAAAAATCAACGAGCTGATGAAGCACATTTCTAATCCGCTGCAAATTGAAAGTGACATCACAAGAGTAGCGTCAGATATCGTAAGCTGCGGACCCGCTTTTATGAGCTATCTGGTCCAGCGGTTTATAGACGCAGCCGTTACGGAAACGTCAGTGTCTAAACAGGACGCTATACTCATGTGTAAAGAAATGCTTGTCGGGCTGGGAAAACTGTTAGAAACCGAATTGTATACCCTTCCTGCTTTACAGGAAAAGGTTTGCGTAAAAGGCGGCGTGACAGGAGAAGGCATTAAAGCACTCGAAAGCGGTGTACAGGATATGTTTCATCGGGTGTTTCAAAATACGCATTTGAAGTACGAAGAGGATATTTCCTCGGTGAAGAAGCAGTTTCATGTGTAAACGAGTATGTCATAGCCGTTTGTTGTATGCAAAAGGGTAAAAAGGCATTTTAAAAACCATCGTCTTAGTAAACGATGGTTTTTGATTTCTGCGCTTTAAAGAACAGGCGTTCAGATTGTGGTGACGGCGCTGAATCGGTAAAATCAGCGGTAACCTTATGAAGCTGAAAGCCGCAGCTTGCCAGCATTTCTTCGTATTCATCCACTCGGAACGTTCTTTGCTCATGTGTTTCGTCGAAGCGGTCGTACGTCTCTCCGTTCCAAACAAAAAATGACATATCATGAATGGCGGAAAGCTCTTCATTTCCGGCAAAGCTTTGCCAAATATAGCTGATATCTTCGTCCTGATCAGCAAACGTGCTCCCAGGAAAAACCTCGGTTATTTTATACGGTGAATGAACATCAAACAGCAATATGCCGTCCGGCTTTAGCACCTGAAATACACTTTTAAAGGTATTCATTACGTCATTTTTCGTTTTTAAATAATTCAAGGAGTCACAGCAGATCACAACCGCGTCAAACTGGCCTTCAAATCCGGTAATCTCTCTCATGTCCTGCTGAAGAAAAAGAATCGGCTGTTTAGCTGGTGCTTTTTGCTGGGCATAAGAAAGCATTTCTTCACTGAGATCAATCCCGGTGACTTCAAAGCCTTTTTCGGCAAGCCGGATTGAAATTTCACCGGTGCCGCATGCCAAATCGAGAATACGGCCTTTTTCCGGTAGAGATGCTTCAATCCACTTTGTCCATTTGTCGTAAGGTGCGTGAGACATTAACTCGTCATACACGCTTGCAAAGCCTTGGTAAATCATTGGTTCAATCCAAGTTCCAGGTCTGCGAGCGGAGCGTCTCCCCACAGTTTTTCTAGGTTGTAATAGCTTCTTTCGTCCTTATGAAACACATGGGCAATGACATCCCCAAGGTCAACTAATACCCATCTTGCTTCATCGAAGCCTTCCATCTTTTTGACTTCAATGCCGTTTTCTTCAGCCTGGTCCTTGATTTCACGCGCAATGGCCTGCACTTGTTTGTCTGAATTACCGTGGCAGATCAGAAAATAATCCGCAACCAGAGAAATTCCTTCCATATCCAGTGCTAAAATATCCTCTGCCCGCTTATCGTCGCAAGCCGCAGCTGCAATCTTTAAAATGGACGTTTGATTCATTCACATATTCCTCCTGTTCATTTGCCAGACACAAGCCAGTTATAAGTTAAACATGTATCTGGGAAAACCTGTTGATTTTTTTTCATTAGAAAAATCATTGTATTTTTGATCGACTGAATCAACGCTTGATTCAAATTCGTTTCTGCAAGTTCACGAACCTCATCGACACCGGGAAATTTACGGCCTGGTTCAATATAATCAGCAACGTAAATGACTTTTTCCAAAAGCGTCATGCCCGGACGCCCAGAGGTATGGTATCTGATCGCGTCAAGAATATCTTCATCATGAATTCCCGCTTCTCTCTGGACTAGGTAAGCGCCGACCGGAGCATGCCACAGCTCAGGGTTGTGATCCAACAGATGCGCGGGCATTTTTTCTCTGGCTATAATATGTTTCATTTCTTCTTTCGGGCGGAATTTGGCGTAATCATGAAAGATAGCCGCCGTTTCCGCTTTTTTGGAGTCGGCGCCAAAGCGCTCCGCAAGTTCAATCGCCGTGTTCATTACGCCAATTGTATGGATATATCGATGCTCGGTCAATTGCTGCTTGACGCAGGCAAGTGCCTCCTCACGATTCATATAAACCATTCTCCTCTACATACTTCTTCACTTTATCAGGGATTAAGTAGTCAGTGGGCTTCTTGCTTTTAAACCGTTCCCTTATCATAGTCGATGATACCTCAAACTCCGGAACGTCTGCAAAGAGAAGCGGATAAGGGGTTTCAACATGAAAGCCGGGGCGCTTTACTCCAATAAATTGAATGAGGTTCAGCAGCTCGTCCAGCTTATACCATTTCGGCAAATATTCAATCATGTCAGCACCGATAATAAAGAACAGCTGATCATTCGGATAACGCTGCTTCAGTAAAGAAACGGTATCAAAGGTATATGACGGCCCTTCTCTTTCCATTTCAGCCAGCTCCAGCTTAAAGGACGGATTAGACTGAATCGCAAGCTTCAGCATCTCCACTCGGTGAAAGCTGTCCGTATAGTCTTCATCCTGTTTATGGGGCGGAATTTGATTAGGCATAAACCAAATTTCATCAAGCCCCGCCTGATACAGCACCTCATTCGCCATTAAGAGGTGTCCGTTATGCGGAGGATCAAACGTGCCTCCGAAAATTCCGATTTTCTTCATTTCAACCACCTTAAGGAAGCTCGATTTGTTTATTTTCCTTTGATTCCTTATATAAAACAATCGTATTGCCGATCGTCTGAACCAACTGTGCGCGGCTTCCTTTTACAAGAGCTTCCGCAACATCATTTTTATCGTCTTCGCAGTTTTGAAGAACGCTGATTTTAATCAGCTCTCTCGCTTCAAGCGCTTCAGAAATTTGTTTAATCATGTTGTCATTGACTCCGCCCTTTCCTACTTGAAAAATCGGGCTTAAATGGTGCGCTTTTGAACGCAAGAAACGTTTTTGTTTTCCTGTTAACATTATTTTCCTCCTAATTTCTCTACTACAATAGATCTCATTTTTTCAACATCAGGCTCATGTCCCGTCCACAAGCGGAAAGACAATGCCGCCTGCTCAACAAACATGCCGACTCCATCCAGTGTTTTCAGACCTTTTTGCTTCGCTTCTTTTAATAGTGAAGTCTGAATCGGATTATACACGATATCGCAAACAACCGCACTGCTTGCAGCACGCTGCAATGAAAGCGGAATATCTTCCACGTTTGGATACATGCCTACAGATGTTGTATGGATCATTACATCATACTGCTCAAGCCGTTCTTCTGCTTCTTTTATGCTTAACACTTCTACATTGCGGAACGAGGGAGCAGATTCTGCGAGCTGTTTGGCTTTTTCTATCGTTCGGTTGCAAATATCAAACTTTTCCGGATTGTCGCGGACGATCGTTGTAAAAATCGCTCTGGCTGCCCCGCCCGCGCCGATCATTAAGAAAGACAGCTCGGAGATTGGTTTGTCCAAAATTCTCATTAAAGATTTCACAAAGCCTTCTCCGTCTGTATTATATCCGACAAGCTTGTCTCCTTCTCTTCTGACAGTGTTAACGGCACCAAGCACTTTTGCGCTCTCATCAATATGATCGAGATGATCCATGATGGAAACCTTGTGCGGAACAGTCACATTGATGCCTTGTACACCAAGAGCTCTTATCCCTTTTACCGCATCTTCCAGACTATTCTCTTCCACCTTAAATGCATGGTAGTGTCCGTCCAAACCAAGATCCTTCAAAGCCGCGTTATGGATATCCGGCGACATGGAATGCGCAATCGGATTTCCGATAACCCCGTACAGCTTCTTCATACTCCTCTCCCCTTTTTGTTAAATTAATGAGCGCCGAACAAATACGTGAACGCCTTTTGGCGCATAAGCCGTTATTTTTTTATTCGCGTCATGCACCGTTACCCAGCCTAGCCCAGAGAAAACGATATCTGTCTTTTGCTCTTTCATCGTAAACGTATGAGCAACCAGCTCTGGAAACTCATCCATATCATCTTTTCCCGGCGGTGTGAGCAATTCTCCTGCGTGCTTTTCATAAAGCGCGTCTGCATTTTCCAGTTTCGTTCTGTGAATCATTAATTCATTCGGCATATAGCAGACAAAGGCAGCTCTTTCACCTGAAACATAATCAAACCTTGCCAGTCCGCCGAAATACAGCGTTTGCTGATCGTTTAGCTGGAATGTGCGCGGCTTCAGTTCCTTTTTGGGCGAGAGTACTTTTAAATCCTTTTTGTTTACATAGTGCGCCATTTGATGGTGATTGATGATTCCCGGTGTATCATAAAGCGCAGAGCCGTCATCTAACGGAATTTCAATAGCATCAAGAGTTGTGCCCGGGAATTGGGATGTCGTGATAATGTTGTCTTCACCTGACACTTCTTTAATAATCCGGTTAATGAACGTTGATTTCCCTACATTGGTACAGCCGACAACGTAAACATCCTTGCCGTTACGGTAATGCTCAATCGCATCAATGACTTCTCTGATCCCCTGGCCGCGTCCCGCACTGACCAAAAATACGTCAATCGGTTTTAAGCCAAGTTCTTTCGCTTCGCGCTTCATCCACTGGATCAGCCGTTCTCTTTTGAGCGATTTAGGCAGAATATCCGCCTTGTTTCCGACTAACAATATAGGATTGCCTCCGACTAAGCGCTGCAATCCATTAATCCAGCTGCCGTTAAAATCGAAAATATCAACAATTTTAACAACGAGAGAATCCGTTTCTCCAATTCCATGAAGGATGTTTAAAAAGTCATCATCCGTTAAGGAAACGTCTTGTATTTCATTGTAGTTTTTCAGTCTGAAGCAGCGCTGGCAAATCACACTTTCTTTAGAAAGCGAAGCCGGCGGCGCGTATCCCAGACCATTTTTGTCTTCGGTTTGGATTGTGACTCCGCAGCCGATACAAACAACCTTTTCCATTCTTACTCCTCCCACTGAATGTGCCCTTTTCGTTTGAGAGCACTCAGTATTCTGCGTTCGACCTGGCGGTTAAAGCGCGTAATAAAGCCATCCGAGGAAGCGACAGGCACGACCAGGATCGTATGGTAGCCATTACGGTTCCCGCCGAGTACATCAGTCAGAAGCTGGTCTCCGATGACAACACAGTCCTCTTTTTTCAGCTCCATATTGCGCACTGCTCGATTAAAAGCTTTGCCCATCGGTTTTCTTGCTTTATAAATGAATGGTATGCCGAGCGGTTCCGAGAAAAGTTTTACTCTTCGCTCATTATTATTAGAGACAATCGTCACTTTAATGCCGTGCTCTTTCATTTCTTCAAACCACTCGATCAATCGCGGTGTCGCGTTTGGTCTGTCCCATTCAACAAGTGTATTATCCAGGTCAGTGATAATTCCTTTTACATTTCGTTCCTTTAATTTTTCAGGTGTAATATGAAAAATATTTTTAACAAACTCGTCAGGTAAAAAAAACTTTTTTAACAAAACCCGCACCCTTCCCTTTTCTTTCTCTTAAAATTCATGTCGAAAAAAATCGAACTTGCGCTTAAAGAAAAACTGAGCAAAAAAATTTCGACAAAAATTGGGTTTCTTCACCAGGTGTGGATAAATTTACACACACTATCCACTCTTATTACATCACTCTTTAGACAAATTATAAACACGATACTCACAAGTTATCCACTTTTTGGTGTGGATAACAGAACGATTGTTCTTATATGCAATTCATGGTAGATTATAGATAATCTTCAGCTTCAAATGAACGCAACCTATAAATGTATGTCACAAAGTCATGAATGATTCCAACTATGAAGGAGGTGTCTCTCCCATTAATTGGGTTCCTAGCATGAGAAAATTGTCTGATGAATTATTAATAGAATCTTATTTCAAAGCCACCGAAATGAATTTAAACCGTGACTTTATCGAGTTAATCGAAAACGAAATAAAAAGAAGATCGCTCGGACATATTATTTCCGTATCTTCTTAATAGGAATTTGTCTATTTTTTCCGGGCGTATTTCCTTTTTTTACTCAGATGACTGATATTATATCACTTCAGTTACGCGCTTTACTACTGTTTTCAGCAAAAAACACCCCTAAAAAGAGGTGTTTCAGGGCTGGATTTCATGTGAACCAATACACTCCGCCCACAATCAGGAGAACAACAATCAAAACAACGATAAAAGCGTATCCGTATGCTCTGCTTGCGCCATATGGCCAGCCGCCGAAAGGATACGTGTATAAATGCTGTACATGTGAAGCGCGCCTCCTTAAAAATGTTTCTATAACAGCCTATGGAGGAGAAATAAAACGGCTTAGGCCTTTGTCCGGATCAGCGCTTCAGGACCTGCCCATCTTGTATTCCTTCATAAACTACCCTTGCTCCTTTAGGTGTCATATGATTGCCTGAAGGATCTATCAAGCCGGATTGGATAAGTGCTTCATCAGTAGCTTTTCCGCCGTCTGCTTCTATAAAGTGCTTCCAGTTGTCTACGAGAGGCACATTCATATGTTTCGCGACATCTCTTGTAATATCATTGTATGAGTTATGCCACTTTCTCGCCCCGCCTTTTGATTCAAAAGCAGCCGCTTTATACCTGGAATAGTAAAAGAGGTGATGCTTCCCGTTTCCTTCAATAATAGGGATACACGTCATTAAAACAGGCTTGATGCCGTGTTTTCTGCTTTCTTTTATAAAGTAAACCAGATTCTCTCTGAAACGCAGCTTTGACACTCTTGGCTTTCCTTCAGCCAGAATCCCAGCGTCATTAGTGCCAAACATAATAAAAAGATGCTTAGGTTTTTGATCGAGTACATCTGTTTGAAACCGTAAACGGGCATCTTCAGTCGTTTGTCCTCCAATTCCTGCGTTGAGGATATCAAGATTCCCGCGTTCAGCCGTTTTTAATATATTGACCCACTGCTGCGCTTTTGGATAGTCACGATAATCCCAATTAGAGCCGCGTGTATTGCTGTCACCAAATGCTACCACGTCTTCGTATCCCTTTCCTTCACATCCTGCTGTAACGAACAGCAGAAGGAAAAGGATGAACATATACTTCATCTTTACACCCCCAAAAGCTTCATCTTTATGTTATACCTCTGTTCTGTTTCATTCAACGCAGAGTTTTTTCGTTATAGCGTTCTCTCCATTGTTAACGTGTCCCTCTCAACTAAAATCATTCTGTTTCCAGTAAGGGATGAGATATCTATTTCAGTTCCCGTCTTTTTCTGCGAAAAAACACTTCAGAGAGTTGAATGCAATAACCCGCTTCCGCCAGAGGAAACAGGCTACTGATTATCTCTGCATTTATTTTAATTTCGCTTTAAGCTTGGCCTTTGTTTTTGGTCCGTAAATACCATCAGCTTTTAATCCATTCATCAGCTGAAAACGTGTCACGGCATTTGCTGTTTTTGGTCCATAAATGCCGTCAATACCGTTATTCTTCGCGCCTTTATCAGGGTAAAAATGAAGGGCGGCTAAAGCCTTTTGCAGCTGAAGAACTTTAGTGCCTTTTCTATAAGGCGCAGTGAGTTTTATTACTCCTGAAGGCAGAGGATAAGATGTGGGTGTTTCTTTAGATGGCGTATCAGAGGAAGAAATTCCGTTTTTGAAAGCACTCCATTGATGTAAGAGTTTGCGGGGACATTCTTTTCCAGACCATTTTTTGTGGGGAACAACACGATCCAGCGAAATATTATGATCCTTCATTAATTTTTTGATCAGCCATTGCGCATTAGCTACTGCTTTGTCAAAATCGCCATCTGCATTTTCACAAATTTCAATCCCGATTGATTTGCGATTCCCTGTCCCATTGGTGCCGTCGCCAGCATGCCACCCGTTTTCAGTAAGAGGCAGATGCTGATAGATGTCTGAATCGTCTACTGTAAAATGCCAGCTGACAGATGTACTTGGGTTTTTCACATAATCAGCGTGCATTTTCGCATCGGCTCCTTTGGCGGTATTTGCTGTATTGTGCACCGTAATATAGGCAGGTGTCATCGCATAGCCGGGACGGTTATCGTTTGATTTTGGTATAAAATCCTTTTTTATCGCTACCATTTCTATCCCTCCCTACTATTAAAGAATGCAGCAACAAGAGAAATGGACAGCCTATTTTGCTAGATAAAAAAAGAATTGCATTTCCCCCCACTCGTATTACAGTTGAACCACCGAAACGGTACAAGTTATACTAACGTAGATGCCGGAGATTCTGCCTCCTGACATCGCCACAAGTGTTGGGAGTGGATTATTGATATGTTAAAAAAGACTTTAAGTATAATCTTGATCATCGCCGTTATTGCAGTCGGGTTTTATCAGAAAGAAGCTTGGCTTGATGCTATAAAAGCAGGCGGATTAATCTCCGTTTTATGCAGTATGCTGCTGATTGCCGCCGACGTCTTTTTCCCGATTGTGCCGTTTGCAATCATTGCAGCTTTAAATGGCGCTGTGTTCGGAATTGCAAATGGTATTTGGATTACACTGGCCGGTTCAATGCTCGGCACGATATTGCTGTTTTTTCTCGCGAGGTACAGCTTTCGAGATTGGGCCAGAAAAAAAATAAAAGCTTATCCCGCTATACAAGGATACGAGGCTTCATTCGATAAAAATGCGTTTACCGCTGTTCTATTGGGAAGGCTTATCCCTGTTATCCCTTCTCTAGTCATGAACGTTGTATGCGGACTAAGCAGTGTTCGGTGGCATGTTTTTTTCTTCGCCTCTTTAATAGGAAAAATTCCGAACATTTTAGTTGTTACCATTGCCGGCGCCAGTTTCTCCAGCAACAAATTGCTGTCTTTCAGTATTTACGGGGCCTATGTTCTGATTCTGATGCTAATCATATATGTAAAGTTTCCTCATCTGGTGAAAGCGTCAAAAAAATAAGGGCGGCCCGCTTCGCCCCCTTACTTTTTTTCTGTTGCATGTCCTCCAAATTCATTACGGAGCGCAGCAACAACCTTTCCTGTAAACGTATCGTCTGTTAACGAACGGTATCTCATCAAGAGCGACATCGCGATCACCGGAGCTGCTGTCTGCAGATCTAGTGCCGTTTCCACTGTCCATTTCCCTTCCCCGGAGGAATGCATGACGCCTTTGATCTGATCCAGCCTCGCGTCTTTAGAAAAAGCTCGCTCAGTCAGCCCCATAAGCCACGACCTTATGACAGAGCCATGATTCCATACCCTTGCAACTTTCTCATAGTCAAATTCAAACGGACTGTTTTCCAGCACTTCAAATCCTTCACCAATGGCAGCCATCATTCCGTACTCAATGCCATTATGTATCATTTTCAAAAAGTGGCCGCTGCCCGCTTCTCCGGCATATAAATATCCATTTTCAACAGCAGTATCCCGAAACAGCGGCTCCGCGATACGCCATGCTTCCGGGTCTCCTCCAACCATATAACAAGCCCCGTGACGCGCTCCCTCCATCCCGCCCGAAGTTCCGGCGTCGAGATAATGAAGACCGGCTTCTTTCATTTGATTGTAGCGCCGGATCGATTCTTTATAATGAGAATTTCCAGCCTCAATGATAATATCCCCTTCGTTTAATAACGGTGCCACATCACTCAGTACAGCATCCACAACGGCATGCGGCACCATCATCCACAGAATTCGCGGCGTATCTAATAATGAAATCAGTTCTTTTATATTTGTTGTCCCCTCAGCCCCATAAGATATCAGTTCATCAACAGCCGCTTGATTCACGTCATAACCGATTGCTTGATGATTGCGGTCGATCAATTGCTTTCCTATGTTTATGCCCATTTTCCCTAAGCCGATCAATCCTATTTTCATGTGAGTTCCTCCTGGTTGTCTAAACTCTAAAGCCATTACTCTTTATGTTCCCTGTGAACTGCTATGTGATACGTCCTGTTTTCTCAAATAAAAAACAAAAGAAGGCCGCGATCAGCAAGAGTCATTCCTTTTATCCCCAGTAACTTACTGCTCCGTGTCATATCGTTTCTGTATGATCTTTATCATAAAGAAGGCTTGATAATCATTTGGCGGCTCCATGTATGACAGCAAAGATCGCGGAAACATGCTTGATTTCCTCTCTATTTAAGTTAAAATATGGGAAGGGAATTCAACTTATTTCTAGCTAAGAAGGTGACAACTTGCAGGATCATCAAACACAAACGATCATTGGAATGACGAAAACCGCGAAATGTTTATTATACGGTACACTTGCAATCATCGGTCTTCTCATTGGTTATTTTTTTCATCAGCTTGCGAAATGGGCATTATCCCTGCCGTGGATTCCATTAGAAGGGCCTCTTCGGCTTGTTACCTCTTTTCACGGATCACCGGTGAAGTTTATCACCGCGCTGCTTGGCCTGATTGCCGGTATATGGTTCGCTCATTCAATCATGAAATTGCTATTAACTGTACACATTACAGACGACTCTGTGGTATTAATGAAAGGCAAGCATGTTCAAACAATCCACTCCGAAGACATCGCTCTGGTATTTATTGATCACAAACGGCTTGTCCTCTTAGGAACAGGCGGATATGAACTGGCACGTGAAGATATAGATGAAAAACCTAAAAACATTGAGCAGGCCTTTAAAAAGCACCATTACGTGTGGTCGGCTGAAGGAGACCCGTTTAAAGATAAATTTCGGCGATGGGTACCTGAATCACCCGATCTCTCTCCAAGCGCTCATGCTATATTGAAGGCTCGTCAGAAAGCTCTGAAAGAAGAGGAAACAGACGACATTGAAGATTTCCTTCTTGAACTTGCAAAGATCGGGATTGTTGTACGTGAAGAAGGAACACGCCAGTATTGGCGAAAAGCAGAATCGTATCCTCCTCAGGAGAATCAGCCTAGCGGCAAAATAGGATCATAGCATAAGAGGCTCAGAATTGAGCCTCTTCTTTTATTACTGAACAATAAACAACACTTTGGTGCCATCTGGATAACTGCTCATTTGATTTCCTACCCATGAACCGGCGCCGCGATTATCAGAAGGCGTTACATATCGGACATCAGCTCCGGCGCCTCCTTCTTCACAAACTGCCATCGGCCATTCATCCCGATCGTAGCCAGGCTTTGTCGGAATTCCTTTTAATGATTCCTCGCGTCTTTTGTCCGCTCCCTCGCGATCAATTGTACATATATCAGAATGTCCTTCTGCAATCGCATCTCTTATATGATCCCCGGTTTCCGGATAACGAGACAACGGAAAGTATAAAATTTTGTCATATAAAGCAGCCCCCTTGACCTGTTGCGGAGCCGTCATATCCTTTCCCAACAAACAAAGAAAAACTGCTGCCGCCAGAAAAAGCATTGCCATCCATTTTTTCATCCTCATTCCCCCCATACAGTTTCGTTCATTTAAATGTATGGGGGCAGCGTAAAGATTATTTTTAAAAACAAAACCTAAGCTCTCCATTGAGAAATTTCCCGGTACAGACACAGACATCCTTCCGATCACATACATTGACATATAGGCTTTTGCCTACATAATCATGTGGAGGTGACGATGGTGACAGGTGTTTTCGCAGCGCTCGGTTTTGTAGTTAAAGAGCTTGTCTTTTTAGTATCTTACGTGAAAAACAATGCCTTTCCACAACCGCTCTCAAGCAGCGAGGAAAAAAAATACTTAGAGCTCATGGCTAAAGGGGATGAACATGCCAGAAACATGCTGATTGAGCATAATCTTCGCTTGGTCGCCCATATTGTAAAAAAGTTTGAAAATACAGGTGAAGACGCAGAGGACTTAATCTCCATCGGAACAATCGGGCTAATCAAAGGAATTGAAAGCTATTCCGCCGGAAAAGGGACAAAACTGGCGACGTATGCTGCGCGGTGTATTGAAAATGAAATCCTCATGCATTTGCGCGCATTGAAAAAAACCAAAAAAGACGTCTCCCTTCATGATCCGATCGGGCAGGATAAGGAAGGGAATGAAATAAGTCTGATCGATGTTTTGAAATCAGAAAATGAAGATGTGATTGATACGATTCAGCTCAATATGGAGCTTGAAAAAGTGAAGCAATACATTGACATTTTAGATGACCGTGAGAAAGAAGTGATTGTCGGGCGGTTTGGGCTTGACTTAAAGAAGGAAAAAACGCAGCGTGAGATTGCCAAAGAACTTGGTATTTCGCGCAGCTATGTATCGCGGATTGAGAAACGGGCGCTGATGAAGATGTTCCATGAGTTCTACCGGGCGGAAAAGGAAAAGCGGAAGAAAGCGAAGGGGAAATAATTTAGCAAAGGCCGGATCGGACATTCCGGCTTTTCTATATTCTCACTAAAGTTTCTTTTAAAAGAAATAGAGAAAGAATAGATGAAAGAGTTATGAAAAGCATTTTTTGCATACTAATAAGCTCTATGAGAAAGACAATCTGGATCATACAGATAACTTGATTATGAATTCTTTAATCGCATCGTCCCTGCTTTCTTTATACAGGCCTCGATCTGGGTGTAGTTGCTCGATCCCTTGATCGTTTGTTCCTCGGTCGATACCCTTATATACATTGCCATCACTCTGGATCTCCTTCCTATCAAGTTTTATTAAATAATGAGAGGAATCGTTCATGCATTTGTCAGCTTGCGGTCCCTCGATAAGTATCACCTTCAAAAATGCATCACACCTTGGGTAATGCTATGTAATAACTGTTTGTCCTAATGAGGTGATTTTCAGTATGAAAACAAATAAAAAACCGATGGTTTGAACCATCGATCTGTTTTCTATATCACTGGGCCCTCAATATAGTAAATCTATCTCATTGGTTAGTTAATGCTATATCATCGGGACATGTCTGTTAAAGTAGCCAAAAAACACATTCAGATATCCACTTACAACCACAATCCACTTTGATCCACTACAGATTTCTGAACTACATTAAACAGCTAGACTTATAAATACTGATTAACAATTTTTTAATCTGTTCCAGTTCCCTTTCACAATTAGAACATTTCGGCAGCGTATCGGCATAAAGTGAATTAATTTATTAATGTTCTACAACAGACTTTCGTCTATTGGCAATAAAGAATCCACAAATCATTGCAAGAATAGCCATCGCCCACCAGAACGTTGAGATCGCCTGATCATGATCGATGATAATCAAACGAATGACAGCCGTGATGCCAATATAAATAAAGTAGCGAAGCGGGAAATGAAAGTCTGATTTGAAGTATTTGATAATCAAAGCAATGAACTCAAAGTACATGAAGAATATAAGCAGTTCTCCAAGCATCTCATAATAGCTGTCCACTTTGTTGAACAGTGACTTGTATACGAATAGCACAATGTACCAAGTCTCGCTGATCAGAAGTGCGCTTAAGGCTAAGGCCAGGAAGAACAGACAGACATTGAGAAGGCCTTGTAACAGGTAAGGCACCTTTTTGAATTTGTTGGAAAATCTCATCATGTTGTCTCCTATTTCAATATATTCGTGGTTTTTATTCTCAGCCTACATCTTGGTGTTCCAAAATCGCAGCACAATGTAGTACTTAGAATTCTTTTGTATACTGTGAAACTGTCCCTGCATGCGGGACATCATTCGCGCAATGCTTCTTTCACCGAGTCCGTTGCTTTCCGGTGTTATATCTGCAAGTTTAATCGTATTGCTAACATGGATCTCAAATATCTCTTGATCCGATACAAACGTGATGCTGATTTTTTCTTCCGGATCTGCGTATTTCAATAAGTTTGACATCACATTATCAAATACACGACCAAGCTCCTCCAAATTCACGTTAATATAGGTTTCCGGCAGCTCGCCTGAAATATGGACCCGAAAATGCTCCTGATGAAGGATAGCAATCTGATCTGATATTAGATCGTAGATCACTTCTTTCACTGCAACGGTCTCCAGATCGGCCTCATATTCCTTGTCCAGCAGGAAATACGCAAACAGATTGTCAGACAAGCTTTTTAATTGCAGTGCTTTACCATAAGCATTGGCTACATACCGATCTTTGCTGGCACCCGCTTCGTCTCCCTCTTTTTTGGCAAACTCCAGATTCATGATCAGCGACGTCAGCGGTGTGCGCATATCGTGCGACATTTCGGTAACCAGGCTGCGGCTCTCAGCTTGCAATTCCTCGATCGCTTTAAGTTTATCCAAGAAAGCTTTCCGCAGATCCTCAATGCTCTTTGCAATCATCGCTAATTCATCATGCCCTTTTATCGTCATCTCGTAGTCCAGTTCGCCCCCTTCAAGAATATGAATCTCTTGGTGAATCGTTTTAAGGTAGCGAAGACTTTGGCGAATTCCGAAGAGAACAATGATTAAAAAGATGAGGGTTGCCCCGAACAAATCCAATGCAAAGGCCAGATCATAATATCGGGAAGAGTAGAAGCCGTCGATAATGACTCGTCCTTCACCATCGCTAAACTTGACAGGATGTGAATGATTTTGAGCGTACTGAGTCAGCTTTTCCTTTCCATAATCCGATTCGGAATAAATAGAATCATATTGCAGCTCCTGATCCTTGAATATGGTGAGGTTAATGTAATTTTCTTTTTTGACCCACTCGCCAAACGCTTTTCTATCCGATGTAGACAACTCATTTTCTGAAACGTATTTGCTGAATTTTTGAATGTATCTTGCTGACTCCTCGTGATAATACTCTTCCGAACTCAGATATCCCTCGATCAGATCATCTGTGATCTTTTGCAACGTCAGAAAGATCACACCACTCACAATCGCAGCAACCATGATCAGCAAAGCCAGTTTTTTGGTTAGCGTAAATTTAAGATGCGCCAAATCGATATCCTCTTCCCCATTCAGTTTTTATATAAACCGGACGTGCCGGATCATCCTCAATTTTGGAGCGCAGCTTCCGTATATGCACCATCACCGTATTGTTGGAACAGTAAAAGTAAGGCTGTCCCCACACACTCTCATATATATTTTGGGCAGAAAATATTTTGTTGCGTTTGCTCATCAGAAGTTTCAGGATACGATACTCCAGATCTGACAACTTGATTTGCTTCTCCTCTTTCCACACCTCATTAAATTCTTCGCTCACTCTTAGTTTGCCCCCGATAAGAAATGTTTCTTCCTGTTCCTTCTTTTCCTGATAGATAGTATATCTGCGTAATTGAGCAATCACTCTAGCGTGAAGTTCCTCTTCCGAGAATGGTTTAGTCATATAATCATCGCCGCCGGCGAGTAATCCCTCAGTTTTATCGAGTGTACTCGATCTGGCCGTCAGAAATAGAATCGGGACGTTAGAGGATTTCCTGATGTGCTGACATGTTTCAATTCCCGAAATGCCTGGCATCATAATATCCAAAATAACCAAATCAAGCGAGTCATTCACAAGTTGCAATGCTCGCTTTCCATCCTTGGCTCTTAGCACCTCGTAACCTGCACGTGTAAGGGATTCCTCCAAAAGATCACCAATATCCTCATCATCCTCTACGACTAATATTCGATAGGCCATGTCTCTCTCACCTCATGATTCTTGTTGTTATTTCTCGTGTGTCCTTACTATATATCGTTCATAGTAATAAGTACGTTATAAGATACTACGTAAATCTTAACAATTTATGAAAGCTGATGCTCGCCACAAATTTGTCACATTTTCTAAAAAAAATGATGACTCTTCATAAATTGTTAAGATTCGGTCTTTATATTTATCCATTGTAAGGCTCAAGTTTTTCAGATCCGCACTACACATTGCCGTGATAAATGGGAAAGGAGTATTGATATGATTGTACAAAAAGAAGGACGCGGGCAACCGGTGAGTCTGCGGGAACGGGTTCATTTTCTGGACATCGTACGAGGATTTGCCTTGCTTGGCATTATTATTGTCAATTATTTTCTGATCGTAGATTCAGTAAAGGGATTCGAAATGGCCTCCGATGACGTACTGCATAAGCTGGTTTCCTGGTTTGCCGAAGGGAAATTCGTTACGTTATTCTCCTTCCTGTTCGGAGTCGGGTTTATGATCTTTATGGATCGAGCCGCGCAGAAGGTAGAGAGTCCCAACAAGCTGTTTGCCCGCAGGTTATCTATCCTGTTGGGATTTGGCATTTTGCACATCACATTTGTTTGGGTCGGTGACATATTGGCCTTTTACGCCGTAAGTGGCTTCCTGTTACTCGCCTTCTATAAACGCACGGCCAAAACGGTGCTTAGATGGATTATCGCACTTATCGTGTTTCAATTCCTGACTCCTGTTTTCACAATGTTGTACAATGTCATCAATACTGCAGGGTCAAAAAACCCGAATTTTTCAGAGTTTACTTTGTTTAGCCACAGCAGCCTTACCTACATGGAATCCATCAGCACTCGGTGGACAGATATGGTCACGATGGCTGCCGGCTCTTTCTCTATGATCTATTCCATGTTTCTCATGTTTCTGCTGGGCGTGTACTTTGTTAAGATGGAATTTTTCAAAGACATGGAAGCGAAAAAGCCTATATGGAAGCGTATCTGGATCATTAGCACAATCGCTTTTCTAATAACACAAAGCAGTATATTACTAGACATGTTTAATCTTTCTGAGAATATGCTGTGGAAGGACATTTCCTCTGTCTTGGGTCAAAATGGCGGCTTAACCGGAAGTATGTTTTATATGAGCACTTTTGCAATGCTGTTTCTATACGTTCCTCAGCTGCGAGGCCCTATGATGATATTCACCAAAGTCGGACGGATGTCATTGACCTGTTATCTGCTTCACTCTATCATTGGAACAGTTCTGTTCCTCAGGTACGGATTCGGGCTTGCGGATCATATTCAATCCGCCGGCACGTTCATGTTCAGCCTGGCCGTGTATTTCGTGCTAATGATCTTTAGTACATTGTGGTTGAGACGGTTTAAGTACGGTCCGATGGAATTGATATGGCGCAAGCTGACGTACGGCAAAGTAAACGAGCGCTCCAAAGCAACTCCGCATGCGGCAAAATCAATTCAGAAATAACCCCTTTTCCCAGATTGCACGGACTTCAAGTTAGTTGTTGACGGAAGTAGGTATTAAACGGACAGATTTGATTAGTATGGACTGGTTATTTTTATATTATTTAGTGCTTCTTTTGGGCTAACTCTGACAGAAAATTCACCAGAGTTTACTCAATGTGTATAGCTCGTGACTCGTGATCGAATCTAAAATGAATCTATTGCGCATGCCTATAGTCAATGGCAACACATTCGACTATTTTATGTGATTTGTGATAGAAAAAATTTGAGAAGTATAACTAATCCCGCGTAAGATCTTAATACGCTAGTGAACGATAGTAAATAAGGGTTACTTGCAGCTTGTTTTCCAAGGAAACAAAGAAAAAAATTGTGCAAAAAGACAGGAAAGAGCTTTTGCAGCAAGTATTTTAACGCCAAATTTACTGCGGAAGAAAAAGCGATGGAATCACTTTTTGTGAAAAGGGCTCGTAGAACAGCTGGAATGTTTCTACTGAACGACTGGACTCGATATTATAGCAAATGAAGGAGTGAACAATCATGAAAACAAAAAAGGAACCAAAAGTTATTCTGGAACCAGCAAAGGAGTCTGATCTGCCAGAATTCCAAAAAAAATTACAAGAAGCATTTGCGATTGCCGTGATTGAAACGTTCGGTGATTGTGAAGATGGACCGATTCCATCGGACAATGATGTTCAGGAGTCTTTCAATGCTCCCGGAGCAGTGGTATATCATATTCTTCAGGATGGTAAGAAGGTCGGTGGTGCAGTAGTACGTATCAACAGCCAAACACATCATAATTCGCTAGATTTATTCTATGTATCTCCAGAATATCACAGCCAAGGGATTGGTCTTTCTGCTTGGAAAGCCATTGAAGCACAGTATCCGGATACTGTGCTTTGGGAAACCGTGACACCTTATTTCGAAAAGCGAAATATCAACTTCTATGTGAATAAGTGTGGATTCCATATCGTAGAGTTCTACAATGAACATCACTCTGATCCGCATATGCATCGCAATGGACGCGAAGATGACAAGCCCCTGCCGGATGATGATGACTTTTTCAGATTTGTAAAGGTTATGAAAAAAAAGGACTAAACAATTGAACACGGCGAGATGCCGCAGAGAGTTGCTGGTAACTTTTTTATATTTCATTATCAGAGGAAGGTAATAATGATGTTTAAAAGGTGTTTTGATCCCTGTCTCATAAACAGGGGTCAAAACACCTTTGAATCATCGGTTTCTTTTCTGACATATACCACGCCCACTAGTCCCTCAACATAGTAAAAACATATCATGAGTTACAAAAGCTTTTATTCAAAGCATCTGTTTATTTTATTTATACTTATTTTCATCATTTTTCATGAATTCTGGGCACAAAATTGGGCACCTATTAGAGACCAAGGAACTCTACATTTCATCTAGAAATATATACTCATTGCCCTGCTTTAATTAATTTTAAGCCCTCGCTCTATGCCCCCTGAATTCAGTATTCGATGTAACTTTGAAATAAAGTTTGATTAAAATCTATCACATACCCTTATTTTCACAACACATCATTTGTTTCAGCTTCCCTCGCGAATACCGGATCAATGCTCAGCTTTAAGATAGTCAACCAATTTCTCCGCACTGTTCTTAACATCTTCTTGTGAAAGGTGAAGTGTCCCATATTGTGTAAACGAAGGAAGAAAACGCATTCCTATATAGTTAGCAGTGACTTGAAACGGTCTGGTAAGCTCGCTGATCGTGATATTATATTCTCCGCCTGCTTGATAATCAGATTCCTGTGCGCCTAAGGAGATCGCTAAGAGCAGTTCTTTTCCATGCAATTTAGTTCCTCCAGTTCCGTAAGCCCAGCCATGTGTTAACACATCATCTTCCCATTGTTTGAGTAACGCGGGACTGCTGTACCAATACATTGGGAACTGAAAAACGATACGCTCATGATCTAACAGGAGCTGCTGCTCTTTTTCTACATCAATGATAAAATTAGGGTATTCACCGTACAGGTCATGAACCGTAATGTCTTTCTCTTGCTTTAAACGATTCATCCAGGTTTTGTTGACAACAGACGTTTCCAAATTAGGGTGTATAACGATAACTAATGTTTTCATTTGACTCATTATCCTTTCTTTGCCGATTCGTTATTATTGCTTTTACGATAATGAATTGATTCTAATTTTAAAATAGCAACTTTATTTACACCTATTTTATCCTTTTTCATGAATTCAGGGCAACTAATTGGGCACCGAAATCAATGATGACTTAAGACATTGGTTTGTAGAAATCCGATATAACAGAATAATCCCTTATTAAGGAAATTACCGCCTTTCCCGTCAATCCTAAATAATTCAAACTCATTAAGGAGATACTTTATCACCAACTTTAAATAATAATGGAATAAGTGCTAATAAAATAATTCCTACAACCAACGTAGATATTATTAACTCCTTCCATACAATCAAATTCTTTACAAACATTTGATAAATAACTAATGAGTTTACTGGAATGTTAAGCAATAAGCCCGTAAGAAGTCCAGGTGCATCTTTTTCATTAAAATAGTTGCCATAAGATGTGGAAAAATAGCGTTAATAACCATAGAACCTAGAAAGCCAATGAAAATCCATTTTGCAATATCTGATTCTGGCATATATAAAAAACCAAATGCAGATAAATAAGCCAACATAGTTATAACAATGACAGCAAAATGAAATTCATTTGAAGTTACTGGCTTTTGAAACTTTGAAGATTGTTGTGACCATTCAGGTAACCAAATAGCTTTCTCAATATTATGCAGTGTAATAGCAAAACAAAAAAATACTACGAAATAAACCATCTATCATTTCCTCCTCGGTGCCACGTCTCTTAAAGGAATCATCCAATATGGTTTAGCAACATTATATTACATATGAGGGTGAACTGATATGGTGTTAAAAGACAGAAGAAGCTGCCTAAGCAGTTGCTTCTTTTTTATATGTGCAATAACGTGTTGTTGGTGGCATGTCTATTAAAATAGCCAAATGTATAAATGCTACTACTTGAATAAACCATTCCTGTTAGACACACTTTTATAAAATTGAACTTAAACCTTGTGTCCTGAAAAATAATCAGTTAAACTGATTATATGTTATACTGATTAATAGGAGGTGCAAACTTAATTGGATAGATGGAATCAATCCTATGGTTTTTTACTCGGAAAAGTTCTTCAACGATTGGAAAGTAAATTTGCTGAAGGGCTCATCCCATATGAGATTAATGCTAGACAATACGGAGTTCTATTGTTTATCAAAGGAAACCCTTACTCATCACAAAAAGATATTTCTGAAAAACTGCGAATAGATCGGACTACTATGGTGGGTCATATCGATCATCTCGAAACTTTAGGATTTGTTGAGAGAACAAAAAATCCTAATGACAGAAGATCCTATAGCCTTAACATTACGGAACAGGGTAACGATGTATTGGATTCGCGTTGGGAGTTTTTAATGAATACGGAATTAGAAGTATTAGCTCCTTTACATCAACAAGAAAGACAATTATTTAAAGATTTTCTTATTAAAATTTGGAAGTCACTATAAAAAAACAGGAGGTTACATAATATGCATGCTCTCGATTATTTTAATGCACGTCTCGAAGCAACGATAAGCCCTATGGATTATGTAAAAGCGAAGCAAATGAGTCCCGAGAAATACTTCTTAATCGATGTCAGAAACGGTCCAACTCATGTAAGGAGCGTCACAATTAAGGATGCTAATGTTATTCCTGAACAAGAACTGCAATCTCGTTTAAATGAAATACCAAAGGATAAAGAAATTATTGTTTACTGTTGGGATGTCTGGTGCAATACAGCTGCCAAAGTTGCTAAGTTTTTATTAGAACATGGATATAAAGTCAAAGAATTGACCGGTGGTATTGCAGCATGGAAAGAAATGAACTTTCCTGTCACAAACTCAGATCAAGGCAATAACATACCTGATAATTGTGGGTGTTGACTTAGTGCAAGATAAAAGATACTGGATTGGGGTTGCTTCTCGAGATCATGTAATGAGAGCTATCCAAGGTGGTTTTGCTCAACTTTGTCATGGCAAAGAGGCACCTTTAAAAAAGATGAATACTGGTGATTGGATTATTTATTACTCCCCCAAGTTGAATTTTAAGGAAAGCACACCACATCAAAAATTTACTGCTTTAGGCAAAGTAGTAGATAATCATATTTTTCAGTTTGAAATGGGAAATGATTTCAAACCTTTCCGGAGAAAAATAAGTTTTATTCATTGCACAGAAACACCGATTCGACCATTAATCCCAAAGCTTTCTTTCATTAAAGACGAGCAGCGTTGGGGGTATTCTTTTCGATTTGGACATTTTGAGATAAGTGAAAAAGATTTTATGCTAATTGCAAAAAAAATGGCCGATGCTTAAGGAGGAGATTAGAAAATTCTAATCTCCTTAAAACTTTCTTATATATCTTTGACCGTCACTCTTTGCATCCTGATTCAACAAGTTTTAAAATTAGCCATTTATCACATGAAGAAAAGATTCAATCTTTATAAAGATTGAATGTCTGACATGCACTTGGTGGAAGGTCTGAATTCCTAAAGGAGATTGAATAACTCCAACAACAAAAAAGATACCAATATGTTTTGGTATCTTCATCTAAATCGAGTGCCTCAACCTAGTAAAATCATATCTTATTTACAAAAACCTTTATTTATAGCACCGAGAAATTTCATTTACACTGATATGAACGATTTGTTATTAGTTCTGGGCAGAAAATGGGCCTGCATTGAGTTAGTTAAAGGATTAATCACGTAATAACTCAATAGAAGGTTAATTAAAATCCATAAATTCTCCAATTCAATCTTTGAAAAAACCTTAGTTTAATATGATGTTCTTTTTTAAGGCTCTGATAAAAATGAATGTAGATAAATACTAAAAATGATAGGAAACCCTAATATTCCTTATCTCAATTATTGTTTAACTAATTGGTGATTGTAACAGTAAACTCATATTTATGAAAAGTTATACCATCCGAAAATTTTCCGACTCAAGTCTGTTTAACCAGTTGTGAACCAATGAATTAAATACATCGGTTTGTTCAATTTGTAGGTTGTGACCAGCCATATCAAGCACTGCAAAAGTTGCCCTTGGGTAATCTTCGATTAGTCGCCACGCATCGTGGTATCCGACTACATTGTCCTGACGTCCTGTGATAATTAGCGTGGGATACTCAAGTTTAGATGAAATACCGAAGGTAAACCCATATCCATTTTGACGAATGTTGTTTAAGAATTCATAATTTGTTTGTTTAGAAGGAAGTAAAATTTCATCTCGAAACCTCTCCCATTCAGTTTTACCTTGCACAATCCCCATGGAGCAAAATTCATCCGCCTCCTCTGAAGACAAATGTGATATCAAGTCGCTGTCTCTTTTTAGAACAGTCTTCTGTGGTACTACCCTTTCAACGAATTCGGGTATAGTTAATGGTGCCATCAGCAGTAATCCACGAACTGTTTCCTGACGTGAACGAACTATACCTCTGGCAATGTACCCTCCATATGAATTACCACAAACAATAAACTGTTGACCAGGGATAATCTCGTCCAAAAGACGCAAAATCGCACCTAAAATATCATCAGAGTTTTGAATAGACGGTTGTGGCTTAGAAAGTCCCATACCTGGTAAGTCTATATATATTCTCTTCCAACCGCTTCGTTTCTCGAATAACGATTCCATTGCATTTAATATCACTTGATGGTCAAGTGTCCAACCATGCAACATAACGATCGGATATCCATCTCCCATTACTTTATGGTAAATCGACATGTATTTGTTTCCCCTTTCCCTCTAATCCCAATGTATCGACATGAACATTTAATCACATTTATCACAATTTTAACAAACTTCCTTGTTCAACTGAACTTGGTAAGTTGAACAAGGGTTATACAATGAATTTTTGACAATCACAAACTGTCATATGTATCCCTCATATCAAATACAAATGATGTTAATAGAAACTCTTTAATGTGTTGTTTAGTGCTTTCGTTACTGCAATTATCGACAAATAAGAACCAAGCTAAGTAATTGTCGAGATACTTTGAAGCCACATCTTTGAAGCGGTCTATCCACTGTTTTAGACGGGAATAGGGACCATTGACATTGTAGTGCTAATAAAAAAGTTATTGCGGTCTCACCGAAAATTTAAATTGGGGTGCCCTATTGCCTTTTTCTCTCCCCAAAAGTAAGGCTATGCCTCAAGGATTTAAAAGGGGGATACTAATTATATCGCATTTGATTCAATTGTTTCTGTTGATATCAAATAAAAAAACCTCCATTTATGAAGGAGGTTTAGGTAGCATTATCAAGTTTGAAGACGATCTGAAGCAATATGAAATGTGTTTTGAGTTTGGTTCTCTGTAAAGTCGGTACCGAAACCACTTACTAAAACAAATGACAAACCCAGGATAATGCTTAACCTCTTTTTAAAAGTCATACAGGCATTCTCCCCTTTGAATTTGTGTTTGAGTTTCAACCATTTTCTGATGATAAACATAAGATGTTTCAAATTCTTTTGAGTTTGCATAAGCAGCTGCGGTCTCACAGGCAATGTCTTCAACATAAGAATAGTTCTTATTCTTCTCTAAGTATTCTATGGTTTGATTAACTCCATGTTGATCCACCGCATCGACGTAAAGAGCTTTTAAATAACCCTGTAATTTTGCGAAAAGCTCATCACCTTGATAAAGAGCTGCTGACAAACCTTTCTTACTTACTTGGATAGCTTCATTCATTTTTCCTTGTTTAAAAAGGATTTTTGCATAAGAAAATAAAGAATGTGGCAAGTTTGTGAGCTTTTCTTTTTCTGTTATCTCCACAGCTTGCTTCATGAATACTTCCGCTTGCTCGTAATCGCCACTGTCAGCAAAATTTGTGCCTAAATTATATAACGCAGAACTAATCAACCTCTTGTTATTCAATTCCCTAGATAACTCTAATGCTTTTTCAAGATGCGGCTGACTTTTTTCATAACGTTTAAAATCTATATAATTCCCTGAAATAACAAACATACATTGAACTTTCCGCACCTTATAAAGTTCATATTGATTATAAATATCCAATGCTTGTTTAACGTGATGCATAGACACATGACTTTGCTTCATACCATAGTATGCTTCAGCTAACTTAAAATGAAACTCTGCCCTTTCGATCTCATCAGGGACATGTATAAACTGCTTTTCGGCTTCTCTATAATAGTAGATAGCTCTCATGTATTGCTTCTTATCAAACTCGTACATCCCTCTGAAAAACAGAGAATAATACGACAAAAGACCAGATATGCCTTTATTTGAAGTCTCAATCTTTTCAAGTAGTTCGTCAATAGTTGGTCTTATACGTGTTGTTACGGGTTCCAAATAATCTAACATAAGCTGATGACGGAATTTCATTAGGGAGAAGTAAATGAGTAAATACTCATCTTCCTCCATCCGTTGGATTTCTTGCTCCACCTCTGCCTTTAAAATCTCTGCATCCGGGACACTAAATTGACGTATCATTTTATACCATTCATTGATCTTTACGCCAACTTCTGACGATGATAAAACCGGATTCACAGGACCCCTCCTTTTATGTCTTTTTATGTAATATTCTAACATTTCCGGAAAGTGTTTGGACCGCAAAAAAACCGCAAACTTTTTATTCAGTATCTTTAATATGGTCAATCAAGATAATTTAGTTCGTTTCCTCTTTCTCCCATGGTAATATTTTGTTATAACGATTAAATGAAAGGATATGATCATGAAGGTATTTGAAGCCAAAACCTTGCTCTCCGAGGCTAAAAAGCGAGCAAAGGAATACAAAGATTTAAAAAGTAAAATGGTCAAATTAAAGAAAGCGTTCAAAGCTGTTGCAGATTTAGACGATAGCGAGTTTTCAGGCAAAGGTGCTAATAACATCAAATCATTTTATGAAGATCAAGCTGGCATTGCTGACCAATGGATTGATTTAATTGAGATGAAAATTTCTTTCTTAACGAGTATTCCTGGTTTCTTAGAAGATGCCAACTTATCAGATGCCTACATAGAAGAAACCTTTTTAGCGCATGAGCTTGCTAACGCCTACACCAAATCAAAATCCATCATGTCTGAACAGAAAAAAGCCATGAAAGATATATTAAATGATATCAACGATATACTGCCTTTGGATCTGTTCTCGACAGAAACTTTTAAAGATGAACTTTCGTCTGCCGAAAAGAAACGTAAAGAAGCCATAGAGAAAATGGATGAAGTTGACGAAAATTTAACTTCAGAATACGGACTATCAGAAGCAAATGAACAAATGATTCAAGCTGATTATCAAGCTTTAATAAATGCGAAAGCAAAAGGCAAAAGCGCCTCTCCTATTCACTATAATGCGAAGGCTTATAGTGACAGTGAGATTCACAAGATGACTGAGGATGTAAAGAAACAATCAACAGACTACATCTCTTTTAAGGACCAACAGGCGGAACAAAGAAGAATTGCAAAAGAACAAGAAGAACTGGCGAACAGACCATGGTATGAAAAGTCTTGGGATGCTGTTTGTAATTTTACAGGAGAGGTCTCTGGATATTATGATTATAAAAGAGCCGCTGATGGGGTTGATCCTGTTACCGGCGAAAAGCTAACTGCTGGACAACGGGTCGCTGCCGGTGCAATGGCTGCGGCAGGATACATCCCTATCGTTGGTTGGGGAGGTAAATTAGCTAAAGGTGGAAAAGCTGTTTATACAACAAGTAAAGCATTGTATAGAGCAGACAAAGCTCTCGATGTATACAAAACACCTAAGACATTCCATGCCCTTCAAAATTCCAGCAAAGGACTTTATGGACTTGCTTCTGCAAACGGTTTTAGCGAAGCCGTAACCGGACGCGATATGTTCGGGAACAAGATTTCCGAGGAACAACAAGAGCAAAGTATAACTAATGCTTTATCAATGCTAGTTCCATTTGGTGTAGGTGGCGTTAGCAAAAAGTTGAATGCAAAAGCAAGTAGCAAATCAGAGAATTTTGTTATATTTAATAAGACCAATAAAGATTCAATGCCAAAACCTAAAGGTACCGGCCCGAATGGCGGGCGGTTGCAATCTCATCATGGGTTACAGCAACAATGGGCTAATGAAAACTTAAAACAATATAGCTATGACGCCAACAAAGCACCAACTATAACAATTGAAACAGGTAAGGGGTTCCCTCATACTGAAATTAGTAAAAGACAAAACGCGAGACGTAACGAACGTGTTGCACAGGGGAAAGGAAAATGGAGTTCTACTTTACAAGAAGAACTTAATTATACTGTTGAAGATTTAAAAGCAGCAGGATTTTCACGTAAGACCATTGAAGATGTACTGGAACAACAATATAAAATGTTTAATAAACTTGAAGTTAGTTATGAAAGGATTGATTTGAAATGACCTTACTCAATAAGATTAGCTCACATTTTTCGATAGATGCACAAGAGCCCGCTGCTAACATAGAAGAAATTGAATCATTAAGAGAATTCTCACCTATAAATGTTCCATCTGATTATATAGACATAGTAAGTGAAGCAACAGAAGTTGAAATAAGTGTAGATGGCGAAAAGTACATACGGATTTGGAGTCCAACAGGGTGTATTGAAATGAATGATTCTTATGAAATTCAAGAATACATACCAGAATCACTCGCAATTGGTGATGATGAGGGTGGAAATGCTCTAATTTATTTAAGCGGAAACGAAGGTTTCGGATTGTATATTGTAGGTTTTGGAGATTTAGATGTTGAAGAAGCTGTTAAAGTCGCTCCATCCTTAAGGGATTTATTAATTAATAATACAGGCATAGAGAGTATATTAGAATTGTAATTTTACAACTCACTGCTTTTTCGGCTTCTTTAACGAAATTCTGTTTAAAGACAAATATATATACATTAGAAATTGTCGGAGAGATTGTCTAATGGTCATTACACAAGAAAATAAAGTTATTGCTAGAACAGTTTTAGGAGCTTTTGGAGGTAAACCGATAGTTACGAAATATTGGGATGATAATGAGATAAGCAGCATTGATATTTTATCAGTTAGTGACCAGCCTCAAGAAGGTATCACGTCATACTCAACTCTAGGATTGTCGGATCATTCTATTAATTATGAGGTGAATGGCACTCCGTTGCGGGTAGAAATCGTAGCTGCAATGGAGTCAGCTTCAGACATATATGCTAATGTTTTATCAACTTGTGCCTTTAATATAATCAACTCAAATTTCTCTTGTGCACCAGGTGTTATTTTTAAAAATGTGATTAGTATGTATGATCAGGAAACCGACATGAAACATGTTATGTTCGTTCCCCCATTTCTGTGGGAGGAAGATTTAGAGCTACTTGAATTTAGCAACAAAAATGTTACTTGGCTAATGGCTTTACCTATATCAGAAGGCGAATTGCAAGTAGCTGATAAACACGGTCCAGATTATTTACAAGATCTTTTGGAATCAAAGCAGATTGATATTTTTGATATAAAGAGAGAATCTGTTGTTTAAATGAAAAAGAGTACTTTACAAGCCCCTCTCAATGAGAAGGGCTATTCTATTTAATTTGAAATCAGCTGCAAATAATAGAAGAAAATGACTGAGGTAAGGAGCATCCTATGATTATTGAAGAAAAATTCATGAATCCTCAAGCTATTATCAATATATTTGGGAGTATGCCCAATTTTACTGACGCGGAATTAATGAATGTTGAATTAAATAGAGATGGCCCCTGCTTATTTGTGCGTCTTATGACAAAAGAAGTTGTTGAGAATAAACCTAAACGCTGGGGAAAGTGGGATGTTGTTTATGTAGAAATGTCTTTTATAGGCGTTCAGGATTTACTGATAAAAAATTTAGGAACAAATAATATTGTTGATCAATTTGAAATTAGTGAACTTAATGGTAATGGTTCATTAAAAATAAAGTGCAATAATCAGATGCAACTCGAATGTCTTTTTGATTGGGCCAGAATCGAAAACATCACTCCAGGTTTATTGGGGATCTCTTAACTGGACAATATGACAGAGTGGAGATTTGCCGAAAAACCTATTGGGGAAACAACTGTTAAAAAAATCGAAAAGGCATTAGATATTAAGTTTCCAAAAGACTACATTACAACTATATTAAACAACAATGGGGCGCGCCCAAGTAAAAAGATATTTGACTTTGAAAATACAAAAGGCGCGATTTTTAATCGATTACATGGTTTAACTGAGGATAGTTCAAGTTTTATTTTAGAGGTCTTTGAAGATTACCAGGATGGAAGGATGCTTCCTGGGATAGTTCCTTTTGCTTGTGATCCTTTCGGTAACGAAATCTGCTTCGATTATCGTCTTAATAAAGAGAATCCGTCCGTAGTTTTCTGGGATCACGAGATTGCATATGAAGATCCTGATAAATCTTTGAGTCATATATGTGATTCATTTACAGAGTTGGTTAATAAACTATACGAGGAATAAACGGAGAAAACCTTTCCCCTTCTTTTTTGAGCAGAAAGGCTCTTTGTATTTAATACAAGGGATAACTTCTCGCACCTGGTGAAGATTAGCGCTAATTGACAGACATATCGGTAAGACTGATGAAGAGTTATTACAAAGGCTACAGAAAAACAAGAAGATACATGCCTCTTCTAGTTTCAGTGATAAGCCAACTGCAGAAGAGTCGCTAATGAAACATTAACTAAACATAAAAAGAAAAAGAAGAGTGGTTAAATAGTGATATTAACGATACATTACCGTTGCCTTATAGAGGAACCGAAGTTATAGGTAGAGGAGTTCGTAGAGGCTCAAATGAAGTTAAAGATATGACTAACGCTAGAATAGTATTAAAGAAAGATGAAGATGAGATGGTAGCTTTATACTAACAGGCTACCCAACGAGGTGATATATAATGATTGAAATTACAGTTTCTGATCCTGTATTTAGATTTCTCGGTGGACATTTCCACCAAGATATAGAGTCTCCGGAAAAGTCCCTTGATGAATATTTAAATGAAGCATCACAAAAACTAAAAGAAAGAGATTTAATAGCACTAACTGAGTTTGTAAATAGTTATTATTCAGAAGAAGACAAGAATGAATTTATAGATGAAGCAGCGGATGGCATATACCTTCCTGAAGATGATATAACTCCATTAGAATGGCTTAAGCAAGTTACTGAACAAATTAAACAACACCTTAAAACAATATAGTAATAAAAGAGCCCTCTCTTTTCTAAAAAGGACTTCTTTTATTATTTCAATAAGTCTTCAAGTTTCGCTTTGTAAATTCTTTTAGTAAGCCAACGTATGAGTAACATCTAACTTCAAATACAGCCTTCTAAGATACTGTTCATTTTGAAACATATGTAAATAGAATTTGACATACTTTCACATGGAGTAAAGCAGGAAATAATGATTCAGATCAATTTTGAACCTCAGTAAAATCTCTTTCTGCAGAATTTCTACACCTTTCCTTTAAAATGCTTTATTTCTATAAATACGAATCGACAGAAGCCAAGAACAAACATATAGAATCATAACCGAAAATAGAATTAACAAATAAACATTAAGATTTTGCAATGATAATAATATTCGAACATTTTCTCTGATTATATCGTTCACATTTGGAACAAGGTATTAATCAACACCATATAAATACCGAATAAAACAAGTGAGCCTATGAACAAATATCGGCTGTTAAACTGATAACTAAATGGAAAGATAAATGAAGCAGATACCATAACAAGGCATACGATAAACATAAGATCGATCCATATTGTTAGTTGTCTATGAATGATCAAATTTCCTATAAAAATTGTAAGAACTACAATTAAAGTAAAAATAAGCACCCCCTACATAACATCCAAGCAGAGGTGCATATAAAAATGAGCAGGTATATAATTTTGTGCCAATGTATTTTCTCGTTTTTTTGCTGCGTGGGCATAATGTATTTTTTTGGCGGCATGTTTTGCATGAGCCTGATTTCCTGCCCGACGTTTTCCATTCTGCTTCAATAGCGGTTTTAACCTTTCTCCCCCGTGCCTCTGACAAGATGCGATGTGGACATACTTGCCGTCCCAATCGCCTCAATTTCAACTTAGACTAAAAAATCATTTTAAATTTCATTTCAACTAGCATCCCTATCGAAGTAACTCGACCCGCATATCATGTACTATCTCTTTTTTTAAGGGAGGTGGACATATGGGATACTCATATGGTTGTGGTAACTCCTTTGCATTAATCGTGGTGCTATTCATCTTATTAATCATTGTGGGAGCAGCTTTCTTCGGAGGCTATCCAGAAGGCGTTCCTATTTAATTGATATGTAGGAATATCTCCATGTTGTTTGGCGCCATAAGAAACCTTTATGGCGTTTTCCGTTTATTTTTTAGACAAAAAATTCATTTTTTCTTATTTAGACGTAAATCTATGTCGAAAACTATCGTTTAGCATATCTTATACTATCCTCACTAAAGGAGGTGGACATATGTCTAATGGTTACGGTAGTTCCTTCGCGTTAATTGTGGTGTTATTCATCTTGTTAATCATTGTTGGAACAGCTTTCTTTAGATATTAAGTTAAAGACTAATCCTACACAGCAGCACCTCCCTGTTCGGCTAAACGCCATAAGAAACCTTTATGGCGTTTTGTTATGTGATTAACTCACCATATGCTGATAAAGTTTCTGAACCAAGGAACTATAAAATACCAATCTTCAACTTTCTGAAGCTCTATGAGCTTTTTTAAAATTGTCCACAGTTTTAATATAATTTATTGATTTAGAAGCCATTTTATACGCCCAGCTGAAGTTATATAGTGTAGCAATATAAGACAAAAAAAGATGACACAAACTGTTTTTAAATTACTAAAATAAAGCGCTGCAACCGCTATTGCAAAGATCAATAATTCAATAAATAATCTTATAACCCCGTTCACGGCTATTACAGTTTGACCGCTTCGGCTAGGATCATTGGGCACTGCAAACACGGACCAGATAATCATAACTGCAATTGGTAAAACTAAAGTTAAAACATATTTTAAAAAACCATTGAAGTGAGTCCAAGCAAACACACCTATGAAAATCAATGCCGCAACTTCAAGTGAAAATCTTAGAAGTAAATTCATTTGACTCAGTTTTTTTCAACTCCTCTGTATTAAAAAGCACCCCGCAGGAGATGCTCTTTCTCCACTTTATTTCAGCATATAAAAACTTTTCTGTTCTTCTCCTTTTGATTCTCTTTGAGTTTTTGGAGAGATCATCTCCACTTTTGAAGATATGATACCGACTACTGCTGTTACTAATGCTCCGATTAATGCAATAATTATAAGTATAGTGACATATGACAACTTTTCTCCTCCTATCCAGATAATTATCCAAATAATCAGGAAGTTGTCTACAATTCGCAAAATTTGTCGAACGAAAATATTGAATAATACCCGATTTTGTTGTGAAAATGAATTCAACATTCCGTTTACATCATCGAATTCCTAATAATGCCTCCCAGCTGAGTTGGAGTCAGATGATTAAAGTGTTCTCCGAAAACTTGAAAAGTGTTCAAGTATGAAGCAAAAAAAGGACTGAACGATCCTGAAACGTTCCTTGCAGCAAAAGACGGAAATCAGATAAATAAACGCAGCTAGTGTATTATTATTTATTTCTGTTTATTTAATTCTGTTTACTAATAAGAGTTAGATTCTCATTTATAAAGTGATTTTTGAACCAATTAGAAACCCTTACAGGACAAAGGTTTTTGTCATTTATATTTTCATTTAGGTCTCTTTTACATTATCATATATAAAAATGAAGATTACATAAGGAGCGTTTATTGTGAAGAGAACCATTGAGTTTGTTTTAAGTTTAATAGGGAGCATATTGGGTATTGTAGCATCTATCCTAGCTTTAGGTATCGCTTACCTAGATTTATTTTTTCACTTGATCAGATACTTTGATATGACAAGCGACCTCCTTGTTGGGGCATGGATATCTTTGATCTTTTCGTGCATTGGGTTTACCGCTTCAATTGTTGTCTTATTCAAACCAAAGTTGAGCAGTGTTTTACTTTTTATCTCAGGGATTGGAGGACTTATATGTATTGATTGGTTTTACTTAATACCAGCTATACTTATGATGATCCCTGGAATCATGGTGTTTGTAAGGAAAGAAAAAACTGCTCCTAAAGTAATTTAGAGCAGACTATAATTCAAATGAACCGCAACGGGCAGTTCTTTTAGTGTAAAGTCATATTTTAGATAAACTAATTGTTATTATTGGACAGTACCATAATCAAAATCAATATCTTTCTTGTCTAAATCTCCCTTAACATTTTTAGCATAAGTCATGGTTAAATGTACGCTTTTATCTATCCACCAAGTTCCATCATCAGTATTCGTATCCCAAGTAACATCTATATCTCTGCCCAAATTCTCAAAAAACACCAAATTCCCAACAGCTACTGTTTTTCCGTTGATCTTGTAATATATTAAAACAATTTTCTTATCGAATATACCTGCCCCGTGCTTTACGATTGTTAAACTATAAGGCTTGTTAGGACATTGCTCTTCAAGTATAATTTCAGGATTTAAAAATAAAACATAACAGATGAATAAAATTGGAACAATCATTAGCCTTTTTAATAATTTTTTATTGATATTAAACCGTTTAACAACCCATTTCATTTGGGATACACCCCCATCTTTTGAACGTACACTCAGGCATAGGCTTAAAAAAATAAAGCGTGTCATTCGTATTATAAGGCAGGGAGAGGGTAAAACGGAAGAAATGTAAAGAGGGCAAAAAGCTGCTGACGAGGAGTCAGCAGCTACACATGCATCTATCTGTAGAAGTCCATATCAATAATAATGTATTCAATATCAAGTCCGTTATTTCCAATTGATGAGGAAACGATCAGGACCAAGGGCCATTTTTAATGCGCCATCATCTCATGGGCAATGTCGTGTCCGTCCATTTCTGACGGGTAATAGGTAGGCCAGTTTTTGACTTCATCAAGTAAAGCTTCACGGTCGTCACCCCAATACAGATGGTAATGGCTGGATTTAGTCGGATAGATACTATGATCACTAAACTGAATATACTGAGGAAGTCCTTCAGCTTCTTTAGCACGTTTGAATATGTATCTTACCCCTCTATTGCCCGCATCATATGTCAGAATTTTGTACCCGTCATAAATATACTGACCAGAATATTCTTTTCCATTTTTGAAGAACGTTACAGTATCTGGTTGAATTAAAATACGTTCAACATCTGTTTTATACCCTTTTTTATAATATTCTTTATATTCTTCAGCTGTCATGTCACCTTCATGTTCTGCTTTATAAGAAAATACTTCGTCAAGAGTACCATCTTGCAGGTATGAATATACAGATTGCCAGTCTCCTTCCCAGTCAGAAAGTGACCGATCCTTTACTTGACTGTCTTTAAAATCGCCTTCATAAATTTTTTCTGTTTCTTCATCATGTGCATGATTATGATCGTGATCATGATCATGATTATGATGATGAGATTCTGATGATTGCTCTTGCGTTTTAGAAGAGTCTTCTGCAGCTGATGAGGATGATGCTGTTTTATTAGACTCACCTTTAGATGAACCTGAAGTCTGACATCCTGCCAATACTAGTAATGAACCAATCGTTAATATGCCTAACCTCTTTGCAAATGAAATTCCCATTACGACACTCCTTCTCATCAAATCGAAATTATTACGATTTGTATTATACATTTATCTTATGCAAAGATCAAAGGGAAAATGAGATGTTTTCATGATTTTATCATCTTACTTTCTGCCCTCTTGACTGTTCATACAAAATACAAACACAATTTCCTCGGTCTTTCATTTATGTACTTAAAGTTATCATTCATGAGTGGGCTATCCCAGCGATTGAGTTATTTATAAACAGGAAAAACCACACCAACAAAGTTGGTATGGTTCATTCAGATAGGCCCTAAAGAAGAGACTCTATTGTACGGAGTATACAGCTAGTTGCATCGGTAACCGACCGGACCGTCAGAACCTGTATACACATATGTGTCAGACACATATCCAATATTCACGATACCCCGGGAATCTTTCCACTGGATTTGATCCCAAATGTTACTCGTTCCATACTTTCCGGTTACAGTTGTTCCATAAGCATAGCAATAGTAAGGAACACGTGAGCCGCTAGGAATGGAAAGCATAATAGGATAATTTGTACCTGGACCGCTGCGCATATTTACAGGCGCACCGCTGCTTGTTGAGACAGTAAAGTACTGAACGGCAAGTGCCTGACTGGAAAAAATGAACAATGATGCAATCATAACGGTTAACATACTCAACGTTTTCAGTTTCGTCAATTGAATCCCTCTTTCTATGAAAATATCACTATATTAGTTTTTTGATTGCAGCTAAGACTACCAGCTGCATTTAGGAACTACCGGGCCGTCTGAGCCTGTATACATATATGTATCAGAGACAAACCCAGGAACGATCTCCCCGCTTGCAAGCGTCCGCTCCGTGTAATTCCAAATATTACTTGTTCCATACTTTCCAGTTACAGTTGTACCGGTTTTGTAGCAATAGATCGGGATACGGGTACCGCTCTGGATGGTTGTTACAATCCCCCAGCTTGTACCTGGGCCGCTGCGCATATTTACAGGCGCACCGCTGCTTGTTGAGACAGTGTAATACTGAACTGCTTGTGCATGACTAGAAAAAATGAAGAATGACGCTACCATAACGGTTAACAAACTTGCTATTTTTAGCTTTCTCAACTTATACTCCTCCTCATCATAAATGTCCTGCGTCTGGCTTTCTTACATTCAGTTCAGGAATGATTCGGCCGACCATCTTCTCCCCTTTCGTTTACATATATTGATATCATATTACCATCAAACAGGTATATGAGAAGTGCCATTATTACTGAATTTTCAGACAGGAGAGAGGATAAAATTTGGGAATATAGGGATTGCAATGCAATCCGAAATAACGCATGAAAGATAAGTCACACACCAATTAAAAGCTTGATTACTAATCAAAATTTTTGATGATCCCTCGGTCAGTTTCTATCATGAGTGGTGCATCTATACTGTATTTATCCGAGAATATCCATCTTCTCCCGACAGGACCTAATAAAATATAGACCCCTTCTTTATACTCCCCCATGAAAAGTAAATGATTTTTTGAGAAAGGTTCATCATTTCTTTGCCGAATTCCCAGCTTTAAAAGGTAATCAAAACATTCTTTAACATGAGTTGTAGATAAACCAATCTCGCTTATACCTATTACATTGTCGGGCGTGAATACTTTTGACCTCGTTTCCGGAGAGGTTTCTAATCGAGAAATAAACTCAACAATATTACCTGCAGGGTCTTCAAAATATATCGATCTTGCCTTTGCATTTGCAAAATACGCTTCATCGTCACCATCTTCTTCAAGTAAATCAACCTTCTTTTTCAGCCATTCTTTAGCTTGTGCGAAAATATTCGAATGGATATTAAACGCAAAATGATAGTAATAGCGATTCGCTTCGTCTTGGTGCAAGGTTAAGATGCTTTCTCCTACTTGAAATATGGCTAATGTATCAGTTAAAGCCAGCGTTTTAAATTGAAGGATATCTTTATAAAAGCTTACAGTTTGATCAAAATGAGAAACAAATATTTCAAGATTTTTTATTTTCACTATTTTCACCCCCTCTCTTACTATATCTAAAATGAGAAACAAATTCTTACTACATTTAGTTTATTTAAGCTACATCATTAGACTGAAATATAGAACCACCTGCACTTGTTTTTCATCCACATTTCGTAGCTTTAAGGATACATCGTATGCCTCTTCATCAGCCAGCAGCCGTAGGATCTTCATTTTTATAGCTTCAGTCACATTGTTATCTGAAACCACTTTCTGAACTCGTCACCAATGTCATGACTTACTCGTTCTAGTTTTCTAAATCAAAATGACAGAAAACTTTGCCCCCTTTCTTGTCATGTGTATCGACATCCTAAAATAATAGCGGATTTTTTATAATATGAGTTTCTTGTCTAGGACAACCTTTTTTCTTCATCATAACTTATATAGTAAGACAAGATTTTTTGAGAGGGTGATTTTGATGAGCTGCAGCAACGGTGGGTTTAGAAGTGTAGACGAATTCATGTTCGGCTCTCGTCGCGGGAACAACGGTAGCAATAGCTTCAATGGCTTCAATGGTTTTAATGGTTTTAATGGTTTTAAGGGGGGCAATGGAGGCAACAATGTAGAAACAGTTGTTTCTCCCACAAGAAATGTTGTAAATACGACAACCAATGAACGTACTGTTAGACGTGTTCAGCCGACTCACATTGTTAATGTTAATAGAAATGTTACAAGAGTAGAAAATTACTATCCAGTGACACAATCTACAGAGAATGAAAATATCGTTGAGGAATATGATTGTGGAAGTGACTTAAGAAATCCATGCTGTAAACCAGTAAAAAGATGCAATAGGTAATGATTCAATTAAGATTCATTTTAGGCATCCTTATGGATGCCTTTTTTATTACCCTACCCTTTCAGATTTTCGGCTTTAAGATGAAGAGAAATGAGTTGGTTTCTTTTGAAGATAACCAGTTAACAAAACGCTCGTATAAAAACGGGAGACCTTGGAGCGAGTCCCTGAAAATGACAATAAAAAAGGGAAGGTTTTCTTCCTCATTTCTTTGTGAACTTGTTTTTTTGCAAATGATCTTCTATCGCTTGTAAAGCCTGGCACTCGTCAACGCCATTAGCTCTTATCTTAATACGGGTATTAGGTTTAATTCCTAGTGACATCACATCAGTGAGGGATTTAGGTGTATTTTCCATATCAACAGATTCCCCTTGATATTCAAGATATATACTGGAGCTGAATTGACAAGCCGCACGCACTAACAAGGCCGCTGCACGGGCGAAGCCTGTACTCGCGATAATTGTATACTGTTTTTCTATCATTCTCCCTGCTCCTTAGGCCTGAAAATTCCTTAAAGAATTGGAATAGGCCCGTTTTTATTGATAAGCCCTCTATTCTTTCTCTCAATCCGAAATATAGTATCTTGTTGATTTCCAGCAATATCGTTTTCGAGCACAATTAATGATGACCAACTATTCGGTGAGGTACATATGGTTCTTCTAGAAACCGCTTCTGCAGGCGTCAATTTAATGGCGGGTAGAGCCAAAAAATCGTTGTCACTGACAGGTTCGTTGTTCGGATACCGGACAGTTTGGAGATGGATGTTGCCAGCCCTCTACTGTGTGCAGGGATTACAACATATTCCCCTCTAAAACACTGGAACGTCGGCCCAGGCAAAAAGGTTGCGATTGTAGGAGTCGGCGGGCTCGGTCATTTGGCGATTCAATTTGCGCATGCTTTGGGTGCAGAGGTAACCGTTCGGAGCCGCTCTATGAATAAGAAAGAGGAAGCCCTTGAACTAGGGGCTGACCATTACTATGCAACCAGTAATCAAGCTGCATTTACTGAATTGGCCGGGCGTTTTGACGTAATCTTAAATACAGTATCCGCGAATCTTGATGTAGATGCCTATTTATCAATGCTTCGGATAGACGGAACACTTGTGAATGTAGGGGCACCGGCCGAGCCGGACAAATATAGTGTATTCTCCTTAATCATGGGCCGCCGCAGCCTAGCGGGTTCTCTTGTCGGCGGAATTCCAGAAACACAGGAGATGCTTGATTTCGCTGCTCAGCATGGCATTGCACCTAAAATTGAGGTGATTCGTGCCGATCAAGTGGATGAAGCATATGAGCGTGTTCTTCGCAGTGATATACGCTACCGATTCGTTATTGATATCTCTACATTATAAGTCGGAATAGTTGTAACAGGTGGGATAGCCTCGTTTTGGCTGCGCTTTTACCCTATGAAAATCATAAAACCTATAAACAACTCTTCGCAGGACTCTTGCGAAAAACATCTTAAGCAAATATTTTGAAGGACGATGAACGTGCCTGTTATTCTATGGTATATAGGAATTCATAGGAGGTATAAATATGAGCAAAAAAATCGCTGTTCTCGTTACAGACCAATTCGAAGATATCGAATATACAAGTCCGGTAAGGGCATACGAAGAAGCTGGCCATAGCGTCATTGCCATTGATTTGGAAGCAGGCAAGGAAGTTACCGGTAAACATGGCGAGAAAGTGAAGATCGACAAATCGATCGCCGACGTAGATGCAAGTGAATTCGATGCTTTATTAATTCCTGGAGGATTTTCCCCAGATTTGCTTCGCGGAGATGACCGGCCGGGTGAATTCGCGAAAGCATTTGTAGAAAATGAGAAACCTGTTTTCGCTATTTGCCATGGCCCACAGGTACTCATTGATACGGATCTTCTGAAAGGCAAAGACATCACTGGCTACCGCAGCATTCGCAAAGACTTGATCAACGCTGGTGCAAATTACAAAGATGAAGAAGTAGTCGTCAGCCACAACATTGTAACAAGCAGAACACCTGATGATTTGGAAGCATTTAACCGCGAATCATTGAACCTGTTGAAATAAGAAAAAGGCACAGACTGTTTGAGTCTGTGCCCTTTTTTATAGAGAAAGCGTAAGAATCTCTATTCCCCCTTCATTTAAAATGCCTCTTTTGTCTTTTCTAATCAGTCTTTGCGTTGACATTCTGAAAGGCTGCTGTAGCATCCCAAACGTTCAAGCCAAATTGACCTTCTGAGAATGCAGAATCTTCAGCATCTATGACTAGACGGTCATCCAAATATATTTTAAAGTGAGCGCCATGAGCCACAGTTTTCAAATGATATTTTTTATTTATATCTATTGGTGTTTGGTGTTCGGCAATAACAGAGGCAATCCCGTCCTCAAATTTGAAAAATTTCACAAGATCATGTTTCGCATCCACATTGGCTACATAACCGTTTTGTGCGTCTTTATCAGAACGAAACACAAGAGCCCCTGCCCCTTTTCCGTTCCCATCCTTAATGATTATATCGGATTCATAAGTGAAGTCAGCTCCTGATGCTGAAGACATCATAAAGGAATCGCCGTCTGATCGTCCTTGTTTTCCATCAATTGTGTCGGCCCACGTACCGTTTACAGTTGTCCAGCCAGTCAAATTGGATATAAACGGTGACGCTCCCCATGCTTTTTTTAAAGGATGAATCGTTAGGGAGTTTACCTTAGCACGGCCATTAACAGCATATAATTCAAGACCTTTGCTTGATCTATCCGGGAGAATGATGTCAGTCAACACCTGCTGCCCGTCATTACCAAATACTTCGACTGAAGAGCGGTCAACAAAAATACGCATTTTTATCTTTCCATTTACCGGCTTCAGCGGAGCTGCTTGCTTCCCAGTGTTAAAGGTTGGATTAAAGTTGACATTTCCGGATTGGCTTCGGTCAACGAACAGTTTGCCGCTCTTTTGATGATAACCGACTTTTGTATATTGATTTCTCCCTGTTCGAACCTTAAAACCGAATTCAGAAGCCGAACCTGGATTCACTTGAAACTCTGCATTCATTTCATAAGCATCTCCAGATATACCCGCCAATACATTACTGCTCTCTGGCGATATCATCTTATTTTTCCACTTCTGCGCGGCTCCCCTGATCGATTGCAGCTCGGTTACTGGTGTTTGAATCACTCTGATCCCTTCGGAAAACGCTTTCAATTTTACTTCTCTTGGAATAGTCATTGCACTTCTCCATGGAGATGTAGGAACATCGTTGGCATATTGCCAATTGCTCATCCACCCTAGCCAAAGCCGCCGTCCATCTGAAGAAGGGACATCGGACCAAGAAACAGCCGCATAAAAGTCTTTACCGTAGTCGGTCCATAATACTTTGTCTGACGGGTTTTCGTTCTTGAAAGTTGTTCCATCAAAACTTCCTACAAAATATTGCATGCCTGACCCACCTGAAACCGCACCGTTTCCGACACTGACTTGCATCACCCATTTCTTTTGTTTCGGATTTCCGTCTACAGGAAGCTCAAATAAATCCGGACATTCCCATACGCCTCCATGACTCCCTTGTCCTTGTCCAAACTCACTTGCATATGTCCACTGCTTCAAATTTTTCGATGTATAAATGAGAATCCGGTCACCAGCTGCCACGACCATCACCCACTTTTTATCTTCTTCATACCAAAACACTTTCGGATCGCGGAAATCTTTTTTTTCCGGGTTTGGAATGACCGGATTACCTGAGTATTTCGTCCATGTTCTGCCTTTATCATTACTATAGGCGACGCTTTGCACTTGGCCGTCTTCATGATCCTGCGTATATATAGAGACAAGCGGCTTCTCCTTTCCGGTTTGAAAACCGCTTGTATTATTCCAATCGACCACTGCGCTCCCGGAAAAAATTGTGCCTTTTTCATCAGGTGACAGCGCTATGGGAAGGTGCTTCCAGTGAACTAAATCCTTGCTTACTGCATGGCCCCAATGCATCGGCCCCCATTGCAGACCGTATGGATGATGCTGATAAAACAAATGATACTCCCCTGCATAATAAACCATTCCGTTTGGATCATTCATCCAGTTTGCCTCTGGTGTGAAATGATATTGGGGACGGTAATCCTCATCATAGTAGCTTGAATCGGCTGCACTTACTGGCAGTGCCATAGTAAACAGCATGGTGAATAGGATCACGACTTGAATAAGCTTCTTTTTCATTCTGATTCTCTCCTCTCTAACATTTGAAAACATTCAAGAGAGACATCTGCACGAGTGATCCGTGATAAAAGCTGTATCGAATGATGAAGAGGTTATGAGAAAGACTTCTGCAGGTTCTCCCCTTTTTACCCGTTAAGCGCTTATGCCAGAAATCCAGCCCAATAGCCAAGAATACCGATCACAAATATGCCAACGATAATAAGGAGCGGATTTACTCCTTTTCTCAGCATCCATGCCACTAATAAAGTCAATCCTAAAGGCAGCACCCCCGGCATAATGCTGTCTAAAATATTTTGCACAGTTTGAACGTCAACTTTTCCGTTATCATCTTTAATTCTTGAAACAACGATCGGGATGTTGATGGTGGTCCACTTGGAGACCAAAGCCCCCATCACAAATAACCCGAGGATGGAAGCGCCTTCTGTCAGTTTTTGAATACGATTCCCTGCTAGATCCTGCAAAATCTCCATCCCTTTTACATAGCCATACTTTAAACCGTAATATTTTGTGGTTAATCTGATGGCATTCAGCAGGAAAAAGAACAGCAGAGGACCGGCAATGTTTCCGCCTAAAGCAAGAGAAGCCCCTAAAGCAGCCAATACGGGACGTACGGTTCCCCAGAAAATAGGGTCGCCCACACCCGCTATCGGACCCATTAAACCGATTTTCATCCCGCTTATTGCTTTCCCGTCTATTCGTTTATTGTTCGCCATTTCTTCTTCCATGGCAGCTGTCACCCCAAATATGGGTGCGGACAGCCACGGATGTGTATTAAACCATTCCAAGTGGCGCTGCAATGCTGCGTTTCTTTTCGCTCCCGGACCGTACAATTTTTTTATCGCCGGTATCATCACATAGCAATATCCCATTGCCTGCACACGTTCAAAGTTAAATGAGCCGAGCAAGAAATTCGAACGGATAAACATACTGAAAATGACTTTCTTTGTTAATCTTTTTTCTTTCTCCAATTTTCATCCCCCCTCGTTCTTTATGCATCAAGATCGTCATCATCATCATAGACAGCTGCATTGCTGCCGTCCGCGGCTGCGGCGACTGCCCCGTGGGCGCTATTTTTTTGCATAACCTGCTGGTATAAAAGCGCCAGACAGAGACCAAGAGCGCCAAATCCTACTAAATTGAAATCGGTAAACGCTGCCAACAAAAAACCAATATAGAAAAATGGCTTAAGATAAGGGATATTCATCATATTGATCACCATTGCATACCCCACAACAACAATGATGCCTCCTCCTATTTGCAAACCTTTGGTAATGACTTCCGGAATATTTCCCAAGAACGCCTGAACAGCGCTCACACTGATTAAGGCCACAATCAAAGTCGGTATCATGACACGCAGCGCTTGAAACACCATGGCGGTAATATGCATAATTTCAATTCCTTTGATATTCCCCTCCCTGGCATATTTATCAGCACGGTGAATGAAAAAGACAGTAATCGTTCGGACAAAAATAGTAAGCGCTTGACCTGCAGCTGCCAAAGCAACAGCGACGGCAATGCCTTCACCAATGCCTTGATCAGCGGTAATCACTAAAATGGTTGAAATCACAGAGGCAATGGCTGTATCAGGCGCCATGGCGAGGCCGACATTCATCCAGCCCAGCGCCATCAGCTCCAGCGTTCCGCCTAAAATGATTCCTGTTTTTAGATCACCAAGCACAAGGCCAACCAAAGTGCAGGCAATCAGCGGACGGTGTGTTTGTCCTTCATCCAATACACTTGCAATACCTGTAATGGCTGCAATGATTAACAACAAAATAATTTGTATTGAAGTCATCATCTCATCCCCTTGATGATTTTGTTACATTTCTCAAAATCTCCGTAAAGTCTTCGCTGGCATCAGAAGGCAGCTGCCTCAATTCCAGTGTGACGCCTAATTCATTTAATGTCTCAAACGCCTCTATATCTTTTTCAGTTACGCTGACTGATTTGGTGATTTGCCGGCGATTATTCTCAAAACGCATCCCTCCGACATTTACGGTTTTGATAGGGACGCCTGCTTCTATGAGAGATACAATATCGGATGGGTTTTCAAACAGCAGCATCGCCGTTACCCCTTCGTAGCGCGGACTATGAAACGCCTTTGCCATTTTAGAAATGGATACGGCACTCGCCTTTACATTGGAAGGAGCAACAGATAGGATCAGGGTTTTTCTCATTTCATCCTGCGCAACGTCATCTGACACAACGATGATTCGGTCTGCTGCATGGACTTTAATCCATCTTGTCAGGATTTGGCCGTGAATAAAGCGGTCATCAATTCTTGCCAATGTAATGTTCATCATAGTTCATCCTCTCTTTTTTCTTCACATACTGTTTTTGCTTTTTCTAGATGTTCGCTGCAAACCTGAAAGCTTTGCTGGCTCATGTTTTTTAAGTGATTCAGCATTTCTTTGAGTTTCATGTGTTCTCTCAGGCTTAATACCTCCAGTAATATCGGCAGGTTTATGCCGGCAGCCATATCCATTCTTTGTTCCTTAGCGATGAAGGAAGCCGCTGCGTTATATGGTGTGCCTCCAAAAATATCAACTAAAAAAAGCACCTCATTTTCTTTCGGAATATCCTGAAGCGTCTGATGATATTTTTCTTGCAGCGTTTGGATGCCCTCTCCTTTAAAAAACGGCACCGCTATCAGATGATTTTCTTCACCGAATATCATGCCTGAAGATTCTTTTAATGCTATGGGAAAGTCCCCATGTCCGCTAATAATGACTGAAATCATAACACGTTTGCTCCTTTCCTTTTTCGTACATCCATTTATAATGCAAGTATCGTGCCAAAGAATCTGTGTTAAGCGTTTTCATTTATTTTGCAGCACATGAAGAAAGCTGATTGAAACACATATGAATATAAAAATAAACCTGTATTAAAATGGCGTTCCATTTAATACAGGTTTACGTAAAAAAACCGCTTTCAACACATGTGGCCATGTACTTCTTCAGCAAAAATGGCGGCTATAAATAATTTTTCATCATCGCTTATGTTCAGTCCCAATTTTTGTTCATAAGGGATTAATGTTCGCTCTGTCACCTCAAAAATCTCTTTCAGCTGATCGGTTATTTCGTCTTCTTCGGAAAAAGCAATCGGATTCTGTTTAATCACCCTTTCAAAGGCAAAAGCCGTATGCATAATCACTTTGATCATCACTGTGTTATTGAAAATGATGCCTAACTCATCTTGAATGGTCTGAAGCCACTCTAATAAGATTTCTATAATGTGATGAGGGTTCAAAAAAACCAGATACTTTTTCAAACTATCCTCGCAAAGCTCCCGTACAATGATGTTTGCGCCCGATAACCCATTACTCATCGGGATGCTTCCTTTTGTGATCGCCTGTTGGATCATCTTCTCTCCTTCTCCTCCAATTAATACCTCCAAAGATACATGCGGAGCATTGATTTTAGGATCCTTTGTTCCTACTGTCGCAAGAATCTCATACTCTTTTTCGATTTCTTTGATGCTGTTTGCCAATTTAATCGATGATACGGTCAATATGTGGATGGGAACATCAGAGGCCTTGTTTACGATCGTTGTTAAGATGTCTTCCAGCTTTTTTGCCGTTCCGCTGCCTGTTGTGCAAATCGAAACCAACGCCCTCTTTTTGCCTGGTGAGGCGGCAGGCTGCCGACCCCATAACTCAATAAAATCCTTTGTGACCGAATCATATATGGCATGTAAATGTAAATTCAGATAGTTCACCTTTCTGACGGCGTCCAGCACCATTGAGGTCGTGACATTGCTGATTGTTTTGATTTTGATGCCTGTTTTTTCTTCAAGCTTGCTTTCCAGCATTGCAAGTGACCCCATGTCAACAAGCATTAAAACACCTTCACCTTCATCTACCTGCTGTATTTTTCCCGCTAAGCGCTCCATAATTTCCGCAGGTGAAACAGAAAGGGGCATATCAACAGCTGCAATTGGGGTGCTTCCTAAAAGCTCCGTCGCTACTTCAACCATGGAACTCGCCATGCTATTTCCATGTGCGGCAACCACAATCCCAACTCTTTTGTTTTCTTTTAACGTTTTGATGGAATGAATCAGCATCGTTAAGTAGATGACTTCTATTTCCGGGACGGTTACTCTGAAGTGTTCCTGAATTTTGTCTTTAAATATGAGCGCCACCTGATACTCTTTCACATGGGTATCACGGATTTCATCCGTTTCCTGCGCATTTAAAATATCAATTTGCTTACCGCGTTTTAAAAATGAATCGATATGCATACTTAAAAAATAGATAAATTTACGGTCAAATGTGCAATTTAATTCATGTTCAGCAACTTCTTTCAATTGCTTCGTCATTTGAATCACGCCGTCCTCAACAAATGTCAGCAGGTTGTCATTTCGGAACGCGCTTTGATTAAAAAAGCTTCTGACATGCAAATGAATATCCGTTAAAATATATTGATTTATTTCCTTTTTGGACAAACCTTCTTTGTTTAGCACTTCGACCTTTTCTTCTATCAAATGATACAAATTAAATGATAGATCATCATCAATTTTTGTTGTTTCATCTTCTACTATCGGGGATATGATGGTTGTGATATTGACATATTCAGAAATCGTTTTGCTTCTTTTCATGTTTTTGCTGCTTGACATCCAATCTTGCTGGATTTCATCCGGGAGATCCCGAACGGTCAGTTCAACAACGTCATCTCTGTCAAGATTATGTAAAAATCCATGTGCACAAACTAACTGCACATTTGATTTCAGCTGTCCCACATTCCCAAACTTCGCAGAATGAATCAATGCATTATATACATCGATATGCACACTTAGATTCTTTTTAATACGCTCTGCTTCTTTCCCTAATAAAAACGTTGTGAGATCAACTCTCTCTTTAAGAGATCGTTCTTCCAGCGATGGAATATGAATCGTCATTGGAATTCTTCGCAAAAATGTTTTTAATAGAGCAGAATTAGGGTTTTCGGTAGTTGCGCAAATAAATAATACTTTCGATGTTCTTTTATGTTCAGTTTCTCCAAGACGGTTATAAGATCCGCTGTCGATAAAATAAAACAGCATTTCTTGTCCCTCAGGCGGAAGACGATGGATTTCATCCATAAACAGAATGCCCCCGTCGGCCTGCTCAACTAAACCGGCTTTATCTTCGCTGGCGCCGGTAAATGCTCCTTTCTTATGACCAAATAATTGAGAGAGTAATAATTGAGGATTGTTATAGTAATCTGCACAGTTAAATGTGATGAACGGAGAACCAGGCTTCAAAATGTCAGAGTAAATCGCAAACTGGTAAATCCGGTTCGCAAAAAGGGATTTACCAGAGCCTGTTGGTCCTAAGAGAAGCATGTGCAGACCGTGCGGAGGATAAAAAACAGCTGCTTTTGCTTGAGAAATTGCTTTCTTCAAACTGCCTTTTGCTCCAATCATAAGTTCAAGAGGATTCGTAGAAATATTTTGATCGTTCTTTTTTTGATTTTCAGAAAGCCCCTTCAGTTCTTTAACTTCCATTATCTCTGTATTCCATTTTTTGTTGAATGCCCTTTCCACTACTTCCACTGGAATGTAGCGCACGGGAAACGTTTTAATTTTTATCACCTTTTTGGACCGCACGAGATTGTTTAATTCAAAACTGACATTGGACCGGTCTATCTTCAATTGCTGAGCAATTTCCTTTGCTGAATTTCCCTGTACCTTTAAAAGATGATCTAAGCTGGAGCCATGGAAATTATGCATGAGCTGATGGTATATTTTATCAATTCTTTTCATCTATATCATCCTTTGTCCTTATTAGTCAAAATTGAAAAAACGGACATCAGTTTTTATTGCCTTGTACTGAGGGTCTCATCTCATTCTAAGGCCTTGCGTCCGCACATGGATTTTCTTTTTCAATATTCTGTGAAATATTTTTATATGCAGGAACAATAGCACGTATCTCAACACAAAAGCTTGCACCGATTAAAAAATAATTTCGTTATTTGTCTAAACAGACGCTCTTTTTTGGTGTTTTTGATCTATGATTCACTCAGGTTGTCCCCCTTCAAAAGTAATAATTCGTAAACAGTTTACCACTCTCCGTGAACATATTGGTGACAAAGTTCTGATACTTCGGAAAATATATCTTAAAGATCAGGGCAAACAACCCAAAACTTAATCTCTTGTCATTATAAATATGACTGAATGTAAACTCTCTATTCTTCTTATAACATTATTATTCTAATAAAAAATAGTGGGATATATTATTAGAGCGGCAGAAAAGAAATCCTTTACACATCCTGGTGGATATGACACCTTATAAAAATAGGTACATTAGTTACTTTTAATTAAAAAAATCAATAAAATTTAATATAATATCAGTTTCCTGTTATAATAATAGATAAAAAATTTAGGAAGCTATGGTTCCTAAACAACCAAGATCACTATATTTTTTATTGGAGGAAAACATAAAGTGACGGACGATTCCACTATAGACAATTCTCTGCACAAACGGAAATTGTCCAGAGGCCTTAAAAACAGGCACATACAACTCATAGCGATTGGGGGGGCAATCGGAACTGGTTTATTCCTAGGATCAGGGAAATCAATACATTTTTCAGGACCCTCTATTTTATTTGCTTACATGATCACGGGCGTATTTCTCTTTTTCATTATGCGTTCACTGGGAGAGCTGCTCTTATCAAACGCGGGATATCACTCTTTTGTTGATTTTGTAAGTGATTATTTAGGAAATATGGCAGCATTTATTACCGGCTGGACGTACTGGTTTTGCTGGATCTCACTTGCTATGGCTGATTTAACAGCTGTCGGTCTTTATACCCAATATTGGTTTCCTGGTGTACCCCAATGGATGCCAGGGTTCATTGCGCTTATGATGCTGCTCATCATGAATCTAGCGACTGTAAAACTTTTTGGTGAATTGGAGTTCTGGTTCGCATTAATCAAAATCATCGCAATACTGGCACTGATTGTTATCGGTATTGTCTTGATCATAAAAGGATTTTCCACACAGTCAAGCATAGCCTCCTTCACGAATCTTTGGAGTCACGGCGGCATGTTTCCAAATGGTTTACATGGATTTATCCTCTCATTCCAAATGGTCGTTTTTGCATTTACAGGCATTGAACTTGTGGGGCTTACTGCAGGCGAAGCAGAAAACCCAGAAAAAGTAATCCCTAAAGCAATTAACAATATCCCTATTCGAATTTTGCTTTTTTATATTGGCGCTCTTCTTGTGATTATGAATATTTATCCATGGAATATCATCAATCCTGCTGAAAGCCCGTTTGTTCAAGTATTCTCAGCGGTCGGTATCACAGCAGCCGCCAGCATAATTAATTTTGTTGTACTGACATCTGCTGCTTCAGCTGGCAATAGCGCTTTATTTAGTACAAGCCGGATGGTATACTCGCTTGCCAAGGATCATCATGCACCTGACCCATTGCAAAAGCTGACTGCCTCAAATGTACCAAGCAATGCATTGTTCTTTTCAGCCATTGCCATTCTTATTGGTGTTATTCTGAACTATGTAATGCCAGAGCAAGTCTTTACGCTTATCACAAGTGTTTCTACTATATGCTTCATCTTTATTTGGGGCATTATTGTGATTTGCCATTTGAAATATCGGAAAACAAGACCGGATGCAGCAAAAGTGAATACATTTAAAATGCCGCTTTTTCCATTATCCAATTACGTAACACTGGCTTTCCTAGTGTTCATACTGGTTGTGCTGGCACTCGCGAAAGATACGCGTGTTTCCCTATTTGTCACTCCAGTTTGGTTTCTCTTATTGATGATTGCTTATAAAGTTCGTCATACTAAGTGAAATCATAAAAAAGACAAGGGAGTTGTTTATCCCTTGTCTTTTTTGTGTGCTGCGAGGCACTGGATATTCCATGTTTTACGATTCCGCTCATTTCGCAAATGTCTCCAAATAAACGTATGCTGAAGATAAGAACATACCTGCCTCCATGATTTAATCTCCATATTTATCAAAAGACTCCGTTCAAAATATGAACGGAGTCTTTTGATAGTGGCCGTGACATCAATTTAAACCAGTTTTAATACCAAACCCCACTAACATGATTCCCGTTATTTTTTGAAAAGCTTTCTGGAACTTGGGATTTTTCATCCATTTTTTTGCGTAATCAATGATATAAACGAGAAAGAGAAACCATAACACCGCTAATAGGGTGAGAATTGAAGCTAAAATAATGAGCTGCTGGTTTACATTTTCCTTCAGATTGATGAATTGGGGCATGATCGTGACATAGACCAAAACCGTTTTGGGATTGAGAATGTTACTGAGTGAACCTTGCATAAAGGAAGATTTATAATGTCGTTTCGGAGAAATTGCTGCGGTTTTTGCTTGAGCTTGCATGTCGTCTAAAGAAAACATATTTTTTGCAAAAAAACTTTTTATCCCTAAATAAATTAAGTATGCTGCTCCCAAATATTTGATTGTTGTAAAAAGAATCACCGACTTGGCAATGACCATTGATAAACCTAGAATGGCAATAATCGTCCAAAAAGAAAGTCCCGTTGCCAATCCGAGAATATTATATCGGCCAGCCTTTGCGCCATACCTAAGGGTATTTTTCATAACAAGCATCGTATCTGCTCCTGGAATGATAACCATCATGGCAGCAATCGGTATGTATGCGAGTAAGCTGTGCATGTTCTTTCCCCCTTTAAATGAATCCCCTTAACATATAGTGACTACTAAAGTAACTCCCTGAAAAAAGTGTATCAATACGTTTGGAAAAAATCAATATGGTTTGTTAAAATAGCGATTACACAGGCAGCGACTGCTCTTTATATTGGAGGATGTATGAAGGAAAATATGTTAGACATTTTAAAAAACCTCAATTTTACCGAATATGAATCAAAAGCTTATCTGGCATTATTGCAAGAATCGCCTTTAACCGGCTATGCGGTAGCCAAAAATTCCGGTGTGCCTCGTTCAAAAATATATGAAGTCTTGGAAAGCCTTGTCTTAAGAGGAGATGTTTTTGTAAGCCACGGAAACACGCCTCAGTATGTCCCTGTACCCGCTAAAGATCTGATTAAAAACCGACGGTTCAAAGCGGAAGAGAATTTTGACCAGGCTGAAAAATACTTTGAAAAATTCGAGCAGACCGCAAATGACCGGGAAAATATTTGGAACATCACCGGCCGCAGTGAAATTCTTGAAAAGGTGAAGGCTTGTATATTATCAGCAAAAAAAAGAATCCTCTTAGAGATCTGGAAAGAGGATTTCAAAGAGGTAGAATCAGAGCTGAGACAGGCGGCAAATAAAGGTGTCATTGTCACCATTATTGCCTACGGAGATATCGCATCTGATTTTGCTAATGTGTACCTTCATGATATGAGCAGTGAAATTACAGAAGAGTATGACGGACGGTGGCTTGTATATAGCGGAGATGATTCAGAAGTAGTAGCGGGCATTGTCTCACTTGGCAACGACAGCCGTGCCGCATGGACGATGCATGTAGGTTTAGTCATGCCTATTACAGAAGTGATCATTCATGATCTGTATCTCATGGAAATTATGAAGAAGCATAGAGGACTTTTAGAAGATAGTTTTGGAAAAAACCTCATCCAGTTACGACGCAAATTTTCAATCCACTCAGATTTTAAAAAACATTACTTGGAATAGAACACATGATATTTCCTGTATACCATGTAACCAAAAAACATGGCTTGTATCAACAAGTCATGTTTTTTTATGCACTCCCCCTATTCCGTTTATTTTTAAGCAATTGACCCTCCCCTCCCGCTCCTGATCACTTTTAAAAAAAATGAGATCTGCGCAAACTTTTTTTCAAACTGCCCCGTCTATCCTAGGTAACATCCTACGATATACGTATATTCAAAAAGGAGCCCTTTATTGCAATGAAGAAAAAACAAACAATAAAAGCGTTGCTTGTCACGTGCATAACTGACCATAAGCAAGATTTCTACAGGTTAGCCTTCAGTTATGTGAAAAATCAAGATGACGCATTAGATATTATTCAGGAATCTATAAAAAAAGCGCTCAGCTCAGTTGAAACGGTCAGAAACCCTGAGACGATAAAAAGCTGGTTTTATAAAATCTTAGTACGTACAGCTATTGATTTTTTGCGAAAACAAAAAAAGTTAAAGGTGATGGATGACGAAACGATTGAGTTTTTAAGCCCCGGAAAGGAAGATCACTATAAGGACACTGATCTTCATGAAGCGCTCGACGAATTGCCATCCCACTATAAAACAATTATTATTTTGCGTTTTTTTGAAGACCTCAAACTAGAAGAAATTGCGGAAATTACAGGGGAAAACTTGAATACCGTCAAAACGCGCCTTTACAGAGCATTGAAGCTGATGCGCATTCAGTTGACGAAGGAGGATCTTTCTTAATGGATAAGAGATTACAGCAATTAAAAGAAGAATATAAAAATGTCCAGATTCCTAAAGAACTGGATATCGTTGTCGAAAAAGCCATTCAGCAAAAACCAAAAAAGAAAAGAATCGTCATGTGGCCGACATCAGCAGCTGTCGCGGCGGCTATTTTATTCACTGCACTTGTTAACATCAACCCAGATGCAGCTCAAGCGATGTCAAAAATCCCTGTCATCGGTAAGATCGTCAAAGCGATCACTTTTATTGAGATCAAAGAAGAGAAAGATGAATCAAGCATCGATGTCAAAACGCCTGCTCTGTCGGGACTTTCTAATAAAGAGCTTGAAAACAGCATCAACCAGAAATATTTGAAAGAAAGCAAGCAGCTGTATAAAGAATTTATACAGTCCACATCCAAAAACAAAAAAGGACATCTCAGCATCTACAGTGATTACGAGACAGTAACAGACACGCCAGATTTAATTTCTATTCGGCGTGATATTGAAAAAACACAAGCATCATCTTACACACAAAGCCGTTATATCACAATTGACAAAAAGAATGATATCTTACTTACATTAAAAAGCTTATTTAAAGATGACCGCTATATCAAAGTCATCAGCCAAAACATCAAAGAACAAATGAAACAGCAAATGAAGGAAGATCCAAATAAAATCTATTGGGTCACTGACGAGGATGCAGAACCATTCAAACACATTCAGCCTGATCAAACGTTTTATATTACAGAAGACCATAAACTTGTGATTTCATTTGATGAATATGAAGTTGCCCCCGGCTATATGGGCGTTACAGAGTTTAAAATTCCGACCAGCGTCATCTCAAGTTTGCTCATGGGAGAACGTTATGTCCGATAACAGAAAAACATCCATGTCATCATCTGTCATGAGTGTTTTCCCTTCGCAAAGGGACCTGACAAATATCAAGAAGGCGTAACCTTGCAGCCAAAACAACGAGAATATCTGCACATGATTGGAGGAATACCATGTATCACAAGACACAGCATCACCGCTACATCACTGGATTCGATGGCCTTCGGGCTTTTGCCGTCCTGGCAGTTATCGCTTATCACCTAAACTTCAATTGGGCTAACGGAGGCTTCATCGGAGTTGATATCTTTTTTGTATTATCAGGCTACTTAATTACATCTATTATATTACCGGCACACGGAAATGATATCAGCCTCGATTTTCGGGACTTTTGGGTGCGCCGAATTCGGCGGCTTCTGCCAGCGGCATACCTTATGATCATTTCCGCTGTTATTTGGGTCGTCGTGTGCAACCGGGAACTTTTGCACACTGTGCGCGGAGATGCCATCTCTTCTCTCTTTTACATGAGTAATTGGTGGTTTATTTTTCATAAACTCTCGTATTTTGATAGTTTTGGATCCCCGTCACCGCTTAAAAATCTTTGGTCATTGGCAATTGAAGAGCAATTTTATATTGTATGGCCGATGTTCTTGGTTGCTGGAATGTACATATTTAAAAACCGTGCGAAACTGGCGGCAGCGGTATCGTTGCTTGCGCTCTGTTCAGCCGTGATGATGAGCGTACTTTATGAACCTGGCGGAGATCCGAGTCGCGTGTACTACGGCACAGATACTCGTTCGTTTGAACTTCTGATAGGATGTGCTCTGGTTCTGATATGGCCGATGCAAAGGCTGTCTTCCAATAGGCTTCCATATAAACTGAAGCGCCTTTTGCATGTCACAGAACTTTCGGCGTTTTGTATTTTAGTTTTGTGTGTCTATTTTACAGATGAATACGAACCTTTTCTTTACAGAGGCGGAATGTTTTTAATAAGCATTACAGCCGCGGTCCTTATTGCATGTGTATCCCATCCGAGCAGCTTTTTGGGCATTCTGCTGTCATGGAGGCCTCTTCGTTGGCTTGGAACGAGGTCTTACGGTATTTATCTTTGGCACTACCCTGTTATTGTGTTAAGCACGCCGGTTCAAGAAATCGGAAACCCTGTGTTTTGGCATATTGCGCTAAAGATCATCGCTACATTTATACTCGCCGAGCTTTCCTATCATTTTATTGAGAAGCCGATACGGACAGAAGGGTTTAAGTCATTTTTCCGCCGGGCTTTTATTCATAGAATTCGGGAATGGAAAACGACATCTGTCATCAGCAAAATGTCAGTTGGCTTCGTCATTCTAGCTATACTTATTTTTGCAGGGGGACTGTCAGGGGTAGCCAGAGAGAAAAAACATCCGCAATGGACGTATCGCTCACAAGAAACAAGCGCTGACACAAACGAGACGTCAGAGCATAGAAAGATGGCAGCATCCGATAAAGACGGAGAAAACAAATCCAAACAAAAAACAACTGCCTCAACTAAAGATCAAGAGGAATCGAAGGCAAAAGGACAGGAGACTAAGAAAAAAAAGGACGTAAAATCTCAGAAAGAACCGGCAGCTGCTGATAAAGAAGTATTAGCTATAGGGGATTCCGTCATGCTTGATATCGCCTCCAGTCTCCGTCAGTCTCTTTCACATGTCACAATTGATGGGAAGGTGGGAAGACAAATGTCTCAAGCTTTAGAACTGACACAGGAATACAAGTCTTTTAATCAGCCGAATAAAGCTGTCATCATTGAACTGGGAACCAATGGCTACTTTACAAACAGCCAAATCGATCAATTGCTTACATCTTTCTCAAAAGCTCATATCTATCTTGTCAATACGCGGGTTCCCCGGCAATGGGAAAACAAGGTGAATGAAGCTTTGCGGCAGCAGGCTAACACGCATAACAATATTACGTTGGTTGACTGGCATACAGAAGCTCTCCAGCATCCGGAGTATTTCACCCCTGACGGCGTACACTTGGTTCCTCAAGGGGCTGAAGCTTTAACCGCTCTTATCGTTCAGGCAATAAAATAGATTAGCAAAAAAAGAGGTCCTGCTTAGACCTCTTTTTTTGCGATTGATCAATTCCAGCTGCGTGCAGCAAACTGCTTTTAAAAAAGGATTGCCGTTCACATTGATGACATGGACCAGGCATAAAACCTAATCTATTGGAAATTTATATTCTGCATTCTAACATTATTCCTTCCGCTTCGTTCTCAAATTCACCTAATACGATAATAACCTTCGATTCTTTATTCATATTGCCACCCCTTTCGTTTATGATCCATTTATATTACAATGTTTTTTAATTTATGTTAATAAATAGGTATAAGAAAACTCACAATCTCCCGCCCCTTCCTAACTTGAGAAATGGCTCCTATATATGGTCCTCATCATTTTGATTTCTAGCTGTGAAGCCCTTATGTTTACCTATCGTTTACATGAGGGTAAGCAAATATAGAATGGAGGGATCATCGTGGAAGCTAATGCAGAAAAAGAGATGAAAAAACAAATAAATCGATACGAGCTTTTTTTCAAAAAACGATATAAAGTTCTCTATACAGTAAACGATTTTATCATTGGCGCTTTATTTTTAATCGGCAGCTTTTTCTTCTTTTACGATGAATTAATGTCTGCAGGGATATGGCTGTTTGCGGTTGGCAGCTTCCTGCTTTTAATCAGACCGACGATTCGGTTGGTTCATGATTTTCATTACAGAAAACATCTTGAGCGTCTATATCATTATGGAACATCCTCTGACTAGCTTGAAGTGTGAGGAAGCGAACAGACAAATGCATAGTCTCAAATCGGACAGTCTAACTCAAACGGCAGGATGAGATGCAAGAATAAAAAGGAAAAAACACTTGATTAAGTTTCTAGAAAATTAAACTCCAAGATACAAATATATAACTTTATAACTATTTATTTATCAAAAACCAGAAAAAACCCTAAAGTTTTATATCTTTCGGACGATAATAATAACAAGGCCGGCGCGATACTCCCTATAACATCCTTTTCAGTAGATTTCAATATCGTGCCGGTTTTTTTCACATGCTAAAGCAATCCCGCCAACTCTGGCGGGATTTATTTTTACTTACATTCCAGTCCATACATCTTTTACATAACGTTTTTGAACTTGCAGCTTCTTCAGCCATTCTGCTGACGCTTCCTGACTTGCTCCTTTGCCAGCTTCATAAGCCGCACGCAGTGTGTTCTCTACTTCAGGAGCCATTTGCGCACCATCGCCGCATATATAAACGTGCGCACCTTTTTCGATCAGTGAAATTAATTTCTGTGCATCTTGATTTAGCAAGTGCTGAACATATACTTTTGGTTCGTCTTCCATTCGTGAATAGCATCTATGGACTGTTACCAAACCGGCTTTTTCCGCCTGGTCAAGCTCTTCTTTATAAAGATCGTCATGATCAGGACGCCGGCATCCGAAGTATAAATGAGCTTCGCCAAGCGCACTTCCTTCCTTCTTCAGAACGGATCTGGCCTGGATGAAACCTCTGAATGGCGCAATTCCTGTACCCGGTCCCACCATAATCAGCGGGGTTTGGGGATCATCAGGCAACTGGAATCCAGATTGTGGCGTCCGAATGAAACAGGCAACCGTATCACCTTGACGGAGTCCGGCTAAGTAATTGGAGGCAACGCCCTTGTATTCCCCGCGTCCGCTCCAAGCTGAGGCCTTGACAACTCCCACCGTCATACTGACCCTATTTGCTTTGACCTTCGGTGAGCTTGAAATTGAATAATATCTTGGCTTTAGTGATGGCAAAAGCTCTAAAAACCGTTCAAACGGCATTTCGCAGGCCGGATAGTCCTCTAACAGATCCAGCATTGTCACACGTTTTGTCAGAACCTGTTCCTTGTACATTTCATCACTCGATACAAGCAATTCCAGCTCTTTTTTATGAGGCGGGCATACTGTATATGAAGCCAGCTCACGAAGCTGAAGCCTTGAAGCAGAATCCTGTAGCTCTACGTAGGATGATAATAACTCCGTCACTCTGATCGGCCGATCCAGCGGAAGGTGAGCCATATGCGGGCTGCCGGTCATTTTTATCACAGCTTGCCGCTGCAAATCGAATCGGTTGAGAACCCGTTGAACCAGCTCTTGGCTGTTTTTTGGCAATATTCCGATGTGGTCGCCTTCTTTATACGTTTTTGAGTCAGGGAGCTCCAATTCTATATGACGCGTCGAACGCAAACTGCTTGCTGCCTGAAGCTCACGGTTTTCAAGAACGATACCTTCAAACGCGCCATACGCTTTAGCAAGCGGTGTCTCTGTTGCTTCACTGAGGAATGAAATGGATAATGACGGCTTCGTTTCTTTCTCGGTTATTTCATTCACGTGAAAGGCTTCCATTGTTTCCTTCCAAAAGCGGTTCTCCCAAGACTCGCGATGGCTTTCAAAGTCATCGGCCGCATCGCCTTCCCCAATGGATGTCAATCGTGATGCTCCTTTTGATGCCATCATGTCATCGATAAGGCGAGGAATTCGCTGGTACGTGCTGGCCCAGCTCCGGTTTCCGCAGCCGAATACCGCATAGGAAACATCCTTTAATTGACCTTCCTCCAACTCTCCCAGCCACTCGACAAAGCCAGCAGCATTATCAGGCGGCGCTCCGTTATATGAGGCAGTCACAATGACAACAGCGCCTTGGTCGGGGAGTTTTCCAATGTAATCATCAAGAGGTGCAGTTTCCGCTGTAAAGCCGAGCCGGCGCCCGTAAGCTGCCAATTCACCTGCCATGCCTTCTGCGGTGCCGAGATTTGAACCGTAAAGAACGAGCAAAGGTGTGCCGTGTTTAGGTTTTGTCTCGTTTTCCTTCGTTTCGTGCGCGGTGCCAGTCTGTTCTTTTTTATGAACATTCATTTGGACCGTTTTCCTTGGTTTCACTGTAATTGTAAAATCATCCGGTTTAATTGTTAATGCCTCTTTGATTTTGAGCTCGTAACCGGTGTGATTCATCAATTCAAAGTGCTTTAACACAAGTCCGAGAACCATTGTCGCTTCTTGAAGCGCAAACTGCATCCCGATACACGCGCGCTGGCCGTTTCCAAACGGTTTATACGCATGGTGAGGAATTTTCTCAGGGTTTTCAAACCGTTCCGGACGAAAATCTTCTGCATCTTCACCCCAAGCGTTTTGATCTCTGTGAAGTTTTGGGATCAAGACGGAGACGGGCTGTCCTTTACTGATAGGATATTCGCCGCCTAAAACTGTATCCTCCTTGGCATAAAGAGAAAAAGCGGGCGCTGTCGGATACAGCCTAAGCGTTTCATTGAGAACCATCCGAACATATTTCAGCTGCTGAATGTGTTTATATTCAGGCGTGTCTTCCGTTAACACGCGATCGGCTTCCTCTTGGGCTTTTTTAAGTTTTTCCGGATGTTTAAGCAGACAGTAAATCGCAAAGGAAAGCAAGCCGCTCGTTGTTTCATGGCCTGCGATTAAAAACGTGATGATTTGATATCTGATGTTTTCATCATCCAGTGTCTCACCCGTTACAGGATCTTTCGCATAAAGCATGAGCGATAACAGATCCTTAATGTTTTGGTCCGGGTTTGCTTTTCGCTCTGCTATAATTCTGTCAACCAGCGAATTCATCACTTCGATATCCTTTTGAAACTGCTGTCTCGTTTTGACCATCATCTTATCCTGCAGGCCCAGTCTTTTTGTTTGGTTCATTCCCTCTTTTAAAGCCCGGAGCATGCTGGTGATAAACGGATGCTGCGTATCGCGGTAAAAACTGTTAAACCGATAGTTAAATCCGCATAACCCGATGGTATCAAGCGTCAGGCGGGTCATATCGTCCGCCACGTCGATTTCTTCATTCGGATTCAGCCGGCTCCATTTTTGAATCAGCTGTGTCGCGATATCCAGCATCATAGAATGATAGCCTTTCATTGCTTTTTGACTGAAGCTCGGCAGCAGAATACGATGGGCTTTCTGCCAATTCGGCTCGTGCGTCCAGCTAGTAAACAACCCGTCTCCTCCGAACTCACGCACTTTCAGCAAGCCTTTTCCAAGGTTTTTGTCAAATCGGCTCTCGTCACACACTTCAGCAACGAGTTCATGGCCTGATACGAAAACGCCGGATACACCAGGAAAATCGAAACGGAAAATCGGCCCTAACTCATCAGCAATCCGCCATAAGGATTGGGAAAGCTGTTCCTTTTCCAAATGCGGGAGGTTTTTTAAAGGTCCGTATGTTTTCGGCTGAGGTATTGCACTTGCCTGTTTCATAAACATCTTCCTTTCTTTATTCTTCTGAAGTCAATGAATGAAGTTTAATCGCGTCCCAGCAGCATTGCTCCAATTCAGAAATCAAATCAGCATTCATCTCTATATCACCTTGCTGCACAAGCTGATACAACTTGAGAAATGCGCCTAATACAATCGCAATTAATACATTGGAGGGCAAGGAGCGGATCACTCCTTCTGTTTTTCCCTTGTTAAAAAAATCGTCAAGCATTTGAGTCAGGTTTTCTATCATTTTTTTGCTTGTTTCATTTAAATAGTGAGCATCCTTTTTCGTTTCAAGGAAAAAAAGCGCGTAGTCGCTCTCCTTCGTAAATTGAACGAGACAGCAAAATATATGGCGAAAGCCCTCTCTGACAGGCATTTCTGAATAATTTCGCTTTACCTTTTCTGAAAAGCGCTGAATGCTTTCTTGAAACAAAACATTGACGAGTGTTTCTTTGCTGTCAAAGTAGCGATAAATCGTGCCTGTACCCACTTCAGCTCTTTTTGCTATCATTGGGATGGTGGTGGCATCAAATCCTCTCTCCGTAAAAAGCGAAAGCGATGCCTTCATGATCAAATCGTATTTACTGATAAGTACGGATGCCATGTAAACTTAAAACCTCCGATTCATTTAGGAATGAACATTCATTCCGTTTGTTCATAAATGATATCTACTCTGTCTCGAATCACCTCTTACCCATTCTTATGTTTATAGTTTATATGAAAAAAACTTTTTTTAATATAAATGATATGCAAAAAATATAAAATTAAGAAAATATACCCAAATACCTGAATGTCAGAAGTCTGGATATATTTCCCGAGAAATTTTTTATTTAACAGCGACAATACAAAGACACGAATCGCGTCTGATGACAGAAATGTCTCTAAAATGCTGATCTTGCAGCAATTGAATATATTTTTTCTCGTTTTTTTCTGCATTGTTATCAATACTGATGTAAAATCGGCCGTCAATTTGAAGCACTCGATAAATCTCTCTTAATGCGAGCCTGACATCAGTACAAGCCTGAACCGTATGTAAAGAAAATACTTTATTGAAGGTACGGTCTTCAAAGGGGATCCTTTCCGGATGACCATGAAAAATGCCCCCTTGATCTGTTTTCTTTTGCTTTTGGATTGCACGAGATACCTGTCTTACTTTTCGTTTAGAAGAGTCGATGCTTTTTATGCTTCCCTTTTCAAGTTTTCCCGTTATTGTCTTAAAGACAGAGCCGTTTCCGGTTCCAATTTCTAAAATTCTGTCATTTTCTTGTATATCTATAGAATCAATCATCATATGTTCAATTATTTTAGTTTGCTTATATTTCCCAGAAAATAATTTCAATAGGTTCGCTCGTTTATAAAGTTTGTTTTCTAGCATTTTAAACACCTGCTTTTGATTTCCTGTGTTTATTTATTATATTAAAAAAATAAACATCGCTTCATTTCTTATACAGAATGAAGATATCAACTAGACGGCAATGTGTTTAGAAATGTTTCAACAGAACTGAACATTTTCATTTTTTCCCGCAAAAAAAGGCAGAAAACAAAATGTTTTCCGCCCGCTTTTTAATGCCAATGATATGGGAACATATACAGCCTTTGCTGCTGCATCGCCGCCAGCCTCTGCTGACGGAATGGATTGCCATAGCCGTGTTTGAAGGAATGCGGCATGGATGCATAACCATGGCCAATCGACGGCAGCCTTTTTTGTTGAAAGTACATCATGCCATCACCTGCCCTTACATAAAGTGCTGCTCTTTTTATGATATGCAGGGCGGCATTTCCTTGACAGCTTCATTCGCTACACTTGGTCCTTCTCCATCGTATAATGCATCAATAGTTCCATTTTAAACATTTGTCATCTCTCCCTTCTGTATTTTGTTTCCTTTTTTTAGCGCCAGTTTGTCAAATAAAGATGCTTTAACTGAGATTCTTTCATTTCATCATAAATCTGCTCGATCTGCTGTTCTTTTTCGAACTCTTCCGGGCTTTTAAACCGCTTGTTAATCGTTAAAGTCAAAAAGAATAGGTTAATCGTCATACCGCTCACCCCCTTTCAAAGTCCGCTCCAAGCGAAATAACCCGCGGCATCTCCCTGCTGCGGGCACATAAAAACCGCAGACAAAAGAAGACACCCATGTCTCTACTGCCTGCGGGGAGTTGCGTATGTCCGACGATTCCGAATTTAATGCGTGCGATAAGCATCGGTTAAGGAAGGACACGGACTCTTCCACAGGCTGAATAAACCATTATAACTTCCTTGTACATTGCGTGAGCCACTAACTGGTCTGCGTCGTTGTCGCATTGTCATTTTGATTCAGCCTCCTTTGCTTTTTTTCTTACTTTGTAAGTATATCCACCAAATTCCATTTTGTAAACATCTTTTTCTAAAAATGGACGTAAATTGTGTGATTCATCGACTGTCTTTGTCCCTTGTTTATGATACCTGTTTCATTTCTTTTCTGGAGCGATCTTTCTTATAATATGCGATAAAATAGATGAATCCGACAAACACTGCTCCTCCAATAACATTGCCGATAAAAGCCGGAATGAGGTTTCCGATAAACTGCCCCCACGTAAACGAGCCTGCAAAAATGGCAGCCGGAATCACAAACATGTTGGCGACAACGTGCTGAAATCCGATTGCCACAAAGGCCATGACAGGGAACCATATGCCAACAATTTTCCCTGCGCCATCTTGAGCACCGAAGGAAAGCCAAACTGCAAGACACACCAGCCAGTTACAGCCGATGCCGGAAACGAGAACCTTGCCAAAGCTCATATCAAGCTTGCCTTGCGCGACAGCGATCGTCTTTTCCAAATATGGCCCCGTTTCGGTTAAGCCAACAAGATGTCCGAAAAAGTAAGCAACAAACAAAGCGCCGATCAGATTCATAATGGTAACGATCACCCAATTAACCGCCAATTCCTTTAGTGATATTTTTCTCGAAAATAACGCCATTGCCATTGACATCATATTTCCTGTAATCAGTTCAGCCCCTGCAAGAACCACAAGGATCAATCCTACAGGAAATACCGCAGCCCCGATCAAACTGGACAGGCTACCCCATTCTTTCGGAAGATCGCCGATCACCCTGATATCAAGCAAATAACCGAGTGCGATAAAGGAACCGCCTAAAAAACCCAGCACCAAGAGAGACAGCAGCGGAAGCTTTACCTTTTTCATCCCTGCTTCAATTGCTGCTTCTGCTATTTCATCCGGTTTCCGAAAACCCATACTACATACGCCTCCATTGTTTCTCCATTTTTACAGTTATAAAAGAAAAGCAACAAAAAAGGCAGCACTCAAATAACCTGTATCCATCAGGCGTTTGAATGCTGCCTAACTTGTATGCATACCCATACAACAATATCAAGCAGAATTAAGATATTGATAGAGAATATATACAGTTCGTGCATACATTCCATTGCTTTTGTCCTTCTATAACTGCAGTAAAAACATCATATCAAATGTGACAATTTTGTGTCAATGGCAACTATGCTAGTTAAAAAGGACTTCTTTTTGGTCATCAATGTTTCGGTCAAAGACAAAAACAGATACGGCGATATTTTCTTCAATTTTGATATCAGAAAACAAATGAACAAGCTTAGCCCCGATCAGCTCCTCCATTCCTTCCGGCGTTTTTTTAGAGTAAAGGTCTTGAATCAGGCTTGTCCGGGCCGCATGCACCATTTCTCTTCCCTCAGGCGTGCGGGCGATAAACTGCTCGCTCGCGCTCAGGTTGCCGTAGAGCGTCGACACAGCCATATTATCTACAAATACCGTGTGAATCCGTTCAGGTCCTTTGCCGAACAATTCCTTGCGAAGTTTTCGAATAATATCATTGAACTCATGAATTTTCTTTGACATGCTGATTACCCCTTCCGATTTTGCCTTAAAAAAGGCCGTTCCCGGTTCCCCTCAGGACATTTCACTTGGTTAAAATTTTCCTGTCATATTGTATTATAATAAATATCACTTTATAATAAAAGCAGTGTTGATGGATTTGTAATAGGATCTTGTTATGAGTCTATCGGTTTATAAAAATCCAGGATTGGTCTGTTAGTAAGACTTGCTAGTGAACTATTCCGCCATGTGTGTTTACACCTTCTGTGAATGAAAGACAGGTGTATCTATACATGGCTTTTTTTGACTTCTTGAAAGAAAGATGGAGGGGAATATGAATATGATGGACGATAAGTCGATCAGTGTCCGCGTTGACGGAACAGAAATTCAAGCACGAGCAGGGGCCACAATTTTAGATATTTTAAATGAAAATGGGATTGAGTATCCGCAAATCTGCCACGTCCCAGAGGTTGATCCGATTCAAACATGCGATACATGCATTGTAGAGGCAGACGGCAAGCTGGTTCGTTCATGCTCTACGGTCGCTGAAAACGGAATGTCAATTGATCTTTCGGGAAATCGGGTGAAAGAGGCACAAACCGAAGCAATGGACCGCCTTCTTGAAAATCATTTGCTGTATTGCACGGTTTGCGATAATAACAATGGGAACTGTACGCTGCATAATACAGCGGAAATGATGGGGATTGAGCATCAAAAATATCCTTATACGCCAAAAGAAGATCCGTCTTGTGCGGTTGATATGTCTCACCCGTTTTACCGATATGACCCAAACCAATGTATTGCCTGCGGCCAGTGTGTTGAGGTGTGCCAAAACCTTCAGGTAAATGAAACACTTTCAATCGATTGGGAACGCGAACACCCTCGGGTGATTTGGGATGAAGGAGTTTCAATCAATGAATCTTCTTGTGTCAGTTGCGGCCAATGTGTCACGGTTTGCCCGTGTAATGCACTGATGGAAAAATCAATGCTTGGCCAGGCTGGCTTTATGACGGGCATCAAGCAGGATGTCATGGAACCAATGATTGACCTTGTCAAAAATGTTGAACCGGGGTACGGCAGCATTTTTGCCATTTCTGAAGTTGAAGCGGCAATGCGTGAAACAAGAACGAAAAAAACAAAAACGGTATGTACGTTCTGCGGTGTCGGATGTTCCTTTGAAGTATGGACAAAAGGACGGGATATTTTAAAGATCCAGCCTGTTTCTGACGCTCCGGTTAACGCGATTTCTACATGTGTGAAAGGAAAATTCGGCTGGGATTTCGTTAATTCTGAAGAGCGGATCACAAAGCCTTTAATCCGTAAAAACGGGGCATTTGTTGAATCTTCTTGGGAAGAGGCCCTGGATCTTGTCGCAAGCAGATTAGGATCAATTAAGGAGCAGTACGGCAACGGATCTGTCGGATTTATTTCTTCTTCTAAAATCACGAATGAAGAAAACTATGTCATTCAAAAATTAGCGCGTCAGGTATTTGAAACAAACAACGTCGATAACTGCTCTCGCTACTGTCAGTCTCCTGCTACAGACGGGTTGTTCCGTACGGTCGGCATGGGCGGTGACGCCGGCACGATTAAAGATATTGCCAAGGCCGGACTCGTCATCATCGTCGGCGCCAATCCGGCGGAAGGACATCCGGTGCTCGCAACACGGGTCAAACGGGCACACAAGCTCCATGGACAAAAACTGATTGTTGCCGACCTGCGGAAAAATGAGATGGCTGAGCGGTCTGATTTGTTCATCAGTCCTAAACAAGGCACAGACCAAGTTTGGCTGATGGCTGTTACGAAATATATGATCGACCAAGGCTGGCATGATCAAGCGTTTATTGATGAGAACGTGAATTACTTTGAAGATTATAAAGAAACACTTAAAACCTATACGCTTGATTATGCGGAACGCATCACAGGCCTTTCAAAAGAAAGCATCATTCAAATTGCCGAGATGATTCGTGATGCTGACGGCACTTGTGTTCTTTGGGGAATGGGTGTTACTCAAAATACGGGCGGCTCTGATACGTCAGCAGCGATTTCAAACCTGCTTCTGGCAACAGGCAACTATCGCCGTCCGGGTGCCGGCGCTTATCCTCTGCGCGGACACAATAACGTTCAGGGCGCCTGCGATATGGGAACATTGCCTGGCTGGCTTCCGGGATATCAGCATATTACAGATGACGAAGCACGCGCCAAATTTGAAAAGGCTTATGGTGTGGAGATTGAAGGAAAACCAGGTTTAGACAATATTCAAATGCTTCATTCCATTGAAGAAGGCAAGATGAAGGCGATGTACCTTGTTGGTGAAGATATGGCACTGGTCGATTCGAATGCGAACCATGTGCATGATATTTTATCAAGCCTTGATTTCTTCGTGGTTCAGGACATCTTCCTGTCAAGAACAGCGCAATATGCCGATGTCGTCTTGCCTGCCACTCCATCTCTTGAGAAAGATGGAACGTTTACCAATACAGAGCGCCGTGTGCAGCGATTGTATCAAGCGCTTCCGACACTTGGAGACGCGAAACCGGACTGGTGGATTATTCAAGAGGTGGCAAACCGCTTAGGAGCCGGATGGAACTACAGCCATCCAAGCGATATTTTCTCTGAAATGGCGAACCTTTCTCCTCTGTTTGGAAAAGCCAGCTATGAGGTGCTTGAAGGCTGGAACAGCTTCCTATGGGGCAGCTTCACAGGTGAAAGCACGCCGCTACTGTATGAAGACGGATTTAATTTCCCAGATAAAAAAGCCCGTTTTGCACTGTCTGATTGGACTGAACCTGCCGCTTTCCCTGAAGAATATGATCTTCACATCAATAACGGCCGGATGCTTGAGCATTTCCATGAAGGAAATATGACAAATAAATCGAAAGGCATTCAATCCAAAGTGCCGAATGTATTCGTCGAAGTATCGCCGGAGCTTGCACAGGAGCGCGGCATTTGTGACGGTTCACTGGTTCGCCTCGTTTCTCCGTTCGGAGCTGTTAAATTAAATGCGCTCATTACTGACCGTGTGCGAAAAAATGAACTCTACCTGCCGATGAACTCGACAGACAAGGACTCAGCGATTAACTTCCTGACAGGGCCTGCGGCTGATAAACGCACGAACACGCCTGCTTACAAACAGACGAAGGTTCGCATGGAGGTGCTTGGAGGCTGCGAAAGCGCACCGCTTCCTAAAACAAATCCGCGTAACAAGAAACGGAATCCGCAAAACGGCGTCGAGGCAGAAAGAAAATGGAACCGTCCGGGTTATGTCCATTTGACTGATTAAATGAAAGGGGGAAACGAAAATGGCCACTCCGATTACAACGATCAAAAAAGAAACAAAAACAGCGGAGCAAATCAAGCTTGAGAAAATCGAGGAGCTGAAGGAGCTGCTGACGGAAAATGAGGATGCCGTCTCGAAAACGATGACGTTAATGAGTGAACTTAATGAGCTTGGCATCTTTGATGCAGCAGCAAGTATGCTGAGGGCGAAAGAAGACATCGCCAAAATCGCGCTTGGCCAGGTATCTCGCGAGCCTGTCACAAACCTCATCAACACGATGATGGCGGCTGGAGGCGCTTTGACAAAGGCTGATCCTGCGTTTACAGGCAAGCTTTTAGAAAGCGTAATGGCGGGAACCGAACAGGCGCAAAGCTTTTTAAAAGAAGACAAGAAAGTTGGGATTCTCGACCTGTTAAAAGCAATGAACGATCCTGACATCAACAGAGCCGTCGGCTTCGGCCTTCAGTTTTTAAAAGGCATGGGAAAAGAGCTGCGGGAAGAATAACAAAAAACAGCCATCAGTTGATGGCTGTTTTTTATTCGTCGGCTTCCTCCAAGCGCTTCTTATATACGAGTGAACGGTCGGCGCAAAAGAAAGCGCCGGCTAAAAATACGCAATCCGTCATAAACATAACTGATTTCTGGCCTAACGTTAAGCCCTGATCAGGAAGAACCGCGCCTATATATAAAAAAGTGCTGACTGCAAGCAAGGTAAAAGCGAAATGCTTGTAGTCTTCTTTTAATGATTTCATTCTATTCTTCTTCATAAAAGAATCACCTGCCAGATTCATAGTATACGACTATTATAATATAATCTGGCAGCTTACAGAGAAAGTAAATCTATCCATTTGTTATAAAATGTGAAGAGCCTGCTCAATATCTTCCAGCAAATCCTCTCCATCTTCTATTCCCACAGAGATTCTGATCAAGCCGTCTGTAATGCCGAGTTCAAGCCGGCGCTCTCTCGGAATAGAGGCATGTGTCATTCTAGCCGGAACAGAAATTAAGCTTTCTACAGCGCCCAGGCTTTCTGCAATTGTAAACAGCTTAAGTTTGCCTAAAAAGTCATCCACTCGCTCTTCACTGCCAATATCAAAGGAGATCATGCCTCCAAAGCCTGATCCTTGAGATTTCGCAAGCTCATGTCCCGGATGGTTTGGAGAACCAGGGTAATATAACGTTTGAACAGCAGGATGCTGCTCAAGAAAGCTTGCGATTTTCCGGGCGTTTTGATCGATTGCTTCCATTCTGAGCCCCAGTGTTTTGATCCCTCTCATTAACAGCCATGAATCCTGAGGGCCGAGCACGCCGCCTGTTGAATTTTGCACAAAATGCAGCTCTTCTCCAAGCTCTTTCGAAGCTGTAATAACTAAACCGCCGACAACATCACTGTGTCCGCCGAGATATTTAGTCGCACTGTGAAGCACGATATCAGCGCCTAAAGTAAGCGGCTGCTGAAAATATGGTGTATTAAAGGTGTTGTCTACGATTAGAAGAACACCCGCTTTTTTCGCAATATCTGCCATCAGTGATAAATCGGTGATTTTGAGAAGCGGATTTGTCGGTGTCTCAATATAAATTGCCTTTGTATTGGGACGAATCGCTTTTTCGACTTCTTCTCTGCTGCTTGTGTCCACAAAAGTTGATTCAATGCCGAGACGGTTAAGCACCTTTGTCATCACTCGATATGTCCCGCCGTACACGTCATCAGTCAAAACCACATGGTCTCCGCTGTTAAACAGCATCATAACAGCTGTAATTGCAGCCATTCCTGAGCTGAACGCATAACCTGCTTCCCCGGCTTCAAGCTCTGTCACAAGCGTTTCCAGTGCAGTTCTTGTCGGGTTGGCCGTTCTTGAATATTCATAGCCGGTATGCTGGCCTGCTTTCGGCTGCTTGTACGTGCTCACTTGATATATCGGAACGGAAACAGCTCCTGTTTTCTCATCACCTGTGATCCCGCCATGTACCATCAATGTTTTTTTCTTCATATCAGATGCCTCCTTCGTATATATGTTTGCTGATATACCGATCACTGCTGTCTGGGAATACTGTGACAATATTTGTGCCGGCAGACGATTTTTTCGCTTCCTCCAATGCCGCATAAAGCGCTGCACCTGAAGAGCTTCCGATTAGCAGGCCTTCTTTTTCAGCCGCTTCTTTAACAAGTCTAAAAGCATTCTCATCAGTTACCGTATATATTGCATCAAAATGGCTTTCATCCATATAGTCAGGGATAAACTCCATGCCGATCCCTTCTGTTTTATGAGCATAAGGCTCTCCGCCGTTTAATATGGAGCCTTCCGGTTCGACAATCACTGTTTTGACAACGGGATGTTTTTCTTTTAAGAAGGATGCTGTTCCCGCGAATGTGCCTCCTGATCCTGCCCCTGCGACAAACGTATGAATATTGCCGTCAAGCGCTTTCCATATTTCAGGTCCAAGAGTCTTATAGTAAGTTGATGGATTTACTTGGTTTTTAAATTGCAAAACACAATAGGAATTATCAATTTCCCTTTCCAGCTGTATCGCTTTTTGAATGGCTCCCTGCATTCCGTCTTTACGCGGCGTATGCACGATTGACGCTCCTAGCGCCTGGATAATTTGCTGCTTTTCTTTGCTGAAATGTTCCGGAACACAGAAAATGGCTTTTAAACCATGTTTTCTGGCGTTAAGAGCAAGCCCGATACCTGTATTTCCGGCCGTGGCCTCTATAATGACTCCCCCGGGCCTCACTTTGCCTGAATCCAGGGCGTCACGGATCAGCATATCTCCCAGTCTGTCTTTTATGCTTCCGCCAGGGTTCATCATTTCCAGCTTGGCATATACAGCCACACCTTCAGGAATATCAAAATTCTTCAAGCGGAGAAGCGGTGTATTCCCAATCAGCTCGGTAATGTCCGTAATAACTGTCATATATGTCCTCCTCCTTGATAGAGGTTGTTTTAGGAAAAACGGAGGAGAACACTCCCCCCGTTTTAATGAATTCGTTTGATTACTTTTAACACAAGCTCTGTTGAGTGAACAGCGGCCTGCTCTAAAAATTGGTCAAATGATACATGTGATTCTTTTCCTGCGATATCAGATAATGCTCTGATCACAACAAACGGCGTTTTAAACTGGTGGCACACTTGAGCGACTGCCGCTGCCTCCATTTCAACCGCATACAGATCAGAAAATCTCGCACGCACCTCTTCAACCCGCTTCGGATCATTCATAAAGGAATCGCCTGTTGCGATCGTTCCTTTTGCAACTTGAATGCCGTCAAGTTCAGAAATCGCTTCTTCAGTAATGCTGATCAGCTTTTCATCTGCGTCGTAAGCAGCCGGAAGGCCTGGCACCTGTCCGTATTCATAATCAAAGGCCGTTACATCTACATCATGATGGCGAACGTCAGTAGAAATGACGACGTCTCCCACATTCAGTGTATGATGAAATCCGCCCGCTGAGCCTGTGTTAATCACATAATCAGGCTTGTAGCGATCAAGCAGAAGTGTCGTGCTGATCGCAGCATTCACTTTTCCGATTCCTGATTTTAAAAGAATGACTTCAATTCCTTCATATTGGCCTGTTGTAAATTCACAGTGCGCGATCGTTTCTGTTTTTGCATTTTCCAGTTTGTTTCTTAGGATGGTTACTTCCTCTTCCATTGCTCCGATGACTGCTAGTTTCATCTATACACATTCCCTTCACTTTACCGTTTGATCGCCTCCATTATCCACACGAAGTCGTTTTGCTGAATGAATTGGACTGCAAAACCTTCAGCTGTAAACATCTCTTTCATCGTTTCCAATGTGGGATAATGCTCTGTCTTTAAATCATTCGCCAGCTGATAAAAGCCCTGAGAACGTGCTTTATCAATGGCTTGATTATACGCTTCCTCGTGTTCAAAGACAGTATCGGCAAACACTATTTTATCATGCATGTGAAGGTATTTGCCATATTGCTTTATTGCGGCTCGTTTTTCTTCGTCAGTCAAATGATGAAAAGCATAAGAACTGACAATCGTGTCAGCCTGAAATGGCGGTTCAGGGAATGTCAGGAAGTCTCCGTCAACAATTTCCGCCCTGCCGCGGAGCTTGTCAGATGCTAACTTGCGCATCGCCGGAGACGGCTCGACTCCAAATACAGATTTTCCCGCCTCAAGCAGTTTCGCTGTCAAGTTGCCGGTCCCTGGCCCAAATTCTAACACACGAATCCCTGACCGGCTGACAATGGCATTCAAAATATCATCATAGCCTCTGAACGCCTCTTTATACTGAATATCAAAACCTTGAACTGTTTGATCGTAAGTTGCGGCCCAATCCTCAAAAAGAGGGATAAATTCACGTCCCATAGTTGTCACACTCCATATTTTATAATTCCTATAAGTATACTATGAATTAATGATGGAACAGTTCCTATCTTACCATATCTTCTTGAAAGTAGGTACTAAAACACTTTGTGTTTTTTATCCAGTCATATATTGCACGTACAGCGTAAAAAGGCTTATACTTCATATGACTTGTAAAGGCGGAGGGATCGAAAGATGAATTTTCAATTGGATCTGATTAAAGACAAAGTAGAATTTTTCGAAGCGGCATCATTGCAGGAGCTTGAAAAGAAAATCAACACTCAAATTGAAAACAATAAAGCGATCATGCTGCGTGTGAAATCTGTCTCGCATCAAACAGCTGTGGCAGACGGAAAATTTTTTTACAGCGCCGTTGTTCATTTTGCAGCTGAGGTGTAAAACAAAAGCAGCCGAAAGATTCGGCTGCTTTTGTTTATTTTAATTTTTCTACTTTTGTCGGCTTCCAGCCTTTTTCATCAACCCATGTAATCGTTACTTGATATTTCTCTCCGCTCGTTTTATCTAAAATCTTACCTTTGGCATCCTGAGGGCTGCCGTTATTTCCGAGCCAGAGCACGGTCATGTTATCTGTTGAAACACCGGTTGCATATGATATGGCTTTCAGCATCTCAGCCCAGTCTTGTGAGCTTGAGTCATAAGTGGCGGCATGCTCGCCCTTCTGCTCAGTTCCGACTGCTTTCCAGTCAGGATTTTCATACGTTTTTTCCACATCACTTGATGAGCCGCCTTCTGTGACTTTTGCGTCTTTAAGCGGGTCATCTGAATTTGAGCTTGAGTCTGAATCAGAATCAGAGTCATCACTTTTAGAAGCATCATCTTTTTTGGAATCTGAATCTGAGTCAGAAGATTTCTCAGAATCCTTTTCGCTGTCAGATGTATCTTTCTTACTGTCTTTTATATCCTCATCCGATTTCTTTTCCGTCTTTCCTGAAGCCGGAGATTCCTGTTTTTGCGCCGTTTCAGAATCCTTGCTGACATCTTTGCTAGAAGGACTGTTAATGAAGAGATTGGCTGCTACTACAACAATTAGAATAGATACGATTGCGATTAAGATGTTAAGCACTAAATTAGCTTTCCTGCGCTTATCACGGTTTTCATAACGAGATTGATTATTGCTCAATAATTCTGCACTCCTTTATCCCTCTTGGCTCAGCATATATTTTACCATGTGCTGAGAAGTTGTTCTATTTCTGATTGATTTCAATTTCGTGTACTTTTTTAACAATATCATAAAACACCGAATTTGTCAGAGCCTTATCCCCCGGCGTATCCATGTGCAATACGACAAGCGCGTATTTCGGCTTATCCGCGGGAAAATACCCGGCAAACCATTTTTCATAAAGCGTTTCTTTATCTTTTGAAAGCTTGCCTGTCTGAGCGGTGCCTGATTTCCCTGCTACAGTATACGAAAGATCCTGAAACCTTCTGCCCGTTCCGGAAGGAGATTCCACCACCCGCCGCAGCATTTTTTGAAGCTGCTGTGCCGTATATTTGTCTATTGTTTCTCCTTTAAGCTTCTGGTCTTTAAACTTGACGAGCGTTGTGCCGTTTTTGTATTCAATCTGCTCTGCGATTTTCACCTGCCGCTTTTCACCGCCGCGGGCGATTGTCGCCATCATATTAGCTACCTCAAGCGGCGTTACCTTTACATTTTTCTGCCCGATCGCTGTTTGCGCAATTGCTTTTTTGACTGATTTGTCTTTTTCATCCCCCCAAATCACGCCGCTTTTTTCATTATAGAATTGGCGGAAATCTGACTCGTGGTACAGTTTTCCTTCCCAGCCTGCCCGATCTGTAAGGGACAGCTTTTCTGACATGTCTTCAATGACGGAATGGTCTTTCTTCATTAATTGTTCGGCAAGACTTGTAAACGTGTAATTGCAGCTTTGCGCGAAACTTTCTTCAAAGGACAGAGTTCCTTTATCGTCTCCCGGTTCGCCGTACAGATTTAAATTACAATTAAAGGTTTGACTCGGCTTTACCGCGTTATGCTCAATCGCAGCTGCCGCTATCACAGTTTTAAAAACGGAGCCGGGATAGATTGGCGTCAGCATGTAATTTTGAAGCGTGTTTTGTCTGGACACATCGGCATCCGGTTTGCTTACGATGCCCAACACACTGCTCTTTTCGATGTCCAGCAGCACCGCTCCTCCTTTTTTCAGCCCCTGATCATCTAGTATGCCTTCTATCGCTTTTTGAATGCTTTGATCAATCGTTGTTTTGACTTGGAGCGGATAAAATGAGTTGGCCTCAGCTGTATATTTGACGTCCATGCCGAACAAAGGGTTTCCTTTTCCGTCCACATGATACAAAAGCTTCGTGTCCTGTTCCGGGAGCAAAAACTCATCAAATGTCCGTTCTAAACCAGTTGTGCCGATTTTCGTTTTAATCGGCAGGTTTTCCTTTTCAGGATACTTATTGCGGAGAAGCGCCGGATCTTGATTGGTTGTGCCTATCGTATGCGAGGCAAGACTGGGCTTGTCTTCATTCTCCATATATACGCCGTAAATGCCAGGATATTTCAAAGAATTGATTTTTGTGATAGATTCCTTCGAAAGTGTTTTGATTTTCTTTTGATGTAAAATGACTGGTTTTTTCGATTTTGCAAGAGTCTGATGCAAATCATCTTCAGACATGCCGAGAATCTCTGCGACTTTTTTAATCGGCCAGTCCTGTGTTAACAGAAAAGGGAACAGGACAACTGCAGGCTCACTTGTGCCCGTCAGCGCTTGGCCGTTTCGATCTAAAAACGATCCTCTGCCGTCAGAAATGAGCACTTCCTCTGTTCGCTGATTCACACTTTCCTGTATTAAATTAATTTTCTTTTTCGAAAATGATTCTGTGAAAAACAGCTGGATTTCCGCGAGCCTCAGCAAAAGCAGAAAAAACACGATTAAAAAAGCCAGGACAGCCAGCTTCATTCGTTTCGATAACTTCATAAAAAAACACCTCACCCACATTGTGGACGAGGTGTTTCTTTGCTAAACGGATATTATGAAATTTTCACAATTTTCACGAGCATTTCTCCGCCCGGTGTCTGAACTGTGACTTCATCATCCACCTTTTTGCCAAGCAGGCTTTTAGCGATCGGCGAGTCGTTTGAAATTTTCCCTTCAAACGGATCAGCTTCAGCGCTTCCGACGATTGTATAAGATTCTTCATCACCATCAGGCAGTTCGACGAAAGTGACGGTTTTACCTAAACCGACAACGTTAGAGCCGCCGTCATCTTCAATGATTTTCGCATTGCGGATCATATTCTCAAGAGTCGTTACACGGCCCTCTACGAATGCCTGCTCTTCTTTCGCTGAGTCGTATTCAGAGTTTTCGGAAAGATCCCCGAAACTTCTCGCGATTTTGATGCGCTCTACTACTTCTTTTCGTTTAACCGTTTTCAAATATTCTAATTCTTGTTCAAGTTTTTGTTTTCCTTCTACAGTCATAGGAAAAACTTTCTCTTGTGCCATGTCCCTTCACTCCTTCTGGTTGTCCCTCAACATCTTCGATTATGTATGAGAGCATAAACTAAAATACAAGAATGAGAACACAGGGCAGTCCTCGTTCTTCTCTCCCATATTGGTACTGTTTATCTTAAACTGAATCTTGTGGTTCTGCAAATATTTCGCGTTTATAAACAGGGAAAGAAGGGAATTTATACATCCCCTTCCTGCCTATACATAATATGGTCAGAGTTATTTATGTCTATGCTATGGTATTACAAAATCGCGTTTTGTTCAAGAATGGTTTGAATTTTTGTGACCATCAGATCAATTGCAACGTGATTTTGTCCGCCTTCCGGGATAATAATATCAGCGTATCGCTTTGTCGGCTCAACGAATTGATTGTGCATCGGGCGGACAACAGACACATATTGTTCAATGACAGAATCAATAGAGCGTCCGCGCTCATTAATATCTCTCATAATCCGTCTGATGATGCGCAAGTCAGCGTCTGTGTCAACGTAAAGCTTGATATCCATCAGGTCACGCAGCCTTTTATCTTCAAGAACAAGAATGCCTTCAAGAATAATCACGTCTTTCGGCTCTACGTGAACCGTTTCTTCTGACCGTGTGTGAAGCTTATAATCGTAAATCGGCTTTTCAATCGGACGGTAATTCAAAAGGTCTTGAATATGCTCGATTAAATAGTCATTATCAAACGCAAGCGGATGATCATAGTTTGTATTCAGCCTTTCTTCAAATGGAAGATGGCTTTGGTCTTTATAATAGAGGTCTTGCTGGATCATTAAAATCGAATGCCCTTTGAATTGTTCATAAATTGAACGTGTGACACTCGTTTTTCCTGAACCGGAACCTCCTGCGATTCCAATGACTACTGGACTCTTACCCATGGGTGGTTACTTCCCCTTTCTCATCATGTTGCTCGGATAAATCTTTTTGTCTAATTTGAATTTGACAATTTGCAGGGGATGGCGGGCAGCGTCTAGCTCATTTCCGTCTTCGTCCCAAATGGTTTCAATCGTATGTGTAAAGTTTTCGATTTCCGGACCGAAAAATTCTACTTCATCGCCTTTTTTGAAGAAATTGCGCTGCTGAAGAGTGACCATTTGTGTATCCTCATCATAATTCAGCACTAAGCCGACAAAATCAAATGTTGTTTTTTTGCCGTGTTCGCCAAACATTTGCTCTTCATAGCCTGGTGTTCCTTCGAAGAAAGCTGTCGCGGTGTCACGGTTGGCGCATTTATCAAGCTCTTCCAGCCATTCTTTTTGAATCACAAAGTTATCAGGATCAGCGCAATAAGCGTCAATCACTTTACGATACACGCTGACAACTGTCGCTACGTAGTGAATGGATTTCATCCGTCCTTCAATCTTTAAGCTGTCGATGCCCATTTCAATCATTTTCGGAATCGACTCAATCAGCTTCAAGTCTTTCGGACTCATTGCAAACGGAGCGTCTTCTTCACTGTATAAAGCAACGGCATTGGCACCGTCGGTTTGATATAAATCATAATCCCAGCGGCATGACTGGCAGCAGCCTCCGCGGTTGGAATCGCGGGCTGTCATGTGATTGCTCAGGACACAGCGGCCGGAGTATGCAATACACATCGCACCGTGAATAAAGGATTCAATTTCGATATCTACTTTTTCTTTCATTTCTCTGATTTCGAGCGCGCTTGTCTCACGGGCTAACACCACACGGTCAAGCCCTTCTTCCTTCCAGAACTGAACAGCCTTCCAGTTGGAGAGAGATTGCTGCGTGCTCAAGTGAACCTCAACATGAGGCGCTACTCTGCGGCATGTTTCGATAATAAGCGGATCTGCCACAATGATGCCGGCAACATTGGCGTCACCAAGAGCTTTTAAATAATCTTCAAGCCCGTCAATATTCTCATTATGGGCAAAAATGTTTGTCGTGACGTAAATTTTCGCGCCGTATTTTTTCGCAAATTCCACGCCCTCTGCGATTTCTTCAATCGTAAAGTTATCCGCATTCGAACGAAGCCCGTATTCCTGCCCTCCGATAAAGACGGCATCCGCTCCGTAATGCACAGCAATTTTCAGCTTTTCAAGATTCCCCGCAGGCGCGAGAAGCTCTGGCTTTTTCGTAATCACACGCTTACCATCCACTATTTTAGAAATCTTATCATTTACGGCAGTCATAGCGTAACCTCCTTTTCATTAATAAACCGTTTCTTTAAAGAAGAAGCCGGTATCTATTTTTCTGTTTACTGGCTGAATGTTTTCAATACGTTCGATCCAGTCTTCTTTTTTCGCTTCGTAATCGTCACGGTTTTCCGCACACAGATCAATCGCTTCTCTGTACATGCTGGTGACTTCCACTAAGTATTCAGATGATTTCAGAACACCGTCGATTTTGAAAGAATCGACTCCCGCATCTATCAGCTCTTCAAGTTCATCAATGATGCACACATCGTTCGGGCTCATGATATGTGTGCCGTTCTCATCCTCGAAAATCGGATATTTATTATGGCGTTCCTTATCATGCAAGAACATGCCGGATTCTTTTTTCTTTCTTTCAATGTCCATGACTTTGCCTTGGTATTCGAAATAGTTTCCGATCAAGGAACGTTTCGACTGAAACATGCAGGTCATTCCATGCACCTGAACTTCAATTTCCACTTCTGCGTTTTCTTTGATCTCGACAATGCTGTCCATATTTAATTCTCTGGCAAGCACAGATCGAGCTGCGCCTTTACGTCCCCAGTAGTTGCATGTATAATAGTTGGTTCCTGTCGTTTCTGTGCTCCAATGAAGCTTCAGATCCGGCGCTGATTCACGTGCAGCCATAAGAACGGCAGGATCGCCGAATACAGCCGCATCAACGCCCGTTTCCGCTAAGAAAGCGAGATAATCGCCAAGTTCTCCCACTTTATCGTTATGAAAAATTCCGTTTACGGCAACGTATACTTTTGCTCCTTTGTTATGGGCAATGTCTACCGCTTTCGTTACATCCTCACGGGAAAATTCCCCCGCTAATCTCAGACCGTATCTCTGTTCCCCGACTAAAAACGCAGTTGCTCCCGCCTGAATCAGCGGCAAAATGTCTGCCGTACTTGTCGGTGTGACTAAGAGCTCTGGTTTTTTCATGACGTTCACCTCTTCTTTTTACTGATCGCAAGCCCGTCCCCAACAGGGATAATCGCAGTTTGATAATCAGGATGATTCATCAGCCAATGATTATACTCATCGATTTTTGATACCAGCCTGCGCCTTCTTTTTGGTTCTATTTTGCTGTAATCCTCTGCCACCAGACCTTTAAACAGCACGTTGTCTGTTAAAATCACCCCGTCTGGCGAAAGCATCGGTTCATATAAATGAAAAAAGTTTTGATATTGACCTTTAGCAGCATCAATGAAAATCACATCATATGGCGCTGTGACATGAACTGCTTCTGCTAATTCGAGCGCGTCCCCGTAAAACACATGGATTCGGTCATCAAGCTGAAAATCCTTTATGTTGTTAACAGCTTCCTCATGGCGTGTCTCATTGCGTTCAATCGTATATATTTCTGCAGACGGCAGTGCCAGCGCCATTCGAATGGCCGAGTAACCGATAGCCGTTCCGATCTCCAGTATTTTCTTCGCCTGCTTGACAGACAAAATTTGGAGCAGCACTTCTATGCCCGCTTTTTCCATAATCGGAACATGATGTTCTTCCGCATATGCTTCCAGTTTCCTCACGTTATCCGGCTGAGGCTTCAATAATGCTTCTATATAGTCATTTATTTGTTCATAGCGGTCTGTCACAACAAACAGCCTCCCGTTCTAAAAAGGAGTGCCCCAGTCTTTGACACAGGACACTCTCTGAGCACAACTTGTATACGTTAGTAAACAACCCGATATATTTTATCATAAAACCTTGCGGAATGCGAATAAAAGGAGAGCTTTTGCTCTCCTTTTATTTCTGATTTTTTGCCGAAATATATTTTTCTTTTGCTTTATTATGTTCTTTTAATGTTTTCGTAAATACGACCTCACCGTTTGATTTTGCTAAAAAGTACAGATAGTCCGTTTTATCCGGATGAAGCGCAGCTTCCCATGATGACATTCCGGCATTGGCAATCGGTCCTGGCGGCAGACCGGTGTTTTTATACGTATTGTACGGCGAATCGATTTCAAGGTCTTTATAGAGTACCCGGTCTTTATGCTTTCCAGCCGCGTACAAGACGGTCGGATCGGTCTGAAGCGGCATCTTCTTTTTCAGCCTGTTATAAAAGACGCTGGAAATTTTATGGCGATCTGCTTTTTCAGTCGCTTCCTCTTCGATCAAAGAAGCCATCGTCAGCAGCTTATGCACAGAAAGCTTTTCTTTCTTCATTTCTGTTTTGTATGTTTTCACATAAGAATCTGTCTGTTTCATCATCTCAGTTATGATGTTCTCAAGCGACGTATCCGGATCATTGAATGGATATGTAGCCGGGAATAGGTATCCTTCCAGCGGATGCTTTATATTCTTCTGAAAAACATCGTTTGTAACGGTGTCCGGAAATTCCTTTTTCAGCTGATTGATAAACGTTTTATCGTCCAGCTTTGCCATGACCTGTTTTTTTGAGTATTTCGTTTCCTCCGCAATGGCGTCGGCGATCTGTGTCAGCTGTTTCCCCTCAGGGACCGTGATTTGAAAGGCGTAGTTTGTTGCTCCGCTTGTCAGCTTCTTGATAATGGCATCCAGATCCATTCCTTTGTTCAGATGGTAGTACCCGGCTTGGAATCCGGAAGCTTTTTTATATTTCACATAGTACTGAAATGCCTTTTCACTTTTTATGACATTGTTTTCCTTCAAAATCGATGCGATCGCAGATACAGACGATCCGCTCGGAATGTTAATATTAACTGTCGTTTTATTGTTTTTTTCAACAGGTTCCAGCAGTGATTTCCCATATAAAAATGCTCCGCCTATGATGAGAAGCAGCACAATAATGGAAGACAGTACAATTCTTTTTTTATTTAAAAATGATTTTTTTTGCTGATTAATATACATAAGGTCTCCTCCCATCAGCTTTTATACTACATGATTCATGCTGTTTCGGCAATTTATTACAAAAAAAGTCTCTTTATAAACAGAAAAAAAGCCGGAGCAGTATAGGCTCCGGCTTTTGGCGCGGTTTTTACTCTTCGTCTTCTTCCGCTAAAAAAGTGTTTAATGTCTCTTCGATCATATCCCATTCTTCATCGGTTTCGATCGGGAATAGTTCGCCGTCTTCACCATCTTCGTTTGGCGTAAAGCTGGAAGCAAGAATTTCTACTTCTTCGTCATTCTTTGTTTCAATTGGGTAGTACAACACATAAGATTTGCCAAACTCTTCGTTTTCAAATGTAAACAGCACTTCGCAAAGCTGTTCATTTCCTTGCTCGTCAACAATTGTAATATTTTTTTCGCCGTGTTCCATTATATTCACCTCTGGCTTTAATTTAAGCTGTCAAGATATCCTTGCAGAATCATAACAGCCGCCATTTTATCAATGACTTTTTTTCGTTTCTGCCTGCTGACATCAGCGGCAATCAGCATTTTTTCAGCCGCCATTGTGGTAAGACGCTCGTCCCACAGCACAACAGGAACATTGTACGTTGTTTCAAGCACTTTCGCAAATGTTTGGCTGGCTTCACCTCTCGGGCCGACTGTTCCATTCATGTTTTTAGGAAAGCCGAGCACGATCTTATCTATAGTATAGTCTTTTGTCAATTCAGATAAACGGGGTAATCCGTAATCGCCCTCTGCTTCATTTATCTTTATGGTCTCAATGCCTTGAGCAGTCCAGCCCATTTCATCGCTCAGAGCAACACCGAGTGTTTTGGTTCCTAAATCGAGCCCTAATATTCTCATTGTTTATTTACGCCTCTTTATGCTGTTCTAAATAAGACTTCACCAATTCCTCGATTAATTCGTCTCTTTCAAGTTTGCGAATTAAATTGCGAGCGTCACGATGCCTAGGAATATAAGCGGGATCACCTGACAGCAAGTATCCGACAATCTGATTGATTGGATTGTAGCCCTTTTCCTGAAGCGCGTCATACACAGTAATCAGCACCTCATTTACGTTAGTTTCGGCAGAATCATCGGAGAAATTAAATTTCATCGTTTTATCAAACGAGCTCACCGTTTTGCACCTCTTTCCCAAATTCGCAGGCAAAGTTCAGCCTGGGGTCCTAATCTTACCATCATTCTACACTACATGGGCAAATTATAAAACGGATTTCACCCAATCTTCTACAGAAGCCAATGCTTCTTCTAATTTTTCCGGCTGTTTGCCGCCCGCCTGTGCCATGTCCGGACGGCCTCCGCCGCCTCCGCCGCAAACTTCCGCGGCTTGTTTGACAAGCTTGCCGGCATGAAGGCCTTTCTCAATCAGATCCTTTGTAACACCGGCAGAAATATTGACTTTATCATTTTGCACAGCGCCAAGCACGATGACCGCAGAGCCGATTTTTGCTTTCAGTTCATCAACCATTGTGCGGAGATGGTTCATGTCTTTGGCGTTTACCTTTTCCGCAAGCACGCTGACACCATCAACTTCTTTTACTTTTGACAGAATGGCGCCTGCTTCAACGTTGCCTAGTTTCGCCAGAAGAGATTCATTTTCTCTTTGCGCTTCCTTCAGCTCAGCCTGCAGCGCAGCAACGCGCTTCGGCACCTCTTTGATATTTGTTTTCAGTTCGTCGGCAGTCTGCTTCAAAACTGAGATCTGGCTGTTCATTTCCACGTAAGCGCCTTGTCCTGTTACAGCTTCAATCCGTCTAGTGCCCGCTCCGATTCCAGACTCAGATACGATTTTAAATAAGCCGATTTCCGCTGTGTTGCTGACATGGCATCCGCCGCAAAGCTCAAGGCTGTAATCTCCGACTTGAACAACCCTTACAATATCACCGTATTTTTCTCCGAACAGAGCCATAGCTCCCATTTCTTTTGCTTCAGCGATCGGTTTCAGATCAATGCTGACCGGGATACTTGCCCAAATCTTTTCGTTTACAATGACTTCAATTCGTTCGAGTTCTTCTTTTGTCACTTGCCCGAAGTGTGAGAAGTCAAAACGAAGGCGATTTTCATTCACAAGAGAGCCCGCCTGATTGACGTGCGTTCCAAGAACATCCTTCAAGGCCTGGTGCAATAAGTGCGTTGCCGTATGGTTTTTAATCACGCCGCTTCTCATATGATCTTCAACCTCAGCTGTTACATGCATGCCTTTTTGAACGGTTCCGCTCTCGACAACACCTTCATGCACATGCTGGCCGTTCGGCGCTTTTTGCACATCTTTCACTTTTACCACTGCCTGCTCGCTGCGCAAAAAGCCTTTGTCGCCGATTTGACCGCCGCTTTCCGCATAAAAAGGTGTTTCGTCAAGAATGATCTGTACAGTTTCGCCTTCATGTGCTTCTTCCATTAACTGGCCGTCCTGCAGAAGCACAATCACATTGGCATCAGCCTTTGTTTGAGAGTAGCCGACAAATGTGCTTTCTTCTGTTACGTCGCGTAATGCGCCGCCCTGCACCTGCATGCTGCCGACATCCTGACGTGCATTTCTGGCCCGCTCGCGCTGCTGGTTCATTTCTTCTTCAAAGCCTTTATGGTCAACTGTCATGTTCTCGTCTTCCGCATATTCTTCAGTCAGTTCAACCGGGAATCCGTACGTGTCGTAAAGTTTAAAGACATCCGCACCTGAAATGACGCTGCTGCCCTTATCTTTTTCCTTTTTGATCATTTCTGACAAGATGGCAAGTCCTTCATTCAATGTTTCGTGGAAGCGTTCTTCCTCCGTTTTAATGACCTTTGAGATGAATTCTTCCTTCTCTTTTACTTCAGGGTAGAAAGCAGCCATGATCTCAGCAACAACCGGCACAAGATCGTACATGAACGGACGGTTGATGTTGATCGTTTTGGCATAGCGCACAGCGCGGCGCAATAAACGTCTTAATACATAGCCGCGTCCTTCATTTGAGGGAAGCGCCCCGTCACTGACAGCAAAAGCAACCGTTCTGATGTGGTCGGCGATGACTTTAAATGCAGTGTCTTTTACATGATCTTGGCCGTAAGCTTCACCGGAAATCGTTTCTGTCGCTTTGATGATTGGGACAAACAAATCAGTATCAAAGTTTGTCGGGACATTTTGAATGACAGATACCATTCTTTCAAGCCCCATCCCTGTATCGATATTTTTCTTCGGAAGCGGCGTATACGTGCCGTCCGGATTATGGTTGAACTCAGAGAATACAAGGTTCCATACTTCAAGATAGCGGTCATTTTCTCCCCCAGGATAAAGCTCCGGATCGTCAGGATCGTTTCCGTACGCTTCACCGCGGTCGTAGAAAATTTCTGTGTTCGGTCCGCTCGGCCCTTCGCCGATGTCCCAGAAGTTCCCTTCCAGGCGAATAATTCTTTCTTCCGGAACACCGATTTTTTTCGACCAAAACTCATACGCTTCTTCATCTTCCGGATGAACCGTAACAGAAAGAAGCTCTTCGTCAAAACCAATCCACTTGTCACTCGTTAAAAATTCCCAAGCCCATGTGATCGCTTCTTCTTTAAAATAATCGCCGATGGAAAAGTTTCCGAGCATTTCAAAGAATGTGTGATGGCGCGCGGTTTTACCCACATTTTCAATATCGTTTGTTCTGATTGCTTTTTGAGCGTTTACGATTCTTGGATTTTCCGGCACAACGCGGCCGTCAAAATATTTTTTCAGCGTCGCAACACCGCTGTTGATCCAAAGCAGTGAAGGATCTTCATGAGGCACCAATGACGCGCTCGGCTCTACAGCATGTCCTTTCTCTTTAAAGAAATCCAAAAACATTTGGCGCACTTCAGCAGAAGTTAAGTGTTTCATTGTATTTCCTCCTCTATAAAAATCGAAATTCTCTCAGTGACAGCAAAAAAGCCCTCCCCCTATGCAAACACACGTTTACACAGGGACGAGAGCTGTCTCGCGGTACCACCCTGATTACGGGCCTTATCATTCGCCCGTCACCTTTCATCCAATAACGCAGGATGTGCGGCAGCGATTAACTGCACTCAGGATTAGCTTCCTCCGATCTTCTGATAAAGCTCCTTTCAGCTTACGGAGCTTCTCTCTTTAACAGGGCTTCGGCGTACTCAGATCCGTCACTCGAGATTCGTATGTATTCTACGAGAAATTATAGACAAGCGGCACGCCAATGTCAATGCTCCGTCCGCATCCGCAGAAAATGGATCATCATTACTTTTAAAACAGCCGCAGCAGGCACTGCCAGTATCATGCCCACAATCCCCGCCAGCTCTCCTCCTGCAAGAAGCGCAAGCATAATCACTACCGGGTGCATCTTGAGGCTTCTGCCGACAATAAACGGACTGAGGACATTTCCTTCCAAAAATTGAAGTACAAACACCGTAATGACAACGACAAGAACGGCCTTCACAGAAATCGTCGTCGCAATCAAAAGCGCAGGAACAGCGCCGATAAAGGGACCGAAGTAAGGGATGACATTCGTAATACCTGAGATAAGACCCAGTATCAGCGGATACGGAAGGCCAAATATCCAAAATGTAATACCGGCTACGGCCCCGAGAATCAAGCAGACGAGCAGCTGGCCGCGAATGTAATCACCGAGAGAATCATCTACATCAAGCAAAAAAGCGCTGCCCCGCTTCCTCCACGACTTCGGCGTCAAATACCACACCGTTTTTTTCATCAATTCGATGTCCTTGACCATATAAAACACGAGAAAAGGAATCGTTGCCGCAATTAAGAAATAGTCGAGCACTTTACGGATTCCGCTGATTGCCCCTTCGATTGTGCCGGCGAAAAACGCCTCTGTCTGCCTAATCATTTTGTCTATACGATGATGCATGCCGTCCGGCCAGTCATCTGTATGGTTATGCACGTGAAGAAGGAGCCCATTGTACGTCTCGGCAAACATAGGTATATTTTCTGACAGATCCGTCAGCTGCACGATTAGAACAGGCACACCTTTATATAATGCCCACCCTAGCCCGCCAAAAAAAAGGACGTAAATCACCAAAATGCTTAAAGTCCTTGGCAGGCCTTTGTCATGAAGCCACTCAGTGACTGGAAGTAATAAATAAGAAATAAAAATAGAAATGATCAAGGGAATAAAGATCGATTTTATGACGAGCCACAGGGGAGACCATAACATATCTAGCATACAAAAGACATAGACTGTTAACAGGACCAATAAACAAATGGCCACCCATAACAAAAGCTGCACCGGTTTCTGGAGCATCTGCTTTCACCTCTTCTATATCTTTTGAGGATTATAGGGAATTATTCTCTTATGTTTTCTTTACACCGACAAATGGAATGGATATTTTTCCACACTGAATTTTCAGAAAAGTTTGATCCTTTTACACTAAGGTATGCATCATATCGTGTTGTTACTTCCCTCAACCTTGTAAGTTAGTTACATTTACACATAATTATTGAAGTTTCTGTTAGGAGGATTGCGATGATCTCATTTCAAAATGTAAACAAGCATTACGGAGATTTTCATGTGCTAAAGCAGATTAACCTGCAAATCGAAAAAGGTGAAGTCGTCGTCATTATCGGCCCATCAGGTTCCGGAAAAAGCACTTTGCTCAGATGCATCAACAGGCTGGAGACGATTAACGAAGGAAATCTTACCGTAAACGGCACAGTTATTAATGACAGAAAAACTGACATTAATCACGTACGGCGAAATATCGGAATGGTGTTTCAGCACTTTCATTTATATCCTCATAAAACCGTGCTGCAAAATATTATGCTGGCGCCCGTAAAAGTACTCGGACAATCCGCTGAACAAGCGAAGGAAACTGCGCTGTATTACCTTGAAAAAGTCGGAATCCCTGAGAAAGCAAACGCTTATCCTTCCCAGCTTTCCGGCGGGCAGCAGCAGCGTGTGGCTATTGCCCGGGGACTGGCGATGAAGCCGGAGGTCATGCTGTTTGACGAGCCGACATCGGCACTCGATCCGGAAATGATCGGTGAAGTGCTTGATGTGATGAAGAACCTCGCCAAAGAAGGCATGACAATGGTTGTCGTGACGCATGAAATGGGGTTTGCGAGAGAAGTGGCGGATCGTATTGTCTTTATTGATGAAGGAAACATTCTGGAGGAAGCAGCACCGGCTGAGTTTTACGCAAACCCGAAGGAAGAACGGGCACGCCTATTCTTGAGCCGTATTTTAAATCATTAAAAAGAGAAATGGGGGCGTTTGTATGAAAAAAATTTTTTCGTTAGCATTGATTTCTTTAATCGCTGTTGTCATGCTTGCTGCATGCGGAAGCAAGGGGTCAAACGGAGAAAGCGCAAAGGATAGCAAAAAAGATACATTAGCTGCCATTAAAGATCAAGACAAAATGGTTTTCGGTGTTAAAACCGACACCAGGCTGTTCGGCCTGAAAAACCCAAGCTCAGGTGATATCGAGGGATTTGACATCGACATTGCCAAACAAATCGCTAAAGATATTTTAGGCGACGAAAACAAAGCTGAATTTAAAGAAGTCACATCAAAAACAAGGATTCCGATGCTTCAAAACGGAGATATCGACGCCATTGTCGCAACGATGACGATCACTGATGAACGAAAAAAGGAAGTTGACTTTTCCGATGTCTATTTTGAAGCAGGCCAATCACTTCTCGTGAAAAAAGGCAGCAAGATCAAAAGTATTGAGGACCTTGACAAAGGCTCGAAAGTTCTCGCTGTAAAAGGCTCCACTTCCTCTCAAAACATACGCGAAAAGGCGCCTGATGCGACTGTATTAGAGTTCGAAAACTACACCGAAGCCTTTACAGCGCTGAAATCCGGTCAAGGCGATGTTCTCACAACGGATAATGCCATTTTATACGGCATGGCTGACGAGAATAAAAATTATCAATTAACAGGTGAACCATTCACGGATGAGCCATATGGAATTGCCGTAAAAAAAGGACAATCGGCTCTCGTAAAAGAAATTAACGCTTCTCTCGAAAAGATGAAATCGGACGGTAGATATGACGAGATTTATAAAAAATGGATTAAAGAAGAACCAGCTGAATAACGAACATCCCGGGGTGAGCAGGCGATGCTCATCCCGATTTTATAAGGAGAGTGAATAAAGCATATGAATGTGTCTATTCTATTCGATAACTTCGACATGTATATGGACGGTTTTTACCACACGCTGCTCGCAAGCCTGATCGCGCTGGCCGGCAGCTTTGCGCTTGGCGTTCTTGTCGCGGTGATGAGAATAACAGTATTTAAGCCCATGCAGTGGCTCGGGACGGCTTATGTCGAATTTATCCGCAATATTCCCTTGCTTTTGATTACATTTGTCTTTTACTTTGGACTTCCAAATGCGGGTCTAAGGCTGGATGGATTCCAAGCGGGAACCGTTGCGCTCACAATTTATACGTCTGCTTTTATCGCAGAAGCCATCAGAGCCGGCATCCAGTCTGTTTCAAAAGGGCAAATGGAAGCGGCAAGATCGTCAGGCTTTACCTACAGCCAGGCAATGGTATATATCATTTTGCCCCAGGCGATCAAAATTGTGATCCCCCCCTTGGGCAATCAATTTTTAAATTTGGTCAAAAACTCGTCTATTCTCGGGGTTGTTGCCGGATTGGATCTCATGTATCAGGCAGATTTGGTGTCATCTAGCACGCTCGTCGTTTTTGATGTCTATATCTTTGTGGCACTCTTTTACCTAGTGCTGACGATACCGCTTAGTATCGGTGTTAACTATTTGGAAAAACGGCTGGAAAGAAGCTATTGATAAGGAGTGAAAACCATTGGATTTCATCGGAGCTTATTCATCTGAACATTTAGCTTTTTTATGGGACGGCTTTCTCGTCACACTGTACGTTGCATTTATTTCTATCATTCTGAGCTTTATTTTCGGGTTGATCGCAGGTACTCTCCGCTATGCGAAAATCCCTATTCTTTCTCAACTGATTGCCGTTCTCGTTGAAACGATCAGAAATCTCCCCTTATTATTAATTATTTTCTTTACGTTTTTCGCCCTGCCGGAAATCGGGATCAAACTTGAAATTACAGCTGCCGCTATTACTGCCTTAACAATCTTTGAATCAGCCATGCTTTCTGAAATCATACGGAGCGGCCTGAATTCAGTTGACAAAGGGCAAATTGAGGCAGCGCGTTCCTCCGGCCTTAGCTATACGCAGACACTTTTCTCTATTGTGATGCTTCAGGCGCTTCGCCGGATGGTTCCGCCGATTGTAAGCCAGTTTATTTCTTTATTAAAGGATACATCGCTAGCTGTTGTGATTGCGTTGCCTGAGCTTATTCATAACGCGCAGATTTTAAACGGGCAAAGCGCTGACGGCAGTTATTTTTTCCCGATTTTTCTGCTGGCGGCATTGATGTATTTTGCAGTCAATTACAGTCTTTCACTTGCAGCCAGACGCCTAGAGGCACGGCAGACATAAAAAGGATACTCTAAAGAGAGTATCCTTTCATTCCTTAAAACATCTTCATCATTCTTTTTCTCATCCGCTTCATGCTTCGATTATTCAGCATGTCAGATTGAGTCGCCATTCGGTACACGAGAGCCCCGGCTCCCAGCGCCAAAAGAGAAGTCATTGTCCGATTCATCCTGCGCATCTCCTTTCGTTATTAAAAATTGATGCTGCGTTCATCCTCAGAAAACAAATCATCCAGGCTGCTTAGCGTTCCGTCTTCTTCCACTTGATGAGTTTCAATCTTCCCTTTGACCACTGTCAGCTCAATGAAACAGCCCCAGCAATAATATTGGTTCACGCCGATTTTCCCGATATCCTTACTTTTGCAGTTCGGGCATATAAGCATATCTCACACCTCTATCCGTTCAGAACGATTTCATCTTTCCGCACCTCTACAAGCGAATCCGCTCTTTGGATCTGGCGTTTGCACCCCGCTAAGTCAGAAAAGAAACCGTCCGAGAGTTCATATGCTACGATTATGCCCTTGTCCAAACAAAAGTATACATCTTCCAGCATCCCCAAAATATCACCCTCTTGCGATTTCACGAGCTTCATTTTCATCTGCTCATATGTGAAGCATGATTTCGGAAGAGGCAAAAGCTGTTCTGAATTGACTGCGGCCAATATCCGATCATGAAGAATGCAACTGATATCACATGCACGTAAAAGCGCATGATGGTTATGAAAAAGACGTTTTTGTTCAAGAATAAATCCGAGACAATTTCCCTCAAGAGAAAAACAAATATCAGAAATCGTCCCAAGATAAAAAGAAGTTTGTTCTGAATATACAGGAAATCCTTCTACCTCATGGCATGTTCTCAAAGTGTGATCAACCACCTTTTGTTGAACAGGCTTAGGTTTTGCTTTTCGCCTTTGACACATACGATGAAATCACTTCCACCCCCAATGAAAAAAGCTCCCGCAAACACGGGAGCCCTTTTTACAGCTGTTCTTCTTTCATAAAATCGAATGGCGTAATGCCTTCCATTCCGATATTTGCGTCGTGCACGCTGAACGGGAGCTCTTTTTGCAAAGCCGCTAGCTCAGCATCCATTTCAGCCGCCTGCGCTGACAGCCTGTTTTTTAATGAGGTCTGTCTGACAGTCGCGTCATTATTTTTCACGCCCCACTCCAGCGCTTCCTCTTCCCCGCATAAAATGAGAAATTTCTTCGCCCTCGTGATGGCGGTATATAGAAGGTTTCTTCTGAGCATTCTATAGTAGCCCTTCACTACTGGAAGAACCACGATCGGAAATTCACTGCCCTGCGATTTATGAATAGAGCAGCAATATGCATGAGTAAACTGACTGAAGTCTTTTTTCGTAAACGTCATTTCATTGCCGTCAAAAGAGACAACAGCCATGTCTTCTTTTTCTGTATTTTCCTTCGCGTAGAAAATTGAAGTGATTTCTCCAATATCGCCGTTAAACACATTGTTTTCCGGCTGATTGACAAGCTGCAAAATTTTGTCCCCGGTTCTATAGACAACATCACCGAACTTAATTTCCCTGCGCTTTTCTTTTGGAGGGTTTAAAATATCCTGCAGCATCACATTCAGCTCATTGATTCCGGTTTTCCCTCTGTACATTGGGGCGAGGACCTGTATATCTTTTGCCGTATATCCTTTTTTCAATGCATTCGCGACAACCTTCTCAACCACTTCTTTAATTTGCGAACCACCGCAGCGAATAAAGGAACGATCCTTTGTCGGGGCCGTCAGGTTGTTTGGAAGCAGCCCGTTTTTCATCTCGTGGGCAAGCTCGACAATAGACGATCCTTCCGCTTGCCGGTAGATGTCAGTCAGTCTTACGGTCGGAATCACTTGGGACGCCAAAAGGTCTCTGAGCACTTGACCGGGTCCGACGGAAGGCAGCTGGTCTTCGTCTCCGACAATGATGATTTGAATATGGTCAGGGATCGCTTTGAACAAATGATTCGCAAGCCATATATCGAGCATACTCGCTTCATCGATAATCAAAAGCTTCCCTTCAATCGGCTGGTCGTCTGTATGAGTAAATCCTTCCGCGCCGTTCCAGCCGAGCAGCCGGTGTATCGTAACCGCCGGAAGACCCGTTGACTCACTCATTCGTTTCGCCGCTCTACCTGTAGGCGCGGCCAGCACAATCGGAAAGGTTTCATCTTTTTTATAATCCGACGGATCAAGCGAAGCACCGTGGAGTTCTCCATACAATTCCACAATGCCTCTGATAACCGTTGTTTTACCGGTACCCGGCCCTCCCGTTAAAAGAAGCATCGGTGACGACAGCGCTTTTTGTATCGCTTCCTTCTGACTCGGCGCGTACTGAACATTCATACGCTCTTCCAATTCCCCTAAAGCCAGAAGGAATTCTGATTCAGGAAACTGGTCGTCATATTCGGTTTGGCTTGCGATCTGTTTCACACGCTTTGCAACATTTTGTTCAGCGAAAAACAGCGACGGAAAGTAACAACGTTCATCTTCAATGACAATATCCTTATTTTCTCCAAGCGCAATCATTGCGTTAGCGGCATCCATTTCTGTAATGCGCTGTCCATCTGCCGCTGACTGGTTTAACAGCGTTTGGGTTTCGATAATCAGCTGCTTCGTTTCTATGTACGTATGCCCTTCTGAAAGGCATGTCGTTTCAAGCGTGTACAAAATAGCCGCTTTTACCCGCTCAGGATGATTCCCTGAGAGCCCCATTCTCCCGCCAAGCTCATCTGCTTTTCCAAAGCCGATGCCTTCCACGTCTCTCACAAGCTGATAAGGGTTTTCCTGTATTTTCTCCAGCGTCTCGGATTCATAGGCCTGATAGATTTTCATAGACAGCTGAGGGCCGAACCCAAATTGATTCAGCGAAATCATAATTTGCTCCAGTCCCTGATGCCGCTGCAAAGCACCGGCAAGGGTGTCAGCTTTCTTTTTTGACAGTCTCGGAACATCATAAAGGACTGAAGAATCAGCCAAAATTTTATTAATCGCACTGTCACCCAGTTTTTTCACAATCTCTTCAGCGGTTTTTTTACCGATTCCTTCAAACAGATCGCTCGACAAATACTGAATGACGCCTTCTTTTGTTGTCGGGATCTCCTTTTTGAAATGCTCAGCTTGAAATTGCAGTCCGAACTTTGGGTGAGTAACGGTTTTTCCGTAGAACGTGTAGGTCTCTTCTTCTTGAAGCGCAGGGAAGTAGCCCGTCACGGATACGACTTTATCTTCAATAGCTTCGGAGGTCTCTGTGACTTTCACTTTCAGAACCGTATATAAATTGGCGTCATTGTGATAAATGACGGTGTTTACTGTCCCTTTTAAAAAGGGCTCCTCCTCCATTTTCAGCTGATCCGGGTGCTGCTGCACGAGCCGTCCCTCCTCCTGAGCTTTTTATGATGGGTCGATCAGTTGTTTTGCATGAAGCGCCAGCATATGATCGGGCTGGATTTCGATAGCCTTGTCCAGCATTTCAAGCGCTTTTTCACGATTTTCTTTATAAGCATAAGCGACACCGGAATTATAAAACGCATCCGCGTGCCCCGGGTCTTGCTCTGTTACAGCTTCAAATTGGCTGAGTGCTTCGTCCAGCATGCCTTCGTTCGCTAAGCACATTCCGAATTGGAAACGCGCTTCTGCATCGTTTTCATTCAGCTCGACGGCTCTTTGTAAATATGGCAGAGCGAGCTTAGGCTGCTCAAGCTTTACGAGAACGGTTCCAAGCATGTAGAAAAGATCACCGTTCTCCATTCCGGCACGCAGCGCTTTTTCAAACATGTCTTTCGCTTCTTTGTACATTTCTTTTACAACATAGACATTTCCTGCTCCATAATAAGCAGTGGCTGCCCCGCTGTCTAAGTCAAGCGCTTTTTCATAAAACGCAAGCGCCCGTTCCAGTTCATTTACTGATGAAAGCAGGTTAGCAAAGTTAATATACGGAATTGCGTCTTCTTTGTTCTCTTCAATCGCTTTTGTAAAAGCCTCTGCCGCTTTTTCGTAATCGCCTTCCTGCATTGCCTCTATACCGGCTTGATTGTAGTCCACATACATCTTCCTTTCATTAAAAAACCCCAACTCGCTGTTGAGGTTTTTCATTTTATACATACCACAATTTTGTTCCGTCTTTATATACGTCATCGATGGTTCCGCCGCCAAGGCATTCTTCGCCATCATAAAAGACAACGGCTTGTCCCGGTGTGACAGCACGGACCTGTTCGTCGAAGATAACCTCCGCTTCGCCTTCCCCAGTCATTCGAACCGTGACTTTATGGTCTTCTTGACGGTAACGGAATTTAGCCGTGCAGGAAATCTCTTCGCCCTTCATGATATCCGAACGTACCCAGCTGATATTGGTTGCTGTGATCTTATCGGAGTAAAGGAGCGGGTTGTGGAACCCTTGATCCACGTAAAGGATGTTCTTTTCAAGATCTTTACCGACCGCAAACCACGGCTCGCCGCTTCCGCCGATGCCAAGGCCGTGACGCTGTCCGATCGTGTAGTACATTAACCCATCATGGCGTCCTTTTACTTCACCGTCCATCGTCATCATATCGCCCGGCTGTGCAGGGAGATATTGACTGAGAAACGTTTTGAAGTTGCGTTCGCCGATAAAACAGATGCCCGTACTGTCTTTTTTCGTTGCCGTTGCAAGTTCTGCTTCTTTGGCAATTTCACGCACACGGCTTTTTTGAAGCTCGCCGATCGGGAACATGACTTTGCTTAGCGTATCTTCTGTCAGCTGATTCAAGAAGTACGTTTGATCTTTGTTTTCATCAATGCCGCGCAGCATTCTGACTTTGCCGCCGCTTCTGTCGACCCTTGCATAGTGGCCAGTCGCTAAATAGTCGGCGCCAAGTGACAGGGCATGCTCCAAAAATGCCTTGAATTTAATTTCTTTGTTGCACAGCACATCCGGGTTTGGTGTTCTGCCTGCTTTATATTCATCGAGGAAGTATTGAAATACCTTCTCGTAATATTGCTTTTCAAAATTAACGGCATAGTACGGAATTCCGATTTGATTGCAGACGCGGATGACATCTTCATAATCTTCCGTTGCCGTACAAAAACCATTTTCGTCCGTATCATCCCAGTTTTTCATAAAGATTCCGATCACGTCATAGCCCTGTTCTTTTAAGAGCAGAGCCGCCACAGATGAGTCTACTCCGCCGGACATGCCGACAACGACTCTTGTATCCTCCGGCCGTTTTTCCATTTCATTCACTCCAATAATTAAGTCCGCCTTATTGTGTCAGCCGCTTTACAACGGCAGCCACATGTTCGGCAGCGGTTTTCACATGCTCAGCCGTATTGCCGAGGCCGAAGCTGATTCGAATTGAGGACGTCAGCCGGTCGCTCTCTTCACCGAACATGGCAATCAGAACGTGTGACGGCAGGACTGAACCAGCGGTGCACGCTGATCCGCTGGAGACCGCGACTCCCGCCATATCAAGATTTACCAGCAGTGCCTCCACAGATGCACCGGGAAAATAAAGGTTCATGACATGCGGAAGGCTATGCTCTTGATCTCCATTGATCTCGAATGCCACACCGGCATCCTTAAGCGTGCCGGCAATGATTGTTTTAAACGATTGATACTTCTCGTTTTTTTCGTCCCGTTTTTCGCCCGACAGCTTGACCGCTTCTTTCAGCCCGACAATTCCCGGAACATTTTCTGTTCCGGCACGGCGTTTTCTTTCTTGCTCTCCCCCGAATAACAGCGGAGAAAGCTTTACATCCTTACTTGCATATAAAAAGCCTGTCCCTTTTGGCCCGTTGAGCTTGTGCCCAGAAACAGACAGAAGGTCAATATGGCTGCTTTTCACATCAATTGGAAAAAATCCGAATGCCTGAACAGCATCGGTATGAAAATAAGCCTTATGTTCCTTCAGCAGCTGGCCGATTTCATCGATCGGCTGCACAGTTCCGACTTCGTTATTTCCATACATCACTGTCACAAGGATTGTATCATCACGGAGTGCTTCTTTCACCTGATTTGCACTGACTCTGCCGTTTTCATCAACATCCAGATACGTCACTTCAAACCCGTCTTCCTCAAGTTTTTCACACGTGTGAAGCACGGCGTGATGTTCAATTTTTGTCGTGATGATATGTTTTCCCTGATCTTTTCTGGCAAGCGCAGTTCCCAATATCGCTAAATTATCGGCTTCCGTTCCCCCGCTAGTGAAAATAATTTCCTGTTCTGCCGCACCAATTTCAGCTGCAATCTGCGCTCTTGCTTCGTCCACCCATTTCCGTGATTCCCTTCCAAATGAATGAATGCTGGATGGATTGCCGAAATTGCCAGAGAAATGCGGTATCATTTTCTCCAGCACGCGATCATCCATCGGAGACGTTGCGGCGTGATCCAAATAAATCCGTTCCATTTTGTTTTACACCTCTGATCTAAATATAGAACATATAAGCTTCTTGCTCTCCATCTGTGTAGCTGGCAAGGTCCTCTAATGTTGTACTGTCTAACACTTCTTTGACGGCATCCCGTATGCGGATCCAGAGCTCACGCTTGGCAGGCTCCTCGTCTTCGAGCACTTCCACAGGGCTGATCGGACCTTCAAGCACGCGGATGATGTCTCCAGCTGTAATCGCATCCGGCTCACTGCCTAATACGTATCCGCCGTATGCGCCTCTGATGCTTTTGACTAAGCCGGCATTTCTGAGCGGTGATACCAGCTGCTCTAAATAATGCTCTGACAAATTATTTGTCTGTGCGATGCTTTTTAATGAAGTCGGGCCTTCACCATGCTTTTTCGCGAGCTCGATCATAATGGTGAGACCGTATCTTCCTTTAGTTGATATTTTCAACATGAACACCTCTGTTATTTCATGATATTCCACATATATAATGGTAATTTCTATATAATTCGTCCGTTTATTAAATAATAGACCAACTGCTATTATAGCATACCTTCTGCGAATTTTCATGGAAGCCGGCGGAAACGGGGCTTCCCCCTTTTCTAATTTCCGGTTTTCCGTTACCCTGTAATTAAGTAAGGAGAGATGATGATGAAGCCATTGGCATATCGGATGCGTCCGACGAAAATAGAGGATATTATCGGCCAGCAGCATCTGGTGGCTGAAGATAAAATGATCGGCAGAATGGTTCAGGCAAAACATTTGTCATCCATGATTTTGTACGGGCCGCCCGGAATTGGAAAAACCTCAATCGCAACAGCAATCGCCGGTTCAACAAGTATTGCTTTCCGCAAGCTGAATGCCGTTATTAACAATAAAAAGGATATGGAGATCGTAGCCCAAGAAGCCAAAATGTCCGGCCAGGTCATTTTGATTTTGGATGAAGTCCACAGACTCGATAAAGGAAAACAGGATTTTCTTTTGCCTTATTTAGAAAATGGCATGATTATTTTAATCGGCGCCACTACAGCTAACCCCTATCACGCCATAAATCCGGCCATCAGAAGCCGAACGCAGATTTTTGAGCTAGAGCCATTAACACCTGAATTGATTAAACAGGCTTTAGAACGGGCTCTTCATGATGAGCACCGGGGGCTTGGCACATATTCCGTTTCAATTGATGACCAGGCGATGGAGCACTTTGCCCACGGATGCGGAGGAGATGTCCGTTCCGCTTTAAATGCGCTTGAGCTTGCCGTATTGTCAACGAAGGAGTCTGCGGACGGCGTGATTCACATCACATTAGAGACTGCGGAAGAATGCCTGCAAAAGAAGAGTTTTTCTCACGATAAAGACGGTGATGCGCATTATGACGTCTTGTCCGCTTTTCAAAAATCGATCCGCGGCTCTGATGCCAACGCCGCTCTTCACTATTTGGCCAGATTAATTGAAGCGGGTGACTTGGAAAGCATCGCGAGGAGACTCTTGGTTATCGCCTATGAGGATATCGGCTTAGCCAGCCCGCAGGCCGGACCGAGAGTGCTGCATGCAGTTCAGACCGCCGAACGTATTGGTTTCCCTGAAGCGCGCATACCGCTGGCCAATGCGGTCATTGAGCTCTGTCTCTCGCCGAAATCCAATTCAGCTATTTTAGCAATCGATGAAGCGCTCGCGGACATCAGGGCAGGAAAAATCGGCGATGTCCCAAACCATTTAAAAGACGCGCATTATAAAGGAGCACAGGAACTTGGAAGAGGAATCGACTATAAATACCCTCATCATTACGAAAATGGATGGGTTGAACAGCAGTACCTCCCTGATCCTTTAAAGAACAAGCAATATTACAAACCGAAGCAAACTGGTAAATTTGAATCTGCGTTAAAGCAAGTGTACGATAAATTAATAAAAAGAAAATAAAAAAACAGCCTTGAATATGCTTCAAGGCTGTTTTTTCATGATTTATCCTTCACGCGTTTGATTTCAATATCTTTCAAAAGATCCATGACAACATGACCGCCCATAATCAATCCCGCAACAGACGGCACAAAAGCATTAGAGGACGGCGGCAATTTGGCTTTGCGGATTTTCGCATCGTCATTTCCGACTTCTTTTCTGACGTCTTCCCGGATCACAATTGGGCTTTCATCGGAGAAAATCACTTGGACGCCCTTTTTGATGCCTTCTTTACGGAGTCTCGTACGAACCACCTTTGCAATCGGGTCAGTATGTGTTTTAGAAATATCTGCGATTTGGAAACGTGTCGGGTCTGTCTTGTTCGCCGCACCCATGCTGGAGATCAGCGGAATATCCCGTTTCAGACATTCTTTCATTAAATGGATTTTATAATGAATGGTGTCTGACGCATCAATTACGTAGTCAAGGTTATACTCAAAGAATTGCTCATACGTTTCTTCCGTATAGAACATTTTTAACGAAATCACTTCACACTCAGGGTTAATGTCTGCAATACGCGCTTTCATTAAATCCACTTTCGGCTGACCGACAGTTGAAAGAAGAGCGTGAAGCTGACGGTTTACGTTTGTGATGTCCACATCATCCTTATCGACAAGCAGGATGCGACCAACGCCTGAACGTGCAAGCGCCTCCGCTGCGAACGATCCGACGCCTCCAACTCCAAGGACAGCAACCGTGCTGTTTTTCAGCGTTTCAAGGCCTTCTTTTCCGATAGCTAATTCATTGCGTGAAAACTGGTGTAACAAGAACCTCACTCCACATTCGTAATCTGGTTTTCATATGATAAATGGCTATTACAGAAACAGCCGTTTTTTCTGCGCATAAAAAATAAAGTCCCAATTGTGCCGTTGCAGCTTTCCTTTGTTTTGAACCCGCTCTCAGCAGGTGGGTGCCCTCTTTTAAATCTTGTAAGTCCTCTTTACCGAATGAAAAGAGGCATGTACGCCATTTAAAAATGCGGGCTCCCAAATCAAAAAAATGTTCGGTCAAAACTAGGTGTACAACTAACACATCAGGACTTTATTTAACTTGTCAAAATCATATCATAGACGATTTTGATTTTCAAGAATCGAACTGCACATTCAGTTCTTTACTTTTGTTTTAATAGAAAGATGAAGTTCATCAAGCTGCGCGTCGCTTACTTCTCCCGGCGCATCTGTCATCAGACAGCTTGCACTTGCCGTTTTCGGGAAAGCGATCGTATCTCTCAGATTCGTCCGGCCGGCAAGAAGCATCACGAGACGGTCTAAACCAAGCGCGATTCCGCCGTGCGGAGGAGCGCCGTATTCAAATGCCTCAAGAAGGAATCCAAACTGTTCTGCTGCTTCTTCTTTTGTGAAACCAAGCAGTGCAAACATTTTTTCCTGAATATCCTTTTCGAAAATACGGATCGAACCGCCGCCAAGCTCATAGCCGTTTAAGACGAGGTCATAGGCTTGCGCTTTCATGTCCTCAGGCGCTGTTTCAATCAGCTCAAGGTCTTCACGGACAGGCATTGTAAACGGATGGTGCGCTGCGTAAAAACGGCCTTCCTCCGCATCATGCTCTAAGAGCGGCCAATCAATAACCCATAAGAAATTGAAGAGGTTTTCGTCAATGAGTCCCCGTTCTTTCCCAAGCTTTAAGCGCAGGGCGCCGAGAGAAGCGGCAACAACTTCGAATTTATCCGCTCCGAACAGCAGCAAGTCACCCTCAGCGGCATTAAGTGCTTCAATCAGCTTAGACTGCTTTTCATCATCAAAGAATTTGGCGATCGGGCCTTTCACTCCGTCCGCTTCGACCTTCACCCAAGCAAGTCCTTTCGCTCCGTAATTTGCGGCAAACGCACCTAGAGCATCGATGTCTTTTCTTGAGTAATCGCCTGCCCCGCCTTTTACATTGATGGCTTTGACTACTCCGCCGTTTGCCACAGCTGATGAGAACACCTTAAATTCAGTATCTTTTACAATGTCAGATACATCTGTCAAAAGCATGTCAAAGCGAGTATCCGGTTTATCAGAACCGTATTTGTTCATCGCCTCGTCATACGTCATTCGAGGCAGAGGAAGCTTGAGTTCCACACCTTTCGTTTCACGCATAATCTTTGCCATCATATCCTCAGCCAATGACATAATGTCTTCCTGGCTCATAAAGGACATTTCAATATCGATTTGCGTAAACTCAGGCTGGCGGTCCGCACGCAAGTCCTCATCGCGGAAACAGCGAGCAATCTGATAATAGCGTTCAACGCCTGAGACCATCAGAAGCTGTTTAAATAGCTGCGGAGATTGAGGCAGCGCATAGAATTCACCTTCGTGCACACGGCTCGGCACCAAGTAGTCACGTGCCCCCTCAGGTGTGCTTCCTGTTAAAATCGGCGTTTCAATATCAAGAAACCCTTTTTCATCTAAAAAGCCCCGAGCAGCTCTCGTCACGTTATGGCGCAGCTGGATCGTTTGAAACATAGCCGGTCTGCGCAAATCTAAGTAACGGTATTTTAAACGCACATCCTCTGATACATCATCCGCTTGATCAGAAATGGCAAACGGAGGTGTCTTCGCAGCACTCAATACAGTCACTGCATCAGCGTGAATTTCAATCGCGCCTGTTTTCAAATTCTTATTCACTGTGCCTTCTTCGCGCGCAACCACTTTTCCTTGAATATCAAGTACATATTCGTTTCGGATGCCTTCCGCAATAGCAAGCGCTTCTTTTGATACATCAGGGTTAAAAACGACTTGAACAATTCCTGTACGGTCACGCAAGTCAATAAAAATCAATCCGCCGAGGTCCCGTCTTTTTTGGACCCAGCCTTTCAGCGTTACAGATTCGCCAATTGCTTTTTCAGTCATTTCGCCGCAATAATATGTTCTTCCAAACAATGCGTTCCACTCCTTATCCCTTTTGGTTTGCTTTCATCACATGTATAAATTCATCAAGAGCCACTTCAATCTGTTCGCCTGTTTTTGCATCCTTTACATTGATTTTGTTTTGAGCAAGCTCATCCTCTCCCAAAATCGCAATAAATCTGGCGTTGAGGCGGTCAGCTGTTTTAAACTGGCCTTTCATTTTCTTATTTTCGTAATCAATTTCACTGGAAATGCCTGCTTCTCTCAGTTTGTACACCAACGAAACGGAATAATCCTTCGCTTTTTCGCCAAGCGTCACGATATAGCAGTCAATCCCCTGATCAACAGGCAGTTCTCTTTTTTCAGCATCAATTGCGGCAAGCAGACGTTCAATGCTCATCGCAAATCCGATGCCGGGCGCTTCTGGTCCGCCGATTTGCTCGACCAATCCGTCATAGCGTCCGCCGCCGGCAAGCGTTGTAATAGCGCCAAAGCCTTCCGCATTGCTCATGATTTCGAATGCGGTATGGTTATAATAATCCAGCCCTCTCACAAGGTTAGGATCAATTTCATAAGAAATGCCGAGATCGTTTAAATATTGCTTCACTTTTTCAAAATAAGCGGCTGATTCTTCATTTAAGTAAGTAAGAATAGAAGGTGCCGATTTCATCAGCTCATGATCCCGATCCTTTTTGCAATCTAAAATTCTGAGCGGATTGGTGTGCAGACGTGACTGACAGTCTGAACAAAATTCCTCGATGCGCGGCTCAAAGTGTTTCACGAGCGCTTCTCTGTAGCTTTTGCGGCTGTCCCGATCGCCAAGACTGTTTATGACAAGCTTGACGTTTTTCAAGCCGGCCTTCTGATAAATACCCATCGCCAGCGCCATTACTTCAGCATCTATTGCAGGGTCTTTCGAACCAATCGCTTCGATTCCAAACTGATAAAACTGGCGGTAACGGCCTGTCTGCGGACGTTCGTAACGGAACATCGGCCCGACATAATACAGCTTTGTCGGCTGAACAGGATTCGCAAATAATTTATTTTCATTAAAAGCGCGAACTGCTGCAGCAGTTCCCTCGGGACGAAGCGTCAGGCTTCTGCCTTTGCGGTCCTGGAAGGTGTACATTTCTTTTTGTACAATATCCGTAGACTCCCCGACGCCTCTGGCGAACAGTTCTGTATGCTCAAAAATCGGCGTGCGGATTTCTTTATATTGATAAGTTCGGCAAGTATCTCTCATGATTTGTTCAACATACTGCCAACGCTCTGATTCTCCGGGCAGAATATCTTGTGTTCCTCTTGGAATGTTATATCCCATGTGTAGACCTCCTTATGTATCCCTTATAAAATATACATTTATCGTCAATGATGAAAAATAAAAAAACTCCCGCCCCTACTATACACATATAGTAGGGACGAGAGTTATACCCGTGGTGCCACCCTAGTTGGAATATTTTCGTATTCCCGCTCGATCCTTTAACGCAGGTTCACGTTCACTGCCTAATGACGGTATCACGCGTTCAGCAGGAAACCTCCGGAGTGTTGTTTCGAGAAAGACGCAATGGGAGCCGCTTTCAGCCTGGGGCGGTTCCTCTCTAGCCATGCAATCTGACCTACTCTTCTCCATTATTGGTTCAGTTTAATTATTATTTATTATGTACTCGATTTCTATTATAATAATGGCATTGCTGTACTCTGTCAAGCTTTATTCCGGTTGTTTTTCTGCTGTGATGCTTCTTTGGACATAAGACCAAATTCCGTTGCCGTTTCAGTGAGATAACCGATTGTATCAGGATCGGCATGATCACTGAAATGCAGGTTTCCTTCGCCGTCGTGAAATGCACGTCCCATTTTTGGATGATATTTCATGATTTGCACACCTTTTTGATTGTATTTATGCCTAGTATAAACAAATCATTTTATTTTTATTTAAAAATCAGAAAGGACTTTACGATATTAAGAAAGAATGCTTTTTTTTACGATCATTAGAAAGGAGGACACAATGAGCAAGAAACACTTTGTCCTTATTGTATGTATTATCGTCGCCGGGGCGCTTTTCCCGCCTTTTTCTGCCGTTACAGCCGCTCAGGGAGAAGCTGTCATCGCAACAGATGAAATGAACGTCAGAAGCGGTCCGGGGCTTAGCTACGGCATCATGGCGGAGGTGAAAAAAGGAGAACGCTACCCCATCTTGAAAGAAGACGGAGACTGGGTGCAAATACAGCTTGGTTCCGGAGATAAAGGGTGGGTTGTCTCCTGGCTTATTACTAAGGAAAAACAGTCAGGCACAAACTCTACAGAGAGCAGTGAAACTGTAACATCAACAGATCCCGATTTACGGATGAGAACAGGCCCTGGTACTTCATACGAAGTCATCGGCAAATTCCCGCAGGGCAGCCAAGCCTCAGTGATTGACAAGGATTCCGGCTGGATCAAGATATCATATCGAAATTCCACCGGATGGGTATCTTCCGAATACGTCACTTCAGGCAGCGGCAGTTCAGGGTCTGAGGAAAGTGATCAGACAGAATCATCTGGTTCAACAACGGGCACGGTTGGCGTTTCTTCACTGAATGTCAGAGGGTCCGCCTCACATGATGCAGCGATTATAACAAAACTCTCACGAGGAACGAAGCTTACAATCCTCGAAGAGAAAAACGGCTGGCTCCATATTGAAGTAAATGGGCTAAAAGGCTGGGTCGCAAGCCATTACATTGTGACCAGTTCTGAACCAGCTGAAGATTCAGCTGATGTCAGCAGTTCAGACAGTACAAAAAAAGCCTATATCGTATACGGAGGAACGAATTTAAGAAGCGATGCCTCAACGTCAGCTTCTATCGTTAAACGCGCAGCCAAAGGCGATGCGTACTCCATTACCGGATCAAAGGGCAGCTGGTATGAAGTAAAACTTGACAATGGGCAGACCGCTTATGTCGCCAACTGGGTGGTACAGACGTCTAAAAGCGCTGAAGAGTCCGGCGAGCCGCCTGTCGCTGATTCCGCTTCCGGAAGCGGGTCGCTGAAAAACAAAGCGATTGTTGTCGATCCGGGGCATGGAGGAAAAGACAGCGGAACGATCGGCTATTCAGGCCAATTCGAGAAAAAACTGACGATCAAAACGGCGAAACTGCTGGCCAGCAAACTTAGATCAGCAGGAGCAGACGTGTATGTGACACGGCAGGATGATACATTTGTCAGCTTACAGTCACGAGTCTCGACGTCTCACTACCGCAACGCAGACGCCTTCATCAGCATTCATTACGACAGCTTTGCGGATACTTCTACAAGGGGAAGCACAGCTTATTACTACAGTCCTGCAAAGGATCAAGAACTGGCATCAGATGTACACTCTGAAGTGGTTAAGCGATCTTCAATTCCTGACCGCGGCGTACTGTTCGGAGATTATTATGTGCTCCGTGAAAACAAACAGCCCGCTATGCTGTACGAGCTAGGATATGTAAGCCATCCGCAGGAAGAAGCCATAGTACATAGCAATTCATATCAAGAAAAAGTAACAGACGGAATTGAGAGCGGATTGGAGAAATATTTCCAATAAAAAAAGCTGCCTTTTGGCAGCTTTTTTATTTTGAATCCATAATCAAAGTAACCGGTCCGGAGTTAGTGAGCTTTACATCCATCATGGCGCCGAATTTACCTGTTTCTACTTTGATTCCTTTTTCACGAAGCAGGTCATTCCATTTTTCATAAAGGCCCAAAGCCTTATCAGGTTTTGCGGCGTTCATGTAGTTCGGGCGCCGTCCTTTTCTCGTATCTCCGTAAAGCGTAAACTGTGAAACGGACAAAATCTCTCCGCCTGTGTCCAAAAGCGACAAATTCATTTTTCCATCGCTGTCATCGAAAATGCGAAGATTCACCATTTTATCCGCTAAGTAAGCGGCGTCCTCTTCTGTATCATCGTGAGTGATGCCGACCAGGACCATAATGCCTTGTCCAATTTGGCCGATCACATCTCCATCAACGGTTACACTTGCTTCTGTTACTCGCTGAACGACTATTTTCATTTTGTGACTCCTTTAATTCATGACGCGGCGCACAGAATATATATCCCTTATTTGCTTAATGCGCTCAACGACTTTATGCAGATGATTGATATTCTGGATAAAAATAGCCATATGGATGGTTGCCACTTTGTTGCGATCCGATTTGCCAGAGACAGAAGAAATATTTGTTTTCGTTTCATTCACTGCCTGAAGCACCTCGTTAAGCAATCCGCGGCGGTCATATCCAAGAATCTCGATCTCAACATTGTATTCCTTGCGTTTTTGCACCTGTGACTCATGTTCCCACTCTACAGGTATCAGCCGCTCCTGTGCTTCATTCGTTTTGACATTCGGACAGTCGTCGCGATGGACGGAAACCCCTCTGCCTTTTGTAATGAAACCGACAATATGGTCACCAGGCACAGGATTGCAGCATTTCGATAAACGAACAAGAAGATTGTCGATCCCCTTGACGCGAACGCCAGCTTCCCGCTTTCTTCCTTGCGGGTACGGTTTAGGCTCCGCAGCGACATCCTGGACGATTTTTTCTTGTTCTTCCTGATCGCGCTGTTTTCTTTCTTTTTCCGTCAGCCGGTTCGCCACCTGCAGGGCTGTGATGCCATTGTAGCCGACCGCTGCGTACATGTCTTCTTCATTTGAGAAATTAAATTTATCAGCAACTTTTTGGATGTTCTCCGGTGTCAGGACGTCCTTCACTTCAAAGTCCAGATTTTTAATTTCTTTTTCTACCAATTCACGGCCTTTTTCGACATTTTCTTCACGCCGCTGTTTCTTAAAGAATTGACGGATCTTATGCTTCGCCTGTGAAGTTTGAGCAAGCTTCACCCAATCCTGACTCGGTCCATAGGAATGCTTGGACGTAAGAATTTCAACGATATCACCTGTCCGGAGCTTATGGTCAAGGGTCACCATCTTTCCGTTGACCTTCGCCCCGATTGTTTTATTGCCGATTTCAGAGTGAATCCGGTAAGAGAAATCAATCGGGACAGAGCCGGACGGAAGCTCGATGACATCTCCTTTTGGCGTAAAGACGTACACCATATCCGAGAACAAATCGATTTTGAGCGATTCCATAAATTCTTCGGCATCTGTTGATTCATTTTGGAATTCCAAAATTTCGCGGAACCATGAAAGCTTTTTCTCAAATGTTGCGCTTTCACTCGCTGCTTTTCCTTCTTTATAAGCCCAGTGAGCCGCAACCCCGTATTCCGCGATTTCATGCATTTCAAAGGTGCGGATCTGCACTTCCAGCGGGTCGCCTTTAGGCCCTATAACTGTTGTATGAAGCGATTGATACATGTTCGGCTTCGGCATTGCGATATAATCTTTGAACCTGCCGGGCATCGGCTTCCAGCAGGTATGAATTATGCCGAGCACCGCATAGCAGTCCTTTATGCTGTTCACGAGAATCCGGACAGCAAGCAGATCATAGATTTCATTGAATTGCTTATTTTGCAGCACCATTTTTCTATAGATACTGTAAATATGTTTCGGCCGGCCTGAGAAGTCAGCCTTGATGTTGACTTCTTCGACACGTTTTTTCACCTCATTGACAACCTCGTCGACATAAAGCTCGCGTTCTGCTCGTTTTTTCTTCATGAGGTTGACAATTCTGTAATATTGCTGAGGATTCAAATAACGGAGCGCCGTATCTTCCAGTTCCCATTTAATCTTTGAAATCCCGAGGCGATGAGCCAAAGGAGCAAAAATTTCCAGCGTTTCATTAGAAATTCTGCGCTGTTTTTCTTGGGGAAGATGTTTCAGCGTCCGCATATTGTGAAGACGATCCGCCAGCTTGATCAGTATGACCCGGATATCTTGAGCCATAGCGACAAACATTTTGCGATGATTTTCCGCCTGCTGTTCCTCTTGAGATTTATATTTAATTTTACCGAGCTTCGTTACACCGTCCACAAGCATTGCCACTTCCTCGGAGAATGCTTCCTTCAGGTCATCAAGCGTCACATCAGTATCCTCCACTACATCATGCAGAAATCCGCCCGCGATTGTGGATGGATCCATTTCAAGATCAACGAGAATTCCCGCAACCTGAATCGGATGAATAATGTAAGGCTCACCTGATTTGCGGTATTGCTCGCGATGAGCGTCTTCAGCGTACAGGTATGCTTTTTCGACAAATGCGATATGCTCATCGGATAGATAACTGCGCGCTTTATCAATAACTTGCTCGGCAGTCAATACTTGTTCGTTCGCCATGGAATCACCTTTTTTAAAATGTAAACTGTATTGTAGTTTATTATCAAGAAAAAAACGATAGATGTAAAGAGCAGAAGTTCAAATCACCAAATAATATATCAAATAAATGCAAAACAATAGGAAAAAAGCACCCTGATATCGAGTGCTTTTTCCTTTATAAGGTTATCTTTAGTATTTCATTAGTGTTAAGATGTCATAATTATCAAGTTTATTTCTGCCGTCAAGGTAAGAAAGCTCGATTAAGAAAGCGATACCAGCTACAATGCCGCCAAGCTCCTCAACTAGTTTGATTGTCGCTTCAATTGTGCCGCCTGTCGCAAGCAGGTCATCTGTAATAAGCACACGCTGGCCTGGCAAAATTGCATCTTTGTGAATCGTTAATACGTCTTTGCCATACTCCAAACCGTAATCCACTTTGATGACCTCGCGCGGCAATTTGCCTTCTTTGCGAACCGGTGCAAAACCGACGCCGAGCGCGTAGGCAACCGGACAGCCGATAATAAAGCCGCGCGCCTCCGGGCCGACAACCAAATCAATTTGTTTTTCTTTCGCATATTCAACAATTTGATCTGTTGCATAGCGATAGACATCGCCTTTATCCATCAGTGTCGTAATATCTTTAAATTGCACGCCTTCTTTCGGGTAATCGGGTACAATTGTTACGTATTGTTTTAAATCCATCTGTTTTATGTCCTCCTCGTACTTTCATAAGCCTCTGAATCTTGTTTCATCAGCTTATTCAGCCATTCCTTCAGCTCTTCAGCCGCAGAATAATTCAGCTTTTGATCCAGCTCCATCAGCTGCTGTTTTGCTTGATATGTTTGTGAGTCCGTTAAATCGCGTTTTTTCGCTCCGCTTATCACAGACAGCACACCATTCTCTATTTTAACAAAACCGAGATCAAAAAACACCTTTGTCATGAAATTGATTGTTTCAACGGACCAGCCTTTATGCCTCGCAAGCTCTGAACCGTGTTTTTTCAAGTCAAAAGTGCCTCTTTTCAGCAAGAATGCATAATACCATTTAAAGTGGTCTCTTGCCGGAAAAGATGATAAAAAGTGTTCCTCATGATTGAGAAAGATGAAGTAAATCCGCTCAGGCGCTTTGCCTTCCAGCAAAAGTGCGAGCATGTCCAGCGAAGGCGGAGAATCCAGTAATACAATATATGCACCGTCAAGTTCATATGCCTTCGCTTGGTCTTCAGAACTGATAACGCGCACGTCATGGCGAAGATCTTCAGACTGAAGAAGCGTTGTGGTTTCTTCTTTGAAGGAGACAATGACTCGTTTATCAGACGGAAGGGCGGAAACGGTATCTTTCCACGTGCGTTTTCCTCTTAAGTCAAACAGCTGCCATTCAGCAACAGCCGCATCCTTGATCATCAGCTGCGGTTTTTTTCTGTTATTCCATTCATTGATCGACATTTCACCAACAATCGAAATTTTTGAACCGGGCACTATACTTTCCTCAAGCTCGCCTTTGTTAAAACCGACGCAGTCAAGCTGTGATGAATCGTTTCTAATCGTCATTTTGACATGATTTTTATTCGCCCCGATTTTGCGGACATCTTCCAGCACTGCGTTTTCTACCATCACATGCGGTTTCGGGTTCAGCATGCCGAAGGGAGAAAGCAGATTCATCTCTGTGATGCTTTCAACCGTAATGTCCTCCACGCTGCATACGAGGTCTACTTCCTGTACAGGAATAAAATCTTCTTCTGTAAGCGTATTGTCAGCTATCTCATTTAGCCTGTTCCGCAATTCCGGCACATCTTCGGCATTCAGCGTCATGCCAGCCGCCATTGGATGGCCTCCAAAGTGCGGGAGAATATCTCTGCATTCAGAAAGGCTTTCAAACAAATTAAATCCCCTGATGCTTCGTGCCGAACCTTTGGCGATCCCTTTTTCTTCATCAATTCCAAGGACAATGGCCGGGCGGTAAAAACGGTCTACAAGCTTTGAAGCTACAATTCCGACGACTCCGGGATTCCACCCTGCTTTTGCCACGACAATCGCAGTTTGATTAAGCCCTTCTTGTTCAACCATTTCAATCGCTTCATCCGTCATTTTGCTGACCATCTTTTGCCGTTCTTTATTAAGCTGATCGATTTCAGCGGCAAGCTCTTCCGCTTCAAACGGGTCCTCTGACATAAGCAAATGAACAGCAGGATCGGCCTGTTCAATTCTTCCGACTGCATTCAGTCTCGGTGCGAGCTGAAATCCGACGGTTTCTTCGTTCGCTTCTCCGATTTCTCCGCCTGAAAGCTTAATCAGTTCTTTTAAGCCAAGCCGGTTCGTCCGCCGGAGCATTTCGAGACCTAATGTTGCAATTAATCTGTTTTCATCATGCAGCGGAACTAGATCGGCAATGGTGCCGATTGCCGCCAGGTCAAGAAGTTCATCTGGCAATTCGCCCAATAATGCGTGGGCAAGCTTAAACGCCACGCCCACTCCTGCAAGCTCCTTAAAAGGATAGGTGCAGCCAGGCTGCTTCGGGTGAACGATCGCATGGACATCCGGAAGCTCTGGTCCAGGCTCATGGTGATCGGTAATGATGACATCTAAGCCAAGTTCCTTTGCTACCTTCGCTTCATGGACAGCGGCAATCCCCGTATCAACCGTAATAATGAGTGAGAAGCCTCGTTCTTTAATCGAGCGAAACGCCTGTTCATTAGGGCCGTAGCCTTCTTTAAACCGGTCAGGTATATAAAAATCAACTTGCGCCGACAGCTTTTGCAAAGTGTGCAGCATCACTGACGTACTGGTAACTCCATCGGCGTCATAATCGCCATATATCATAATCTGTTCTTGTTGTGAAATCGCCTGTTTTATTCGTTCTACCGCTTCTTTCATCCCCTTCATCTCATAGGGATCATTGAATTCGGCATCCTTTGTATGTAAAAACAGCCTCGCGTTTTCTGCCGTATCAAAGCCTCTTTTTACAAGCAGCGACGCAACAAGAGGTGTTATGTCCAATTGTTCTGTGAGTGATTTGACCTTTTCCTGATCTGGTCGCTGGATTTCCCATCGCATTTTTGACGCTAACATAAATTCACCCCTCAACCACCCTATTATACTAGAGCAGGCTGAGGGGTTTCAAATATAATTCGAAAACTAGTCTTTTTTCTCAATCATGGCGGATGCATCCTGTGTGTCGGCTTGAACATCATTCAAATGAGCATCCTCTTGGTTATGTATCGTGTCCTGTGCGGTTTTGGTTTCTTTCCGCAACGCTTTTATTTCTCTCTTTAATTTCATGACTTGAAAAATTCCGGCAGAAAAAACGATCAGTGCCCCCATCAGTACTGAACCTAAAATAACTAGAATAAGCGGCCACTCTGATCTGCCAAACAGGTAATCAACTTCTACGGATCTTACATTAATTACTGCGAAAACAGCGACAAGCAACGTAAAAATAAGTGCAAATATAATCGTCCATTGTTTGTTCATTCGATTACCCCCAAACTTCACTTATTGAGGTTAGTTTCCCTATTCACATTGGTTTTAAACATGGCTTGACGCGAGGTCAAGCCCCCAGTGCGGTTAATTTTTCACGGATCAGCCTCTTCAGTCCGTCTCTCTCTCCAGAGATGACGAGTGTATCTCCTTCTTCTATCACTGTTTCAGACCCTGGATTCAATTGCTTTTTCTGATTTTTCTTTAATATAGCGATGACTGTCGCTTGATATTCCTGCCGCACGTCCAAATCACCGATGGTCTTGTGAACGGCTGGTGCTCCTGCTTCTGCTTTAAACCATTCTATAATCAAATCGTCAAGAGCCACTTCCACGGTTTCTAACGCTTTCGGCTTATATGCCATCCCGCCCAGAATCGCAGAAATCTGCCTCGCTTCCGCATCATCAAACTGTACGGATGTCACACATTCTTCATGATCATTTTCGTCAAAATAATACAGCTCTCTTCTGCCGTCGTCATGAATGATAATTGATATTTTATCTTGGTTTCTGGTGACAATCTCAACTTTTTGCCCGATACCCGGCAGCTCCGACTCGCGAACCTTCATACCCAAACCCTCCCACATATATGAAAACCTGTCACAAATCCTCTTCACACCATTTATATGTTTAATTGTAAGCGTATGTCATTATAGCAAATGTCTATTTTAAGATCAATCAAACGCCAAAAAACAGGCTGCCCATAATGGACAGCCTGACAGTTACTCTATTGTTCCGTACCTTTTTTTAATTCTTTCCCTTTCCAAACAAGCCAAATTTGCGCGGCAATGTAGAGGGATGAATAAACACCTGTTAACAGCCCAACCAATAGAGCGATTGAGAAGTTTGTAATAGAAGATGCTCCAAAGATCAGCAGTGTTATGACAACAATCACTACAGTTAATACGGTATTAATGGATCTTGTAAATGTTTGCTGCAAGCTTAGGTTTACAATATGGCTCAAATCGGCAAACGTTTTCGGCTTGCGCTTTTTCATATGCTCGCGAACCCTGTCAAATGTAACGATTGTATCGTTAATCGAATAACCGACAATCGTCAGGACGGCCGCAATAAAGGTAACATCTACCTCCAGCCTTGTAATGCTGAAAAATGTGATGATAAAGAAAGCATCATAAAGCAGTGAAACAATCGCAGCAACCGCCATTTTGTACTCGAATCGGATGGAAACGTAAATAATGATTCCGATTGAAGCAATGGCCACTGCGTACAATGCGTTTCTCGCCAGCTCTTTACCAACAGTAGGTGACACCGTGCTGACATTCGGCTCGGATCCGTACTTGTCTTTAAAGTAATCTTTCACTTTTGCAATGGTTTCTTTATCAGGCACTCCTACAAAGCGGGCAACACCAATATTGCTCTTTTCGCCTGACAAGACAACCGTGTCAGGTTCCATGCCAAGTGATGCAAAGTCCTTCTCCACCTGCTCTGTCGTGAGCTTATGGTCACTTTGCACTTCAATCCGTGCGCCGCTCGCAAAGTCAATACCCAGATTCAGCTTAAATACAAGCAAAATAATAATCCCGGCAACGGTAACTGCGCTTGAGAAAATAAAGAAAAATTTTCGTTTGCTCGTAAAATCCCATTTTTGGAACGGCGTATACGGTTCTGTATTTTCATCTGTGTCCTGGATGTCCACAATATGTTTCTTTTTGACGCCAAACCAGCCTTTTTTCCGGTCTAACCATCTGCTTTCCACAAGAAGCGAGAGCAGAAATCTTGATAAGAAGACTGCGGTAATAAAGCTTGTCAGAATCGACAGAATCAGCATTGTCGCAAACCCTTTAACAGAGCTTGTCCCAAAGACAAAGAGCACAACCGCTGCAATAATGGTTGTAATATTCGCGTCAAAAATCGTCGCAAATGACCGTCTGTTTCCTGAGCGGAAGGCAGAACGAACGGATTTTCCTAGCTTAAGCTCTTCCTTAATCCGCTCATAGGTGATGATGTTGGCATCTACAGCCATCCCGACGCCTAAAATGAGTGCGGCTATTCCCGGAAGAGTGAGAACAGCGTTCATCCAGTCAAAAATCTGGAGGGTAATGTATACATAAACTGATAGCGTAATCACCGCAATCAATCCTGGCAGGCGGTAATAGAAAAGCATAAATAGGAAAATAATAGCTATTCCGATAATACCTGCAAACACCGTATCATGCAGCGCCTGCTGTCCAAATTGCGCGCCTACTGATGTTGAGTATTTTTCAGTCAGTTTAACAGGCAGCGCCCCGGCATTTAAAATGCTGGCTAAATCTTTCGCTTCCTGGACTTTGAAATGCCCTTCGATTTTTACATCTTTTGTGTTTAATTCCTGGCTTACATTCGGAGCGGAAACATATTTAGGGTTCTCTTTCTGAACTTCTTTTTTATAAGAGTCACCTTTTTCGTAATCCAGCCAAATAACAAGCTGGTTGTTTGGCGCCATATTCATGACCTTTTTCGTCACTTCTCCGAATTTATCAGCGTCCTTTAATTTGATAGTGACAATCGGTTCATTTGTTGTACTATCATAAGTTTGTTGTGCGCCGTTTTCGACGAGATCCGCACCATTCAGCAATTCTTTATCATTTGCATCTCTGAAAGAAAGCTGAGCCTCAGTCGCCAAAATTTCCCGCGCTCTGTTTTGGTTTGTCACACCAGCGAGCTGAACACGAATCCGGTTATTTCCTTCAATTTGGATGTTCGGTTCACTGACACCGAGGACATTCGCCCTGCGGTTCAAAGCCTCTACTGTGCTGACCAGAACGTCTTTTGTGATTTTGTCACCTTTTTTTACGGGCTGTACGTCATACAGCACCTCAAATCCGCCTTGTAAATCCAATCCTAACGTAATATTGTTTGCAGCTGGCTTTGTAAAGTAGCCCAGACCCGTGCCAATCAATAGAACGAAAAGGAAAAACGCAATCAAGCGTCCTTTTTTCATTATGTATATCCTCCCTTAAACCTATGCAAATCAACTGCTACCTCAGTAGTTCTTCCAATGCTTCCTGACCTTCTTCACTGCCCAGCCAATTAGACGTTTTAAATGACTCAACAGTTGCATAGTTCATAAATTCTCCAATTTTCACTGATAAAATATCCCTTGTCAGTTCATAGATGTGCAGCTCCGATTTCTTTTTCCACTTCTTGTTTTTTAAGTATGACCACAAACTGTCGAGCTCAACATCATCATATCCCAGAATCTTAAACTCTTCCAGTTTGCTGTAAAGAAACGGCCTTACGTGGTCTTTATACAGATCGGCTGGATGCTTATCCACGAATTCCACGCTCCTTTTTATTGTTTTTCAAGAAGACTTGTCATGCTTGGACGATATATACGCATATCTTTATTGTATATGATTCCAGGTAGTTTGAGAAGGCAGGGGGTAAAAATGGCGAAACAGACGTTTTTAAAGGGCACTCTAATCCTTATCGCAGCAGGGATGGTCACAAGAATGCTCGGCTTTGTCAACCGGGTGGTCATCGCCCGTTTTATCGGCGAAGAAGGGGTCGGGCTCTATATGATGGCGGCTCCTACCTTTTTCTTAGCCACTACATTAACTCAATTCGGTCTTCCCGTCGCGATCAGTAAGCTTGTCGCTGAAGCCAGCGCACGCGGAGATCATCAAAAAACGAAAAATATTTTAGTCATGTCTCTTACCATCACTGGGATTCTCAGCCTGATTTTCACACCGCTGTTTTTATTTTTCGCTCCGGTAATGGCGGAAACCATGCTGACAGATCAGAGGACGCTGTACCCCCTCTTGGCCATTACTCCGGTCGTGCCGATTATCGCCATATCCAGTGTGCTGAGAGGGTATTTTCAAGGAAAACAAAATATGAACCCGCTTGCCGTTTCACAAGTCCTAGAACAGATCGTCCGCATTTCTCTCGTGGCTGTATGTACGACGATTTTTCTCCCTTACGGAATTGAATATGCCGCAGCGGGAGCCATGCTTTCTTCAGTTGCAGGAGAGCTGGCGTCACTCGTTTATTTATTCATTTGTTTTAAATTCAAAAAGACAATGAAAATCAGAAAACATTTTTTTCAATCGATTAAAAATGGAAAAGAAACTTTTTCTCAATTAATGAGCGTCTCACTTCCTACAACCGGCAGCCGTTTTATCGGCAACCTGTCTTGGTTTTTTGAACCCATTGTTGTCGCGCAAAGCCTTGCAATTGCCGGAGTGGCGACAGTTGCGGCTACAAAGCAATACGGGGAACTGACCGGCTTTGCCATGACGCTGCTGACTCTGCCCAGCTTTATTACATATTCTTTGTCGACCGCGCTTGTTCCTGCGATAAGTGAAGGAATGGAACAGAAAAAACTTCAGGTGGTTGAATACCGATTGGAGCAGGCCATGCGGCTGTGCCTGCTTAGCGGGGGCATTTCAGTAGTGATTTTATATGTGTTTGCGGATGAGCTGATGAGCGTGATGTATGGGTCCTCAGGCGCAGCTGTGTTTATAAAAGTCATGGCGCCGTTTTTTCTGCTTTATTATTTCCAGGGTCCGCTTCAGGCTGTGCTGCAGGCGCTCAATTTAGCAGGAGCCGCAATGATGAACAGCTTGATCGGAGCCCTTGTGAAAACAGGCCTTATTTTCGTCCTTGCCACGAGACCGTCTCTCGGCATCATGGGTGCTGCATTAGCGATTGTAACGGGCATGGTGCTCGTCACCCTTTTGCATGCAGCGACAGTGAGCAAAGTGCTGCCGATCAGCATCAAAATAAAAGAGTACGTGCTCTGCTTTGCGGTTATTTTTATATGCGGGTTCCTCAGCTCTGCTGTCAAACAATATGTGACCTTCGGAGAGTCGGAGGCTGTGAATGTTGCCGGATGGATTGCGATAAGCGCTGTTTTCTATATCATCTTGCTGCTCGTTTTCCGTTTAATCAAAAAAGATGAGCTTCGCCGCATCCCTATTATCGGACGCCTGATCGTCCGATGAAAATCAGGTGCGGTGCCCATTTTTTTCATCAATAAAAAATTCGCCGTCAGTAAACGAACAAAATGATATAGCTGAGGGATTCGTATATCCCTGTTTCAATAAATTCTCCTCAAGCCACTGGTTATCTTTGCCGATCAGAGCCAGGTTTTCAGTTTGAATGTCACCGTCAATGATAAGCGGCATCTCCAGCTGTCTATGTTCATCATTGTTTTGTTTTTTTACGACAGTCAGTTTGCCTGACGGCTCTAATATAGCAAATGATACATCAGCCACTCTGTCGATATTATTTTCTCTTAGCTGAACCATCAAATCATCAAAATTATAACGCTGTGATTTCATGGCGTTTTCGTCAATTTTTCCGTATTTAATGATAATGGTGGGCTTGCCGTCAAGAAGCTGACGTACGTTCCGGTTTTTTAAGGATATGTATGCAAACGTCACTTGGATCATCATTAGCACAAGCATTGGCAAAATGGTATGAAACAGATGGTCCTCTACGTTTTCTATGGCCAGGACAGCAATTTCTGCCATCATGATAAAGACAACGAGATCTAATATACTAAGCTCTCCGATCTCCCGCTTGCCCATGAATCGAAAAATAATCAGGATCACAAAATATAATACGACTGTGCGAAACGTTATAGTAAGAAGCTCTTCCATCATGCACCTCCAACTCATCATAGCATGCAACAAAACATACGATTTATGTAAGAAAAAGCGATCGTATTTCATAAAGCTTTTACGTCTAATTCACGGAACGAGGGAATACATTTTTACAAAGACGAGCCATCAGCATGTCTGAGGCTTTGTTTAAAAAGAACAGAAGCCTTTATAGATAGGCAGGGAGGAGAAATTCATGGAGGAAACGAAACAAGTTGGAAAAGGCATACTCTACGGCTTAATCGCTATTTTTTCAGCCATGCTCCTAACGAGTTTAGCCGTTTCACTTTTACTGACAGCAACCTCGCTTGAAGAATCATCATTCAACTGGCTGATCACCGCCGTATCATTTCTTTCTTTATTTATCGGCGGATTCATATCTGGCGGGAAAGGGAAGGAAAGAGGATGGCTGATTGGGGCATTGACTGCTTTAAGCTTTTCCTTGATTATTTTACTGTTTCAATATCTGGGATTCGGAAAAACATTTACAGCAGAACAGCTGCTCTTCCATCTTGGCTTTTTAGGCGTATGTATGCTTGGCGGCATTTTCGGAGTGAATTTGAGAGGAAGCAGATCTTCCTAATAAAAAAAGAGCGGGGGTTACCCGCTCTTTTTTGTTTGCTATGTATGAACTCCTGCTGTTATTCAGCAGCAGAAGTTTCTCTGATCGCGCGGCGGTCGAAAGTAAGACGCGTGTTATCACCAGTCTTAATGACGACTTTGCTTTCGTCGATAGAGTCAACTGTACCGTGCAATCCACCGATTGTCACGACTGAATCGCCTTTTTTCAGTTCCTCCTGCATTCGACGCACAGCTTTTTGCTGCTTCTGCTGCGGACGGATCAGTAGGAAATAAAGAACCGCAAACATTAAAATAATAGGAACTAATGTACCTAAAGTACCTGTCATCTTTTTCCCCCCTTTCTGAAACAAACTTGCCATTATGGCTTTTTATATTAGAAGCTTTTCGCATTTGGCTTGTTATAGCCGTAACGCTCAAAGAACTCTTCTCTGAAATCACCCAGACGATCCTCGCGAATAGCCTGTCTTACCTGCTCCATTAAGTGTAACAGAAAATGAAGGTTATGGTAAGTTGTTAATCGGAGTCCAAACGTTTCATTGCAGCGAATCAAATGTCTGATATACGCCCGTGTGTAATTTTTACATGTGTAGCAATCACACTCTTCATCAATCGGACGGAAGTCTCTCTCAAATTTTGCGTTTTTCATATTGAGCCGGCCTTCAGCAGTAAACACCGTGCCGTTCCGTGCAATCCGGGTAGGCAGCACACAGTCAAACATGTCTACTCCGCGGATCGCTCCGTCAATCAGAGCATCCGGAGAACCAACTCCCATCAGATACCTCGGCTTATCCTTCGGTAAAAGCGGTGTCGTAAATTCAAGCACCCGGTTCATAACGTCTTTCGGTTCACCAACGGACAATCCACCTATAGCATATCCCGGAAAATCAAGGGAAATCAAGTCTTTCGCGCTTTGTGTGCGCAAATATTCGTATTCTCCCCCCTGAACAATACCAAACAGGCCTTGCTCGTCCTGCCGGGCATGGGCATTCAGGCAGCGTTCAGCCCAGCGGCTTGTCCGCTCAACTGACCGTTTCATGTAATCGTATTCTGCCGGATATGGCGGGCATTCGTCAAATGCCATCATAATATCAGAGCCCAGTGCGTTTTGGATCTCCATCGCTTTTTCCGGAGATAAAAACAGCTTATCTCCATTTAAGTGATTGCGGAAGTGAACGCCCTCTTCCTCTATATTACGAAACTTGCTTAATGAAAAGACCTGGAAACCGCCTGAATCTGTTAAAATTGCGCGGTCCCAGTTCATAAATTTATGGAGTCCGCCCGCTTCTTTTACAATATCCTGTCCCGGGCGAAGCCATAGGTGATATGTGTTGCTTAATATGATGCCCGCGTCCATTGCCTTCAGCTCTTCAGGCGCCATTGTTTTGACTGTCGCCAGTGTGCCGACCGGCATAAAAACAGGCGTTTCAAAGGAGCCGTGCGGAGTATGCACTCTGCCCAGGCGCGCCCCTGTTTGTTTGCATTCTTTTATAAATTCATAGCGTATTGGTTGTTCAGCCACTTTTTATGAGGCCTCCTGTTCTCAATTTATATAATCAGCATTGCGTCGCCGAAGCTGAAGAAACGGTATTCTTCTTCAACCGCATGGTTATACGCACGCAGGACATTTTCTCTGCCTGCAAGCGCACTGACCAGCATAATCAATGACGATTTCGGCAAATGAAAGTTTGTAATCATTCCGTCAATGGCTTTGAATTCATAGCCCGGATAAATAAAAATAGATGTCCATCCGCTTGATGCTTTAAATCGCCCATCATGTTCACCGGCAATCGTTTCAAGCGTGCGGGTTGAGGTCGTGCCGACAGAAATAATCCGTCCGCCCTTTTCCCTTACGCTGTTTAAAGCCGCGGCCGTTTCTTCTGACATTTGGTAGAACTCTGCATGCATATTATGCTCTTCCACTTCATCGGCGCTGACCGGACGAAACGTTCCGAGACCGACATGCAGTGTGATGAACTCAATCTGAACGCCTTTGTCCTTCAGCTGCTGTAAAATGTCTTCCGTGAAATGAAGACCGGCTGTAGGCGCAGCGGCAGATCCGATTTCTTTTGAAAACACCGTTTGGTAGCGCTCTCTGTCATCAAGCTGTTCCTTAATATATGGCGGAAGCGGCATTTCTCCGAGTGATTCCAGCACCTCGTAAAAAATACCGTCATATTGGAACTCAACTTTTCTGCCGCCATGCTCCAGCTCTTCCGTGCAGACAGCTTTTAATCTGCCGTCTCCAAATGTTACAACGGTTCCTTTTTTTACCCGTTTTGCCGGCTTGACGAGCGTTTCCCACCTGTCACCGGCTTCCTGTTTCAGCAAAAGCAGTTCTACTTTTGCCCCCGTATCCTCTTTTGTTCCGAATAACCGAGCAGGCAAAACGCGGGTATTGTTCAGCACGAGACAATCCCCTTCTTTAAAGAAACTGATAATCTGTTTAAACGAGCTGTCTGTCAGCTCTCCTGTATGTTTATCAAGCACCATCAGCCTTGAAGCGTCACGCTGTTCCAATGGCACCTGTGCAATTAAACGTTCCGGTAGTTCAAAATCAAATAAATCAACTTTCATAATTTCACCTTTATTCTAGTCTTTTGTTATTTCATTCTGCCGAAAAGATTAAGCAAGATTGATAATACCACACTTATGATAATACAAGTGACAACCGGGAAGAAAAACGTCACATTTCCTTTTTTCACAAAAATATCTCCCGGCATCTTGCCGACAAAATGCAAAACCGCTCCGATAATAAGCAAAACAGCACCAAGAATCATAATGATCTTAGGAAATTCAATCATATCGGGGAGCCTCCATTTGAAAATGATGATAAACGGCCGGTGTGACGATCCTTCCCCGCGGCGTTCTCTGGATAAAACCGATTTGCAGGAGATACGGTTCGTACACATCTTCAATCGTATGCGGTTCTTCGCCGATCGTGGCTGAAATCGTATCAAGCCCCACCGGACCGCCGTTAAATTTTTCGATCATTCCCATCAGCAGCTTGTGATCAATGTGATCCAAGCCAAGACGGTCGACTTGAAGCCGCTCCAAAGCGTCCTGAGAAATCTCTTCTGTAATCCGGCTGTCGCCTAACACCTGTGCAAAATCCCGGACCCTTCTCAGCAGGCGGTTGGCCACCCGCGGCGTTCCTCTTGATCTTCTGGCAATCTCAAGCGCTGACGGCTGATCAATTTCAACCTCAAACACATCAGCCGTTCTCGTAACAATATCAGCAAGCTCTTCTTGTGTATAATACTCAAGCCGCGACATGACGCCGAATCGATCTCTTAACGGCGCCGTCAAAAGCCCTACTCTTGTCGTGGCGCCGACCAGTGTAAAAGGCGGAAGATCAAGACGGACTGAACGGGCAGAAGGCCCTTTTCCAATGACAATATCAAGACAAAAATCTTCCATTGCCGGATATAGCACCTCTTCAATCGATCTGTGCAGCCTATGTATCTCATCGATAAATAATACATCACCCGGCTCGAGCGCCGTTAAGATCGCAGCCAAATCACCCGGCCTTTCAATCGCAGGTCCCGAAGTCGTCCGCAACTCCACTCCCATTTCGTTGGCAACGATGGAAGCAAGCGTCGTTTTTCCAAGCCCTGGCGGACCGTATAAAAGAACATGATCAAGCGTTTCCTGTCTCATTTTTGCGGCATCTATAAAAACACGCAAATTCTCTTTTACCTTATGCTGCCCGATGTATTGAACCAGGCGCTGAGGCCTCAGGCTTTGCTCTATCACTGATTCATGGTTGTCTGCTTCACTTGAGACGAGCCGTTCATCCATGAACATCACCTTACTTCAATAGTTTTTGTAATGCTTTTTTTACGTACTGGTCTGTTGTCAGACCAATATCCTCTTTTAAGTGAGGAAGTACCTTTTTGATTTCTTTTTCGGCATAACCAAGTACCCTGAGGGCCTCAAGTGCTTCTTCAAGCGCCGTTTCTGCCGTTTGTTTTTCAAGTCTTTCTTCATGATTGAACAGATTTTCAATCATTTCAGGCACAACGTCAGCCAGCTTTCCTTTTAAATCAAGGATAATCTGGCGAGCAGTTTTTTTGCCGACACCCGGAAACTTGACTAAAAAGGCTTCATCTTCATTTTCAATGGCTTGAATGACCGCTCCCGGGTCACCTGATCCCAAAATAGCGAGCGCCCCTTTTGGACCGATTCCGGTCACATTTAACAGCTTTGTAAAGAGCGCTTTTTCCTCCCTTGTTGAAAAGCCGTATAGTAAAAACGCATCTTCTCTTACATGATGGTACGTAAAAATGGTTTCTTGACTTCTCTCCTTATATATAAACGGATTTGGCGTAAAAATCTGATAGCCGATGCCGCCGTTTTCTATCACAATATATTGGGGAGATACATAATCAATCGTCCCTTTAACAAATTCGATCACGAAAATTCACCTCTTTGACTGTTCTTCATTGTACCATAAAAACAGGCAAAGGCTTAAAGAAAAGTTAACATATGTTCGCTTCTCATTCATTGTTCCACGAAAAAAAAGACATGAGCACATGTCTTCAATCAGCAGTGGTCACCCGCTGTACGTCTTGATATGTTCTATGACATCCTCAAACTCCGCTTTCGTCCGAAACGGAATGCCTTTTTCGAGATTTTTTTGCATATGGCTCTCCAGTCTTTCTAAGTCAATTTGAAAAAAAGATTGAATCGGTTCAGAATCCGACTCCGGCCGTCCATGAAAAGTGGAAATTACTCCGCTGTCAGAAACGCCGATATACCCATTCACCTTGCTGAGCGGAGAAATATCGTCAACCTGCTTCCGAAATAGAACGTACCCATTTTTATGTTCGACAAGCGTCCATCCCGCATAATCCGCCCAAAAATCATCCATGGAAAGCACTTTTTCACGCTTATGCTCGATGCTGACCTCTCCATCCAAATACACTTTTTCAAGCTGCACATGCACTTGCAGCGGTTCATAGTGCTCCACTTCCGCCCCTGACGCGCGGGGAGCACCCATTAGAAAAGCTGCGGCTGAGCAAAAAATCCCCAGCAACAGATACGCAGTGCTAAATCGTTTCACCCTTTACACCTCTTTGCACACGTTTATGACTAGTCTGACCAAAGAGGCTACTGCTTAACCGTTTCCTCAAAATTTGTTTGCACATTTTTCCTGACAAGCCGTTCCTCTGGATACATATCGGCGCGCCGTTCTGAAATCGTCAGAAATTGTGTCAGGAAAGCACTGAGAAAATATAATGCCGCAAAAATCCATATCACGCCGCCTGCGCCGAGCGGGCCGATAAAAAGGCTCACGATGCCGGGAGCAATAAAAGCGCACAGACCCGATCCCAGATTTAACACAGACATGGCAGCACCTTTGTTATCAGGCGCAAGCGTCGGCAAAAGCGCGCTTAATGGAACATATCCGGCCAGTGCCGCACCGTAGCAGCAGGCAATCATCATCAGCACCCAGTACTGATGCCCGATCAATTGCGGCGTATAATAGAGCGCCAGTGTAAAAATGCCGCAGCCGACACCGCCAAACCACATGACAGTATTGCGCCAGCCCAGTTTGTCTCCGACCGCGCCGAAAATGATGTTAAATACAATGTTGACAAAAAACAGCGTCCCCCAAATTTGCAGCCATTCTGAAACAGAATAGCCGTAACGCGCCAAATAGGTCGGAAGAAATATCGCAAATCCGAATTGTCCGAGAGCATTAATTGTCTTGACTACGCCGCCGATGCCGACTTTAGGATTTTCAAACATAATTGTAAACGCCTTCGACAGCTCTTTCCATTTCGGCTGATCTTGTTTATGTACAGGCATAAATTTATCTTTATTAAAAAACAGTGCGAGAACTCCGCCTGCTGCCACAAATAGTAAAGCGCTCCAAAGCGTATTGATTTCTCCAATCGCCGGAACCGCATAGCTCGAATAAAACGGCCCAAGCACGTTCAGGCCGCACGTAAACATAAACCAAAACCAGCCGACGGCTTTACCAAGGATTTGCTGAGAGGTGCTGTATGATACCCATACAAGAAACGAGTATGCAAACAGCGGGTATCCCAAGCCCCTGAGCGCGTAGCTGCCCAAGAGAGCCGGATAGTACATATGAGGAATCGCCCAGCCGATAAAAGCAACCGAACCGAGGATAAAAGCCAGTAAACCGACCGTCATCGTCTTCCTTGGCCCCCAAGTCTGGACAAAGGTTCCAGATAACCAAGCCGAAATCGTGACAGCAATGCCATACACCGTAAACAGCGAAGCAGATTGCTGCATACTGAGACCGTGATCAACTAGAAAAGGAGACAGCCATCCTTGCTCAAGTCCGTCTCCAACCATAAAGATGACCACACCAATATAACCCCAAATCATATGAGAAGGAATTCCGATTTTGTTCAAAGCATTTCCTTTAGCATGTGCTGTTTTCATGATTTCCACCGCCTACTTTTTATAAAGTATCAATGGAATGTATATACCCAGGCTTGCTGCATTGTAATCCCTTTATCTGAATATTAAAAAATAATTTTTTCAGTATGTTCAATGCTGACAGGCATGCCTAAAGCGAGCGACTGCTGAGCCGCCCTTGCTATTCGTTCCGCCTGTAAGCCGTCATCGCCGGTGCAGGCAGTCTCCCGATTGGTTTTGATCGCATCTGCAAACTGAAGAATTTCTTCTGTGTAGGCTTCCTTATAACGTTCAAGAAAAAAGAAATACGGTTTATCCTTCATGACAAAGTCAGCGGTTGACACTTCTACCGTCGTGGGCCTGCTGTTGTCCGCTGCTGCCGAGCCTTTCGTGCCGAAAACCTCGACCCGCTGGTCATATCCGTACACAGCTTGACGGCTGTTGTCTATCACACCCATGGCACCGTTTGCAAATGTCAAGGTCATGACAGCCGTATCAATGTCCCCCAGCTCTGCAAAGGACGGATTCACCAAAGCAGCTCCTTTTGCATACACTTCCGTCACTTCACTTCCCATGATGTATCTCGCCATATCAAAATCATGAATCGACATATCGATAAATAAGCCGCCTGATGTGCGGACATAATCAACATTCGGCGGTTCTGGATCCCGTGATGTAATTTTCAATAAATGAGGTGTGCCGATTTCACCATTTGAGACAATGGTTTTGATTTTCTTAAAATGAGGGTCGAAACGGCGGTTAAATCCGACTTGCAGCTTAACCCCATGTTTCCGCACGGCCGCAAGTGCCTCCTTCGTTTCATCGGGAGAAAAACTGATTGGTTTTTCACAAAAAATATGTTTTTTCGCCTCAGCCGCTTCTCTGATGATTTGCGCATGTGTGTTTGTTGGCGAACAGATAAAAACAGCGTCAATATCAGGATCAAGCAATAAATCTCTATAGTCAGCGGTTATGTATTCAATGTGGTGACTGGCGGCCCAATCCTGCAAACAGCTTGCAGAAATATCAGAAACCGCTTTTATTTTCATATGAGGAATCCGATGTATATTTTGAACATGAAGTTTGCCGATGCGCCCTGCACCGATCATTCCTGTCACCATCTGTTTCGTCATAGCGTGTTCCCCCTTGATAGTTTACGAAAGCGCTTTATTTAAAATTAATAGTATCCCATTTGTAAGCGCTTTTCAAGGAGGGGAATAAACGTTTTCATGTCTCTTTTATCACAATCAAAGCTTATAGGTAGCCTTCTTTCCCAAGACCAGATACACTATATTTAGGCTCTTTTTCCTGAACAGTTTTGGATTTTCCTATAAACAACTGCATAAAATAGAGCAAAGAAGGTGAATGAAATGCTGACAAAAGCAGAGGCACTGGCCCATTCAGTCATATACCGCCAAAACAGCAGATTTGATAAAGTCAAAGAGAAACCCGAGGAATTAACATTGATCGGTAAGGGACGAAGCGCCTATGTGTTCGCCATAACCGAAGGTGACCGGAAAATGGCGCTGAAGGTATTTTTTCCGGAGTATCAAGCGACAGCCGTCAAAGAAGCAGCGATTTATGAAAAATTAGCCGGATCCGCATTCTACCCTGACATTTATGAAACTGGTGATTCATTTATTTTAATGGAATATATTAAAGGCGATACCTTTTACAACTGCCTGAAAAAAGGTATCGCGATCAGCGACGATATGATTCAGCAGGTAGAGGACGCACTTTCTGACGCCCGTGCAGCCGGCCTCAACCCGTCAGACATTCATTTGCGTAATCTGATTCTGACAGAATCCGGAGCAGTGCGGGTCATTGATGTTGCGAGATTTGAACAGACGAAAACGTGCACGCAGTGGGACGATTTAAAAACGGCGTATCATACGCTTTATAAAAAGCCGATTTTCCCGAAAAAAATCCCGGGCTTTTGGCTTGAGGTCATTGCTTTTTTATATAAAAAAGATTGGTTTCAGAAGCACTTTGCACAACGGAAAAGAAAATATTCTTCATAAAAAAAGGCAGCCGCATATGCGGCTGCCTTTATCATTTTATTTTACTTTTTGACAGCAGAAATTAATTTCATTTGTTCAGGCGACAGCTTGATGCAATACCCTCTCACACTCAAATAAACCGCTTCTGAGTTCTTTTCGCTGGAATGACAATATGTGTTTTCCATTTCTGTCTCCCCCACCCTTTATCTATTTTCTTTTATCATACCTGCGCTTTATTGAGGAAATTTTAAAGAAATGTAAAGATCGTATAAAATCCGTGATATGGTAAAATGAGAGAAAAAAAGGAGAAAGTCACATCAAAACACGCAGTACAGTCCTTCTTATAATATTCTCATGTCTTCTGTTCTTCGGCGGTGCCGTCTATTGGATGTTTTTTTCACTGAAAAATGTTCCGAAAGGCAGCCTCGTACAATCAGTGGAATCGCCTGACGGAAGCTATACGCTAAACACTTATGTATCCAAAAATACCTTAAGCTCAGATGCCGCCAGAGGCGAACTCGTGAATGAAAAAACACTTGTCAAAAAAACAATCTATTGGAATTATCCTGACAGCAGACCATCTATAAAATGGTTGAACAACAATACAGTAAAAATCGGCAACCAGACTTTACATCTCGCTATCGATGAAACTTATGATTGGCGGAAGGATGATCATTGGATTCGTGAGGAACCGCCTCAAGCATCAGTGAGATGAGATAATGAAAGATCCTTATCGCTTTGCCTTTTATATACGCAATGGCAGAGCTTGGTTATTTATTTCTCAAAGACTGTTTCACAATTGGTGTCCACATACCTTTATAACCAGAAGCGCGGCGTACTTCATACGCCGCGCTTTTTTACCCCATTCTCCCCTCTCATGATCATTACACGTTATATAATGTGACAGATTGATTGTAAAAATAGTTCAATTAACCCAAAATCCTCTTTATAAAGCAATCGAAACGACGTGAGGAGGAAGCTTGATGGCAGATTTTGTTGCTAGTTTAAACGCGGTCTTATGGAGTACACCCGTCATTTATACTTTATTAGGAATTGGATTGATCTTTTCTATTGTGACCCGTTTTTTACAAATCAGACACATCAAGGAAATGATTGTGCTGATGTTTCAAGGCAAGAGCTCAGAGGCAGGGGTATCTTCGTTTCAAGCATTATCAATCGCGCTGTCCGGCAGGGTGGGGACCGGAAATATTGCAGGTGTGGCAACAGCAATTGCGTTCGGCGGACCCGGCGCGGTGTTCTGGATGTGGGCCATTGCTTTTATCGGTGCTTCAAGCGCCTTTGTTGAATCTACTCTTGCCCAAATTTATAAAGTGAAACAAGGCGGCCAATATCGAGGCGGACCCGCTTATTATATAGAAAAAGGATTAGGCATTAAATGGTTTGCTGTTTTATTTGCGGCTGCGGCCCTTATTGCAATGGCTCTCCTTATGCCAGGGGTCCAGTCCAACTCCATTGCGACGGGCGTCCAAAATGCATTCGGCATCTCTCCTGCCATTACTGGCTGTTTTCTTGTTCTCTTATTAGGTTTTATCATTTTCGGAGGTGTGAAACGCATCGCCAGTGCCGCACAAATGATTGTCCCGTTTATGGCAGTCGGATACATTCTGCTCTCTCTGATCATCATTGTGATGAATATTTCTGAACTGCCTGCTGTCATTTCTTTGATTTTCAGAAGCGCTTTCGCGTTAGATTCTGCATTCGGCGGTCTCATCGGCATGGCCATTTCATGGGGCGTCAAACGAGGCATTTATTCAAACGAAGCCGGACAAGGAACAGGCCCTCATCCCGCTGCCGCCGCAGAGGTATCTCATCCGGTAAAGCAAGGATTGGTTCAGGCATTTTCTGTTTATATCGACACTTTATTTGTATGTTCCGCTACAGCATTCATGATTTTATTTACCGGTATGTACAATACACAGGCTGCTGACGGTTCATTTATTGTCAATCACCTGAAAGGTGTAGAAGCTGGACCGGGCTTCACTCAGGCCGCCATTGACAGTGTGCTGCCCAGCTTTGGTGCAGGCTTTGTCGCTATTGCTTTGTTCTTCTTCGCTTTTACAACCATTATGGCTTATTACTACATCGCTGAAACAAATATCGCATATTTAGCGAGAGGCAGAGAAAGCAAATGGGCATTGCTCGGCTTAAAACTGATCATTTTAGCCGCGACATTCTACGGTGCTGTCAAAACCGCTACACTTGCTTGGGCATTAGGTGACGCGGGACTTGGCATTATGGTTTGGCTGAACGTCATTGCCATTGTTTTGCTCGCCAAGCCGGCGCTTATTGCGTTAAAGGATTATGAGCAACAGAAGAAACAAGGCTTAGACCCAGTCTTTGATCCTAAAGCTCTCGGCATCAAAAACGCTGATTTCTGGGAGAAAGAATACACACACGAAAATGAGCGCGTCTCTTAAGACGAAAAAAGACCGGCCTGAGATCACTTCGCGCCGGTCATTTTTATATTACTGGTAATTTGTATACACTGCCTGAACATCATCATCGTCTTCAAGCGCATCAATCAATTTATCCAGTTTTTCAACAGCCTCATCATCAGCATCTGCATATGTTTTCGGAATCATGGTTACTTCAGCTGAATCGACTGGATAATTTGCTTCAAGTGCTGTTTTTACCTCTTCAAAACGTTCAGGCGCTGTTAATACCTCAAAGTATTCATCCTCTGTCTGCAGCTCTTCGCCGCCCGCTTCTATGACATCAAGCATCAGGTCATCCTCTTCTATTTGCCGATGTGTGCGGTCAATTGAAATGTACCCCTTCCGTTCAAACAAAAATGCCACACATCCGATTTCTCCGAGACTTCCGCCGTTTTTATTGAAAGCTGTCCGCACATTTGTCGCCGTACGGTTTTTATTATCAGTTAAGCACTCCACCATGACAGCAACCCCTGAGGGACCGTAGCCTTCATAGGTGATTTCCTCGTAGCTGCTGCCGTCCTGGCTTCCTGCGGCTTTTTTTAGGGCACGGTCTATATTATCATTTGGCATATTGGCGCCTTTTGCTTTTTCAATCACAAGCCGCAATGCTGAATTTGCTTCAGGATCGGCTCCGCCTTGCTTTGCTGCCACATAGATTTCTTTAGCAAGCTTCATAAACACTTTTCCGCGCTTTGCGTCTTGCGCATTTTTTCTTTTTTGGATGTTTTTCCACTTAGAATGGCCAGCCATGCTTTCACCTTCCTTGGTATTTCTATGTACACTTTAATGGGAATTGCAAGCCGTTGTAAAGAAAAAGACCGCCGGGAATCACTCTCCGGCGGCCTTCTTAGTCCTAGCGTCTGTTCATTTTATGAAGTCTTGTGAACAGTCCTTTATCTGTAGATACTTGAACGTCACGGCCATCCGCATAGTTTCGTGCGGCTTTTTTGACATTTTGCCTGTCAGATTGTGTGAAATCAGCGTGGCTTCTGACTGCGATGACTACTTTGTCATCCGTTACCATCACTTGTGTGTCGTTGACGTTTTTGACTTGTTTCACACGATTGGCGATTTTTGCGGCAAGTCTTCTGTTCTCTTGGTTGTCATACCCGTTGTTGTTCGTCCCATTTCGGTTCATGTTTCTGTTATTTGTGTTGTTATATGTTCCGTCAGTTGCCAATGGGACGCGATCATCTGCAGTAACACGGTCGTTTACATTGGTTGTGTTTCGGTCACGGCCGTTCTGGCCGTTCTGGTCCTCCATCAATTCAGAGACCGGGCCGTCATGATCCATCCCGTCTCCCTGTCTGTCAGCGTCATTCTCATTTGTATAATATCCGATTGGACGGGTATTGCCGTTATTACCGTTATTACGCGTATCATTAAGGGCATCATTATTTGCGCCGCATGCTGTTAATCCGGCTGTCATCAAAATGAGGCCTGCAATTGTTAACTTTCTACCCAATGGAAAAACCCCCCGAGGACTGATTGAGCATGTTGTGCTCGTTTTTATCATGTGCATCAGGGAGATATGTTAAGCGTGTCAGTTATGACCATTCGACTATTGTAAAGAAATACAAAAAAAGGAACGATTTACATCGTCCCGAACAATCATTCACTTTCTTCTTCCGGCCGTCCAAACATCTGGTTTGTTGAAGGCTGATTCGGCATGGAAGTTCCGGCGGCATACGGATTCGGATTTGCTCCTCCGTAAGGCATATAAGGAGTTCCATATGCTCCTCCCTGATAACCAGGTGCTGAGAAGTATGGCTGCTGATCATCGTCACACCCGCAATCATCATGATCCTTAAATGGCGGCATATAACCATGTGCCACATTTGGCTGATAAGCACCCATCACTTGAGGAGCGCCATAATAAGGACCGTATGGCATATGCCCATAAGGAGATCCATAAGCCGGCGATGCATATTGAGGCGCGCCGTGCGAAGGCTGATATCCGTAATGTCCGTGATGGCTGTTTTCATGATGCTGGTTATCATATTCACCCGGATCATATTGCGAAGGTGATACAAAACTTGGCTGGAAGCCATAAGGCTGATGCATCGGAAATGCATGTGCAGGAAAGTATGGGTAGCACAGGCCGGATCCAGGCAGAACCGGTGAGATAGGAACCGGACATGGCACAAAATGGGCTGGATACGGATAGTATGGCTGAACTGCCGGCATATTCGGAACAGTGTGGTGGATGTTTTCTTCTTCCATACCGCCTACATCTGGCGCCTTAGGCGTATTAGGCATATTCGGATAATTTGCATTCTCCATATTACTCATTGCCTCCTGTTGTGGAAATTGATCTTGCATGTCATACATATGATCTATATTTCCGTCATGATGCTTTTTAGGCTCCTCCGGTTTAGGAGGTGACCAAGGCTGAAAAAGCTGATTCATATCATAATAATCGTTCACATCAGCTTCAGGATACACATTATCATGCAAATTCGGCATCGGCGGGACAAAAGGAACAGACTGCTTTTCTTTCGGCTTTGTGTCTTCTACGTCGACAACGGATTTAGGCTTCTCCTTGGAAAATGGGTGTTCTTGCTTCTCATCCCCGACTGCCGCCGGACTTTTGCCCGCTTTTATCTCTTTTCTGACTGGAACACCTCCAGACGGCACTTTTATTTTCATTCCAGGCATGATTAAATCTGGATTGCTGAGCTGCGTATTGAGTTTTTTTACTTCCTCAACATCAACTCCGTATTTTTCAGCTATTTTCCAGAGTGAATCGCCTTTTTGAACGATATGGATTTTCAACGTTTTCCCCTCCTATGCAAAACGTGAACAGTTCAGTTGTGATTACAATATGTTTCTTCACAACATATGCCTGATCAAAAGAAATTATGAGTACAGGAGGGGAAATATTTCTGATTTACGTGATGGAAAGCATTCGATTCAGCGCTAGAAGGGCATCGTCCTGAATGACTTTCGGCACTTTGATCACGCCTGCTGGTTCTCCTTTTTCTATTTGTTCTAAAGACCAGAGTAAATGCGGGAGGTCAATTCGATTCATCGTCAGACATGGACACATATCCGGATTGAGTGATTCAATTTGTTTGTCGGAATGCTCTTGAATCAGTCGCTGAACAAGATTCATTTCTGTACCGATTGCCCATTTGCTACCCGGCTGAGCGTGGCTGATTGCATCAATAATATATTTCGTTGATCCGCTGTCGTCACTTTGCATGACGACTTCATGGGAGCATTCAGGATGAACAATGATCCGGATGTCAGAATCTCGTTCTCTAAAATCATTTATATTTTTCACGGTGAATTTTTCATGAACAGAACAGTGGCCTTTCCAAAGAATAACCTTGATATCGTTTTGTTCTGCCTCGTTCTCTAATTGATCTTGAATCGGGTCCCAGACAGCCATGTCCTCAAGCGGGATACCCAGTTCATAAGCGGTGTTCCTTCCTAAATGCTGATCAGGCAGAAATAAAATGCGTTTTTTCTTTGTAAACGCCCATTCAAGCACTTTTTTGGCATTGGATGAGGTGACAGTCGCTCCGCCGTGCTTACCGACAAATGCCTTGATCTCCGCTGTAGAATTCACATAGGTTAATGGTATGATCGTGTCGCCGAATATATGCTGAAGTTTCTCCCACGCCCTGTTCGTCTGCTGCATGTCAGCCATGTCAGCCATAGAACAGCCCGCTCTCATATCTGGCAGGATGACCGTTTGGTCCGCACCTGTCAGCATATCAGCAGTCTCTGCCATAAAATGTACGCCGCAAAATACAATATATTCCGCATCCTTATTTTTTTCCGCCATTTGGGCAAGCTGGAGTGAATCGCCCGTTTGGTCAGCAAATTGAATTACTTCATCCTTTTGGTAATGATGGCCTGGAATAAACAACCTGCTCCCAAACTTTTCCTTGATGGCCGCAACACGTCTCTCCATCTCTTTCATTGACAGCCCTTTATAATGGTCAGGCATCATTTCAAATTGTTTGATTGCATCAAGAATTGACATAACCGCATTCCTCCACTGACTGATTTGTTAAAGCCACATCCATGCTGATATCTAAGCTTTTGACCGAATGAGTCAGAAATCCTAAGGAAATATAATTCACACCCGTCCCTCTAAAAGCGGGCAGAGATTCTAATGTAATTCCTCCGGAAGCTTCGGTTTTAATGTGATCCGGTGTGATATTTGCAAAATGGCGGACAGTGTCAGGCGGGCAATTGTCAAACATAATGACATCAGCTTCAGCAAGAATGGCTTCTCTGAGCTGTTCCTCAGATTCAATTTCCACTTCAATATTCACCATGTGCCCTGCAGCCTGCCGCGCTTTTTCACACGCCTTTACAATGGAACCGCAAGCTGCAATGTGATTATCTTTGATCATGATTCCGTCGTACAGGCCAAATCGATGGTTATATCCTCCTCCGACCCTGACCGCATATTTTTCGAGCATTCTTAACCCCGGCGTCGTTTTCCTTGTGTCACAAATCTTAATCTGTTCATCATCAAGCCGTTCAACAGCCTGCCTTGTCATCGTCGCAATACCCGACAGCCTTTGAGTAAGATTTAATACGACCCTCTCTCCAGAAAGAAGAGCAGCGGCCGGTCCGCGTAAGACGGCAATCACATCACCCTTTCGCAAATGATCTCCATCTTTTTTGTGTAAAAACGTCTGAACCTTTTCATCTAATAAAGCAAAGCCTTCCTTTATCACCGCAGCTCCGGCGAAAATGCCGTCTGACTTTGCAACAATTGAGGCCTCACAGTTCTGTCCTTCAAAGATGGACTGTGATGTAAGATCTCCCGTCCCTATATCCTCATGAAAAAAGTGATTCAGCAATTTTTTCAGCTGTAAATGATTCATTTCTCCAAATCCCTTCGTTTTTTCTCATTTTGGTTCCCTTTTTTGTATGGACAATTTGTTTTCCTTGCCAGCCTGCATCAGCCTGAGGGATATCAACCCGAAAATGCGCCCCCCTGCTTTCTTCCCGCAATAGAGCAGACGAAGTCATCAGCTTTGCCACCTGCCACAAGTGAGAAAGCTCCAGCTGCGGAATTGTGATATCCTTCACATTTATCTTCTGAGATGGGAGCCCATAAAGCCAATTGCTCATCTTAATCAGTCTGTCTTTTTCTCTTACTATGGACATGTCGCTTGTCATTCTGTTTTGCAGTTCAGAAAGCTCGATATTCGGCACCTCATAAACTCCGCTGGTTTCACCGTTGAATTGACTATACCTGTTATCAGCCGGTTTTCTCATGATATGTTCTGCTGCTCTTTTACCAAACACTAGTGCCTCCAGCAAAGAATTGCTCGCAAGACGATTGGCTCCGTGTAAGCCGGTACATGCTGTTTCCCCTATCGCGTAAAGCCCGGGTACAGTTGTTTCTCCCCACCGATTAACAAAAACGCCTCCCATTAAGAAATGCATTCCCGGCGCAACAGGTATTTTTCTTTTACGAATATCAACCCCTGCCTTTTGGCAAATAGAGGTGATTGTGGGAAAACGCACTTCGAAGTCAGAAATAGCGCTGCAATCGATATACACACGTTTTCCTTTTGCTATTTCTTCATGAATCACCCGCGAGACGACGTCCCGTGGTGCTAAATCCTCCAGCGGATGCCGTCCGGCCATAATACGGCGGCCATTTTGGTCTGTTATAAAACCGCCCTCACCTCTGACTGCCTCTGAAACAAGTCCACACGAGAGGCCATTTTTGACAAGAAGTGTAGGATGAAATTGGGTAAACTCTAAATCAGTTAATTCCGCTCCGGCCCGGTAAGCAAGTGAAAGACCATCACCCGTGACAGATGGATCGTTCGTATGGTGCTGAAACAAGCTTCCGCATCCGCCAGCTGCCAGCACAACCTCATCCGCATGTCGCAAATTGATCCGGCCGCGGCTGTCTTTCGCCACTACACCGGCACAGCGCCCATTCTTCATCAGCAAATCAACCGCTGTTTCATTCTCGATGACTTCGATTTGGCTATTGATTTGTTTCAGCAAGTAATCCATGAGCATGCTGCCTGTAGCGTCTCCGCCCGCATGAAAAATGCGGTTGTGCGTGTGGGCTCCTTCCCTGCCGAGGCTGACTTTGCCTTGTTTATCCCGATCAAATGGAAAGTCATTCTCCAAAAAATTCTCAATGATGGTTTTTCCATCAAGTAAAACGTCTGATACGATGTTTTGATCGTTATGTCCGCAGCCTGCATATAACGTATCCTCCATATGAGACGCAATCGAGTCATCTTTTGCATAAGCCGCCGCAATTCCGCCCTGTGCATGTCTTGAATTGCTGTTTTTTGTGCTTTTTTTCGTGATGACAGTCACCTGGTATGATGGCGGAAGTGCAGAAGCCAGGGCAAGTGCTGCCGCTCCTGAACCAATGACCGCAATCGTCTTTATAGACATATGCCACCTCCTGTTGTTTAAACCTGTCTTGACACCTATATTTACACAACGATAAAATAAACTCAAGAGTTTTTTATGAAGAACATATGGAGGAAAGACCGGATGATTTATTTAGATTATGCAGCAACCACGCCAATTTGCGAGGAAGCTCTGAACGTATTTCAGAAGCTCAGCATTGATATGTACGGGAATGCCAGCAGCTTGCATGACGCTGGGGGAAAAGCAAAGCATATACTGGAGTACTGCCGGGGGAAAATAGCTGACATAATCGGCGGAGAAACAGACGGTATATATTTTACAAGCGGCGGCACTGAATCCAATTTTCTTGCCATTCAATCATTGTTAAACGGCCTGCCAAAAACAAAAAGACATTTTATTACGACTGCCATGGAACATCAATCAATCCATAACTGTGCTGCTTTACTGCAGAATTATGGCATTGACGTGACAATCATTAAGCCTAATGAGTACGGACTTATTACCGAGGAAATATTGGCAGCTCATATTCGCCCGGACACAGGCCTGGTTTCTATTCAGCATGCCAATTCAGAAACAGGAATTATTCAGCCCATTAAACACCTGTCATCATATCTTCACAACAGGAAAATTCTTCTTCATTGTGATGCGGTACAAACATTCGGCAAACTGCCCATCCATACTGAAGAAATGGGGGTGGATGCTCTCTCTGTTTCCAGTCACAAAATTCACGGCCCTAAAGGAGTTGGAGCTGTCTATATTCGGCCGGACGTCAATTGGAAACCGGTGTACCCTGACACCATTCATGAGAATGGGTTTCGAGCAGGCACGGTAAACGTACCGGGTATCGGAGCTTTTACAGCGGCTGCGGAGCTGATCGTAAGTGAAATGGAAAGTCAGATATCCCACAATCAAATGTTAAGACAATACTTTTTAGAACAAATCCGTATTCGGTCTCTCCCTGTAACCCTTGCGGCAGATGTTACAAACACAGAATGTCTGCCCCATATTATCGGGTGTTTTTTTGGCTCATTTGAAGGACAATATGTTATGTTAGAATGTAATCGGAATCATATTTGCATTTCAACGGGCAGCGCTTGTTCTGCAGGTTATCACGGACCGTCTGAAACGATGAAAGCGTTAAGAAAAACAGAGCAGGAAGCCCTGCAATTTATCCGCATCTCTTTCGGAAAAAACACAACAACTGAACAGCTGGATATGTTATTACATACGTTTACAGCGCTTTTGGAACAAAGGAAAGGAGAATATCATATTGACCGAAGAATTAAAGCTCTTGGGCGCCAATAGGCGTGAGCAGCTTCTTTTGTGGCTGAAGGAATCCACATCGCCGCTGACAGGAGGAGAGCTCGCAAAAAAAGCAAATGTTTCGAGACAGGTGATCGTTCAGGATATCTCGCTTTTAAAAGCGAGAAACGAACCGATTATCGCCACAAGCCAAGGCTATGTCTATCTGGACGCCGCCGCTCAGAAGCATCAGCAGGCAGAAAGAATCATAGCGTGTCTGCACGGGCCTGAACGGACAGAAGAAGAATTACAGCTCATCGTGGATGAAGGGGTAACTGTAAAAGACGTAAAAATTGAGCACCCTGTATACGGAGATTTAACTGCAGCGATCCAAGTCGGCACGCGAAAAGAAGTCAAACATTTCATCAAAAAGATCAATTCCACAAATGCCGCTTATTTATCACAGCTGACAGATGGTGTGCATCTTCATACACTGACAGCACCTGATGAACATCGTATCGATCAAGCATGTCAAGCACTCGAAGAAGCCGGTATTTTGATCGAAGACTAAAAAAAGCCCTAATAGGGCTTTTTATAATTGATAAGATTGATATGTACCAAGCAGCTTTACTTTGCATCCGAGCGCTTCAAGCTCCTGCATAGCCCCAGGGATTAATACTTCATCAAACGCCTGTTCAATATCAACAATAAAGAAATAATTCCCTAACCCGGTTTTGGTCGGACGGGATTCGATTTTAGACAGGTTTAAGTTTCTCCAAGAAAAAGCAGACAGCACTCTATGCAGCGCTCCGGCCTGATCATCCTGCGGAAGCATCACCATCAGTGTTGTTTTTGGTCTTGAATTCAATTTTGAATTCACTTCAAATGATATATTTTCATCAGGAGACAGAATGACAAATCGCGTATGATTGTCTCTATAATCCTGTATATCCCGTTTTACGATTTTTAATTCGTATGTAGAAGCCGCCATTTCATTGGCAATCACCCCGATATTCAGCTCCGGATGGTCACTGACAAACTTTGCCGCCGCTCCGGTTGAATTGGCGTATTCATACGGCACGGAAGAAAAATGCTGATGGAGAAATTTATGGCACTGTGCAATCGCATGTGAATGAGAATAAATTTTGTCTAGGTCTTTCCATGCATTTTCTCTGGAAGGATGAACGAGTAAGTGCTGATGAATCGGCAATGTCATTTCACCTACGATAGGCAGAGGCTGTTCATGTATTAAATAGTCTATTGTTAAGTTTACTGACCCTTCTAATGCGTTCTCTAAAGGAACAAAAGCAAAATCAACCTCACCTGCAACTGCCGCATCTATACATTCCGGTATCGTGCGGTAAGCAACATGCTCGGCGCCATTTTGGAAACAAGAACTGACTGCTAAATGTGTGAATGTAGCTGCTGGACCTAAATAACCGACTTTCATGACGATATTCTCTCCCCTTACGCTCCTGAACCTAATATTTCAACCTTTTCTACAAAGTCAAACTTTCTCATCTTGTTCATTAATGTATGAATATCCTCTTCCATTGCAGATGTGCTGATAGACAGCGTTACGTTTGCTCTCCCTTGAAGCGGGATGGTCTGGTGAATGGAAAGAACGTTGCTTCCAGAGTCAGCCACCGCCTGAAGGAGCTGAGATAACGCGCCTGAGCGATCCTCCAAATGAAAGAAAAGTGTGATAATTTGCTCTTTAACCATTGTATAAAAAGGAAAAACGGCATCTCTGTATTTATAAAATGCACTTCTGCTTAAATCCACCTTTTGAACGGCATCTGCCACTGATTCTGCTTTTTTCCGATCCAGCAGTTTTTTGACTTCCAATGTTTTTCTCATCGCATCAGGCAACACATCTTCACGGACAAGATAAAACGTCTCCTCTTTCACTTGCATCCCCCCTTTTGAAAATAGAGAGCCTGATATCCAGGCTCCCACCCATCATTAATCAATAAATTCAAATTCGAATTCAAGAAGTCTGATAATGTCTCCGTCTTTGGCCCCGCGTTCTCTGAGTGCTTCATCAACACCCATTCCCCGCATCTGTCTTGCAAATCGTTTAACAGATTCATCACGTGAGAAATCAGTCATCTTGAATAATCGCTCAAGACTGTCTCCTGAAAGCACAAAGACTCCGTCAGGATCTCGCGTAATGCTGAATGGCACTTCTTCATTCTCCATCGTGTACATGACGCGGTTTTGCGTAAGCTCTTCCTCGTCATACAGCGGGAATTCCGGAGTGTTTTCCAGCTGATTGGCGACTTCATACAGAAGCTCGCGAAGACCTTCTCTTGTCACTGCACTGACCGGGAACACCGGATAATCATCCGTCAGCTTTTCTTTAAACCCTTCAAGATTTTCCGCCGCCTGCGGCATGTCCATTTTATTTGCGACAATAATTTGCGGGCGCTCAGTGAGACGCAAATTGTACTCGCTCAATTCCTGATTAATCGTCACATAATCCTCATACGGATCGCGGCCTTCCAAGCCGGACATATCAATGACATGAACGATAACACGGGTCCGCTCAATATGGCGCAAAAATTGGTGGCCAAGCCCGACGCCTTGATGAGCCCCTTCAATCAGTCCAGGCAAATCGGCTATAACGAAGCTCCGTCCATCATCTGTTTCGACCATGCCAAGATTCGGAACAAGTGTCGTAAAATGATAATCCGCAATTTTCGGTTTTGCAGATGAAACGACGGACAACAAAGTCGATTTTCCTACACTTGGGAACCCGACAAGCCCGACGTCTGCAAGCACTTTTAATTCAAGAACAACATAGCGTTCTTTTCCCGGTTCACCGTTTTCTGAGAGCTGAGGTGCGGGGTTCGCCGGTGTGGCAAAGCGTGAGTTCCCTCTTCCGCCTCTTCCGCCCCTTGCGATGACAGCCTGCTGTCCATGTTCAGTTAAATCGGCAATGACCTGTTTTGTATCATCGTCTGTCACAACAGTGCCAGGCGGAACTTTAATGACCATATCATCAGCATTTCGTCCATGCTGGTTTTTTGACATGCCATGCTCGCCGCGAATCGCTTTAAAGTGTTTTTTATATCTAAAATCCATAAGAGTACGGAGACCTTCGTCCACTTCAAAAACGACGTCTCCTCCTTTTCCGCCGTCGCCGCCGGCAGGGCCGCCTTTCGGCACATATTTTTCACGGCGAAACGCAACCATCCCGTTGCCTCCGTCGCCGCCTTTTACATACACTTTCACCTGATCTACAAACATAATGTCCTCCGTTCTAAACCGTTAAAAAACTCCGCTAGTTCAACCCAATTTCAATCAGACATTCGTGACTTGTGATCTCAAAACGCATGATATCAAAGTCCTCATATCCATTTTGCCGAAAATCGTCAAAGGCAGATATATTGGCAAACGTGCCGTGAAAATCAAGATAAAGAATCAGCTGTCTGTCAGGATGATCAGTTTGAAGCGAAACGGTTAAATGATTTTCACTGCCTCTAGTAACTGCTTGTTCAAACAAATGAAACAGCTTTCTCATCAGTTTCGCCAATTTTTCATCATAAGCTGACAAATCCTTAATTTCCCCGAGAACTTCATATTCAAGTGTCATACATTGGGCTTTCCAATTAAACGTAAGAAAATCAAACGCTAAATGCGGTGTTTTCAGGTTTGAGAGCTTTGATTCGTGCTTAGCGTCTATCACCATTTCTTCAATGATTTCAAAGACGCGGTCATACTTCTGCAAGCTTAAGTTTCCTTTAATAAGCTGCAGCTTATTCATCCAATCATGCCGGGAATGGCTAAGAAGATGAATCAGTTCATTCGTTAAAGCCGTATCGCTTATATTTTCTTCTTGATTTTTTGAAACATCCTTCATTTTCGCACTCCCAATCATTTGATTTCTTATTTAGGAGTCTGTATAAGTGTGTATTATGAATTATAACAGAGAAGGCTTTGATAGAAAAACAATTGTTTTTCCCAGAAATATCATGTTCCTTTTTTCTGGCTTTGGTTGATTTTCAGCCAGGCAGAACATTTTATGTATTACTGCTTGGGGAACATATCCAGTGGGTTTGAGACATTCGTTCTCATTCTTGGCGGGGTCTGCTCGCACATACTCTGCATAACATTCTTGATGCTTACTCCGCGTATTGCAAAAAAAACTCCAGTCATTATCGACCGGAGTTTTTGAATCATTATTGAGCTACAGGATATACGCTCACTTTTTTGCGGTCACGGCCGAAACGTTCGAATTTAACAGTTCCGTCGATTTTCGCAAAAAGAGTGTCATCTCCGCCGCGGCCCACGTTTTCACCTGGGTAAATTTTTGTTCCGCGTTGACGGTAAAGGATAGAACCGCCTGTTACGAATTGACCGTCAGCACGTTTAGCACCTAAACGTTTAGCCTCAGAGTCACGTCCGTTCTTTGTAGAACCTACTCCTTTTTTAGAAGCGAAAAACTGAAGATCTAATCTAAGCATGTAGCTCACCTCCTATATTATGTTTGTGGTCACACGCAAGTGGTCTTTATAATCCCGCTCAATTGTCTCTAACGAAACAATCATGCCTTCAATCAGCAACTGAGCTTTTTGGCGCGCCTCCGGATCGAGAGATTCAGGGAATTCAAAATAGAAATAACCCCCATCTTCTCCTATATCAAGAAGCGGCTCGAAGCCCGCCAGAGCGATGACCGCGTTAACGGATCCAAACACAACGGCTGTTACTCCGGCACATACGAGATCTTGTCCATGTTCAGCAAAGTTGGCGTGGCCCGTCATTTCAAAAGACAATAAGCTTTTGTCAGTACGGGACCGTCTGATTGTTGCCTGAATCATGCTTACGCGTTGATTTTTTCGATCGTCAATTTAGTGTAAGGCTGACGATGACCTTGTTTTTTATGAACGTTTTTCTTTGCTTTGTATCTGAAAACAGTGATTTTTTTCGCGCGGCCTTGTTTTTCAACTTTAGCCGTTACTGTTGCGCCTTCAACTGTAGGGTTGCCGACTTTCACGTTGTCTCCGCCAACAAACAAAACGTCTTCAAAAGTAACTGTTTCACCTGCTTCAGCAGCAAGTTTCTCGATGTAAACAGTTTGGCCTTCTTCAACTTTAATTTGTTTACCGCCTGTTTTAATGATTGCGTACATTCTCTGCACCTCCTATTAGACTAAGACTCGCCAGATACCAGGGGGCTGTATAACAACTCTTAACACCTGTACTGAGCGGTTGTAGCATTGGTGCTACATCCATAACATTAAAAAATATATCAGAATACAAGGCGTTTGTCAATCGATTTTAATAAGGGAGCAGCAGCTCTTCCATGGAGGAATTTGTCCGTTTATCAGCAAAGTAGGCATGCAGCACTTCATTCTCATCCAGCTGGCTTAGCTTCTCGCCGGATTTTTCTATAATAATGGGATGCTTGCAGCCTCGTTTGAATTCCGCCATGACATGATAGACTTTGTCCTCAGCATTAACGGTAAGCGGAAGCAATTTTTCAAGCTCGCGGTTTTTCCCATAATATCTTTCCAGGAGAAACCTCACATGGATATAGTGTCTTTGCCTGTACTCCTCAAACAAAGAAACAGCCAGAAAGACAAACAGAACCCATGCGCTGATTTGCAGAGGAACCGCAAATAAAACCCAGCATGCGAGAATCAGGCAGCACACAAGTGAAGTCTTTAGATTCAGCCGGTGCGCTTTTTGAAAAGCCAGATGCTTTGAAAAAATTAAAAATAACAGCTTGCCGCCATCAAGCGGCCAAATCGGCAGCAGATTCACAAATAAAATAGATAGATTATAAAATGTAAACAGTTCAAAGGTCTGCTGATCAATTATTGAGAGGCCTGCAATCATCCAAGCCGCAAACTGGAGCCAAATGTGCTGAAGAGGTCCGGCAAGAATAACCGCAAACTCTTCCTTTAACGGCCGATTTCCGTGCTCTTCCACTTCAACTGTCCCTCCAAATGGCAGCAAAAAAACACGCTTGATTCTCCAAGAAAAAAACACGGCCAGAGCGGCATGCCCCAGCTCATGGATCAGAACAATCACAAGCAAACACAGCAATGCCTTCATATGCCCTGTAATCAGCCCCAGCGCCATGATAATCCAAAGAAAAGGATGAACATGAATTTTCAAGATGAGGTCAAGCCATTTATTCAAATGAGATCACCTGAATCGGATCAATAAATTTGTCGCCGTCTTTCATGGCAAAATAATAGAGCCCTTTGTTATGATCATCGAGTTTAATCGAACCGAGCTTTTTGCCTTTATCTACAAAATCATATAAAGCGACATCCACGTCTTTCAGTTCGCCATAAATGCTGTAGGTATTGTCAGCATGCTGCACTTTCACTGTCAGCCCCGTCTCACCGTCTTTACTGACTTCAACAACATAGCCCTCTTTTATACAATCGATTGTATCGCTGCTAGTTTCGACTTTAATGCCTTCCCCGTTGTCCTGAAAATCCTGCTGAACTTTACCAGACGCGGGTGCGACGAGATCCTGACCCACTTCAACCTGCTGTTCCTTATTTTTCTTCTCAGGAGCGAGAAATGCAAGCGGGCTGCCAAATTTCGTTTCAAACCAATGGCTTGCTGAAGCAAATTGAAATTCTGTTTCGAAGGTTTGTGCAACAACCGGCTTGATCTGGCTGACAGGTCCAATATTTGTTTTATAGGCTATAGCAGAAACAAGAACAAGGCAGGCCGATAGAAGACATTTCAGAATAATTGAGTCTGTTTTCACCAAAGGGTGTCTTCCGCTGAAATTCGAATTGCCATCTTCATACACCGGGAGGGTTCCATGTTTTTCCTGATCAGACATCATGACCCAAGACGGCGGTTTTTGCTTTTCGGAACCTGTCTGAGTAGGGAAACGTTTTGAGCCGGAAACCTGTTTCCTTCTTTTCTCTAATCGTTTTCTGATTTCATCTGCTCTGTGACTCATTGCCATCATCCTTTGCATTCGTTGGGTTTGTACATCATATGTCTTGTCCACGGCAATTATTCGATTTACCTTCAGCACAGAGCAGTCAGAAACAAAAAAACCTGACACAGCATTTGCTTTGTCAGATTCTTCTCTTTTATTCTATGAAATTATGATCTTACTCCGAAAAATGACTTAATCTTAGCCATCATTCCCTTGTTTTGCTCTTCAAGCACCTGCAAAGGAACAGATTCGCCTAAAATGCGGCGGGCAATATTGCGATATGCGATGGAAGCGCGGTTTTTAGGATCCATTGCAATCGGTTCGCCATGGTTAGATGCCTTAATGACTTCATCATCATCGGCAACGATACCGAGCAAATCAATCGACAAATGCTGAACGATTTCATCGATATCCATCGTGTCACCGTTTTTCATCAGGTGATTTCTGATTCTGTTTACAACGAGCCGCGGCGGTTCAATATTTTCTTCTTGCTCCAAAAGCCCTATAATGCGATCAGCATCTCGCACAGCTGAAATTTCAGGCGTTGTGACCACTACCGCCTTATCAGCCCCGGAAACGGCGTTTTTGTATCCTTGCTCAATTCCTGCGGGACAGTCTATGATGACATAATCAAATTCCTGCTTGAGCTCTTGGACCATAGTTTTAATTTGTTCAGGAGCAACAGCCGTTTTATCGCTCGTTTGAGCAGCGGGCATTAAATAGAGCAAATCATCAAAACGTTTATCCTTTACGAGCGCCTGATGCATTTTACATCTGCCCTCTACAACGTCTACGAGATCATAAATAATTCTATTTTCAAGACCCATTACTACATCCAGGTTGCGCAGTCCTATATCAGTATCTACTAAACATACACGCTTCCCTAAAATGGCTAAGGCGGTACCGAGGTTAGCAGATGTTGTTGTTTTACCTACTCCGCCTTTTCCCGAAGTTATTACGATAGCCTCACCCAATTCACATTCCTCCCTCAAGCCTTGTTAGATCAGGTCTTAAATGAGCCAAATGTTGAAGGCGTTCAATGACCATATTTCCGTCTGTATCTAAATAAGCACATTCCATTTCGTTCCCTTTTTGAATGTGGTCTGGGGAGCGATTTAACACGTGATTGATTCTTAACTGTGTCGGCAGCATTTCAGAGGCAGCAATGACCGCATGATTATTTCCGTTAAATCCGGCGTGGGCAATCCCTTTCAGCGAACCCAGAACAAAAATGTTTCCGCCGGCTCTGACTGTCCCGCCCGGGTTCACATCTCCGATTAGAAGCAAATCGCCCTTCACCTCGAGCACTTGGCCTGAACGGACAATTTTTGAAACAGAAATAATTTCAGCTTCCTCTTTCATACGCTGTGCTTCTTTTTTAGTAATGACTTCACTCTCAATAGAATGAACAAACAAATCTTTCTTTGACGCAATTAATTCGGTCAGCTGTTCCTCTTGCTCCTGATATAAGCAGCGATTGCCCAGCTTAATGTGAACGCTGATTTTCTGGCCTTTTCCATCTGTATATTGTTCAATTGACAGCATATTCTGAAGACCATCGAGAAGCTCATCAAAAGAACATGCATCATCAAGATGCAATGTCAAACCATTCTTTGTTCCTTTTATCGTTACATATTGCTGCTTTTTGGTCTTCACAATATTCACCTCAACAACATACTCATTTCGTCAAAAAAAGATAAAATCCTTTTTACTCATCTCTCAATTCTTTCTTTAGACTCATAAAAAATAATCTAAATGGGAGAACCAGGATGAGTGCGCTTATCATATTTAATAAAACTGTCGGTATAAACCGGTCTAGCACAAAGCCATTAAACGTCATAATGTCTTTGTGAATCAGCGACTGAATACCGAATACATAAAATTCAAGCAGGCAAACTGCGAGAACAGCAATCAGGATGACGACAAAAGCGTTTGTGTGCAGCACTTTAAACGCTTTTGACGCCAAATAGCTTAGCCCCGCAAAGCCAAACATATAAACACCTAATAGACTTGTATAATTCATATCATATAGAAAGCCGAAAATAAAACCGTAAATCACCGCGTGTTTTTGATTGATAAAAGCCGACATAAAAATCAGCACAAGCATTAGAAAACGCGGGACGAGCACCTGGTCATCCGTGACGAACGGGAAATGCACCAGATCAGTAAAGATGCTTTCCGCCGAAAAAACCAACATCATAACGAAAGGGAGAAGGAAACGTTTCACGATCCTTCCTCCTCTGTATCGACAGTCGGCACATCACGATTAACAATGATCACATTATTTAAATCAGAAAGATCAGCCGCAGGTTTTACATAGGCTACTTTCGTTAATCCATAAGAGTCAGACTCGATCTCAGTCACTTCACCGATTGTCAGCCCTTCTGGAAATACGCCTCCTGTGCCCGACGTTTCAATCAGATCGCCTTTTTTCACGTCTTGTTTATCCTTGCGTTCGATTATGGTCATCTTCAGCCGTTTTTTGTCTTTATCATAGCCTTCGATTAAACCGTAGCCTTTGCTGCCTTTTTTCCCGGAAATGGTTGTTGCGACTCTGTTATTCCGGTCAGTATCGCTTAAAAGCTGGACCGTAGACGTAAAGTTATTAAGGCCGGAGCTTTTAATCTTACCGATTAATGCGCCTTTTTCGTTCGTTACAGCCATATCTTTCGCTACGTTTTGCTGAGTCCCTTTGTTAATGGTCACCTGCTTCGCCCAGTTATCAGGGCTTCTGGCAATAACTGTCGCCAAAATCGGCTTGTAATCTTTTATTGATTTCACATGGCCGAGTTCGTCACGCAAGGATTTGTTTTCGTCTTCAAGTTCTTGGAGCTTGGCTTCATATTTTGTCTGTCCGTCAAGCTTTTCTCTCAGACGCTCGTTTTCTTCGTATGTGTTTTTTAAATCACTAATGTTCTCAAATATCCCTGCAAAAAATTCGGCAGGCGTATGAAAAATGTTTTGAAATACTCCCGTCGTATCACCGATCAGTTTCTCAGGCCAGGTGGTATTACGGCCGTCCTTCAGCGAAAATCCAATCATAGCCACCAATATGATAATACACAGAAGTAATAGCATTAACCGTTTATTCGGCATCGTGTTACACCTCTTCTATTGAACTCCCGATTATCTTGTTTTTCCTTTGAAAAGATGGATGTGCTCCAGTGCTTTTCCTGTACCGATCGCTACACAATCAAGCGGGTCTTCAGCGATAAGGACCGGCATTTTTGTTTCTTCGCTGATGACTTTGTCCAGATTACGAAGAAGCGCTCCGCCGCCGGTTAACACAATACCTCTGTCCATGATATCTGCGGCAAGCTCAGGCGGTGTTTTTTCAAGTGTGCTTTTCACTGCCTCTACAATGGTTGACACAGTGTCACGCAGAGCATTAGAAATTTCTTTTCCAGTAATTTCGATCGTTTTCGGCAGGCCAGTCAGCAAGTCACGGCCGCGGATTTCCATTTTATCGGATTCTTCTGCAGATTCAGCAGAGCCGATATCCATTTTAATCGCTTCAGCAGTGCGGTCCCCGATCATCAGGTTGTATGTTTTTCTGATGTAGTTGATAATCGCATCGTCCATTTCATCACCGGCAACGCGGATGGATTGAGATGTTACAATACCTCCGAGGGAAATAATCGCAACTTCTGTCGTTCCGCCACCGATATCAACAACCATGCTTCCAGTCGGTTCCCAAACCGGCAGATTAGCGCCGATAGCCGCAGCAAACGGTTCTTCGATCGGATACGCGTCACGCGCTCCGGCTTGTCTTGTCGCATCGATAACAGCACGCTCTTCAACCGCAGTAATGCCGGATGGCACACAAACCATGACATAAGGTTTTCTGGCAAACATGCCTTTATTTTTAATGGCTTGATTGATGTAATATTTCATCATGGTAGCCGTTGTTTCATAATCAGCGATAACGCCGTCTTTCATCGGGCGAAGAGCTACTACGTTTCCAGGAGTCCGTCCGATCATATTTTTCGCATCATTTCCGACAGCAACAATCGATTTCGTATCCGTTTGCAGAGCAACGACTGACGGCTCTCTCACAACAATTCCTTTACCTTTCACAAAAACAAGCGTATTCGCAGTTCCAAGATCTATACCAAGGTCTCTTGTACCAATTCCAAACATATGTATGTATCTTCCTTTCTTAAAGCAAAAATACCCTAAAGGGAAAAACTCATAAACTCTATTATAGCTTAATTCGACGAAAAAAAAAGTGTTACAAATATCCTTTTTCCTTTAAACTCACAAATTTTTTGTCGCCAATCACCAAATGGTCAAGCAGCTCGATGCCAATCAGGTTTCCGCATTCAAACAGCCGTCTTGTCACTTCAATATCTTCCCTGCTCGGCGTCGGATCCCCCGAAGGATGATTGTGGATACAAATAAAGGAAGCAGCAGATCGTTTGAACGCTTCTTTAAATACCTCCCGAGGGTGGACAATGGATGAATTCAGACTTCCGATAAAAACAGTGCGTTTATGGATGACTTGGTTTTTTGTATTTAAATATAAACAGACAAAATGCTCCTGGGTTAAAAAGCGCATATCCTCCATGACCAGGTTTGCGCCGTCTTCCGGGGAGCGGATTACAACATGTTCTTCATTGGCTAATTTATGAATACGGCTTCCCAGTTCAACTGCTGCCAGTATTTGCACAGCCTTCACCAGACCGATTCCCGGGATGCTGGACAGCTCCTCAACGGAAGCTTCTTTCAGCAGACGCAGCCCGTCAAACGAGCGCAGAAGCCTGTTTGAAAGGTTCATAACAGATTCGTTCTTTGTGCCTGTCCGCAATAAAATAGCCAAAAGTTCGTTGTTTGCTAAGTTCTCGGCTCCGACTTTCAGCAGCCGTTCTCTAGGTTTTTCTTTCTTTGGGAAATCTCTGAGTTTTAATGGCAGATCGTGTATGATCAAGCCCTCCTTTTCTTTCCCTTCCCGTTTATAAAAATCGTCAGGCTTCTACATCAAAATCCTTCAGAACTCTCATTGTTTTTGATATAGGGAGCCCTACGACTGAATAATAATCTCCGTCTATTTTTTTTACAAAAAGTGCGCCTTTTCCTTGGATGCCGTAAGCACCTGCTTTATCCATCGGCTCTTTCGTTTCAATATAAGTCCAAATCTCTTCTTCGCTGAGGGGCCAAAACACAACCTCTGTCTTATCATAGAACGTTTCGCTGTGATTTGCGGCTTGAATACTGACAGCGGTTATCACTGAATGACTACGGCCGGAAAGCCTGCGAAGCATTGCAGCGGCTTCTTCTTGATCTTGCGGTTTGCCAAGGCACTCACCGTCAAGACATACCATTGTATCAGCACCGATTACGATTGCGCCCGGATTGAGATCGGCCACAGCCTTAGCTTTTTGTTTTGCCAACCATTGGACGTTTTCTTCAGGTGAAAAGTTTCGATTTAATTTTTCCTCTACTTCACTGACAATAATGGTGTAGGGAATCTGAAGCAGATCGAGGAGTTCTTTTCTTCGCGGAGATTGTGATGCAAGTATAAGCGGCTTAGCCATGTTCGTCATCCTTTCAGGGTTTGCTTAAGAAAAAAAGATACTCATTTATCCTACCAAATCATAAGGCTCGCCACAATTTCAGAAAAATAACTTTTTCATGACAAAATAAAAAAAGCCTGTCACTAAGGACGAAGGCTCAGCCACTTTCTATTATTTAATTACGGCTAAAAGCTGCTGCTGAGCCTTCCATCCGGCTTCAGCACTTGGGTCCTCTAATTCCTTTAACGCCTGCAAAACTGCTTTTTTCTCTCCCGTTTCAGCCGCTTCTGATTCACCGAGCGACTTTTCTATTTTTTTAACACTTGCTTTTGTGATATCTTCTCCGAGGATCGCCTTCGCAGAGAGCTCTGCTGTTTTCTTGAAAGAATCTGTCATATCCGACTCTATTGATAAGGTTAATTCCTTGCCTCCCCAAGCTTCAAAATCGCTGTCGATCAAAAGCTGCCCTAACTGCTGTGATACCGCCTTATCATTTGCAAGGCCCGCAATGACATACGTATACCCGTCATCCTTTGACAGGGAGACGGCGGAATATCCTTTTTCAGTCAGCTGTTCAGTTAACGTCTCAGCACCCTTTTCATTCGAAAACTTTCCTGCTTGAACTGCATATGTTTTATATGTACCTTCCGTTTGTGCCGCTTGTTTTTCTCCGCCGGTGCTTTGTTTCTCCGCAGTTGTATCTCCTGCTTTTGCAGTCTGGCTGCCTAAAGAATCATCTAAGGAGGCTGGCGCCGACGCTTCTTTATTGCCTGATATATTCAATGCGAATAGCCCTAAGCCTGTGCCTAAAACCGCCGCAAAGGCAATTGTCGCCGCCACTCTTTTTACCGGCTTGGCCGACCCTGACTTTCCTTTTGAATAGAGCTTCGATTTCTTCTTTTGATAAGGAGGAACAACTTTGGGGTCATCTTTAAACACCTTATCCTCGTCTGAATCCCAGTTGAATTCATCTTCATCAGGATGTTCATGGGATGCCGCAACCTCCTGCTCCGCCTTTCTCTTTTCCTCCCAATTTGAAAACGTCATGTCTTTTTCTTGCTCTGTCTTCGGTGTCTCTTGTTCGTAAACTGTTTCTTCTTTTCCATTAATCGTCACCTTAAGGGCTTTTTTTTCCGCTTTACTGATTTTTTTTTGCTTCCTTTTTTTCAATTCCGCTTCCTCCCTTCATTTGTGTGACCGTTCTTGTGGCTTTTCATGCTACACACTTTAGCACAGGCGAAAAAAAAAAGAACAAGACTTTTGTCGTCTTGTCCAAAAAACGTTCGTCAAATTTTTCATCAGTCAGCCTAACGCCGTTTTGACATAAAAGGAAATGATAGAGTCACCGTATAAATAAGCGAAAATACTTCCTGCCGCAATGGCCGGGGCAAAGGGAAGCGGCTGTTTTCTGGCCAGCCTTCCGAACAGTACAGCGGCAGCTCCGTACAATGCGCCTATAAGAACAGAAAAGAAAAAGGCGGCAGCAAGCATTTTTACACCAAGCACAAGGCCAATAACGGCAAATAATTTAACATCCCCTCCCCCTATTCCTCCATGAGTGATGACGGCAATAAAGGCCAGTAAAAGAAAACCGGCAGCCGCGCCTATAAAGCCTTCATACCAAGAAAGAAGCGGAGAAATGATTCTGCCAGCCGCCAGAAAGGGAAGAAAGAACAGCAATATGCGATTTGGAATCAGCATAAAGTGAATATCTGTCACAGAAACAATAATTAGAAGAGATAGAAACACCAACGCAACAATCAGTTCCCAAGACAAACCGAAACGAAATCCCGCGGCTCCAAATAAACTCGCTGTCGAGAGCTCTGCCGCCGGGTACATAAGAGAGAGCTTTTGGCCGCAGCTTTTGCAGTTGCCTTTTTGCAGAATAAAAGATAAAACAGGGATTAATTCCGTCGGGGTTAGGGTTCGACGGCAAAAGGAACATGCCGAACGCGGACTTATGATGGATATGCGCAAGGGGATACGGCATCCAACCGTATAATAAAATGAACCGAGGATAAGGCCGAGGACAAAAAGAATCGGAATCATAGACAACACACCTTTACTCTCTTTAGATTATGCTATGGATTGTAGCACAGCAAGCATATTGATCTATAATAAGCAATTTTAGATTTTGACAGAAAAAATCCCGGCAGAATATCATTATTGATTCTGCCGGGCCAAATTCATTACAACATTCTTTTTCGAATGTCAGAAATAAAATAAAGTGATCCCGTAATGAGCACGATATCATTTGAGCCTTTTTTGCTTTCTATTAATTTGATCACATGCTCCGGATCTTCATTCCAGCTTTTGCTGCTGATTTCACTAGCATCATACAGATCTTTCGCTAGAGAAGCACGCGGAAAATCAAAAGAAGCAAAATGAATCGAGTGCGCGATCGTTTCCAGTTTCTTAATCATGTCATGATACGGCTTATCCTTTAACGCACTGAACACCACACAAATGTCGGAATCCGGGAAACGCTGCTTCATCGTTTCAGTCAGCTTATCGATCCCTTCTTCATTATGGGCGCCGTCTAAATATACCGGCGGATGTTCCTGAACCAACTCTAATCTGCCCGGCCAAGCAGCCTTTACGAGCCCGCTTCTTAACGCAGCATCACTCATTTCAGCAATATTTTCCCTGTTAAGCCACTCGGCAGCCAAAATGGACAATGCCGCATTTTGTCTTTGATGCGTACCGATGAGTGATGTTCGAATATCTTCATAACACGTTTCTCCGGTTTTGAAAGAAAACTGTTCTCCTGCAGGGAGAGCCTTTTCATTATAAATCCTGCTTGTATCATGCAATGACTGAAAAGGAGCAGATTTTCGTTCAGCTTCATGCCGGATTACCTGTAAGGCTTCCGGCTGGGTAACGGCTGTCACGATCGGAATGCCTTCTTTTATAATCCCGGCTTTTTCGCCTGCGATTTCTTCAATGGTGTTTCCTAAAATGTTCATATGGTCGTGTCCGATGCTTGTGATGACGGTTAAAAGCGGTTCGACAACATTGGTAGAATCGTACCTTCCGCCCAGACCTGTTTCAAAAATAACAAAATCAACCTGATGATACGCAGCAAAATATAAAAATGCACAAGCCGTCATAATTTCAAATTCTGTCGGCTGACCGTGTTCAGTTTGATCGAGCTCTTCAACGATCGGTTTCACCTGATTAACGAGTGTGACCCACTCCTCATCTGTAATAGGTGTGCCGTTTACGCTGATGCGCTCATTAAATGTGATGATATAAGGCGATGTAAACGTACCGACAGTGTATCCCGCTTCTTGCAGCATAGAACGGATAAAAGCGACAGTTGATCCTTTGCCGTTTGTTCCCGCCACGTGGAGCGCGCGGATATTCTTTTCAGGATGGTCCAATCGCGCCATCAGCTGCTTCATTCGATCAAGACCGGGCTTCACTCCGAATTTTAGACGGCTGTGAATCCAGCTGCGCGCTTCTTCATATGCAGTAAACAATGATAATCCCCTCTTTTATAAGACAAGGCGGTTTCTCAAGAAACCGCCTCGGCTTTTCATTAGCCCTTCAGCTCAGCCATTCGTTTTTGAACAGCGTCACGCTTTGCCACATAATCTTTCTCTTTCTCACGTTCTTCATCAATTACGTGCGCAGGCGCTTTTTTTATAAATCCTTCGTTTCCAAGTTTCTTTTGGACACGCTCGACTTCTTTCGTCAGCTTATCGAATTCTTTTTGCAGACGGGCGATTTCTTCATCGATATTAATTAAACCTTCAAGCGGAAGTATGACCTCTGCTCCTGTGACAACTGCCGTCATTGCTTTATCAGCAGCTTCGATATCTGTACCGATTTTCAGCACGCTCGGATTAGTAAAGCGTTCCACATAAGAACGGTTTGCTTCGAGACGGGCTGCGACCTCGTCCGTGCTCGCTTTAATGTACAGTTCAACTTGCTTGCTCATCGGTGTGTTTACTTCGCTGCGGATATTACGCACAGAACGGATCAGTTCAACGAGAAGCTTCATGTCAGCAGCAGCTTCAGTGTCTGTATGCTCAGGCACAACAACAGGCCATGTGCTTACAGTAATGGATTCTCCTTGGTGCGGCAGGTGCTGCCAAATTTCCTCCGTTAAGAATGGCATAAACGGATGGAGGAGGCGCATCGTTTGATCCAGTACGTAAGCAAGGATAGAACGGGTTGTTTTCTTAGCCGCTTCGTCTTCTCCGTATAGAGGAAGCTTCGCCATTTCAATATACCAATCACAGAAATCGTCCCAAATAAAGTTATATAAATGGCGGCCGACTTCACCAAATTCATATTTATCAGCTAGCTGTGTCACACTTTCGATCGTTTCGTTTAAACGCGTTAAAATCCACTTGTCAGCTACTGATTTCTCACCTGAAAGATCAAGCTCATCATATGTCATGCCATCCATGTTCATTAATGCGAAACGAGAAGCGTTCCAAATTTTATTGGCAAAATTCCAAGTCGATTCCACTTTTTCATAGCTGAAACGAAGATCTTGGCCAGGAGAGCTTCCAGTCGCCAGGAAATAGCGAAGAGAATCGGCTCCGTACTTGTCAATCACGTCCATCGGATCGACACCGTTGCCAAGAGATTTACTCATTTTTCTGCCTTGCTCATCACGGATTAAGCCATGGATTAAAACATCTTTAAACGGACGTTCGCCAGTAAATTCAATCCCTTGGAAAATCATGCGTGACACCCAGAAGAAAATGATGTCGTAGCCTGTAACGAGAACGTCAGTCGGATAATAGCGTTTAAAGTCTTCAGCTGTCAAATCAGGCCAGCCCATAGTGGAGAAAGGCCAGAGCGCAGAACTGAACCATGTATCCAGCACGTCTGTATCCTGCTCCCAATTTTCGCTGTCCTCCGGCGCTTCAAGACCGACATATAACTCGCCTGTTTCTTTATGATACCAGGCAGGAATGCGGTGGCCCCACCATAATTGACGGGAAATACACCAGTCGCGGATATTTTCCATCCAATGCAAATACGTTTTTTCGAAGCGGTCAGGCACAAAGTTGACTTTTTCTTCTTTCTCCTGCAATTCAATTGCTGCATCAGCAAGCGGTTGCATGCGCACAAACCATTGGGTAGAAAGATAAGGCTCAACAACCGCTCCGCTTCGTTCACTATGTCCGACAGAGTGCAGATGGTCCTCGATTTTGAAGAGAACGCCTGCCTCCTGTAAATCTTTAACGAGCTTTTTGCGGCATTCAAAGCGATCCATGCCTTGATATTGCAGCGCATTTTCATTCATCGTGCCGTCTTCATTCATGACAAGAATGCGCTCTAAGTTATGGCGGTTGCCAAGCTCGAAGTCGTTCGGATCATGGGCAGGCGTAATTTTCACCGCACCTGAACCAAATTCCATATCAACATAGTCATCGCCGACAATCGGTATTTCACGATTTGTGATAGGCAGAATAACCGTTTTTCCGATAAGGTGCTTGTAGCGCTCATCTTCAGGGTGAACCGCAACGGCTGAATCACCAAGCATCGTTTCTGGACGTGTCGTCGCGATTTCAATTGAACCTGATCCGTCAGCAAGCGGATAGCTCATGTGATAAAACGCGCCTTGAACATCCTTGTAAATGACCTCAATGTCTGATAAAGCTGTTTTTGTTGCAGGGTCCCAATTTATGATGTATTCGCCTCTGTAGATCAAGCCTTTTTCATAAAGTTTGACGAACACTTCGCGAACCGCTCTGTTTAAGCCTTCATCAAGCGTAAAGCGTTCACGGGAATAATCAAGGCCAAGCCCTAATTTCGCCCACTGGCTGCGGATGAAGTCAGCATACTCTTCCTTCCACTTCCACGTTTCTTCAAGAAATTTCTCACGGCCTAAATCGTAACGGCTTGTGCCTTCTTCACGAAGTTTCGCTTCAACTTTAGCCTGTGTCGCGATGCCGGCGTGGTCCATACCCGGAAGCCACAGTACATCATACCCCTGCATGCGTTTCATTCTTGTTACAATGTCTTGCAGCGTGGTATCCCAAGCGTGGCCAAGGTGAAGCCTTCCTGTTACGTTTGGCGGCGGAATAACGACAGAGTACGGCTCCTTTGTCTGATCGCTGCCTGCTTCAAAAAACTTACCTTTTAGCCAAAAATCATATCGGTCTTTTTCAACTGCAGCCGGATCGTATTTCGTCGGCATTGTTTGTTCATTCGTTTCCATCATAACCCTCCAGCATGTTTAAAATGGCTGAGAACGAAAAAAGAGCCCTTCATCCTTGGGAAAAGGACGAAAAAGCTCTTTCGCGGTACCACCTTTTTTCATGAACTTTGTCAGTTCATGCGCTTCAACGGATAACGGGGGTTTCCCGAATTTCTCTACTCTTCTTTCAAGAAATTATGCTCCCGGGCGACCTTCCAATCAGACAACATAAGAAGCCTTTCAGCAAGCGGCTTCTCTCTCTGCATGCGTCTTTCTTGTACTCTTCCCGTTCTAAGCAGGTGTATCTATCAGCTCATTATATACTTTATTTATGTTCTTTATTATAGTAAAAGTGTTTTTGATTCGTCAATCATCTTTTCCAAAAATACTGCTTCCTATACAAGATGGGCAGGCACCTATTGACCAAGTATACATATGATGCTTGTAAATGCGTAGAGGAGGATGCACCGTGAAGAAACGTTTCAGCTCTTATTCCCTGCCGCCGTGGGTCAGGCAAATTCGGCTTGTATCCGCGCAAGTGATTATCCCGATTACGATTTTCCAAGGCATCAGAACCATTTTCTTTCCGACAACCTTTGATGTCTTGCTGCTCGCAATATTGATTCTGTTAGCCTGTGCGCTTCATTTGGAATGGATATAAACAAACAAGTCCGCGCCAATTAAGACGTGGACTCGTTTTCCGCCTGAAATTTTTTCTCTTGTTCAATTTGATGGATTTTCATCACAAACGGCTCAATATTTTTCATTTGCCAGTATGCCTTTAATAAGTGTGTACATTCATCTTTTTCACGCCGTCTTTTCCCGGTCTGATAGCGGTTCAGCACTTTGTACACCGCTTCCGGATAAGCCATGTAACTGAGAAAAAGACTGATTTCAGCCTCATGCAGAGGAAATGCTTTCGTATATGAATAAAACCAATCGACACACTCCGGACAAGCTTTTGGAAAACCGCTGAACATTCGTGTGTAAAAGCCGAGCAAGTCGTTATGCGGCGGCCCCACAGACGCTCTCTCAAAATTCGTAAAGTATCCGGTCCCTGCATCATTGTACAGAAAATGGTGAATAGACAGGCTGCCGTGGGTAATGACAACCCTTGAGGAGCCTTTTTCTTTTGCCGCTTCATACCAGTCCTTAATCCGCTCAAGCGCAAAGTTTACGGCGGAAATGGTTTCTGAAAAATAGGTTATAGCCTGCAATTCAAAGGGAGAAAGGTACCATTCTTTCTCAGCTCTGTCTACAAACTGTTCATAAATGACCTTTTGATTTTCCCACTTTTTTCTCGTTTGTTCATAGTGGCGTTCAATGTCTTCACGCCTGACCTTAATTTCCTGCGCAGTTCTCTCGTGAAGGCGGGCTGTTTCTCTAAATAGATAGGCATGTTTCTGATCCCGCTCTTCCTCTTGGTCAAATTGGAGCCAAGGCATTAAGTAATAGGAGTCTCCAGTTTGTACGCCCCCGGAGAAAAACTCTCCCCCATTTGTTCTGTAAATGGGAACAAAGGAATGAAAGCCTTTTTCCTCAATTGCCACCATTTGATCTGTAAAATGTTTGCCGCGAACCGATTTCATTTTTTTCAGCGCAAATACCCCATAATCTGAATACACTTTCCACACACGAGGACTGACTGGCTCAATAAATTGAGCCGTCAGTCCGTATTCCTGAAGAACCGATTGGACATCTTCCATTCCATTCACCACATTTTCCGATCGCTTACGGCTTACGCATGGCTGCTGTTGTATTGAGGGATATAAAGAATCTGCCCTGCTTTCAATTCATCATCCAGCGCCAAAGAATTCATCCTGATCAGCTGCTGGGAGGTAATGTCGTACCGTTCGCATAAACGTTCAATGGTATCTTCCTGCTGAACAATACAGATTTTCATTCTAGAAAACTCATCCTCTTCTCTTGTAAAGAGTTTTGTTAAATAAAGAGAATTATGATTTTCCTTTGTTTCAGTTTCCTTTGTTTGAGCAGCAGGAACAGCATCTGTTTCCTTCCTTTCAGGTTCGGAAGTGTCTGGCAGCTGGTAAGAATGAAAAGACGCCTCTTCCTCAGGTTCTTCAGGTGAAGGTGTTTTTCTCACTTCAATTTCAAAGCTTTCTTTCTTCTGCTCTTCTTCCTCCAGCAACTTAGGCGCTGAATAAAAGGAATGCTCTTCTGAATCTTGTTCCGGCAGGAAGGTACGGTAGGCCGGCGTAAGCTCTTCTTCCTGAGATTCCTCTTCAGCACTTATCTTTTGATTAAAATGCAGGGTTGGAACTGCTGCTTCTTCCTTTAAAAGTGCAGCTGGCGCTTCTTCCTGCTCTCTGCTTCCTTCTAAAGAAACAACGTCTTCACGTATAGTTTCCTGGACTTCCTCCGGTTGTTCTGCATCCTGTCGAGGTGCAGGCTCTATGTGATCCGATAGCTCCGATTCTGTTTTTTGGGATTCTTGACGCAAAGCATGCTCAAGAATAGGAGAATCTGGCTTTTCTGTTTTTTCTTCACCACGCTCAGCCTCTTGCTGAAGCTCAGCTTTTACAGCAAGTGATATTTCCGCCTCTGAAACAAGCGGTTCTGACAGTTCAGCCTGCTCTTCCTCCGCCTCTGCTTTTTCGCGGATCTCAATTCCTGAAGCAGCCTTTGGGGAATCTGCTTCTATTGTTTCCGCTTCCTCACGAAGCCCTGCCTCTGAAAGAATGAGCTCCGGCGGCTTCGCTTCTTCTGCCTTTATATCTTTGCTGTCCTCTGCTTTTAAAGCAGCTGATTCTGATCGTACAGTTTCTTTCTCTTCATTCGCCTGCTCTTCACGAAGCCTCGCTTCCGAGACAACAAGCTCTGGCGACTCGGCTGGCGCTTCTTCCGCTTTTATACCGCCAATGTCCTCTGCTTTTAAAGCCAATGGCGCTGACCGCTCAGCTTCTTCCTTTTCATCTGCTTGCTCTTCACGAAGCCTCGCTTCCGAGACAACAAGCTCTGGCGGCTCAGCTGGCGCTTCTTCCGCCTTTATACCGCCGCTGTCCTCCGCTTTTAAAGCCAATGGCGCTGACCGCTCAGCTTCTTTCTTTTCATTTTCCTGTTCTTCACGAAGCCTCGCTTCCGAGACAACAAGCTCTGGCGGCTCAACTGACGCTTCTTCTGCTTTTATACCGCCGCTGTCCTCCGCTTTTAAAGCCAATGGCGCTGACCGCTCAGCTTCTTTCTTTTCATTTTCCTGTTCTTCACGAAGCCTCGCTTCCGAGACAACAAGCTCTGGCGGCTCAGCTGGCGCTTCTTCCGCCTTTATACCACCGCTGTCCTCCGCTTTTAAAGCCAATGGCGCTGACCGCTCAGCTTCTTTCTTTTCATTTTCCTGTTCTTCACGAAGCCTCGCTTCCGAGACAACAAGCTCTGGCGGCTCAGCTGGCGCTTCTTCCGCCTTTATATCTTCGCTGTCCTCTGATTTTATAGCCAATGGCGCTGACCGCTCAGCTTCTTCCTCTTCATCTGCTTGCTCTTCACGAAGCCTCGCTTCCGAGACAACAAGCTCTGGCGGCTCAGCTAGCGCTTCTTCCACCTTTATATCTTCGCTGTCCTCTGATTTCAAAGCCAATGGCGCTGACCGCCCAGCTTCTTCCTCTTCATTTTCCTGCTCTTCACGAAACACCGCTTCCGAGACTAGAAGCTCTGGCGGCTCGGCTGGCGCTTCTTCTTCGCTGTCTTCTGCTTCTAAAGCAAATAGCTCTGGCGGCTCAGAAAAACCTTCATCAGGAGCTTCATAGAGAGGAATGTCTTGCTCCCTGTCTGCTGTGTCATCAAGAAGGCCTTCTATTGCTAAATCAGCCTGGATCGTCAGGATGCGCGAATCTGTTAGTTGATAGTCAAATGCATCAATAAACACAAAAACTTCATGTAAATGACTGACTTTATTTTTCGGGATGGTAATATCGACAGGGAAACAATGAGTCAGTTCCGCAGTTCCATCCTCTCTCTTTCTGACCTCTTCGACAAACCGCTTATCGGTATAAAACTCTTCAGTATTTTTGCTCTGATCTATGTTGTACTCACCTGTAAGTTCAAGCGATCCTCTGATTGAAACGTAATCATTTACTTCCTGAACCCTAATATCAGGATCTAATGAAATGGAAAGCAGTTCAGAAACTTCCTGTCCTTTTTGGAAACAGATCGATTCTTCTACAGAAAATTGCAATCGATGATTTTGCGGCAAGTTCATATCCTCCTTTCATCTAATCCTTAAAATTAGATGTCACTAAAGGTGTATGTATGAAACGGAGAAAATATGAATGGGGAAGCATAGAAAAACCGGTACAAGGATGTCCTTGATACCGGTTTTTATCGTACTTATCCGCGGCTAATCTCAGCGAATACGTTCTCAGCTGCCTGAATTGTTTTTTCAATATCTTCATCAGTATGAGCCGTCGAGAGGAAAAGCCCTTCAAATTGAGACGGCGGAAGGAACACACCTTCGTTTGCCATTCCTTTATAATACTTGGCAAACAGCTTCAAATCCGATGCTTTGGCTGTTTCATAATTGATGACAGGTTCATTTGTAAAGAAGAAACCGATCATTGAACCTGCGCGGTTAAAGGTATGCGGAATACCGTGCGCCTCTGCCGCTTTTGAAATGCCTTCTTCCAGCCTGTCGCCTTTTTTCATAAAGGTCTTGTATGATTCAGGCGTGAGCTGCTTTAATGTTTCGAGTCCAGCCGTCATCGCAAGCGGGTTGCCTGACAGCGTACCTGCCTGATAAATCGGACCGCTCGGAGCAATCCGCTCCATAATTTCGGCTTTACCGCCATAAGCGCCGACAGGCAGTCCGCCCCCGATCACTTTTCCTAAGCAAGTCAGATCAGGCGTTACGCCGAAATAGCCTTGGGCGCATTTGTAATCGACCCGGAAGCCAGTCATGACTTCATCAAAAATCAGCAACGTGCCGTACTGTTCAGTAATATCACGCAATCCTTGCAGGAAGCCTTCTTGCGGCGGAACTACTCCCATGTTTCCGGCAACCGGTTCTACGATGACGCCTGCAATATCTTCACCGAACTGTTGGAATGCAAGCTTTACACTTTCTAAATCATTGTACGGAACGGTGATGGTGTTTTTCGCTATTCCTTCAGGTACGCCCGGGCTGTCAGGCAGACCGAGTGTCGCCACTCCTGAACCCGCTTTAATCAGCAGAGAATCTCCATGTCCATGGTAGCAGCCCTCAAATTTTAAAATCTTATTGCGGCCTGTATATCCTCTTGCCAAACGAAGCGCGCTCATGGTCGCCTCGGTTCCCGAGCTGACCATCCGTACAATTTCTACTGACGGCACTCGGTCAATGACGAGCTTCGCCAATTCATTCTCCACCTCAGTCGGAGCCCCGAAGCTTGTCCCGTATTCAGCCACTTTTTTGAGGCTCTCTACAACGCGGTCATTTGTGTGTCCTAAAATTAAAGGCCCCCATGACAAGACGTAATCAATATACTCATTTCCATCAATATCATAGATTTTAGAGCCTTTTCCGCGCTCCATAAAAATCGGGTCCATGTCTACCGATTTAAAGGCGCGAACGGGGCTGTTTACACCGCCCGGCATGAGTTTTTGCGCTTCTTTAAAAGCCGCTTTTGATTTTTCATAGCTTCTCATCTGCCTCAACTCCTGTCAACTGAATAAAATTACTCCGCAAGCCATTTCGCTGCGTCTTTTGCATGATACGTAATAATCAGGTCGGCACCCGCACGCTTCATGCTTGTCAAAATTTCTAAGACAATCTCTTTTTCCTTGATCCAGCCGTTCTGAGCTGCAGCCTTCACCATAGAATACTCTCCGCTTACATTATAAGCCACAAGCGGCAATGTAAACTCATTTTTCACATCCCGCATGATATCCATATAAGAAAGTGAAGGTTTCACAATCAGGAAGTCCGCGCCTTCCTCAACATCTGATTGGGCTTCACGGAGTGCTTCCAGACGGTTGGCAGGGTCCATTTGATACGTTTTGCGGTCGCCAAATTGAGGCGTGCTGTTTGCTGCATCACGGAACGGACCGTAAAACTCACTTGAATATTTCACGGCGTAAGACATGATCGGAATATTGATGAAGCCTTCTTTATCTAACGCTTCTCTGATAACCGTCACAAATCCGTCCATCATGTTAGAAGGCGCAATGATATCCGCTCCGGCTTTTGCTTGGCTGACAGCTGTCTGTGCCAATAGCTCCAAGGATTCATCATTCAGGATCTGTCCGTCTTTGACCAGACCGCAATGTCCGTGATCTGTATATTCACATAGGCATGTATCAGCGACGACAACCATCTCAGGGAAGTGCTTTTTAATTTCGGCAATTGCTTCTTGCACAATCCCATGGTCATGGTAAGCTTGCGTTCCGCAATCATCTTTTTCTTCAGGTATGCCAAAAACAATGACGGATTGAATTCCGAGACTGACCAGCTCAGCCACTTCATCCTTTAATAGATCTAAAGATACATGATAAACATCTGGCATTGAAGGAACAGCTTTTTTTCCTTCTAAACCTTCAACGACAAAGATCGGATAAATAAAATCAGATGGATGCAGACGAGTTTCTTTCACCATCTCTCTCATTGCTTTTGATGACCGCAAACGGCGGTGTCTGTTAAATGATTGACTCATATTCTATCTTCCTTTCTAGACATGCGGCACATTAAATCAAGCATGCCGTCAATTGTAAATGTATCAGGCATATACGACATGATTCCGTACGACAGCAGAGCGTCCCTCGTTAGCGGTCCGATGCTGATGCAGGCCGTCTGGTGCGCCGGCCATTTTTTTATTCCTTCTCCCAGAACATGCATAAATGTATGTACGGTTGATGAGCTTGTAAATGTCACATAATCAAATGAATACTGATTCGCGGCATTTTTTAATTCCTCGATGCCGTCTTCATCAGGAACAGTTTCATATACGACCCATTCCTTCACCTCAAAGCCAAGAGGCGTAAGCTCTTTTTTTATCACATCGCGAGATAAATTGCCTTTTATGACCGAAATCCGTTCTGACGGTTCGGCATGCTGCTTAAGAGCGTCCGCCAATTGTTCTGCAATATAGTCATGAGGCATTACATCAACCGATACGTTGTACGATTCTAAACGGCGTGCGGTTTTTTCACCAACAGCCGCAATTTTTTTATGACCGGGAACAATAAGCTGATTTTCTTTCAGATAAGAAAAAAAGAAATCCGCTCCATTTACACTCGTAAACACAAGCCACCCGGGTATGGCAAGATCTTTTCGCACCTGTTCCGCCAGATCATTCGGCAGAGCTCGGCGAAACGTAATCAATGAGGCCAATACCGCTTTTCCGCCAAGCTGCTCCACTTTCTGCCGAAACGATTTTGCCTGCGTCTTATTTCGGGTGACAAGCACTATTTTTCCTTTCAAAGGAAAATCATTTACCATCCTCATCAAGCTCCCGTTTTACGCGATCGATTAAATCTTTAGCGCCTTTATCAGTCATGAGAGCCGCACAGCGCTTACCGACTTCCTCCGAATCGTTTCCTGTGACGGTTTCTTTGAAAATGATTTTTCCATCAGGCGAAGCCACAAGCCCTGTCAGTTCAATTTCATCCTGGCCGTTTATCACCGAGTAGCCGGCGATCGGCACCTGACAGCCGCCCTCCATCGCGTTTAAGTAGGCACGTTCTGCCAGTACAGTCCGTTTTGTGTACTCATCCGTAAACTGAGAAAATAACGTTAAAAGCTCTCGATCGGATTCGCGGCACTCAATTGCAAGAGCGCCTTGGCCAACAGCCGGTAGACAGCGCTCAGGCTCAAGAAATTCAGTTACGACATCCTGCTTCCAGCCCATTCTGGAAAGCCCTGCCGCAGCTAAAATAATTGCGTCATAATCTTCGTTTTCCAGCTTTTGAAGTCTCGTATCTATATTACCTCTAATCCATTTTATTGTAATGTCAGGGCGCTCAATCAAAAGCTGCGCGCTTCTTCTTAAACTGCTTGTGCCGATTACAGCACCTTCCTTCAATTCAGAAAGCTTTACACGATTCTTTGAAATAAGAGCGTCACGAGGATCTTCACGTTCAGGAATACAGCCGATCACAAGGCCTTCAGGCAAAGCGGCAGGCATATCCTTCATGCTGTGAACCGCCATATCAATGTCTTCGTTTAAAAGCGCTTGTTCGATTTCTTTGACAAACAGCCCTTTCCCTCCCACTTTTGACAGGGTAACATCGACAATCCGGTCACCCTTTGTGACGATTTCTTTTATGTCAAAAGCAAAAGAAGGATTGATCTCCTTCAGTTTGCGAATCACCCATTTTGTTTGGGTCATAGCGAGTTTGCTCCGTCTGGAACCTACTTTTATCGTTCTCATTTTTTCTTTCCTCCCGAATCTGCTTGGGCACATTATTTAACTGAACCAATGGAATTGAGACAGGCTTCCGAGCAGAAAATAATTGATCATCAGCACGAGAAAACAAGCCGTATTCCACAGTGCGGCGACCTTCCCCTGAAGCTCTTTAATCAGCCTGATATAGAGATAATAGCTGTACAGAAGCAGGACGACAAACGAACCAAGCACTTTGGCGTCGAACCAATACAGCGTTTCTAGAGACACATACGCCCAAATGACGCCAAGAATCAAACTCAGCAAAAGCATCGGAACTCCGATGACATTCAGAACATACGCCATATAATCAAGCTTAGACAAATCTTCTATTCTCAACAGCCACTTTCCCCATTTTTTCTTTTTTAACAGATGATATTGAAACAAATAGAGCACAGAGAATACAAAAGAAAGGGAGAAAGCACCGTAAGAAAGAATCGCCATTGTAATATGAATCACTAACAGCTCCGATACGAGCTGACCCGAAAAAGCCGCTGACTGCTGCTCCGTCGGTGAAAATGTATGGATGGCGATCATAGCAAACCCTATTACATTTGTAAAAAACACAATAAAATCAACACGCAGCAGCTTTGTCAGTACAAGTGACAGTGTGACAAGCACCCAAGCATAAAAATAAAGCGCCTCCGTCACATTTAATACCGGAAACCGCCCCGTCACCCACATAAAGTAGGCTAAATACACGGTTTGCAGAGTCCAGACAATAGAAAGCAACCAGAAGGCCATTTTCCCAGCCTTCCGGTTGTGTTGAAGAAAATCTATAAAATAAAAGAGTACACTTAATGCGTAAATGACGATTGTCCCTTCATTAAGTCTTGCCATTGCAGTATCAATCATTCAGCTTTCACTCACTTACAAGTGGGGCAAACCCCGCTCTTGATTCAGCCTTCTTATAAGAATGGACCTTTTGGCTGCCTTCAACGCTTTTGATCATTTGCCGGCCCGCAGCTTCTTCTATATCAAAAATCTGCATAAACAAAGCCAGCTTTTCTTCAGAATCAGCCTCTGCCGCAAGTTCTTTCACCTTTAATATCGGGTCGCGGAGCATTTGATTAATGATACTTTTCGTATGTTTATTCAAAAGTTTTTTCTCTCTTGTCGTCAAATGTGGCAGCTTCCGTTCAATGCTGTCCATCGTTTCAGACTGGATAGCCAGCGCCTTTTCACGCAATGCGGAAATGACGGGCACTACACCGAGTGTATTCAGCCATTGTTTAAATTCCACAATGGTTTCTTCGATTAACAGTTCAACCTTCTCAGCGGTTTCTCTCCGCTCTTTCAGGTTCGCTTCTACGATCCCTTCAAGATCGTCTATATCATAAAGGAAGACGCCTTCTAAATCGTTCAAAGCGGGATCCAAGTCTCTTGGCACGGCGATGTCCACCATAAATAAAGGACGGCCCTTGCGAAGCTTATTCGCGTTTTCCATCATTTCTTTAGACACAACAAAATCACTCGCACCGGTAGAGCTGATTAAAATATCGGCTTCTGCAAGCGCGCTTTCAAGCTGATTTAAGCTTCGCGCATCACCGGAGAAACGGTCTGCAAGTTCTTTCGCTTTCAAGTATGTTCTGTTAATGACGGTCACTTTTCCGATTCCCTGTCCGTGCAGATTTTCGGCTGCAAGCTCGCCCATCTTTCCTGCACCAAGGATCAATATATGCTTGCTTGAAAGGTTTCCGAAGATTTTTTTCGCAAGCTCAACGGCCGCATAGCTAACAGACACTGCATTAGAGCCAATGTCTGTTTCCGCATGAGTCCGTTTACCCACTGTAACCGCCTGCTTAAACAACTCATTAAAAATCGTGCCGATCGTTTTTTCTTGCTGAGCTGTTTTGAAGCTGTCGCGCACCTGGCCGAGAATTTGCGTTTCACCGATCACCATAGAATCCAATCCGCAGGCTACACGGAACAAATGCTCAACAGCCGCATCGCTTTCATAAAATCTTAAAAACGGCGACAGGTCTTCTTTGCTTAAGTGAAACCAGTCAGCTAAAAATTTCTTTATATAATAACGGCCGGTATGGAGCTGGTCGACTACCGCATAAATTTCAGTGCGGTTGCAGGTAGATACGATGATATTTTCGAGAATGCTTTTCTCTGCTTTTAGCTGCACCATCGCTTCTGCAAGCTCATTCGGCTGAAAACTTACTTTTTCACGTATCTCAATAGGGGCGGATTTATAATCTACTCCCACAACAAGTATATGCATCGCTTTAATTACACCCCCAACACCCAATCTTTTATTTATAATTATTCTAACATAGAACTCATTATTTATAATAATTATAACATAGTTTCTTTCACAAAATGTGAACAGATTTTAAAATTCTTATGCTATATTAGAAAAAGCTTCACGGAAAAGAAGCATTCCTATTGACAATACCAAAAACAGCAGAAATTTACTACACATCAGCTCTAAAAAACAAGAAGGTGATATGCATGAAACAAAAATCAATTTTATTTCCTTGTCTGCTGCTCGCCGCATCCGTTTACGCATGGCTTGAAAGCGGCCAAGCCGAACTGTTTTCAGGACAGGATCAATGGCCTGTTCTTCTTATGCTGTTAGGCGCAGCCTTTATATACCAAGGAAAAAAAGAAGCTGTCTCCTCCCATTTCTTTATCGGCTTGCTTCTCTTCGGAATCGGTTTGCACTTTTTCGCTAAGCCAAAGTGGACATGGTGGCCGGATGATTTTGAAATGCTTCTCTTCATGGTCGGCTTCTCGCTGCTCGTTTCAACCGTTCAGAAAAAAGAATATGTATATGAAGCCGTTTCGATGATTTGTTTTTCCCTGTTTCTTTACTTTTTCAAACAGATTATGGCATGGCTTCAGTCTGCGCATATTCCCACGGCTCTGCTGAAAGAATATTGGCCGTTTGTATTTATCGGAATCAGTTTATTGTTATTATTGATAAAACGAAAAAAATCTATACGATAAATAAAACCGGCAGAGAGTATTCTCTACCGGTTTATCATTTTTTTGATCACTCCCCAAGCTTCGTCTTTCCCCTTTTTCGTTTCTGAGGAGAAGAGAATCAGCTCGTCTTCCGGATCAATATTTAATGTCTGTCGGACAACCTTCGCGTGTTTGTCCCATTTTCCTTTCGGGATCTTATCCGCTTTTGTAGCGATAATAATAACAGGAATGCCGTAATACTTTAAGAATTCATACATCTGCACATCATCATTAGACGGTGCATGCCGCAAATCAACGATCTGCACCACTGCTTTCAATTCCTCGCGTGTCGTGATGTAGGTTTCAATCATTCTGCCCCAAGCTTCACGCTCGGATTTTGACACTTTGGCAAAACCGTAACCCGGTACATCAACAAAATGCAATTCGTCATTAATAATGTAGAAATTTAATGTTTGTGTTTTTCCCGGTTTTGATGATGTTCTCGCAAGATTTTTACGATTAATCAATGAATTGATAAAAGATGACTTTCCAACGTTCGATCTTCCGGCCAGTGCAATTTCCGGAAGCCCCCCTTCAGGGTACTGTTCAGGTTTAACTGCACTGATTACGATTTCTGACTTTGTGACTTTCATTTCTTCTCTCCTACTAAGGCATGTTCCAAAACTTCGTCTAAGTGGGATGCCAATATAAAGGTGAGCCCCTCTCTGACGCTTTCTGGAATATCCTCTATATCTTTTTCATTATCTTTAGGCGCAATAATGGTCGTCAATCCCGCTCTATGTGCCCCGAGTGCTTTTTCTTTCAGTCCGCCGATCGGAAGCACGCGTCCCCGAAGCGTAATTTCGCCAGTCATTCCGACTTTACGCGATACAGCCCGTCCTGTTAAAGCAGAAACAAGCGCAGTCGCCATTGTGATACCCGCAGACGGACCATCTTTAGGCACGGCACCCTCAGGAACGTGTATATGAATATCATACTTCTCATGAAAGTCAGGTTCAATGCCAAGTTCTTCTGTTTTTGACCGCACGTAGCTGAAAGCCGCCTGAGCAGACTCTCTCATGACATCGCCAAGCTTACCCGTCAGGATCAATTTTCCTTTCCCTGGAGAAAGAGATACTTCGATCGACAGCGTATCTCCGCCGACAGTTGTATAAGCCAGCCCCGTGACGACGCCCACCTGATCTTCCGTTTCTGCTTGTCCGTATCTGAAAATTCGTTTTCCGATAAATTCATGAAGATTTTTCTCCGTAACTGTAATCCGTTTTCTATCTTCAGAAACAATGGCTTTTGCGGCCTTGCGGCAGATGGCGGCAAGCTGGCGTTCGAGGTTTCTCACACCTGCTTCTCTCGTATAATAGCGAATAATATCAAGAATGGCCTGATCACGCAGCTGCAGGTTGCTCTTTTTGAGCCCATGCTCCTTGATCTGCTTCGGAAGAAGGTGATCTTTCACAATTTCAAGTTTTTCCACTTCAGTGTAGCCCGCAATATTAATGATTTCCATTCTGTCTCTAAGCGGTCCCGGGATTGTCGCTAAATTGTTAGCCGTAGCGATAAAGAGCACTTTTGACAGATCAAAGGTCTCCTCAATGTAGTGGTCGCTGAAGGTGCTGTTTTGCTCCGGATCAAGCACTTCAAGCATTGCGGATGACGGATCGCCTCTGAAATCAGAAGACATTTTGTCAATTTCGTCTAATAAGAAGACCGGATTCAGCTTGCCGGCTTTTTTCATGCCTTGAATAATACGTCCCGGCATTGCCCCGACATATGTCCGTCTGTGCCCGCGAATTTCTGATTCGTCGCGCACCCCGCCAAGTGAAATTCTGACAAATTTCCGATCCATACTTTTAGCGATCGATTTGGCCAAGGACGTTTTTCCGACCCCTGGAGGTCCAGCCAAACAGAGAATCGGACCTTTTAAGGATTTTGTCAGCTTCTGAACAGCCAAATACTCTAAAATACGCTCTTTCACTTTTTCAAGTCCGTGATGTTCTTTGTCCAAAAGATGTTCAGCCTCTTTTAAATCAAGCTTATCTTCTGTCTCATCCGTCCATGGAAGAGCGACCAGCCAGTCAATATAATTTCGGATAACAGAACTTTCGGCAGAACTGGACGGAATTTTTTCATATCTGTTTAATTCCTTAAGAGCCGTTTCCTTCACATGGTCAGGCATGCCCGCTTCTTCGATTTTTTCGGTCAGCGTCTGAACTTCACCTGTTTTGCCTTCTTTATCGCCAAGCTCTTTTTGGATCGCTTTCATCTGTTCGCGCAAATAGTATTCCTTTTGCGTACGCTCCATTGAACGTTTGACGCGCTGGCCGATTTTTTTCTCGATCTCAAGCACTTCTTTTTCATTGTTGATAAAATCAATTACCTTGTTCAGTCTGTCTTTGACATCAGCCGTTTCTAATATATCCTGCTTATCCTTTAGTTTAAGAGGCAGGTGAGAAGCAACAATGTCTGCCATTCTGCCCGGCTCTTCGATATCAGTAACCGCGGCATACGTTTCGGCTGAGATTTTTTTAGAAATTTTTATGTACTGATCAAAGTGGTCCAACAAAGTCCGCATCAGCGCTTCGTCTTCTGTATCTTTTGAATCATCTTCATGGATCAGCTGAATGTCTACTGATGTATAATCTTCATGCTCATTGTATTCAATAATCTGAGCGCGCTGTATGCCCTCCACCAGCACACGAATCGTACCGTTCGGAAGCTTCAGCATTTGTTTAATTTTCGTATAGGTGCCGACAGTAAAAATCTCGTCTTCACCCGGTTCGTCTATCGAAATATCCTGCTGAGTGGCTAAAAATATCATATGATCATGCATCATTGCCTGTTCAAGGGCCTGAACCGACTTGTCACGTCCTACATCTAAGTGCAAAACCATTGTCGGGTACACTAATAAACCTCTTAAAGGGAGGAGCGGGATGCTGCGTTTTAATTCTTCTGCCATGTGACTGACACCTCCGTGACTTTAGTATGAACCATTATAATACAACTTTTTCATCCTTGTACAATAAACGGCATGGTTTCATTTTCTATAACACAGTCTCCTCGTAGTATACCCTTTCTTTCTGATCTGAAAAAGGAAAAGATGTCCTTCATGAAAAAAACCCTATTTTTAAAATAGGGTCAGACCGATTCTTTATTCATTTGCATGTTAAACGGTTTTTGTTCAGTAGGCGGATTCACTAAAATTTCATCAAGCACTTCCTGGAACGTTTTCACCGCCACAATTTTGATTCCTTCAATCTGTTTTAAGATCGATTGCTGATTTCCATGCGGGATAATAACTTTTTTGGCACCGGACTGTTTTGCCGCTTTAATTTTCGGAATCACGCCTCCAATCGGTTTTACAAGTCCGTTTAAACTGATCTCGCCTGTCATGGCCACCGTGTTATCGATCGGAATTTTATGAACGGCTGAAAAAATTCCCGCCGCCATGGCAATACCTGCCGACGGCCCGTCAATCGGAATGCCGCCGGGAAAATTAATGTGGATATCATAGTCTGAAGGCTTCATTCCCATTGTACGCAGTACGGTCAGCACATTCTCAACCGAGCCCTTTGCCATGCTTTTCCGGCGAATTGATTTTGACTGGCTGCCGATGCTTTCTTCTTCTGCTATTCCGGTAATGTTAATTGATCCTTTATCCTGAGCCGGTGTTACGTTCACTTCGATTTCCAGCAGCGAACCGCTGTTAGGGCCATACACTGCAAGCCCGTTTACGATGCCGATTTGCGGTGCAGAGCCGATTTTCTGCTCGTGCTTAGGGGTAAGCTGGCTGGAATGAATCACCCATTCTATATCCTCAATGGTGATGTCCTTCCGATCTTCAGTCACCGCCATTCCCGCCGCGATTTGAATCATATTGACGGCTTCCCGGCCGTTCCGCGTATAGCTGGTCAGCAAATCAAGCCCCTCTTCAGAAATATTCTTTTCAATCTTATCCACTGCTGTTTTGGCAACTGATTTCAGCTCATCTTTCTCAAGCTCGCGGAAAAATACCTCTAAACAGCGGGATCGGATTGCAGGAGGGATTTCATTGGGCATTCTTGTTGTCGCACCGATCAGACGAAAATCAGCCGGAAGCCCATTTTGAAAAATGTCGTGAATATGGTTCGGTATTTGTGTATTTTCTTCGCTATAATAAGCGCTGTCTAAAAAGACTTTCCGGTCCTCAAGCACCTTTAGCATTTTATTCATTTGAATAGGATGCAGCTCCCCAATTTCATCAATAAACAATACACCGCCGTGGGCATGCGTGACAGCCCCCTGCTTCGGCTGAGGAATACCCGCCTGTCCCATCGCTCCGGCCCCTTGGTATATCGGGTCATGTACAGAACCAATGAGCGGATCGGCAATTCCTCTTTCATCAAATCGAGCCGTTGTTGCATCGAGTTCCACAAAAACAGCCTGCTCTTTAAAAGGTGATTGCTTATGTTTTTTGGCTTCCTCTAACACAAGCCTTGCAGCAGCTGTTTTTCCGACTCCCGGCGGTCCATAGACAATGACGTGCTGGGGATTCGGTCCGCACAACGCCGCTTTTAACGCTTTAATCCCGTCTTCCTGACCGACGATATCTTGAAAGCTTTTAGGGCGCACCTTTTCAGATAACGGTTCGGACAGACTGATAGCCCGCATTTTGCGCAGCTGCTCCATTTCCTTCTTTGATTCCTTATCTATCGTGACTTTTTGTGTCCTTTGATTTTTAAGCAAATTCCAAAAATACAAACCAATGATAATCCCAAAAAACAGCTGAATAAATAAAGCGATCCCTGTCCAACTCATGGTGGTCCCTCCTGAAAAACAATTTATGTATCCAATTCATTCCTCTGATTGCTAGTATCTCCCACAAAAGAGGGGAATAAACGTTTTCCGGAAGAGTTTACACAACAAAAAAACCTCCTGAATGTTACCACTCAGGAGGTTCATTTTCATTTTTAAGCAGACGTTTTGTCTTGGCTAACCTCAGTACCGTCCTTTAACAAAAGGCGAGGCGGTTCTCCATGCGTTACAGTCGCCCCAGTAATCACACATTTTTCAATGTCATCACGGGAAGGCAGGTCAAACATCACATCAAGCATAATGCCTTCAATGATGGAACGGAGTCCGCGTGCTCCAGTCTTACGCTCAATTGCTTTTTTAGCAATTTCAGACAGCGCTTCTTCTTCAAACTCAAGCTCAACATTATCAAGCTCAAGCATTTTCTTGAATTGCTTCACAAGAGCGTTTTTCGGTTTTGTTAAGATTGCAACCAACGCTTCTTCGTCAAGCTTTTCAAGGCTTGCAATAACCGGAAGACGTCCGATAAATTCAGGAATTAATCCGAAACGGAGCAAGTCTTCTGGAAGCACTTTTGAAAGAAGGTCTTCTTTCTCCAGATCTGCAGCCTTATTATCTGAACCGAAGCCAATCACTTTTTGTCCTAAACGGCGTTTGATGATTTGTTCGATACCATCGAAGGCACCGCCGCAAATGAACAAAATGTTTGTTGTGTCAATTTGAATAAACTCTTGATGAGGGTGCTTACGTCCACCTTGAGGCGGCACGCTCGCCACAGTTCCTTCAAGAATTTTCAGCAATGCCTGCTGCACGCCTTCACCTGACACATCACGTGTAATAGACGGGTTTTCAGACTTTCTTGCCACTTTATCGATTTCATCAATATAAATAATGCCTTTTTCCGCTTTTTCCACGTCATAGTCAGCAGCTTGGATGAGTTTCAAGAGAATATTCTCTACATCTTCACCTACATATCCAGCTTCTGTCAGGGACGTAGCGTCAGCAATCGCAAACGGCACATTTAAAATACGGGCTAAAGTTTGCGCAAGAAGGGTTTTACCGCTTCCTGTCGGGCCGATTAATGAAATGTTACTTTTCGAAAGCTCGACATCGTCCACTTTGCTGTTGGAGTTGATGCGTTTGTAATGGTTATATACAGCAACAGCAAGTGATTTCTTCGCCTGATCCTGACCGATTACATATTCATTCAGAATTTCACGAATTTCCTGCGGCTTCGGCACATCTTTAAATTCTACTTCTTCTTCTGTTCCGAGTTCTTCCTCCACAATTTCAGTGCAGAGTTCGATACATTCGTCACATATATATACACCAGGTCCAGCTACAAGCTTACGAACCTGATCTTGTGTTTTTCCACAGAACGAGCATTTTAATTGTCCTTTTTCCTCGTTGAATTTAAACATTCTTTCACCCCTTAATCTTGTCTCACTTTTTCTTTTACCGGCAGAGCAAAAGAAAATGATTCTTGAAACGAAACGAGTATGTATTGCATTTTACCATACTTTCCAAAAAGACGGTAACATTGTGTTTCTGACTTGCACATTCTATATGTATGACAAAAAAACAGCCTGCATTAACTATATTGCCCCAAGAAAAAGAGATATATCATAATTGTACAAAACAAGGCACGAATGATTCGCGCCCTGTTTTATTATTACTATTATTATGCACCATATTAACGGTTTTCTACAAGAAAATCAATTGCTTTGCGAACTTTTAAATCTTCTTTCATCGCGTCAGTAGAACCGATGGCTTGTTTGATATTTTCAACAGGCATGTTGTATGCTTCAGCCATTTTAGAAAGCTCAGCATCAACTTCCTCATCTGTTACTTCAAGGTTTTCCGCTTTCGCAATCGCCTCAAGAGTCAGGTTAGATTTTACGCGTTTTGCAGCATCTTCTTTCATTTGCTCTTTTAACGCAGCTTCGTCTTGGCCTGAGAATTGAGTGTAAAGCTCAAGGTTCATGCCTTGCATTTGAAGACGCTGTTCGAATTCTTTCAGCATGCGGTCAAGCTCAGTGTCGATCATCGCTTGTGGAACATCGATTTCAGCGTTTTCAGAAGCTTTCAGAACAAGCTCTTCACGCAATTTAGCGTCAGCTTCGTTTTCTTTTGCTTCTTCTAAACGTTTCTTCGTTTTTTCAGTCAATTCAGCAAGTGTTTCCACTTCTTCATCGATATCTTTTGCGAATTCATCATCAAGCTCAGGAAGCTCTTTCGCTTTGATTTCGTGAATTTTCACTTTGAAGACAGCTGGTTTGCCGGCAAGATCTTCAGCGTGGTACTCTTCAGGGAATGTTACTTCAACATCCTTCTCAGCACCTGCTTCAAGGCCAACTAACTGATCTTCGAAGCCAGGGATGAATGAACCTGAACCCACTTCAAGTGAATAGTTTTCAGCTTTTCCGCCTTCGAATGCTTCGCCGTCAACGAATCCTTCGAAGTCAAGAACAACTGTGTTTCCTTCTTCAACAGCGCCTTCTTCTTTTACAACAAGCTCAGCTTGACGCTCTTGAAGCGCTTTTAGTTCGTTTTGAACATCTTCGTCAGTTACAGCTGTGTCGTCTTTTTCGACGCCTAAGCCTTTGTATTCGCCAAGCTTCACTTCAGGTTTCACTGTTACTTTTGCAGTGAAGATTAAGCTTTCGCCTTTTTCGATTTTTTCAACATCGATTTCAGGACGGTCTACAGGCTCGATTCCAGCTTCTTCAACCGCTTTAGGGTATTCTACAGGAAGAAGAATATCCAAAGCATCTTGGTAAAGAGCTTCTACGCCAAAGCGCTGTTCGAATAAACCGCGAGGAATTTTCCCTTTACGGAATCCAGGAATTGAAACTTGCTTAACTACTTTTTTAAATGCATCATCAAGTGCCGTTTTAAATGTTTCAGCATCAACTTCAACCGTTAAAACGCCTTCGTTGCCTTCTTGTTTTTCCCATTTTACAGACATGTGTTTCCCTCCAAAAATCTATTCAGGTTGTGTCGGTCTTCCATTCTAAAGCAATCATTCGGCTTCGTCCATCAAAAACGAAGCTGCCAAAGATCAGAATCATTATGTATCCATTTTAATAATGAACTGCAAAGCCTGTCCAACCGTATTTCTTATAACCCGTTATACACAAATACAACCATTATATTATAACATAACACATAACGCTTTCAACTATATGGCGTGATTTACAAATAAGAAATTTCTTCAATATCTTTAATCATTGTGCACGCTTCATCAAGTTCTCTGTCGGTAAACTCATACATCATATGCAGCTCTTCTCTTTCAATCTCAATCCCATGCATTTCATAACCGACTTTATGCAGGGCCGCCGCCCAAAGATCTGCAGACAGCAATTTTGGCTGAAATGGATATAAAACATACAAATGTCTTCTCCACAGTTCTTCTACCGCTGCATACAGGGTTGGATTTTCATTCCCCAGCGTTTCATCCAGCACACGGAGAACGCGGTGCAAAATCGGGGAGGCGTCAGGCGGGACAGTCTCGCTCGGCTCGATTGTCATGGAGTCGCCGAATTTTGTAATGTGGACCGGTTTGCTGTAGTCGTGTTCCGCCAGTAACATCACGATCATCGTCTTGATAATCGGGTGAGCAGCGGGATCTTCAAGAATTGTTTTTAACAGCCCCGTATACTTCGCTACATTGCGGTCTTTCAATGAATGGATCAAATTCATTTGTTCCTCTGGGCTGGCTAACACTTTCTCCGTGTCGATCACATCTTCATACTCTTCGGCCCAAGCCTCGTCTTCTCGCTCTGGGTCGGTCATTTTGCGGCTGAAATCAAGCAGCTTATAAAATTGCTCGGCGCTTTCCGCAGGCAGCTGATTTTCCTCCAGGACGGCTTCAATCGTGCTTTTTACTTCTTCATATTTCTTAAGCTGAATTAAGATCGTCATGTATACTTGTAAAACCGTAAAATACTGGCCGTATCCTTCTTTCAGCATCTTTTCGCATACACGTTTTGCCTCTTCCAATTCGCCCAGTTCCAAAAAGCAAATGGCCATGCCCAAGTGAAGATCTGATTCAGTATCATCATATTTCATTGCTTCTGAAAACAGTTCCAGCGCCTCTTGATACTTTTTCTCCTTCAGCGAGGACATTCCTTTTTCCACCAGACGGTCTTTCAGATGAGGAAAAGGAATAATTTTTGCGTTTTTCTTGTCATGCGTCATACCTATATTCCTTTCAGGCATTTATTTTGTTCAAGTGTATCAACACCCGTACACAAAAACAAGAAAGGAAAGGTTCTGACAGGCAAAAAAAGCTGCCGACAAATTGCCGGGCAGCTTTTTTTAAGCTTGAAGCCAAGAGCTTCTCTGCGACTCAAATTGCTTAATTTCATCTTCAAGTAAAAGCGTTAATGAAATTTCATCATAGCCATTGATCAGCATTTCTTTCCAATGCGGATCGACTTCGAATGAGATCTGATTGCCTTCGCTGTCATGAATAAGCTGATTTTCAAGATCGACTGTCATTTGCAGTGACTGATTTTCGTATTGTCCGACAAGCTTTTTCCAATTGTCATACGGCATGCGAATCGGCAGCATGCCGTTTTTAAAGCAGTTTTGGTGGAAAATATCAGCAAATGACGGTGCGATAATGATTTTAAAGCCGTAATCATCAAGCGCCCACGGAGCGTGTTCACGCGATGACCCGCAGCCGAAGTTTTCTCCCGCTATTAAAATGGACGCCCCTTCATAAGCCGGCTGGTTCAGTTCAAATTCCGGGTTCGGTTCACCATTCGCATCGTATCTCCAGTCAAAGAATGCAAAACGGCCGTAGCCCGTTCTTTCAATTCTCTTCAGAAATTGTTTCGGAATGATCTGGTCTGTATCAACATTAATACGATTTAATACGGCCGCTTTCCCCGTATGTGTTTTCAAAGGTTCCATCTCGTGCACTCCTTACACAACTGTTTTTTCCTGATAAAACTTTCTGACATCCACGAAATGACCGTGAATAGCGGCCATCGCAGCCATCGCAGGGCTGACGAGATGTGTTTTCGCACCTTTTCCTTGTCTGCCCTCAAAGTTACGGTTAGAGGTTGACGCACAGCGCTCTCCTTCAGGAACAACGTCATTATTCATGCTCAAACACATGCTGCAGCCTGATTCTCTCCATTCAAATCCAGCGTCTAAGAAGATCTGATGAAGCCCTTCCTTTTCAGCCTGAAGTTTTACGCTCTGAGATCCAGGCACGACGATTGCTCTAACACTTTCAGCCACCTTTTTTCCTTTGATCATATCGGCAGCCTGGCGGAGGTCAGTCATGCGTGAATTTGTACAGGAACCGATAAATACGTGCTCCACTTTAATGTCTTCAATTTTCTGATGAGGAGTCAGCCCCATATATTCATAAGCGCGTATCGCTTCTTTTTTGTCGTCTTCCGCTGAAAAGCTTTCCGGCGCCGGAACTTCAGAATCGACAGGAAGAACCATCCCCGGGTTGATACCCCATGTCACCATAGGAGAAATTTCATTGCCGTCAAGCACAATTGATTTATCGTAAACAGCGCCTGGATCAGTGCGCAGCGCTTTCCATTCTGCTACGGCTTTATCAAATTCTTCTCCTTTTGGCGTATACTTGCGGTTTTTGCAATATTCAAATGTCACTTCGTCAGGCGCAATCAAACCTGCTCTTGCTCCGGCTTCAATTGACATGTTGCAAACGGTCATCCGCTCATCCATCGTCATGTTTCTGAATACTTCCCCAGTGTATTCAATAACGTAACCGGTGCCGAATTTCACGCCGTATTTACCGATAACAGCGAGAATGACATCCTTTGCTGTTACCCCTTTTTGCAGTGTCCCGTCTACACGCACCTCAAGCGTTTTCGGACGCTGCTGCCAGAGTGTCTGTGTAGAAAGAACATGCTCAACCTCACTCGTTCCGATTCCAAATGCCAAGGCGCCGAATGCACCGTGAGTTGAAGTATGGCTGTCGCCGCATACGATCGTTTTTCCCGGAAGCGTTAAGCCAAGCTCAGGCCCGACTACATGAACAATCCCCTGATCTACGCTGTGAAGATCGGCAAGGCGTACGCCAAACTCTTCGCAGTTCCGCTCAAGCGCTGTCACTTGGCGTTTTGCAACTTCATCCGTTATCTCAAAGCGATTGACGGTTGGAATGTTGTGATCCATCGTTGCGAATGTATTTTGCGGTCTTCTGACCTTTCTTCCCTTTTGTCTCAACCCTTCAAATGCCTGAGGGGATGTCACTTCATGGATAAGATGCAAATCAATATAGAGAAGATCCGGTTTTCCCTCACCATGTTTTACAATATGCTGATCCCAAATCTTTTCGATGATCGTTCGAGGCATCATCTTTATTTCCTCCCTCTACCTATGAACTAAGACCGCTTACACCATAAGCTGTCACACGTTAGAAATTGTATTTTCACTCATCAATGCCGTCTTTACTTCCTCTGTAATGGCCTGAGTGCTGCTGTATTCTTCGCCTCTTGCCAAGTCTCTTGTTCTTTTTCCGGACGTAAGAACCTGATTGACTGCATCTTCTACAGCTTTCGCTTCTTCTTCAAGCCCGAAAGATGTTCTCAAAAGCATTGCCGCTGATAATATCGCCGCGAATGGATTCGCCATCCCTTTCCCTGCTATGTCAGGTGCTGAGCCGTGTACAGGCTCGAACAGATGGAGTCCTGAGCTTGATAAGCTGGCTGACGGAAGCATCCCGAGAGAACCTGTTAGCATGGACGCTTCGTCGCTTAAAATGTCACCAAACATATTTTCAGTCACCACGACATCAAATTGGTTCGGTGCATAAATCAGCTGCATAGCCGCGTTATCAACGAGCATATGCTCAAGTTTCACATCAGGATATTCTTTTGCGACGTCTTCAGCCACTTCCCGCCACAGCCTGCTTGATTCAAGAACGTTCGCTTTATCAACAGAGGTAACCTTGCCTTTTCTGGCAGCCGCCATTTTAAAGCCCTCTCTGATCACGCGTTCAATTTCTTCCCTCTTATAAAACAGTGTGTCTACCGCTTCTTGCTCACCTTCACTGTTTACATAGCGTTTGCTCGGCTGGCCGAAATACAAACCGCCTGTCAGTTCACGAACGATAACGAAATCAACGTTATCAATATATTCTTTTTTCAAAGGCGAAGCGTCAGAAAGGCTTTCAAACACTTTCACAGGCCGTAAATTCGCAAACAGGTCAAGCTGTTTTCTAATGCTGAGCAGACCTTTTTCGGGTCTCAGTTCCGAAGGGTTTTGATCCCATTTCGGGCCGCCGACAGCACCTAGCAAAATAGCATCAGCCTTTTTACAAATCGCAATGGTTTCCTCTGGGAGAGGGTCGTTGTGTTCGTCAATTGCCGCTCCTCCAATAAGGCCGTATTCAAATTCAAATTCATGGCTGAAGCGTTCGGCAACACTTTTCAGCACGTCTGTCGCTGATTCTAATACTTCAGGGCCGATCCCGTCTCCGGGCAATAGAGCAATCCGTTTCTTCAAATTAACCGTTCTCCTTTCTTTTATGATCCGACAGCTGTATGGTTTTGCAGTCCGTTCATATTAGACTGGAAAACCAATTGACGGTTGACTGCGTTCAGATAGGCTTTCGCCGAAGCTTCTAATACGTCTTGCGCTATGCCCCGCCCTGCTGATTCTTTTCCGTTTACTACTACTCTTACATAAACCTGGGCAAATGCGTCTTCGCCTTTTCTATTGGACTGAATGCGGTAGTCTAAGAGCTCCACATCTTTATCGATACAGCGTTCAAGGGTATTGTATATCGCTTCCACGCTTCCGGCTCCTGTTGCCGCTTCCTGAATAAGCTGGGCGTTTTCTTGATTTTTCAAAGAAACCGTAGCCGTAGGGACCTGAGATGTTCCATAATGGACTTGCAGAGAAAGAAATTCATACCCAATCTTGCGGTCTGTTACTTTTTCTTCTAAAATAAGAGAGACAAGATCCTCATCAGTGATTTCTTTTTTCTTCTCAGTCAACTCTTTAAACATCGTAAAAAACTTATTAATCTCTTCACTATTAAATTGGAATCCCAATGCAGTCAGCCGGTCTTTAAATGCATGGCGTCCTGAATGCTTGCCTAGGACAAGCGCATCTGCCGTTACACCGACAAGCTCTGGTGAAATAATTTCGTACGTTGATTTTTCTTTTAAGAAGCCGTCCTGGTGGATGCCTGATTCATGAGCAAATGCATTGTCGCCCACTACCGCTTTATTTCGCGGAACAGCCATACCTGTGAACTTGCTTACTAAATCACTAGTGCGTTTTATTTCATTTAGCGTAATGCCTGTTTCGACTTGATAGAAATCTTTTCTGATATGAAGGGCAACTGCAATTTCTTCTAATGCAGCGTTTCCGGCTCTTTCACCAATCCCGTTAATCGCACATTCAATTTGATCGGCGCCATTTTCGATCGCTGAGAGAGAATTGGCGACTGCCATTCCCAAATCATCGTGGCAATGAGCTGACAGCTTCGCTTGATGAATGTTTGGAACGTTCTCTTTCATATATTTAAAGATATTCCCGTATTCTGCCGGAGCCAAATAGCCGACTGTATCCGGAAGGTTGATGACACCAGCCCCTGCGTCAATCACTTTTTCTACGATTTCCGCTAAAAACGGCAGTTCAGTTCGGCAGGCATCTTCAGCAGACCATTGAACAATCGGGAAACGCTCTTTTGCGTATTTCACCATTTCAACCGCTCTTTCGATGACCTGTTCACGCGTCATTTTCAGCTTGTGTTTTAAATGAATGTCCGATGTGGCAATGAATACGTGAATTCTCGGCTGAGCACCGTCTTTTAACGCTTCCCATGCAGCATCAATATCACCTTTTACACAGCGGGCAAGACCTGTCACAGAACAATTTTTTATGGTTCTTGCGATTTCCTGCACAGCTAAAAAGTCACCTCGGGACGAAGCGGGAAATCCCGCTTCAATGATATCTGCCCCGAGTCTTTCGAGCTGCTTTGCTATGGCAAGTTTCTCCTGTGTATTTAAGTTTACTCCAGGGGATTGTTCACCATCACGAAGCGTCGTATCGAAAAAATTAATTTTGCGCAACGGAAACCACCGCTTCCTTCTTCTTGCCTTGTTTGACAAACGGCATCATTTCACGAAGCTTTCTTCCCACCACTTCGATTTGATGTTCGTTTTCGCTCGTATTGATTGCGTTGAAACGAGGACGGTTTACTTGGTTTTCTACGATCCATTCTTTTGCAAATGTTCCGTCTTGGATGTCTTTTAAGACTTCTTTCATTGATTCTTTTACTTTTGCGTCTACAACACGCGGCCCGGATACGAAATCTCCCCATTGAGCAGTATCAGAAATAGAGTATCTCATGCCTTCCAAGCCTTCTTCATACATAAGGTCAACGATCAATTTCAGCTCATGAAGACATTCAAAGTATGCAAGTTCCGGCTGATAACCAGCTTCAGTTAATGTTTCAAATCCAGCTTTTACAAGGGAAGTTAATCCTCCGCAAAGTACAGCTTGCTCACCGAACAGATCCGTTTCTGTTTCTTCTTTAAATGTCGTTTCCAAAACGCCTGCTCTTGCTCCGCCGATTCCTTTTGCGTATGCCAAAGCTTTATCTTTCGCTTCACCTGTCACATCCTGATAAATCGCGAACAGCGCCGGTACGCCTGCTCCTTGCTCATATGTTCTTCTAACCAAATGTCCAGGACCTTTAGGCGCTACCAAGAATACGTCAACATCTGCCGGTGGAACAATTTGGTGGAAATGAACGTTAAATCCGTGAGCGAAGACCAATGATTTGCCTGCAGTCAGCTCATCTTTGATTTCAGCTTCATATACTTTTTGCTGCTGTTCATCCGGAAGAAGAACCATAATGATCTCAGCCTGAGCCGCAGCTTCTTTTACTGAAAATACTCGATGTCCGTCTTCTTGCGCCTGAGTGAAAGATTTTCCTTGTCTGACACCGACAATCACGTCAATTCCGCTTTCTTTCAGGTTCAGCGCGTGTGCATGCCCTTGTGAGCCATAACCGATAATCGCTACTGTTTTTCCAGCCAATACGTTCTCTTTGATATCACCGTTATAATATACTTTTACCATTTCAATCTCTCCCTTGTTTTGTTTTATACAATAGATATTGTTTTATTGGATGACGCCTTTTGCTGAGTGCCCCTCGCAAAAGCCGTTGTACCTGTTCTCGCAATTTCTTTGATCCCATACGGTTTTAGCAATTCAATCAGCGCTTCAATTTTGTTAGATTCGCCAGTCACCTGTACAACGATGCTGTCTCTGCTGACATCAACGACAGAAGCTCTGAACGGCTCTATCATTCCGTGAATCTCTGTCCTCGTTGACGGTGCGGAAACGACCTTTATTAAGGCCAGCTCCCTTTGGACAATTGATTGATTTGTGATGTCAGTGACTTTCAGCACATCAATTTGTTTGTTAAGCTGTTTTGTCAGCTGTTCAACATCATTTTCTCCTTCGACGTGAACGACAAAGGTAATTCTGGAGACGCCGCTTGTTTCTGTGTGTCCAACTGTAATGCTTTCAATGTTGTAGTGTCTTTTTGTGAATAGACCGGTGATCCGGTTTAACACGCCGGAGCGGTTCACCACAGTCAATGTGATAATTCTTTTCAAGGTTTCACCCCCACCATTTCATGCAGCCCTTTCCCCGGAGCCACCATCGGGAATACTTTTTCTTCGCTGGCAACTCGCACGTCAATGACAACCGGTTCTTTTGAAGTTAATGCCTCTTCCAGCTTTTCTTTTGCTTCCGCCTCTGATGAAATTCTCATGCCCTTAATGCCGTATGCTTCTGACAATTTGACAAAGTCAGGCTGAGAAGCGAATTTAGATTCTGAATAACGTTCTTCATAGAAAATTTCCTGCCACTGTCTGACCATTCCGAGACAAGCGTTATTTAAAATCACGACTTTGACCGGAAGATTCAATTCACGAATGACATCGAGTTCTTGAAGCGTCATTTGAAAACCGCCGTCTCCGAGAACCGCGACTACAGTAGCATCTTTATCTGCCAGCTGTGCGCCAATCGCTGCCGGAAGGCCGAATCCCATCGTTCCAAGTCCGCCTGATGTGACCCATTTATCTGCTTTTTGGAACGGATAGAATTGCGCTGACCACATTTGATGCTGGCCGACATCCGTTGCGACAATAGCCTCGCCATTTGTAAATTGATGAATATATTCAATCAGTTTTTGAGGTTTAAAGCCTTCTTCTTCATTGTCTACGTACCAGAGCGGATACTCTTCTTTCCACTCGGCAAGCTGTTTTTTCCATTCGCTTGAATCGCCTTGTTTGCCGTTTTGTTTGATCAGCTCTTGCAGGACAACTTTGCTGTCGCCGACAACCGGAATCTGTGTTTTCATGATTTTTCCGATTTCAGCCGGATCAATATCAATGTGGGCAATCTTTGCGTTTCTCGCAAAATGCTTCAGGTTTCCTGTGACGCGGTCATCAAAACGGGCGCCGATACTGATTAAAAGATCACAGTCATGAAGGGCCATGTTCGCTGTATAAGTGCCGTGCATACCCGCCATCCCCAAGAAAAGCGGATGGTCTGCCGGGAAACCCCCAAGTCCTAAAAGCGTGTGTACAACTGGAAGTTGCTGCTGCTCGGCATAATTTTTTAATTCTTCTGACGCTTTTCCGTGCAATACGCCCGCACCCGCTAGGATAACCGGTTTCTTTGCGCTGCTTACGGCTTCCACAAGCTTGCGGATCTGCAAATAATTCGGCTCCGTTGTCGGCTGATATCCCGGGAGATTCATCTCGTGATCATAGCTGAATTCCCCTTCAATTGTTGCAACATCTTTCGGAATATCGATTAGTACAGGTCCCGGTCTTCCCGTTGTCGCAATATGGAATGCCTCTTTAATGATGCGCGGCAAATCTTCCGGCTGGCGGACCTGGTAGCTGTGTTTTGTAACCGGCATTGTAATTCCTAAAATGTCCGCTTCCTGAAAAGCGTCGCTGCCGATAACGGAGGTTGCCACCTGCCCTGTAAAGACGACTAAAGGCAGTGAATCAATCATGGCATCCGCAAGTCCAGTAACAAGGTTTGTCGCTCCCGGGCCTGATGTCGCAATAACGACCCCTGGTTTTCCAGAAACTCTCGCGTATCCTTCTGCTGCATGAATGGCGCCTTGCTCGTGTCGGGGAAGGATATGTACCATTCCTGAATTGTACAGTTTATCGTAGATCGGAAGTACAGCTCCGCCCGGATAACCGAATATCATTTCTACTTTTTCTTTCTTTAATGATTCAATCAGCATTAACGCTCCGCTCATCGTCTGTGTACATTTGGCAGATGCTGAATCCACCTGTACATTAGTCCCCATTTTTAGTTCCTCCTTTTGGATGTTCATCCTCTAAAGATCATCATTTATTAGCTTTATAGCTGATTATTCAATAAAAAAAGCCCTTCCGCCCACAATCAGCCGCGCAGTGAATGCGATAGCCAAAAGGGGCGAAAAGGCTCTTCTTTCCGCGGTACCACCCTTGTTTACGGCCTTTCATACGGCCGTCTCATGGATATTCCTATCCGTTTTAATAACGAGTAAACATCATCGTTCACCCGGCCAAGTCCTACTGTGATTTCAGACTGGCACTCTGAGGCGAGTTCACCTTGTAAAGCTTCGCCGGTTCTCAGCTAATCCGGTTCTCTGTGGAAATCTTTTTCAAGGCTACTTATCCTCATCTGCGCTTTTCATATTCAGTCTCTTGAACAGCTTTTCTGCCGTCCAAGAAGATCGTTTGTTTTTTATTTTTCAGAATCATATTGCAATCATTTGTGCTTGTGAAACTTGCGTTTATCTTTTGTTGAACTCATATTACGCCGCTTTGGACGCAGTGTCAACAGCATTTTTTAAAATTATTAGACAATTTAGATTAATCAAACTATACTGTATACGCTTTCATTATTGGTATATAAGGAATTTCAAAAGATAAAAGTTTTTATAATTTTTTTATTAATCTATCAAGTTTACACTCGAATTTTTCAATTTCATATAAACATGTCATATAATATGACGTATTTTTGTTTCGATGAGACGTACATATGTAAGATCTTCTGGCAAAAAACAATTTCAGTTCGGATAGGCTCTTTCATTATTTTTCGTCATACACTGGTGTTATCTTGCAAAGAAAAGGTGATACGTGATGAATAAATCATTAGCAGACATCCAATTCCCCGGGGGCTTTCCAAGCTTTCCTCAGCCATTTTATCCGGCAGCTCCCAGCTTTTATCAGCAAGGCCATCAGCCATTTGGAGGCTTTGGATACGGACAGCCGTACAGCCAGGCATACAGCCCGCTAAGCACCCCCTCTGCTATGTACTCCTCATTTCCCTACGCTTCAGGATTTTACGGACAGTCATTTTCAGGTGCCGGCTATAGCAGCCATGGCGGCGGTTTCAGTATTCCCGCAACGCACGCCGGAGGATTCAGCGGAGCATCTGGAGTACACGGAGGATTTCGATATTAAAATATCATGAGGTGTCGAACATCTATGTTCGGCACTTGTTAATTTATTCATCTTTAATAAAGTTAATAGACTGTGAGGTTTCCTATCTTACTATTTGGAAGCAAAAAGGATATATTTTAAGATAAATAATAAGTCTGTTCAGAGTTACGGTTTTTGAGGAGGAATTCATTTTGCATATTAAAGTAGATGATTTGACCGGACATCAAGTGATCGAATTAGTGAGTGAGCATTTACATAGCATGACTCTCATGTCTCCGGCTGAAAGTATTCATGCCCTGGACATAGAAAGGCTGAAAAAACCTGAGATTACATTTTGGAGCGCTTGGGACCGCAATGAATTAGCCGGCTGCGGAGCACTTAAGGAACTGGACAGCCGGCATGGAGAAATTAAGTCGATGCGAACCTCTTCTTCCCACTTAAGAAATGGCGTTGCCAGCAAGGTTCTTCAGCACATTATAGTAGAAGCCAAGCGGCGCGGCTATCAGCGATTGAGTTTGGAAACGGGGTCAATGACTTCTTTCGGGCCGGCAAGAAAACTTTATGAAGGCTTCGGTTTCAAGTATTGCCAGCCGTTTGCAGACTATATGGAAGACCCGAACAGCGTGTTTATGACAAAGGAATTGTGAAATATAAAGGATAGATAAGTGCGGGACTATGTTTCTGTCTTATCTATCTTTTTTATTTCCTCCTGTCTTTCGCCTGAATGCTGTTGGCTGCACCAAGTGTTTTCTATTTTGTTTATTTTAAAACGTAACGGGAATTAAAGACGACAAGAACGATAAAATTTTATTTTTACAGAGGAGGAGATTAATATGACAAAAAGTGTAGTTGGTGTATACGAAACTCCGCAAGAGACCATTGCAGTGATTGAGGGCTTACTAACAAAGGGGTATGATTCTGACGATATTTCTGTTGTCACAAATCGCCGGGATACAGATTATCTCGAATCCCGTACAGGGACAGAAGTAAATCAAGCCCTTGAAGCAAATGATAGCGATTCTGAATCCTTTTTCGATAAACTGAAAGATTATTTCACAATGGATGATACTGGCGCGCACAGCAAAGCATTATCAGACCTGGATATCTCAAATGACGAAATAGACAAGTATCAAGAGGATCTGGATGACGGAAAGCTTCTCGTAGCCGTCGATACAGACGCAGACTTAGATGCGACTATTGATAACGGCAATGCCCTTTCAGGCGGCTTTGCCAATACAAATGAGACAGTGGATTATACAACAAAAGAAGAAAAAACCATGCCGCTTCGAGAAGAACAGCTGAAAGTGGATAAAGAAGATATCCAAACCGGAGAAGTGGAAATCGGAAAAGAAGTCAAAACAGAACAAAGAGATATGGACATTCCGGTAAGACATGATGAAATTTACGTTGAACGCCGTCCGGTGGATGAAAACACGACAGACGCTTCACCCGTAAATGACTCAGAAACGGTCAGAGTTCCTATCGTTGAGGAAAAGCTTGAAGTCACCAAAAAACCCGTTGTTACGGATGAAGTGGTTGTCGGAAAACGGACTGTCGAAGAAAACGAACATATTTCCGAAACTGTGAAAAAAGAAGAACCGCGTCTGAATAAAGAAGGAAATGTCCGCGATCTGTATGATGATACGTTAAATAAATAAAAATCATCATAAACAAAAACCTCAAATCCTTAAAGGATTTGAGGTTTTTTCTTGGTACGTCCCAGGAGAGATTCGAACTCCCGACCGACGGCTTAGAAGGCCGTTGCTCTATCCAGCTGAGCTACTGGGACACGTTTTGTTTTTTTATTTTCGCTTTAAGTATCAGCGACAAGATTTATTATATATGGGATGCAATGATAAGTCAACGGTTTTTTAGAATTTTTTTCATGAGGAAGAAAATTTTCTTCCTCATGTGATATTTCATAGGGTTACCCGGTGTTGCAAATCAATGATTTCATCGCCTGCTTGGTTATAAAAACGCACTGTTGCTGTATCATTTTCTAAAGACAGTATAGCATAGCTTTCTGTGCTGCGCACTCTTGGAAGGCGGATGCTTCCGGGATTAATCAGCAGTTTTCCGCGCAGCATTTCGCTTCCTGCGATGTGTGAATGCCCGAAGCAAATGATATCCGCTCCGAGTTCCTCTGCACGATAGTATACGTTTAGTAAGGTCTGTTTAATACCATGAAGGTGTCCGTGCGTAACCAATATTTTTTTGGAACCGGCCGTCAGCAGGAGCTCGTCCTTAAAATCGCCGATAAAATCACAATTGCCTTTTACAACGGAATAAGGCTCTAACGCCGGATGGCCGGTTTCAAGCTCAGAGTCTCCGCAATGAATCATGAGATCAACATCCGCTTCATGACGTTTCGCTATGGTTTGAAGCTCCTCTTCAAGCCCATGACTGTCACTGATAATCAGCACGTTCATATATAAGCTCCCCCTTATGCCTCCAACAGCTTCGACAGCTTTTTAAGCGCGTCAGCCCTGTGGCTGATTTTATTTTTTTCATCACTTGTCAGCTCAGCCATTGTCTTATCTTTATCTTTGACGATAAAGATCGGGTCATAGCCAAATCCGTATTCTCCTCTCGGCTCTTCGGCAATATACCCTTCAACATGACCTTCGACTGTTTTTGTTTCCTCTCCCGGAATACTTACGGCAAGCGCGCAGCGAAAACGTGCCGTACGCTGTTCTTTTTCAATGCCTCTCAGCTCGCTCAGCACTTTATCGATATTCGCCTGGTCATCTTTCTGTTCCCCTGCATATCGTGCTGAATAGACGCCGGGGCGGCCTCCTAAATTATCAACGGACAAACCCGAGTCGTCTGCAATGACCATTTTGTTCACTGCTTTCGACACCGCTTCCGCTTTTAGAATCGCATTTTCTTCAAACGTATGGCCTGTCTCTTCAATTTCATCTGTAAACCCGATTTCAGCTAATGATTTTACCTCGTACCCTTTCGGCTCAAGGATTTCTTTAAATTCCTTCACTTTTCCCGGATTGTGAGTTGCAATAATTGCTTCTTTCATGATGATCAAGCCTTTCTGTCATTATTTCAGTTCTGGAAGAGAATCGCCCAGTACTTCTTTTTGCTTGTCAATCAGTTCCTGAATGCCTTTTTCTGCAAGACCGAGAAGCCCATTCAGATCCTCACGTGAAAAGGTTGCCTCTTCCCCTGTTCCCTGAAGCTCCACAAAGCGGCCGCTGCCTGTCATGATGACATTCATATCAACTTCAGCAGCAGAATCTTCTTCATAATTTAAATCTAACAAAATTCCCTGCTCTTTATCAATTCCGACAGAGATCGCTGCCAAGTAATCAGTGAGCGGGTTTGTTTTAATCGTTCCTGCTTTGAGAAGCTTGCCAACCGCAATCGCCATGGCAAGAAATGCTCCGGTAATGGAAGCCGTTCTCGTTCCTCCGTCAGCCTGAATGACGTCACAGTCAATCCAAATCGTCCGTTCGCCCAGTTTCTCTAAATCAACGACTGCCCGAAGCGCGCGGCCGATCAAACGCTGAATTTCCATCGTTCTGCCGGAAATTTTTCCTTTGGAAGATTCTCTGATCGTTCTTTGATTTGTAGCCCGCGGCAGCATGCTGTATTCAGCTGTAATCCACCCTTTGCCTCCGCCCCGCAAAAACGGCGGTACGCGATCCTCTACAGATGCGTTGCAGATTACTTTTGTATTTCCCGCTGTTATTAGAACAGACCCTTCCGGATGGCTGATAAAGTCCAAATCAAATGTAATTGGACGCAGCTCATCATGTTGTCTTCCGTCATGTCTCATGTTTTACCTCCGATTGTATGTACATAAACCATTTTTGTCCCGGAATTGAATAAAGAAAGAGGCAGCCGGAACGCTAACCTCTTTCTTTCTAGTATATCAAAAATCCCAATTTAAAAACTACCTGTATTCACTTGAGACGGTCTGGATACCGATTCTGAAAGTTTTTCGCCTTTTTCGTTCACAAGCTCGGCTTTTCCGTTCACTTTAACGGATACGCTTTTTACATCCGGCTGCTCTGTTAACGTCAGCACAATGCTGTTGAGCACTTCTGAGGAAATCATTTTCGTCTTTTCATCGGCGCTTCCGAAAATGGATTGATTAAAATCTAATGTTACACGTCCATCTTTGATTTTCGGCTTACTGACCAGCTTCACATCTTCGCTGAAATCCGTTAACAGGCCGCTCGCCTTGCTCGGGCCCTCAGCCAGTTCATTAATAGCCGCTGTAATGTCGTCTGTTTTGGAATTGTCAATTCGTTTCGTTACCGGCACGTAATACTCACTGTCATCGGTTTCCGCCAAATAGTAGACTGTCAGCGGATGTGTAGCAGTGAGATCATTGACGCCTGCTGTTTCCAAATTAATCCCGTCCTTACGGCTTAAACCGTCCGAGATCGGCGTGCCGCCTACAGGCATTTCCTTAAGTTCGTGCCCGTTGATTCTCAGCTTCACTTTGTCTATTGAACTGAATTGAGTCAGCGTCCACGTCACCGATTGAACGATTTTCTGTTCATCTTCCTTCTTATAATTTTTAAATTCTTTTGAGAAGTCCGCTATAGCAGTGCCATCTTTTTTGATGTCTACGTTAACAGTTGTGTCAGCCGGCAAAACAGCTCTAAAGCCATTCGGCAGAATCTCTGACACAGGCCCGCCCTGCACAAGGTATTCAAGCGCCTGCTTAGCCGTTCCTTCACTTTTCGGAAGAGGCATCGTTTGCGCAACGACATAACCGTTTTTATCAATGAGATAAAGCTCCCTCATCACTGTAGAAGAGTCCTGATTCGCTTCTTCGGTATCGCTTTTTTCATTTTTTGTTTTTTCGGCTGCTGTTGTATTTGAATCGGTCCCCGCTTCATCATTTACGTATGAAACGTCTTGAGGCGGATCGATTTCCTCAGCTGTCTTATCGGATTGAAATAAACCGCACCCGGATAAAAGCAAGGCAGAGGTGAGACAAGTGGCACCAATGACTGCAGGTCCTTTTTTCAGCATACTTTTCCCTCCTAAGGCTGTTTGTACTACTATGTATACGAGCCTCTGCGGGAAATAGACCGATGAATTCCATTAAAAACAGAAAAAACCCGCAACACGCCGTTGCGGGGCAAAACTATCTTCTAATTGGTTCTCGCAAAGAGATGCATTCTACGTGACCTACTTCATGGCCAAACCAGTCATCTGCTATTTTCGCAAACTGATCCCGTTCTCCTGTAGTCAGGAATTGATGATCTGGGGTAAACGGAGATTGATTCAGCAGCCCTTTATACGATAGAATCGTACTCACTTCCCGGGCTGTTTCATCACCTGACGAAATAATATTCACATGCTCTCCCATATATCTTTGAATCGCGTCTTTTAAAATAGGATAATGGGTGCAACCTAAAATCAGCGAGTCAATCGATGTATCTTTTAACGGAGATAATGATGTTTTAACAATCTCGTCTGCTGTTTTGTCCAGAAACTTTCCGCTTTCCACAAACGGCACAAGCAGCGGACAGGCAAGATTTTCGACCTTCAGTTCGGCATTTAATGCCAGAAGGGCTTCTTCATAAGCATTGCTCTTAATGGTGTTTTCTGTGCCGATGACACCGATATGCTGATTTTCCGTCACTTTTATCGCGGCCCGAGCACCAGGCTGGATCACCCCGACCACCGGAATATCAACGTCGCGCTGGATGTCTTCCAGTGCAATTGCTGTCGCGGTGTTGCAGGCGATCACCAGCATCTTAATGTGGTGGTTTTTCAGCAGATAATGTGTCAGCTCCCGCGTGTATTGAAGCACTTCTTCTTCAGGACGCGGCCCGTACGGACACCGTTTTGTATCCCCTACGTAGATTATATTTTCTTTTGGTAGCTGTCTCATGATTTCCTTTGCAACGGTTAACCCGCCAACCCCGGAATCAATGACTCCTATTGGTTGTTCCAACAAAATCGCCTCATTTTCTCTTCATTTCATGCTGCAGTTTCATCAATGATTTTTCGAAGATGGCTATTTCTTCATCTGTAAACGTTTCGAACATATCACGCAGGTATTCCTGCCTTTTTGTAATGACTTCTTGGATAATGCGTTCACCTTCAGGCAGAAGGTGTATCCTGACGACACGTCTGTCCGCTGGGTCCTTTACCCGCTCGACAAGCTCATTTTTTTGCATACGGTCGATGAGATCCGTCGTCGTGCTGCATGCCAGATACATTTTCCCCGATAGTTCGCCGATTGTCATGTCTCCTAGTTCATAAAGCCATTGCAGACCCACAAATTGCGGCGGCGTGATCGCGTATTGGTTTAGGATTTCTCTTCCTTTTTGTTTAATGATCGCGGCGATGTGGCGGAGCGACTTTTCAATGTCCGCAACATGCTCCAAAGGTTTTGATGTCATTTGTCCATCCCTCACTCAAGGATCTCTTACGCACAAAAGCGTTCCGTGTCTATTTTCCTTCTTTTTTAAAGAAAATGCAAGACTCGCGGGACGAGAAATAGAGGGACATTAGGCAAATGAAAGCAAATTGAAAATCTCGTTTTATATCGTATCATCCTGGTTTAATATAGGAATCCGGAACTTTTCAAACAAACAGCAATAACCGGCTCCCTCCTGAAAAGAAGGAATACCGGCAAGGATTAAAGCTCTAGCTCACCCATTCTAAGAAGCTCAACAACGGCTTGCGAACGCCCTTTCACACCTAATTTCTGCATGGCATTTGAAATATGGTTTCGAACGGTTTTCTCACTGATAAATAGCTCGCTTGCAATCTCCTTTGTTGTCTTATCTTGAACGAGCAATTCGAACACTTCTCTTTCTCTTTTCGTTAGCAGCGGCTTCGATTGAAATTCTTTCTCCTTCAAGTATTGTAACCCTCCTTGCTAAGGTGAGAGCGAATCTGAAACGAATGGGTTTTGATATAGTCAAGATATCATATGTCAGGAGGGCACAGGAGGTGACGTTTACAGAAGAATTAGTTTATGGTGTATGGAGAAGGTTTTCTTTCTCCTCATTCGTCCAGCTGACAGCCTTTCCGCTTTCCTTTGACACTTGAACCATGACAACAGCTCCGGTGAAGCAAGGCTCCCCTGCGCTATTTTCTCCGAGGTAATGCAAGGTGAGGGATGAACTGCCGACAGCGCTTGTTTTTACATAAATACGCAGGTCTTCATAGGGCATGACTTGGCGCAAATAATCACATTGCTGACTGGCGACGACTGTCATGGTTTGCTTATGTTGTTTCATCATATTCAGATTTTTAAAATAAGATATCCTCGCTTCTTCAAAATAGATGAAAGGGATTACATTATTCATATGCCCAAACATATCTGTCTCAGAAAATCGTACAGATACTTCATTAAAAAAAGAAAAGGATTCTTTCCATTTTTGAAACGGCATGTCAATGTAAGCAGGAAGCTTCATTTCACTCATCTCCTTATTGTTAAAAAAACCTCTCCCATGCGGAAGAGGTTTTTTCATCTTATACTCTGTCGCTTCCGAAGAAATTGCGGAATGCTTGTAAGTTTGTATCCCTGTTTAAGGCAGCGATAGAAGTGGTAAGCGGAATGCCTTTCGGACAGGATTGAACGCAGTTTTGCGAGTTGCCGCAATCTGCAAGGCCTCCTTCATCCATCAGCGCTTCCAGCCGGTCGGATTTGTTCATGGCTCCTGTCGGATGGGCGTTAAACAGACGGACCTGAGACATCGGAGCAGGCCCCATGAATTTCGATTTGCTGTTTACATTCGGGCAGGCTTCCAGGCAGACACCGCACGTCATGCATTTTGATAATTCATATGCCCACTGGCGGCGTTTTTCCGGCATTCTCGGTCCCGGTCCTAAATCGTACGTGCCGTCGATCGGTATCCACGCTTTTACTTTTTTCAGAGAATTAAACATTCTGCTGCGGTCAACCTGCAGATCACGCACGACCGGGAATGTTTTCATCGGTTTTAAGCGGATCGGCTGTTCAAGCTGGTCAACAAGCGCCGTACAAGACTGGCGGGGCTTTCCGTTTATAACCATTGAACATGCGCCGCATACTTCTTCAAGACAGTTCATATCCCATGTGACAGGAGTTGTCTTTTCACCTTTCACGTTAACCGGATTCCGGCGGATTTCCATTAAAGCGGAAATGACGTTCAGGTTCGGGCGGTATGGTATTTCAAATTCTTCATCGTAAGGCGTGCTGTCGGGTGTATCTTGACGTGTGATAATAAATCGTATGGTCTTTTTCTCACTCATGATTATTTCGCCACCTTCTTCTTCGAGTAATCCCGTTTCCGAGGCGTTATCAGTGATACGTCGACATCCTGATACTCAAACTCAGGCGCTTCATACGGGCTTACATGTTTAGCCATTGTTGTTTTGAGCCATTCATCGTCATTACGCTCAGGGAAATCCGGTTTATAGTGGGCGCCCCTGCTTTCATTACGGTTGTAAGCACCCAGTGTAATCACCCTGGCAAGCTGAAGCATGTTTGAAAGCTGGCGTGTAAACATAGCTCCCTGGTTGCTCCATTTTGTCGTGTCATTGATGTTAATCTTTTTATACCGCTCCATTAACTCCTGAATTTTGTCATCTGTTTTCAACAGCTTGTCGTTATGGCGGACAACCGTCACATTCGCTGTCATCCATTCCCCGAGCTCTCTATGGAGGACGTACGCATTTTCGTTTCCGTCCATATTCATAATCTCAGCCCATTTTTCTTCTTCTTTTTTCACGTGGGCATCGAATATCGATGAAGACATATCCTCTGCGGAAGATTCTAAGCCGTTTACATATTTCACAGCATTCGGTCCGGCTACCATTCCTCCGTAAATCGCAGAGAGCAGGGAGTTTGCTCCCAAGCGGTTGCCGCCGTGCATGGAGTAATCACATTCTCCAGCGGCAAACAGTCCCGGGATATTTGTCATTTGATCGTAATCTACCCATAAACCGCCCATTGAATAATGAACCGCAGGGAAGATTTTCATCGGAAGTTTGCGCGGGTCGTCTCCCATAAACTTCTCATAAATTTCAATGATGCCGCCAAGCTTAATATCAAGCTCTTTTGGATCTTTATGAGACAGATCGAGATACACCATGTTCTCGCCGTTGATGCCGAGTTTCTGATTCACACACACATCAAATATTTCGCGTGTCGCAATATCACGCGGCACCAGGTTTCCATATGCAGGATATTTTTCCTCAAGGAAATACCACGGCTTACCGTCTTTGTATGTCCACACACGTCCGCCTTCACCGCGCGCCGATTCACTCATCAGCCTTAATTTATCATCTCCCGGTATAGCTGTCGGGTGGATTTGAATAAATTCTCCATTTGCATAATACGCTCCCTGCTGATAAACGATCGATGCAGCAGACCCTGTATTAATCATGGAGTTTGTGGATTTACCGAAAATGATTCCCGGTCCGCCTGTCGCCATAATGACAGCGTCCGAACGGAAGGATTCAATTTGCATGTTTGTCAGGTTTTGCGCGACAATTCCGCGGCAGGTTCTGTCATCATCTAATATAGCGCCAAGGAATTCCCAGCCTTCGTATTTTGTGACCAGACCGGCCACCTCGTATCTGCGGACTTGCTCGTCCAAAGCGTAAAGCAGCTGCTGGCCAGTCGTCGCACCTGCATAAGCTGTTCTGTGGTGCTGTGTACCCCCAAATCGGCGGAAATCAAGCAGCCCCTCGGGCGTCCGGTTAAACATGACGCCCATCCGGTCTAATAGGTGGATGATTGATGGCGCCGCTTCACACATCGCCTTAACCGGCGGCTGATTGGCAAGAAAGTCTCCCCCGTATACAGTATCGTCAAAATGTTCCCACGGAGAGTCGCCTTCCCCTTTTGTATTGACTGCTCCGTTGATGCCGCCTTGGGCACAAACCGAATGAGAACGTTTCACAGGAACGATGGAAAACAGCTTAACCGCCATTCCTGATTCCGCTGCTTTAATTGTCGCCATGAGGCCGGCAAGACCCCCGCCGACTACGATAATGCTTGATTGACTCATGATAGCCCCTCTCCCTCTAGTAATCTAGTACTCTTATACAAATGCAAAAATCGCTTTTAAGCCTACGTATGACAGTGCAACAAAAATAATCAGCGTAACGTATGTCGAAATTCTTTGAGAACGAGGCGTTACCGTGATGCCCCATGTAACAGCGAAAGACCATAAACCGTTCGAGAAGTGGAAAATTGTTGATAAAACACCGACAATGTAAAAGCCAAGCATAGCCGGAGAGCTCAAAATATTCGCCATCATGTCGAAATTGACCTCAGCGCCCATTTGTGCTGCAATGCGGGTTTCCCACACATGCCAGCTGACGAAAATGAGGGTGATGATACCGGTTACACGCTGCAGGACGAATAGCCAGTTTCTCATGTAGCTGTATTGGCCTGCGTTATTTTTCGCAGTAAACGCTATGTACACACCATAAACTGCATGATAAATTAAAGGTAAGAAGATAATAAAGATTTCCAGAGCATACCTGAAAGGCAGACTATCCATAAAATGAGCAGCATTATTGAATGCTTCCGCGCCCCTTGCGGCAAACTGGTTGACGACTAAATGCTGAATTAAAAAGATGCCGACCGGTATGACGCCAAGCAAGGAATGCAATCTTCGAAAATAAAACTCTCTGTTCCCAGACATTACTTTACCCCCTGTTTGATAAGTGCGAAATGTGCTAAATCTCTTCCCCCACTTCTTTCAATTGTAAGCACTTTATTAAGATTTATTGACAATTTCATTTTACTCCTACCACAAAAGGGCGTCAAGAAAACGCGTACATAAATTCTAATTTTCCGAATTGATTAGTTGATTCAAAAATTTTATTTTATCAATATATAATTCTTTCTTAATTTTTCATGAGAAATACAGGATCATTCTGTAATCCTCCCCCCTGTTTGAGCTATAATATACGCAGGAGAGAGGGGAGACAGATATGAAGTCTAAATATGAAGCATCTATACACAATTTAAAAGAAATTGAAATGAACGCCTACGCCTATGAACTGATACGAGAGATTGTTCTCCCAGACATGCTTGGCCAAGATTACTCTTCCATGATGTATTGGGCAGGGAAACATCTCGCCCGTAAGTTTCCTCTTGAATCATGGGAGGAATTTCCGGCTTTCTTTGAAGAAGCAGGCTGGGGAACCCTCACAAACGTTAGCGCAAAAAAACAGGAACTGGAATTCGAGCTTGAAGGGCAGGTTATTTCCAATCGGCTTAAATATCAGAAAGAACCGTGCTTTCAGCTGGAAGCTGGCTTCATCGCCGAACAAATTCAATTGATGAATGATCAGATTGCCGAATCATACGAACAAGTAAAAAAGAGAGCCGATAAAGTGGTTCTGACTGTCAAATGGGATATGAAAGACCCGGTGTAATGAAAAAGGCGGTGACTGCATGAGTCCCGCCTTTTTGGTTGTCTTTACACAGCTGAAGGGTGTTTCGAAAGCTCGAATGCATCGTGCAGTGCTTCCACCGCTTTTACCATGTCATTTTCGCTCACTACTGTTGAAACTTTGATTTCAGAGGTGCTGACCATTTTGATTAATATGTTTTTTTCCGCCAGTACAGCAAACATTTCAGCCGCTACACCAGGGTTTGATACCATGCCTGATCCGACAATGGATACTTTGGCCAATTTGCTTTCTGTCTCGATTTTTTCGAATTCCAGCGCATCTTTGTACTCTTCAAGTACGGCAACAGCCTGGTCCGCGTCTTCGGATTTAACAGAGAAGGAAATCCCGGTCTCATGGTCTCCCGCCTGCGTTTGGATAATGATATCCACGTTAATGTTTCTTTTTGCAAGAGTTGTAAAAATAGTAGACAAAGTGGTCAGGCCGCTTGTCAGCCCGTAGATGGTTACCCTTGTGATTTGATCTTCGAACGCGATGCCTCTGACGATAAGATTCTGCTCCATGGATGATTCCTCCTCAATTAATGTTCCCGCTTCTGTTTCTGTACTTGAACGCACTTCTAACGGCACTTGGTAATTTTTCGCGAATTCAACCGCTCTCGGATGAAGAACGCCGGCGCCTAAATTGGCAAGCTCCAGCATTTCATCGTAAGAGATGCCGGCAAGCTTTCTCGCTGATTTCACGTAGCGCGGATCGGTTGTAAACACGCCGGGCACGTCCGTATAAATATCACATTTATCCGCTTTTAATGCGGCAGCCAAAGCCACTGCTGTTGTGTCTGAACCGCCTCTGCCCAATGTCGTGATTTCACTGTCGTCTGTCATGCCTTGGAATCCTGCGACAATGACAATCTTTCCTTGCTCGAGCTGGTCTCCTAAAACCGAAGTGTCGATATCTGTAATTCTGGCGTTTCCGTGAACGGCTTCCGTGCGGATTCCCGCTTGCCAGCCAGTATAAGACACAGCGTCATAGCCTTTTTCCTGCAGCGCCATGGAAAGCAAGGAAATGGTGACCTGCTCGCCTGTTGCCAACAGCATATCCATTTCACGTTTGCTCGGCTGATCAGTGATGTCTTTTGCAAGGCTGACCAATGCGTCAGTGGATTTCCCCATAGCTGATACGACAACAACGACTTGATGGCCTTTCTGTTTTTCCGCAATGACGCGGTTTGCTGCATTTTGAATTTTTTCGACTGAGCCGACGGAAGTACCTCCGAATTTTTGTACAATGAGACCCATGTATAACCACCCTTTACATTTTGGTTCGTGCGGGTGAGGAGAAAGAGTGCTTTGTCCACAATAAAAAAAGCAATGAGAGGAATTGCTCTCATTGCTTATCAATTAATCATCACGATGATTATGAACAACGAGATAGCCCTCCAAGAAAATGATTTCTTGACAGCCTTACATTTATTCAATGCACGGCCAGCAAATAATACCGATGGGGTTTTATTTACTTCGGCGACGCTCCCCTTTCAGCCCTTTTCTCAGAATCCATCTTTCTCCAAAGGCTTACTCTTGAAGTTCGCACCTCTATCTTCACCATATTACACGATCTAATTATGAAATTAGTTCACATTTTATCAGAACTTTTTCAAAAGGACAACATTATTTTTGCAATTTATCATAAAGCAGCTGTGCCGCCGCTGCGGGTACACCCGCTTTTTTGATGTCCTCGAGGCTTGCTTCCTTCATTTTTTTGACGGAACCGAAATGCTTTAACAGCATTTTCTTTCTTTTTTCTCCGATTCCGGGTATATCGTCTAGCACAGACTGGAACGCGCTTTTCCCGCGGATTTGCCTGTGGAAGCTGATCGCAAACCGGTGCACCTCATCCTGAATGCGCTGAAGCAGGTAAAATTCCTGGCTGTTTCGTTCAAGATAAACCGTCTCCAGCGGATCGCCGATTAATAAATTGGAGGTTCTGTGTTTATCATCCTTCGCCAAGCCGGCGATCGGGATATCCAAGCCCAGTTCGTTTTCGATGACGTCACGGGCCGCATTGATCTGGCCTTTCCCTCCGTCTATAATGATCAGATCAGGCAGCGGCAGGTTTTCACGAAGCACTCTCGTATATCTTCGTCTGACAACCTCCCTCATTGAGCCATAATCATCAGGCCCTGTGACAGTTTTGATTTTGTATTTGCGGTATTCCTTTTTGTATGGTTTGCCGTCGATGAACACAATCATCGCCGAAACCGGGTTTGTCCCTTGTATATTCGAGTTATCGAACGCTTCGATTCTGTGCGGGGTATAAATATTTAAGGCGTCTCCGAGTTTCTGTACAGCACCGATTGAACGCTCCTCGTCACGTTCGATTAAAGAGAATTTTTCTTTAAGCGCGATTTTTGCGTTTTTATGTGCCAGCATAAGCAATTCTTTCTTCGACCCTTTTTTCGGCTGATGGACGTTTGTTTCCAACAGCTGCTCAATCATCGATTGATCGACGCTGTCCGGCACTAAAATCTCCTTCGGCAGAAAATGGTTGTTTTTTGAATAAAACTGCCCGATGAAGGTAAGGAACTCTTCATCTGCTTCCTGATAAAGCGGAAACATACTGACGTCACGTTCGATGAGCTTTCCTTGCCGTACGAAAAAGACCTGTACGCACATCCAGCCTTTATCATAAGCGTAAGCGAATACGTCACGGTCGACTAAGTCGTTCATCGTCATTTTTTGTTTTTCCATCGTTGATTCGATATGGGCAATTTGGTCACGAAGCTCCTTTGCTCGTTCAAATTCAAGGTTTTCAGCCGCCTCAAGCATTTTCTCTTCAAGCTCTTTTTTAACGTCGTTATAGCCGCCCTTTAAGAAACGGGTAATGCTCTCAACCAGCTCTCTGTTTGTCTCTTCAGAAATGTCCTTTACACACGGAGCAAGACATTGTCCGAGGTGATAATAAAGACACACTCTGTCGGGAAGCTTTGAGCATTTTCTGAGAGGATAGAGACGGTCGAGCAGCTTTTTCGTCTCCCTTGCGGCCTGCACATTCGGATAGGGTCCGAAATAGCGCCCTTTGTCTTTTTTGACATTGCGGGTGACAATCAGCCTTGGGTGGCGTTCATGGGTGAGTTTTATAAAAGGATAGGTTTTATCGTCTTTCAGCATGACGTTATATTTCGGATCATGCTTTTTGATCAAGTTCATTTCTAAAATTAGCGCTTCAAGATTGGAGGACGTCACGATATATTCAAAATCCTCGATTTCCGTCACAAGCCTCTGTGTTTTTGCGTCATGAGACCCGGTAAAGTAGGAGCGCACTCTGTTTTTCAGCACTTTTGCTTTTCCTACGTAGATCACTGTCTGCTGACGGTCCTTCATTAAATAACACCCGGGCTGATCGGGAAGGAGGGCGAGTTTTTCTTTCAGTTGTTTGTTCATATGTTACCCTTCCTTATATTTAGTCCTTTGTTTCCAGTTTAACACGAACAGGTGTTTTTCTCCATGATTCACGATTGGCGAATAAAAAAAGCGATCCCTCAATTGGAATCGCTCTGGCATGTAAGCAGCCGAAAATTAAAGATGTTTGTTTACAAGCTCTTGAAGCGCTTCTTTCGGTTTGAAGCCTACAGATGTTTCAACAACTTCTCCATCTTTTAAAACAAGAAGTGTCGGGATGCTCATAACGCCGTATTTTCCTGCTGTTTCTTGGTTCTCATCTACATCGATTTTTACGATTTTCAGTTTGTCGCCCATTTCTTGATCCAATTCTTCAAGAACAGGTGCAATCATTTTACAAGGTCCGCACCAAGGAGCCCAGAAATCAGCCAGTACGACGCCTTCGCTTGTTTCAGCTGAGAAAGATTGATCAGTTGCTTTTACGATAGCCATTATTGAATTCCTCCAATTGTGAAATGATGATTTTTAGTATAGCATCTCCCATTCGTTCACGCTATTTAAATGCTTATAAATTATTTTTTCCTGATCACAATCGGTTTACTCATAGAATGGGGCATTAAAACACGAATCTGATAATCGCTCCGATCACCACGATTGCGCCGATGATCATTAAAATTGTACGAAGCATAGGACAACATCCCTTCTATAACCGTCATATACTTTACCATGCCCTTTTGGAGCTGTTTCAAAACAAAAAAGAGCGCTGTCCTCTAGTGGATCGGCGCTCCTTTTTTTGGTTAAGAATCAGTCCGTAATGTGAGTAAGACAACTGCCATTGGCGGCAGCTTTGCTTTCAATTTGTTTTTATTTACAGAATAACGGCTGAACGATTCAGGTTTTACGTGCTCCGGATCATCAAACGTGTTATGGGCGTTCATCTTTTCAGCAGTCAGGATAGCACCGGAATGATCCACAGTCTTGTCAAGACCTCTCAGCTCGATCTCCACCTCTGCTTTATTTTGATGATCAATGTTACAGATGCTGACGTTTATATCGCCCTCAGCATTTCTTGATGCTGACACACTGATTTGAGGCAGCGTTTCTCCCTTCCATTCATAGTCAGCGGACGTTGTTTCAGTATCTAAAAGAGAGGCATCCTGATGTACCTTAAACATATCAAACACATGGTATGTCGGCGTTAATAGCATCCGTTCTCCCTCAGTCAGAATCATAGCTTGAAGAACGTTTACCGTCTGTGCGATGTTGGTCATTTGCACCCGGCGGCAATGCTGATGGAAAATGTGAAAGTGAGAAGCTGCGACCAGCGCGTCACGAATCGTGTTTTGCTGATATAAAAAGCCTGGGTTCGTTCCTGGCTCAGGGTCAAACCATGTGCCCCATTCGTCAATAATCAGTCCGACCCGCTGTTCCGGATCATATCGGTCCATAATTGTGCCGTGTTTTTCAATCAATTCATCAATGTATTTGGCCTTTTTCATCGTGATGAACCATTCGTCCTCTGTAAATTCTGTGGCCGATCCTTTGCCCTTCCAGAAATCTCCCGGAATCGTGTAGTAATGAAGGCTTAGCCCATCCATCAGGCCAGCGGCTTTTTTCATGAGCACGTCCGTCCAATGAAAATCATCGACGTTTGCACCGCCGGCAATTTTATAAATTTCATTGCCGCTGTAATTGCGGACATACGTTTGAAAACGGCGGTATAGATCGGCATAGTACTCAGGGTGCATGTTGCCGCCGCAGCCCCAATTTTCATTTCCCACTCCAAAATATTTCAGCTTCCAAGGCTCTTCTTTTCCGTTTTGTTTTCTCCAATCCGACATGGGCGTGCCTTCTTTAAAAGTCATATATTCGATCCATTCGGCCATTTCCTGAACTGTTCCGCTTCCTACATTGCCGCAAATGTAAGGTTCGCACTCAAGCAGCTCGCACAGCATCATAAATTCATGTGTCCCGAATTCATTCGATTCAACTGTGCCGCCCCAGTGAGTATTGAGCATCGTCTTGCGGTCACCCACACCATTAGCCCAATGATATTCATCCGCAAAGCAGCCTCCCGGCCATCGGAGGACAGGAATACGCAGCTGTTTCAGCGCTTCTAACACATCTTTTCTTATACCGTTTATATGAGGAATGCTTGATTCCGTTCCGACCCAAATCCCTTCATAAATCCCTCTTCCTAAATGCTCAGCAAAATGACCGTATATATTTTTGTTGATCGTTCCTTTTACAATATCCGTTTGAATCACTGCTGTATGTTCAGACATGCTTGATCATTCCTTTCATACAAATATGAAAAGCACCACAGTCAAATATAGGATCTGTGTTTTGTCTGAGGAGCCAGCATGAATGTAAGCGCTTTTAAAGTAACCTTATTATATATGTCCGTACATGTCAACGGATTTTTTTATTAGTTAATATTTGTACGTATGTATCCAAAAACCCCGAACTTTTGCAGTCCGGGGTTCCCTTTATGAGTGAATATTCAGCTGTTTGAATTCTTCAGTCAGTAATGGGACGACTTCAAATAAATCGCCTACAATACCGTAATCAGCTATTTTAAAAATATCGGCTTCAGAATCTTTATTGATGGCGACAATGACCTTGCTGTTGGACATACCCGCCAAATGCTGGATGGCACCGGAAATTCCGCAGGCGATATACAAATCGGGAGTGACAACTTTTCCGGTCTGTCCGATTTGAAGAGCATAGTCACAATAATCAGCGTCACACGCCCCGCGTGAAGCGCCGACTGCTGCGCCCAGCACCTCGGCAAGCTCCTGCAGCGGCTGAAAGCCTTCCTTGCTTTTTACACCGCGGCCGCCTGCAACAATGATTTTCGCTTCAGAGAGATCAACGCCGTCCGCTGTTTTTTTGACGATCTCTTGTATGACGGCACGGAGATCCGTAAGGGAAACTTCGATGCTTTCAATGCTGCCTGCCCGGCTGGCGTCTTTTTCTAACGCTTGAATGTTGTTTGGACGAATCGTCACAAGCGTCATCGGATCCGTTGAAATGACACGTTCAAATGCCTTCCCTGAGTAAATCGGTCTTGTGAAAACAACGTTCTCCCCGGTAACGCTTACATCCGTAGCGTCAGAAATCAATCCCGTTTGGAGCCGGGCTGCAAGCTTCGGTGACAGATCCTTCCCCATTGCAGTGTGTCCGCATACGACCGCATCAGGTTTTTCCTTTTCAATAATGGTTCGCATCACTTGGCTGTATCCGTCTGCCGTATATGCCTTGAGTTTTGGGTCCTCAGCTGTGAAAACTTTGTCTGCACCGTAGTGGATCAGCTCCTCTGCATGCTGTGATACATTTTCTCCTATAAGAACACCGATCACTTCTCCATCACCTGAAATGGTTCTTCCAGCGGAGATTGCTTCAAAGGTGACATTTCGCAGTTCTCCGTCACGAATTTCTCCGAGTACGATCACTTTTTTTCCCATCCTAACATCCCCCTGTTTCTTTGAATGTGCAAACGCTAAATGACTTTCGCCTCGCTGCGGAGCAATGATACGAGCTCTTTTGCCTGTTCGGCAGGCTCACCCTGCAGAAGCTTCCCGGCTTCTTTTTTCGGCGGCAGAAAACGTTCAATTGTTTTCATTTTTGGTTCAGCATCTTCTTCATCCAAGTCCAGATCATCCAGCTCAAGCTCTTCAAGCGGTTTTTTCTTGGCTTTCATGATTCCCGGAAGCGATGGGTAGCGCGGTTCATTTAAGCCTTGCTGAGCTGTGACCAGCAAAGGAAGAGTCGTTTTGATTTTTTCAACATCCCCTTCAACGTCCCTTTCCGCTTCTGCGTCACTTCCATTGATGTCGAGTTTGGTGATCGTCGTGATGCACGGAATGTCCAAAAGCTCTGCCAGGCGAGGCGCCACTTGTCCTGAGCCTCCATCGATCGCGACATTTCCGCCGAGAATAAGGTCAAACTCCTGATCCTTCATATAGTGGTATAAAACTTGAGAAATGGAATACTGGTCGGGTTCTTCGAGATCATCTTCTATGTTGATTAAAACGGCTTGGTCACATCCCATGGCAAGCGCTGTACGCAGCTCCTTTTCCGCTTCTTCGCCGCCGACTGTAACAACGGTGATGGTGCCGCCGTGTTTTTCCTTCAGCTGAATGGCTTCTTCAATCGCGTATTCATCGTACGGATTGATAATCCATTCAGCCCCGTCATCCTGAATCTTCCCTGCGTCAATGACGATTTTTTCTTCTGTGTCAAACGTCCGTTTCATCAGTACAAATAGATTCATGATCATATCCCCTTTTATTCGCCTTTGAACTGTGGCTTTCTTTTTTCGAGAAATGCCTGAATGCCTTCCTTGGCGTCCTCCGACTCAAACGCTTCTCCAAACCGCTTTGCTTCAAGCTTTAAGCTGCCTTCATAGGAATACACCTTGTTTGTATAGAGAAGCTCAAGCAGAGACACCATCGTTTGCGGACTTTTTTCTGCAAATTTGCCAGCAAGCGTTTTCGCTTTTTCAAGCACTTCTGCTTCATCTTTTGCTCCGATTGTCACAAGTCCGAGGTCAAGCGCTTCTTTCCCCGATATCGGTTCTCCTGATCCAATGAGCTCCAATGCTTTTGCTGTACCAACGTATCGCGGGAGCCGCTGTGTACCTGCAAAACCGGGAATAATGCCGAGGTTAAGCTCAGGAAGCCCCAGCTTGGCATCTTCTGCCGCAATTCTGATATGGCAGGCCATTGCAAGCTCCAGCCCGCCGCCGAGGGCAGCTCCGTGAATCGCCGCGATAATCGGTTTAGGAAAGCTCTCCATTCTCTCCATCAGCAGCTGGCCTCGTTCAGCCAGCATTGAGGAATCCTCACTGTTTCTCAGTGATGTAAATTCTTTGATATCAGCGCCTGCGGAGAAGAACCTTCCTTCCCCATGTATAATAATGCACCGCACGCCGGCATCTGTCTCACACTGATCAAGACAGGAGGACAGCTCTTCTAATATCCGGCTGGAAAGCGCGTTTGCCGGCGGATTGTGAATCGTCATAACTGCAACAAATTGATCAACTGCGAGTGATATTGCATTCATAGGACAGAACTCCTTTACTTATTGTGAATTCCGGATACCAGTAATTCTAAAACACTGTCTGACAAAGCTGCCAGATCATACTTTTGATCATTCATCACCCAGGTCGTCACGGTTTCGTCAATCGTTCCAAAAATCATTTGCCGGGCGAGGCGGACATCGAGGCCTTCTTTTAACTCGCCTGATTGTATTCCTTCCGTCAGAATGCCGTCTAAAATATTTAAGTAGCCTTTTAATATTTCATTAATTTTCTGCCGCAGCTCCAAATTGGATTGGCGGAGCTCAAGCTGAGTGACAATGGCGAGGTTATGGTCGCCCGCCAAAAGTGAGAAATGTTTTGAAATCACGAGCGCCAATTTCTCTTTTGCTGTTGCCTTTTCTTTTATGTCCTCTTCCATCCGCTCAATGAATTGGCCCATTTTTTCTTTAAACAGAGAAATTAAAATGTCTTCTTTATTTTTAAAATAAAGATAGATGGTGCCGTCCGCTACTCCGGCTTGTTTGGCGATTTTAGATACCTGTGACTGGTGGTAGCCGTTTTCCGCAATGACTTCAACTGCTGCATCAATAATCTGCATATACTTTGGCCGTTTTTGCTTCAATTTTCATCGTTCCTTCCCATAGAAATGAATGACTATTCATTCATAATTTTATGATAAGAAGGATTTTCCGGTTTGTCAAGTTTATTCATAAATGTTCTCTTTTTCTGGCTCTATTTGTTACTTGATATGATGATTTTCGGTTTCTTCTTCAAGTAAACGCCTTCTTAAAATTTTCCCAACCGCTGTTTTCGGAAGCTCTTTTCTGAATTCATAGGCTCTCGGCACTTTATAGGGTGCGAGACGGGCTCTGGCGAAAGCGTCCAGTTCTGCTGCGTCGGCTTGTGCGCCTTTCTTTAACACGACAAACGCTTTTACCGTTTCCCCTCTGTACGAATCAGGCACGCCTGCAACGACAATTTCCTGAATCGCTTCATGTTCGTACAGCGCTTCTTCAACTTCACGCGGGTAAATATTATAGCCGCCTGCGATAATGATGTCCTTCTTCCTGTCGGCAATATAGAAAAATCCATCTTCATCCATATAGCCCATGTCTCCGGTGAAGAGCCATCCGTCCTTTAAGACAGCAGCCGTTTCCTCCGGCTTGCTCCAGTATCCCTTCATGACCTGCGGGCCTTTTACGACGATCTCACCATGCTCATACGGGGCGGCAAAATGGCCAGTCTCTTCAGAGTAAATGGCAGCGTCTGTATTAGGCCAGGGACAGCCGATACTGCCGGGTTTGTTTTTTCCCCAGATAAAATTTGCGTGTGTCACCGGAGATGCCTCGGATAAACCATATCCCTCCACAAGCTTTCCGCCAGTCACCTTTTCAAATTGCTGCTTCACCTCGACAGGGAGAGCCGCTGAACCGCTGAGGCAGCTTTTAATAGATGACAGATCGTATTGCTGTAATTGGGGATGATGCAAGAGGCCAATGTAAATCGTCGGCGCGCCGGGAAACAGTGTCGGTTTTTGTTTATCGATGATTTTGAGCGTGTGCAGCGGATCGAACTTGGGAAGCAGGATCATTTCAAATCCCAGTTTAATCGAATAATTCATCACTGCTGTCAGCCCATAGACGTGAAAAAACGGGACAATGCCAAGCACTTTTTCATCGCCTTCCTTTACGTTGTACATCCAAGCCGCACACATTTCGGTATTGGCTAAAATATTTCTGTGCGTGAGCATGACTCCTTTGGGCGCTCCCGTCGTACCTCCAGTGTATTGCAGAACGGCGATATCATGCTCAGGGTCAATGTCCGGAATTGTGATCAGCTCTGACTTTTCCCGCTTCATGCTCGAAGCAAAGGTATGAATATTGTCATTTTCATCATAGTCAATGTGCACTTTTTGTTTTTGCGTAAGCGGATAGAGAATATTTTTCGGAAACGGCAAATAGTCTTTTATACTCGTCACCAATATCTGGTCTACAATTGATAACGTTTTCATTTTTATTGCCTTCGGGAAAAGCAAATCTAAGGTGATGATCATCCTGGCCTCTGCGTCTCTCAGCTGATATTCGAGCTCATGCTCGGTGTAGAGCGGGTTTGTCTGCACCACGATACCGCCGGCAAACAGCACCCCATAATAAGAAATGATGAATTGCGGACAGTTGGGCAGCATGACAGCCACTCTGCCTCCTTTTTGCAGGCCATATTGCTGCAGAAAAGCTGCGAGTTTAAGAGCATCCGTCAACATGTCATGAAAGGTGAGTTTTTTCCCGAAAAAAGATACGGCTGTTTTGTCAGGGAATCGTGCGGCGGAGTCTGTCAGGATGGATTGCAGGGTTTGGTTCGGCAACGGAAGCTCATGCGGGATATCGTCGGGATACTCGGCAAGCCACGGCTTTTGAGACTGCATAAAACCTCCCCTTTCGATTTTAGCGTTCACCCTATTATTATAGCAGATGAACGGCAAAAAAAAGAAAAAGAAAGGAAAATCTTTCTTTTTCTCATCATACGAACAGATATATAAGACCAATCAACAAAAAGATTCCCGCCGCGGCGAGCAGTATTTTTGCAAGCTTTTCCATCTATTCTCCGTCCCCTTATATTCCGGCTGCCACAACAAATGAAAGCCCGACAGAAATGACAAATGAAATAAAGCCGACAGCCCGGTTATCATTTTCAATTTCTTGATCAATTTTAAACCGCGGTGTCAAAAACTCAAAAATGAAGTAGCTGATCAAAAGCATAACAAACCCGTACACACCCCAGCCGATCATTTGCAGCAGAGAATTGTGCTGAGAGATGGAGTGCTGGAACACATTTGCTATTCCTAAAATTTTCCCGCCGGTTGCCATTGCCACAGCGAGATTTCCATTTTGAATCTCTTCCCAGTTTTTATAAGCTGTCACCAGCTCAAACACAGTCAAAAAGAGGACGAGGCAGAGAACCGCGACACTGTAATACGCCGCGATTTCCACAAGCTCGTTTTCCCAAAAATCACTCATGGCCATACTCCCTTTTATTTTAATTCAACAATTGTAACGCCTGATCCTCCCTCACCAGCTTCACCGAAACGGGAGTTTTTAACGCTGCGGTGATTTTTCAGGAGATCCTGCACGCCTTTTCTTAGAGCGCCGGTACCTTTGCCGTGGATAATGGATACCCTTGGATATCCCGCTAACACCGCGTCATCCAAGTATTTTTCAACACGGCTGAGGGCATTTTCATAGCGCTCGCCGCGAAGATCAAGTTCAAGCGATACGTGGTAATCTTTGCCCTTAACCGCTGTAATGACTTTTTCTTTTTTTGGTTCCGGAGCCGACTTGATAAATTCCAAGTCTTTTTCTTTCACTTTCATTTTTAAAATGCCGATTTGAACATTCCATTCATTGCCGCCGGTTTTTTCAAGCAATGTTCCTTTCTGCCCGAAAGTAAGGACTTTTACTTCATCCCCCGGCTTCAAGACGCGTTTTTGCGTTTTCGGTTTTTCCGGTTTATTGGACTTTTCAAAGGTCGGCATAGCGCCTTCTAACCGTTTCTTCGCGTTGATCAGCTCGTGATCCTTGAAGGATTTGTGTTCTTCTTTAATCGAGCGTAATTCGTGAATGATGTCTTCAGCTTCTTTTGTGGCCGCTTTAACTTTTTCAGCCGCCTGCTGTTCGGCCTCTTCCATCAATTTGTCTTTTTTGCTGTTGAGTTCGATGATTTGCTGCTGCAGCTCTTTATGCAGCTTTTCGGCTTCTTTTCTGAACGCCTCTGTTTCAGAAAGCTCTTCTTCCGCCCGTTTTTTGCTTCGTTCAAGAGACGCAATCATCGTATCGACCTCATTATGCTCGGCCGTCATTTCTGATTTCGCCTGCCCGATAATATGGTCCGGAAGCCCGAGCCGTTTAGAAATTTCAAAGGCGTTGCTTCGTCCCGGCACACCGATTAAGAGTTTATAGGTTGGTGAAAGGGTCTCAATGTCAAATTCGACACTGGCGTTCATGACGCCTTCTCTGTTATAGCCATACGCCTTTAACTCCGGATAATGCGTCGTCGCTAATACTCTGGCATTGGTACGGTGGACTTCATCCAGGATGCTCATGGCGAGTGCCGCGCCTTCTTGCGGGTCTGTACCTGCGCCCAGTTCATCAAAGAGCACGAGGCTGTTTTCGTTGACTTGTTTTAAAATGCCGACAATGTTCACCATATGGGAAGAAAATGTACTTAAGCTTTGCTCGATCGACTGTTCATCGCCGATATCAGCGAACACATGCTCAAATACAGCGGCTTCCGATCCTTCATCTGCCGGAATATGAAGACCCGATTGCGCCATTAAGGTCAACAGCCCCAGTGTTTTTAAAGTAACTGTTTTCCCCCCGGTATTCGGTCCTGTAATCACGATGGTTGAAAAATCGCCGCCCAGCTCGATGTCATTGGCGACCACCTGATCAGACGGAAGCAATGGATGGCGCGCTTTTTTCAGACGGACAAAGCCGCTGTCATTCATGGTCGGTTTTGTCGCTTTGACCGCTTTGGCGTATTTCGCTTTTGCAAAAATGAAGTCAAGCGTCTGCAGGACTTGCAAATCTTGAAAAAGCTCCTCTGTGTGCTCCGCCGTATGCTCTGTCAGCACGCGTAAAATCCGTTCAATTTCTTGTTTTTCTTTCACTTTCGCCTGCTGAAGCGAGTTGTTCATATCTACAATCGCCTGCGGTTCAATGAACAGGGTTGCGCCAGAAGAGGAGGTGTCATGCACAATGCCTCCGTAGCTTGATCTGTACTCTTGTTTGACCGGGATAACAAAGCGGTCATTTCGGATTGTAACAATCGTATCAGACAGCATTTTCGAAGCGGAGGAGGAACGCAGAATCGACTCTAACCGGTCTCTGATTCTCGATTCGAGCGTTCTGAGCTGCGTGCGGATTCCTCTTAACGTTTCTGACGCGTGATCAAGCACTTCGCCGTGATCATCTATGCAGGAATTCATTTCCCGTTCTAAATCGGGCAGTGTAATGAGCTGTTCAGTATATTGCTGCATCAGCGGAATGTCGACTCCGTCTTCAGCCATTTGTCCGAGAAAGTGTTTCATTTGTTTGACTGCGTAAAGCAGCCCTGATATTTCAGTGAATTCCGAGGGACTGAGAACGCTGCCGATTTCCGCCCGTCTTAATGCCCCTCTGATATCGGTAAGACCGCCAAACGGCGCCTGGCCTCGCAGCCGGATGATCGCAGAGGCTTCATCTACCTCATCCAGCTGTTTTTTGATTTCGTCAATCGAAGCAGAAGGCTTTAGCTGGAGAAGCATTTCTTTTCCGAGCGATGAAGCGGCGTGCTCGATTACCTGTTCTTTCACTTTATGGAATTCAAGAGATGATAATACTTTTTGCTGCACGGTTGTGTGAGCCTCCTTACTTAATCGTTGCGCTTCAGGAATGCCTGTACGTCTTCAAGCGACCGGGCATTCAGGACGTTTTTCGTTTCCGTCCAGCCTTTGCGCGCGGCAGTGACGCCGGTTTTCATATCGTTTAACATCTCGATGTTATGGGCATCGGTATTAATGACCAATGTAACCCCTTGTTCATTTGCTTTGATTAAATGCTCTGTCCGCAGATCGAGACGCGCAGGGTTAGAGTTGAGTTCAAGCGCCGTATTTGTTTTCTTCGCGAGCTCAATCAGTTTGTCGATATCGATTTCGTAACCGGCACGTCTGCCGATGAGGCGTCCGGTCGGATGGGCGATAATGTCAACATGCTTGTTGGTCAGTGCCGCCTCAAGCCGCTTCATAATGACGTGCTCCGGCTGATTAAAGTTTGAATGGATGGATGCAATGACCAGATCCATTTCCGCCAGCACATCGTCATCATAATCAAGTGTGCCGTCAGGAAGAATATCCATCTCAACGCCTTTAAAAATACGGAAGTGCTCAAACTCAGCATTCAGCGCGTCAATTTCTTTCGCCTGCTGCTTGAGCCTTTCAGCAGTCAGCCCGTTGGCGACCTTTAAATATTGCGAGTGATCAGTGATGGCCATGTACTGATAGCCTTTTTCCATACATGCTTCAGCCATTTCCCTGATCGAAAAGGCGCCATCGCTCCATGTGGAGTGCATGTGAAGGTCGCCTTTGATTTGATCGTGTTCTATGAGTTCAATGCTGTCGCTGTAAGTTTCCACCTCTTGCCCGCTTTCACGGAGTTCCGGCGGGATCAGCGGCAAGCCGAAGTGTGCGTAAAATTCCCGTTCGCTCGGGAAGGTTTTGATTTCTCCTGTTTCAACCGTCTCGACGCCGTACTCACTGATCCGTTCACCGCGTTCTTTTGCAATTTGCCGCATTTTGATATTGTGGTCCTTCGATCCCGTAAAATGATGAAGAGTTGTCGGGAATTGTTCTTCCGTCACGAGACGGAAATCGACACTAGTTTCATATTCAAAGGAAAGAATGACCGATACCTTCGTGTCCCCGCTGGCAATGACGCTTTTGATGTTTGGCAGCGCAAGCAGCTGCTCTCTTACTTCAGCGGGATGATCCGTCGCAATAATATAATCCAGATCTTTGACGGTTTCGCGTGCTCTGCGGAGACTTCCGGCACGGGAATATTTGATGATGTCTGTCAATTGAGAAAGATGCTCTTCAATTTCCCGCGCGACCCGGAGCGCATAGCCGATCGGAAAACGTTCAGGCTGTTTTCCGGCTTCTCCGAGCGCCTGTAATATTTTTTCTTCTGATTTCTTGCCGAATCCCGCAAGCCCTTGGACTTTCTGCTGTTCGCAGGCTTCTTTCAGTGATTCTGCATCATGTACGCCAAGCTCTTTATACAGTTTTGCGATTTTTTTGCCGCCGAGGCCCGGCAGCTTCAATAAAGGCACGAGTCCTTCCGGCACTTCTTTTTGCAGCGATTCGAGCGTGCTTGACTTTCCTTCATCTATATACTCTTTAATGACGCTGTACGTTCCTTTTCCAATGCCGGACAGCGACATCATATCGTCCATTTCTGATAAACTGCGGTCATCCTGTTCCAGGGCTGCCGCTGCTTTTCGGAAGGCGGATACTTTAAACGGGTTGTCCCCTTTGAGTTCCATGTAGACTGCAATGGTTTCAAGAAGCCGGATAATATCTTTTTTATGCATACAATAACCCCCAGACGTTCACATATGTTTCCATCATACTTGAAAAAAACTTCTCCGGACAAGAGAAGTTTTTTATCCTCCGTATTGCGTCCAAAGCTCCTGTAAAAGCCCTGATAAATACGGTGTATGGTTGATCATGACATTTGCGAGAGACGATTGCCCCATCATTTGCTGTAAGCCGTCTATCGGAAGTACGGAAGCAACATACAGCAGCACAAATGTAAATAAATAGACTTCCAGAAAACCAAGAACGGCGCCGAGCATTTGGTTGATTTGTTTAATCACAGGAATGCCCGCTACAATACTTAGGAATGAGCCGATGATTCTCAGTAAGATTTTAGCGATCATAAATAGAACGACAAACGCAATCGCATTATAGTAGGCTGCTTCCAGATTTCCCGAGAAAAAAGAAAACGCCGGCTGTCCCGCTGAAAAATCGGGCGCGGGAATCCACTTCAAATGCGGTGCGACATTTTTATAGAATAAAGACGCAAACGCGATCGAAAGAATAAAGCTCGTCAAGCGGATAAACTGGAGGATAAAACCGCGTTTTAATCCCAGTAAAGTCCCCATCAGGAGCAAGATTAAGATGATGATATCTAGCATAGTTGTTCAATCCTTTTCTTTAAGCTGACGCTCCAGTTTTTCATATTGCTCTTTTAATTTCACATAGTCGTGCACCACATTTACCGCTGTCAGCACTGCAAGTTTATTTATATCAAGATATGGATTTTTTTGATTGATTTCTCTCATTTTATCATCAACAATTCCGGCCACATATCTCATATGGGCTCTGCTTTCTTCACCGATCATAGTGAAATGCTGGCCGTAAATGTCAACGGTTGTTTTCGTTTTTTTGCCGTCAGACAACGTTTCTCCTCCATTCCGTGAGAATCCTAGTTCCTATCATAACACGTTTATTAAATGAATGGAAAGACGAGCCTCCCGCTGTTATGATACACTGGTAGATACAGCGAATCGTGTAAAAAAAGGAGATTATTACGTGTCCCATTCTGTGATAAAAGTACCAATGTCTGCTATTGACCAAATGAAAACAGCGTATAACAGTTCACTTACTGCATCTGTGCCGCAGGGTGCCATTTTCCAGGCAAAACCGGCAGGCTGTACCATTACAGCTTATAAGTCAGGGAAGGTATTGTTTCAGGGCAAAAACGCAGAGGCAGAATCTGCCCGCTGGGGAACTGCTGAGCCGCAGGAAAAGAAGAAAACGGCAAAAAAGCCGGCTGATTCACGCTACGCCCCTCCAACAGACATCGCAGGCATGTCTGTCATCGGCTCTGACGAGGTCGGAACCGGAGATTACTTTGGCCCAATGACGGTTGTGTGCGCATACGTTGACAAAACAAAGCTTCTTTTAATGAAGGAACTCGGTGTGAAGGATTCTAAACACCTAAAGGATCCGCAAATCATTGAGATCGCCCGAAGCCTGATCAAAACCATTCCGTACAGCCTGCTCGTTTTAAAAAACGAAAAGTACAACAGCATGCAGGAACGAGGCATGAGTCAGGGAAAAATGAAAGCTCTCTTGCATAATCAGGCCATAACCCATCTTTTACGAAAAATGGACGGAGTAAAGCCTGAGGCGATTCTGATCGACCAATTCGCCGAGCCCGGCGTCTACTACAACCATTTAAAGGGAAGAGACATTGTGCAGGAGCGCACCTATTTCAGCACAAAAGCCGAAGGCATTCACCTGTCAGTGGCTGCTGCATCGATTATTGCGAGATATTCCTTTTTAATGGAAATGGATAAACTTTCGCGCGAGGCGGGAATGACATTGCCGAAAGGGGCCGGCCCTCATGTAGATGAAGCGGCCGCCAAACTGATCATCAAAAAAGGAGCACCCGCTCTCCGAACCTTTACAAAACTCCATTTTGCCAATACGCAGAAAGCGCAGCGCCTGGCGGATAAAAAACGTTCATAGAAAAAAGCTTGCAGAGAATATCTGCAAGCTTTTTTATTAGCCTCTCAATACGGCCTGATAAGTGTTTTCTAACGCTTTCAGCACTTTGTCGTGCGCTTTTGCCACTTCTTCTTCAGTCAGCGTTTGCTCCGGATTTACATATTGGAGTGAGAAAGCGACTGACTTTTTGCCTTCCTCCATATGCTCGCCTTCGTAAACGTCAAAGACGGTTACTTCTTTCAGAAGCTTGCCGCCGGCCTCTTTGATGACGCTCTCGAGCTGGCCGCTTGTCACTGATTGATCTGTCACAAGCGCGATATCACGTGTCACAGACGGATATTTCGGAATCGCCGTGTACACGAGCGGAGCCGTGTCTGCTGTAAGCAGCGTGTGAAGATCAAGTTCGAACACGTACGTTTCTTTAATATCCAGTTCTTTTTCCAGTGAAGGATGGACTTGGCCAATAAAGCCGATAAGAGAACCGTTTAAAAGAATGTTCGCAGTTCTGCCCGGGTGCAGCTGTTTTCTTTCTGATTGCACAAATTCAATGCTGTCCAGGACGTTCAGTTTATCTAACAGCCCTTCAACAATTCCTTTTGCGACAAAGAAATCGACCGGTTTTTTCTCGCCTTGCCAAAGATGCTTGCGCCATAAACCGGTTACCGCACCTGCCACGCGCTCCGTTTCAACAGGTTTTGTATCCTCTTCCTTCGTCAGGAAAACGGAACCGACTTCGTACAATGCGACCGAATCAGTTTGTCTTGCCAGGTTGTAAGAAACGGACTCAAGCAGATTCGGAACAAGGCTGTGTCTGAGAATGCTTCTTTCTTCACTCATCGGAAGCGCAAGGACAGTGTTAAACGATTTTTCAATCGCAAATGCCGCCGCTTTTTTCTCGTTTGTTAATGAGTAGGTAATCGCTTGTGATAAGCCGGCTCCTTCAAGGAAACGTCTGACTTTACGGCGTTTTGCCTGGTAAGGCGTCAATCCGCCTGTTGTTCCCGCTGTTTCAGGAAGTGTGGACGGAATGTTGTCGTAGCCATACAACCTTGCTGCTTCTTCAATTAAATCCTCTTCGATGCGAATGTCACCGCGGCGTGACGGAACAGTCACAACGAGCAAGTCATTTGCTTCTCCGACAGCAAAGCCAAGACGCTTATAAATGCTGATCAGTTCTTCTTTGCTGATCGTCATGCCAAGGACGTTGCTCACTTTGTCAGCAGAAACATGAATGTTATTCGCTTCGATTGTCAGGTGATCTTCCTCAACCGTTCCAGCAAGCACTTCACCGCCGGCATACAGGTGGATCAGCTGTGCCGCGCGTTCTGCCGCAAGACGCACACGCGCAGGATCAATGCCTTTTTCGAATCTTGCACTCGATTCACTTCTCAAACCAAGATCTTTTGAAGCCTTGCGAACCGTCTGCCCGTTGAAGAACGCAGCTTCAAGCAAAATCGTTGTTGTGTCTTCCCGGACTTCTGATTCTGCTCCTCCCATAACACCAGCAACGGCTTGTGCTTTCGACCCGTTTGTAATGACAAGGTGATCTGCAGACAGTTTTCGTTCTTGATCGTCAAGTGTTAAGATTGTTTCATTTTCAACAGCTTTTCTGACTACGACTTCCTTAGAGCCGAATCTGTCATAATCAAACGCGTGGAGCGGCTGTCCATACTCCAATAAAACAAAGTTTGTAATATCCACGACGTTGTTGTGCGGGCGAATGCCTGCGTTCATCAGTTTCGTCTGCATCCAAAGCGGTGACGGAGCAATTTTTACGTTTTTAATGATTTTTGCCGCATACAGCGGATTTGCTTCCTGGTCTTCAACTTTGACAGAAATGTAGTCTGACGCTTGTTCTGAAGCGGCTGGGTAATCCGTTTGCGGAAGCTTTACCTCTGTGTCTAAAATCGCTGCAACCTCATAAGCAACACCAAGCATGTTCATCGCATCGGCGCGGTTCGGTGTTAAACCGAGCTCTAAGACAGCATCGTCAAGCTGTAAAGCAGCTAACGCATCACTTCCTGCTTCAACCTCATTTGGGAAAACGAAAATGCCTTCCGCATATTCCTTCGCCACAAGCTTGCTCTCAATACCGAGCTCTTGTAAAGAACAAATCATGCCGTTTGATTCTTCACCGCGAAGCTTGGCTTTTTTGATTTTAAAATTGCCCGGCAGCACCGCTCCGACTGTAGCGACTGCAACTTTTTGGCCTTTATCCACGTTTGGCGCGCCGCAAATGATTTGTACGGGTGCCTCAGCTCCGATATCCACAAGGCACTTATTCAGCTTATCGGCGTTTGGATGCTGTTCGCGCTCCAGCACATGGCCGATGACAACGCCTTTAATGCCTTCTCCTTTATACTCAATTCCTTCAACTTCAATACCGGCTCTTGTTATTTTCTCAGCAAGAACAGCCGGATCAATGCCTTTTAAATCAACATAATCCTCTAACCATTTATAAGAAACAAACATTCTAGCATCCTCCTCTTACGCCTGTTTAAACTGCGAAATAAATCTGACATCGTTTGTGTAGAAGTGGCGGATATCATCGATGCCGTATTTCAGCATCGCGATGCGCTCAACACCCATTCCGAACGCAAAGCCCTGATACTCCTTCGGATCAAAGCCGGCCATTTCCAGCACATTCGGGTGAATCATGCCGGCGCCGAGGATTTCAATCCAGCCTGTTCCTTTACACACAGAGCAGCCGTTTCCTCCGCACTTAAAGCACGTTACGTCTACTTCCACTGAAGGCTCCGTAAACGGGAAGAAGCTTGGGCGAAGTCTGATTTCGCGGTCTTGCCCGAACATTTTTTTCGCAACCAGTTCAAGGGTTCCTTTTAAATCACTCATGCTGATGTTTTTATCAACAACAAGCCCTTCAATCTGCATAAATTGGTGAGAGTGCGTCGCGTCATCATTATCGCGGCGGTATACTTTTCCAGGACAAATGATTTTAACAGGCCCTTTGCCTTTGTGCTTTTCCATCGTCCGCGTCTGAACAGGAGAGGTTTGCGTTCTCATCAGCATTTCCTCTGTGATGTAAAAGCTGTCCTGCATATCGCGGGCAGGGTGTTCTTTCGGCAGGTTAAGCGCTTCGAAGTTGTAGTAGTCCGTCTCGACCTCAGGGCCTTCTTCAACGGTATAACCCATGCCGATAAATAGATCTTCAATTTCTTCAATGACAACAGTGAGCGGATGGCGTCCGCCGATTGCGACAGGATTACCCGGGAGTGTGACGTCAATTGTCTGTCCCGCAAGCTTCTGTTTCATTTCTTCTTCCTCAAGCTTTTCGTTTTTAGCTGCAATCGCATTGGCGATTCGTTCTCTTACCTCATTGGCAAGAGCGCCCATTTTCGGGCGCTCCTCCGCAGAAAGCTTGCCCATTCCGCGCAGCACTTCTGTGATCGGCCCTTTTTTTCCGAGATATTGAACCCGAATATCATTGACAACCTTCAATGAGCTTGCCGCTTCTACTTGATCTAAAGCTTCTTGTTCCAGCTGTTTTAGCTTTTCTTCCATTTTGCATCCTCCTTTTATGTAAACAAACCGTTATATGTCTTTGGAAAACAAAAAAACCCGCCCCTTATAGGACAAGGGACGAGTTGTGGCCGCGGTACCACCCTTATTTCAGACAGACTGATGCTGTCGTCAGCTTCATTGACATAACGGAATCAGATTCCGGTTCACCTTTACGCGCAAGGTGCGCGGTCCCGGTGACAACTCGAGAGGTGAAACCAATTTCCGGCTGCATTAAAAATGCTCTCAGTCTGCGGCATTTTCTCCCTGGAAGGCAGTTAATCAGAAATCGAGATCCTCTGTCACGGTTTTTCAAATATTATGTTCTATTATAGTGAAATACTCCGCTCGGCGCAACACTATCCTCGCAAGTGGTACACCAGAATAGCCGCCGCAATTGCAACGTTCAGTGATTCAGCCTGCCCATACAGCGGGACGTACAGGTTCAAATCTGTTTTTTCCAGCAATCCGGCATCCACCCCTGCCCCTTCATTGCCGACGATTAAAGCAAATGAACCGGAGGGTGAGATGTCCTGGTAAGGCGCCCCGTTTCGCAGTGCTGTGCCGTACACTTTTACGCCCTCTGCTTTTAATTCATCCACGTATGATTGTAAATTTCTTCTCACAACAGGAATATGAAAATGGGAGCCTTGCGCGGATCGCAGCGTTTTTCCGTTAAACGCGTCCGCCGTGCCGTCACCAAGCACAACCGCATCCAAACCGGCTGCGTCCGCCGTGCGAATCATCGTGCCGAGATTGCCTGGATCTTGAACAGCGTCAATCAGCAGCACACGTTTAGGCGGCGCGAGATGTTCTTCCGGCATATGGCAAACAGCGGCGATCCGCTGCGGTGTTTCCGTTTCTGTAACAGCTGAAAACGCGTCTTCGCTCAGCACGTAGCACTGGATGCCCATATCAAGATTCGGCGGGATGTCCGCTTCATCCTTGACAAGAATTTCTTTCACCGCGCCCGGGCTCTTCAAGGCTTCTTCAACAAGATGTTCTCCTTCAATCAAATAGGTATTCGTTTTTGTTCGTTCTTTTTTTGTGTGAAGTTTTTTCCAATCCTTCACTTTTTGGTTTTTTGCCGATTCTATTTGTTTCACTGTCTGTGTGGCTCTCCTTTTTTTAACATGATGTTATTATATCGCAAGAACAGCACATAATAAACCGGGTGCAGGGTTAGAATATACGTATTACATTTTAGAAAAAAAGGAGCGCTTCATATGGATCTTAATTTACGTCATGCCGTCATTGCCAATGTAACCGGCAATGATCAGGAGCAGCTTGAGCACACAATTGTGGACGCGATTCAAAGCGGTGAAGAAAAAATGCTTCCGGGACTCGGCGTTTTGTTTGAAGTCATTTGGCAGCACGCATCTGAGAGTGAGAAACAAGAAATGTTAAAGACGCTGGAAGGCGGATTAAAACCTGCCCAATAGCACATCAAAACCGGGTGACAGCGCCCGGTTTTTTTCTTATATAATAAAAACATGAGGGGGATCGCCGCCATGTTTTTACAACCGCTGTTAGCGAAAAAAATCATTGCCGAAGTGAAAAAAATGTACGAACGTGAAGTCATTATTGTCAGCACAGACGGCCTCATTATCGCAAGCACAAATGATGAGCGAGTCGGGCTATTTCATGAAGGAGCGCTTATCTGCGCGAAAGAGAAACGCAATGTGATCATTACAAAAGAAGATGAAAAGAGACTCAAAGGGGTAAAGGCGGGGTTAAACCTCCCCGTATTTTCTGAGCGTGATGTCATCGCCGTGTTCGGGCTGACGGGAGAACCTGGTGAGATTCAGCCGTACGGGGAGCTGCTCAGGAAAATGACAGAGCTGTTCATTAAAGAATCGTGGCATTTGGAGCAGACCCAGTGGCGCGAGAGAATGCTGGAATCCTTTATGATCGACTGGCTGCAATTAAAAGAATGGTCTCCGGGTTTTCTCGAAAAAGCGCAGCTTCTTGGCGTTGACCTTACCTCCCTCCGCCAGATGATCCTCATTCAAGGGCACGAACGGTCTCCCGGCGATATGGATCAAATGACACGCGCCTGGAAATCAGTGTTTCCATCCGATCTATTCATCAGATGGGGAAATGAACGTATTCTGATTAATCACGAAGTGCCGAAACATGAACAAAAGGAGCAGCTTTTGCGGCACATTCAGCTTATTTGTTCATTGGCTGAACGCCTCGGAAACAGCCGCGCAGCTGCCGGCGTTGGGAGGGCTGTCACCGGCTCCGGCCTGCCGCAGTCATACGAACAGGCAGAAAAAGCGCTGGCCGTCAGCCTTAAACGCAAAACCGCCGTATGCGAGGAAGACCTGAAGCTTGACATGTGCCTGACTGAGATCAGCCCGGGTACACGACATGAATTTCCGCAAAGAGTGTTTCAGGAAGCGCTCCGAAACGAAGAGCTTATAAATACGATACGAACTCTCTTTCATCACGATTTGTCCCTGAAAAAAACGGCTGAAGAGATGCATATTCATATCAATACGCTCCGCTATCGATTGTCAAAGGCTGAACAGCTGACGGGTTTAAGTTTTCAGCGTACAGAGGACATTGTCACGATGTACGTTGCACTCTATTTTTTAGATCAAGATACAAAATAGAGAGAGTTTCAGTTTCATTTTTTGTATGTCCCTACATGGAAAGCTCTGCTTTTTTTCTTTTACAATAGATTGAAAGCGTTTTTTGACAGGGGGATGGGTGAACATGATCACCAAAGACGTAAAAGAACAGCTGATCCAAATCGTCGGACCGGAAAACTACGATGACTCGAAAGCCGGCCGTCTCGTGTATTCATATGACGCGACACCGCAGTTTCAGTCTATGCCGGATGCAGTGATTGCGCCGAGAGATACACATGAAGTATCACGTATATTAAACATTTGCAGTGCACACCGTGTGCCGATTGTTCCGAGAGGATCGGGGACAAACCTGTGCGGGGGCACGTGCCCTACTGAAGGCGGGCTTGTTCTTCTCTTTAAGCATATGAATCAGATTCTTGAGATTGATGAAGAGAATTTGACGGCCACAGTCCAGCCTGGCGTTATTACCTTGGATATAATCCGTTCGGTTGAAAGCAAGGGGTTGTTCTATCCGCCTGATCCGAGTTCTATGAAAATATCAACCATCGGAGGAAACATCAACGAAAATTCCGGCGGTCTCCGCGGCTTAAAATACGGCGTCACCCGTGACTACGTCATCGGGCTGGAGGTTGTTTTGGCAAACGGAGATATGATCCGCACTGGTGGAAAACTTGCAAAGGATGTAGCCGGGTATGATCTCACGCGCCTTTTTGTCGGCTCAGAAGGGACACTCGGCATTGTGACAGAAGCGATTCTCAAACTCGTGCCGAAGCCAGAAACAAAGAAGACGCTGCTCGCCCTTTATGAAAATATTGATGCCGCTGCTCAAACAGTGTCAGCCATTATTGCCGAAAAAATTATACCGGCTACGCTTGAATTTCTCGATCAGCCTACCCTTTTGGTGATTGAGGATTATGCCAAGATCGGCCTTCCGACAAATGCGAAAGCGGTTCTTTTGATCGAACAGGACGGGACAGCTGAGACCGTGGCTCGTGACATGGAAAAAATTGAGGCAATTTGCAAAAAAGGCGCTGCCGTCTCCGTTCAAACTGCGCAAACAGATGAGGAAGCATTCGCCCTCACTGAAGCCCGGCGTTCAGCGCTTTCTGCACTTGCCCGCTTAAAGCCGACCACCATTTTGGAGGATGCGACTGTACCGCGGTCAGAAATCGCGAATATGGTAAAAGCCATTAATGACATTGCCGCAAAATACGATATTTCGATCTGCACCTTTGGCCATGCCGGGGATGGAAACCTTCACCCGACATGCACGACAGATATAAGAAATAAGGATGAAATGGTGCGAGTCGAACAGGCTTTTGCCGAGATTTTTGAAAAAGCGATTGAGCTTGGCGGCACAATTACCGGGGAGCACGGAGTCGGGGCCATGAAAGCGCCTTACTTGGAAATGAAGCTGAAAAAAGAAGGCATCGCCGCGATGAAAGCAATGAAAGCGGCATTTGATCCCAAAAATATCTTAAACCCGGGCAAAGTGTTTGCGAAAGATGCCAGAAAACGTGTGGTGACGAAAAGATGACAACAGAAAAAGAAATGAAACAGATCCAACATGAGTTTAAAAAGCGTATGGATGAAAGCGAACTTTTGAATTGTATGCGCTGCGGTTTCTGTCTGCCTTCTTGCCCGACCTATATCGAATCCGGTTTTCAGGAATCTCACTCGCCGCGCGGGCGAATCGCCTTAATGAAAGCAGTCGCCGACGGTGTGATTGAACCGGATGAAGATGTCGAGCGTTCACTGTCTCTTTGCCTCGGCTGCCGCGCGTGTGAACCGGTATGCCCATCAGGCGTTAAATACGGACAGCTGCTGGAGGAAGCAAGAGATATTATCCACCAAAATAAAAAGCACTCGCTCAGCGCGCGTGTTATGAGAAAAGCGGCTTTTCAGGAGCTCTTTCCGCATCAAAACCGCATGCGTTCGGCTGTGAGTCTCATTGGGTTGTACCAGCGGTCAGGGCTGCAGACGGCTGTGCGAAAAACCGGTATGCTCCGCATTCTGCCTGAGCATTTGCGCACGATGGAAGCCGTTCTTCCGGATGTGCCTAAGCATGAAGAAATGAAGCATCGGCCGCGTTTATTGCCGGCGGTCGGCCCAGCTAAAAAAAGGGTTGCTTTTTTTTCAGGCTGTTTAATGGATACGATGTTTTTGCCGACAAACAATGCCACGCTGAAACTGCTGCAGCTGGCAGGCTGTGAAATTATCATCCCGCCTGAACAGGCATGCTGCGGCGCACTGCATGGACACAGCGGCGAAAAAAATGCGGGAAAAGAGCTTGCGAAACAAAACATCGCCGCGTTTGAAGCGCTAGACGCAGATGCTGTCATTACAAACGCGGGCGGATGCGGAGCCTTTCTCACTGAATACGGCCATTTGCTGAAGGATGATCCCGAGTGGTCGGAGCGGGCTGTTTCTTTTGTGCAGAAGCTAAAAGATTTTTCATCCGTTTTGATTGAGCTTGATTTTCACCAAAAAGACTTGCAGCTTGAAACACCTAAGCTGATTACCTATCAAGATTCATGCCACTTGAGAAATGTAATGCATACATCTTCGGAGCCCCGAAAGCTTCTTCAAAGCATCAAGGGAGCTGAATTCAGAGAAATGGATAAAGCGGACAGCTGCTGCGGATCAGCGGGAATTTACAATATTGTTGAAGCAGACATGTCAATGAAAATACTGGACAGTAAAATGGCTGCTGTCAAAGCAACCGAAGCAGCGGTCATTGTAACCGCCAATCCAGGATGTCTTTTGCAGATGAAGCTCGGCATTGAACGAGAAGGATTAAACGGCAGGGTGCGAGCTGTTCACCTTGCTGATTTACTATTAGAAGCCGCTGGATCGCTAACATCATAAGAAAGCCCAAAACAATTTCTGTTTTGGGCTTTGTGCTTTATTCCATCGGACTGCAAATTTCAATATAATGTCCGTCAGGATCGGCGATATAAGCGACCGTCTGTCCCCATGGCTTCACTTTAGGCTCCCCGATAATGGTTACGCCGTGTTCTCTTACTTTTTTGATGACCGCTTCTACACTTTCAGTGACAAACCCGATTTCAAATGTTTGTGAAGAAACGGGTGTTTCCGGTATAGCTAACGGCGTCATTTCCTTGACACTTTCTCGTGTATTGAGCGCCAAAATGGTGGAGCCGGTATCAAACTCCACATATGTGTCGTGTTCCGCGCGGATCGGCAGCCCCAAAATATGCTGATAAAAATGAATCGAGCGCTGGCTGTCCGATACATACAGGATGATATACTTCATTGATAAATTCATTTCTTTTCCTCCTTAAGGTTTCCATTTTTCCTTTTATCCCGGTATAGAGGCTTCCATTCTTAAGCTGGGATCTCTCCACATCTGCGCCCATTTTTTCACTGCCGCCACGATAATGATGAATCCTAACAGCAGCATGATGATAGATAAAACACCATTCAGGACACTGTAACCCGCAGCGTCTGGATTGAGATACACATAGCGCACCATCCAATAGCCCGCGTAATTCACAGTCACATATAAATAGGCGAGCGGAATGAGGCAGGTGAGGATGTACCGGCGTTTGTCGGCGATTTTCAGCACAATGGTTGCTCCGATAATCAGACCCACTGAAGCCATCAGCTGATTGGAAACGCCAAACAGCGCCCAAATGGATCCGATATCTCCTGAGTAAAGCAAATAGCCCCACATAAAGCAGGCAAGCGCACTGGCAAATACAGATCCGGGAATCCAGTCCGTTTTCTTCAGCGGCTTATACGCCTCTCCGAAGAAGTCCTGAATCAAATAGCGTGCCACACGCGTGCCGGCGTCGATCGCCGTTAAAATAAACACCGCTTCAAACATAATGACAAACTGGAAAAAGTATGAGGCCAGATGGCTGAAAAACGGAATTCCGGTAAAAATATAAGTCATTCCTACCGCAAGCGTGACGGCTCCCCCTGTTCTGCCTTCTAAGTTCAAACCGATTTCCCTGCTCAGTTCAGGCAAATGCACAACATCCATGCCGAGCGTACGGAAAACCTCAGGTGTGCTGTTGATCGCAAAGTAATCTGCAGGCTGCAAAGCAGTCGCCGCAATCAGCGCCATAATGCCGACAAGGCACTCAACAAGCATTGCACCGAAAGCAACCGGCTTCATATCACTCCATTTATTAAGCATTTTCGGCGTGGTGCCGGAACCGACAAAGGCATGGAACCCCGAGATCGCGCCGCAGGCGATGGTTATTGAAATGAACGGCCAAACAGGGCCTGCCAGCACCGGACCGCCACCTTTTACGAATTCTGTAAACGCAGGAAATGGGATAGACGGATTGACGACAAACACCCCTGCAATCAAAGCGATAAACACACCGATTTTCATAAAGCTGCTTAAATAATCGCGCGGTGCGAGCAGCAGCCAGACCGGCAGTGCCGCAGCAAAAAAAGCGTAAATCGGCAACGCGATTGCAAGCGCTTTCGTATCAAGGGTTAACAGATCACCAAATGCGGTAGTGTGCACCCAAGGGCCGATAAACACTCCGGCCATTAAAAATAGAAAACCGATAGAAGACGCCAGCTGTAAATTCCCTGTTTTCTTATAAAACAAGCCGACGCCCATCGCTATCGGAATCGTAATCCCTACAGCAAATGTCCCCCACGGATTCCGTTCAAGCGCGTGCAGCACAACCATCGACAGGCCCGCCATCGTAATGGTAATAATAAACAGCATGGACAGTCCCGTACAAAAGCCGGCAACAGGACCAAGCTCATCCTTCGCCACTTCCGACAGCGACTTTCCGTTTTGACGCATTGACGCGAACAGCACAACAATATCATGGACGGCTCCCCCTATCACCGCCCCGATTAACAGCCATAATAATCCCGGCAAATAACCGAACTGCGCCGCGAGAATCGGTCCGACCAGCGGCCCGGCCGCCGCAATGGCTGCGAAATGATGACCGAATGAGACCCATTTATTCGTAGGCACATAGTCTTTTCCATCCTCGAGCGCATGTGCAGGCGTTGGCTTATCATCATTCACTTTGAGAACCTTCACCATCATAAATGTTCCATATAAACGATAGGCGATAGCCAATATACACATTGACGCTATCACAATTGTAACCGCATTCATTTCTCCCCAACCCCTTTGCTGTTTTTCATAAATATATCATAATTTCAGAGCAAAAAGCGGTCATTTTTTCCTATTCAAAAAAGCCGGCTGGAATGGGCCGGCTTGAGGCGTTAGTTTAGTTCAATGTCTCCAGAGGTGGTACGAACTTTTAAACGGTTATAGGGGCTATCACCTACATAACCTACAACACGGTGCTCTGTCTTTTCTTTATACAGGATGTGGTCGAGATTGACCGCGGCATCACCTGAGTCAGCCTGAAAATCCACTGCCAAAGATGCAGGTTCTTTCTGATACTCTACTGACACACTTCCGCTCGTAGTGACGATGTCGATCTCTTCGTTCTGATGATCCTGAAGAAGATCAATATCCCCGGAAGTTGTCTTATAGTTCACCTTTTCAGCTGTTGTGTGGCTGCTTTTTATTGATCCGCTTGTTGTCTTTACCTCACCTTGGCCGAATGAATTTTGATCAGCTTGAACATCTCCGCTCGTTGTTTTTAGCGTCAGCTCGTTTTCGATGCGTGTATGCTTCAGCTCAATATTTCCTGATGTAGAGTCAGCAGCTGATTGATCCGTTTGCGCATTTTCTATCAGAATATCGCCAGAGGTTGTCGTTACGGTTATCTCATCATACTTCTTTTTCGGAATCGTGATTGTGATTTTCATATCCTTTTCGCTGCCCCACGGTATAAAAGAGATGATATTCTCGCGTGCGATTTGATTGATTGTTAATGATTTTCCATCTTGGGTCACATCGAACAGCTTTTTGCTTTTATCACTGACTTGTCCTTCAGCAGCTACCTGAATATCATCCGTTTGCCCGCTTTTGACCTCTGCATTCATCGAGCTCGTTGCTACCTCAATTTTTTTAATATCTGCAGGATCATAAGTTTCGGCAGCTTTCACCTCTTCTTTTGTAAAATCCGAGGCAGCCGCAGAGATGACAGCTCCGATTACCCCGACTGCAAATACTGCGATCAACCCTATTATGATTTTTTTCATGTCTGCGCCCCCGTCACCAGCTTTAAATTATATCTGATATATCGTAAACTCACCCTATACAGCAGCTTGCCTAAATGCCACATCCCTATACACAAGAGCAGCCCCAGACTGCCAAACACGAGTGATAAAAAGAACTCCAGCATCATGTGCGGATTCGCTTGAAACATAACCATGCCGACAAACATAATTGGTGATAGAGAAAGTGCAAGCGCCGCCCCGCAGAAACCTACGTACACTCCAAAAACGCCAATAGCTGGTCCCAGCACAAAAATCACATTCAAGATGCTTATCGCTGCTGCTGAACATGCCATCTGAAAGAGGTTCTTCTTAGGTCGCTGCACTGCTGGAGCAGTTTCCGTCACATCTGGCACCAATTCCTTTGCAATTTGTTTTGGGGAGCCGAGTTCCCTGATAATGTTCGCTTCCGGCCTGCCTTCTTTCATCCCCTCGGTAATATGTTCCTCAAAATCAAGTAAGATCTCATTCCGCTCTTCTTCAGAAAGCGGCTTTAACGCTTTACTTAACTCCTGTAAAAACTGTTCTTGATTCATCGTTCTCCTCCCCTTGCCGCATCAATGATTTGGTTGACGGATGCTGTGAACTGATCCCATTCTGCCAGCAGCAATTTCATCCGCATGACACCAAGCTTTGACAACGTGTAATATTTTCTGGCAGGCCCTTCGGAAGACGGAGCCATATATGTTTCTAAATATTCCTCTTTCGTCAGTCTTCTTAAAAGAGGATATAAGGTGCCTTCAGCAATCGCCATATACCGGGAAATGTTTTGAGACAGCTCATATCCGTATTGGTCTTTTTCAGCAATACATACAAGCACACATAACTCTAATGCTCCCTTTTTAAATTGAGCATTCATGATCAAATCCTCCCTGCGGCCCGTAAATTTTGTTTATATTTTCCACCATTCCTCACATGGTAACATCTACTACTGAACATTACAAGGTACTGAATCATATTTACTAAGAATAAATAAAAAACCGGAGACAGATCTCCGGCTTATGTTGCTATTATGATTGTTTTTGCAGACGGATCACATTCCATGAAAGCGGCGTGAAATGTGCGGTTAAGCCGTTTTCACTGACAGACGATGTTCCGTTGGAATGCGGGACGACATTTTTTCTGTTATGCTGGTTTGTCGCTTTAATATCCTGATGCTCAAGTACGATATGCTCTGCGATTTGATACGATTCAAAGCCTCTGAGCAAAATCTCCGTCTCCATCTGATCTTCAGCTTTGTTCACCGCAAAAATGGTGAGTGTTTCTTCCTCTTCAGCATATACGACAGCGGCGTCAACATACGGCACATCAGTAAAATCTGAGCAGTCGTACTTCGGAGAAGAAATAAGCGGTTGCAGCGACTCTCCTCGGCCGTAGACAGAAGCATGCATATACGGATAGAAAATCGGCTGTCTCCATGCTTCTCCGCCTTTTTCCGTCATGATTGGCGCGATGACATTTACAAGCTGTGCAAGACACGCGATTTTCACACGGTCTGCGTGCTGCAGCATCGTAATGAGCAGAGAGCCGACCAATAAGGCATCTTCAAAGTTATAAATATCTTCTAAAATAGGCCGCGCAGTAATCCACGGTTCTACTTTTTTATCAGCTTCATTTGAGTGATACCAAACGTTCCATTCGTCCAGAGAGAGATTGATTGTTTTCTTGCTGCGTGTTTTTGCTTTTACATAGTCACAGGTTGCAGCAACAGATTTAATAAAATGATCGAGGTCCATGGAACGGGCCAAGTAGTTTGGCAGATTGTTATCCCGGTTTCCGTAATACGTATGGAGAGAAATATAGTCGACATGCTCGTACGTATGCTCCAGTACCTTTGCTTCCCAATCGATAAACGTCGGCATGCCGCTGTTTGAGCTGCCGCAGGCAACAAGTTCAATTGATGGGTCAACCCATTTCATAACCTTGGCAGTCTCCGCGGCAAGCCGTCCGTATTCGTCAGCTGTTTTGTGGCCGATCTGCCACGGGCCATCCATTTCGTTACCCAGGCACCATGTCTTGATGCCGTACGGCTGTTCATAGCCATGCGATCTTCTCAAATCACTCCAGTAAGAGCCTTTCGGATGGTTGCAGTATTCTACGAGATTGCGGGCGGCATCTATCCCTCTCGTGCCCAGGTTAACAGCCATATTGACTTCTGTGTTCACCTTTTTTGACCAAGTTAAAAATTCATTCGTTCCCACTTCATTGGTTTCTGTCGTTTGCCATGCCAAGTCAAGGCGTCTCGGGCGGTTCTCGACAGGTCCGACGCCGTCCTCCCAATTATACCCTGATAAAAAGTTTCCGCCCGGATAGCGGATGATCGGAACCTGCAATTCCTTGATTAACGCCTGAACATCCTTGCGAAACCCATTTTCATCAGCCTGAGGATGATTAGGTTCATATATGCCTTCGTATACAGCACGCCCCATGTGCTCGATGAACGACCCGTAAATCCGTTTGTCGACTTCACCAATTTTATATTCTTTGTCCACAATCACTCTCGCTTTTTTCATTACACGTTTCCTCCTTCATTATCCTTTGACTCCGCCTACTGTCAGGCCGGAGATAAAGTACTTTTGGAAAAACAAGAAAATGATAATCACCGGCAAAATGGCAAATACTGAGCCGGATATGAGCATGTCGTAGTTGTTTCCGTAAGGGCTAAGCAAGCTGGACAGCCCGATTGGAAGCGTAAACATTTCTTTCGACCGAAGCACAATCAAGGGCCATAAGAAGTTGTTCCAGCTGTTTAAAGACTGAAGAATAATCATCGCTCCGAATGCCGGTTTCATCAGAGGCGCCATAATCCTGAAAAAAATGCCGAATTCCGTACATCCGTCCATCCTTGCTGAATCCAGAAGGTCCTTCGGAAGGCCGAGTGCATATTGCCGGAAAAAGAAAACAGCTACCGGCGAAACGATAAACGGCAAAATGACACCCGTATACGAATCGATCAAATGCAGTCCGACTGTTAGCTTAAACAACGGGAGCATCATCACTTCCAGCGGAACCATCATAATAATCAGCACAAGAACAAAAATGATATTTCTGCCTTTAAATTCATAAACCGCTAGCCCGTATCCGATCATCGACGAGAAAAACAGGGTAAGCACTGTCGTTAATAGACCGAGCACAAGGCTGTTAAAAAACCATTTAAAATAAATGCTGCCGCCGTTAAACAAAAATGTATAGTTATCAAGACTCATCACTTTTGGATCAATGTCAACATTCAGCCCCACCCGCAAAAGCTCAGATGACGGCTTTAATGATCCTAAAAGCAGACAGAAAATCGGGAAAATATACAACAGGCTCAGCATGATAAAAAATAGAGTAAGCGCGATTCTGTACACCCGAAACTGAGGACTGTGCTGCAACATTTATCCCTCCCCCTTAAACGAGCCTGACAGTTTTAATGAAATCAGGCTGACGACAAGTATGACAATCAAAAGGACAATGCCGATGGCCGCCCCGTATCCCATTTCATTGTAAGCAAGGCCCTGCTGATACAAATATCCGACAAGCGTCAGGCCGATATTACCCGGGGAATTATTTTGCCAAAGGACGTAGCTTTCCTCAAACATCCTGAACCCGCCAATGATGCTGATGGTTAAAACATAGACGGATACAGGCTTCAGAAACGGCAGCGTAATATGCATAAATTTTTTCATCGTATTTGCTCCGTCAATATCAGCGGCTTCGTACAGCTCTTTCGGCACATTTTGCAGTCCGGCCAAAAAGTAAAGGATGTTAATTCCCATCCATCTCCACGATGCAAGCAGCACCATCAAAAACATGCCGGTATGTTCATTATTCATCCAGTTCTGCGGTGAAAAGCCGAGTTTCAATAAAATCGAATTGGCTAAAGATGTTTCCATCTCTCCAAAGATCAGCCGGAAAATGATACCAGCAACAATGGTAGAAGTCAGTGCAGGTATAAATAACGCCGATTTGAAAATGTTTCTGAATTTGACCAGTTTCGAATTCAAGAATATGGCCAACAGCAATGGAACTGGAATCAGCACAATCAGCGTCCAAAACGTATATTCCAGCGTATTAAAAAGGGCAGTATAAAACGTCGGGTTGTTAAGAGCGGTGTAATTGGATAACCCGACAAACGTCACTTCTCCAGGCAATATTCTTTGAAAGCTCATGATGAAGACACTAATGATGGGGTATAGAAAAAAAACAAGAAAGGATAAAACAAATGGCGCTGTAAACAGATAAGGCGCCGCTTTTTTCGAATAAAAAATACCTCGCCAGCCTGATTCTTTCGCAGCCGAAGGAACGGGATGAGCCGTTCCCGTTTTCACAGGTTTCATGAGAACCTCCCCGCTTTCACTTTTTGAATGGGATTCTATTTCTGTTTCAGTTCACCTGCCGCTCTGTCCAAGGCTTGTTTTGGCGTCTTTTGCTGAGATTTGAGCGCGTCGAATAATACGCTTCTGTTGACAAGGTCTGAAGCCTTGGCAAAATCCTCATGTAAATAAATCGGATTGATTTCATCCTTGATATCGAGCAGCACAGAAAAAATGCCTGTTCCGTTTTGGAAGTAATCCGTGTATTGGTTTTTCTCTTTCAATTCCTTGGAGCTCCAGACATCCCAGCGAAGCGGATCGAACCCGAGCACACTCCACAGCTTTTTGTTTCCTTCTTCAGAACCCTTCGCAAAGGCGAGAAACTCTTTCGCTAATTCGACATGTTTGGCCTGCTTTGGCACAACGGTGGCTGTGCCGCCCAAACCTGCTGAACGGTCGCCTCCTTCTTTCCATGCCGGAAGCGGCCGAATGGCAATCTTCCCTTTCAGATCAGGCATATAATCTATGAATCTTCCCATATACCAAATCGGCATCAGAACAGAAGCCGCTCCGCCTTGGTTCATAAAACCGTAATATTCTTCACTGTGATGCCCGCCGCCTGGTGCAGCGATCATTGTTTTATCATTAATCATGTCTTTTAAATACTGAAGCGTTTTTACGTTGGTGTCATTATTCAGGATCAGCTTTCCATTTTTATCAAAATACCCTGAGTTTTGCTGTGAAATCATAGATAAAAATGTTGCTGAATCATTTGTTTCCACCGTTCCCATTGGCTTTCCGGTCGCTTTGCGCACTTTCTGTCCGGCTTTGCGGTAATCATCCCATGTTTTCATATCATCCGGGTTGATGCCGGCTTTTTTCATAATATCCATGTTATAGAACATAACTGTCGTTCCTACATGAGTATCCAGCCCGTATAGCCTGCCGTTTTTGCTGTACAGCGTAAGACGCGCCTCTACGAATTTATCCCGGTCCTTTTCAATAAGCGGGGACAAATCGGCAAGCGGTACATCGGTGCCCTTCAGAAAGTTTGAAAACCGGGCCAATTCTACATCTGCAATGTCAGGCACGCCTTCCCCGGCGATTAAGGAAATCGACAGATTATCGTGCATTTGTCCGTACGGATAGACGACCGTATTCAGTTTAATTTGACGGTCAGGATATTTCTTGTTCCACTCTTTCACCATTTCCACATAAAACTGCTCATGAAGTCCGTTAAATGTCCAAAAAGTCAGCTCCGTTTCACCCGGTTTACCGGATGACCGTTCCGCTGAACACCCAGCGATAAATAATGTCAAAACCATCATGAGCGCAAGAAAACAGACAGTCATCTTTTTCATCTATGTTACCCCTTCCATTCGAGGTGCGGGCTATTCATAAAGACCATGATTGACAAGCGTTTTGTTTTCATTGATGAGTCTTAATCCGGTGCAGCGGTCTCTTAAGGTGTGTGCGTGTCTGAAGGCATTTTTGACGGAATCCTGCCCGACACCGATTTCGTCAAAATACGCAGGACCTCCGGCAGATTTCAGCCAGCCGGCCAGCTTTTTTCCTTCCGGCAGCGTTTCATAAGCCGATTGAATGACTTCCCGCTGACGCGGAGAAAACTCGTTCAGTCCTTCAGCCTGGATGAGCTTTCTGTATGTGTCAGTCAATAAAACGGCCGCACAGCCTACTTTTGCCCCATGGAAAATCTGAGGCCGTTTTTTCTCCATTAATTCCATTTCAATCCAATGGGAAATATGATGCTCCCCTCCTGAAGCAGGACGGGAATGATCCAAAGCCAGCATGACAAGTCCTGATACAATCAAGGACTCCATCAGGACCCGGATGCCGGTTTCCGTTTTCATCGCAATGTCTTCAGCGTGTTCGATACAGGCATCAAGTGCTTCTTGTACGAGCTTTGCGCCTGTTGGTGAATATGGCTCACCAGCGAGCGTATGAGAAATGTTCCAATCAGCCAGAGACGTCATTTTGCCTAGCATATCCCCAAATCCAGCCGCCACCATAGGCTGCGGCGCCGATTTTAAGATGTCAAGATCAGCGAACAGCGCGGACGGGGCCTTCGTTTGGATGGTGGTTTTCGTACCATATAAAATAATGGGCGCACCGGCTGATGTAAATCCGTCAACGGATGGGGCCGTTGGATAAGAAATAAACGGCAGCCCCCTCTGGAAGGCGGCAAAACGCACGATATCATGGATAGTCCCCGAACCGACTGCGATCATGATATCTGTTGATTTTTTCGTATGGACCAGCACATGAATGAGTGATCGTTCATCTGCCGCCACATCTCCCGCTTCATTTTCCGGAATGATCAGACACTCCGCCTGAAGCCCTTCCTTTATCAAGCGGTCTTCTAACTCGATCCCCGCTATGCGGTGCGTATTCCGATCACAGACAAGGACGATACGCTGATCATTCTTTCTTTTTACATAATCCAACAACCGATCGGCTGCTTGTTTTTCTAGAACAATTTCTTCTACTTCTACAGGAAATGTCATCTCCCCCGCGTGTTCAAAAGCACGCTGAACGTCAGCTGCGATATGATTCATAGCAGAATCCCCTCCTCAGCCAGTTTGGTTACATCCTTAATGGACTCCAGTACATAATCCGGCGTATACAAACGCTGTTCTCCCGGTTTCGCTGAACCGGTCAGCACTAAAGCGCTCTTCATGCCATACAGCTTTCCCATTGCGATATCAGATTCAATGCTGTCCCCTATAATCATACATTCATGTGCAGAAAGCCCCAGCGCAGTACAGGCAGCCTCCGCCATCAGCCACGACGGCTTTCCGATGACAAGCTCCGTCTTCGCCTGAGCAGAAGCTTCTATCGCCCCAATCATTCCGGCGACGTCGATGGCATTCCCGTCCTCATTAGGAAAATAGCGGTCTTTGTTCGTGGCAATTATACGAGCGCCTGCGGCGGCCGCTTTAAAGGCTTGATTCAAGTCTTCGTAGGTGAGTGTTTCATGAAGCGAGATGACAAGCCAATCCGCCTCCTTCGGTTCATCTGCTGTCTGGACGCCTGCCAGCCTCAGTTCGTCAATCAAGCCCTGTTCTCCAAGCACCCATACCTTTGAAAAACGATAGTTCCTTTTTAAAAAGGCTGCTGTCACACTTGATGACAGGACAATTTCGCTTACATCTGCATCTATTCCGGCACCAAGCAGTTTTTTTCTGCACATGTCACGGGAGATATTTCCCCGGTTGCTCAAAAAGACGATTTTCTTTCCCATATTTCGAAGTGTACTGATGGTTTCTTTTGCTCCATCGATCAGTTCGTTTCCTCTGAATACGGTACCGTCCAAATCAATCAGAAAACCGGCCGGTGATACTGCGGGATTATGACTGGCCATAATACGCATTTGCTCCGTGTTTTCGATAAAAGTGCTTTTCGTGGAGAACAGTATTGATCGGGTTGACATTCTTGTTCAGCATCATAGAGTGATACGCCATTTCCGCGACCATTTCTAACACCACCGCGTTATGAATGGCGTTTAAGGCATCTGTGCCCCAGCAGAACGGGCCGTGGTTATTAACGAGCACGCCCGGCACCTGCTCGTATTTATGATGCTGAAAGGTCTCCGCGATCACTTTGCCCGTATTCAGTTCGTAGTCATGAATGATTTCTTCCTCGTACATTTCACGTGTACACGGAATCGCACTGTCGAAATAATCGGCATGTGTCGTGCCTAAAGGCGGTATGTCTCTTCCGGCTTGCGCCCAGCTTGTCGCCCATTGAGAATGGGTATGGACAATCCCGCCGATGTTTGGAAACGCGTTATACAAATAAACATGAGTGGGTGTATCAGAAGAAGGTTTGAGCGAGCCTTCTACGACCTCACCGTCCAAATTCAAAACAACCAAGTCATCGGCTGTCAGCTCGCTGTATTCGACTCCGCTCGGTTTAATGACGATTAACTCTTTTTCACGGTCAATACCGCTCACATTTCCCCACGTAAAGGTCACCAGCTGATGCTCTTGAAGCTTCAGGTTGGCAGCCAGCACCTCTTTTTTTAACGTTTCAAGCATGCTCATCACCCTTTATGAATTCTTTTGTGCGGCAGATGAAAATTGAAGATTTTTTATTGTTTTCAGACGCTTCATGACATGATTCTCTTTTCCAAAATATTGAACCAGCTCTTTATATTCAGCGTATAGCTTTTCATATATGGCGGCATGTTCAGCATTTGGCGTATAGGCTATATCTTTCAGTTTCCCCATGTGCGCCGCTGCCTCTGTGACGTCATCATAGCCGCCGTTTTCTTTACCGGCCGCAAGCGCGCCGAAAATGGCAGATCCTAAGGCAGGGGCTTGCGGTGAACCTGAGATTTTAATATCCATGTTTGTGACATCCGCATAAATCTGCATGACAAACGGGTTTTTCTCAGCAATACCGCCAGCTGCGTAAAGCTCTTCAATTGGCACTCCGCTTTCTCTAAATGTTTCAATAATCATCCTTGTGCCGTATGCTGTTGCTTCAACTAACGCTCGGTAAAGCTCTTCGGGTTTCGTCAGCAGCGTCATGCCAAGCAGCATCCCCGTTAGATCAGCATCAACAAGGGTTGAACGGTTTCCATTCCACCAATCCAGGGCAAGGAGGCCGCTCTCACCCGGTGCTTGCATGTTTGCCTTCTCGCTCAGCAGCTCGTGAATGCTGACATTTTTTTTCTCCGCTTCGTCTTTATAGGCTTGCGGGACACACGTTTTCACGAACCATTCAAAATGATCGCCCACACAGGACTGTCCGGCTTCATACCCCGCAAATCCCGGTAGAATGCCGTTGTCCACGACCCCGCACATGCCGGGCACAATGTTTACCTCGTCTCCTAAGAGAACGTGGCATGTTGAGGTTCCCATAATCATCAGCATTTTTCCTGGTTCTGTGATACCGACAGCAGGAACAGAAACATGAGCGTCAACATTAGCAACAGCCACCGCTGTTCCCGGAAGGAGACCGGTCAGCTGTGCCATTTTTTCCGTCAGCCCGCCTGCTTTTTCCCCTACTGAGTGAATCGATCCCGCTAACTTGTCTTTTGTAATCGTTTTCACTACAGGGTGAAGTTTTTCAAAGAAATTCTCTGAAGGATATCCCGCTTTTTCACTCCAAATCGCTTTATACCCTGCTGTACAGTTGCTTCGCTTCAGCGAGCCGCACAGCTGATACACGATCCAGTCAGCTGCCTCGATTATCCGATCAGCTGCTTCATAAATGTGCGGCGCTTCTTCGGCAATTTGCATCACCTTCGGAATCATCCATTCTGATGAAATCTTTCCTCCGTAGCGCTGTAAAAAAGCTTCCCCTTCTTCTTCGGCGATTTGATTGAGCCGATCAGCATGCTTTTGGGCGGCGTGATGCTTCCAAAGCTTCACATAGCTGTGCGGCTCCTCTTCAAATTCCGGCAGCATACATAATGGCTGTCCTTCACTGTCGACAGGCAAGATCGTACATGCCGTAAAATCAATTCCGATCCCGATGATCTCTTTTGGATCAACACCCGTCTGTTCAAGTAATGACGGAATCGTTGTTTCCAAGACTTCCAGATAATCTGCCGGATGCTGAAGCGCCCAGTCCCGCGGCAGCTTTTGACCCGTTTTGGGAAGGACGGTATCAATGACGGCGTGTGGATATTCTTTGACAGCCGCCGCCAGCTCTTCTCCAGTTTTGACGTGAACGAGCACCGCTCTTCCTGATAATGTTCCGAAATCAACACCTATTGTGTAAGCCAAGTGACATCCTCCTCTCTACTTTTGAAGCCTGTAAAGCGCCTCGTTCCATTTCAATTCATGTTTCAGCTTGTGAATCGATGTATCGCGAGAAATCAAGATACTTTCAACCCCCGCCATTTCCGCCCAATCCATCAATTGCTCCGCTGTCAATTCGTAAGACAAGCAGGTATGGTGTGCGCCGCCGGCTAAAATCCATGCCTCCGCCGCTGTTTTTAATGAAGGCTCAGGCTTCCAGAGAACGCGGGCGACAGGCAGATTCGGCATATCTTTCTCAATTTCCTGTCCGTTTACCTCATTGAGCACAAGACGGAAACGCCCTCCGATATCAACCAGACTCGCTTGAATGGCTGATCCGCTGATGCCATTGAATACAAACCGCGCCGGGTCATCCTTGCCTCCGATAGACAGCGGATGAACTTCAATTTTCGGCTGATCCAAAGCAACTGTCGGGCACACCTCAAGCATGTGTGAGCCAAGAATCATTTCATTTCCAGGTTCAAAATGGTACGTATAGTCTTCCATGAAGGACGTTCTTTTACCTTCAGCCATGATTTTCATCATCCGGACGAGAGCAGCCGTCTTCCAATCACCTTCTCCGGCGAACCCGTAGCCTTTTTCCATCAGCCTCTGAACGGCCAGCCCAGGCAGCTGTTTCATTCCGTGCAGCACTTCAAATGAAGTCGTAAAAGCCGTGTATCCGCCTTGTTCAAGAAAAGCGGTTAGGCCAAGTTCAATTTTCGCCTGCTCTTTAACGGACGCTATCTTTGCTTCGTCTCGTTTCGTTTCCTCGCTGATGACATAAAGCTTGTCATACGCTGCATAAAGTGTTTCGACCTCATCGTCAGAAATTCCATTCATCACTTCGACAAGATCCCCGATGCCATAGCCGTCAACCTGCCAGCCGAACTGGATATGCGCTCCCACCTTGTCTCCGTCCGTTACTGCAACATGGCGCATGTTATCTCCGAATCTGGCAACCTTGATATGTCTGCTTTCATTTAACGCAGCCGCCGTATTCATCCACTGAGACATTTCTTTCTTTACCTCTTCATCATCCCAATAGCCCGCGACAACTTTACGGCTCAGCCCCATACGGGAATTGATGTACCCGTACTCGCGGTCGCCATGTGCGGATTGGTTGCTGTTCATAAAATCCATATCAATCGTATTCCACGGAATATCCCGATTGTATTGAGTGTGCAGATGCATAAGCGGTTTTTGGTAAGAGGAAAGGCCTTCTATCCACATTTTTGCGGGAGAAAATGTGTGCATCCATGTAATGATTCCGGCGCATGTTTCACTGTACTCCGCTTCTCTTAACAGCTGTCTGATGGTTTCCGAGGAAGTTACAACAGGTTTATGCTTAATTTTATATCTGGAAGAAATGCCGCTAAGCCCCTCACAAATGCTTTTTGCATGCTGGTCGACCAGCTGCAGCGTTTCTTCTCCGTATAGATGCTGGCTTCCTGTTACAAACCAGAATTCATAATCTCTTGTCTGAAGCATGTTAACTGCCCCTTTCTTATAAAATAAAACGCTTCCAATTCTAAATTGATAGATACGTACTAATAAACAAAAACTAGTTAATTATCATTAATTTGTACGAACAACTTCATTATAGTAATTCAGTAGGATACTGTCAATCTTTTCTTTTAAAAAAGCCAGGTGTTCACCCGGCTTATCAGTTTAATAGGACGGCCAGCCCGAACTCCAATTCAAATCATTGATTAGTAGCTTGGGAATGCCGTTATCTTTCGCGTCATAGGCATGGCGCACAAGTATGTTTCCATTTACAATATCCTGACCTCCAGGCCCTTTCCATTGATCATTGCCGGAATCTAAGATGGTGCCCCCTCCTTCCAGCATGCTTTTTCCGCTTTTATCAAGATAAGGCCCTGTTATGCTTTTAGATCTCCCATAAGCAATTTTGTACGTACTATTTACCCCGTCACAGCATTTATCAAATGAAACCATTAAATAGTAGTAACCATTTTGATACGTGAGGGTAGGAGCCTCCAGCGCTCCGCTATTACTCGGTCTCGATGCAATGGAATAAAGCGATCCGGTAGGCTTCATCGTGTTCTTATCCAGCTTGGTCAGCTTGATTCCGCTCCAAAATGAGCCGAACGCAAGCCACGGGTTGCCATCCTTGTCAAAGGTGAGTTCCGGGTCGATGGCGTTATAATTATTGGAGCTCGTCGACCGGATCACCAGGCCTTCGTCTTTCCAGCTTCCCGAGCTGATGTTTGTTGAAGAAGCAAGGCCTATGGCAGAGACATTTTTTCCGAAAGAAGAAACTGAATAATACAGCCAGTACTTTCCGTTATAATATTGAATGTCCGGTGCCCACTGGTTTTGGCCGTAATTCGGCACATAAGTGGACCACCATGATAAAGGTGTGCTGAAAATCGATTTTTGCACGGTCCAATTTTTAGCATCCGACGATTTGAGAACCCGCAGCCCTCTTTCTTCCGTAAGGCCTGTTCCAAACGCGTACCACGAGCTTCCCTCTTTGATCATCGTTGGATCATGAAGCAGTTCATTAGACGCTCCCCAAAATGCAGCGGATGCCGGAGAAGCGGATGACAATAACAAACCCGCTGTCAGAGCAGCACTCGAAAAGTGAAAGAACCGTTTCCATGCTTTTTTCTTTTTCAATTTTTTCAAACCTCCCTTATTTTAGAAAGCGCTTACAAAATGTGAAATTGAAGCCTCCTTTCCTTACAAATGGTCTGCATCTCGTACATGGTCAGAATCAGGAAATTTTCGGTTTCTCCCTTATTGTAGTCACTCCGCCAAAATTTGTACAGACAAAAAAATAGAATCCGCCTCACAAGGCGGATTCTTCCGTATCTTTATTGGTACGTAATATCGTCAACCGTTTGCCGGTCTAACTTCTTAATGACTTCGGTGATTAATTTTACCGCGTTTTCATAATCGTCACGGTGCAACATGGCGGCGTGCGTATGAATGTATCGTGTGGCAATGGTAATGGACAGCGCCGGAACACCGTTTGCCGTCAAATGAATCGACCCGGAATCAGTTCCTCCGCCGGCGATCGCATCAAATTGATATGGAATGCCTGCTTCTTCTGCTGTATTGACAACTAAGTCACGAAGTCCTTTGTGGGAGACCATAGATGCATCGTACAGAATAATCTGCGGCCCTTCTCCCATTTTGCTTTGCGCTTCCTTCTCAGAAATACCTGGCGTATCTCCGGCTATCCCTACATCAACTCCAAAAGCAATATCAGGCTGTATCGTGTGCGCAGAGGTCTTCGCTCCTCTTAGGCCGACCTCTTCCTGTACAGTTCCAACGCCATACACAACGTTTGGATGAGCTGTGTCTTTTAAATTCCTCAAAACATCAATGGCGATCGCACAGCCGATACGGTTGTCCCACGCCTTTGCTAAAAGAAATTTTTCATTGTTCATGACCGTGAATTCAAAATGCGGAACGATCATATCACCTGGGAGTACGCCCCATTCCAATGCTTCCTCACGGCTTGAAGCCCCGATATCAACGAACATCTCTTTGATATCGACCGGTTTTTTTCTCGCTTCAGCAGATAAAATGTGCGGCGGCTTAGATCCGATAACACCTGTGACCTCTCCCTTTTTCGTCACGATGGTGACACGCTGAGCCAGCATGACTTGAGACCACCAGCCGCCGACAGTTTGAAAACGGATAAAACCTTTATCGGTGATTTGTGTCACCATAAAGCCGACTTCGTCCAAATGCCCGGCAATCATAATTTTCGGACCGTTTTCCGCACCTGTTTTTTTCGCAATTAAACTGCCAAGCCGGTCAGTTGTCACTTCATCAGCAAATGGTTCTATGTATGATTTCATCACTTGCCTTACTTCTCTTTCATTTCCCGGAATGCCTTTTGCATCAGTTAATTCCTTCAGCATGGTTAACGTTTCATCCAATTTTGCCATGATTCCAAAAACCTCCTTCATCTGTCCTGCATTATTATTATACAAAACCTGACGGTAACCATACGACTATTTCACTTAAAAAGCGGGTATATCTTTTTTAACAAACTTCTTTTAGAAAAAGTGAAACCTTTTTCTATGCTCTACGTATTACATCAGATCATCACAATGAGGGAGGTGCCTTCACACAATGTTTATCATGGTTCTCCGGATTTTATTGCTTGCTCTATTTGCTTACTGTATTTATGCCTTGGTCAAATATGTCGCAAATCCAAAGAGAAGACTGAAGCTGGCCCAATCAAAAGAACTTTTTTATATTATCGATGAACAGAACAATACCCGAAAGAACTTTCAATTGACGTATAAAGGCGTGCTTTTTGAAGGAGAAAAGCATATTCCTTCCAAGGATCATCCGCTGTTCATCCACACCATCTTTGTATGGACGGAGTCTCCTGAGAAGCTAAAAAACTTTTCCGCAAAAGATTTTGAGAATATTGAAGAAAAAGTACTGGAACGATATCCGGATTGTAAAATTGACTGGGATCTGCCCATTAAACTTGCAAAAAAAGCAGAAGAGCGGTAAACGCTTTTCTGCTTTTTTATAAATCAAACGGACTGTAATAGATACCGATCAACACCGCTTCAATCACCAAAAGAAACGGCACACCGTATTGAAATGATGTGTGCTTCGTTTTATGTCTGAATGTTTGCATGCCGAGCCAGACACCAAGCGCTCCAAACACGATGGCGATCAGCCACAGCCGGTCTTCAGAAATTCTCCATTTGTGGCGCTGCGCTCTTCGTTTATCTGCGCCCATCACCCAAAAACCGCACAGATTGATCAGAACTAGATATACAGCAATTATCATGTTGCCTCATCCTTTATATAAAAAAGCCGCTCTTAGAGAGCGGCTCTATGTCATTATTTGTTTAATTGAGCTTTAGCAGCATCAGCAAGCTGATTGAATGCAGTAAGATCGTTTACAGCAAGATCAGCAAGCATTTTACGGTTTACTTCGATACCAGAAAGCTTAAGACCGTGCATTAAACGGCTGTAAGAAAGACCGTTCATGCGCGCAGCTGCGTTGATACGAGTGATCCAAAGCTTACGGAAATCACGTTTTTTCTGACGACGGTCACGGAAAGCATAGTTTCCAGATTTCATGACCTGCTGGTTAGCTACTTTGTATAATGTATGTTTTGAACCGAAATAACCTTTTGCTAATTTAAGAACCTTTTTACGACGCTTACGTGTAACAGTTCCGCCTTTTACTCTTGGCATTAAATTTCCCTCCTAATTGTTCCTTGTCCGATTACTTGATGTTAGCAAGCATTTGTTTGATACGTTTGAAGTCTCCTGCGCTTACAACAGCACTCTTGCGAAGCTTACGCTTTTGCTTTTGAGATTTGTTGGCGAATAAGTGACTTGTGTATGCATGAGAACGTTTTAACTTCCCAGAACCTGTCTTTTTAAAACGTTTAGCAGATCCGCGGTGAGTTTTCATTTTTGGCATGGGATTTCCTCCTTATTGCTTTTCGTTTTTCGGCGCGAGCATTAAGAACATGCTGCGGCCGTCCATTTTTGGTTTTGTTTCGACTGTCGCAACCTCAGCACATGCTTCAGAAAAACGGTCTAGTACACGCTGGCCGATTTCTTTATGAGTGATTGCGCGTCCTTTAAAGCGGATAGAAGCTTTCACTTTATCGCCTTTTTCAAGGAATTTAATCGCATTGCGCAACTTCGTGTTAAAGTCGTGCTCATCGATTGTCGGGCTTAATCTAACTTCTTTTAAGTTAATGATTTTTTGATTTTTGCGTGCTTCTTTGTCCTTTTTCTGCTGCTCGAATCTGAACTTTCCGTAGTCCATGATGCGGCAGACAGGCGGTTTTGCATTTGCTGCAACTAACACAAGGTCAAGATTTGCGCGGCCGGCTATTTCAAGTGCTTCCTGACGGGACTTGATTCCAAGCTGGTCGCCATTTTGTCCGATTAAGCGGACCTCACGTGCACGGATACCCTCATTAACCAATTGATCTTTGCTAATAATGAGCCACCTCCATAGTTTCTTCGAATTGATTCACAACTCTTTTGACTGCATTCTGCAGGCAAACAAAAAGTGCGGGCATTATAAAACACCCACACTACGAACATCTGTATCAATAAAAATGTACGGTCAACCTGCCAACTACATGAATGTGTCAATCAGGTGAGAAGCGGGTGCTTCTGCTTGTGATTTATATTCAATTCAATAACTATTCTACACAATGCCGGATGTTTAGTCAAGGAAGACTTATCCGGAACAACTTTCTCATTGTAACATGGGTTATTTATGAGTGCAAGAGAGAAAAAGAAAATCTTTTATCCTTATCCAGAATTGCAAGGTTCTGAACCCTCCAGCCAATCATGAAGGATTTTGTTAAACAGCATCGGCTGAGCCAGCGACGCTCCATGGCAGATCCCTGGAAACATAGCGTTCTTGAATTTTCATTCATCTTTGCGATTTCAGCTGCCGACGCTTTCATCACTTTTCTTTCTTTTTCCCCGTCTGTCAACAGCAGGATGGCACTGCTTTGTCTGAACGAATCGGGTATCGTGCATGTCATATTAGTATTTGATATAGCGTATCTGATTGACTGCTTTCTTTATAGTATGTTTCGACGAATTGGCTGGCATGAAGATAAAGCATTTTTGTCTGAGCCTGGAAAAGATCAAAACGGCGCCACAAATGTTAAAAATGGCTGATTTGTTCTTCCCCATCAAGCCGCTGACACCCACGCCATGAATAAAAATCAGAAGTTGCTGATGCTCTGCAACAGATTCTGTTATATGAAGATCCAATATACTCCCCATCCTTCTCCTTATTTCGCAGTTTACCAAAAACCACATATAGGAAAAAATGCAAAACAAAGTGAACCTCACACTAAAAAATCCGATATAAGAACGAGAAGGGAGTCTGACACATGAACAAACTGATACAGCTTACTCTATTTTTAACATTGATAGTAACCGGCTGCTCCAATAGCAACAGCATATCTTCAGAGCCAAAAGAAGAGACCGTTATCACAGCCGTAGCGTTTCATGAAAACAAGCTGGAGAAAGAGCTGAAAAACCTAAAACCCGTTTCATTGAAAATGGTGAATCCTCTCGCAACTGAATTAGGAAAGGCGAAGGAAGAAGCCGAGAAACAAAGGAAAATCGCTGCAGCGAAAAAACGTGAAAAAGAGCAGAGAGCGAAACGAAAAAAACAACAGGAGGAAGAAGCGGAACGGCAACGATTGGCACAGGCTGCAGCAGAGAGACAGCGATTAGCGGAAGCAGAAAGACAAGCTGAGCTTGAAAGGCAGCGTCAGGCAGCACTCCAAAAACAGCAGGAAGTGGACGCCGAAAAAGAACGGCAAGCGCAGGCACAGCGTCAGCAGAATGAGGCATCCTCATCTAACAGCCAAAATGCGCCATCTTCCCCGAGCCAGACAGATGATGCCATTCAACAGCCGGCTTCAGAGCTTCCTGATGACGACGGCTATGGTTATGAAGAACGAAAAAAGTGGCATGACGATCAAGTGGAATGGGGCATTAAACAAGGATATATCGACCCGGAAGAAGCACCATAAAATAGAAAAAGCCAAGGTTCAACCTTGGCTTAACCTCCGATCAGCTGCACGAACACAGGAATGACCAGAACCGTTACGACCCCGACAACGACAACAGCGATACTTGCCATCGCGGCTTCGACTTCACCCATCTCGATCCCGACAGCTACACCGAGTGCGTGTCCGGACGTTCCGAGAGCCAACCCTTTCGAAATGGGATTCTTCACTTTAAATACTTTTAAGAACAGAGCGCCGAGCGCATACACAATGACGGCGTTAAAGATAACAGCAAAAGCTGTGATATCGCTGATGCCGCCAATATCTTTTGATAAAGGCAGCGCAATCGCCGTTGTTGCCGCCTGCGGAAGCATACTTTTCATAACAGCCTCATCAAGGTGAATCCCTTTTGCAAGCAAATAGACAATCGTGACAGAGCAGATAGAGCCTGCGATAATAGAGGACATAATTTGCCACCAGTATTTTTTCAGTTTATCTCTTTGTTTGTACAATGGTATGGCAAAGGCAATCGTCGCGGGTTCCAGGAAAAACTTAATGATTTCTCCCCCGTTATTATAGTCAGCGTAGGAGAAACCGCCGATTTTTAAAAATGCAATCCCTAGTACCATCGCAACAAACAATGGAGTGAAAAGGAAGAACCCTTTTGTTTTTTTAAATAAAAAGGTGCCGATGCCGAAAGCGGCCAGTGATACGACAATTCCGAAATATGGACTCATTGTGCTTTCCATTTCATGAACCTCCTGCTTCTCTTAATGATGAACAAGTTCGTTTTTCTTCTGCGGGGGCTGTACTGTTTTTGCTTTTATGTCATCAGCAGTCTTGCGTTTTCCGCTCAGTGTAAGAATAAGCTGAGAAAACAATCCTGTTGCCCCCAATAAAATAATCGTTGCGAGAAGAATGACAAGGACGATTTGCAGGCCGTATTGCTGCATCACACCGAGAGAATTCATAACAGATATACCTGATGGAACAAATAAAAATCCGATCAATGAGGTTAAAGACGATCCGAGCGTTTCTACTTGTTCCAGTTTAATCACTTTCAAACATAATAGGAGAAATAATAAGACCAAACCTACAACCGACGCTGGTATAGGAATTGGGACAAAAGCGGCAATCATATTGGAAACCAGCATAATGACGGCAAAAATAAATGCTTGTGTTAAAAATCCGTACACTTTTTTAGCACTCATTTTCTTCACCTCTTTCTCTTTTGTACCCTCATTATAAATAAGAATCCCTCTCTATTAAGCGCTTACATGATAACTTGCCGAATATTAAAGGTGAGTTGCAGCATAAAAAGGATGAAATACAAAAAGCCGCCCCGTCAAATATGGAGCAGCTTTTTTAATTCCTTGGCATATGTCCGGCTGACCGGTATTTTCGATCCGTCTTTCATGATCAGATTATAGGTGGAATTAAACCATGGCTGGATCTCTTTGATGTACTCGGTATTAACGACAAAGCTTCGATGGACGCGGAGAAAATCAGTTTCCGGAAGCTTTTTTTCAATGACAACGAGCGTATCATTGACTGAATAAGATGCATCAAAGGTTTTTACATGGACATGCCCGTCTTCGGTTCCCGCAAAGATTATATCCTTCGTATCCACAATCACAATCGATTCGCCGACAGATAAGGCTAGTTTATGCTGGCTGGCATGGCTGATCTGTTCTGGTTCATCAATCTCCCGCTTTACCTTTTTATACTTTTTCATTGTTTGCCTAACCCTTTCTTCATCGAAAGGTTTGGTTAAGTAATCAAGAGCGTCCACTTCAAAAGCTTTAAGTGCATACTGGTCATAAGCCGTCGCAAACACAATAGCCGGGGGATTCTTCATATTCTTCAATCGTTTTGCGATATCAAAACCATTCTCTCCGGATAAGTCAACGTCTAAAAACAGCAAATCAGGCTTTTGATCCATCATTTGGTCAAACGCTGATTCAATATTTTCCGCTTCATTGATTTCTAATTCCTCATTTGTCCTTTTGAGTAAATAAGCCAGTTCATCTCTTGCCAGAATCTCATCATCAACTATTAACGCCCTGAGCATGTTCTTCTCCCTCTTTCATTTGCTGCATAGGTACTTGAAAGGAAACCTCTGTCCCTTTATGTACCTCACTCTTGATATGTAATGCAGCCTGCTGGCCGAATAAACCGATCAGCCGCTGATTCAGATTATAAAGCGCAGTCCCTGTTCCTTCCTTAGAAGGCAGCGGTTTATTCCCCAGTTCCGGCAAGACGTCCGGCGGAATTCCGCGTCCATTGTCCGTGACCTTCATATAGACGGATGACTCAACAGATAAGACACAAACCGTTACCTTGCACATGTCTTGTTTTTTTGGAAATGCGTGCCGTAATGCGTTTTCAACAAGCACCTGCAAGACAAACGGAGGAATCTCAATTTGTTCCAGCCTGCTGTCAATATCAAACTCAATCTTATATTTCCCGGGAAAACGCGCCTGTTCTAATGACAGATAGGCTTGAAGATGGTTCAGCTCCTTTGAAAGCGGGATCAGCAGCTGCCTTGCTCCCTGGAGATTAGAACGAAAGTACACGCTAAGCTGCAGCAAAAGCTTACGGGTTTTTTCAACATCTGTCCGGCATAAAGCAGAAATCGTATTGATGGCATTAAATAAAAAATGCGGGTTAACCTGTGCTTGAAGCGCTTTGATTTCCGCATCCTTCAGAAGCTTGCTTTGCAGCTCGGCTTCACCGAGCTCAAGCTGTGTCGAAAACAGCATGGCCAGCCCCTCGGCAAGCTCCTCCTCTACCTGACTGAGACCGGCCGGGCTTTTAAAATACATTTTTAACGTTCCGATTGTGTTGCCATTTGATGTCAAAGGCAGTACAATCGCCGCGTGCAAAGGGCATTCCGAATGGGTGCATTCAATCTCTTCCTGTGAAGTAGCCTTCATGATACGCCCTGTTTTAATTACCTTTTTAGACAGGCCTGTGATCAGGCTTTTAGATGGGATATGATGGTCCATTCCCGCGCCGACATGCGCAAGTATTTTCTCATTGTCCGTCAGAGATACCGCATCCGTTCCGGTCATCTTATGGATGATGGCCGCTACACTTTTACAAGAGCTTTCATTTAACCCTTGACGGAAAAAAGGAAGCGTCTGATCGGCAATGGTCAGCACCCTGTGCGTTTCAAGCGCCCTTGCCTGTTCTTCCTTGCGAATAATGGCTTGAATAATCGACAGGAAAATAAAGCTGCCTGTTCCGTTAATGAGGATCATCGGAATCCCGATCATGCTGACAAGCTCCCAAGCGTCATTGAAAGGCTTTGCCATCAGCAAAATAATAACCATTTGCAAGGTCTCCATACCGATCCCGACGAGGGCTGCGATACGCGGTGTCGGCATTCGATAGCGCTTCGTAAAATACCTGCCGATCCATCCCGCTAGAAACCCTGCTAAAACGGATGAGACCGCACAGCTTAAAGCCGTGCTGCCGCCGAGCGAAAAACGATGAAGGCCTGCTAATAAACCGATTCCCGCTCCTACAAACGGCCCGCCTAAAAGCCCGCCTATTTCTACGCCCAAAATACGGGTATTCGCAATAGAGCCCGACGGATCTATTGTAAACACCCAATCATTATTCACAATCATATGTTTTTGAATTTCGATGCCGGTATAATTGCTGATGATGCTGAAAAGAGAAAAAATAGAAATCAATACGGCTTTTCCTTTGTAGCCCTCCGGATTTTGAAGAGCCTGTCTGAAAAGTTTAGTGTGGGCCAGAATAAATCCCAATATAACAATAATCCCTACCCTTTCCAGCATCATGATCATTAATTGAATCATCTGTGTCACCTGTTCTTTCCCATTTCATTTTATCATTTTTTTCGGTAAACCGTTTCACGGCTGACTGTTTTTTTAAAATCATCTGAAAACATATTTCACAAGGCTTTTATCTATTGTAGAATAAACATGAGCCTATTGGCAGAAAGAATTGAATCTGAAGCAGAGGAGAAGATCATGAAAGCCGTATTTTTTGATTTAGACGATACACTACTTTGGGATGAGAAAAGCGTCAGAACAACATTTGCAGAAACATGTTTACAGGCCGAGAAAAAATATGGCCTTGACCCTAAGGAATTCGAAGCAGCTGTTCGGGAAGCGGCGAGAGAATTGTATATGTCTTACGAGACATACTCTTATACGGTGATGATCGGCATTAACCCATTTGAAGGGCTGTGGTCGAATTTCTCCGAGCCGATCAGTGAAGGATTTCAGAAGCTGAATAAGATTGTGCCGGAGTACAGACGAAACGCATGGACAAACGGCCTGAAAACGCTTGGTGTCGACGATCCGGCATATGGTGAATATTTGGGAGAGTTTTTTGCAGCGGAACGCCGAAAACGCCCGTTTGTTTACGATGAAACATTTGATGTGCTTGATCAATTAAAAGGAAAGTACGAGTTGCTGCTTTTGACTAACGGAGATCCGAGTCTGCAAAAGGAGAAGCTCGCCGGCGTGCCTGAGCTCGCCCCTTATTTCAATGAAATTGTCATCTCAGGCGCTTTTGGCAAAGGGAAACCCGATGCTTCTATTTTCGAGCATTGCCTGCAGCTGATGAAGATCCAGAAAGAGGATGCCATCATGGTCGGCGATAACCCGAATACAGACATTTTAGGCGCTGCCAGAGCCGGTATCAAAACCGTTTGGATCAACCGGACGGATAAGAAAAATGAAACAGAAGTGACGCCTGATCACATCATCAGCAGCCTTCATGATTTGTTTCCTATTTTAGAACATAAATAAAAAAGCATGATCTCTTTCATGAGATCATGCTTTTTTGTATTATTTCTTCGCCTCAGCTACGGCCTTTTTCACAAAATCATCAAGTGAAATGGTTTCAGACTCCTGCTCTCCGTATTTACGGACGTTTACCGCACCGTTTTCTGCTTCTTGGTCACCGACCACAAGCATGTACGGAATTTTTTGCATTTGCGCTTCGCGGATTTTGTAGCCGATTTTTTCATCACGGCTGTCGACTTCTACACGCAGGCCTTCACGCTGGAGGCGCTCTTGTACTTGCTTCGCATAATCCAAATGCACAGCCGGAGAAACCGGGATGACTTGGAACTGAACCGGTGCAAGCCATGTTGGAAGTGCGCCTTTATGCTCTTCGATTAAGAATGCAACAAAGCGTTCCATTGTTGATACCACACCTCTGTGAATAACAACCGGACGATGCTGCTTGCCGTCTTCACCGATATATGTCAGATCGAAGCGTTCAGGCAGCAAGAAGTCCAGCTGAACAGTAGACAATGTTTCTTCCTTGCCGATCGCTGTTTTCACCTGAACATCAAGTTTAGGGCCGTAGAATGCCGCTTCACCTTCTGCTTCGTAATAGTCGTGGCCGATTTCGTCCATTGCAGATTTCAGCATGGATTGCGCTTTGTTCCACATTTCATCGTCATCAAAGTATTTCTCTGTGTCTTCCGGATCACGGTAAGACAGACGGAATGTGTAATCACTTAAACCGAAATCTTCATATACATCCTGGATTAAACGGACTGTACGGATAAACTCATCCTTAATTTGATCCGGGCGCACAAAGATGTGTGCATCATTCAGTGTCATGCCGCGTACGCGCTGAAGCCCTGACAGCGCACCTGACATTTCATAGCGGTGCATCGTTCCCAGCTCCGCAATACGGATTGGAAGTTCGCGGTAGCTGTGAATGTCTTGTTTGTAAATCATCATATGGTGCGGGCAGTTCATTGGACGCAATACAAGTGTTTCGTTGTCCATTTCCATCGGAGGGAACATGCCTTCTTGATAATGATCCCAGTGTCCTGATGTTTCATACAGCTCTTTGCTTCCAAGCACTGGTGTATAGACGTGTTCATAGCCGAGGCTGATTTCTTTATCGACAATGTAGCGTTCGATCGTGCGGCGGATTGTCGCGCCTTTTGGCAGCCAAAGCGGCAGACCTTGTCCGACTTTTTGAGAATTCGCAAACAGCTTTAATTCTTTGCCGAGTTTTCTGTGGTCACGCTCTTTTGCTTCTTCAAGCATGCGAAGATGCTCGTCAAGATCAGCTTTTTTGAAGAAAGCTGTTCCGTATACACGCTGAAGCATTTGATTATTGCTGTCACCGCGCCAATATGCACCTGCAAGGCTTAACAGCTTAAACTCTTTAATTTTTCCTGTTGATGGAACGTGTACGCCGCGGCACAGGTCAAAGAATTCGCCCTGCTCGTAAATCGATACGGTTTCTCCCTCAGGAATCGCATCCAGCAGTTCCAGCTTCAGGTCATCGCCGATTTCCGCAAAGCGGGCTTTCGCTTCTTCACGGCTGACTTCTTTTCGAACGATCGGAAGGTTCGCATTGACGATTTTTTTCATTTCTTTCTCGATTTTCGGCAGATCCTCCGGCGTAATCGCTTCTTCCATTTCTACATCATAGTAAAAACCGTTTTCGATAACAGGACCGACACCGAATTTCACGTCTTTGTAAATGCGTTTAATCGCTTGTGCCAGCAAGTGAGCCGTACTGTGGCGCATAATCTCAAGACCCTCTTCTGATCCTTCAGTAATGATTTCCACAGTGCCGTCTTCGTTGATCGGCGTTTTCAAATCGATTTCTTTTCCGTTCAGTTTTCCGGCTAATGATTTCTTTTTTAATCCCGGACTGATGGATGCCGCGATATCTTCTGTTGTTGTTCCTTTCGCAAACTCTTTGACTGCTCCATCAGGAAATGTGATTTTTACCATATCTGACATCATTGTCACTCCTTTTTTTGCATATAAAAACCCCGCCCCTATGAAAGGGACGAGGTTGAATAAACGGAATCGTGGTTCCACCCTTTTTTCCGCAAGCCAATACACCGGCATCTGCGGCTCTAAACTCTGTAACGGGAGTTCCCGTCAGCTATTACTGTTCCTTATAAAGGGGTTCACAGCTGAAGTTCAAAGGCGGTAAAGCGAATGGTCCTTAGCTGGGAAGCTTGCAGCCGTGACTTCCCTCTCTTTAAGCCGGTATCATTCCTTCATGTCCTTATCAGTACGTGTGTCAATCTTAATCTCCTATGTATTATAAATTGTTCGTTCCAAAAAATCAACACGATTGTATTTCCTTTTTTTCAAGCGGCAGCCTTATGTTTACAGGCTGCCGGCACTTATCCCTCTGAGTGCTTGACCGGTGTTTCAGCGTTTGAAAACGCCTGAAGCGGAAGCATTTGCACACGCTCTTGAAATACGTTTTGAATCGTCCTTACCATCATATGCTCGGGCTGGTCTGTATAGAGAATCACCTCATCAGGCGCGATGGAGATCAGCGGCGCAAGCAAATGGGAGTCAATGTACATGGGATGATCCCGGACAAATCGCCTGTCTATGTATTTCATTTTTTCCCGCTCCGGCACATAGCGCATCTCCCACAGTGTAAATGAACCATCATGGACAATGTGCACCTTTTTGATTCGCGGCGGTTTAGCCATTACATAGTCTCTGAGTGTCTGAATAAAGTTTTGGTACTCCTGCTCCATCTTATATTCGTCTATTGCCGCTTCCACAGTTTCTCTAAGCTGTTCGTAGTACTGTCCAAGGCGAAAGGTTTGAAAGGAACGAATTGAAAATACCCCGTCCTCTAAACAAATCGTTTGGAGCTCATCTAAAATACACTGCTTGCGCGGCGGCTTCATCGGTTCAAACGGAAGAACATCAGCTTCTCCTTCTATAATACTGTGTGCGAGCTGAAGGATTTGCTGCTGTTCATCCTGGTCCGTGAAACAATACGTCTCTTCAATCAACGACAGCATATGCTCGTCTTCTTTGCAATCTAAAAAAAACTTGACCAGAATCGGCTCCATAAAACCCTGAATAGAGAAAGCCGGCTCAGCTTTTTCAATCCCGATTTTTCGTATGCCTTCACGGACAATGATGTTTTTCCGATCGTCCGAATGCTGAATGAGATGTAAAAAAGCGGCTGTATCATGGTCATCTTCAAAGATTATTTCAAGCATGTTTGTCCCCCCTTACGGCATCTGTTACAAGTATATGGGGGATGTTTTTAAAATAGACGTAAAGGTCACCGGCAAATCTTAATTTGATTCTTGAAACAAGCTTTGCATTTTCTTTCTGAAGATAAATGGCAGCGCCATAAAAATGATATAAAATCCGAGGACCAAAAAGAAGGCGGGCAAATTGCCCGTGAAAAAGCTTGCTCCCAGCACGTTCAGTGCAACGGTCCCAGGGATGATTCCCGCAGCCGTCGCCGCAAAATATGGGAGCGGCTTGACATTAGAAAGCCCTGCCGCATAGCTGACGAAGTCAAAATTAATCGGAAGGATCCGCAGAAGAAAGATATAGAAAAAACCGTTTTCTTCCATCTGTTTCTGGATGTTTTCCAGCCTTTCGTGATGGCTGTTGGTTTTTGCCGCAAACAGACCGGCTGCAAAAAATGAGACAGCCGAAGCGCACATCGACCCAAATAGTGTGTAAAGCGTGCCGAGAATCGGGCCAAAGGCCAGACCGCCCGCAATAGAAATAACTGATACCGGAAATAATACAAGCGGCCTGACGATCGATATCCCGATAAAGATAAGCGGCGCAAAGATGCCGAATGATAAAACCCATATCCGGATTTCTTTCGGAGATAGATTTAAATACCTTTTATTTGCCCAAAAAATCAAGCCTGCTCCCGCAAGCACTGCCAGCCATTTAACAGCCGTTTTAAGTTTCATACCCTCAGTTCCTTCCCCTTTGAACCGCAGCGGTTATTAATGGCGGCGGTTTTCTCCGTCAAGACGGATAGGAGCAGCCAGATATAAAATCCGCTCCATTAATCTTGCCGCTTTCACTTCTTCCTTTTCTCCCCTTTGGGAATACGTAAAATGATGCTTCAGTTCATCAGGCGAGAAATTAGAAGAGAAGAAAGTCGGCAGCTGCTGGGACATTCTGTGCTGAAGCACTGTCCCGATGACTTCATCCCTGACCCAGCTCGTCATCGATTCCGCTCCGATGTCGTCGAGCATCAATACAGGCGTTGTTTTTACCATGTTCAGCTTTTCTTCCAACGAATGATCTTGAAGCGAATTTTTCAGCTCTCTGACAAATTCGGGCACATAGACGATCATGGAGGAATACTCTTTTTCCGCCAGCTCATTGGCAATAGCGGCGAGCATAAAGGTTTTTCCTACACCGAACTTGCCGTACAAATATAATCCTTTCCCTTTTCCCGTCTCATTATAGCTTTTCAGAAAATCCGTGACATGCTGGAACATTGCAAGTCTGCTCGGATCATTAATATCGACCTGCTGGAACGTCGCTCCGAGAAGATCCTGCTGAATATACATGCTTTTCATGAGAGACTTCTGTTTTTTCTGCTGATCGAGCTTTCGTTTGACCGGACATTCGTAATACTCGATATCAATAGAGCGGCCGGTCATTACAAGCTTCGGATGGTAGCCCTCCAACAGATTATTGCTGCTTTCGTCTTCTGAACAATAAGAGCAGTGCTTGCTCTGTCCAATATATTCATAAAGCTTATTTAAGCTTCTTTCAATCATTTTTTGATCGATGACGTTTTCATTTTCCTTTAAAAATGCCTGAACGTCTTGATCCTTCATCACTTTTTCCTTCATTTGTTCAAGACGCTTTTGGAAATCCGGTCTGCCGGTTACGCCCTGCAGGGAACGGCTGATTGGTTCCATGTATTACTTCACCCCGCATCTCTGCTCTTAATAGGCAGAGTATTTTTTCAGTTTTTTCATTTCTTCCATCATCTTTTTCTTCTGTTCTTCCAAGTCCTGTTCATGCAGCATTTGCTGTCCGGTTTCAGAATCGGACGCCGTTTTCTTTTCTTTCATCCAGTCAGGAAGTTTTTCTTCGCGAATCACTTTTTGATTTCGTTTAGAAGATTGGCTCGTTTTCCCTTCAGCCCATTCGAGATACTGGCGGTTTTCTTCTATGGCAAGCTTCATCGCTTCTCTGACCGTTTTGACTTTTTTGCGCGCCCAATGGGAGGCAATTTTTTGTATATAGTTTTTCGACAGCTTCATGTCGGTTTTCAGCATGACGTAATAAATCAATACATTTGTGACGCCTGGCTCCAGCTTCTGTTCAAACATAATCTCTTCTATAATTTTTAGATCTGCTTTTGAGGGTTCGGTTCCGTCCGCGATATCCTGAAGAAGCTTTTTCGGTGAGATGACCTCCAGCAATGCGATCAGCTCACTATCCAGCGAATCCTCTTCTGCCGCTTTTCCGCCTTCACGCAGATGTACCGGCTGTGTTTTCTCCACTAAGTCCGGCAGCTGTCCGTTCCTCTCAATTTGGTACCAGTCGCTTGCCGCTTTTCTTAAAGCTTCTGTGGTAATCACTTCATGCTCATCGATCGCGCTCATGACGACGTTTTGCATCTGCAAAGGATCAATGCCATACAAATAAGAAAGCTTTTTAATCGTTTCCCGCACCTGCTGCGTCATTGCTTTTCTTGGAATCATCGTCTCCGAAAGCCCCGCTAAAAACAAATCAAAATCGAACACATCCTCTGTAACGGTATAGGACGGAGCCTGTCCGACAGTTGTATACTCCCTTCCCGTCGCAAGTCTCACCGTTTCCTCCATATCGGATGTGAGGTTCCATTCACTCGGCTGCAGTGATTCAAACGCATGATTAAACGGCCTTGTAATGTCTTTGGCGTCTTCTGAAATCGCCGGATGCGTAAAAAATTGTTTTAACTGCTGATATTTTGTTTTTCCGACTCTGTTATACAGAAAAACGTTCAGCATGCCGTCTTCGAAAAATTCATTCGGCCGCAGCGGCGGCAGCAGTTCATATATAAAGAGGCGCTCCTGCCGCTCGGATTCTTTCATATAGACTTTTAGCAATCCGATGCCCTCGAGCTTTCCCTGTTCCTGATGGATCGTTTTCAAATTGGACTGGGTCATTCCCATCAGCTGTCTATGTGTGGATTCTCCGCCCCACAGACGGTTTTGTTCAAGTTCTCCCCACAATGTCATATAAAGAGAGAATGCAACAGGGCCGATTAAGGGCTGGTACAGTTGTGTAATAATTTGTCTGTCAATATCCTGCAGCATTGATTTGCTCTTCACCACATAAGGGTCTACAGGCAGTACATCTTTCCAATAGTCAGCCATACATTCTCAAACCTTCCGATTATGTTTCTACCTCTCATTTTACACCGTTTCGAATATCTATCAAATGCCAATTTTGCACATGAGAAAAGAGCTAGAAGAATCCTTTTAGCTCTTTAACGCTCTTTCTTTATTAAATCTTTTAATTCATCGATAAAGACATTAATATCTTTAAACTGCCTATAGACGGACGCGAACCGCACGTATGCGACTTCATCAACCTTAGCCAGGCGGTCCATGACCATTTCTCCGACGAACTCGCTTTTCACTTCGGAACAGCCTTGATTGCGCAGTTCTTTTTCAATGTCAAAACACATATCTTCCAGCGTTTTGAGTGAAACAGGCCTTTTTTCACACGCTTTAATAAGGCCGCGCAGCATTTTTTCCCTGCTGAATTCCTCTCGCACGCCTTCTTTTTTTACAACGATGAGCGGGGTTTCCTCCACTTTCTCAAAGGTAGTAAAGCGGTAATGGCAGGCTTCGCATTCCCGTCTTCTGCGAATGGATTTTCCGTCATCCACAGGCCGTGAATCGAGGACTCGCGTTCCGTTATGATGGCATGAAGGACATTTCAATAAAATCAGCTCCCAACTATTTCGTTCCCTGCAATGTATATTCGGCAGCCTCCGGCTATAAAGTGATGTGACAGGCATCTGTCGGGAGAGCCGTTGTTTAGGCTGTGTCTCACAGCATCAGGCGGTTTATGACATATCTCTTTCTTATTTTACAAAAAAAACGGAAAAAGAAAAAGCTAGCCGCCCCTGTTTGTTCATAAAAATAAAAGGAGCATAAGCTAAAAAGCGCGTAACGGCTTTCTAGCTCCAGCTCCCTTTGTGTTCGTGTTTACTTTATAGTACTTTCGCTTGCGCCTGCTTAATCTGCACAGGCCCCATTCCTCTTGGTATTTCAATGTTTTCTCTTGTATCAGCATGTAATGCCTCTGCAATGTAGTCAGCAGCGACATTAGGATCTAAGTCTCCACAAGTATAAACATCAATGCTTGCATATCCGTGCTCAGGAAAACTGTGAATCGTTAAATGTGATTCAGAAATAATAACGACTCCGCTTACGCCCTGCGGTGCAAATTTGTGAAATGCAACCTCGCGCACCTCAGCTCCTGATTTTAAAGCAGCATTTACAAACGTTTTTTCAATAAAATCCATGTCATTCAGCTTATCAAAATCGCATCCCCATAGCTCGGAGATAACGTGACGCCCCATTGTTTCCATAGTCATGGACCCCCCTTAACAAGAATTAAAAAGTGAAGTTCCAACAACTGGGTCGGCTATTTACCACGGGGGAAAGTTAGTCCGGAGAGGTCCTAACCCTTTAAGTAATCCCGAAACAGTCTCAAGCAAGAAGTTCACGAAAAATAGTATACTGTGTTTAAGTCTAATTTGCAAGAAGCGTTTTTTCAGAAATATGCTGTTAAGGGTTTTTTCTTAAATTGTGTCCATGACCTTATTCTATACAGCAGATGGATGTTTCATTCGTGCCGCCACATGGCGGATGAGATCAACTACTCTGCATGAGTAGCCCCATTCATTGTCATACCATGCGAGAACCTTTACTTTCCTGTCTTCCATCACCATTGTCGTAAGCCCGTCAATAACCGCCGAATGCGGATTCGTATTATAATCTGTCGACACGAGCGGTTCATCCGAATAATCAAGCACTCCGTACATTGACGTTTTGGCAGCCTGTTTGAATGCTTCGTTTACCTCTTCTGCCGTTACATCCGTTTTCAAGTCGACAACAAGATCAACTAATGAGACGTTCGGTACGGGCACACGCAATGCGAGACCGTGAAGCTTTCCTTTCAGGTGAGGCAGAACAAGCGAAAGCGCCTTTGCCGCTCCTGTTGTCGTCGGAATGATGGATTCACCGCATGCCCGGGCGCGGCGCAAATCTTTGTGCGGATTATCAATATTTTTTTGATCATTCGTATAAGCGTGCACTGTCGTCATTAGACCGCTCTCAATGCCAAATTCATCATCAAGCACTTTCACAACCGGTGCAAGGCAATTTGTCGTGCATGACGCATTTGAAATAATCACGTGGCGTTCAGCATCAAATTGGTCTTCATTAACACCCATCACAATGGTAACGTCTTCATTTTTCCCCGGAGCGGTCAGAATGACTTTTTTCGCGCCCGCTTCAATATGTCCCATCGCTTTTTCTTTTGAATTAAACTTCCCTGTTGCTTCAACGACAATGTCAATATCATATTCCCGCCAAGGCAGCTGTTGCGGATCACGGCTGTTTAACAAGAGTACTTTTTTTCCATTCACAATCAGGCTGTCTTCTCCAGCCTCAACCTCTTTGTCGTACCGTCCGTGATTTGTGTCATACTTTATTAAATGAGCCAGCGTTTCAGCCGAATAGCTGGCGTTAATAGCCACTACTTGAATTTGATCGTCTAACATTGCTTTTCTAAAGACCATTCTTCCGATTCTTCCAAACCCGTTTATCGCCACTTTTACCTTCACGTTGGTCACCCCTCATCAATTATGTCATTCTAAATTGTTGTCATCTGAAATTAGTATAACACATTAAAAAGAATTCGCCAGTACATATTGATAAAAATCAGCGATTATAACGCTAATTTATGATGTATCATACGTTTTCTTGCACACAATATGAGGATAAAGAATCAAAAAAGCAGCCAGCGCTGCGCACTGCCTGCTTTATTTTCTTATGATTCCTGTTTCAATTTATCATTGAGCACACTTTCTTCTAATACAGAGAAAGTATCGCCGTATACCTTGTTGATATGATTCGCTCCCCAATCGCAGAGCATATCTAAAATGCCTTCTAAGCTGCGGCCGTATTCACTCAGTTCGTATTCCACTTTAGGAGGAACCTGATTGTACACGATACGGTTAATGACACCGTCAGCTTCCAACTCGCGCAGCTGCTGGGTCAGCATTTTTTGAGTGATATTCGGCATTAAACGCTTTAACTCACTTGTTCGTTTTTTTCCGTGTGTCAGGTGGCATAAAATCACGCATTTCCATTTCCCGCCTATTACTTCAAGAGTCGCTTCAACTGAAATGTTATATTTTTTCTTCTCCATGCGGTTCACTCTCCTTACAGGCACCAAAAAGTGTCTATAGCACTTAAAAGTACGTACTTTTCTTTTTTGATGATATCTTTCATAATCACATTTGCCGGCTGAATTGAATCTGCTCTTTTATTTATATAGCTTGTTCGGCAGAATTTCAATCATACAACACATAACAGAAAAGGAGGATCTTGAATGACTTCAGCCAATAAAAGCAGCATTCCTGCACTTCTGGCACTCGCCATTAGTGCATTCGCGATAGGGACAACCGAATTTATCAGCGTCGGCCTTTTGCCGTTAATATCTGATGATTTACACATTCCTGTAACAACAGCGGGATTGACCGTTTCGCTATACGCACTGGGTGTTACGTTCGGCGCGCCTATTTTAACGTCATTGACCTCAAGCATGTCACGAAAGACGCTATTGCTTTGGATCATGATCATTTTTATCGCCGGGAATACGATGGCCGCGTCGGCCTCAAGCATCGGGATTCTTTTAGCAGCACGTGTGATATCCGCTTTTTCACACGGTGTGTTTATGTCGATCGGCTCGACGATCGCAGCTGATCTTGTCCCTGAAAATAAAAGGGCGAGTGCGATTTCCATTATGTTTACAGGACTCACCGTCGCAACAGTAACCGGAGTTCCTTTCGGCACGTTTATCGGCCAGCAGCTCGGCTGGCGGTTTGCCTTTATGGTTATTATCGCCGTCGGCATTATCGCTGTCATTGCAAATGGCATTCTTGTCCCTTCCAATTTACGAAAAGGGACGAAAACAACGATGCGGGACCAATTGAAGCTTGTGACAAACGGCCGTTTACTGCTTTTATTTGTCATAACAGCTTTAGGCTACGGAGGAACATTTGTTGTGTTCACTTACCTGTCTCCCCTGCTTCAGGAAGTGACGGGCTTTAAAGCCGGCACTGTAGCCATTATCCTGCTCGTATACGGAATTGCCATTGCCATCGGCAATATGATTGGCGGAAAACTGTCCAATCGAAATCCGATCGCCGCGCTGTTTTATATGTTTATCGTACAGGCGCTCGTCCTGTTTACGTTAACATTTACGGCTCCTTATAAAATTGCCGGCCTCATTACGATTCTCTTTATGGGCTTGCTGGCCTTTATGAATGTGCCCGGCCTGCAAGTATATGTCGTCATGCTGGCTGAACGTTTTGTACCGAGCGCAGTAGACGTAGCATCCGCGATTAATATTGCAGCATTTAACGCAGGAATTGCCCTAGGATCTTTTTTGGGAGGCTTGATTACCGATTCCATCGGACTGATTCATACCGCGTGGATTGGAGCTTTAATGGTAGCTGGAGCCGTCATCTTAACAGGCTGGAGCCGCCTTCTGGAAAAACAGGATCGGCAGGCAGCCTAACATTTCAATAAGGAGGAAACAAACATGACAACACATTTACAAGCAGCAGCAACACTTCATAACGGGGTGAAAATGCCGTGGTTCGGCCTCGGTGTATTCCAAGTGGAAGAAGGATCGGAACTCGTCAATGCGGTTAAAACCGCCATTGTTCACGGTTACCGCAGTATTGATACTGCCGCAATCTATGGAAATGAAGCGGGAGTCGGGGAAGGCTTGCGACAAGGAATTGAAGAAGCCGGCATCTCCAGAGAGGATCTATTTGTCACATCAAAAGTGTGGAATGCGGATTTAGGGTATGAGGAAACATTGGCGGCATTTGAAACAAGCCTGTCAAAACTCGGTTTGGAATATTTAGATCTATACCTCATTCACTGGCCTGTGGAAGGCAAATATAAAGAAGCTTGGAGAGCGCTTGAAACATTGTATAAAGAAGGCCGTGTCAAAGCGATCGGTGTGAGCAATTTCCAAATCCACCACCTGGAAGATCTGCTGAAGGGTGCTGAAATGAAGCCTATGATCAACCAAGTGGAATTCCACCCGCGCCTCACGCAAAAAGAGCTGATGGCTTATTGCAAGAAGCAAGGCATTCAAATGGAAGCATGGTCACCTTTAATGCAGGGACAATTGCTTGATCATCCCGAACTGACAGACATTGCAAAATCATATAACAAATCCGTCGCGCAAATCATTTTACGCTGGGATTTACAGCACGGCGTCATCACCATTCCTAAATCAACAAAGGAACATCGAATTAAAGCGAACGCGAACATATTTGATTTTGAATTATCACAGGATGACATGAACAGAATTGATGCGTTAAATGAAAATCTGCGCGTCGGTCCTGATCCGGACAATTTTGATTTTTAATCACAAAAACACCGTTCATAATGAACGGTGTTTTGTTATGCCCAGCAGCTGAGAATTTCCTCAAGCTGCTGTTTTGTCTCTTCGAGTGTGCCGCTATTGTCTATTACGTTATCCGCTCTTGACACTTTTTCCTCTAATGGTATTTGGGAGCGGATCCGGCTAAGCGCTTCTTCCTCCGTTAATTGGTTGCGCTTGGTCAGGCGTGCAAGCTGAAGCTCTTTTGTTACACTGACCACAATAATTTTATCCACTAAAGACTCCAATTTGCTTTCGAACAAAAGCGGGATATCTAATACTACAAATGTCTCCTGATTTGCAATGGACTCATCACGCCGCTTGAGCATTTCCTCTCTGACCGCAGGATGAACAATTGAATTCAAAGCAAGACGCTTCTGTTCATTTGTAAAGACCAGCGCCCCAAGCTTTCTTCTGTCTATATCACCATTTTCGAGCAGAATGTCTTCACCGAATTCGCCAATGATCTGCCGGTAGGCCGGCATCCCTTTTTCTACCGCTTGTTTTGCAATGATATCCGCATCTATGACAGTGATTCCTTTTTCTGTCATCATATTGGCAACCGTACTTTTGCCGCTTGCTATTCCTCCCGTTAAACCAATGACTAAGGTCAAGAGATCCACTCCTTTTTACAATTTCCAGAGCCCGATCGTGATCAGCAGAAGCCCCGGCAAAAACGCCATTTTATCGATCCATCTCCATTTAGACAGAATATGGCCGGCATTGATGCCGACTGACACAAACAGCGAACTCATCATCGCGACGGTTATGCTCATCGCAATGGGCGAAAAACCGAGAATGGCAGCTCCCATACCTGCTCCAAAGGCATCAATCGACAGGGCGAAGCCCAATAACACCGCTTCAATCCCATTAATCACACCAGATTTGTCGATATCCGCACTCATCGGTTTTCTCAAAATATGGATCACAATGCCCAATGACCGAACCTCTAAATTAAGCAGCGTTTTTTCATGCAATAGATAGTCTTTGTCTTTTGCCGGCCTGAAAAATTGATATAAAACCCACACGCCGATTCCAACCAATATTAACCCGCCGAGCTTCTCAGTCACATATACGGGAAAAAACTTGGTGAGAAAGCTTCCGATCAGCATGGATATAAACATAACAGTGCCGGAACAGAAGGCAATGACAATTATGGCTTTTAGCGGTATCTTCATTTTTCGCAATCCATACGTAAATCCGACTGAAAAACTGTCCAAGCTGACAGCTAACGCCAGCAGCAGTATAGAAACCATTTGCATATCCGTTTCTTCCTTTCTGTTGGTGCTCTTGTATCAGATGTTAAATGCCCGGAGATTCATCACAATCATGTATATGGAAAAGTGAAAAATCCGTGTTTCCGAAAAACGGCACTTCCTCTATTACAGAGTTACTGATATATGCACCGACAGCTTGGACGATGAAAATTCCTCTATTTTTTTTGGCACTTGGCGCAAAAATGTGTGCCTCTGCCTCCGACGACAATTTTGGTAATCATGGTGCCGCAATTTTTGCAGGGCTCATCTTTTTTCCCGTACACAAAATGCTGCAGCTGAAACATTCCGATTTCTCCTTGGGAATTGATATACGACCGGACAGTGCTTCCACCGGCATCAATCGCTTCCTGAAGGGTATTTTTAATTTCAGCATGAAGTTTTTTGATTTTTTGATCTGATAGCTGGTTTGCTTTTGTCTCGGGATGTACGCCCGCTCTGAACAGAGCCTCGTCCACATAAATGTTCCCGAGTCCGACGACCGTTTTCTGATCCAGAAGAGCGGTTTTGACAGCTCGGTTTGTTTTCGCCAGCCGTTCTTTCAAATACGCACTCGTAAATTCTTTTGCATCCGGTTCGGGTCCGAGTTGGGAAAGCGGCAGCTCCCCTGCTTCTTCTCCCGGTTTAAATAAATGCATGGTTCCGAATTTCCGAACGTCCCTGTAACGCAGCTGGGTCCCGTCCGTCATCGTAAATATGACATGCACGTGTTTATCGTCCGGCTCCTCCTCTTGGTGAAGCCCGTACTTCCCTTCCATACGAAGGTGGGAGACCATGACATAATGATCTAAGTAAAACAGTAAAAACTTTCCCCGTCTTCCGATGGACTGGATGGTTTCTCCTGCTAAGTTTCGCGCAAATTCCTCCGGTTCGGCAGGCCGTTTGATGATATTCGGCCATCTGATCTCTACCGATTTGATAGTTTTTCCTCTTACAAGCCCGGTCAGAGTGCGCCGGACGGTTTCAACCTCTGGTAATTCCGGCACATCCATCACTTCCTTTATCTCTGTTTATTTCGCATCGTACCAGGATGGGCCTGAAGCAAAGTCCACCTTTAATGGCACATCTAATGCAAGCGCATGCTCCATCACTTCTGGAACAAGCTTTTCAAGTATTTCAATTTCTTCCTTCGGCGCTTCAAAAATCAATTCATCGTGTACTTGAAGCAGCAATCTTGTCTTCAGCTGCTTTTCTTTCAGCTTGGCTGCCATATCAATCATGGCTTTTTTAATAATATCCGCGGCACTTCCTTGAATTGGCGTATTCATTGCCGTCCGCTCAGCAAAGCTGCGGATATTAAAGTTTCGGCTCGTCAGTTCAGGGATGTATCGGCGGCGATGCAGCAGCGTGGTTACGTAGCCTTTTTGCTTCGCGTCCTGCACTGAGTCCTCCATATACGCTTTGACGCCCTGGAAGCTTTCCAAATATCGGTCGATGAATGCCCCGGCTTCTTTCCGCGTAATGCCGAGATTCTGTGATAGCCCGTAATCACTGATGCCGTATACGATCCCGAAATTGACCGCTTTCGCCTGGCGTCTCATCGCCGATGTCACTTCATCCTCAGCGACATGGAACACATCCATTGCTGTTTTTGTATGAATATCCATGTCGTTTGTAAAGGCTTCGATCAGATTTTCATCCTTTGAAATGTGGGCAAGCACCCGCAGCTCGATTTGCGAATAATCAGCCGCAAAAATGAGCCAGTCTTTTTCAGACGGAACAAAGGCCTGGCGGATCTTGCGCCCTTCCTCAAGCCTGATCGGTATATTTTGCAGGTTCGGATCGGTCGAGCTGAGGCGCCCTGTTTGCGTTAAGGCTTGGTTAAAGCGTGTATGCACCTTGTGTGTATCTTTTCTTGTCACCTTTAAAAGCCCTTCGATGTATGTCGATTGCAGCTTGCCGATTTGTCTGTACTGCAAAATATAGTCAACAATATCATGTTTGTCAGCCAGCTTTTCAAGCACATCAGCAGACGTTGAATAGCCTGTTTTCGTTTTCTTCACAACTGGCAGGCCGATCTTTTCAAACAGGATGACGCCGAGCTGTTTAGGAGAATTGATATTAAACGACTCCCCCGCAATGTCATGAATTTTTTCTTCATATTCCTTCAGCTTGGCGCTCAGTTCTTCTCCCATTCGTTTTAAGCGGTCAACATCAACCTTAACGCCTGTTGATTCCATTTCTCCGAGAATAAGCGCCAGCGGCATTTCCAGCTCCTCAAACAATTCAAGCTGATCGTTGTTCTCCAGCTCCTGAACGAGCTTTTCCCGGAGGCTTTGAATGGCTAGAGCCTTTCTGACGAGATGCTCAGACAGTTCGCCTTCTGCCGGCACTGCGCGTTTTGCTCCCTTGCCGTAAACTGATTCATCGCTTGAAACGATATGCAAGCCGTAATCCTTAGCCACACTGGCAACGTCGTCATACGAATTGCCCGGATTTATGATATAAGCTGCAAGAAGCGTATCAAACTCCGCACCTTTCAGCTCAATGCCCTGCCAGCGCAAAGCCACGACAGCCCGCTTGCTGTCATAGACCCATTTTTTCTGATCGTCATTTTCCACCCATTCTTTAAACACAGCAGACTCGACAGCAGCGTCTTTTGGAATAAAGTAGGCGCCCGTTTCGTTCACTATCGAAAAACCGAGAATCGGCACTTCATGATAATTATCGCCAATCTGTTCAACGACAAATGCAGATGGAGAAACCAATATATCGCTAGTCACCTCGGTGACTGTTTTGACATCAATTTCTTCTAACGACTGATCCTGCTCCGCCTCTACACCGTCTTCCCCGAGCCGTTCAAGTAGCGTATTGAACCCAAGGTCTTTAAAGATGGCAATGACCTGTTCACGATTAAAGCCTTGATATTCCAGACCCGAAACGGATACCTCAATCGGCGCATCGGTCATAATCGTCGCTAATTCCTTGCTCATCAAGGCCTGATCCTTAAATTCTTCCAGCTTTTCCTTGAGTTTTTTTCCGCTTACCTCATCAATTGATTCGAGCAGCTTTTCAACAGAATGGAATTGCTTTAACAGCTTAATCGCGGTTTTTTCCCCGACACCAGGCACACCCGGAATGTTGTCAGAAGAATCCCCCATTAAACCCTTCATATCAATAATTTGGTCAGGCGTGAGTCCGTATTTCTCCCGGACGTGCTCTGGTGTGTAAAACTCAACATCGGTAATTCCTTTTCTCGTAATGGCAACCGTCGTCTGATCTGTTGCCAGCTGTGTTAAATCCTTATCCCCCGAGAAAACCTTTACCTCAAAGCCGTCTTTTTCAGCCGATTTGGCGAGTGTGCCGATAATGTCGTCAGCTTCGTATTGTTCCAGTTCGTAGCGGCTGATTTGATAGGCATCAAGCAGCTCGCGGATAAACGGCATTTGTTCTGAAAGCTCAGGCGGGGTTTTCTGTCTTCCGCCTTTATACTCTTTAAATGTGCCGTGACGAAACGTCGTTTTCCCGGCATCAAACGCAACCAGCATATGCGTGGGCTTTTCATCCTCAAGCATTTTCATCAAAATCATCGCAAAACCGTAAACCGCATTTGTATGAATTCCTTTATCATTGCTTAACAGCGGCAATGCGAAAAACGCCCGGTAAGCCAGACTGTTTCCGTCTACAAGCACTAATTTTTTTCGTTCCGTCATTCAATATCCTCCTAAGAAGCTGTAGCTTCCATTCATCTCATAATAATAGTCTTTAGCTTCTCTTATTTTAACAAAGTTCAATTTGAAAGGAAAATACGCGAACCGATGAGAACACACAAAAAAGGACGGGAACACAAAAAGGTTCCCGCCGTCAAAATTGGCTCCTTGGATGAAGGGGTTCTACTACATCCTACCAGCATAGGTTTAACAGTGCATGAAGATATTGTTAAAGCTTTGTAAACATTAAACAGGCTTTTCAGCAGCCCGCTTCAGCGTCACTGTAAACACAGTGCCTCTGCCCGGCTCGCTTGTCACATCGATTTTCCCTTCATGAGCCTCTATTAAATGCTTGACAATCGCGAGACCGAGACCGGTCCCGCCTGAGTTTCTGCTCCTGTCTTTATCAACGCGGTAAAACCGTTCAAAGATGCGGGGAATTTCTTCTTTCTGGATGCCAATCCCGGTATCGGAAACTTCGATTTGAATCTCTGTTTCTCCCGGTTTGACATTGATAGCTACCGAACCCTTCTCCGGTGTATAGGTTAATGCATTGTTTACGAGATTTAAAAATACCTGTTTCAGCCGGTGCGGGTCGCCCGCTACATAGAGAGGGTCTTTCGCAACGTTCAGCTGTAAAGAGATACCTCTCTCCGTCGCTTTATGCTTTAGTAGCGTTTCAATATCAGCCAGCATTTTCACTGCATCGAACGTTTCGATGCTGAGCGTAAAGTTTTGCTGCTCAATCTTAGAAAGATCAAGCAAATCCTGCACCAATGACTGAAGCCTTTTGCTTTCCTTTAAAATAATCGAGAGGAATTCTGAAAGCGCCTCTTTGTCCTCCATTGCCCCGTCTAATAGCGTTTCCGTAAACCCTTTGATCGATGTAATCGGCGTTTTCAGCTCGTGGGAAACATTGGCCACAAAATCTTTTCTCATCTGCTCTAATTTTTTCGTTTCCGTCATGTCATGAAAAACGAGCACGATCCCTTTCCATTCATCATCAGGCCCCATAATAGGAACGCCGTCCACTTCAAAATAACGCCTTTCAATTTTGATCGGAAGCCTTAATAGCTTACATTTCTTCGTCTCAGTCATAAAAATCTCTTCAACAAGCTGGATCACTTCTTCATGTTCAAATGCATCATGATAAAGACGGCGAAGCATCTGATTCGGATTGACATGAAACTGCTTCGCGTAAGACCTGTTGACGAGATTGATAAAACCTCTTCCATCAATCATAATCAGCCCGGAGCCGATGTTTTCAATGACAGTCAGCAGGCGGTCGCGCTGCATTTCCTGCGTCCTCGTCATTTCCATCAGATCAACGGCAAGGCTGTTCATGGCCCGGCCAAGCTTGTCAGAACGCCTGATATAACCGCCGTATGTACGGGCATCGTAATTCCCCTTGGACAGCTCTGTTGCCATGTTTGTGGCTGCTTCAATAGATCTTTTGTAGCGAGAGGTCATATTAGAATAAAAGAAAACAATAATAATAAAAGCGGTACAAAGACTGGCTGTCAGCATGCCCCACATCTCGCCATTCAGACCCGAGCTTTCTTCACGGGAAGTAAGCAGCACATACCCCGTTTTTTCGCCTTTGCTCCTAAGCGAAAGCCCATAATAAAGCATGTTCTCCTCTTTCGCGAGAACTCCCTCATGACCCGAGACAAGCGCCTGAATCTTTGAAGAATCCGCCGCGCTGCCGTCAGACCCGTACAGCACTTTTCCTTCTGTATCGATCACGGACGCTTCTACATCAAGCGCACTGCCTGCATCTTTAATGACTTTCTCATTTGCCTGGTCATTCAGATTGCCGGCATCAAGCAGCGAAGCCATGTATTTGGCTTCCTTTTCAATGTGTTCCTCCGATTTTTTTTGATCAGAAGATTCAAAGAGCTGCTGTAAAAACAGCCCGAGTACACTAAACACCACAATCATACAGACAACGAGCACAGAAAAAAGGCGCACACGATATTTAATCATTCATTTTTGGCTCCTCCAATTTATACCCCAATCCCCTAATGGTTTTAATATAGATCGGTTTTTTTGTATTCGTTTCAATTTTGTCTCGAAGATGACTGATATGCACATCAACAATTCTCGTATCTCCGGCAAAATCGTAATTCCAGACAGCACTTAAAAGCAAATCTCTCGTCAGCACTCTGCCTTTATGTCTGCCTAAATACAAAAGCAGCTCAAATTCTTTCGGTGTCAGCTCAAGCTGATATTCTTTAAAATAAGCTTCATAATGATCGGGCAGAATCTTCAAATCGCCGATAACAATTTGTCCTTCTGTTTCCTCGTTTTTCATATCATTAGAGGGCGCAGCCATTTCAGAACGCCTTAAAATAGCTTTTACTCTTGCATTGACTTCTCGAGGGCTGAACGGCTTGGTCATATAATCATCAGCACCAAGCTCAAGCCCTAATACTTTGTCAAATTCTTCATCCTTCGCTGTCAGCATTAAAATGGGAAACATGAGTTTTTGCTGTCTCAGCTGCTTGCATACTTCAATTCCATCCAGCTTTGGAAGCATCACATCAAGCACAATTAAATCAGGGTTTTCTGTTTCCGCTCTTTTGAGTGCTTCTTCTCCATCCGAAGCAGTAATAACCTCATAGCCTGATCGCTCCAAATTGTACTGCAAAAGTGTAACGATAGATTCTTCATCATCCACAACTAAAATTTTCTTGTTCATGCTGTGCCTCCAGTATCTTAATTCCCCGACATCCTATTTCTCTATTTTATGTCATCTTACCATGTTTCATGATTTTATTTTAACGAAAGCCGGACATTCCGACAATTCGCCTTTTATATCATTTTAAAAGAAAAATACAAGAGGCAGCTGAAGAACATTAGGAAGCGCTTTCATTTTGTAATAAAAAGAGAAAGGCTTCAATTAAACCAGCCTTCCTCTTTTTATTTTAGGATAATACTTTCATCACATTTTTGACAGATTCAACTGATTTATTCAGCTGTTCTTTTTCATATTCTGTCAATTCAAGCTCAATGATTTGTTCAAGTCCGTTCCCGCCGACAATTGTAGGAACACCAAGGTAGATGCCTTCATAGCCGTATTCTCCTTCAAGATAAGCAATTGTAGGAAGGACGCGGCGCTGATCTTTTAAGATTGCTTCGATCATTTCTGTCAGTGAAGCCGCAGGCGCATAATACGCGCTTCCGTTTCCTAAAAGATTCACGATCTCGCCGCCGCCTTTTCTTGTGCGCTCCACAATCGCGTCAATCCGGTCTTTTGGAATGAGGGTTTCAAGCGGGATACCGCCAGCATAAGAATAACGTACAAGCGGCACCATATCGTCACCGTGTCCCCCGAGAACAAAACCAGTCACATCTTTCACTGACAAGTTTAATTCCTCCGCCACAAACGTTCTGAATCTTGCCGTATCAAGCACACCTGATTGGCCGATCACGCGCTCTTTCGGGAAGCCAGACTCTTTATATACTGCGTATGTCATTGCATCAACAGGATTTGTCAAAACTACAATGATAGAGTCAGGAGAATATTTCACGATTTCTCGTGTGACGCTTCTCATAATTTTTTCGTTTGTAGAGACTAGATCATCCCTGCTCATACCAGGTTTTCTTGCAATACCGGCTGTAATGACAACAATGTCAGAACCCGCCGTATCCTCATAATTAGATGTACCCGTAATTTTCGCGTCAAAGCCTTGAACTGGGCTGGCTTCCAGCATATCAAGGGCTTTTCCTTTCGTCGGGTTCTCCAATTGCGGGATATCAACGAGAACAACGTCCGCCAGCTCTTTTTGAGCGGTTAAGAAAGCTGTTGTCGCTCCGGTAAAACCTGCTCCGATAACAGAAACTTTTTTACGAGTATTTCCCATGTCTCTCTTCTCCTTTATGGCTAATTTTAGGCTGTTTCCTTGCTTAGTCCATGTTTTTAATCAGTTCTTCTCCGAACTCTGAACATTTAACTTCAGTCGCGCCGTCCATTAATCTGGCAAAATCGTAAGTTACGACTTTAGAAGCGATTGTTTTTTCCATAGATTTAATGATTAAATCAGCCGCTTCATTCCATCCTAAATGCTCAAGCAGCAGCACACCTGAAAGAATAACTGAAGATGGGTTTACTTTATCAAGTCCGGCGTATTTAGGAGCCGTTCCGTGTGTCGCCTCGAAAATCGCATGACCTGTTTCGTAGTTGATGTTCGCCCCAGGAGCAATGCCGATTCCGCCTACTTGCGCCGCAAGAGCGTCAGAAATATAGTCTCCGTTAAGGTTCATTGTTGCAACAACATCAAATTCGCTTGGACGTGTCAGAATCTGCTGAAGGAAAATATCAGCAATGCTGTCTTTGATAATGATTTTGCCTGCTGCTTCTGCTTCGCTTTGCGCTTTATTAGCGGCGTCTTTTCCGTCTTTTTCAGCAATGCGGTCATATTCAGCCCATGTGAAGACTTTTTCGCCGTATTCTCTCTCTGCAAGCTCATAGCCCCAGTTTTTGAAGGCGCCTTCCGTGAACTTCATGATGTTTCCTTTGTGTACAAGCGTTACAGACTTGCGGCCGTGCTCAATCGCATATTCAATTGCCGCTCTGACCAGACGGCTTGTTCCTTCTTCAGAAACAGGCTTAATACCGATACCTGATGTTTCAGGGAAACGGATTTTGTTGACATTCAATTCATTTTGCAGGAAGCTGATAAGCTTTTGCACTTCTTCAGAGCCTTGTGCGTACTCGATGCCCGCGTAAATATCTTCTGTATTTTCACGGAAGATGACCATGTCAGTATCCTCAGGGCGTTTTACCGGTGACGGCACTCCAGTAAAATATCTTACCGGTCTCAAGCAAACGAATAGGTCAAGCTCTTGTCTGAGCGCTACGTTCAAAGAACGAATACCGCCGCCGACAGGTGTCGTTAACGGGCCTTTAATCGCGATGAAATATTCGCGGATAACATCTAATGTTTCAGCAGGAAGCCACTCACCTGTTTTATTATAAGCCTTTTCTCCGGCATAAACTTCTTTCCACGTAATTTTCTTTTCACCTTTATATGCTTTTTCTACTGCGGCTTCCAAAACTTTTGAAGCCGCATTCCAAATATCAGGACCGGTTCCGTCTCCTTCAATAAACGGGATAATCGGGTTGTTTGGTACGTTTAATACTCCGTTAGAGACTGTAATTTTTTCACCTTGTGCCACAATAAAAACCTCCCAGTATGTAATTCATATTTAGAAAACATTTTATTTTTCTTATATAGAAAACAAAATGATTTTTCTTAACATTCTAAAGTGTAAACCATCTTTGATGTTCTGAACAAGAGGCTAACTTCATTAACATAAGCCAGCCTCCCATGGTTCTTTAGGCTCTTTCTTCAATCGGAACAAAAGTTTGTTTGTCAGGGCCTGTGTAATCTGCACGCGGGCGGATCAGGCGGTTATTGTCATACTGCTCAAGGATATGAGCGAGCCAGCCGGACATTCTGCTCACAGCAAAAATCGGTGTGAACAGGTCATGGTCAATTCCGAGGCTGTGATAAACAGAAGCGGAATAGAAATCAACGTTAGGCGGAAGCTTTTTTTCTGATGTCACGATTTCTTCGATGCGAATCGACATGTCATACCATTTGCTTTCGCCGGTCAGGTTGGTCAGACGTTTGCTCATTTCTTTTAAATGTTTGGCGCGCGGATCGCCATGCTTATAAACGCGATGGCCGAATCCCATTATTTTTTCTTTCTTTTCCATCTTGGCGCGAACGAAAGGCTCGACATTCTCCACTTCGCCGATCTCTGTCAGCATTTTCATGACGCCTTCGTTTGCACCGCCGTGAAGCGGGCCCTTCAGTGCGCCGATCGCTGCAGTAATTCCTGAATAGATATCCGAAAGTGTTGCCACACAGACCCTCGCTGTAAACGTTGACGCGTTCAGCTCGTGATCGGCATGTAAAATAAGTGCTTTGTTGAAGGCTTCAACCTCAATCGGTGAAGGCTCTTCTCCATTTAATGTGTAGAGAAAATTCTCGGCAATGCCGTAGTCTTCTCTTGGCTCAACGGGTTCATGACCCTTGCGGATTCTGGAAAACGCTGCAACCAGACCAGGCACCTTTGCCTGAAGGCGGATCGCCTTTCTGTAGTTGGCTTCCGGGTTCATGGTATCAGCCTCGCTGTCAAGCAGGCCTAGTAAAGAAATCGCTGTCCGAAGAGCAGCCATGGGATGAACATTTTCGAGGGAATAAGATTTGAAGTGCTCAATAATTTCTTGCGGAACGGCAGCTTCTTTTGCTAACTGCTGTTTTAACTCATCAAGCTCTTTTTTGTTTGGCAGCCTTAAGTGCCAAAGCAAGTAAATGATTTCTTCAAAGCTCGCATTCTCTGTCAAATCATCGATATCATACCCCACATATGTAAGGGTATCATCAATAATCGAACTAACAGATGATGTTGTTGCTACAACCCCTTCAAGACCGCGTGTCGCTGTCATATATAACATCTCCTTTTCAATAAATTTCCCCTTTAAGAGTGTTGTAAAAACATGAGGCTAACTTAAAAAGCACGTTGTAAGTATTTCTCCCCCCAAAAGAAAATGCTTACATTTTACTGCCTGCTGATGCTGAAACCCTTTGCTTATGAAAGAACATAACAAATTCTTATAAGCTTTTTTAAGTTTGTGCCTATTCCTATTATAAACAATAATCAGACATTTGTTAAATGTTTACCTATAATTTTTTTTTTTCATTCTATGATTTTCCCGAAAAAACGCCTTTATTTGCGGGTTTTTGGCATTTAAAAAAAGCGGCAGCAAGCCGCTTTTTTCATGAAGTGAACAGTTTTACGAGCTGCATCGCAATATAAGCAATCCCCGCTCCGATCAGCGGACCCACTGCGACTCCGCCGAAAAGCGCGACGGCGAGAATGGTACCGATGACAAGAGCAGTGGTGATGTGAGGATCGTTTTCCAGCAGGGTTAGGCCATTTTTGGCAATCAGCGCAACGGCGATTCCCGCCCCCAATGCAATCCATGCGTAAGAAGAACGCATTGCCTCACCAAGCTGTTTAAATCCAATCTCTCCTGTGGCGATTGGAACAAGAACAGCAATTGTGATGACGGTCACGCCCCAGTTGATGCCTTTTGACTGGATAGTCGGGAAAAATTTTTGGTCAAGTCCCACGATTTTAATGATCAAAAGGACGGATACAGCAAAAAGCAGCGATTGATTTTTTGCGATAAGTGCAATAGCCAAGAGTAATATTAAAAATAAATTCGCTTGTGTAAACACGCGTTATCCCTCCTTTAAGATGAATGTATTCATATACAGCCGTACCGTGAATAAACATAACAATAGGACATGCTGACGAGAGGAGGAGCGTTTTTGTGAATCAATCCTATATCACTATTTTTTTCCGAACCCTCTTTGTCGTGTCGCTTACAGCCGGATCAGCAGCCGCTGTTTATTATTCGTTTCCGTTAACATATCCGTTCCTCATTGCCCTTATTCTTTCAACAGCGATTCACCCTGTTGTAGACTACTTGGACAAGGTGACGGGATTCCCGCGAACTTTAAATGTCATCGGCGTGCTCGCCTTTTTTCTGCTCGCAGCGTTCGGTGTGCTGACCATTGTGGTAGCAGAAATCGTAACAGGGACCGCATATCTTGCAAAAACCCTTCCCCCGCATATCAGCACGTTTATCTCTTATTGTGAAAAACTGTTTACCACTCATATCCAGCCGCTCTATCACGAACTGACCGTTTTATTTCATGAATTGGAGACCAACCAGCAGGCTTCCATCGTCACTCACATTCAGACACTTGGAGATTCCGCTGCCAAAAACGCAGGACTGCTGCTGTCTCACATTCTTGAAATGATCCCGAAGTTTTTCGCGCTGCTTCCGAATACCGCGGCTGTTTTGATATTTTCACTTCTTGCTACATTTTTCATGACAAAGGATTGGCACAAGCTGAAAGCGATGCTCGTTTCAGTGCTGCCGGATCGAATAACAGCAAACGGAAAGGCGATCAGCAGCGAGCTGAAAAAAGCAATGGCCGGTTTCATTAAAGCGCAGGCTGTTCTTGTATTCCTTACGATGGTCATTGTATTCATCGGTCTTTCTCTCTTAAAGGTTGAGCATGCAGCAACGATTGCTTTTTTAATCGGGCTAGTCGACCTTCTCCCTTATTTAGGAGCAGGATCCGTCTTCGTGCCGTGGATTTTGTATTTATCGATTACAGGCCAGCTTCCTCAAGCAATTGGCATTGGTGTGCTGTACCTTGTCGTACTCGTTCAGCGGCAGCTGACAGAGCCGAAAATATTAAGTAAATCAATCGGAATCGATCCGCTGGCAACACTCATTGCCCTCTTTGCCGGCTTTAAATTGTTCGGATTTTTAGGACTGATTGCCGGTCCTGCCGTTCTCGTCGTCATCCAGGCTTTTATTACAACAGGTGCCTTAAAGGAAATATGGTCCTACATCACTGTCCAGCAAAAATAAAACAGCAGCCCATGATGCAGGCTGCCGTTTTATTTTATAATGATCCGCTTGTTCTTCGACATGCCTCTCAGCCATTTGAACAGGATCGGCTTACACCAGCTGCGGGTGAACGGGATAAGCAGGCATGCGCCGGCCAGGTCTGATAAAAAGCCTGGCAGCATCAGCAAAAGGCCGCCAATAAAGATGCACAGGCCGTCAGCAATCGCTTCACCAGGCATCTTGCCGTATTGAAGGTCACGCTGAACTTTGAAGTAAACTTCAGTTCCTTGTTTTTTGGCAGCTGCTGCCCCAATGATCCCGGTCAGAATCATCAAAAGGACCGTCGGAAGAATGCCGATCAGCTTGCCCGAAAATAGAAATATGCCGATTTCAATTGCCGGAAACACAATAAAAAGCAAAAATAAAAACCTCATCTCCAGCCCCCCACATGTGTAAAACGCCTTAGTTCAAAATAGTGACAAATAGAGAAAAGGAAGGGAATACGCTCCCTTCCCATTTTCAGATGTGATTAAAGTACACTTGCACGGCCTTGGTAGACTGCCCCTCTAGAAGCGTCAACCGTAATATCCTGGCCTTCTGTCAAAATGGTTGTCGCATTTTCCAAACCAACAATAACCGGAATGCCGAGGCTTAATCCGACTACTGCAGCATGGCTTGTCAAGCCGCCTTCTTCTGTAATAAGGGCAGACGCTTTTTCAAGAGACGCGATCATGTCACGGTCAGTGCTAGTTGTCACCAAAACAGCGCCGTCAGTCATTTTTTGTTCGGCTTCTTTCGCGTTTTGCGCAATGACAACAGGACCGTAAGCTGATTTACGGCCGATACCTTGGCCTTTAGCGATGATATCGCCGACAGTATGAACTTTCATCAAATTCGTTGTTCCTGACTCACCGACAGTGCCTGCTGTAATGACGATCAGATCACCATTTTTCACAATCCCGCTGTGTAATGATTTTTGCACAGCATCTTCCAGCATCTCATCAGTTGAGCTTGCATTTTGACCGCTTTCTGCGAAAACGCCGGATACAAGAGCGAGCTTTCTGGAAACAGACTCATTTACAGTCACAGCGACAATCGGTGCCTGCGGGCGGTATTTAGCAATCATACGCGCTGTATGGCCGCTTTCAGTCGGAGTCACAATCGCAGTAGCATTCAAGTTAATGGCCGTATGTGCAACCGATTGGCCGATTGCATCAGTAATCGTCATGCCTACCTGGTCTCTGCGTTTTGAAAGAATCTCTTTGTAATTCAGCGCCTCTTCAGAACGGGATGCGATGTTATGCATCGTTTGAACTGCTTCAACCGGGTAGTTTCCGGCAGCTGTTTCACCAGAAAGCATGATCGCATCTGTGCCGTCGAAAATTGCGTTTGCGACGTCACTCGCTTCCGCACGAGTCGGACGCGGGTTGCGCTGCATGCTGTCAAGCATTTGTGTCGCTGTAATAACCGGTTTGCCCAGTGCGTTGCATTTTTTAATCAGGTCTTTTTGCACGAGCGGCACTTCTTCAGCCGGGATTTCCACACCTAAGTCTCCGCGCGCAACCATTAAGCCGTCAGACACTTCGAGAATAGAATCGATGTTGTCTACACCCTCTTGGTTTTCAATTTTAGGGATAATTTGAATATCCTGAGCATTATGCTCCTCAAGAAGTTCACGGATTTCAAGCACGTCAGTAGAACGGCGTACAAAAGACGCAGCGATGAAATCTACTCCTTGCTCAATACCGAAAACGATATCTCTGGCGTCTTTCTCAGTAATACCAGGAAGGTTGACGCTGACACCCGGCACGTTAACGCCTTTTTTGTTTTTCAGTGTTCCGTTGTTTAGTACTTTTGTTTTGATTTCGCGTTTAGCGGCATTCACTTCAAGTACCTCAAGACCGATAAGCCCGTCATCTAAAAGAATCGTTGAGCCTTTTTCAACGTCCTCTACTAAGCCTTCATATGTTACTGAAATCTTATCAGTTGTTCCAACTACCTCGTCCATTGAAACGATAAGCTCTTTGCCTGTTTCAAGCTCAATAGCACCGTTTTCCATAGTATGTGTACGGATTTCAGGGCCTTTTGTATCAAGCAGGATTCCGACGTTTTTGCCGAGCTTTTTACTCGCTTCGCGGATATTTTTAATACGTGCTCCGTGCTCCTCAAAATCTCCGTGAGAAAAATTTAAACGAGCCACATTCATTCCTGACTCCATTAATTTCGTAAGCATTTCAATACTTTCACTTGCCGGACCGATGGTACAAACAATTTTTGTTTTTCTCAATTCGTTCACTTCCTTCTGAAATCTTCAGCCTTCTGCTGCATTCTTAAATAGACAGTTCTTTTGAAAGCTGATACATGTTTTGCTCAACTGTGTGTTTTTGATCCAGTATTTCTATAATATCATGGTCTACAAGCTTATTGTTTTGTATACCTACACAGCGTCCGCCTTTTCCTTCAAGCAGCAGTTCAACCGCATACGCGCCAAGTCGGCTTGCCAGAACACGGTCAGCAGCACTTGGGGAACCGCCGCGCTGGATATGGCCTAATACAGATACCCTAGTTTCAAGATTTGTTTCTTCTTCAATGCGTTTCCCGAATTCAACACCGCTGCCTACACCTTCGGCAACGATAATAATACTGTGTTTCTTCCCGCGCTCATGGCCGCGTTTTAACCGGGCAATGATTTCGTGCATGTCGTAATCAGCCTCAGGGATCAAGATTGATTCCGCGCCGCCTGCAAGTCCGGCCCATAATGCAATATCGCCGGCATGGCGGCCCATCACTTCGATCACATATGTACGTTCATGAGAAGTCGCTGTATCGCGGATCTTATCAATTGCGTCAATTACTGTATTTAAAGCTGTGTCGAAACCGATTGTAAAATCAGTACCCGGAATGTCATTATCAATTGTACCCGGTACACCTACACATGGAAACCCGTGCTCTGTTAATTTCTTCGCACCCATGTATGAGCCGTCTCCGCCGATAACGACAAGCCCTTCGATACCCAGCTTCTTCAAGTTTTCGATCCCTTTTTCACGGCCTTCAACCGTTTTGAATTCAGGACATCTTGCTGTATAAAGCTTTGTTCCTCCGCGATGAATAATATCACCTACAGAACCGAGCTCTAGCTTTTCAATCTTTCCGTTGATCAATCCTGAGTATCCGTTATAAATGCCGTAAACTTCAACGTCATGATAAATCGCTTTTCTGACAACTGCGCGAACCGCTGCATTCATTCCCGGGGAATCCCCGCCACTCGTCAATACCCCTATACGTTTCATTCTCCATTCACCTCAGCAAACATATATGATTAAAACATAACATGATCATTGCCCTAAAAACAATGAAAAGGGATCTCCATCCTCCCTATGAAACCTTACCTATTATACAATTAAATAAATTGTTTTTAAATAAAATTTAAAGAATGTCACAAAAAATAAACGTGAGCCAAAGGCTTCACGTTTATTTAGTTTACCCCGATATATTGATCTTTAATCGATACTTTCCCAATTGCTTTGTATTTTTCATAGCGCTGCTGAATTAATTCTTCTTCATTCAGCTTCAGCAAAGTCTTTAACGATTGTTTAAGGGTTTCATCCATGTAGCTTGCCTGCAGCTTAATATCGTGGTGCGCTCCGCCTTTTACTTCTTTTATCATATGATCTATAATACCTAATTCTTTTAGGTCAGGCGCAGTGATTTTCATTGTTTCCGCCGCTTTTTTGGCAAGACTGGAGTCCTTCCATAAGAGTGCCGCAGCACCTTCAGGAGAAATAACAGAATAAGTAGAGTTTTCCAGCATATGCAAGTGGTTGCCCACACCTAAACCTAGAGCTCCGCCGCTTCCGCCTTCGCCGATGACGATACAAACAACAGGCACTCTAAGGCCGGCCATTTCAAACAGGTTTTTGGCGATTGCTTCGCTTTGTCCTCTTTCTTCAGCTGCTCGTCCAGGGTATGCCCCCTTCGTGTCAATAAAACAGATAATCGGTCTGTTAAATTTATCAGCCTGTTTCATCAGACGAAGCGCTTTTCGATAGCCCTCAGGATGAGGCATTCCAAAGTTGCGGACCAGGTTTTCCTTCGTGTCTTTTCCACGCTGATGTCCGATAACTGTCACAGGCAGGCCGTGAAACTTGGCAATCCCGCCGACAATGGCTTCATCGTCTCCGTACGCTCTGTCTCCGTGACATTCAAAAAAGTCTGTAAACAGGTAATGAATATAATCAAGTGTTGTCGGACGGTCCGGCAGACGTGCGATTTGAACACGGTCCCAAGGCTTCAGATTTTTATAAATATCATCCTGAAGCTTAGCGAGACGGTCTTCAAGCCGTTCGATTTCTGCACTCAGATCCATTTCCGAATCCTGGGTGAATTTTTTTAATTCGGCGATTTTGGTTTGCAGTTCAATCACCGGTTTTTCAAATTCTAATCTTGCAGCCACTCAATGTCACCTCCTGTTTGATGCATATCCAGCAGATTCTCTAACGTTTTTTTCATGTCGTCGCGGTGAATAACCGCATCAAGCTGTCCATGTTTTAATAAGAATTCCGCCGTTTGGAAGTCCTCCGGCAGTTTTTCGCCTATAGTCTGTTCGATAATCCTTCTTCCGGCAAAACCGATCAGCGCGCCGGGCTCCGCGAAATTATAATCGCCAAGAGAAGCAAAGCTTGCCGATACCCCGCCGGTAGTCGGATGCGTCATGACTGAGATAATGAGACCCTGTTCCTCACTGAATAATTTTAAGGCAGAGCTTGTCTTTGCCATTTGCATAAGGCTTAATATGCCTTCCTGCATCCTTGCACCGCCGGAAGCAGTAAAAATAATAAACGGAACTTTATCCGCTTTTGCTTTTTCAATCGCAAGCGTTATTTTTTCACCGACGACAGAGCCCATGCTGCCCATACGGAATGAAGAATCCATTACCGCGACAACAGCAGGAAATCCCCCGATGGTGCCCTTGCCTGTGACAACAGCCTCGTTTAAGGATGTTTTCTCGCGATCTTTTTCAAGCTTTTCCAGATAACCTGGGAAACCGAGCGGGTTTTCCGATAACATCCCCTGATTGAATTCCTCAAAGGACTGTTCATCCATCAAGCTTTCGATACGCTGTTTTGCATTCATTGGGAAATGATAATCGCAGTTCATGCATACCCGCATATTTTTATCCAACTCTTTAGTGAGCATGATTTTTTTACACTTAGGACATTTTGTCATAATGCCTTCCGGAACATCGTGCTTCGCTTGATCTGACGGTACGGAAGCATACTTTTTCTTTTTCGTGAATATATCCTTTAACAAATGATTACCTCCCTTTTGTGAAGGGTTCTCTTCACCGCATGCCATCCAGACAGATAGACTTGCTAATAACTTTACCGAAACTATTGTACTTTTTTTGTCAAACGCTGTCATCCTCAATTCGACAACTTTTTATCCGCAGGCGCGTGCGGACAGGCTCATGATAAACCTAATAAATCGTTGAACCAGTAAGGTTGGTAACGTATTCAAAAATCATGTTAAACTCGGCTGAAATTTTTTTAAGTCCTGACCCCAAAAAAATTTCAGCCGCAAGTTTAACTTGAGAACAGCGCGCCGGTCTCCGCCAACGCGCTGCCATTTTTGGAATGAATTAAAATTATTCGCCAATAATCGTAAGTTTTCTTGTTTTTTCTGCGACTTCCTCAGGGTCAACAGTGATTCTTGCTACTCCTGTTTCCATCGCCGCTTTCGCCACAGCCTTAGCCACAGCTGGCGCAACACGTTTATCAAACGGTGCAGGGATGACGTACTCTGGGCTAAGCTCATCGTCTGATACTAGTGAAGCAATGGCTTCAACCGCTGCAATCTTCATTTCTTCGTTAATGTGAGTGGCGCGCACGTCAAGCGCTCCGCGGAAAATTCCCGGGAAGGCAAGCACATTGTTTACTTGGTTCGGGAAATCTGAACGGCCTGTTCCGATAACGCTCGCTCCAGCTTCACGCGCATCTTCCGGCATAATTTCCGGATTTGGATTTGCCATTGCAAAGATAATTGGATCTTTTGCCATGCTTTGAACCATTTCTTTTGTTAACGCGCCTGCTACAGAGACACCGATAAATACGTCAGCATCAACGATGACATCTTTCAGAGAACCGTCTTTGCGGTCTTGGTTCGTGAACTTCGCCACTTCATTTTTGACATCGTTCATGCCGTTCGGGCGCCCTTCATAAATGGCCCCTTTGGAATCGCACATCACAATGTCGCGAACACCATAATGATGAAGAAGCTTGATAATCGCAATGCCAGCCGCACCAGCGCCGTTTGCGACAACTTTAATGGATGACATGGATTTTCCAGACAGTTTCAGCGCGTTTACAAGACCTGCTACGGTTACAATGGCAGTACCGTGCTGATCATCATGGAAAACCGGGATATTTGTTTCTTTTTTGAGGCGCTCTTCAATGATAAAGCAGTTTGGCGCCGCGATATCTTCAAGGTTGACGCCGCCAAATGTCGGTTCAAGCAATTTAACGGTTTCAACGATTTTATCAACATCGTTTGTGTTTAAAGCAATCGGGAACGCGTCTACGCCGGCAAAGCTTTTGAAAAGAACGGCTTTCCCTTCCATAACAGGAAGTGCGGCTTCAGGGCCGATGTTTCCAAGGCCGAGCACAGCTGTACCGTCAGTTACAACTGCTACCATGTTCCCCTTCATTGTATAATCATATACTTTGTTAATGTCTTCATGAATATCCTTACATGGTTCTGCTACACCCGGGGAATAAGCAAGGCTTAAATCTTTCGCATTTTTAACCTCTACTTTAGATTTGGATTCGAGCTTCCCCTGATTCACTTTATGCAGATGTAATGCTTCTTCTCTTAATGACATTCTCCTAAACACTCCTTAATGGAATTTTTTGATTCGTATGCTGCTGCATTGATTACTGCATTCTGCGGAGTTAATCTATCAGAATATTTAAACAGAGTAACATAATTGCTCCAATTGTATAACAAAAAGCAAATGGTTACCACTGTTTTAAAACGACGTTTTTTTGACCTAACAGCTCTTTTAAGCGGTATAACACCTGGTGATCCGCATCGATATGGAACGCCTCAGGAAGCTTTATCGTCTGTTTTTGCCTTTCATAATAGAGATAAACGCCGGTTTCCCCCTTATGCTCCAGCAAAATGCGCTTGATCTTTGTCAGGATCTCCTGACTGTGCTGACTGCTTTCTATCTTCATATAAACCGATGGCGCTTTTTCAGCATTCATATTTTCCAGCAATTCCGCTCTGGACATAATAAATTGGACTTTTTCCTGCCTGATTTCACATTTCCCTGCTGAGAACAATAGAGCGCCCTCTCTTAAAACCGGGGAAAGCTGTCTGAATTGTTCAGGGAACACAACGGCTTCCATTTCACCGGTCTCATCACTTAACGTTAAAAACGCCATGTTTTGACCTGTTTTTGTCCGAATCGTTTTGATTTTCGACAGCAGGACACCGAGTGAAACCTGTTTTTTAACAGCCTGCTGAGCCTGCTGAATGGATACCGCTCCGCGCGCTGTCAGCTGGTTTCTAAAGGCAGAGAGCGGATGATTTGAAAAATAAATACCGAGCGTTTCTTTTTCAAATGCAAGAATATCCACAAGCGGAAGCTCCTCGGTTTCCACGTACTTCGGTTTAATGGAAAACGATTCATCTAAAAACAATCCCATTTGGTCATCGTCCGCGGCGAATAGCTCGGCATGCTCTAACGCAACGTCAATCGATGCGAGCAGCGTAGCCCGGTTTTGATCGAATTCGTCCATTGCACCAGAAAATATGAGTGCTTCAAGCGTTTTGCGATTTACGCTTTTTGACAGCACGCGAAAGCAGAAATCGAAAAGATCTTCAAATGGTTTCTCTTTCCTTGCTTTATATATATCTTTGACTGCTGAGACGCCTACACTTTTTATCGCACGGAGGCTGTACCTGACAGCTCCGTCTTCAACTGTAAACGGATAGCTGCTTTTGTTCACTGACGGAGGAAGGATACGAATCCCGCTCCCCTTCGCTTCGTAAAGATATTGAGCTATTTTATCCTCATTGCCAATGACGCTTGTAAGCAATCCGCACATAAAATATAAAGGATAATGAGCCTTCAAATACGCAAGCTGGCAGCCGATCATGCTGTATGCCACCGCATGGCTTCTGTTGAAGCCATAGTTTGCGAATTTGACGATTAAATCGTAGACTTCATTTGCAGTGTCTACAGAATACTCCTTTTTTAAGCACCCTTCAACAAAATGGCTTCGCTCTCGGTCAAGAATGTCTTTCTTTTTTTTGCTGACTGCACGTCTGAGCAGGTCCGCCTCACCTAAAGAAAATCCTGCCATACGCGATGCAATCACCATAATTTGCTCCTGATAAACGATGACGCCATACGTATCTTCCAATATCCCTCTTAAATCTTCATGGGGATAATGAACCGGCACGCGCCCGTGTTTACGGTCGATAAATAACGGAATATTTTCCATGGGGCCTGGCCGGTACAGCGCGTTTACCGCGACAATATCTTCTAATCCTGAAGGCTTAAGCCTTTTCAAAACGCTTCTCATTCCTGAGGATTCAAGCTGGAAAATCCCTGTCGTATCCCCTTTTGACAGCAGGGAGAATGTTTTTTCGTCTTGATAAGAAATACTCGAAAGATCTATTTTAATATTTTTTTCTTTTTCAATCATTGAAGTGATGGACTCGATGAGTGTCAGGTTGCGCAAGCCCAAGAAATCCATTTTCAAAAGGCCCAGATCTTCGAGGTGATCCATCGCGTATTGCGTTAAATAGATCCCTTCATGTCCTTCCTGAAGCGGGACAACATCAGTTAACGGTTCCTCACTTAAGACAACGCCTGCCGCGTGGGTTGACGTATGTCTCGGAAGACCTTCTATTTTTCTGGCAATCGTAAACACTTGCTGAAGCAGACTTGACTCACTGAGTCGCTTATTCAGCTCCGGCGATTGTTTTCTCGCATCATCCAAGGTCATGCCCGGCCTTGAAGGAATGAGCTTCGCAAGCTGATCCGCTTCCTTCGGGCTTACACCGAATACCCTTCCGACGTCCCGAAGCGCCGCTTTTGCCGCCAGCGTCCCGAAGGTAATAATCTGGGCGACGTGCATTGCGCCGTATTTCTGCTGAACGTATTGAATGACCTCGTCCCTTCTTGTATCCGGAAAGTCGATATCAATATCCGGCATACTGATTCGCTCCGGGTTTAAAAACCTCTCAAACAGCAGATGATGCTTGATCGGATCAACGTCCGTGATATAGAGGACATAAGCCACGAGCGATCCCGCCGCAGAACCCCTTCCCGGCCCTGTCACAATCCCTTTTTCATGGGCGTGCTTCATAAAATCCCATACGATCAGAAAATAATCGCTGAACTTCATCCGCTTGATGACATCAAGTTCATATTGAAGACGTCGAATATACTGTTCATCTGGTGTATCGAAGCGGCGGCGAAGCCCTGTCATACAAACATCCGTCAAATAATCATCCGCGGATGTACCGTCTGGAGTCGGAAACGATGGCAGGCGGGTCTGTCCCAGACTGACGTCAACCCGGCATTGTTCTGCAATCTCAACAGATGCTTGCAATGCTTCAGGATACTCTTGGTATATAACACGCATGTCATCAATGGATTTCAAGTCGAGATCCGGCATCTCTTCGTTTGATGCCTCAGTGAGTTTTTCACCTGACTTTATCGCTTTCAAACAGCGATAGGCAGCCTGATCTTCTTTCCTTATATAATGAACATCGCCTGTCGCCGTGACCGGAATTCCCGTTTCTTCAGACAGCCGGAGGATTTGCTCAGATAAGAATTTATTTTCTTTAAACGGTTGAAAAGATAAATAAAAAGCGCCTTTTCCGAATATAGACTGAAAATGAAGTGCGGCTTGAGCGGCCTGGTCAAACAGCCCTCCTTCAAGCAGCATTTCAATATAGCCCTTCTCGCCGGGGGTGATCGCAATAATGCCTTCGCGATAGCTGTTAAGCCATTTTGGCTTCAGGCCGTTTTTTGATTTCGATTGCAGGACGCTGCTGATTTTCAGCAGGTTTTGATAGCCTGTATTTGATTTTGCCAGCAGGACAAGAGGGTAGGCTTCGAGCTCGTCATCATCTGTGAAAACAGAAGCCGTCAAGCCGATAATCGGGTTGATCCCCCTCGCCTTGCATGCTTTATAAAATTGTATAGCTCCGTACATGACATGATCATCTGTCAGCGCCAAAGACGCATATCCGAGCCTGTCAGCTTCACTGACGAGCTCTTCCACAGCCGCGGCGCTGTTTAGCAGGCTGTACCCGCTATGCACTTGCAGGTGAACAAAAGACATGCTATCACCTCTTTCTCCATTACGATCCATTTCTTTCTTCATTATAAGTCGGGTTTTCAAAAGAAACAAATGTTCTTTTTCGAGTCGTCATCATACTTGTCCCGAATGCTCAATATGATATAAAAGGTGAGGTGATCAAGATGGATCAGGAAGCTGGTTTTATGGTAAATTTTATCAACAGTTATTTTATTGCATTAGGGGTGCTGATTGGAGGCGCACTCATCGGAGGCCTTGGAGCATATTTGGCAGGCGAAGCCCCGCTTACGGTCATTACAAAGCTTGCGAACAGATTAAAAATATGGGCGCTGGTCGCCGCTATCGGCGGTACATTCGATGCGGTATACAGCTTTGAACGGGGTATTCTTGAAGGCAATACGAGAGATTTATTCAAGCAGATTCTTCTCATTATCTCGGCCATGGGCGGGGCGCAAAGCGGCTGGCTTATTATTTCATGGCTGACGCAGGAGCATATTTCTTCATGAGAGTGCCGCAGCATTACAAGAAACCGGGATGGCAGCGTTTTTTTGCTGGTATGATGTGCGGAGCCGTGATCAGCTGGTTTTTTTTCCTGTTTACATACGGAACATTCCAGGAGGAGCAGGTTTCCCTCATCGAAAAACAAAAAGAGCACGTCAAAGACTTGAACGACCAAATTTCCATCTATCAGGAAGACCTCCACAAACTAAATGAAGACAATAAAAGAAAACTGCTTATTCAAAGCGTCGATGTCAAATTGCTGAATGGAGAAAAATATAAAATCTCGCAGCCTGATAAAACAAAATTCGAGGAACATGTAAAGGATGATATTTCAGAGGTCATTACAAAGGATATAGAAAGCGTCTATAAAACGAAGGAGCTTTTAAAACGGACAATTGAAAATAAAGTCTATACGATCAATGAAAAAAAATATGAGGCAGCCGTCAAGGAATTAATTATTTACACAAGGCTTTCGGTAGAAATCGAAATATCATTCGCGACGTAAATATGGAATTTTTTTAAATTTTTCAAACTCCTGTCGCTTTTTCCCATTCTTTTTTATAAACTATAAATGAGGCTTAATAGCGAAAGGAGGAGGAAGGGAAATGGAGGTTTACAGTGACCGTCAATTAGCAAAAGATCAAGCAGCCCGACTCAGACAAGGTTTTTCTGCATATGCCGAAACAAACTCACTCGCTTCCCTCATCAAAAAAGAACTTCAATCTCACAATCTCCAAGTCTACGAGGACCTTACTGAGTTCGGCTGCTGGTTCATCCCCGTCACAGATGAACACTAAGAGAGAGGGTCTCCCCTCTACTTGTGTTCTTTACATAACGTCTCCAGATCAGCTAAAATCTGTTCCGCTTCATCCCAGCTGTAAATGGAGGCGCCTGAAGCCAGAGGATGCCCTCCGCCGTTATATTTCCGGGCGAGTCCGTTAATAACAGGCCCCTTTGAACGGAATCTGACTCTGATTTGATCGTCTTCTTCTACGAAAAACACCCATGCGCGAATGCCTGAGATATTTCCAAGCGTCCCGACAAGCTGCGACGCTTCAGAAGCCGTTGTGCCGAACGTTTCCAGAGTATCCTTTTTGATGAAAACAGAAGCAGCGCCATTTTCAGACAAAGACACATTTTGAAAGATATAGCCGTTAAGCTTCACCACATTCAGTTTTGTTTCATACAATTGATTAAACAGCTCTGAAGAAGAGAACGGATACTTAATGAGCTCACCTGCATATTTTAATGTTTTTTCCGTTGTATTCGGAAATAAGAAGCGTCCGGTATCACCGACAATGCCGGCATAGATCAGCTCTGCGGCTTTTGTATTCAGCTTCCAGCCGTGCTCTTTTCCTTCTAAATACAGCTCGTAAATCATTTCACTCACTGAGCTTGCATTCGTATCGACCCACAGAAGATCGCCGTAAGGATCTTCGTTCGGATGGTGGTCGATTTTCATTAGTTTGGCGCCTGATAAATAACGCTGATCGTCGACTCTTTCCTGATTTGCCGTATCACAGACGATCACAAGGGCGCCTTTATATGTTTCATCGTCCACCTCATCGAGGGTATATAAGAAAGAAAGGGACGGTTCTGGCGTGCCGACTGCAAAAATATTTTTTTCAGGATACGTTTCACGCAGGATCTCCGTAAGTCCGCACTGAGATCCGTAGGCATCCGGGTCAGGGCGCACATGTCTATGTAAGATAATCGTGTCATATAATGATATGGTTCTGATCAATTCTGTTTTCATTTGATACTCCTTTATTGTTTTTTTTCATTAAATCACATTCTCTGCCGACGGAAAAGAAAAATAACGTCAAAACCAAGCCCGTTTTTGTATAGAATGGGTTTGTAAACTTTTACGATGGAGGATTTCATTTATGCTGGTTCTTGTTTTTTTGATTGGGCTTTCAGCCTGCTTTTATGTGTACTATAAAGTAAAAGGCGTACGGGCAAAGCAATCTTTGGAAAAAGAAATCTTTTCAGCAAAATCTAGCATGGCATTAGGATCGCTGGTGCTGTTTTACGGACTCAATCAAATGATATTATTCCATTCAGTATTAACGTTAGTAATCGGCGGCATCTTTATCGTCATCGGAGCCGGAAGCGCATGGGCAGGTTATAAAGCCTACAGCCATTACAATCCCCTTCACGCCAAAGAAGCTGAAAGAGATCACGCGTAAGGGGCGCCTGAGACGTCCCTTAGCTCCTTTCCATCAGCTGAACCATCAGCATTGCTTTAGATACGATATGGCCTTGGCTGTGCACTTCAACTTCCATTTTTCCGAACTTTCTTCCAGCCTCTAAAATGCGCGGCTTGACTTCGATGACCGACTCCATCTGCACAGGCTTCAAAAAGAAAATGGTGATGCTTTCTATCACTAGTTCGCCGCGTTTTTTCGAGCGCAAAAACCGATTGGCCGCTTGCGTCAAAATGGTCGTAAACACGCCATAAGAAATCGTCCCCAGCTGATTTGTCATTTGCGGTGTTACTTCATAATGATAAACCGTCTGATCCTGTTTATCCTCATCCTCATCTTTAAATCCTCTTGAGACGATATCATCAAGTTTTTCCCCGACTTGAGGCTGCTTTTGAATCATTTGAAGAGCTTTCAATACGTCTTGGCGGCTGATCATGCCAATCAGCTTTTGGTGCCCGTTAGTGACGGGGAGCACTTCGATCCCTTCCCATACCATCATTTGCGCCGCTGAGGCGACAGACGTTTTTCCAATAACCGTAACCGGATTTTTTGTCATGACTTTTTCAATGGGTGCATTCCGGTCGTGACCTGCGATATCTTTCGAGGTCAAGATCCCGTGAATTTTCATTTGTTCGTCGACAACCGGGAAACGCCCATGGCCCGTTTCAAAATTTTTCTCGTACCATTTTTCAAGTTTATCCTTAGGTGAAAGATATATCGTACGGTCAGCGGGCGTTAAAATGTCCTCCACCAGAACGATTTCTTTTTTGATCAGCTGGTCATAAATCGCCCGGTTAATCATAGCGGCGACTGTAAAAGTGTCATAGCTCGTGGATAAAATCGGCAGCTCAAGCTCGTCTGCCAGCTGCACGATGCTGTCATCTGTGTTAAATCCGCCCGTTACAAGTACAGCGGCGCCTGCCTCAAGCGCCTGTCTGTGTGCATTGATTCGATTTCCGACAATCAAAAGATTCCCGGCTGCGGTGTACCGCATCATCGCGTCCAGCTCCATTGCGCCTATGACAAATTTATTTAATGTCTTATGGAGTCCGGCCCGGCCTCCGAGCACTTGTCCGTCTATGACGTTTACAACCTCTGCATAGGTAAGCTTTTCGATATTTTCTTTTTTCTTTTGTTCAATTCTGATTGTTCCGACTCGTTCAATCGTACTGACAAAGCCTTTATTCTCTGCTTCCTTGATGGCTCTGTACGCCGTGCCTTCGCTTACTTTCATTTCCTTTGCGATTCTCCGCACAGAAATTTTTTCACCGACAGGCAGCGAATCAATATATGTTAAAATTTGTTCATGCTTAGTTGCCAAACCTTTCACCTCTAAGGGACAGTCTTCTGCTTTTATTATAAGGGCTCGGATGATTGATTCGCAATGAGGCAGGAAAATAAAAAGCATCTCCTGATTGTCAGGAGATGCTTTCAGCGTTTAAAGCTCAATTGTTTCACCGACGGCCATGACTTTTCCGACTCCGCCTGGCAGGCTGTCTGCAAATGCTTCCGGGTCTTGCTCGATGACCGGGAATGTATTGTAATGAACCGGCACAACTTGTTTTGCCCGCAGCCATTCTGCAGCTAGCTTGGCGTCTTCAGGCCCCATCGTAAAGTTGTCGCCAATCGGCAGGAAGGCAAGATCAATATGGTTCAGCTCCCCGATCAGCTTCATGTCAGAGAAAAGGGCCGTATCGCCGGCGTGGAAGATTGTTTTGCCTTCGACAGTCAGCAGAATACCGGATGGCATGCCTGTGTAGGTGATCGTTTTATTTTCTTCGTCAGATATAGCAGATCCATGAAAGGCCTGTGTAAGCTTCACTTTCCCAAAATCAAACTGATGGGAGCCGCCGATGTGCATAGGGTGAACATTTAACCCTTTCCATCCCAAATATACAGCCAGCTCATTCGGTGCCACAACCAGCGCGTTATTTTGCTTTGCGATTTGCTCAGTGTCACCCACATGGTCATTGTGGCCGTGAGTCAATAAGATAGCGTCCGCTTTTGCATCCTCCGGCTTCAAGTCGGTTAACGAATTTCCTGTTAAAAACGGGTCAAATAAAATATGGTGGTCATTCGTTTCTACTGCAACTACAGAATGTCCGTGATACGTTACTTTCATTTCCTTCACCTCGTCACTTTGTTTTTGATGTTTTCATTTTCCCTTTTTAAGATGCTGAAAAACTTATGAGGAATGATTCTTGTTAATCACATTGAGGCCACCGGTTGCTTCAATTACAGTTCCTGTCACCAGGTCTGAGTTCTCTTCGCACAAAAAGGCAATGATTCTGGCGATATCTTCACCGGTGCCGGATCTTCCTATCGGCGTTTTTTCTTTGCCGATACGCTGTCTGGCTTCCTCAATTGACGCTTCCTTCATGTCGCCGACAATGTCGCCCGGGCAAACCATATTGGCGGTTATGCCCGATTCGGCTTCTTCTATCGCAATTGTTTTTGTTAAAGAAGCCAATCCCACTTTTGCGGCGCCGAAAGCGGAGCGGTGAAGCCAGCCGGGTGCGTGTGCCGCGCCTTGAAATCCGTACGTGATGATACGCCCGAATTGCTGTTTCCTCATGACCGGAATAACTGCTTTGAATAAGTGAAAGACGGCGCTTAAATTCCCTTCCAGCATACCGTACCATTCGTCATCGGTATAATCAGCTAACTTTTTTCGTTCAAATATGTATGGCCCCGCGTTGTTAATCAAAAAGTCGATTCTCCCGAAGCGGTCCAAGGCAGCGTCTGCGATGCGCAGCAAATCTTCTTTTTTAGTGACATCACCTTTTACAAATTGCAGCCGGTCAAGGTCATCAGGACAGGCTTCCTTCAGGCGGTTTACTGCCTCTTCATCCTGCCTGTAATTCACTGTTACTGAATACCCCTTTGCAAGCAATGTTTCAGTCACTTTGCGGCCTAATCCCTTCGAACCGGCAGTAATTAAAGCATGTCGCACATGAATACCTCCCAAAGCAACGTCGCCGCTTTTCAATAAAGTGTTTCTTCTTCTACTTTACTATAAAAGGCCGGCAATATCACTTTTTACACTTTGCCATACAAAAAAGCTGCCTATAATAGACAGCTTATTCCGAAGAAGACGAAGGCTCTTGATCCGGGATATCCACATAACCGCTTTGATATGCTTCGGAAATGAGCCTTGTTGTCTCCTGGCTTTCTTGTTCATCATAAATATAGCGTTCCGGTTCTTTTTTCATCCTTCTGCCTCCCATCATTATAGGGGTAGGTTGGCTATAATGACGGGATTTTATGAAGGAAATTTTAACAAACTCCGGCAGCCACGCAAGCTTTCGCCTTTACGAGCGCCTCCTCTACCTGTTTGAAGCCCGTGCCTCCTGCGCTCATTCTTTTTTCGACCGCATGATAAGGATCCAAAACAGTGTAAATATCCTCTTCGAAGAGATCGCTCGCCTTCTGAAAATCGTCAAACGGCATGTCGCTTAAATAGATTCCTTTTTCGATGCATGTGTACACAAGCTTTCCGACCACTTCGTGCGCTTCTCTGAATGGCATTCCTTTTTTCGCTAAATAATCGGCCAGTTCCGTCGCATTTGAAAAGTCTTGTTTTGTCGCTTGCTTCATGACGTCTTTGTTAACAGTCATTGTTTGAATCATGCCTGTGAAGATTTGCAGGCTGCCTTCGACCGTTTTCACCGTGTCAAACATGCCTTCTTTGTCTTCCTGCAGATCTTTGTTGTAAGCGAGCGGAAGGCCTTTCATGATCGTAAACAGCCCTATCATGTCACCGTACACGCGCCCCGTTTTGCCGCGGATCAGCTCAGCCATATCCGGGTTTTTCTTCTGCGGCATCATGCTGCTTCCTGTTGCGTACGTATCGTCTAGCTCAATGAATTTAAACTCCTGAGAGCACCACAGAATGATTTCTTCAGAGAAACGGGAAAGGTGCATCATCAGCATGCTGCTGTTGCTTAAAAATTCCAAAATGAAATCTCTGTCGCTGACGCCGTCCAAGCTGTTTTCATAAATGGAATCAAAGCCGAGCAGCTCTGCTGAATACTCACGATCGAGCGGGAAGGTGGTACCCGCTAGTGCTCCGCATCCGAGCGGAGATTTATTGATCCGCTTCATTGAATCCTGAAAACGTTCCTTGTCGCGCTCCAGCATCCAGAAATACGCAAGCAGATGGTGAGCGAATGAAATCGGCTGGGCGCGCTGAAGATGAGTGTAGCCCGGCAGAATGGTTTCAACATTTGCTTCTGCCTTATCAATGAGCGCGCCTTGGAATGCCTCTATCAGCTCGATAATGTGAGCGACATGGTTTTTCAGGTACAAATGCATGTCAGTTGCCACCTGGTCATTCCGGCTCCTTCCGGTATGCAGCTTGCCGCCGAGAGGGCCGATTTCGTCAATGAGCATTTTCTCAATGTTCAAATGAATATCTTCATAATCAACTGAGAACTCTAATGTCCCGTCTTCTGCTTTTTGCAAAAGGGCATTCAGTCCCTCACGGATTTTCAGCTCTTCTTCTTCTGTCAGGATACCGCATTTTTTCAGCATGGCAGCATGTGCGAGAGACCCTGTAATGTCTTCAGTCACTAAATGTTGGTCAAATGATATGGACGCGCCGAATTCGTCGACCCATTTTTCAGGTGTTTTTTGGAATCGGCCTCCCCAAAGCTTCTTCATGCTTTCATCTGCTCCTTCTTTTTCACGATGCTGTTCACTTTTGTCGGAAGTCCCCAAAGCTCGATAAATCCGATTGCCGCATGGTGGTCAAACGCATCGTCTTTTGTATATGTTGCAAGCTTTTCATCATATAGAGAGTATTCTGATTTACGCCCCTCAACTATCGCATGGCCTTTAAACAGCTTCACGCGAACGATGCCTGTAACGTGTTTTTGCGTTTCTTTTAAGAAAGCGTGCAGCGCGTCTTTTAAAGGCGAGAACCATAAGCCGTTGTAAATGATTTCTGACAGCTTTTGTTCGATGGCCGGTTTAAAGTGCGCGACCTCTTTCACTAATGTCAAATCTTCCAGTTCTTTGTGTGCTTTGATAAGCGTCATCGCACCCGGGCATTCGTATACTTCACGGGATTTAATGCCGACAAGGCGGTTTTCCACGTGGTCGATACGTCCAACACCATGCGCGCCTGCAATTTCGTTCAGTTTTAAAATTAATTCAGAAAGTGAGTAAGAGACGCCGTCGATGGATACAGGCACGCCTTGTTCAAATGCGATTTCAATCACTTCCGGCGTGTCCGGCGTTTTTTCCAGCGGAGCTGTTAAATCGTATGCACCTTCTGGCGGAGCCGCCCACGGATCTTCTAAAATGCCGCACTCATTTGCGCGTCCCCAAAGGTTTTGATCAATGGAATATGGGCTGTCAAGATTAATCGGAATTGGAATGCCGCGGCTTGCCGCATATTCAATTTCTTCTTCACGAGACCATTGCCATTCCCGAACCGGAGCGATGACTTCAAGGTCAGGATTCAATGATTTAATTGATACCTCAAAACGCACCTGGTCATTTCCTTTCCCTGTGCATCCGTGCGCAATTGCCTGCGCCTCTTCTTTTTCTGCGATCTCGACTAATTTTTTTGCAATAAGCGGTCGAGACAAAGCGGACACGAGCGGATATTTCCCTTCATACATCGTGTGAGCCTGCAAAGATAACAGCGCGTAATCCTGGGCGAATTCTTCTTTTGCATCGATCACGTAAGAATTTGTTGCGCCGACTTCAAGCGCTTTTTGCTGAACAAACGCCAAGTCCTTGCCTTCGCCGACATCCAGACAGCAGGCGATGACATTATACCCTTGCTCTTGAAGCCATTTTATCGCGACGGAAGTATCGAGACCCCCTGAGTATGCTAATACGACTTTTTTCTGTTCTGCCATGATAAAAATCTCCTCTCAACCCTGTTTCTTTTGTATAAAAATAAATTATATTTAATAAAAATACATTTTGTATGTATACACTTTAACAAGTAAGTTCCTTTTTTTCAAGCCTTTTATTAAAAAAACTTCACCCATTTTTCCAGGTGAAGTTTCGTAGTATTTATTCATTTACTTGTCTTTTCTGATTTCTCTGACCACATGGGCGATCTCCGGAATAATCAGCTTATTCATCGCCAGCTTTACCGCACCGCTGGAGCCTGGCGTTGAAAAAACGGCTGTATGTTGGATAACGCCGGCTGTAGCTCTCGACATGATCGCACTGGAGCCGATGTCTTCTGTATAACTGAGCATCCTGAATATTTCTCCAAAGCCGGGCAGCTCTTTAGAAAACAACGGCGAAATGGCTTCAATGGTAACGTCCCTCTTTGCAATACCCGTCCCGCCATTTAAGAGAACCGCGTCCGTCTGATCATCCATGCATCCCGCTAAGACAGACCGCTGCAGGACATCCTTTTCGTCTTTTACAATTTCATATGCAGCAATCTGATGGCCGGCTTCTTCTAAAAATGAGATCATCAGCCTGCCGCTTTTATCCGTTTCTTCCGTTCTCGTATCACTGACAGTAATCACTTTACACCGGACAATATCGGGTGCTTCTTGTTTATGCTCTTGAACGCTCATTGGCTCACCTCTTTGTTTTTTGTCTATCTTTAATCATGCTTCAACAAAAAAGCACATTCAAGAGAATGTGCTTTTTGCATTATTTAGCTAAACGAACAACGTCTCGTGCAATCATGACTTCCTCATCAGTCGGAATGATCATAACTTTTACTGGAGAATGAGGGTAGCTGATGAACGCTTCCTCACCGCGTACGTTATTAAGCGCAGGATCCCAGTATACACCCATAAATTCCAGACCGCGAAGAACGCGTTCTCGGACTTCTACGCTGTTTTCACCGATACCGGCAGTAAAGATAATCGCATCAACACCGCTCATTCTGGCAGCGTAAGAACCGATGTATTTGTGGATGCGGCTCGCGAAGACTTCAAGCGCAGTTTCCGCGCGCTCATTTCCTTGTTTCGTTGCTTCAACGATGTCACGAAGATCGCTTGAGAAACCGGAGATGCCAAGCAGTCCGCTTTTTTTGTTTAATGTATTCAGTACTTCGTCAGCTGTCTGGCCTGTTTTCTCCATAATGTATGGGATAAGGGCAGGGTCGATGTTTCCAGAGCGTGTCCCCATTGCAACACCGGCAAGCGGCGTGAAGCCCATAGATGTATCAATTGATTTTCCCCCTTCAACAGCTGCAATACTTGCGCCGTTGCCAAGGTGGCAGGAAATCAGGCGTAAATCTTTTAACGGACGGCCGAGAAGCTCTGCCGCACGCTCAGTCACATATTTATGTGAAGTGCCGTGGAAGCCGTATTTACGGATACCGAATTTTTCATAGTATTCGTATGGCAGGCTGTACAGGTAAGACTGCTCAGGCATTGTCTGGTGGAATGCCGTATCAAAAACAGCAACCGCAGGAACATTTGGAAGCACTTCTTTAAAGGCTTTAATTCCGACGATATTTGCCGGGTTGTGCAGCGGCGCCAATTCAGAAATATCTTCAATCTCCTGAATTGTTTCGTCCGTTAATAAAACGGAATCGCTGAATTTTTCTCCGCCGTGTACCACGCGGTGTCCAATTCCGTCAATTTCATTTAAATCTTTGATAATGCCGAATTCTGTCAGCTTATTAAGCAGCATTTTAACCGCTACCGCATGATCAGGTATATCAGTTACTTCTGTATTTTTTTCGCCGTTTACAGAAATCGTGAACACACTGTCGGCGATACCGATTCGTTCAACTAAGCCCTTCGTTAAAACGGTTTCTGAAGGCATTTCGAAAAGCTGAAATTTCAAAGACGAGCTTCCTGCGTTAATTGCAATAATTTTGGACATGTTTGACGCTCCTTTTTACTCTGTATCAACATCTTCGTTTTTCGTACTTTTTTCCCGGGTGAATCATCATTTTCTCCCGAAAAATATCTGACTTTTCCATTTAAACATTGTCATGTCGGCTTTTCAAGTCAACTTACGTATTGATAACGCTTACAATAAGAAGTCGTTATTTTCAGACACATTACCTTTGCGCTTCACATTGATTAACGCTTACATTCGGCATTTTCTCCTTTCGTATTTTGTGTTTTGAAACCCTATTCAATTCGTTTATCTGCCCCCAGATGTTCATACAAAAAAACAGTTTAAGCTTCCTCATATGACGGACGCTCAAACTGTTTTTTCATTTCTATTTTTCCTTAGTAAACCACGCATCTATTTGCGCCATCATGTCGAGCATCGCCTTCTGGTTGGAGAAAGACGGCAGATTCGCAAGCAGAATTTGGTTCGGCGCTTTCGTCTCTTCATCTGTTTTCTGAAGCACAAGGATACTTTTGGCATGGGCTTCGTCTTTAAAAATTGATTTCGGCAGCTGCAATAGTGCATTGATATGAACCTTGTCCTTGAAAAACCGCTTCAGCTTGTCGCTTTGAGAGCTTTCAAACAAATGATTCGGGATCATAAAGAACAGGTAGCCGCCCGGTTTCGTATGCTTGACGCTTTGCTCAATAAACAAATGATGAGCGAAGGAATGGCCTTCATCCGCTTTCAGTTCAAAGGCTTTTGCTCCCTCGTCATTCGGATAATAGCCAACCGGCAGATCGCATATCACTGTGTCAACCGGATCGATAAACAGCGGCTCGAGGCTGTCCTGGTGGAACAGTTCCAGCTCTTTTTTCAGAAGGTTCGCCTGGTCATAGGCGATTTTCAAGAGAACGTCATCTATCTCTATGCCATAGCTTTTCGCCGTATTTTCAGACAGCTGGTTTAACACGGTGAACAGGAGATTTCCCGTTCCGACAGCCGGATCAAGAAGCGTTAACTCCTTTTTTTCCGCCATAAATTTATTTACCAGATAACTGATAAAAAGCCCGATTGTGTCCGGCGTCATTTGTCTGTTTGGATGGGATATATCCTTTAATCCCTTTAGGACGGCAAGCTGGAATGCTTTGCGCACCCACTCGTGCTCATATGTGTCAAATTCGGCTTTTTCAAGCAGTGCTTGAAGCTTTTCAGCCTTCTTATTCGGCAGCTTCAGCTGATCCGTTTTTTCAAGAAAATACATTTCTCCCGCTTCGGCAAGCGCTTCTATATATGAAATCTGCAATTCATTTTTTATGATGATCGCGGCATCATCCAGCAGCTCGTATACCGCACCTACATGATCGTTTTGCATAATGTGTTCCTCCTTGCCATGAAAAAAGCTCCGGCGGCAGCCTGGAGCTTTTTTCACCTGCTTACTTCAATAATGCCTTGGCAGCCTCAATCGGCTCTTCATAATTCGGGTGGTTCGTTGCTTCGCTTACATATTCAGCGTAAACGACTTTTCCGTTCTCATCAAGCACAAATACGGAACGCGCAAGCAGACGAAGTTCTTTTATGTATACACCGAACGCTTCGCCAAATGACATGTCTTTGTGGTCTGACAGAGTTTCCACTTTGTCAATTCCGTTTGCTCCGCACCAGCGCGCCTGCGCAAATGGAAGGTCTGCACTGATTGTGTAAATGTTGACATCTCCAAGCTTTGCAGCCTCTTCGTTAAATCGGCGGGTTTGTGCATCGCAAACGCCTGTGTCAATTGAAGGGATAACAGAAATAATCGTTACTTTTCCTTTCATGTCAGCTAACGATTTTTCTTCAAGGCTGTTTGTCAGCACTGTGAAATCAGGAGCTTGATCCCCTACTTTCACTTCTTGTCCGACAAGCGTAACCGGACCGCCTTTGAATGTAATTTCAGCCATTATAATTCCTCCCTTTCGTATGTATGTCTCTATCATAGTAAAGTTTCTTGCAAACTGCAAAGTTTATGCCAAAAAAAAAGTTAACTGCGGCCGCCGCAGTTAACCCTTCTTTAATAATTCATATTGTTCATTTGGTTTTGATTTTGGCCTTGGTTTTGATTCTTGTTATTTTTCTTAAACATTTGCTGTATGCGTTCCAGTGTTTGAGGGGCTGCGTCTAGAATTTTCTCAATCAAATGAGTATTTTCATCTAAATGAAGCATTCTGATGCCAGTCGAACCGACAATTAAAAACGCGATCGGCGTAATGGACACACCGCCTCCGCTTCCGCCTCCGAAGGGCAGTTTTTGTTCTCTTGTTTCATCGTCTTCCGATTTTTTCTCAGCCGGCTTGCCGCCAAACTCGCTGCCGCCTGCGGCGAATCCGAATCCGACTTTAGAAACGGTTAAAATCACGCTTCCATCCGGTGTTTCAACCGGATCCCCGATGATTGTGTTAACATCAATCATTTCCTTCAAGTTTTCCATTGCGGTTTTCATTAAACCTTGGATGGGATGGTCTGCCATATACGCTTCCTCCTTAAACTGATGAATCATTCTTTGAAGTCATTCGAGCTGACGGATTCTTCTTTAATACAGAAAGCTCCCGTCCGTATTTGACGAATTTGAAAGCTGCAAGCATAGCATGTCCAAAGCGAAAAAAGAATATACACTGAAAATGGGTCTTGGAAACAGGGACTTGAAACGATGGAATCACTTCATAAACAGGCTTATTCACAAAGTCTAAATGGTCATGAAGCATAGCTGCGATAGCGCCTTTGACTCCCCATACGGCACCCGTTAACACACCTGTCACCGCTGCGTCATGAATCCCGACAACTGTGATCCATTCGAGTTTTGTGATATGCAAATGCGCCATAAAAGAGGCGCTGATTTTCCTTAACTTAGTGACATGATGCAGAAGCATTTCAATTTTATTGATGCTTTGCTGCACATCATCAAACGTAATTTTTTTCTTGCTGCTGCTTTTTTTCACTTTCGATTTTGTGTTCTGTCTGATATTGACTGTTCCGTCATCTTTGTTCACCTTAATCGCCGGAATTGTTTTTTTAATCCGAACCAGGCCAAACAGCGTTGTAATTTTCAAAGTTATTTTGTCATTATCCTCAGCATGAAGATACTCCGCGGCAACATGAATTTTCATTCTGAGAAGCAGCACGATACCTATAAGAATAAGAATGGCTGACAGCACATATACCATATTCTTCACTTCCTCTAGGAAGCATTATCGCCCATTCAGCAAAAAATAAACCCGGACGGGGTCCGGGTTTATTTGTTATTTACGATATAATTTTTCGTGCACCACAGTTGTATCAGCAATGTAATCATGAATCCCCTGTTTTTTAGGAGAAAAAGCGATGACGATATATAAAATCCAAATTTTATCAATATACCGCCCGACCACTTCACGGAAAATCACAGTGCTCCATGTCAGCTTATGGCCCTGCTTGACAGAAATTACTTTGAGGCCGAACACCATTTTTCCGAGCGTTTGCCTGAAGTATTTGGTCATCAGCGCAAAATATGCCAGATAAACGAAAAGCGTTGTGATGCTGTACGCTGAGATGGTGAACATGCCGGATGTTTTCGGCAGATCCAGTAAAGTAAAGATGGGAGAAACGATTAAATGGTTTAACCCCCACACAACGAGCCAATCAAGCAGGAAAGCCCAAAAACGGACCCAAAAGCCCGCATATGCGTGTGTGAGCTGTTCCGCTTGATCCGGGCCTGCGATGTCGCTGCGCTCTAACTCTTCATATGTCGCATCCATTATTGACCCCTCCTACTTCGCATAGAGATACATCATTCTCGGCGAACCGGATTGTGAAAGAACTTCTCTCATATTCAGAAAATCAATTTCACTTTTAAACATTTTGTTCGCTCCCATGGTAAACAGAGAGCCTAATCCGAAGCTTTCCTCGTAAGAGATGACAGAAGCGTTTTTCAAGTTTTTATGATCTTTTTTCATGGCCGCAATTGTATCATCATAAAATCCGAGTTCATCCACAAGATTCAGTTTTTTCGCCTGCCGCCCGTCATACACGCGTCCGTCCGCGATTTTCTTTACTTCCGCTTTCGATATGCCGCGGCCTTCTGAAATGACATCCACAAAGCCTTCATAGGAGTTATCAACCATAGATTGCATGATATTTTTTTCTTCTTTTGTCATCTCACGGGAAGGAGACATAATATCCTTGTGAGCCCCGCTTTTAATGGTCTCAAAAGAGATGCCGAGCTTATCAGCCAGCTTTGAGTAATTCACGCTCTCCATGATAACCCCTAGAGATCCTGTCAGGGTTTCCGGTGTCGCAAAAATTTTATCGGCAGCTGTTGAGATATAATAACCTCCGGAAGCTGCCATCGATCCCATTGACACATAGATTGGTTTTTTTGTTTCTTTTTTTACTTCTTCCAGTTTTTTATGTATTTCGGCACTTTCATACACTCCGCCCCCCGGAGAGTTTACCTTGAGTACGATCCCTTTAACCGCATCATCCTCTTTTGCCTGCTCAAGATTTTTTAAGAATGTTCGGTGGTTATACCCGCCTGAACCGAGCAGACTGCTTGAATCACCATTATCCTGAATGGTGCCGCTGACCTCCAAAACGGCGATTTTGCTGGAAAGGCTTCCGTTTTCAAGCGTCACTTCCTGGGATTCATCTGTCAGTGACGTAAGGTCTGTTTGAGCACCCTTGACACTTTCAAAGAAACTCATTGAGATACTGACGATGATGGACACGCCAAAAATTCCAAGGGCGATCACTAATGCGATCCATCTTTTTGCATTCATTTTTTCTCCTCCTTTTTCCCAAACTCTCTCATTATACGATTCAAATGAAAAAATGTTTCATTGATGAGAAAGCTCCGGCTTAACGGGCTGCCGGCAAACGTGGTACACTTATGACCAAAGGTATTTTATCACAAATACTGGATGGCAGAAAAACTTAAATATGACAGCAAAGGGGAAATGGGATATGACCGATCATCGCCGTAATGTTTATTTTTTTCACAAACAGGACCAGGAAACAAACAAACAAGTCAGCTCCTTAACACAATTGGCTGAAGAGAACGGTTTTACTGTTGTCAATCAGCCTTCTGACGCCAATATTATTGCCAGTGTAGGCGGAGACGGTACATTTTTGCAGGCGGTCAGAAAGACGAATTTCCGTGACGACTGCTTATACGTCGGCATCACCAAAAAGGGGAAAGCTCATTTATACTGTGATTTTAATAGTGATGAGCATGAAAAAATGGTGGATGCGATGACGTTTGAACAAATTGAGGTCAGAAAATATCCGCTGATTGAAGTGACAGTGGATCAGACCAGTCCTTTTCATTGTTTAAACGAAGTTTCCATTCGTTCGAGCATAATTAAAACCTTTGTGATGGATGTGCTGATTGACGATCTGCACTTCGAAACGTTCAGAGGAGACGGGATGATTATTTCCACGCCTACAGGCAGCACAGCTTATAATAAGTCTGTGGCCGGAGCTGTCGTTGATCCGCTGCTTCCCTGCATGCAGGTGACGGAGCTTGCTTCGCTTAACAATAATACCTACCGCACTCTAGGCTCTCCGTTTGTCCTCAGCTCTGAACGAAAGCTGACGCTTCGTGTGGTGCAAGCCGGAAATGAACACCCGATTATCGGTTTGGACAATGAAGCACTCAGCACAAGAAACGTGAAAACGATTGAAATCAAGCTGTCTGATAAAAAAATAAAAACAGTGAAACTAAAGGACAATTCATTTTGGGAAAAAGTAAAACGGACATTTTTATAGAAAAAGAAAAGGACAGGCTATTCGCCTGTCCTTTTCTCATATACAATCTGACCGTTGATAACGGTTTTTTCTATCTTTAAAAGATGAAGCTGTTTCGGGTCAGTTGTAAACGGATCGTCACTGAGAACTGTAAAATCCGCGTCATACCCTTCGGCTATTTTCCCCCGTGTCTGCTCTTTGTAAATGATCTCAGCACTTCCTGCTGTATAAAGCCTGATAGCTTCATATACTGTTAAACACTCGCTTTCGTTATAGCTCGGACCGTTCTGTTCGCGGCTGCTTGTCCGGAGCACCGCAGACTGAATGCCGAGAAGCGGCTCAACAGGCTCAATCGGAGCATCAGAACCCCCTGCACATAAAATGCCTTTAGAGATCAGTGTTTTCCAAGCAAATGCTGTTTTCATACGGTCTTCTCCAAGACGTTCAATCACCCACGGAAAATCACTGGCGACAAAATGAGGCTGAAGATCAAGAGCAATCGGCATGCGAGCTGCTTTTTCAATCAGCTCATCATTCAGCACCTGAGCATGGATCAGACGATCATGCCGTCCGCTTTTTGGCGGATGCTGCTCGACAGCCTGCAGCACTTTTTCAAAGGCAAGGTCGCCAATGGCATGGACGGCAACCTCCATTCCTTTCTCTCTCGCTTTTTGAACGAGGCGGCTGAGTGTTTCATCATCATGGACTTGAACACCGTTTGTGGAAGGATCGTCATGATACGGTTCTTTTAACAAAGCTGTTCTCCCGCCAAGCGCTCCATCAGAAAATAGTTTCATCGCACCGAATTCAACGTACGGGCCAGACGGCTTCTTCATTTGCTCCCACCGATCAACCGCTTCATGATGAACGAGCAAATGACAGCGAAACGGATACTTCCCGCTTGCCGCGGCCGTCTCATAAGCTTTCATCGGAACGGACACATCGCCGTAATAAGACAAATCTTCCGAATGGCCGCCTGTCAGGCCTTTTGTCCAGCAATCCTGAATGGCCGCTGTAAGCGCCTGATCAACATAGTGCTGAGATACAGGCGGAACGGCTTGCAGGACCAGATCCTGCGCCTTATCAAACAGAAGCCCCGTCGGCTCGCCGTCTGCATCTCTGCCAATCACTCCGCCATCGGGATCAGGAGTGGCTTTTGAAATTCCTGCGGCTTGCAGCGCCGCAGAATTGACCGCTATTGCATGCCTGCATACCCGCTTGAGCAGGACGGGCCTGTCCGGGAATAAAGGATCAAGGTCATGCTTCGTCAAATAAGCCGGCTTCTGGAATTGATTTTCATTCCAGCCCTCTCCAATGAGCCAATCGTCTTCAGACAGGCTCTCTTCTCTTGCCTTCGCAGCCTGCAGCACAGCTTCTTTAGATGTAAACGAAGACAGATCAAGCTGGAGCTGTTTTTCTCCGTGCCCGATCAGATGCAAATGGCTGTCCACAAAACCGGGAAACATGACTGCTCCGTTCAAGCTGATGTCTTTTGTTTCCGGTGAACTGTATTTCTTCTTCAGACTCTCATAGCTGCCGGTGCCTTTTATGACACCATCCTCAACATAAACAGCCTCCGTTTGACGGCCTTCTTCGAGCATCGTATAAATGAAACCGCCGTGCCATATCGCCTTCATTCACGTTCACTCTCTTTCTTTACGCCTTTTTATTGGCTTTGAGCTGTTCTTCACGTTTTCTTAATTCCACTCGTCTGATTTTTGCAGAAGCCGTTTTCGGCAGGCTTTCGACAAATTCAATTTCTCTTGGATATTTGTATGGAGCCGTAATGGTCTTCACATGATTTTGCAGAACTTTGACAAGCTCATCACTGCGTTTTTCGTGATCTTGCAGGACAACGTATGCTTTAACGATGGAGCCTCTTATTTCATCAGGGCTTGCGACGACAGCACATTCTTTGACTTCAGGGTGCTTCACGAGCGCGTCTTCCACTTCGAATGGCCCAATCGTGTAGCCGGAGCTGATAATGATATCGTCATTCCGGCTTTCAAACCAGAAGTAACCATCCTCATCTTTTCTTGCTCTGTCTCCTGTCAGGAAATAATCGCCGCGAATTTGTGTTTTCATTCTTTCCGGATCTTTAAAATATTCTTTAAAGAGCGCCGGGGTGCTGAGGTGAACAGCGATATCGCCAACCTCACCAGTTTTGCAGATTTCACCGTCTTCATTGATGATCTCCACCTGATTTCCCGGTGTCGGTTTTCCCATGCTTCCCGGTTTAATAGCTGTATCTTTCAAAACACCGACTAAGAGCGTGCTTTCTGTTTGGCCGTATCCGTCCCGTACCTTAATGCCGAAGTGCTTTTGGAAAACATCAATGACTTCACGGTTGAGCGGCTCGCCTGCGGAAACAGCGCTGTGAAGGGCAGAAAGATCAAAGCGGTCCAAGCCTTCGACCTTCGCCATTAAGCGGTATTCCGTCGGCGTACAGCAGAAAACATTGATTTTGTAACGATTTAAAAGCTCTAGATATTTTTCTGCTTTGAATCTGCCGTGGTACACAAAACCCGTTGCTCCGCTGCCAAGCACCGCTAAAAACGGACTCCATACCCACTTTTGCCAGCCAGGGGCAGCAGTTGCCCAGACGATATCCTTTTCAGAAATATCAAGCCAAGCGCCGGCAGAAGTTTTTAAATGAGCAAATGCCCATCCATGTGTATGTACAACACCTTTCGGCTGACCTGTTGTCCCGGAAGTATAAGATAAGAAAGCCATATCATCTCTTGTTGTGTCAGCTGTTTTAAATTGGCTTCCGTCCGCTTCAATTGATAAGAGATTTTTCCAGCCGGCATCATTCTCACCAATAGACAGTGTAATCAGTTTGTCAGCCGTACTTACATCCCGGAAAGCGCCGATAAATTCGGAATAGACGATGGCGCCTTTTACCTCTGCATGTTCAATCCGATATTCAAGATCCTTCGCACGAAGCATTTCAGAGCACGGAATGACGACCATTCCAGATTTCAGGATAGCCAAATAAACGGCATAGGCTTCAAGCACCCGCGGAACCATTACAATCAGCTTGTCTCCCTTTTTAAATCCAAGATCAGCTAAGACGGCTCCGATTTTATTTGTTTCTTCCATCAGCTTTTCATAAGTCCAAGATTCTTGCTTGCCCGACTCATCCTCCCACAAAAGGGCGGTTTTTTGTCCAGCGGCACTGAACTTTTCCATTTCATTCACTAAATTATATTGCATTGGGGCGATTAAATCTTCTCGTTTCAACACGAACAACTCCTCACTTTCTCCACCCATTATACATAAATACAGGCTCTTTCCGTAAGGATATGCCTAAAAACAACCTCCGTAAACATAGATTTTATAGGCCGCTGGTCCTTTTTTATATGTAAAAAATGAAAAGGAGTGGGGATTCCCCCACTCCAAAGCCATTATGTGAAATTGTAAATTAGAATTGTCCTCCGCCCATGTTTTGTTGAGCAAAAGATACAAGACGTTTTGTGATCTCTCCTCCAACAGAACCGTTAGCGCGAGAAGTTGTTTCTGCTCCAAGGTTTACACCGAATTCAGAAGCGATTTCTAATTTCATTTGGTCGATCGCTTGAGCAGCTCCTGGTACTAGAAGTTGGTTACTGCTGTTACCGTTTTGACTGTTTTGTGCCATGTGTCTCACCTCCTTGTGAGTATAGAATGTGTTAAAACACATGGCTTCATTCAAAAAAACTTTGGTAATTGTATACAGGAGCTGAAACTGATTTAAAAGAGTTCCGCGAATTTATCGTTTGCTTCTTGTTCGCTATACAGCGTCATGGTTTCAATGTGATCAACCGCTTCTTGAATATACGGCTCAAAATCAACAAAGCTTTCAAAGTGTTCGATTTTTTCTTTTTTAGGGCGGGTTTTCGGGCTTGGCGGCGTAAAGATCGTGCAGCAGTCTTCAAACGGCTGAATGCTTGTCTCATATGTGCCGATTTCCCGTGATTTTTCGATGATTTCTGTTTTATCCATGGCGATTAACGGACGCAGAATCGGTGTAGACGTAACCGCATTAATCGCGTACATGCTTTCAAGCGTCTGGCTCGCTACCTGTCCGAGGCTTTCCCCCGTAATAATGGCGAGCCCGTTTCTTTTTTCTCTGATTCTGTCGGCAATTTGAAGCATTAAGCGGCGGGTTGCCGTCATCGTATAGTTTTCAGGAATTTGTTTTTGAATCAGCTCTTGCGTCTTTGTAAACGGGACGATATGAAGCGTCATGCTTCCTCCGAAGCGAGACAGACACTTCGCTAAGTCCATCACTTTTTGTTTCGCACGTTCGCTTGTGTATGGCGGGCTGAAGAAATGGACAGCTTCTACCGAGAGTCCTCTTTTCATTGCGTAAAAACCGGCTACCGGGCTGTCAAAACCGCCCGAAAGCATCAGCATCGCTTTCCCCGCTGAACCGACCGGAAGACCGCCGGCGCCTTTTTCATTGCGAATTGTCAAAAAGGTTGCTTCCTCCCTGATTTCAATTCTGAGCGGAATGTCTGGATTGCGGACATCAACTGTCAGCCCTTCTGTATTTCGCAAAATATGACCGCCGATTTCAGCGTTCATTTCATTCGTATCTAATTCAAACTGTTTATACGCTCTCTTCGTTTCGACTTTAAACGTATCACCAGGCTGATATTGATCCTTGATCGCCTGCAGGGCTGTTGTCTTAATATCATCAAGGCGGCTCTCACACTTAATGGCCAGACTGAAGCTTTGAATGCCAAACACCTGTTTCAAGTGAGGAAAAAGAGCCTCAGGATCCACTCCATTTAATGTAATCGTCATACGATCCCGATTAGAAAAGTATTTTAATGTCGGATAGTCTTTCAGGACAAGCCTGACGTTTTGCTTTAAACGTTCAATAAAGCTTTTTCTGTTTTTTCCTTTGGTTGATATCTCCCCAAAACGAATTAATATATGATCGTAATTCATGTTCTACCTCATCATTTTTTTTAGTTTTTTGATGCCAGGCACAAGCGCGTTCATAAATGGCTCTGTCACATCGCTTGTCTGGCTGTAGTTTAAGCTGATTCTGATGCTGCTTCCGGCGATCTGCTCTCCCTTGCCCATCTGTAACAGGACTTTGCTCGGTTTATGTTCCTTTGCCGAGCAGGCTGATGTCGTTGAAACGAATATATCCTTTTCCTCCAGCATGTGCAAAAGCACCTCCGCTTTTATACCCGGCACAGAAAAATTAATGATATGCGGAGCGCTATTGAAGTGAGGCGTATTTAAGACAACACCGTCTGAATCACTCAGCCTTTTCATAAACAATTCCTTTGCGGCCGCCATTCTTTCAAGGTGATGATGATAATCATCAGCCGCAAGATTGATGGCTTTGGCCAGTGAAACCGCACCTGCTGTGTGCTCGGTTCCTGCACGTATGCCTTTTTGCTGAGAGCCGCCTGTTATCAGCGGGATAAGACGCGTTCCTTCCTTTACTAAAAGTGCACCTGTCCCCTTCAGTCCGTGGAATTTATGGCCGGATATGGAACAAAGATCAATGCCGGCATTCTCGATCGCCAAGGGAACTTTAAAGATGCCTTGCACATAATCGACGTGAAACAGAATGTTCGGATACTGCTTCAGCACTTCTCCGGCCTCTTCAATCGGCTGCACGGAGCCAACTTCATTGTTCACATGCATCATGCTGACAAGCACGGTATCCGGCCGAATCGCACCTTTCAGTTCCTTAATGGACACAAATCCATCTTCATTTACTGAAAGATAAGTTACTTCAAACCCGAATAGCTCTGTCAGCTGCTCCAAAGATTCAGTAACGGACGGATGTTCGATAGAAGTGGCAATGATATGTTTGCCTGTTTTTATCTTTGACAAAGCGGCTCCTTTTAAAGCCACATTATTAGCTTCTGTAGCACCTGACGTAAATACAATATCATAATTCTTTAGGCCTAAGGCTCTTTTTATTTGATTTTTGGCTGCCTGGAGCAGCTGTTCCGTTTCGGCTCCATATCGGTGCAAAGATGAAGGATTGCCAAAATATCGGCTGCTAGTCTGTTCATAAACGTTCAAGACTTCATTATACGGTTTGGTCGTTGAACTATTATCTAAATATATCATCTTTTTTTACTCCTTTATGAAAGCGGTACAAGGTATGATATTTATGTTACCATAACAAAATTTAATAGAAAATTACAAAAAGCTAGTATTGACTTCTAATTTTTTTACCATATAATAAGATTTGTTCGTTTCGTCATATTATCTGACAATTAATTGACTGAATATTTTAACATAATTATTAGGAGGATTTTCATGAAACACTCACTGCCTGTCAAAGATACCATTATTATTGGGTTCATGCTATTTGCGCTATTCTTTGGAGCAGGAAATATGATTTATCCGCCGGAACTTGGACAAGCAGCCGGACACAATGTCTGGAAAGCCATCGGCGGATTTTTACTGACCGGGGTAGGTCTGCCGCTTCTCGGAATTATCGCTATCGCATTAACCGGCAAGGATGCTAAAGGTCTTGCTGATAAAGCTCACCCTGCATTCGGTACAGTATTTACTGTTGTGCTTTATTTATCAATCGGACCATTATTCGCCATCCCGAGAACAGGAACCGTTTCTTATGAAATTGGTGCAGTTCCGTTTCTGACTGGCGTTCCTGAAAGACTGTCTTTATTAATTTTTACACTCATCTTTTTCGGCATTACTTACTATTTAGCGCTAAACCCAACAAAAGTCGTGGATCGAATCGGAAAAATTCTCACTCCAATTAAATTCACAATTATTTTAGTGATTGTTCTCAAAGCGATTATCACGCCAATGGGCGGTTTAGGTGCAGTAACGGAAGCATATAAAGGAACACCGGTATTTAAAGGATTTTTGGAAGGCTACAAAACAATGGACGCGCTTGCTTCAATCGTATTTGGTGTTGTCGTTGTAAATGCTGTGAAAAGCAGAGGCGTTACACAATCAAAAGCTCTTGCCGCAGCTTGTATTAAAGCCGGAATAATTGCTGCATTAGGGCTGACATTCATTTATGTTTCTCTGGCCTACCTAGGTGCAACAAGCACAAACGCAATCGGGCCTGTTGGTGAAGGAGCTAAAATTTTATCAGCATCGTCCCATTATTTATTCGGTTCATTAGGAAATATCGTACTTGGATCAGCTATCACAGTCGCGTGTTTAACCACAAGCGTTGGGCTTGTCACTTCTTGCGGCGCATATTTTTCAAAGCTTATCCCTGCGTTATCATATAAAGTTGTCGTAACCATCGTCACTTTATTCAGCCTGATGATTTCTAATTTCGGGCTTGCTCAAATTATCGCTTTTTCAGTTCCTATTTTATCAGCTATTTATCCGCTTGCCATTGTCATTATCGTTCTTTCATTTATTGATAAGCTCTTTAAAGAAAGACGTGAAGTTTACATTGCATGCTTAATCGGCACAGGATTATTCAGTATTTTAGACGGAATAAAAGCAGCCGGCTTTTCGCTCGGAGCTCTAAATACGTTTTTAAATGACAATCTGCCGCTATACAGCCTTGGCATCGGCTGGGTGATTCCTGGAATCATCGCCGCGGTTATCGGCTATATTCTTACCTTTTTCATCGGTACATCCAAACAGCAGCTTAAAGAAATAAGTTAATGTTATGGTCGCCTGCGTTACTGCGCAGGCGTTTTTTTTAATAAAAAAGAGCCCGCTCATAAACTGCGGGCTCTTTTTTACGATCTGAAATTAAGCGGATAAATCAGCTTTTATTTTTTTCACAGCACCTGGCGCAGCTTTCTCTACAGCTGCAGCCGCAATTTCATAGGATTCTTCATAATCATAAGCGTAAAACCGTCTTTCCGCTTCTTTCAGCTGTTCAGATAAAATATGGTTCTGGCTTCTGAATCGGTTTCCGAACTGAATGATTTTTTCAATCAGCATAACCTGCTCTACCAGTTCCTCTGATTCCCGGCTTGCCCTGTTCACGATATCTTCCGCTTGTTTAAGATGGGCTCCGGCCTCTTCCATATTTAAAGGAATTTCATTTAATTGATTGACCGTTTCTTGAATGTGATGATGCGCGTTTTCCAGCATCTCTTGAATATGACTCGGGATGCCCGGGATGTTGCTTGTCTTCAGCAGTCTTGCTGTTTCAGAAATTGTTTTTTTCAGATTGCCAAGTGTCTCTCTCGCCTGCAGTTCTTCTTTTCTAAGAGCCTGCAGTTTTTCACGGTAATCCGTATGGTCTTTTTTCACTTCTTCAATCTGCTTCTCAATTGATGCGACCTCTTCAACTAAAAGAGAGTAGGCGACATGCTCTGCATCCAGCTTATCTTTTACTGACGCAAGCAGCTTGCCGACTTCATCAATGCGCTTTTCAAAGGCCTGCTGTTTGCCCAGCTCACCAGCTGTCAGTCTGTAGCTTTCCTTCACCAGTTCAGTTTCCGCCTTTGTCTGCTCCTTCTCTTCTTTCAGCTTATCGTAAGCAATGATCAGCTCAGGCATTTTGCTTAACACAGATTGGCCTGCTTCAACTTCACCCTCGAGCTGCTGGTAAACAGATTGAATATTTTCGTCTATGAGCTGCAGTATGGCAGATGCTTCATCAATATCCAGCTCAGTCATCAAAACATGTTCTGCCCGTTTCAGCTGATTTGACAGGTTTTCCAGTTCCTTATCAATCTGGATATGCTCAAGCTTATACCCTTTCTCTTTCATTTCGCGATATCCGTCTTTGAGCTTTGCAATCTGGCCCGGCAGCGTCTGCTTGCAGTCGGCTAACAGTTTCGGCACATCATCTATGTACGACTGAAGCCGTTCTAGATTGCGGTCCTGCTCAAGGAGAACTTTTCTTGCAGTAATATAGTTCCCGCCCTCTGTCTCTTCTTCAAACTGTTTGATCCCGCTCCAAATCTCGTCAAGATCTGCTTCAAGGCTGTCATAAAGCTCTCCGTAAAGGTGGCTGTATGCCAGCAGGTTTTTTCGGGACTTTGAGTAGCGTTCTCTTACCTGTTCAATCTCTTCGCGGCTCTTTTCTTCACTTGTGACGAGATTGCTGATTTCCCGGAGTATCTTTTCAATGTTCGATTCCGCCGCTGTCAGGAGATCATCGATATGAACGAGCACTTGATTGGCTTTTTTAAACCGGTATTTGTCCGCGCATTCTTCGGCATCATAAAGGAGCTCTTCAACTTTCGGCATATGGGCAGTGACAATCTCATCCCATTCTTCACGCCATTTCTCAAAGAACTCTTCTGTCTGCCCCGTCATTTTCAGATGTTTAATTTTGGACATTTCTTCCACTATCGATCGATTGAGAATTTCAATCTTCCAAGATTCCAAACGATCAATTTCCGTGTAGATTTTTTTCCTGAAAAAATAGCCCGCCGCAAACAGTGCGAGCAGTACAATTAATAATCCAATGACAAACTCCATAATGAGCCCCCTTGCTGTTAATCTTAATCTGTCAGGGTGTTTTATTTATTCAGAAAGATTTCAGGATATGTATTGAGAAAAACTGTCGTTTTCATTGTTATTATGATACCATGTAACCAACATTTTTTGAGCAGAAATCAAAAACTTTTTGTACAAAATCGGCAGGATTTGACTATTTTTTCACGGGGTGACAGCAATGCTAAAGCGAGACGGACATATTCACACACCATTTTGCCCTCACGGAACAACAGACACACTCAGACAATATGCGGAGGAAGCGATAAAAAAAGGCTTTCAATCGATTACGTTTACAGAACACGCTCCTTTGCCCCCCTCTTTTACCGATCCGACACCGCAAAAAGACAGCGCGATGGCGCAAGCCTCTTTGGAACGCTACATTAATGAAATTTCCGGATTAAAAAAAGAATATCGCGGACAGCTTGACATACGGACCGGGCTTGAGGTCGATTATATTGCTGAATACGAAGACCAAATCAAATCGTTTCTGAATACATACGGCCCATTTTTAGATGACAGCATCTTATCCGTTCATTTTTTGCGCACGGGCTCGTCCTATCTGTGCCTCGACTATGATGAGCATACATTTAAAAAGCTGATCTCAGAGTGCGGAAGCATCGAAGCTGTATATGAACTGTATTACCGCAGCATTTATTCTTCTATTGTAGCATCTCTCGGCGCCTATAAGCCAAAAAGAGTCGGTCACATCACACTCGTTAAAAAATTCATCAGGCTGTTTCCTTATAAAATGTCCGATCATATTCGCAGACTTGCTTCTGAGTGCCTGAACGCTGTCAAGGAAAACGGAATGGAGCTCGACTTTAATACATCAGGTCTGAGAAAAACATACGCGGGGAATATTTATCTGGAGGAATGGATGATTGAGGCGGCGAAGCAAAAAAACATCCCGCTTGTATTCGGGTCTGATGCCCATCAAGCGGGTGATGTCGGATACGCGTATGAGAAATTTACTGAACTGCGCTAATTTGTGACCGCATGTCTCCTGTCCGGAATACGCTTCTGATCCAAATCTTGATTTCTTCAAAATACATTTTATAAAAGTACGGCTCGTGCGGCTGCATATAGAGCACTTCTGAAATATATTGAGGCTGGAGATAGGGCATCATCAAGAGAGATTTTAATTGAAGAATAAAATGAGGCAGCGGCAGCGTTAAATGTTCTCGCTGTTTTTCTCCCTCCTCAATAATCAGCTGGAAAATATACTTTTCCTTCATCAGGTACGTCGACATAATTTCCCTTATTAAAGTCGAATCAATCGTGACTTCCCGGTAGACAAACCTAGTTAATTGACGATTGTTATGCTGATAGGATAAAATATCGAAAACCAATTGGAGAAGCTGTTCCTGCGTGCTTTGAAAAGAGATGTTGCCTGCCGCTGTTTCAAGTGTTTTATTGTAGCCTTCGTAAAACTCTGAAACTAAGTGTTCCATCAAACCTCCTTTGCCTTTAAAATAGTAGGAGATGTGCGCAACATTTACATCAGCTGACTTTGCAATTTCACGGACAGATGTGCCAGAAAATCCTTTTTGGTTAAAGAGCATGACAGCAGATTCAATAATTTTGTCTTTGGTGCTTACTTTCATACCGGCTCACTCCTTCCTCTTGTTACAAATTCAAGGCGGAGACCGGCTGTTCCTGTAAGAACTTATCGACAAATGCCGGCAGAAAAGCCGGGATTTTGTTTTATATTATAGAAAAAGTGAGGGTTTTCCATGTTTCATGTCGAACAACAATCTGGAGATAAAGAAAAAGACTATCAGCTTCTGCTCAAACAGCTCGAAGCCATAACAGAAGACGAAACAGACCACATTGCAAACTACGCAAATGCGTCAGCACTGCTTTATCATTCATTGCCTGAGGTCAACTGGGCCGGTTTCTATTTTGCTAAAGAAGGGGAAGGACAGCTTGTGTTAGGACCGTTTCAAGGTCTGCCGGCATGTGTCCGTATTCCTTTCGGCAAAGGCGTTTGCGGAACAGCATATGCAAACGGAAAAGTGGAGCGAGTTGCGGATGTAAACGCATTTCCGGGACATATCGCCTGTGATGCAGCATCTCAATCAGAAATTGTACTTCCGATTCATGTAGGCGGAAACCTAGTCGGTGTTTTGGACATTGACAGCCCTGTCAAAAACCGATTTGATGAGATCGATGAAAAGTATCTTACACAATTTGTAGAAATCCTTGAAAAAGCTTTAGTGTAGAGCATACAACAAAAGCCCAAAACATGTGCGTTTTGGGCTTTTTTCATTTTATCCACTCGTGAATCATCAAACGGTTTTTCCCGTTGCGTTTCGCGGTGTAAAGCGCTTCGTCGGCCTCGTGAACAAGCTCCTTCAAGGATTTTTTCGATTCTGAGTCCCAGCAGGAGATTCCGCATGAAATCGTCACCTCAGGCTTCGTGCTTTTTCTCACCGCACAAACAAGCCTTTCGGTAATCCGTTTCCCGACAGCAACCGTCACATTCGGAAGATAAACCGCCAGCTCCTCGCCCCCCCAGCGGGCGCCGACATCATGCTTTCGGATATTGCTTTTGATAACGGAAGCGACTTGTATTAAAATCTCGTCCCCTGTCTGATGTCCGTACGTATCATTTACATTTTTAAAATTATCAATATCAACAAGAATAAAAACGCCTTTTTGATGAATTTTCATGCTGTATTGGATTTTTTCATCTAAATAGACTCTTGAATACAGCTCTGTCAGCTGATCCGTTTTCACCAGATGCTCAAGGCGGTCGCGAAGCATCGAATTGGTCACAGCCAGCGTTGCGTGATGAATCAGCGCTTGGAACAGCTTGTACATTTCAAATGTAAAAGCGTACATTTCCTTTTTCAGCAAAACGGCGAATCCCAGGAGCTGGTCATTCTCCATCATCGGAACAGCCATAAGTGAACCGTATCCGGCTTTTCCAAACACAGACTGTCCATTTCCGATAAAAACGCCATTCTCTCCTTCGTACAGTTTTTCTTTTATTTCATTATATATATCAGACGCCTTCGTTTCTTTAAAAAATGCTGTGCTCCCGGGAAGCAGTGTCTGATGTTCAAAATGGTCAATATGGAAAAAGCCCACTTCTTCAGCATGAAATGATTCAGCCATTCTCACAGCAAGATCGTTCATCGTATCCGTCAGCGTCAGCCGCTGATTGAGACGGCGCGATGTTTCATTAATTAATTCCAAGTTTGCAATACTTGTTTTGGATTGTTCATAGAGCTGGGCATTTTCAAACGCCTTTCCCGCCGCATTTGCTATCAGTGACATTTCATCAAGGTACACGTCGGTAAGAGGACTGTCTCCCGCCCCACCTGCCATCAGAACGCCGTACGTTCCCTGCTGCCCTTTAATTGGAATGTAAGCGACCGTTTCATTTTTCCGCAAAATGTCCCCGGATAGATAGACTTTAAGCGCAAAGGAATCGGCATCTTCCCCTTCCATATACAGTTCCTTTGCAGGAACACCTATACATTGGTCCTGATCATGAGAAATAAACAGAGAAAATTGAAACAGGGGAAACATGGTGTGTAAGCTTTCAAGAAGCTTCTTCAACACTTCCGTCTGATCGAGCAGCGAATGGAACAGTTCTGTCATCTTGTATATCTTTTTTTGATAGATTGTTTTGATATAAAGTCTTTCCTGTTTCATTGACTGATTCAAAAAAGAAGAAATCAAATCCGGAAGCTCTTCCGGAAACACTTCGTCCTGCCTGCATGTTAAATGAAAGCTCCTGCCGGAGACATGATCCTCGATAACATAAAATGAGGCATTTATTTTCGATGCAGAAAAATGCACTTCATCCTCTGACATTTGTGCCATGCGATCAGATGGAGACGGTATAAGGGATACGCAAAGTGATGGAAAATATGTTTGAATAGCCGATGTCAGCCATAAAAGAGAGTCGGTGAATGAGACCTTTACAGATTTGGTTAATAAAAATTCGAGTATATGATAACGAAAGGCGGGTAATTGATCTTTTGTTTGTTCTATCATGTTTTATCACCTAAAAAGTTTACCACTAATTTTTGTTTATTATATCATAAACAGCAAAGCGATAATGGATGAATGGTTGACTTCAAAACAAATAAATTATATAATGACCTTTGTGTGAAATATTGCAGCCTTTTTGTTCAGCTTCTATGTTTTCATTTTGTTCCTTATCAATAAGGTGTATCGTGTAACTCTCTGCTGCTGGAGCGAGGATACATGAAAACAAAATGTACATGGTCGAATAGAACAGACGGTTTTTATTTTCCACAAAAATAAAACCAAAGGAGGAGTCACATTATGGCTCGCTATACAGGTCCATCTTGGAAACTGTCCCGCCGTCTAGGAATCTCTCTTAGCGGAACAGGAAAAGAATTAGAAAAACGCCCTTACGCTCCAGGTCCACACGGCCCAGGACAACGTAAAAAATTATCAGAATACGGTTTGCAATTGCAAGAAAAGCAAAAGCTTCGTCACATGTACGGTGTAAACGAACGTCAATTCCGCACACTGTTTGACAAAGCTGCAAAAATGACTGGTAAACACGGCGAAAACTTCATGATTCTTTTAGATGCACGTCTTGATAACGTTGTGTACAAGCTCGGTCTTGCACGCACTCGCCGTCAAGCACGCCAATTAGTTAACCACGGTCACATCCTTGTTGACGGAAGCCGCGTTGACATTCCGTCTTACCAAGTAAAACCTGGTCAAACAATCGGTGTTCGCGAAAAATCAAGAAACCTTTCTATCATCAAAGAATCTGTTGAAGTAAACAACTTCGTTCCTGAATACCTTACTTTCGACGCTGAAAAGCTTGAAGGTACATTCACTCGTCTTCCAGAGCGTTCTGAACTTGCTCCGGAAATTAACGAAGCGCTTATCGTTGAGTTCTACTCTCGTTAATCGTTTAAAAACCCCCTGCCGCTATGCGGTCGGGGGTTTTTTTTCGTCTGATTCTTCTACCGTTTCCTGCTGGACAACACTTTCTCTGGCCTGCTGCTCCCAATAATCCCGCTGTAATCTTTCTTTGGCGATCGTACACATGAGATTCACGGTGAGCTCTCCCTCCTATGAAAAGGTGGTGAATGGTCGTGTTTGCCCTATCTAATATACTCTTTCCCTCAAATTCCTATGCGCTAAACCAAAAACATCCTTTGCCAATTAAGCAAAGGATGTTTTTTTCTTATTTATATGTGACAAGGAAGTATTTTTTCTTCCCGCGGCGCAGAACAGTAAATTGATCTTCAATGCGGTCTTCAGCAGATAAGATATAGTCAATTTCTGTCTGGCGTTCACCGTTAATGTAAACGGCTCCGTTTTTAATATCTTCACGGGCTTGGCGTTTAGACGGTGACAGTTTCGATTCAACCAGCACATCTACGAGTGACAGTTCTTCAGCGCTGTCTTTTTCTAGAGAAGGCACATCTTTAAAACCGATTTTTACGTCTTGGGCAGAAAGCTCTTTAATATTGCCGCTGAACAATGCTTGGGAAATATTAATCGCTTGCTCCAGTGCCTCGCGTCCGTGAACGAGCGCTGTCACTTCTTCTGCCAGGCGTTTTTGCGCTTCACGCTTTTCAGGTGCTGTTTCAGTTTTTTCAGCATATTCTTCGATTTCTTCCTTTGAAAGGAACGTGAAGTATTTTAAATATTTCACTACATCACGGTCATCTGTATTGATCCAGAATTGATAGAACTCATATGGAGACGTTTTTTCTTTATCAAGCCAAATTGCGCCGCCTTCGGTTTTTCCGAATTTTGTGCCGTCCGCTTTCGTTACAAGCGGAATCGTAAGACCGAATGCTTTTGCTCCTTCTTCTTCAGATTTTCTGATCAGCTCAAGGCCAGCTGTAATGTTGCCCCATTGATCGCTTCCGCCGATTTGCAGCTTACAGTTTTTCTCTCTGTACAGGTTTAAGAAATCATAAGATTGAAGAATCATGTAGCTGAATTCCGTGTAAGAAATGCCGGATTCGATTCTGGAGCTGACTGTATCTTTTGCCAGCATGTAATTGATGCCGAAGTTTTTGCCGACGTCACGAAGGAAGTCGATCACATTCAGGTTTCCGATCCAGTCGTAGTTGTTTGCCATAACAGCCGGGTTTTCCGCTGACTCAAAATCAAGAAATCTTGAAAGCTGATTTTTGATTTTTTGCGACCATTCGACAACGATATCAGCCGTGTTTAACGTACGCTCAGCTTTTTTTCCGCTTGGATCGCCGATTAAACCCGTCGCGCCGCCCACAAGCGCAATCGGATGGTGCCCCGCAAGCTGAAAACGGCGGAGTGTTAGAATTGGCAGCAGGTGCCCGATATGCAAGCTGTCTGCTGTCGGATCAAAGCCTGAGTACAGGCGGATTTTTTCTTCGTTCAGCTGTTTATTCAGTCCTTCTTCATCCGTCATTTGCTGAATCAATCCGCGGAAGGATAAGTCTTCAAGTAAGTTTGTCATGAGATAAAGCTCCTTTTTTAATAAAATAAAAACGCCCCTTCGTGTAAACGAAGGGACGATTGATTATCGCGGTACCACCCTACTAATAAGAGCATACATACAGCTTTTCGCTCTTATCACTTTGCCTGATAACGGATCAGGTCCGTTCTTTCACTACTGAAAGCCTGAGCGGCTTTGTTTGCAAAAGCGGTTCATGAGTGTATTCGATATATCCGTCTGTGCTGATTTTCACCGGCCATCAGCTCTCTGGAACGTAAGGATATTCTACTTGTCTCAATCTTTACCTTTTCATATGAAGCTATCTCATTTTTAACATAAATAAAATCCCGTGTCAACGGCGCCTTTTAATCCTCCATCGTTGATAGGTCTCCGGCCGGAAGATTCAGCTCCCACGCCTTCAGCACACGTCTCATAATTTTACCGCTCCGTGTTTTTGGCAGCTTATCCTTAAATTCAATTTCACGCGGAGCCGCATGGGCTGCAAGGCCTTGTTTGACAAATTGGCGGATTTCTTCTTTCAGTTTATCAGACGGCTCAAACCCTTCTCTGAGAGCGATAAAGGCTTTGATGATTTCGCCGCGCACGGGATCAGGTTTTCCAATGACCCCCGCCTCCGCAATTGCCGGATGTTCGACAAGCTTGCTTTCCACTTCAAATGGTCCGACACGCTCACCGGAGGTCATGATGACATCGTCCACTCTGCCTTGGAACCAAAAATACCCTTCATCATCCATGTAGGCAGAATCACCCGACACATACCATCCGCCAGGCATAAAATAAGATTCGTATTTTTCAGGGTTGTTCCAAATCGTGTGCATCATAGAAGGCCAGCCCTTTTTAATGGCGAGGTTCCCCATTCGATACGGCGGAAGCTCGTTCCCCTGATTGTCAACTATTGCTGCTTCTACACCGGGAATCGGTTTTCCCATCGAGCCTGGTTTAATATCCATGCAAGGATAGTTACAGATCAGCTGGCCGCCCGTCTCTGTCATCCACCATGTATCATGAATCCGTTTATTAAAAACTTTATGCCCCCATCTGATCACTTCCGGGTTTAAAGGTTCACCGACACTCAGCACATGGCGGAGTGAAGTCAGATCATATTTGGCAGCCATCTCATCTCCGGCCCCCATCAGCATTCGAAAGGCAGTCGGCGCGCTGTACCAGACGTTTACGCCAAGCTGCTCAATCGTTCCATACCAGCTTTCCGGGCTGAATCGTCCGCCGACTATCACATTTGTCGCTCCGTTCAGCCACGGCGCAAAAATCCCGTACACCGTTCCAGTCACCCAGCCTGGGTCGGCTGTGCACCAATAAATGTCCTCTTCCTTTAAATCAAGGACCCATTTTCCTGTCTGATACTGCTGAACCATCGCCTCATGGACATGAAGCACACCCTTCGGCGTACCCGTAGATCCTGATGTATAGTGAAGCAAATAGCCGTCTTTTTTGTCCATCCATTCAATGTCCAGTCTTGTACTCTCATGCTTAGCCGCTTCATCATAATGAATGATGTTTGTCCCGCTCTTTTCAGCCTGGCCGCCGACTATGAATATATGCTGTAAATCAGGCAGCTTGTCAACCGGAATCCTTTCCAAAAGCTCAGGCGTCGTGACAATAACCTTTGCCTCGCTGTTTTGCAGCCGGTCCTTAACAGCCCCTTCCATAAACGCTTCAAATAACGGCCCGGCGATTGCGCCAATTTTGATAGCGCCTAGCATAATAAAATAAAGCTCGGGTGATCTCGGCATAAAAATAAAAACGCGGTCCCCTTTTTCCACATTTCCATACCGTCTCAGCACATTCCCGGCTCTGTTTGTTTCTTCTTTCATTTCTTTAAATGTGTATTTTTCATCCCGTTTTGCGTCCTTATAATAAAGTGCTATTTTGTTTTTCCGAAAAGATTCGGCGTGGCGGTCTATCGTTTCATAAGCCGCGTTCAATTTCCCTGTCTTATGCCAAGAGAAATGTTTCTCCGCTTCGGACCAATCAAATTGCCGATACGTTTCATCGTAGTTTTCTAGGTTATGATCCCCCTCTATCGCTGGCAACGCTTTCAAATTCATGTCCAAACATCCCCCTTTGCTGAAGTTGTCACATTTATTATAGTATATATTCATATTCTTCTCAATTTTTAAAATATAAACCATGTTGAAAACGCTTTATAATTTGTTATTCTTAAAGGAGGCATGTATTTTTTATAGAAATTGATGGGACGGTGAATCAGTGGAACATCATAAAACATATCACTCTGCAAACATCAAAACAGCAACCGGCTCCTTACTGATAGAAGGGCCTGTCTCTCCAGAAGACTTGGCAGGTTATGAGTTTCATAAGGATTTGACCGCATTTCGGCCGCCCCGGGAACAGCATGAAGCATTAGTCGATATTGCCGGCCTTCCTGAGGGACGCATTATCATTGCCAGAGACGGCCAGGCCATTGTCGGCTATGTGACGTATCTATACCCTGACCCGCTCGAAAGATGGTCAGAAGGAAATATGGAGGATTTGCTTGAGCTCGGAGCCATTGAGGTGGCACCGGAATACCGGGGATGTTCTGTCGGAAAAACACTTCTGACCGTCAGCATGATGGACGAGCAAATGGAGAACTACATTGTGATGACGACAGAATATTACTGGCATTGGGATTTAAAAGGGATGAAAAAGGATGTGTGGGAGTACAGAAAGATCATGGAGAAAATGATGAACGCAGGCGGATTGGTCTGGTTTGCCACCGATGAGCCCGAGATCAGCTCCCATCCTGCGAACTGCCTGATGGCGCGCATCGGAAAAAACGTCAGCCAGGAATCAATTGAACGATTTGACAGGCTCCGTTTTTATCATCGTTATATGTATTAACTGACACTGACAAAGGGGAAAAGATAATGATTGTTGAGCAAATCATGAAAAAGGATGTCATCACATTAACGAAAACGGATACGCTTGAAACGGCCATACACAAGCTGGAGGAATTTCATATCAGGCATTTGCCTATTATTAATGAAGACCGTCATGTGATTGGGATGATTACAGACAGAGATATGAAACAGGCCAGCCCCAGCATTTTTGAAGAAAGCAAACGCAGCCGTTTTCTCACACGAAGCGTGGAATCAATTATGAAAAAAGACGTCGTGTGCGCCCATCCGCTTGATTTTGTTGAAGAAATATCAGCCGTTTTCTACGAGCACGGCATCGGCTGCCTTCCAGTCGTGCAGCATCAAGAGGTAATCGGCATTCTGACAAAAACCGATTTGTTGCGGACTTTTGTGAAGCTGACAGGCGCTGACCAGCCCGGATCGCAGGTTGAAATAAAAGTACATGACATCACAAAAAGCCTCGCCGATATCAGTAGCCTCTGCCAAAGACTTCAGGTCAAAATACTGAGCGTTCTTGTCTATCCCCATGACGATTCCGGCGCAAAGGTGCTTGTATTCCGTATCAAGACGATGAATCCGCTGCCGTTTTTGCAGGAATTGCAAAAAAACGGGCATCTCATCGTCTGGCCGTCAGAGCACAGGGATCAGCTATGAGGGACAGTGTGTTTATTTATTCTCCCTCTTATCAGACTTATATGTTTCATCAGGAGCACCCCTTTAATCAGCAGCGTGTTCTGCTGACATATGATTTGCTCAAATCGATGGATGCCTTTGACGAGGGGGATATCGTCAGTCCCCGGCTTGCGGCAGAAGATGAGCTGGCTCTTGTGCATACGGACGATTATATTCAGGCAGTACAGCTTGCCGGCGCCGGAAAACTTCCACCCGAAGAAGGGGAAAGCTACGGGCTCGGCACTGAAGATACACCCGTCTTTGCAGGCATGCATGAAGCGGCCTCACTATTAGTCGGCGGAACCTTAACAGCTGCGGATTATGTCATGTCTGGACAAGCACTGCATGCTGCCAACCTCGGGGGAGGCCTGCACCACGGGTTTCGCGGAAGGGCTTCGGGATTTTGCATATACAACGACAGCGCTGTAGCGATTCAATATATTCAGAAAAAATATCAAGCCAAGGTGCTGTATATTGATACGGACGCCCATCACGGAGACGGTGTGCAATTTGCGTTTTATGATAATCCCAACGTATGCACCCTGTCCATTCATGAAACGGGGCGGTATTTATTCCCCGGAACCGGTCAGATTCAGGAAAAAGGCAGCGGAAAAGGCTACGGATATTCCTTTAATATCCCGCTTGATGCGTTTACAGAGGATGATTCATTTATTGAGGCTTACCAGACAGCAGCTTCAGAAATCGCCGCTTATTTTCAGCCGGATGTGATTATCAGCCAAAATGGAGCTGATGCCCATTACTACGATCCGCTGACGCATTTGTCGGCAACGATTGCCATTTACGAACAGATTCCGCGGCTTGCTCACGCTTTAGCGCATCAATATTGCGGCGGAAGATGGATCGCCGTCGGAGGAGGCGGATATGATATTTGGCGTGTGGTGCCCCGTGCCTGGGCCCGAGTATGGCTTGAAATGAAAGGGATCGATCCGGGACATGACATTCCATCTGAATGGATCGCAAAATGGCAAAAGCAATGCCCAGTCACCCTTCCGTCCAGCTGGAGCGATCCCGCCGATTTATATCCGGCGATTCCACGCAAGCCAGAAATTACAGAAAAAAATGCCCAAACCGTCAGCAAAGCGTTATATGCGATACGTTCAGAGCGTCAGGAAAAAACAAAATAAAAAAACGACCTTCACGAAGAGGTCGTTTTTGATTTTTTGATGACGATTTCTACACGTCTGTTTTCCTTCATGTGTTCATTTGTTTTGTTATCCTTTACAGGCTTTGTATCCGCATAGCCAACAGCGATAAATCGCTTCGACGGGAGTTTCTCTTTTGATGTGAAATATTGAATGACTCCGCTTGCCCGTGCTGCGGATAGCTCCCAGTTGGACGGATACCTGTACGTTGAAATGTTTCGGCTGTCTGTATGGCCCTCCACCTGTATATCATTTGGAATAGTCTGAAGAAGGACTGCAATTTGGTGAAGAAGCGTTTCGGCATTTTTCAGCACCTTTGCCTCACCTGTATCAAACAGCACAGCCTCCTGCAGAACGAGCACGACACCGCGTTCATCTCGTTTGGCTGTGGCCTTCAAATGATTGTCTTTTATATATGTATTTACTTTCTTGAGAAGCTGATCCTGCTGATCCTCTTGCTTCTCTGCATCGGCTGGCGATGTATCCTTTTTTTCTATGGACGTTTGGTCCGGCTGAAGTCCGCTGCCTTCCTTTTGGATTGAGTCCACCGCTGCTTTAAATTTCTGCAGATCGATCTGCGACATCGAAAAAAGTAAAATAAAGAACACAAGGATCAGCGTAACCAGATCTGTAAAGGTGACCATCCAGCCCGAGGATGATTGATTGTTTTTCCCGTTTCCATTCCTTCGTTCAAAGCGGTCTCTTCTAAGCTTCATGTACAGATCCCTTTTTTGTCTTTACTTGATTATGCTGCTTCCGCCATTCTTCCCGAGAACTGAAAACAACGAGCTGGCTTTCCAGATTGCGCGGATTTTTTCCGGATTGTATCCCGATGATACCTTCCACCATCACCTGTTTGATGAAGATTTCACTTTCTGTTTTTTCTTCGAGCTTAGCCGCAATCGGATTAAATACCATGTTTGCCAGCAATGATCCATATAAGGTCGTCAAAAGTGCAACAGCCATATTCGGACCGAGCATATCGGGGTCATTTAAGTTTTTGAGCATCAGCACCAGCCCGACCAGTGTTCCAATCATGCCCCATGCCGGAGCAAATTCCCCCGCCTTCTCCAAAACACGCCGCCCTTTGCGGTGCCGTTCCTCCATTGCTGCAATTTCTGAATCCATGACAAGCCGAATCGTTTCTTCATCCCAGCCGTCAACCGTCAGAAGCAGCCCCTTTTTCAAGAATGGATCTCTGATTTCTCTGGCCTGATCATCCAGTGATAAAAGCCCATGTTTTCGCGCATGATCGGAAAGGGAAACGAAGGTTTTCACAAGATCTTTTACATTGTCTTCCTGGCGGATAAATGCCTGCTTTAACACAGTGGGCGTTTTTTTCAGCTCTCTTGGCGGAAAACTGATAAAAACAGCGGCGCAAAGCCCTCCTGTTACGATAAAGAAAGAAGTCAGATCTAGAAAAGAGCGGAAACCGCTTATTCCCGATCCGGAAATAATTCCAATCACAATAATAATCGTTCCTAACACAAAACCAACAGGTGTAAGATAATCAAAACGTTTCATCATTTCTCCTCACTCATACGAAAAAAGCAAGAATCCACCTTAGAGGTGAAGCTTGCTTTCTTGTTTTTCTTATGACTTGGTTGACTGTCTTAACTCTATGCGATGCGGCAATTCGACAATATGCTCTTCCACCGGCTCTTTATTCATGAGCTTTGTCAGCAGTCTCATGGCAACCGCGCCAATATCATACGTCGGCTGAACTACTGTTGAAAGCTGCGGCCGAACCATCAAGCTTAATCTCGTATTATCAAAGCCGATAATGTCGAGATCCTCAGGAATGGACAGGCCTTGATCCTGTGCGGCATGAATAATGCCGAGCGCCATTTCATCAGTTGCGGAAAGAATCGCTGTCGGTTTTTTGTCCAGGCTCATGAGATGCTGAAGCGCCTCAAGTCCGGAATCATACGTGTAATCACCTTCAGCGACAAATTGTTCATTAAACGGAAGATTCGCCTCTTCAAGCGCCCGTTTGTAGCCTTGCAGTTTCTTTGAGCGGTTGATCGGTTCTGTCATCGGGCCGGAAACAAACGCGATATCAGTGTGCCCCTTATCAACCAAAAGCTTCACCGCGTCATAAATCGCCTGCTCGTAATCAATTGCGACTGATGGTGTTTCACCCTGCTCTTCAACAGAAGCGGCAAGCACGATCGGCACTGGCGAACGCTTAAATTCCGCTACATGCTCGTCCGTAATGTTTCCGCCCATAAATACGATGCCGTCGACCTGTTTGCCGAGCATTGTGTTTAATAAGTGCAGCTCTTTCTCCAAGTTTTGGTCAGAGTTGCTCAAAATGATGTTATATTTATACATTGTCGCGATATCTTCAATTCCGCGCGCAAGCTCTGAATAGAAAATGCTTGAGATATCAGGAATGATGACACCTACAGTTGTTGTTTTTTTGCTTGCAAGCCCTCTTGCCACCGCGTTTGGACGGTAGCCGAGACGGTCAATGGCTTCCAAGACTTTCTTTCTCGTTGTCGGTTTTACATTCGGGTTTCCATTCACGACACGGGAAACGGTTGCCATGCTTACATTAGCTTCTCTCGCTACGTCGTAGATCGTAATATTGCTCATCCTAAAACCACTCCTTTTACTGGATACACTTATCCTTATCTATAGCATAAACACTTTATGTAGAGAAATGTCATAATGTCCGAATTTATGTCGTTTATGATTTGTAAGCGTAAGTCAGTAGTCTACATTATTTTTCATTATTCATCAAATTTAAATACTTCTCATGAAATTATACACGTTTTTATAGATGATGAAAACGTATACTTGAGTTTTATAATTAAATAAACGAGAAAGCGCAAAAAAAGGCCGCATATGCGGCCTTTTGTATTGATCTCATTCCATTAGGCTTTGACTTTCACCATTGGTTTCAGTTCATTCAGCCATTTTTCGAATTCAGGGATCGCCATTTGCTGAGCAGAGTCAGAAAGTGCGACTGATGGATCAGGATGAACCTCTGCCATTACGCCGTCAGCACCGATCGCTAAAGCGGCTTTAGCTGTCGGAAGAAGGAGGTCGCGGCGGCCCGTTGAATGCGTCACATCAACAAAGACCGGCAAATGCGTTTCCTGTTTCAGAATTGGCACAGCTGAAATATCGAGCGTGTTTCTCGTTGCTGTTTCGTATGTTCTGATACCGCGCTCACAAAGGATAATTTGATCATTTCCTTGTGCCATAATGTATTCAGCTGCATTGATGAATTCCGAGATCGTTGCAGCAAGTCCGCGTTTCAGAAGGACAGGCTTTTTCACGGAACCTGCAGCTTTCAGCAATTCAAAGTTCTGCATATTACGCGCACCGATCTGAATCACATCAATGTAGTCAAGCGCTTCTTCAATATGAGCCGGCGTTACGATTTCGCTGATAACAGCCAGGTCAAATTCGTCCGCTACACGTTTTAAGATTTGGAGTCCTTCTACACCGAGGCCTTGGAAATCGTATGGGCTCGTACGAGGCTTAAAGGCTCCTCCGCGAAGAATTTTAATCCCTTGTTTTTTAGCAGCCGCAGCCACTTCCGCCACCTGCTCATAGCTCTCAACCGCACACGGTCCGACGATAAATCTTTGCTGGCCGTCTCCGACTTTTTCACCTTTGATATCAACGATTGTATCTTCAGGTTTTTTCTTACGGGAAACAAGAAGCGCTTTGCTGTGATCTTCCTCCTGAAGTTCTAAACCTGCTTTAAAGATTTCTTTAAAAATGTGCTGGATAGTAGAATTTTCGAATGGTCCGTCATTGTTTTCAATGATTTTATTTAACATTGTGCGTTCTCTGACGGGATCAAAGCGATTGACACCTTGGGCTTCTTTCGCTTTACCGATCTCTTTCACAACATTTCCGCGCTGGTTGATTAATTTTAAAATTTGCAAGTTTAATTCGTCTGCCTGCTGCCTTAGAAGCTCTAATTCTGTGTTGCTCATTTTTTTCATCCTTTCCCTGCACATTCATTTTTTATTTTGTAGTTAACATGCATCTTACTATAAGTAAAACCAAATGGAAATACTGAAATACAAAATTTTTAAAAAAGCCTACTTTATTACCCAAACGCTTTTAAGTGATAAAGTAATGTATGATGCTATCGTACATGATGTGAAGAAAATGATCAATAGTTTTTTCAAAAAAAAAAAAGCGCCAGATCATATCTGGACGCTTTTTTCTAGGACAGATGCTGCTCAATCGCCGCTTCTGTAATTTGTGAATGTGAGGTATGCCACTTTACTTCACCGTTTTGGATCACGAAAACTTGAGGGCTTTCGTGCTTGACTCCGTATGTTTCTGCGATGAAATTTGACAGGGGCCGTGCCTCTTGTACTTGCAGATAGTAAGCCGGCACTTCTTCATGCCGATTTGCAAAGGCATCAAATTCTTGAAATGCGGCTTGGCTGATCGGGCATGTTAAGCTGTGCTTAAAAAACAAGAATGTGCCTTCCTTTTCTGCAATACGCTTAAACTCTTCCTCAGATTGAATTAGCTGTTTTGCCATTAGTCAAGTCTGCTCCTTCCGGGCTCAGCGGTTGATGTGCTCGGCCTGTTTTTGTGCATCATTCAGCTCGTCTTTTACGTCTTCTTTCGTTTGGAGGACTTGATCTTTTGCTTCGTTAGCCGCCTGCATTGCTTCGTTTTTCATATCTTGCATAGCAGATGATGACTCGGTATTTGCAGATTTTGAACGGTCTCTTAAATCTTTGACCTTGTTCATGATCTGTCCTGACTGATCGGCGACAAGCTGTGTGATGTTAGATGTTTTGTCTTTTGCAATGCTGACATATTGTGTGCCTTTTTCTTTTGCGTCTGCCGTCATTTTATCTGTTTTATCCCGCAGAGCAACAGCTTGATTTCCGAGATCGTCTCGTAGTTCTTTCCCAGATTTAGGTGCTAGGAAAAGCGCAGTGGTGGCTCCGATGATTCCTCCGATTAAAGTACCGATTAAAAAATCTTTACTATTAATTCCATCTTTGCTCATCATTATTCCTCCTCAAAGTGTTTTTCTCTCTTAAAGAGCTGATTTCTTTCGCTTCCACTTCTCCCAAATTTCCATTGCTGCCTGGCTCCAGGTGACAACCTGATTGATTTTATCTTGGTTTTCTCTCACTGATGCCGATACAGACCCTGCCGCCTGCTTCATTGATGTATTGAACTGCTGCACAGAGGTTCCCACCCCTTGAACAGCATGAACGACCGTGTTCAGCTTTTCTGATTTTTCCTGAATATCTTCAGCCAAGCGGTTGGTCTTATGTAAAAGCTCGGCAGTTTCAGTGGTAATGCCTTTCATTTGTCCCTCCAGCCCTTCGAGCGTGGATGCAACATGTTTTAATGTCAGCTGCAGTGACTTTAGTGTTTTAGACAAATAGATCACTAAGACGAGAAATGCTACTGCGATTAGCGCAACGCTTAAATAAAGAATGATAATCATCTTAAACCTCCTTGCTGCAGGATATACTGCTGTTTACCCGATTTGTAAAATCATAAACATATCTGTTGGGCTGTATACATATTATTCTCCATTACATTTGAAAAATCCTTTAAGAGGATGTCTCTTCAGATAAATAAAAAGCAGTGAAATCACTGCTTTTTATTATGCCATGACGTTTTCGTAGGCTCTCATATATTTTTGGATATCTCCTGCTCCCATAAAGATGAGAACGGCTTTATCATGGGCTTTTAAAACAGATGTATCATCTTCTGCAATCAGCCTGGCATTATGAATTTTTCCCTGCAGGTCGCCGATCGTCAGCTTACCTGCGTTTTCCCGGGCTGACCCGAAGATGTCGCATAAATACACACAGTCTGCCCCGCTCAGGCTTTCAGCAAATTCATCAAGGAATTGCTGTGTCCGCGTAAATGTATGTGGCTGGAATACCGCAACGATTTCACGATCAGGGTATTTCTGTCTTGCCGCCTCAATCGTCACTTTTATTTCTGTCGGGTGATGAGCGTAGTCATCAATTAACACTTGGTTTCCGAGCTGTTTCTCATTGAATCTGCGTTTGACGCCGCCGAATGATTTGAGGCCATGTTTAATAACGCTGGCGTCAATTTCCTCATAATGGCACAACGCGATGACCGCCAATGAGTTCAATACATTATGATGGCCGTACGCAGGAATATAAAATGTGTCATAGAATGTATTGCGGACAAAGACATCGAAAGTTGTCCCTTCTGTGCTTTTTACGATGTTTCTCGCTTGAAAATCATTTTCTTCTCCTGTGCCGTAATAAACGACAGGCACATTTGCATGGATTTTCGGCAGATACTCATCATCCCCGCAGGCAATAATGCCTTTGTTAACTTGAAGAGCCATTTCCTGAAAAGCGTCAAACACATCGTCAATATTTGAGAAGTAATCAGGATGATCAAAATCAATATTCGTCATAATCGCGTAGTCAGGCTGATAGCTTAAGAAATGGCGGCGGTATTCGCACGCTTCAAATACGAAGTATTCGCTGTTTTCATTTCCTTGGCCTGTTCCGTCCCCGATTAAGAAAGACGTCGGTTTTGCGTTTTGGATGACGTGAGCCAGCAGCCCCGTAGTCGACGTTTTACCGTGCGCACCAGTAACCGCGACACTGGTGAATTTTTTCATGTAATCACCTAAAAACTTATGATAACGAATCACCGGAATTCCATCAGACATGGCTTTTTCAATCTCTGGATGCGTGTCTGGGAATGCGTTTCCGGCGATAACTGTCATGCCGGGTTTGATGTTATCCGCGCTAAAAGGAAGAACAGTGATGTTTCTTTTTTCAAGCGCCGTTTGTGTAAAAATGAATTTTTCGATATCCGATCCTTGGACAGTATATCCATTATCATGAAGTATTTGGGCAAGCGGACTCATACCCGTCCCTTTTATTCCAACAAAATGATAAACAGTCATAATTGTACCTCCAACAAACGTCTATCTGTTCCCCAGTATATGACGTTCATTTCAATTTGCGACCGCGGCGGCTGAAAAGCCGCCTGACGGCGTATCCTTATATTTTTTGTTATGTTCAGTATCCGGTTATTTCTTTCCGATTAAACCTGAATATCACGATTTCTATGCCCATTTGCTGTAAAGCGGCATAGCTGTTAAATGCTCTATCCATTATCATACCATGTTTGCTGTGAAAATGAACCTATATTATTCGTTTATTAAATCACTTGCAGTGATCAGCACCTCTCGAGGCTTGCTTCCTTTCGCCTCAGAGATCATACCTTCCGCTTCCATCATATCAATCAGCCTTGCAGCCCGATTATATCCGATTCTAAATCTTCTTTGCAGGCTTGACGTGCTTGCACTGTTTTGCTCAACAACAAATTCGCACGCCTCATAAAACAGCTCATCCTCTTCCTTTAAGGCAGAGCCTTGTCTGACTAATTCTTCCTGTTCGAATAAATAAGCTGGCGGCAGCTGGTTTCTGACATGGGAAACGACACGGTCAATTTCCCGGTCCGATACAAAGTTGCCTTGAAGACGGACCGGTTTTCCAGAACCGTTCTCTAAAAAGAGCATATCTCCTTTGCCGAGAAGTTTTTCCGCACCAGCCATGTCAATGATTGTTCGGGAATCAACCTGGCTGGAGACAGAAAACGCAATTCTCGTCGGGATATTCGCTTTAATCAGACCGGTAATGACATCGACTGACGGACGCTGAGTCGCGACTAGCAAATGGATTCCGCAGGCTCTTGCTTTTTGAGCAATCCGGGCAATGCTTTCTTCTACATCATTTGGAGCTACCATCATCAAGTCGGCAAGCTCGTCAATGACCACAACTAAATACGGCAATTTTTCGCCCGTTTGGTGATCAGAGGTTAATTGATTAAAACGGTCAATATCGCGAACACCGGAATGGGCAAACAGTTCATAGCGGCGCTCCATTTCCTCAACGACCCATTTTAAAGCAGCTGTAGCCGCTTTGGCGTCGGTAATGACAGGGCTGACGAGATGAGGAATTTTGTTGTAAGGCGCAAGCTCTACCATTTTCGGATCAATCAGCAGCACCTTCACTTCACTCGGATCAGCTTTATAAAGCAGACTCACTAAAATCGTATTGATGCACACGCTTTTTCCCGATCCTGTAGCTCCGGCAATAAGACCGTGCGGCATTTTCTTCAGATCAATGACAACAGGATTCCCCGAAATATCCAATCCAAGTGCTGCCGTAAGCGGTGACTTGCTCGTCCTGAAAGCAGAGCTGCGAATCATTTGGCGCAAATCAACCACCTTGCTCGTGCGGTTCGGCACTTCAATTCCGATCGTGTTTTTCCCCGGAATCGGTGCTTCTATTCGAATATCTCTGGCGGACAGGCTGAGTTTAATGTCATCAGACAGGTTGGTGATTTTATTCACCTTTACACCCGGTTCAGGGTGTACTTCAAATCTTGTGACTGACGGCCCTTGCGTTACATGAACCACATTGGCCCGAACGTTAAAGTTTTTCAAAGTTAAATCAAGCAGCTGACACTGGTTTTCTATCCACGCAGAATCGTCCTGAACTTGTGCTGGCGGCACATCGAGCAGTGCGACATTTGGGAACACATAGCTTCCGCGGCGCTCCCCTGCTTTTTGCTGTTTATGCGCATCGCTTTTCAGCATCATAACATTAAAAGGAACAGACGGTCCCTTCTGAAGTGCTGGACTTCGTTCAGGATTGTCACCCGACTTCTCGGTTCTGTTCTGCTGTTCTGCTGGGGCCGTGCGTCTTTCACCCGCAGAAACTTCTTCCTCCCGGCTTTCATCCGCCGCAGAATGGGATTGAGAATCCTCTTCTGTGCTATGTTCCGGTTCTGGATAGTCATTTATCTGGGCCGCGGTTGCTTCAGGCTGGCTGTTTTCCTCTATCACTTGAGCTGATGCAGCTTCCGGAATGATTTCTTCGTGAGCAGCTGTATGGCTGTCTGACAGTTCCTCTGCTTCTTGCCCGGCATCTGCCACAGTCTCTTCCTCGTATCGTTCATTATGCAAGAAAGGTTTTTCATGCTCATGGAATTCCATTTTTTCTGCTGGGGCTGACATGGTGTCAGCAGTTTCTGGAACAGCTTTTTCACGAACGTTTCCTTCGTTGGCTGACGGCTCTTCTGCCTCAGTTTCAGCACCTGTCACAGCCTCTTCCCAAGATTTTTCTTCGCGCAAGAAAGATTCTTCCTGCTGCATATTCATTTGTTCTGTTTCTTCTGACCTCATCTCAGCATCTTTTGGAGCCATTTTGTCTGACAGCTCCTCTGCGGAGTGCTTTGCCATTGTTTCATTCGTACTTTTTAGGACGCCAGAAGGCTGTTCTTCGAATCGGTCATATGAAAAGAGAGGCTCCTTCTTCTGTTTCTGCGGCGGCCGGTCCTGCATTGGATAGCGTTCGCGTTCGATTTCTTCTGAAAGCAGCGTTACCTTCTCTTCTGCAGGTTCCGGCTTTTTTTGCACACCTTTTTTTTCCGCAGATTGTTTCGGCACGTCCTTTTTCACAGATGGTTTTTGATTAAATCCATATACAGGCGAAGGTATATTTGTCGGTTTAAAAGGTTTCTTGGCCGGCTCTGATTTTTCATATGTATGGTGCTCTTTTTCATTATTTGTGCGGTCTCTGTGCTGAGCAGCGCTAGAACGAGGCTCCGCTTGCGGTTCCTCCGATGGCGGGCGGCGCCTTCTCAAATCATTTTTTTGGTATCCGTCAGGCACAACCGGAAAACGGAACTTGCCTTTAGGATATTCGTAATATATTTTAGGATCTTCCATTCGTTTTAATTGCCCTTCGGAGTGATGCGATTCTGGCTGTTTCGGAATTTGAGCAGGTTTTGTCTGCCGTTCAGCGTCCTCTTCACTCTCTCCTAAAAACAAATCAAAAAATTTATGAAGCCAACTCATAATTCATCTCTAACTCCCTTATAGTTTTCTGGGACGATTTTTAGTATACCACTGCTTGTCGGCCCAGAAAAGATTAAGCTTTCAGCAAAACAAAGCCGCTAAACAAGGGCTTAGCGGCTTTTTTAACATGATTCGATTTTTTCGGCGCGTTTATGGGAGTCTAAAACTGAAACGCGTCTCCAGCCTCATGGTCTCCTTCTAATACAAGGATTCCTTTTTCAGCCGGAGCGGCAGGCAATGCAAGCTCTTTTGCGGAGCAGATCATTCCGCTCGACGGTACGCCCCGAAGCTCAGCATCCTTAATGACGAGTCCGCTCGGCATTACAGCGCCGACTTTGGCAACGACAACGTTTTGACCTTGATCAACATTAGGCGCGCCGCAAACGATCTGAAGCGTTTCATCTCCTACGTTGACTTTACATACGCTTAATTTATCCGCATTCGGATGTTTTTCTTTTGATTCAACATATCCGACAACAAACTTTGGAGATAAATCAACGACTAATGTTTCTTCAATGCTGTTTCTGTTTAGCATTTCATTCACATCTTGAACGAATGTTTCTGAAAGGGCAACAGGGCCGTTTTCATCAATGGTTAAGTATGAAGACGCGTTAAAGATGTTAAAACCCGTCGTTTCATTTGTTTCGCTATTGAAAATTTTGACGACGTCGCCGTGTTTTTCATAGCCTACTTGCTCGCGCGTTACGTCTTTTAGAGAGATCAGAAGTGTATCTCCCACACCTTCTTTATTATAAAAAGCGTTCATAAGTAAAAAATCCTTTCTAATCCTTTTTCGGACGGCTTTTTGCCAAGATAAACACCGGCTCCAGCTTTCCTTCATTGTACAGGAAAGAAAGCGCCGTAATCGGAACGGTGCCGCCTGCAAAGAAGCTCATCGACATTTGTCCTAAAATATCATACCCTGATTCATTCCGAATGTCAGCAAGTATCAGAACGTCCTGATGCGGAACAGAGATCGCAAGCTCACCTTTAGCATTTTGTTTATACTCATTTAAAATCGCTTCGTTCAGAATCCGGCTGGCGTCGTAACCGTCGTTTGCTCTGAAGAAGTAAAAGAGATTGCCGGCAACTGTATCCTCTTTGACAACCGTCGGCAGAGAGCGGAGGTTAAACGCAGCCGTTTCTCTGATCCGCTCCCTTGTCCAGTTTTCTTTCTCAAGCATGCGCTGATCAATTAAACGATAGGTTTTGCCCAGATCAAGAGCATAGTAAATTCTTGTTTCTGCGGTATGATCGTCATAAATAAGCGGGATCTCTTCGCTGGACTTGTCCGGAAAAGAGGTTGAGCGGATGACCGGATAAATGCGGCTTTCCTTCCCGGTTATTTCCTGCGACTTCCCTTCCATAGCTGTCATGGCTTCTGATACATAGTAAACGATCTCGTCAATGGCTTCGTCTTTTTTCAGTTCCCATTTTGCAATAATCGGCGGCAGGTCGAGCGTAATTCCTTTTTTAGTTGTTTCATCCTCAACACGGAGGGTGTCTTTTTCTCTGTCAAATAAAAAGGAGCGATTCTCGTGCTGAAGGCGCTGTTTCAATATGTCTGACAGCTTCCTTGAGGTCATTTTCAAACCGGATATCCTCCTTTACGCTTTTGCGAGAGAGTCAGTTAAAAACTGTTCAATTTCTTCTTTTGTTTTGCGGTCTTTGCTCACAAAACGATTCACTTCTTTTCCTTCATTAAACACAACAAAGCTTGGAATGCCGTAAATCTCCCACTCTGCGCATGTATCAATAAATTTGTCGCGGTCTACATAGTAGTAAGTGAATTCAGGAAAGTCTGCTTCCAATTCCGGAAGAAAAGGTTCTACAAAACGGCAGTCCGGGCACCAGTCGGCAGAAAACATAAATACTGCCCAATCATCCTTTACCGCTTTTTCCAATTCTTGTGTTGTCTCGATTTTTTTCATCAAATATCCCTCCAGTTGTTTATGTTCTTACATGTTAGTTTATCGATACTCGTCCATTTGGATCATACCAAACTGCTTGCGGCAAAACCACTTATATGCAACGAATGAATATGTAAGATAAGCTTTCCCATTATCATTATCATATTTTATTTGCATTATCAAGCACGTTTCGTTTAACATCTTTTACATGAGGGTCAAATTGACAAATGGTCATACATAAGGAGGGATCCAGTTTGGAGTTTATCGTCTATTTAGCCGGAGAAATCCACAGCAATTGGCGTGAGGAAATAAAGGAGAAAACGAAGTCACTGAAGCTGCCGATTACGTTTGTCGGCCCGATGGAGCATCACGACCGTTCAGACAATATCGGTGAAGAAATCATGGGCGCTCAGCCAAACGCTGTCTATAAGGACGACAAGGCTTCTGATATCAATAACTTCAGAACTGCCGTCTTGATGAATAAAGCCGACTTTGTAATCGCCTTGTTTGGCGAAAAGTATAAACAATGGAACACAGCAATGGATGCTTCCTATGCCATCGCAAAAGGCAAACCCTTGATCATCATTCGTCCTGAATCGCTCCACCACCCATTAAAAGAGCTTTCAAACAAAGCGAATATGACTGTTGAAACGGTGAACCAAGCCATTAAAGCACTTTCCTATGTATTTGAAACAAAATAAGAAAAAAGCTTGTCGACATGGCTTACAGCCTTGCTCAACAAGCTTTTTCTTCAGGTTTTACATATTTTCTTTAATTGCTTCAACTGTCTGCTTGTCACAGGCAGTTACGAGCTTTATCAGCATTTCTTTAGCCGCAGCGTAATCATCAATATGGATAATAGACGCATTTGTATGAATGTAGCGGGAGCAGATCCCGATAACTGCTGACGGAACGCCGCTGTTTGAAATATGCACTCTGCCTGCATCTGTTCCGCCGCCGGAAACAAAGTATTGATATGGAATCTGATGCGTTTCAGCCATATCCAGAACAAATTCTCTCATTCCGCGGTGCATGACTGTCGTTCTGTCAAGTATGCGCAGCAAAAAGCCCTTCCCAAGCTGCCCAAACTGCTGTTTATCGCCGCTCATGTCGTTTGCCGGACTGGCGTCAAGCGCGAAGAACAAATCCGGTTTGATCATATGAGACGCTGTCTGCGCGCCTCTTAAGCCGACTTCTTCCTGAACAGTTGCGCCAGCGTAAAGCGTATTTGGCAGTTCTTTTCCTTGCAATTCCTTCAGCAATTCAATGCTCAATCCGCAGCCATACCGGTTATCCCACGCTTTTGATAATATTTTCTTTTCATTCGCCATAATGGTAAACGGGCATACAGGGACAATTTGCTGGCCCGGTTTAATGCCGATTTTGATGGCGTCTTCCTTATCATCCGCTCCGATATCAATCATCATGTTTTTGATATCCATCGGACGGTTTCGCTGAGCATCTGTTAACAGATGCGGCGGTATGCTTGAAATAACCCCCGGAACCGGGCCGTTATCTGTTTGAATTTCCACTCTTTGCGCCAGCAGCACCTGACTCCACCAGCCGCCGAGCGTTTGGAACCTGAGTAATCCGTTATCTGTAATGGATGTCACCATAAATCCGACTTCATCCATATGTCCAGCCACCATGATTTTCGGCGCGTCCTCTCCGCCTTTTCTGACTCCGAAAACACTTCCCAGTCTGTCCTGAACGATATCATCGGCATATTTGGCAAGCTCCTGCTTCATAAACGCGCGGACCTGATGCTCATTGCCCGGCGCTCCAGGAAGCTGCGTCAGTGTTTGGAAAAGCGCTTTCGTTTCTTGATTCATGTTTTCCCCTCATTTCTATGTAGTTCTTTTATTTTATTAGAAAAAATCCTGTTTTCCAAGCACGCTGATTGAATCTGCTCAATGAGCCGCGTATCGCTTAACAGGATTTGGCGGTTTCTGTATAATGAAAGTACGATCAATCAGGAGGTGCTTTATTTTGAAATTGCGTCATCTTCTTTTAGGAGCAGGACTTGGAATTTGTACGGCTGTTGTTGTGAAGCAATATGTGATGAAGCCTTATATTTCTTCAGAAAGAGCGCTTCGTATCGTAAAATCCGCTTTTAAACAGCGGGGGCCGATTGATGGATCATGGATCTACACCCAGCCGGAGCCCTACAATGTGAATGGAGAAACCGTGCAGGTGTACAAGACCGGTGTTACACGGTCAGCTTTCGGAGAACTAGAGCAATATGAAGTAATGGTGGATGCGAAAACGGGGAGAATTGTAGATGTTATCGATACAATCGCGTCTTAACACCGGACAAGCGTAAAATAGGAGCCGCTGCCCATGCAGCGGCTCTTTTTTATATTATATCGCGCGAATTGGTTTGTATACCGGATACCACATCGCGTCCTGCACAGCCTGAATGATGTCCTCAGGCTCTTCAGTGGCCACGCCTTCCTTAATGGCGGTTTTAGCGACTTCAACTGCAACCGTTGCCGATACAGTCCGTAAATCCTCCACCTTCGGAAGCATCGGCGCGCCAGGCACGCCGACATTGACCATACTTGCGATCGCGCGGGCACATGCTTCAAACATGCCATCGGTGATTAATTTTGATTTGGTGACAATCGTTCCAAGCCCAAGACCTGGGAAGACTAGTGCGTTGTTGGCCTGTCCGATATGATATGTCACGCCGTTATATTCCACTGGCGGGAACGGGCTTCCTGTCGTGATAAGCGCACGGCCTTCCGTCCATTCAATTAAATCTTGCGGTTTTGCTTCAGAAAGAGTCGTCGGATTCGACATCGGCAAAATCGCCGGACGTTTTACGTGTGACGCCATTTCTTTGACAATTTCTTCTGTAAAGGCACCGGAAACCGTAGATGTCCCGATCAGGATCGTCGGTTTCGCCTGCCGGACCACTTCAAGAAGATCAATGCCCCCGCCTTCTCCGTTACGCTGATAATCCTTCACTTCATCAGCCGAACGGGCATAAGGCTTTTGGAAATCGAGAAGCTGATCCATATCATCTGTTAACAGCCCGTTCCGGTCTATGCACCAGAATCGCTGGTATGATTCTTCCTCACTCAGCCCTTCGCGCACCAAGGCTTCCCGCAGCTGTTCAGCAATTCCGATTCCTGCCGTCCCCGCTCCGAATATGACGACTCTGTGATCCCTCAGCGGCACTTTAGACGCTTTTGCACAGGATAAGACTGCCGCCAGTGAAACAGCGCCTGTACCTTGGATATCATCATTAAACGTACATATTTTATCTTTATAGCGTTTCAAGATGCTGCGCGCATTTTTCGCTCCGAAGTCCTCCCAGTGGAGCAATGCATTCGGGAATGTCTCTCTCGCAAGTGAGACATATTCATCAATAAATTGGTCATAGCGTTCACCGCGCACTCTGGAATGCTGGTTGCCGACATAAAGCGGGTCGTTCAAGAGGCTCTCTTGATTTGTGCCCGCATCCAAAACGACAGCCAGCACTCTGCTCGGATCAATTCCCGCAGCGGCCGTGTATACCGCAAGTTTGCCAATTGATATCGCGATACCGCCGACTCCCCAGTCTCCGATTCCTAAAATTCCTTCAGCATCGGTTGCGACAATTAAATCGATGGCATCACTTTTGTCTTTAAACTGTTTAAATGCGTCTCTCATGCCTTCCGGGTCATCGATGGACAGATAGAGCCCTCTCGGCTTCCTGTATTCATGGCTGTATCTCTGAATGGCCGTACCTACTGTCGGCGTGTATACAATCGGGAGCATTTCCCCTAAGTGGTCATTTAACAAACGGTAAAACAGCGTTTCATTTCGATCGTGCAGCGCAGTCAAATAAACGTTTTTACTTAAATCATCAGGCTGTGAGGAAAACTGTTCGTACGCTCTTTTTGCCTGTTCATCAATGGTCAATACCTTCGGCGGCAGAAAGCCATTCAATCCGAGCGCTTTTCTTTCCTCGTTTGTAAAAGCAACTCCTTTGTTCAAAAAAGGAACAGAGAGTACTTCAAGGCCTCTTAATGTTGTCTGAATTTCTCCTTCGTTCGTTACTTCAAATTGTTTCACCCTGCCTCTTCCTTTCTGAGCATAATTAGTACTAGGTTTGCTTTATTAGCCGGAAATCATGCAGGGTAAACATGAAAATATGCTATTGTTTCTTTCGTTTGAGTGATTCTGTAATCCTTTCGTCCCCATCCCATTTCAGTGCGCGATATTCGGCATCATGATAAAAAATAAACCATGCGTCTTTTTCCGCTGCATACGCCTGCCACTTTTGCTTTTGCGGTATAGAGGTCATCGGATAATCATCATAAGCCAGTACCCATAATGGATTGCGGTGGGCGTGGGTCGGCATCAAATCCGCCATATGTACCGCGGTTTCACCCGCATCCTCACATACAAGAATACAGTGGCCGTCACTGTGGCCCCCGGTATGATGCAGTGTAACCCCCTCTGTTATCGTGCAAGTGTCTTCAAAGGTCTTCACTTGGCCGGCAACCGCTTCCCAGTTTTCTTTCCAGTAGGTATTTTTCGATCTGATATTCGGATGGCGCATTTCATTCCATTCAATGGCTGATGCATAAATCACTGCATTCGGAAAGACAGAGGTAAGTTGCTCTCCTTCATATTCTGTTAAACCGCATGCATGGTCGAAATGAAGGTGTGTCATAGCAATCACATCTATATCAGCAGCTGTTAATCCGAGCGCCGCTAATGATGTTTTCACATTCGACTCTTGTGTCACGCCATAGTTTCGTTTTTGTTTATCAGTCAGCTTGCCGGACCCAATTCCGGCGTCGACAATGATATTAAGCCCGTCCTTTTGAATCAAAATAGGATCTGTCCTTAGTTCAATCTGGTTTTTTTCATTGACTGGATATTTTTTTGACCATAACGGCTTTGGAACAACGCCGAACATGGCTCCTCCGTCCATGTGAGTCACCCCTCCGTCAAGCCAAGTTATCGTCGTGTTTCCAATTTTCATCGTTTCCATCTTCATCCCCCCTGTCATTATCGTAGCAAACAGCGCATAAAAAAAACAGACTCCTGTGTCAGAGTCTGTTTTACGCTTTCCATTCAACTTCAGCCCGATAGATCGGCTGGCCGAGTGCTGAGAATTTTTCTTCATATTCTGTCATGATGTTATCTTCCATATCGCTGTTATGCAGATCAAGACTGACATATGTCAGCAGCAGACCGTATTCCGAGAAGCTTTTCAGCGAGTACTCAAACAGGCCGCGGTTGTCTGTTTTAAAATGAATTGCTCCGTCTTTCCCCATTACTTCTTCATATTTCTTAAGAAAATGGGAATACGTCAGACGGCGTTTTTCGTGGCGGTTTTTCGGCCAAGGATCAGAAAAGTTCAAGTACACCCGTTTGACTTCACCCGGCTCAAACACGTCTGTCAGCGTGTCCGCGTCTATATTCAAAAGCTTTACATTCGGCGCTTCGCTATCTTTTACTTTTTGGACAGCTGTCACAATGACGCTTTTAAATAACTCAATACCAATATAATTAATGTCAGGATTTTGTTTGGCCATCCCGGAAATAAATTGCCCTTTTCCTGTACCGACCTCAATATGGATCGGATTGCTGTTGCCAAACACTGTATTCCATTTTCCTTTATAATCAGCAGGATTGCTGATGGCAATATCTGCGTTTTCAGCCAAAAAGTCATCAGCCCAAGGCTTGTGGCGCATTCTCATATGATTGACACCTCTATCTATTATTTCGACTAACAACATACCATGAATTAAAAAGACCCGCAAGCTTGTTTTTGAAGGTGCGCCTTTTTAGAGCAGATCACATAAAAAAAGAGGTTCCCATCTGTCGGAACACTCGTGTCTCATGCATAAAACCATCCTGTTTTGAACAATTTAACCCGTAAGATACTGAAGGGATGTGTACCGTTTTATGGGTTTAAATTACGAGAATCAAGTTGATCTATTGAAGGACATTTTGACTGACCATCAATTAGACTGCTGCGGAACAGTCGCAGAGTACGAACAGCTTGAACGTGTGATTAAATCGCTGATGGCAAACACCGAGCTCGATTCACACTTAAAAAACGTGCTGGAAGATGTGTACCGATACAGCCAATCAGGAATATCATCCAAATCCATCGACTCACACATACAAGAGCATCAGAGCAGCTTGTCTCAATGGGTAGAGGAAATGGATTCGTATTCCTGATTATTAAACAATCCGCTTCATCAGCATATGCAGTTCTTCCATTGCATCATGGAATTCTTTATCGTTTCCTTTGGATTTATGCCAGGCAATGAAAGTGATTGTTTCAGATAGCACATACCATGCCATTCTTAGCCGAAGGCCGTCCGTTAACTCAATACCGTACATGCCCAGCCAGCTCTCCCAAGCTGGCTTTTCGACGTAGTGGTACAGCAATGGCCCCAGATCCATCGCCGGATCAGCGATCATGGCGCCGTCCCAGTCAATTAAATACAGCTGGTTGTCTTCAGACAATAACCAGTTATTATGATTGACATCACAATGGCAAACGACTTTCTCACCGAAATGCACTTCATGCAGATGATCTTCTAAATACTTAATCCCTTCTTGAATCAGCGGCGAAGATTGCTGCACAGCAAATACAGCCTGTTTCAACTGAGACAGCAGAGTCCCTGGATTCAGCGGTTCCTTTCCAAGTCTCTTCAGCATGTCCAGCAAGGCTTTTGATGTGTGTATTTTACGAAGCAATTCAGCAACGGACCGTCCGCTCATGTCTCTCGGCTTCAGCTCTCTGCCGGTCATCCAGTGCTGGGCCGTTATGACGTCCCCATTCTCCATCCGTTTTGTCCAAACCAGCTTAGGAACAATGCCTTCGGCGGATAAAACAGCTAAAAAAGGTGAGCTATTACGTTTTAAAAAAAGCTGCTGCCCGTTATGTTTCGCATAATATGCATCTCCTGTAGCTCCTCCGGCGGGGAAGATCTCCCAATCGCTACCTAGTAATTGTCCCAACCAGTTCATATCAATGTTCAACCCATCATTTCTTAAAATATTTTAGAATAAAGGCCTATTCGTCTTCAGTCTATCCAGCGAATGCCTTTTTCGTACGAATCGTATGAAAAATAAAAAAGACAGCTATTGAGAGTCTCATATGCTAATCAATAGCCGTCTTTTAAATTTTAGCGCTATAGCACAAACTTCGTCAAGCAAAACTCGTAAGATCTCGGTCTAAATATAAGATAACCGTTCCGATGCCGTTTACAGCAACCGCTTTCTTGATTTCTTCCGGATCAGCACGAAACCCGTCAGTATCACATAGAAGACGGTAAGCCTTATCTTTCGGCAGCTGCCATGTAACAGAATCAGGGCTGCCATGATGGATGACAATGATTTCTTCCCATTCGTCGATTGCGCCTAGGTTAAACAGCCGGTATACAATAAGGTGCTCTTTGAGAGCCAGACATTCAAGGCAGCGCTGAATATCGGCTGATGACGTAAGCCGGAATGCCGGATGCGCTTTTCTGAGCGAAATCAGCCTGCGGACATAGTCAACATCCTGCTTGAATGTTTCACGCCGCGACCAGTCCAGCTGGTTGATGCTGTCACTGGATTGATAGCTGTTTTCCACCCCCTGCTTCGTCCGGAAAAATTCCTGTCCGCTGTGAATAAACGGCACTCCCTGGGCCAGCAGAATGATTGCAGACGCCAGCTTTTGCCTGGTTCTTTTTCGGCTCTCACTTTCTTGAGGAAGCGCGAGGCTCATTTTATCCCAAAATGTGTGGTTGTCATGCGACTCGACATAATTGATGGACTGGCTCGGCGCAGACACAAGCGGGGCTGCTTCTTTCCATCCGGAAGATCCGGCAATCCCGTGCATGACTGTTTCCGTTTTTTCGCGGTTCCCAAGGGCAAAACCCGCAGCCGCGATATGAAAGGTATTCCCTTTAACAGCGTCACGAAACGAATCATTAAAAAAACCGACGCCCGGCATTTTCGATGCATTCGCCAATGTCGCTTTCTGTTCAGGCGGCAGCGGTGTTGCCAAATCCCAGCCTTCCCCAAAAAGAAGGATTCCGGGCTTTACCTCAGATGCTTTTTCTTTCATATGAAGAACCGTTTCAATATCTAAAATGCCGAGCAGATCAAAGCGGAAGCCGTCGACATCGTATTCCTTCAGCCAATACATGACGCAATCTGTAATGAATTTCCTTGCCATCCGCCTTTCTGAGGCGATGTCATTCCCTACGCCGGTGCCATTTGAAGGCATCCCGAATTGATCATGCCGGAAGAAATAACCGGGCACCGTTTTTTCAAAGGGCGAGTGCTCTCTTTGATATACATGGTTATAAACAACATCCAGAATGACACGCAGGCCATGCTGATGCAGAGTGTGAATCAATTGTTTTACTTCTGTGTTTCTTGTCTGAGGGTCGTGAGGATTGGAGGCATAGCTTCCCTCCGGGGCGAAAAAATGAAGCGGATTATAGCCCCAATTGTAGGCGGCAAGCGGATTTTCTTCATCAACTCCGGCATAATCGTTTAACGGCAAAAGCTCTATATGCGTAACGCCAAGCTCTTTTAAATAATAAAGTCCTGTAGAACTGCCATTTTTCGTTTTGGTGTCCGTTTCAGCAAGCGCCGCATATTTCCCCTTGTTCTTCATACCGCTGTTTTCATGAATGGAGAAGTCTCGGATGTGCATCTCATAAATAATGGCATCAACTGGGTCTGAAAATGGTGTAAGCGAAGGAGCCGAATTTGCTTGATCAGGGCGCAGCACAACACCCTTCTCTCCGTTGACCGTCACAGCTTTTGCATACGGATCAACCGTTTCTGTCCATTCTAAATTGTTGCAAATCCGGTACACATACTCATAACCGTGCAGATCTCCAGCCGCTGTAACGGCGTATACTCCATTTTCCATTCTTGTCATTTGAAGCGTGTGCCCGCTTTTTTCGGGATGTGACAGCTTGACGGCAGCTGACGTCGCAGCAGGCGCCCATACCTTAAATTCAGTATAATCCGAAGTGTAAACAGCTCCGAGCTCTCCGTCATAATAAAATGCAGCATCAAAGGCATCCGTCCTGACAACCGCCCCGATTTGGAGATCCGTTTTTCCGCCGCCGGATGCTTTGACATAATGCGTTTTTCCGAAAGTCACCGGCTGCTCAGCTACACATACATACTTGTATTTCCCTTCTATTTGCCATTCCTGACTGACTGTCAGAGGAATTTCCGCTGTATCTGTCTCAAGCTGAAAAGGCGGCGTAAAGGTATCTTTTTGATCAGCAGAAATCAGAACCGTAATGATATTCATTTCATCGGCATACGCTTCAAAGCTGCGTTGGATACTGACCATCAGAATCTCTCTCCTCCAAAAACGTTTATGTTTTGATCCGTAAGGGTGAGGGGCTCGATGCCAGACGGAATGGGGTTGTACCCATGATTTCTCCGTCAGCATGGAACGGAATTTTGTCCTTCGTGTAAAACGTAATGTCTTTCGCTTTAAACATCGTTACGCCGTCCATTTTGGTGTGTTTTCCAAATGTCATCAAGCATAAAAACCAATACTTTTTCAAAAACGGCAGATTCTCAACAATGATGATATCAAATGCCTGTTCGCGCGGATTCGCAAGCGGGGCCGCCTTCATGCCGCCTCCGTAAAACGGATGATTGGAGACGACCGCAAACCAGACATGATGAAATTCCTGTGTCTCTCCTTCAATTGTACAAGCCAACGAAAACGGCTTAAAGGTAGCCGACGCGTACAAATGGGAAAGCGGATAGACAACAAAGCGGAGGCGCAGAAACTGGATCACCCGTTTTAATGGAAAATCCATCACCTTCTTATTGACATATGCGTCAAAGCCGATTCCGATATGATTCAAAAAATAAAGAACCTGCGATTTATCCTGAAGCAAATTAATGCTTCCTAAATGAAACGTTCGCGTTAACGGACGCTTCAGCTGTCTGATTTCCTGAATCAGATCTATTTTCTTAATGGAGAATCCTCTGGAAAAATCATTGTACGCGCCAGCCGGCACAAAACTCAGTTCGATATCGTCAACATCTTTCAGCCCGTTGACGACTTCGTGCATCGTTCCGTCTCCGCCGATAACGATCAGGCGTTTCAGCTTATGTTCCTGTATTGTTGAAATCTGCCGGGCGAGAACCTCCGCGTGTCCCGGATGTTCAGTTAAAAATGAGCGGTGCTCAATCTTTCGTTTCAGTAATTCCTTTTGTATCGACTTCCAAACACGCAGGCCTTTTCGATGCCCTGCTGCCGGATTAATAATAAAAAACCATTGGCTCATCTTTCTCACCTGCTTATGTTATGAGAAAACCGCTCAAATCGTTCTGCTTTACTCCAGCCACTCTTGTCTGCGATAGGAGTCTGACAGGCAATAAGACAACAAAGCCTTTGCAGCCTTTAATTGATGATGTTTTATCGGAGCAGTGTTTTTCTTCTGCCTCTCCATCCATTCCGCCAAGCCCCGTTTGTCCACTATTTCCAGACCGTACGGCGGCTCGGGGTAATCGATGTATGACGTTCTGCTCAGGAGTAGTTTCGATACTGGAATATCAGCGCCTTTTTCCTTTACAATCTTCGACACAACAGATCCCGTCCGAAACAGACTCAACGCCGGATTTAATACCGATTCAGTCTGAGAGCCTGTTTTCTTCTCCCAAAAACGATGTTTAGATCCTATGTACACACTGTCTTCCTCTGCCTCTATAAAAGAAACGCAAAAAATGTCAAGAGGCGAAATGATCACTATGCTTAATTCTACTGCCGCCTGCTGAATTTTGAGCACAGGCTTATACATAATAAAATAAGAATCAGGAAGCTGTTGGGCCAGAAAACGCAAAATGCGGTCCTGCTTCACCTGGTTTGACAGATTTGACATCTCGGAAAGAGTAGAGCTTGCCCATTTGAGCTGAAATTCATATAAATGTCTTTTATAAAAGGAAGCAAGCGCCATCCTGCTCTTCGGCAGCCTTACGTTCAGATCGTCTTCTTCCTCAAACCATTGGTGTCTCTCTTCTTGTATATCGGCTTCTATCTCTTTTTTTCTTCTTTTCAAAGAAAAATTTTTTCGTTTCTGCACCGGTTCCGGCTGTTCAGCACTGGCTTGTCTTTCTTCATGCTGGCGCTCCGCTGCTTCTAATAGTAAAAGCCAGCGCTCTTTTTTCAGCCGTATAAACTGATTCATATAATGGTACGGATCAAGTTCATATCTCGATATATAATCATGTATTTTAATGATTTGTGCCATTTTGTTTCTCCACTCCGCATGAATTAAGTTAAATGAAATTTGTATTTTTCCTCATATTTTGGTGATTGATTTAAGTGTGTCTGAAAAAGTGAAAATCGTTCAATAGCCGTTGAAACCTCACCGCTTTTAAACGGGACATGCGCCGGAAATCCCTTTTGGCCTGTCCATTTTCTTGCCAGCGTCATATGGGGATGATACGCTCTCTTTTCCACTTTAAAGCCTGCTTGAAGAACAGCTTGTTTTGTACGCTCCCGCAGTGTTTCGAGCGCCGGATTCTTCTTCGGCTCCACATGTAACACGCGCGGCTGCCTGCGGTCTCCGAACACATCTATTTTGTCAAACTCGATTGTAAACGGATTGGCATCAACAGCTATCTCGGCAAGCAAGCCTTCAAGCTGCTTGATTTGCGCTTCGTCCGCCGCACCGAGAAAAATTAACGTGATATGGTAGTCAAGCGGGTGCACCCATTTTTGAAACGTGAGCGCCGGCTCGCTTTTCGCAGCCTGGTAAATCGGATTTGCAATTTCCGGCGGAATGGGCACGCCGATGAAATAATGAGGCCGGATATCTGACATCTGTCTGACACTCCCTTCTTTGACTGCTATTATTTTATCAATAAAGAGGCTGCGCGAATAGAGGAACCGCATATGAAAACACTCTCGCGCAAACGTTTATTATGTTAGGATATTATATGACACTTGTTTTATTCAGAAAGGAATGACAATGTTGAAAATCGTTGAAAACACTTCTGATCTTATAGGAGATACACCGCTTGTGAGATTGAATCGGCTTCAGCCGGAAAACGCAGCACAAGTCTATTTAAAACTTGAATTTTTCAATCCAAGCGGCAGTGTGAAAGACAGAGCCGCTTACAATATGATCATAGAAGCAGAACAAAACGGCTTACTCAAGCCTGGCTCAGTCATCATTGAGCCGACCAGCGGAAATACCGGAATCGGACTCGCCATGAATGCGGCGGCCCGCGGCTATAAAGCGATTTTAGTCATGCCGGATACAATGACGAAGGAGCGGATCAACCTCCTCAAAGCCTATGGTGCAGAGGTTGTGTTAACTCCCGGATCGGAAAGAATGCCGGGCAGCATTAAAAAAGCAAAAGAGCTCGCCGAACAAATTCCGAACAGCTTCATTCCGATGCAATTTGATAATACCGCAAATCCTGACGCGCATCGAAAAACAACTGCTCTTGAAATTGCCCGGGCAATAAAAGAAATCGGAAAACCGCTAGGCGCTTTTGTCGCTTCTTCCGGTACTGGCGGGACCATTACAGGAACCGGTGAAGCGCTAAAAGAACTTTTCCCGGATATTTTGGTTCAAGTTGTCGAGCCTGCGGGGTCTCCGGTATTATCAGGCGGAAAACCGGGTGCGCATAAGCTGGTTGGAACAAGCCCAGGCTTCATTCCTCCAGTTTTAAATCAAGATGTATATGATGAAATTATTAAAATCACTGATGAGGATGCTTATACGACAACCAGACGCCTTGCTGCGGAGGAAGGAATTCTCGTCGGGCCTTCTTCAGGCGCTGCCTGCTTCGCGGCGATTGAAGCAGCCAAACGTCTCTCTCCTGATCAAGTCGTTGTCTGTATGACAGCAGATACCGGAGAACGATATTTATCAACTGATTTATGGTCATTTGTGTAAAAAAAGGACTGGCTTCAGAAGAAGCCGGTCCTTTTATTTTGCAAGTTCGTAGATGGCCTGCGCATATAAAGCAGTCGCTCTGAGGAGATCATCAATTTCAATATATTCGTCTTTTTGGTGCGCACTGTCGGGACGTCCGGGGAACAGCGGTCCGAATGCGACGCCGGCTTTCAAAGATCTTGCGTACGTTCCCCCGCCGATTGAAATTAAATCAGCTTTTTTGCCCAATTGGCCTTCGTATACCTTTTGCAGTGTTTTGACTAGCGGATGGTCTGCTGATACATGATGCGGCTTGCTGTCTTTACATTCTCCAAGCTCAAATTCAGCGGCGCTTTCAAAAGCATCGCGAATCATTTTACTTTCCGCCGTTACCGGATAGCGGATATTGATTCCGATCTCGCCTCCTTGCCCTTCTGTATAGCGCAGTGTTCCGACATTTAATGTCAGCTCTCCGCTAATGTCATCCTCACAGTCAATATTCAGTTTCTTTCCTCTCGTATCATCTGAAAATTTGTCTGTCACGACTTGAACAAAACGCTGTCCTGCTGCATCCAACTCAGTCTGGCACAAAAATTCTGCCAGTTTGATGCCGGCATTCACTCCATTGTTCGGTTCCATCGCATGGCAGGAAAGTCCGTGCATGCGCAAGATCAGCTGCCCATTCTCAATCTCAGCTTCACCTTTTTGATCTGTCGCGCGGAGCATGTCTTTAAATGAGGCAAGAACCTCTTCTATATTTGATCCTTTGATAACGGCTTCCGCAGCGTCTGGCACCATGTTTAAGCGGAGACCTGATGTAAACGAGACAAGAACTGTTTCTGAAGCGGCTTCGTTTGCGCTGTGCGGGATGAGCAGTGAAGCATCAATAATTCCTTTTTCCGCGTTAATAATCGGGAAATCAGCATCTGGCGCAAAACCGAGAGTCGGCATTTCTTCGTGCTTGAAATAATGCTCCACACATCTCCAATCACTTTCTTCATCTGTTCCGATAATGATTCTGACACGTTTAGAAAGCGGCAGATTCATGTCTTTGACGATTTTCAGCGCGTAGAACGCCGCCATCGTCGGACCTTTGTCGTCAATGGCGCCCCTTGCATAAATCCGCCCGTTTCGGATGTCCGCTGAAAACGGATCACTTGTCCAGCCGTCTCCGGGCGGTACAACATCAACATGGCAAAGAACGCCGACAATGTCTTCACCCTCGCCCCATTCGATATGACCAGCGAACCCGTCAAGATTTTTTACGGAAAATCCTTCTTTTTCTCCAAGCTCAAGCAAAGAGGTCAAGCTGGCATTTACCCCTTCTCCGAATGGTTTGCCGGGCCCGGCTGTTGTTTCGTCCATTACACTGTTGATTCTCAAGAATTCCTGCGTATCGCGAATCAAATCATCTTTTTTTCTGATCACTTCGACTTCCCAGTTCATCATGATCCCCTTTCTGCAATAAATCACTTGCAAAAACTAAATAAAACGAATAATATTAATGGTGTTTTGTTAAAACGTTCGTAATTGGAGGTTACTATGTTTCATCTAAAAGAGCAGCAAACATCGATTAAACAAGAAATCATAGCTGGATTGACGACCTTTTTCACAATGGTCTATATTGTAGTGGTGAATCCGGTCATTTTAGCTAATGCCGGGGTTCCTTTTGACCAGGTCTTTACCGCAACGATTATCGCCTCCATTGTCGGAACGCTGTGGATGGCCCTGGCTGCAAATTATCCGATTGCCATTGCGCCTGGCATGGGCTTAAACGCTTACTTAGCCTATCACGTTGTAGGCGCGAGCGGCGGCGGCATCACGTACGCAACAGCTTTCAGCGCAGTATTCACAGCAGGGGTTCTCTTCATTATTCTATCGTTAACGCCTTTAAGAAAACAACTGATAGAAGCGATTCCAAACAATTTAAAATACGGGATCACCACAGGGATCGGGCTTTTTATTGCGTTTATCGGTTTACGGCAGGCGGGAATAATTACGGCAGATCAATCAAATCTGGTCACACTCGGCAACCTTCATTCTCCAGCGGTTATCTTAACACTGATCGGCTTATTGATCAGTGTGATCCTGATGGTGCTGAATGTAAGCGGAGCGTTATTTATCGGAATGGCAGCTACCGCTTTGATCGCGTTTTTTACCGGCCAGCTGCGTTTCCCTAAAGGCTTTATGTCTTTTCCCCATTTGCCTGAGGGATTGATTATTTCAAATCCGTTCTCCGCTTTTGGCGATGTGATCCATCACGGCCTGTACGCTGTCGTCTTTTCATTTCTGCTGGTAACGATTTTTGATACGACCGGTACGATGATCGGTGTGGCCGAGCAAGCCGGATTGATGAAAAACAACAAGCTCCCGAACGCGCGTAAAGCGCTGCTTGCTGATTCAACGGCGACCACAGTCGGTGCTGTTTTCGGAACAAGTCCGACAACCGCGTTTGTCGAGTCTTCAGCTGGCGTCGCAGCCGGGGGAAGAACAGGTCTTACGTCTTTAACTGTCGCGGTATTGTTTGCAGCTTCGATGTTTTTCAGTCCGCTTGTCAGCGCCTTATCCGGCATATCCGCCATCACCTCACCGGCTTTGATTATTGTCGGCAGCCTGATGATGGGCTCGGTGTCGAATATTAACTGGAAGGAGATGGACGAGGCATTTCCGGCATTTCTCGTTGTTCTGACCATGCCTCTTACATCAAGCATTTCCACAGGAATTGCGCTTGGCTTTATTTCGTATCCGATTGTGAAAGCAGCACGGGGAAAATGGAGAGACATTCATCCGCTCGTCCTCGTATTTGCCGTTCTGTTTTTCATCCAGCTATTTATTCTATAACATACAGAAACCCCAAACGGCATCCGTTTGGGGTTTTTATTTCACCAAAAAAGAGATAGCGGCCGCCAAACAGCAGCAGGCAACACAAGCATAGTGCAGCGTGTTCACACAGCTTTTTCTGGCCCGGTAATATTCATCACTTTCCTTATCAGCCCCAATTAAGATCGGCGCATCCATCACTTTGTCAAAAATAAGCGAAAGCACATAACGGCAAACACCTGTATAAACCAGCAGCGCAATCACCTTAAGAAAGAGCGGGGAAACGACTGTTAAAACCGTAAAAGCCGACAAAAGCATATAAAGATGCCTCGCATACTCCCCATTCCTCAGCATGACTTTAAAAAATAATTCTTTATAAATTGTATACATTGTCCGTTTCTTAAATATCCTTTTAGAATTCCGGAATAACAGTGGTTTTCTCCTCATCCTGTCCTTTACTCTCGGCATTCTCACATCCTGGCTCGTCATCATTACAAGACCTGCAAGAGTGAGCCTGATTTTTTTCTCCTCAAGCACCTCTGCCTCAAAAGCCGAAAATGAAGCCGTCTTTTTCAAACTGCGTATGAAAGCAAAAATAAAAAACAAAACACCGGCAAGCGAGAGCAAGTGCCACTCGATAAAGGTAATCATGAGAAAAGAACATGCCAAAAGCACAGCCTTGAGAAAAAAGTCCGCAATCTGTCTCCAAATAGATCTTAGTTTTCTGACCCTGTCCTGCTTCAAGGATAAAAAGAGCGTATGAAGACCGAATGCATAGATCAATAGAGCAGCGCTTTCCGGAATAGTGACGCGAACAGAATCAATGATAAAGGGAAGAAAAAGAAAAAAGAGCAACAGCCATTTGGCGAACGTGAACAATAAAGAATACACCAATGCGTATTGTTTCATCTGGCGAATGATCGCTTTCTTTTGCAGCAAAAACACCTGGTCCGCTTCCAGTAAAAAAGTATGGATGGAGCCTGTGCAAACAATCAGTATACCGACAGCGTATAACCATCTCCATTCGACTCTCTCAGACCACTCGTAAAGAAGGCCGCTTCCATTCGCCCACTCCACATACTGATAGATCACAAAAGCAAGCGCCGGCAGGACAATGTAGAGCGCAACCGTCCAATCAATGACAGCATGCAGCACCTTAAACTGATATCGGTAAAAATCCAGCCACCTTCGAAAAAAGAGAGACCGTCCGTTCATGCTTTTTCTCCTTGAATCGCCGTATAAAAACAGTCAAGCAATGACTGCCCGCCTAACCCTGTTTGCTCTTGAATATCTTTTAACGTTCCCTGAAGAAACAAAGAACCTTTATCAATCATGTAAAACCGGTCGCAGATTTTTTCCGCGGTATCAAGTACGTGTGTGCACATGAGAATGCCGGCTCCTCTATCTTTCTCAGCCTTCAGCATGTCCACAAAGCGTTTTGTCGATATCGGGTCAAGGCCAATAAACGGTTCATCAATCACATACATATCAGGCTTAGAAAGAAAAGCCTGAATCAGCATCAGCTTTTGCTGCATGCCCTTCGAAAACGTCACCGGCAGCTCATGCATGACATGATCAAGCGAAAATGTTTCAAGAAGACTTTGGGCCCGATATTCGAATTCACTCTGATCAATGCCGTGCAAAGTGCTGATCAGATCGAGATGCTCCCACAGCGTTAATTCCTCATAAAAGGACGGGTGCTCCGGAATATAAGTAAACGAGCAATCATTCCAAGCGATAGTCCCTTTAAAGTCTTGCGAGAGGCCGAGTATCGCCTTGATGGCTGTACTTTTTCCAGCGCCGTTCGCTCCAATCAACCCGACAAGCTCCCCTTCTCTGACTTCCAATAAAACATCGGTGAGCACTTTTTTTCGGCTTGTATACCCTGCTTGCTCTATCGATGCTTCCAACAACACTCTCAATCTCACTCACCCCCTTAATCACATACGAAACAGAATAAAAAAAGTTTCTTTATCCATAATAATATTGTGCTGGAATACATAGTAATCCAACAAGGATGGCGGCCAAACTCAAATTGGAAAAAATTTATAATACTTATTCCTAGATTCAACGCGGCGAAATCGTGTATAATGAAGGCGAATTATTTAAATATTACAGATGTCTGCCTTAGTTGCTATTTCGTACGCAGTTGATAGTCGTGAGTTGTGGTTAGTCAAGTCCATCCGATCTTATGATAGGGAGTGGTTTTTTGAAACCTTCAACAAACCGTATGCTAACTCGAATCAAATCAGTTTACATGTTTATTCAAGAGAAAGGCCTTGTGACAACACAGGAACTGGTTGACGAATTCGGCATTACACCTAGAACGATTCAAAGAGACTTAAATGTGTTAGCATATAATGATCTTGTTCATAGTCCAAGCCGTGGCAAATGGGAGACAACGAGAAAGAAAGTAAAGATTACCTCATAACATTAAAAATTACATAGGGCCGCCCTGTGAGCGGCCTGATAGATACAGGGCGAGGAAACGTTCTTAGCCTTGTTTTTGTGTGCTTATATATCATAAAAAATCCCGCATGTGAGATGCGGGATTTTTTCATGCTTGCAGCTCGTTCAGCCTTTCAAGCTCTTCTTCTGTAAGCTCACGGTATTCTCCCGGCTCCAGAGCAGGATCCAAGGATACGCGTCCCATTGAGAGCCGCTTCAGATAAATGACTTCATTGCCGACAGCATTTGCCATCTGTTTGACTTGATGATATTTTCCTTCTGTTATCGTCAGGTATATCACGGTATGCTCTTTGTCGTTTGCCTTTATTTCTGCTTGTGCCGGCTTTGTTTTGTAGCCGCCTTCAATAAATACCCCAGTCTCTAAGCTGGTGATGTCTTCTGGCGAAATTTGCGACTTTAAGTGGACCTCATACGTTTTCGGAACATGCTTTTTCGGCGATAGCAGCCGGTGAGCGAGCTGACCGTCATTTGTCAGCAGCAGAAATCCTTCTGTATCCTTATCAAGCCGGCCGGCAGGAAACGGCTCGAATCTAAGTTCATCCGGCGTCAGCAAATTGACCACTGTCTTTTGCCGGCTGTCCTCAGTCGCTGACAGCACGCCCTGCGGTTTATTCATCATGATATATATAAACTCGCGGTAATCAATCAGCTCGCCATAAACGGTCACCTCCTGAGCATCAGGGTCCACGTGCGCCTTGACATCTTTTGCCGGCTTTCCGTCGACCATGACGGCTCCCGCTTTCACAATCGATTTGACCTCTTTTCTCGAACCATACCCGCTGTTGGCAAGCAGCTTATCCAGTCTCATGCCAATCTCTCCTTCCTATAAAAGAAAGCCCGCATCAAGCGAGCCCTCTGTTTCAACATATTCTGTTAATCAGCGGCATGTCTGCCTTTCTTTAAGAACCCCGGTAAACGGCGGCCGAATATTTTCTGTAAAAACCCTAAACGATACGCGCAATACAGGTAGACAGCTCCGCCGACCACAGCCGCAATCAGCACGACGATCGCAGCATGCAGCTGGCCATCCTCGTAGGAGATGAAAAAGCTTAACACCCACTGGACGATTTTAACAGCTATCGCCATCACTGCTGACAAGAGCAGCATCAGAACGCCCCGTTTCACTAATATTTTATACGAATAGCCAGCATGCCGTTTGATCATGATAAATCCGTATATAAGTGAAGCTGTATACCCGAGTGCCGTAGCTAAAATAGCGCCGTCAGCCTGCATCAGCTTAATCAGCGGGACATTTAGCACAAGTTTGATCACGACACCGATCACAAGACTGGCAACCGCAAATTTTTGCTTATTGATGCCCTGCAATATGGCGGCGTTGACAGTAAACAAAGAGAACAAGACCGCAACTGGCGAATACCAAAACAGGATGTTTTTCCCCAATTCAGGATGAAGGCTCTCTGATCCGTAAAAGAACGTGTACACAGGGCCTGCTAATACCGATATACCGACAACAGCCGGAATAATTAAAAACAGGATCGTCTGCATCGACTGGTTGATCTGCTGATTTAACAGCTTGTAGTTTCTGCTTGTAAACGATTCTGTAATCGTCGGAATTAAGGTCAGTCCGAATGCCGTCGCAAGAGAAACCGGGATCATTACGAGCTTCTGTACGTAAAGTGTCAGAATGGCCATCATATCCTGACTGATAGCTTGATGCCCTGCTTCAATCATGGCTTTGTTAAACGTATTTGTATCAATATAGTTATACAAAGGGATGGCTAGTCCGACAAACACGTAGGGAGCGGCATAGCTGAAGAGCTCGAAAAACATTTTCTTGTAGCTTAAATCTGCTGTCGGCCCCGTATTAGGCATCATCGCCAGCAGATTGCCTTTTCGTTTGTTCCAATAAATATACAATACGATCAGCCCGCCGAAGGCACCGATCAGCGCTGCAAAGGTTGCATAACCGACAGCGATCACAAGGCCGCCGTTTAAGACTTTCAAAATCAAGAAGGTCGCACTCAATAAAAAGATGATGCGGACAATCTGCTCAACAACTTGAGAGACAGCCGTAGGCCCCATCATTTGATGACCTTGGAAAAATCCGCGCACAAGACTCATAATCGGCACGACTAAAAGCGCTAAGCTGACCATGCGGATGACATATACGACATGATCAATCGTCAAACCGTTATTATCTTTGCCCCCAAGCGATATTTCCGCAAAAAACGGAGCAGATAAATATAGTATGAAAAAGGCAATCATTCCCGTTACAAGCATAACCGACATGCCCGCCTTCAGCATTTTTCTGCTTGTTTCATAATCCCCTTTGGAATTATATTTGGAAACAAATTTAGAAACGGCGGCCGGAAAGCCCATTGTGGCAATGTTCAAAAATAAAGTGTATTGATTGTATCCGTATTGAAATAACGCACCGCCTGTCGCTCCGACCATGATGCTGAAAGGAATTAAATAAACCATTCCCAGTATCCGTGAAATATATGTACCGAGCGTTAACACAAACGTGCCTCTTAACAGTTTGCTTGACATGTTTCTTCATCACCATTTTCTACGAAGATTCAACTTTTCTATTTTAACACAACTGGGCATATAGACGGTAATAAATACAAAAGCAATCTCAGGAACAATGCAAGTTTGCGGCAAAATACGTTTAAGCAGAACCTGTCTTTCGCTATAATAGTACTACGGACAGCGTTCCGCACACGAAATGTAAAAAGAAAGTTGATGATAAAAATGAAGCAGTATGACGTAATTGTAATCGGCGGAGGCCCTTCAGGTCTGATGGCTGCCATTGCAGCCGGAGAACAGGGTGCTGATGTTTTGTTAATAGATAAAGGAAATAAGTTAGGCCGTAAACTTGCCATATCCGGAGGCGGCCGCTGCAATGTGACAAACCGCCTTCCTGTCGAAGAAATTATTAAGCACATCCCCGGCAACGGCCGTTTTTTATACAGTGCGTTTTCTGAATTTAATAACGAAGATATTATCAAGTTTTTTGAAAATCTCGGGATCAAATTGAAGGAAGAGGATCACGGCCGGATGTTTCCGGTGACAGACAAAGCGCAAAGTGTTGTCGACGCTCTGTTAAACAGGCTGAAACAGCTGCGTGTGACGATCAGAACGAACGAAAAAATCAAATCTGTTACATATGAAGATGGACATACGGCAGGCATTGTGACGAATAATGGCGAAGTGATTCATAGTCAGGCAGTCATTATCGCGGTTGGCGGAAAAAGCGTTCCCCATACCGGCAGCACGGGTGATGGCTATGAATGGGCCGAAGCCGCAGGCCACACCATAACAGAGCTTTTCCCGACAGAGGTGCCCGTCACATCTGCCGAGCCGTTTATTAAGAAAAAAACACTGCAGGGTTTATCGCTCAGAGATGTCGCCGTCAGTGTATTAAACAAAAAAGGCAAAGCCATTATCACACATAAGATGGACATGCTGTTTACTCATTTCGGCCTCTCAGGCCCCGCCATACTCAGGTGCAGCCAGTTTATCGTGAAAGAGCTGAAAAAACAGCCGGAAGTGCCCGTCAGAATTGATTTGTTTCCGGATATCAATGAAGAAACGCTATTCCAAAAGATGCACAAGGAGCTGAAAGACGCGCCAAAAAAAGCGTTAAAAAATGTGCTGAAGCCTTGGATGCAGGAGCGCTACCTTCTTTTCCTGCTCGAAAAAAACGGCATTTCACCGAACATATCATTTTCTGAGCTGCCGAAGGAGCCTTTCAGACAATTTGTCAAAGACTGCAAGCAATTTACCGTTCTCGCAAACGGCACACTGTCTCTAGACAAAGCGTTTGTCACAGGAGGCGGTGTATCGGTGAAGGAGATTGACCCGAAAAAGATGGCGTCTAAAAAAATGGACGGCCTGTATTTTTGCGGCGAAATCTTAGATATTCACGGTTATACAGGCGGATACAATATCACATCTGCGCTCGTCACAGGCAGACTCGCCGGACTGAATGCCGGACGCTTTTCCCGTATGTAAACATTAGACTTTTCAAACTCTTACAGCATGCCGGGCATTTGAAAAATTCCCGCAAAAATGTTAGGGTGAGATTTGTTTTGTTTCACCTGATTGCGGGGTAAGTTACAGGAAGGAATGATCTGCCATCGTACGACCATACTAAGCCTGCGAGGAAGATATAGGCGTACACAAAAAAGTCAGAGGGTGAGAATGTTTGAAGAATATATCTAGTGTATTTTGGATTGTGATTGTCATCACAGCCGCAGCCGTTTTGTGGGGCGTTATTTCTCCTGACAGCCTGCAAAACGTGTCTCAATCGGCACAATCGTTTATAACAGATTCATTTGGTTGGTATTATCTATTAGTCGTCTCTTTGTTTGTCGGGTTCTGTCTCTTTTTAATTGTCAGCCCGATCGGAAAAATTAAACTGGGGAAACCGGATGAAAAACCGGAATTCGGGTTATTATCTTGGTTTGCCATGCTGTTCAGTGCAGGCATGGGAATCGGTTTAGTATTCTATGGTGCGGCTGAACCGATCAGCCATTACGCAATTAGCTCTCCATCAGGTGAAACAGAAACCCCCCAAGCCTTCAGAGATGCGCTCCGTTACACTTTTTTCCACTGGGGACTGCACGCTTGGGCCATTTATGCCGTCGTGGCATTATGTATCGCATATTTTCAATTCCGCAAAGACGCGCCTGGATTAATCAGCAGCACACTGACTCCGATTCTCGGCGATAAAGTAAACGGCCCGATCGGTAAACTGATTGACTGTATTGCTGTTTTCGCTACAGTTGTCGGCGTTGCAACGAGTCTGGGGATCGGCGCAACTCAAATTAACGGCGGATTGAATTACCTATTCGGAATTCCGAATCATTTTATCGTTCAATTGATTTTGATTGTCATTGTAACAGTGCTCTTTTTACTATCGGCTTGGAGCGGACTCGGAAAAGGCATTAAGTATTTAAGCAACACCAATATGGCGCTAGCCGGATTGCTGATGCTGTTTATGCTGGTTGTCGGACCTACCGTTTTGATCATGAACTCATTTACAGATTCAATTGGGCAGTATATTCAAAACATTGTTCAAATGAGCTTCAGACTGGCGCCGAACGATCCAGGCAAACGTGAATGGATCAACGGCTGGACGATTTTCTATTGGGCATGGTGGATTTCCTGGTCTCCATTTGTCGGCATTTTCATCGCCCGTGTATCCCGAGGCCGGACAATCCGTGAATTTTTGATCGGCGTCCTGGTGGCACCATGTATTTTGGCTTTCCTATGGTTCTCCATTTTCGGTGTTTCCGCAATGGACCTTCAGCAAAAAGGGATCTTTAATGTGGCGAAGCTGTCTTCCGAAACGATGCTGTTCGGAACACTGGATCACTATCCGCTGACAATGATCACGTCTATCCTGGCATTGATCCTGATCGCCGTGTTCTTTATCACATCAGCTGATTCAGCGACATTTGTCCTTGGTATGCAGACGACATACGGTTCATTAAACCCGGCTAACTCAGTCAAATTCAGCTGGGGTATCATTCAGTCTGCTATGGCAGCTGCGCTCTTGTATTCCGGCGGACTTGCCGCTTTGCAAAACACAGCGATTCTGGCCGCACTGCCTTTTTCAATTGTTATCCTGCTCATGATTGCTGCTCTTTATAAAGCATTGGCAAGAGAACGAAGAGAAATCAGAGCAGCAGAGAAATTCCAGAAACCGAGAAGCCCAAGAGTGAAAAAGACTTAACCATAAAAAAGATCTTTCCGCAGTCCGCGGGAAGATCTTTTTTTATTTTCGATATAGAATGAGTGCGGAAAAACAGTAGAGCTGCTCGCCTTCAGGGTCACACGCCGCTGAAACCGTATATTTGATATCAACAAGCTGCTCTTCCGATATTCCTTTTAAAAATGAATTGATCTCCGTTTGCAAATCTTTTTCATGCTCTTCATCAAACACTGCCACCTTCAGCATTTATCCGCTCTCCTTTCTCTATCAATCTATTCCGTTTGGAATCAATATATGATAGAGAAATGTTTACCTCGTCTCCGGATAAAAAGCTTCTGGTTCAGGATGTTTCTTTGCCGGTTCATGGTCCTGCTGCTCCAGCTTCACCAAGACGGCATAAGCGATCCTCATGTGGCAGTAGCTGATGAGACTGACGCTGAAAAAAGGAACAATTCCCGGCAGATAGGCCAGCAGGAAAAAGAACGCGACCGTCAGCATAAGCATGACGAGGGTATATTGTAAGTACGCCACACTCAGCAAGAGGGAAAACTTAAAATACAGGCGCTTTTTCCAATCAAAGTGGACGAGCAGCGGAAACACATAAAAAAGCATTGATACAAACAGAAAGCAAAATATCATAATAGCAAAGCGCAGGATATGCAATAAGAAGTGGCTCGGGTAAATAAAGGCCAAATCGATATAAATGACCAAACCGATTACCACCAGTACAGCGCCGATCAGATTGGAACGGAGAAATTCAGCTTTGTATTCCCGCCAAAAGGTCGGCAGCACCGGAACGTGATCCTGACCCTGAATCCATTTTCGCATAACAGCGAATAAAGCGGCAGTCGCGGGCATGACACCGAGCACTCCGAGACCGATGATCGTAAAAAGCAGCCAAAGCAAATTGGTATACGCAAACCTCATGATCCACTCGCAAAAACGCAGCACCCGTGCCATTGATCCGTCATGTTCCACGAAAGCCCCTCCTCTTCGCTTTTATACATTTTGCATATGAAAAAGCTGTTTAATATCAATTGGTTTCTTTTCAACAACGGAGCGCCATATTCCCTCACCGACCGCGATAGAATAGGCTCCGGCTTCGGCTCCGGCCAAAATGTCATACTGGCGCAGCGGATCTTTGCCTATAAATAGATCAGCAAGCAAAAGCGGATCACCTCCGCCATGTCCTCCCTCGTTTTTGACGACTTGAATGGTCTGCTTCGATTCAAAAAGCGGATAATACTCAATCGTTTGCTCGGGAAAAGCAAACGGAATTCTGGAAGGCTCATGGAATTCATTTGATTCAATGCGTCCTTTAGTGCCGTTTATCGTAAGGCGGTAGCCTTCGTACGGAGCGGAAAATGTGATCGAGTAGCTCAAAAGCGCACCGCCGTCATATTTGACAGCCGCCACATACGTATCCTCAATGTCGATCTCCTCGTCAAAAATGCACGCGTCAGGGCGATATGCGGTATATAAGCTTGACTGGTCTGCATCCGCCTTGAGATGATCATCCTTTACAGAAGCTTTAGAGGCACGGGGGTGCCATCTCGCATAGTAATGGCATTTCTCTTTGACCCGGCATGTGCCGCAAAAACGACCGTCTTCTTCCGGCAGCGGATTCCACTCACTGTCCGGCCCGTAGTAATTCAACTCGCCGTAAGCAAATACCTCCGCCGGGTTTTGGCCGAGCCACCAATTCACCAGATCGAAATGATGTGTGGATTTATGGACAGACAGGCCGCCGGAAAATTGCCTGGATCGGTTCCAGCGTTTAAAATAGCTGGCGCCGTGATAGGTATCAATATACCAATTCAAATCAACAGAGGTGACCCTTCCTATTTTTCCTTCTAAAATCATTTCTTTGATTTTCCGATGATATGGGCTGTAGCGGTAATTAAACGCGACAGTAACCTTCCCTTTGCTTTTCGCTTCTGCCTCAAGCACCCGCTTTGCATCCTGCACCGTCGTGACCATCGGTTTTTCCGTTATAACATCCGTATCCCACTGAAGGCTTCTCAATATATAGGTGATATGGGTGTCATCCCTTCCCGTCACAATCACAATGTCTGGCTTCGAAACGCTCATCATATGGTCAAAATCTTCCTCTTTATACTCCGGTACTTGCGCAAGTTCCGGAAATGCCTCTTTGCAGACGGCGAATCGTTTCGGATCGGCATCCAGCAATCCCGTAATTTCATAAATGGATGAAAACTGTTTGAGCAGCGGTTTGATAAACATGCTGAGGGCTCTGCTGCTTAATCCGCAAATGACGATGCTTTTCAATGGTCCCCACCCCTATCGGACTTCTGTTAATTGGGAAATCAGCTGCAGCGCTTCCTCTGTTTTTTCGGAGTATACAGGGATAAACGCCGCCATATTTCGATTCAGCCGAAAAGAATAGCCGTTCAGCTGTTTTTCCCCTTTCTCAATCAGAACGGCATAGACTGTTTTTTCTCCCGTTTTTTGATTTACGGCTGTATAGGGCGATGAATGTGTCAGTGACAATCCGTCTAACGGCTGAAAATTTTCCGGATCATCGTATGCTGCAAACAAGTCTTCAGGCACGATAAAGACGTCACCCTCGCGAGCCGTAATTTCAGTCAGCAGCTTTTCCGGCAAAGCGGGAAAGATTTCTGCCCTGCCTGCCTTCTTTTCAGCGGCCTCTTTTATGTTATCCTGTACGCCTGCCTGCATATCTGAAAACAGGATGACATGAATGCCGTCCGGTCTGCTTGAGCACGAAGCCAAAAACAGCACCGAGACGATCACACATACAGCCGCACATAGAGATCTTTTCATTTTTCGTCTGACCCGAGAAGCGCTTCCAATTCTGTCATCGCCAAAATAAACGCTCCCGCCCCGTGAAGGTCGTTTGTGCTCCGTTCCCGGCTGACATAATAATCATAAAATCCTGCCGACGTTCCGACACATATATCTTTGACGAGAAACGCGCCGTCTTTTGTTGTTTCAGTTTTATGCTGAATCAGGCCTTGATACGCTTTTAACAATGATGTTTTATAGGACCTGTCGAGATATCCTTTATTAATTCCTTTAGCGATGGCATACATATACAGGCACGATCCCGAGCTTTCCAGCCAGTTGTCAGATCTGTCGCCCTTGTCAACGATCTGATACCATAATCCTGTTTCCTTGTCTTGGCAGCGGCAGATGCTTTCGAGCATGTCCTGAAGTGTTTTTTTCCAGACATGACAGGTTGGGTGCTTCTCAGGCAGCTCTTCAATCATGTCTGCGAGTGACATGACGTACCAGCCGATTGAACGCGCCCAAAACTCCGGAGAGCAGCCTGTCTCTCGACTGGCCCAAGGCATTTTTTTCGCTTCATCCCACGCATGATAGAAGAGCCCGGTCTTTGGATCCTTCGTATGCTTTCTCATCAGGCCTTCCTGAAGCACAACCATGTCAAACAGCTCCGGCTCGTGCTTCAAATTGGCATATTTCAGTGCAAACGGCCCGCCCATATATAAACCGTCAAGCCACATTTGATATGGATAGCCGTCCTTATGCCAGAACCCCTGCTCTGATGTTCGGTTCAGCGTTCCGTATAAGCCCCGCAGCCTTTTTGCCGCTTTTACATAGCGTTCATCCTTCGTCTTGTCGTATAAAGGAAAAAGAATAAGGCCCGCCTGAATCGCGTCGAGTTCGTCTCTTTTAAATAATAGATTGCCGTAATCATCAATTAGGAGATCCGCGTAAGCTTTCGCATAATCAAAGTACCGTTCCTGTCCGGTTGCTTCCCAAAGACGCAAAACCCCGCATAAGAAAACGCCCTGATGATAGTGCCAGCGGTTTGCAGGCGGCAGCTCTTCAACTGTATACGTGTTCATAATCGTTTCTGCCAATGCCTCCGCGTACGTAAGAGGCGACTTTACAGCGATTGATTGATCCATTGATACCATCCCTTTCTTAATAGATTCCTTCCTCGCCAAATTTCTTCGCCAAACGATTCGCAAGCATGACCAAAATCAGCCCGACCGCCGCTTTAAATACGCCGACCGCTGTACTGTAGCTGAATTGGCCCTGTTTCAGCCCTGCAGTATAAACGTACGTATCAAAAATTTCCGCGACTTCCCTGTTTGTGGCGTTTAACAGCAAATACACATGCTCAAAGCCAAGCTCCAGCGTGTCCCCGATTTTTAAAATCAGCAAAACGACGATGACGCTTTTGATAGCCGGCAGCGTAATATGCCACATTTGCCGCAGCCGTCCCGCTCCGTCCATTTTCGCCGCTTCATAAAGCTGAGGATCAACCGCCGTCATTGCGGCCAGGTAGATGATCGTTGACCAGCCCGCTTCTCTCCAGATGACCTGCAGAATATACAGCGGACGGAACCATTCTTCGTTCAGCAGAAAATTGATTTTTTCACCGCCAAAAAACGTAATCAGTTCATTAATCAGGCCCCCGTCTACTGTCAAAAGCACAAATGACAGCGATACAACAATGACCCAGGACATAAAGTGCGGAATATAAATCAGCGTCTGAACGAATTTTTTAAAGAGTGCGATCCGCACTTCGTTTAGAAGAAGCGCTAATAAAATCGGCACCGGAAAAAAAATGACCAGATTCAAGGCGAAGAGCACGAACGTATTTTTTAACAGGACAAAAAATGTAGGCTCTGTAAACAGCCTGATAAAATGCTTCAGCCCGACCCACTCGCTGCCCCAAATGCCGAGAAACGGCTGATAATCCTGAAACGCAATCACGATTCCCCACATTGGAACGTATTTAAAAAGCAAAAAATAAATACATCCCGGCAAAATCATAAAGTACAAAAACTTTTGCTGCAGCAGCTTGTTTAGTAAGCGCTTTCTTTTTTCTTTTTTAAAAATGACTGCGTCTACAGCCGTCGCTTGTGCTTCTGCTGTTTTCATCTTTTTCAAAGCCTCCTTTCACGGGTTCTTGTTTTCACTGTAGCGCAGCGCGCAAAAGTCCGTCTACAATCATATGATCACATCCTGCCTGATCCCTTTGTCACCAAGGATTTCGCCTCTTTATCTGAACAAAAGACACCGATATTAGAAAATGATTATTGACAATATCTATCAATCTTTGGATTAATTGAATTAAGGTGTTATGAAATGGGGGGTTTTATGAAAAGAAGCCAATACAAGTTTTATTACAAACTCATCACGTTTTTTTGTTTACTCAGCACCATTCCCGTCATTTTGGTCGGTTTGTTTTCGTACGAGCACTCTCAGAAAACGGCCATCTCCAACGTTTCGGAGGAAAAACTCGACACACTCCAGCAGACCCAGCTAAGCATCGAGCACATCCTAAAAACCGTCGATCATTCTTTAACCCACTATGTGAGTTCGCCGCCTCTCCTCCGCACACTGTCCGAACCTTTGCACTCTGACCAATTTCAAATCTATGACCAAGTGAACCAAGAGCTCAACTATTTGCAAAGCTTTGATACCGATTTGTCCAACATGACGCTTGTCAGCTATATGAAAAATTGGTACATGAACAATTCCGGTTTGTACCGCATGAATACGGACTCCCTTCATGAAGCAGCCGAGGCGTATTCGAAAAAACAAGCCAGCCGGTCCTATTGGACGCTGGAAAAAAACAACCGTTTGATCTCCACAAAGGAAGGCGCTTCAGAAAGCTGCCGTTATAATATCAATTTGATTAAGCAGCTCCCGCTGAACAGCACAAACACGAAGGGACTGGCAGCCGCAAGCATCCCAAGCTGTTCACTCGTTAAAATTATGCCTGATTATTCAAGCGCAAACAGCGTGTTTATCATTGATGAAAAAGGCCGTATCATCCTTCACAACAACATGTCTGATATAGGCGATTCTCTTCAGAACGACGATTTTGTCAAAAAAATGCTGGCGCAAAGCTCCAAAAGCGGCCAGTTTGAAACAGTCATTGACCGCATTCATTATAAAGTGACCTATCAAAAATCAGACTATAACACGTGGACTTATTTTTCTCTCGTTTCCCTGCCAGAACTAAAAAAAGAAGCCAAGTCGATCGGCTGGATCACCTTTATGGTATGCTTCATTTTGTTAGCGCTTTCATTATTATTCTCCTGGCTGGGCTCCCGCCATTTTTATAAGCCGATCCGGCTGCTTTATGAATCATTTGCGCGGCACGGAGCCTTTCCAGAAAAACAGCCTCATCAAAATGAGTTTGAATTAATTGAGCAAAGCTTCAAGCAGCTCAAAAACAGAAACGACGACCTTGAAGAAACAATGAGGCAACAGGCCACTCATCTTCAGCAATATTTTATGGTCAGGCTTATGCTAGGAAAGCTGACGGATGAAGAGGTCAATAACCGCTTTGAAAGCCTCGGCTTAAAACAAAATTGGCGGCATCTCGCCCTGCTGGTGCTCCAAATTGACACGCTGAATCAGACACCGTATGAGAAAAAAGATATGGATCTGCTGTTGTTTGCCGTCAACAGCCTGATTGAGCGGAACATCCCCGCGGAAAAACGCCTCGCACCAGCAGTAATTGATAAACAGCAGGCAACCATATTGATGAATGAGAGCGGAACAAAAGAGACATTTATGGCCGAGCTGAATGATACTGCCCGGATGATTCAGGATACAGTTGAAGCTGAGCTGCACCTGTCTGTCAGTATCGGCGTCAGCCAGCCGTTTGATGCATTAGCAATGGCGAAAAACGCCTATGCGGAAGGCTTAGAAGCGTTAAAATACCGGCTGAAAGCAGAAAACAAATCGATTATCTTTTATGAAGACCTGGATCAGAAAAAAACGTTCAAAACCCATTTTCCGAAGCAGCTTCAGCATGAGCTGTTCGATGCTGTAAAAGCCGGTGACAAGGAGAAAGCAGACAAATGCCTGCACGCGATTTTACAGTCGATTTTTACACACAACACCAACCCGTACCAATTTCAGATCGCAATCGCCCGTTTTCTGAATCATGTTATTGAACTGATGCATGTACTCGGAATTGAACTATTTGAGCTTGAAGAAAACAAAATGCTGTATGACCAAATTTTTGAGCTGAAAACATTCGAGGATACTGAAAACTGGCTGAAGCAAGAATTCATTGACCCGATGACAGACAAAGTAAATGCCCGGGCCGATGCACAGTACAAAAATATTTCCGACAACATAATCCATATCATCCACCATGAGTTTGAATCCGATTTAACGCTGGACGAAATTGCCCGCAGGCTGCATTACAACCCGAACTACTTAAGCAGTATTTTCAAAAAAGAAATGGGCATTTCATTCAGCGAGTATGTCTCAAATTACCGCCACCATATGGCAAAAAGCTGGCTGGCTGAATCCGACATGGCAGTGAAAGACATAGCTGAAAAGCTCAAATACAAAAACTCGCAAAACTTTATCAGGTCCTTTAAAAAGCTGGAAGGCATCACACCGGGCAACTACCGCCAGCAAAAAAGAAGCATATAAAAACCCAAAACCGCTTGCACGTTTTGGGTTTTTTCAATATTACTTTGTTTTTTTAAACGCTTCCTCGTATTCCTGAATAATCTGTTTTCCTCCGCTTGTTTCCCATTTTTCAACTTCTTTATCAAACTGGCTTTCTGTAATTTCTCCGATCATATATTTATAGGTGGCATCGTCTATCATTTTTTTCAGTTCATCTCCGCGTTCAGACTCCGCGGCGGAATACAAGCTCTCTGCCGGATTGGAGATGATGATGTTTTCATTGTCTTCCGTCAGCTCCTCGTACGCTGTCCGCAGCGGATCACCGGTGTTTTTTAAGTAGGCTTTATCAATGGCGATTAAGGCGGACAGCGGCTGAATATCAGTCTGCCAATCTTTTACCTGGCTTTCTTTTCTTGTGAATGTTTTGCCTTTTCCTTTATTGTAATGGACCCCGTCCATGCCGTATGTCATCAGGCTGTAGACGTCCTCTTCGGCTATTCGGTCAAAGAACGCCAAGATCCGTTTCAGCTCGGCTTCTGATTTCACACTCGTTTTCGGAAAAGCAAATACACCGTTATGCCCTCCTGACGCCCATACACGCTCTTTTCCATCAGGGCCTTTTATGCGGTTGATGATCTCCAGCTCCATTGATTTATCGGAAGCATTGTCACGCAAATTGACAGCGTCCACCATATTCCCGATATAGATGCCGGCTTTTCCTTGAGAAAACAGCTCCTGCTGCTGGGTTTTGCTTGTGACCGGAAAGTCTTTATTCATGTAGCCGTTATCACGCAGTTTTTTCATGTAATCCATCGTGTCTTTGTATTCTTTCGTCATGAAATCAGGCGTAAATGTGCCGTTTGATTCCTTCCAGTCTGTCGGCATGCCTTCATATGAGCCAAGTGTCTTAAAAGCGCCGTAAATCAGATCATTTCGGTCAGTCAATCCGAATGTATCATCTTTTCCATCCTTGTCCGGGTCGTTCTCTGTAAACGCTTTGGCAACTTCATAAAGATCATCCAGCGTTTCCGGCGTTTTCAAATTCAAATTGTCCAGCCAGTCCTTCCGAATGACGATGCCTTGTCTCGAGAGGGGACGCTCTCTGTATATCCCGTAAAGCTTGCCATCGATTGTGACATTTTTATTAATGAGTTTATTCATCTTGTTTAAATTCGGATAATCTTTGATATAATCGCCGATTTCCCAGAACATTCCCGATCTGAAGGCATTCATGACAGACGAATTTTTAATGTCTTGAATCGTCACGATTTGCGGGAGATTGCCGGCTGCAAGCGCCGCATTCAGTCTGTCTTCTTTTACCGCATCAGGAACCCACGTGATGTCCAGTTCTGTATTTGTGAGCTTCTCAATTTCTTTGATCGCCCTGTCTTTCGGCGGCTGCTGGTGATACAAAATCGCCATCATAGACAGCTTTACCTTTGAATCCGAGTCCGCCTTGCCTGATGATTGATCAGCCCCTTTACAGCCCGCCAGCACTCCGCCAAATGCAAGTACAAGCACAAGCAAAAACACCCTCCATTTGTTACCCATCGTACCCCTCCGTTTCATTTTCTTTATCCTTTGACAGACCCCAGCAAAGCCCCCTTTGCAAAATGCTTTTGAATAAATGGATAGACCAGCAGAACCGGAATGGTTGCTACGACTATTACTGCCATTTTGATCGTTTGCTCAGGCGGCGGGCTGCCCGAGCCCATTTCCGACATATCCCCTTGCACCCCGCTTGATACAATCACGATTTGGCGCAAAAGCACCTGAATCGGCCACTTAGCTGAATCATTTAAGTACAAGATCGCCGTCATATACGTATTCCAGTACGTCACCGCATAAAACAGTGAAATCGTTGCGATCGCTGGAAGAGACAGCGGCAGCACAATTTTGAAGAAAATCCCCAAATCATTGCAGCCGTCAATTTTTGCGGACTCTTCCAGGCTCGCCGGGATGTTTTGAAAGAAGTTTTTCAGAATGATCAAGTTAAAGGCATTAATCGCTGTCGGCAAAATAAGGGCCCAGTAAGAATCGAGCAATCCAAGCGATTTGACCACCAGGAAAGTCGGAATCATTCCGCCGCTGAAGAGCATCGTAAATACGACAAGAAACATGAGCGGCTGCCGCCCAATTAAGTCGCGGCGGGATAAACCGTAAGCCATCAATGAAGAAAGAAACATGCTGACCGCCGTGCCTACAACTGTTACAAACACAGAAACGAGCAAGCTTTTATAAATGATATCTGTCGAAAAAATGTAACGATAGGCATCGAGCGAAAAAGTGGTCGGTATTAAGATGAAAGTTTTCGAAACCACTTCCTCTACTGTGGCAAAGGATGCTGCGATGACATGAATAAACGGAAGTACGCATATTAAAGCGAACATCAGCAAAAATCCGTAAATCAACATATCAAACAGACGATTTTTCAGTGAATGTGCGATCGTTCCCACCTCTCTTTTGTAAGCGTTATCATTATTTTCTGAACGAGCTGCAGCTGTGACGATATCGTGTCTAAAATGTAGCAAATGTGCGATTGCCATGTCTATAATCATTTGAACACTGTCCCTTGCCCGGCGGCATCGGAACTGGCTTGAAACCGATCATAAAAGAAAAAGAGCATAATCTTAGAAAATGATTATGCTCTGTTATTGCCGTTCTCTTCCTATTTCAGAAGGTCAGCCGTATTCATTTGAGGCGCAAACCCAAGCTCCTGAACCGCGGATTCTATCGACCACGGCTTGCCGGGATTGTCAGAGACGGCGTAATAAGTGCCATAACGGATATTCGTTTCAATGGCTGCTTTAAATATCGACAGCAAGTCCGGATGGGAAAGAAGCGTTTTTTTCGTCCGGTCGTTCTCATGCAGTGTATCCATTTCATCTGTGACGACCGTTCCGATTCGAAGGTTGATGACAGAGAGCTTATTTTCCAGATAAAACAGGTGGCCGATATGTTCCGAGGTCAGCTTTAGGACGCCGTATAGATTTTTTGACAGCGGATAATCGTCGGTTGTGATTTCCCGCCCTAAGAGCGAACGCCCGTCTTTTTCGTACACATCTGTCACATGATTGCTGCTGGCGAAAACAACCTTTGGGATGCCGAGCTCTGCTGCCGCACGGCACAAATAGTAGCTTGCTCTATAAAAAATATCCGTCATTTTTTCAAATTCTGCTGTGTCCATGACATCGTATTTGATTTTGACAGCGAGTAAGTTCACGATCACGTCTGTATCTCCCGGAATCTTTTTCAATAGATCCTCATAGTTTGACGCGTCTGCCTGAATAGCGGGTGCTAAGCCTTCGTAGCGGTCTTTATCCAGCACCGTCACCTCGTACTCAGACTTAAGCCCTTTAGCCAATGTCCTCCCAATCACACCATTCCCGCCGGCGATCAGCACTTTTCTCATATGTTCACTCCCCTTTTTTATAGATTGCCCATTTTCGCGGGGGATGACACGTTTTCAGCATTCACATGGCTTCCTTTAGCCTTCATTAAAAAATAACCGGCAGCTCCATAAGCGCTCTAAAACCAATTAGCTTCCGGTATCGCACTTCAGAAACAGCGAGCTGCAGGCCGGGCATGCGCTGCAGAAGAGTGTTGATTGCAATTTGTGCTTCTAGCCGTGCCAGCGAGGAACCTATACAAATATGGTGGCCCTGTCCGTATGAAAGATGGGGATTAGGGCTTCTGGTGATATCGAATTCATTGGCATGCGCGAATACTTTTGGGTCTCGATTGGCAGCCCCCAGCAGAATATAAACATGCTCCCCTTGTCGAATCGTTACGCCATTCATTTCAATATCTTCTAACGCAACACGGGCTGTCATTTGTGTGGGGCTTTCATAACGTAAACATTCCTCAACTGCGGTATGAATCAGAGCTGGGTTTTCTTTGAGCTGCAAAAGCTGTTCTCGATGCTGCAGCAGACAAAGAAGTGAGTTGCTGATGAGATTCACTGTGGTTTCATGTCCGGCGATCGCCAGCAATATACACGTTGATGTCACTTCCTCCTCCGTCAGCTTATCAGCCTGTCCTTCCTTCAGCAGCATGCTGATCACGTCATGCTGCGGTTTTTGTTTTCGTTTTTGAATAAGTTCTCTAAAATACTCCCTCATCATTACAGTGATCTGATTGCCATCTGTTAACACCTTTCTTGATCGGGTAAAATCAATCGTTTGAACAAGGCTTGACGCCCACTCTTTAAATTGATCCCTTCCTTCTGCCGGCACACCTATGATCTTAGCTATAATGCTGCTTGCCAAAGGAAAAGCAAAGTCAGAAATCAGTTCCATCTTTTTTTCACCTTGCACTTGATCAAGCAAATGATGGACAGTTTCATTTATAAATGGGCGATAGCCCTCTGTCATTCTCGGAGTAAATACCCCGCTGACCGGCATACGCAGGCGCCTGTGATCAGGCTGATTCTGAAACAGCATCATCTGCTTCTGGACATGATTCAAATCCTTATATTTTATAGAGGTCTCAGGCAACGGGACACGTGTTCTGAATCTGGTATCTTTCAGAATTGCTGCCGCTTCCTCATATCCCGTGACATACCAGCCTGGATACTTCAAAACATTCCCTTTATATAAAGGGTGTGCAGAACGTAATGTATCGTAAAAAGGATAAGGGTTTTTAAAAAACGCAGAAGGTGTAAGTGAAATTGAATTTGTCATATGCTCCCTCTCATGATTCTGACATCATCATTTTGACTCCATAAAAATAAAAGCAATCGACATGACACCGATTGCTTCTATTCTTGCTTTCAGCTATTTGCACTTAAACTGGCTTTCATTTCTTCGACCGATTCTACTTCAAATCCTAAATCACTCAGCATTTTATGATCCTCCGTCTCCTCCTGTCCGGAAGTCGTTAAATAATCTCCGACAAAGATGGAGTTGGCGGCGTACAGCCCCAATGGCTGCAATGAACGGAGATTGACCTCTCTTCCTCCAGAAATGCGGATTTCTTTTGACGGATTGATATAACGGAACAGCGCCAGTACTTTTAAGCAATACAGCGGGTTTAATTCATTTACGCCTTCTAATGGTGTGCCGTCAATCGCATGCAAAAAATTCACCGGAATGGAATCAGCGTCAAGGGCCTTCAAGCTTTGTGCGATATCGATGACATCCTGTTTCGTTTCCTTCATCCCGATAATGGCGCCAGAACATGGAGACATGCCGGAGGTTTTTGCAATCTCAACCGTATTGATCCTGTCCTCATACGTATGTGACGTGGTAATGTTTGAATGATTTCTCTGTGATGTATTGACATTATGATTATACCGGTCTACTCCGGCTTCTTTCAGCCGCTTCGCCTGCTCCGGCTTTAACAATCCGAGACACGCACAAACTTTCAGTCCATACGTATCTTTTATTTCCTGTACCGCTTCTGCGACCTGATCCACTTCTCTGTTGGACGGCCCCCTGCCGCTTGCTACGATACAGTATGTACCTATATTTAAATCATGCGCCCGCTTTGCGCCTTCCAGAAGGGTTTGCTTATTCACCATCCGGTAACTCTCAATCGGCGCTTTTGAAATGGCAGACTGGGAACAATAGCCGCAATTTTCCGGACAGAGCCCTGATTTTGCATTCATAATCATATTGAGCTTTACTTTTTTTCCATAAAACCGTTTTCTGATGTGAAAAGCTCCATGCATCAAAAGCAAGATGTCTTCATCTGGACAGTTTAAAATCGAAAGCGCCTCTTCGTTGGTCACCTCTGCTCCGCCCAGCACCCGGTCTGCAAGTTCCATCCATTGATTCATTTTCATGCCCCCACTCGATTGATCAGTAATGATAAATCTATATGGTCCTTCACCATATTCTGAATCGTTTCTTTTGTTGTGTTTATCAGCTTTGGCGTCACTCCTAATAGCGGCACACCGCATAAGCGCTCAATCATCTCAGGATTGGTTTTTTCATCATAATCAGGAGAATCACTGATTCCATTGATGACGATTCCGGCGATTGGAAGGCCCATGCTTTTGGCATATTGAACAGTTAAAAAAGTGTGATTAATCGTTCCAAGATGAGGGCGTGCTACAATAATCACCGGAAGCTGTAACGCTTTTATAACATGACTGACTAAAAAATCCTCTCCCAATGGCACAGAAATCCCGCCCGCACCTTCTACGATGAAGCAATCATGTTTTTCTCTTATCCGCTCCCAATGGCGTAAGACCTCTTCCATTTTGACAGCCTTTCCCTCCAGCTTTCCTGCAACGTATGGAGCTAGCGGCTCCTTGAATGCAAAAGGCGTAATCTCTTCATGTGAAAGACTCGTTTGCGACATCTCTTTCAGCAGGCTTGTGTCGCTCTCTGGATGATGAGGGGAGATCCCGCTTAGAAATGGTTTAAATACTCCGACATCCATTTTATTTTCCCGCAATAAGGCTGCTAGACCGCAGGATATCACCGTTTTCCCCACTTCTGTATCTGTTCCGGTTACAAAAAAACCTCTCATGGAATGATGTTCAGCTCCTTTCCGATTGAACGAAATGCATCCAGCAAATGATCAATATCCCTCATACTGTGCCCAGCAGTGATGGTTAATCGGATACGGCTTTCTCCTGGCGCAACGGTCGGCGGACGAATGGCAGGGGCATAGATTCCTATGTCCTGCAGTTTTTCAGCAAACGTGACCGTTTTTCGGGTATCGCCGATGACCACCGGAATAATCGGTGTATGATGCCCTTTCACCACATAGCCCATGTGCTTCAGATTCGTTTTGATCATCTGGATATAAAAATATAAAAGCTGCCGTTTTTCCTTGCTGGCCTCCATGATGTCTAACGCCTCATGGGCAGCTGCACAGCTTGCCGGCGGAATAGCGGTTTGAAAGATAAACGTTCTGGCATGGTTCAGCAGAAAGTCGATGAATACTGCTGAACCTGCCGCGAACCCCCCTTCCGCTCCGGCAGCTTTGCTTAACGTGCCGATGACAATGTCAGGACAAACACCAAAATGTTCACTCGTCCCTCCTCCTGATTCGCCCAAAACACCTGTTGCATGCGCATCATCAACGATCACGTAAGCATTGCAGCGTTTAGCAAGGGATATGATCTGATCAAGAGGGGCAATCGTGCCATCCATGCTGAATACCCCGTCTGTTACGATAAAACGGCGCTGGTACCGCTGTGTTTCTTTCAGTTTTTCTTCAAGATCAGCCATTTCGATATGGCGATAAATGACCGTATCAGCCTTAGACAGGCGGCAGCCATCGATGATACTTGCATGATTTAATTGATCACTTAAAATGACGTCCCCTTTTTCAGGCAACGAAGAAAGGACACCGACATTGGCTAAATAGCCGCTTGAAAACAGTAAAGCCGCTTCTGTCCGTTTAAAACCGGCAATCTTTTTTTCGAGTTTTTCATGCCAGATCGAATTGCCCGTCGTTAAACGTGAGCCGCTGCTTCCCGCCCCAAATTGCTGCAGTGCTTCTTGGGCTGCAGAGATCAAGCGGCTGTGGCTCGCGAGTCCTAAATAATTGTTTGACGACCAGACCGTTTGATTTTTGCCATCAATCGTCACCTCCGGAATTGGAGGGCCGTTCATTTTTCGCAGTGTACGGTATACGCCGGCTCCCTTCGCTTTGTCTAACCGGCGGCTTAACCAGCTGTCAATGCTCAAGGCTGGTTACCTCTTGGATCGCTTCTTTCATAATAGACACCATTGCTTCGAGCTCTTCAGCCGTGCTGGCAAGCGGTGGCAGAAATGCAATTACATCGCCGAGCGGTCTCGTCAGCATCCCGAGCTCTCTCATTTTCAAAGAAACTTTGTACCCCACCCGCCGATCAGCAGGATAAGGCCGTTTGGTTTCCTTTGACTGAACAAGCTCTGCGCCGCACATAAAGCCGAGCTGCCGAATATCCCCAACGTGAGGAAGAGCATGCAGGTCCTGAAGAAGTAAATGGAGCTTTTTACTTTTTTGCGCGACTTGTTCAACGATGTTTTCAGATTCAAATAATCTCAGGTTTTCAAGAGCAACCGCACAGCCAAGCTGATTTCCTGTATAGGAGTGACCGTGGAAAAAGGTTTTTTGTTCTTTGTACTCATCGTAGAATGCCTTATAGATGTCTTCGGTGGCAAAAGTGACAGCTATCGGCAAATAGCCTCCTGTAATGCCTTTGCCGGCAGCCATCAGATCAGGCTGAACATTTTCGTGCTCACATGCAAACATTTTCCCCGTACGCCCAAAACCAGTGGCAACTTCATCAACAATCATTAAGACATCGTAAGCTGTACAAAGCTCGCGCACGCCTGCCAAATATCCTTCCGGCATCACGATCATACCGGACGCTCCTTGAACCATTGATTCAATGGAAAGCGCCGCAATTTCGTGATGGTGTTCCTTCAGCAGCTGTTCAAGCGCATAGAGACACTCATCACGGATCTGCACAGGATCGCCGCTTCCCGAGCGGTATACATAAGGGATCGGAGCTTTATAACTATCAAACATTAACGGGCCATAGACGTGGTGGAACAGTTCAATTGAACCGACACTGACGGCACCGATCGTATCGCCGTGATACCCATTTTTCATTGCAATAAATTTTTGTTTCTCAGGCTTTCCGATGTTCTTCCAATATTGAAACGCCATTTTTAGAGCAATTTCCATCGCTTCTGCACCGCTGTCTGAATAAAAAACACGCGTCAGCTTCTCCGGACTGATCTCGGTTAATGTCTCGGCAAGTTCAGTCGCCGGAACGTTGGTCATGCCCAATAATGTGGAGTGAGCAATTTTTCCAAGCTGTTTTATGATGGCCTCATCTAATTCCTTTTTGCGGTGCCCGTGCACATTAAGCCAAACGGAAGAAAAGCCGTCATAATATTCCTTGCCGTTTATGTCTTTTACTTTGATTCCGTTGCCGCTTTCGATAATCAAGGGATGTTCATCATAGTCTTTCATTTGAGTAAAAGGCAGCCAAAGATGTTTTTTACTTTTTTCTATCAAATCTTGAGTCATCATCTTCCTCCCACTCTATCAAAATAGGCTGCTTCTCGAGATCATTTATGTATGTGTTTACATTTACAGAGCCGTCAGCAAAAAAGATTCGGCAGCCCTCTTCAGTCCCGTATTCTTTCATTGCTGTAATACGCTGATAGCCCAATTTTTTACCCGCGACGTAGCCTGTTATGTAATCAGGGTCATCCGACCAGCATAATTCTGCAACGGTTGCCGGATGCTCACTCACCTTTGAAGCAAGTGCAAGGGCCTCTTTTATCCTTGGGTTTGATGGTGCGCCATAGCGTTGTGCCCATTGTTCAAAATTGAGGTCGGGCCAATCCATTCTGGACACCCGTACACCTTTATCGTGTGTTTGATCAATTCGTTTGCCAGTATGAATATCAAACACCACCGCTCCCCTGATACCTGACCATTCAGTAATTTGTTGATATGCTTTTTCAACCACTTTTCTTGGAACACCCGCTCTCTCCAATAAGAATCGGGCAAGACTTTGTCCCTCTTCCGGGGATTCCACTTCATTTGTCTTCATAGGTAATGGATGAATCTTCTTAACCGGCTCATGTACCTCTTCAAATTGAATTTGCATAAAATCCGGTTTTCCTCTAGAGTGAGATAACCCTTTTTCTAATAAGGCATTCACCGTACGTTTCATATTATCGAACGTGATGAGCCGTTCTCCGCCGGATATATGCTTTCCTCCATCTTCGTGAGACCCATTCATAGAAGCTCTCATTCTAACACTGTAAAATGTTTCTTCTTGCATACCTTCTCGCCCTTTCAGCTTTGATTACAGAAGAAAGCAGACTATTTGTTAACCATTTTAAAATTAAGGTTAACAAATAGAATACTATTATGTATATACAATTCTGTCAATATCAGAACACCATTTCCTCATAAACAAAATCTATTTATCATGTATATTCCTGATAACTGTATTGATCCGCTAGAAAAAGAAGAGACGGGCAGATGCTCGCCTCCTTACCGGTTTAGAACCATTTCAGAAAAACACGTAAAGCTTGCCCTTTTTCACTGTCACAGCCACTTTTTCAAAAACCGCAGAGCTTCATGCCTCATCCTAGCTGTCTCAAAATGCCCTGAAGCGGAGCGCACCATACGGTAACAATCAGAAGCCCCTTTTTCAGCGTACAAAGCTGTTAATTCTTTTTCGATTTTGTTCACTCCCTCAGCGGGTGTCAGCCGATCATGTATGCCGGCAAGACTAAGGTGCGGGCGCGGTGCGATCAGGCTTTGGATATCTGATGCAGAAAAGTGCTTGGCAAGCGACGGAACATAATAATAAAAGCCATGCCGGTCAAGGTTCTGTGTTTCAATCAGTACATGATGGTCAACCTGACTGCATAAATCCACACATGCCTTAATCCGTTCATCAAGCGCCGCTGTCCACCAAGCCATCAAGCCCCCCATAGACATGCCGATCGTTCCGATTCTGTCAGGCTGAATATCAGGGCGGTTCTGCACATAATCAATGGCTCTTATACTGTCGTACATCATCATGCCCCACATCACTCTGCCCGTCAGAAGCATCTCTTTAAAAATCTCGCTTTCTGATTTTCCCCGTCTGTCTCCAAACCCCCAATGATCGATTGCCAATACGCCATATCCGAGAGAAGTCAGCTCCCGAGCAAAAGAAGGCGTTTTCAAATAATCCGCTCCCTCAAGCAGTTCACTTTTTCCCCGTTCATACTGCCCGCCATGCGAATGCTGAAATAATATAACCGGGCACCGTCCTTTTGCTGCTTTCGGCTTCACAAAATATGCAGGCACCTTTTCAAGCCCATTTAAATCAAGCAGCAGCGTTTCAATCATATATCCCTCTTTTTCCTCAATACGCAGCGTTTCCGCCCCCGTATGCTTCCGATCAGGCAAATCACCAAGCAATCGAAACAGCAGCTCTCTTTTTTCGTTACTCATCCCATCACCCTTCCTTCTTCGCTTATCTTCAATGTACGAGACGAATTTGTTATTCCCTTTATTTTTCACACAGCATACAGAAACAAAAATCGTAGTTTACTAAACTTTTACTAAATATAACGAAATATTCTGAAATTCATTATTGTAACCGCTTACTTTCATATGGTAGTATCAATTTATCAAAAATGTATGAGTAAAATATTTCTTTTGTTTTAGTAAATCTGATTCAAATGAAAGGGAGTAACCATGGTTCGTATAAAAGATATCGCCTTAAAAGCGAACGTTTCAAATGCTACTGTTTCGAGAATTTTAAATGAAGATCATTCGCTTTCTGTGGCTGGTGAAACGAGACAAAGAGTGATCAGTATCGCTGAAGAGCTAGGCTATCAAACTGTCGCTAAACGCCGAAAAGCCCGCGGACAAAAACAGCGCGCCCAGCCGCTTATCGGGGTGCTGAGCTGCTTATCTCCCGATGAAGAACGGCAGGATCCTTATTTTTCTTCTATTCGCAAAGGAATTGAAAAAGAATGCTTTGAACAGGAAATTTTTATTACAAACTCCATCCATCTCGGTTCCTTCCAAGAGCATATTTTTCGGGAACTAGACGGTATTATTGTTATCGGCCGTGTCCATGACGAAGCCGTTCAACATATCAGCGGCCGATTGGAGCATGCTGTATTTATCAATCATTCTCCCGATCCGCAGATATACGACTCGATTGGGATTGATTTTGAAGCCGCCGCACGCCAGGCAATTGATCACCTTTTCGATTTAGGTTACCAGCGATTAGGCTATATCGGCGGGCAGGAGAAGGAGCATACACTGAGGGACGGCCAAAGCATTCGCAGAACAATTGAAGACAAACGCCAGACTGCCTTTTTGCAGTCCGCCCATCCTCAGCCTGAACACGTCCTGGTCGGCGATTACAGCATGCGCGAGGGCTATCGCCTGATGAAAAAAGCCATCACTCAAGGCAAGCTGCCGGAAGCCTTTTTTATCGCAAGTGATTCTATGGCCATCGGCGCATTGAAAGCACTTCAGGAAGCCGATCTGCATGTGCCGCGAGATACAGCCATTGTCAGCTTTAACGGCATTGAAGAGGCCGAGTTTGCCAGCACACCTTTAACCACCGTGAAAGTGCATACAGAGGAAATGGGCCGCACAGGCGTAAAACAGCTTCTCGACCGCTTTAACGGCCGAACAATTCCTCATCAAGTCACCCTGCCGACAACACTGATCATCAGGCAAAGCTGCGGATACACAGCTAAGGAGGTGACGCAAGACAAACGTTCATCAAGATCATAAGGAGGAAAAGATGAAACACATATTTGTTTTATTTCTCTCTCTTATTCTGCTGATTCTGCCGGGCTGCTCATCTGAAGAAAGCGCTGCAGATACGGGCAAAAAGACGTTAACCATTTATTCTACGATGTCAACGGACAGTGAAAGAAACACATTCAGAAAACTAGCCGCTGCGTTCGAAAAGGAAAGCGGCATTCACGTCAGCATTCATTTCCCAGGCAATGACTATGAAAATATGATGCGTGTCAGAATGGCCGCCAATGATCTGCCTGATCTCTTTGATACTCATGGCTGGGGGAAAATCAGGTACGGGGAGTATACAGCCGATCTCCGGGATATGGACTGGACTCAGAATCTTGATCCAAATTTAAACAGCATCCTTAAAAACAAAAGCGGAAAGGTATACGCATATCCGATCAACCAGGCAAAGGACGGCCTGGCGTACAACCGCAATATGTTAGACCGTTTCGGCATTGATCCGCCGGAAACGATGGATGATTTTATAAGAGCACTGAGAACGATTAAAGAAAAAAGCAATGGAGAAATCGTTCCTTTCTGGTTCGCCGGATATGATAAAAGCTCTTTCGCCCAATATTATGACCAATTCGCAACACCTCTTCTCATCACAGACCCTGCCCATAATGAAAAGAAACAGCTCATTGACGGTACCTTCAATTGGAGCAAATTTACTTATCTTTCAGATACCCTCAAACAAATGCAGAAAGAAAAGCTCATCAATATCGATGCCGTAACAGCAAAAAAATCACAGCTCATTGAGTTAATGGCTCAAAACAAAATTGCTTTTACCATGCAAGGCGGCACCCTCGGCCAAGACGTCGCCCAAATTAACCCGAATGTAAAGGTTGGGATTATTCCGACACCAGCTATTCACTCCGGTGATGACCCGATATGGATTGGAGGCGAACGCTATACCCTGGCAGCATGGAAAGACTCCCCTCATTTAAAGGAAGCAAAGCAATTTATCGCCTTTATGGCTCGTCCCGCCCATGCGAAAGAAATGGCTGAAGCCACATCGCTTCCTTCAGGGCTGACCAATGTAAAAGCCGATATTTTCTATGCCAAAGACTATCAGCATTATCAGAATATGAAAGTCGAGCCCTATTTCGACCGATTGTACCTGCCGAACGGGATGTGGGATGTGATGGGAACGGTCGGCCAGGAGCTTGCGGCAGACATTTTGACACCCAACGAGATTTCTAAAAAGCTGGGAAGAGAATATAAACGACTCCGGGAGCAATCTGGAACACAGGGAGCTGAAAACAATGAGTGAGATCGCAAGAGATGTTCATGTAAAACAGGTCAAGCCGAAAAAACAATCCTCACTTTGGTGGATGTATATTCCGGCTCTGCTCTCCGTTTTGATCTTCATGATTTATCCGTTTGTAAAAGGCGCTTTTATCACTTTCACAAACTGGAACGGATTTTCTCAAGTTTATCAGTGGGTCGGTTTCGCTCAGTATGAAAGGCTGTTTGCTGATCCCGACACATGGCATATCTTAAAAAACACGCTGCTATACGGACTCGGCAGCACCTTTTTTCAAAACGTCATTGGGCTTCTGTACGCCCTGCTGCTAAATCAAAGCATAAAAATGAAAGCGATAACAAGAACCGTTGTGTATTTGCCGGTGATGATCAGTCCGCTCATTATGGGCTACATTTGGTACTTTTTCTTTTCTTATGACGGAGGCGCGCTTAATGACCTGCTTGGCGTTTTCGGCATCACCCCGATCAACGCGCTCGCCAGTCCGTCTTCGAACCCATGGATCATCGTCATGATTAACACGTACCAATATGTCGGCATCGCCATGATTGTCTATTTGGCAGGCCTGCAAAGCATTCCGAAAGATTACTATGAAGCAGCTGAAATGGATGGCGCGACACGGGGCCAGCAGTTTTTCGGCATCACCCTGCCGCTGTTAATGCCCTCGATCACGATCAATATGGTCATTAACATTATTGGGGGCTTAAAGCTGTTTGACGTAATAATTGCGCTCACTGCAGGCGGACCCGGAAACGCGTCACAATCGATGTCAACGTTTATGTATGACCTGTATTTTAAACGGCAGGATGCCGGCTATGCTGCGACACAAGGCATATTTATGGCATTTGTCATTTTGATCATCAGCTTTTGCGCGCTTGCGTACTTTAAAAGAAAGGAGACGGAAATGTCATGAGAGCCGCCCGCTCAAACAAACTGCGTTTTATTACACTTCTCGCTGCCATTGTAGCCTGTGCGCATTTCATTCCTTTTTACATTCTGCTGACCACTTCATTGAAAGCAAAAGGAGATTACAGTTCCAAATGGCTGTTTCCGGCTGATATTTCCTTTCAAAATTTTTCTGAGGCATGGGAGCGCGCTTCACTTGGCAACTCGTTTATCAACACAATCATCATCACAGGCGTTTCGGCATTGTTGTTAATCATATTCGGCTCACTGGCCGCCTACCCTCTTGCCCGGCGGGAAACCAAGCTGAATAAAGCCGTTTTCGCGCTGCTGATTTCAATTATGATCATCCCTCCGTTAACGTCCATGGTGCCTTTGTACAGAATGGTCGTGGACGCCGGCATGGTCAATACACACGCAGTCGCCATTTTGATCAATACAGCGGCGTATATGCCATTAACCGTGTTTTTGTATTCCGGCTTTATCCGTTCAACCATTCCAAAAGAGCTTGAAGAAGCGGCAAGAATGGATGGAGCGGGAATGCTGAAAATCTTTTTTACGATCGTATTTCCTTTGCTGAAGCCGATCACTGCCACCATCTGTATTATTTCCTGTGTCTTTATATGGAATGACTATCAATTTGCGATTTTCTTTTTACAGGATCAGAAGGTGCAGACACTTACTGTCGCAATGGCCGGATTTTTCGGAGAAAATGCCAACAATCTGCATTTGGTCGCCGCGGCTGCCATCATGGCAATGCTGCCGATGGTCATTCTGTTCCTGGCGCTGCAAAAATACTTTATTGCCGGGCTGTCATCAGGCGCGGTAAAAGGATAATGAATTCAAGGAGGAACCGACATGAAAAAAATCACATTTATCGGTGCAGGGAGCACAATTTTCGCAAAAAATGTTTTAGGAGACTGCTTGTTAACGGAGGCGTTAAATGGATTTGAATTTGCGCTTTACGACATTGACCCAAAACGTTTGCAGGAATCTCAGCTTATGCTCGAAAATTTGAGAGACCGCTATAATCCGAGCGTGGTTATCAACAGCTATGACGACAGAAAACTGGCTTTGCAGCAAGCGGGCTATGTGATTAATGCCATTCAGGTTGGAGGCTATAAACCAAGCACAGTCATCGATTTTGAGATTCCTAAACGATACGGATTGCGTCAGACGATTGCCGACACGGTGGGCATCGGCGGGATATTCAGATCACTCAGGACAATCCCCGTGTTATTTGATATCGCAAGAGATATTGAGGAAATGTGTCCCGACGCCTGGTTTTTAAACTATACAAACCCAATGGCCTCCCTGACTGGCGCTATGCTTCGCTATACGGATGTGAAAACGATCGGGCTGTGCCACAGCGTCCAAGTGTGCACAAGAGATTTATTGAGATCTCTCGGTATGGAGCATGACGGGATTGAAGAACGCATCGCAGGCATCAATCATATGGCATGGCTGTTGGAAGTGAAAAAGGACGGCGCTGATTTATATCCCGAAATCAAAAAGAGAGCGAGAGAAAAGCAAAAAACAAAGCATCATGACATGGTGCGATTTGAATTGATGGATAAGTTCGGTTATTACGTCACGGAATCTTCTGAGCACAACGCAGAATACCATCCTTATTTTATTAAGCGGAATTATCCTGAATTGATCAACGAGCTGCAGATCCCGCTGGACGAATATCCAAGAAGATGCGTGAAACAGATAGAAGATTGGGAGAAAATGAGGGATGACATTGTTAACAATAAAAACCTCGCCCATAAACGCTCAAAGGAATATGGCTCAAGAATAATAGAAGCAATGGAAACGAATCAGCCGTTCACCTTCGGAGGAAACGTCTTAAATACAGGACTCATCACAAACCTTCCTTCCAAAGCGGTAGTCGAAGTGACATGCGTCGCCGACAGAAAAAAAATAACCCCGTGCTTTGCCGGAGAACTGCCTGAGCAGCTCGCAGCATTAAACAGAACGAATATCAACACACAGCTGATGACCATTGAAGCTGCTGTTACACGAAAAAAAGAAGCTGTTTACCAGGCAGCCATGCTTGACCCGCATACAAGCGCGGAGCTGTCCATCAATGACATTATTTCTATGTGTGATGATTTATTTGAAGCGCACGGCGATTGGCTTCCAGCATACAAATAAAAAAACTAGGGGTGATCTCTCCCCTAGTTTTTCGGTTTCGTTTCGCCATCCCAGGCCATCATGCCGCCTTCTACGTTGACTGTTTTAAAACCTTGCTCATCCAAATACCTGCAGACATTCATGCTGCGCATCCCTGATCGGCAGATAAAAGTGTACTCTTTGTCTTTATCGAGGGTGTCCATTTTTTCAGGAATATCCCCCATGCGAATATGAACCGCTTGCGGGATCATGCCTTCCGCAACCTCTTCATCTTCTCTGACATCAATCAAATACAATTCTTCATCCGCCTCGATTTTTTCTTTCAAAGCGGCTGTGCTGATTTCTTTTATTTCCAAAGAAAACACTCCTATTCACCAATAATCATGTTCAGTATATCAAAGTCAGCCGGACGATTGCTATTCAGAGACTGATGAAAAAAATCCCCTTTTTGACAAAGGGGATTTTTCCAGGATTAGTTTGCCACAATATTGACAAGCTTGCCAGGCACCGCGATGATTTTACGAATGGTTTTGCCTTCAAGCTGCTCTTTGACCTTTTCATCTGCTTGAGCAAGCTGTTCCAGCTGTTCCTTCGTCGCATCTGCAGGAACCTGTAGTTTCGCTTTCACTTTTCCGTTCAGCTGAACAACGATTTCAACTTCGTCGTCAACAAGTTTTGCTTCATCATATACAGGCCAAGCCTCATATGCAATCGTACCGCTATGGCCCAATTTCTCCCACAGCTCTTCCGCGAGGTGAGGCGCGATAGGAGAAAGAAGCTTCACAAAGCCTTCCATATATTCCTTCGGCAGCTCTGACGCTTTATAGGCTTCGTTGATAAAGACCATCAGCTGAGAAATACCTGTGTTAAAACGCAGGCCCTCATAGTGGTCTGTCACTTTCATGACTGTTTCATGATAGACGCGCTCCAATGTTTCACCGGCGCCTTCAACGATTTTGCCATTAAGCTCACCGCTGTCTTCAACAAACAAGCGCCATACGCGGTCAAGGAAGCGGCGCGCGCCGTCTAAGCCTGATTCAGACCAGGCAATTGAAGCATCAAGCGGTCCCATGAACATTTCGTACAATCTCAGCGTATCAGCGCCGTGAGATGCAACGATTTCATCAGGGTTGACAACGTTCCCTTTTGACTTACTCATTTTCTCGTTGTTTTCACCGAGAATCATTCCTTGGTTATACAGCTTTTGGAACGGTTCTTTCGTCGGCACGACACCGATATCATAAAGGAACTTGTGCCAGAAACGGGCATACAGAAGGTGAAGCACAGCATGCTCCGCGCCGCCGATATACATATCAACCGGAAGCCATTTTTCCATTTTCTCAGGTGATGCCAGCTGATCCGGATTGTGCGGATCAATGTAGCGCAAGAAATACCAGCAGCTTCCCGCCCATTGCGGCATTGTATTCGTTTCTCTTCTTCCTTTTTTCCCTGTTTCAGGGTCTGTGACTTCAACCCACTCTTTAATGTTCGCAAGCGGTGATTCGCCGGTGCCGCTCGGTTTGATTTCGTTTGTTTTCGGCAGAATCAGCGGCAGTTCTTCCTCCGGCACAGCTGTTGACGTTCCGTCCTCCCAATGAATGATCGGAATCGGCTCGCCCCAGTAACGCTGGCGGCTGAAGAGCCAGTCGCGCAGACGGTAAGTGACTTTCTTTTCGCCGTTTTTCGTTTCTTCCAGCCAAGCGATCATTTTTTCAATCGCTTCCTGTTTATTAAGTCCGTTCAGGAAGTCAGAGTTTACGTGCTCTCCGTCGCCTGTATACGCTTCTTCCTCAACATTTCCGCCTTTCACGACTTCCTTGACTGGAAGGCCGAATGTGTTGGCGAATTCAAAATCACGCTCATCATGACCGGGAACAGCCATGACTGCACCTGTTCCGTATGAAGCAAGAACATAATCCGCGATCCAGATCGGCAGTTTTTCATCGTTTACAGGATTGATCGCATAAGCTCCCGTGAATACGCCTGTCTTTGTTTTCGCGAGATCCGTACGCTCAAGATCACTTTTTGATTGAATTTCTTTGATATATGCTTCAACAGCTTCTTTTTGCTCAGCCGTTGTGATGTTTTCCACCAATGCATGCTCCGGAGCAAGTACAGTGTATGTAGCGCCAAACAATGTATCAGGTCTTGTTGTAAACACCGTAAATGATTCATCATGTCCGTCTATGCCAAAATGAACGTGCGCACCTTCAGAACGGCCGATCCAGTTGCGCTGCATGTCTTTAATGCTCTCCGGCCAATCAAGCTCTTCCAAGTCATCAAGAAGCCTGTCCGCATAAGCTGTGATTTTCAGCATCCACTGCTTCATCGGGCGTCTTTCGACCGGATGGCCGCCGCGTTCACTCTTTCCGTCGATGACTTCTTCGTTGGCAAGAACCGTACCGAGTGCAGGGCACCAGTTTACCGGCACCTCATCAACATAAGCAAGGCCCTTTTCATAAAGCTTTAAGAAAATCCATTGTGTCCATTTATAGTATTCAGGATCTGTCGTGTTGATTTCACGATCCCAATCATATGAAAAACCGAGCGCCTGAATTTGGCGGCGGAAATTATCAATATTCTGCTTCGTAAACACTGCCGGGTCATTCCCGGTGTCGAGAGCGTATTGCTCAGCCGGCAGACCGAAAGCGTCCCAGCCCATCGGATGAAGAACGTCATACCCCTGCATGCGCTTCATGCGGGAGAGGATATCCGTCGCTGTATAGCCTTCAGGGTGTCCGACGTGCAGACCCGCTCCAGACGGATAAGGAAACATGTCGAGCGCGTAAAATTTTTGTTTCTCATTATGATCAAGAGTGGCAAATGTTTTGTTTTCCAGCCAATAATTTTGCCATTTCTTTTCTATCTCTTTGTGCTGAAAACTCAAAGTAAAAACCTCCTTCTGATTGAATACGGCGTTTTATGGTTCAAGTATTGACGGGAAAGGGATAATTATATTCAGAATATTCCCAAACTAAAAAAAACTCCCTCATCCCTAAAAGGGACGAGAGACTTTCGTTTTCCCGCGGTACCACCCTCGTTAGCGCGGCAGACGCCGCACTCACTTGATACTTTTAACGCAGTTATGCGTCAGCGGCTTTTCACCGCTGCAACTCTGAGGTGAGTTCGGAAACAAACTTGATTGACTTTCACCAGCCGTCAACTCTCTGAAACAATATCTGCTTCTTACTGCTCCTCTTCATTGTTCTTATCGCAACCGTAATCTTAACTGTATTTTATAGAATTCTGTTCATAAGTGCAAGCAGGTTTGTATACAATGGGAATGTACCCTGAACGGGCGAAGATTGAGGACAATTATTCTGGTGGAGTTTTGGTTTGACGTTTCGACTCGGCCGGTTCGCCGCCGCTGTTCATTTCTCTTACAAAATCAAAGCTTCTGAGAACAGCTTCACCGCCGTAGCCTGAGATAATGGATAAGATGACAAGTTGAATTCCTGAATCGGGGTCAGCGGATAATACAAGTAAAATGGAAGCTGTCATGCCGATAAACCAATCTTCCAAAAATCCAAGGTAGATAAACCGCTTCGTCATTCTGGGCTTCTCCAGCCTGCCTCTCTTTTTCACATGACCGAGAATCCCCATGATTCCTCCAATTACACAAGCAATAAGTACCTGATGCAGCATCTTCATCATCACCTTCCTAAAGCCCTTATTTCGTAAAGCGACTTCAGGCCATCCAGCCCCCTTAAACGATTCCGATGATTTTCGATATCTACATACTGGCAAATCTGAAAAAAGCTTGTTTCTTCCATTATATGTGAACACATGATCGGTAAGCTTGATGCATTGGATTCATTTTTCACCCAGTGACATTGACCTAGTCACCTATTTAGCATGTAGAAACCTTTCCGTTCATATGTTCAAACTCTGTTCTTATTTTTAGTGTATACGAGGACAAGCCCTAATGACAAACAACAAACTGCGCTTGCTTGAATCAGAACATGTGTTGTGCTACGGTTACTGTAGAATTCATTAAAAAAAGGGGAATATCAGGCTTTCGCATAGCAAGCTGGCGGCCTAAGGGGGAATTATATGGCTAGTTTTCAATCATTCGGAATAAAAGGACAGCTGGACATCATCAAAAAAGCGCTTGATCACGCGCGAGTCGGTGTAGTGATTACAGATCCTTCACTTGAAGATAATCCGATTGTCTACGTAAACCAAGGCTTTGTTCAAATGACCGGCTATGAGGCCGAGGAAATTTTAGGAAAGAACTGCCGCTTCTTACAGGGGAAAGATACAGACGCTGGTGAAGTGGACAACATCAGAGCCGGTTTACAAAATAAAGAACCGGTTACAGTTCAGATTCAAAACTACACAAAAGACGGAACGATGTTCTGGAATGAGTTAAATATTGATCCGCTGGAAATAGAAGACAAAACCTATTTTGTCGGAATTCAAAAAGACATCACCAAGCAAAAAGAGTATGAAAAGCTTCTCGAGGATTCCCTCACAGAAATTACTGCACTTTCAACTCCTATTGTGCCGATTCGCAACGGCATTTCGGCTCTTCCGCTAGTCGGCAACCTGACAGAGGAGCGATTTAATTCCATCGTCAGCACATTGACGAATATCTTATCAACATCCAAAGATGATTATTTGATCATTGATTTATCAGGATTGGCCCAAGTAAATGAACAAACCGCCGACCAGATTTTCAAGCTGAGCCATTTGCTGAAATTGACCGGAACCGAATTAATCATTACCGGCATTAAGCCCGAATTGGCCATGAAGATGAATAAACTGGATGCCAATTTTTCATCGCTGAAAACATATTCTAATGTAAAGGATGCCGTGAACGTGCTTCCGATTATGTAAAAAGATCCCGCTCATCCGGCGGGATCTTTCTTATGAAGAAACTGAAGCTTGCTTATTCGCTTTATCAGCTGATTTTAACCGTTTGTCGTATAAAATCGTCGTCGCTATGCTGATCATAAGCAAAATCAAAAGTGATAAAACAAGAGCGTGAATGCCGGAATGATCGACGAGCACTCCTCCGAACAAAGGCCCTATCATTCTGCCACCTGTCGCAGCGCTGTTCACAAACCCTTGATAAAACCCTTCTTTCCCTTTAGGTGCAAGCTGGTTGGCAATCGTCGGCACGGCAGGCCAAACAAGCATTTCCCCGATGGTCAAGATCACCATGGCAGCCAGAAACATTGGAAATTGCTTCGCAGTCAGCAGCATGCTGTAAGACACAATAAAAATGACAAAACCAATGATCATTTGCGCTTTCAGCGACTCAGCCCATTTTTTCACAAAAAAGCTGACAAGCGGCTGTCCAACCACAATTAAAATTCCGTTAATTGTCCACAGCACACTATATAACGAAAGTGACATTCCGATGCTTTGCGTGTACGATGCAATGGTGGTAGACCATTGAGAATATGCCAGCCATCCGAGCACATACCCGCTGCTCAATATGACCAGAGCCGTAAATTTCGCTTTGCTGCTTACAGCGTCATAATCAAGCACAGACGTTTGAGACACATCCTTCGTCTGAATGTTTCGAAATCCGAAATATACGATAAAGAAAAAGACCACATACAGCGCGGCATTCGCCAAAAATACATATGAAAACGAGAAAGACGCCACCACGCCGCCAAGCGCAGAACCGACGGCGACACCCGCGTTTTGCGCGACATAAATCGCATTAAATGCCCTTCTTCCCCCTTCAGGCCACACTGATCCAGCCATTGCGTAACTGGCCGGAAAAACAACACCCGAACCAAACCCGACAATCGTAAGGAGCACAATATAAAACGGCCAATCATGAAAAAAGACGAGACCCACCAGACTTGCTAACGTAATCGCGATTCCGAGCATGATGGATTTGAACCCGCCGATTTTATCAAACAAAAACCCGCCGCATAAATTCCCTGCCACACTGGCGCCGGAATTCAGCATAAGGACAATCCCCGCGACCGTTAACGACTTTCCTAAATGATTATGAATATAGATCGTGTTAAGCGGCCATAAAAAGGATGCCCCTGTCACATTAATAAACATCCCTATCACTAAAATTTTCAATGCGCGCGGCATACTGATCCCCCTTTCTTATCTATAAAAGCTCATGAAAAAACGGAAACCTCAACAGGCTCCGTACGAATCCAGTTATCATAGCACATTCATTCTATCTGTCTATCTCATATTTTTCAACAGATGAGTGTGAAAAAATCTAACAAATATTGCTCAAAAATTGTAAAATAAATAGAAAAGGGGTAAATTTCATGGAAATGGCATTCGCGTTCCTCGGTTTTTTTCTATTTCTCTTTTCGCTTGGCTATGGAGTGTACCATCTCGTCAGATATGTGCTGAAAAAAGAAAAACGATTCTCTAAAAAACTCTTTTGGCCGCTTTTTATCGGAGGTCTCATTCTGCTCTTCACCGGAGCAGCTTTGTCAGAACCTGACGCTGCCGCAGCAAATGCCGATAAAAAATATTCAGCACTAAACACTGAATATAAAAGTCTTAAACAAGAGCATGAAGCACTTGAGAAAGAGTATGAAGCCATCAGCTCTGAAGCAAAGAAACTGAAAGACGACACAAAAGATCAAGACAAGCTCAAGCAGCTGGAGAAAGAAAATAGTGAACTAAAAAAGACTCAGAAATCATTAAAAGCAGAAAATAAAGAACTTCAAGAAAAACAAAAACAGCTCAAAGATGATACCAAAACAGCAAAGGCTGAAAATGAAACCCTTCAACAAGATAAAACAAAACTTGAAAAGCAATTAAAAGAGGCACAAAACCGAACAGCCAGCACAAAAGAAAGCAGCGAACATTCTTCAACCAGCACAAATAAAAGCAACGAAACCAGCTCAGCTGATACAGCAGAAGGCTGTCTTATCAAAGGCAGCAAAAACGGCATTTATCATACGCCGGGCAGTACATACTATGACCGGACGACAGACCCTGCTGAAATGTTTTGTTCAGTTAAAGAGGCTGAGGCAGCCGGGTATCGGGCGCCGAAACGATAAACAAAAAGCTCCAGTTTCTCTGGAGCTTTTACTGATTTACAATGCCGACTTAATCACCTTTTTATAGTAAAGAACCGACAGAATACCGAAAATAGAATAGAGTGCAGTATATAACACCATCACCATAATCATCGGCGACCATACCTCTGATCCGAATAAGAACCAGCCGGATTGAACGGCAAAGTAACTGTGAAAGAGGCCGATCACCAATGGAATGCCGAAGTTATACATTTGTTTGATGCGTATCCCCTTCAGCAGGTCGCCCTGTGTAAAACCGAGTTTTCTTAGGATGGTATAATTCGGTTTTTCTTCTTCACTTTCACCCATTTGTTTAAAGTAAAGGATACATCCCGAGGTGATGAGAAATGTTAATCCTAAGAAACCAACGATGAACATGACCATACCAAAAAGAGATTTTTGCGCAATACTTGTATCCAGCCTTGATAAATGCAGATCTTTCTTGTTCACCTTTTGAAAAAGCTCATTTGCTTTTTCAAGCTGATCCCCATGTTTCATATTAATGCCGATAAATTCAGATTGCGCCAGCTGAATGCGAGGGTCTTTATCTTTATTCAGCTGTTTAAACAGGTTGTCATCCACTATGACCGCGGGCATTCCCCCGCTTGTAAACGTGTAGGATACAAGAAACTCTTCTCTTAATCCTTTATAGTGTAATGATTGTGTCTCATTCTTGCTTTTGACTTTAATGCTGCCGGAGTCTTTTAAAACCATTATTTTTTGCAGCAAGTCGGTGTATCCTGAGAAAACCGCCTCCCCAGCCGCCACATCGACTCCTTTTACATCTTTATCGCTAACAACAGCGAGCTGTGTGTTACCGGGATCGCCCTGCATCTCTTTCTGGGTTCCATCCATGATATTTGTGAGATCAAAAGACGATTGCAGGACAGGCATTTCTTTTTTGACGTACGAGATGTCATTTTCACTCAAACTGCTTTCAAACTGTTTGGCATCTTTCTCATTCATGAATGAAAAATCCGCCGCTACATTTTGTTCAGCAGTCTTTTCTGCCGAGTAATACGAAATATAAGCAAGGGATAACAGCCCGATGGCGAGCGCTGAAACGGTTGTGATAATTGTCAGCAGCAAAGCGTTCGATTTCATCCTGAACATAATCGATGACAGTGACAGAACCTCTGAGATATTCAAGTACCCGCCCTTGCTTTTCCGAATGATGTTCGAGATAAACGTAACCGATCCTTTATAAAAGAGAAACGTCCCGATAATGACGGACCCTAAGATAAAACTCATTGCGAAAAACAGTTCATTTATGGTCTTGAATTTTCCGCTAAACAGTTCGGAAGAGACGTAGTATCCCGTTAAAATCAACACGATGCCCAGCGCCCCGATCAGCATCTGGAAAAAAGAGATTCTCTTCACTTTATCCTCAGTGGAAGACGTTACTTTAAACAAAGATAAAATGCTTTGTTTTTTGATAAACGTATAATTCATGATCATAATCAAAAGGTAAATGCCGCAGAACACAATGATTGTTTGAACCAAGGCTTGCTCAGATAAGTGCAGTTTCGCATCAGCTTTGACATCGACGATTTTGAACAAGATCATGAGCACAAGCTTTGAGATTGAAAATCCGGCAAAAACCCCGATGGCTAACGAGCCGAAATACAGCATGATATTTTCCGCACTTAAGATACGAAAGATTTTGTGCTTTGTCATTCCGATTAATTGAAACAGCCCGATCTCTTTACTCCGCCTTTTAATAAAAATGGTATTGGCGTACAAAATAAAGATTGATACAACAGCCACAAGCAAAATTGAAGCGGTTTTAATTGCCGCGGCGCCTTTTATGGAAGCTTTTACTTCATTAATGGCCGGGTCATATTGGAGTGTGACAAATGCGAAATAAAGCGCCACACTAAAGATTAAAGCAAACACATAGAGATAATAATTCCTGATATTCTTTTTCAGATTTCGCAGAATAAGCTGATTAATGTTCATGCTGCACCCCGCCTAACACGCCTTGTGTTTTCATGATATCCTGGAAAAACGTCTGCCTGTCTTGGCCCCCTTTATTCAGCTGCGTATACATCAGGCCATCCTTAATAAAAATGACTCTGCCGCAGTAGCTCGCTGCAACGGGATCATGGGTAACCATAATAATTGTGGCGCTTCGTTTTTGATTGAGCTGGCTCAGCTTGTTTAATAGATCAGAGGCCGATTTCGAATCAAGCGCGCCGGTCGGTTCATCAGCGAAAATAATGCTCGGGTCATGAATAAACGCTCTCCCGGCGGATGTTCTTTGCTTCTGGCCGCCGGAAATTTCATTCGGATACTTATCCCGCAATTCATAAATTCCCAATTCCTTCGCCACTTCCTCAAACTTGCGGTTTGCTTCCTTTTTTGATATTTTCGTGATCGATAACGGCAGAAGGATATTTTCTTTCACTGTTAATGTGTCTAATAAATTGTAATCCTGAAAGATAAAGCCTAAGTGCTGTTTTCTAAATTCAGCCAGCTGCTTTTCCTTCAAGGACGTCATTTCGTTTCCGTTAATATTGATCGTTCCGTGACTGACCTTATCAATCGAGGACAGAACGTTAAGCAAAGTCGTTTTGCCCGAACCCGAAGCACCCATAATACTGACGAATTCGCCCTTTTCAATGTGAATATCGATGCCTTTCAGCACTTCCTGTTTATTTAGCTTGTTACCATAGCTTTTTCGAATTTTATTCGCTTCTAAAATCATCATTTCCGTAGTCTCCTTTATATTGGATACTGTTATTATAAAAAGGATTGCCGGGCTTTTCCTTCGATTAGGCGAACAAAAAAGAAAAGCATGTGACATTTTCGTCACACGCTAATGACACGTTCGAATTGATTTCGTTTCGGAAAGGTTAAAGTAAAGGTTGTTCCATCCCCAAGCTCTGAATGCACATCGATATCGATCAGCAACGTTCCTGCGGCTCTCTTCGCCAGATACAGCCCCATGCCTGTAGAAGACTGATTATGATGATCGGTTGTAGATGTAAACCCTTTATCAAAAATTCGTGAGACATCTTTCCTGTCAATGCCCCGTCCAAAATCTTTCACCTCAAGAACCTTCCGTTCGTCTTTTTCATAGCTGTTGATCACAATATCAGCGGCTTCACTGTATTTTACGGCGTTGGTCAGCAGCTGCCTGATGATAAAGGCCAGCCATTTCGCATCGCTTAAGACTTCCTCTGCCTCCAGCTGAATGTCAAAACCGATTCCTTTCTGTATACACCACGATTGCAAGTCTCTGATCTCTTTGATAATCAAGGGCTTAAGCTTGATCATCTCTAAAGACAGATCATTTTCGATAAAGGACATGCGCTTTTGATGAAGCTGCTGATCAAGAAGCAGATGGATGCGCAGCCACTCATACGATAGCTGGGATTTTAATGATGGGTCTTCCATCCGCTCGATGATTAAATGCAGCGCTGTTAATGGCGTTTTGACCTCATGTATCCACGCCATCAGTTCATCTTTTTCATTTTCTAATGCCAAGCGATTCCGCAATGCAGATTGCTTCAATTGTTCCGTTTGTCCGGTGATGCTTTTTTCAATCATCACTTCAAACGGCGTCTCCGGTTCACTTATGGCTGTGACATCGAGATTATTTTCCCATTCTTCGAGGCTTTTATAGAATGCGGTTTCTTTCCGAAAACGGATGATAACAAACACAACAAAGATCAGGACACACAAATAAACAATATAAAGAACATTTTTTAATGGAATAGACGGATCGACAAAGGCAATCAGCAAAATCAGAATTTGCTGCAGCAAAAATGCGGCAATCCAGCTTCGTCTTTCGATGAGGAATGCTTTAATCATAGAAATGATCCTTTTCCTTCGCCATGTAGCCTTGGCCGACTTTCGTCTCGATATATGTTCCAAGCTGCAGTTCGTCCAGTTTTTTCCGCAGGCGATTGACATTGACGGTCAGTGTATTATCGCTGACAAAACGCTCATCATTCCACAAGCTTCTGATTAACTCCTCACGGCTGACAATCTTGTTTTTTTGTTCAATTAAGTGTTTTAAAATAAACATTTCATTTTTAGTCAGTTCAACAGAGCCTTCGTCATTGCTGACGAGATTCTGCTCCGCGTCTACAGCAGCCCCGCACCAGGTTTTGATCGTGCTCGGCTCCGTATTATAATGATGCACGCGCCGGAAAATCGCTTGAATTTTCGCAATCAGCACATCAAAATGAAACGGCTTTTGAATAAAGTCATCCGCTCCCAGCTGCATCGACATGACCATATCAGCAGGGTGGTCACGAGAGGATAAAAAGAGAATCGGAACATTTGACCGGGAACGGATCAGCCGGCACCAATGAAACCCGTCAAATTTAGGGAGCTGAACATCAATAATGACGCAATCGGGTTTGATTGACGCAAATTCCTGCATTACTTGGCTGAAATCCTGTATGCCGTATACATCATAGGACCATCCCGTTAAACGCTCCTTGATTTCATGAAACAGCGATTTATCATCTTCTATCAGCAAAAGTTTAAACAATGGACTCACCGCACTTTTTCCTTTTTTATGTCAAGTGTATAGCAAATCTTGTTGATGCGCTATACAGAAAAGCCGGCTGGTTCAGCCGGCTTTTTCTGATTACAACTCTCTTCTTAATGCTGTCAGCACGTTGGTTTTTGTTGCTTTTCGGGCCGGGTTCATACCCGAGATCACAGCGACACCGCCGCAAATCACAACCGCAATGATGACAAGGCTGAGGGGAATATAAGAAAACGTATAATTCAGATCGCCCGCTTCGCCTCCGCTTGTCGCCGCGAGAATCATCGGAACGGCAAGGTTGACAAGGTAGCTCACGCCGTAAGAAATGATTATGCCAACCACACAGCCTAAAATTCCGATATACGCGCTTTCCATCAAGAACATTCGGCGAATGATAGACGGACTCGCCCCGATCGCTTTCATAATGCCGATCTCCTGCGTTCTTTCTGTCACCGCCATCGTCATCGTGTTAAATATCCCAATGGCTGAAATGATAACCGCGATACATCCGACAAAGATCAAGCCGATTTTGAAGACCATGAAGAAGGTGTTGGCTCCCTCAAGTTCGGTAGTCACTGATGTGACATAGTATCCGTCATCTGTCAGATCATTTGTCAGCTGTTCCACATTCTCAAATTTATCAGCAAAAACGCCAATTTTATTTTCAACGTTTCCGCCTTTAAAATCTAAGAATTCCGAAAAATCTTTTTTGAATTGATCACTGATGAAAATGTTTGAGTCCTCCATCCAGTCTTGAGATGGTTTTTTTGTAATACCGACAATTTTAAAGTCATATGTTTTTGTTTTTGTAACATCCCCTGTTTTAGGATCTGTTTTTGATACACTTAATTCAATCGTTTTGTTCAGGATGTCTTTCGTATAACCCTTTGGTTCTTCTATATCTTCGGGGTTTCCATTTGCTTCCTCGATTTTTTTGTTATATGCTTCCGATTCTTTTTTCGTCAATAATCTCTTTGCAAAGTCGTATCCTACTACGATTTCATTTTCCGACTTTGCGACTCTTCCTTTTTCTAATTCCATATTGGCCTTTAATTCATCATTCATATTGGTAAAGATAAGATTAGAGCTTTCATTTGTGCGATTGCCTAAAGTTGCTTTGTTTGGCTCATACACTTGCGTTCGTTCTACAACAGACCTTACATGATCATACTTCTCTAAATCAGCTTTTTTAATAGGCTTATCCCCTTCCTTGCCCATTACACTGACTTTAGTCACAATTTGCTGGCTCATCGTCATATCTGTGATTGTCTTTTGAATCCCGAATCCAACCGACGACAGCACAACCAAAAACGCACACGCCATTGTTGTCGCAAGAATTGTCATAAAGACGCGGAGCCTGTTTTTCTTCATATTTCTTCTGATAAAATGAACCTGATCCTTAAATCTCAACGGTAATACCCCCTTTTAACACACCGTCATGCAGCTGGAATTTTGAGTGTCCGATTGAAGCCACTTCATCGTCATGGGTAATCATCACAAATGTAATGCCCCGCTCACGGTTCAGCTGCTGAATCAATTCAAGCACTTCCTGTTCCGTTTCTGAATCTAGACTTCCCGTCGGCTCATCCGCTAAAATAATCGACGGATTTAAAATCAGCGCTCTCGCAATGCTGACACGCTGCTGCTGTCCGCCCGACAGTTCATTCGGATAATGAGCGGCATGGTTTTCAAGACCGACGCGCTTCAGCATATCCTGTACCTTTTGCTTGCGCTCAGACGGTTTGATCCCTTTTAGCGCCAGCGGCATTTCCACATTCTCATACGTCGTTAAGCCCGGGATGAGCTGAAAGCTTTGAAAAATAAACCCAAAGTGTTCAAGGCGGAACTGAGCCCATTCCTTCTCATTAAAGCCCGTGACATCAGTTCCGTTAATCACAATACGCCCTTTTGTCGGTGAGATGTAACCTGATATCAAATTCAGAAGCGTTGACTTCCCCGACCCGCTTCGTCCGACAATACAGGCGATTTCCCCTTTCGCAACAGTCAACGAGACATCTTTTAAGACAGGCACTTCATTCTCACGGCCCTTTTTTCCGATCGTGAAAGAATGGTTAATATGCTGAACATCAATCATCTTTTCTCTCTCCCTTATAAATGTTTTGTTTTTTTATAAATCGCAAAGTAGCTGATAAGAAAACCAATCACGGCGCCAGCAGCCATGCCAAATATGTAGCCGGCGAAGCTTTCCGTTGCGGCAAATCCAAAATACCCGAAGCCCATGATTCCAATGATAATGACAATGACCTGTACCGGGCGGTCAAGCGGTTTCCACAAAAAGAAATATCCATTCCGTTCATTAGACAGTTTGACAAAACTGATGTAGCCGATAATGTAAAAGATGATCGTCATGATGGCCGGAATCACCAAATAATATGGAGAATCCTCAACCCAGTTCGGCACAACGTAAGTAACCGGGAATAGATACTGCACCCATTCGGGCACAGGACCATGTATAAACTCTACTGTTCCGCCAAGAAGGATTTCCAGGTTGATAGCAGGAAGAGTTATGAGCAAAAAAGGCAAAATCGTAACAGTAGCTGAAACCAAAAGCTGTGCAAAAGTATGGCCTGTCAAAGCTCCCCCCGCCATGACCAGAGAATAAGCCAGCAAGCTGACGATGATCATTCCAAGGCTGTAGTGATGAAAATAAACGGCTTGCTCGGGTTTCAAAAGCACTAGGAGCAAAACGGATAATACATATCCAAAAATTTGCGGTGCCGCAATCACCATCCCGCCGGTAAGGAACTTCGTATTAAATATCTGGCCTCTCGTATAAGGAAGGCTTAATGTAAAATCAAAAAGGCCCTTGCTTCGTTCTATTCCAAGCTGGCTGACAGCCAGTACGACACCCCAAATCCAAAACAGCGAGATAAATGTGCCATTTAAATAGTTAATCGTAAATACGCAGGTTCCGACCCACTCATTCTGATTAGCCACGCAGCCTTGGTATGAGATGTACGTATTTAATACAGTAAAAGGATTGCTAAGCATAAATACCAAAAAAATCATGGTTAACAGAGCTTTATTTTGCTTCCACTCTTTATAAAACAGCCCGGAATCCGGCACATCACTTCCCTCCCAACTGAAAGCACTTCTTTAATGTTTTGTTTTCTTATAAATTGCAAAGTAGCTTACAAAAAAGCCGACAACCGCACCAATGATCATTCCAAAAATGTAACCAATCATGGAATGTCCGGCAGAATATCCAAACAAACCAAATCCGAGAATGCCAAAAATGATAACCAAAACTTGTACCGGACGGTCTAATCTCTTCCAAATGAAAAAGTATCCGTTTCGCTCACTTGCATGCTTTTTAAAGCTGATATAGCCAATCAAGTAAAACATAATGCTCAAAATAGCCGGAATCAATAAAGTAAATCTGTTATCGAAAAGCCAGTCATTTTCAACATAAATAAAAGGAAATAGATACATAAATTTGTTTTCCAACTCGTCATAACCTTTTATGGAAGAGAAAAACTCATATATATGGAAATTAAAAACGATCTCTAAATTGTTTATCGGTAATGCAATAATTAAATACGGCAATATAGCTGCAGAAAACGTCGTTAACAGTTGGGCAAAAGAATTTCCAGTCAACGCTCCGGAGGCCATCACCAGTGAAAAAGCCATAAAACTAATCACGATTACTCCAACGCTGCTATGCTCAAAATAGTTGACGTGTTCAGGGCTATAAACAAGAATTAGCAGCCATGCAAGTAAAAAGCCAATCAATTGTGACAGCACAATCACAAAACCGCCTAACCAAAATTTCGTCTGGAAAATTTGGCTTCTGTTATATGGAAGGCTTAATATAAAATCCATCGTGCCTTTCGAACGTTCCATTCCCAGGAAGCAAACCGCCAAAATGACACCCGGCACCCAGTTGATATCTATCAGATTGCTTATGGAATAATCCACAATAAAATCACAATATTGCGGGTCTTGGCGATCAAGACATCCTTGATAAGACAAATACGTATTAACGATAGAGAGGGGATTTGCCAGCACCAAAAACACAATACTTAACACAATCACCACTTGATTCTGCTTCCACTCTCGATAGAGGAGACCTCGGTCTACCATCTCCGCTTCCCTCCAAACTTCGCAATGAATACTTCTTCTAGGTTGACAGGAAGCTCATTCCACACTTTTGGCTTCAGCTCTCTCAAAAAGCTCTTGTTCTTCTCATCGCTTTTCGGGATCAGCACCGTGTAAAACACACCGGCCTGATCGAGCATCGGAATGTTTTGCTCTCTGATGGCCAAATTGACATCTGTATCAAACGCCATTTGAATTTTGATGTATTCTTCTTTTAGCTCATCAAGATCCATCACATTCGTCAGTCTGTTATCTTCAAGAAAACCAATTCGGTTGCACATCCGCTCTATGTCCTCAAGCCGGTGAGAAGTGATCAGAATGCTCGTATCACGCTCCGCCACTTCATCGACCATCAGCTGCAGCACATCATGCCTTGTCACCGCGTCAATGCCGTCCGTCGGCTCATCAAGGAGAATCAGCGCCGGTCTCGCCGCAAATGACAGAACGAGCGAAAGCTGTTTTTTCAAACCTGTCGACAGCTCGCGGTATTTTTTCGTTTCCGGAATTTCGTATCTGTTCATCAGCTCATTCGCGTACGTGACATCAAATTTGGGATAAATTCTTCTTAGGATATCGACTAGCTGCTTGTATGTATACTTGTCGTAAAAAGGATTTTGAACAGGCATGTAGATGATATTCTGTTTGACCTTCGGATGCTTTTTGATTTCTACGCCATCAAATAAAATCGTCCCGCTGTCGGCGAAAATGATTTGCTGGATTAAGCGAAGCATTGTTGTTTTTCCTGACCCATTGCGGCCGAGCAGCCCGAAGATTTCTCCTTTTTCAATTGTTAATGAAACATCTTTTAATACTTGATTTCCGTCAATCGTTTTTGACAGCTGTCTTAATTCAATCATCGCTCTTACCCCCTTTCACATCAGCGCTGATTTCTTTTATCCATTCTTGCAGTTTATCCAGCTCAACCCCCGCATAATGTGCATCGATGATGAGCTGTTTGAGTTGCTCTTTAATCATCGTCATCTTCCCTTCAACCAGTGTCGTTTTTGCATTTTCCGATATATAGGTCCCTCTGCCACGCAGCGTTTCAATAATCCCCTCTCGCTCAAGCTCTTTGTACGCTTTGCTGACAGTATTCGGATTCGCAATAATGATCGTCGCCAATTCTCTGACAGAAGGAAGCTTATCACCAGGCTTCATGATCCCTTTCAAACAAAGCTCTTTCATTTGCTGAATAATTTGTTCGTAAATGGGCGTTGAGCTTCTTGGATCGATTTGAATCATTTACTTCCCTACTTTCTATACGATCTGAACCTTTTATAGATAAAACTGATCAATTATACTTTTTTGACATTCAAAACCGATCATTACAAGAACAAGAAAAAAAGAACAAGCGATCACAGATGCCGCGATCAGCATTGGCACGTTACGTTTGTTTTGTTTTTTATGTTTCATAACTGCCTCCCTTAATTTCAATATATAAATGACTTTTCATCAGTGTCTATAGTGTATTACTTCAATTAGTACACTTAATACAATAAATACTTTGACGCACAAAGTCAATCCTTTTTTTACAAAAAAACGGACCCTTATCAAAAGGGTCCGTTTCTTACACATCAAGAGGGTGCTGCAAGATCATATTATTTTGCAAAGCTTGAAGCTGAAGTCTCATTCTGTACAGCTGTTCCCTCTGCTGATCATTTGATGACAGCCATAGTTTATTCAAGGCATTTACCGCATTTTCAATCTGCATTTGCGCATCACTGTATTCTTGGTCGTTATAATGCTCTTGTTTAGAAGCGATTTTCAGCTGTTCTTCAGCATAATCATAAACCTGCATACATTGTTGGAGATGTTCATCTACTGATTGTCTTGTTGCCACAGTAACCCCTCCTCTTGGTAATGGAAACAATCCATCATCCATAGTGTAGCCTCATCAGACATGATTCAATAAAGAAATTTATGGTCGATATTCATTTGTTCTCACATGAAATGCGTGCTACAATTTTAGGATGCAATTGTACGCAAGGAGGCACATGAATCGTGATGCAGAACAATCCTTTTCCTTATTCAAATACGGAAAAACGCTATCATACATTAAATTATCATCTCAGAGATCATTTCGGGCATAAGGTATTTAAAGTAGCGCTTGACGGCGGCTTCGACTGCCCGAACCGGGACGGCACTGTCGCTCACGGCGGCTGTACCTTTTGCAGCGCTGCGGGCTCCGGTGATTTTGCAGGAAACCGGGCCGATGATTTACTGACGCAATTCCACGACATTAAAAACCGAATGCACGAAAAATGGAAGGATGGGAAATATATCGCTTATTTCCAAGCTTTCACCAATACGCATGCTCCGGTTGACGTGCTGCGAGAGAAATTCGAGTCTGTTCTCGCGCTCGACGATGTGGTCGGCCTTTCAATCGCCACACGTCCGGACTGCCTGCCGGATGACGTTGTTGAGTATTTGGCAGAACTGAATGAACGCACGTATCTTTGGGTAGAGCTTGGGCTTCAGACAGTTCACGAACGCACAGCTCTTCTGATCAACCGGGCACATGACTTTGACTGCTACGTTGAAGGTGTGAATAAGCTAAGAAAACACGGCATACGCGTCTGCTCGCATATAATCAATGGACTTCCTCTGGAAGACCGCGACATGATGATGGAAACGGCAAAAGCAGTGGCAGATTTGGACGTCCAGGGTATTAAAATCCATTTGCTTCACCTGCTGAAGGGCACGCCGATGGTGAAGCAATACGAAAAGGGAAAGCTGGAATTTCTCTCTCAAGACGAATATGTGCAGCTCGTCTGTGACCAGCTTGAAATCATCCCGCCAGAAATGATCGTACACCGTATCACTGGTGACGGGCCGATTGAATTGATGATTGGGCCAATGTGGAGTGTGAACAAATGGGAAGTGCTTGGCGCTATCAATAAAGAACTTGAAAACCGCGGCAGCTACCAAGGTAAGTTCTTTCAGCGTCTTCAGGAGGAATCGGTCTTATGATTCTGAAAAAAATTCTTCCCTACAGTAAAGAGCTGCTGAAAATGGCCGCAGGGGATGGAGACATCGTTGTTGACGCCACAATGGGGAACGGGCACGACACCCTGTTTTTAGCTGAGCTTGTCGGTGAAAATGGCCATGTATACGCATTTGATATACAAGAATCAGCAGTGGCCAATACGAAGGAGCGGCTCGGTGACGCCTATCAAAACCGGACAACTTTATTTCATAAAAGCCATGACAAAATTGCTGAATCCCTTCCGCAGGAAACACACGGCAAAGTGGCGGCCGCTGTGTTTAACCTCGGCTATCTGCCAGGCGGGGACAAATCGATTACGACGAGCGGCAATTCAACCATCAAAGCAATTGAACAGCTTCTCAGCATCATGAAAGATGAAGGCCTGATTGTGCTGGTCGTCTATCATGGCCACCCGGAAGGCAAAGCTGAAAAAAACGACGTGCTCGACTTCTGCCGGGACTTGGATCAGCAAACAGCCCGTGTCTTAACATACGGATTTATCAATCAGCAAAATGACCCGCCATTTATTGTCGCCATCGAAAAAAAAGCTCAAATCAGCAAATGATTTGAGCTTTTTTCTTTGAGTTTTTCATCCAGGCCATTTTTTGAAATTTCCGGTAGGCTCTGCCGTTGATATAAAAGAAAAAGGAGGTTTTTCCGCTTGCTTTGATCAGCTTTTTCGCGAGCCGGCCCATTTCCTTCTGGCCCGCCACTTTATCATCAGACAAATAAACACCCAGCAAGCCGCGGTTGATTAAACGGTGGAAGTTTTCGTGCGGAATGCCGTGCAGATGTTCATCGGCTTTCTGAATAAAGTGCTGCAGCCGATTCATCATTTCTTCATGCGACTGATAATACGAGCAGAAATTCAAGTCCCCTTCAAGCAAGTCCTCCTCCTGGTCAATCAAATAATCAAGCAGAATATGAAGACCTTGTATGTAAGGAAAATAACTGTTGCGGATTTTTTTTGCGGTGCTTTCAGTAAAATCGGGCTGAAACGAATATGCGACAAGACAGAAAATGCCTAGCGTGGAGCCCGCACAAGCTGAAAATTCATACCATTCCATCTCGGGAAGCTCTGATTCATATTGGGTAAACCACTTTTCAAGGCGCGGGACACGCTCATGCTCAACAACGTGCTTATGCACCTGCAAATCGCAATAATAGCCGCAAAGCTCAAGCAGATAAGGTTTAATCATTTCGTAGTGTTCAATAGATCCGAGGACACGCTGGCATGTTTTCACCAATTCCTGCAAATATCCGCTGTCATCCTGCTCGTCCCTGAATTGATAATAATGTTGCGGTTCAGCTCCCACTGTCAATGCGTCCTGCATAGAGGTGTGAAGCATTCGAAAATCTTCCGGGTCAAGTGATGTGCTGCGGTCGCACAAATTGTCCAGGTAATCGCTGATCGTTTGGTATGCGATGATGAACTCAACACATTTCTGCTTATGATTTTCTGACAATAAGGCCAATATGCCGCCGCCTTCACAATGAAACGTTTTATCTCGAATACTTGCGGTTGCCTGTGCTTTTAATTCACTGTTTTTAATTGCTTCTGATTTTTGCTTCCATATGTTCAGCTCTTGATGAACGAGCGGAAAAATATCACGATATACTTTTGCCATCAGTCCAAAAGGATGTTCCGGTACTGTCAACACATGCACCCCCCTAGTTCAAATATATTGATCAGTAAATGCTCTTGCGGCTTTAAAAACGTCTTCTCTTTCCGGTTCATTAAATATTTCATGATAAAGCCCTTCCCATTCCCTATATGACTTATTGTGGGAAGCAACCCCTGAAAACCACTTGATGACCTTCGTTTTATCGACCAGCTTGTCATCTCCGGCCTGCATGACCAAAAGCGGCACCCTCAGAAAAGCCTCTGTCGGCACCATGGCAGACTCGAAAGTTTTTAACAGCTCTCTGTACCATCTGACAGACACCTTCTTCACAAAGAGGGGATCGTTCTGGCCTGCTTCGATGACATCTTCATTGCGTGTCGCCATATCAATCGATAATCCTGAATCAACTTTAAGCGACGGGGCAATGACATTCAGCCCCTTTGATGCAAGATCAAGCACTTTATTGACTTTAATTTGCAGCCCGAGACACGGTGATGATAAAATAATTCCCGTAATGCGGGGGTTTCTCTGCTGTTTAAACCATTCAATCGCAATCAGGCCGCCCATGCTGTGGCCGAGAAGAAAAACAGGCAGCTCAAAGGTTCGCGCTTTATCTATCCAAGTATCTACTTCATCAATGTATTCTTGAAATGAGCGAATATGACCTCTGGCCCGGGTGGTTGTCCCTTGTCCCGGCAGATCACCCATTACAACGTGATAACCCGAAGATCTCCACATTTCACTCAGCCATTTATATCGTCCATGATGTTCACTTGCCCCGTGGATCATAACAATCACTGCCACAGGTCTGTCTGCTTTCCAGGTCCACATGCGGTTCACCTCATACAAAAATAAAATAGAGAAAGAAGGATGAAAGATATATGATTTACCCTTATAAGGAATACACGCCAGAAATCCATCCAACGGCTTTTGTAGCCGATAATGCAACAATTACCGGTGATGTGGTCATCGGGGAACAGTCCAGCATTTGGTTCTCAGTTGTCATAAGAGGAGATGTAGCCCCGACCAGAATCGGTAACAGAGTCAATATCCAGGATTTAAGCTGCCTCCATCAAAGCCCGAACCGGACGCTTCTCATTGAAGATGACGCCACGATAGGCCACCAGGTTACACTCCATAGCGCCGTGATCCGCAAGAACGCCTTAATCGGCATGGGTTCAATCATTTTAGACGGAGCCGAAATCGGTGAAGGCGCATTTATCGGTGCCGGCAGCCTTGTTCCGCCGGGGAAAGTCATTCCGCCAGGCCATCTAGCCTACGGTCGCCCAGCAAAAGTCATCCGTCCTTTGACGGATGACGACCGAAAAGACATGCAGAGAATACGGTCTGAATATGTAGCAAAGGGTCAATATTATAAATCACTTCAATAAATGTAAGACCAGCTTCGTTTTACTTTACCATTTTTCAAAATATTATTTAAGCGATAACCATCGCTGACCCGAACCAAATGCAGTTCGGGTTTTTAATTTTCCATAAAACGTTCACATGTAAAAAGAAACGTGTGACTTTTATCTTATCATAAAAAACAAGACGCCACTGTAAGCAGTCTCTGCAAAAAACATATTCCTATTCTCTGCTCTCTATGAGCAGCTTTACTTAAACAAAAAAGAGCCCGCCAGGAGCTCTTTTTATCAGCTGATCTGTTGTTCAGTTGACACAGCTGCGTTTTTCTTATGAAAGCCTTTGCCATAATAAACGGCTATCAAAATCAGAAACCAAATCGGACCGACAATTACGGCGACTCTTGTTTCCGGGCTATAAGCCATCAGGATAATGACAAATGCTAAAAAGGCCAAAGATAAATATGACGTGAATGGGTAAAAAGGCATTTTGTATTTTAATTGCTTTTGATCCTCTGGCTGCATGCCTTTACGATATTTGATCTGAGAAAGCAAGATGATCGCCCATGTCCAAATCGCTCCGAACGTCGCAATGCTTGTGACCCAAGTAAATACCTTCGCAGGCACGACATAGTTTAACAGCACGCCGACTAATAACGCACCCGCAGAAGCCAGTACGGCCTTACCCGGAATGCCGCCTTTGGTCAGCTTACCGTACGCTTTTGGCGCCTCGCGCTGCTCCGCTAAGTTAAAGAGCATACGTCCGGTGCTGAATATGCCGCTGTTGCAAGAAGACAGCGCTGCCGTCAGAACGACAAAGTTAATGATGCCTGCCGCATACGGAATCCCCACTTTTTCAAACGTGAGTACAAAAGGGCTTCCTTGCGATCCGATTTCCTGCCACGGATAAATGGACATGATAACAAATAAAGCACCGACGTAAAAAATCAGGATACGCCAAAATACCGTATCAATCGCTTTTGCTAATGATTTTTGCGGATTTTTGACTTCGCCGGCCGTCACCCCTATCATCTCAATGCCTAAATACGCGAACATCACCATTTGAAGTGACAATAAAACCCCTTTTATTCCATGAGGAAAAAATCCGCCGTTGCTCCACAAGTTGCTGATGCCAGTCGCAATGCCTCCATTGCCGACTCCTGTAATGATCATTAATAAACCAACAGCAATCATAGAAAGGATCGCGACAATTTTAATCAATGCGAACCAAAACTCCAGCTCTCCATACGCCTTTACGGCCAGGAAATTGACACCAGTCATAATCACCAGCGCCGACAATGCCCAAATCCAATTGGGCACATCTGGAAACCAGTATCCCATATAAATTCCGACAGCGGTGATTTCCGCCATACAGGTTACAACCCATAAAAACCAGTAATTCCACCCGGTTAAGTAGCCTGCGAGCGGACCTAAGTAGTCACGCGCATACCTGCTGAAGGAGCCCGCGACCGGCTTTTGAATCGCCATTTCCCCAAGCGCCCTCATAATAAAAAACATAACCAGGCCGCTGCAGGCATATGCCACCAAAATACCCGGTCCTGCTAATTGAATAGCTGATGCGGAGCCAAGGAAAAGTCCCACTCCTATGGCAGCCCCTAAAGACATCAAAGAAATATGCCTTTCTTCCAGACCGCGATGCAATTCTTGTTTTTGTTTTTGCATGTTCCCTTCTCCCCTAGAAAAAAATATCATTACATCATTTTTCTGAATATTTCACACGAATGTGCAGGGTAATCAATGATGATGGAGAAATACTGGTATAATAACAAGGCTTTCGACGAATCGAAAGCCTTATCTGTTAGACAAAGATGACTTCTTTAGGCTGATGGCTCAGCTCTTCAGGCATATACCGTTTTTCGATATTGATGCTGTGCCAGATCATAAAAATGAGCACTGTCCAAATTTTACGGCTGTTATCAGCCTTGTCGGCACAATGGTCTTCAAGAAGCTGAAGAACGTAATCCTTATGGATATAAGCGTCAGTTTGGCTTTCCTGAATAATGCTGCGCACCCATTCGTTCATTTCGTTTTTCAGCCAATGACGGATCGGTACAGGGAAACCGAGCTTTTTGCGGTTCAATACATGATCCGGCACAATGCCTTCAGCAGCTTTGCGAAGGAGATACTTTGTCGTACCGTTCTTTGTTTTCAATTCATCAGGAATTTTAGACGCAACGTCAAATACGACTTTATCAAGGAATGGCACACGCAATTCCAAAGAATTCGCCATCGTCATTTTATCCGCTTTTAGCAAAATGTCGCCTCGCATCCAAGTGTGGATATCGACATACTGCATTTTGTTAATATCGCTGTATGAGCTGCTTTCTGTAAAGTAAGGCTTCGTCACATCGCGATACGAAAGGCTCGGATCATAGTGCTTCAGCAGCTGTTTCTTCACGGATTCTTCAAAGATCTTCGCGTTGCCGATATAACGCTCCGGAAGCGGAGTGCAGCCGCGCTCAAGCAGGCTCTTTCCTCTCATTCCCTCAGGCATAACGGCCGCTACGTGCAGAAGCATCTTTTTCAAGCCGGACGGAATGCGTTCAAACGGTTTAAGAGAAAGCGGTTCACGGTAGATGTTGTAGCCGCCGAACAGCTCGTCCGCACCTTCGCCAGATAACGCAACCGTTACGTGTTTTTTCGCTTCTTTCGCCACGAAATACAACGGAATCGCAGCCGGGTCTGCAAGCGGATCATCAAAGTGCCATACGATTTTAGGAAGCTCGTTCATGTATTCTTCAGGTGAAATGACTTTGCTGATATTTTCAATGCCCAGTGCAGCGGCAGTTTCTTTCGCTACATCAACTTCACTGAAGCCCTGCTGTTCAAATCCGACAGAAAATGTTTTCAGGTTGGGATGAAATTCTTTCGCAACGGATACAATAAAAGAAGAATCGATTCCGCCTGATAGGAATGAACCGACAGGCACATCACTTCTCATATGAACGTTTACAGAGTCATAGATAGCGTCTCTGACTTCTTTGACAAGTTTATCTTCTTCCGTCTGAACAGGCTGGAAGCGCGCCTTGAAATACGTTTTGAATGTGATATCACCATCAGGGCGAATTGTAAACTGAGACCCCGGCTCTACTTTTTTCACATCAATATCAAGCGTACTTGGCTCAGGAACGAATTGGAAAGACATATACTGCTGTAATGCTTCTTTATCTATTTCAATATCATTTTGGGCTGCCATTAAACTTTTTCTCTCTGAGGCAAAATAAACCTGATCATTGATCGTTGTGTAATACAACGGCTTAATGCCGAATGGATCTCTTGCTCCATAAAGAACATGATCGTTTTTATTCCAAATCAGAAAGGCAAACATGCCGCGCAGCTTGGAAGCCGCTTCTTCTTTATAGTGACGGTAAGTCGCAAGAAGAACCTCTGTGTCAGAATCTGTGTTGAAAGTATATCCCTTTGCTTCAAGCTCTTCTCTCAGTTCGATATAGTTATAGATTTCCCCGTTAAAAATAATCCAATATTTTTCATCTTCATATGATAAAGGCTGTCCGCCATTCTCCACATCAATAATGCTGAGCCGTCTGAATCCGAATCCGACGTGCTCATCATGGTAATATCCATCACTGTCAGGACCGCGGTGAACGATCATTTGGTTCATTTGTTTGATTAGTTCTTCTTGATCAGCGGTTTGAGTTAACGGATGCTTGTTAAAAACCCCGACAAATCCACACATAGTATTGCCTCCATATTTAAAATTGTCATCATTGAACCCCTATTTATAGACGCTGTGAACAGTGTTTGGTTTCACAGTTATGTAAAAAAATAAACATGGATACATCGATAAAAAAGGGAAAGCCGCTTAACCAGTAAGCGGCTATAAAATTATTCTCCTAACGCTTCTTTACGCAGCTGTTCCGCTTTGTCTGTACGCTCCCACGGAAGGTCAACATCGTGGCGTCCAAAGTGGCCGTACGCGGCAGTCTGTTTGTAGATCGGACGGCGTAAATCAAGCATTTTGATAATGCCGGCAGGTCGTAAATCAAAGTTATTGCGCACAACTTCAATCAGTTTTTCCTCCGAAGCTTTTCCGGAACCGAACGTGTTGATTGAGATAGACACAGGCTGTGCAACACCGATCGCGTAAGCAAGCTGCACTTCGCAAGAATCTGCAAGCTCAGCCGCAACGATGTTTTTCGCAACGTATCTTGCAGCATAAGCAGCTGATCGGTCTACTTTCGTCGCATCTTTACCAGAGAACGCGCCGCCGCCGTGACGTGCGTAGCCGCCGTACGTATCAACGATGATTTTACGTCCTGTGAGCCCCGCATCCCCTTGAGGTCCTCCGATGACGAAACGGCCTGTAGGGTTAATGAAGTATTTTGTTTCTTCATCAATTAATTCTTCAGGAACAACCGGATTGATGACATGTTCTTTAATGTTGCGCTGAATTTGCTCAAGCGTAATTTCAGGGTGGTGCTGAGTTGAAATAACAATCGCGTCAATGCGGACAGGTTTGTTATTTTCATCATACTCAACCGTTACCTGTGTTTTGCCGTCAGGGCGAAGGTAAGGAAGAACATCTTCTTTACGCACTTCACTCAAGCGGCGGGCTAATTTATGAGCAAGTGAAATTGGAAGAGGCATAAGCTCTTTCGTTTCGTTGCACGCATAACCGAACATTAAACCTTGGTCACCCGCTCCGATTGCTTCAATTTCTTCGTCGCTCATTGTGCCTTCACGGGCTTCAAGCGCTTGGTCTACACCCATCGCGATATCAGCAGACTGCTCGTCAATTGATGTTAAAACCGCACAAGTTTCCGCATCAAATCCGTATTTTGCACGTGTGTATCCGATTTCTTTAATCGTTTCACGAACCGTTTTTGGAATGTCAACATACGTAGAAGTTGTGATTTCTCCGCTGACAAGAACCAAACCAGTTGTCACAGATGTTTCACAAGCAACACGCGCGTTAGGGTCTTTCTTTAAAATTTCATCTAAAATGCTGTCAGAAATCTGGTCACAGATTTTATCCGGATGCCCCTCCGTAACAGATTCTGATGTAAATAAACGACGATTTTTACTCATGATTTGCTTCCTCCTGCACAAGGCCTCCCGAAAGACCTTATATATATGATACGGAACTCGCTCCCTCTTATACAATGTTACGTTTATATTAGAGATGTTAATTGGCATATTTATGAAATAAAAAAACCTTTTCCGTTCGAGGAAAGGGTTTGGTCTTTGTGCCTTTCACTCTTATCGCTCAAGGAATCATTCAACCTTGCATCAGGTTAGCACCTTGGTTGTCTCACACAATTTGAACATAATGAATAATAGAGAAACCGGTTGCTGGGCTTCATAGGGCCTGTCCCTCCGCCAGCTCGGGATAAGAGTATCCGCTCAATGAAATATCTTATCGTAAAAGGGTTTGCAATGTCAATATGATTCAGAAGAAATAGGCACCTATATTGAGGGAAAACAATGGAAATGCACACACAAAAAACGATAAATAGTATAGACTATTTGAAAATATATGTTATACTAATTCACAATTAGCAAAACACAAATAAAATGATAAAGGAAGGTTTCTTATGAACTCAGTTGATTTAACCGCTGATTTGCAAGCCTTATTAACAAGTCCTAATGTGCAGCATAATTTATCTGCAGCTCAGCTTACAGAAAAAGTACTTTCCCGCAGCGAAGGCATTTTGACATCGACGGGTGCCGTCCGGGCGACCACAGGCGCTTACACGGGACGTTCGCCGAAGGATAAATTCATTGTAGAAGAAGCAAGCACAAAGAGTAAGATTGATTGGGGTCCGGTGAATCAGCCTATTTCCGAGGAAGCGTTTGACCGGCTGTACACGAAAGTTGTCAGCTATCTGAAACAGCGAGATGAGCTGTTTGTTTTCGAAGGATTTGCCGGTGCCGATGAAAAATACAGACTGCCGATCACCGTCGTTAATGAGTTTGCATGGCACAATTTATTTGCCAGACAGCTGTTTATCCGTCCTGAAGACAATGATAAAAAAACAGTCGAACAGCCGTTTACCATTCTTTCCGCTCCACATTTTAAAGCGGACCCAAAAACAGACGGCACACATTCAGAAACCTTTATTATTGTTTCTTTCGAAAAGCGTACGATTTTAATCGGCGGAACGGAGTATGCCGGAGAAATGAAAAAATCGATTTTCTCCATCATGAATTTCCTGCTGCCTGAGCGAGATATTTTATCCATGCATTGCTCCGCTAATGTCGGTGAAAAAGGCGATGTCGCGCTTTTCTTCGGCCTGTCGGGAACAGGAAAGACCACCCTTTCGGCGGATGCTGACCGGAAACTGATCGGTGATGATGAACACGGCTGGTCGGATACCGGTGTCTTCAATATCGAAGGCGGATGCTATGCCAAGTGCATTCATTTAAGCGAAGAAAAGGAACCGCAGATTTTTAAAGCGATTCGGTTTGGATCCGTTCTCGAAAATGTTGTTGTAGATGAAGATACGCGTGAAGCCAATTACGATGATTCCTTCTATACAGAAAACACACGTGCCGCTTACCCGATTCATATGATTGACAACATTGTCTCTCCGAGCATTGCGGGCCACCCGTCAGCGATTGTATTTCTGACGGCTGATGCATTCGGCGTTCTGCCGCCAATCAGCAAGCTGACGAAGGAGCAGGCGATGTACCACTTCTTAAGCGGTTATACGAGTAAACTAGCCGGAACCGAACGCGGCGTCACGTCTCCTGAGACGACATTCTCCACATGCTTCGGTTCACCGTTCCTTCCGCTCCCGGCTCATGTATATGCGGAAATGCTCGGCAAGAAAATTGACGAACACGGCGCAGACGTTTACTTGGTCAACACAGGCTGGACCGGCGGCGGCTACGGCACAGGCGAACGCATGAAGCTTTCATACACACGGGCGATGGTAAAAGCAGCGATTGAAGGCAAATTAGAAAATGTGCAAATGACCACTGACGATATTTTCGGTCTGCACATCCCGGTTCATGTTCCGGGCGTTCCCGATCATATCCTTCAGCCGGAAAACACGTGGAATAACAAAGAGGAATACAGAGAAAAGGCTGTGTATCTGGCAAACGAATTCAAAGAAAACTTCAGAAAGTTCACAAATACAGATGCCATCGCGCAAGCGGGCGGGCCTCTCGTATAAAAAAGCAAAAGCCAAGAGCAATTAAGCTCTTGGCTTGTTTTAATTGACTGTATGCAAGGAAGTCAGCTTGTACGTAATGATTGTCCGCCCATCTGTCCATTCAAGCTTCTGCACTTCGGCTGTGCCTGACTTTTCACCAAACTTTGTTTTGCTGACATCCATCGGAATCTCCATTGGATAAATGCGATACCCGTCTTTCTCTAATCTGAATATATTTTCATCTATGCGAACTTCTTTTCCTTTTGTCACAATCAATGTATTAAATTCAACAGGCATTCCCAAATTGAAATCCCCTTTCGTTCTCTTTTTTCTATATCATAACATATTTCACCGTCAGCGGTTTTTCATCCACTGCGTGAGCTGCCGCACAATACGCCGGTTTTCCTTCGGCGGAAAATAATGTGTGAATGTACTGTAGTACCACGTCTCTACAGGCTTGTGCAGCTGTTTTAATTTCTCCTCAAATAAATACGAATGCTGAATGGAAACGTTTTGATCTTTTTCTCCGTGAATTAATAAAACGGGTGCCTCAATTTTGTTCACTTCGTCAAAAGGCGTTCGCCATTTGTATTCGTCAGGCACCTTTTTCGGCGTTCCCCCAATCACTCTTTTCATCATTCTTCGTAAATCCTGCCGCTCTTCATATGTAAGAATCATATCACTGACGCCTCCCCACGAAACGAATGAAGCCGCTTGCCGTCCCATTTCAATCGCAGTAAGCATTCCCATAATGCCGCCTCTTGAGAAACCGAAAATATGAATTCTGTTCTTTTTGACTTGCGGATGCTGCTGAAGCAGGCGAAAAGCGGAAAAAGCATCCTCTCTGTCTTCTCCTGCAAAATCCTCGTTGCCCTCCCCTCCCTGGTTCCCTCTGTAAAAGGGGGCAAATACCACAAATCCTTGGGACGCAAACTGGATAATTCGGCCCGGTCTGACCATTCCAACACTTTTAATACCGCCGCGCAAATATAAAAATCCGTCATATTGCCCAGGTGCCGCCGGCTCCGCCAGCAGCCCTTTCACTTTTAAGCCATTTGAAAGGTAGCAGATGGTAAACAAGCGCACATGCCGGCTCGGCGACGGAAATCTTCTTTTCTCAACAATCAATGCTCCCGCCTCCTTTTTTCTTTATTCTTTCCTGCCTTTAAAAATAAATCCTGTAACCCGGATTAGGCATTCACACATTTTTATACCCATCATACGATATGTAAAGCAAAAAAGGATATTAACTTGATGCTAAATAAGGAGGTTGTCATGTGAACAAATGGTTAAGGCTGGGCTGTTTCTGCGTTTGCAGTGTGTTTCTCATCATTGCCCTGAGCGCTTGCAAGCAGGAAGAAACACTCACGAAAGTAAAAGTAGCCGAAGTGACCCATTCCATTTTTTATGCACCTTTATATGTTGCGGAATCTAAAGGCTTTTTCAAGGATGAAGGCCTTGATGTCGACGTCAATACGACCTGGGGCGGCGATAAAACGATGACATCGCTTCTTTCAAACGGCTCGGACATTGCTCTTGTCGGATCAGAAACATCCATTTATGTCGAATCGCAAAGGGCTAAAGACCCTGTCATTAACTTCGCACAGCTGACTCAGACAGACGGAACGTTCCTTGTCGCAAGAGAAGATGCCGAAAATTTCAGCTGGGATCAGCTGAAAGGAAAGACTTTTCTCGGCCAGAGAAAAGGCGGCATGCCGCAAATGGTCGGCGAGTATGTGCTGAACCAACATCACATTGATCCGCATCAGGATATTGAACTCATCCAAAACATAGACTTCGCCAATATATCCAATGCCTTTGCATCCGGAACCGGTGAGTATGTCCAGCTTTTTGAACCGACTGCTTCACTCTTTGAGAAAGAAGGTATCGGCCACATCGTTGCTTCGTTCGGAGAAGAATCAGGCCAGGTTCCTTATACAACATTTATGGCAAAACAAAGCTATTTAAAGAAAAACGAGGATACAGCCGTCAAATTCACGAGAGCTATTTATAAAGCGCAGCAGTGGGTGGAAAATCACTCAGCGAAGGACATCACAGAAGCGATTAAAAATGAATTTGACGATACAGATCCAGATGTCATCGAAACGTCCATTGAACGCTACAAAAAACAAAATTCGTATTCTCCAGACCCGCTCCTCAACGAAAAAGAATGGGAACTGCTCCAAACAATTATGGATCAGTCGGGTGAACTGCCAAAGCATATACCATACAGTCAGCTTGTGAACAAACACATCGCCGAAAAAGTCACCTCGGAAAAATAGGAGGCGCCATCTATGTCTTTTTTACATGTCGACCATGTAACTCATACTTATTTTTCTATTAAAGAAAAAACAACCGCCGTACAGGACATTCATTTCGATGCCGAAAAAGGCGATTTCATCTCATTTCTCGGTCCGAGTGGCTGCGGAAAAACAACACTGCTTTCCATAATTGCAGGCTTGATTGAACCTTCGGAAGGCAGAGTCCTGATTGAAGGCCGCGAGCCGAATCAAAAAGAACATAACATTGGCTACATGCTTCAGCAGGATTACTTATTTCCCTGGAAATCCATTGAGGAAAATGTGCTCCTCGGTTTAAAAATTGCCGACACGCTTACTGAAGAAAACAAGGCCGCGGCACTTGGTCTTTTGCCGGATCTGGGTCTAGTTGATGTTGAAAAGAAATATCCTAAGGAGCTGTCAGGCGGGATGAGGCAGCGGGCTGCGCTTGCAAGAACTCTAGCCCCAAATCCAAGTCTGCTGTTGCTGGATGAGCCATTTTCCGCGCTTGATTTTCAAACGAAGCTGTCTTTGGAAAACCTCGTTTTCCGCACATTAAAGGAATATCAAAAAACAGCGGTGCTTGTCACTCATGATATAGGGGAAGCGATTGCGATGAGTGATACCATCTTTTTATTTTCTAATCAGCCAGGCACCATTCATCAAATTTTTACAATCCCTAGAGAATTGGCTGCGATGATGCCTTTTGACGCCCGGCAGGAGCCATCCTTCCAGACGCTGTTTCAAACGATATGGAAGGAGCTGAATTCACTTGAGAAACAGCAAAGAAACAATTGATCTGCTGCATGAGCAATTTCAATTGAAACAGAAAAAAGAGAAATGGAATGTGCATTCTTTTCAGCTTGCGATATTTATCCTCTTTTTCTCCGGATGGGAAATTGCAAGCAGACAGGGCTGGATTGATCCTCTGATCTTCAGCTCGCCGTCAGCCGTATGGCGTTTACTGATAGAAAAGCTTGCTGACGGCTCATTGCTGTCGCATATCGGGGTTACTTTATTTGAGACGGTGCTTGGCTTTTTGCTGGGGACTTTCCTGGGCACGTGTCTTGCCGCGTTGTTATGGTGGTCTAATCGGCTTGCCAGGATATTAGATCCGTATCTTGTCATTTTAAATGCAATGCCGAAAGTGGCGCTCGGACCTATTCTGATTGTCGCGCTCGGTCCCGGCTTTGTCAGCATCATCGCGATGGGAGCGGTCATCAGTGTCATCATCACAACCATCGTCGTTTATACTGCCTTTCAAGAGGTGGATGAAAACTATATTAAAGTAATGAAAACATTCGGCGCAAACAAGTGGGTTATTTTTAAAGAAGCGATTCTTCCCGCATCTTCGCCCGCTATTATTTCAACACTGAAGGTAAACGTCGGTTTATCGTGGGTCGGTGTTATCGTAGGCGAATTTCTTGTTTCAAAGGTCGGATTAGGATACATGATTATTTACGGATTCCAAGTCTTCAATTTTACACTCGTCTTCTTAAGCCTGTTGATCATTGCTGTATTTGCCACCCTGATGTATCAGGGCGTAGAACTGTTAGAAAAGAAATGGACGAAGGGCAGAACATAAAAAACCCGGCGGATAGCCGGGTCTTTAGTTGATCCATCCCGATTCTTTCAGTTTTTTCAAACTGATGGGAAGCACAGAATCCTTCATAATAAAACTGAATTTTTTATTGCGGGGCAGGTTTTCCGGAAGTTCATGAAACAGAACCGGCCCTTTCGTTTCAAAGTAATCACTTTGCTTTTCAAGCTTCTCTATATCTGCAAAATATATATTTTTCACAATAACCTTTTCTTTTCCGAGAACTTTATACTGTCCGAGATACTTGAGGCTTTTCACTCTCGCCCCTGTTTCTTCCTTTACTTCTCGAAGCGCCGCCTCTTCCGCGCACTCCATCGGTTCCACTTTCCCGCCCGGAAATTCAAAGCCTCTGTCCTCATGTTCTGTCAAAAGCCATTTGTCACCAAAACGGCAGATGACCCAGACATGCTTCGGGCTGTCCGAAAAGGGCTGATTGTCAAAGGAGAGCTGAACAGTATTCTGATAATAATCTTTAAACTCGTACATGTTTATCCCTCAAATCCGTTCCTAGCTATCTTCCATACATCATACCACAGTTACGTTTCTTCGGAAGCTTTTTATCAAAAAATAAGGGAAACCCAGCACGCCATCCGGATCTGAAACGATAGACCAGCTCGTACAGCTTTTGGCCGCAGCTCTTGTCAAAATGCAAATGACTGACGCTCTGGGCTTTATTATGACCCGCGAACAGATAAAAGTTACGGTTTGCGCCTGAATTTATTTTTTAACGTTTCTAATAGATCCACAAGCATTTCCGGAACAGGTATACCGAGAGAGCTGGCTGTCACGACAATTTGCACAGATTCATAAAGAATATAAAACATAATGGCCAAGTCACGTATTGATCCCTGTGTATTCAGCAGCTGGTCAAAAAAGTGGCAGACAGAGATCAGAGCCAACGTAACTAATTTTTTGACGAAACGGGCAAAAACCTTCTTGAACGCCAGTTTGTGAATAATCGTTTCCTTCAAGGTCGTACTGATAAATTCAATTGCCATAAGAGACAGCAGAATGAGGAGTGAGTACTGAAAACCTCCGAAGAAAAACCCCGCTGCTGAAACGCTGACTGCAAAAAACGAAAAGATGCCAAAGTCTCTATCCATTTATCCCAACATCCTTTCACAGAAACGGCCTTACCATATTCTATGGAAAGCATGCCGAACGGATTGGATTTTTCAGAAAAATGGACTAGTTGTCGCCTATTTTTGCAAGGCAAAACAAAAACCGGACATCTTCAAAGATATCCGGCCTTTCTTTTCTATTATCCAAGGTAAGCTTTTAGCATCCAGTTATGTTTTTCAATATTTTGGTGAATGGCAAGAAGCATGTCCCCTGTTGTTTCGTCTCCAACCTCATCGGCTAAGTCCATGCCGCTTTTCAGTTCTTCCGCGATGACTGTAAAATCATCATACACACTCTGAACCATTTGTTCTGCTGTTTCGTTTCCGTTCGCTTCTTTTACAGAAGCTGTTTCCAAAGATTCTTTCATTGTCGCGATCGGTTTTCCGTTTAAAGCCAAAAGACGCTCTGCCAAATCATCAATATAAGTTGCTGTCTCGTTATAAAGCTCCTCAAATTTTTCATGCAGTGTAAAGAAATCTTTCCCTTTTACATACCAGTGATAATTATGTAGTTTCACATACATGACCGTCCAGTTGGCTACTTGTTTGTTCACAGCTTGAATCAATTGTTCTGACATATTATCTTCCTCCTTGTTTATATTAGGTGTATACCCTTCATATCGTACGCTAAAACCTTTATTTTACCCGTCTGTCACAGTGTCTTCCACTATGTTACAATTATTGAAAACGGAGGTGGAATCATGACGCTTCTCATCACGATAAGTATTTTGATTGTGCTGGCTGTTTTGCTCGTAAGTGTTTGGACGACTGTAAAAGCCTATAATGTGAAACACACGATTGACCCTCCTCAAGAAGGAAATGCTCCCGGTTCAGACCCAAAAGGTCAATGATGGTGTGATTGATTTTCTTCAGGTTGCTTGGTGACAGCATCGGCGTCTCCGACTTGGACTTTTATGGTCGGCATGCTGTGCTGTTTTTTTGCAGTGACATGAGATTGGACAGTGTATACGCCATCTTCCTTAAACTCTGTCTCAAATTGATATACGCCATCTTCCTGTTTGGCTTTAAACATTTTGCTGTCGTTTTTTTCTCCGTCTTTCCATACCTCAAACTCCACTTCATCAGCATCTGTCACCGCTTCATCTCCGTAAGAAACCGCCGCTTTATAAGCAGCATTCTCTCCCGGCTTCACTTTTTCCGGTCCGGTGAGTTTTACATCTAATACCTCAGGCGTCTCAGCTGCTGTATGTGCTTTATTCTCCTCAGATCCGCACCCGTTCAGTAAAAAAACAGCAGAAAAAAGTACTGCAGCGACCATCTTTTTCATTCCATCACCCTTTTCGTCGTTTACCTCAATAGTAGCAAACGCTTACAGCAAATGGTATACAAAATCTGTAACGTCACAAAAAAGACCTTTTTGCTTTCGGGCAAAAAGGTCTTTTTTCTATTTAGCCAAATACTTTTAGCAATTCTTCTTTATCCTGTGACAGCCAGAAACGCATCAAACGTTTTGCGCCTTCCAGGTCATGAAGCTTCGCCTGGCCGCACTGCTTTTCATTGGCAGCCGGAATTTCGGTAATTTCTACAGCTTCCTTCATTGTGTCTTCAAGCAGATCAACGATTTCCGCAGGAGTCGGCTCTCCGCTGACAACAAGATAGTAGCCGGTTTGGCAACCCATTGGCGAAATATCAATAATATCAAAATGATCATATTTCTCAGCATGAGTGCGAATCGTAAACGCGAGCAAATGCTCAAGTGTATGGATCGTATCAGGCTTCATCGCCTGTTTATTCGGCTGGCAATAACGAATATCAAATTTATTTACAACACCGTCTGTTCCTACTTTATGCACACCGCAATGTCTTACGTATGGGGCAACAACCGCATTATGGTCAAGTTCAAAACTTTCTACTGAAGGCATAATGGCACTCTCCCTTTTTTTAAAAATGTATTTTTATTATAACATACCTTTCCGATAAGAATTATCGAACAACTTTTCAAACCTCGTTATTTTTTTTATACTTGCATCAGAAAGGTTGCTGAAGACACATGAAAACCATATTTATTGCTCTGATCAGAGGGTACCAAAAATTCATCTCGCCGCTGACGCCGCCAACATGCCGCTTTTATCCGACTTGTTCACAATATGGAATCGAAGCCATTAAAACGCACGGCGCCCTTAAAGGCGCATGGCTGACTCTCATACGGATTTTGAAATGCCATCCCTTTCATCCGGGCGGTGTCGATCCCGTCCCTGAAAAAAAGCGCAAAGATTAAGCGTTATAGCCGTTTACGACAACATCCAGTTTCCCTGTCTCAGGATCAATGACTAAACCATGGACAGGCACAGTTTCCGGGAACAGCGGATGATGTTTAATGACGTCCACGCTGTCTTTTACGCTCGCTTCAACTGAATCGAAGCTTTTAAACCATTGGTCAAAGTCAACTCCGGAGTACTTCAATGTTTCGATGCGTTCTTCCGGAATTCCTCTTTCCTTTATTCTATTAAGCATGCTTTCGCTGCTGATTTTGCTCATACCGCAATCATGGTGTCCGATTACACAGACTTCATCTGCGTTCAGCTCGTACACTGCAACCAGTAAACTTCTCATAATGCTTCCGAACGGGTGTGTAACAAGCGCACCGGCACTCTTTATAATTTTGATGTCACCGTTTCGCATATTCATCGCATGCGGCAGCAATTCAACCAAACGAGTGTCCATGCAAGAAAGAATCGCCATTTTTTTATCCGGGAATTTTGATGTCTGATACTTTTCATAATCTTTTTGTTCAATAAAAGTTTTATTAAAGTCAAGAATATCATTTAGAAGACTCATAGCGGTATTCCTTTCCGGTCTTTTTTCTTCAATATATCACAGCCCCTGCCTTTCGTCATCCTATCGGCATGATGTTGAGACCAGAAAAAAAGGCAAGCCCTGCGGCTGCCTCATTTTCCCATGTTATATCTTTTGTTGAACTGCTCGACTCTTCCGCCTTTTTCATTGAATTTCTGGCGGCCTGTATAAAACGGATGAGTATCTGAGCTTACCTCTACTTTAATAACCGGATATGTGTTTCCATCTTCCCATTCCGCTGTTTCTTCCGATGTTTTGGTAGACCTGCTCAAAAAGCGGTATCCGCTGTTTACATCCTGAAATATTACTTTGTGATTCTTCGGATGAATTTCTTCCTTCATGTCTATCTCTCCTTATCAAATCGTAATAATTACGTTTTATTTTATATCCTAACAAACATTTTGTCAATCTCCTTACAGGTTTCCCGATCTTTCGCTTCATAAACCTCACGCTTTTAAGAACAGGAAGAATAATCTAACCGAGGAAGCAAATAATAAACCCATATTACATACAGATCGTTTTGAGAAAGGTGGTTTATGATTGTGGATGATTTAGTTTTGGCTAGGAGTCTTTTTGGTACGACAATGGGCTTTCATATCATTTTCGCAACCTTGGGAGTCGGTCTGCCGCTCATGATTTTAATAGCTGAATTGATCTATCAAAAAACGAAGGATGACCATTATGCCATCATGGCGAAGAGATGGACAAAAGCACAGGCTGTTTTGCTGGGGGTGGCCATTCCGACCGGAACCATTGCCGGTACTCAGCTCGCGCTTTTATGGCCGGGTTTTATGGAAGTCATCGGCCGGGTCATGTCCCTGCCATTCCAAATTGAAATCTACGCTTTTTTTATCGAAGCCCTGTTTATGTCGATTTATGTATATGCCGCAGACCGCTTATCGCCGGTCATGAGGATTATCGCTGTTGTCTTTGTGCTGATCGGGGCCGCGGCGTCTGCCATTCTGATCACGAATGTCCATGCCTTTGAAGGAACCCCGGCCGGATTTAAAATTATAAACGGAAAGATCACTGATGTTGATCCGTGGGCCGCGTTTTTTAACCCAAGCTTTTTTGTAACCGCCGGCCATGTCGTTCTGTCTGCGTTCATGACAGGAGCCTTTATCGTTGCTTCTGTTGCCGCATACAAAATGATCCGGTCGAGAAAAAAAGAAAACGTCTATCGCTTTCACCGGAAAGCCCTGCTGCTCGCGCTGACGATCGGCGGTATCTTTTCATTGATAACTGCCTTAAACGGCCACGAATCAGCACAGATGCTGCATGAATATCAGCCGGAAAAACTCGCCGGAGCAGAGGGCCTGTTTGAAACAAGATCCCATGCCCCGCTTGCAATCGGCGGATTTACCGATCCGGAAGAGGAAAAAGTGAAATGGGCAATCGAGATTCCGTGGGCATTAAGCTTTTTGGCAGCCAACAGTTTTGACACTGTTGTAAAAGGATTAAATGCGTTTCCGAAAGACGAATGGCCGCCGCTTTTTATCCACACGTTATTTAACGCGATGGTCGGTGTCGGAATGCTGCTTATTCTTTATTCCATTATCGGTGTCGTCTGGAGAAAAGTATTAAAGAAAGATCGTTTTCCAACCTGGCTGCTGTTGATTTTCATGACGGCCGGTCCTCTCAGCATTATTGGAATTGAATTCGGCTGGATTTTCGCTTGTACGGGGAGACAGCCGTGGGTCATCTATCATCTGCTGAAAACATCAGATGTCGTCACGACGACAGGCTCGATCGGTGTGCTCTTTCTGTTTTTCACATTTGTTTACGCCGTGTTGGGCGCAGCTGTCGTTTATGTGCTGCTTTACTATTTCAAAAAGCACCCTGTGGATGAGGATTTAAATACGGCGGAGTCTCAATAGCTTCGCAAGCAGGAAACTAAATGGAAGGAAGATCGACAAATGGACATTTCAACTGACGCTCTGATCGCCATCTCAATTATTTGGGGTTTTGTGTTTATTTACGCCGTCATGGCCACAATGGATTTCGGAGCGGGATTTTGGTCTATAATCTATTTAAACAAGGAGCATATGAAGGCAACCGATATCGCAAACCGCTTTCTGTCGCCGACTTGGGAGGTCACTAACGTCTTTATCGTGGCCATTGTCGTTGCGCTTTTCAGCTTTTTTCCAGGTGCGACGTTTGTGCTCGGAACTGTTTTATTAATTCCCGGCAGCATTATTTTATTGCTATTAGCAATCCGAAGCGGATTTCTCGTTTTTTCAAACACAGCGAAGGAAAGGAAATTGCTCAGATATATTTCCGGCATCTCCGGTTTTATTATTCCCGCTGTTCTGATTTTGGTTCTCCCGGTGACACACGGTGGATTTATCGAAAACACAGACGGCGTATACAGCTTGAATATGTCTACCATTTTGACAAGCCCAAACGCCTATTCATTTATAGGGTTTGCGATTTTAAGCACTTTATTTTTATCCTCCCTGCTGCTGGCGGATGTTTCGAATGTGGCTGAGGAACAGGACGCCTACACGGCGTACAGAAAAAGCGCCTTAATCACCGGCCCGATTTCGCTCCTATTTGCCGTATGCATTATGCTGACGATGCGGAATGAAGCAAACTGGCTTTATACTGGAATGATGAATGATTTTTCCTGGATTATTGCTTCGTTTATTACATTCATCATCGCAGGCATAGCTCTTTTTCTGCCTAACAAAAGCTTCGGCAAAAAGATTGGGAAACCCAGACTGGCGCTTGTCGCGATTGCGATACAGTATTTCCTCGCAAGCTACGCGTACGGCCGCGCCCACCTCCCTTATATGATTTATCCTGACGTGACGATCATGTCCGGTTTCACCGAGCCCGCCACGTTCAGAGCGCTGTTTATGACATATATCGTTGCATTCATTATCCTGTTCCCAGGCTTCTACTTCTTCTGGAAGCTGTTTATGAAGGATAAACGGTATATCCGCCAGCAGGAAGAATAGGGCCCAAGCCCTCCGGCTATACTAAGCTTGAACCTTTATAAGGAGGGGATGGCATGGACCAGAAAATCCTATGCGAGGTCAACAACTGTTCTTATTGGGACAAAGGCAACAGATGCACAGCCGATGCCATTTATGTTGTCAGCCATACTGGCGAGACTGCCGAAAACAGCCGGGAAACAGACTGCAAAACGTTTAAACCGCAAGATTTGTAAAAATCAAAAGAAAGAGCTGGCATCAGACAGCTCTTTCTTTTTCTGTTTTGAGCGTTCTTATCTTTTTCGTCATCACTCCGTTTGACGGCGAAAATAAAAAGGCACCTGCATAAAAAACTCCTGTCATTGCCGCCATCGCTCCGGAGATGGAAACATTGATCCATGTTGCGCAGATATAGCCCAATAGAGCTGACAGCCCTCCGATGACCGCGCTGATAATCAGCATATAAAGCAGCCGGTCCGTTAATAGATGGGCGGCAGCAGGCGGAACAATCAGCATCGCCACAACCAATATGGCGCCGACCGAATCAAAGGAGGCAACGGTCGTAAGCGACAGCATCCCCATCTGGAGGTAATGAATCAGCATGACCGGTATTCCGATGGCCAAAGCCATTTGCGGATCAAACGAAGAAATTTTGAACTCCTTATAACACACACTGACCATCGTTATATTGAAAAGCAGCACAACAACCAGCATCCAAAACGCTTTTGGCCCGATGTCCACTCCGAATACCGTGATCGTATTCCATGGCACAAAAGCGATTTCTCCCATTAATGAATGTTCAATATCGAGATGGACATTCGCTCCATATACTGATAACAAAATGACACCAACTGCAAATAAGGAGGTAAAAACAACGCCTATGGCGGCATCTGATTGAACCCCTTTGCTGTGAAGAAGCTGTACCAAAAATGCCGTTAACAGTCCCGACACGGCTGCACCGATGAACATAGGAATCCCGTCAAGGCTTTTTGTCACAAGAAAAGCACCAACAATTCCAAGCAAAACAGTATGGCTGATGGCATCGGCCAGCATTGCCATTCTCCTTAATACAAGAAATGTTCCGATCAACGCACAGCTGACACCGACTAGTATGCCCGTCACTATAATCCACGCTTCAAAGCTCATTGGCAATCTTCCCCTTCTTGATTTCAGGGTATGGCTGACGGAGCTCAGGCATCCTGCCATGCAGCTTCAAAAGTGAAAGAAGCCTATCTCTTGTAGCCTCCGGCAATCGGTCCGGCACAAAATCATCCTGATCCGCACCTGCTTTTTCTATATCCATTTCATGCATGAGGTACATTTCATACATCCGATATTTTAAAGCCGTCAGATAACCTTTTTCTATCCCAGCCTGTGTCACTTTCCAAATCCCGTTTTCAACCCGTGCAACGCACCTCTCTTTTTCCAAATCATTCAAAACTTTATGACATAATGAAGGTGAAAGCCGCCTTTTCTTTCGTATACTTTCCTCCGTTACATATATTTCCTTATGTTCATACTGCTCAAAAATCGTCAGAAGCACCTGCTCCCGGTTTGTTTTTCTACGCAGCCTTATTAATCTTATCCCTTTAGCAGCCAGTCCCCGCTTAGGTGCACAAATCATCGAAAAAAGAAAAATGATCGTTGCCGATAAAATCATCAAAGGCCCCGTCGCCATGCCCTCCATTGTTGTACTCAGCAATGTTCCGGACACGCCGCTGATCCCGCCTGTCATCCCGGCAATCACGATCATGCCCGTTAAACGCTCGGTCCAATATCTTGCGGCAATCGCGGGTGTAATGAGCATAGCTGCCATTAAGATGACACCTACAGTTTGAAGCCCTATCACAACAGCGCAGACAATAAGACAGGCCAAAAGTCCGTTTAAAAAACGTACCGGCAATCCCAATCCCTTTGCAAATGCGATATCAAAGGTGATGATTTTAAATTCCTTAAAAAAGGCAGTACAAAGCAGCAATAAAACGGCGGATACTCCCGCAATAAGAATGATATCCTGTCTGACTAATGAAGCAGCCTGGCCGAACAGAAAAGAATCAAGTCCGCTTTGGCTTCCAGACCCCAGCCGCTGAATATATGTCAGCAGTATAATACCGACGCCAAAGAACACAGAGAGAACGATCCCAATTGCCGAGTCCTCTTTTGTTTTTGAAAGCCGCGGTATCAGCTGAATCACCCACGTTCCGAGAAGCCCTGCAAGCGCCGCGCCGAGCAAAAAGAAAGGGAGCGATTTTTCTCCGGTGAACAGAAAAGCGAGACACACACCCGGCAGGGTAGAATGGGCCATCGCATCTCCGATTAAACTTTGTTTTCTAAGCAGCACAAAGCTCCCCAAAACACCGCTTGCTGCGCCGAGCAAAAGCGTCCCGGCCAACACCCACTGTGTATTCGGATGCTGGAGCTGCAGCCACAAACTTTCTATCAATGCGCTCACCCCCTATTACCTTCTGCCAGCACTTTATCTTTTAGAAATGTCAGCCTTCCTCCATACGTTTTTTGAAGGTTTTCAATCGTAAACACTTCCTCCGCCGGTCCGAAGGCGATTTTCCTTAAATGAAGCAGCAATATCCAATCGAAATAGTCTTCGGCGGTTTGCAGGTCATGGTGGACGACAAGTACGGTTTTGCCCTTATTCTTAAGCTCCGCCAAAAGAGTCATGATTGCCCGCTCCGTCGCTGCATCCACGCCGGCAAACGGTTCATCCATAAAGTAAATGTCGGCGTCCTGACAGAGTGCCCGGGCAAGGAATACCCGCTGCTGCTGGCCCCCTGACAGCTGGCTGATCTGCCTGTTCGCATAATCGAGCATGCCGACTTTTTCCAAAGCCGCTTCAGCCATTTCCGTGTCTGCCTTTTTCGGTCTTTTCAGCAAGCCGATTCGGCCGTACCTTCCCATCAGCACGACATCGAGAGCGCTGGTAGGAAAATCCCAATCAACCGAACCTCGCTGCGGCACATATCCGATTCTTGTCCGCTGTTGTTTATAAGTTTCGCCGTAAATGGAGATGTCCCCTGATGCACGGGGCACAAGACCGAGAATCGTTTTGATCAAAGTGGACTTCCCAGCGCCGTTCGGGCCGATAATACCGATTAATTTCCCTTCCGGCACCTGCAGCGAAATCTCTTGCAGAACGGGCTTTTTATCATAAGCGACTGTTACATTTTCCAGCTCAACAGGAAACATTTCTTTCACCTCTATTCCTTATTTAAGCGCTTCGGTAATCGTGTTGATATTATGGCGGAACATGCCTTCGTATGTGCCTTCTTTTGTCCCCTTTTCACCCATTGCATCCGAATAGAGCTGACCGCCGATTGACACCGAATGGCCTTTTTCTTTAGCCCCTTCCACTACGGCATTAATTGATTTTTCAGACACGCTGCTTTCTACAAAAACAGCCTTAATTTGTTTTTCTGCCAAAAGCTCAACCAGGTCCTGTACATCCTTTAAACCATAATCTGAATCTGTGCTGAGCCCCTGCAGGCCTTCTACTTTAAATCCATACTCTTTCCCAAAATACGCAAACGCATCATGAGCGGTTACAAGCACACGGCTTTTCTCCGGAATGTTCGCAATCTCCTGACGAGCCCATTTATCTAAATATTGCAAATTATCTTTGTACTCTTGTGCGTTTTTCTTAAAGTCATCCGCATGCTCAGGCACCGCTTTGCTGAATTGCTCTTCGATTTCATCAATTGCGTAAATCCATAATGGGATGCTGAACCAGACGTGAGGATCATACATCTTCCCTTTTCCCGCAGAAATAAGCTTGCTTTTCGGAATCGCTTCGGCAACCGCCGCCGCTTGTTTTTGTTCACCGATTTTACGGAGAATGTCTTCCATCTTCCCTTCGAGATGCAAGCCGCTGTACAGCACAACGTCTGCTGATGTCAATTTTCTCGTATCACCTTGTGACGCTTTGTAAAGGTGCGGGTCTACTCCCGGTCCCATTAAAGAAGTGACCTTCACATGCTTTCCGCCGATTTTTTCAGCCGCGTCCGCAATTTGGGATGTCGTTGCCGTCACTTGCAGCCGCTGATCAGAGCTTTTACCGGAAGACTCTGATCCACACCCCGTTAAAGCAAGGCATGCAAGGATCAATGCCGCTATCAGTCCTCTTTTTTTCATTTGTTCCCTCCTCTTTGTCATCGATGTCCTGTTGTTTTATCTTATGTTGTGTTTTCTTAGACATGTGACATTTAATTAGACAAAAGCATGTTTTGTTTATATAGGACAAAAAGTTTCCTTAGTGCAAAATTATCGCGTTTGTCCATTTCTGTCAAGATATTTTTCGCATAAAAAAACCGGCTGGTTCAGCAGCCGGTCAAACGAGAAGGGATGTATTCAACGCTTTTACTCTAACAGCACACTCACATTCTCTCAAATTGATAAAATGCCTTTTTCTCATCCATGCTGTGTGAAAACATCCATTTTGGTCACATATTTTCGCATGATTTCCTGATTTACTTCAACCCCTAAACCAGGCTGTTTCGACACAGAAATAAATCCGTTATCGATACGGATATCAGGGGTCACGATATCCTCATCCCAATACCTTGAAGATGACGAAATATCGCCCGGTATCGTAAATTGGGGCAAGGAAGCCAGCGCCACGTTTTGCGCTCTTGAAATGCCAGTCTCCAGCATTCCTCCGCACCAAACCGGCATATTGTGCTCCTTGCACAGATCATGGATTTTCAGAGCTTCCGTCAATCCGCCGACACGAGAAGGCTTGATATTAATGACTTTGCAGCTTCCCAGCTCAATCGCCCGTCTCGCGTCATCAGCTGAGCAAATGCTTTCATCAAGGCAAATCGCCGTTTTCATATGCTTCTGCAAGTGGCGGTGATCAACAATATCATCAGCTTGGAGCGGCTGTTCAATCATCATTAAATGATATTCGTCAAGCTCCTTTAAGCGGCTGATATCCTTGAGTTCATAAGAGGAATTCGCATCCGCCATAAGCTGGATGCCAGGAAATCGGCTGCGGATGGCTTTTACCAGTTCCACATCTTGTCCTGGCTGAATTTTAATTTTTATTCTTTGATAGCCTTCTTTTTGATAAGCTTCAATTTCTTTTAGCATATCCTCAAGAGGCGCTAAGCTGACAACGACTCCGGCAGGGACTTTGTCTCTTGTCCCTCCTAATGCCTCCGCAAGAGAAATCCCTTTCTTTTTTGCATAAATATCCCAAACAGCCGATTCAAGCCCCGCTTTTGCCATCCTGTTACCTTTATAGCGCGCCAAGCTGTCCGGCACTTCAGAGGGGTGGCTGAATTCACGTCCGACGACATTAGGAATAAAAAAATCCTTCAGCATATGCAGACAAGTGCCAATCGTTTCCTCGGTGTACCACGGTGAGGAGAATGCAGACACTTCTCCCCATCCTGTAACTCCGGATATATCGATGGCTTCCACGATCAAAAATTTGCGCTCCTGAAGCGTCTCAATACTGTTTTTGAACGGTTTTTTTAGATTCATGCTTAAATGATAAAGCGTAATTTTTTCTATTTCGATCATAACAGTTCTCCTTTACGCGCATCCTTCAGCTGATTTCGCAATAGCTTATTCGACGCATTGCGCGGCAGGCGTTCTAATACAAAGAATTTTGCCGGAACTTTATATTTCGCCAATCGTTCTTTGCAAAAAACGGTCAGTTCTTCAGCGCTGACAGACTGATGGAGCACAAGATAAGCATGAGGCACTTTTCCCCATTTTATGTCCTCCGCGCCTGAAACGCCGGCTTCTGCAACAGCCGGATGAGAAAGCAGCACAGACTCCACTTCAGCGGGATAAATATTTTCTCCGCCTGAAATGATAAGGTCTGATCGCCTGTCTAATACATATAAAAACCCTTCACTGTCCAAATAACCGAGATCGCCTGTTTTCAGCCAGCCATTTTGAAAGGATGCTTTATTTGAGCTTTCCCGGTTGAAATAGCTTTTCATGACATTCGGGCCTTTCACCATAATTTCACCGTGTTCAAACGGCTCACACGCTTTTCCGTCCCGCTCAATTTTGATTTCGCATGAAAACAGCGGTTTTCCTGCTGATCCGAGCTTTTCCATACTGAATTCCGGCGAGAGAGTAACGATTTGTGAGCACGTCTCCGTCATTCCGTATGATTGAAAGACGGGGAAGCCTTTCTCTCGGCATTCTTCCAGCAAAGGAAGCGGCGCAGGACCTCCTCCGAGCAGGATGCATCTGAGGGATGACGGGCAGCAGCTTGTTTCTGCCAAAAGACTTGCCAGCATTGTCTGCACCGCAGAAATAATCGTAACTTGATGCCTGTCGATAGAATCCAATACATCACTTACGGAAAAACGCTGGTGAAGCACGACCGTCATTCCGTAAATCACAGATTTAAATAATGCGGACAGTCCGCTGATATGAAAGAGCGGCAGCGTGATAAGCCAGCGGTCTTGTTCTGTTATACCCAAATTAAGAGCAGAAGACACCGCACTGAAATAATGATTTCCAAACGTTTGCTGAACTCCCTTGGGCTTGCCGGTTGTCCCGGAGGTATACATAAGAGTCGCCGTTGCGTCCATTTGCATGTATGGCTCAATTTCAATATCCTGTGCATCTTCTTTTACCAGTTCATCCACATTAATGGTTTCAATCATATGCTTATAATCCTGCATATCAAAACTTTCATCCGTCAATAAAAAGCGGGCGCCGGAATCCTCCAGCTGGAACAGCCTTTCATGTTTAGACAGCTTTGTATTCAGCAGCACCGCTTTTACGCCGAGCAAAAAGCACGCGTGTACGGCATATACCATCTCCGCCCGGTTTCCGAGCAGAAGAGCCGCGGTGTCCCCTTTTCGAAAAGAATGAGCGGAAAGCTGGGACGCCATTCGTTTGGATGCGGCAAATAATTCAGCAAATGTCACGGTTTGATCTCCATAAATGAGAGCGATTCTCTCAGGTGTTAGCTGTGCCCGTTGCAGGAGCCAGTTGGGCTGTTCTGTCAGCATGTCATCATCTCCGAGGTAAAATTACTTTATTGAAAAGAAAACAGCTTGGACCGCAATGGCTCAAGCTGTTCGTTTCATACGTATCTGCTGATCACGGAAAACGCGGGAATTGACCGAAATCCGGTTTGCGTTTTTCCTTAAAGGAATCACGGCCTTCTTTTGCTTCATCAGTTGTGTAGTAAAGAAGGGTTGCATCCCCTGCAAACTGCTGAATTCCAGCAAGTCCGTCTGTGTCCGCGTTAAACGCAGCTTTAAGAAAACGAAGTGCGGTCGGGCTTTTCTCAAGCATTTCTTCACACCATTTAATCGTTTCTTCTTCAAGCTGTTCTAAAGGAACAACTGTGTTGACAAGTCCCATATCCAGCGCTTCCTGCGCGTTGTACTGACGGCACAGGTACCAGATTTCACGAGCTTTTTTATGTCCTACGATTCGAGCCAGGTAGCCTGAACCGTAACCTGCGTCAAAGCTTCCCACTTTAGGGCCGGTTTGTCCGAAAATCGCATTGTCGGCAGCGATTGTCAAGTCACATACGATGTGAAGCACGTGTCCTCCGCCGATCGCATATCCGGATACCATCGCAACAACAGGTTTCGGGATGACGCGGATTAAACGCTGAAGATCCAATACGTTTAAACGCGGAATTTGGTCGTCGCCTACATAACCGCCGTGTCCGCGCACTTTTTGGTCTCCGCCAGAACAAAACGCTTTGTCTCCGGCACCGGCAAGCACGATAACGCCGATGTTTTGATCATCTCTCGCGCGAGCAAATGCATCAATCATTTCAGCAACCGTCTTAGGGGTAAACGCATTATGTACCTCAGGGCGGTTGATAGTTATTTTTGCAATACCATTATACGTTTCATACAGTATTTCATCGTATGTACGTTCAGTTTTCCATTCTACAGCCATGATATGACCTCCTCTATTTTTCATATGAACGAGTTATAAGTTTGTTAAATACTCACTCACTATTTTACCAAAAAAACGCGGCTGTTCCACATGCACTGTATGCCCTGCTTCAGGAACAATCTCTATTCTACTAGATGGAAGCTTCTTATGCACCTCTTGATTAATGGCGCAAAACTTCTCGTCCCATTCTCCGCAGATGAGAAGCACAGGCGCCGCAATATCTTTTAACCGGCTCCACCAGGAAGGCTGTGAACCGGTGCCCATACCGATTAAACTGTTGGCCAGTCCAATGTTATTGTTTCTCAGACGGCCCGACCGTATCCTTTGCCGAACGTCTTCAGCAAGCCGCTGCTGCGTCGAAAACAAAGGGATGCCTTCCCAATAGTCGACAAAGGCTTTGATCCCGTCACGCAAAATAAAATCGGCAAGCTTCCGATCCCGCAAGATTCGTTCTTTCCGTTCCCCGAGGGTTTTAAGACCGGGCGTCGTGCTTTCGAGCACAAGCGCTGATATCCGTTCAGGGTATGTCATGGCAAAGGAATATGCAAGCCTTCCCCCCATAGAATAACCAATAAGTTTCACTTTGTGAAGTTTTAAATGATCAAATATTTCGGCAAGGTCTGAAACTTGCCGGCTCGTGCTATATCTTTTTCCATTCAACGGGGCATCACTTTCTCCGTGCCCCAAGCAATCAATTTTGATGACACGGGAATCAGGCAGCAACTGGTCCAGAAAGGCCCAGGATTGTTTGCTGCCGGTAAACCCGTGCAGACAGACGATGGCATCAGAAGCATTCGGCCGATCATCTGTCACAGCATAGCGGACGCCGTCTGCAACAGTTATGTTTACAGTTCCCATTGTTTTTTCACTTCCCGCACAGCCTCATTCAGCATATCACGATGAAGCTGAACTCTTGATTGGCGATCAGTCTTGATTTCTATAATGTGAAGGCCGGGCTTATCAGCCTGCGGTGCGTATGATGCTTTAAATTCATCCCACGAAGCCGGGCATGAATACGTGCCCCCGTAAAGCTCAGCCGCATGCTTGAAATCGAGCCCGGTCGGCGTGCCGAACAAATCTTCAAAATGTGTCTTTTCAGACGCCTGCGGCAAAAATGAAAAAATCCCTCCGCCGTCATTGTTCACGAGGATCACAGTAAGCGGAATACCCAGTTTTTTAGCCGCCAGCAGCCCGTTTAAATCATGATAAAAAGACAAATCCCCGATCACAAGTGTCACAGGTGCTTTTGTTCCTTCACAAACACCCATGGCAGAAGAGACAACACCATCAATCCCATTTGCGCCACGGTTTGAATAGATACGGAAATTGCGGTCCTGATTTTCAAAAAACGTATCGACATCCCTGATTGGCATGCTGTTTCCGACAAACAGCGAGCTATTTTCAGGCACAAGATGCTGGAGGATTCGATAGAGGTTGCCCTCAAATGAAACCTCTTCACTGCTGACCGTTTGCAGATATTCACGGAAACGCTGATTCACGATCTGCCATTTTTCCAGCCATTCCGAAGTTCGACCCATTCCAGTATGCTCAGCCATGATCGCGTCGGCAAAACTAGACGGGCTGCAGTGAATCATATGTGCGCTTGCCTGTGTCGGGTCTCTCCAGCCGCCATCCTCATCAATCACAATCTGCTGAATGGCCGGGTCATCCTTCAGCCACAAAAAAACCGGCTTTGAAACAGGCATCGGTCCGAAACGGATCACGACATCAGGCCGCAGTGCTGACTTCAGCTCATCATCCTTCAAAAATGAGTCATACGCATCTATAACGGTGCTTTTATCATGGACGCCGTTCCGAAGGTTAGACAGCGGGTCAGCTAAAATTGGATAATGCAGCGCTTTTGACAGCTCCACAATTTTTTGCTGATCAGCATCACTGTGGAGTTCCCCGCAGACGATCATGCCTTTTTCGGCCTCTTTCAACATCATAGCCACGTCAGACAGAGAGTCTCGGTCAACGGATTGCGTACCCGTTTTCACTGACACGTGACGCCCAGTTCTCATTCTTTCAAACGGCTGATCAGAAAGGTCGGGCATCAGCGGCTCACGAAGAGGTACATTCACGTGCACAGGCCCCATTGGACGCTTTTGCGCTTCCCCGGCGGCACGGCCTGCCAGCGTTCGGATATATCTCAGCATATGCGGCGACTCTTCGGGAAGAGCAGAGTCTGTGAAAAACTTAACAAAGTTACCGAATAAGAAGTGCTGATTAATGGCCTGCGGTGCGCCTACTTCACGCAGCTCGTGGGGCCGATCAGCAGTTAACACTATAATCGGTACTCTTGAATAATGGGCTTCAATCACAGCCGGATAAAAGTTGGCCGCGGCTGTTCCTGATGTGCAAATCAGAAGCACGGGCCGCTGCTGTGCTTTTGCCAGCCCTAATGCAAAAAATCCAGCAGATCTTTCATCGATTTGGATATGGACGTTGATATCCGGATGCGCGGCAGCTAGAATTGCCAGCGGTGTAGATCTCGAGCCCGGACAAACGACAGCGTCTGTAATTCCGGAAAGGGCGAATTCATCAATAAAGCTTCCGATGTAATGAGTAATCGGGTTCACTGTCAACGTCTCTCACCTCCCAGTGCAGAGATCATCGGCTTTAACTTAATCTGTGTTTCTTCGTATTCCGATTGCGGTTCAGAGTCTTCCACAATGCCGCACCCGGCAAACAGGCGTGCTGTGCTGCCTTCAATCAGCCCTGAACGGATGGCAACAGCAAATTCTCCGTTATCCTGACTGTCAATCCACCCGACAGGAGCCGCATACCAGCCGCGGGACATCGGTTCGATCTCTCTAATCACTTCTACAGCTTTTTTCTGAGGTGCTCCCCCAAGCGCAGGTGTGGGATGCAGTTTCTCAATTAAGTCAAAAAGCGAAGCAGACGCGTGAAGCTGTCCGACAATCGGCGTAAATAAGTGCTGGACGCTTTTCGTTTTGTACAATACAGGTTCGTCAGGCTTTTCAACGTCAGAACAGCTTGATACAAAAGCGTTATGAATCATGCCTACAACAATATCATGCTCCAGCAGATTTTTCTCATCGTTTAATAATTCAAGGCCGATGCGGCGGTCTTCTTCTTCATCAGAGCCACGCTTTATGGAACCTGCCAGACAAGTAGACATGACAGTGTTGCCGTCTCTTTTGATCAGTCTTTCCGGGGATGCGCCGACAAAGGTTTTGCCTTCTTGTTCGATTGCAAAAACATAGCTTGTCTGCTGATCGGTCAAAAGCGTTTTAAGCACCGGTTCCATTTTGACCGGGCCGTCAAACGTGAGCAGCAGCTCTCTGGCAAGAACCACTTTATCATATTGATTCTCTTTAATCTGGCTTGTTGCCGTTTCGATTGCTTTCAGCCAATCAGACTTATCCAGCTCCTGAGATGCTGTCATCACAGCCTGATCTTCTTGATTTACATCGGGGACCATAAATTCCGCTGCAAAAGCTTTTAAGCCTTCCAAAACAGTTTCTGCATCCTCTTCTCCGCTGACCCATCTGTTGACTGTTAAAAACGAACCGTCAGCAGACATTGTCAGCATAAGCGAAGGCACAAAGAAATCCCCTTCCGAGAAATGGTCCCATTGAGCACCTCTTTCTTCGTAAGGGTCAAAGGAAAAGCCTCCGAATAAGACAGGTCCCACTGCAGAATGCTGCAGCTTTTCTTCTTCATAAATATGAAAAGCCGTCTTTTTAAAGCGCTCCCATTGTTCAAAAACCTCGCGATACCGCTCGTCGTTTTTTTGATTCGTCTGGAAAACAGCTTCTTTGCCAAGACCGACTATTGTCAATTCACTTTCAGGTTCTGACCAAAAAAATCGATTGCCTGTATATTTTTTTGCTCCGTAATTGAAAAATGATAGAGGGTCAAGAGACTTAATTTGTCTCGAATAGCTTATTAAGACAGCATGGTTGACTTCTTTGGCTTTATGTAATGCATGTAGAACTTCCTTTCGGAACGTACGCTGCACCGTTGTCACCATGAGACATTCCTCCATAATTCTTAAAATGCTTTTAATACCATACACCTGTGTCTACATTGTGTCAAATACACAGATCATGCAGTCCAAATGGCCTGCCTTACCTATTATAAACCTAATTGCAGAAATGAAAAAGAAACAAACCTTAAATTTCTTTCTCCACTGATAGCAAAGCTTGTATCCGCTTACCATATAAGGAAAATCCCCTATATTCCTCCACAAGAGATTTATGAAAGTTCTCAGGCGATCTGTCCATACTAAAGGTATGCATTACAGAGAAACGAGGCGATCATATTGCTTACAAACGAACAGCTTCAGCATTTAAAAAAGGAACTTGAACAAACGAAAGAAGATATATTGAACCGCTTCAAAGACAATGACCATTTTCAGCTCAATTCCGCTTTTCCATATGATTCGTGGGGTGAGCTTTCTGCTTATGACAACCACCCAGGCGATCAGGCGACAGAGCTTTATGAGCGCGAAAAAGACATTGCTCTTGATTTGCATGAACGGGAGCATCTCCGGGACATTGAGCATTCATTAAAGGCGATAGAAAACGGCACATACGGGATTTGTGAGGTCAGCGGAAAGGAAATTCCTTATGAACGCCTAGAAGCGCTTCCGACTGCTACAACGCTCGCGGAATATTCATCCCAGGATGTTGTTTCCAAAGACCGTCCGATCGAAGAAGAAACACCTTTCGGGCAATTTGAATTTGACGATGATGAAGAAATCAGAGCGCCTTACGACAGTGAAGATTCCTATCAGGACGTTGAAAAATACGGAAACTCGGAAACACCGCAGGACATGGAAAATCCGCCGCTTAGCTATGATGATATGACGATGAATGCCGAAGAAAATATCGGCAATACAGAATCATATGAGAATTTCATTGCCACAGATATTACAGGCAAAGAAATTACAGTGTATCCAAGCAGGGCGCATGAACGTTATGAGGAAGAGCTGGATGAAGAAGGCATCATGACGACGTTTGGCGATCTCCATGCAGATTGAACCCCCAGGCAAAGGGGGTTCTCTTTTTTGTTTTCATAAATGACCGCATTACAGCAGCTCTCTACATCATCTCCCCCGCATATCAGGGGTTTGATCTATCCAAGATAAAGGGTAAAGCTACATGTAAAATAAATACATACCGGAGGGAAATAATGAAAAAGATGTTCGGCGCAATCGTAGTTTTTATCATTACATACGCACTGTTTTCAGCCGCAGACTATCTATTTCCGATCGACCAAAATTGGTATCATTCACTAAAAAAGCCAGACTGGACGCCAAGCGGGTCAACGATCGGCATCATCTGGGCCGTCCTGTTTGCACTGATTTCTCTTTCAGCTGCCATTGTTTTTGCCAAATGTTCATTTAAAAAAGCCAAAAGCTTTTGGCTGGCGTTTTTAATCAATTATGTGCTTAATCAGGCATTCAGTTATTTTCAGTTCACGCAAAAGAATCTCCTTGCCGCATCCATTGACTGCCTGCTTGTCGCCATAACAGCGCTGGTTGTAATCATCATTGCAAAAGTATACAGCAGGGCCGCAAGCTGGTTTCTTGTGCCTTATTTTTTATGGAGTGTCTTTGCAACTGGCTTATCCTTTACCATCTATTCAATGAACCTTTGAACAAAAAAGCCGCTCAAACAGCGGCTTTTTTACACCATCGGCTTAATTCTCCAAATGTGTTTCGCATATTCGTGAATCGTCCGGTCGCTTGAAAAATAACCTGAATGGGCAATGTTTAAAATCGAACGCTCTGACCATTTTCGCCGATCTTGATAATCGGCTTGAATACGCTCCTGGGCATCCGCGTATGAACTGAAATCCTTCAATACAAAATACTCGTCATTGTGCGGCAGCAGCGAATCATAGATGGATTCAAATTCATCGGCTTCACCTTCAAAAAAACCGTTGATCAGCTGATCCGCTACCTGCCTGATTCTGCGGTCATGCTGATAATACTCCCTTGATCTGTAGCCTCCGTTTTCCTGGTAGGAAAGAACGTCATCCGCTTTCAAACCAAATGTGTAAACACAATCAGCCCCGACCCGTTGCAGAATTTCAATATTCGCCCCGTCATGCGTGCCGATTGTCAGCGCGCCATTCATCATAAACTTCATATTACCTGTACCGGACGCTTCCTTGCTTGCAGTCGAAATTTGTTCACTTACATCTGATGCAGGAAAAATCTGCTCCGCCATAGAGACCCTGTAATTTTCTAAAAAAACCACCTTGAGCAGCTGCCTCACCGCCGGGTCATAATTTACCTTCTCTGCAACGGAATGAATCAGTTTAATGATTTTCTTCGCGTAATGATAGCTTGGTGAAGCCTTTGCTCCGAAAATAAAGGTTTGCGGATAAATAGAAAATCCCGAATCTTCCTTCAGGCGGTTATACAAATACATAATATGAAGAACATTCAGCAGCTGCCGTTTATACGCATGAAGCCGTTTCACCTGTACGTCAAATATGCTGTCCGGATTTACAGCCACTCCGGCCGTGCAAAAAATCAGATCAGCAAGCTCTTGCTTTTTTCTGCTTTTGTTGTTTTGGAACTGCTCAATAAAAGCGGGATCAGCAGCGTACGGTTCCAGCCGAATCAAGGATTCCGGCTGTTTTATCCATTCATCGCCTATCGCATCCGTTATTATCGCGGACAAGCCGGGATTGGCTTTTAACAGCCAGCGCCTATGGGCAATTCCATTTGTTTTATTGTTAAACCGATTCGGAAACATCACATGAAAATGACGCATCTCCCGTTCCTTTAAAATGTCGGAGTGAATTTTGGCAACTCCGTTTACACTGTAGCTTCCCACTATTGCGAGATGAGCCATTTTGACAACACCGTGCGCCGTAATCGCCATATCCTCTATCCTTTTCCAGTCACCGGGATACTTCTCCCAAACCGCTCTGCAAAACCTCTCATTAATCTCTTCAATAATCATATACATTCGCGGGAGCAATGGCTTAAATAAATGAATCGGCCATTTTTCAAGCGCTTCTGACAGTGTCGTATGATTCGTATAGGAAATTGTATGTACTGTGATATGCCAGGCATCTTCCCAGCTCATGTTTTCTTCATCAAGCAAAATCCGCATCAGTTCAGGCACAGCAAGTGCAGGATGGGTGTCATTAATATGAATGCTTACTTTTTTATGCAAGCCATATAATGATTGATTCGTTTTGCGGTAATTGTTCACAATGCTTTTTAAACTAGCACAAACTAAAAAATACTGCTGCTTCAGCCGTAATATCTTACCCTCGTCATGCGTGTCATCAGGGTATAAAAATTCAGATACAGCTTCTGTTTCCCGTTTATAAGACAAAATATTGCCGCCGTGATAATGCGCATAAGGCTCGGCGTTCCAAAGCCTTAATGTGTTGACTGTGCCCGTATCGTATCCGATGATCGGGATATCATAAGGAACGGCGGTAATGATTGTTGCTTGCTCATGACGAAAATGCAGACGGCCGTTTTTTTCAATCATATGCACCTCGCCCCAAAACGGCACGTCAACCGCTTGATCAGCATTTCTTACTTCCCACACATTTCCGTTTTTCAGCCATTGCTCAGGCAGCTCAACCTGATGCCCGTCAACAATTTTTTGTTCAAATAAGCCATGCTTATAGCGAATCCCCATCCCATGCCCAGGCAAGTTTAACGAAGCCAGAGAATCTAAGAAACAAGCTGCCAATCGCCCCAGACCGCCATTCCCAAGCCCTGCATCACTCTCCATATAGAGGATCTCGTCTAAACTGATGCCGATCTCTTTCAGACCCGCTTCCACTACATCCCGAATACCGAGATTCATTAAATTTTGTTCAAGGAGCTGTCCGAGAAGAAATTCAATCGACAAATAATATGTCTGCTTTCCGGAATTGGACCTGCTTCTTTCATTTGTCTGGATCCAATCAGCGCTGATGTACTCTCTGATCATATTGCCTAAGGTTTTATATTGATCAAGCCTGGAAGAGTCCTTAAAGCTTTTCCCGCACGTCATTTCCAGACGCTTTAAAAATAAGGCTGCAAAGCGTTCTTTACTCGAGAACATCCCGTCCACTCCTTGTCACATGCTCGAAAATGCGCTGATACTGTTTGGCTGATTGTTTCCAGCTATAATCTGCATTCATTGCGGTCTTCATGATGCTCTTCCATACATCCTTTTGGCGATAAAACGACAGCGCCCTCTCGATCGTAAATTTCAGATCGTGAGCATTAAAGGCTGAGAACGTAAAACCGTTGCCTATGCCCTCTTCCTCCCGGTAGGAACGGACAGTGTCATAGAGCCCGCCTGTTTCTCTGACAACCGGAATAGCGCCATATTGAAGCGCGATCATCTGCCCCAGACCGCACGGCTCAAATTTCGACGGCATCAGAAACAAATCCGAGCCCGCATAAATCTGATGGGCAAGCGGCTCATCAAACCCAATATACGCCCTGCATTTATCGTGAAATGCAAATTCAATGTACCGGAAGTAATCCTCAAATTCCCGCTCCCCCGTACCGAGCACAATCAGCTGTATGTCTCTCTCCCCCAGCAGCTCATGCATCATTCTCTTAACAAGATCAAGCCCCTTCTGTTTGGTCAGCCTTGTTACCATACTGATCAGCGGAATATCTTTTCGTTCTGGAAGGCCCATCCGCCGCTGGAGCTTCGTTTTATTTTCTTCCTTTAAATCAAGACGTTCAGGGTCGTAATGCATCTCAATATACGGATCGCTCTCTGTCTGATATAAAGAGTCATCAATACCGTTTAAGATCCCTGTTAAATCTTTTTCCCTATGCTGCAAAACTGGCTCAAGCTGCTCGCCGTAATACGGCGTTAAAATTTCATTTCTATAAGTCGGGCTCACCGTTGTTACATGATCAGCAGCGAGAATCCCTGCTTTCATAAAATTAACAAATCCATTGCATTCTAATCTTTCATAATGAAAATGACTCATGTCCAGACCGAGCAAGTCATGTGTCACCTCAGGCGGGAATATACCTTGAAACTGCAAGTTATGGATCGTGAGCACACTTTTCATCTGCTCATAAAAAGGGCGCTTGCTGTATTCCTCTTTCAACAAGTAATTGACCATCGCTGTATGCCAGTCATGAGTATGAATGATATCGGCTTGAAAATTCACTGCTTCTGCCGCTTCCAGCACAGATCTTGAAAAATAAGCAAACCGCTCCCCATCATCAAAATGCCCGTACAGGGAATCCCTTGAAAAATAATATTTATTGTCGATAAAATAATAATTCACACCATCTTCAGCCAAATGTTCAATCCCGCAATATTGCTGACGCCAGCCAACAGCAACCGTACATTCAGCTGTTTTCTTCAAACGCTTTTTCCAGGGATCAGGAATTTGACTGTATTTCGGCATGATCACCGCTACGTCGTTCCCAAGACGAGAAAGCACTTTGGGCAGCGCGCCTGCCACATCGGCCAGGCCGCCTGATTTTACAAACGGGGTACATTCTGAGACAGCAAATAACACCTTCAAGAATTCATCAGCTCTCCTTGCACCAAACCTTTTTTTAACACGAGCGGCTGCTCCTCCGTTCCCGCAGCTTCAGTTGTATTGCCGATTTTGACATCTTTATCAGCAATCACCTGCTCCAGCAAACAATCCTCACCAATCTGCGTTTTTTGCATAATAATGCAGTTTTTCAGCTTTGTGCCTTTCCCGACATGCACCGCCCTGAACAAAATGCAGTTTTCGACCTCTCCCTCAAGCACACAGCCATTTGCCACTAAAGAATTTCTAACAGTGCTGTTCTTCCCGTATTTCGTTGGGGGCTCATCCTTCACTTTTGTATAAATCGGCTGCTGAGGCAAAAACACCTGCTGCCAAAAACGTGGCTGAATAAGCTCCATACTGTGGGTATAATACTTTTCTACAGAATCAATAACAGCTGCATACCCCGAATATTCATATGGGCAAATGGTCAATGCGGAGGCTTCCTTTTCAATAACCTCCTGAATGGTTCTGTATCCTTTTTCAATATGTCCGTAGATCAGATCCTTCAAGAGTTTAGAAGACATGATATAGATTTGCAGCGACTGACCGTCCTGAAAGACCTCGGTAATGTCACAGCCCGCCTCCTGATGTCTTTTCAGCACGTATTGAAATTGAATGTTGCATACAGTATGGCTGTTGGTGATGACTGCATATTGCTGTGTGCTTCTATGAAAGTAATCAAGATGATCAGAAAATTGGCGAAATGAACCGAATTCATTATACTCATCATGCAAATGCGGTGACGGAAAAAAAAAGAGGCCGTCCTTTTTTCGGTGTAAATCCCATTCCTTCCCTGCTCCAAGATGGTCCATAAGAGACCGGTAGCGATATTTCGGAAAAATCGCCACACTCCTAATGTCTGCATTCACCATATTGGACAGCATAAAATCTATCAAACGGTATCTGCCAGCAAAAGGAATCGCACCAAGCGACCGCTGTGCGGTTAAATCCTGAAGAGAATGCTTATATGTGGTTTCATCTATAACTCCTAACATTTGATTATTGATCAACTGATTCTGCCTCCTCTTCAGTAATTAAATCAATTCTTTCTCTACAAATTCCTCCGAAACAAGCAGCACCTCCTGAATGTCTTTTTCAGATTTAATCACTGCGCCACCCGGAAGCACTAAGCCCTTGGGCACGATAGCATTCTCAATCACGACATGCTCACCGATTGTCACATCCGGCATAATCACTGAACGCTTGACCGTTGCGTGCTTACCGACGGTGACACCTTGAAAAAGAACGGAGTGAGACACATTCCCATAAACAACACACCCCTCATTCACAAGTGAGTCATGAACCTGCGCCTCAGGCGAAATAAATTGCGGAGGCTGATTCGGATTGACAGAGTAAATCTTCCAATTGCGTTCAAACAGCCTCAGCTCAGACTCGTCTTTCAGCAAATCCATATTGGCTTCCCATAAGCTCTGCACCGTGCCGACATCCTTCCAATATCCTTTAAACGGATATGCGGAAAGCTTCTTTTTCTCCTCCAAAAGCAAAGGAATGATATCTTTGCCGAAGTCATGGCTTGAATACGGATTCCGGTCATCCATCTCAAGGTATTGCTTCAAGAGCGGCCAATTGAAAATATAAATACCCATGGATGCCAAATTGCTCTTTGGAAATTTAGGCTTTTCATCAAAATGTGTGATGATCCCGTCTTCATTTGTCTTCATGATGCCGAATCGGCTCGCTTCTTCCCATCCCACTTCAATCACGGAGATGGTCACATCCGCTTTCTTTTCAATATGAAAATCAAGCATTTTGCCATAGTCCATTTTATAAATGTGATCGCCTGATAAGATCAGCACATACTCAGGATCGTACTGGTTCAGGTAATTGAGATTTTCATAAATTGCGCTAGCCGTCCCTTTATACCACTTCACTTCGGATGACTCGGCATAAGGAGGCAATACCGTAACGCCGCCATTGTGCCTGTCAAGGTCCCATGCACTGCCAATGCCAATATAGGAATTCAGCTCCAGCGGCTGATATTGCGTTAAGATGCCTACTGTGTCTATGCCTGAATTCGAGCAGTTGCTGAGCGTAAAATCAATAATCCTGTATTTTCCCCCAAAAGATACAGCCGGTTTTGCCATATGTTTTGTTAATCCGCTGAGACGGCTGCCCTTCCCGCCGGCAAGGAGCATAGCCACACATTGTTTTTTCATTCATTTATCTCTCCTCTTTTTTTCACCGCCCGCATAATTGAAATGCCATAAGGGGGGATTGTCATTGTGATATAGCACGGTTTGTGATGAACAGCTCCAGGTTTGGCTGCCAACGGCTTTTTATTTAATTGACCTGAGCCCCCATATTTTTCATTGTCACTGTTCAACACTTCGATATATTGGGTAAGAAAGGGAACGCCAACATCGTATTGATGATAGACCGAGGGTGTAAAATTACATAAGATGATAAGCGCCTCACCGTGCCGTCTGCCATACCGAATAAAAGAAAAGATGGATTGCTCCTCATTGTGGACATCAATCCATTCAAATGATTGAGCACGATGGTCATTTTCATAAAGGATTTTGCTTTTTTGATAAAAGCGGAGAAGATCTTGAGTAAAAACACTTGCTTTTTGATGCATGGGGAAGGAGTTCAAAAACCAATCAAGCTGTTCTGTATCTTTCCATTCATCGAATTGAGCAAATTCCGATCCCATAAAAATGAGTTTTTTTCCGGGATGAGCCGTCATATAACCGAGTAAAAGCCGATATTGGGAAAATTTCTGCCAATAGTCGCCAGGCATTTTATGAAGAAGTGATTTTTTTCCATACACGACTTCATCATGAGAAAATGGCAATACAAAATGTTCACTAAACGCATAAAGCAAGGAAAAAGACACAAGCTGATGGCAGTGCCGCCTTTGTTCAGCAGGCGTCTCCATGTATTTCAGCACATCATTCATCCAGCCCATATTCCATTTAAAATGAAAGCCGAGTCCTCCTTCCTCAACAGAACCTGTTACTTGAGGCCATTCGGTGGAATCTTCCGCTATCATCATGACATGCGGATATGCCTCCCGCATTGTTTGATTAAGCTTTTTTAAAAATTCAACTGCATAGAGATTCGTATGGCGTTCATCCTGATTTGGCCAATACAGCATATTAGCCACGGCATCGACCCTAAAACCATCTATATGATAGAATTCCGCCCAGTACAACGCATTAGAAATTAAAAAACTATGAACTTCCGGTTTTCCTAAATCAAAGTTAGCGGTGCCCCACAGCCAGTTCTCCCTGTCACGCTCTTCTTGATATTCGTAAAGAGGCGCTCCATCAAACATATAAAGCCCATGCGAATCTTTACAAAAATGTCCGGGGACCCAATCAAGTATGACGCCGATGTTTGCCTGATGGCATTCATCAACAAACCTCATCAAATCATGTGGCGTGCCAAATCGGCTTGTCGGGCTGTAATACCCCGTTGCTTGATAACCCCAGGAACGATCGTACGGATGTTCATAAACGGGCAGCAGCTCGATATGGGTAAATCCCTGCTCTTTGATATAAGGAATAAGAGACTGGCCTAATTCTTCATAGGAGTAAAGCGTGCCATCGGGATGCTTCTTCCATGAACCAAGATGAAGCTCATAAATAAAAACCGGCTTTTCATATATCGTTTTAGCTTTCTGCTTCTTCTGCCACTTTTGATCATGCCAGCTGTACCCTGCAAGATCGTAAGTAAGAGACGCCGTATTCGGTCTTACTTCTGAATAAAAAGCATACGGGTCTGCCTTCAGCATGGTCTCTCCGCTATTTGTCACGATTTCATACTTATATCGTTCCTCTTCTTTCAAACCTGGAACAAATAACGTCCAAATGCCATGAGCATTAACTTTCTGCATAACATGAAGCTCACCTGACCAACTGTTAAAATCTCCAGCCACTCGAACTTCTGACGCATGAGGCGCCCACACACAAAATTCATACCCGCTTTGGCCATTCAGCTCGCGATTATGCGAGCCAAACAGCTGATAGCTTTTAAACAGACTGCCTTCGTGAAAAAGATAAACATCATGTGCTGTTGGGCTGGCAGCGGCCATGTAATCATCCTTTCTGACATCATAGTTTTCATTTATATTATTTATTCGTAGAAATAAAAAAAAGCCCTTTCTAGAAAGCGCTTATATTTATTGACATAAAACTTCATTTTCTGAAGAAAAACAAAAGATTTGGAGTTTTTTGTTGTAAATTTGATATAGAATAAAAAACAAAATCAGATGCATATCATTTAGAAAACAAAAAAACCTTGCAGGATATGCAAGGTTTCAGGATGACCCGTACGGGATTCGAACCCGTGTTACCGCCGTGAAAGGGCGGTGTCTTAACCGCTTGACCAACGGGCCGTCATGGCGGAGAAGGAGGGATTTGAACCCTCGCGCCGCTTACACGACCTACACCCTTAGCAGGGGCGCCTCTTCAGCCACTTGAGTACTTCTCCATATGGCTCCACAGGCAGGATTCGAACCTGCGACCGATCGGTTAACAGCCGATAGCTCTACCACTGAGCTACTGTGGAACGTAAAAGTCATGGTATGGTGGGCCTGAATGGACTCGAACCATCGACCTCACGCTTATCAGGCGTGCGCTCTAACCAGCTGAGCTACAGGCCCATGACGATATAGAAATGGAGCGGGTGATGGGAATCGAACCCACGACATCAGCTTGGAAGGCTGAGGTTTTACCACTAAACTACACCCGCAATTTTATTTGGGGCGATTGATGGGAATCGAACCCACGAATGCCAGAGCCACAATCTGGTGCGTTAACCACTTCGCCACAACCGCCAAAATATATATATTTGTAAATGGTGGCTCGGGACGGAATCGAACCGCCGACACACGGATTTTCAGTCCGTTGCTCTACCAACTGAGCTACCGAGCCTTATTATTTAAATGGCGGTCCGGACGGGACTCGAACCCGCGACCTCCTGCGTGACAGGCAGGCATTCTAACCAACTGAACTACCGGACCATTTTAATTTGTTGCACCCATCGGGCACTCCTTATTTAAAAGGATATATTTGTTTGGTTGCGGGGGCAGGATTTGAACCTGCGACCTTCGGGTTATGAGCCCGACGAGCTACCGAACTGCTCCACCCCGCGATGATAAAATGTAAGAATATATATGGCGGAGGAAGAGGGATTCGAACCCCCGCGGGCTTTGACACCCCTGTCGGTTTTCAAGACCGATCCCTTCAGCCAGACTTGGGTATTCCTCCGTATTGTGGTGGACCTTGTAGGACTCGAACCTACGACCGGACGGTTATGAGCCGTCTGCTCTAACCAACTGAGCTAAAGGTCCTTTGGTAGCGGCGGAGGGGATCGAACCCCCGACCTCACGGGTATGAACCGTACGCTCTAGCCAGCTGAGCTACACCGCCAAATCATATATTGAAATCAAGTGGAGCCTAGCGGGATCGAACCGCTGACCTCCTGCGTGCAAAGCAGGCGCTCTCCCAGCTGAGCTAAGGCCCCAAGAATGGTCGGGAAGACAGGATTCGAACCTGCGACCCCATGGTCCCAAACCATGTGCTCTACCAAGCTGAGCTACTTCCCGATTTCATGTAGATCATGGCGCGCCCGAGAGGAGTCGAACCCCTAACCTTTTGATCCGTAGTCAAACGCTCTATCCAATTGAGCTACGGGCGCAAATTATAATGCCGAGGGCCGGACTTGAACCGGCACGGTAGTCACCTACCGCAGGATTTTAAGTCCTGTGTGTCTGCCAATTCCACCACCCCGGCGTGGATGGTATAGTTGGAGCGGAAGACGGGATTCGAACCCGCGACCCCCACCTTGGCAAGGTGGTGTTCTACCACTGAACTACTTCCGCAGAAATGGTGCGGATGAAGGGACTTGAACCCCCACGTCTGTAAAGACACTAGAGCCTGATTCTAGCGCGTCTGCCAATTCCGCCACATCCGCAACATATAAATGGTGAGCCATGAAGGACTCGAACCTTCGACCCTCTGATTAAAAGTCAGATGCTCTACCAACTGAGCTAATGGCTCTTCTTACAAGAGACTTGAATATTATAACATATAAAAGTGGTGCCGGCAAGAGGACTTGAACCCCCAACCTACTGATTACAAGTCAGTTGCTCTACCAATTGAGCTACACCGGCTCATATGTAAACATATTATGTATAGTAAGAATGGTGGAGGATGACGGGCTCGAACCGCCGACCCTCTGCTTGTAAGGCAGATGCTCTCCCAGCTGAGCTAATCCTCCATAATTGCACTACCGTGCAACTGCTTGGCGGCGTCCTACTCTCACAGGGGGAAACCCCCGACTACCATCGGCGCTGAAGAGCTTAACTTCCGTGTTCGGCATGGGAACGGGTGTGACCTCTTCGCTATCGCCACCAAACAATTTGAGAGTGTTCTCTCAAAACTAGATAACAGGTGTGACATCATTAGACATTAGGTTAAGTCCTCGATCGATTAGTATCTGTCAGCTCCATGTGTCGCCACACTTCCACCTCAGACCTATCAACCTGATCATCTTTCAGGGATCTTACTTCCTTGCGGAATGGGAAATCTCATCTTGAGGGGGGCTTCATGCTTAGATGCTTTCAGCACTTATCCCGTCCGCACATAGCTACCCAGCGATGCCCTTGGCAGAACAACTGGTACACCAGCGGTGCGTCCATCCCGGTCCTCTCGTACTAAGGACAGCTCCTCTCAAATTTCCTGCGCCCGCGACGGATAGGGACCGAACTGTCTCACGACGTTCTGAACCCAGCTCGCGTACCGCTTTAATGGGCGAACAGCCCAACCCTTGGGACCGACTACAGCCCCAGGATGCGATGAGCCGACATCGAGGTGCCAAACCTCCCCGTCGATGTGGACTCTTGGGGGAGATAAGCCTGTTATCCCCGGGGTAGCTTTTATCCGTTGAGCGATGGCCCTTCCATGCGGAACCACCGGATCACTAAGCCCGACTTTCGTCCCTGCTCGACTTGTAGGTCTCGCAGTCAAGCTCCCTTGTGCCTTTACACTCTGCGAATGATTTCCAACCATTCTGAGGGAACCTTTGGGCGCCTCCGTTACCTTTTAGGAGGCGACCGCCCCAGTCAAACTGCCCACCTGACACTGTCTCCCCGCCCGATAAGGGCGGCGGGTTAGAAGGTCAATACAGCCAGGGTAGTATCCCACCGATGCCTCCACCGAAGCTGGCGCTCCGGTTTCCAAGGCTCCTACCTATCCTGTACAAGCTGTACCAACATTCAATATCAGGCTGCAGTAAAGCTCCACGGGGTCTTTCCGTCCTGTCGCGGGTAACCTGCATCTTCACAGGTACTATAATTTCACCGAGTCTCTCGTTGAGACAGTGCCCAGATCGTTGCGCCTTTCGTGCGGGTCGGAACTTACCCGACAAGGAATTTCGCTACCTTAGGACCGTTATAGTTACGGCCGCCGTTTACTGGGGCTTCAATTCGCACCTTCGCTTACGCTAAGCGCTCCTCTTAACCTTCCAGCACCGGGCAGGCGTCAGCCCCTATACTTCGCCTTACGGCTTCGCAGAGACCTGTGTTTTTGCTAAACAGTCGCCTGGGCCTATTCACTGCGGCTCTCTCGGGCTTGCACCCTAACAGAGCACCCCTTCTCCCGAAGTTACGGGGTCATTTTGCCGAGTTCCTTAACGAGAGTTCTCTCGATCACCTTAGGATTCTCTCCTCGCCTACCTGTGTCGGTTTGCGGTACGGGCACCTCTCACCTCGCTAGAGGCTTTTCTTGGCAGTGTGGAATCAGGAACTTCGCTACTATATTTCGCTCGCCATCACAGCTCAGCCTTATGGGAAACGGATTTGCCTATTTCCCAGCCTAACTGCTTGGACGCGGATATCCAATACCGCGCTTACCCTATCCTCCTGCGTCCCCCCATTGCTCAAATGGTGAGGAGGTGGTACAGGAATATCAACCTGTTGTCCATCGCCTACGCCTTTCGGCCTCGGCTTAGGTCCCGACTAACCCTGAGCGGACGAGCCTTCCTCAGGAAACCTTAGGCATTCGGTGGAGGGGATTCTCACCCCTCTTTCGCTACTCATACCGGCATTCTCACTTCTAAGCGCTCCACCAGTCCTTCCGGTCTGGCTTCACAGCCCTTAGAACGCTCTCCTACCACTGTTCGAAGAACAGTCCGCAGCTTCGGTGATACGTTTAGCCCCGGTACATTTTCGGCGCAGAGTCACTCGACCAGTGAGCTATTACGCACTCTTTAAATGGTGGCTGCTTCTAAGCCAACATCCTGGTTGTCTAAGCAACTCCACATCCTTTTCCACTTAACGTATACTTTGGGACCTTAGCTGGCGGTCTGGGCTGTTTCCCTTTCGACTACGGATCTTATCACTCGCAGTCTGACTCCCAAGGATAAGTCATTGGCATTCGGAGTTTGACTGAATTCGGTAACCCGGTAGGGGCCCCTAGTCCAATCAGTGCTCTACCTCCAAGACTCTTACCTTGAGGCTAGCCCTAAAGCTATTTCGGAGAGAACCAGCTATCTCCAGGTTCGATTGGCATTTCACCCCTACCCACACCTCATCCCCGCACTTTTCAACGTGCGTGGGTTCGGGCCTCCATTCAGTGTTACCTGAACTTCACCCTGGACATGGGTAGATCACCTGGTTTCGGGTCTACGACCACGTACTCATGCGCCCTATTCAGACTCGCTTTCGCTGCGGCTCCGCATCTTCTGCTTAACCTTGCACGGGATCGTAACTCGCCGGTTCATTCTACAAAAGGCACGCCATCACCCGTTAACGGGCTCTGACTACTTGTAGGCACACGGTTTCAGGATCTCTTTCACTCCCCTTCCGGGGTGCTTTTCACCTTTCCCTCACGGTACTGGTTCACTATCGGTCACTAGGGAGTATTTAGCCTTGGGAGATGGTCCTCCCGGATTCCGACGGAATTTCACGTGTTCCGCCGTACTCAGGATCCACTCTGGAGAGAACGAAGTTTTGACTACAGGGCTGTTACCTCCTATGGCGGGCCTTTCCAGACCTCTTCATCTACCTCGTTCCTTTGTAACTCCGTATAGAGTGTCCTACAACCCCAAGAGGCAAGCCTCTTGGTTTGGGCTAATCCCGTTTCGCTCGCCGCTACTCAGGGAATCGCATTTGCTTTCTCTTCCTCCGGGTACTTAGATGTTTCAGTTCCCCGGGTCTGCCTTCTCATATCCTATGAATTCAGATATGGATACCACTCCATTACGAGTGGTGGGTTTCCCCATTCGGAAATCTCCGGATCAAAGCTTGCTTACAGCTCCCCGAAGCATATCGGTGTTCGTCCCGTCCTTCATCGGCTCCTAGTGCCAAGGCATTCACCGTGCGCCCTTTCTAACTTAACCGTTAAAAAGAATCACTATGTGATATCTTGTGTTACTAATTGAATGTGATGTCTACTGTTATCTAGTTTTCAAAGAACACGTTTCGAAGGAATGATCCTTCAAAACTAAACAAGACAGGGAACGTTCTGTTTATAAGACCCAAGGTCTTATATTCCGTAAATATCCTTAGAAAGGAGGTGATCCAGCCGCACCTTCCGATACGGCTACCTTGTTACGACTTCACCCCAATCATCTGTCCCACCTTCGGCGGCTGGTTCCATAAAGGTTACCTCACCGACTTCGGGTGTTACAAACTCTCGTGGTGTGACGGGCGGTGTGTACAAGGCCCGGGAACGTATTCACCGCGGCATGCTGATCCGCGATTACTAGCGATTCCAGCTTCACGCAGTCGAGTTGCAGACTGCGATCCGAACTGAGAACAGATTTGTGGGATTGGCTTAACCTCGCGGTTTCGCTGCCCTTTGTTCTGTCCATTGTAGCACGTGTGTAGCCCAGGTCATAAGGGGCATGATGATTTGACGTCATCCCCACCTTCCTCCGGTTTGTCACCGGCAGTCACCTTAGAGTGCCCAACTGAATGCTGGCAACTAAGATCAAGGGTTGCGCTCGTTGCGGGACTTAACCCAACATCTCACGACACGAGCTGACGACAACCATGCACCACCTGTCACTCTGCCCCCGAAGGGGACGTCCTATCTCTAGGATTGTCAGAGGATGTCAAGACCTGGTAAGGTTCTTCGCGTTGCTTCGAATTAAACCACATGCTCCACCGCTTGTGCGGGCCCCCGTCAATTCCTTTGAGTTTCAGTCTTGCGACCGTACTCCCCAGGCGGAGTGCTTAATGCGTTAGCTGCAGCACTAAGGGGCGGAAACCCCCTAACACTTAGCACTCATCGTTTACGGCGTGGACTACCAGGGTATCTAATCCTGTTCGCTCCCCACGCTTTCGCTCCTCAGCGTCAGTTACAGACCAGAGAGTCGCCTTCGCCACTGGTGTTCCTCCACATCTCTACGCATTTCACCGCTACACGTGGAATTCCACTCTCCTCTTCTGCACTCAAGTTCCCCAGTTTCCAATGACCCTCCCCGGTTGAGCCGAGGGCTTTCACATCAGACTTAAGGAACCGCCTGCGAGCCCTTTACGCCCAATAATTCCGGACAACGCTTGCCACCTACGTATTACCGCGGCTGCTGGCACGTAGTTAGCCGTGGCTTTCTGGTTAGGTACCGTCAAGGCACCGCCCTATTCGAACGGTACTTGTTCTTCCCTAACAACAGAGCTTTACGATCCGAAAACCTTCATCACTCACGCGGCGTTGCTCCGTCAGACTTTCGTCCATTGCGGAAGATTCCCTACTGCTGCCTCCCGTAGGAGTCTGGGCCGTGTCTCAGTCCCAGTGTGGCCGATCACCCTCTCAGGTCGGCTACGCATCGTTGCCTTGGTGAGCCGTTACCTCACCAACTAGCTAATGCGCCGCGGGTCCATCTGTAAGTGGTAGCCGAAGCCACCTTTTATGTTTGAACCATGCGGTTCAAACAAGCATCCGGTATTAGCCCCGGTTTCCCGGAGTTATCCCAGTCTTACAGGCAGGTTACCCACGTGTTACTCACCCGTCCGCCGCTAACATCAGGGAGCAAGCTCCCATCTGTCCGCTCGACTTGCATGTATTAGGCACGCCGCCAGCGTTCGTCCTGAGCCAGGATCAAACTCTCCGATAAATGGATCGCAGATTAAGTTCACCACATCCTGTGGCAACATCTGCGTGATCTGCATCGTGCAGACCTCAGTTTGACTGACTACGCACATCGCTGTGCGATTTATAATAAAACTTGAATTAACAGGTACGTTTTGTCTTGTTTAGTTTTCAAAGATCATCACCGCTCTCAATGAAGCAGCTTTACTAATATAACACTCAGCTTCTTAATTGTCAACAACTTTTTTTAAAAGTTGTTTAAAGCTTCTTGTTTTGTCTGCTGTTCATCAGCGACGTTTAATAATATAACACCTATAATTATTTATTGCAATAGTTTTTTAAAAAAAATCTATAAAACAATAAAACTGTAATCTTTCTTTATTCTATCTAACTTATAATGCTTTATAAAACATTTATCTATTAAAGAACATTTACCACAGGCAATGTCATCTTGTTGTTTTAACCTTTTTCTTGTATAGTAGAAACGAACTAAATATCCGATGACCACAAGGGGAGCATAAAAGCTGAGAGTGAGCGGTTTCGTTCTGACCCTTTGAACCTGTTAGTTAACGCTGGCGTAGGGATGTGGCAAAGTCAAATGAATTGCAGATTGTAAAGCAGTGCGTGGAACTTTCCTCATCCTTCCGCGTGCTGCTTTTTTGTGTCCTTTTGGATTGTCTATCGATGGAAGGGGATTTTTATGGCTCAATCAAGACAACTGGTACGTCTTATTGAAATTGCAATCATGACTGCTGCTGCTGTCATTTTAGACATCGTTTCCGGAATGTTTCTCCGTATGCCTCAAGGAGGGTCGGTATCCATCATGATGATTCCGATTTTTTTGATTTCTTTTCGCTGGGGAGTTAAAGCGGGGCTTACCACCGGTCTATTGACAGGTCTCGTTCAAATTGCGATCGGAAATCTATTTCTTCAGCACCCTGTTCAGCTGTTGCTTGATTACATTGCAGCGTTCGCCGCTGTCGGCATAAGCGGTTTTTTCGCTTCCGCTGTCCGCAAATCCGCCTTATCAAAAGCAAAAGGGAAATTGATCGTATCAATTATTTGCGCAGTTTTTATCGGCAGTTTTCTGCGTTATGCTGCACACGTGATTTCAGGGGCTGTATTTTTCGGCAGCTTTGCACCAAAAGGAACACCGGTATGGATTTACTCGTTAACTTATAATGCTACTTATATGGTTCCGTCATTCATCATCTGTGCGATTGTCCTTTGTTTATTGTTCATAACAGCTCCGCGCTTGCTGAAAACTGAAAAAGCTTAATCTAACAACCCCCAGCTACCTGTCCGCTGGGGGTTGTTTTTTATCTTTTGTTGAGCAGATTTTTTAATGAAGCGAGATCCGGCCAGCTATTTCTTTCATGCTTTCTCCTGCGATTTCAAAACTATCCTCGGCTGCTCTTTCAGGTGAAAACGACTGATAAAATGTAATCGAAGGATTCTCCTCTACGACCCAAACAAACATGCTCGTAAAGCCATGATCAAGCAAAAAATCTATTCCCTTTGTCAAAAGCGCTCTGCCCGCACCTCGCCGCTGTTTTTCTTCTAAAAGGTAAATGGCATACAACTCTCCGTCATAGCCTTTCTGCTCTGAACGAATTGGACCAAAAGATGCAAAGCCGAATACTGAACCTTCTTCATCTTCTGCTACAAAGACCCCCTTTAATGAACGGCTTTTCCATTTGGCTTCAAAATCCTTGTAGTTCAAACCATTTAAGTATTCAGCGGAGACAATGCCGCTGTATGTTGTCACCCAGCTGTCAACATGCACTTTTGCGATGGCCTTTATATCATCTAGTCGTGCTTCTCTTATAGTCACCATTCATTCTCTAATCCTTTCCGCAATGGTTATTCAGATTTTTGAACAGGCTTTGTTTCTTTTAATTCATTTGTCAGTTCGTTGATGCTCTGTTTGATGTTGCCTTTTCCTGAAAAGTTCTCAATCATTTCTTTTACGTCGATTCCCGAAGACGCTTTTAAGCTTTCTTGCAGACTGGACATTAAATTTGTCGCATAGCTTGTGACTTTGTTGGCGCCGCTTGAATCACCGTTTCCTCCTGTATCAACGACGGTGATCTTATCAATATTTGAAAGCGGTGCTGATACCTGTTTCGCGTATTCCGGAAGCATTTTGACAATCATATCGAAAATCGCAGCCTGACCGTACTGCTCAAAGGCAGCGGCAATTTTTTCTTTCGCTTCCGCTTCAGCAAGACCTTTTAAGCGAATAACCTCGGCCTCTGTCTCACCTTTTGCTTTTTCAGCTTCTGCTTTTGCAAGGCCGTCAATTCTGACCCTTTCAGCTTCAGCCTTCGCCATCGCTTCTATGCTGTATTTCTTGGCATCGGCTTGGGCTAGCTGTTTGGCTTTTTCAGCAGCGGCAGATTGCTCAACTGAATAGCGGTCTGCATCGGCTTTTTTCTTCACTTCAGAATCATACTGGCGTTCACGGCGGAGAATTTCTTTTTCTTCTAATTCAATTTGTTTTTGGCGTTCTATAATCTTGACCTGCATTTCCTGCTCAGTCACCTGCTGGCGTGCTTTGGCTGTTTCCAAATCGTATGCCTGGTCAGCGTTGGCTTTTGCTGTATCTTGATCTCGCCGGTATTCAGCCATTTTAAGCTGATTGATTTTTTCAGCTTCGGCAATTTCCGTCGCTCGTTCAAGCTCTGATTTTTTCGCTTCTTTATCGGCTTCCGCCCTCTTAATTCTTGTTTCTTTGTCGGCCTCTGCGGTTGCAATGTCAGCATCACGTTTTACCTGCGCAATTCTCGGTTTACCTAGTGATTCAAGATAGCCGTTTTTATCACGGACATCTTTAATGGTAAAGGAGACAATCACAAGACCCATCTTCGCAAGATCCTGTGAAGCGACACGCTGCACTTCTTGAGAGAATTTTTCGCGGTTTTTATAAATTTCTTCTACTGTCATAGACCCGAGAATGGAACGGAGGTGGCCTTCCAGTACCTCACGCGCCTCCTGCTCACGGTCTTCTTTTGACTTTCCTAAAAATTGTTCGGCTGCTGTGGCGATTTCTCCAATAGAGCCGCCGATTTTAATAATTGCAGTTCCGTCTGCCATTACAGGCACACCTTGCTCGGTATACACTTCAGGTGTCGATACATCGAGTTTGCTTGATAACAGACTTAGCGGCTCAGCCTGCTGAAAAACCGGAAGAACAAAGGTTCCTCCTCCGCGAACAATCTTCAGGCGGTTGCCTCCCTCATCAACGTGAACATTTTTATTTCCAAGATAGCTTCCTGTAACAATTAACGCTTCATCAGGCCCTGCCGTACGATATTTTGTAATAAATACCGCTATAAGTGCGATGAGTAAAAAGAATACAACTGCGATGACGATGATAATCGGCATTGTCATATGACATTCCTCCTTGTTTTATAAAGATTCATGCGGAGTGACTGAAAGAACTCCGTTTTTGACATCCACAACTAAGACGACTGTTCCGTAACTGATCTGTTCATTTTCAAAGCTGATCGCTGATTTTGAAATCGTACCGCCTATCCCTTCAATCAGTACTTCTCCAAATCCATCAACCGGAACAGCGGTTATGACTTTTCCGAGTCTTCCTCTAAGATCATCTTCCCGATAAGTCAATGATTCTTCTGCCGAAGATAAAGGGACAAGCACAAATAAATGGAGCAATATCACCAGCAGCACCGAAAGAAGACAGGATGATAGAGCAATAATCAGGCTGGAGAGGGGGAAAACTGTTTCGCCTATATATCCAGATGCGGAGAAAAATGTGAAAAATGAGAGCACCAATGTCGGGTGTAAAAACGGAATAGCTTCGGACAGCCCTTCAAACACATCTCCGAAAAATAAAAATAGCAGCGTGAGGCTTCCGGCTATGATAAGGGTGTAAAGGTAAATCGTTTGGACAGGAATACCGTATAACTCCAATTTTCTCATCCTTTCTAAGCTGCTACTTTAACCGACGGCCGTCGTTACCTTTTATACGAGATACAGAGGAAAAGGTTTCAAAATTTTTCGATAAATGCTTGCTCCCCGCGAAGTACTTTATAAATGATAAATGCTCTTATATATGGTAATGTTTTTTCAGGAGGAGATATGATGAGTATCTTTAATGAAGCCAGATTAGAAACATGGAATGAAGTAAAAGGACTTTCCGATGAAAAGCTGAATCAGAAGCCTTCTTCTGATGAATGGAGTATACGGGAAGTTCTTGATCATTTGAAGAAAATTGATATGACCGCCCAAAACATGCTGAAAGAACGAGTAAAGGAAGCGCCTGTTAAGGAGATTGAGGAAAAACCGCTTACGGCCGCACAGGATAGAAGCAATAAACGAAAAGCGCCGGCCCATCTTGAACCGGATCATGATTTTATTTCAGGCAGCCAAATGAAACGGGAGCTTGATGTTGTAAGGGAGCAGCTGACAGCTGTTATTGCCTCTCTTAAAGAAGAAGATTTTGAGAGAGTATTGCCGCATCCCGTGTTTCAAGAGCTGACCGTCAGACAATGGATCGATTTTATCGGCCATCATGAAAAACGCCACCTCAGCCAGATTAAAGAAATTAAAGAGAAAATAGAAAGAGTCTGATTTATTCAGACTCTTTCTGCTTTTTGTTTGATGTTTCGCTGGTATGAATGAACGATTATTTCGTCACCCGCATACACGGCACCGGGTCTCTCGACAATACATACAATGCCCCTTATCCCCAACGCATGGCGGACAAAAGCCGGTGCAAGCTTTGGCTTGTCCGGATAATAAGACTGTATGACTTCACCCGGCTGGATACACGGATCATTTTCTCCCTCACACAGTAACGCGGCGCCGCTCGGAAATATAAGCCGGCTTCCTTCTTTTAATGTTGTGAAATCAGGTATACCGCTGATTGCAACATTTGCACCGAGCCATTCGGGAAAAATACTCGGGACTCCCATTTTCAAAGCAATTTCGTCACATTCTTCTGTTGAAACAATTGAAATTTGTCTGCGGTTAAAAACTTCTGTTCCTCTTGAAAACATTGGCTCTCGGGCCCCAGCTTTTTTTGTCAGGCCGAAATGTAAGTCGCCGGGAATGCCGCCATAATCAAAATCGAGCTTGTCCATTTGTTTTGTTACAAAGCTTTCTGTATCTGCAACATATAACCCTTCCGTTTTTGCGGTCATGCGTTTCCACATAAGCTTGCACCGTCCTTCATCTCTAGGATTGTCACTTATGTTCAATTATCCAAAAAAATCCCGCTCTGTAAAGGAGCGGGATCATGCATTATACAGTTTTTGGCGTAAGATTAAAGCAGCGCTTGTAGATCCAGTTATATGCTTTCTCATTTAAATCTCTAGGATTACCGAAGGTTTGCGGATCTTTCATCGCTTCTTTTGACAAGCGCTCGATCATGTCAGGCGATACCCCTTGTTCTTCTAAAGTCGGTACTTCTAACTCTTTCACAAGATCGTACATCCAGTTGACAGATGCTTTTGCAGCTTCTTCTGTTGTCATATTGCTTGTATCAATGCCGAACGCTTTTGCGATACGGGCAAATTTCTCCGGATATCCCTTCCAGTTGTATTCCATAACAGGGCCCATCATTGCCGCCACACATTGGCCGTGAGCGACCGGGATGATACCGCCGAGTGTTTGGCTCATGGCGTGAGCAGCACCCGCTGATTCACTGCCGTAAGAAAGACCGGCAAGCATAGCAGCCTGCGCCATTCCGTATCTGGCTTCGAGATCTTCTCCGTCAGCAAATGCTCTCTTAATGTAGTGAGCGGCATATTCAATCGCCATCAACGCCACTGCGTCTGTAATCGGCTGCGCAAATTTCATTGTGTAGCACTCAATGGCGTGAGCGAGAGCATCAATCCCCGTCATTGCTGTTACGTGCGGCGGCATTGAGACGTGAAGCTCTGGGTCAATCACAGTCAAATGCGCGGCAATCAGCGGACCGCCTGTGTTAAATTTGAATTCTCTTTCTTCATCTGTAATAACCGCCCATTGCGTTACCTCTGAGCCTGTTCCAGCCGTTGTAGGAATTGTCGTAAGCGGAGGAATGCGGTTCTCCAGCGGTTTCTTTCCTTCGGCTGCTTCATAATCAAGTACGCTTCCCTCGTGAGTCGCTTCTACCCCGATGGCCTTCGCTGTATCCATGGAGCTTCCGCCTCCGACTGCCACCAAGCCGTTGCAGTTCTCTTTTTTGTAAAGCTCAGAACCTTCATTTACAAGCCGTACAGGAGGGTTTGGCTCAACTTTATTAAAGAGCACCACTTCAATGCCTGCCCCTTTTAATGACTCGATGACAGGATCTGCGACGCCGGCTTTATAAATTCCAGGGTCTGTAACAAGCAATGCTTTTGAAACACCCAGTCCAGCTACTTCTTTTCCTACATGGTTGATGGCGCCAATTCCGTGCTTAATCACAGTCGGAATTTCAAATGTGTGAAATTTGTGCATGCTTTCTACTTTCATATTTAATGTCATAATCAATCTCCCCCTCTTATGAATTGAACCAATTAACCGCTGCCGGTTTTGTGTTGCGATAGACATGTTTGACTTCTGTATACTCTTCAAGCCCTATTTTTCCAAGTTCCCGTCCGAATCCGGATTGCTTATAGCCGCCCCATGGCGCCTGCGCAAAGTACGGATGGAAATCGTTAATCCAAACTGTTCCCATTCTCAAACGGGCTGCTACACGTTCGCACTTTTCAATATCTTTCGACCATACAGCTCCTGCCAATCCGTAAATCGTATCATTCGCCAGTGAGATTACTTCTTCTTCAGAACTGAATGTTTCGACTGTTAATACTGGCCCAAATACTTCTTCCTGAACAATTCTCATGCCAGATGTACAGTTTGAGAAAATGGTAGGTTCATAGAAAAAACCGTTTTGAAGTGCTGGATCTTCCGGACGTTTGCCGCCAGTCTCCAGTTTTGCACCTTCTTCCAGTCCGATCTCTACATATTTTTCAACCTTTGCTCTATGCTCCGCGGAGATAAGCGGACCGCTTTCTGTCTCTTCGTGAAAACCGTTTCCGAGTTTAATGCGTTTCGCCCGTTTGACAAGCTCTGCTAAAAATCGGTCATGGATATCTTCTTCTACAAGCAATCGGGACCCGGCGGAGCATACTTGGCCGGCGTGGAAAAATACGGCGTTTAGCGCCTGATCAACCGCGACTTCCAGGTCTGCGTCTTTGAATACGATATTTGGATTTTTCCCACCAAGCTCAAGCGCAATTTTTTTAACGTTGCCGCTTGCCGCCCGCATGATTTTTTTGCCTGTTTCAATTCCGCCTGTAAACGAAATTAAGTCAACGTCTTTGTTTACAGCAAGCTCGTCACCCACTGTGGCGCCCGGTCCCAACACAAGGTTTGCGACACCTTTTGGAACCCCGGCTTCCTCCATCAGCTTAAAGACTTTGATTGTCGTCAGCGGTGTGATCTCACTCGGCTTCATGACAATTGTATTGCCTGCCGCTAAAGCCGGGGCGATTTTCCAGCTTGCTTGCAGAAGCGGATAATTCCACGGCGTGATTTGTCCGCATACGCCAATTGGCTCCCTGATGATTTTGCTTTCCGAATCAGGGATTGGAGATGAGATGATCTCTCCTCCATCTTTATCTGCCAGACCAGCATAATACTGAAAAACATTGGCGATATCGTCCATATCGGCTTTGCTTTCCTCAAGCGTTTTACCTGTATCAAGGGATTCGAGCTCAGCCAGCTCGTCTAGATCGCGTCTGATTAATTCCGCAATTTTCAGAACTATCTTTCCGCGTTCAAGCCCTGAACGAGAAGGCCACTCTCCTGCGTCAAAAGCTCTTCGTGCAGCGGCGATTGCTTTAACGGCATCCTCACGCCCGCCCTCGCTAACTGTTGCAATTTCTTCTTGATTAAATGGATTAATAATACTGCGGACCTGCCCTTTTTCGGCACTGATCCATTCACCGTCAATGTATAGTGTTTGACTCATCTAAGTCCTCCTTGACGAAAATAAAGTTTGTTAAATAAAAATTTAATGTTTTTAACAACCTTAATCTAACATATGGTTTTTAAACTGTCAAAGCCCTAATTGTGATTTTTCGTTTTGACTTTTCTCTAGGTTTCGTTAAGATAAAGAACATAAAGAAATGACTTAACAAATTTAATTTTCTAAAGGAAAAGAGGGTCAGTATGGATGAAAATCCAGAATTTGCAGCTATAGAACAGGCACGGGATCTTGTTATTGACTCCATTGCTGAAACAATGGATCTTTACGGAATTACCCGAAGTGTCGGGATATTATATGGAACGATGTACATGCGGGACGAGATGACGCTTGACGAAATGCGGGAGGAGCTGCAAATGAGCAAGCCCAGCATGAGCACAGGTGTCAAAAAGCTTCAGGATTTAAATGTCGTGAAGAAGACATTTCACCGAGGCATCCGCAAGCACACATTTGTAGCCGAAAAAGATTTCTTTAAATTTTTCACAAATTTCTTTCCGCCAAAATGGGAACGGGAAGTTCAGGTGAATGTATCAGCAATTGAGGAGGCTCAGGCTGATTTACAAGAGGTCTTGCATAAGGAAGAACTCAATGAGGAAATGAAGAATGAAGCGCAGCGTTTATACGAACAGCTGGAAAGTTCTAAAGCCTACTACGATTGGCTGAAACGTCTCGCTGAATCGGTGCAGAGCGGAGAGATCTTTAAATTTATACCAATTGAAACCAAATAATCGAAAAACGTCTGGAAAACCGGACGTTTTTTTGTTTTTCCGCTAAATTTACTGCAAATTTGAAAAATACGGGAAAAACACCCCATTTACTTCCATTTTATTTGATGATAATTTTATGTAGGTAAAATTTGTATTTGGCCTTTAAGAGGAGGTGGAAAGCAGAGGCAGGCCTTTAATCTTTATCACTTATTAGGGGGAATTTTTATTATGAAACGCAAATTATTATCTTCTTTGGCAATTAGTGCATTAAGTCTCGGGTTACTCATTTCTGCACCAACAGCTTCTTTCGCGGCTGAATCTACATCAACTAAAGCTCATACTGAATCTACTATGAGAACACAGTCTACAGCGTCATTGTTCGCAACAATCACTGGCGCCAGCAAAACGGAATGGTCTTTCTCAGATATCGAATTGACTTACCGTCCAAATACGCTTCTCAGCCTTGGCGTTATGGAGTTTACATTGCCAAGCGGATTTACTGCAAACACGAAAGACACATTGAACGGAAATGCCTTGCGTACAACACAGATCCTCAATAACGGGAAAACAGTAAGAGTTCCTTTGGCACTTGATTTATTAGGCGCTGGTGAATTCAAGTTAAAACTGAATAACAAAACGCTTCCTGCCGCTGGTACATATACTTTCCGTGCAGAGAACAAATCACTGAGCATCGGAAATAAATTTTACGCGGAAGCCAGCATCGAAGTGGCTAAGCGCAGCACACCTCCGACTCAGCCATGCGACTGTAAATAATCACAGAGGGCCGGCTTAACGCCGGTCTTTTTTACGTATTTTGACTCCTTTTCCTCTCCCTTTTCCCTCTATTTCCAGTTACCTTTTCACTTGTATTAAATTTAAATTGACAAACACTAGAAACAGGAGTAAATTCTTGAGTGTTCAATTTCATATTGTCTCTTTTACCGCTTAATCAAACACGAACGGGGAAACCAATGATTGGCTGTTTCACAAAACGGTCTTGGGGTGAATCTTACTTAGTAAGAAGGGGTACTCTGAATCCCTAATCCGACAGCTAACCTCGTAGGCGTATACAGAGAGGAGGTCTATTTTGACCATTCTTTGTAATGGTCTTTTTTACTTCAAAACGCTAATTTTATTAAGGGAGTCTTGAACATTGGGAAGAATAAAAAACAAACAATTTGCAGTAATCGGGCTTGGACGATTCGGCGGAAGCATTTGCAAAGAGCTGCACAGAATGGGCCATGAGGTTCTTGCTATTGATATTAACGAAGAAAAGGTCAATGCCTCCGCTTCCTACGCAACCCATGCGGTCATTGCCAATGCCACTGAAGAAAACGAATTGCTTTCACTGGGAATTCGTAATTTTGAATATGTCGTCGTGGCTATAGGTGCGAATATTCAAGCGAGCACACTGACCACTTTGCTATTAAAAGAGCTTCACATTCCAAATATTTGGGTGAAAGCCCAAAATTATTATCACCATAAGGTGCTGGAAAAAATCGGCGCCGACCGCATTATTCATCCGGAAAAGGATATGGGCGTCAAAATCGCACAAAGTCTTTCTGATGAAAATGTCTTGAATTATATCGACTTATCTGATGATTACAGTATTGTTGAGCTGCTGGCAACTCGAAAACTGAATTCCAAATCCATTCATGATCTGAATGTTAGAGCGAAGTACGGATGTACCATCCTGGCAATTAAACATAATGGAGATGTTCGCCTTTCTCCTGCACCGGAAGAGGTGATTTACGAACAAGACTGCCTGGTGATGATGGGTCACAAAAAGGATATTAAACGCTTTGAAAACGAAGGGATGTAGACAAAGGTGAGACTTCATAAGGAAACTGTAATCAAGTGGGTTCGTTTTTCTCCCCCGCAAGTGCTTGCGATTGGTTTTTTTCTTACTATTATTATTGGCTCTCTTTTGTTAAAGCTCCCGATTTCTGCTACGAAGCCGTTGTCATGGATAGATGCCCTTTTTACAGCGGCTTCTGCCACAACTGTTACCGGGCTTGCAGTTGTTGACACTGGGACAGAATTTACGGTGTTCGGGCAAACTGTCATCATGGGTCTGATTCAAGTCGGCGGGCTTGGCTTTATGACATTTGCTGTTCTGATCGTCATGATTTTAGGAAAAAAAATCGGATTGAAAGAACGAATGCTGGTCCGGGAAGCCTTAAACCAGCCGACAATTGGCGGCGTGATAGGTCTTGTCAAAGTCCTGTTTCTATTTTCAATCAGTATCGAATTGATCGCCGCCCTGATCTTATCCATCCGGCTTGTGCCACAGTATGGCTGGGCATCCGGATTGTTTGCCAGTGTGTTTCATGCAATATCGGCTTTTAACAATGCCGGTTTTTCTTTATGGCCGGATAATATAATGAGCTACGTTGGTGATCCTGCAGTCAACCTTGTCATTACTTTCTTATTTATCACAGGGGGCATCGGGTTTACGGTGCTTTTTGACATCCTGAAAAATCGGCGTTTCAAAGCCTTTTCATTACATACGAAACTGATGCTTGCGGGAACGTTCTTTTTGAATATTGCTGCCACGCTGATTATCTTTATTTTAGAGTACAGCAACCCCGGCACGCTTGGTTCCTTGCATTTGCCAGACAAACTGTGGGCTTCGTATTTTCAGGCAGTGACGCCGAGAACCGCGGGCTTCAACTCTGTGGATTTTGGCAGCATGAGAGAAGGCACCATTGTATTTGTCCTGCTGCTGATGTTTATCGGAGCGGGCAGCGCTTCAACGGCGAGCGGTATTAAGCTGACTACTTTTCTTGTGATTTTGATGTCTGTCATCGCTTATTTAAGAGGGCATAAAGAAACTGTTATTTTCCGCCGGACCATAAAATATCCGATCATTATTAAGGCCTTAGCAGTCAGTGTTATCAGTTTGTTCATCGTCTTTATAGGGATTTTCGCCTTGACCATTACAGAACAAGCGCCGTTTATACAGGTTGTTTTTGAAACTTTTTCCGCTTTTGGAACGGTCGGACTGACAATGGGGCTGACTCCCGAGCTGACAACAGCGGGGAAATGTATCATTATCGCGATTATGTTCATCGGAAGAATCGGTCCGTTAACGTTTGTTTTTTCATTTGCAAAAACAGAAAAATCAAATATTCGTTACCCTGACGGCGAGGTGTTTACTGGGTGATGTAAAAAAATCCGGCATATTACATGCCGGATTTTTTATGATTCAATATGAGATTGACTTTGTCTTTTTTCCTGCTCCGCGATGATATCATTATCTTCTGCGTTATCACGCGTCACTTTTTGTGTAAGGATCGCGCCGACCGCTACAAGGATCATCACTGCAATGTAGTAGCCTTTTTCATTGAGTTCGAGATTATCAGCGTTATAGAGTCCGATACAAAACAAAAATACTCCCGCAAAAAAAGTGAAATAAGCTAATACAGTAAAAGCAACCGTGTTTCTCCGTCTATATTTCTGCACCTTTGTTCCCTCCTGAAGCATAGTTATTAAGTGATAACTCACGTGGAATATTATACCTCAAATTCCCCGGAATGGAACAAAAAATAAAAATACCAGGAAAAACGGCTCAGGTTGCTTCCTTTATTTCAACAGCTGAGTCATCAATCCAGCCGACGAGTTTATTATTGACTTGGAATTGGTACCATACGGACTGGCCTTTCTGTTTTTTAGATACAACCTTTATATCCTTGCCAACATAAGATTGCGCAGAGGTCAGCTTAATGGATTGATCATCAGTAGAAGGCTTAGACCATACATCTTGAACGGCGCTGTCTTTGATGGAGCCTTTTAAATCCACAGATTTCAGCGATGGATTCACCTCATCGTATTCATCTAGATCGTACTTTTCCACAATGGCGCTGATTTTGTCAGCATAGTCCGGGTCTGTGGCATAGCCTGATGTTTGAAGAGCGCCTGCTGCTTCTTTATAATCCTCAGCTTCAAGCACCGGCTTATACTTCTTTTTATTCCACGATGTGCCTTGGACAAATAATTTGGCGTGATCATCCATTGATTCAAAAAACGTGCTGTATTTGCGGAATTTCGCGCGAATCGTTTTTCTTTCCCCTTTTTCAACTTCATCTGTATCCATGGTGACGTGATGTCCTTTATAATTTCCTTTTACGCCAAACAGGTTGTTGGCTTTAGAGGCAAGCTCGCTGTTTCCCCAGTCGGATTCGAGTATGGCCTGAGCTATCGTTATGCTGGGGAGGACATGATATTTTTCATATAAAATTTGAGCATGTCCGGAAAGGCTGTCAATAAATACTTGCTGTTCATCAATTTCTTCAGGTTCTTTGGATGTTTCAATTGGCTTTGAAAGAGTTGTCGCTAAAACAAACAAGGCTAGCGGAATCGATACAACGAAAAATAGAGAGATGAAGAGTCTACGTTTTTTCAGTTTTTTACGGGCCATGAAAACCTTCCTTCGATTTAAAAGATTACGAGTGTAAAAGAATCTACCTTTAAGAATTTTACTTGTACTTCTAATATTTTTCAATTCTTTAGGGATAAAGTTTGAGAGAGAACAAACAAAAAACCTCTCCCATCAAGGGAAAGGCAGTGATCATGTATCTATTTTTGTAAAACTGTGCTGTTTAAAATGCCTGAGCGCATCACGATATTCTTGATCATGTATGACTTTATGAGATTTTACGGCAGCCTTTGTCAGTCCATGTGCGGTAACAGCCGGTTTTTCCGGAGCGGGTTTTCCTTTCTCATGAGGCTTATGAGCCAGCTTGTGCCCCATTCCGGTGGCGTTCATACAAAACGATAAACAAACGAGCAGCACGCTCAGGATAAAAGAAATCAAAAACAGATCATGATAGGCAGTCATCATAGAATCCTGCATCGATCCGTTTTGTCTGGCAGCATCCTTTTTCGTGAAATAGCCGATCAGGATAGGCACACCCATATAGACAAACAATCTTAAAAACTGAACAGCTGTCATTCTTTTGACCAGATCAGGAAGCGGGCCGCCCATAGCGGCTCCCATTAGTCCTGCTGCGACCGTCAGGCCGGTTCCTGCTGCCAGCATGATGAACAGCGCCGCAAACACATAGAGAGACGATTGATACTGCATATGAAGCCATTGACAATTCACAAAAACGAGAATGAGAGAACCTATAATCCCCAGCACCCCTGGTCCGACTTTATCATATAACAGGGCACTCGCAATAGCTGCGATGGCCACTCCGATCAATAGAGTCATGTTTAAAAGAATGAGATGATCTCGGGATATATCATACATTTGACGAAGCAAGCCTTGAAAAGCTGCCAGACTGACAGCTACCGTAATCGTTCCTGCCGCTATGATAAATAAACCGAGCACAGGTTTAGGCAGCAGCATCTGTTTAATAGAGATGAAAGGGTTTTTCACCTTATATTCTACAAATAACAGAATGAGGAGCAAACATAAAGCAACCCCAAAACCAACCCGTACATAACCTGATGAAAAGCCCCATTTTTGCAGAAAAATGAATGTAAACGCTGAGGCTGCGGCCACGCATACAGATAAAATGATCCCTGCTCTGTCGAGTGATGACTGTTCCTTTTCTGATCCCCCATGATGCTCATCATAGAGAAAGAAATAACTCAACGCGACGCCGATCAAAGACAGTGTGCCAAAAGTAAAAAACAGCCATCTCCAGTGGCCGTAGCTCAACGCGATTGTTCCTAAAATCGAACCGATCATAACAGAGCCATAGAACCCGCCGATAAGCACCAGTAGTGCGTAATTCCGCCGGTCAATCGGAAATGACAGAACAAGCATCGGAATCATAATCATCAGCATAACACCTGTAGCTGCTCCCTGTAAAAAGCGTCCTGCCGCCATCCAGGCAATATCGCTTGAAAATGCGAAGAGCAGTGAGCCAAGTATAAAAACGGGTAATGAAGCCAGATAGATCGGACGGGCACCGAATTTTTTCCTTAGAAGCGGTCCTGCCGGAACGAATAAAGCGAAGGTCATATTGCCGATCAATATTGGATTTACTGATGTGAAGTCACTTGTTCCAACCGTCTTCTGAACAAGGCCTTGAACTGACGACAATGCCGTGTTAGACATCAATCCCGGCCCGACCGCTAAAACAGCGAGCAAAGAAATCACCCAATAGTGTTTTGTCTTCATGTTGTCATTCCTTCCTATATGAATACATACGAAACACATCATTTTTTGAAAACAAAAGAAGCTAATAGATTTTGCATGCCATTAGCTTTTATTCGGATTCTCTCCCCATCATGGAAATGATATTATTTTATGATAATATGTGAAAAAATGAGCATATACTCAAACATTATTCCAAACCGATTGTGTTTTGTCAATGGCGCAAATTTCAAGCACAAATCAAAAACCTGAACGGCTTTTCCCCGATATCGTGACTTATGAAGTCCCTGCCTGCTCCCTCAAGCAATTCAAAGCAAGCCGTTTTAAAAGGAATCCTATCGGTCTTGGCTTGGGTAATGACGGCACCTTTCAATTCACTGTTTTCATCAAAATTCCAACTAAACAACCTGTATAAGTTGGTGATAAGAACAACATGTTGACCGCACATTTTTTGTGTTCACTAGGCGATTGCCGCCTCTAAATTGTCTATGGGTAAATATCATGAACTAATCTTGCGAAATACCAATGTCAGGCGATTTCAAATGATCCGGGAGGGAAAAACGAATGGAACTGTATGAGTGTATCGAAGAAATCTTTAGCAGCTTGAAAAATCCATCGGTTAAAGATTTGGCAACTTCCTTAAAACAAATTCCAAATGCGGCAAAATTGAGTCAACCATATATAAAGGAACCAGACCAGTACGCTTACGGCCGAAATGCCATCTATAGAAACAATGAATTAGAAATGATCGTGATTAACATTCCCCCAAACAAGGAGACAGCAGTCCACGATCATGGTCAATCCATTGGTTGTGCAATGGTGTTAGAAGGAAAACTTCTCAATTCTATTTATCGCTCAACCGGCGATCATGCAGAACTCTCCCATTCATATTTTGTCCACAAAGGAGAATGTCTTATTTCAACCAAAGGTTTAATTCACAAAATGTCCAATCCGACTTCCGAACGAATGGTGTCTCTTCATGTTTACTCACCCCCTATGGAAGACATGACGGTCTTTGAAGAACAAGGTGGTGTATTGGAAAATTCATGATTTACAGCCTGAACTACTTTACTTGATTAAAATTTGTCATTTTTCAAACGAAGGAGTATCTGACTTTATCATTGGTTTATGAAATGCTTCTGAAGACATATGATTTCAGATCAACAGAAGGGTTCAGCGAATGAATCCTTTCCATTAAAAACAAAAAAACCCTTATAGAATAAGGGTTTACAGGTATGGAGCCAAGGGGGCTCGAACCCCTGACCTCTACGCTGCCAGCGTAGCGCTCTCCCAGCTGAGCTATGGCCCCGTGTGTAACGTCAGGTTTATTATAGATGATTTTTTTTTGAAAAACAAGCTGTTCCTTTCTAATTGACAGAAAAAAATAAGGCCCTTTCCGGAGCCTTATTTTTCGATTTACATCATAAACAAAAGTAAAATCACGCCGAGAATGATTCGGTAGATTGCAAACGGAACAAGTTTGATTTTGTTAATCAGTCTTAGGAAGAAACGGACCACAAACAGTGCAACAACAAAGGCACAGATAAAGCCGACGATAAAAAACGGCATTAAATCGGAGCTTAAGCTGTCCCAGTGTTTCACTAGGCTTAAGGTGCTGGCTCCCATCATAATCGGCATTGCCATAATGAATGTGAAATCAGCTGCCGCACGGTGATTCAACCCGAGAATAACGCCCCCGGAAATCGTTGAACCGGACCGTGAGAAACCCGGCCAAAGGGCAAGACATTGGAATAAACCGACGCCGATCGCCTGCTTATATGAAATACGGTCTAGGGTGTCTGTCGTTTCTTTCCGTTTATTAATCCAATCGGCTGCAAGCATTAAAACTGCCCCAGCAATTAAGCCAATGGCCACGGTGCGGACTGAAAATAAATATTCATCAATATAATCCTCAAACAAAAAGCCGAGAACCGCGGCAGGCACAAGCCCTACTGCGATTTGAGCAATGCTTAATTTGTGACCATGCTCTTGGTCACTCGTGATATTTTTTTTCAAGCCAAGCAAGTTCAAAATCCTGTCTTTAAACACGATCGCAACCGCTAAAATAGAGCCAAGCTGAATGACAACTTTAAATGAGTTGGCAGCTTCTTCAGACATGAGACTGCCTGATTTAAGCCAGATATCGTCTACTATAATCATATGTCCTGTCGAAGAAACCGGTGCGTACTCTGTTAATCCTTCTACGATTCCTAAAATAGCAGCTACAAACAATTCCCATAGAGTCATGATTTTAATTCTCCCCATTAGACATTTATTTTTTACATAACGGGAGCCTTCCATAAATGGAAAGCCCGTCTTATATAACTATAAATGAAATTTATGCTTTATGACTCTTTGCATTTTCATTTTTTTCTTCATCGTATAGATGCGACTGCATTTTAAACCAGTCAAATAAATGTGTCGTAATGACTTTGGCAACAGCATAGCCCGGAATCGCAAGAATAATTCCGATAACACCAAACAGCTTACCGGCGGTTAACAGCAGAAAAATAATGGTGATTGGGTGAATATGAAGGTTTTTCCCCATAATTTGCGGGGAGATCAGTTTCCCTTCAATAAGCTGAACAATTGTCCAGACGATCACAAGCTTGAGCAGCATCAGAGGCGATGTCACAATAGCGATAATGATCGCAGGCGTAATGGCGATTGTCGGACCTAAATACGGCACAATGCTTGTACAAGCCGCAATAACGGCAAGTAGCGAAGCGTAATCCAGTCCGATGATCAAATAGCCGATAAACAGCAAAAATCCAATGCAGAAGCTGACAATGATCTGTCCTCTGATATAAGAACTTAGCCGATGATTCATTTCGCTTAAAACTGTGTATGTCTGCTCTTTTAATTGTGTCGGCACAAACTTCAGTATGTAGATCGGCAATTTCTTTCCGTCCTTTAACAGATAGAAAAGAATAAATGGAACTGTCACGATCGAAATGATAATCTCAGTTAAGGCGCCGATAAAATTCCCAACGCCGGTAAAGGTGCTGTTTACAATCGTCGCTGCCTGATCTGACACCTTTGTCGCGAGATCAGATATATTAATGTTCATCGTTTGCTGCGCCTGATTGACAAAGTTACTGCCGATCAGTTCTTTTGTTTGATTCTCAACAACATCAACATATCTCGGGATGTTGTCAATCAAACTCATAATTTGCTCTTTTAAAAAGGGGATAATCGACACGATTGTGATCGTGATCAGCCCGATAATCAACAGATATAACAGCAAAATGGAATAGATTCTTCTGATTCTTCTTCTCTCAAGGAAATCAACGACAGGGTTTAACAGATAAAAAACAATGCCTGTTAAAATAATCGGAAGCGATATCGTTTTGAGCAGAACAATGATCGGGGTGAAAATAAATGATGTTTTTGTAAATACAAGAATATTTAAACCAATCAGCAGCAGAACAAGCAGGAATAAAACAAACTTGTTGTCCAAGAAGAATCGCTTGAATCTGCCGCTCCATGTTTGCAACGTCTCCACTATCGTTCCTCCGTCATACATAGTTTAAGTAAATTGTACACTATCGTACCTATAATGAAAAATAAAAACCGCTAATTGCTGGAAAAACTTCCTTATCTAAAAAATGTGATTTGATCTATCATGTGCTTTTCTTCTTTTTAAGCTATAATTTAGCTATATCATACAAAAGGAGCGATATGCGTGATACGATTTGCAATAGTAGGAACCAACTGGATTACAGACCGTTTTCTAGAAGCAGCTTCAGAAATTGAAGATTTCCGGCTCACAGCCGTTTATTCAAGAACACCTGAACGCGCCGCTGAGTTTGCCGCTCGGCATGGGGCTCCACATACCTTCTCCGACCTTCAGGAAATGGCGGCAAGCGATAGCTTTGATGCTGTATATCTCGCCAGCCCGAATGCTCTTCACAAGGAGCAGGCGATCCTCTTTATGAAACATGGCAAACATGTGCTATGCGAGAAACCGCTTGCTTCAAATACCAGAGAAACAGAAGAGATGATTTCAGCCGCCAGAGCGAATGGTGTTGTCCTCATGGAAGCAATGAAGACCACATTCCTGCCTAATTTTAAAGAGCTGAAAAAACACTTCCACAAAATCGGCACAATCCGCAGATTTATCGCAAGCTACTGTCAGTACTCTTCAAGGTATGATGCGTTTAGAAACGGAACTGTTTTGAACGCGTTTCAGCCTGAGCTGTCTAACGGCTCATTGATGGATATCGGCATCTATTGTATTTACCCTGCCGTTGTGCTGTTTGGAGAGCCGAAAGCCGTGAAAGCGAACGGATACACTTTATCTTCCGGTGTTGATGGAGAAGGTACCGTCATTCTCTCATATGACGGGTTTGAGGCCGTACTGATGCATTCTAAAATCTCAACTTCCTACGCGCCTGCTGAAATCCAAGGAGAAGACGGGACAATAGTATTGGATACGATCCATCGTCCTGAACGAGTGGAAATCCGCTATCGTGACGGCCGCCTGGAAAACATTTCGCTCTCTGATCCTAAACCGGCAATGTATTACGAAGCGGCTGAATTTGTTTCACTCGTGAAAGAGAAGAAACAGGAATCTGAAGAAAATACATATGAACGCTCCTTGATCACTGCTAACATCATGGAGGAAGCAAGAAAACAGATGGGTATTGTGTACCCTGCTGATCAAGCCTAAAAAAAATCCGCCCGCGGCATGTTGCACACGGGCGGATTTTTTTAAACGATCGGTGAGGATGCCTGCCTTTTGAAAAGCACGTTTTGTTCATATTCTTTGATATCATCAAGCCAAGCCTCTTTTACCGGCACTCCCATTTGCTCACAGTAATAATCCCAGATGGCACCGAAAGGATAAGTTTTAAATTCCTCCATCAGCGCCAGCCTTTCTGTAAAGCGCCCCTCATCCTGCAATTGTTTTAAATGGTCATTCGGAAGAAGCAAAGCGTACATTAAAGCTTTCATCATATTTCTCGTTCCGATAGTCCAAGCGGCGACACGGTTAATGCTGGCATCGAAAAAATCCAGACCGATGGCGACTTTCTCTAATGCCTGATTACGGACGATCTCAAGGGCGATTTCTCTCAATTCATCGTCTAACATCACGACATGGTCACTGTCCCAGCGAACGGGCCGGGATACGTGCAAGGCAAGTTTGTCTGTGTAAAGCAGCATCGCCGAGATCTTGTTTGATACCGTTTCTGTCGGGTGGAAATGTCCCGTATCGAGCAAGCATAACTTATGGTTCGTTAAAGCATAGGCTAAATAAAACTCATGAGACCCGACGACATATGATTCTGATCCAAGTCCGAACAGCTTGCTCTCGACCGAATCAACATTGTAATCTTCACTGATTTCCTCGCGGAATATCCGATCCAATGATTCTTTTAATCTTTTGCGCGGCGTCAGCCTGTCACTCGGAATATCCTTATAGCCGTCCGGAATCCAAATATTCGTCAAGCAAGGCGTGCCTAATTCTTTGCCGAAATACGCTCCGATGCGGCGGCACGCGATGCAGTGATGAATCCAAAACTCCCGGATGGATGGATCAGGGTGTGCGAGTGTAAGCCCGTCATCCGCTTTCTCATGTGAAAACAGTGTCGGATTGAAATCTAATCCGATACCAAGACCCTTCGCCCACTTCACCCAATTTTCAAAGTGATGCGGCTTCAGCTGATCACGTTCTACAACTTCTCCGTTTGTTTCTGCGTATATAGCGTGCAGGTTGACCCGATGCTTTCCCGGAATGAGAGACAGAGCTTTCTCCAGATCTCTTCTTAATTCTTCCGGGGTTTGCGCTTTTCCGGGATAATTGCCTGTAACGTCAATTCCGCCGGAAAGCTCGCCCTTATTCACTTCAAACCCTTCAATGTCATCACCCTGCCAGCAGTGGATTGAGATCGGAACTTGCTGCAATTGCCGGAACACAGCTTCAACATCAATTCCCCATTTTTCATATTCTTGTTTTGCGCTGTCATAATTCGCTTTTATCGTCATACGGCTCTCTCCCTTTTATTCGAAATAAAAGACTTCCTTCAGATCGATTGAAACGGGACTGTCATCGGCGTTTGTTTTCATTAATGGCGCCATTGATTTCCACCATCTGCGGCACACCTCTGTGTCCGCCATCTTCTTCCACTTTTCCTCATCCTCTATCTCTAAATAAGCAAATAACCGACCTGTCTCTTCGTCTAGAAAAATAGAATAGTGATGCGCCCCATGGGCTTTAAGCGCTTCTGCCATTTCTGGCCAAATGTCATCATGCCGCTGTTTGTATTCCTTGAATTTATCTTTATGGACGAACATGATACTCGCTTTTCTTTTCAAGCTGATCACCTCTCTTCATTTAGATAGCGCTTTCAAAATAGTTTGATGATAGGACTGAATGATGGCGCTTCTGTCAGTATCTTTAGGCATAAACACTTTAATGGGAAAGGAGTTTCTAACGGTCTTGCGGGCCTGGTTTACGTCCTTTATTTCTTTGGCAGCAATCATTTGCATCAGCAGATTTCCGATGGCTGTCGCCTCAGCAGGTCCGGCGTATACCGTTTTTCCGCTCATATCAGCGGTTAATTGATTTAAGAAGTCGTTTTGGGCGCCTCCTCCGATAATATGAAGCTGTTGAATGTTTTTCCCTGTAATGGTTTCTAGTTCTGAGATGGCTATCGCATAGATGATGGCTAAATTGCTGTAGATACAGCAGGCAAGTTCGCCTGCGGTGTGAGGAATCTGTTGGAAGGTTTCTCTGCAATAATGTTGTATTTCCTTTATCATGTCGTTCGGATTCAGAAAACGATCATCATTTAAGTTGATAAACTGCTGAAATGGTTTTGTTTTTCCAGCTTCTTCTGCCAGTTGATGGAAACCATAATCTTTTCGTAATTGTTTCCGGACTTCTTGTATCATCCACATGCCAATGATGTTTTTCAGGAAACGAATGGTGTTGTTTGCGCCGCGTTCATTTGTATAATTGTTTTTCAATGCGAGTTTATTTATAATCGGCGTTTCGTTCTCCATTCCGATTAGCGACCATGTTCCGCTGCTGATATACGCCCAATCATTGTTTAGGCCTGGTGCGGCGAGGACAGCTGAAGCAGTATCATGCGTTGCGACGGTAATCACCCTGCAATCCGGCAGATCATAGCCAGGAAACCAATCATTTCTTAGCTTGCCGAGTTCCTGTCCCGGTTCAATCAGCGGCGGAAATTGCTGTTCCTTTACAGACACGGCTTCGAGCAATTCGTGATCAAACTTTCCGGTTAAGGCGTTTAAGAGCTGTGTCGTGGACGCATTTGTGATTTCCGCTGCTGCTTTGCCGGTTAAGCAATAGCCTAAATAATCCGGCACCATTAAAATCTGCTCTGTTTTTCTCAGCAGCTCCTGATCTTCTTCATATAATTGATAGATTGTGTTAAAAGGCAGAAACTGAATGCCTGTTTTTTGATAGATTGTTTCTTTTGATATCGTTTGCGCAAGCTTCTCCATTGTGTTCTCTGTTCTTTTATCCCGGTATGATATGACTTCTCGTAAGCGGCTGCCTTTCTCATCCAGCAAGACGTAATCAACGGCCCATGTATCAATGCCGACGGTGCAGCAGTCATAGCCAAGGGCTTTCACCTTTTGCAGCCCTTGCAGGATTTGCTCTAGCAAATGATCAATATCCCAATAGCCATGTCCGTCTCTTTGCCTGAAGCCGTTTGCGAATCGGTGAATCTCTTGTACTGCAAGTTTTCCTTTCTGGAGTTCGCCTATGATGACTCTCCCGCTTGATGCCCCTATATCAACAGCAGCATATATCATCCTTTCACCCTTTCTTTAGGAACGGGGACGGCTGTCACTTTCACATTCTTTTCTTCAAGGGCTTTTACTGATATCGGATCAAGTCTGGAATCGGTAATGATGCAGCTGACATCCTGCAAAGAGGCGATATGTGAAAACTCGCGGTTCCCCCATTTGCTTGAATCGGCCATCAAAATGGTCTGATCAGATCTTTCAATCATCCGTATTTTAAGCAGTGCCTGCCACTCATTTGAGTCGCTCATTCCATGTTCCATATCAAACCCTTGGCAGGACAGAAAGGTTTTATTTACATGATAGGTTTCTAGTGAACGTTCAGCTAACGGTCCCGCAAATGATAATGATTTTGTCAGCAAGATACCGCCGGTTGAAATAACTGATATCTTTTGTTTTTTGCTCAGTTCAATGGCTGCCTTCATTGAGTTTGTAATGACGGTGAGCTCAATATCAGGGAGTATTTTCGCCATGTACCATGCGGTGGTGCTTGCATCGAGAATGATTCGGTCACCGCTTTTTACATATTTGGCCGCTTCATGAGCAATGGCTTTTTTCTCTATTACATTTGTAATTTCACGTTCAGAAAAATGAATTTCCGACTCCTGCTGCTGAATGCTGACCGCACCTCCGTGGCTGCGGCTCAGCTTATGCTCTTTCTCAAGCTTCTCAAGGTCCCGCCGAATCGTTTCTTCTGTGACAGAAAATAGGTCACTCAATTCGGATACGCGGATGCTTAAACGCTTATTCACTAGTTCGACTATTTTTTTCTGCCGTTCTGCTACTAACATCGGTAACGTCCTTCCTCATTAATATCCGCCTTGCTTTTCCCATATCATAGCATACTTCTAACGCGTAAAAGCTGCCGGGACGCCGCCGTCTACTGTAATCATACACCCTGTCGTCTTTTCAGCTTTAGACGAAGCCAAAAACGCGATTGATTGGGCAATATCCTGAGGGTAAATATTAACCAAAAGCGTTGTGCGTTTCCGATAATGTTCCTCTAGCTGATCCGGCTCTATTCCATATGCCGCAGCCCGTTCCTCCCGCCAGCTTGACCCCCAAATCGCTGAGCCTTGGAGAACCGCGTCAGGCAAAACTGAGTTTACACGAATGCCGTATTCTCCTCCTTCTGCCGCAATACATCGAGCCAAATGGGTTTCAAGTGCTTTTACCGAACTGTAGGCTGAAGCGTTTTTTCCCGCATAGACAGCGTTTTTCGATCCCACAAACACCATGCTTCCGCCTATGTTTTGCTGTTTCATTTGCTTAAACGCTTCGCGGGCCACGAGAAAATAGCCGGTTCCCAATACATTGATATTGAGATTCCATTCTTTTAGACTTGTTTCGTCAAAAGGGCTTGATGTTGCCAGCCCGGCATTATTAACAACAATGTCAATGCCGCCGTAGGTAAGCGCTGCTTGTTCAAAGGCAGACTGTACCTCATCTTCACTTGTCACATCCATTTTGACAGCCATTGCGCGTCCTTCTCCGTACGTTTCGTTTATTTCCTCGGCAATTTTTTGTGCGCCTTCTACATTCAGGTCAGCCGCGATCACGTGTCCGCCTTCAGCTGCAAAGTGCCGGCAGGCTGCACTTCCGATTCCGCCGGCGCCACCTGTTATCAATGCTACTTTTCGAGAAAATTCTGCTTCCGGCGGGGCAAGCGTGAGTTTATATAATTCCAGCGGCCAGTATTCAACATGGTAGGATTCATTTTCGTTTAATGAAACAAATCGTCCGAGTGAGGCAGAGCCTTTCATTACAGCAATAGCTCTCTGGTATAAAGCACCGCTAACTTTTGACATGGCAAGGCTTTTTCCCGTATTGACCATTCCAATGCCAGGAATCAATATGACACGCGGCGCTGATTCAAAGATTTGATCCCCTTCCTGCTGATTGCGTGCAAAGTAAGCTTGATACTCTGCTTCGAAGCGCTCGATCCCTGACTTCAAAAGATCCTCCAGCTCCTGTGCATCTTGCGTTTCCGGATTCCATTCAATGTACAGCGGGACACGCTTTGTATGAACGAGGTGATCCGGACACGCAGCGCCAATTTGAGAAAGCTCCGGCGCATGCACGCTGTTTACAAATTCCAATACCTCTTCATGATCGTCATAGGAGAGAATCATTTTCTTTTCATCGCTTACAGCTCCTCGGATAACAGGCATGATACCCGCCAAAATTTGTTTCCGCTTATCTGCTGGCAGTGACTCGTATCGCTTGCCGCCGAATCGCTGTTTTTGGTTGAGGCGTTCATGAATGTACTGCTCAGCTTCTTGAATAATGGAGATCGTTTTCTCATAACACTTCTCTGACGTATCTCCCCAAGTGACTAAGCCGTGTTTTTCCATTAAGACAAGCTCGGCATTTGGATTGTTTGCCACGCCGTCTGCGATCATTTTAGACAGAGAAAATCCCGGGCGAACGTATGGCACCCACACAAACCGGCTGCCGTAAATATCTTTGGCAATTTGTTTTCCATTATCTGCGCAGCAAATGCTGATAATCGCATCCGGATGGGTATGGTCAACATGATTGTATGGCAAAAACGCGTGTAAGAGTGTTTCAATGGAAGGACGGGGATGTTTGCTGTCTATCATACAATGAGACAAATAATCTACCATTTCTTCATCTGACATCTGGTCTCTTTCAATCAGCGGACGGATGTCATCTAATCTCAGGCCGGTAAAGTTATGCGCTTTCATTGTTGCCAAGTCTGAGCCGCTTCCTTTTACCCACATCACTTCTGTTTCGCGGCCTCTGAAATCCTTCTCCGTTGTTTTCATCGACGTATTGCCCCCGCCCCAGTTGCATACAGTGCGGTCTGCTCCGATTAAATTGGACCGATACACCAATTCTTCAACACCCTTTGGCAGCTGGGCGGCATGTTCTGATTCCCATACATGTTTCACCATTTTCATCTTCCCCCGTCCCTTTTGTTTGTATCCGCTTTCATTATATATTATGTTTGTTTGTTTTTGAATACCTTTTGTTTATTTTTGTTTTTATCAAGAAACAAAAAAAGAAAGCAGCAAAGATATGCCGCTTTCTTTTTCTATTACGATTCAATTTTAAATTTTTTCGTAATGTCTTGAAGTTCTTCCGCCATGTTCGCCAATGTTTCAGCTGAAGAGCTGATTTCCTCCATAGACGCAAGCTGCTCTTCCGCCGAAGCTGCGATATCTTGAATGCCTGCTGAGCCTTCTTTCGCTACTGCGGAAATCTCCTCAACCGCACTTGATACTTCCTGTGATCCGACTGACAGCTGTTCAACCGTCGCATTCAGATTTTGTAATTCACCGGATATTTGTGATGTCATCTCATAGATTTGCTTAAAGCTTTCAGCTGTTTGATCTGTAATTTGCAAACCTTCTTTTACTTCATGATTCACAGATTGGAACATAGAGAGCGACGTGCTGATTTCTCTGACAATCTCTTGAATTAATCCTTCAATTTCCTTCGCAGAACTTGCAGATTGCACAGCAAGTTTTCTGACCTCTTCCGCTACAACAGAGAAGCCTCTGCCGTATTCTCCGGCTCTGGCTGCCTCAATTGCTGCATTTAAAGCCAACAAGTTCGTTTGATCGGCAATGCCATTGATTACATTTAAGATGCTGGTAATGTCCTGAGATTTTGTTTCAAGGCCTTTGACGACAGCTTCAGCTTTTTGAACGGATTCATCGATTGTTTTCATTTGGCCGACTGTGTGCTCTACCAGTTTTTCTCCGCTTCCGGCTGCCTCAGAGGACTGGATTGAAGACTTCGTAATGGTTGATGAAGCCTGAGCCACTTTTGATATGCCGTGGTTCATTTGAGAAAGATGATCTGAGCTTGTTTCCAATTTCTCGCTTTGCGCCTCGTTGCCATTCGAAAACTGTTCGATTGCCAGCGTAATGTGTTCAGTCGCCTTACTCGTTTGGGCTGCACTTGCCGTCAGTTCTTCAGAAGATGATGCGACATTTTCTACAGACGTTTGAATAACACCGATGACAGAACGCAATGATTCAGACATCTCGTTAAAGCTTTCTCCTAGCTGGCCAAACTCATTTTTCGACTGAATATCAATTACTTCCGTTAAATCTCCGCTGCTTATTTTCGCAGATGTTGAAACCAGTTTTCTTAACGGTTTGGTGATGGCGCGTATAATAAAGAGAATGAGTATGCCGCCGATCACAATTGACACGCATAGAATGATAACGGCAGTGTTCAGTACCGGACTTGAAGCATCTTGCAATTCACTGACAAAATACGCACCCGCGATTTTCCACCCTGTCAGTTTATTTGTCGCAAATGCCATTTTCTTTTCTTTGCCTTCGAAGGTGTATTCAAATGAGCCGTCTGCTTTTGAATATACCTCTTTTGTCCAGTCGCCGGATCCAGTTGTTCCTGGCTTAATCGTCGGATGGGCGATATATTTTTTGTTGCCTGTTGTAATAAATGCAAAGCCGTTTTTACCGATTTTTATTCTCTGTGAAGCTGTCAGCACTTCATCCAGATTTAAATCAAGCGCTACGACCCCTGAGCCATCTTTTAATTGTTTGGAAATCGTAACAACGATATCTCCTGTCGCTTCGTCAGTATACGGCTCTGAGAATACAGCCTGTCCTTTTTTCGCAACAGCTTGTTTGTACCAGTCACGTTCTGTCGGATCGAAACCTTTAGGAACGCCGCTTTCCGGATATTTGTAAAGCTTTTTATTTTCTGAAGCCGCATAGATTGCTCCTACATCGGCATTTAGTGTTGTGTACTGCTTAAATTTTTCATTCAGTAAGGTTTTGTTTTTGCCTTGTAATATGTCCTTATCAATCGTCTCACTGTAATAATCAATTGCTTTTACTTTATTTTTCAATTTGTTTTCAAGTGTGCTGTTGAGTTCTTCAACGTTTCCTATTGCACTATTCGTGAGTTCCCTGTCCAGTGCGTTCCAAGCTGATTGATAACTGAAATATGCTAAAACCCCAACCGGCAAAATAAGCACCGCCAGAAAAGCAGCAATAAGCGGTTTGCTGATTGATGGCTGTTTGATCCAATGTATGAATTTTTCCATTCTCGATAATTCCTCCTTTAAGCTAAAAATAATATCGTCAAGCTAGGATAAAAGCTTTAATAAAAAAACTAAAAAAAACACCCAAGTGCAGAACCTTGGGTGTTTTGACTCATTATTCGATTTTAAATCGTTTTGTCATATCGCGAAGCTCTTCAGCCATGCTTGAAAGTGTTTCTGCTGATGAGCTGATTTCTTCCATAGAAGCAAGCTGCTCTTCGGCTGATGCCGCGATATCTTGAATGTGGGCTGAGCTTTCTTTTGAAATCGATGCAATATGCTCAGACGCTCCCGATACCTCTTCAGAGCTGGCAGAAAGCTGTTGAACCGTCGCACTCATGTTTTGCAGTTCTCCGGCTATCTGGTTTGTCATTTCAGAGATTCGTTTAAAGCTTGTCTCTGTTTGATCTGTGATGTCAAGGCCTGTTTGCACCTCTTGGTTCACAGACTGGAACATGCCGAGAGATGTGTTGATTTCTTTCACGATTTCAATGATGAGCGCTTCAATCTCTTTAGCTGAATCAGCGGACTGTACAGCCAGCTTTCTGACTTCTTCCGCTACGACGGAGAAGCCGCGCCCGTATTCACCCGCGCGCGCCGCTTCAATGGCAGCGTTTAGTGCAAGCAGGTTCGTCTGGTCAGCAATACCGTTAATCACGCGCAGAATGTTTGTGATGTCTTTTGATTTGGTTTCCAATCCGCGAACAACTTGTTCCGCTTCTTTCACGGACTTGTCTATCACGTTCATTTGGCCGACAGTCTGATGAACAAGCTGTCCGCCCGCACTTGCGATTTCTGTCGATTGAACAGATGAATCTGTAATGACTTCAGAAGCTTGAGCCATATTCGTCAATCCGTCATTCATCTGATAAATATGCTCCGCCGCTGTTTCGATGTTTTCATTTTGTTTTTCATTGCCGTTTGAAAATTGTTCAATCGCCAATGTGATATGCTCGGTCGCCTTGCTTGTTTGCGCGGCAGATGCCGTCAATTCCTCGGAGGAAGCGGCAACATTGTCTACCGAATCCTGAATGGCGTGTATGAGAGAGCGAAGTGAAGACGCCATATTGTTAAAGCTTTTGCCCAGTTCGCCCAGTTCATCTTTTGAACGGATATCAATCGTTTCCGTTAAATCTCCCTCACTGATCCGCTTAGATGAACCGACAAGCTGTTTCAGCGGTGTCGTGATTGATCGAATAACCAATGTCATCACGATGATACCGACGAGAATAGCTGCAATCAGGACAATTAATGCGAGGTGAAGCACAGGCTTAGCCGCATCATGAATCTCGTCCAGATACATCGTTCCGCCTATCTTCCATCCCGTTAGCTTGTTCGTATCAAAGGCCATTTTTTTCTTATCGCCGTTCATGCTGTATTGAAAATCGCCTTTATCGGCAGACAGCATCTGTTCAAGCCAGTCGCCTTTCAATTCGGTTCCTGAAGTCTCATCAGGATGCGCAACGACCTTTTTGTCTTTCGTCATAATAAAAGCATAGCCTTCTGTGCCGATGTTCACTTGTTTCGTCGTTTTCAGCAAGTTATCGATCGTCATGTTAATTGCGATAACGCCTGATCCGTCTTTTGTCTGCTGGGCAATTGTCACAACCATTGTGTTCGTAGATGCTGTTTTGTATGGATCTGTTATGACGACTTTGCCGTTATTGGCAACCGCTTTTTTGTACCAGTCCCGTTCTACGGGATTATAATTGCTTGGCATCGGCAGATCCGGGTAACGGGTAAAGCGCCCGTCTTTGTCACTCGTATAAATGGATTCCACGTCTTTATTGATTTTAATATATTGTGAGAATTTCTCTTCGATGCTGGCATTGCTCTTTGCTTTATATTTCTTTTGTGTCAGCCATTCACTGAAGTATTCGGCACTGTTTTCTTTTTCTCCGATGCTGGTATTAATGATTTCGTTTAGCTGCTGTACATTTTCTAGGGCGCTTCCCATCATCTGTCTGTCTAGCGAGCTGCTGGCAGACTCATAAGCAATCGCCGCTACTATGGCAACCGGTATGATGAGAATCGATAGAAAGGAAACAAGAAGCTTCCGTGTAATTGATCTCTGTTTGATAAGTTGGAGTATTTTTTTCATCAGTTCATTTCTCCTTTTTTATGCTACCCTTCATATCGGCTGAAAATGGGTAAATATATACATTAAAAAAGAAGAAATTCAAGAAAAATAACTAAATCCCTATTAAAAATTAGTGATTTAGACCTATTCATCATCCAATTTAAATCGTTTTGTCAAATCCCGCAGGTCTTCGGACATTTTTTCAAGCGTCTGCGCCGATGAGCTGATTTCTTCCATGGAGGCAAGCTGTTCCTCGGCTGAAGCGGCGATATCTTGAATGCCGTCTGAACTTTCTTTAGAAATAGCGGCGATATCTATAGAAGCAGCGGAAATTTCCTGAGACCCTGCCGACAGCTGTTCAACCGTCGCATTCATGTTTTGCAATTCTGCGGCAATTTGATTCGTCATTTTTGATATATGTTTAAAGCTTTGTTTTGTTTCGTCTGTCATGACCAGTCCTGTTTCCACTTCTTTATTCACGGATTGAAGAACGTTTAATGATGTATGAATTTCTTTTACGATTTCACTGATCAGCGATTCAATTTCCTTTGCTGAATCCGCCGACTGTACCGCAAGTTTTCTCACTTCTTCAGCAACCACAGAAAAGCCTAGTCCATACTCTCCTGCTCTGGCCGCTTCAATGGCGGCATTTAAGGCTAAAAGATTGGTTTGATCCGCGATGCCGTTGATAACACGTAAAATATTTGTGATATCCTTTGATTTGATTTCCAGGCCTTTTACCACTTTCTCCGCTTCTTTCACAGAATGATCAATTGTATTCATTTGGCCGGTTGTTCTCTGAACGAGTGTTTCCCCCTCGCTTGACACTTCGGTGGAGTTTGCAGAGGTTTCTGTAATGACTGCCGCCGCCCGGGCCAGCTCAGCAAGTCCATCGTTCATTTCGTTAATTTGTTCTGTTGTCGTCTCGATTCTGTCGCTCTGGTTTTCGCTTCCGTTTGAAAATTGTTCGATCGCCATTGTAATGTGTTCAGTGGCCTTGCTTGTCTGATCTGCGGAAGCTGTCAGCTCTTCTGACGATGAGGCGACATGTTCTACAGATTCTTTGATGCCGTAGATCAGCGAGCGGAGCGAGTGCGCCATATGGTTGAAGCTTTGGCTCAGAACCCCGAGTTCGTCCTTTGATTTGATTTCTATCGTTTCTGTTAAATCGCCTTTGCTGATTTTTTCAGCTGACGCAACGATGCGTTTTAAAGGCCTTGTAATCGACCGAATGACAAAATAAATCGCCGTTATTCCGGCTGCAATGGCAATGGCCAGGACAACTGATGCCATAACAAGAACCCTGCTTGCGGCATCATGAATCTCGTTGGCATACATCGTGCCGCTGATTTTCCAGCCTGTTGTTTCGCTTGTGGCGAACGCCATTTTCTTCTTCTTTCCTTTGTGCGTATATTCAAAGTCGCCGCTTTTGTCTTTGTAAAGTTTGTCTATCCACTCCCCTTCTAACTGCGTTCCCGCTTTTTCACCGGAGTAGGCGATGATTTTTTTATTTTGGCTGAGGATAAAGGCATAGCCTTCTTTACCAATACTGATTTCTTTTGCTGTAGCCACAAGGTCATCGATTTTCATATCCATGGCGACAACGCCTGATCCGTCCTTTGTCTGGCGCGCAATGGTAACAACCATTTTTCCTGATGAAATGGATTCGTAAGGTTCGGTCACAATTGTCTTTCCTTTATTAGCCATGGCTTCTGTGTACCAGTCACGGTCTAAAGCATTAAAGTCACTCGGCATGTCTGCGTGCGGATAGCGTGTGAATGTCCCGTCTTTGCTGCTTGAAAACACCGCAGCGACATTGTCATTCATTTGAATAAATTGTTTAAATTCTTGTTTGAGCTCCGTTTTTTTCTTGTCTTTCAACTTGTCTGCTGTCGCCCAATCGCTGAAAAACGCGAGGCTTTTTTCAGTCGTTTTGATTTTGCCATCAATAATGTCATCTAATATTTGAACGTTTTCCTTTGCGCTTTGCGTCATCTGTATGTCAAGAGATGCAACGGCTGATTGATAAGCGCTTACCGATAGTGCCGTAATCGGGACAATTAAGATCAGCAGGAAAGAAATAATGAGTCTCCTGGCAATTGATGATCTGCGAATGGTGGTGAGTGTTTTTTTCATTCCTCTTGAACCTTCTTTCAATAATTTACAAATTATATCGGCTGATATTCCTTTATCTTACATTGAAAATGAAGGAAAAAATGAAAAATAGTTCAAAAATCACCGATTTAGACAGGTCTTTTATATTATTTCTTATACAAAAAACAGCGCTTCATACGCGCTGTTTTTTGCTCTTATTCAATTTTAAATTTCTTTGTCAGATCACGGAGCTCTTCTGCCATCTGCGCCAGGGTCGTGGCTGATGAACTGATTTCTTCCATAGAAGCAAGCTGCTCCTCGGCCGATGCAGCAATGTCTTGAATGCTTGCCGAGCTTTCTCTTGAAACATCGGCAATTCCGCTCACTGCTGCCGATACATGCTCTGAACGGCCTGACAGCTGTTCAACTGTTGTATTCATCGTCTGCAATTTGTCGGCAATCTCATTTGTCATGCTGAAAATACTTTGAAAGCTTTCCTTTGTATTGTCTGTGACAACTAGCCCTGATTGCACTTCTTGATTAACGGCTTTAAACATGTGAAGAGACGTTTCGATTTCTGCAACGATTTCCTGGATCAGATTTTCGATTTCTTTAGATGAATCTGCAGATTGAACGGCCAGTTTACGCACTTCCTCCGCTACAACAGAGAAGCCTCGTCCAGATTCCCCGGCCCGCGCCGCTTCAATGGCTGCATTTAATGCCAGCAGGTTTGTTTGATCAGCGATCCCATTGATGACTCGTAAAATACTCGTGATATCTTTTGATTTTTCTTCTAACCCTTTCACTACTGCTTCAGCCTGCTGAACCGACTCATTAATTGAATTCATCTGCCCGACTGTCTGCTGGACAAACTTCTCGCCTGTACCCGCGATTTCCGTTGATTGGATAGACGCTTTCGTAATGTCTGATGATGTTTGTGAGACTTGCTGGAGCCCTTCATTCATCATGTTCAGCTGATGAGAGCTGGACTCCACTTTTTCGCTCTGCTCTTCGTTTCCGTTTGAGAACTGCTCAATTGCCATTGTAATATGCTCCGTCGCCTTGCTCGTTTGCCCGGCGGATGCAGTCAGCTGTTCGGATGATGCGGCAACATTATTAACCGAGTCCTGAATGGCACTGATAAGCGAACGCAAGGATTGTCCCATTTCGTTGAAGCTTTCGCCAAGCTCGCCCAGTTCATCTTTCGAACGGGTTTCGATGGTTTCTGTCAGATCCCCGCTGCTGATCATTTTTGATGATTGAACCAGACGTTTTAACGGTTTTGTGATCGAACCAACGATAAACAGGATTAACATCCCGCCTGCCAGTATTGAAGCAATCAGCACGATCATGCCTGTTGTCAGGACAGATTTTGAGGAATCTTTGATTTCACTCATATACATGGTGCCGGCAATTTTCCAGCCAGTCAGTTGATTTGTCGTATATGTCATCTTTTTATCTTCATGATTCAGGGTATACTGCAGCTCGCCGCTGTCCTTGTCATACATTTTGGTAACCCAGTCGCCAGACAGCTTTTCACCAGCCTTATGGTTTTGATGGGCGACATATGTTTTGTTTTTCGTCGCGATGAAAACATAGCCTTCTTTTCCGACTTTAATTTGTTTCATCTGTTCTAACAGTTTATCAATTGTGATATCCATGGCGACGACGCCTGAACCATCCTTCAATTCCTGAGCAATGGTAATGACCATGCTTCCGTCACTGGCTGCCACATAAGGATCGGTCACTACGATTTCACCGCCGGCTTTCATTGCATCCTGGTACCAAGAGCGTTTTCTCGGATCGTAGCCATCCGGCAATTTTTCTTTTGGTGCCTGTACATATGTGCCGTTTTCTGCCCCTCCGTAAATTCTGGCTACGTCTTGGTTAATGGAAACATATTGCGAAAACTTGGCCTTAAGCTCTTCCTGTTTGGATTTTCCTTTAAACGCGGAGCTTTTCAGTGATTCACTGAAAAAGCTGATGCCTTTCGCTTTTGCTCCTAAATCATTTGTAACGGTTGTATTAAATGAATCGACACTATTTTTCGCATTTCCCATGATTTCCTGATCCAGTTTTCCGCTTGCTGAGCGATAAGAACTGAATTCCAATATAAGAATCGGAATGATTAAAATCACAACAAATGAAAGAATTAGTTTTCTAGAAATAGACGGTTTTGTCAGCCAATTGATAAAAGTCTTCATATCCAGCTTCTCCTTCAGGTTTGATACAGTATATATCGGCTGCTTTAAAAAGTTTTTAAAATAGAAGGATTTTCCTTTTCAACATTTCTCTGTCTTTTTAGCTTTCATTGCCCAAGCCTTGTGCATAGTTTATAAAAAACAAGGGGGGCTTCAGATGATTATTGTATCCGGGCAATGGCTCCGTCCCCAAGACATTGAAAACTGGCAAATAGACAAAAACCTGAATCCGCTGCTAAAAGAAATGATTGATACACCCGTTCAGTTTGATTATCATTCGATCGCTGAACTGATGTTTGAGCTTCATTTGCGTATGAACATTGTTGAATCGGCAAAAGCGCTGCATAAAAGCGGAGCGAAGTTCGCCACCTTTGTAAAAACATACGGGAATACAGCGTATTGGCGGGTTTCACCGGAAGGGGCTCTGGAGCTTAAGTATAAAATGCCGCCTTCAAAGGCGATTCGGGATATTGCAGAAAACGGCCCGTTTTACGCGTTTGAATGCGCGACGGCAATCGTTGTGATTTATTACCTAGCATTGCTTAAAACCATCGGAGAAGAAAAATTCGACGCAGCCTTTGACAGAATTATTTTATATGACTGGCATTATGAGAAATTGCCGATATATACGGAAACGGGACATCACTTTTTCCTTGGAGACTGTTTGTATTTTAAAAATCCTGAATTTGATCCGCAGAAAGCGCAGTGGAGAGGCGAAAATGTGATTTTATTAGAAAAGGACAAATATTTTGCTCACGGCCTGGGAATTTTAAACGCTCAGCAAATTGTTGATAAGCTGAATTCTTTCAGAAGAAAAGGAGCCGTACAGTCAGCTTATCTCCTTTCACAAGCGACCAGACTTGATATTCCGTCACTCTATCCGATCACCCGCTAAAAACCCCACCGTCTATTTTGGGGACGATGGGGTTTCAAATGCTTTTCGTTTTCGATAGAAAGGGGCTGTGCCGACATACTGGTTCGCAGCCCATTCCATTTTTTCAAGGTCATTTCTCGTCACGATGGGATCTTGGCTGCTCCACTTGATAAACCGGACAAAATAATACCCTTTGATGGGAGCCATTGTAACTTTTGAATGAGGCCAGTCTTCAAATACAAACTCAATTTTCCCTTTCTTTTTATAAGAATATTGAAGAATGTTCATCGTCTGTCACCTCTGTTAGTTATGTTACGATTGGCAAAGCTCAGCTATCAGCGTTTTCACGTCAGCGGGCCCATTGAGCATTCCGACTGATTGCCCCGCCCACAGAGACATGTGACCGGAATCTTTGGCTGCGGCGGCATGTTTTCTCATCGGTTTTGTTAACGTGTTTTGCAATGGATAAGGAAGTGTATTTGCCTCTTCAGCTTGTTGCTCTTTCATCCATTGGTTGACTATCCCCCTTGCAGGCTTCCCCGAAAACAATGCGGTAAGGCGCGTGTCTGTTCCATGCGCTTCTTTTAATTCCTGTCTGTACGTTTCAGAGGCTTCGCTTTCCTCACACATAAGAAATGGAGTCCCGACCTGTACACCTTGCGCTCCGAGACAGTGAGCCGCTTGGACGCCGCGGCGGTCTGCAATTCCGCCTGCCGCAATCACGGGTACTGAAACAGCGTCTGCGGCTTGGGGAATCAGTGACATTAAGCCAATTGAAGACTCTCCGCTGACCGGCAGAAAAGAACCGCGGTGGCCGCCTGCTTCACTGCCTTGCAGCACGATGATATCCATTCCGCGCTCTTCCAGCAGGACGGCTTCTTGCGGCGAAGTAGCCGTTCCGATAAGACAGCAGCCATTTTTCTTTAATAAATGAATGCTTTCATCAGGCGGAATGCCGAACGTAAATGAACAGGCTCTTACATTGTATGTAAGAATCAGATTTATTTTTTGATGAAAATCCTCCCACTCTTCCTCCTCTAAAGGAAAAGCAGCCGCCTGTTCCGCAAACGGAATGTTCTTTTTCCATGTGTGAACCGTTTTATCGTCCGGTGTCTTCCTTTTTTCCGTCACAAACACATTTACCTGAAAAGCGCTGCTGGTCAATTCCTGCATCTCGATGATTTGTTTTTCAAGCGTACCTGGACTGAGATATCCGGAAGCGAGACTTCCGAGCGCGCCTTCATTCGACACAGCGGCTGCCAGTCGGGGTGTGACCAGGCCGCCTGCCATCGGCGCCTGAATGACAGGCTTTGATAATGATAGTGCTTTCATCCATTGAGTCATAGAAGCACCTCCTGTTATTCCATGATTTTGATATGGCAAGTTCGTTGGCGCGGACCATCAAATTCGCAGAAATAAATACCTTGCCACGTCCCGAGAATGAGACGCCCGTTTTCAATGATGACATGCTGTGAAGCGCCTACCGTACTGGACTTCATATGTGCAGCTGTATTGCCTTCCATATGGCGGTCCAGCTCATGGTCCCATGGATACATCTCATCAAATCTTCGGAGCATATCTCTTTTCACATCGGGATCGGCATTTTCATTAATTGTAATGCCCGCCGTCGTATGCGGACAGTAAATCAGCGCTGCCCCGCTTGCCACTCCTGTTTCTTGAAGAAACGCTTCGACCTCGTGAGTGATTTCAACCATTTCATCTCTTTTGTTTGTTTTGATTTGCAGAGTTTTCAGCATTTGTTTCTCCTTTCAATTCCCTTCTTCTCTTTGCATATTCGTTCTGTGTTCTTTTTTTCCTGTTAAATCAGGCTCATAAACCTGAAGAAAACAAAAACTCCAGCTTTTTTCTGGAGTTTTATTGCCATAGGTATACTCTGGCTTCATAAGGTTTTAACAGCAATGATGTCGTATGCTTGTGCGGTTCTGTTTCCATATTCGACAATAGGAGTTTGTCAGAAGATAACGGCAATGCGGGATATCTGCAGAACGCCGGCGCACCCGTCAGATTTGCCGCAATTAGGGCAGTTTGGCTATCATTTTTGCGAAGGTATGCAAAGATTTGCTGATCTTCCGGCAAAATCAGCTCGTATTGGCCATAAATAAATACATCATATGTTTGCCGGAGTTTGATCAAGCTTTTGTAAAAGTGATAGACAGATGTGTTATCGTTTATTTGCGCCTCGGCGTTCAGCCATGTGTAATTGTCATTTACCCCAATCCATGGCTTGGCATCGGAAAACCCAGCGTGAGAAGAAGCATTCCATTGCATTGGTGTTCGTGAATTGTCTCTACCCTTTTTCCAGACAATCTTCATTACTTCCTCGTGAGAAGCGCCTTTTGCGATCTCTATGTCATACAGCCGCTTCATCGCGACATCATCATAATCCTCAATGGAAGGAAACGCCACATTGGTCATGCCGATTTCCTGTCCCTGATAAATAAACGGCGTTCCTTTCATCAGAAAATAAACAGCGGCGAGTGCTTTTGCACTTTCCTTTAAAGAATTCCCGTCGTTTCCCCATACAGAAACAGAACGGGGCTGATCATGGTTTTCCATAAACAAAGCGTTCCAGCCGATTCCCTCCAAACGGTTCTGCCACTCTGTTAAAATCCGTTTGAATGCAGCGATATCGATGCTTTCATTGACCTCTATATCCCACAGACCGAGATGTTCAAATTGAAAAATCATGCTGAAAATGCCGGATTCCTCCCCCGCCCACTCAGCCGCCTCCTTTGCCGAGACACCGTTTGCCTCTCCGACTGTCATGATCGGGTAGCGGGAAAATGTGTTTTCCTTCAGCTCTGTTAAAAAATCCAATATGCCCTCAGCATTCATATGATAAGGAAAAGAAGGAACATAGGACAGCCCTTTCGGATTCGGCAGATCAGGCAGTCCTTCTTTTTTCTTAATATGAGAAATGGCATCCACCCGAAATCCGTCTATGCCTTTATCGAGCCACCAATTGACCATGTCATAAACGGCGTTTCTTACCTCTTGATGTTCCCAGTTCAGGTCTGGCTGCTTTTTATCAAAAAGGTGGAGATAATACTGGCTTGTCTGCTGATCATACTGCCAAGCCGATCCTCCGAAAATGCTTTCCCAATTGTTTGGCTCTTTTCCGTCTTTCCCGTCCTTCCAAATATACCAGTCGCGTTTTTGGGATTGTAAAGATGCGCGTGATTCAATGAACCATGGATGTTCATCACTTGTATGATTCACGACAAGATCCATAATGAGCTTCATGCCAAGCTCATGAATATCGTGAAGCAGCTGATCGAAATCTGCCATTGTGCCGAAATCACTCAATATGTTTTTATAATCTCTTATATCATAGCCGTTATCCGCATTGGGTGAGTCGTACAAAGGACAAATCCAAATCACATCGGCACCAAGTTCTTTTATGTACGGAAGCTTGGACCTGATTCCTTGAATATCCCCGATTCCATCGCTGTTTGAATCCTTGAAGCTGCGGGGATAAATTTGGTAGACCACCGCTTCCTTCCACCAAGCCTTTTTCATACAGCCACTCCTTCCTGCGTGTGCGGTTTTTATATCTTATGTAGAAAAAGGCCTTTGAAGCATTCACTTTTTCAGAAAAAAGCCTCTTGCCGATGACAAAACACTGATCAATTTTTCAGAAGCCTTTGCTCCAGATTTTCTTTTAATACTCAAAAAAACAGCCGCGATCCAGCCCGGCTGTTTTTGATTAAAACTCTGTTTTTTTGATTTCGACAAATCGAATGTGATGGTCTTCGGCGTCGAGGATTTTAAACTCGCAGCCCTCCGCCTGTATCACATCTCCTGCTTCCAGCTCCATTTTTTGTGTCAGAAGCCAGCCTGCAATCGTATCAATTTCTTCATTCTCAATAGCAATGTCGAGCAGGTCGTTCACTTCATCTATTAGCGCTTTGCCATCCATCACATAATGGTGCTCGCCTTTTTTCAAAATATGCGGCGTTTCATCCTGATCATATTCATCACGGATTTCCCCGACAATTTCTTCGATAATATCCTCGACAGTGACAAGCCCCGCCGTTCCCCCGTATTCATCTACGAGAATCGCCATATGAATCCGTTCCTTCTGCATGCGGATTAAAAGCTGCTGAACAGGAATGCTTTCAATGACCCTGATGACAGGTCTCATAATTTGCTTCAGCTTAATCGGCTGGCCGAGAAAATACGCTTTAAACATATCTTTGCTGTTGATAATCCCTAAAATATGATCCTTATCTTCTTTGATGACAGGATACCGTGTATACCGTTCGTTAATGATGAGATGAATCGCTTCTTCAAGCGACTGCTCCAGAGAAATGACAGCGATTTCTGTACGCGGAATCATAATTTCTCTCGCCACGCGGTTGTCGAATTCAAAAATCTTATTCACATAGCGAAATTCGGACTGGTTGATTTCTCCCTTTTCATAGCTTTCTGAAAGGATCAGCCTCAGTTCCTCCTCGCTGATGACAACCTCATGCTCCTTGACTGAATGAAAGCCAAACAATTTCACAAGAAAACTTGCAGAGCCGTTCAATGCTTTGATAAACGGATATGTGATTTTATAAAACCAGATCAGCGGCTTTGCAATCCATAAACTGACAGCTTCAGCCTTTTGAATGGAAACCGTTTTCGGAGCAAGCTCACCCATTACCACATGCAAAAAAGTGACGATGATAAATGCAATTACAAATGTGACAATGTGGTTAAACGGTTCCGGTATGCCTGCCGCTGTAAATAAGGGATGAAGAATGCGTTCAAATGTCGGTTCACCAAGCCATCCAAGGCCGAGGGCAGTAATTGTAATCCCGAGCTGGCAGGCTGATAAATACTCGTCAAGATTGGAGATGATTTTATGTGCGGCAAGCGCCCGGCTGTCTCCGCTTTCGATGAGCTGATTGATTTTTGAACCTCTGATTTTGACGATTGCAAATTCGGCTGCAACGAAAACAGCCGTAATGCCAATCAAAACAAAAATGGCGATCAATTGTAATATAAGCAAAAAAAGCCCTTACCATAAATGGTAAGGGGCCACCTCCTTAACGTTAATTCTCATTACGACCGTTTAAGAAGATCATCACAAAGCGAAGAAGTTCAAACAGGGAAACCAGGGCGGCGGCCACATACGTTAAGGCGGCGGCGCTCAGCACTTTATTTACCCCATTCTCTTCATTGTTCCGGATGAATCCTTCTGACACAATAATTTGCTTCGCGCGTGAACTTGCATTGAATTCGACAGGCAGTGTGATCAGCTGGAAAAAGACAGCGGCTGAAAACAGAATAATGCCAAGCCCGATCAAATTCAGGCTGCCGAGAAGCATGCCTCCTAAGAAAAGCAAAGGAGCCACACCGGATGCAAAATTCACGACTGGGAAGATTTTATGTCTCAGCACAAGCGCACCATATGACTCCTGATGCTGCAAGGCATGTCCGACTTCATGGGAAGCTACGGAGATGGCGGAAATTGAGCGGCCGTAATAGACCGGCTCAGATAAACGCACCACCCGTCTTGTCGGGTCGTAATGGTCTGTTAAAGCGCCTCTTACCGGTTCGACCGGCACGTCGTAAAGACCGTTTATATCTAAAATCCGTCTTGCCGTTTCTGCCCCTGTACGTCCGCTTGAGGCTTCCACTTTTGAATACTTTTCAAAGTTGCTCTTTACTTTAAATTGTGCCCAAAACGACAATCCCAATGCGGCTATTGTTAAAAATATAAAAAGCATGTTTCATCATCCTTTTTTAAAGATCGTATGTTTCTTTATTACGATTATTTTAATGAGTTTTCTTTCTCGTGTACAGAAAAGCGCTTCTTCTTCCGTCTAGGCGCACACATTCCGATAAGCAAAAGGAACAAGCCGGCCGAAAACAAATAAAAAGAAAAGCCTCCAATCAGCTCTTTCAAAAAATGATGCCATGAGAAGCTATCGGAGAAGTGATTATACGAATTCAAGTCGAAAATAAACAAAATCACTGCGGATGCCGCAAGCTGCGTACCGATCAAAACAACGACGGTTCTTTGAATGATCGTCATCTGTTCCATCCTTTTCTCGCCTATTTGTTTTAGTTTATGGAGAAATCCGGTTTTATATGTTTTGTTCATTTTTTGAAAAACAATGCCGGAAGTGGGACATACTGTTATAAAAAGAGCACGGGTGTGATGAACATGAAAGTGACGAGCGAGGAAAAGGAACAGCTGAGTGCAGCGATTGACCGGATGAACGAAGGGCTGGACGTATTTATCCAGTTTTATAATGAATCCGAAATCGACGAACCGCTCATTCAGCTTGAAGACGATACAGCTGATCTCATGAAGCAGGCCCGCGACCTGTACGGCCAGGAAAAGCTAAATGAGAAGCTGAATACGATTATTAAACAGATTTTATCTATTTCATTATCTGAAGAAGGAGAAAAAGAATGAAGTCAAACCGGATCTTTATTTCTTGGCTGAGATGGCCGTTATTTATCCGAATCGGGCTGATCATTCTTTTTCTGATTCTTTTGTTTGGGCAAATCATTTATTTACTTGAGCCCGAACAGTTTACTTCCGTCTTCGAAGGTATTTGGTGGGCCGTGGTTACCATCTCAACAGTGGGCTACGGAGACTATGTGCCGCACACGCCGCTTGGTCAAGCAGCCGGAATGCTGCTGATATTCATCGGCGCAAGCTTTGTCACTGCTTACTTTGCCACCTTATCCGCTGCCGCTTTCAGCAAACAGCACCGCTACATAGAGGGAAAGGTCGCTTACAAAGGACGGGGCCATGTGATTATTATCGGCTGGAACGAAAAATCAAATCGCCTTTTGAGGGAGCTTCAGCTGGCGGCGCCCTCAAAGACAGTCGTTCTGATTGATGAATCGTTAAAAGAAGGGCCGCTCATTGAAAATGTCCATTTCATACGCGGACACGCCGCTGATGATGAAACGCTGAAACGAGCCAATATTACTGAGGCGGACACAGTTATGGTCACTGCCGACCAATATAAAAGTGAAGCGGAAGCGGACATGCTGTCGGTGCTGATTCTGTTATCAGTCAAAGGATTGAATCCGCTGGCATACTGTATTGTCGAAATTCTGACAGACCGCTTTGTCACCAATGCAGAACGGGCAGGCGCTAATAAAATTATCGGGACGTCCCAGCTCTTAAGCCGCGTGATGCTGGAACATTACCGGGTCAAATTGCAGCTGTCTAAACCGCAAAGCTTAATCGAACTGACATTAGATAAAAAAGTGCGGCTGATTTCGGTTCCTTCTGAACTGCATGGTGCCGCTTATAAAACATGCGTCCTCTATTTTCTTGATCACAACACCACTATTATCGGCATACAAAAAGAGGAAGGGCCTATGATTACCCCTCCTCTTTCATATAAAGTGCTTGAAACGGATCAGTTCCTTGCGCTTTAACCCAACAAAACATCCTCCAGCTCTTTGACAAGGGAGGCGCCGATATCCAAATACGCCGGATCAATCTCTGCGTCCCGTCTCTCGGGCTCAGAAAATTGATTAAACAGCGATTGAAACGGCCCTCCTTCAGCATGATCATCAAGGCCTGCCTGGAACACCTGCCTCAGCATAAACGGGGTTCCGATACGGACAGCTGCCCCGCGTTCATCCAGACTGCCTTGTATGGCATTGACGGGAATTCTTAAAAATAAATATCCGTCTCTATTATCAATTTTATAATCAAAATAGCCGTGGTCGTACTCCCAGCCGCCGTTTATCACATAACCGAGCGGCTTCATGACTTGTTCCAGCTCTTGAAGCAAGAAAGGCTGTCCATCTATCACGGAAGGTATCGTAATCATCAAACTGCCCCTTTTTTCATTTATCCTGTCCCGCAGAACAAGACTTCATTCAGAGGCTGATTACATGGAAACCGTTTTTTCCTTTGCACGGCCAACCGAAAAGAAAGCACTTTCAATTAAGAAGTAAACAGTCATCGCTGCAGCAATCCCCGCCGCAGATTCCCATGAAACATAGACAACAGCTGCATAGAGTCCTAACTTAGTTAAAAGGGTGTGAGATCCCTTCAAATTCAGAAAATGGCGCACCGCATCGGTAAAAGTGGCAAGCGGCAGCCCGATCAGAAGAAAGATGTGGATAAAAAAGTGTGAGAGTGTGCCGCCAAGGTTGGAAGAAAACTCTGTATTCACGGCATCAAAGGATATGAGAATAACTAAAACAGCTGCAGAAAAACCCGCAATGATGAGATGTTTGACCATTTGTTTCATGAACATCAGCACCTTTCTGATTTTATAAAAAGCCGACCGGCAAATGCCAGTCAGCTTTCTTACATTAATCTTCGAGACGTTTTTCAAGCTCAGCTTTTTTCTCTTCAAAGCCAGGTTTGCCAAGCAATGCAAACATATTGACTTTATATGCTTCTACTCCAGGCTGGTCAAACGGATTGACGCCGAGGAGATAACCGCTCATCGCGCAGGCTTTTTCGAAGAAATAAACAAGGTATCCAAAAGTATATGCATTCAGCTCAGGAATGTTGACGATTAAGTTCGGAACATTTCCGTCTGTATGAGCCAGCATTGTACCTTGGAATGCTTTTTTGTTAACGAAGTCTACAGTTTTTCCGGCTAAATAGTTTAAGCCGTCAAGATCGTTATCCGCTTCTTCGATTGTCAGCTCGTGTTTAGGTTTTTCGACATTCAGCACCGTTTCGAACAAGTCTCTGCGGCCTTCCTGTACGTACTGTCCTAATGAGTGAAGGTCTGTTGAATAGTTGGCAGAAGAAGGATAAATGCCCTTCTCGTCTTTGCCTTCACTTTCGCCGAACAGCTGCTTCCACCACTCCGCAAAATATTGAAGCGCCGGCTCATAGTTGATCAGCATTTCAATCGTTTTGCCTTTATTGTAAAGCACATTGCGAACGACCGCATACTGGTATGCAGGGTTTTCTTCCAATTCTGATGCGGCAAAATCCTTGCTCGCATCAAATGCGCCTTTCATCATGTCGTCAATGTTGACGCCGCTGACAGCAATCGGCAGGAGACCAACAGCTGTTAAGACAGAATAACGGCCGCCGACATCATCAGGAATGACAAATGATTCGAAGCCTTCTTCGTTAGAAAGTGTTTTTAACGCGCCGCGCTCTTTATCAGTTGTCGCGTAAATCCGCGCTTTCGCTTCTTCTTTGCCGTATTTCTCTTCAAGAAGCTTGCGGAAAATACGGAAAGCGATTGCAGGTTCAGTTGTTGTACCTGATTTAGAGATGACGTTAATGGAGAAGTCAACATCTTCGAGAAGATCCATGACATCTCTCATATAAGATGAGCTGATGTTGTTTCCGATGAAAATGACTTGCGGATTGCCTCGTTTTGCTTTTGGCAGTGTATTGTAAAACGCGTGATTAAGCGCTTCAATCGCTGCCCGCGCGCCGAGGTAAGAACCGCCGATACCGACAACAAGCAATACATCAGAGTCAGATTTGATTTTTTCCGCACTTTTTTTAATGCGCGCGAATTCATCTTTATCATAATGTTCAGGGAGGTCCACCCAGCCTAGAAAATCGCTGCCCGCGCCTGTTTTTTCATGAATATTATGGTGTGCTGTTTTTACAAAATCGCGTAAATATGTAAGTTCATGTTCGTTGAAGAAAGTCAACGCTTTTGAGTAGTCAAAGCGTACATGCGTCATTGCTTGTCCCTCCATAACGGTATAATGTTTTCATCTTTCACTTTATATGAACTTATCTGTGAAATCAAGTCAAGAAGAAAGGACGGAATGACTGCATTCCGTCCTTAGAAATCAGAGTGACGCGCGAAGGATGGCAAGCACGTCATCTTTGTTCAATTTTTGGAAGTTGCCGAAGCCGCCATGCTCCATTTCTTTGGCTGCGATATCAGCAATCAGTTCCAGTTTTTCCTCTCCGATATCATAGTCGGATAAACGGGAAGGCGCACCCAGACTTGTCCAGAAGGCAGACAGCTTGTCGATTCCTTCAAGCACGATTTCTTTATCCGTTTTGCCTTCTGTATCAATGTCAAACATATTGAGCATAAGGTTTTTAAAGCGGCCGACATTTGTATCAAGCGTGTATCTCATCCAGTTCGGGAACAGGATCGCGAGTCCGCCGGCATGCGGAATATCGTAAACAGCTGATACGGCATGCTCCATAGTATGAGAAGCCCAGTCGCCGAAGTAGCCCATTTGAAGCGTGCCATTCAGAGCGATTGTGCCAGCATATAAAATCGTTTCACGATGTTTGTAATTTTCCAGATCCTCCAATAGTTTTGGAGCTGTTTCGATTACCGTCTGCAGAACGGCAAAGCACATTCTGTCTTGCAGCGGTGTGTTTTCGACATTATGGAAGTATTGTTCAAACACGTGGCTCATCATGTCAACCATGCCGTAAACCGTTTGATTTTCAGGCACTGTAAACGTATTTTCAGGGTCTAAAATCGAGAACCGCGGATGAGTTACATTGCTTCCCCATACAAATTTCTCGTTTGTTTCCCAGTTTGTAATCACAGAGTCAGGGTTCATTTCAGAACCTGTAGCAGCAAGGGTTAGAACGGTACCGAACGGCAGTGCATCTTCGGCTGTTACTTTCTTGCTGAAAATGTCCCAAGCGTCTCCGTCATATTTTACTCCCGCAGCGATCGCTTTTGTGCAGTCAATTACACTTCCGCCGCCCACAGCAAGCAGAAAATCAATATCATGCTGTCTGCATAGGTCAATGCCTTTTTCCACAGTTGCAAGACGCGGGTTCGGCTCTACCCCCGGCAGTTCATAGACAGCGGCGCCTTCTTCTTTTAATATGCCTGTTACCTGGTCATAAAGGCCATTACGTTTAATGCTTCCGCCTCCGTAGACAAGCAGAACATTTTTACCGTATTGCTTTAATTCTTTTCTTAATTGTTCAAGCTGGCCTTTTCCAAAAATCAGCTTTGTCGGATTATAATAAGTGAAATTTTCCATTGTAAAACCTCCAAATGATGCTGTATCAAAAAACAGATTAACAATTGTAACATAAGTCCAAAGAAAAAGGGAAGCAGCCGGATCGGCTATTTCCCCCTTATGTTATAGAGATGCTTTTAAAATAGCGAGTACATCTTCTTTGTTAAGTGATTTAAACTGGCCGAACGTACCGTTTGCCATTGCCTTGTCGGCAATTGTGTCGAGCTGTTCGTCATTTATATCGTAGTCAGCCAGTCGGTTTGGAGCGCCTAGGCTTGTCCAGAAAGCAGACAGCTTGTCGATTCCTTCCAGCGCGATTTCCTCATCTGATTTTCCAGATTCTTCTACATCAAACACACGCACCGCAAGCTGCTTCATGCGGGCCGGGTTTTCTGATAATGTATGTCTCATCCAGTTCGGGAAGAGAATCGCAAGTCCGCCGGCATGCGGAATATCGTAAACGGCTGAAACGGCATGTTCGATATTATGAGTTGCCCAATCCCCTCTTGCACCCATTGACAGCATACCGTTTAAAGCGATTGTCCCTGTGTAAAGAATCGTTTCACGCAGCTCGTAATTTTCAAGATCATTGATCAGCTTAGGCGCTGTTTCGATGACTGTGCGTAAAAGAGATTCGCACATGCGATCCTGGTAAGGTGTGTTTGATACATGGTGGAAGTATTGTTCAAACACGTGGCTCATCATATCAACCATGCCGTAGATCGTGTGGTTTTTAGGAACAGTAAATGTGTTCACTGGGTCCAAAATAGAGAATTTAGGGAACACGAGCGGGCTGCCCCATCCATATTTCTCTTTTGTTTCCCAGTTGGTAATAACTGAACCTGCGTTCATTTCAGAACCAGTTGCGGCGAGAGTCAATACAGTTCCGAACGGCAAAGCTTCCTTCGGCTGGTGTTTTTTCGTTACGATATCCCACGCATCACCATCATACTTTGCCCCCGCAGCAATCGCCTTTGTACAGTCGATGACACTTCCGCCGCCGACAGCCAATAAGAAATCAATGTTGTTTTCTTTGCAGATCGCAACACCTTTATTAACAGTCGACACGCGCGGGTTCGGCTCTACGCCTGCTAATTCATGCACCGTGACACCGGCTTTATTCAGCTGTTCCATCACTTGATCATAAAGGCCGCTGCGTTTAATGCTTCCGCCTCCGTAGACTAACAATACATTTTTTCCGTAAGGTTTCAGTTCCTCCGGGAGTTTTTCAACTTCTCCGCGGCCGAAAATTAATTTCGTCGGATTCCAATATGTAAAGTTTTGCATGACATCTCCTCCTTAGATTTTCATTATGCAGAATGCCTGCGCTCCATGTAAAGCAATCAGCTCTTTCCGTTTTCAGCGTATCGGGCAGTTTTCATTTGCAAGATGCTGGGAAAGGAACAGATACAAGCTGAGTTTGGGCCGTTTCGTCGGCTACTCTCAATATGGAGAATGCATGTATAGATTCTCCAATATGTCACAATCTATAACTGTTTTAATAATTCATGGAGGAGGTTGCAAAACATGAGCACCATTCAGAGAATTTGCCTTGTGTTAACAATCATTGGCGCTATTAACTGGGGACTGATCGGATTTTTCCAATTTGATTTAGTAGCGGCCATCTTCGGCGGCCAAGGGTCAGCTCTTTCCCGTATTATTTACGGTCTTGTCGGAATCGCCGGCTTAATCAACCTCGGTCTGCTGTTTAAACCAAACGAGGAAAGATCACGTGAAGAGGCAGCAAATCCTGAAATGCGATAGGATAAAAAAGCACCGAACATTCCTGTCCGGTGCTTCAGCGAGTTGACAAACCTTCGCATTCGTTGTCAGGTCTGCGCGTCGGTGCTCACGAATTGTACATTCGCTGTGCTTCAATGCTCGCCCTTCCTAGACTTCAAAGGTTTTCAATCACGCTGAAAAAAGGAGACAAAATCCCAAAACAAAGTGTTTTGGGATTTTGTATTAAATCAAAAGCACCGAACATTCCTGTCCGGTGCTTTTTTCGTGCTTATTTTTTGATAAGGTCTTTGCGGTTGGACATTTCGATCCACTCTTCAAGCTTATCTTTTAATGTGTTGAAACCTTGTGGTGCAGAAGCTTCTTCGCTTACTTGCGCAGCTTTAGGTTTTCTTGGTTTGCTTTCTTTTTTCTCAGGCGCAGCTTGTGTCGCACGAATAGAAAGGCTGATTTTTCCTTTTTCTTCGTCAACAGCTAGTACTTTTACTTGTACTTCGTCGCCAACTGAAAGGTGCTCGTTGATGTCTTTTACGAAACCGTGAGTCACTTCAGAAATGTGTACTAAACCTTGAGTTTCTTCATCTAATGCAACAAACGCACCATACGCTTGTAATCCTGTAACTTTACCAGTGTAAACACTGCCCACTTCAAATTTTGCTGCCATTCATAACAACTCCTAAGTTAAATTAAATATCTGTTTATACGCAATTTAAAATTATATCATACATGTTTCATTTCCGCAAAGGAAACTTTTTTTATATGATATCACGTTTAAGCATATCAAAAAGAGGGTATACTGCAAATACCAAAGGCTTTCTAGTATTCCCCCTTTTATTGGATGCGAACAAAAGGTTCGTATCTTTTTTTATGTTGTTTTGTGTAAGAAGCGCTTCATTCTGACCAATGCTTCTTGCAGCTGTTCAATTGATGTCGCATATGAACAGCGGATATATCCTTCTCCGCTCGGCCCAAACACATTACCGGGAACAACGGCTACTTTTTCCTGCATCAGGAGCTCCTCGGCAAACTGTTCTGAGCTCATCCCAGTGCTTTTGATGGATGGGAAAGCATAGAAAGCACCGCTCGGATGGTGACAGCTGAGACCGATTTCATTTAGCGTTTCAACAAACAAATTACGTCTTCTTCGATAGCTCTTTTTCATCTTTTCTACGTCTTCTATTCCGTTTTTCAATCCTTCAAGCGCCGCGTATTGCGCCATTGCAGGCGCGCACATCATCGCATACTGGTGGATTTTAAGCATCGCGTTGCGAATATCTGAAGGCGCCGCGGCAAAACCGAGTCTCCAGCCTGTCATGGCAAACGCCTTTGAAAATCCCGAAATGACAACCGTCCGCTCTTTCATCCCCGGGAATGCTACTATGCTTGTAAATTCCTCATCGTATGTCAGTTCCGCGTAAATCTCGTCGCTCAGTACAATCAAATCATGTGTTTTGGCAAACTCAGCAATTTCATGTAACTCTTTCTTTGAGTAAACCGAGCCGGTCGGATTCGAAGGCGAACAAATGAGAATGGCCTTTGTTTTTTCGGTCACTGCCGCTTCAAAATCCTCGGCCGTTGCTTTAAAACCTTTATCAGCCGTCGTATGGACATGAACAGGGACGCCGCCTGTCAAAGACACAAGCGATTCATACGCCACAAAACACGGCTCGGGAATAATCACTTCCTCACCGGGATTTACAATGGCGCGGATCGCAATATCCAAAGCCTGACTCGCCCCTACCGTCACAATCAGTTCATCGTCAGGAGAGTATGTAAGACCAAACCGGCAGCTGACATAACGGCTGATTTCCTCCCGCAATGAGTATAAACCTGCATTAGCGGTATATGACGTATACCCTTGTTCAAGGGAAAGAATGCTTGCTTCACGTACATTCCAAGCCGTTACAAAGTCAGGTTCTCCGACTCCTAAAGAAATAACCCCTTCCATCGTTGCCGCCAAATCAAAGAATCTGCGGATGCCGGATGGTTTTATTTGTTGTACATAATCGGATAAATAAGAAGTCATTTACGGTGACACCACGATTCTTTTGTCGTCGTCTCCCGTTTCAAATACTTTGCCGTCATGCTTGTATTTTTTCAGGATAAAATGTGTTGTTGTAGACACAACTGAATCAAGAGTTGACAGTTTATCAGATACGAAACGCGCAACGTCAGACATTGAATTGCCGCGGATCACGACAGACAGGTCGTATACGCCCGACATCAGGTAGACTGATTCTACCTCCTGGAATCGGTAAATCCGCTCCGCCACTTCGTCAAAACCGACTCCGCGCTTCGGAGTAACTTTAACATCAATCATAGCTGTCACGCCTTCATGACCGTCCACCTTCCGCCAGTCGATCATAGCGGAATAATCGATGATAACCTTTTCTTTTTCCAATTTGTCAATGATCGCTTTTACTTCATTTACAGGGATACCGGCCATCTTTGCGATTGTTTCTAGATCGGCGCGGCTGTTTTCGTCTAAAATTTCTAATATTTCTGTTTCTTTCTCGGTCAATTTCATTCAATTCACACCTTTGCAATGTCAAGAAATCTCATGACATTATATCACGTTTTTTGACGAATGCTAAGAAAAAACGAGGAGAAACTTCCGCTAGAACTGACAATTTCAGGGCATAATACAGGACATCCTATGAAGGGAGTGACGGGCAAAATGGAGGCGGTTACACCAATAAGGCGTGTTAAAGTCGGAGGAGTACATGTATATTATGAGCACTATCAAAACCCGGGCAAACAAACAATTGTCTGCGTACACGGTTTTTTATCTTCTGCTTTCAGCTTCAGAAAATTAATCCCCTTGCTTCGAGACCAGTATGACATCATCGCGCTCGATTTGCCTCCTTTCGGCCAATCAGAAAAATCAAGGACATTTATATATACCTATCAAAACCTCGCCATGCTTATCATCGGACTCCTGGAGCACTTGCAAGTCAAACAGGCGGCGCTTGTCGGGCATTCGATGGGAGGACAGATATCGCTGTCGGCTGCTCTATTAAAGCCTGAGCTCTTCTCAAAGATTGTGCTTCTTTGCAGTTCAGGTTATTTAAAACGCTCGCACCCGACGATTATCTTCGGGACTCACCTCCCATATTTTCATCTTTATATAAAACGCTGGCTTTCCAAAGAAGGCGTGATGAAAAACTTATTAAATGTCGTCCACAACAAATCGCTGATTGACGACGTGATGATTGACGGCTACGGCAAACCTTTTCAAGATGAACAGATTTTCAAAGCAATGACGAGGTTCATCCGGCACAGAGAAGGAGATTTACAGTCTGAGGAATTGAAAAAGATCAACAAACCCGCTTTATTGATTTGGGGCGAGGAAGACAAGGTGGTTCCGTTTAAAATCGGCGAACGCCTGCACCATGACCTTCCGGATTCCAAACTGTATTCATTGCGGGAAACAGGGCATTTGGTGCCGGAGGAACGCCCTGAATTCGTTTCCGAACGAATTGCAGAGTTTATCACAGAATAAAAAAACCGGTTTGTATACCGGTCAGCTTGTAGAGAAAACGATGTTTTTTCTACAAGCTTTTTTGTTTTATACAGTTTCTTTAGATATTCATCAGGTTTCAGATGCAGAAAAAGCGTTCCCACATGCCTAGCCCTGCTTGGCTAGGTATGTGGCAATCTTCTTCATGTTCTGGCATGCGGCTGTGAGGAGAACTTGTTCACTCACATTCCGTTTTCCCCTCAACCTGCAATAGCGAAGCCCATGCAGCTGTTTTGAATCTGCAAAGCTTCGCTCTATTTTTTCTTTTCTTTTTTTATAGAGGGTTTTCCCTGAAACAGACAAACGATTTTGTCTGACCTTTTCTTTGTGGTCCTCCCATACATGCCGGGTGATGACCTTCTGGCGGTTCTTTGATCTTGTGCATTGCGCAAGTAAAGGGCATGCGGAACAGGTTTCACGATTTGATTTATATGACCGGTAGCCTTTTCGGTCAGTTGTTGAGTATGTAAGTGTTTGCTGGTTCGGGCAAATATATCTGTCTTGTTCACTGTCGTAATGAAATTTCCATTTTGGAAATAAGCCCCGCGTAGGGTGATAACGTCTATGTGCGATGACACCAAAGATTTGGCGGTCAGATAATCCTTTACAGATCGGAGTCGTTAAATATCCGGAATCAAGGGCGACGGCTTCTACTTGAAACCCAAATCGTGCGATTTGGTGGTCTAATCGGTCAAGATAAGGCACAGAATCATGGACATTTCCAGGTGTGACATAGGTATCTGTGATAATGTTGTATTTCATATCCGTTGTGCGGTGATCTAAATAAAAGAAACCCTCCGGTTTATTTTCACGATATAGATATCCACTTTCCGGATCGGTTGTACTGTGGCGGATCTCTTTTTCAGCTTTCACCTCCTCTTTGATTGTTAATGGCTTTTTTCCGTGTTCTTCCCGATCTTCTTGAATGGCTTCATTTAAATCCTTGATATAGTTTTGGGTATCCTGAGCAATTGTTTTTCTTGTGTATTTGTGCTTGTTGGCATTGGCTTTTAGATGAGTTGAATCGGTGAAAAGGACACGTCCGCCCACCATGTCATGATTGATGGCCTGGAGAACGATCTCATCAAAAATGTCTTGAAAAATGGTTGTATTTTTAAAGCGTGTACGTCTGTTCCAGCTGATAGTGGAGTGGTGCGGAACTGGATCGTTTATGTTCAATCCGAGAAACCACCTGTACGCCATATTGTAGTAAATTTCTTTTTCGAGCTGTCTTTCTGAACGGATACCGTAGAGGTAGCCGATAAACATCATTTTAAATAAAATCAGCGGATCAAGTGAGGGGCGGCCTTTGTTTTCGCTGTAGTACGGCTTAACCTTTTCAATGATAAAAGAGAAGTCTATGTATTTATCAATTTTTCGAAGCAGATGATCTTCTTCGACGAGTTGGTCAAGCAGAACAAATTCGGCTGCATTTTGAGAAGAATTTCTTGTGTGGAACATGAGAAAGACACCGTCCTTTTTAATCTTTCTTTTATTTTATTACAGGAGAATGGATATTTTAAGGAAAAATAAAGGCTGTCGAGATTTTCTCGACAGCCTGACCGGTTTGTATACCGGTTTTTCAAGGCGTGCAAGAGCTGCTGTCTTTAATGAACAGCAGCTGGCCAGCCACATTCCGGCAGCTGTCGATCGGAAGTGTTTGTTCAAAAGAAGCTTCGAAAATATGCTGTATGCTTTTTGCTAACACTTCAGGATCGTCTTCATCATAGACGGCCTGTACGACATCAACAGCCTCCGTTTCATAAAAATCTTCACCATATTTAAACGGGTCCCATTTGGCAATGACATTGATCATTTCCCTGACCGCTTGACTTTCTTCCATTTTCATCACCGCTTATAATAAAATGTGCAGATCTATTTTATCATAGTTACGCTAAGAAAAATAAACATACATAAGAGGTGGAACAGAATGAATTTTGATAAACAAGAACAGCGCCTCGGCACCCAATCCGTCAAATGGGACAAGACAGGCGAATTATTCGGCGTGACAGACGCACTCCCGATGTGGGTGGCGGATATGGATTTTCGTGCGCCGGAAGCCATAACAGAAGCATTAAAACAGCGCTTGGAACAAGGGATTTTCGGATATACAGCTCCAGACCAGAAAACAAAAGATGCAGTGTGTGCATGGATGCATAACCGGCACAGCTGGAAGGTGAACCCGGACAGCATTACATTCAGTCCCGGTGTTGTCACAGCTTTGGGCATGGCGGTTCAGGCTTTTACAGAACCAAAGGATCAAGTGATTGTCCAATCCCCTGTTTACACGCCTTTTTACCATATGATTGAGAAAAACGGCCGGCGTATTTTACATAATCCGCTTAAAGAAAAAGACGGAACATATGTAATGGATTTTGAAGATTTGAAGACAAAAATCAGTGATCCGAGCGTCAAAATGTTTATTTTATGCAATCCGCATAACCCTTCAGGGCGCGCCTGGGGCCGGGAAGATTTGCTGAAGCTCGGCGAATTATGCCTTGAACACGGCGTTACAGTCGTTTCAGATGAAATTCATTCCGATTTGATGCTCTACGGAAATACCCATACACCGTTTGCCTCTCTTTCTGACGATTTCGCTGAGATTTCTGTGACTTGCGCAGCACCGAGCAAAACGTTTAACATCGCGGGTTTGCAGGCGTCAGCAATCATTATTCCAGACCGGCTGAAGCGCGCCAAATTTTCAGCAAGCCTGCAGCGAAACGGTTTAGGCGGATTAAACGCGTTTGCCGTGAGCGCAATCGAAGCGGCTTACTCAAAAGGCGGGCCGTGGCTTGATGAACTGATTTCTTATCTTGAGAAAAATATGGATGAGGCGGCGGCCTTTTTGACCAGCGAGCTCCCGAATGTCAAGATGATAAAGCCTGATGCGTCTTACCTGATCTGGCTCGATTTCCGCGCATACGGCCTGTCTGATGCAGAGCTGCAGCAAAAGATGCTGCACAAAGGGAAAATTATTTTGGAGCCCGGCACGAAGTACGGCCCTGGCGGAGAAGGATTTATGCGTTTGAATGCAGGATGCCCTCTGGCAACCTTGCAGGACGGACTGCGCCGGATAAAAACAGCGTTAGAGTAAAAATTCGTCACAAACGCCTTTACGCATCAATCGTAAAGGCGTTCTTTATAAAGAAATTTTGTATATTACTTCTTATGATAAGTGTTATAATAGATTCATATTTTATACGAAAGGATTTCACTCGAATGGAAATTCTAAAAGACTATCTCCTGCATATTTGCTTTATTTTGTTTCCCATTCTTCTTTACCAAGTGTTTTGGCTTGGAAAACCGTCGATCCTTGTACCAAAAATCAACAATGGATTGGTCACGTTATTTGCATGCGGCGCCTCCGTTTTATGCATTATCTTCCCTATACAGGAAATGGACTACATCCAATACGGTCTTCAAATCATTCCTGTCATCATTTGTTTATTTTACATAAACACTGCTTCCGGGCTAACAGTCGCCGCATCCGTCTTATGTTTTGAACTGCTGTTTTTTGAGCCTTCCGCCATTTATGTTTTCACTTTGCTGCCTTTTCATATCATCATCTCAATTTTGCTTCAAAAAAAGTGGCCATTCATGTCCAAAGCGAGAAAACTGCTGCTGTCTTTATTCATCGGTTGCTTGGAGATCTTCTTATTTTTCGCCTCCATCTTGGTTTTTTCCGCCGTTAATATTTTAAATTTTCAAAATTCCGAAGCGTTATATTATGAGGCAGCTGTATCGGGTTTATTCCGCTGCATCGTTCTTCTTTTAAGCATTTATATTATAGAAAGCATCGCAGAAAATATCGCCCTGCGTTCCCAGCTTATTCATTCGGAAAAAATGGAGATTGTGAGTGAACTTGCGGCAAGTGTGGCTCATGAAGTCAGAAATCCGCTGACAGTTGTCCGGGGATTTGTCCAGCTGCTTTTTAATGATGAATCCTTTCAAAACAAATCCAGTGCGGATTATAAAAAACTTGTGCTGTCAGAGCTTGACCGGGCTCAAGGCATTATTACAAATTATCTTGATATCGCCAAACAGCAATTATATGAAAAAGAGATTTTTGATTTATCTTCTCTTATCAGAGAGACGAGCTCCCTCATGATTTCGTATGCCAATTACAAATCTGTGACAGTAGAGGCGGACGCCGAGCCGGACCTTTTGGTATACGGGGATGCAACAAAGCTGAAGCAGGCTGTGATCAACCTCATGAAAAACAGCATTGAAGCCGTCCCCCCGGGTAAAGGGGTCATCCAAGTTTCAGCCAAAAGAAGCGGCCATATGATCGTAATCAAAATCTCAGATAACGGTGTCGGCATGACGGATCACCAAATGCAGAAGCTGGGTGAACCTTATTATTCTTTAAAAACGAACGGAACAGGACTTGGACTGACTGTGACGTTTTCCATCATTGAACATCATCACGGAACCATTTCGTTCAGCAGCAGCTTTCAAAGAGGAACCATTGTGACGATCAAGCTCCCTGCCGACCTTCCTCACTAGCAAATCAATTGGAACTTTTATAGAATGAATGCGAGGTGATAACAGATGAGTACATTTGAGAAAGGCTCTATCGTAAAAGGATTTTACAAAACAGGTGTATACATAGGAGAAATAACAGATTGCAGACCGCAGCATTATTTAGTCAAAATCAAGGCGGTTCTTGCCCATCCCGCTCAAGGAGACCTTCACAATCCAAAACAGGCAGATGTGCCGTTTTTCCATGAGAGAAGAGCGCTCGCTTTCGGCGAACAGACCAATATCCCTCATCATATGGTGAAGCCCTATGACAGTGAAGTGCCGGATTATAACGAGTCTTTGCGGGAAGCGGTTGCACAGCTGAGAGCCAAACTGACCGGAGATGATTCAGAATGGGCAAAGCGCTCCCTGAACAATCTGGACGTTTTAGAAAAAGAATACTTTACCCGTCCATAACCCAGTCTGACGAAAGATTGGGTTTTTTATGTGGCGCGCCGGAACAGTTCAGATAAATCAATCCTCTCGCCGATTGTCGGCGGTTTTGGTTTTTCAAGATACTGCTTATCCTGCTCGACAAGCTTAAAAAGCTTATAGGCTGTAAGAGCATCGTCAAGCGCCTTATGATGAGTGCCGGTTCCTTTATCTCCGTACTCTTCCGCGGCCTTCCACAAGCCTGTCAGTGTCCGGTCTCCAAAAAAGTTTTTATATTCAAGCGATAAATCTCTCATCTCCCCTTTAAAAGGGAAAGGAATATGGTTAAACATACAATTTTGCTTCAGCACTTTCATATCCATGTTTCCCCACGTGATGATCGTGCAATTTTTTTCAGGATCAAGCTCATTTAATTTACGGATAAAGTCCTCGAACCTCATCCCCTCATCTACCTGGTTTTGCGTAATGTTTAAAAATGATCTGCAGCGCTTCGTCAGCTTGGGGAATTTTTTCGGCCTGATATAACTCGAAAACGTCTCAACTACTTCACCATTAACCGACTTTACAATTCCTGCTTCAATGATTTCCGGAAAAAAATTTTGCGGACTGTATTTTCCTTCGGGCATCGTAAATTCGAAATCAATAATGAGTAAGTTGCCTGCCTCCACTATTTTTACACCTGCCTTTCCTCCGATCAGAAGAATGCTATCTTTATAGTATATCAATTCTCCTTCTCTTCATTTCTTCATTTTCTAAAAATAATGAATTTTCCCAGCCGCATTGTTTCTTTTAAATGGTGCACTGTTTCTTTATAATTAGTAAGGAACCCGAAATAATAAGAAGGTGATGTTATTTCTATCCGCAAGAAAAACTTTGTCATTGTGTGGCTGTCGAATTTTTTTGTATCAGCCAGCACAACGATGATCGTCCCTTTTCTCTCCTTGTATATTGAGACGCTCAGCACCTTTTCCAACGGCTTTGTGCAAAGGTGGAGCGGTTATGTGTTCGGCATTACATTTTTCATGGCTTTTTTGGTATCCCCATTCTGGGGGCGGTTCGGAGACAAACGAGGTTACAAGAAAATCCTTTTGACAACCGGAACCGGCATTGCCGTCAGCATTTTATTAATGGGCTTTGTCACGTCGGTATATCAATTGTTTTTTCTGCGAATGGCAATGGGGCTTGTAACCGGATTTATCCCGACATCCCTTGCAATGATTTCCGCGCAGACGCCTAAAAGCTCAGCCGGCAAAACGCTTGGCACGCTCCAAATGGGGCAAGTGTCCGGAAGCTTGTTCGGCCCGCTTTTGGGAGGCGTTCTTACTGATCACTTCGGCTTTACGTATACCTTTTTTATCACATCCTTTGTGATTTTCTTAGCCGTTCTTCTCGTGTTATTCGGGGTCAAAGAACAGCCGCTCACAGAGAAGATAAATAAACGTCAGTCTTATACGAGAAAAGAAGTGCTCTCCTATATTTTTCACCAGCCCGCGCTTTGGGTCATGATGCTGTTAACCATGCTGATTCAAACAGGAAATTTCAGTATCCAGCCGTTGCTCGCTTTATATGTAAACGAGCTGCACGGATCTGACAATCTGGCCTTTTTCTCCGGCATGGCATTTTCGGCAACCGGACTCGGCAGTTTGCTGCTGGCAAGAAAATGGGGAGATTTAGGAGACCGCTACGGCCACCGCCGCATTTTAATCGGACTTTTAATCGCCGCCTCTTTATTTTTTATTCCGCAGGCACTCGCTTCTTCATTCAGTGTGCTGCTTGTTTTCAGGTTTTTATTCGGGATGGCGATGGGCGGCCTTCTGCCATGCATCACAGCGGCGATCCGCATTGAGGCTCCGGGCTCCATCCAGGGAGAAGTCCTCGGCTACAATGTCAGCTTTCGCTTTTTAGGAAACGTTCTCGGACCTCTTCTCGGCGGTATTATATCAAGTCACTTCAATATCTCTGCAGCCTTTTATGTCACAGCATTTCTCTTTTTCGCAGGTGCCTGCCTGCTTTGGATCATGAAGAAATTCCAAAAAGAATCGTATGCCAAAGCAAGCTGATTCTCAGCAAAAATTGAGGAGTCTTCTAAATTTAACCTTCTCGTAAACTCAAAAGAATGGTACGATATGGCTAGAATTTAGGAGAAAAGAGAGTGACCATGTTACGAAAAATAATCGGATGGATTTTGCTCCTTTGCATAATCCCATTGTTTGCATTTACAGTTATCGCTTCCGGAAAAGAAGTAAAACAAATGAAGTCCCTGGATCAGGTGCTTGATAAGAATATTGATTTGAAAGAGATCAGCCTTGTTCAGAACAGCTACATGTACGACAGGGACGGATCTCTGGTCTCGGAAATCGTCAGCGATGATGAGAACCGTGTGCTGGTTCCCTTCAAGAAGATTCCCGAAGAAGTCAAACAGATATTTTTAACTTCCGAGGACCGCCATTTTTACGAACATAAAGGCTTTGACTTTATGGGGATGGTGCGGGCGGCCGCTTCCAACGTGAAGGACAAAAAGATTGACCAGGGGGCCAGCACCATCACACAGCAGCTTACAAGAAACTTGTATTTGAGTCATGAGCGCTCCTTCAGCCGCAAACTGACTGAGCTCGCGTACTCCTATCAGCTTGAGAAAAAGTATACGAAAAATGAGATTCTTGAAGCCTACCTAAATACGATTTATTTTAATAACGGCGTTTATGGCGTCGGATCAGCTGCTGAATTCTATTTCAGCAAACCGCTGAAATCTCTCACACTGGGAGAAATGGCTTTTATTTGCGCTATACCTAATAACCCTACATTATATGATCCTCTCAAGCATTTTGACTACACGAAAAGCCGTCAAGAACGCTTGCTTAAAGGGTTAAAAAATGCCGGAGTCATTACAGACAAAGAGCTGAAAAAAGCCGTAAAACAAAAAATCAAACTGGATGTCGAAGAGAAAGAAGACAAATATCCCGACTACGTTTCCTACGTAAATGATGAATTCACTCAACTAGTGTCTGAATCCGAAGGCTTTGATAAGCGTCTTCAAAAAGCGTCAGGAAAACAAAAAGACAAAATAGAAAACGAGCTGTCCGCCAGAGTCAGCACACTTCTGAAAGACGGCGTAAAAATTTATACCGCACTTGATCCGTACATGCAAAATCAAGTCGTGGCACAAATGAATTCGAAGCTTCCGTATGCGGGCGTACAGGGCGGAGCGGCTGTGATTAATCACCAGACACATCAAGTTGTCGCTCTATCCGGCGGCAAAAACTATCGCAAGTATGATTTTAACCGTGCCTACCAAGCATACAGACAGCCAGGGTCATCCATTAAGCCGCTTCTCGATTACGGACCTTATATTGAACAGACAGGTGCGACGGCAAGCAGCACAATTAATGCCGGCAAATTTTGCAGCAGAGACTACTGTCCGCAAAACTACAATAACCGCACATTCGGCACAGTAACGCTCGATACAGCGTTTAAAAACTCGTATAATACACCGGCCATCAGAATGCTGGACCGTGTTGGCATCCAAAAAGCATTCAGCTATATTGAGCCGTATCATTTTTCAAAGCTTGTCAACAGCGACTATCTTCTGCCGGCGGCGCTTGGCGGATTTACACACGGCATGACGCCTCTTGAGATGACAAAGGCGTATACAACATTCGGCAACAGCGGAAGCTACTCGCCGAGCCACGCGATTACAAAAGTGACGGATTTAAAAGGAAAAACGATTTATAAATGGAATGACAAAGCGACACAGATATTCAGCGTCCGCACAAACATGCAGCTGAAAAAACTGATGTCTTCCGTTGTCAAAAGCGGAACAGGGAAAAAAGCATATTTCAAAGCGCCTTATATCGGCGGTAAAACGGGAACCTCAAATGATTATCATGATATGTGGTTCGTCGGTCTGACTGATACGTACACAATGGGTGTCTGGGTCGGAAAAGATACACCGAGCAGCGTTGAATACCTTCACAGTATCAGCCCTCAGCTTTCCATCTGGAAAGGAACGCTGCAGGCAGCTTATTAAAGAATCGGAGGGGATCTGCCGTGACATCAAAACAAATTCCAAATCGCGTATTGCTGTTTGACGGTGTGTGCAACTTATGCAACGGTGCCGTTCAATTTATCATAAAGCGTGATCCAAACGGTTTGATTTCATTTGCATCGCTTCAATCGGAAACAGGACAGAGCCTGCTGAAAAAAAGCGGGCTTCCGACTGAGCATTTTGACAGCTTTGTCTTTATTGAAGACGGCCAGGTTTACACTAAGTCAACTGCAGCCATAAAGGTTTTTAGGCATCTGCGGGGCCCGTGGCGGCTCTTCGTCTTGTTTTTTGCAGTGCCGAAACCTGTCAGAGATATGCTCTATTCTTTCATTGCCAAAAACCGCTATAAGTGGTTCGGCAAAAAAAATGAATGTATGCTCCCCTCCCCTTCTATAAAAAATAGATTTTTACCATAAACGAAAAAATGGCTAGCTTACACAGGTAAGCTAGCCATTATGCTATTATAAAGCTTGATAAATATGAACAGAATACCGATAACAAATGTAAACCAAAACAGCAGTTCCAACAGAATGAACCCGACCAAGGACATGATAGAAAGTGTTGAATAAATCCGGTAAACAACGAACACAAAGTAAGCAAGTGTAACAACTGCAAACCAGATCACAATCCAGATGACATTTTGCAATAGCACAAAGGATAAGATCCCGCCGCCTAAATATATGATAGAGCCCATTCTGACTGTTTTCAGGTTGTTTCCTTCCGGATCATTTGCGAAAAACAGCAGTGACAGCTCAGTCACGGTATTTGCAATTAATTTCAGAGCGGACAGAACCATAAAATATAAAAGTGCAAAGGCCGCAAATAACGCAAGTCTGATTCCTTTCTCTGAGAAGTAATCGAGCATTCCATCGTACATTCCAAATGAAGACAGCATCTTCAACGCATAGAGTGAAGTTGAAATGGATAAAGACGAACTAAAAAGCAGGATCGCAATCAGCGGAAAGTATCCTGTCAAATAAGTATTTTTCATATAAAAAAGTCCCTTTCTGTAATCTACCTCATTTATTATGGAGGACTTAAAACACATTGACAAGATAAATTATTCCATTTTTTCTCCTTTTTACGAATTACGGTCCCAAATCTTCACAAAGCGGCATTTTGAGAGTAAAGTAGTACGCAGGAATCATAAAACGTAAGGAAGTTTTATATGAAAAAAACATTAAAACTGCAAACCAGACTCACCATATTTGTCTGTATCGTCGTGTTAATCGCACTGCTCATCACCTTTTTTACCGTCGGTGCCCAAACCTCTAAAAGGATACGTGATCAGGAAAGAGACACAGCGCTGCAAACGGCTGAAATGGTTGCCGACGCGCCGATTACTGCCTCCGCATTGGAGAGCGGAAAAAACCAGAAGGAACTGCTCAGCTACACGCTGGACGTCCAGAAAATTACCGGCACAGAATTTGTCGTTGTCATGGATATGAATGGCATGCGCAGAACCCATCCGGACCACAGCAAAATCGGAAAAAAATTCAGGGGCGGAGATGAAGTCGAAGTATTAAAAGGACATGTCCATATCAGCACCGCCTCAGGCACGCTTGGGAAATCGCAGAGAGCGTTCGTGCCTGTCTACGCCAAGAATGGAAAACAAGTCGGAGCCGTTGCGGTCGGCATCACAGTGAATGAAATTGACGAAGTCATCAGCCACAGCTTACGGCCGCTCTATTTTATTATTTGCGTCAGTATATTCGTCGGCGTCATCGGAGCTGTTATCGTCGCACGCACGGTGAAAAATATCATGTACGGACTTGAACCGTATGAAATCGCGACACTTCTTCAAGAACGGAGCGCCATGCTTGAATCAACGAAAGAAGGCATACTCGCTGTCGATGAACACGGCAAAATCAAGCTTGCCAATGCGGAAGCGAAGCGCCTTTTCATTAAAATGGGCATAGAAACAAATCCCGTCGATCAGGATGTCAATGACATCCTGCCGAAGAGCCGTCTGAAAAATGTCATTGAGACCCGAAAACCTCTTCAAGACAGAGATGTGCGCATTAACGGATTAGAGCTTGTGTTTAATGAAGTGCCCATCCAGCTGAAAGGACAAACCGTCGGAGCGATTGCGACATTCCGGGACAAAACCGAGGTAAAACATTTAGCTGAACAGCTTTCCGGTGTTAAAATGTATGCAAACGCACTGAGGGCGCAGTCTCATGAATTTATGAACAAACTCCATGTGATATTAGGTCTCGTCCAGCTGAAAGAGTATGACGATCTTGGAGATTATATTAAAGATATTGCCATTCAGCAAAAATCAGAAACGAGTGAAATCATAAATGATGTCAAAAGCTCCGTGCTGGCCGGATTTCTGTTGGGAAAACAGAGCTACATACGAGAGCAGGGCGCAAATCTCGATATTGAATGCAGCGGGGTTATTCCAAACGCAGCAGATCCTTCAGTCATTCATGAACTGATTACGATTATCGGAAATCTCATCAACAACGCTTTGGACGCTGTTGCCAATATGCCGAAAAAACAAATCACGATGTCCATGCGTTTTCATGACAAGATACTGGACATCGAAATTACCGATACAGGAGCCGGCATGTCCGAAGAAGACCAAGCCAAGGTATTCGAACAAGGCTATTCAACAAAGGGCAAAAACCGGGGATTCGGCCTTTATTTCACCCAGCAAAGCATGGAGAATTTAAAGGGCCAAATGATTATCACCAGCGAAAAAAATGAAGGAACCACATTCAGTCTTCGCATCCCGTACGAACCGAAGGAGGAAAACCATGATTAATGTACTAATAGTTGAAGATGACCCCATGGTGGGTGAATTAAATAAACGATATTTAAGCCAAATAGAAGGCTTTCAGCTGAAAGGAATCGCCTCTTCCTTTCAAAGCGCTCTGCATATTTTAGGAGAGCATCACATCGACCTCATTTTGCTTGATATTTATATGCCGGGCAAAAACGGGCTTGAGCTGCTGACGGAATTGAGAGCCCAAAATGAAGCGGTTGACGTGATTGTCATCTCTGCGGCAAGCGAGCTGGACGTCATCAAAAAAACACTTCGTTACGGAGCTGTGGATTACTTAATCAAACCGTTTGAATTTGAACGTTTTCAGACTGCCCTTTCTGATTACAGACGAAAACAAAAAGTGTATTCCACCCATCGAAACATGAGCCAAAAAGAATTGGACGCGGAACTGTTTCATAAAAAGGAAGCGACAGAAAAAGTGCACCTGCCAAAAGGGCTGACAAAAAGCACGCTGAAGCTGATTTGGTCCAGTATTCAATCCTTTGAAAACGAGTCCTTTACGACAGAAGACCTGGCAAATCATACTGAAATATCTCAAGTATCCATCCGAAAATACTTAAAATTTCTTGAGGATATACAGGTTCTGAATGTTGAAATGGCGTACGGAACGATCGGAAGACCGGTGTTTCAGTACAATGTCAATACAGGCAACCTTAACGGAATTAAGCAATATTTATAAAAAAACGCACTGTTCATGTCGAGCAGTGCGTTTTTTTCTGTCACATCTCTTGCCAAGGTGCTTGAACCTTTCGTCAATAAGCTATACAAGAATAATAAAGGACTTTTTTGCATATTTGAGTATACAATTCTAAAAACACTTATTTTTCAAAAAATAATGCGTAATTCTATTTATTTCTTGTAAGTAAAATGATAAATTATGAGTGGTTAGTTGATCCCTAGACTAAGTCATAAGTCACACTTCAGAAAGAGATGTCACGGTTTTCCGCCCGGAACACCTTCCGCATCCTTCTCTTCCCCGCCTTTCGAAGGAAACATTCACGCCACACTTACTAAGGGAAGATCTGAACTGTCTCAGCTCATTCTCGTTGTTATTATCTGAAAATTTTATCGATTCTAAGAATTGAGTGAGACATCCCATCTCATGACTGACCGGATCAGCTCAGGCCAAATTTTACTGGGGGGTTATATCTTGAATAAACGCAAAATCGGATTGGCGATGTCACTTGTAATCGCAGCGGGCACCATTTTAGGCGCATGCGGAAACAGCGAAAAAAGCAGCGGGAACAGTGAGGGCAAAAGCAAATTCAGTGTGGCGATGGTCACCGACATTGGCGGGGTGGATGACAAATCTTTTAACCAATCAGCATGGGAAGGCATCCAAGCCTTCGGTAAAGATAATGGTCTGGAAAAAGGAAAAAACGGATACGACTACCTGCAATCTAAATCAGATGCAGATTATACAACAAACTTAAATAAATTAGCGCGTGAGAATTTCAACTTGATCTATGGCGTTGGCTATTTGATGGAAGATTCAATCAGTGAAATCGCCGATCAGCGCAAAAATACAAACTTTGCGATTATTGACGCAGTCGTCGATAAAGACAACGTCGCAAGCATTACGTTTAAAGAGCAGGAAGGCTCATTTCTCGTCGGAGTGGCCGCAGCCTTAACAAGCAAATCAGGAAAAATCGGATTTGTGGGCGGCATGGAATCCGAATTAATCAAAAAATTCGAAGTCGGCTTCCGTGCAGGGGTTCAGGCCGTAAAACCTGACGCAACTGTCCAGGTAAAGTATGCGGGTGGATTTGATAAAGCGGACGTTGGAAAAGCAACCGCCGAGAGCATGTATAAGTCAGGCGTTGATGTGATTTACCATTCCGCAGGCGCCACCGGCACAGGCGTCTTTACAGAAGCCAAGAACCTGAAAAAAGAAGACCCGAAGCGTGATGTTTGGGTGATCGGAGTCGATAAAGATCAATACGCAGAAGGCCAAGTAGAAGGAACAGACGATAACGTCACCCTTACTTCCATGGTCAAAAAGGTTGATACAGCAGTTGAAGATTTAACGAAGAAAGCAAGCGAAGGCAAATTCCCCGGCGGAGAAACGCTTACATACGGACTTGATCAAGACGGAGTCGGCATTTCTTCCTCTAAACAAAACCTATCGGATGATGTAATCAAAGCGGTTGATGAGTGGAAGAAAAAAATCATCGACGGATTAGAAGTGCCGGGAACAGAGAAAGAGCTGAAAAATTTCAAAGCTGAATAAGAATCGCGGGGATAAGGAGAAGAGCCCTTATCCCTTGTTTTTCTTTCAGAGCAAAGCTGCACATGTCCTTGCGGCTTTGTTAAAAGCATCTTGAAAAAAGGAGCGGTCAATTCTGTGGAATATGTCATTGAAATGCTCAATATACGCAAAGAGTTTCCCGGTATCGTCGCAAATGACAACATTAATCTTCAGGTCAAAAAAGGCGAAATCCACGCGCTGCTCGGTGAAAACGGAGCGGGCAAATCAACTTTGATGAACGTCCTTTTCGGGCTGTATCAGCCAGAAAAGGGAGAAATTCGGGTTCGCGGTGAGAAGGTGCACATTAACAGCCCGAACAAAGCGAATGATCTCGGAATCGGCATGGTGCATCAGCATTTTATGCTTGTCGATACATTTACAGTTGCTGAAAACATTATTCTCGGGAAGGAGCCGAAAAAGCTCGGGCGGATTGACCGAAAACGGGCTGTCCGAGAGGTTCAGGACATTTCCGACCGATACGGACTTCAAATTAATCCCGAGGCAAAAGTAGCTGACATATCCGTCGGCATGCAGCAGCGTGCAGAAATTTTAAAAACCCTCTACCGCGGGGCTGACATTCTGATTTTTGATGAACCGACAGCTGTGCTGACGCCTCATGAAATCAAAGAGCTCATTCAAATCATGAAGAACCTCGTCAATGAGGGAAAATCAATTATTTTAATTACCCATAAATTGAAAGAAATCATGGAGGTTTGTGACCGCGTTACCATTATCCGCAAAGGAAAAGGCATCAAATCACTGGATGTCCGGGATACAAATCAAGACGAGCTCGCCAGTCTGATGGTCGGCCGCGAGGTATCGTTCAAAACAGAAAAAAAAGCGGCTCAGCCGGGATCTGAAGTGCTGGCGATTGACAGAATCACTGTAAAAGATACTCGCGGAGTAGAAGCTGTAAGGAATTTATCGCTTTCTGTCAATGCCGGAGAAATTGTCGGCATAGCCGGCGTTGACGGAAACGGACAGTCAGAGCTGATTGAAGCGATTACAGGACTCCGAAAAACGGAGTCTGGAACCATTTCCTTAAACGGAAAACAGATACAAAACCTCACGCCGAGAAAAGTAACGGAATCCGGAATCGGGCATATTCCACAGGACCGCCATAAACACGGCCTCGTTTTGGATTTTCCGATCGGTGAGAATATCGTGCTCCAAAGCTATTACAAAAAGCCTTATTCAGCATTCGGTGTTTTACATAAAGGCGAAATGTATAAGAAAGCACGCAGCCTGATCAGCGAGTACGATGTCAGAACCCCCGATGAATATACACACGCGCGGGCATTGTCAGGCGGAAACCAGCAAAAAGCAATTATCGGAAGGGAAATTGACCGAAATCCTGACTTGTTAATCACCGCCCAGCCGACTCGCGGCCTTGATGTCGGAGCGATTGAATTTGTACATAAAAAACTCATTGAACAGCGTGATGCCGGAAAAGCCATTCTTCTTCTATCGTTTGAGCTGGATGAAATCATGAATCTCAGTGACAGAATCGCCGTCATTTTTGAAGGCAGCATCATAACCAGCGTCAATCCGCTGGATACGACTGAGCAAGAGCTCGGCCTCTTGATGGCGGGAAGCACGCAAAAGGAAGCGGGGAAAGCAAATGGTTAAACGACTCTCTCATTTACTCGTGCCGCTTATTGCAATCATGCTCGGCTTGCTGGCCGGCGCACTTATTATGCTTGCGAGCGGATACAGTGTGATCAGCGGCTATTCCGCTTTATGGAATGGGATATTTGGAGAAATCTATTACATCGGGGAAACCGTCCGGCAGATTACACCTTATATTTTATCCGGATTAGCTGTTGCTTTCGCGTTCCGAACCGGGCTTTTCAATATCGGGGTAGAGGGACAGCTGCTAGTGGGCTGGACAGCTGCCGTTTGGGTTGGAACGGCGTTTGACGGGCCGGCATATATTCACATGCCGCTCGCACTGATCACAGCGGCTGCAGCAGGCGGTTTATGGGGATTTATTCCCGGCTTTTTAAAAGCACGGTTCTATGTTCATGAGGTCATTGTCACCATTATGATGAATTATATCGCGCTGCATATGACCAATTATTTGATTTCAAAAGTTATGACAGACAATCAGGATAAGACGGAAAAAATTCACGAATCGGCCTCACTGCGCTCGCCGTTTCTTGAGCAGATTACGGATTATTCAAGGCTTCACTGGGGGATCGTCATCGCACTTCTCGCAGCTGTTGTTATGTGGTTTATGATTAACAAAACAACGAAAGGCTTTGAGCTTCGGGCAGTCGGATTCAACCAGCACGCGTCCCAGTACGCCGGTATGAGCGTGCGGAAGAATATTATGACCTCCATGCTCATTTCAGGAGCTTTTGCAGGCCTTGCAGGTGCCATGGAAGGTCTGGGAACGTTCGAATACGCAGCTGTCAAAGGCGCATTTACCGGCGTCGGCTTTGACGGTATTGCCGTCGCTCTTCTGGGCGGGAACACTGCGGTCGGTGTTGTGCTTGCGGCAGCTTTGCTTGGCGGCCTCAAAATCGGGGCATTAAATATGCCAATTGAATCAGGCGTACCTTCTGAGGTTGTCGATATTGTGATTGCCATTATCATTCTGTTTGTTGCTTCAAGCTATGCCATTCGTTTTGTCGCGGATAAATTGAAGAAAAAGGGGGCGAACTAAGTGGACTTTCTGCAGATTGTATCAATCATTGTCCCTGCCACACTCGTATACGCAGCCCCGCTTATTTTAACCGCTCTCGGCGGCGTATTTTCCGAGAGATCAGGCGTCGTCAATATCGGCCTTGAAGGCCTCATGATTATCGGAGCATTCACCAGTGTTTTATTCAATTTATTTTTAGGCCCTGAATTGGGAGCCGCAGCACCTTGGCTTTCGCTCATTGCCGCTATGGCAGCCGGCGCGCTGTTTTCACTGATTCACGCGGCAGCGGCGATATCGTTTCGCGCCGATCAGACAGTCAGCGGCGTCGCCATTAATATGCTGGCGCTTGGGGCTACTTTATTTATCGTAAAGCTGATTTACGGAAAAGCGCAAACTGACAAAATTCCCGAGCCTTTTTATAAAACAAGTATTCCCGGCTTGAGCGACATCCCCGTATTGGGAAAAATCTTCTTTTCAGATGTCTATTATACGTCTATTCTCGCAATTGTCCTGGCCTTTATTTCGTGGTTTATCTTGTTTAAAACCCCGTTCGGCCTCCGTATTCGTTCCGTCGGAGAACATCCGATGGCGGCCGATACTATGGGGATCAATGTTTACAAAATGCGCTATATCGGCGTGATGATCAGCGGATTGTTCGGCGGCCTCGGGGGCGGCGTATATGCGTCAACGATTGCCCTCGACTTTACGCACTCTACCATTTCCGGGCAAGGCTTTATCGCACTCGCCGCCCTTGTATTCGGAAAATGGCATCCGATCGGCGCACTCGGCGCTGCCCTGTTTTTCGGATTCGCGCAAAGCCTAAGCATTATCGGCTCACTGCTCCCTCTTTTTAAGGACATACCGAATGTATATATGCTGATTGCCCCTTACGTATTAACCATTCTCGCCTTAACCGGCTTTATCGGACGCGCAGATGCGCCAAAAGCAAATGGTGTGCCTTATATTAAAGGAAAACGGTAACCACATCTCCCTGGGAAGCGGCTTCTCAGGGATTTTTTCTGCTCCAAAATACCTAATTAATTTAGTTGTTTATTAATTATTTAACTTAAAAAAATATTCTTTGTTAGCGCTTTCTTGTAGACTGTAACAAACAATACATGGGGGTGTATGACAATGGGAGCAATTCACAAAACAGAGGAAGTTTTACCTGATCACAAAGACACACAGGAGAAAAGCCTGTTTAAGAAAATATGGACTTGGGAAATCGGCGTGATTCCTCTCCCATTATATACAGCATTAGCTGTCATTATTATTCTTGCGGCCTATTACAACGAGCTGCCTGCAAACATGCTGGGCGGTTTTTCCATCATTATGATTTTAGGTGTCTTTCTTGGCGATATCGGCCAGCGGATTCCGATTTTAAAGGATATTGGCGGTCCTGCTATTTTATCTTTGTTTGTGCCATCTTTTTTAGTTTTTTATAATGTGTTGAATCCATCATCATTAGATGCAGTAACCAATTTAATGAAAACGTCTAACTTTCTTTATTTCTATATCGCTTGTCTTGTTGTAGGGAGCATTCTTGGAATGAACAGAACTGTTTTAATACAGGGATTCATCAGAATGTTCGTTCCTTTAGTAGCGGGCACAATTGCGGCGGTTGCGGCCGGTGTGCTCGTCGGATTCATCTTCGGCTACAGTGCCTATGATTCCTTTTTCTTTGTCGTTGTGCCGATTATTGCCGGGGGAATAGGTGAAGGAATTTTGCCGCTCTCGATTGCTTATTCGCAAATATTGGGGTCTTCCGCTGATGTGTATGTGTCGCAGCTGGTTCCTGCCGCTATCATTGGAAACGTTTTCGCTATTATCTGTGCTGCTTTAATGAAAAAACTGGGCGAAAAACGTCCTGATCTAAACGGCAATGGGCGTCTCGTTAAATCTAAGAAAGCGAACGATATATTCAATCAACAAGAGGCTGAAGCGAAAATTGACTTTAAACTGATGGGAGCCGGAGTTCTGCTCGCCTGTACGTTCTTTATTTTCGGCGGTTTACTGGAGAAATTTATCTTCATCCCGGGCGCTATTTTAATGATTATTTCAGCAGCCGCAATCAAATATGCAAATATCCTTCCGAAAAAAATGGAGGATGGCGCGTATCAGCTTTATAAGTTTATTTCATCAAGCTTTACATGGCCGCTTATGGTAGGCCTCGGGATTCTCTTTATCCCTTTAGATGACGTGGCGTCTGTGATTTCTATTCCGTTTGTCATCATTTGTATTTCAGTTGTCGTTGCCATGATTTCTTCCGGATATTTTGTAGGCAAGCTGATGAACATGTACCCTGTTGAATCCGCAATCGTTACCTGCTGTCACAGCGGTCTCGGCGGAACGGGAGATGTCGCCATTTTGTCCGCTTCAGGAAGAATGGGCCTTATGCCATTCGCCCAAATTTCTACCCGCCTCGGCGGAGCTGGAACTGTCATTTGCGCGACGATTTTACTTCGCTTTTTCACTTCATGATCAGAAAAAGAGTTCCGTCTTTGACGGAACTCTTTTTTATTTGTTCACAATCCGCATATACTCCCTGGGCCCAAACGGCCTGTCCTTAGATTCCGCCTCACTCATTTTAGTTGACAGGTGGTGCTCCAATAAATACAGTTCCCAATCATCATTGTCTGCCACACGGGCACGGCCGTCATATTGATTCAGCATGAATGCCCCTGCACATATCGAGCAGAATAAACCTGAGCACATAAGGACCTTTCTCTTCACCATGATCAGCTCCTTACATACAGCTTGATCAGGAGCGAATTTAAATATACAAATGACCTGATTTTTGTTAAACTTATTTTAAGGTCAAAAGAACTTGTAAAATTCATTCGCGGCAGGTTGAAGCATGGCGGCTTCCAAAAAAGTGCGATATAATTTGGACTGGGTCGTTTGACCGTATATTCTAATGATTTATACATAGAACAAGTTTCAATGAAAGAAAAGGAGGTCTTGTCTTTGCAGCTCTTACATTTTGCTATTTTATCGTCTTTTGTATTTGCTTTTATCATTCCCTTTCTGGCAAAATACGCAAAAAGAGTGCATACGGGCTGGTTTGTTCTGATCCTGCCCGTCTTGCTGTTTATATACTTTCTTCCAATGATCAGAATGACTCAGTCGGGAGAAACATTACGATCGGTATTGGAGTGGATTCCTTCATTAGGCATTAACTTTACCGTTTATGTAGACGGTCTCGGACTGCTATTCGCCTTACTGATAACAGGGATCGGCTCGTTGGTCACTCTTTACAGTATTTTTTATTTATCGAAAGAAAAAGAACAGCTTGGGCCTTTTTATGTCTATTTATTAATGTTCATGGGGGCTATGCTCGGTGTTGTTCTTGTTGACAACGTCATGGTTCTCTACATGTTTTGGGAGCTTACCAGCCTTTCGTCCTTTTTGCTGATTGGATATTGGTACAAGCGTGAAAAATCTCGCTACGGCGCCGCAAAATCGCTCTTGATTACGGTAAGCGGCGGACTGTGTATGCTGGGAGGATTCATTCTCCTTTATCTGATCACAGATTCATTCAGTATCAGAGAAATGATCAATCAGGTTCAGTTGATTGCCGGCCATGATCTATTTATTCCGGCGATGATTTTGATTTTACTAGGCGCATTTACAAAGTCCGCCCAGTTTCCTTTTTACATTTGGCTGCCTGATGCCATGGAAGCGCCGACGCCTGTCAGCGCGTATCTCCATTCAGCCACGATGGTCAAAGCGGGAATTTATGTGATTGCACGATTCAGTCCGATTTTCGCCTTTTCAGCTCAGTGGTTTTGGATTGTTTCTCTCGTCGGGATTTTTACCATGGTTTGGGGTTCATTCCATGCCGTCAAACAAACCGACTTAAAATCCATTTTGGCGTTTTCAACGGTCAGCCAGCTCGGCATGATCATCTCGATGCTTGGTGTCAGTGCTGCAGCCCTGCATTACGGCCATACAGAGTATTACACAGTTGCCGCCATGGCTGCCATTTTCCATCTCATCAATCATGCTACCTTTAAAGGAAGCTTGTTTATGGCAGTCGGCATCATTGATCATGAAACAGGCACGCGGGACGTCAGAAAGCTCGGCGGACTGATGGCGATCATGCCGATTACATTTACGATTTCCTTGATTGGCACATTTTCAATGGCTGGTCTCCCGCCGTTTAACGGATTTTTGAGTAAAGAAATGTTTTTCACCAGCATGCTTCGTGTGACACATGTCGATTTGTTCAACGTTCAGACGTGGGGAGCGCTGTTCCCTGTCCTCGCTTGGGCAGGAAGTGTGTTTACATTTATCTACAGCATGAAACTGCTGTTTAAAACATTTAAAGGCAATTACCAGCCTGAAAAACTCGAAAAACAGGCTCATGAAGCGCCGATTGGAATGCTCGTATCACCTGTCATTCTTGTTGCGCTCGCTGTCAGTCTCTTCTTTTTCCCGAATATATTGTCCTACAGCTTGATAGAGCCTGCGATGAATTCAATCTATCCGACACTGCTGGACAGCCATGAGAAGTTTCATGTTCATATTTCGCAGTGGCACGGGTTTACAGCCGAAGTTCTGATGACCCTGGGCATTATCGCTGTCGGTACAATCGGATACTTGACGATAAACAAGTGGAAAGGGATCTATAAGCTGTTTCCATCGAAACTCACGCTCAATCGGTTATACGAGAAGCTCCTGACCATCATGGAAAAAGGCTCTTATCGAGTGACAAAACAATATATGACCGGATTTTTGCGGGATTATCTTCTGTATATCTTCGCTGGATTTATCATTCTGATGAGCGGGGCTCTCGTTTTGAAAGGCGGATTTTCCTTTACAACTGAGGGTATGGCGAAAATCGGCATATATGAAATGATTCTGACACTTGTCATGATCAGCGCGACAGCGGCGACTGTATTCGCCCGATCCAGACTGACGGCGATTATTTCACTTGGTGTTGTCGGTTATACGCTTGCATTGTTTTTTGTTATTTTCAGAGCGCCCGATTTGGCTTTGACCCAGCTGGTCATTGAGACGATTTCCGTCGCCCTGTTTCTGCTTTGTTTCTATCATTTGCCAAAACTGCGTCTGAAAAAGAAAACGAGAACGTTCCGAATGACAAACTTTATCATTGCTTTAGGAGTCGGCATTATTGTCACCCTGCTCGGTATTGCATCCTCAAGCCAGCGGACAAAAGACAGTATCGCCTCCTTCTTTACAAAGCACAGCCACGATCTTGGCGGAGGGGATAATGTCGTCAATGTCATCCTCGTTGACTTCAGGGGCTTTGATACAATGTTTGAAATTACGGTATTAACGATTGCCGCTCTCGGCATTTACAGCATGATTAAAACAAAAGTAAAAGAGGAGGGGAAAAGCGGTGAATGAACAAAAAACAAATGACTTGATTCTTCAAACCGTGACAAAGCTTGTATCCTTTATCATTTTGCTTTTCTCTTTCTATTTATTTTTATCGGGGCATAACGCCCCTGGAGGAGGCTTTGTCGGCGGACTGATCACGTCCTCTTCCATCGTTCTATTGCTCTTGGCTTATGATTTAAAAACCGTGCGTTCCATTTTGCCGGTTAATTTCATTTACGTCGCGGGAGCCGGTCTTCTGCTCGCTGTCTTAACAGGAGTTGGCTCTTTTGTCTTCGGGGCACCCTTCTTAACCCACACATTCGGTTACTTTCATCTGCCGATTTTAGGGAAAACGGAGCTCGCCACGGCGACGCTTTTTGATTTAGGCGTTTATCTTGTTGTCGTAGGCATTACGATGACCATTATTCAAACGATTGGAGAGGAAGAATAATGGAAATCTTAATGGCTGTTACAGCCGGTATTATTTTTATGGCTGCTACGTATTTGCTGCTGTCTAAAAGCCTGCTTCGGGTCATTATCGGAACAGCGCTTTTAAGCCACGGCGTTCATTTAATGCTTTTAACTATGGGAGGATTAAAAAAAGGCGCCGCTCCGATTTTGAGCGAGCATGCCAAGTCATTTGTCGATCCGCTTCCGCAAGCCCTGATTTTGACGGCTATTGTCATTTCATTTGGAGTTACATCCTTCATCCTCGTCATGGCGTTTCGGGCCTATCAGGAATTGAAATCGGACGATATGGATCAAATGAGGGGAAATGATCAACATGAATAATTTTGTTATATTGCCAATTCTGATCCCGCTCCTGTCCGCCATTCTGCTGATTTTCATGAACAAACGCATCATGCTCATGCGGATCTTCAGCACTGCGGCATCCGCACTCGGGATTGTGATCAGCGTTTTACTCGTACAGACTGTTTTTACAAACGGCATTCAGACACTGAGTTTGGGCGGCTGGAGAGCCCCCTACGGAATTGTGCTTGTTGCAGATCAATTTGCCAGCCTGCTTGTTCTCACCACAGCAGTCATAGGCTTATTGGTTGTGCTTTATTCTTTCCGTTCTATCGGTGAAAAACGGGAACGTGCCTTTTATTACTCCGGCGTGCAGTTTTTGCTGGCTGGTGTAAGCGGAGCGTTTTTAACAGGCGATTTATTTAATATGTACGTATTTTTCGAGCTTCTGCTTATTGCTTCTTATATGCTGATTGTATTAGGCGGCACAAAAATTCAGCTGCGGGAATCGCTTAAATACATTGTGTTTAATATCGTGTCATCAGCATTGTTTGTCATCGGCGTCGGCTTTTTATACGCTGTGACCGGCACATTAAACATGGCTGATTTAAGTGTGAGAATCAGCGAATCCGGACAAACTGGGCTGATTACTGTAATCGGTGTCCTGTTACTCATCGTGTTTGGTATGAAGGGCGGGATCTTCCCTCTCTACTTTTGGCTTCCCGGCTCTTATTACGCGCCGCCGGCAGCCATCTCCGCATTGTTCGGCGCCTTGCTGACAAAGGTCGGGTTATATGCGATCACAAGAGTGTTCACACTGATTTTCATTCACGATACAGCGTTTACCCACCAGCTGATGATATGGCTCGCGGCTCTCACTGTCATCTTCGGTGTCATCGGTTCACTTGCCTATCAGAATGTCATGAAAATCGTGATCTATAATATTATTACCGCTGTCGGCGTTATTTTGTTCGGTGTTGCAGTTCAAACGCCCGCATCCATTCAAGGTGCGATTTACTATCTGATTCACGACATGCTGATTAAAGGCGCATTATTTATGCTGGCAGGCACGCTGATCGCTTTGACAGGAACAGCAAGCCTGCAACAAATGGGCGGTCTGATCAAGCGATACCCCGTTCTTGGATGGATGTTCTTCATGTCGGCTGTATCTCTTGCCGGCATTCCGCCTCTCAGCGGATTTGTAGGCAAATTTAAAATTGCAGAAGGCGGCTTCGCTGAAGGTGAATTTACGATTTCCATGCTGATCCTGCTTTCAAGCCTGCTCGTCCTGTATTCCGTGTTAAGAATTTTTATCCATGCGTTTTGGGGCGAAGAAAAAGAAACACCAAAGCAAAATCTTAGAACAGCTAAAGGGCTTCTATATCCGGCAGCTATTTTTCTCTTCCTGTCTCTTCTCTTCGGATTAGGTACAGAATGGGTGTCACCGTACGTTGATCAAGCGGCCGAGACTTTGCTGAATCCGGAAAAATATATTGAAGCTGTTTTGAAGGAGTAGATCGCATGGCATTTCAAATTTTATTAAATGTGTTTCTCGCTTTTTGCTGGATGTTCCTGAGCAATGACGCAAGCGCTGCCGGATTCATCACAGGCTTTATCCTGGGAATGATCTCTCTCTTCTTCTTCCGGCGCTTCCTTGCTCATCCGTTTTATCTATGGAAAATGTTTTCGATTATCAAACTTTTTTTGATCTTTATAAGGGAATTATACCTTGCCAACGTCAGTGTGCTGAAAACAGTCCTGTCGCCAAAACTGGATATCAAACCAGGCATATTCGCATTTAAAACAGAGCTGACAAAGGATTGGGAAATCACCCTGCTTTCACTGCTTATTACATTAACGCCGGGAACATTGGTCATGGATATTTCCGATGACCGGACCATTCTCTATATTCACGCGATGGATATTGAGGATGCGGAAAAAGCGATTTTTGATATTCGTGAGTCATTTGAAAAAGCCATACAGGAGGTGAGCCGCTGATGTTTACGTTAATCCTTCAAATCGCGCTCGGCATTATGGCGGTGTCCACCCTGTTGTATGTCGTTCGTGTCATCAAAGGGCCGACTGTTCCTGACCGGGTTGTGGCTCTGGATGCAATCGGCATTAATCTGATAGCGATGACAGCGCTTGTCTCCATCCTGCTGAATACGAGTATTTTTCTTGATATCATATTATTGCTGGGTATTTTGTCTTTTATCGGAACCATTGCGTTTTCTAAGTTTTTAGAGAAAGGAGAGATTATCGAAAATGATCGTGATCGCTAAAATAGCCGTAGCGATATTGATCCTAGTAGGGGCGCTAATCTGTCTTGCGGCTTCCTTAGGGACGCTTCGCCTTCCCGATATGTACACACGCTCTCACGCTGCTTCTAAAGGCTCAACGTTAGGGGTAAATATGATTTTGCTCGGTGTCTTCTTCTTTTTGTGGTTTATAACAGGAGAGATATCAGCAAAAATTCTGCTCGGGATTTTCTTTATCTTTATTACGACGCCGGTCGGGGGACACTTGATCTGCCGAGCTGCGTACAACTCTGGCGTCAAGCTGGATGAAAGAAGTATACAGGATGACTATAACGGAATCAGAAACTTTGTGATTAAACGAAAAGAGGATTCTTACCTATAAAAATGAGCAGCCGGACAGGCAGAGTTCCGGCTGTTTTTTTTATTTTGTGATGACAGCCAGCGTGCATCTGGATATACAGATCAGTCTCTCTTGCTCGTCATAAATGTGAATCTGATACACAATGGTCGTTCTGCCTTTATGAACAGGCTCGGCTACCGCCTTTACCGTTCCTTCCTTGACAGATTTCAAATGATTGGCGTTAATCTCCAAACCGACACAAGCTTGTGTACGAGAATCGATTAGATGCTGGGCACCCACGCTCGCCGCAGTTTCCGCAAGAGCGACTGAAGCGCCTCCATGCAAATAACCAAAGGGCTGGACGGTCCGGTGATCCACCGGCATCACTGCCACGCAGCGTTCCGCTGTGCTTTCTACAATTTCAATTCCCAGCGCGCCAAGCAATGTATGTTTCATATCCATAGTTTTAACTCCCTTATTTAAAGTACACCGTCTGATTTTGCAATCAAAACTGCTTCCGTCCGGGAACCGACATTCAGCTTATTGAAAATCGATGTCAGGCTGTATTCGATGGACCGCTTGCTTAAATGAAGCGCATCTGCAATTTCTTGGTTGGTAAAACCTTTTTCAACTTCTTGAAGAATCAGGCATTCTCGTGGTGTGAGCACATCTTGTTCTTTTTGAGAGGAAGGGGCCGGCTTTGTTTTTTGCTGAGTCATCAGCTGTTTAAAGTAAGCGAAATCGACTAAAATGTCTCCGTTGAGCACGTGATATATGTATTGGGTGATCTTTTCCTTTGATTCGGTTTTGCTGATGGCGCCGTGCAGACCCGCACGAATCGCTTCCTCAAAATAATCCTCGACCTCATAACCGGTATATACGATAATTTTACAATGAGGATTCTCTTGTAAAATCTGTTTAGAAAGCTCCATCCCATTGACTTCGCCGCCTAAATTCAAATCCATTAAAATGAGATCATATGACGAGAAATCATGCTGCTTGATAAACTGTTCGCTCGGTTCAGGACTGAGACAATCAACAGACAAATTCGAATCCGTTTCCAAAATTGTCTTGGTGCCTTCCATGACAGCCGGATGGTCATCAATCACTAGTATCTTTTTCATGTTTTCCTCCCTTTTACTCACTCATTTCCATTTTATAAAAAAGACTTGGCTTCTGCCAAGTCGTTTCCGTTATAAAACCATTACAATTCCATTTCAATATCGGCCTTAAAGCCCTTTCCTTCACTTGTTTCGATTCGGAGGCGTCCATCTAAAGCCCTGACTCGCTCCTTAATGCCAGAAAGACCCATACTCATGGAATGTTCGTTATTTTTTTCTTGATCAAACCCTACGCCATTGTCCTCATAATGAAGAACGATTTTGTTTTGAATACTGATGAGCATAATCAACACTTCCGTAGCCTGAGAGTGTTTCACTGCATTTGATAAAAACTCTTGAATGATCCGGTACAAATTCAGCTGCGAATCCAAATCAAGCGACGCCGTAAATCTGCCGGTATTTAAGCGGATATGAAACGGAACCCGCTCCTGTTGCTGCGCCACCAGCTTAGACAGCGCCTTCACCAGTCCCAAATCATACAAAAGCTGCGGCCGCAATTCATGACACGTCTCCCTCGTCATCGTAATCACATCAGACATCTGCTCATTCATCTGTACAAGCTTGTCCTGTACCTCTTCACGGCATGGATCATCATCCTTCTTAAACTCAGCCAAAAACAGCTCACACTGCCGTTTTAATGAAATCAGATCCTGAAGAACGGAATCGTGGAGATCGCGGGCGAGATCAGAACGTTGTTTTTCTTCAATGGTGTACATGAGTTTTTTGAGCCAGACGGGGTTAGCATCTTCCCTTTTTAAAGCTTGTAAATGATCCATAAGTTCTTCAATTTGTACAACGTTTTCCATGGATACACTAGTATAAAACGATAATGTTTTCAGCCATGAAACTTCATCTCTTGTCAACCTCGGTGTGTTGATACTAGATAAACAAAGCAATACATAAGAACTTGTACCTTTTTCCCCTACCTTGATCAAAAACCCTTGATTAACCTCAACAATTTTCCCTATTTCTTTAGTGACCTTTTCAAATTCTGTTTCATATAGCTTCCAATTGGGTTCAACACTCTGTTTGTCAAAGTATATAATTTCTCTATCAGAACCAACTTCAAAGGTGTATGCTTTACTTACGGGTAGAACTTCTAGTATTGTTGTTTTTAAGTTCTTAAATACTTGATCTAAAGCTGATACACCTTTAATTAATTGCGTATATTTAAAAATACTGTCTTGATAATTATATTTTTCCGAAAATCGTTTTAACCGAAATTTATAGTCTAATAATTCTTTAATATAAAAGACCGACAGAAAAATTATGAACGTACATAACGTAATTAAGATGACATTAAAATCCGCTCTTTTACTATCGAATACAATTGACAACCAAACTATACCAATTGTCGGAATGATGGACAAGAAACTATAATATCTAATTCTTCCTAGGATAAAGTCAATATCATAAATTTTATTTACAACGAATTGATAAACCAATGCTAATGGGATAATAATTAAGAACGGCGCAGTCACTATTGCTGAATAAATATATTGCCCAAATAAAACTTCCGGCAAGATATATAAGACCGAAAAAGGAAAAAAAGCAACAGTATTCGAAATCAATAATACCTTCAATAAATAGTAATGATCCTTTTTTCTATAAATTATCCCATAATAGATTATACAAAAATAAACAACTGTAATCTCTATTAAGAATGTTGCTAAGTTTATATTACTAATATTCGTAGTAATCCCCGATGGAAGATATTTCTCAGCGAACTCTATTATTACATTAATGATTGGTAGCATGTATAACATATTCACGGTATAACGTGATGAAAATTTGATGCTTAATTCTTTGAAATATTGATATAGAAAATGCAAATACAAGACAGGTACATTTAAAAAGGTAAAAAGATTAATATATCTATTTATTTCATATCCTCTAGTAACGCCTCCAGCACTTAAATATGCTATCGATATAAACAGCAAAAAATTAATCAAAATATAAGCCGAGTACGTATTTTTCACTCGATTGACCCTATAAATATAAAAAGCACATAACAGACTCAAAGCAAAAAATATACAAGGGATAATATAAATGAAAAAGCTATAAGAATTATTTAAAGAGATATACTCCATATTATGTAATTGAATTTCATGATTATCCCTTTTAACTTTTAAATGTTCAGCTTTTGCTAAATAATTTCTTTTAATATTTTCGCTTGTAGGTTTCTTCCCACTAACTTCGAGTATTAAGTCGCCTTCTTTTAATCCCATATATTTTCCATATGTGGATTTAGTCATTTTTTCAACTTTTAACTCATGATTGGCTGTTTCAGAAACATAAGTACCAACTAAAATACCATTCTGAGTGAAATAAACAATATAAGCAAAATATAAGAGACTAAATAATACTAGCACTATAGAAAAATTTCCTTTAAAGTTTTTCAATAGACCACTTCTCTCTGAATTATTGCTCCCAGAAAATTCCCTTGCATTTCTTTGAGAGAGTCATTTTTTTATTGAAAATATCTACAATTGAAGGGATTAGTTTATCTGGAATTCCTATTAAGCTTGCCTCTCCATTTTCTAATTTAGTTAAAACTTGAGGATTCTTCATTAAGTAATCAATCATATCTTGTTTCATAGGTATACCTCTCCTTATAACTTTATATTTAGGTTTAATTGATTCATGCTTGCTGTGATTTCTTCCTCATAAAACTTTATCAACATAGATACATATTGATTAAGCCCCGCTTCAAATAATAATTCATCAAATTTAGAGCGATCAGCTATAAGACTATGATAACTTGGTTGGGAATTTATTAATTTTAATATCTTTTCAGAAGCCTCATTAAATTTGCGGTTTAAAAATAAATAAATTAAAGTCTTTCTTTTCTTTCTAATGTCGCTACGCTGATCATTAACTAAACCATAATAGTCATTTTCCAATTGCTTTATTATTCCTATTTTATAAGCATAATCCTCAATAGTTTGATTAAACTCTCCATTTGCAAGCATGGCAGCTAAAACGGCAGACATAGCTGTAAGAGAACCTGATTTTTGTTTCATCATTTGAATGCATTCTTCTTCTGTCTCTGGAAAGTTTATTAAATCGTCATGTTGCCCCTGCATAGCATTTAAAGCATATTTTAAAGTGAGCCGCTGATATTCAGCCTTATCGCTAATAGAACAAATGGCTTCTAACCCTAAAGTATAAAGGGTAGTTGCAGCATTTAGAGAGAGAGAAGAATCTATTTCCATCCATTTTTTTTCAAAGTTGTCCTCATCCTCTAAATCATCAAATATATCGAAGGCTATGATTAAAAGCTCAATTCCTCCAGCCAACGTTAAAATATGCAAATAACTGTTACCTCTTAATGCTACGTAATGCTTATAAGCCAGGATACCAAAAGAAAAGTGGTTTTTCTCATCGATAAAGTTGATTAAATACTTTTTCAAATCCAAATTTCGAATTTTTTCGTGTACAATCTCCTTCATCTTTTTTTTAATCGAAATTTCATCTAAACACATTTCCTTACTAATATTCTTCACCCTCCCATTCCATTTTACTAAATGGGACATTTAAAGGACAGCAGGTTTTTCGTTTTTTAACAATCATATAATACTTTATCCATTAATTGTATGGGTAGAACGAAAAAAAAGACTTGTTTCCAAGTCTTTTTCACGAAATTTTCATTGCGTAATTGTATTTATCGAGCTGATCGATGCTTTTGTTAATGTTTCGTAATGAATCTGTCGTTTCTTTAATATCAAGTTCGAGTCGGAATAACAATTGTTTTACTTCTTCAAGTTTCTTTTCCATCGTTTCCACACTCCTTTTTTTGAAAGATCAATGAATTGTGTATGGTGAACGAGTCCTAGGTATTTGATCTGTTACTAATAGTGTATCTGCTTTCGGCTCATTTTTCACCGAAAAGTATGCAAAAAGATCCTGCGTGACACCGCAAACATCAATAGGTCCTTATACTCAAAGGAATCACAATAAGAACGGGACTATTTTTCTATGTGAAAAAACGGTGATTTCGGATGAAATTGAGAAAGATTCTTAATTTCCTTGATTTTATTGTGTTTATCTGTTTCACAATGTAAGACTATAGTCCCTCTATCCGCTTTTTCAAAATTCAATATGCGATTCTTGGCGTATCGTGACCGACAAACACCGAAAAGACCGCAACGCAAAGTTGTGGCCTTTTCGCTTTGTCATATCCGGCACCTGAGTGATCTATACATATAGACATATCCCCTTTTTGCGAGGTGCTTCCATGATATATCCTTATCCTTGGTTTTACGTCTATCCGTACGCCATACGCCGTCCGCCCGCTCCTGCCGCCAATACAGAGATCTTTATCCGTTCCGCAAAGGATGCCGCTGGGCTGCTCGCTGATGCTCAGCTTGTGCTTAGGCGCATTGCGGGGTCACAGGAGCTTTCGCGCCGCCTCATGACCGCAGCGGAGCAGTCAGATAAACAAACAGTAAAGCGCCTGATCAAACAGACTGGCGTCCGGCATGATGTTGATTCGGTCTTTAATCCCGATGGCATATACATCAGCCTGATCAGCATGCAAAGCCGAATCATCCTGGCGTTGCGGTGGTCAGAAGACCGCAATTACTTTTCGCCCATGAGCTTATGACACCACTCCAAGGCTTCCAAATAACAGTCGTACGCTTCTTCCTTGTCCAATTCTTTTGCTAATTCTCCGCAAGAGTCCCAATTGTTGGTTTCGATTAACTTCACAAGCTCAAGCATTTGGTAATAGTCGTTTTGATGACCTAATAACGCTTGACCGACTTCATCTATTAAAGGCAATTCTTGAATAATCTCTTCTATTTCTCTGTGCAAAAGGGTGTCTATGAGAGAAAACATCCCGATCAGCATATACGAGGCCGGCTGCGGGCGCGCTGTTTTTCTTGCCAACAGTTCACATAGCTTTGCTCTCATTAAAGAAATTTTTATGATTTCGTGTTTGCTCGAATTCCCTTTTCTGCTTAAATCCTTAAAGGAAAGGATGTATATCCACCGTTTGATTTCGTTAAACCCAAGAAGCATGATAGCCTGCTTAATGCTGTCGATCTTTTGGGTTAAGCGGCTATGAGAAGAGTTTAAGAATTTTAAAATTTGATAAGACAGCGATAAATCACGTTCTATGTACTCAGTTACACGCTGGATGTTAGGCTGCTCTTTGCTTAATTCGTTGAGCAATTCATAGTAAGAATAAAAATGGGTCGACAGATCATGGCCGCTGATGATGCGCGGTTCGCTGAAAAAGTAGCCTTGGAATAACTGAAAGCCATCTTGCGCCGCTTGTTCATATTCTTTGCGTGTTTCTACTTTCTCAGCTAAAAAAATCAAGCCGCAATAGCTGTAGGTTTGCAAAATGTTTCGGCGTTCCATTCGGGTGGTTTTAAGAAAATCAACTTTCAATATATCAATATAGCTCATGAGCTTTTCCAATAATTTTTCATTTTTCGGGTTTATCGCGTAAAAATCATCGAGCGCCAGCGTATACCCCATTTTTTTCAGCTCTCTGCACCTTGAGACGAGAGCCGGAGTAATCGGTATATCTTCAAGGATTTCAATCACAAGCTGTTTTGGATTGAAGGAGGTGGGGAGATCCGAAAACATCAGGCTTTCAGTGAAATTGACAAAACAGCGTTTTCCTTCCGTCAGCTTCTCGATTCCGATGTTTAAAAAGCTGTTAATCACCAAATCTGTTGTAGCCTGATCGCCGTCTGCAGCGGAATACACATTCTCTTCGCTCTCTCTATATAAAAGTTCATAAGCGACAACCTGTTCTTTTTTGTTAAATATAGGCTGTCTTGCAACAAACACCCTCATTGACTTATCCTCCTTACAAAACACGCGGCTTTCCACCCTAAGTATATCAAATAATTTGACGAAATTTGTCTAAACATGAAAAATATTATTCCCACAAAAAAACTGGCCTCTTCGCGAACGAAAGGCCAGTTTGCTTTATTCTTCGAGCTCTTCTTCAAGTCTGCTTTTCACTTCATGGATCCGCTGCATTTTGTTGCTCCAGCAGTCCTCGCTTAAATCAACCGGGTATTCTTCAGGTTTGCTGATTCTCTTATATTCCTCCCACAGAAGGCTGAGGTTGTCTTGTACATATTGCTGAATGTCAGAAATCTCAGGGTTCTGGTAGCATAAGATGCCTTTTTCAAAAATCAGCTCGTGAAGATCCTTCGCATAGAAATTCGTGACGAATTTGCTGATGAAGGTATGAACCGGGTGAAACATTCTCAGCCGCTTCTGGTCATTCACCTGCTCGTCATAAAGCGCAATGTAATCTCCTTCAGAATGATGATTTAACTGATTAATAATCCGGTACACTTTCTTTCTGCCAGGTGTTGTCACTTTGTCAGGGTTGGATGAAATTTTGATCGTGTCGACCATTTCTCCGTTTTCTTCGATGGAGACGAGCTTATAAACCGCGCCGAGAGCCGGCTGGTCATAGGCTGTAATCAATTTCGTGCCGACACCCCAGACATCTATGCGGGCTCCCTGAGCCTTTAAATTCATAATTGTATGCTCATCCAGGTCGCTTGACGCAATGACTTTCGCGTCTGTAAAACCTGCTTCATCAAGCATTTTCCGGGCTTTTTTTGACAGGTAAGCCAAATCTCCGCTATCCAGGCGGATGCCAATGAAGTTGATGCGGTCTCCGAATTCCTTGGCAACTTTAATCGCATTCGGCATGCCTGAACGAAGCGTATCATACGTGTCGACTAAGAAGACGCAATCCTTATGCGTTTCCGCGTATTTTTTGAATGCTGTATATTCATCGCGGTAGGCCTGCACAAGGGCATGGGCATGTGTGCCTGATACCGGAATATTAAAGCGCTTTCCGGCTCTTACATTGCTTGTCGCGCTGAAGCCGCCGATTAACGCTGCTCTCGCTCCCCACATAGCCGCATCCATTTCATGCGCCCGTCTTGTTCCGAATTCAAGTGCAATTTCGTCGCCAATGACACCCTTGATGCGCGCTGCTTTTGTCGCGATTAATGTTTGGTAATTCACAATGTTAAGCAAAGCTGTTTCAATAAGCTGCGCTTCTACAAGGGGAGCTTCCACCCTCATAATCGGCTCATTGTTAAAAACCAGCTCTCCTTCTTTCATGGAATAAAGAGAACCTGTAAAAGATAAACCGCTCAAATAATCAATAAAATCTTCATGGTAGCCAAGCTCATCTCGTAAATAAGTCAGGTCACTATCGGTAAACTTGAAGTTTTCCAGATATTCAATGGCTTTTTCCAAGCCCGCAAAAACCGCATAGCCATTCTCAAACGGAAGCTTTCTGAAAAAAAGCTCAAAAATCGCTTTCTTTTCATGAATGCCGTCTCTCCAGTAAGTTTCCGCCATATTGATTTGATAAAGGTCTGTATGTAATGACAGGCTGTCATCTTTAAAACCGTACTCTAACACTGTTTTTCCCCTTCCTTACTCTGCCACTTGCGCTCCGATGCTGTTTGCAAAATGGGAAAGAGCCCACGTATGCCCCTCCTGATTAAAGCTGGCAACAGCCTGTTTATGCACAACAACCCGGAAACCTTTGTTGTATGCATCAACCGCTGTGTGCAAGACACAGATATCTGTGCAGACGCCGGCTAAATGCAGCTCGTCAATCTGCCGCTCTCTGAGTTTCAGTTCTAAGTCAGTACCCGCAAAAGCAGAATATCTCGTTTTTTCCATGTAATATACATTATGATCATGTTCATGTTTCTGATATAGAGGCAAAAGCTTTCCGTACAGGTCTTTTCCTTCCGTACCCTTAATATTATGCGGTGGGAACAGACGGGTTTCAGGGTGATATTGATCCCCTTCATTGTGAGAATCTACTGCAAATACGACGTAATCACCGTTTGTGATAAAGTATTCTGTCAAATTGACGATCGCCTCTTCAATCATTCTGCCGGGCTCCCCGCAGGTCAATTTTCCATCACTCGCCACAAAATCATTCGTATAATCAATACAAATAAGTGCTTTTTTCATAGCCGGCCTCCCCGCCATCAGTATGAGAACATTATATCTTATCTCCCGTTGTAAGGGAATTGCCATGAATAAAAAGACAAACGGTCCGTTTGTCTCTTAAGATTTCAGCACCGACCGGTTAAAAATGTCGTCCTGAATATATATAGATTCATGATTTACCGCACTGTCCGCCGCAATGACAAGGCCTAAAGGCGTATGAAACTGAAGATCAGATACGACTTTAAAAGGCACTCCGTTTTGGTTCGCCATTTTCACATAAGGTGAATAAGACTGATACTGAAGCTCTCCATTGATAAGAAGAGATATATTTTTATTGCGTTTTAACGCTTGCTCCGCTTCGTCATACGGCTTGCTTCTGAGCACCTGCCCTTTCGTCATTGCCAAAAGCACTCTTTCCCGCAATGAGCCTAAAAACAAATGGCGCTCGTCAGGTTTTGTTTCCAGCGGCCCGTACATGCCTTGCTGTAAATAGAGATCCAGCGTTTCATCACTCAAAAGCTCGTCCTCCCGTCTTGTTTGTCTTCATTATCGCCTGATCCTGCGGGGGCTAAACTTTCAAGGGCTGTTACATTTCCGTTACCCAATGAATGATTTTTTTTGCCAGCTCACCAGCAGGCTCGTCTTCTGTATGCCGGCGCAAAGAAGCCTCCAGCCGTTCAGGCAGCGATGATTTTTCTTCCTCGTATGAAATAATCGTGCTCCACTCCAGCTGCGGAACGGCTACTAGCGTATGCAGCTCTTTTCTGTTTTCATGCAGATATACATCAGTGATCATTCCTGTTTGTGTGCTGATATTTGCTTTTCTGATTTTCATAACATGACCTCGCTAACTAAAAGACTATCCATATTATACAATAAAAAAGCAACAGCCTCTCTAGAAAAGGCTGTTACCCGTTAAACGAAACGGTCTCATCAATGATATCGGCATCGTTTAAAATTGTTTTACTATATTCGTTATTGATCTTCACAAAATCCCCCAGCTGAAATGTGCCAGACCCAGCACCTGTGTGATCGACGCTTTTCGGCGCAATCGCAAACACATCTCCAAAGCTGGCCGCAGCATCACCTGATATAGACATAATATATATCGGCCCTACAATCGCAGGCATTTCCCCACCTCCGCACTGATTTACAGCATCATATGCGGAAAGGAGCCAATGGTGCCCGCCTATTCAGCGGGACGTTCGTTTTCTTCAAGGCGTGACCGCTGGCGCAGCTTGATCAGCCGCACGATATTCAGGAAAAACGCTTTGACTACCGCATACACCGGCACAGCTAAAATCATGCCAAGAATGCCGCCGAAGCTTCCTGCTCCAATCAACAGCAAAATGATGGTAAGCGGGTGCGTATTCAGGCGTTTGCCGATAACGAGCGGAGAAAGCAGATTTCCGTCGAGCTGCTGAACGATCACAACCACAATGATCGCAAAAAGCGCTTTGGCCGGTGAATCCATAAAGCCGATAATAACAGCCGGCGCAGCGCCGAGAAAAGGCCCGACATAAGGAATGATATTTGTAATGGCCATGACAATTCCAAGAATCAGCGCATATGGCAGCCCGGTAATCAAGTATCCGATAAAGCACGCTGTCCCTACAAAAAGACAGATTAACAGCTGTCCCTGAAAATACGCAGCGAGTGTGTCGGATAAATCTTTAAAGATCTTTAGACCTTCTGTCCGGTAAGAAGCCGGAAGAATTTTGACTGCCAGATGCGGAAAGCGGTGTCCATCCTTCAGCATATAAAAGAGGATAAACGGAACAGTGATAATGACAAGTGTGATATTTGTCACGACACCAAACACCGCGGATAAACTGGATGTAATATTTTGCGGCAGGTTTTGGAGAAAGCTTGTCAGAGACTGTTCAATTTTTGATATGGATACATAATCCTGTGTCATCATCCAGGTAAACCACTGAGAGTGAGATAAATCCTTTGTCAATGCCTGAATCTGTTTTATATATTCAGGAAGATTGTTAAACAGCCCGGTCACCTGTGATGTAATGACAGGCCCGACTGCCGCAGAAACAAAGGCTAGCAAACCGATAAATGCTAAATAGATGAGCAGAATCGATAATGTCCGCGGCATTTTTTTCTCAAGCAGTCGGACGACCGGATTAAAAATAAAATACAGAATTCCGGCGATCAGCATCGGGAAAAACAATGTCGAGATAAACACGATAAACGGCTGAAACACAAATGAAACTTTTGTTGCTACGAAAATAATCAGCAAAACAAATAAAATTTGCAATGTCCAAAAATGGACTTTTGATTTCAACAAGCTTGTTCCTCCTAGTTTTTCTTTGTCTATCAGATAAAAGAACTTGCACCCCATCATTGTAACAAAAATGAACGGATATCAGAACTCTTAATCAGTGAACGGACTGTTGATTATACAGGCTGTGACATACGGCAGGGACGCCGCACTGATTTATGTACTTGCGGACTAGCTTAACGATTAGATTTTATCCTGCTTGATGTGAATCAAAACGATAGAATGACTGAGAGGCAGCGGCGCTGTGCTCCGTTTGCCGGGAAGCCCCGTTTATATGTAAAGGATGCGGGCGGGTATCACTTCGGTTGTTGTTCACGCTTTAAATCAGATGACCGCTTATGACGGGGCGTTTTACAGCGCTTAACTGAAAAATAGGACGTCCCGGTGTACGCCTATTTTTCAAGCGCAAGCACTGTTATACCCGTTCACTGTAATCTGGCGTGACGGAAACCATGTGCTGGATACTGATTAATAAAACAGAATTTCGGGCTGCTTCAATGATGATATGGTCCGGTTTTACATCAATCAGTCTGCCTCTGACCGTGTCTCGTCCTGTCTGGATAATGAATTTTGAGCCGATAAGCTTTTTGATGGTCTGATAGACATAAGGATCGACTAATGAGACCAGTTGAGGACTACCTTGGTTGGCCATACTTCAATCCCCTTTATATGTTTTATCTCAGCTTATGCCACGGTTAAGGATAATGACACAGGCTTACCGGATAACACAAGGGGATGCGGATACGATTGGGGAGTGTGATTCACGCGGGTGTAGGGAAATGGTGATGAAACGGAGACAGCGAAGAAAGCGGACGCTGTTCCGAATACAGGCGGGACCTATACAGGCTTTATTATAGAAGACTGGGCTTGGTCGATTAATCGGTCCAGCTTTTCTATTTTTTTCAGTGCGATTGCTTCGTCAATTTGTCGGTAATGATGGTGGCCGCCAGGTTCCTCATCAAGTTCGTCCGCTTTTTTGACAATCTGCTGCAGCGTATTTTTATCGAGTTCACCTTCAGGCAGATAGGAATCGGTATGAAGCAAAATGGCAAGGGCAATCTCCTTCGCCGCTTTCGGTTCTTCACCAAGACGAATCAAGAGCTTATGCGCCCGTTCCGCCCCTTTAATGGCATGGATGTCATTTCTTCTGTATTTCTCATAATCCCATTTTCCATCTGTATACCATTCATAATGGCCGATGTCATGCAGCAATGCCGCTTTTGCGGCTAAATCAGGGCTGATATCAGCCTTTACAGACAGCCTGTATGCATGATAGGCGCAGGCAATCGCATGAGCCACGCCGGAACGCTGTAAATATTTTTGTGCAATTGGATGGGTGAAGACATCCATTAATGTAACCTTTCTCATGGAAACCCCTCCTTTAGATATTTTTAGAATCCTAACATAATTTGCAGAGAAACTCAATTCTTATGTCATATCATTTTTGTTTACTTTTCATGTTTGTTATACCCTAAAAGCAGAGTTTCAGTCAGTATATGCAGACGAACTCCGGAATGCTTAAGCTATCGCCTTTTTATATAAAAAAAGAGCAGATTCACTCTGCTCTACAAAAACTCTTTAATATCATATATGCGCCCGTTTTCAGCGCCTGTCTCTAATAAAGAAAGCAGCGTGCCGGCAATAAAGGCCGGACTGCGAAGGCTTCCTGTTTCATTCAATTTCCGGAACCGCTCGATATCGTGGAAATCCTTTTTCGATGATGAACGGATGACGGCCTGCATGTCAGTGTCCATGACACCCGGTGAGAAAGAAATCATGTTCACCGGCCGTTCTTCGTCTTCCTGTTCAAATCCGAACGTTCTCGTAAACATATCAAGTCCGGCTTTTGAGCTGCAATACGCGCTCCACCCCTTGTATGGGTTTTTGGCCGCGCCAGAGGTAATATTAACGATTGTTTTTCTTCCGCTGAAAGCAGCAAACTGTTTTGTGAACAGCTGGCTCAAGAGCACGGGCGCTGTCAGATTAAGCTGATAATGGCGCTGCAGCTCTTCCAGAGACGCTTCTCCGGCGCGTTTGATCGGCGTTACCATTCCAGCATTATTGATCAGTGTGATGGCCGAATAATCAGCCGGATTGATGGATGAAAGCACTGTTTTGAATTGCTGATCAGCCTCTGTGAGATTGATCAGGTCGATCTGGTGCTGTGTCAGTTTCTCATGAGAAACATCTGTTGTTGTTCTGGACAGGGCATGGACGTCATGGCCTTTTTCCAGAGCCTGTAATGCAATGGCTTTCCCCAGTCCTTTTGACGCTCCGGTGATGATATAAAGTTCCATTGGAAACCTCCTCCTTCCGTTCTTATTGTACGGACCGCTTTTATGCAAAACAAGCGCGGGCCTTACGCCTTTTTATTTTCCTGCACGATAACCTTTGGTATGAGAAAAACAATACCTGCGATCCCGAGCAGAATCAGCACGGTATAGATGATCGGAAGCAGGACTGAAGAGGATTCTTTTTCTTCCATTTCCGTTGATGATGCTTTTGTGATCGGTTTCTCGGCAAATGTAATCCCAAGCTGTTTAGATTGAGCCGCGATGGTGTTGGAGCCCTCGGCATCTGTTGATGTAAACAAATCCTTTATCAGCTCGGCGTCCCGATCCTTCGGCTTATCAAAGGTAATATCCTTTTGCTCCTCAGGCAGTTCTGTTTTCTCCTCATAGGAAGAATCTTCATGCAAATAATTCGTATCGATTTCAATGTCTTTCTTTTCATATTGGTTTGGCGCGACATCCGTATTTTCTTCGGTTTCGGCAGCAGCGGCAGAGGGTATGAAAAGGGAAAAGGAGAGCATACACATCATGATCCCCTTTTCCAAGCTGCGATTACGCTTCATACGTTTCATCGATTTCCGCTGTTTTTTCTGCTATCAAGCGTATGACAAGCGGCAGAGCCGCTGCAATCAACGTAATGATCAGCAGAACCGATATTCCCATTGTAAACAAATGCCCTGTTCCGTACTGGATGTCGATATATACCTTCGACACCGGATCTTCAAATGTGAAGTTCGGCATAATCAAATCAATAAGCGGCGCAACATAGAATAAAATCATTGCCGCTGAAGCAACCCACCCAGGAATTGATCCGAACCGGAATGCCGCCCGAATAAAGGCAGAGCTTGCGACCAGCAATAAAATCGTAAATACAGACCACTTAATTGTCTGATCGTCCGGCAGTGAATAAATATTCAAACCGAACAAGCTGATCATCAAGCCGACAAGGATATTCAGAATTCCGAAAAGCGCTCCTTTGACGAGCAGCGGCGCATTTTGATAATACGAGCTGAAATATCCGATTAACAGACTGCTGATCAAAATAATAACCAGGATGACAACCGGCGGCACCGTCTGAATTTTTTCTTCCGGAACCTGACCGCTGATTTTAAGCGGATTTGCCAAGTAATCATATACATAGCCGTTGTTTTGGCCATCTACTAATGTATTGCCCAGAATGCCGTATACGTCACTGCGTACAAGCTTCGTGGAAGCAACATTTTTACCCCAGTTGTTGTTTAATGTGTCAGCTTTCGTCTGCACATCATTTACGCTTTGCTGCATGTTGGTTGTGTAATCAATAATGCCTGACTGGCGTTCAGATAATGAGCCCATCACGTCTGACATTTGCAGCACTTCCTGGCCGACCGTATCTTGCACGCTCAGTGCCATTGTGCCTGACAGGCCATCATTATTGAACGTTGCAGATTCCTGCGCCGCGCCGGTTACAAGCTGTTCTGACGCTTTTGACGCACTCTCAGAGATCTTCGTCAGTTCGTCGAGAACACCGGCTTGAGAATCACGGATATAGCTGCCGTAGTTGTCTGCAAACTCGGTCATGCCGTTGATGAAATTGTCGATGTCTTCATCGGTTTGCATCGTGTTGTTTTTGAGATTTTCCCAGCTTGCTGATTCTTCCGGTTTGATGGCTAGGACTGATTTGACGTTGCCCTGCTGGCCGTCAATGGCATTGGTTTTTGCAGTGCTATCTATGGTTCCGGATAATACTAAATCATATACAGATAGATATTTATAGTATTTCATTAAATTAGATATATTTTTAGATTTAAGTGGCTTGGTAAAACCAAGTTGATTCTTTGATTCTAAATCATAGATAGTTTTATAAATACCCTCACTAAATACTTTTTCATGTTGTTGATTTAGTTCGTCTATTTCATCCTTAAGATCATCTATTTGACCATTCAATTCTTCGATCTTCTTATAGAGCTCTTCATTATGTTTATCTTCTTTTTCTTTCAATTCTTCTTCAATTTTCTTTATTCGCTCAGACGCTTTGCTGAGCTGTTCTTTTGCTTTTGCAATATCAGAAATGTCGTCGTTTCCTGGTTGATCTTCATTTCCAGGCTCAGTCGTGCCACCGTCGCCTCCTGAATCTCCGGTTCCGTCTTCATTTGCCAGCTGGATAAATTGAAGGGCAGAGTGAGATGAAGCAGTCTGTTCGGCAGATGTGCCCGTTTCGGTTTGTCCGCTGTCTGACTCACCATTGGAGGCATCTCCGTTCTGCTCCTGACCGTCTGTTCCCTGCTGCTGGTCTTGATCCTGATTATTGCCGTCCGTTTGTCCGTCTTTCCCGGTATCACTGCTGTTATCATTGTTTCCGTTGTCTCCCTGTGTATCATCAGGATTTGTGTTGTTTCCGTCATCAGGTTTGTCAGGGTTGTCAGTGGACGGTTCGTCTGTTCCTGGATTTTCAGTTCCCGGGTCCTCTGGCGTCGGCTCCTCTTTTTCAGGTTCCTTTAGATTATCTGAAATGTCCTTAATATCAGCTGCGATGTTTTTCAGTTCTTCACGCTGTTTTTCCAGATCGATTTTCAGTTCTTCAGGATCTACTTCCTTCGGATCTTGATCATCAGTCTCAGATTCATTCCCATCAGTGATTGGTTCACGCGCGTCAACGAGAAGTCCGTATACTTGATTTAGAACATTATCTCTATAATCCTTGATGAGATCACTCTGAATCTTCGCCATTCCCATTTCTTGCAATGGCACTTGATCCTGTCTTGCCTTTTTAGCATCATTCATCGCAAGACCAGCAATCCCAAGCTGTGTTTTCACTTGGCTGATTCCTGTTGACAGGCCGCTCATCTGCTCGCTGAACTGATTGGCCTTTTGCTGTGCTGAAATGGCATCCAATCCTGTCTGGATTTGCTGCTGAGTTGAATCCTGGGCTGCCAATAGCAGCTTTTTTTGATTTTCTTGATATTCTTTGTATCGTTCAACTGTATCAACGAAGTCTTTCAGCGTGTTTTTTGCTTCCTCCGCTGTCGAAGCTTTTTCTTTTGTCGTGCCTTGGGCTTCATTCATTGATTTCTTCAGCTCATCGATTAGGTCTTTCTGGCGTTTGATTTCACCAGCCAAATCGTTAGAGCTTGGTTTGTAGAAATTGTACATGACATTTTGGAATTCAGATTCTTTATTGACGATCTTGTCAAACTCTCCTCTGATATTGTCCACTTTTTGTGAGACAAAGTTCCAATATAAGGCCGACATTTTTTTGTTCATTGTTTTCTGGGCATCTTCAAGCTCACGCTGCACTTTTTCTTTGTTAACTGCATTCAGGTTATCTTGAATGCTGAACTCAAGCGTGGCTTTTTGAGGACGCTCTTTGTCATAGCTCAAAATGTTTTTTGAGAAATCTGAGGGAATGTAGACGATCGCATCGTATTTTTTCGATTTCAGGCCTGTTTCGGCTGCACTTCGGTTCACGACCGTCCAAGAATAATCAGGACGCTCCCCCAGAACGGCAGCTACTTCCTTACCGAACTGGGCGGATTGATCATCCTCATCGTCCGCTTTCACCTCATCACTCAATACGCCTGTGTCTTCATTTACCACTGCGATTTGCCGCGTGGAATTGGCTGCTTTTTTCGCTGGATCTTCCCCGATAAACCGGAAAAACAAAACCGGCAGCAGCAAAATAATGATGACGGCGGATATTAACTTGATCAAGTTTTTTCGTTGTTCTGTCATCTAGCACTCTCCCTTTCAGCAGAACATAAAGGAATTTGAACTTTTTGCTCCTTCCCGTTTTCCACAACATATCCGAAGCCCGGCTGAATCTCCGGCTCCTGTCTTTGGTACGGAAGAGGAATGACATTTTGTTCAGATTTTTTCATCAGCAGGATAGCGTGTCTGATTTGCTTCATCTCAGTCGTCAGGGAATCATAGCCTTTGGAGAACTCACTGTGATTGCCTGCCGGAATAAAGCTGAAGCCAAGATGCGCGTAAGATTTCATAAAGTTCGCCAAGCGGTCTTGAATTCTCGTATCGATTGTCTGCTGGAATCTCGTAATTCCGTCAATCATCAGAACCACTTGAGAGAATCGCAGGCTTTGTGCGTCTCCCTGGCGAACGGCTTCTACATACATTGCTTCTCTTGTTTTAAAAATGTCTTCCGCTGTTTCAATCCACTGCTCAATATCATCTTTTGTTTCCATGTATGTGACATCTGTTTCTTTGGCATATTTGGATAAACCCCGGTCGATCGAATCAAACAAACCGATCATTTCCGTTTCATCATCAAGCAGATGCTCAAGCATCACTTTTAAGACGTTTGTTTTTCCTCGCTGTGTCTGCCCTAATATCAGGCAATGCTTGTGCTTAGCCAAGTCAAAGTACACCGGGCTGACGCTTTCTTCATGAAGCCCGATCGGCACAGATAAAGGCTTGCGTTCCAGCTTGAAGCGGAGAGAAAACTCTCTCGTCGACAGGCTTTCCGGCAGCATCGGAATCGGAGCCGGCTGCTGAAGTGAAGCATAGCGATCCTGAAGAACCTGCACTTCTGCTTTCAGCTCGTTGAACATGCCGATATCATCATCTGCTTCAACAGGCAGGAACATTTGGGCGAAATAAAGCTCTTCTTTTTGAATGATCACGCGCCCCGGGATCGGCTCAAGGCTGAACTTCGGCCGTCCGTAAATGGAATATCCCTCAGATTGATCCATCAGATAATGGACAACCTTTGTTTTCAGGTTGTTCAAGAGCGACTGGCGGACAGCATTTACGCGCGTTGCCGTCAGCATAAAGTAAATTCCCAAGCTTTGTCCGTCTCTGGAAAGCTGGACAAATTCCGATTCAAGCTCATGCATCTCATCCTTGACGATATCAAAGTTGTCGATTGTGATGAAAATGAATGGAAGCTCTTCTTCGCTCAGCGCATTGTACATTTTGATATGGCTGATTTCTTTTTCACGGAACAGACGTTTTCGGCGGTCGATTTCCTCTTTGATCCGGATCATGAACTTTTCAATTTTTCTCGACTGATCCATCAGGAAGTAATCCGCCGTGTGCGGCAGCTTCGCTAATGGCAGGAGCGTTCCATTCCCGAAATCAAAGATATAGACATGAAGCTCTTCAGGCGTGTAGACGTCTGCAAAACTCATCAGGAATGTTGCCGCTGCAATCGATTTTCCATAGCCTGAGGAGCCGAAAATGCCGATATTTCCGTCTTCCATCATTTTATAAGCAATCGGCGCCTGTCTTTGCAGATCAGGTTCATCAACATAAGCAAAGTGGAAATGGTCCTTTTCTTCTGATGGGAAAAGGGTGCGCGGGATACGTTCCGCAAGCGGCGGCAGCCAAGGGCTCGGCAGCTTCTCGATTCCCATTTCCTCTTGAATGCGTTCGATTTCGTCAACCACTGCTTCGATTTCTGACTGAACCTCTTTTTTCGCCATTTCTTCCGTGTCAACCTCAGAAAGCGGGATCAGGCCGGTATCCGTGACAATCGCGATTTCATCCTCTGTTCCGTAAACTTCCTCTAAGTAAGGGGCCCCGCTCCAGGCGGATTGGAACAGCTCGTACACTTCATTGTTTCCGACCTGCAAATAACCGCGTCCGGTAACCGTGATGTTCGCGGCATCGCTGTTTTTCAAAATCTCTTTACTATCGGTGGCGTCCTGAACTTTAAGCGCTACTTTAAAGCGCGAGTTACTCCAGATTTGGTCGTCGATGATACCGCCCGGCTTTTGTGTCGCCAAAATCAAATGTACGCCAAGGCTTCGGCCGATACGTGCAGCACTGACAAGCTCTCTGATAAAATCAGGCTCTTCGCTTTTCAGCTCTGCAAACTCATCAGAAATTAAGAATAAGTGCGGCATTGCTACTTCTGCTTTCCCCTGCTTGTACAGCTTTGTATAGTCATTGATGTGATTGACTTGATATTGATCAAACAGACGCTGCCTTTTTTTCAGCTCGCTTTTAATCGAAGCGAGCGCACGCATACTGAAGTTTTGGCTGCCTTCAATATTGGTGATCGTGCCGAGCAGGTGGGGAATATTGCGGAACGGCTGCGCCATTCCTCCGCCTTTATAGTCAATTAATAAGAAAGCCGCTTCATGCGGGTGAAAATGCACCGCAAGTGACAAGATGTAGGTCTGGAGAAATTCACTTTTCCCCGAACCTGTCGTCCCCGCAAGCAAACCGTGCGGACCGTGGGCTTTTTCGTGAAGGTTCAGATGGACAATGTCATCCTTCCCTTTATAGCCGATCGGCACCGACAGCGACTTCGACGATTCACTCGTCAGCCACCTTTGCTGGATTCCGATTTCTTTTACTTCCTTCGCATGAAAAAGCTCCAGGAACGAGACCATTTCCGGAATGGAATTCGTAATGCCCACCTGGTGATTCAGCGTGCGAAGGGTGCGTGAAAACCGTTCGTTGTCCTCGCGCTGATGATGATCGAGCCGGAACGGAATTCTTACTGCTTTTTTCTTTTGTATTAAAATGTCGCCTTCATTTTCGTTGATATAGCGGACAAGGGTCGTAATGTTTTCTGATAAACTTTCCTTTGTTTCCGCGGCGACAATTGTAGAGATGCCCAGCTGCTCATGCTGCCCTTCTAAATATTCAAGAATGACGTGCTCTGAAATCAGCTGCTGATTCGTAATGACAAATACAAAATGCGGTTTAAACTGCAGTTTTTCTTTGTCATCTTCGAGATCGCGCTCTCTGATCAATTCATAAAGTGAGGACAGGAGCTGGTCACGCGTTTGTTCATTATAAATAAAGCCTTTCGCATAAATATGGGGCATTTGAAATTGCGGAAGCCACTTCATCCACTCCCAGTCTTTATACTCCTCTTCATGAAAAATAAAGACGAAGCGCAAATCGTGATAGCTGTTGAAAAACGAAAGCTGGCCGATCAGCTGGTGAATCTCATTCTTAACAATCTGCGATTTCCCGACAAGGCCCATCGGCCCCTCCGCCAAATCGACCGTAACCGGCGCATTGCGAATGTCCTTATAGACACGCTGCATATGCTGCGATTTCTCCATAAGGTCATCAATATCACGGTTCGCCAAGTCTCCGCCGCTCATATTGATTTCATAACTTGCAGTGACTGTTCCGGTCCCGAGCCGAACCTGGAGATAATCCTTGCTTTCGAGTGATTTTTCCCAAATTCGGTCACTGATTTCACTTGTTAAGTACTTCATTTGTTCAAAAGAAGGAAAATGAAAGTCAAGAACCTGCTTTTGCTTTTCAGCAAGCGCTTGAAGCTCTTTTCTCTTATTATCTAAGTAAAGCTTATACACACGCTCCCGCTTTTCCTCGCGTTTTTTCCGCTGGTTTTTATCCCGGAAATATTGAACGGTCGAGGTAATAAGGGTCATCATAAACATCGCCAGAGAAACGAGTATAAATATGCCTCGCGGCTGGATGATCGCGACAACGCCCATCACGATCAGCATCACAAGCGGAGGCAGGATGACGAGCCACAGCCCTCTATTGGTTTGATCGCTCTCCTGAGAGGGAAAACTGAAGGACACACGGTCATCTGGCAAATCGTACACCATCCGCGGCGTTCTTCTGTACTGCGGATATTTCTTCTGCATTTCTGTGCTTGGTTTGACTGTTTTGGTTAACATTGTTTCAAGCGGTGTGTAATGAACGATTTCTAAGAGGTCTTGTTCAGTTACTCTCATTTGCGTAAAGTTCCAGAATATTTCATCCCCCGGCTTGAGCGGTGCAGCACCTATTACCTTCTCTCCGTTTAAGAACACATTCCCGCTTTTTGGGAGAATCGACCATTTCTCGCCGATATGCAGTAATGAAAATGTGCTTTGCTCCGCAAAAGCAAAATCATTCGGGTTCAGATAGATATCTGCATCTGTCTTTTCTGAAGAACATGTCATTTCGTCTCTGTTTCCTGTAAAATAAACGGATTTTTCAGGTTTGCCGGCAATTAAAAACAGACGTATCTCCTGTTGATCCGTTTGAAGAGAAAATGATGTATCAGTTTCAAGACTGCCCAGGCAATCATTTCCCAGGAAAACATCGTACTGGCCGCCGGATTCCTTCCTCTGAAGAGAAATTACTCCGTTCTCAAACGGAATGGTGCCGATCGTTATGGAATCCTTCACCTCAGGCCCTATGGTCACCGGCTGGGACGCCGGGAGATCAGACAGTTTTAGTTTTTGGACGTTTTGCTGATAGAAAACCCATAATAGACTCAAATGGCGAACCCCCTAACGGCCGAAATACGGCGTGCGATGACCTGAACTTCATGTTTCACTTTATTTGTCATCTTTTTTCTCATCTTTCTTTTCTTTCTCTTTTTTCTCTTGTTCTTCTTTTTTCGCTTTTTCCTCGGCTGCGGCTTTTTCTTCTGCCGCTTTCTCTTCAGCTTGCTGCTTTTCTTTATCTGATTGTTCTTCAGCGGCTTGGCTGGCTGTATCAGTTTCTGCCGTGCCTGTTATCGCTTCTTCTTTTTGTTCTTTCATTTGTTTGGTAATTTGGTCGATCTCGCTTTGTACCGTATCCAATTCTTTTTGCTTTTCATCATCTTTCATACTGTCATCTGCTAATATCTCAGCCTTATATCGAATCAGCCCCAGCCCGATGTACGGGTTATACTCCAGCTTTCTTCCGATACTAACGGCTTCTTTATTCTCGCCTCTCCCTATGTCTATCCAATAAAGAAAGTGCTGTGGATCTGATTGCAGCGTGACCAAATTATTTTCAATTTGTTTCTTTTGAGTGTCGCCTAATTTTTCAACCTCAACATAAGACATTGCAAGCTGATACTGCACTGATTCAGGCAGGCTTTCCGCATCATATTTAGCCAGCGTGTTGATGACCCCGCTGTACTGCTTGTTCAAGAAAGCGCGGTTGCTTTCCACAATCGCCTGATGCTTCGGCTGCGCGAAAAATAAAGCGTACATCGAATAAATCAGAGCCGGCACAAGCAACACAATGAGTCCCAGGCCGATATATCTTTGGATGTTCCATTTCTTTTTCGGGATATGTATGTATGTTTTTGCTTTGGCTTCGAGCTCATCGATATGTGTCTGAATCAGCTCGAGCAGTTCATCATAGGACTTCGCGTCCAATATCGCTTTTGCCTCCGGAGAGAATGTCAGCGTTTCATTGAATTTCAAATAGTCCTCAAATGTAAAAGCGCCGTCGACTGCCAAAGCCGCTGCGGCTTTCAGCTCCTGCCAGACTCTTTCCTCATCGTGCTCGTAAGGCGGAATGCTTTCTTTTACGCCGTAATGAAGAAAATATGGGGTCAGTCCTTTATCGAATACAATGTTTTCCGGGGCCACAATCAAATGCAGCCTTGATAACTTGTGCTGCTGTACAGCCTGAACAAGCTGATAGGCAAACTGCCATTTGCTTTTTTTATCTTTAGCTTTTATCAAGCGAAATTCTTTATAGGAGGGAGGAGGTTGGATTGTGATGATCACTTCGTCTTCCGTCACATCGATCTCTTTATGAAAAGATGGATTTACATCCTTGATCACGTTCGCTTCGAGACCGTCCAGAAGCTTTATTTTTTCCCGTTGAAAGGTAAATGTATAGCCGTCTTCCGTTTTCTGAGAAGCAGCTTCTAATTGGTTTTCTAAATATGATGTTTGTTCACCTGACATTCAACCAGATCCTTTCATAATATTTCAAGCCGGTCTCCGCTTGTAATGCCGCAATCAGATAGCTTGCATTCTCCGGAAAACACCGTATCCTTATTGACCACTCTGATCCAGTGCCCTTCGCGCGGAGGTATGGAAACGCTTTGGGCCTGCCAAGCGATGTCAATGACTTTTTTCACCGGGTGGTAATCTGACAATCTGAGATCAAAGACACTTCCGTTATAATGTTTCAAATCTATCGTAATATCAATATACATGTTCATTCACCCTTACATAGAAAGAGCGCCGTCTTCTGGTGAATCAGGCGCTCCTTCCCTTTCATACTGTTATCCGCGGATTTGATTTGCGATGTCTTGGTCAGTAGACTCAAGAGTATTTGCTGTTTGATCAAGCTGCTGGTTTACATCTTGAAGCAAATCTGACATTTTGATAAATGAAGGTTTGAGCTGCTCGTATTGATCTGCGAACGCTTCGCTAGAAGCACCTTCCCACATGCTTTTTAAATCAGAGATCATACGGTTTAAACGATCAACCTGATTTAATACTTCTTGGCTTTCAACGCCATATTGCTTCGCCATCGCTCTTAGCTCTTCGGGTGTGACACGAATTAATCCTGCCATATTCCTCATTACCTCCTGTGCCATCAGCCTAAATATGGGCTAATTCACTTATTTTTAGAACGTAATTATTATAAAAACAGTTTTTCGGTACAGTCAAACAAATATGTTTTAATTTTACAAAATGAGTCCAATGGTTTACCTCTCACTCATTAAAAATTACATATTTTGTTAAATAAGTAGGTTTATTTTCTCAATCCACCTCGCCTTCTTCAAATAATCCAAAAGGCCCAAATGATTCTCTAACTCCCAAAAAAAACCTTTCGGAAAATTTGATGCTACAGCACCATCTCTGAAAGGTTCAGTTTTTCAGAAATATTCATCAGTCAGTTCCTGGCCCAAACAGAACATGTATTTCATTATATTTAAAAAGTGTTTTTTGACTTTGTTCACTTCTATTATACTGTCATTCTTTGTTGTTGATTTTCACAAACAAGAACAATCATAATAAAAGCAAGACAATTTGCTGTCAAAGAGAACAAAGAATAAAAGGATGGAAAAGTAGGGATAATGATGACCATGCCAAAGGATCCGTTTAAATACAGTTTTGACAGACTGGAAGATGTGGCTGACCATATCAGTGAAGTGCTGCAATGTCCGATCACCATTGAAGATGTGAACCACAAACTGCTAGCCTACAGCACCCACAGCGATTGTACTGATCCTGCACGGACGTCTACGATCATTGGCAGAAGAGTGCCAGAGAAGGTTATTAATAAATTGTGGAAAGACGGGACGATTCCCGCACTGCTAAAAACGGACCAGCCGATCAGAGTGAAGGAAATTGACGAAGTCGGACTAAGCAACCGCGTCGCGATTTCGATTTGGAAGAACAACCAGGTGCTGGGGTTTATTTGGGCGCTTGAAATTCAAAAAACACTGTCGGATGATGATCTGCTGACATTAAAAATGGCGGCTAACGCAGTCAGAAACAAGCTGCTGAAGCTCCAAATCCGAAAAACGAAAAATGAGGAGCGCAGCCAAGAATTTTTCTGGAAAATGCTGACCGGACACATCTATCAAGAACAGGACATGACGGATGGGTTTAACAAGCTTGGAATGGTCGTTCCCTCTGAATTTTCCGTGATGATCATCCGGGTAAACGGCGAGCTGACCGAAAAAACAGAACAGCAGCTTCATTATATGCAGGAAACGACCCAGCAGGTTCATGCTCTGCTGACAACCGTTGATTCCAATGAACTTATCATTTTAACCGCGCCAAAAACGGATCGTCCTTTTCAAGATTTAAAACAGTTCGCTTTCAGCACGCAAAGGCAGCTGAGGGAACGTTATAAAATAGAGGATGCTTCTATTGCAATTGGCGGAATATACAACTCCATTTCGTTTGTCTGCCGTTCATATCAGGAAGCATTGTCCGTATTAAAAGCAAAGGAACGGTTTGCTGAAGAAACCAAGCATCTTTTCAGTTTTTCAGAATTAGGCATTTATCAATACTTGGACGTGTTAGATGAGAAACGGAAGCAAACGGGATATTTCAACTACTCCCTTTCAAAACTCGAGCAGTACGACCGGGATCACCAGTCCAATATGGTCGAAACGCTCGAACGTTTTATTGAAGCCGACAGCAATGTGAATACCGCCTCTAAGGTCTTAAATATTCACGTTAATACATTGAATTACCGGCTGAAGCGAATCAGCCAGATCGCTGAGATCGATTTAAAAAATGTGAATCATAAGTTTACTATATATTTGGATATCAAACTTCGAAACAAGGGTTTGTGAAATTTCACAAACCCTTGTTTTTTTATTTTCTTTTTCAAACAAAGAATTTTCCAAAAAATCAAGCTACACTAAACATATCACATATACGGGGGGAAATAGATATGATCATCGGGGTTCCTAAAGAGATAAAAAACAATGAAAACCGTGTCGCATTGACGCCTGGGGGCGTTTCACAGCTCGTTTCAAACGGTCACCGCGTGCTGGTTGAATCAGGCGCAGGCCTTGGAAGCGGCTTTGAAAATGAAGCTTATGAGTCAGCAGGAGCGGAAATCATTGCTGATCCGAAACAGGTCTGGGACGCTGAAATGGTCATGAAGGTCAAAGAACCGCTTCCAGAAGAATATGCATACTTCCGGAAAGGGCTTGTACTGTTTACTTACCTCCACTTAGCGGCTGAACCGGAGCTTGCACAGGCACTGAAGGATAAAGGCGTCACAGCGATCGCGTATGAAACGGTAAGTGAGGGGCGGACATTGCCGCTGCTTACACCGATGTCCGAGGTGGCAGGCAGAATGGCAGCGCAAATCGGAGCGCAGTTCCTAGAGAAACCTAAAGGCGGAAAAGGAATCCTCCTTGCCGGAGTGCCTGGCGTTGCCCGCGGAAAGGTAACCATTATCGGAGGAGGCGCGGTCGGAACCAACGCGGCGAAAATGGCTGTCGGCCTGGGTGCAGATGTGACAATCATCGACTTAAACGCAGATCGCCTGCGTCAGCTTGATGATATATTCGGCCATCAAATTAAAACGTTAATTTCTAACCCGGTCAATATCGCCGACTCGGTAGCCGAAGCGGACCTTCTCATTTGCGCCGTGTTAATCCCTGGTGCTAAAGCTCCGACGCTTGTCACAGAGGAAATGGTGAAGCAAATGAAGCCTGGTTCAGTGATTGTGGACGTTGCAATTGACCAAGGCGGCATCGTCGAAACTGTCGACCACATTACGACACACGATCAGCCGACATATGAAAAACACGGCGTCGTTCACTATGCTGTTGCGAACATGCCGGGCGCTGTGCCTCGCACTTCAACAATTGCTTTAACGAACGTCACGGTTCCATATGCGCTGCAAATCGCAAACAAAGGGGCAGCACAAGCACTCGCAGACAATGCGGCACTAAGAGCGGGATTAAACACAGCAAACGGCCACGTAACCTATGAGGCTGTTGCCAAAGATTTAGGATACGAATATGTCCCTGCCGAGAAAGCCTTACAGGATGAATCATCTGTGGCGGGCGCTTAATTCATATGGAGCTTGCAGAAAAATTTCTGCAGGCTTTTTTATCTTTTAAAAAGGAAAAAGGAAATGATGTCTCGAATTAAAACGAAGAACTTGATCATAAAGGAGGATTCATATGGCTGTTCAGCAATATGGCGTGTTAAAAGGCGTTGTCTTAGATATGAAGCGGGAAACAGATGATGACAGTCCTCATTTCCAAGTGAAGATGCTCGGTGAAGAGAATACGTATTACAGGTGCGCCATCAATGTCATGTCCAGTTCCGAGGAATCAGAAGTATTGTATTTAGCTGATGATCAGTTTGATTCGAGCTCAATTACCATTCTTCCGAACATGCCGTATGGATATACGAAGATCAATGACGAAAACCGTGAAATAGCCCTGGATTATGTGCGGGGCAATCTTTTTGATCCTCGGGAAATGAAGCCTTTGCCTCATGAAATCACGGGGCCTGATAATGATTTAAATGACTTTATTGAAACGTATATGAAGAAAGCAAAAGAAGAGAAAGCGCCGGTTTATATATTTGGATCAAAATTTGGACCTGAACAGGCGGCAGATAAAATATTCGGCTTTACCCCGACAAACGGTATGCACAATATCCACATGAATCAAGGCAATGCGCTGGATACTCGCTGGAAAAAAGACAACGGCTCTTGGCATGACGGAGGTATTCTGATTCAATTTGCCGATCAGTGGGCGGCTGTGTTTTTGGCGTTCTTATCCCAGTCATGGTGTACGGATGAAAACGGGAACCCCGTCAGAGATTGCGATCATACCCAAACGTCTGCGTAAGATAGAAAAAGAGACTGCCTGCCGCAGTCTCTTTTTTTACCGTCAATGCATTTAGACATTTTCGACAGGCTTTAGGCTGTTCGGCCTCATATCGCTCCAATGCGATTGGATGTAGTCCAGACAAGCCTCACGCCCTTTTTGTTCATGAACGACTGTCCAGCCGCTCGGCACATCGATAAAGCCGGGCCACAAGGAATATTGGCCCTCTTCATTGATGAGAACAAGGTATATGCCATCCGCATTTTCAAAAGGATTTGCCATTGCTTTTCCTCCTTTATTGATTCATTTCTTCCAATTTAGCCGCCAGAACCCGGCCGATGACTGCGAGCGGTTCCGGCTGACAGAGATCTTTATGGCGGCAGTCAATGTCGATTTGTTCAATTTGTCCGTCAATATAAGGCTTCCACGAATCAGGTTCAATCGGGTCAAACCATTCAGGAATGATAGTTGATCTGAAAAACAGAACATTTCCACGGAAGGTTTTCGGTGCATATGAGCCTAAAATGCCAACAGAATTGACGTACGTATTCTTTAGATTCAAAATGACCGATTCGTCCAGACTGGCAAGTGCGCTTCCGTCTCGCCGCAGAATCTCAATGGCTGTTTCAAAATCAAGCGGTTTGTCTCCTAAGCTGTCTGGGTCGTACCCGCCTAACGCGAGGAGGGCAATAAGCGCTTCCTCATCATCCGGTGCCTCTTTTATAGGAAGGAAGTGGTTTGGGTAGGCGTCCAGCATCACCAATAGAGAAACGTCTTCCCCTTGCTTTTGCAGCTGTGTTGCCATTGCTTGAACGACATTTCCGCCTAAGGACCAGCCAAGCAAATGGTACGGCCCTTTCGGCTGGATCGTCCGAATCTGTTCTATATAGTCGGCAGCCATGTCATCGAGTGTTTTCGGAAGCGCCTCCTGCTGTCCAATTCCGCGCGCTTGCAGTCCATAGATGGGATAATCCGTTCCTAAAGATGTCATCAGTCCGGCATAACACCAGCTAAGTCCGCCCGCCGGATGTACGCAAAACAACGGAAGCCGGTCTCCGCTTGTTCGGAGCGGCAGCAAAACATCAAGTGCGCTTTGGCTTGATCCCATCTCCAGTCTTTCGGCAAGCCCCGCCACAGTCGGCGCTTCAAATAGATTGCCGATGCTGAGTTCAACCCCGAGCGCTTCACGTATGCGGCTCATCAGCTGAACTGCGAGCAGGGAATGTCCGCCCAAATCGAAGAAACGGTCATCAATACCGACACGCGGCAAATGAAGCACTTCCATAAACAAGTCACAAAGGATTTCTTCTTGCGGGGTTCTCGGCCCGCGACCTGTCACCGCAGAAGCAAAATCTGGAGCAGGCAGCGCTTTACGGTCAAGCTTTCCATTCGGCGTCAGCGGCAATTCTTTCATCGTCACAAAGGCTGAAGGCACCATGTAATCTGGCAGTCTCTCAACAGCATACCTGCGCAGTTCCGCCGTATCAAACGTTTCTTCCGAGGAAGGTATGACATAAGCTGCCAAACGTTTATCTCCCGGCTGGTCCTCACGAACGATCACTGCCGCATCTTCCAGCTGTGAATGCTGAACAAGCGCAGCTTCAATTTCTCCCAGTTCAATCCGGAAGCCCCGAATTTTCACTTGATGATCGGCACGGCCGACATAATCGAGAGAACCATCAGCACGCCTGCGGGCTACATCTCCCGTGCGGTACATCCGTGTGCCCGGAGGCCCGAACGGGTCAGCGATGAAGCGTTCCGCCGTTAAACCGGGCCGTCCTAAATAGCCTCGGGCCAATCCGGCGCCTGACACATACAGTTCTCCAGCCACACCCGGCGGAACCGGCTGTAAACGCTCATCCAGCACATACACCCCAAGATCGGGAATTCCGCAGCCGATCAGGCTGTTTGCTCTTAAAGCTGCAATATTCCGGTCTAATTCGATATAGCTGACGTGCACTGTTGTTTCAGTAATACCATACATATTGATCAGTTTCGGCGCCTGTTCAGGGTGGCGATGATACCAATCCTCTAAACGGCTGAGTTCAAGCGCTTCTCCGCCAAAAACAACATATCGAAGGCTGAGCGCCTGTCCGAGATCAGGCTGCTCCCTTTCCGCCTGCATAAACTGATAGAACGCTGATGGTGTCTGGTTCAAAACAGTCACACCCTCTTTTACCAGCAGGCGCAGAAACGCTTCCGGAGATCTGCTGATGTCATGAGGCACGATAACAAGGCGGCCGCCGTGCAGCAAAGGTCCCCAAATCTCCCAAACAGAAAAGTCAAACGCGTAGGAATGGAACATTGTCCACACGTCGTCTGAACCGAAATGGAACCAGTGATCGGTCGCTCCAAATAACCTCGTCACATTTTGGTGAGGAATCATGACGCCTTTTGGAACGCCTGTTGAACCGGATGTATAAATAACATAAGCCGTGCTGAACGGTGACAGCGGGCGTATCCTGTCCGTATTATCCGGATTCAAAGGGCTGTATGTTTTTAGTTTCTCGCGTAATTCCGGATCATCGAGCACAATGTTCTGCACATTTTCTGCAGGCGGGATTTGATTTTCCGCCTGTGAGCTCGTGATGATAAACGCAGGCCGCGCATCGCTCAGCATAAAAGCGATGCGGTCAGCCGGATAGTCCGGATCAAGCGGCAGGTATGCAGCTCCCGCTTTTAGTACCGCTAACAGGCTAACAGTCATATCCAATGAGCGAGGCAAAGCTAATGCCACAAATTGCTCCGGTCCGACGCCTTTGCTGATCAGCAGCCTGGCAAGCCGGTTCGCCCTTTCATTCAGCTCCATATAGCTCATCGCCTGATCTTCATAAACGACAGCAATGGAATCAGGGCTCAGCGCAGCTTGTTTCTCAAACAGCTCCGGGAGACACGCTTGCGGAATCTTTTCAGAAACACTTTGCCAATCCGTTACCGTGATACTGCGTTCCTCTGGTGCAAGAATATCCAGTCTTCCGATTTCCTGATCAGGATCAGCCCCGGCAGCCTCAAGCAGCCGCAGAAGGCGCTCAGCAAGAGCTTGAACAGTTTCTCGTTTAAATAGATCGGTGCTGTACTCAAGCAGTCCTTCCAGTCCATTTGGTGTCCCGTCATCAAGACGGCTTTCACTGATTTCTAATGTTAAATCAAATTTGGCAGATCCTACGCTGTGAATGCGCAGGCTGCTTTCTGTATCAGGCAGGCTCAGCTCTGCGTCAGGTGTGTTCTGGAACGCGAGCATGACTTGGAATAATGGATGCGTGGCCCGGGAGCGAGCAGGATTGAGCACCTCTACAAGTCTTTCAAACGGCAGATCCTGATTTTCATATGCTGCCAGATTCACTTCCCGCACTCTGTCAAGAAGCTCACGGAAACTCGGATCACCAGAGGTGTCTGTTCTGAGCACCAATGTATTGATAAACAGTCCCACAAGATCACTAAGCGCATCGTCATTCCGCCCCGCAATCGGGCTTCCAATCGGAATATCAGTTCCAGCTCCGAGCCTTGTCAGCAAGGCGGCAAGTCCTGATTGAAGCACCATAAACAGACTTACTCTATTGGCACGGGCCAGCTCCAGCAATCGGCTGTGAAGCTCTGAGTCTATATGGAAATGGATTGTATCCCCTTGATGACTCGGCTCAGCAGGTCGTGAATAATCGGTTGGCAGCTCGAGCTGATCGGGCAGATCTTTCAGTCTATCTTTCCAGAAAGCAAGCTGACCGGCAATCAAACTGTCTGGATCATGCTCGCTTCCGAGCAGACTTTGCTGCCAGAGCGCATAATCCGCATACTGCACAGCAAGCGGTGTCCATTCGGGAGCTCTCCCGTGACAGCGGGCGGTATAAGCAGCAGCCAGATCACGAGTCAGAGGAGTCAATGACCATCCGTCGCCGACAATATGATGCACGAGCAGCAGCAACACGTACTCGTCAGGACCGATAACAAAAAGCTCGGCCCGGAAAGCAGGCTCAGCTGCAAGGTCAAAGCTGTAGCGAGCAGCATCGGCAAGCCTCTCAGAAAGCTCCTCTTTCTTCATTTCTGTAACATATAAATCAGGACGGGCTTGATCGGCGTCCAAAATGCGCTGATAAGATGTCCCCTGTGATTCAGGGAAAATGGTCCGAAGGCTTTCATGGCGGCTGATGAGATCATATAGGGCCGCTTGCAGCGCTTCTTGGTTCAGTTCACCTGAAAGACGGACGGCAACCGGGATATTATATGTAGGACTTGGCCCTTCCAGACAATGGAGGAACCATAGCCGGCGCTGTGCAAAAGAGAGCGGAATGTTCTCGGGACGTTCCGCTCTTTGCAAAGCGGGACGGACACTCTGCGCCTGATCAAGATGTGCAGCAAGTCCGGCAACTGTCGGTTCGTCAAAGAGCTTGGCGATGCCCAGCTCAGCTCCCATTGTCTCTCGAATACGGCTCATCAAACGGGCCGCAAGGAGAGAATGGCCGCCCAGCTCGAAGAAACTGTCATCGATGCCTACGCGTGCAAGACCCAGAACCTCGGCAAACAGATCACACAGTATCTCTTCTTGAGGCGTTCGCGGTCCCCGATCAGTGACAGACGCCCCAAAATCAGGTGCCGGCAATGCTTTCCGGTCAAGCTTGCCGTTAGGTGTTAATGGCAGTTCATCGATCTCCACAAATGCCGCAGGCACCATATAATCAGGCAGACTGGCACCGACATAACGGCGAAGCTCAGCAATATCTAGAGCTGAAGAAACGACCAGATACGCCACCAATCGTTTATCTCCCGGCTGGTCCTCTCGAACGACAACCGCAGCCTGTTTCATTTGCGGATGTTTGGCAAGCACGGCATCAATTTCTCCAAGCTCAATGCGGAAACCGCGAATCTTGATTTGATGATCGGCCCGCCCGATGTAATCCAGAGACCCATCCGCACGCCAGCGGGCCTGGTCTCCGGTTCGGTACATTCGTGTGCCCGGCGGTCCGTACGGGTCAGCAACAAAGCGCTCCGCCGTTAAATCAGGGCGCCCTAAATATCCGCGGGCCAATCCGGTTCCCGCAATATAGAGTTCTCCAACAATGCCTGGCGGAACGGGCTGCAAACTATTATCGAGCACATATATCTGCGTATTCCAAATCGGCTTTCCGATCGGAGGCACACCCTGTACTCCTTTTTCGAGAAAAGCTGCCGCAGACCAAATGGTTGTTTCAGTAGGTCCGTATAAATTAGTCACTGGACAATCAATCGCCTGCAACGCCTCCAAAAGCCCGCTCGGAAGCGCCTCTCCCCCGACAAGCACCCTGAGCTCCCGAAGTTTCTCAGGTTCGTTTGTGACTAACGCATGCCACAGGGTCGGCGTTGCCTGCATAATCGTTATATCAAAATATTCAATCATTTCAGCTAATGCCTGCGGCTCACGGGTTGTTTCTTTTTGAGCAACAACAATACTAGCTCCGCTGATAAGCGGGAGGAATAATTCTAAAGCAGAAATATCAAACGCGACAGTCGTCACAGCCAGCAGCCTGTCTTGTTCATTGAGAGAAAATGTCTCCTGCATAGACAGCAGAAAATTACTTAAACTTTTCAGCGTGACAACAACACCCTTTGGCCTTCCTGTTGATCCTGATGTATAGATGATATACGCCGGATGGGCAAGAGATACATGTACATTTGGGTTGTCGGCAGAATAACGCTTCACAATCTCTTTTGTCACAGGCAGATCCAGCACAAGCTGCGGTGCCGTTAGATCGTCAGGCAGAGTGTCTGCAATTTCCTCAGTCGTTATCATGCATGATGGCTTTGCATCCTTCAGCATGTATGAAATTCTGTCGGCAGGAAACTCCGGATCAAGCGGAAGATAAGCAGCACCAGTCTTTAGTACGGCGAGCATTGCAGCTACCATCTCGGAAGACCGCGGCAGGGCCAAGGCGACAAACTGCTCCGGCCCAATCCCTTTTTCTATCAAAAGATGCGCGAGGCGGTTTGCTTGTTCATTCAGCTCTTGATAGCTTAATTGAATGTGATCGCAAATCAGGGCGATACGTTCAGGGGAACGGTCAGCCTGCTCCTGAAACATATCTGGAAGGCTGAGCAGCCGCTCGGATTTTGCTGTCTCATTCCATTCGCTTATGACCCGTGCTTTTTCTGCAGGCAAAAGAAATTCCATTTGCCCAATCAGCATATCCTCACCGGCTGACGCCGTTTGTAAAAGCTGTAAGATCCGCTGCTGATGGACCTTTATTTCTGTCTCGCTGTATACTTCAGGATTGGCATCCACATCAATTCGCAGCCCGCTTCCGTCTGTTCTGTCATAGACATTTATCGACAAATCATCAACAGGACCGGCTGACAGATTGTACGTCGTCCCCCGGGCTCCCGCAAAGTCGAGACCGTAATCAAAAGGCATAAGATTAATTTGCGGTCCAAATAATCTATGGTTTTCTCCTATTAGTTTCAGGTCCCGCCGCAGTTCCTCATGGCGGTATTTATGATGCTGCCGGATACTGCGGATTTCCCGGGAAATTTGCAGCACAAGCTCAGAAAAGCTCATCGATGGACTCACAAACAGCCTCAGCGGGAGAAGATTCATCACCATAGCCGGAACATTCAAGGATGCCGATCCCATCCGTCCCATCATAGGCAGTCCGAGCACAACATCCTCAGAGCCGGTCATACGGTGCACATAAGCAGCTGATACCGCAATCACGACTTCATGCCAGCTTCCGGCGTAATAGCGCGCCGCCTCTTTCAGCGCGTTTACATCTGATGGCGGCAAATAAGCAGTCTGGCGCAGAAAGCTTTTTGAGGTTCTCGGCGCACGTTCTGCTAAACTGACAACTTCAGGCCTGTCCGCAAAACGATTCAGCCAGAATTGCCGATCCTCTTCATATGTTTCAGACGCGCGGTACGCTGCGTCTTCCTCCAAAATATCCTGCAAAGAGCCGAAGGAACGATCATCAGCGGACCGTCCTCCTGCAAGTGCAGTATAAGCATGTGCAACCCGCTGGGCAATCAGAGAAAACCCAAAGCCGTCGATCGCAATATGGTGAATGCGCTGATACCAAAAGAAACGCTGTGGCCCGGCTTTAAACAAAGCTTCGCGGAACAATGGGTCATGCTGTAAATCGACCGGCTTTGCCAAATCAGCTTTCATCCAGTGTAAAGCTGTCTTTTCCGGATCAGGCTCAAAGCTGACGTCAATGACTTGGAGCTGTACATCCGGTGATGGATTCATCATCTGCCAAGGCCCGTCCATATCTTCACCAAAGCGGACATGAAGTGATTCCGCTTCTTTTATCACGTGCCGTAAAGCTTCTTCAAATAGAGAAATGTCGATTGGGCCGTTGATTTCTATATATTCGGCTGTATTGTAGATTGGATTGTCCGGATCAAGCTGCTGAGCAAACCAAATACCGGTTTGCGCTCCGGTTAAAGAATATTGAAGTTCTTTTGTATCAGGCATCCGTTTTTTTACCTCCTTTTATAAATAGTCCGCGTTTGGCAGCACTCTCTCAATGCGGATTGAAAGCAATTTCTGCCATTCTTCTATTGTCGGCCGCTCAGCCAGTTCGACGAATGTCACCTCGGCTCCTTCACGGCGCCATTGTTCAACTAATGTCATGATCCTCACAGAATCAAGTCCCCTATTCAGTAAGTCTTCATTATCTGCAATATCATCAGGCGATTCTTGAAGAAGCTCAGCAATTTGTGTTCGGATACTCTCGCAGGTAAATACATGTTTTTCAGCTTTTTCTGATGGCTTTTGAGCCGCAGAAGGCGTATGTTGCAGCTGATCAAGCAAGCTGTCGGTCATCAGCGTAAACGCACAGCGCCCAGCCGCATAATCAAGCGCCATTTTATGCTTGTCCCGAGAAAAGTCCGCAACTGCATCAGCAACAAAAAATGCTTCGATATCCTCCATAAACGCTTCACATGCTGTTACGAGACAGCCAATATGAGCATAAATCCCGGAGATGATCAGCTGATCGCGCCCCTGTTCACGCATGATCTCAAGCAGATTCGTTCTCTTAAATGCGCTGTATCTCCATTTTGTCAATACGAGATCATTGTCTTCCGGTGCAAGCTCGGCCACAATTTTTTCCTCGTAAGGACCGCTGCTTAATCCAGGTCCCCAAAAATCAGTCAGCAATGCCCGGTCCTCCGGATTTTGACTGCCTGGCTGCGCTGTGTAGACAACAGGTATCCCGAGCTGAACACATTGATCCTTCAGCTTGCGTATATTTGCTGAAAGCTCTGTTACCGGGGACGCTCCTGCTGTAAACGCGTCGGCAAAATAGTTTTGCATATCGTGTATTAAGAAGACTGCCCGATTTGGATCAGGCACCCATGATACTTTGTTTGTTGGCATATCAGACGCTGTCGGCATTTGATACGGCTGAATGGCAGGAATAGCCATTTGAACACTCCCTTTCAAATCGTTTCTATTTTTCCGAACCTGCAAGAAGTTTTTTGGCGATCGCTTCGCGAAGCGCCTTTTTGCTTACCTTTCCTACCCCTGTCTGCGGAAAGGACTCAACAAATTCGATCCGGTCTGGAATTTTATATGCTGCAAGCCCGCGTTCTCTTAGAAAAGCTTTGAGCTCTGCGGCTTTCGGTGCTTGATCTCGGGGAATAATGAAAACACATGATCTTTCACCAAGAAATTGGTCAGGCATTGAGACCATTGCCGCATCATGCACAGCCGGATGCGCCAGAAGATGATTTTCAACCTCTTCAGCCGCCACTTTTTCTCCGCCGCGGTTGATTTGATCCTTTGCCCGTCCTTCCACGACAACATAACCGTCGGGTGTCAGTCTCACTAGATCGCCAGTGCGGTAAAAACCGTCCTCGGTAAACGAAGCCGCATTGTGCTCATCAGCCTTATAGTATCCCCGGATCGTATACGGTCCCCGTGTCAGCAGGTGCCCCGTTTCACCAGGTTTCACGTCACGGTCCTGGTCATCCCACACACGTATTTCATCATAAGAAGACATCGGCTTACCTTGGGTATTAACAATAACTTCCTCCGGGTCATCAAGCCTTGTATAATTAACGAGTCCTTCTGCCATTCCGAAGACCTGCTGCAAGGTGCAGCCGAATACAGATTTCACTTTGCGCGCGGCTTCAGCGCTGAATTTCGCGCCGCCTACCTGCAGCACTTGAAGGCTTGATAAATCATCATCTCGTGAGGCAGCAGCGTCCATCCATACCATTGCAAGCGGCGGGACAAGAGCTGTTATTGTCACCTGTTCCCGTTCAATCAAAGGGAACGAGTCGTCCGGACTCGGAGAAGGAGATAAAACCACTTTTCCTCCAGCGTATAATACGCCTAGCACGCCGGGTGAGCTCAGCGGGTAATTGTGCGCCATCGGCAATGCGGCCAAGTACACAGTGCTGTGATCAAGCCAGCAAACCTCCGCACTCATCCGCAGGCTGTATATATAATCATCGTGGGTTCGCGGTATCAGTTTCGATAAGCCGGTGCTTCCGCCAGAAAGCTGGAGAAACGCCACATCCGAAGATTTTACTTCAGGCAGCTCACCAGGTTCTGTATGCAATGCCTCAAGCGGCTGGAATTCCTCCGCCTCACCTGCGACAATGATGTGTTTCAAGGACGGCAGCTTGCTGTGAACCTGTCTGGCAAGTGTGCGGTAGTCAAATCCCGAATGAGAATCGGGGATGATATAAGCCTCCGCTTCAGCAAACTCGCAAAAATATGTAATCTCACTGCTTCGATGAGAGGGCAGCGCAAAGACCGGGAGCGCTCCCAGCCGAAAAAGCGCAAAGATGACTTCGAAAAACTCCGCGATATTCGGCAGCTGCACCACTACACGATCCATTTGTTTAATACCGAGCTTCTGCAATCCGGCTGCCAGACGGTCAGCCCTTGCGTCAAGCTCTTGATAGCTCCAATGGGTGTCCCCGCATGTAATCGCGATACGATCGCCATGTTTGGCAGCCCTGTCTCTTAACATGTCTCCAAAAGTCTCACCGGCCCAGCACCCGTTCTCCCGGTACTTTTCCGCAAACTCCTTGGGCCAAGGCGTAAATCCATTCAGCATGCTGTTTCCCTCCTGCATTGATTTCTGATCATATGTGATTGACACCCATTGCCCGAAGCATTGTCCGAAACTTTGCGGATGTCTCCTGGAGCTCGTCCTCTGCTTTTGATCCGGCTACAACACCTGCACCTGCAAAAAGACGAAGTGAACGTTCTTCAGCCTCTGCACAGCGAATCGTAACGATCCATTCGCCATCGCCTGCATCGTCACACCAGCCCACCATGCCGGTGAAGAAACCGCGGTCAAAAGGTTCAATTTCCCGGATGGCTTCTCTTGCAAGGTCAGTCGGTGTTCCGCAGACTGCCGGCGTAGGATGAAGCGCGGCGGCGAGTTCCAGCGCGGTTACAGTCGGGTCAGAAAGCTCTCCTTTAATGACACTGGACAAATGCCACATCGTCTCAGTTTGGATCAGCGAAGGCTTTTCCGGAACGTCCAGCGTCCGGCAAAAAGGCCGCAGCCCGGCGGCAACCGCATCAGCCACAACAGCATGCTCATGAAGATCCTTTGCGGAGGAAAGCAATTCATCGGCCCGGCGCTGGTCCTCAACAGGATCATCACTGCGAGGTCTAGAGCCCGCTAACGGATTGGATACCACCTGATTTCCCATTCTCGAAACGAGAAGCTCCGGACTTGCTCCGAGTAATGTCCGATGGGAAGATGAATCATCTTGGCCGGATACATCAGCTGCAAAAGTATAACCGTGTGTATTATGCCGCGCCAGATGATGAAGCAGTTCACCCGTAAGTATCGCTTCAGATGATGTCAGGTGCAGCGATCTGGACAGGACAATTTTGCTGAGTGTGCCGTCAGCAATGCTTGCCAATCCTTGTTCTACACCTTTTTTATAGTCTTCCGGTGCAGGAACAGGCTGTATTTGATATGTATGTTCCGGCTGCTGTTCGATGTTGGCACGATCGAATTGAAGCGGTCCCGACCACCGTACCTCCTCCGGAACGACAAGCCGGGGCGATTTCAAATGATCAAATGGAACAGCTCCCACAACAACCGGACGGCTTTGCCCCGATTGCTTCGCTTTGTTAAGCGCCTCAGCAATGCGGCCGGGTAAGGTTTCTAATTGGTTTTGGCCGTCTGCATCCGGCACGGTTTCACTTATTCCTTTTCCAAGCAGCACACGGTGAGGGGAAGCCAGGAAAAAAGCGCCCGGCTGATAATCATGAAGCAAATGCTCCGCCTTTGTTTCAGATATAACGTTTTGTTCCAACATCTTCATAAACCTCCTTTGAGTTAAGTTATACGCCTAATGTCGCGCCGCCATCTACACATAAATTGTGCATCGTAATATGGCCTGCCTGCTCAGAAACCAAAAAGAGCACGGCATCCGCAATATCCGAAGGCTTGGCCAGTTTTTTGAGCGGAATTCCCGTTTTAAATGTATCAAGCGATCCTTTGATGACTTGCTCTGCTCCATTTTCATCAGCCCATAAGGACCACTGCATGTCTGTTTCCGTTGACCCGGGAGAAACAATATTGCAGCGAATGTTGTATTCTGCAAGCTCAAGGCCAAGGCACTTTGTAAACATCACGGCCGCTGCCTTTGATGAGGCGTATGCCGCCATAGATGTCCTTGGCACACCGGCTGCATTTGATCCTACTGTTACAATCGAACCGGATCTGCGGTTCATCATATATTTGCTGACTGAGCGCGACGCGTTAAAAACACCAGTCGAATTCACTGAGAAAGTGGCCTCCCATTCCTCATCACTGAGAGAATGAATCAGCCCTGGCCGAAGCACACCCGCTACGTTCACCAATATGTCAATTGGGCCCATGTCACGTTCGATTCGAGCCGTGATATCGTCGATCGCCGCACTGTCTCTCACATCCGCCTGAAAGGCTTCGGCATGACACCCCTCAGCTTTGAGGCTGTTCACGACTTTTTCAAGCTTTTCTGGATTGTAATCAACCGCAGCAATGTGCGCCCCCTGACCGGCAAGCGTCCGCGCAACAGCTTCACCTATTCCTTGGGCGGCCCCTGTAATCAATGCGATCTTGCCTTCTATACCTCTTACATTCATTTCATCATTTCCTTTCTTCGCTTGTAACGCCAAAAATGACATTTTGCGAAAAAGACTGCTTCACCTTACCATTAATCGCAATTAATTGATAATGATTATCATTATCAATTATAAAAATAATCATATCCACATGTCATCCGACAGTCAAATATAATTTTTGTGACAAATATGGGAGCTGAGAAATTCTCAGCTCATTGAAATGTGCGGGCCGTCAGGGTGAAGCGCGAAACGCAATGCCCTGCTGACCAAAACAGGAAGAACCGAAATATGTCCTTCTCCTGAAAACTCGCAAAATTCTGTCCGTACGCCTTGTTCAGCCAAAGCGGACAGCCGCTCGTAAAGCTCCTTCGCGTTATCGTTCATTCGGCATTTATGATGCTTTTCCAATTCTCCTGCCGCAAGCAGAAGATTGACAGGCTGACCGTTTTTCTTTAAACAGGAAGCGAAACGCTCAGTTTCCTTTTCAATAAATGGTTTATTCCAATGAATGGACGGACTGCCCGCGATATACGTTTGGAATGCATCCGGTTTCGTTAAGAGCACCTGCAAAACGAAGAGCCCGCCAAGAGAGTGGCCAAAGATCGTTTGTCTGTTTCTGTCAATCTTATAATCTTGTTCAATCTCCGGTTTGAGATCCTCTTCAATAAATCTTAAAAAGTCCCCCGCTCCGCCATGCGCCGGCCATTCTTTGCCGTCAGGCCTTACCGGCAGCTCCGAGTAAGACGTAGGCATTGTAAAATCCCGGTGGCGCGCAGAAGAAAACGGTTCTGTTGTGTCATAGCCAATACCGACAATCACAGCGGGAATCACCCCTGTTTTCTCAGGGCGGCGCCCCTGCACTCGAACAGCTTCCGACATTGTACCGAAGATCGAATTGGCATCGAGCAGATAAATAACCGGATAACCAGAAGGCGGCGGCTCTGTGCTCGGTTTTGAGATAAAGATCTGATAGCCGCGGCTGTCATTGCGTGAAGACATTTTACGCACTTCCGTTCCCGGAATGGTAAATGCATTGTAGGTCCCGCCTTTAGCCCCATCTGTTTTTTTCATGCAGTACGACATTCCTCTCCTTAAAACTGGCCGCATTTATGATAATGATTTTCACTATCAACTAGACAACTCAAATAATAGGTTTTCTGGCAAACAAAGTCAACTTTTTCCTTAATAAAAAAGGCACCTTATCTAAATAAGGTACCTGACGACTAGCAATATGGAAATAAAACCCTGAAAAAGATGCTGATTATCCTACGTTCACTAGAACCTTAATCCCATGTAAATCTCTGATTCTGCCAAGGGTCGCCTCTCATATGATAGCCGTTCTGCTCCCAAAAACCAGGATGATTTTCTTTCGTAAATTGGATGCCGCGCAGCCACTTAGCGCTTTTCCAAAAATACAAATGAGGAAACACCCCTCGCAGCGGGAATCCGTGTTCAGGCGTTAAAGGTTCGCCGTTATGCGCATAAGCGAGCAGTGATGTTTCAGCCAAAAAGTCATCGAGCGGCAGATTTGTCGTCCAACCCTCTTCCGCGTGTAAAATGACATAGCCCGCCTCTTCTTTTACACCGGCTTTCTTCGCAATATCCCGTGTCCTTACCCCCTGCCAAACGTTATCAAGCCGCGACCAGCCTGTCACGCAATGAATGTCATTTTCTGATTCGCACTGAGGAAAGGCTTTTATATCTTCAAAGCTTAAAAGCATCGGGTGATCAACCAATCCGTACACTTGCAGATTCCACTTCGTCATATCCTCATAATACGGAACGTTCCCCGTATGAAGCACAGGAAACGAAGTCGTCACATTTTGATTGGGCGGCACTCTTCCTGACTGACCTGCCTGTTTTATTTTTCCGAAATACATGCAAATCCTCCTTTTGTTAACCCTAATTATATTTATGTTGACAATCATTCAGATCTTTATTACTCTATCATTGTGTATGTAAACCTAAGGGGGAACAACGATGAAACAACATAAACTTCGTGCGGGTGATATGGCGCTGATCGGCATGTTCGCCGCACTTATGGCTGTCGGCGCCAACATTACATCAGTCGCGCCCTTTTTGCAAGTTGCCGGCATTCCGCTGTCGATGCAGCCGTTTTTCTGCCTCTTGGCGGCTTTGCTTCTCGGCAGCAAACGCGCTGCTATCGCAATGCTTGTATATGCGCTTGTCGGATTGGCAGGGGCACCAGTGTTCGCTCAGTTTTCCGCGGGCTTCGCACCATTTGCAGGTAAAAGCGGCGGCTTCATTATCTCATACATTCCTGCAGCATTTGCAGCTGGATGGTTATTAGAACGCAAAATCCAGCCAAGTAAAATCCGTTTTCTGGTTGCTTCTCTTATCGGAACGGCCATTATGTATATCATCGGCACCACCTATATGTATCTTGCGCTGAATCTGTGGATTCATACACCGGTGAGCTACGGCACGGTTTGGGGCTTTATGACTTGGTTTATGGTAAAAGACACAGCGCTGGCTGTGCTGCTGACATTTATCGCACCTGCGATCTACCGCTCTATTCATAAAGCAACCGGCTTTAACAGACATCAAATATCGTCCACTTAAAAATCGTTCCGATGGACGGTTATTTGAAATGATAAACGAAAAAAGGCTCTCCCGTTAAGGAGAGCCTTTTTTCTATAAGACAAGCGCCGCAATCCAGCCAAAAATAACAAGCGGAATGTTATAAAAGATAAATGTCGGCACACAAGTGTCCCAAATGTGGTGATGCTGTCCGTCCGCACTCAGACCCGAAGTCGGGCCAAGTGTACTATCGCTGGCAGGTGAACCGGCGTCGCCAAGCGCGGCAGCCGCTCCGATAATCGCAATCGTTGCCATCGGGCTGAATCCGAGTTGCATACATAGAGGCACAAAGATCGTTGTGATCACCGGAATCGTTGCAAAAGATGAGCCTATTCCCATTGTAATCAGCAAGCCGACAATCAGCATCAGCAATGCACCCAGTGACTGACTGTGCCCGATAATACCAGCTGATGTTTTGACCAATGACTCGACATCTCCGGTTTTTGTCAATACATTTGAGAAACCGGCTGCCACAAGCATAACAAATCCGATAAAGGCCATTAATACCATACCGTCAGTAATCAATGAATCCGCTTCGTCACGTTTCATTACACCGCTGACAAACAGGATAATCAGGCCGGCCAGCGCCCCCATAATCATCCCTTCCACTCCCAAGGTCTGCGATAAATAAAGCTGGACGCCGAGTGACACTACAATGGCGAGAACCGCGATTCCCAGACTTTTTTTCGTATATGGAGATGCTTTTACACCTGAGATTTCTTTTGTTTCATACACTTTTGGTTTACGAAAAACAATTACTGATAAAATCAAACCGACAACCATGCCTGCGACCGGTATGATCAGCGCGTACGGGATATCGCCAAGCGGAACGTTTAAACCCGCATCGGCCATGTTGTCCTTCAGCATGCCTTGGAAAATCTGGCCGAAGCCGACAGGCAGCAAAATATAAGGAGCCGTTAAGCCGAACGTAATCACACACGCAATCAGCCTGCGGTCCATTTCAAGCTCATTAAAGATTTTCAAAAGCGGCGGTATCAGCACAGGAATAAATGCGATGTGAACCGGTACCACGTTTTGTGAAAAACAAGCTACGATTAAAATAATCAGTACGATAAGCACTTTAGACAGTGCCTTTTTTCGAGTATCTTCTTTGTTTCCAATTAATTTTACAGAAGCTTCCACCATAGCATCCGGAAGACCTGTTTTCGTTAAAGCCGCCGCAAACGCACCAAGCATAGCGTAGCTGACTGCAACGGTGGCATTTCCGCCGAGCCCTTCTGTAAAGGCTTTAACCGTTTCACCCAGGCCGAGTCCTCCTGTTAAGCCGCCGGCCAAAGCACCTATGATTAAAGCAATAACTATATTGACACGCAGAAGGCTTAAGACAAGCATAAGCAGCACTGCGATTACGACTGCATTCATGATACCCCTCCAAAAATCCTTTAGTTTGCTAATGTAGTAGATAAATAAAGTACGAACGTATCGTATCATATTCATGACACTTTAGTCAACTAAAGATTTTGGAGAAAAAAAACCTGCCGCGAAATCGCAGCAGGGCTATATTTATTATGCTTTTGCGTCTTCTTCCGCTGTGAATCTTTCTGCCAGCGTAGCCAGTGTTCTTGCCATGACGCCGGTTGCACCGGACGGACCGAAGCAGTTTGCTTTACTTGAAGTTGCTGTGCCTGCAATATCAAGATGGACCCAAGGAGTCGTTTCAGCAAACTCACCAAGAAACGTTCCTGCCATAATAGCATGGCCTTCCCGTCCCGGTGAATTGTTTAAATCCGCCACTTGGCTGTTTTTCACACGTTTTTTATCCTTTTCTGTAATCGGCAGCTGCCAGATGGCCTCACCGCACTCTTCCGCAGCTTCAGCCACCCGCTGATAAAAGCTCTCGTTATTTGTCATGGCGCCGGTTGTTTCTGTGCCCAATGCCACAACAACACCGCCGGTGAGCGTTGCCACATCAACAAGAACAGACGCGCCATGCTGTTTCGCATATGTAAGGCCGTCTGCAAGCACAAGCCTTCCTTCTGCATCCGTGTTAAGGATTTCAATCGTTTTTCCGCTTAATGACACGATGACATCGTCAGGCTTCATCGCCCCGCCTGAAATCATGTTGTCGGTTGACGGAATGACAGCCAGCACATTTTGCTCCGGACGAAGCTCGCCGATCGTTTCCATTGCGCCAAGGACCGCTGCCGCTCCTCCCATATCGGATTTCATGCCGACAATTCCTGTTTTCGTTTTAATAGAGTAACCGCCTGTGTCAAAGGTAATTCCTTTTCCGACAAGTCCGATAACGTTTTCCCATTCCTTTTTGCCCTGATATTTCAAGACAATCATTTTGGGCGGTTCGGCAGAGCCTTGGTTTACCGCAAGGATTCCGCCCATGCCGAGCTCTTCCATATCCGATTTCTCCAATATTTCACACTCAAAATCATACTTCGCCGCAAGCTCGGACGCATAAGAAGCCAAGTCAGTTGCTGTCAGCATATTTCCCGGCATATTAACAAGCGTTCTCGCCGAATTTGTGCCCTGCCCGTATGCCCGGCCGACAAGAAGACCGGCCTGCACTTCTTGTGTATCTTCATCTGTGACGGCATAGATGGATTCAAGCTGTTTATCCGGTTCATTTGATTTGTGCTTATAATCCTGCACCTCATAAGAAGCAAGCAGGCAGCTCTCAGCCAATGCGTGAGCGGCATCCGCTGCGGGAATTTCTTCACAAATAAATGTGTCAAGCAGTACGGCAGCCTCTTGTTTTCTGTCTTTATGAATGGCTTGAAAAACATGGGCAAAGCATTCCTTCACCTCTTCAAATGAATAATTCGCCTCTCTTCCCAAACCGACGAAATAAATACGTTTCATACCAGCGGAGGACGGAGGGAATACTTTTGATACTTGATTCCGTTTGGCAGAGACATCACCGTCTTTCAGAAGCTGAGTCAGATGGCCTTCCAGTTTTTCATCAATTTCCTTTGCTTTGCCTGTCAGCTGGCTTTTTTGAAAAAGTCCGACCACTAGGGTTTCAGTATGCTCTAATTGTTGAACCGCATAAAACATAAGGCTTACACTCCTAACGTAATGGGTATTTGTAATGAACAATGGTATAATAGGAAAAACATTCTTTCCTTCAATTTATTTTATCAAACAACAGACAAAGACCTGCTTTTTTCTTTTGTAACACGAAAGATTTTCATATAGAAAGGATGTCGCCTATGGAACTTTTTATGAATTTTCCTTTATTATCAAGCCTTGCTGCCATCATCTTTGCACAAGTCATTAAAGTGCCGATACAATTTATCGTATCCAGAAAACTGGACTGGTCGCTGGTGACAAGCACAGGCGGCATGCCGAGTTCCCACTCCGCAGCTGTTACGGCGCTCTCTACAGGCGTAGCCTTAGAGCATGGATTAGGTTCCTCTCTCTTTGCGGTTTCAGCCATTTTCGCCGTTATTACCATGTTTGACGCAACCGGCGTCAGACGTCATGCCGGCGAGCAGGCAACAGTCATTAATAAACTTGTGATTGATTTTAACCGTTTTGTGAATGAAGCAAAAGATTTTCCGAAAGCCGAAGAGAAAGAAAAACAAAAAAAGCTGAAAGAGCTTCTCGGCCATCAGCCAATCGAGGTCTTTTTTGGCGGATTGACAGGAATTTTATTAACACTGGCACTGGCATACTTTTTTCTGTAAAAAAATAACGCTTCAGCCGTAGCTGGAGCGTTTTATTCTTTCACTGTTTTGTATTGATTTCTGAACACCTGCAATGATTTTGTTTCATTAAGCTTTACCAGTTCATCCTCAGTGACTTTTCCGGTCCCCTTCTTAATCACATACACGTCCAGGGTTTTTTTGCCCCATTCATTGTAGACATCATGAACGGTTTCAAAGTACAAATCAATGCGGTTTCCCTTGATGGCCGATCCTGTGTCCGCAACGACGCCCAAACCGTAGTTCGGGATAAATAAAATGGTGCCGATCGGAAAAACGGATGGATCGGCGGCAACCGTAGAGTATAAATCTCTTTTCACTTTAACACCTGAATATGTAAGCCCGTATAATGGATCACCAGGTTTTTTACCCGTCGATTCGACTCCCGCTGTATAGCCTGTAGCCGTTACTTTTTGCGCCGGATACTGGTTCCAGTCAAAGGCTTCTTCCAATGGTTTGTCTTTTGCTTTGGCTGCAGCGGACATCGTTTTTTCGTTTTTCTGCTGCAATGCTTTTAATGTCAGCCCTGTATTCTTCGAGTGCTTCTCATTATTTTCTTGCACCCATTTTGATAAGTCCTTCGCCTCTACTCCTGATATGGCTAAATATGTCGTGGCAAACGCGAGCAGAAATAAACAGGCCATCAGCAAACGTCTGATCATTTTCAACATTATTCACCTCTCCTCCGAATCATTGTTCCCAAATAGCGTGAGCAATATTCAAAACGGTGAATGCGCTGAAAGCACAAAAAAAGCTTTCTTTAGAAAGAAAGCGGCATTAAAACATCTGATATCCTCTTTTTCTGAGCATGTTGATCGCTATGCCTGAGACAATGGCGCCGGCCAGACCGCTTGCTAAAATCAATACATCTGCAGCAGCTAACGATACGACTCTCTGAAACAGACTGGCAAAGGATTCGCCTGGCGATTGGATATAGCTGATCAGCTTTTCCTTGCTGATTATAAAAAGGCATACAATCGGATAAATCACAGCCATAATCCAGGACATTCTCAGCAGCATGTTTAATAAGAAACCGATTCCAAAAAACAAAACAAAAAATAAAACAATTGAGATGATAGCGACTGGCAGACTAATCAAAACCCCACCCCCTGCGTTACTTTTAGTGTACCGCGGGGGCTTTTAAAAAGTCAATGGCTGGAAAATGAATGACTGTCTTTACCTGTCCCCTGACATGACGGACAAGTTTCTGAACCGCCGAGGATTAATTGAAAATACCCTTTCCCTGAGCAAAACGGGCATGCCTGTGAAGCGGTTGTCGTTGCGGTTTTCATCTTAGCATCACCTTTTTCTTAATTTTCAGATAATAGTACCATACCAAGCTGTCAATGATAAAGTCAGATCATGTGACAAATCTTTCGATGTAAGCGGAAACATTTTTATTTTCCTCTTGTTCTCTTTTTATTTTGGCGTTTTTTAATAAAACAAAACCCGCGGAGAGCGGGTTTTTAGAAAAACTTAAACTTGCCTTTTTTCAGTGTGAGTCCGAGTCCGCCGATTAAAAACAGCGAACGGTTATCGATGACTTTTTTCATAAAAGAAGCCGGCGTCCCTTTCAGTTTTCTTCCGTACACGACTCCGACCGCATTATGCTCGCCTAGAGAAGCCACCGTTCCTTTTATATCAGGTTTGAATTCTTCAAGCTCGCCGCCCTTAATGAGTTTTGCAATGTTTTTAGCGACCGTAGTCCCTTGCTGCATCGCGATTTGGGCGGTCGGCGGATAAGGACGGTCAGTGTCTTCATTGATAAACAGTGAGCTGTCGCCGAGAATAAAGACGTTGTCATGTCCGGGCGCGCGAAGATCAGGATTGACTTTCACCCGGCCGCGCATATTTTCAAAGCCGGCTTCTTCCACAATCGGATGTCCGCGGACACCTGCCGCCCACACCACCGTTTGCGATTTGATTTGCTCGGGCTCCTCATCTTTTTTGCCGACTGTGACTCCTTCTGCGGTACACTCTTGAACCGCCGTTCCGATTTTAAACTCAACGCCATTCTCCTCAAGATAGTGAACAGCATAATCGACAAGCTCGGGATCAAAGCCCGGTAATACGGTCTGCGCTGCTTCTACGCAGATAATGCGTACAAGGCTTCTGTCAACGTCATACTCCTTGCAGAGCTCCGGCACGCGGGCAGCCAGTTCGCCAAGAAATTCAATACCCGTAAACCCGGCTCCCCCGACAACGATTGTTAACCTGTCCGGCCTTTTTTCAGCTTCGATGTTGTAAGTCGCAAATTGCAGCTCAATATGTTCCCGAAGCACACGGGATGTATTGATATTGGCGATCGGAAACGCAAATTCTTTTAAGCCTTTAATGCCGAACGTTTCAGGTACCGCTCCGAGGCCGATAACTAAATAATCGTACTGCAGCTCTCCATTGGCAAGCACAACTTTCTTCTCGTCTGTTTTGATTGCCTTCACGGTATCCTGTACAAAATTGACACGTGACTGGTTGATTACATCTTTTATCTGATAACGGCAGCGGTCATGATGGAGCGTACCGGCGCTCGCTTCGTGCATCCATGTCGTTTCGTAATGATAATTGTGTTTATTCACAAGCGTAATATCAGCATCATTCGGACCGACATGCTTCGTCAGCCTTGTCACTGTCATCAATCCGCCATAACCTGCACCTAAAATCACGATTTTGGGCTTATTCAATGCCATCACATCCACCTTCTCTTTTTTTTGCTGTTAGACGCATATAAAAATCATCATTTGTGTTATCTTCAGCTTATTGGCAGGATTTTATGAAATATATTGAAAAGTTTTTTGTGAAGTCCACACCCATAGCACTACTATCATGTGTATCCGGCTGGTTCATGAAACATTCAGAAAAAAGATGAATTCATGTTTTTCTTATCGTATCGGCCCGCGGGCATATGATCAAGAATGAATGCGCATACAATGCACTCGCAAATTTTTCTGCTGACTCGTCAATTTTAAGAGCAATATGGTATAATTAATAACAATTTTCATTTAGGAGGCAATTTTCGTATGCGAGAGGATACAAAAGTTTATGATATTACAATTATAGGCGGGGGACCGGTCGGCTTATTCACCGCTTTTTACGGAGGCATGAGACAGGCAAGCGTCAAAATTATCGAAAGCCTGCCTCAGCTTGGCGGACAGCTTAGTGCCCTGTACCCTGAGAAATATATATATGACGTAGCAGGATTTCCGAAAATCCGCGCCCAAGAGCTAGTGAACAACTTAAAAGAGCAAATGGCGAAATTCGACCAAACGATTTGTTTAGAGCAAGCGGTTGAATCTGTTGAAAAACAAGCAGACGGCGTGTTTAAGCTTGTGACAAACGAAGAAACCCATTACTCTAAAACGGTCATCATCACAGCAGGAAATGGCGCATTCAAACCAAGAAAGCTCGAGCTTGAAACAGCCGAACAATACGAAGGCAAAAACCTTCACTACTTCGTTGATGATTTACAAAAATTCGCCGGCAGACGCGTTGCGATTCTGGGCGGAGGAGATTCAGCGGTTGACTGGGCGCTTATGCTTGAGCCAATCGCAAAAGAAGTTTCCATTGTTCACCGCCGCGATAAATTCCGCGCGCATGAGCACAGTGTGGAAAACCTTCACGCATCTAAAGTGAATGTCCTGACTCCATTTGTTCCGACAGAGCTCATCGGAGAAGACAAAATCGAGCAGCTTGTGCTTGAGGAAGTGAAAGGCGACCGCAAAGAGATTTTAGAAATCGATGACTTAATTGTCAATTACGGCTTCGTCTCATCTCTTGGACCGATTAAAAACTGGGGACTTGAAATTGAGAAAAATTCCATTGTCGTCAAATCAACGATGGAAACAAATATCGAAGGCTTCTTCGCAGCAGGTGACATTTGCACATACGAAGGAAAAGTCAACCTGATAGCAAGCGGCTTTGGCGAAGCACCGACAGCTGTTAACAACGCGAAAGCTTACATGGACCCGAAAGCTCGCGTACAGCCTCTGCACTCTACAAGTCTTTTTGAAAATAAATAATAAAAAAAGGAGTTTGTGTCAAGGTGACACAGCTCCTTTTTTATTTAAAGATATTTATATAATTCATCGCAGTTCCGATAACCAGCGCAATCACAAGGGCTGCTACAACCCAGATCGTGGTCATGATAATGCGGTCTTGGATCTTTTGGGACTTTGGTGTTTGTTCTTCGTTTTGAGTCATCTCCACTCGCTCCTTTCCATGTCCATGTCATAAAGAAAGCCTGGTGCAGAAGGACCAAGCTGTGCTGAACTTATATATTAGCGTCTTATCATCCGCTCTATGAGACCATTCGTTAAGACTATGATACCCAAACTCATCCTGAATGACAAGCTTCCGCACCTGAATCACATCCATCATCAGATAAATCGTTTGACATCCTCCCCAAAACAGAGTACATTATACAAGGCGAACATTTGGTGTTTATTCATTATAAATATTCGTATTTAGGAGTGGATTCTATGGAAAACGTGTTTGATTACGAAGATATTCAGCTAATTCCTGCAAAATGCATTGTGAACAGCCGTTCTGAGTGTGATACATCCGTGCGTTTAGGCGGACGTACATTTAAATTGCCCGTCGTTCCTGCCAATATGCAGACGATTATAGATGAGAAACTTGCGGTTTCATTAGCCGAAAACGGCTACTTTTATGTGATGCACCGCTTTGAACCTGAAAAACGGATTGACTTTATAAAGGACATGAACGCACGCGGCCTATTCTCTTCTATCAGCGTTGGGGTCAAAGATGAGGAGTATGCATTTGTCCGTCACCTGGCAGAAGAAAATCTGGTCCCTGAATACGTAACCATCGACATCGCTCACGGACATTCCAATGCCGTCATTGAGATGATTCAGCACCTCAAAAAGCATCTTCCGGACAGCTTTGTCATCGCGGGAAATGTCGGAACACCGGAAGCGGTCAGAGAGCTCGAAAATGCCGGAGCGGATGCCACAAAAGTCGGCATCGGACCGGGAAAAGTATGTATAACGAAAATTAAAACCGGTTTCGGCACAGGCGGATGGCAATTAGCCGCGCTGCGCTGGTGCGCAAAAGCCGCCAGCAAACCGATTATCGCGGATGGCGGAATCCGCACCCATGGCGACATCGCAAAATCAATCCGATTCGGCGCCACCATGGTCATGATCGGTTCACTATTTGCCGGACACGAGGAATCACCGGGACAAACCATTGAAAAAGACGGAAAGCTCTACAAAGAATACTTTGGTTCAGCCTCTGAATATCAAAAAGGCGAAAAGAAAAATGTCGAAGGCAAAAAAATGCACGTAGAGCATAAAGGCGCAATCATGGATACGCTGACTGAAATGGAACAGGATCTTCAATCTTCTATTTCTTATGCTGGCGGAACTAAGCTGGAGGCTATCCGCAATGTGGATTATGTCATCGTGAAGAATTCGATTTTTAATGGAGATAAGTATTAAAATAAAAAAAGCCAAGTCAGCGGTTCACCGCTTGACTTGGCTTTTTCTATTATTAGCACTCTTCTGGTTTACCCGCATTCGTCGCTGTTCTGAAAGAAGAACCGCAGCCGCATGAGGCGATGGCGTTTGGATTATCGATGGTAAAACCGCCGCCAAGCATGGATTGCTTAAAGTCTATAATAGTGCCGTTCATGATATCAAGGCTTTCTTTGTCAACGAGAACAGTAATGCCGTGCTCCTCAAACATACTGTCTGCTTCGCTTTTTTCATGCTCAAAGCCCATTCCGTATGAAAGGCCGCTGCAGCCGCCGCCTTTAACGCCGACACGCAGAAACGCGTTTTCTTCTTCATGCTCTTTCATCATATCTTTTATATGCAAAGCTGCTGCTTCTGTAATTGTTACAGGGTTGCTCATTAATGTGAACCTCCTTTTAGAAACCGGATGTTGTCTTTTATTATAAACTTGATCGGCTCATTTCTCAAACTAGCTGTTTTATAAGAAATAGACGCCCTCACAAACAGTCTCTGCCGGACCTGTCATCAACACATGGCCGTTCTCTTTCCAGTTAATGACCAAATCTCCGCCCGCTAAATGAACCGTAATGTCTTCATTTCGTCTTGATACGCCGTTTAAAACAGATGCGACAGCCGCTGCACAAGCGCCTGTCCCGCAAGCCTGTGTGATGCCTGATCCCCGTTCCCACACGCGGAAGTGCAGTTCATGCTCATTCACGGTTTCCACAAACTCGACATTCACACCTTCCGGAAATCTTGGATCTTTTTCAATCACCGGTCCCAGTGTCGTCAGCGGAGCCTGTTCAATATCGGCAATCGGAAAAACGATATGCGGATTGCCCATGGAAACCGCGGTGCCTTTTAGTTCAGCTTCGCCAAATGTCATTGTTTCATTAATGGTTTGCTCCTCACCGCCGCCGAGCATCGGAAGCTCGGCTTTTGTCAGACGCGGTTCACCCATATCGACAGTGACAACATTCACTTTTCCGTTTTCAGCTTGAACCTCCGCTTTCACAAGCCCGGAGAGGGTTTCAATCAGAAAAGATGTTTCCTCAACCAGCTTATGCTCATACGCGTATTTTGCGACGCAGCGCAGGCCGTTGCCGCAGTTTTTCCCTTCAGACCCGTCATTATTAAAAATCCGCATTTTGACAGGCGCTTGATCTGAAGGGCATATCAGGATCATTCCGTCGGAACCGATCCCTGTATAAACGGAAGACACTTGAACCGCTATTTCAGACAGTTGTTCTTCCGGCAGTTGTTCTTCAAATTGATTCACGTATATATAGCTGTTTCCAAGTCCGTGCATTTTGGTAAATCGAAATGAGTTCATAGATGCCTCCAACTTTTTCTCTTTTTCTTAGTATAAAAGCTATTATAAACGGACACAATACAATTATCCCCCGTTTTTCATACATAAAAGCTCCTTGCAATTACGCAAGGAGCTTTTATCTTTTATATGAACATGCCGGCAATAGCCGCGCTCAGCAGATTGGCTAATGTTCCCGCCAGAACAGCCTTTAACCCGAGGCGTGCGATATCTGAACGGCGGCTTGGCGCTAAACCGCCAAGCGTACCGAGCATAATCGCAATCGAGGAGAAATTTGCGAATCCGCATAACGCAAAACTGATAATCGTAGCGGTTTTTTTAGAAAACTCGCCGATGTGCGGACCGAAGTTAGAATAAGCGACAAACTCATTCAGCACCAATTTCTGGCCGATAAAGCTTCCGGCATGCAAGGCTTCATGCCATGGCACACCAATCATAAAGGCGATTGGAGAAAACACATAGCCGAGGATAGATTCTAATGTGACATCTTTTAAACCGAACAAGCCGAAAACACCGCCGAGAATACCGTTGACCACGGCGATTAATGCGACGAATGCAAGCAGCATCGCACCAACGTTCAGCGCAATTTGCAGACCTGTTGACGCACCCTTTGCAGCCGCGTCAATCACATTGGCCGCTCCTTCGCCTTCATCCATTTTGAAATCGCCTTTTACTGTTTGCGGCGTTTCCGTTTCTGGAATGATTAATTTCCCGAAAACCAGACCCGCAGGAGCAGCCATGAAGCTCGCCGCGAGCAAGTATTCAATCGGAATACCGAGAAGGGCGTAGCCAAACAAAGTTGAACCCGCAACAGCCGATAGACCGCTCGTCATGATTGTAAACAGTTCAGAGCGCGTCAGCCCTGCAATGAGGGGCCTGATCACTAACGGAGATTCCGATTGCCCTACAAAAATATTAGCAGCAGCCGCAAGAGATTCCGTTTTGCTTGTCCCAAGAAGCTTCGACAATCCGCCGCCGATCACACGGAAAATGAGCTGCATGATTTTTAAATGATATAAAACTGCGATCAGTGCTGAGAAGAAAATGATAACAGGCAGTACACTTAATGCAAACGCCGGGCTGTCGCCGACTTTTAAAAGCGGCCCAAATATGAAACTGATGCCTTCATTCGCATAATCAATCAGAAGCTGTACACGGCTTGAAAACCATAAAAAAACAGCGCGTCCCGCTTCCCATTTCAACACGATGTATCCAAACGCCACCTGTATACATAAACCAACGATGACGGTTCTTATTCTAATATTGCTTTTCTTTTCTGAAAATAAAAACGCGATGGCGATTATCCCAACTGCGCCGAGCAGTCCCCAAAGAACATTCATGAATACACCTACACCTCTTAAAATTTATTTAAAACAAATCTTTTATACGATAACAATAATATTTTTTGATGTCTACACATTTTTTCAGTACTTTTGTACCGCAAAATAAAAAAGGGCCTGAGACAGGCCCTTTTCTTCAAAACATTGGGTTTTCTTCAATAAATGTATATATATTCTCAACAAGCTCAGCAGGTGTTTCACCCGTAACGACTTCTCCGTTTACTAGAGCGAATAGTGATTCCATACATTTTCCGCAATAGCTTAAACAGCCGTATTCAAGAACATCCAGATTCGGATCTTTCTCTAAAATCGCTCGGGCTTCCTGAGAGCCGTGAGCCAGATTGCTGACACAAAATTCAATCATTGGATTCATGCGGTTTCACCTCACATATGAACATTATCGCGAATTTTTCACTATTCGTCAAAGACAACGAACGCTTCAAAATTTATTATCGTAACATATCATTCCCGCAATAACGTTTTACTAATTTACGTTTTAAGGCTAATTTGTAGGTTATTTTGAAACTAATATTGTGATTTTAGATCAAATTCGATATAATTCTAGATGTTATTTTACAAAGTTCGTATTTTTCATCAATGTGTCTATCATACTCTTCGGGTTAAAGGGGAATTCAAATGAAAAAATTGGTCTTGATCGGCGGAGGTTACGGAAACATGCGTGTTCTTCATCGCTTATTGCCCAACCAGCTGCCTCATGATGTTTCAATCACGTTAATTGACAGAAATCCTTATCACTGCTTAAAAACAGAATATTATGCCCTTGCCGCAGGCACAATTTCTGACCACCATATCAGAGTAACGTTCCCAGAGCACCCTCGCCTGGATGTCGAGTACGGCGATATTTCATCAATTGATATTGCACAAAAACAAGTGCTGTTCCATGACCGCGAACCGATTTCTTACGATGACGCAGTGATCGGGCTCGGCTGCGAGGATAAATATCATAACGTGCCGGGAGCGCCCGACTTCACCTACAGCATTCAAACCATCGATCAGTCCCGCGAAACCTATCAAAAGCTGAACAACTTATGCGCCGAAGCGACTGTTGCCATTGTCGGAGCAGGCCTTAGCGGCGTTGAACTTGCAAGTGAATTAAGAGAAAGCCGTGACGATCTGAACATTATTTTGTTTGACCGCGGAGATCTCATTTTATCAAGCTTTCCCGAGCGTTTGAGCAAATATGTGCAAAAATGGTTCGAAGAGCACGGTGTCCGCATTATTAACAGGGCAAATATCACAAGAGTAGAAGAAGGCGTTGTGTATAACCACGATGACGCCATTTCCGCAGACGCCATCGTATGGACAGCCGGCATACAGCCGAATAAAGTCGTCAGAGACTTGGATGTGGAAAAGGACGCACAAGGCCGTGTCGTGTTAACCCCTCATCACAATGTCCCGGGTGATGAACATCTGTACGTTGTCGGAGATTGTGCCAGCCTTCCTCACGCACCGAGTGCCCAGCTGGCAGAAGCTCAAGCAGAACAGATTGTCCAAATATTGCAAAAACGCTGGAATGGTGAAGCCCTTCCTGAATCAATGCCTCAGTTTAAGCTGAAAGGCGTTTTAGGTTCACTCGGAAAAAAAGCCGGCTTCGGACTTGTTGCTGACCGGCCGCTGATCGGCCGTGTTCCGCGTTTGCTGAAATCCGGCTTGCTGTGGATGTACAAACACCATAACGGATAATAGCAGAACCGCTGATGAAGTCAGCGGTTTTCTGTATAACCGTATCTCTCCATTTCCTCATATACATCCTTCAATTTCGGATTGCCTTCTCCGACAATTTTATTTTCGACGAGGACGAGCGGATAAAAATATTCGTCATTTCTGATTTTTTCCGCAAGCTGTTTTACGTTTTCGACGTCAGGCGGCTCGTAAATGTCGATGTATTGGATTTCAAAAGGCTGATCCGGATATTTTCTTTTCAGCGCAGCCTCAAGCCATTCAAATGTATCTTTAGCCGTCGGCATATTGACACAGCTTGCACAAACGGTTTCTGCCCCATATACGCTGAGCATGACAGTTTTGGTCATTGATAAGTGCCCCCATTTCTCTGCGTTACATTCTTTCTATTAAGTATACAGAGACAAAAGACGTTTTTATAGAAAAAAACCGTTTTTGTGTTCAAGTCTGAATGTGCTATAATAATGGGAGCAATTCTGCAAACCAAACAATAGATTTTTATTGTTACACTGAATATAATGGTTTTATGACGACGAAAGGAGCGAATGTCATGACTGAAGTTGAAATGAAAGAACAGGTGCAGGAAGTACTGGACAAACTTCGTCCGTTTTTACTTCGTGACGGCGGTGACTGTGAGCTTGTAGACATTGATGAAGGTATTGTTAAGCTTCGTCTTTTAGGCGCGTGCGGCAGCTGCCCAAGTTCAACAATTACGCTGAAAGCCGGAATTGAACGCGCTCTTCTTGAAGAAGTGCCTGGTGTAATTGAAGTAGAACAAGTCTTTTAATAAAGCAGCCAGGCTGATATTTGATCAGCCTGGCTTTTTTTATGAGAGATATTGGTCAAACCATGAGCTTATATAGGTCAGGCGCTTGATCCGCTGTTCCGGGTGTCCGCTGCGTGACAAATTATGCGACGCTTTCGGAAAACGGACCAGCACGGTTTCCTTGTCCATTTTTTTCAAGGCGATAAAAAGCTGTTCAGCCTGTTCAATCGGGCACCGGTCATCACGTTCGCCATGAAGAATTAAAAGGGGCGTCTCCACGTTTGCCGCATATTTTAAAGGGGAACGGTCCCACAGCTTTTCTGTATCGGTAAACATGTCATGCTCAAGCTGCCAGTCCGTGAAAAAATAGCCGATATCACTAACGCCGTGAAAGCTGAGCCAGTTTGAAATCGAACGCTGAGTGACAGCTGCTTTAAAACGATTTGTCTGCCCCACGATCCAGTTGGTCATAAAGCCTCCGTAGCTTCCGCCTGTGACCCCTATCCGCTCGGCATCAATCTGCGGGTCTCTTTTGATCGCCTCATCCACTGCCTGCATCACGTCCTGATAGTCTTTTCCGCCGTAATCCCCTCTGACTGCGTTCACAAATTCCTGTCCGTAACCATGACTTCCTCTTGGATTTACATAAACCACTGCATATCCTTTCGCCGCCAGCACCTGAAATTCGTGAAAATATGTATGCCCGTACATCATATGCGGACCGCCATGTATATTGAGAATAAGCGGATAGTTTTTGCCCTCTGCAGCGCGAGCAGGTTTCATCAGCCAGCCGTTCACCGTCATCCCGTCTTCTGTCACATATTGAATGTCTTCAGGTAACGAAATAAGATGCTCGTCGACAAACTTGTCATTCGCATCAGTCAGCCGTTTTTCTTCCTGTCCAAGCGGAATGCTGTATAGCTCACTAGGTCTGCCAGGCTTTGTCACACTGGCAATAAAGCTTTGTTCATCTGGATGAATGGAAAAGCTGTTGATATATTCTTTTTCTAACCGAATCGGATATACGAGTCCTTCTATAGAAACATAATAGATTCCCGTGCTGCCTTGTTCTGTGCCGATGACATAAAACCCTTGACTGTCTTTTGTCCAAACCGGGCGCTGTTCAGCTCCTCCTATCAGCGAATCTCCAATCAACGCATCCGCTAAGTGAACGTCCAGCATATCAGTGAGACACGTAAGGCGGTCTTGCTCTATATCATAAAGCCACGCTTTTTCTAGCGTTGCATTCCGATATTCCTGTTCATGCCCAAGCAAAGCAAGGTACCTTCCGTCCGGTGAAAAAGAGCTGGGTCCGAATGAGCCGCGATGAGAGGTAATCAGCTTGAGATCTTCAGTCTCCAGCGACACCATGCAGACATCGTGCGGCTTGCTGGCATCATCCGTTTCAGTCAAATTAGCCGAAAAAACGAGAGATTTGCCGTCAGGAGAAAAAGCCGGATCGAAGTGGTCAGCTTTTTCATTAGTCAGCTGTTTTACCTCACCAGACTTCACGCTGACAAGCACAAGCTGCGCATACGCCCCTCTCGTCAGTCCTTTTCCGTCCCGTTTATAGGCTAAACCATGCACTTCAACCGGTTCAAAGCTGTCGTGTTCCGTTTTCTCATGATCATAAACACTTTCTTCATCTCCCAGGCTGACCGTGACAAGCACTGACTCTCCATCCGGAGACCATACCGGCTGTGACACACCATATGGAATATCAGTCAGTTTTTTTGCTTCTCCGCCTTCAGCGCTCATTATATAAAGCTGAGCCACATCGCCATCACGGTCAGAAACAAACGCAATCTGGCGTCCGTCCGGAGACCATCTAGGATCAGTGTTCCGCTTTTCTCCATGTGTCCAAGGAATGGACGTGCCGCTTTCCGCATCATATACCCATATATTTGAAGTGTATGAATCTTTCTCTTTGTTTACTTGTGACTTCACATAAGCCGCACGCTTGCCGTCCGGGGCGTATTGAGGGTCTGTCACCGAGACAATGGCTGTCATATCTTCCGCGGTCATCAGCTTTTTCATATCAATCTCCTCCTTTTTACATGTTATTTCGTTTTTCTAAATAAAAATCCCTTTATATCATGAAGAAAAAAAGCGTCCTCCGCTGACGCTGAGGAACGCTTTGAATGAACTATACACTTTTCACTTGATAGAAAGGATTTCGCTCTATTATACTTCCCTCTTTCGGAACGGTCAAAGCGTCGACTTCACAATGCGGGAAATGAAGTGCGAGCTGCTCTTTCAGCGCTTCTCCTTTTCCTTTTTCGGTCATGACGAGAATCGTCGGGCCCGCTCCGCTGAGAGCAGTTCCATAAGCGCCTTTCATCTCGGCAACATGCTCCACTTTAGACAATTCCGGGACAAGCATCGCCCGATACGGCTGATGGAACATATCCTTTTTCATGATTTTTCCGACAAGCGGCCAATCCTTTGACATGATCGCCGCGATGAGAATGTTGCTGACGGCGCTGGCTTTTACAGCGTCCGCATATGGAAACTCTGCCGGGAGCACGTCCCGCGCGTCTCTTGTCAGCACCTCGTAAAAAGGAATGACAACCACGACATCAATGTCGGCATCCGGCACGCGGATCATTTGCGTCTCGTCGTCTTCATGCAGTCCGATCACAAGCCCGCCGACGAGAGAAGCGCCTGCATTGTCCGGATGTCCTTCTTCAAGGCTGGCTAAATGCAGCTTGTCTGCTTCGGAGAGCTGTAAACCGCATAATTCGTCTGCCAGTTCTATAGCCGCCACTATGGCCGCAGCGCTGCTTCCAAGGCCGCGGGCGAGCGGAATGTCGCTCCACACTTTCACATGTGCAGGAGGCATTGCTTTTCCGTACATATCTGCCGTCCGTTTCGCCACTTGATAGATCAGATTATCTGTACCCGCCGGAATTCCGGCGACTGTTTCTGTTTCAGCTTCAAAAGACCATTGATCGCTTTCAAAGACGGTCAGCTTCAAATACCTGCTGAGCGCCATTCCGACTGAATCAAAGCCGGGGCCTAGGTTAGCCGTGCTTCCTGGAACAGTGACAGAGAACAGCATGTCGGCATCGTTCATACACGGGCCGCTCCTTTTACATATTCGAGGATGCTGTCTTCATCAGTCGGCAGGGTGACCGGCTTCATTTCAGAAATGTCGACCGCTGTGTTCGGGTCTTTCAGCCCGTTCCCTGTTAACACAGCCACAACCTTGCTGCCTTTCGGAATTTCTCCGGATTTTACTTGTTTCAGCACACCCGCAATAGATGCGCAGGAGCCCGGTTCTGCAAACACGCCTTCTTCACGGGCAATCAGCTGATACGCATGAAGAATTTCATCGTCAGTGACTTCGTCAATTTTCCCATTGGACTCCTCAGCCGCTTTTACAGCTTTATCCCAGCTTGCCGGGTTTCCGATACGAATCGCTGTTGCCACTGTTTCCGGGTTTTCAATAACTTCGTTGCGGACGATCGCAGCTGCACCTTCCGCTTCAAAACCGCGCATTTTCGGAAGGCCAGTGCCGTTTTTCTCATGATATTCTTTGAAGCCCTTCCAGTACGCTGTGATGTTTCCCGCGTTTCCGACCGGGATCGCCAAAACGTCCGGTGCTTCGCCCAGCTGTTCGCATACTTCAAAGGCAGCTGTTTTTTGGCCTTCGATGCGGTAAGGGTTGACCGAGTTGACAAGCGCGATCGGTGATTTTTCACAAATTGAACGGACAATTTTAAGGGCATCGTCAAAGTTGCCGTCGATCGCAATGATTTCAGCTCCGTACATGACTGCTTGGGCAAGCTTGCCAAACGCGATTTTCCCATTCGGGATGATGACAATACATTTCATATTGGCGCGGGCTGCATAAGCAGCCGCAGCCGCTGATGTATTTCCGGTTGACGCGCACATAATCGTGTCGTTGCCTTCTTCTTTCGCCTTTGCCACCGCCATGACCATCCCGCGGTCTTTAAAAGATCCAGTAGGGTTTACGCCTTCTGTTTTGACATGGAGCTCAATCCCGAGCTGTTCAGACAGCTTCGGCAAATGAATGAGCGGCGTATTGCCTTCATGTAATGTAAGCGCCGGTGTTTGATCCGTTACAGGTAAAAACTCTTTATATTGATGGATAAGTCCTTTCCACATTAGCTCCAACCGTTCCCTTCTACACGATATGTGCTTTTGACTTCTTGAACGACTTCCAAATCATTTAAGTTTTGCAGGATATCACTGAAATCAGCTTCTGATGTGTGGTGTGTGACGATGACGATTTCTGCTAACTCATCATGCCCCTTAATCGGCAGCTGAAGAATTTTCTCAAAGCTGACGCCCCGTTCTGAGAACACAGACGTGATTTTCGAGAATGAGCCTACCTCATCCTTCACGTGAATTCTCAAAAATTGCTGTGCATAAATATCGGACGGCGACTTCATGTTTTTCTCGAATTGCGGCGCAACAAAGCTGTTGCCGGTTACGCCGAGACGCATGTTTTTCATGACAGCAACCAGGTCAGACACAACTGATGTGGCTGTCGGCATGCTTCCCGCTCCCGGGCCATAGAACATCGTCTCTCCGACAGCTTCGCCATACACGTAGACGGCGTTATATTCATTATGCACGGCAGAAAGCGGATGGTGATCTGGAAGCAGCGTCGGCTGAACGCTGACTTCAATTTTGCTGCCGTCACGCTGGGCAATCCCGATCAGCTTCATTGTGTAGCCGAGACGTTTGCTGAAGCTGATATCCTCGTCTGTAATCTGGGAGATCCCCTTCACTTTGACATCTTCCAGATCGACGTTCATTGAGAAGCCGAGACGCGCCAATATTGCCATTTTCCGTGCGGCGTCGAGCCCTTCCACATCTGAAGTCGGGTCAGCTTCGGCAAACCCCAGATCCTGCGCTTCCTTAAGCACTTCCTCGTAAGGGCTTTTCTCTTTAATCATTTTGGTTAAGATAAAGTTCGTTGTTCCGTTCACGATTCCCATCATTTTAGTAATCCTATCTGATGAGAGGCCTTCCTCTAATGTGCGAAGAATTGGAATCCCGCCGGCAACGCTGGCTTCGAAGTAAATATCACAGCCATTTTCCTTTGCTTCAGCCAGCAGTTCAGAACCGTACACGGCCATTAAATCTTTGTTTGCCGTGACAACGTGTTTTTTCGATCTCAAAGCGTCGAGCAAATATTGTTTTGTCTGCTCAACACCGCCGATCACCTCGATGATGACATCAACATCTGGATCGTCGATCACATCATATACTTCTGTCGTGAGCACTTCCTTCGGCAAATCTACTTCTCTTTTTTTCTCTACATCTTTCACAAGCACTTTTTTTATTGTAATTGGACAGCCAACCTGATGCATCAGCTTATCCTGATGGTCTTGAATAATTTTAACGACACCGCTTCCGACGGTACCTAAGCCTAAAAGCCCTACACGAATTGCTTTCAAAAAAACTCCACCCTTCTTCGGATTGTCCTTTCAAGAGAGACAATTGTTAACTCAACACAGACATATAAGTTACAAATATTATATAAGCCCACTCCTGTTTTGACAAGACAACAATCTGCTGAATTTTGCGAATGCAAACGCTTAACCAATTGATATGACAAGATTCTTTATTTTCTAATTATTTTTGTCAGATTTTCTCCTTCCTTACAAGCCGCCCTTTCCGAGCCAGCTGACAGGGGGAACAAAAATGTTCTGCGCTCTCATGTTCATAAACTCCTGGGCGGCATTCAGAAATTGTTCATAGCCCGAATCGCTGAGAATGTAGTCGAGCTGCTCTTCATAATAGTGCTTTTCCGATTCTGAAGAAATATAGTAGCCTTCCACGATTTCATAATAATGAAGCGGAAAAAGGAGACGGCTGTACAAAAGACGTTTCGAAAATGAAGACAGCGGTGTGATTTGCTCATATTCCTGCAAAAAGCGAAAGCCCTGCCGGTTAAAATCATCACGATGATGCAAAAATGCGTGTCTCATATATTCGGCTAAATCGCGTGCAGCGTGGTCAAATACCCAGTCAGCCGGAATCCTGATTAGGGATTCAGAAGACCACGTATTTCTTTCCATCCTCTGATGGCATATTGTTCCTGAATCAGCCGCTTGCGGTTTGTCATCGAGCTCAGTATCGACTAAATATTGAATCGCGTTTTCTGACAGTCCTAAATAATATGGAAACGATTCAATCATTTTTTTATCAAAGGGCTCGTGCGGAGGGGTATGAACCTTTCGCTGCCAAAACGCTTCAAGCTGATCAATGCGTTTTCCCCACAGGTCTTTCCACTGCCCGATTCTTCCGGCCTCCTTCACTTCGTACGGGTATCCTCTGCCCTTTCGATGAAACTCCGCCAGTTCTGTCCCTATGGAAAATGCCCGGTTTGAAAAAGGAGGAGCCGCCTTCAGCAGGGCGTACGTTTTTCCTTCATGTTCAAAGGTCAGCTCGCCTTCTTTTGTAAAGATAAAAACGGAAACGTATGGGTCACTTTGTTCTTGTAAATACTGACTCATGTAATAAAGCTCCGCCAGCTCCTCATCTGAAAAATGGGAAACGGGAACAATCAAAAAGAAGGAATTCGGTGTTTGAAAGCATTGATACGTATGCTGATACATTGAAAGCTGCCTGATATGAATGCCGTATTTTTCTTTTATTGTGCCTTTCACAATGATCACCTGCCTGTTGAATTAGGGCTCATCACATCGTAGTCATACACAGGCGGAATTATGAATACATATTTTAATCCGGCGAAGGAGCAAGAAAAAGTCGTAAACATCTCGTACGTTTTGTATAAACTAGTAAAAAAAGATTGGGTGAAGTTGATGTCAGATAAAGAACAAATCAGTCAGATGGAAGCCAAAGCAAGAGAACGGATGAAGGAGCGCGGCGTTGAGGTATCCGATATTGCCGAGCTTGTCTTTTTTCTGCAGAAAAAATATCATCCGGATTTAACCATGGATGAATGCACGTTGAATGTGAATCGGGTCCTCGCAAAGCGTGAGGTGCAAAACGCGATTTTAACGGGCATTGAACTGGACGTTCTTGCTGAGCAGAAAAAACTGTCTGAACCGCTGCAAACGATGCTGGAGATAGATGAAAGCCTATATGGAGTAGATGAAGTTCTGGCATTTTCCATCGTGAATATTTACGGGTCCATCGGGTTTACAAACTATGGCTACATCGACAAAGAAAAACCCGGTATCCTCGGCCGTTTAAATGATAAATCAACCGGCGAATGCCATACATTTCTTGATGACATTGTCGGCGCTATTTCCGCTGCGGCCTCCAGCAGGCTCGCACACCGCGCGCGGCATACAGAATAAAGGGCACCCTTTTGGGGCGCCCTTTTTTATATATGCTGAATCCACTCAGTCAGAGAATCAATAGCGTGAGTCGGTTTTTCCATATCGTCTGTCATATGCTCTCTTTTCGTTACGCCTGTGTGGACAAGCAGCGTATCCATCCCTGCATTAATGCCTGCCATAATATCAGTCGCGTAGTTGTCGCCGACCATAAGTGTCTCGGATATGTCAGTGCCGAGAACACGCATCGCCTGCTCCATGATGATGGATTCCGGCTTGCCGATAAATACCGGCTGCACGCCTGTGGATACGGTTAACACAGAGGTCAGTGAACCGTTGCCCGGCAGGAGGCCTCTTTCAGTCGGTATGGCAATGTCACCGTTGGTGGAAATAAAGCGGGCGCCATTTCTGATTGCGAGGCAGCCGACGGCAAGTTTTTCGTATGTAATCCCGCGGTCAATTCCGACTACAACAAAGTCCGCATCTTCCTCTGCAAAGGTCAGGCCGTTTTCTTCAATCGCCTGGCGAATTCCTTCTTCCCCGATCACATACACAGACGCGTCTTTTTTCTGCTGGGCGATATGCTGGGCAGTCGCCATGCTTGTCGTAAAAACCTGCTCCTCTGTTGCCGGAATGTCAAAAGAGACCAGCTTGTCCGCCACCTGCTTCGGTGTGCGGGAAGAGTTGTTTGTCACAAAAAGATAAGGAATGCCGCGGTCTTTCAGCGTTCTGACAAATTCACAAGCTTCCTCGATTTTTTCTGTGCCGTTGTACATCGTTCCGTCTAAATCAATTAAATATCCTTTATATGTTTTCATTTTTAAACACTCCTGTGGCTTTCCTGTCGTTATTTAAACGCGGAAACAGGGCCCAGCTCTGTTTCCAAGTAGCTTCTGATTCGTTTCGGAAAGACTTGCAGGACCGCTAGATGCGCGGTGATCAGCTTGTAAAGTTCTGCACTGTCAGCGAGCTGGTATTGCTGAACCAATGTTTTTCGGTACGCAATCAATTGCTTCAGCTCCGCTCCCTCTTCTTCCGTTACGACTTTTTCATCAACCAGTATGTCCATGATATCATCATAGCTGCCCGGGTCCCGCATAATAAAACCGTCAATCATGTCATTTCCTGTATCTAGAATGCATTCGATTAACAGGTGGCCGATGCGTTCAAGCGCGAGCCCTTCGATTTCGGATTTCCAGTCTGCTTGCGAATGAAACAGCGCCAGCTGACGCTCGAAGAACCCAAGTGTATGCTCTATCTTGTTTCTGTCAACAAAATACATGACAGCATCCCCTTTGTGTAATGGTTATTTTCTGATCCGTTTTAAGACAAAATACGCACAGCCGAAATTACAGTATTCGTAAATGTATTCGTCCAATGTGCTGATTTTCGTTTCAAAGGTCGCCTTTTGATTCTGGTCGTCAAAGAAGCCCTTGAGCCTGAGCTGGCCGTATCCCCAGTCTCCCACAATGTAATCGTATTTATTTAAAATATCGGAATAACGGGCTTTAAAAGCCTCTTCGTTGAAGCCGTCTTTGAAATTGTGCACCAGCTCAAATTCGGCATTTTGAATAAGAATCATGATCTCACCTCTTTTTCACTCATTCCTATCATAATTCATTGCCCCGTCCCCATCAATTACTAAAGAATAATTCGTGTGATTTGGCTACCCTACACATGAGGAGGGATGACAAATGAAACGAACTGCTATCAGCCTCTGCCTGATGACCGGGCTTTTATCCGGATGCGGAGGCGCAGGATTCAATAACGCTGAACAGAATGCCCAGCATCAAAATGAAACCAGGCCCATTCATGTATCTGACCGTAATGAGGCTTTTAACAGGCATGATGAGAATGAACAGTTTGGTTATGTCCGCTATCAAAAAGAACAATTGGACGGCGAACAGCAGGAGACACCGGCGCCAGACCGTGAAGAAACCGCTCACATCATATCTAGCTTAACGGTTCAGCTCCCTCATATTCAAGATGCCGCAGCGCTTGTCACTGACCAAGAAGCGCTTGTCGTGTACAAAACCGATTCGAAAAACCGTGAGCTGACAGCTGATCAAGTGAAAAAAACGGCGGTTTCGGTGATTCCGCGTTACTATCATGTATACATTTCCGACAATCCGAATCACATGCAGGCCATCAAAAATTACAGCAATCTCGGTCCCGGTTCAAGAGATGTCAGAGACATCATGTCGGGGACGATACAAGAAATGAAAACCTCCCCGCAAGGAAGCCCTGTCTCAGAAAACGAAAATGCCAATGGAGAAACACGCCAGGACAAGGAAACGAATAGAAATGACAAAAACGCCAGATGATCTGGCGTTTTGGCATTATGCTTGTGCTTGGCGCTTTTTAGATGCTTCGTTCACCTGTTCATCCGCATGGTAGGAGGAACGCACAAGCGGACCGGCTTCACAGTGGCTGAAGCCTTTTTGCATTGCGATTTCCTTTAATTCTGCAAATTCATCAGGGTGATAATATTTTTGGACTTTTAAGTGCTTCTTCGACGGCTGCAGGTATTGGCCGATTGCCATAATATCAACATTGTTTGCCAAGAGGTCGTCCATCACTTCGATAATTTCTTCTTTCGTTTCACCGAGTCCGATCATGATGCTTGATTTTGTCGGGATGTCGGGCTGCATTTCTTTCGCGCGGCGCAAAAATTCCAATGAACGGTCGTACGTCGCACGCGCGCGGACTCTTGGCGTCAGGCGGCGAACCGTTTCGATATTGTGATTCAGGATGTCAGGGCGCGTATCCATTAATGTTTTTAAGTTATCATAGTTTCCGCCCATATCTGACGGAAGCACCTCAATTGTTGTGAACGGGCTTTTTCTGCGGATCGCACGGACAGTTTCCGCGAAAATACGCGCACCGCCGTCTTTTTGGTCATCACGCGCAACAGCTGTGATAACCGCGTGTTTCAGATTCATCAGAGCGACGGAATCTGCTACGCGTTCCGGCTCTTGCAGGTCAAGCTCAGTCGGAAGGCCCGTTTTGACGGCGCAGAAACGGCACGCTCTCGTACAAACAGATCCTAAGATCATAAATGTCGCTGTACGTCTCACTGCCCAGCATTCATGAATATTCGGACATTTTGCTTCTTCACATACGGTGTGCAGATTGTTTTCCCGCATGAGTTTTTTGAGTCCTGTATAATTTTCATTTGTATTTAATTTGATTTTGAGCCATTCGGGCTTTCTGAGGTGTTCGTCTTTCTTTGCCAATTCCCATCATCTCCAATATCCAATATACTCAATTTCTGACACGAAACATTCTGAAAACGAGATAGGTGCAGTTTTTTCATTTCTGCAACAAAAATAATGTTTTTCTAACTAAAGAAAGTCTTTTCTTTAGACACTTTAACATAGGAAAAATTTCTCGACAAGGGAAGATGATTACTGACATTTTCTCGCCGGGTTGCCGCAAACTATGTGTATTCAATATTGAAAGGAGATTATTTTGTGAAAGTTGTGTTATCTGCCCTTCTTCTCCTTTTGTTTGCATTTGAACCTTATGCGTCTGGAAAAGAGCTTTCAGATCCGGTGCTTTCCAAACGGATGGAATTATATCATAAAGTCGAGGCTGTGACGCAGATTCCTTGGTATGCGCTTGCCGCTGTTGATCAATACGAGGAGAATGTGCGGAGCAACAGAAAGGATCTGCCTGACAAAACGGGAATCATCAGCATCTATGTACCGGATGAGATCTGGAGCGGACCAGAAAACCCGAACCCGAAAGACGATGCGCCGTTAAGCATAAAAGTGTTTGACGGAATCGGAATGGACGGTGACGGCGACGGGAAAGCCGAGGTCAGCAATGATGAAGACATTCTGTATACATTCGCACAATATCTGCTGTCGTACGGCACAGATGAGGAGAATATCCGCATCGGGCTCTGGAATTATTACCGCCGTGATCAAACGGTGGGAATCATATCCGAGTTCATGAAGCTGTTTAAGGCTTACGGTCATATTGATTTGGGCGAGCATGCGTTTCCGCTTCCGATCAGAACGGATTACAGCTACCGCAGCACGTGGGGAGACGCCCGCGGCTTTGGGGGAAGGCGGATTCATGAAGGTACAGATCTCTTTGCCCACTATGGCCTTCCTGTTAAATCCACCTGTTACGGCGTCATTGAAATGAAAGGCTGGAACCGCTTTGGAGGATGGAGAATCGGCATCAGAGATATTAACAATACGTATCATTATTTCGCCCATCTCAATGGGTTTGCAAAGGGCATTAAAACAGGGCAGATCGTTGAGCCCGGCCAAGTGATCGGGTCAGTGGGCAGCTCAGGATACGGCCCGCCTGGCACGGCCGGAAAATTCCCGCCGCACCTGCACTATGGCATGTATAAGGATAATGGAAAAACTGAATGGTCGTTTGATCCTTATCCACATTTGAGAGCGTGGGAGCGCTATGAGTACAAGAAAAAGAAATGACGAAAGCCGCCTCATGAAAAGGCGGCTTTATTTGCTGTTTTTTTCATTTTTTGAATCATGGCTGTCTTCTTCTTTGCTGCTTGGAAGCTGGACAGAAGGCGTAACACCTGAACCGCCGCTTCCGTTATAAAATTGCGGCACTTCGCCCTGCACTGCTTTAATTGATACAGGAACATTATTGGTGACCACGGCCGTTTTGCTTGCGAACGGGATAATGACCTTCACTTTAATTTCTACGAAGATGCTGATATCAATAAGTGCGTTATTAATGCCATATGGCTTTATTTTTGTTTTGACGTCTGTAAAGGCGTCACCAATTAAATTGAACCGGACCGGGATTTTCGGGCCGAGGTTTCCAAGAAGGCTGTTTCCTGTCACCTGTCCCAATGGGATGTTGATCATAATATTTTCACTGGCGCCGCTGTGTCCGGTGTGGGTTTCCATTTCTTTCAGATGAGACTGAAGCTGCTTTGTCACTTTTGTTTTCACATTGTTTATGATCTGGGTATTAAAATCGATTGTCGTTAAATTTCCGTTTTCATCAGAATTCATTTGAAACATATCTTTCATATTTTCGCTGTCAGACATATAATCCTCAATCGAATCCTGAATCACCTCTGTTGCCACACGCTTCGTTTCCATTTCACCGATGCTCATTAATACCGGTTTAATCGAGCCGTTGATCATCCAAAGGCTGACTGTTGTAGATATGATAAAAAATACGAGTGACAGCAGCAGCACGTACCGGAAAGGCAAAGGTCCTCTCTTGCGAAGAGGGCCGCGATATCTTGGCAAGAAAATCCCCCCTTACATATCACAATGTATGCTTGTAAGGGGGGACATAGTAATAGCCGGGCCAATTTATTTTATTTCACCATTTTTAAGAGCGCTTCTCTGCCGCTCATGCCGGCATGAATGCCAAGATCTTCTGCGGCGTATGTGACGGATTCTAAAGGGGCGTCTAACAGCTGGTCAATTGTTCGCACACCAACCGCCCGTCCCGCCACAATTCCACGCTCCTTTAATTTTTCATTCAGCAGCGCCACATCAAGCGCGCCGCACATAATGTATCCGTGATCATTGGAGACTGCCATGAAATTTGTTTTTGGAAGCTTTACTGTCACAGCTGTAAAAGGCTGTCCTTCTATCATAATCGGTGTCAGATTTACCACGTCAACCACTCCCTTCCTTCATCACTTTATGATGAAGGGCGCGGCTTGTTGTGGGCTGACCTCCTTATTGTGCAAGCTTCCAGGCAAGCAGATCCCGCAAAAACTCCGGCATAAAATATTCTTTTACCCCGGCGTCGCGGATGATTGGAAACAGCCTGCCGAGCGTAAACATGTCGAGAACCGCAACGGAGTATTGTTTATGTTTTTCAATTTCTTCCCCGTTAAGCGTGATCCGTGTGACATGCGTGATTCCGTCATCCAGCCGTTTCGTTTCTACATCAACACCCGCGTACACCATTTTTCCCATCACTTCTCCCCGGAAGCCGAGCCCTTTGATCCGGAGCTGCTCCATTTGTTCTGAAGCGGCATGGACAATGGTCTCTTTGAGTTCTTCTCCCGTCAGGCGGACAGCCACCGGGTTGATCGGGTGAGGACAGATGCGGTGCAGATCCAGCTTCGTCACTGGACCCGCTTTCAGCGGACCGAGAATGACACCGGAATTCACCATACTGATGTCCGTCCCGCACCATTCCTTTAACGCGTACGCCAGAAGCAAAGGCAGCTCTGATTCTTCAAACCACTTGACCTCAGCATCTTGCGCAAGCTCCGCAACGGCAACGGACAGCTTTTCCCCGGCTTCACGTTCTTTTCCCTCAAGAAATGCTTTGGTTTCCGCCGATTCCCCTGTCCATTCCGCCATATTTTGAACAGACGCTGTTTTGCTGATGATTTTTCGCTTTTCAGTGTCCATCGTGATGTCTACACAGCCGACATAGTTTCCGTATTTCTCCGCGCTGGCAAGCAATACGCCGTTGACCATCTGTCCATTTTCAAGCAGATGGTGAGTATGAGACTCGAGGATAACGTCAATCTCCGGAACCGCTTCAGCAACCGCTTGATCGTCAAGGATTCCCAAATGCGACAGGAGAACGATGATATCAGCCTGTCCTTTCACTTCCTGTATGGTTTCTTTTATACTTTCGAGCGCATCAGTAACAGTCCATTCCAGCTTGTCATAGACGGGATAATAAGGCACCGTTACACCTAACAAAGCGATGGTCATGCCGTTTCTCAATGTTTTGATATGGTAAGGAACTGCCCAGGACGGGCGGTTTCCGTTTTTGTCATACAGATTAGAGACGATAACGGGAAACTCGGCATGATCATATAAAGAAGCAAGCTCTTCATGAGGAAGCGTAATCCCCTCGTTATTGCCGATCGCCGCTCCATCAATTTGAAGACGGTTTAAGAGGTCTACATTGGCTTTTCCGAATGTCGCCTCTGTCACAAAATGAAAACGATCAATATGATCACCAATATCAAAAACGAGCGTCTCTTCGCTGTGCAGCTGATGTTCTTTTCTTTTTTGCTCAATATAATCTGTTATTTTTGGCCAATTTTCAAAATGGCTGTGCAAATCATTTGTGTGATATAAGCGGAGCTTCTCTTTCATACCATTCTCTCCCTAATCGTTCAGCTGAAAATGCCTTCATAAATGAGCTGGCAGCCGATCAAAATTAATACGATCCGCATAATCATGACGATCGTTTTCGTCTGCATTTTTCGGTTGATGGCGGCGCCAAGCCTTCCGCCGAACCAAGCGCCGGGCACAAGTGCGAGGGCGTACAGCCAATTCACATGCCCGGACATGATATGTGAAACAGATCCTGTCATAGAGGACAGGAAAATAATGAACATGGACGTTGCCACCGCAACCTTTGGCGGGAACAGAAATAACAGCATCATGGCCGGAACCATCAGCGAGCCGCCGCCTATTCCAAAGAGCCCGCCTAAAAAGCCGACAACAAAGGCGATGGCAATCCCGACAGACGCCTGATACGAGTAAGTATAGGGCTCTCCGGCATCATCCTGAAAAGTCCGTATTATTCCCCTATGCTCTTTGTTTACCGGCCGCGCCTTCGCTTTCAGCATTAAGGATAATGAAATAAGAATCATAAATATGCCAAACCAAATGGAAAACGAGTTTGAATTAAAAAGCTTTGACACGTAAGCACCAATCATGCTGCCGGGACCTGAACCGATAAAGAAAATGAGCCCGCTTTTATAATCAACCGTTTTATATTTAATATAAGCTAAAGTTGAGGAAAGACCCGTAAAAATAATGACCAGAAGCGAAGTTCCAATCGCGATCTGCGGCGTCACATCCTGAAACAGCGGCGTCACTGTGCTTAAAAACATCAGAGACGGCACGATGACAATTCCGCCTCCAAGCCCAATCAGACTTCCCACCGTACCTGCGATGAATCCCAGTACGGCCAAAATCACAAACGACATCAATCAAAACCTCTTTTCTAAAATAAATCGAGCTGTCTCGGAGAAAGTCCGGAGTACTCGATATCAAGCAGTTCAAGCATCTGCTTGCCGTTATCCGCGGCGTCTCCGCCGGAATTGTTGTTGAACAGGACAAATACCTCTTTACTTTGCTGCTGCAATTCGTTCAGATGCTTTTTCCAGTCTTCCAGCTCCTGTTTGTTATAGCGGTATAAATATCTGACCTCACGCCAGTTTTTCCCGCCATCGGGCTTCATCCATCCCTGCTTATTACGTCCGTGAAACCTGACGAGCGTTTTGTTTTCATCGGTCGCCCGCAACACAGTCGGAACGCTTCCCTCGCCGATTTGCGGTTCGTCACATACGCTGTGAATCCAGCCTTCCGCTTTCATAAAGGAAAGCGTCTGCTCATAAAATGGCGGCGAAAACCAGGAGCGGTTTCTGAACTCAAGCGCGCAAGGAATATCGCCCATCTGATTTTTGCACCATCTTAAATAAGCGACATTTTCTTTCTTGCAGTCAAACCATGGCGGAAATTGAAACAGCACCATGGCGAGCTTATTGCTATGTAAATATGGCGTTAAGGACAGCTTAAAAGCATCAAACATCTCCTCTTTGGAGTCAAACGGAATGTCGCCGCGCTGATGCCCCGTCATGCCCTGATACGCTTTCATGATAAATTGGAAGGTTTCCGGTGTTTCCTTCACCCACTTTTCATTGTTGCGCGCCGGCTGAATCGCGTAAAAGCTCGCGTCTAATTCCACGATCGGAAAATGGGAGGAATAGGCCTGCAATTTTTTCTGGCTGGCCGTTTTCGGCGGATAGATGCTGTCATGATCCCCCCATCCCGTCAGTCCGATATAAATCACAATCATTCACCTCTCTTCCAGTTTATCACACGCGTTTTCAGGTTTCCTCGGAAATGCTGTTCATATGGCGGGAAAATGCTGAGCGCAGATGTTGATATTGTTCCTCATTGGTATCCAAAAACGCCTCCTCTCTTGAGGAAAGAATATTTTGGTACTCAATAGGCTCCTGAAACTGTTCACTCGTAAAGTCATACACAGCCCCATTTATACTGTTATAAAAATGCCAGCTCTCACCGACCTTTGTTTTGAAAATATCGCCCTCGAAATGCTCCTGTATCACCAATGCCGTCACGCCGCATTGGCCGCATGCCGGGCATTCTTTCGTCCATTTGGAACTCGTATGCAGCGACCATGATTGGTTTAGTATGTGTTTGATGTGTTCCATCATCGAAAGCCCCCTTTTTAAAAAGATACCACGATGATGGATTTTTAAAAACCAAAGTCACTGACATAAAAAAACCGGCAGAATTCAATCTGCCGGGCTTACGAAGGAACGACCAATGCTCCCTCAATTCCGCTGTCTGCTTTCTCCCCATCACTGTACACGCACCGTCCTCTGCTGTAGGTGGCCGAGATGCGGCAGGGGAAAGTATGTCCTTCATAAATGCTCTGCTTATGTTTTGTAAACATCGTTTCTGTTGTGACTGTGTACGGCTCCATGCTGACGAGAACGAGATCCGCGTCCCGCCCCTCTTCAAGCCGCCCTTTTTGCTGAAGGCCGAATCGCTTCGCGGGTGCCCCCGCTGTCCATTCAGCAATGGTTTCAAATGGAATGTCCCGCTCAAGGGCCAATTCAAGCATGGCCAATAAAGTAAACTGCCCGCCGCTGATTCCGCCCCATGACAAAAACATATTATCCTCCCGCTTCAGAGAAGGACGGCAGGGGGAGTGATCCGAGGACACCATGTCAATATCCCCCGCGATCAGCGTATCAATTAACGCCTCTTTTGATGGCTGCGATCTAAGCGGAGGGGCGCATTTTGCGACAGAGCCCTTTTCCCGTAAATCGTCATGGCTGAACAAGACATAATGCGGGCATGTTTCGACCGTTATATCTAATCCCTCCTGTTTCGCCTCCCGTATCAAGCGGACCGCTTTCGCCGTGCTGATATGGACAAAATGCACCGGACAGCCTGTCACCTTCGCATACTGAATCGTGCGATACACCGCTTCAGCTTCGGCTTCCTCCGGGCGGGAGGCCGCATAAGCATCCGCATTCACTTTCCCTTTATTCGCCCATTCCATCTGCAAAAAGCTTGTGATCGCATCGCTTTCTGCGTGAAGAGCAAGGATTTTTCCTGCGGCCGCGATTTCTTTCATGCCTTTGAGCAAGGTCCGTTCATCAACAGAGCGAAACTCCTCTGTGCCTGATTTTGATAAAAATGCTTTAAATCCTATTGCACCCGCTTCAGCCATCGGATGTATGTCAGCAATATGACCGGGCACAAGGCCGCCCCATAACGCAAAATCCACCGCCGATTTGCGCCTGCCGATTTCAGCTTTTGCGAGAAGGTTTTCAGCCGTCACCGTGGATGGAATGCAGTTCAGCGGCATATCAAAATAAGTGGTGCAGCCGCCTGCAGCCATCATCTGTGAGCCCGTTTCAAACCCTTCCCAATCCTCTCTGCCCGGTTCGTTGAAATGAACATGGCAATCGATCGCACCCGGAAAAACATATTGCCCGCTAGCCTCCACAACTGGTGCCCCCTCTGCTTCAATTGCAGAACCGATCTTGACAATAGCCCCGTTTTTCATTGCAATATCAGCTTCTTTAACACCATCCGGCGTGACTGCCTTTGCGCCTGTTATCACCAAATCGTAAGCCATACTGATCCCTCCCCTGTAAGGATGATGAATTTTTATGTCAGTTTATGTAACACAATCAGTCTATTTTCAACATTTTACTGTTACTATGATCGTATTACATCAGCAAAACAGCTAGAATTAATAATGAAATTTATTCATCTTAACCAATGGTTACTTTTTGTGAGAAAAGGAGAATGAGCTATGAATATTTTTGATGTGATGAAAATACCGGCTTACGAAAATGCAGTTTTAATTGCGGGCAAAGCAGGGGGAGAAAGAGAGGTTCAGCATGTCAACATGATGGATGCTCCTGATATCGCGGATTTTCTGCATAAAGACGAGCTGCTCGTCACCACCGCGTATCACCTGAAGGACAATCCTCACCAGTTATCAGAGCTGATTCGGCAAATGGCCAAACGCGGCTGTGCCGGTCTCGGCATTAAAACAAAACGCTACCTGGAGGATATCCCGAAAGAAATCATTGACCTCGCCGATTCACACGCGTTTCCGATCATCGAGCTCCCTGAGCATATACGCCTCGGAGACATTGTCAACGCCACGCTGAGCCATATTCTTGATATGCGTTCAAACGAGCTTCAGCAAGCCATTTACGCACATAAGAAATTCACAAACCACATTATGAGCGGCAAGGGATTACAATCTCTGCTCAAAAAGGTATCAGACCTCCTTCATCTTCCCGTGCTGCTCCTTGACCAGCATGCCAAAATGCTTTCTGCATCTCATCAGATTTCATTTGAAACCGAAAAGCTCAAAAGCACGCTACACACCGTGTCCGGGCCATTTTTCACTTGTTTCTCTTCGATCTCAAATCAGAAAACATATTCTGTCCTTCCTATCTATAATCACGAAAAAAGCTGCGGCTACCTGCTGATACCGGAAATGGTCCAAGCCGCTGATAAAGGATTGATTCTCACCATTGAACAGGCTGCGAACGTGATTTCCTTTGAGCTGCTGAAGGAAAACGCCCTGAAGCAATACAGCCGGCGGGCGCGGAATGAGTTTTTCAGTAATTTTATCGAGCGATCGTTCTCTTCTGACGACGAAATCAAAAACCGCGCAAAAGAATTTAAGCTCCGCTGGGATCAAAAATATATGTGCATCGCCGGAAAGCTCGACCGGAATGACAGGTCGATCAGCTTTACTGAAAATCAGCTGGCCTCTGACAGCGTATTTGAATTTCTTGAAGGCGAATTGTCTGCTTTCCCGTTTCCGCCTCACCTCTTTATTAAAGGAAATGTCGGCATTCTGCTGATCGAGGCGACAGACAGCTGGAGTGAAATGCACGCCTCGGTGATCAGCTTTTTAGAGCAGTTCCAGACACAGGTCAAAACCCAATTTAAACGGACATTGTCCTTTGGCATCAGCAACATTTGCCAAAAGCTGATCGATGTTCCGGACGCTTTCACAGAAGCGTCCGACGCTCTCCAATCAGGGCATTTATCAAGAAGCACGGAGTTTATCCAAGTGTATCACGCGAAAGATGTACCTGAGCTGCTCCGCCTGCTCCCGGTTGAGGATTTGAAGAAATTTTACAATTCCACTCTTCAAAGCCTGGCTGAAAAGCAGCAGGAGGATCAAAGCCTGCTTCACACACTGTCTGTCTATCTAGAGACGCACTGCCAAATTTCCGAGACGGCAAAACGCTTGTATGTGCATCGCAATACGGTCATCTACCGCCTCGAAAAATGTGAAGAATTGCTGGGCAAAAGCTTAAAAGATCCCGAAACGACAATGCGGCTGCGGCTTGCCTTGCGGATGCAGCGGCTGATCAGCTAGCATTTGTCACATGATGTTACAAACGAAATGGCTTTTCGTTACTTTCGGCAATAACGCTCCTATTTTTCAGCTACTGTATCCAATGACAGCCGGCAAACGGCACGCTATCATGTTACTAAAGTTCACATGTAAAAGGAGGGGCTATAGTGAAACATAAACCGTTTGCGGTGTTCACTCTTGGCCTGCAGCATGTGCTGGCCATGTACGCAGGTGCGATTTTGGTGCCTCTGCTTGTCGGCAGAGCGCTGAATGTAACGTCGGAACAGCTGTCCTATCTATTGGCGATTGACCTGTTAACATGCGGAGCCGCGACGCTTTTGCAAACCTGGCGAGGAGCGTACTTCGGCATCGGCCTTCCCGTCATGCTCGGCAGCTCGTTTGTGGCCGTCACCCCGATGATTGCAATTGGTGCAAATTACGGTATTTCAGCGATTTACGGTTCAATCATTGCAGCCGGTGTCTTGATCTTCTTGTGTGCCCGTTTCTTCGGCAAGCTGACCGTGTTATTCCCTCCTGTCGTAACAGGAACTGTTGTCACCTTGATTGGTCTTTCTCTTGTTCCGACAGGTGTGAAAAATATGGCTGGCGGTGAAAAAGTAAACGGCAGCGCCAATCCCGAGTACGGTTCGCTCGAAAACCTTCTTCTTTCTGTCAGCGTCCTTATCCTGATCTTAGTCCTCAACCGCTTTCTCAAAGGGTTTGCCCGAACGCTTTCCGTTCTGATCGGGATTGCTGCGGGTACTGCGGCGGCTGCCGTCATGGGCAAGGTCAGCTTTTCATCTGTATCTGAAGCCCCATTCTTTCAAATCCCGAAGCCGTTTTACTTCGGCGCTCCATCTTTTGAAATCGGTCCGATCATCACGATGCTGATCGTCGGAATTGTCATTATCGTTGAATCAACCGGCGTTTTTTACGCCATCGGAAAGATATGCGGCCGGCCCCTAACCGAAAAAGACCTGGTCAAAGGCTACCGGGCAGAGGGAATCGCCATTATGATAGGCGGGCTGTTCAACGCCTTTCCCTATAATACATTTGCACAAAACGCCGGATTATTGCAGCTGACAAAGGTGAAAACGAGAAACGTCGTCGTCACCGCGGGCTTTATCCTTCTTTTCCTCGGGCTGATTCCTAAGGTTGCCGCTCTTGCTTCCTCCGCTCCCGCCGCTGTTCTCGGCGGCGCAACCGTTGTCATGTTCGGCATGGTTATCGCCTCCGGAGTAAAAATACTCAGCACAGTGGATCTGAAAAACCAATATCATCTGCTGACCATCGCTTGCTCAATCGCACTCGGCATCGGCGCCAGCACAGTGCCGGCGATTTTCGCAGCGTTTCCCGCTCCGATCCGTATTCTGGTCAGTGACGGCATTATCACAGGAAGCCTGACCGCGATCTTTTTAAACCTATTCTTCAGTTTGCGCGCCAGCAAGGAAAAAACCGTTCAGAAGGAAGAACTGCCGGTATTAGAAAACACACTTGTTTTAGAAAAAGAGGTGTAAATAGAGATGAAGGAACAGCGTAATTCCTTTCAGCTTTTGATGCTTGGGCTTCAGCATATGCTGGCGATGTACGCGGGAGCCATTCTCGTCCCTCTGATCGTCGGAGCTGCGATCGGGCTGAATGCGGGCCAGCTGACGTATTTAATTGCCATTGATTTGTTTATGTGCGGGGCGGCGACTCTATTACAGCTCTGGAAAAACCGTTATTTCGGCATCGGCCTTCCTGTTGTGCTCGGCTGTACGTTTACTGCAGTCGGCCCGATGATTTCTATTGGCAGCACATACGGTGTCTCAGCGATTTACGGTTCGATTATCGCAGCCGGGCTGATTGTCGTTTTAGCCGCGGGCTTCTTCGGGAAGCTTGTCCGTTTTTTCCCGCCGGTCGTAACCGGCTCAGTCGTTATGATTATCGGCATCAGCCTGATTCCGACGGCGATGAATAACCTGGCCGGCGGTGAAGGCAGCAAAGACTTTGGCTCACTAGGCAACGTGCTCCTTGGCTTTGCCGTTACAGCCTTTATTTTAGTGCTGTTTTATTTCTTTAAAGGATTTATCCGCTCCATTGCGATTTTGCTCGGCCTTGCAGCTGGAACGGCAGCCGCTTTCTTTATGGGAAAAGTCGATTTTTCTGAGGTCGCGGAGGCGTCCTGGGTTCATGTTCCTTCTATATTTTATTTCGGCGCGCCAACCTTTGAGCTGCCTGCCATTCTCACCATGCTATTGGTTGCGATTGTCAGCCTTGTTGAATCAACGGGTGTTTACTTTGCTCTTTCCGATATAACAAACCGGAAACTAACAGAGGAAGATCTTGAGAAAGGCTACCGTGCGGAAGGGCTTGCGATTGTGCTTGGCGGCTTATTTAACGCGTTTCCGTATACAGCCTTCTCGCAAAACGTCGGCATCGTTCAGCTTTCAAAAATGAAAAGTGTCAATGTCATCGCCATCACGGGATTTATGCTGATGGCAGTCGGTCTGATTCCAAAAGCCGCGGCATTGACGACCGTGATCCCGAATGCAGTGCTCGGCGGCGCGATGATTGTCATGTTCGGCATGGTCATTTCTTACGGCATTAAAATGCTTTCCGGCGTCGATTTTGAATCACAAAGCAATCTCCTGATCATTGCTTCTTCTGTCAGCTTAGGGCTTGGCGCCACGACGGTGCCCGCTTTGTTTTCATCTCTTCCGGGAGCAGCTTCCGTGTTGACCGGAAGCGGCATTGTCATTGGCAGTTTAACCGCGATCGCATTGAACGCTTTTTATCAATTCAAACGGCCCCATGGCGCGGAAATCAATACGTAAAGGGTGATGGCTCATGTTCACGATTGACGACCTGAATCAAATGGATAGACAAACACTGACTGACACACTTGGATCTATTTTCGAGCACTCTGCATGGATTGCGGAGGAGGCCGCGGCACTCCGCCCATTTTCCTCCCTTTCTGATTTGCATCAAAAAATGTCCCGCTTAGTCAAAGCTGCGGATCGCAAGACACAGCTTGAGCTCATCTGCAAACACCCCCGGCTCGGCACCAAGAAACCAATGAGCGCTTCCTCTGTAAAAGAGCAGCAAAACGCAGGGCTCAGTAAGCTTGAACAGCAGGAATCCGAGGAATTTCTCAAACAAAATGAAGACTACTATCACAACTTCGGTTTTCCTTTTATTTTAGCGGTAAAGGAAAAAACGAAACAGGAGATCCGCCAAGCCCTGCTGACAAGGCTGAAAAACAAACCAGAAACAGAATTCCAGCAGGCTCTTGAAGAAATATACCGCATCGCCCGCTTTCGTTTAGAGGACATCATTACAGAAAAAGGAGAGATTCAAATGAAAAGAACCATGTCTTACGGCAAAGGAAATGTGTTTGCATACCGAACGTTTTTAAAACCGCTCACAGGCATAAAGAAAATCCCAGAGTCTTCTTTTACGGGCAGAACCAATACAGTTGTCGGCATTGATGTGACATGCGAAATTGGCGGAGATGCCTTTTTGCCGTCATTTACAGACGGAGATAATACACTCATCGTGGCTACGGATTCGATGAAAAACTTTATTCAGCGCCACCTCGCTTCCTATGAGGGAACAACCACGGAAGGCTTCTTGCATTATGTGGCTCACAGATTTTTAGACACCTATTCACATATGGACACGATCACTCTGACAGGCGAAGACATTCCGTTTGAAGCGATGCCTGCATACGAGGATCAAGAGCTCGGCACAAGCCAGCTTGTCTTTAGAAGATCGCGCAATGAACGCGCTCGGTCAGTGCTCAAAGCAAAGCGAACGGGGGATACGATAACGCTGAAGGAGCAATACAGCGAAATCACGGATCTCCAGCTTGTCAAAGTAAGCGGAAACTCCTTCGTCGGCTTTATCAGAGACGAATATACGACTCTCCCTGAAGATGGCAATCGTCCGCTCTTTGTCTATTTAAACATTAGCTGGCGTTACGAACATGCGAATGATGCATACGCCAACGATCCAGCCCGTTACGTGGCGGCTGAACAGGTCCGTGACTTAGCGAGCACTGTATTTCACGAGCTCGAAACGCCCTCCATTCAAAACTTAATCTATCATATCGGATGCAGAATATTAACGAGATTCCCGCAGCTCGCGGATGTCAGCTTCCAATCTCAAAATCACACATGGGATACAGTCGTCGAAGAGATTGCGGGCACAAAAGGAAAAGTCTACACAGAACCGCGCCCGCCATTCGGTTTCCAGCGGTTCACCGTGACGAGAGAAGACGCCGAGAAAGAAAAACGGAAAGCCGAGGAAGCATTAGGGAGCCTGAATGCCTGATGGGGAAGCTGACAACACATATCTTGGATTTAACCTGCGGCAAACCCGCGGCGAACGTAAAAATCGAATTGAAGCGGCTGGGCGAAGAGGTCATCCTTGTTAAAGAGGCCTTCACCAACGATGACGGCCGAGTCGACGCTCCGCTCCTTGCGGGAGAAGAGCTGAAGTCCGGGGAGTATGTGATGGAATTCCATGCAGGGGATTACTTTGCGGGAAAGAAAACGAACACGGCTGAGCCGTTTTTAACGATTGTAACAGTTCGTTTCCATCTTTCTGATCCGGAAGCTGATTATCATATCCCGCTTTTGCTGTCACCGTTTGGTTATCAAGTATATAGAGGGAGTTAAGAAAAGAGCCCGCCCGCTGGTGAGGCGGGCTCTGCAGATGTGATTGCTGGATCCTGCATCAATAAAAGACCCTCCCTATTGTGAGAAGGTTCCTGCGAATTATACCACCCCCGGACCTCTGAGTTTGGGTTTGTTTTTAAATATTTATCGTTCTCTATTTCTACTTAGACTAAAAAATATTTAAATTCAATTAAACTAGCATCACTATCAATTTATCTCTATCAGCATATCATGTACTATCCTCTTTTAAGGGAGGTGAAGTTATGAGGTCATTCCCTTTGATCGTGGTGCTATTCATCCTATTAATCATTGTTGGCACTTCTTTCTTCGGTGGCTATTAAGAACTCACCTCACCCCATATCCGTCAGACGCCATAAGAATTCTTTATGGCGTTTGTTTTGCTATAGCAAGGTTTTGAGCAGGGAAATATCACACTCGCTGCAAATCCTTGTCCTCCATTACAATATGAGATGAGGGCGTGATGTTTTCCCACAAACCGGCCGCGTCTTGATCACGCTCTTCAATTAATCCCGCCATTTGGAAACGCTTGTTAACGGATTTGTTAGTTTCTTTCGGATCGATTTCTTCCGCACCTACAAAAAATTCTTTCATTCCCTTTTCTCCAAAATGAATTATTTTATTTTTTCAATCGATTTAACAGGTACTTCCGGTGGATTGAGTATTAAGTCAATCCGTTGAACAGTGACAAAGACGACAGAAAAAATCAGGGAACAAAGAAAGGTTAGTAAAAGTATTTTCCACCAATTTAAGTTATTCATCATCTCTCCCTCTTTCCCTCATTTGTAACATTACCTATTTCTAGTATGAAACACAACTAGGCAAAAAGTACAGGGAGAAGAGGTATTTCATCTTCACGATCTGTAATTGAAGTTCATCCAGGCCATTCTCTAAAGCTTTATCGATTTGCTTAACTTTTTAAATCCGGTGCTTTGCCGTAGCTGCGGGAAAAGTCCCATGGCTCCCTTTTCCCACCTGCTAACTCTTTTCTAATCCTGCAAGCCGACCGCATAACCCCTCCATAACCGGTACACCGGCATAAATTGCCCGCCAGCTCTTCTTCAATATCTTCGTCAGTAGGTTGCGGGTTTTCCTGAAACAGAGCTTTAAGCGCAATCGTCATCCCTGGTGTGCAATATCCGCATTGGAAGCCGCCTTCCTCCAGAAAAGCGGTTTGGCAGATATCCAGTTCTTCTTTTTGAAGCCCCTCAATGGTTGTGATCGAATGGCCGTCCGCTTGATATGCCATGGTCATACACGCATTGGCGAGCTTGCCGTCTAGCAGGACAGAACATGCTCCGCAACGGCCGATTCCGCAGGAAATCTTAGTTCCGGTCAGCTCGAATTCCGTCCGGAGAAGGTCACTCAAACGAGCTGTAGGAACTGCATCAACCTCCCGCTCTATTCCATTCACGGTCATTCGGAACCGATGCTTTTTTACAGAGAAAGATCCTGCTTCTTTTACGTCCATTGTTTTATCCCCTTTCTGTCTATCGCATCAAGCAGCTCTTCACGCGAAATCGGCAGCTTGTTCACCCAACAGCCGACTGCATCATGTACCGCCTTTACAATCGCCGGGGTAATGGCGATCGTTCCTATTTCTCCGACACCGCGCGGACCATATGAGTCACCATCCATCAGCTCTTCTATCGCGGTCAGTTTCATTGCCGGAACATCTTTGATTCCCGGAATTACATACTGATCCAAATTCTCCGCCGTGTAACGGCCGTCCGTCATTTTTGCTTCCTCCATCAGCGTATAGCCGAGCGCCATAGCAGCGCCGCCTTCGATTTGTCCGCGATAGCCCTGCGGACTGACAACCGGACCTGCCGCAATGGCGTGCTCACAATCTATCACTTTGACATCGCCTGTTAACAGATCTACCTCCACCTCAACTGCAGCCGCTCCAAATGAGTAGAGAAAATGGCCGCCGACCACAGGATCAGGCGTTGTCGGAAAATCAAATGCTGTTTCCTCAGTCAAAGGGCCTTTTTCTGCCAATTCCTTATAGGTCACCACCAGCTCCTTTGTATTATGCATCCGCAGCCCCCCTGCACTGAGAATGAGTTGTTCAGGCAAACATGAGACCGATTGTGCGGCACGTTTTTTCAGCTGATATAGAAACGGTTTCTTCAAACGCTGGATCGCGTGCCACACCATGCTCGTGCCGCGGGATGCTGTGGAGGAGCCTGACTTTGGCACTTTTGCGGTATCCCCGATGATAATGGAAATATCCTTCGCCGCGCATCCCAGCTCTTCGGTGACAATATGTTCAATCGCTGCGAGGATGCCCTGTCCGCACTCTTCAAACCCAAACGAAACCGTGATTTTGCCGTCACTTGAAAGGGAAAGACGCCCTCCTGCGGCATCCATCCGGCCATAGCCAAGCCCGCCGCCGTGCATAGTAATCGCGGCGCCAACACCTCTTCGTTTATAACCAGACGTCTGATGTTTTCTTTTGAGAATAGGAGATGCAGAAATGACGTTGAACACCTGCGCCGCTCCGTCAGTGGGCGCAATCCGATGCTCAAGCGGCCCCGGATCATGCGGTTTTCTGATATTTCTTCTTCGCAGCTCCAGCGGATCGATGCCGAGCATGCTGCTGATTCGATCAAGATGGGTTTCAAGCGCAAATGTGATTTGATTGCCGCCAAAGCCCCGGAATTCTCCCGCCACCCCATTGTTCGTAAACACAGAGATCCCTTCAGTACGGATATTCGGAATGCGGTACGGACCGGCGGCATGCTCGGCAGAAAAATCCAGGACTGCCGGTCCCAGCGTGGCGTAAGCGCCTGTATCGGCAATGATTTTCACATCATGAGCCAGAAGCTTCCCTGTTTGATCAGCCCCTGTTTTGATCGTGATTTTCATGGGGTGGCGCTTGATTCCTGAGCGTACAGATTCCTGTCTCGTCTGATGTATTTTGACCGGACGCCCGCTTTTATAGGCCAAAAGCGCGGCATACGGCTGAATATTCAGCTCATCCTTTCCGCCAAATGAGCCGCCCATCGGACTCGACACAACCCGAATTTTCTCTTCAGGAATACCAAAAATGCGGGCAAGCTGAAAACGGTCCTTGTAGCCGTGCTGAGTGCCAGCGTACATCGTAAAACCCCCGTCACGTTCCGGAACAGCTACGCCTCCTTCCGTTTCCATATACGTATGCATCTGCCGCGGCAGTTCATAGGTTTCTTCGTGGATGGTGTGACACGATTGGAATCCCGCTTCCACATCGCCGTGCGAGAAAAACGCTCGATGAAGGATGTTACCGTCCGGGTGCAGCAAATGCGCATCTGGTCGGAGCGCTTTTTCCGGAGAATCAATGATCTCCAGCTCCCTGTACACCACGTGAATCAACTCCAGCGCGGCGACGGCAATGTCTTCCGTTTCTGCTGCGACGGCTGCCACTGCATCTCCAACATAACGCACTCTATCCTCGCATAGAACCGGCTGGTCAGGAATAACAATCCCAAAACGGTTGAAACCCGGGACGTCCTTATGGGTGACGACCGCCCGCACACCTTCCATTTCTTCAGCCTTTTTGGTGCAAATCGACACGATTTCCGCATGAGGATAAGCGCTTCTCAGGATTTTGCCATACAGCATCCCCGGAAAAGTGAGATCAGTCATATACTTCAATTCACCCGTGACCTTTTCCCTTCCATCCGGCCTTATTCTTGATGGTTTGCTTATGCTCATTTATTCCCCTCCCTCAAACATCAGCTCGGACATGATGACGTTGGCAGCCGCTTTTTTTCTGTATGCCGCTGACACGAAAGCATCAGCTGAAAACGGCAGCTCCTTGATAAGGGTTTCGTACAGCTCGTGCGCCTCCCAATTAGGCTCCATCCATTTCGCCTCGCTCTCTATTAATCTTTTCGGCCTGATATTGGCATGGCCCGCTGCGAGGCGAATGTCACTGTCTATCAGTAAACGTCCCGCCGCCACAGCAACCGCTCCGGTAAATGCCTGCCGCCTTCCCAGCTTGCGGAAAAACACACGATCTCCCTCTGGACGCGGGATGATCACACGCGTCACGATTCCAAGTGAATACGCTTCACTGGAGATCCATTCAGCAAGCGGCAGCCTGACAAGCTCCTTCTGATAAACGATAAGCTCCGCATCAAGCACAAGCAGAAGCGGAATCAAATCCCCTATTTTACTCGCTATGTTGCCGCCAATTGTGGCCCGGCTTCGGATTCCCGGCGCTGCTACAGCAGAAACTGCGTCACATAAGCAAGCCAGTTCCAGTTTGATGAAGTTGTTTTTTCTGCAATCATTCAGCGTGGTGAGCGCCCCGATTGACATGTGGGTGCCGTCAGCGGTAATGCCTTTCATCTCATCAATGCCTTCAAGGCTGATGAGATGCGCTTTCGGAAGAATTCCTTTATCCCATTGGAGCTGGAGCAGCGTGCTGCCCGATGCTGTACACACATCTGGCGCAAGTTGCTCCAAAAGAGAAAATGCCTCATCAAGCGCTGCCGGCCTCCATAATTGAATGTTCATTCGCGCCTGTGTCACTTGTCCGTTCATGTATTCGCCTCCTGACAATGTCATATTCCTCCGGCGTATCAATATCTTCCAGTTCCTCGCACGCTTTCACTGCCAGCACCGCTCCAGTGCCAAGCTGTCCGTTTTTCAGCAGCCTGCGGGCACCCTCATCTCCCTTCAACTCCTTTACATATGGAAAACAGGCGGATGAGAAATAAATAGGCGGACTGAGCGTACGCAAAGACGCTGACACCGCAAACATTTCATGAGCCCTTGATATCAGGGCATTTATATGATCGACAGAAAGCTGAGGCTGGTCACCCAAAAGAATGACGACCCCGTCTGCCCCCATGCTTTCCGCTTTTCTCACCCCGCTGCTGACAGAATGCCCTTGGCCCTTTTCCGCCTCTTTACAAACATGCAAACTCCAGCGATCCAGAAAAGGCGGTGCTTGATATTGCGCCCCGATCCACTCATGTGAAGCACGTTCTGTCCTCTCGACAATCAGCACATGGTCAAGACGGGATAATAAAGCTGTTTTTAATGAAGCCGATCCGATCGTTTCTCCTTTTAGCGGCAATGCCAGCTTGTTTGTGCCCATTCTCTCGCTTTTTCCGGCCGCCAGAAATATACCGATAATGCTCATATAACCGCCAGCCGTTTTCGTGTTTGAAGGATTTCCGCAACGATGCTGACGGCAATTTCCTCTGGGCCTTCCGCGCCGATTTTCAACCCGACCGGACTGTAAAAATGCGCGGGCGGCTGTTTTCCATTCAGCAGCCGTTTCGTGCGGTTTTCGGAACCCAAAAGCCCGATATAATGAAGGTCCCGAGAAAATAAGGATTCAACGATGACTTGATCGTGCTGAAAATGGTGAGTCGCCACGACAGCGGAATCCTGAGGCGAAAATCCAAATTCACTGAGCATCTGCTCCGGAAAGGCAGTGATCAGCTGATCTGCTTTTGGAAAAAGAGCGGCTGTGCAATATGCAGGCCGCCAATCTGTCACAATGACAGAAAATCCGGTCTCAGCCGCCAAATTGGCGAGCGGTATCATATCTGGGCCCGCCCCAAACAGAACGAGACGCGGCTTCGGCTCAATACGCTGAATAAAAATGTTTGATGATGGATCAAAATGCGGTACATGAAGCGTTGAAGCGGTGCGTTGAATGTCTTGAAGCGGCACATTCGGCCAGTGACCAAAATATCCGTTCTCTGACAAAAACAGATAACGCCCTGCCTGTGAGGATTCAATCTGTGTAACGGCTGTTACGGCTTTTCCTGAATGAAGGCAGTCTCTTACTCTTTCATAGTGCCGCTTTTTTTCCTGGGAGATTCGTTCCGCATAGATATGAATAACGCCATTGCAGCCGACTCCCATGCCCCACGAAAGATCGTCTTCAGTTCTCATGTCATAGGATATAAACGCTGTCGTCAGCTGGTCGCCGAGTTCACAGATTCTTTCGGATATATCCTCTTCCAGACACCCGCCGCTCAGCAAGCCGATTCTTTCTCCGTTTTTCTTAAAGAGCATGGAGGCGCCCTCTTTTCTATATGCAGAGCCTTCGACTTGTACAATGGTTGCCAGCACAGCCTCGTCCTGATCTTCCAGAAGCGCATCTAATATCGTGTGAAAATACTCCAATGCCGCATCCCCCTTTCAAAAATTGCTGTAAGAAATAAAACGTCATTTTATAGGTGCCTTGTATAAAGAATAGATGAAAAAAGAAAAAGTGACTCATGCTCCGTCAGAAAATGCAACACAGAGAAAACGGATTTGTAAAAAGAGTCAAACGAAGAAAATCAGATTGGAGAATGAGCGAAAATGAAAAAAGCCTGCGGAATTCCGCAGGCTTTTTCTTTAAATCGCTGCCTGGCTCTTAGCATTTTCATATACATCAAGCGCGGCCTGAAGCGCTTTTCCCGCTTCGATCACAGCGCCGTGTCTGAGAAGCACAGCTTCTAATCCGGCAAGGACAAACAGTACGTTTTCTCTTCTGCAGCTGTAGCCCATCGTACCAATTCTCCAAATCTTCCCGGCTAAAGGGCCGAATGAGCTGGCGATTTCGATTCCGAACTGTGCCAAAAGCATATGGCGGACCGACTCTCCGTCCACGCCGTCCGGGATTTGCACACAGGTGACAACAGGCATTTTGCAGCTCTCATCCCCAAACAGCTTCAGCCCCATCGCCTTAATCCCGGCGATTAATGCGGCCTCATGGTATTGATGCCGCTCGAAACGTGCTTCAAGACCTTCATCAAGCACCAGTCTCACGCCCTCACGCAAGGCATAAAGCATCGTCGTCGCTTCTGTATGATGATTGAGCCGCCGTTCGCTCCAATAATCCTCAAGCTGGCTCAAATCAAAATAATTGCTGGTGATCGGACGATTTCCGGTAAGCGGCGCCTTGTCTGCCTGAGTCGCAATTCCGCGTTCCACCTTTTTGCGCGCCGCAATGATGTCCGCCACCCGTTCATTATATGTAATCGGCGCCATCCCCGACGGAACAGACAAACACTTTTGCGTGCCGCCGATAGCTGCGTCAATGTTCCATTCATCCACTTTCACCTCGCAGCCCCCAATTGTCGCTACCGCGTCGACAATAAACAGTGCATCCCAAGCACGGCACGCTTCTCCGATCGCTTTCAGCGGATGGATTCGGCCAGTTGATGTTTCCCCGTGCACCATCGCCACAATTTTCGGCTTCACTTTTTTCATTTCCCGTATAATAGCGTCAGGGTCAAAAACCGTTCCCCACTCACACTCAATCGTATGAACATTCGCCCCGTACCGCTCAGCGATTTCAGTCAGCAAAAAGCCGAAGCGTCCGTATATCGGAATAAGCACGTCATCTCCCGGTTCAATGACACTCGCTAACACCGCTTCGATTCCCGCCCGGGATGTGCCGTCAATCGGATACGCCCAGCGGTTTTTCGTTTGAAACAGCTCCCGAAGCATCTCCATCGTTTCATTCATGATATCGGTAAACGCCGGATCAAATTGGCCGACAACCGGTGTGCTCATCACTCTTAATACACGCGGATCGACCTCTACGGGTCCCGGTGTCATAATCGTTCTTAACGGTGTACATAATTCTTTTCTGCCTGACACAGCCATTCCTCCTTCATCAGTAAGCCAGTTTGTATAATAAATCAGTCAATGCGCGGACGCCGATCTCAAGCTGACGTGCAGAAGTAAATTCCTTCGGCGAATGGCTGATGCCGCCTCTGCTTGGCACAAACAGCATACAAGCGGGGCAGCTCCTTCCGATCATTTGCGCATCATGCCCTGCCCCGCTCACCATTTCTTCACAGCTGATACCGTTTTCTGCCGCTGTCTCAAGAGCCTTGGCAGAAAGCGTTTCGTCCATCGGCACAGGCTCTATCCGCATATATTCATCAATCATGGCGTGAATCCCTTTTTCGTCACAAATGCCGTTGATGACAGCAGTCATTTCTTCATGAAAATGCTCCAGTACACACTGATTTTGATGTCGAATATCGATTGAAAACTGCACCCGTCCAGGTATGACATTGGCCACATTGGGCTCCACCGTCATTTTTCCGCATGTCAGGCGAAGCTCATCCGGCTGTTCTTCAGCACGAAGCAGCAGTTCATGAATCATTCGGCTGCTGGCTGCGAGCGGGTCCTTGCGCCACTTCATGGAGGTGGTCCCTGCGTGGTTGCATTCTCCCTCAAGCGTAATCAGATATCTCCTCTGCCCGACTATACTTGTCACCACACCGAGATCTCGTCCTGACATTTCAAGCGTCTGTCCTTGTTCAATATGAATTTCAATAAAAGCGCTGATATCTGTCCTGTGCGCTGACGGATACACGCCTCTGCCAAAACCGTTGTCATACATCGCCTCTTGTAATGAAACACCTGATCCGTCTCTCGGTACTTCCGCATGCTTCAATGACAAAGCACCCATCATATTCCCTGATCCCCAGTATGTCATCGGAAAACGGCTGCCCTCTTCCTCACATAAAGACACGGCCTCAAGCGTTTTTTTCGGCGCTCCGTATGTTTCTTTGAGCTGCTTTAAAGCAAGCATTGCCGCAAGCACGCCATATGAGCCGTCATACTTCCCCCCATTGATCACAGTATCGATATGTGAGCCGGCTAAAATCACTTCATCCGGAGACTGGGTGCCCTGAAGCCTTCCAAAGACATTGCCGACATCGTCAAATCTGGCGTCAAGCCCAAATGCCGACATCTCCGCTTTCACGGCGAGCTGCGCGTCCAACCACTCCTTGGTGTACAAAAGCCTCGTCACTCCGCCATCAGCAGACGCACCGAATTGGGCAAGCCAATCGATGTAATCAGCGATGCCGCTTTCTACTGAAAGCCTCTGCTTTTCCATGTGCTTCCTCCTCTGGCCGTTATGGTGACTTCATTATAGAGGGAGGAAGACGTATAGTTCATCAGCACATAAACCAAAAAAACGTTTGTTTTTTGGTCATAATAACCAGCCTGCCATTCCATTTTAGGAATAGCAGCCAGTAAGGAAGAGAGTCAATAGGCAACGATGGATTAAAAAAACAGCGAGAGGAAAAAGTGGTTCTAAAGATTTATTGTATAAACTAGCGAAAACCACGGGAAGGCAATGCTTTCAGTGAAGCAGCACTCGATCAAGGAACAGCGCTTGCCAAAACTCAGCCGGAGCAATAACGCGGACTAAAGATCCCGGAACAATAGAGTTCCGCCTCCTCCAAAGTTACCAATTTACAAATGTAATAAAAAATATACAAAATGACACTTCTAACCTTTAACTCAATTTTAGATAATAGACATGATCTGATCTAAAGGAGGGCAAGTGATGACAAAAAAAGCAAGGTTTCTGCCGCTCGTCTGTGTATTACTGATTTCCGGATGGTTTGCGCCCTCTGCTTCAGCAAGCGCGCAAACCGGATTGAACCTGAATGACCGTGCGGCTACTTCTTCCGCAGCCTCCGGGGGCATTCTCTCATTAGTCTCTCCCGTTGCACCATACGCCGACACAGACACCTATTATGAAGGTGCTGAAGGAAAAAGCGGAGAGGCGTTAAAAAGCGCGCTGCACCGCATCATTAGCGGACATACGATGCTGTCTTACAGCGAGGTATGGAACGCGCTGAAAGAAACAGATGCAGATCCGGCCAATCCAAATAACGTCATCCTGCTCTATACGAATGAATCCCGTTCGAAAAACCTGAACGGCGGCAATGTCGGGGACTGGAACCGGGAGCATGTCTGGGCGAAATCCCATGGCGATTTTGGTACAAGCAAAGGGCCCGGCACTGATATTCATCACTTGCGTCCAGCAGACGTCCAAGTAAACAGCGCCAGAGGCAACATGGACTTTGACAACGGCGGCAACGAGTATGCGAAAGCGCCCGGAAATTATTATGACGGAGATTCTTGGGAGCCCCGCGATGATGTGAAAGGCGATGTCGCCCGCATGCTGTTTTACATGGCTGTCCGTTACGAAGGAGATGACGGCTACCCTGACCTTGAGCTCAATGATAGGACAGGAAACGGCTCTGCACCTTATCACGGAAAACAATCCGCCCTGCTTGAATGGAATAGGCAGGACCCTGTTGATGCCCGCGAAAGAAAAAGAAATGAAATCATTTATGAAAAATATCAGCACAACCGAAATCCATTTATCGATCACCCTGAATGGGCAGACGACATTTGGCCGTAAGAAAAAGGTGCTCCCCCGAAGGGAGCACCTTTTCTAATACACAGCCTGTTCCGTTTCAGCATCGAAAAAGACGGCGTGATCCATTTTCACCGCCAGCTGAATTGTATCGCCCGCGGCGATTCGATTGCCGCCATCCAGGCGAACCGTGAGCCGCTCATTCCCGGCGCTGACATGCACAATCAGCTCAGATCCCAAATTTTCATTCACTTCCACCGTCGCTTTAAACACGGAATCAAACAGCCGGTCATTTCCAGTCATTTGTGCGATGTGTTCCGGCCGTACACCGACTGTCATCTGTTTTCCGGCATAGCCTTTTTCCTTCAGCCGTTTCGCCTTTTCTTCAGGAATATGAAGCCGGATCGAAGGATTTGTAAAAAACAGCTCGCCATGGTGCTCTTCAATCATGCCTTTGAAAAAGTTCATTCCAGGAGAGCCAATAAACCCGGCCACGAACAGGTTTGCCGGATAATGATAGATATCATGAGGCTTGGCCACTTGCTGAATTTTACCTTCATTCATGACGACAATCCGATCGCCCATCGTCATCGCTTCAGTCTGATCATGGGTGACATAGAGAATGGTTGCTTCCAGCCGCTGGTGAAGCTTGCTGATTTCTGTCCGCATCGTCAATCTCAGCTTCGCATCCAGATTAGAAAGCGGTTCATCCATTAAAAAGACCTTTGGTTCCCGCACAATTGATCTGCCAAGCGCCACCCTTTGCCGCTGGCCGCCGGAAAGTGCCTTCGGTTTTCTCTTCAGCAAATGCTCAATCTCCAAAATGTTTGCAGCTGCATGCACCCGCTCGGCAATTTCTTGTTTCGGCATTTTTCTGAGCTTCAGTCCAAATGCCATGTTATCGAAAACAGTCATATGCGGATACAGCGCATAGTTTTGGAACACCATCGCGATATCACGCTCCTTCGGCGGAAGATCATTGACCCGTTCCCCATCGATGAAGAGGCTGCCTTCCGAAATGCTTTCCAGCCCGGCCACCATCCGCAGGGTTGTCGATTTGCCGCAGCCTGACGGCCCCACCAGCACCAAAAGCTCTTTATCTTTTACATCTAAATCAAAATCCTTCACCGTTAATTGTGAATGATATGATTTTTTGACATGTTCAAATGTTAATGAAGCCATCAGAAAACTCCCCCCGTCTTTTTTTCTCCGTTATTTCGTCACTGGAAACAACTCGGTCTTTCTGTTATTTTTAGAGTAATCGATTCCCATATTTGCTATATTTCTAAAATAAAAAACGCAAATTTGTATTATAACGTCATAATACATTATAATATAAATAATAGCTTAAAAGGAGGCTAACCCTTGTTAAACAACGGAAGTTCAACACCTTTATACATTCAGCTAAAACAAATCATAACAGATGATATTAAAAAGGGCTTGTATTCCCCGGCTGCCAAACTGCCCACAGAAAACGAGCTTTGCAGCAAGTATAATGTCAGCCGCATTACCGTCAGAAAAGCCATTCTCGATCTGGTCGAAGAAGGTTATCTGATCAGGCAGCAGGGAAAAGGAACGTTCGTTAAAAGCCCTAAATTGAAGAGAGAGCTGATCGCAGTAAACGGCTACTCTGAATTTATGGAATCAACCGGGAAAAAACCGAAGCATCAGGTTCTGTCCCATGAAATCATACCAGCATCGAAACCGATCGCCGAAAAGCTTCAGATCAATCCCGAGAGCCCTGTCGTTGAATTAAAACGGATTCTATATAACGATGATCAGCCGCTCACCTTTGAGATCACGCATTACCCGCTGGACATGTTTCCTGCCATCAATACGTTTATTGCTGACGGTGTATCTATGCATGATATTTTAAAGCAGCAATACCAAGTTGTTCCCACTCACAATACAAAACTATTAAATGTTGTCTATGCCCAGCAGGAGGAAAGCAAATACTTGGATTGCGATATCGGGGATGCCCTGTTTGAAATCGATAAAACCGCATTTACCTCAAACGATCAGCCGATCTACTGCTCACTGTTTTTGATGCACACAAACCGTGTCACATTTACAATCAACAGTCCCTACACATGACAGGCATAAAAAACGAGACACTGCTTATAGTATTCTCGTTTTTTCACTGCTTCCCCCTTCCTCCAGTCGATAGGGATAGCCGTAGCCGAATGCCCCGTACACTCCGCATGTTTTCGCAGCTGTTTCCGCTCCTTGGCGCAAAGCGTTCATCATATCCTGCTTCTCACAAAACGCAGTCAAAAATCCCGCAATAAATGAATCTCCCGCTCCGAGTGTGTCTATTATATCAGCTTCCACAATCGGCTGATGGTAGATTCGGTCCTCCGCAGACAGGATCGCCCCTTGCCCGCCGCGAGTCATGCAAACGATTTTTGCTCCATACTCATGCGCCTTTTTGGCGAGCTGGCCGCACTCCGTCTCACTCAGATCGCTCCCTGAAAAGAACGCGTACGTCACATAAGGACAGACCTTTTTCAAATACTCATCCTCTCGATTTGTTGAAAAATCAAAAGAAACCGGGATCAGTCCGCACAGCTGCGGCAAATCGTTCTCAAGCCTGCTGTACACACTGGTATGCAGCAGATCATGGCCGCTGATAAAAGATAAGTCCTTTTCCTGGAACACAAGACGGAGACGCGACTGGATGCCGCCCTTATTCGATCGGACAAAGATCCGGTCCCCCTGTTCATCAAGGGTAACGATTGCCATTCCGTTTTCCCCATGCGCCTGGCGAATAAAATCAGCGTTGACCTTCTCCAATTTCAGCACATTCAACAGATGAGCCGCGGCTTCGTCATTGCCGATGATTCCGATATAGGAAGCCTCATGCCCGAGCCGTTTGGCAAGCACTGCGACATTTAAGGCATTTCCTCCCGGGTAGAATGTTTCTTGATCCTGATAGTAGTCTACAACGTTGTCTCCAATAGCAATTAATTTCATTGTGCTTCCTCCTTTATCCTTTTACGCTTCCGCTTGCAATTCCGCGGACAAAATATTTCTGCATAAATAAAAATAGAATAATAATCGGGGCGGCTGAAATCGTTAATCCCGCCAGCAAGACGCCCCAATCCGTCTGCAGTGCGTCTCGGAACTGCATCAGCCCCGCTGGAATGGTCCGCAAATTCTCGTCATCTATGAAAATAATCGCAAACATAAACTCATTCCATGTATGGTAAGCTGTCAGAATACCCGACGTCACTAAAATCGGCACACTCATTGGTAAGAAAATTCTGAAAAATACTCCGAAACTCGTACACCCCTCTAAATAAGCCGCCTCTTCCAATTCTTTAGAAATAGAAAGAAAATAAGAGCGGATTAAAATGATGGTAAACGGAATCCGATAAGCCGCATAAGGCAAAATCAAAGCCCAATACGTATTGTAAAGCCCCAGCGACTGAATAATGGAATAAAGCGGCACAAGACTGACCTGAGGCGTCAGCATCAAACCGCCAAGACAAAGCACCAAAAAGAACCCTCTTCCTTTAAACTCGAACCTCGAAAGCCCGTACGCCGCCCATGCGCTGATAAAAACAGTAATCACACATGTCAGCGCCGTCACGATCACACTGTTCATAAAATAAGAAGAAATCCCCTGATTCCAGGCGGACACAAAGTTCTCCGGATGCCACGAAGACGGCAGCGACCAGCTGTTCTCAAAAATATCATCCGAGCTTTTAAAGGCGCTCATGACCATCCATAAAAGCGGATAAGCAATCGCGATTAGATAAAGAAACAGAAAAACCCATACAGACGTTTCTCCGATATACCATTTTCGCCTCGGCTTTCTTTTCACCTCGATATGCCGGTCAGGCACAGGCTCTAATCTGAACGAATCTGTCTTCTTTTGAGGCAGCATCTGTTACTCCTCCTTTCCGGTTTTAAAGAACTTCATTTGCATGAGCGACAAAGCAAGTGTAATGAGTAACACAACAGTGGCAATCGCTGAAGCATAGCCCATCATATCCTTTGTAAAGGCGCTTTTATATAAGAAAGTGCTTAATACCTCAGAAGCGTTTCCCGGTCCGCCGCCTGTCAAAATGTACGGCTCGTTAAACACTGTAAAAGCGCCTGTCAGCGTCATCACCACCGCAACAAAAGACATCTCTTTCGTCTGCGGAATGGTAATGTGAAAAAACTGCTGAATTTTTCCCGCACCGTCAAGCCTCGCCGCTTCATACAGTTCATCCGGTATTTTTTGAATCGACACAATATACAGCATCGCAATATAACCGACAGACTGCCACTGCGATACAAAGATGACAGAAAGCATAGCCGTGCTGTCCTCCCCGAGCCATGCCCTCGTCAGCTGATCCAGCCCGATTGCCTGAAGCAGCTGATTCAAAAGCCCCGTCTCAGGGTTGTAAATAAAATCAAATAAAAGCGCGATCACCGTCATTGAGATAACAACCGGCAAAAAGAAAACGGTACGAAAAAAAGGCGACCATTTTCTGACCAGCTTATCCTCAAGCACCGCCGCCAAAATCAAACCGCCAAACACCTGGCATACAATTGAAATCACTGCGTAGAGCACGTTATTCGTGAGGGCTTGATAAAAGACAGGATCACGAAATAATTCAACATAGTTCTTCAACCCGATAAACGTTTTTTCCGGAGAAAAAGAGCTCCATTGAAACAGACTGAGAAAGACATTCTCAAAAATCGGGATATAAACGAAAAGTAGAAAAACAAGAGCCGGCAGTAAAAACAAATAGGGGATTATTCTATTTTGGTTGACCAAGGATCACTCATCTCCTTTATAAAAAGAAAAGGTGCGTCGCTTCACCTTTTCTTGGATTTATTCAGCTGACGCCTTCACTTGCTTGGCTGCTTTTTGGACGGCTTTCATGACCTGCTCCGGTGTCATGTCGCCGCCAAGCATTTGCTGGACGCTTGTTAAGTACACATCTGCGATTTCAACATCAACATCCATATCGAACCACGGAACCATTGATTTGGCATCTACGATATGCTGAACGGCTTCACGCTGAATGGCTGTAGAATTTTCTTCGGTTGCCGTCCCTTGCACCGCACTGTATTTGCCGACGTCTTTAACGAGCTTTTCACCCATTTTTTTCGACGTCAGAAATTGCAAAAATTCCACTGCTTCCTTCGGATGTTTTGTTTTCGAGGAAATCATAAATCCTTCAGGCGCCCCCGTTAACGCTTCTGAAGATCCTTTTTGTCCGCTGATTTCAGGGAATGAGAACATCCCTAGATTCACTGGCTCGACCAGTTTGATTTCAGCTGTTTCCGCATATATCATCGCCGACTTTCCGCTCTTAAATTGCTGTCTCACATATTCATGGTCGACGGAATTTACATGTTTATTGAAGTAAGGCATCAGTTCCTGCAGCTTTTCAAGTGCTTTCACATAGCCTTTATCGGTAAATTCACCCGTTTTGGCGTTATAATCCTTTTCTCTTGTTTTTTCATCGACCATCCGCTGATTCAACGTGCCGATATAATGTGAGATTGTCCAAGGCGCTTTTGTTCCGAAACTGATCGGCGTATAGCCATTTTCTTTCAGCTTCTTGGAGACATCGATGAGTTCATCCCAAGTCGCCGGCGGCTCTAGATTGAGCTTTTTAAAAATATCTTTATTATAGAAAAATGATTTAGCGTCCATTTGCCACGGCACGCCATATTGTTTGTTTTCATACGTAAATGGTGTAACTTGCGATTGAACGAGCTGCGATGACCAATCTGTATCATCTTTGTAGTAGGACGAGAGATCAAGTGCTTTATTTCCTCTGATAAATTTAAAAGCAAACTCGTCACTCCATGAGAAGTAAATATCAGGAGGGCTGCTGGTTCCCAGCATAACTTTAATTTTATCTTTATAGGAGTCATTCAAAACCGCTTCAGTTTGAATGTCGATATCCGGATGCTCTTTTTCAAATTCCTTTACAACCTCTTCAAAATACCTTTTTTCCGGCTCCTTCGGCCATCTGTGGAAAAATTTCAATGTCACCTTTCCATCCGCTGAACTGCCCTGGCTCGAACAGCCCGCAATGGTAAGCATACTGACAGCTGCAATGATCAAAAATAAAAACATTTTCTTCAAAGGGTTGGCCTCCTCTGGACATTAGACTATAATGTTATATAACATTATAGTCTAATGCATAATGGTTCCTCTTTTTCAGATCAATACTCAACTTTCCACATGTATCTTCTATGAGATAAAGGATGATTTCTCGCTTCTGCCAAAGCGTCCGCATAGCTTCTCAGCACACGGTTAAGAACGAGCGGAGCAAGGTAGCCTTTTATTGAATCGTCAATTGCAGTGAAGTCGTAAGATGCGGCATCGAGCACAGTCAGCTTTTCGCCATATTTTTTCGAGAAGGTAAGCGCCCGCTCTTCAAGAGGCCTTGTTTCATCTAAACCGAGCAGGATGATAAACGGCACGGATTCATCAATAATTTCAAACGGTCCGTGAAAATATTCTCCGGCATGAATGGCGTGGGAATGAATCCATTGCATTTCCATGAGAATGCAGATGCTGTAGGAGTAAGCGACACCGTAGTTTGCACCGCTTGCCATTGTATAAATGATGCTTTCTTTTTCATGTGCTTTTGCAAAATGCTGTGTGTTTTCAGCTTCCTGCTTAAGGGCTTCATCATACACAGCCTGCAATTGATCTAAACCTTCTATTGCTTGTTCAAATTTCGTATTGTTTTCTAATACCTGCAAAGCGCCAAAAACGATTTGATATAGAACGCCATAGTTCGTATTGATCGCCTGCGCCTCATCACCCCAGTCATATTGGGCGACATATTGCGCTTCCTGTGCTAAAGGAGACTCCGGCTTATACGTCATTGCAATCGTAAGCGCGCCTTTGCTTCTCGCAAATGCAGCGGCTTTTACCGTTTCCGGAGTATTTCCCGAATGCGAGCACAAAATGACAAGAGACTTTTCACCAAGCTGCACAGGGTTTCGCTGAATAAATTCATTAGAGCTGTAAAGGTCGGAGCTGATTGATTTTGACTCCCTGTCAAACACATATTTACTCGGATACATGATGGCCGAAGACCCTCCGCATGCGACAAAGAATACATGGTCAATGGTTTTTCCTTTCAAATCCTGCAAGAAAGCTTGAACCTCACGATTAACTTTTGCTGTGACTTGACTCAAATCCTTCACTCCTCATTTTTATTATATAACGTTATATAACATTATATATTGTTATATTAAAGTCCGCGGCTAGGATTGTCAATATTATTTTCTGAAATTTCCCAATAATTTATTCGAATGATAGTCAAAAGGGTCCATATGCGAAAAAATGCCCAAATCAAAAGCCAGAACTTAACATAAGCTCTGGCTTCACTGCTCAATCCGCAGACTGACTTCTTATTTAAAAAATACCTTGTCTATATTGTACTTCGAGTGCTGTGTATTGATGATGTAGGTTTCGTAAATTTCTCTTTCCATTGGATCATCGACTACACATACTTCAATTTTATATACTTCGTCTCTATGATTTTTAATCGGTGAGACAGTGTCTTCAAAATGCTTCTTAATTCTCTGTCTTAACTTTCTGGCTTTACCGACAAACAAAAGCTCATCGTGAATGTTGTAAAACATAAAGATGCCGCCTTTATCCCTTGGAATCTGGTGAAAGTCAATGAACCCGTGAATCGCCTTTATTTTCGGTTCGTTATGATTGGCTGACTGCTGCCGCTCGGTGATCGTCACATTCGGTGCGGGTATATCAATTTTTATCAAAATCAGTTCACGTCCTCTTTTTCATTAAAGATAAATGCTAACACAGACAGGAAAGAAAAGCTAGAACAGCTTTATTATATTTGTTTGTCATGCCTTTCATTATTATGCAAGCGCTCCGGCAAGATCATAAGGGCTAAGGTCTATTTCTGTCGGCTTTCCGAGAACTAGCTTTGCGAGCTCTGAACCGAGAAACGGCCCCATCGTTAATCCCGACGCGCCTAAACCGTTAGCGGCGTAAAGTCCTTGAACATTCGGCACGGCACCCACCACTGGCAGAAACCCCGGTGTGAACGGTCTGAAGCCCACTCTTGTTTCCATGACTGTGCTGTCAGCAAGCCCCGGGGCTGCGGCAAGGGCTTTGCTCAAGACTTCATGCTGTCCCCCTGCTGTCACACGCAGGTCTTTAAGATCGGCCCCATTTTCATGGGTGGCGCCTGCTACAATTCTGCCGTCATCAAAGGACAGAATATACTGATCATTCGGCGGCATCACCACCGGCCATGATCCGGTATCTGCGCCAGGAATTTCAAAATGCATAATCTGCGCCTTCTGAAAGGACACTTGAAAATGAATGCCCAGAGGCTTCATCAATTCATTGGCCCATGCCCCTCCAGTCACGATCACATTATCAGCCTCAAACTGCTGCTTGTCTGCTTGGACACCGGTGACTCTTCCGTTCTCAAAAAGCAAGGACGCGTTTCCTTTTACAATGACCGCACCATGTTTCTCGGCAGCGTTTAAAAGCGACCGGCATAGCGCCCTCCCGTTCACACGAGCGGCGCCGCTGATATGAACTGATTCATAGCCATCAGCTAAAATGGGAAACAGCTTTTTCGTTTCACTCGCGGACAAACGGGTGATGTCACCGATCTCCGGCGCATGCTCGCGCCTCTTATACGCCCGCTCCTCCATCTTATCAAGCTTCACTGAATCAGTGTGAATGCTGATCGCACCGACACGCTTGTATCCGGTGTCTGTTTCTCCCTCCTCTTCCAATTGCTTGATTAAATCATTATAGTATCGCGCTCCGCCCTTAGCGAGCTGATACCAATCCTGATTGCGGCGCTGCGACAGCCAAGGACAGACGATCCCCGCCGCCGCGTCAGTCGCTTGTCCCGGTTCATTCCGGTCAATCACCGTAACCCGGGCTCCTGATTTTGCGAGATGATAAGCCGTCGACGCACCTAGTATGCCTGCGCCGACGATGATGTAAGACTTCATATGCAAACACCTTTTCTTTTATAATATCTATTCATTTTACCAAATAGAGTGCTTTCCTTCGACCTTTAGACCCAATGTGGAGAAACCGCGAAGTTCGTCCAATCTCTTCACTCTCCTATTGAATATCCTGTCACTATCAATAGAGAAAGGATGATACCATGAGCGAAAATCGTCATGAAAATGAAGAAAACCAAAAGCGCAATGTATCAGTTGCTAAAGTTGAAAACAGCGGCAATGCAAAAGTCGTAGTCAACGTGAATACAGATCAGGATCAGGCACAGGCACAGTCTCAAGACGGAGAAGAGTAATGAACGAGAATATCATTCCTATCAACAGACATGCTGCGGAAATGCCCAAAAATGGCTCTGTTATCGAAAACAGCGGCAATTCGGAAGTCCATATTGATATTCACATTGACACAATGCCAATTGCCTTTGCCATTTTATGCTCTGCGTTAGCCGCAAAACAGATGACAAAAGAGGAATTCGACACAGCCTATACTCAATTGCTAGAGATGAACAGCAATTATACCAACAGAACATCTGTGATGAAAGTTGTTAACCCCGAGACAACAGAAAACTGAGAAAGAACAACTCCGTGCGCGCCCTCGGCCCACGGTTTTCTTCTGTATATAAAAAAGGACGCGTCTGTAAACCAGTCGCGTCCTTTTTTATTAACATTAACCGATTGACCCTTCCATTTCGAATTTAATCAAACGGTTCATTTCAACTGCGTATTCCATTGGAAGCTCTTTTGTGAATGGCTCGATGAAGCCCATTACGATCATTTCAGTCGCTTCTTCTTCAGAAATACCGCGGCTCATCAAGTAGAAGAGCTGCTCTTCAGATACTTTAGACACTTTCGCTTCGTGCTCCAATGAAATGTTATCATTTAAGATTTCATTGTAAGGAATTGTATCTGATGTTGATTTGTTATCCATAATGAGCGTATCGCACTCGATGTTGGAACGGGCGCCTTCCGCTTTACGTCCGAAGTGGACAATTCCGCGGTAGGTTACTTTCCCGCCTTGTTTAGAGATCGATTTTGATACGATTGTGGAAGATGTGTTTGGTGCAAGGTGAATCATTTTCGCACCCGCATCCTGATGCTGGCCTTTACCCGCAAGAGCGATAGAAAGCGTCATACCGCGCGCGCCTTCGCCTTTTAGGATACAAGCCGGATATTTCATTGTCAGTTTAGACCCGATGTTGCCATCGATCCATTCCATAGTTGCGTTTTCTTCACAGATCGTACGCTTTGTTACAAGGTTGTAAACGTTGTTCGCCCAGTTTTGGATCGTTGTATAACGGCAGTATCCGCCTTTTTTCACGATGATTTCAACAACCGCACTGTGAAGAGAGTTTGTTGTGTAAACAGGTGCCGTACAGCCCTCAACGTAATGCACGCTTGCTTCTTCATCAACGATGATCAGCGTACGTTCGAACTGACCCATGTTTTCAGAGTTGATACGGAAGTAAGCTTGAAGCGGTGTCTCAACCTTCACGCCTTTTGGCACATAGATGAAAGATCCGCCGGACCAAACAGCTGAGTTAAGTGCCGCAAACTTGTTATCAGTCGGCGGGATGACTTTTGCCCAGTGCTCACGGAAAATATCTTCATTTTCTTTCAGCGCGCTGTCTGTATCTTTAAAGACGATGCCTTGCGCTTCAAGATCTTCTTTCATGTTGTGGTATACAACCTCAGATTCGTACTGAGCAGAAACACCCGCAAGGTATTTTTGTTCAGCTTCAGGAATACCGAGCTTGTCGAATGTCTGCTTAATTTCATCAGGAACTTCATCCCAAGAACGCTCTGAACGCTCAGACGGTTTTACGTAGTACGTAATTTCGTCAAAGTTCAGTGAGTTTAGATCTCCGCCCCATTGAGGCATTGGCATGTTGTAGAAATGTTCAAGTGATTTCAAGCGGAAATCAAGCATCCATTGAGGCTCTTCTTTCATGCGAGAAATTTCTTCTACGATTTCTTTTGTCAATCCGCGCTCTGAACGGAAAATGGAAACGTCCTTGTCGTGAAAACCATATTTGTATTCACCAATATCAGGCATTTTTTTAGCCATCCATTTTCACTCCAATCCTTTTAATTGCCGCCTTCTTCTTTAGCGACTCCTTTTTCAAGTGCCTTCCATGACAGGGTTGCACATTTAATACGGGCCGGGAATTTTGAAACGCCTTGAAGGGCTTCAATATCACCCAGATCTATAGAATCATCATATTCTTTCCCTTGCATCATATCCGAGAAAATCTTAGACATGGAAAGGGCTGTTTCAATATCTTTCCCTTTAATCGCCTGAGTCATCATCGAAGCGGATGCCATTGAAATGGAACAGCCTTCCCCTTCAAATTTCGCATCTTCCACGATGTCTCCGTCAAGCTTCATTGTCAGTCTGATTCGGTCGCCGCATGTCGGATTGTTCATATCCACGACGATACTGTCATTCAAAACTCCTTTATTGCGCGGGTTTTTGTAATGATCCATAATCACCTGTCTGTACAGTGTATCTAAGTTTGCATTAAAAGACATTTGTAAAATACTCCTTTGTCTTTTGAAGAGCTTCCACAAGCTTATCAATCTCTTCCTCTGTATTATACAGATAAAAGCTTGCTCTTGCAGTAGCAGTTACATCCAGCCATTTCATCAGCGGCTGCGCACAATGGTGGCCGGCTCTGACTGCGATTCCCTCCGCATCAAGCACAGTCGCCACATCGTGCGGATGAACATCATCAAGGTTAAATGTAACAAGCCCGGCACGCTCTTCCGGCCCGTAAACCGTTACGCCGTCAAGCTGGCGGAAGCGTTCAAGCGCATAAGCTGCAAGCTTGTGCTCGTGGCGGGAAATCTCATCAAGACCGATTTCTTCGAGAAAATCAATGGCGGCACCGAGGCCGATTGCTCCTGCAATAATCGGCGTACCCGCTTCGAATTTCCACGGAAGCTCTTTCCAAGTTGATTCATAAAGCCCGACAAAGTCGATCATTTCACCGCCGAATTCGGCAGGCTCCATGTTTTCCAGCAGGGCTTTCTTTCCGTACAGCACACCAACACCAGTAGGTCCGCACATTTTATGGGAAGAAAGCGCAAAGAAGTCGCAATCGAGATCCTGCACGTCAATTTTCATGTGAGGCGTGCTTTGCGCACCGTCCACCACAATAACAGCCCCATTGTCATGAGCGATTTTCGCCATTTCTTTAATCGGGTTGATCGTGCCAAGAACATTAGACACATGAGATACCGCAACAATCTTTGTATTGCTTGTGACTGTTGCTTTGACGTCATCTAATGAAATCGAGCCGTCTTCCTGCAGCGGAATATATTTTAATGTGGCGCCAGTCGCTTTGACAGCCTGCTGCCACGGAATGATATTCGCATGATGCTCCATATAGGTGATGACCACTTCATCACCCGGTTTGAGGTTGGCGCGTGCATAGCTTAGCGCCACCATGTTCAGTGATGTGGTCGTGCCTTTTGTGAAAATAATCTCAGCCATTGACTTCGCGTTAATAAACTTGCGGACTTTTTCACGCGCTCCTTCATAACCGTCTGTCGCTCTGGTTCCAAGCGTATGGACGCCCCGGTGAACATTGGAATTGTATTGGTTATAATACTTATCCAGTGTTTCAATGACAGCACGCGGCTTCTGGGAAGTCGCCGCGCTGTCGAGATAAACGAGATCATGTCCGTTCACTTGCTGATGAAGGATCGGGAACTGTTCACGAATATCTGTGATATTCATTACTTCACTTTCCTTTCGATAACAGAAACCAATTGTTTCTTAACGCCTTCAATCGGAAGTTCGTTAACTACCGGCGCAAGGAATCCGTAGATGACTAAGCGTTCTGCTTCTTCTTTCGCAATCCCGCGGCTCATCAGGTAGTACAGCTGAATAGGGTCCACACGGCCGACAGATGCCGCATGTCCTGCAGTTACATCGTCTTCGTCAATTAAAAGAATAGGGTTTGCGTCTCCGCGCGCTTTTTCGCTGAGCATCAGCACACGGGATTCCTGTTCCGCATTCGCTTTAGAAGCGCCATGTTCGATTTTGCCGATTCCGTTAAAGATAGAAGAAGCGGAATCCTTCATCACACCGTGCTTCAAGATATATCCTTCAGAAGCTTTACCGAAATGAATGATTTGTGTCGTGAAGTTTTCTGTTTGCTCTCCTCTTCCGACAACAACCGTTTTCGTGTCGCCGTAAGTGCCGTCACCGTAAAGGTTTGTTGTGTTTTCGGAAATGGTGTCGCCATCGTTCATGAGGCCGAGAGCCCACTCGATTTTGCTGTCGCGACCGCGCGCAGCACCGCGGCGGTTGACGTAAGTTGTCACGCCGGAAGACAGATTATCCACTGCACCGTATGTCACGCTGGCATTATCACCTGTGATAACCTCACTGATAATATTGAATACAGCATCTTTCGGGTTGACCGTGCTGATGTAGTTTTCTACATACGTTACTGAGCTATGGTCTTCCGCCACAATCAATACGTGGTTGAACAGAGCTGTATCATTGCTTTCGTGGACATAAACAGCCTGAACCGGCGTCTCCACCTGAACATTTTTCGGAACATAGAGGAATGCCCCTCCGTTAACAAGAGCTGCGTGAAGTGCGGTTAATTTATGCTCATCAACCTTCACGCCGTCTTTCATAAAGTATTTCTCCACTAAGTCGCTGTGCTCGCGTGCGGCAGTCAAAATATCTGTAAAGATGACGCCTTTGTCTTTCAATTCCTGAGAAAGAGAAAGGTATGCAGGCGTTTGATCACGCTGTACATATAACGTTTTATCTTCGTTTTCGACATCGATCAGCGCTTTTGCTTCATCAGTCAAATCTTCTAATGAAGAAAGCGGTTCATTATCAACTGTATGCTTCGCGAAGTTCGTGAAGTTCCAGTTTGTGATTTTTGTTTTGTCAGGCTTCGGCATCGGCAGATCCTCAGCTTGTTCAAGAGCCTGTAAGCGCAGGTTTTTCAGCCAGGCAGGTTCTTGATGCTTTTCGGAAAAGCTTTTGAGATACTCCTGATCTACGGATAGTTTTGTATCTAGTGTCATATTAATCCCCCTAACGCTTACGCTTCTTGGCCTACAGTTTCGTCTTCAATGCCAAGTTCTTTTTTGATCCAGTCATAACCTTCTGCTTCAAGACGCTGTGCAAGCTCTGCACCGCCGGATTTGACAACGCGGCCTTGCATCATAACGTGAACCACATCAGGAGTGATGTAGTTTAACAAACGCTGATAGTGAGTGATCATCAGGCAGCCGAAGCTTTCGCTGCGCATTCTGTTGATCCCTTTTGATACAACTTTCAGAGCGTCAATATCAAGACCTGAGTCGATTTCATCAAGGATGGCGATTTTCGGTTCAATCATCATCAGCTGAAGGATTTCGTTGCGTTTTTTCTCCCCGCCTGAGAAGCCTTCGTTGAGGTAGCGCTGAGCCATTTCAGGGTCCATTTCTAAGAACTCCATGTTTTCGTCCATTTTGCGGATGAATTTCATAAGAGAAATTTCATCGCCTTCTTCTCTGCGCGCGTTGATCGCAGAACGAAGGAAGTCGGCATTTGTCACACCGCTGATTTCACTTGGGTACTGCATTGCAAGGAACAAACCTGCCTGCGCACGCTCGTCCACTTCCATTTCCAGTACATCTTTGCCGTCAAGCGTGATGCTGCCCTTCGTTACTTCATATTTAGGATGCCCCATAATAGCAGCTGACAGAGTTGATTTACCAGTACCGTTCGGTCCCATTACGGCGTGGAACTCTCCGCCTTTTATTTCAAGGTTTACACCTTTTAAGATCTCTTTCCCTTCGATTTCAACGTGAAGATCTTTGATCGTTAATGTTGAAGCAGCCATATCTATACCTCCAAAAATATATAATCATTATTCTCATTTTATTCTCATTCTAATTTTATAACAAATGAAAAGTAAATACAACTTTTTATCGTGCCTTGCACATTTCTCAAGTTTAACAAAGTTCAGCACTTTATTAAAGCAATTGAAAAAGAAAAAGAGTGGATTCCCACCCTTTTTTTAAAGACCGATTTTCTCATTAAGCTCCGCAGAATACCGCTTGCATTTTTTATATTCAAGCTCTCTCTGCCGCTCAACTTCCATTCTTGTATCCAGCCGGCGTCCGTATTCCTCGTACCCGATTCCATGCGACAGCTGCATCGCTTTTTCCATTTCTGACGTATAATCGAGGTCCAGTCTGTCCTGGCTGCTGCAAATAATGAATCAATCCCTTCATTTATTTACTGCTATTGTATCAGCTCTGCGGCCGGCGCTGCAAAATGGATATGGCTTGATATAACAACGGATGAGACGAAAGGACCCTTTGAGTTGAAATGAGAATCGCTTTTCTGAATATTCCTTCTTCTAATGCGTCGTGTTTCCAAATTCCTCTATGCACTGCTGGACAACTGTCACACCTTGGCTTAGAGCCGCGCCGCCTCCGAATGCCGCCGCCACACTGACAGCTTCAAGAATGTTTTCTTCCGTCGCTCCTTGGTCAAGACAGCCTTTTGTGTGATAGATCATGCAATATTCGTCCTGAGCATTGATAGCGATCCCCAGTGCAATCAGCTGTTTTTCTCTTTCTGTTAGTGAATTAGCTGCAAAGCATTGCTCGGTAAATTCGTTAAACTTTCTTCCCATCATCGGCATCTTCTGTTCAAATGTGCCTAAACTTTGTTTATATTGTTTTAACGCGTCCTGCATGCTTCCTCTATCTTGATTCAAAGAAAATCCCTCCATCTGTTTAACATTCCTTTTTATTATGAACAGCTTTAAGGAAAATACCCAAAAAACCCCGGATTTCTCATCCGGGGTTTCAGCCTTATTCAGATACAGGAAGCACAGCTCCGTCATATTTTTTATCGATGAAGTCTTTGATCTTTTTAGAGTGAAGAACTTCCATCAGCGCTTTGATTTTTGCAGAATCCTCTTCGCCATCTCTCACTGCAATGATATTGGCGTAAGGGTTATCTTTTGTTGATTCCACTTCAATCGCGTCTTTTTTAGGATTTAATTTATTTTGGATTGCGTAGTTCACATTGATGAAGGCCGCGTCTCCTTCTTTGTTTTCATATGCTTTTGCCGTTAATTCTGGCGCTACTTTTTTGAATTCAAGGTTTTTCGGGTTTTTCTTAATGTCTTTCAGTGTTGCGTCGACTGTCTCCACTTTAGAATCAAGTGTGATTAATCCTGCATTTTCAAGCATCGCAAGCATACGGCCTTGTTCAGCGACGTTATTTGTCAGGATAATTGTTGCACCGTCGGGAAGATCTTTTAATGATTTGTATTTTTTAGAATAAATACCGAATGGCTCTAAGTGAATCGCACCGGCATTCGCAAGTTTATAATCTTTGTTTTCTTTCATTTCTTGCTCAAGGTAAGGAATGTGCTGGAAGAAGTTCGCATCCACTTCTTTATCAGCCAAGGCTTTGTTGTACATTTTGTAATCACTAAGCACTTTCACTTTCAGTGTGTAGCCTTTTTCTTTTAACAATGGTTCAGCTTCTTTTAAAATTTCTGCATGCGGTGTTTTTGTAGCTGCAACAACAATTTCTTTCTTGCCGGATTCAGCGTTATTAGAACCGCAGGCAGCCATAACTCCTGCAAATACAAGCAGTAATGCACCCAAAAATAGCTTTTTCAATGTAAATCCTCCCTTATCGTTTGTCTATTATATTTGTTATGACATCACCGATGATTTGAATAATAAATACGATGATTAAAATAAACACAGTAGCAACGAAGGTAACATCAGTATTATTAGACTGATAGCCTTCTACGTACGCAAGGTTTCCAAGGCCTCCTGAACCGATGGCGCCGGCAATTGCCGTTGAGCCGATCAAAGCGATGGCCGTAACCGTGATCCCAGAAATAAGGGCCGGCATGGATTCCGGAAGCAGCACTTTGAAAATAATCGTTGATGTTTTGGCTCCCATTGATTTCGCAGCTTCGATGACGCCTTTATCCACCTCGCGAAGCGCAATTTCAGCAAGCCGCGCGTAAAACGGGGCTGAGCCGATGACTAACGCCGGCAGTGCCGCGTTCGGCCCTAAGATGGTGCCGACTAAAAACTTCGTAAAACCTAGTAATAAAATAATTAAAATGAGGAACGGAATAGACCTGAATACATTGACAATGGCCGCAATCACAGTGTTGACCGCTTTGTTCTGCCAGAGGCTCCCTTTGCTCGTGAGAAAGAGCAGCAGACCGAGGATCACCCCGATGACAAAGGCAAAAACCAAAGAGATCAGCGTCATATAAAGCGTTTCGTATGTCGCATTCCATAATTCAGTTACATCAACGTTCGGGAAGTATTTTTCAAACATTCGTGATCACCTCTGCTTTCACCTGTTTGTCATTAATAAACCGGATCACGTTTTGCACTTCTTCCTCGTCACCGTCAATATGGATGAACAGTGAACCGTAAGCTCCATCCTTCGTCTGAGAGATTTTCCCTTGCAGAATATTGACGCTGACATTGAAGTTTCTGATCATCTCTGTAATCAGAGGCTGTTCAGCAGAATCACCGACAAATGTGAGCTGAACCATTTTTCCTGATGCTGTTTCATCAAGAAGGTGCTGTAGCGTTTCTTTCGTTTCTTCCGGCTCTGTCACCTGCTGAACAAATCGTTTTGTCATGTCTTCCTTCGGATTTTTGAAGACATCGAGAACTTCTCCTTCTTCCACAACCTTTCCGTTTTCCATGACAGCGACTCTGTTACAGATTTTGCGGATGACATGCATTTCGTGTGTGATCAGCACAATCGTCAAACCGAGTCTTTCATTAATATCGGACAAAAGATCCAAGATTGAATCAGTTGTTTGCGGATCTAAAGCTGATGTCGCTTCATCACAAAGGAGAACCTTCGGATTGTTTGCGAGCGCTCTGGCGATTCCGACCCGCTGCTTTTGTCCGCCGCTCAGCTGGGACGGGTAAGATTTTTCTTTTCCTTCTAAACCTACCAGTTTAATCAGTTCATTGGCACGCTTGATCCGCTCGCTTTTTTTCACCCCGGCAATTTCTAAAGGAAACATGATGTTATCTCTGACAGTTCGCGACCAGAGCAAATTGAAATGCTGGAAAATCATACTGATTTCATGGCGTGCTTTTCTTAAATTTCGTCCGTTTACTTCATTAATCTTTGTTCCCGCCACTTCCACGATTCCTGAGCTTGGTTTCTCAAGTCCGTTCAGCAGACGGATTAAGGAACTTTTACCAGCTCCGCTATATCCTATAATTCCAAAAATCTCACCTTTTTTAATGGAAAGCGAGACATTTTGGACAGCATTGACATCTCCATGTTTCGACTTATACACTTTTGAAACATCCTGAAGATTGATCAAAGCGATCACCTGCCTTAACACTATTCTAAGAAATCTTCCGGTTTTTTCTGCAAAAGAAAAGCCTTTCTGCACACTTGAGCAGAAAGGCTTATATTAAACTCGCCTTTCTCTCATCTTTCAAAGCTGAACGCTTCGTGTGAATTGGCACCATTTCAACAGTGTTGATGGTTGCCGGGCTTCATAGGGCACTTCCCTCCACCTCTCTTGATAAGAGAAATATATAGTCTTTTTCGTCCGGAAATTCTTCATGTAGAATAGCATGGCGAATGATAAAATGTCAATAAAATAAATGATGTCAACTTTTACTATTATAATAATTTACTATTTTTCAATTCTTTAGAATCCTCTGAAAAAAGCCATTCGTCAGCCACAGAATGGCTTCCAGCTTTAACAGCGCTCTGAATGAACCCTTTACCTTTAGGCTTCCGCTCTGGATCAGGTGCTGAAGGGAAATGTCTCCATGCAAAAGATCAATGATTTCTGTTTGGTTTCCATAAAAGGTCAGGTTGGACGTGTGGGGCGGAGAAATCTTTTTCATTTCCCCTTGTTCGTTTATTGAGACGGTTAAGGCTTCTGTTTCTCCTTGGAAGGTAATGAGCAATGTTGAAGTGTTCAAAAGGGGTTTTAAAAACAGATGCTGGTAATCATCTTCTAAAACTTCCGCTTTCTCCATTTGTACAACCTCCTATTTGTTGGTCATACATACACATTTCTCTCTTCAGCGCAAGAACCCCTTTATAAAACGAACGACAATTTCATTGGAATGCGCCGAGAAAAATGTCATAAATGAGATGCAGAAGATGATTTTTGTTTGATCAGCTCATATAAGTAAGAAACGGAATGAAACGCATACCCTCTTTCAATTACTTTCCCGCCCTTAAACAGCAGAAAACAAGGGACGCTTTCAATTTGATATGCTTTAGCAAACGCCGGTGAATAGTTGAGATTATTTTTATAGAAGGCGACAGACGGAAGCATTTCTCCGACGACTGTCAGCATTTTGCTTGCCAGCTGGCAGGTCCCGCAAAACGGAGTATATAAATATAGGAGATACACATCATCAGTAATGTGATCAAGTTCTTGTTCTTGGAGTTCTTTCATGCTATAACACCTCAGGTCTTTCTTTCAAGAAAAATCGTATGGACATTCAGATTTGCGCTCAGCAATACAGATGCTATATGGTGTCTGGGCGCCGCCGCCACTTCCTTATAGGCTCTGTCGATATGTAAATGGAAGGCTTCATTAAATTCCCTTTTCAGCTGTTTTCTCAATTTCTCGCCCGATTCATCGGCATCAACCAAAATATAGATGTCCTTCTCGTAAAGCTCGTCAGCCAATTCCTCCAGCCTCAGCTGGCTGATTGTTCCGTTTGTGCAGATAATGCGCACTGGCTCATTCAGGACGCTTTCAATCTTTTCTTTATCTGATTTCCCTTCAACAATCAAGACTTTTTCCAGCTCGTCCATGTTCATCTGCTTCACCTGCCGCGTCAAATTTGAAACGTTCAGATTGTAAAAGAAGGCAGTGAAATTCACCGCCAACATTAACACCAGCCGCTTTCGTAGTCACAATCCACATATTTCTGATCGTCTCCTGAAACCACGTCGGCTGTCTTATAAAACTTTTCATTTTCATAGGTAAAACCGGACTTAAGCTCATATTCATTCATGCCTGTCATTTGGCCGATCATCTCATCTTCATGATATAACGAGAGCCGGCCATTTTGAAAGCGGCCTGTCACATCATTGGTGACATCGAGCTTTTGTTTGCTGAAAGCCATATTGGACACCTCCCATAGCGTTAGCGTATCCAATTGCCTGCTCAGCTATCCGGTTTTAGTCTTGCTGTGTCATCTCTTCGTATTGCTCTGCTGTCATTAGTTTTTCAATTTCAGACGCGTCAGACGGTTCAACGACGATCATCCATGCTTTTTCATACGGAGATTCGTTGACGAACTCCGGGCTGTCATCAAGATCTTCGTTTACTTCCACTACAGTTCCGTTAATCGGTGCGTAAAGCTCAGATACCGTTTTTACGGATTCTACACTTCCGAAAGGCTCGTCCGCTTTAATTTCAGCGCCGACTTCAGGAAGCTCAACAAACACGATATCTCCGAGCTCGGATTGGGCAAAATGGGTAATGCCGATTTTGGCTTTTTCTCCTTCAACTTTTACCCACTCGTGTTCTTCTGAGTAACGCAAATCTTTAGGTATGCTCAATTGAATCCCTCCATTTTTTACAGCACTACAATAAGAAGATACCACACTTTTCGAAAAAAATTTACATCATGACCAGTTTTCTTCAAATTGGTCTTCTTTAAAGCCGACTGTTACTTTTTCGCCGTCTGTTGTGAGCGGGCGCTTGATCAGCATTCCGTCTGAAGCCAGCAGTTCAAGCTGTTCGTCTTCTGACATGTGGTACAGTTTTTCCTTGAGATTCAGTTCACGGTATTTCATGCCGCTTGTGTTGAAGAATTTCTTTAAATCCAGCCCGCTTTTTTCGTAAAGCGATTTTAGCTCCTCTTTGCTTGGAGGCTGTTCTGCAATATGTATTTCGTTGATTTCTTTTCCATGCTCTTCAAGCCATTTTTTCGCTTTGCGGCACGTTCCGCATTTAGGGTACCAGTAAAAAGTTAACGACATCTTCTTCCCCCTCAATAAAATAATCGAGGTTATTTTAACACAGTTTGTTTTAAAAACCTAAAACAGTGCTTCATAAAAAAGAGCTCCGGATGTGCGGAGCTCCTTGGGACTCAGACAATATATTTTTCGGCCCCGAACACACCCGCTGCCGCTTCACGTTTTTTCCGAATGACATTTTTAGGCGTCACGCGTGTCAGCTTGCGAAGAGCCGAGAGCATCATACGGAGAGAATCCCCTTCTTCCATTGCAAGTAAAGATTCTTTCGCATGGGCTTCAATTTCGTTAAAGGCTTCTTGAACGAAAATTTCTGTGTACAGCAGCTTTTGCGCTGCTTTATCGCTTCCTTGCGCGGCAATGGCCTTTTCCGTTCTGAGCACCGCTGATTCCATTGCATATACATTGCTGACAATATCAGCAACGTTTACGAGGATTTCTTGTTCACGGTCGATCGCTTTTCCGTATTTTTGCGCGGCAAGACCCGCGGCGAACAGGGCGATTTTTTTGGCTTGCTTGACGATATATTTCTCTTGCTCTAATACGCCCGTGCCCGGCTCCTCAGGCATAAGCATCATAAGTTCTTCTTGAAGCGCCTGTGCCTTTTCAAAAAGAGGCAGCTCGCCTTTCATCGCTTTCTTCAGAAACGTGCTTGGCACAATTAACCGGTTAATTTCATTTGTTCCTTCGAAAATCCGGTTGATCCTGGAATCCCGATAGGCTCTTTCCACCTCATACTCCTGCATAAATCCGTAGCCGCCGTGAATTTGCACGCCTTCATCGACAATATAATCAAGCGTTTCAGAGCCAAACACCTTGTTGAGAGAGCATTCAATGGCGTATTCGGCAATGGACTTCGCAATTTGTCTTCCGTCCTTTAGGTCTTCAGCTGTAAACTGGCTCATATTGTCTTCAAACAGCCCAACGGTTCTGTACACAGAGCTTTCCATCGCATACAGCCTCGATGCCATTGTCGCCATTTTTTCCTGTGTCAGCGAAAAGGCTGCGATCGGCGTTTTAAATTGGCGGCGCTGATTTGCGTATGCCGCAGAGAGCTCGATTACCCGCTTAGACGCGCCGATTGTGCCAACCGCCAGCTTGTAGCGGCCGATATTTAAAATATTAAAGGCGATGATATGCCCTTTGCCGATTTCTCCAAGAAGGTTTTCCTTCGGCACCTCAGCCTGATCCAAAATGAGGGTTCTCGTCGATGACCCTTTAATTCCCATTTTCTTTTCTTCAGGTCCGGTTGATACGCCAGGAAAATCTTTTTCTACAATAAAAGCGGAAAACTTTTCGCCGTCCACTTTGGCGTAAACGACAAAGACATCGGCAAAAGCTGAGTTGGTGATCCACTGTTTTTCCCCGGTTAATACGTAATGCGTTCCAGCTTCATTCAGCACTGCTGTCGTTTTTGCGCCTAACGCATCAGATCCGGAACCCGGCTCAGTCAGTGCGTACGCAGCGATCTTTTCCCCTGAAGCCAGATCAGGGAGATATTTTTTCTTTTGCTCTTCCGTTCCGAAGAATACGATCGGCAAGGAACCGATGCCGACATGTGCACCGTAAGAAAGTGAAAAGCTTCCCGCACGCGAAAATTTTTCAGTGATCAGCGCCGAGCTGATTTTATCAAGGCCCAGCCCGCCGTATTCCTCGGGAACATCGGCTCCGAGAAGCCCCAGTTCTCCCGCTTTCTTCAAAAGCCGGACGGAATGTTCAAATTGATGGCTCTCAATTTCATCTATATGTGGCAGAACGTCCTGCTCAATGTAATCCTCCGTTGTTTTCGCAATCATTTTATGCTCGTCGGTGAAATCCTCCGGTGTATACATCTGATCATATGTGACATCCTCGATTAAGAAACCGCCGCCTTTTAGTACTTCAGCCGTTTTTTTCGTCATTTGTTTTTCCCCCTTTAGCATAATTCAAATACACCGGCTGCTCCCATCCCGCCGCCGATGCACATTGTGACGACACCAAATTGCTCGTTTCTTCGTTTCATTTCGTGAATCAGCGAGAGAGTAAGCTTTGTGCCCGTGCAGCCAAGCGGGTGTCCGAGTGCGATTGCGCCCCCGTTGACATTCACTTTCTCCTCATCAATCCCCAGCTCCCTGATGACTTGGATGGCTTGTGATGCAAAAGCTTCGTTCAGTTCGAACAGCCCGATGTCCTGCAGTTGAAGCCCGGCTAGCTTCAGTGCGCGCGGAATGGCTTCCACGGGCCCGATGCCCATGACTTCCGGCGGCACCCCGCCAACTGCAAAGGAACGGAATTTGACAAGCGGCGCCAAACCAAGCGCATCCGCTTTTTCGCGATCCATCAGCATGACAGCCGCCGCCCCGTCACTTGTTTGCGAGGAATTTCCGGCAGTGACTGTCCCGTCAACGGAAAAGGCCGGGCGTAATGTGCTTAAAATGTCTGCGGTCGTTTGCGGGCGGACACCTTCATCCTGAGAAAAAACAGTATGTTTTTCCTGCGGCTTATGGTTTTCGCCGATTTCTGTCACCTTGACTTCGACAGGGACAATTTCGTCTTTAAATTTCCCCTCTGCAAGGGCTTTGGCAGCTTTCTGGTGGCTGCGCACGGCAAAAGCATCCTGATCTTCACGGGAAACGCCGTATTTTTTCGCAACCTGTTCTGCCGTGTGTCCCATGCTCATGTAATACTCCGGCGCTTTCTCGGCTAATGCAAGGTTCGGACGGGTCACATGCCCCATCATCGGAACCTGTGACATAGATTCCGCTCCGCCTGCAATGGCTGTATCGTAGGCGCCAAGCATAATTTTTTCTGCCGCATATGCGATGGACTGAAGACCTGAGGAACAGTATCGGTTGACCGTAATCGCCGGCACCGTATATGGCAGACCCGCAAGCGCGCCGATATTTCTCGCCATATTGAGCCCCTGTTCTGCTTCAGGTGTCGCACAGCCAATAATTAAATCGTCAATATTGCCCTCATAGCCGCCTGCTCGTTTCAGCGTTTCTTTCACGCAAATGGCTCCCAAATCATCCGGGCGAACGGTGGCCAATGAACCTTTTTTCGCTTTCCCTACCGGTGTTCTTGCTCCTGCCACAATAACTGCCTCTTTCATAAACTCCCTCCTAGTTCCGTAAAGGTTTGCCTTTCACCAGCATATGCTGCATTCTCGCTTGAGATTTCGCCTCGCCTGCCAGACTTAAAAACGCTTCTCTCTCAATTTCCAATAAATACTCTTCATCCACCTCTGTTCCGAACGGCACTTTTCCGCCGGCAATCACAAAAGCGAGCTTTTTAGCGATTTTCATATCATGCTCAGATAGGTAGCCGGACAGCTTCATTTGCTCTGCACCGAGCAGAAGCGCGGCATAACCTGTTTCCCCCGCCACCTTGACCTTTTGTTTTATAGGCGGCCGCCAGCCGGTATCGTATAAAGAGGCGGCTGACTGCTTTGCATCGTACAGAAGGTGATCCTGGTTAGTGCTGATACGGTCAGCCACTTTTAAAATGTTCAGTTCCCGAGCCTCTTGGGCGGAAGTTGACACCTTAGCCATTGCAATCGTTTCAAATGTTTTCATGGCCGCATTCATCGGATCAAGACCGCGGCGAAGATGATTGATGTACAGCTCTTTATTGCCCCCTCCGCCAGGGATAAGGCCGACTCCTGATTCTACAAGTCCCATATAGGCTTCGCTTGCCGCTTGAATCCGTGCAGCAGGAAGACATACTTCCGTCCCTCCGCCGAGCGTCATGCCAAATGGAGCTGCAACAACAGGTTTCGCGCTGTATTTGATGTTCATCATTGTCTCTTGAAAACGCCGTATCACCAAATCAACTTCCATAAAGTTGTCATCCTGTACTTCCATTAAGATCATGGCGAGATTGGCGCCCACACAGAAATTTTTGCCTTGATTGCCGATGACAAGCCCTTTGTAATTCCGCTCTGTTTCTTCCAAAGCTCTGTTGATCATTTGAATGATGTCGAACCCGATGGCATTGCTTTTCGAGTGAAACTCGAGAAGTGCCACATCTTCTCCAAGGTCGATCAGGCTGGCTCCGCTGTTTTTGGCAATGACGCCGTTTATTTCTTTGACCGATTGTAAATGGATTCGTTTCTTGTTTTCTTTTACAGCTCTGTATTCGCCGCTTTCGTAATAAAGCACTGTTCCGTTTTCTCTGATGTAGAAGGTCTCATTCCCTTTGTCCAGCATATCTTTTATCCAGCCGGGAATTTCCGCTCCAAGCTGTTCAAGCTGTTCCGCCGACTGTCTGAGACCGATTGCGTCCCAGATTTCGAATGGTCCCAGTTCCCAGCCGAATCCCCATTTCATGGCTTGGTCAATTGCATGAATATCGTCGGCGATTTCTCCGAGCAGCTGGGCTGAGTAAAGCAGCGTTTGCGACGTGATATTCCACAGCAGCTGGCCAGCCCTGTCTTCCGAATAAATAAGCGCTTTCATTTTGGCTTTTGTCCCTTTAGCTTGCTTTGCCGCTTCAAGAGCCGGCGTTTTCATCTTTGTCCGTTGTTCTCCGTAAGTAAGCGTCATCGGGTCTAGCTCATAAATCGTTTTTCCTTCTTTTTTATAAAAGCCTTGACCGGATTTGCTTCCAATCCAGCCTTTTTGCAGCATGTCATTCATGAAGTCAGGCAGGCGAAACACTTCTTTTTCGTCTCCCTCTGCTTTGTCATATACGTTTCGGGCGACGTGGGCAAACGTATCAAGGCCGACAACATCCAGCGTTCTGAAGGTTGCGCTCTTCGGTCTGCCGATCAGCGGGCCTGTGATGGAGTCGACTTCTCCGACCTGATAGCCGCCTTTCAGCATTTCTTGAACCGTAATGAGAAGTCCGTACGTCCCGATTCGGTTTGCGATAAAATTTGGTGTGTCCTTAGCTGTAACCACACCTTTGCCGAGGACATTTTCACCGAAGGATGTCATAAACGCCAGGATGTCAGGATCAGTTTCCTTAATTGGAATGATCTCCAGCAGCTTTAAGTATCGCGCCGGGTTAAAAAAGTGTGTTCCGAGAAAATGAGCTTTAAAATCATCAGACCTGCCTTCAGCCATTGCCTGCACTGAGATGCCGGACGTGTTGCTTGAGACGATGCTGCCCGGTTTCCGATGCTCATCCACGAGAGAGAAAATCTTCTTTTTGACCTCAAGATTTTCAACAACGACCTCAATAATCCAATCAGCTTCCTTCAGCTTCTCAACATCATCTTCTAGATTGCCGGGAGTAATATAAGCGGTATTTTGTGCTGACGTAAGAGGGGCGGGCTTTTGTTTCAGCAGCTTTTTCACCGCAGATCTGCTCAGCCTGCTGCGCACCTCCGGACTTTCCTTCGTCAGCCCCTTTTTCTCCTCTTCCTTTGTTAAATCGTTCGGCACAATATCAAGCAGCAGAACCGGAATTCCGATGTTAGCCAAATGCGCAGCAATACCGGAACCCATAACCCCCGATCCTAAAACGGCTGCTTTTTGAATGTGTTTGTGCATGAGACATCCCCCTTGAACGTTGAATGAATAATCATTCATTTTTTGGTCAAAAAAAATGGAAACCCGTTTCTTCTTTCATCATAAAAGATTTTTGTTTCGACTTCAATAGCTAATTTGTTATTTTTTTGTATGAAGCTGATAGAAGACGGGAAACGTAAACCCGGAGGTGAAGGGAATGGTGCGAGAGAAAAAGAACCCGTCTTCAGCAGCAGTAAGCGCGGCGAGCGTAAAAGGAGATGCCGGTCCGACACAGCATTACGGCGGCGGAAAACGGACAAGCCAAAATCAGCAGTATAAGAAACAAAACATGGAACAATAACAATGCAGCTGCGGTTCGCGGCTGCTTTCACTTTTTGAAAATCCCTTTTAACACAAAAGCCGCATTTGCGGGTCTCTCGGCGATTCTTCTCATAAAGTAGCTAAACCAGTCGGTTCCATACGGGACATATACACGCATCTTGTACCCTTCCTTCACGAGTTCCTTCTGCCGCTCCGGCCTAATCCCGTAAAGCATTTGAAACTCGAATTGTGACAGCGGGATTTGATGCTCGGCAACGAGTTTCTTCGTAAACGCAATGATGTCATCATCGTGTGTAGCGACGGCAGTATAGTTCCCGCTCAGCAGATGAAGTTTAATCAAGCTCTGAAAGTGAAGGTCTGTTCCTTTTTTATCAGGGAATGCAACGGCCGCAGATTCCTTGTAAGCGCCTTTGACAAGTCTGAGATTCGGCTTCAGATCGTGCAGCTTTCGGATATCTTCTGCAGCCCGGTAAAGATACGCCTGTATCACCGTACCCAGCATGCCAAATTCCTGCTTGCACTGCCTGTAGATGGCAAGCGTCTGTTCATAATGTGAGTAGTCCTCCATATCGATCGTCACAGCCACGTCATTTTCCTTCGCGGCAGATAGAATGTCACGCAAATGTGAAACGGCCAGCTCTTCTGAAATATCGAGCCCCAGTGACGTCAGCTTAAGGGAAAGCTCGGAATCTAACCGGTGGTCGGCAATCGCTTGAATCGCCTTCTTGCATTCCCCTGCGACTCGACTTGCTTCTTTTTGTGTAGCCGCATACTCGCCTAAATAATCGATGGTTGTGCACAAACCGGATTGATTCAGCTTTTTAATGGTACGAACAGCCGATTCAATCGTGTCTCCCGCGACAAATCTCCGCGCCCCCAGCCGTGATCCGTATGCTTTTGCAAGCTTGGTGAGCGTTTTATTTTGAGATAAGAATAAAAACATATGTCTCAACATCCAATTCCCTCCTGACAATACGGCCTTCTTCAAAACACCTGTATATAACTCCCATACTGAAGGAAACATAAAACGAATAGAACGCAAAGGAGGATGACAATGAACAATCAGCAGCAATCTCAAATGCCGCCCTCTGTTATTTCGACAAAGGATCATTTGTATCTGAATGACATGCTGAACTGGAATCTGCTCGCGATGAAAAAAGCGCATTTTATGGCGCAGCAGTGCCAGGATCAAACATTAAAACAAGAACTAGACCGCGTCGGACATATGCATCACGATCACTATCAAAGAATATTAAAGCACCTGCAGCCAGGCCAGCAGCAGTCCGGCTACATCCAATAAGGAGGCGCCAAAGTGAATCAGCAAAATCAGAAAATCAGCAACCCGCAAACACCTGTGCCGACTACATCAGAAATGAATGACAGAGATGTCGTCAATGAACTTTTGACAACGGAAAAATACATGACCACTGCGTATTGCACTGCTCTGCACGAGTTCAGCCATGAATCTCTCTATCAGGATATTCAATCCATTTTTGATGAGTCACAAAAAGCGCAAAGAAAACTGTATGATCTCATGTTCCAATATGGATGGTATACTGTTGAAGCAGAGGACGCCCAGAAGCTGCAGCAATCCTATCAAAAGTTCCAGCAAACCATTCAGCAGCAGTCTCCTTATCAGCAATAAAGTTCCATCAATCAGATCCGCAAAAAGGGTATGATGTGCTTTACCGGCATCTATCCTTTTTTTGTGTGTAAAATCAGTTGACTTTTTATTAATGCTTATTTATATTTAATAAGCATTAACTATTTTGATACATTAAATATAAACACAGATTATATTAAAGAGGAGAAATGAAAATGAAGAGTGCGGATCAGTTAATGTCTGATATTCAATTATCGCTTCAGGCGCTCTTTCAAAAGATACAGCCTGAAATGCTGGATAGCATGGAGAAACAGGGGATTACCCCCGCACAGCTGTTTGTGCTCGCAAGCTTAAAAAAGAATGGCAGCCTTAAAATTTCTGAAATTGCCGAACGGATGGAGGTCAAGCCAAGCGCGGTAACATTAATGGCAGACCGCCTTGAACAAAAAAGTCTGATCGTCAGAAAACACAATACCCAAGACAGGCGAGTCATTAATATCAGCCTTACCGATGAAGGAGACAGAAAGTTCGAGGACGTTTTGGCGGGCAGAAAAGCCATAATGGCACGATACCTTTCCTACCTGACGGAAGAAGAACTGCTGCAGGCAGCGCATATGACGAAAAAGCTGGCACAAGCTGCCGCCGAAACCAATGAAAAGTAAAAGAGGAAAAGAGGAAACGGATGAAATGAGTAATGAAGGAAAACAATCAAAACGGACTTTATTAATAACAGGCTTAATCATTGCCATGTTTTTCTCAGCCCTTGACGGTACCATTGTCGGAACTGCCATGCCGAAAATCGTAGGAGATCTTGGCGGTTTGAGCATGATGACCTGGCTGACCACGGCGTATTTGTTAACATCAACAACGGTCGTGCCGATTGCCGGTAAATTAGCCGACTTATTGGGGCGCCGGATCGTCTATGTATCAGGGTTGCTTATTTTTATGGCTGCTTCTGCCTTATGCGGAATGGCCAACAATATGACAGAATTGATTATTTTCCGCGGTTTGCAGGGAATTGGCGGAGGTATTATGATGCCGATGGCCATGATTGTCATTGGTGACTTATTTACAGGGAAACAGCGTGCCAAATTCCAAGGGGTCTTTGGCGCCATTTACGGGCTTGCCTCTGTTATCGGGCCGCAAATCGGCGGCTGGATTGTAGACTCGTTAAACTGGAAATGGGTTTTCTATATTAACCTGCCAGTCGGAATTATCGCGGTTATTTTCATTGCAAGAGGATTACAGGGACGCCAGCAGACTGGTCCGATCAACTTCGATATCGCTGGTATTTTCACGATGATTGTCGGGGTTGTCAGCCTCCTTCTCGCCCTAAGCTTTGGCGGAAAAGATTATGCGTGGGGTTCATGGCAGATTCTTGGCTTGTTCGCACTCGCGCTGATCGGCATTGTCAGCTTTATTATCGTAGAATCAAAAGCAAAAGAGCCAATCCTGCCAATGTATTTATTTAAAAACAGAACGTTTACATTTTTAAACCTGATCGGCTTCTTTATGAGTATCGGCATGTTTGGTGCCATTACGTTTGTTCCTTTCTTTATGCAGGGAATTGTCGGAGTCAGCGCGTCTGAATCGGGTACAATTATGACACCGATGATGATCTCTATGATTATTACAAGTATTATCGGCGGCCAGCTTGTTTACAAAGTCGGCATTAAACCGCAAATTATTACAGGCATGATAGTTATGGCCGGAGGATTCCTGCTGTTAACGACTTTGGACCTTGATACGAGTAAGCTTGTCGCTACATCGTATATGGCCATTATTGGTCTAGGAATGGGTCTGGTTATGCCGATTCTGACACTTGCTTTACAGGAAAGCTTTTCGAAGGAGGAGCTTGGGGTTGTCACCTCTTCCAGCCAATTCTTCCGTTCGATCGGAGGAACATTCGGCATTACCATGCTGGGAGCCGTAATGAATGCAAGATCAGGAAGTTTATTAACAGATAAACTGGTGCCGTACTTAGACTCACTTCCGGCACAGGCAAGCTCATTTGCCTCCCAGCTAAAGGGTATGATTGATACAAATCCGCAAGGGCTGCTGCAATCACTGTTCAGCCCGGACGCAATCAAACAAATCCCTGCGGCTTTCTCATCCCATATTATGCCGATATTAAAAACATCGTTGATGGATTCACTCCACAGCGTGTTTTATACAGGCCTGATCTTTATCGCCGTCGGAGCCGTATTTACATTGTTCTTAAAACCTATCAAGCTATCAAATAAGAAAACGGGAGAACAAGTAAAGGAGAAAGCGGCACAAGCCGTTGAATCACCTTCCCATTAATAGAGTGCCCCGCGGATTGGTATCCGCGGGGTTTTGTTATTCGATCATCTGAGCTCTTCCATTTCCGAAGGACCAATCCTCATCCTGATTTCCGGCCAGCATAATAAACACATCTTCTTTTCTTACGCCAAGCTGGGAATGAATCCGGCTCGCGATTGAGTGGTAAAGGGCTTTTTTCTGTTCAGTTGTTCTTGACTGTTTCAAGGTAAAATGAATGTATATCAGTTCATTGGTGCGCTCGACCTGCAGATAAGACGGATCATAAAAAAATTCACTATTTTCATATTGCCTGATGACTTGAAAGTAGTCATCTTCCGGCACATTAATTTCTTCGACCATCGATTGGTGAATGGTTCTGCTTAGTTTTTGAAGCCACACTTTACTTCTTCCCGCCCGTAAATGAATCTGTACAAATGGCATCCCCCGCATCTCCTCTCTTTACAGCGTCTGTCCGCTGTCAATTGTGATGATTTGGCCTGTGAGTGATTCCTGTTCAACAAGCGAACAAATCAATTTGGCGACTTCATCCGGTTCAGCAATACGCTGTAACAGCAAAGTGCCGATCATGCTTTTCATTTTTTCTTCCCGGCCAGCCCACCATCTCGTTGCGACAGCTCCCGGTGCTACACCGCTCACCCTGATTTCGGGCGCTAAGGCGTGGGCCAATGATTTCGTTAAACCGTGCACCGCCGATTTTGACACTGCATAAGGCATAGATGAACCCGCCCCGGTTAACCCTGCGATGCTGCCGACATTTACGATCGCTCCAGCCTTGCTTTTTTTCATGAACGGAACCACTGCCCGCGCGCAGAAAAACATCCCTTTCACATTGACAGCGTATAACTCATCCCAGATGTCTTCTGTCGCAGCTTCAAGATCATCCATTGGAATGTGCCGTGTAATGCTGGCATTATTGACTAAAACATCAATCGTGCCGTATGTTTTCACGATTGATTGAACCATGTCCTGCACTTCGCTGTTTTTTGATACATCCGCTTGGATGGCGAAGGCTCGGCCGCCAGCTTTTTTAATCATATCCACTGTTTCCTGCGCTTCGGATTGTGAACGTGAATAATTCACCGCAACAATCGCTCCGCGTTTTGCCAATTCCATACTGGCTGCTCGTCCGATTCCTGTGCCGCCCCCCGTTACGAGAGCAATTTTGTTCATTACATTCATTGCCGCCACTCCTTGCTGTTGATTAACATCTCTTGCTGATTCCATTGTAATCCAGGTCAGGTGTTACGTATAATGATTGTTAAAGATACTTGCTATCACTCAGATTGATAGCAAGCGAACGGAGGAGTTCAAAATGGAAAGTGGAGATTTACGTGTGTTTCAAATGGTAGCCCGTGAAGGCTCCATTACGAAAGCAGCCCTGCAGCTTGGCTATGTGCAATCGAATGTCACAGCCAGAATTCAGCAATTGGAAGCTGAGCTGGGCACCATCCTGTTTTTGCGCCACAATCGGGGTATGACACTTTCTGCAAGCGGAAAACTGCTGCTCAACTACGCAAATAAAATTATCGGCCTGCTGGATGAAGCGTCTAAAGCGCTCTTATCTACTGTAGAGCCAAGCGGACCGCTTATGATCGGCTCCACTCAGACAACAGCCGCGGTAAGGCTTCCGAAACTTCTGGCTTCTTATTATGAAGAACACCCAAACGTCCAGTTGTCTTTAACAACAGGACATACACAATTCCTCCTTGATAAAGTTCTCCGGTATGAATTAGATGGCGCATTTATCGGATGCGAATGCAATCATCCTGAGCTCGAATCCTATCCTGCATTTGAGGAAGAACCAGTAGTTGTTTCAGCTGCCTCCATATCCAATGCAGAGGAAGCCATCACAAAGCCGATTCTCGTTTACAGCACAGGCTGTTCGTATCGAGAGACACTTGAAAAATGGTTGCGCTCTGTAGGCGTCACACAGCCGATCATTATGGAATTTGGCACGCTTGAAGCGATTATCGGCGGGGTAACAGCAGGCCTTGGCATTTCTTTGCTGCCGAGAACGGTTGTACAGAAACACGAGGCTGAAGGGTCGATTCGATTGTACCCGCTGCCCGAAGCTCTCAGACAGATGAAAACAGAATTTATTGTCCGAAAGGATTCGTTTATCAGCAGCGCGCTGCGGACCTTTATGGATTCCTTTGCGCCAGATAAAACGGCAGCATCACAAAAAAGCAGACTGCTATAATTGGCAGACTGCTTTTTTAGCTATTGTTTGTTTCGATGCGCTTCATTTAATTCCTTAATATGCTGAATGATATCTTTAATGCCCTGCTTCGCGTCAGGATATGTCGCATTCCAATGTTTAGCGAGCGGCGGCATGCTTTTGGCTATATGTGTGTACAAAATCCATTGCTTCACTTCTTCTTTTAGCTCATTGTTTGTGTCACCAAGCAGAAGCTCAGTATATTTCTCCAGCAATCCATCCAGCTGTTCTTGCAGTTTTTGTTCCATTTATACATCTTCCTTTCAAAAAAACAGCAAGGAGCTTTCTCATTGATGAAAGCTCCTTTAGCCGTGTTATTTATCCATGTGATGTGAAAGCCGCTTCCCGGACAATGCATCTGCCCCGGCCATGAGGAATGCAAAGAGGCGTTCCGAACAGCGGGTCCTGTGTGACCTGACAGTTCATAGAAAACACATTTTGCACCAGATCACAAGTAATGACCTCTTCCGGACGGCCTTCAGCGTAAATCTGTTTATCTTTAATAGCCACAAGGTGATGTGCGTAGCGGCACGCTAAATTCAAATCATGGAGTACCATGACGATCGTCCGCTGTTCCTTCTCATTCAGCTCAAACAGCAAATCAAGAATTTCTATTTGATGCGTCATATCCAAATACGTTGTCGGTTCATCCAGAAGTATAATATCCGTTTCCTGGGCAAGCGTCATCGCAATCCAAGCCCGCTGGCGCTGTCCGCCTGATAAGGAATCGACGGCGCGGTCAGCCATATCTTCCAGCTTTGTGGCTTTAAGCGCTCTCTCTACAGCTGCCTCATCCTCTTTTGACCACTGTTTCAGCCAATTTTGATAAGGATATCTTCCCTGCTTTACAAGCTGATGCACCGTCAGTCCCTCCGGAGCAGAAGGCCCCTGCGGCAGGATGGCAAGCTCCTTTGCGACTTCCTTTGTCGGAAGCTTGGCGATCGCTCTTCCTTCCAATAGCACAGAACCGCCTCTCGGCTTCATCAGCCTCGCCAACGAACGTAAAAGTGTCGATTTTCCGCAGCCGTTGCTGCCGATAAATACGGTAATTTCACCTTTTGGAATCGTTAAATTCAGTTCATCAATAATAACGGCATCCCCGTACCCTAAGCTCAGCGTTTCTGTAGAAATTGCACTCATACCCATAACCGCTCCTTTTTGCTGGCTTTTTAGCAGCTCTATGTATCGCACGTTTTATATAGACATGCATGTAAGTAATTTGTCATCAATGCAAGTGATACAATATTCAGTCTCTGATATGGTCATATATCCCTCATTGTAGCAGAAAACAGTGACTTTGAAAATCATTTTCAATTAGTTTTCTGGTCAAAAATGGCGGTTATGGGTTTTTCAGCACATGATTATTTTTTAATTTCTCTGACAGCCCCGTTCTTAAGCTTCAGTTTTAAGTCGATATGATCATAGTGGCTGTCAAGGTTAAAAGCCGCCAGCACACTGTGAATCACTTCCTTTTCAGCCATTTGATCTGTCACGGATAGCTCGCTCAGAATCATTTTCATCTCATCCAGCGCTTCTTCTCCCTCTTGATTGATGCCTGAGAGCTTATCTTGTATTTCTGCTGTTTCATGAGTTCCGTTTTTTTCGTATATCCCTTCATAGCGATTATGCTCACCGTCACCATAGCTGACGCGAAGCGAGAAATTGCTGTAAGGAACAGATTTCATATGAGTTAATGCCGTATTTTCTCCTTCTGCTTGCTGCTGTTCTTCATTAAGACGGCAGCCCGCAATCAGAACAACTGCGAGACAAACGGCCCCGGCCGCTCTGATCAAATGCATAATGGTTCCCCCCTGTAGAATTCCATTTCTTTTAGGTATGTCCAAGGGATGGAATCCTCATTCAGAGAAAAGAACAGAAAAAGCCGGGCTTCAGCGCCCAGCTTTCCTTTATGATTCAGTCATTTGCAAAAAGGCTTCGACGTCCTGCACTGCCAGCTTAATGGCATTTTCCCAAAAGTCTCTCTTCGTGATGTCTGCGCCTAAATGCTTCATCGCTAAACCTTCTACGGTCATGGATGCCGTATCACGCAATAGCGCTATATATTTCTCTTCAAACGTGTTTTTTTCTTCAAGCGCCAGAGCGTAAATGCCGAGAGAAAACAGATAGCCGAACGTATAAGGGTAATTATAAAACGGCACTCTCGTAATATGAAAGTGGAGCTTTGACGCCCAGAATAGCGGATGATACTCGCCTAAAGCGCCGCAGAACGCTTCTTTTTGCGCTTCTTCCATTAGCTCGTTTAAACGGTCCGCCGGCACAATTCCCCGCTTTCGTTCCTCGTAAAACCTCGTTTCAAATAAAAATCTCGCATGGATATTCATAAAGAAAGCAACGCTTCTTTGCACTTTATCCTCCAGAAGCACAAGCTTTTCTTCCTTTGTCTCCGCCTGATTGACAGTCGCGTCTGCCACAATCATTTCCGCAAAAGTTGAGGCAGTTTCCGCTACGTTCATGGCGTAGGATCGATTTAACGGCCTTACATTGAGCATCGCTTCCTGATGAAAGGCATGCCCGAGTTCATGGGCAAGCGTTGAAACGTTCGAGGCACTGCCGGAAAACGTCATGAAGATACGGGATTCCCCGCTGTCCGGAAAGCTCGTGCAAAAGCCGCCGACTCTTTTTCCGCTTCTGTCCTCGGCTTCAATCCAGCGATCACGGAACGCCTTTTCTGTAAAAACGGACAACTTTCGGCCAAACGTGGAAAATTGGCTGACAATTAAGTTTGCGGCTTCATCGTATGAATATTCCTTCCCGGCAGACCCAATCGGTGCCTCAACGTCATACCAATCGAGCTTTTCGAGACCAAGCATGGATGCTTTCCGGTTGAGAAACTGAATGAACGGCTGCTTATTTTCAGTAATGACCTGCCACATCGTATTCAGCGTTTCTTTTTTCATCCGGTTGATTTGCAGAGGCTCCTTCAGAACGTCCGCCCATCCCCTCGCTTTGTAGGTTTCCAGCCGGAACCCCGCCAAATGATTCAGCGTGCTGCTGAAAATATCCTGTTCCCGCTCCCAAGCTTGATTGGTGCGTTCAAAAACGGTTTTCCTGACATCACGGTCCTGAGAAGACATCATGTTTTCCGCCTGTCCGACAGATAATTGTTTTTCCTTAAACGGAATGGTCATTTTTCCGACAACGATATGATATAAATCATCCCAGGCATGATAACCGTCAACCGCAAGGCTTCCAATCAGTTTTTCTTTGTCTGGGCTGAGCTTTTCCGCAACCCGTTCTCTTCTTTCATTTAATATGTATGATACCTCACGCAGTTCAGGTGTTTTGAGCAATTCTTCCCACACGCCTTGATCAATCTCGACAAGTTTATGATCCAATGTGACAAGGGAGGACTGAAAATCTGCGACTAGCTGATGCATGAATGATTTATGTTCATTCGCCTTCTGATCGCTCATGTTCTGTGCCTGAAGACAAGCGACAAAAGCACCGGCCTGCTGCAGCTTTACCGAATTTTGTTCAAATGCATCAAGCAATGCGGTCAGCCTTTCAGCATCATCAGGTGTTTCTGGCGCCTCAAATGCATCCGTCATGTCTTGAAATGCACGCAGGTTTTGTGACAGCTTTTCTATATATCCCTTGAATTCCTCTGAATGGCTCCCGCCTTTAAAAAACGAATCCAGATCCCATGTTTTGTCTACCCCTTGCAATCCCATGACTCAAAACCCCTTTCCTTATTTGATTTTATTATAGAACAATTCCGAATTATTGCATAAAAATTTCTTTTATGGCGCCATTCTCTGTGCATTATTATACAATAGCTGTAGCGCCAAAACGGAGGATATGGAAAATGAATAAAAAAATAGCAATCGTAACAGGAGCGTCTAGCGGTTTCGGTCTGCTGGCAGCAGTCAAACTGGCTCAGTCATTTTTCGTCATTGCCACAGCAAGGCAGCCCGAGAAAGCGGAACAGCTGCGCGGTTTAGCAGCAAAACATGATGTAGCTGACTCCATTCACATCACCGCTCTCGATGTCACTGATGAACACTCGATCGAAGCCTTTGGAAAAACCATAAGTGCGTATGCCCCAATTGATTTACTCGTCAACAATGCGGGGACAGCTTACGGGGGATTTATCGAGGATGTGCCGATGGAGCATTTCAGAAAGCAATTTGAAACGAACGTTTTCGGATTAATTAATGTCACAAAAATCGTCCTTCCTTACATACGAAAGCATAGCGAGGCAAAGATTATAAACGTAAGCAGTATCAGCGGTTTAACCGGATTTCCCGCATTGTCGCCTTACGCCTCTTCCAAGTATGCATTGGAGGGGTTTTCAGAAAGCCTGCGTCTGGAGCTGCTTCCTTTCGGCATTGAAACCGCTCTGATCGAGCCAGGCTCATACAAAACATCGATCTGGTCAACATCGTTATCGAATCACATGACTGTGCCGGCTGACGATTCAGCTTATCATCAATACTATAAAAAGATCCTTTCTTATATTGAAAAAAATGCCGATGAAAGCGGAGATCCCCAAGAGGTTGCCGATCTCATTTATCAATTAGCGATGAAACAGCGTTTAAAGAAATTGCGTTATCCGATCGGAAAAGGCGTCAAGCTCACCCTGTTATTCCGAGCGCTTTTTCCTTGGTCCGCATGGGAGTCTATCCTGAAGAAAAAACTATTCAGCTGACCTAAATTATAATTATTATAATTTAGTATTGATTTTTAATTAATACGTGGTATAATTAAATTAACAGATCACAAGGAGGACGTAATATTATGAAAACCGAAAACGCAAAAACAAACCTGACATTAGTTGAGAATTCAATGAACACCCAATTATCAAACTGGTTTCTTCTATACTCCAAGCTGCACCGTTTTCATTGGTATGTAAAAGGACCTCACTTCTTTACATTGCATGAAAAATTCGAAGAACTGTATGACCACGCGGCGGAAACTGTGGATACGATTGCTGAGCGCCTGCTGGCTATCGGAGGACAGCCGGTTGCCACTTTGAAAGAATACATTGAGCAAGCATCTATCACAGACGGCGGAAACGAAACGTCAGCTTCCGAAATGGTCCAAGCTTTGGTGAACGACTATAAACAAATCAGCAGCGAGTCTAAATTCGTCATCGGCCTTGCGGAAGAAAATCAAGACAACGCGACAGCAGACTTGTTTGTCGGATTAATCGATGAAGTCGAAAAACAAGTGTGGATGCTTTCCTCTTATTTAGGCTAAAAAAAGCTGAACCCTCTTCGGGTTCAGCTTTTTTGCTATTTAGCTGCTGAGGCTTTCTGTCTGCTTGGTCAGTGTCACGTTCAGGTTTTTCTTTTTTCCGTTTCGTATCACTTGAATTGTTGTTTTATCTCCGACTTTTAAATCTTTATAAAGAATTTGACGGATATCCGCACTGCTTTGGATATCTTTGCCGTTTAATTTGACAATAACATCCTCAGATTTCATTCCTGCTTTAGCCGCTGGTGAATTGGATTGAACTTCTTTGACGTAGACACCTTTGCTCAATTGATCGCCAAACAGGCCGAGTGTGTTCTCCTGGTACGTTTCAGGAACTTGTGACATATCAATCATTTGCACGCCTAAGAATGGACGGTCTACTTTTCCGTTTTCAAGAAGCTGGTCAACAATTGGCTCTACATCGTTGCTTGGAATCGCAAAACCTAGTGATTCAACCCCGCTTTCACTTACCTTCAAACTGTTGATACCGATCACTTGGCCGTTTGAATTGATTAACGGGCCGCCGCTGTTCCCCGGATTGATTGCCGCGTCTGTTTGCAGCACATTCATCTCAACGGTACCTTGTGTCGTATCGACATCAATCGTCCGGTTAAGTCCGCTGATGATCCCTTGTGTCACTGTTCCGGAGAATTGCTGGCCGAGCGGGTTACCGATGGCGATGACTTTTTCACCTGTGCGCAGCTGCGAAGAGTCACCGAAGCTCGCCACTTTTTTGACGTTCTTGCCGCTGATTTCCAAAACAGCCAAATCTGTAATTGTATCGCTTCCCACAAGCTTGGCTGTCTCCGTTTTACCATTGTACAGAGTCACAGTCAGCTTATTCGCTCCTTCCACCACGTGGTTGTTTGTAATGATATATGCTTTGTTATTATCTTTTTTGAAAATGACCCCTGACCCCGTTCCGCTTTCACTTTCAGAGCCGGAGCTGCCTTCTGTGCCGAATGTGTTATTTTGAGAGGTTTGGATATTTGAGATTCCGACAATTGTCGGCTCTAAGTCCTCTACCATATCAGCCACATTGGACGCGTTTGTCACAGGTGTCGTTGTAAAATTGTCTGATTGCACCTGTTTATTTGCGGAAGCCGTCTCGGTCGTCTGATTATGGTCAGACGGCAAATAAGGCGCGATGCCGAGCATCAGTCCGCCGCCGATGATCCCGCCTAAAATCGGGCTCAGCCATGCGGCTCTCCGCTTCTTTTCTTTTTTTACAGCTGTTTCTTTCTTTTCCATTTCTAAAGCGGAAGCCGTTTCTTTTCGTCCCGCTTCATCAGAATGAGGCCGATCAAGCAGTTCTTGTTCAGGATGCTCAATCAGCTTCCGGTTTTCTGTATTCATGTTTTCTGTATGTGAAGGTTCTGTGTGTTGTTCTCCGTTTTGGTCATCACGTCTGTAATCCATATGCATACACTCCTTATTCGGTTTTCGTTTATCGTTACATATTCATCGCATGTACAAGTTCAATTGTCCCAATAATGAGGAGAAAAGCAAAGCACCAAAATAGAATATGTTTGATCATCCTACATCTTCCCCGCTCTTTTCTTTTCCTTTCTTCCCTTATACACATCATAAACAAACATTGTGGGATAAAAATGAAAAGAATATGTGAAATTATGAAAATTGCCTGCCGTATGTTAAAACTAGTTTATAATGACGTTGAAAGGATGTGAAGAGCCTTGTCATATACCATTTATCTAGTTGAGGATGAGGATAATCTGAATGAATTGCTGACGAAGTATTTAGAGAATGAGGGCTGGAACATTACATCTTTTACGAAAGGCGAAGACGCCAGAAAAAAAATGACGCCGTCTCCCCACCTGTGGATTCTCGATATCATGCTGCCGGATACTGACGGCTATACATTAATAAAAGAAATCAAAGAGAAAGACCCTGACGTGCCGGTCATTTTTATTTCCGCACGAGACGCCGATATTGACAGAGTGCTTGGGTTAGAGCTTGGAAGCAATGACTATATTTCAAAACCATTTCTCCCGCGGGAACTGATTATACGTGTGCAAAAACTATTGCAGCTTGTCTATAAGGAAGCGCCGGCCGCACAAAAAAACGAAACCGTCGTCTCCTCCTATCGGGTCGCAGAGGACGCCCGTGAGGTCTATGATGAAAACGGCAATTTGATTAATTTAACGTCGAAGGAATTTGATCTCCTTCTCTTATTTATCCATCATAAAGGACATCCATATTCCCGTGAGGATATTCTCGTCAAGGTATGGGGCCATGATTACTTTGGAACTGACCGCGTTGTTGACGATCTTGTCCGGAGGCTGCGTAAAAAAATGCCTGAACTCAAAGTGGAGACCATTTACGGGTTTGGCTACAGGATGATGACATCATGAAAAACAAGCCGCTCTCGTTTCAAATATGGGTTGTCATCTCCGGCATCCTGTTAGCCATATCGATTTTATTGCTTGTTTTATTTTCAAACACGCTGCGTGATTTTTTCACCAATGAAACGTACACCACCATTGAAAATGAACAGCATGTTCTGACTGAGTACCGCCTGCCTGGTTCAATCGAAAGGCGCTATTACAGTGAGGAAGCCACAGCGCCGACGACCGTGCGCTCTGTACAGCACGTGCTTCTGCCCGAAAATGAAGCGGCTTCGTCAGACAAGGATTTGAAAATCCTGTCGTCCGCGTTTATCCATAAGGTATACCAGCTGGCTGATAAACAGGAAGCCAAAAAGAAACGATACAGCGCTGAAATCAATGGCGAAAAAGTGTTTTTTGTCATCAAAAAGGGACTTTCCGTCAACGGGCAATCCGCCATGATGCTGTCCTATGCACTTGATTCTTATCGGGACGATCTGGCCTTCACCCTGTTCAAACAGCTGCTGTTTATTATAGCGGTTGTCATTTTATTAAGCTGGATTCCGGCGATTTGGCTTGCGAAATATTTATCAAGGCCTCTCGTTTCGTTTGAAAAGCACGTCAAACGGATTTCAGAACAGGATTGGGATGATCCTGTCATAGTGGATCGGAAAGATGAAATCGGCAAATTGGGCCATACCATCGAAGAGATGCGCCAAAAGCTCGTGCAAAAGGATGAAACAGAAAGAACCCTTTTACAGAATATTTCTCACGATTTAAAAACACCGGTTATGGTGATCAGGGGATATACCCAGTCCATTAAAGATGGGATTTTTCCTAAAGGAGATCTTGAAAATACAGTAGATGTCATTGAAGGCGAAGCCCTTAAGCTGGAGAAAAAAATAAAAGATTTATTATATTTAACAAAGCTCGATTACTTATCTAAGCAAAAAGTACAACATGAAACATTCAGTATTATGGAAGTGACAGAAGAAGTCATTGAAAGACTGAAATGGGCGCGAAAAGAAATATCATGGGGAATTGATGTAGATGAAGACATTCTCATGCCGGGTGATCCCGAGCAATGGAACAAGCTTCTGGAGAACATACTGGAAAATCAAATCCGCTATGCCGCAACAAAGATTGAAATCATCATGAAACAAGATGATCGGAATATCTTTATCACCATTAAAAATGACGGACCGCATATTGAAGATGAGATGCTTTCCAGCCTCTATGAGCCTTTTAATAAAGGGAAGAAAGGCGAATTCGGCATTGGTCTCAGCATCGTAAAACGTATTTTAACTCTTCATAAGGCGTCTATCTCAATTGAAAATGACAAAACGGGTGTAACATACCGCATAGCAGTGCCAAAATAGACTGTAGATGTTTTTGCAGTCTATTTTTTATGTGAAAGAATAGCCGTTAAAATCTCTGTAATTTGTTTTGAGCGGCTGTTTGCATTGATGAACCCATTTTTTCTCTGACAACGTCTGCTTCGGATATTTGACTTTTTCCACTTTAATTCCTCTGTTTCGCAAGCGGCTGATCATTTCGTCCAATTCTCTCATTTCAGATTCACCCTTTCGCTTGAGCTTTGACCGTTCGGTCATCTCAATTTATAATATAAATAATACATGATAAAAAAACAAGTTACAATAAGGTTAAATTTATAACGTACGGGATGACTATATGGTCATATCCTATGTAGGCCTCAGGCTCCGAAAGGGTGGAACCATTTGAAGGAAAAAGAGAAGCTAATTATTGAAACAGCCATTAAACTGTTTGCCCAAAAAGGATATAACGCAACATCGGTTCAGGAAATTGCCAAAGCATGTAAAATTTCTAAAGGCGCTTTTTATATTTATTTTCCTTCTAAAGAAGCGCTGCTTTTGTCTATGCTGAATTACTATTATGATAAAACGTTTACCCGTATTTTACATATTAAAACGAAAGGCGACAGTCCCAGAACAGCTTACCGCAAGCAGCTTACCGTGTTCTATGAAAACATCCTTGCACACAAAGACTTTATTACAATGCAGATGAAGGAAGGTTCTCTGCCTTATACGGATGAAGTAGAGCAATGCGCGAAAAAAATCCGCCAGACTTCCCTTCAATTTCACATTGACAGTCTGTTAAACATATACGGAGAGAAAGCTGAACCTTATACAGCGGAGCTTTGTTTTCTAATAGAAGGAATCAGCCAGATTTACCTGGAATGCATGATTTTGCTCGGGTATACTGTGAAGCCGGATCAATTAGCAGATCTCGTTATTAACCGAATTGATGATATGGTCAAAGGCATGTCTGAACGAAACGACGATCCTTTCATCACATTAGAAGAAGCAAGCTCTTTATTCGGGCCCCTGTCTCACGGACGGCCTGACCCGCTGACTGAATCGATTGTGAAAAGCCTTCGTGAAAAAATAAAAAGCTTGAACACAAACTCCTCTTTTGAATTATCGGAGAGCTTGGACATACTTGAAGCAGAAATGAAGAAAAAAACACCGAAGCTGGTAATCATAAAAGGAATGATCCATAATCTGATGGAGTCGGAAGCTCTCGCAGAGGATGCCGAGCAGCTTACATATCTCTTGAAACAGCAATATATTTAGAAGAACGGCTGCTTGACAAGCAGCCGTTTTTTCTCTATTACGCCTTTGGTTTTACCATATCTTCCGGTTTCACCATTTCGTTAAATTGTTCCTCTGTCAGCAATTCAAGCTTCAAAGCCGCTTCTTTCAGCGTCAATCCCTCTTTATGGGCAAGCTTGGCAATTTTTGCGGCGTTTTCATATCCGATATGCGGATTCAGCGCCGTAACCAGCATTAAAGAATTCGACAAGTTTTCCTGAATCGTTTCTTTATTTGGCTCGATACCGACAGCACACTTATCATGGAATGAGTTCATTCCGTCACTCAGCAGCTGCACGGATTGCAGGAAGTTGTAAATGATCACAGGTTTAAATACGTTTAGTTCAAAGTTCCCCTGACTTGCGGCAAAGCCGATTGTCGCATCGTTCCCCATAATTTGCGCTGCGATCATCGTCAGTGCTTCACTTTGTGTCGGGTTCACTTTTCCGGGCATAATGGAGCTGCCAGGCTCATTTTCAGGAATGACAATCTCCCCGATGCCACAGCGAGGTCCGCTCGCAAGCCATCTGACATCGTTTGCGATTTTCATTAAATCAGCGGCAAGAGCTTTTAAAGCGCCGTGTGCATATGTGATTTCGTCATGGCTTGTCAGCGCGTGGAATTTATTCGACGAGCTGTTAAACGTTTGACCTGTCAGTTTCGTGATCTCCTCTGAAACAAGCTCTCCAAATTCCGGGTGAGCATTGATTCCTGTTCCGACAGCTGTACCTCCGATTGCAAGCGCACGCATTTTGTCTGTCGCTTCTACAATCATTTCTTTCGAACGATCGAGCATGTGCACCCATCCGCTGATTTCCTGTCCAAGAGTCAGAGGTGTGGCATCCTGAAGATGCGTACGTCCGATTTTCACAATATCATTGTATGCTTTCGCTTTTTCGTCTAACGTATTGCGAAGCTGATCAAGCGCAGGCACAAGCTGTTCATAGACAGATAAAACGGCAGCAACGTGCATCGCCGTCGGGAACGTATCGTTTGAGCTTTGGCTGCGGTTAACGTCATCGTTTGGATGAATCGTTTGATCAGAGTTCTTTTCTTTTAATAACGCAGTCGCGCGATTGGCCACCACTTCGTTCATGTTCATGTTGCTTTGTGTGCCGCTTCCGGTCTGCCATACAACAAGCGGGAAGTTATCATCATATTTGCCTTTGAGCACATCATCACAAACTGCTGCAATGGCTTCCGCTTTTTCCGCATCTAGATTGCCCAGGCGTTTATTAGCGATCGCCGTGCTGCGTTTCAATATTGCAAACGCCTTCACAACACGCATCGGCATTTTTTCAGAACCAATCTTGAAGTTCTCCTTGCTTCGCTGTGTTTGGGCGCCCCAAAATTTATCAGCAGGAACTTTTACTTCTCCCATGGTGTCTTTTTCAATTCTGTAGTCCATTTTATGTATCCCTCCATAACGGTTGCTTCAATAGATCAAATTCGCCAGTGATATAAAAAATCCTTTTTATTTTTCGATCTTGGCAGATTTTAATTTTAATTCAAGATATACGCGGGAGTCCTTTGAATATTTGTACTTCGGATTCGTTCGTCCGTACTCCCTTGATGTATAAGAGACATCGTAATGCTTTTCAAATGATTTAATGAGCTGTTCTATTTCTTCTTGTTTTCCTGCAAGTCTTACCTGTGCCACTTCATATCCTCCGCTTTCATAAAAAAACTTCTGCCATAAAATACTGTAACACAGTATATCATTTTTTTAACAGGAAAAGATAACCTCTACTAAGGTTTTGGACAAGAGGTGACCTCGTTGGAACAAACAGAATTTAAGGAATATATACACGATAATTTAGCAATGGTGCTTCCAAAATTAAAAGAAAACGATGATCTGGTGAAAAATAAAAAAATGCTGGCGAATGGACTTGTTTTTTACTATCTCTACTTCAGTGAATTGAATGACCAGCAGAAGGTTTTAGAATCGATCAAAACCTTAATCAAGGATGAGGAGACGCTGACGCTTGAGCAGGTCAAAAAACGCTTCGACCAAATTGACGCAAGACCGATAGAAACGGCAGAAAAAACGGTTAAGGAGATTCTCAGCGGCAATTGCGCGGTGTTTGTTAATGGACTCAACAAAGCCTATATCCTGTCCACAGGAAAGAAACAAACAAGAAGCCTGGCAGAGCCGACGACTGAAAAAGTGGTTCGCGGACCAAAGGTTGCGTTTGTGGAGGATATGGATACAAATCTTGCTCTGATCAGGCAAAGGACCTCTCATCCGAAACTCATTACCAAAAAAATCATGATTGGCGATAACAAACTGAAGCCGGCGGCGATGATGTACATTGAAGGCAAAGCAAAAAAGTCCGTTGTGAAAGAAGTAAAAGCGCGGCTTAACAATATCAAACTGGAGGATATCCAGGACAGCGGAACGCTTGAAGAACTTATTGAAGATAATAAATACTCGCCATTTCCGCAAATTCAAAATACGGAAAGGCCCGATAAAGTGTCGTCCGCCCTGTTCAACGGCCGGGTTGCGATTTTGGTGGACAGTTCCCCATTTGTGCTTTTGGTGCCGGTTTCACTCGGTGTACTGATGCAATCTCCGGATGATTACTACGAGCGCTGGATCTCGGCTTCCCTCATCCGGTCGCTGCGTTTTGCTTCTATATTCATCACCTTGTTTTTGTCATCGATTTATATCGCACTCGTGTCATTCCATCAAGGGCTCTTGCCGACCGCGCTCGCCGTCACAATTTCAGCAAACAGAGAAAACGTGCCGTTTCCTCCGATATTTGAAGCCTTGCTGATGGAAGTGACGATCGAGCTGCTAAGAGAAGCCGGGCTGCGTCTTCCAAACCCATTGGGACAGACGATCGGCCTTGTCGGGGGTGTCGTCATCGGACAAGCGGCGGTAGAAGCGAATCTTGTCAGCTCGATTATGGTGATTGTCGTCAGTGTCATTGCCCTTGCATCCTTTACCGTTCCCCAATACGGAATGGGGCTGTCTTTCCGGGTGCTGCGTTTTATTTCGATGTTTTCCGCCGCAATACTCGGGCTGTACGGGATTATTTTATTTATGCTGGTCATTTATACGCACCTTACGAGACAAACGAGCTTTGGATCTCCGTATTTTTCGCCAAATGGATTTTTCAGCTTGAAAAATACAGAGGATTCCATTATCCGTCTCCCAATTAAAAACAAACCAAAAGAGGCGAATAATCCAAATGAGCCAAAAACAGACTCCACTCAAACTTAATACCTTTCAAGGTATTTCTGTTGTTGCAAATACAATGCTCGGAGCTGGCCTTTTAACATTGCCCCGAGCGCTGACCACTAGGGGTAATACTCCTGACGGCTGGATCTCGCTGTTATTAGAAGGTGTCATTTTTATTTTTTTCATTTATTTAAACACGCTCATTCAGAAAAAACATCAATATCCCTCACTGTTTGAGTATTTGCGGGAAGGCCTTGGGAAATGGATTGGCAGCATTATGGGGCTTTTGATCTCCTGCTATTTTATCGGAGTGGCCAGTTTTGAAACCAGGGCGATGGCTGAAATGGTGAAGTTTTTCCTGCTGGAGAGAACGCCGATTCAGGTCATTATTATAACGTTTATCTGCTGCGGCATCTATTTAATCGTTGGGGGGCTAAGTGATGTTTCGCGGCTGTTTCCCTTTTATTTAACGGTTACGATTATTATTTTGCTGGTTGTGTTTGGGATCAGTTTTAAAATTTTTGACATCAATAACTTGCGCCCTGTTTTAGGTGAAGGCTTTGGTCCCATTGCTAACTCGCTAACTGTTGTTTCCATCTCTTTTTTAGGAATGGAAGTGATGCTGTTTCTTCCTGAACATATGAAAAAAAAGAAATACACATTCAGATACGCGGCTATTGGCTTTCTGATTCCGATTTTTTTATATATCCTGACGTATATCATTGTTGTCGGGGCTTTGACAGCTCCTGAGGTAAAAACGCTGATCTGGCCGACCATTTCTCTCTTTCAATCTTTTGAGCTCAAAGGCATATTCATTGAACGGTTTGAATCGTTTTTACTGATCGTCTGGATCATCCAATTTTTCACAACGTTCGTCATCTATGGGTATTTCGCCGCTAACGGGCTGAAGAAGACGTTTGGATTATCGACTAAAAAAAGCATGGTGATCATCGGTGCGGCTGTCTATTATTTTTCTTTATGGCCGGATGACACCAATCAAGTCATGATGTACAGCGATTATCTCGGATACATTTTCATCGGCGTGTTTCTGCTTCCCTTCATTCTGTTTTTCATTGTAGCTCTCAAAAGGAGGATTACAGCAAAATGAAAATCCGGATTTTAAGTATGTTCATATGTATCCTATTGCTGACCGGATGCTGGGACAGCCGGAATATTGAGGAATTAAGCCTGATCATTGGTGTTGGCTTAGACAAGCCGGATGATAAAAATTTAGAACTGACACAGCAGATTCTCGTCCCGAAAAAAATCAGCGCCAAGGAAGGCTCTTCATCTGATCCGACACAGCTTGCTGTCACAAAGGGTGAAACGGTCCATCAAATGATGAGAACATCTGCATTAAAGCATAATCCTACGTTTTCACAGCATTTGCGTCTCATTCTGCTTTCCAAGAGCGTGATTGCGAATCATATTGGAATGGACGCGATCATTAACCAGTTTGTCAGAGACAACGGAACAAGGAGGAGTTCGTACGTCTTTGTCACCGATGGACGGACTAAGGATATATTTAAAATGAATGATCAAGGCGAACCCGCATCCAATGTAATTTACGATCTGACAGAGAATAATGCGGTCACGATCAGAATGATGGAGCCTGTTACATTGGGGGAGATCTCAGAACATTTGACCTCTGACGATTCGTTCCTCATCCCTCATGTCGGTAAGGAAAACGGCAAACTCGCGATAAACGGGGCTGCTATCATCAAAGATAAATTATGGAACCGGAATTTAACACCGGGTGAGGTTCAAAATATCAACTTATTTACAGGCACTGTCGAAGGAGGCGTCATTGATATGAGGCATAATGGCAATCTTTTTTCTTACGAAGTGTACTCCAGCAATCGCAAGATTAAAACTGACTATAAGGACGGAAAGTTCAAATTCACCGTCACACGCAATATTGAGGGGCGTTTATCCGAGGACTGGAATCCGAATGAAGATTCCTTTAAGGACTCGTATATCAAAGAAATTGAAAAGACAGTCGAAAAACGATTAGAAGAAACAGTAACAGCATTTATTACAGACAAACTGCAGAAAGATATCAAAGCGGACGTGACCGGATTGGGAAACGAAGTCAGAATCCATTATCCTCAGAAGTGGAAAAAGATTTCAAAAAAATGGGATGATTATTTCAGCAATGCGGAAATAGACTACCGCGTCAATGTGGTTGTCAGAGATTTCGGGACGAAAGGCGCGTCCAAATAGCGGACGCCTATTTGACGAGGTGATTTCGGTGTGCGTAGACGGCTGCCTGCGTCCGGTCGCTGACATCCAGCTTTGATAAAATATTGGTGATGTGGGTTTTGACTGTTTTGATCGTGATAAACAGCTCCTCGCCAATTTCTTTATTTGTTTTTCCTTCTGCAATCAAACAGAGAATCTCAAGCTCCCGTTTTGTGAGGGATTCATGCGGGAGCGCGTTTTCGCCTGAGTGGCGCAGCCGGGATAATACTTTCCCCGCCACTTTTGATTCCAGCTTTGGCTCTCCTTTGCTTGCGGCACGGATCGCATCAGCGATTTCGGCCGCTTTTGACGTTTTTAATAAGTAGCTGAGCGCTCCCGCTTCAATGACCGGGTACACTTTGTCATCATCAATGAAACTTGTGAGCACAATAATTTTCGGATCGGAAAGCTTCTGGCAAATTTGCTTTGTCGCTTCAATGCCGTCCATGCCTTCCATGACAAGATCCATTAAAATCACATCAGGCTTTAATTCAACAGCAAGCTGTACACCCTCGCTGCCATCAGATGCTTCGCCGATGACATCAATATCGGGCTGTGCTTCCAAAAAAGCGGCGAGCCCCATTCTGACCATTTCATGATCATCAATCAACAATACTCGAATCACGTTCGTTCTCTCCTTTTTCTTCCGGGAAAATCGGGACCTTTACTTCGATTTGTGTGCCTTTTCCTTCAACCGAGATCACTTCGGCGACTCCGCCGATTTCGCTTGCACGTTCTTTCATCGAATTCAAGCCGTAGGATGACGCTTTTACCTGGTCCATCTTGAATCCTTTTCCGTTATCAATGACCTTCAGTCGCAGCTGATTGTTCTTTGCGCCAAGGATTACCGATACTTTTGAGGCTTTTGAATGCCTGAATACATTCGAAAGGGCCTCCTGTACGATCCTGAATAAATGATCCTCTACTCCTTTGGAAATCGATGTATCCTGAATGTCCCACTCGATATCAAGCGGCTGTTTTTTCCGGAACTCGTCCAAAAGCTCCGTAAGACCCTCCTTCAGCCCTTTCCCTTCGAGCGTCACTGGCCTTAAATGGAGCAGCAGCGCCCTCATTTCATTTTGGGCTTCTCCCGCCATGTGCTCTACCATCTTGATCCGTTTCACAGTTTTATCATCCGTATCTTTTACGTGTTCTAATACAGCGGAGGTCATCATGGATATCGCAAAGAGCTGCTGGCTGACAGCATCGTGCAGGTCTCTTGCCAATCGCTGGCGTTCTTCTGTAATGACTGATTTCTTCATTTGCACCTGCCATTCAGCCCGTTCATTTGAAAGCTTTTGGAGGGAAGCGACTTGAAGTTCAACCCGCTTCGCCATTTCGTTCAGCTGATCGGCTGCAAGCCCGATTTCATCGTCCCCGAGCGGCGGTATACGATAAGCGAAGTTGCCGTTTTCAAATGTTAAAATCGATTCGATCAATGTATCGACCCTTGTTTTCAGCCGGTTGCCGTACATGTAGCCTGACGCAAAACCGATCGTAAGGCTGATCAGCACCAAAATCAGGATAAACGGAATCCCGAACCAGCTTGACGACAGCAGCACAAACGGATCGAGCCGATAGTAAACCATCATAAAAGAAATCAAGCAGACAAAAAGGAGCAGACTGATTCCCGTTGTCATGCGAATGGCGCGCCACTGGAGACTGGCAAGCAGTTTTTTTCTCATACGTATTTCACATCCACATCACCTATAAATAGGGAGACGGATACTTTTACCCGGCGTTTGGACTCGCTGAAATCAGGAGACGCGGCGTATACCTTTGTGCCTAATCCGCTTTTCTTCGAGCCGATCAGATTAATGTCGCCGATAAAAACGGACGAGCTGACAGCCACTTCAAGGTCTGATGGAACATAAATATCAACGTTTCCGATCACTCCGCTGATGACAATCGTGCTCTCTCCCTCCGGAATCATCGCTTTTGACAAGTCGATTTTCACATCGCCGATAAAACCCGATACATTTAAATCATTCAGGTCAAACGGCTGCTTCATCATCAGCAGCTCGCCGATAAAAAAGCTTCGCATGTCAGGGTGTTTCACATCTTTAGGAGGCTCGGACTGTTTTTCTTTTTTCGTTAAGTCGATAGGCTTCTCATTCGGTTCAAAAATTGGCTTTCCTTTCACAAGCCGGTAGCCTGCGTAGATTAAAAATGCGGCAAATGCGTAGCCAAATAAGTTAAAGGTGATGCTGAACAGATTTTTCAAAAATAAGAAAGCGGCAAAGATATACATGACGGACCCAAGCCAGTCACGGGAGTACTTTTTTAAAAAATAGCCGGCAATCAGAAAAAAGAGCGGCCAAAACAGCAGATCGCCTATTCCGATAATTTGCAAAAACATACTGATGCCCAATAAAGCAATCATAAGTCCAAGAAGCTGTTTTTTTGTCATTCTGGTTGTTCCGCCTCCTTTCTTCTGCCAGATGCTACTGTATCTCTACATCCCCGCTGTCTGTTTTAATATCGACTAGATGCTGGCCGCTTCCATGTGAGCCTGTGATTTGATGATGATCTTTATGTGCTGTATCAGCAAATGGATACGCCGAACTGACGCTTCCGCTCTCTGAAGCCGCATTGACTTTGAAACTGCCGTTTTCGGGAAGCTCCAGATACACATCACCGCTCGTTAATGTGACAGCTGAAGAGCCTGCTACCTTTTCTAAATCCGCGCGAAAGTCTCCTGATGTCATCCGTACATCAAGTGAGCCTGAAACACCGTCCAAGTTTGCGTCGCCTGAAGTTAAGCGAATGCCGGCTGTTTTAGCGTCTGTATTTGATATCGACACATCCCCGGAAGAACCCTTCATCTTCAGCTCCTGAAGGCGGATACCCGTTACGTCCATATTTCCGCTTGCAGATGCTGCGTTCAGCTCGGAAAGCGTGAGATGTTTGTTACCGGCTACAGACACGTCGCCGCTTGATGTTTTCACAACCAAACCGCCTTTGTACGTGTATGGAATGCGGACGACAAGGGAAGAGCGATGAAATCCATTCAAAAATTGAAATTCTTTTTCCTTTGCCGTCAGCTCCAGCTTTCTTTTCTTTTCAGCCACAAACAATTTCCCGGAATCACCTGAGATGGTTGCTGATATGTCATTACGCTCTTCCGCTATGATCTTCACATTCTTGTGATCCGATTCAATGATTACGCTTTCGATCTCATGCGGTGAAGCACTGGCTGAATCAGCTTCAGTGCCGTTTATGAATGAAAGACCTTCAGCAAGCACGTCTTTGATCACAACTGCGGAAAAAATAAGAATACCGGCAATGATCAGCAGTTTGCCCAGCATTTTTTTCATTTGTTTTCATCCTTCTCATTCATTCTATTATAAAGGAAAAGCCTGTGAATTGATACGTGCGGAAGGGAAGGACTTGACGAAAACCCTTCCCTGTCCCGCTTATTCATTTGCTGCATGTGATGTTTGATCTGATTTTTTCAATGAGAGTTCCCGCATCTTTTCGATTTCAGCTTCTACTTCACCTGCAAATTCACTTCGGCTCGATTCTGTGCCGGCTTCCGCTGATTTCGAATAATCAGCACGGATTTCCATTTCCTCAATTCGGTTTTCAATCCGCAGAAATTCACGATACGCGCTTTCACTGTCAATTTTGTCGAATGTCGCGTTCATATGCTCTTTTGCTTTTGCGGCGTTTGCCCGGGCAATCAGCGCCTGTTTTTTATCCTTTACGTCCTGAAGCCTTGTTTCAAGTGTGGCCAGCTGTTCTTTCAGCTCAGCCAGCTGGCTGCTTGCCTGTTCATAGGAAGCTTTGTGTTCTGCCGCCTTTCCCTCTAAATACTTCATTTCTGTCAGCGCTTTTTTCGCAAGCTCTTCTTCACCGGCATCAAAAGCGAGCTGAGCTTGATTCTTACGCTTTCCAGCCACTTCATTTGCTTCTTCATATTTTTTCTTAAATTGAAAGGCAATCGTATGCTGTTTGACGATCGTTTGTTTTGCTTTTGCAATATCGCTTTCCATATCACGAACGTATTGATTCAGCATCACCTTAGGGTTTTCCAGTTTATCCAAGCCTTCATGAACTGACGCAACAAACATATCTCTCATTCTTTTTAATACCATACCGTTATTCCTCCTCATGTCATGTGTTATTTTTTCTTTAAGAAATTTTCCCATTCGTCATCAAAATGAGACTGGTAGCCGGCAGAAGCTGGTTCAGGGTCAAAGCCTGACACATCGCTTTCCGCGGATCCGTTTTTCATCAGTTTCCAGCCGTAATACACCATAGCGGCTGCGAGTGCAATTCCGACGAGAAACGGCAGTGAGCAAATGAGCATCATCGCCCCGATTCCGCCCAAGATGATACCTGTGATGGTTTTGCCCGCTGCGAACCTCTTGATTCCCGCGTATGTCAGCAAGCCTCCGATCGCAAGCGGAATCATAAAGCCGAAGCTGCCTCCCCCAAAAAAGACGGAGATTCCAAATACAATTAATATGAATCCGCCTATTGTTTTCTTGTTGATTTTCATGCAGATCCTCCTTTCGTTTTCCTTGTCTTCATCTTATACAAAACAGAAGATGAGCAAAACGAATCAGAGATTGATTTTTGGATAAGACCAGAGTCGTAGACAGCACCGGACCCAGCGGCATAAAAAAAGCCATGCACGAGGCATGGCTTCTTCAAAAACCTTTACAGATGAACACTTGCTTCCCTTTCTTTTACCAAATCGGATTGTTCTGCTTTGGCCAGCTTTGTAAACAGAAGGATTCCAATACCCGCGATAATTTCCACAACTCCCCCGGCAGCGATCACTTTCCCTGAACCAAAAGCATTTGCGGCATATCCGCAAATGACAGCGCCGGCCGGGATCGAAATATTTGAGATCATATGTATGACGGCATAAACTTGCGGCTGGTCCTCGCTATCGACAGATGTCTGTATAATCGTATACTCAGGAACATTGATCGCACTGACTGCAGCGCCAAATGTAAAGGCGGCGAAAAAGACGAGCGGCAAAAAGGTATTCATTCCGGTAATAAAGAAAGCGAACCCTTCAATAATGCCTGCCGTTACGAAAAGCAGTCCGTACTTGTTTACTTTTACTTTTGTCAGTACAAATCCCAATAAAAACGCGCCTATTGCGGTGGTGGCTTTTAATAGCGAATATACAATCGGCTGTCCGTTTAAATCCTCCGCAACATACACAGCGGAGAGCGCTTCCCAAGGGGCTGCCGCGAAATTCATAAAAATACAATAGATAGCGAGCGGATATAAGATTTGGTGTTTTCTGACAAGGACAAAACCGCGTTTCAGTCTGCCAAAATATGTACCTCTCTGCGCAACGGCCGCTGATTCCGATTTTGTTTCAACAGCAGTGTATTTGATAAAGAGAACAAGAAAACCAGAAATAAGATAAAGTACGAGAGCCATAAGCATTGTATATGAAGGACTGATAAACGTAAGGAGAGCGCCGCATAGTGTCACAGCTCCAAGCCGGACAATTTGGGCGGACGACTGCAGCACAGCATTTGCTTTTTGAATGCCCTTTTCATCTACAATTTGAGGGATTAAAGCAATGGAAGCAGGATTGTAGGCAGCGCCAGTAGCTGAATGTACAATCATAAGAGTCATAACAAACCACAGCGGAGAGAATCCGCCGAAATGGCAAAGCGGAATGATTAAAACAACCGCGGCTCTTGTCAGGTCTGAAAAGTACATCCAGAATTTCAATGTATTCTGCTTCATGAAAGGACCCGTCACAGGTGCTAAAACGGCTTCCGGCAAAAAGGTGACAGCAATCAATAAAGCAGTTCCGATCGCACCTTCACCGTCAAAAATTAAAAACCATAATATCGAATTAAATGCGAACATATCGCCGGAAATCTTGACTATTCTTGAGAAAAAAAGAAAGTTGAAATTTCTCTTCCAGACGCTATCACTTTCAATGAATCTCACCATCTATCAGAGCCCCCCACTGCCTATTTTTTACATCAATTTGTTACAATATCTCATTTTTCCATTTTTCAGTCAATAATTCATAAGGTTCATTTTTTGTCGTAAAAAGGGTAATTGACAAAATGAAAAAAATAAAAAGCCGGCATGTATTGAAAATGCCAGCTTTCATTAATGTTTTTTATGATCCGCTGCTGTTTCGATCGCGAAACACAATAGCGCTTCTTTCATACTCCACATCGTCAATACCGCTTCTCACGTTGACAACCCGTGCTGCGGCAAAGAAATAGTCGGACAATCGATTGAGATAACGGAGCACCATTTCATGGATCTCTTCCGTTTTCATCAGCGCCACCACTTGGCGTTCCGCCCTCCTTGTAATGGTGCGCGCCACATGGAGAAGCGAAGCGGCCTTTGATCCGCCCGGAAGAATAAATCTCTTTAGTTCAGGTGCCTCTTCTGTATAGGCGTCGATGCGCATTTCTAAAAAGGAAACGGATTCTTCCTTCAATTTATAGTCTCTTTTTTCTGTGATGATTGCCAGATCGCCCCCGCAGTCAAAGAGCTCATGCTGAATGTTGAGCAGCTCGGCCGTTAGATCCTCAAAGCCGCGCTTCCCGGAAAGCTCTGCCAAAGCCAGTGCGACAAAACTGTTCAGCTCATCAATCGTGCCGTAGCTTTCTACTCGGAGGCTGTCCTTGTCTGTTCTGCCTCCGATTAAACTCGTTTGCCCGTTATCGCCTGTTTTTGTATATAGTTTCATCTTAACTGTCTCCTTTACAGACTTATTCAAGCAGGTCCGCAGCCTCCCGCACACATTCAGCTGTCCCAAACCGAATCAATTGATTCAGCCGTTTTTCTATGGTTTCTGAAGAAGTCTCTTCAATTTGTGTCGCTGCAACGAGGATTTCTCCATGTTCATCCTGTTCACCGCCCAGCACTTTCATCCGCTCGGCTTCCGCCCCCATGACAGCCTTGACGAAGAATTGGTCTGTCGCAAAGCCGTTGATCAAAATCCATATCGAAAAGCCGGACATGACACAAATACATACTGACAGCTCTTCTTCTTCAAACATACGGCACACAACCCGGTCAAGTCTTCCGGAGGAGGCCATCGCACAGGTTTCCTGCGGATAAAAGCCGTTTTCAGATAAATAGGCTGTAAGCTCTTCTTTTTGATCTGACTGGGCAGGCAGCCGTTTATGGAGAAATGTCCGGTTCCAAGAAAAGCCTGAACCGACAGGAGCAGAAGACAGCGTGCGGAGCGGGATTTCCGTTTGCAAGAGGATCTCGTCGGTCCGCACTTGCAGCAAAGTTTCAAACGGAATCGCCTGCTGCTTTAGGGCGCCGTTTTCAGGCTGAATTGCAATAAGCGGTTTAGGCAATTGATGATGGATGAAAGTGCTGACTTTCGTGTTATACAACGCCTTAATGCGCTCTTCTGTGATGGCGGTTTCCGGTTTTTGCTTAGGCCCGGCTGTTCCGTTTTTTATAAAGACGATTTCATCACAGTACAGGCTAGCGGTATTCAGATCGTGAAAAACACTGACAGCAGTCAGCCCATTTTCTCTCGTCAGGCGCTTGATTAGATCGAGCAGTTCTTTTTGATAGGCCAAATCCAGAAAATTAGTCGGTTCGTCTAAAAATAAAATGCGCGGCTGCTGCGCCAGTGCTTGAGCCAAATAAACCCGCTGCTGTTCGCCCCCGCTTAGATCGCGAATCGATTTATCAGCGAAAGCGAGTACCCCTGTTTGTTCCATCGCATTCCGAATCATGGCTTCATCCTCTTCAGTCTGCTGGCTGAACAGCCCTTTTTGAAATGGATACCTGCCGAAGGATACGGTTTCTTTGACAGTGAAGCTAAAGGCTTGATCTGTTTTTTGCGGCAGAACTGCCACCATTTGCGCCAGTTTCTTCGGTTTATATTCCGTAAGTGGTTTGCCAGCCAGACAAACGGAGCCTTCTATTGCCGGAAGTGTTCCTGTCAGCAAGTGAAGCAGTGTCGTTTTTCCGCTCCCGTTCGGTCCGAGAATGCCAAGAAATTCTCCCTTCTTCACTGTTAAACTGATATTTTTAATCAGCCGGCTGTCTCCGTAACCTCCCGACAGCCCCTCTGCCTTGATCATAAGCTTCTCCCCCCGCGATGCTGCCGAATTAAAATCAGAGCGAAAACAGGAGCTCCCGCTAAGGCTGTAATAATACCGATCGGCAGCTCAACCGGTTCAATCATTGTTCTCGAAAGCAGATCGGCCAAAACGAGAAATCCCGCGCCAAGCAAGGCAGACAGCGGCAATAAATGCCGGTGATCCGTTCCCCACAGCAATCTTGTGATATGCGGAATCACAAGCCCGACAAAGCCAATGGTGCCGGATACAGCCACAGCGCTGCCCGTCAGCAGTGACCCTGCAATTAAAATCAGCATTTTTCTGTGCTGGACGCTGACCCCGAGAAGCCTTGCTTTCTCCTCTCCATAGGTCATCACGTTGAGTTCTCTTCCGTTTATGATCAGGAGCACGGTTCCTAAAAGAAAAAACGGGAGAAACAGGGCAACGTAGCTCCAGCCTCTCATCGAGACGCTGCCAAGCAGCCAATGCACAATCGGCAGCAAATTATCGCCTGTCAGAGCAATGATGAGAGAAATAAATGCGCCCAAAAATGAATTGATGATGACACCGGTCAGAATAAGCGTAGAAACAGACATCGAAGCGTGAACGAGGCGGCTGAACGAAAGAACAGCCACAATCGTGACAAGCGCTGCGGCTACACTTACAACCGGCAGTGTAAAGCCTCCGATGACAGGGAACTGCAGTCCAAAAAATAAGGTTGAAACCGCCCCGACGGAAGCACCGGACGAAACACCGAGCGTATACGGATCAGCAAGCGGATTTTTTAAAAGTCCCTGAAAAGCAGCCCCTGCGATAGAAAGAGCCGCCCCCACAAGGGCGGCCAGCACGACTCTCGGCAGTCTGATATTCATCATAATATTTGTATACATTGGATCATAGGTGCCGGCAGAGCCGTCAAAACCTTCATGCCAAAAGATATGAAAGATGGCGGATATCGGAATGGGCAGACTGCCGCAGGAAATGCCCAATATGATACTGGCAGCTAAAAGTAAGAAACTGATGCTATAAGCAGCAAAACGATTATTCTTTAAACGTATCCGGGTAGATGCTTTCCGCAAGTTCTTCGACCCCTTCGATCAGACGCGGACCTGAACGCGTGACGAGATCAGGATCAACATCATAAACGCGATGATGTTTCACAGCATTGATTCCGCTCCAGCCATCGCGTTTTTCCACCGCATCCGCTTTTACACCGTCCGTTGTGACAATGGCGTCTGGATTCAGCTTTACGATGGCCTCGTCTGTCATTTGCACCCAGCCTTTTTGTTCCGCTGCAGCGTTTTTAGCATGGATGTCATTCAGCATTTCATTCATAAACGTGTCTTTTCCGGTTGTGTAAATGTCAGGATCAGGCGAAACCTCAATAAAGACGCTTTTTTCCTCGTCTTTTGAAATGGAATTCGCTTTTTCTTTAATCTCCTGCAGGTCTGATTTCATGCTGTTGACCAGTTGGCCCGCTTTTTTCTCAGCTCCGGCAGCTTCACCGATCATTTCGATTGATTTGTATACCTCTGCGAATGATTGTGCATCATTGACAGTCAGCACGGCAATGCCAGCGTCCTTCAGCTGCTTGATGGCATCTGCTGAAGCTGACATGGAAGATTCATGGGCGAGAACGAGATCAGGTTTAAGAGAAATGACTTTCTCGACGTTTACATTCATATCCCCAACCTTCTCAACCTGTTTGACTTCCTTTGGATATGTATCGTTTGTTGTGACGCCGACCACTTTGTCACCGAGTCCGAGAGCATATGTAATTTCCGTGTTGCTCGGCATTAACGAAACAATTTTTTTCGGCTCCTTTTTGATGGTAACATCCTGGTTGGACGCATCATCAATTGTGACAGGGAACGCTTCAGACGCGGCTGTCTTTTGCTTTGCATTGGAATCCTTCTCACCTGCCGCATTGCCGCAGCCTGAAATCATAATGGCGGTCAGCAGAAGCGCCGTCCATATTCCGGCTAATTTTTTCATACCCTTTCCTCCTAAATGAACTAAAAAAGCATCTCTACGATGGTAAAGACGCTGTAAACAACAAAAAAGCCTATTGTTTACACATCATCTGTCCTCGCAGACTTCGTGTTTATCAAACAGGCAGGTATCCTGGCTCTTGGCGCAAAGGCCAATTACAGTGGCGGGACCGCACCGGCTTTTACCGGTTTCCCTATTAAGCGGGCTATTTTCACGTACCGGCACCTGTTTGACAGTCGTATCCTTTTTCGGAGTTATTATACTATATGGCTGACAGGCTTGTATATGCAGTATGAATGACTTTTCCTCAGCTGCATGTATGGAAGCAAAATTCTCGTAAACACTAAATTTCATCTTGTATACTAAGTAGCATGATCAATAAAAAAGGAATGATTCTTATGGACTTACAGCTAAAAGACAAGCTTGTCTTAATCACAGGCTCAACTTCCGGCATCGGGAAAGCCGCAGCGAAAAGCTTTTTGCAAGAAGGAGCAGCCGTTATAGTCAATGGCCGAAAACAAGAGACAGTCGATCGCACGGTTGAAGAGCTTTCTTCATATGGAACGGTGCATGGAGCAGCCGCTGACTTATCAAAACCGGATGAAGCAGCAGCTTTTCTTGAAAAAGTGAAGCAGATCGGTGATATAGATGTTCTTGTCAACAATCTCGGTTTCTTTGAAGTGAAGGATTTCGCCGAGGTAACGGATGAAGAATGGAATCAATATTTTGAAGTAAACGTGATGAGCGCTGTTCGGACAAGCCGTCACTTCCTTCCAAAGATGCTTGCCAAAAACAGCGGCCGCATTTTGAATATCGCAAGTGAAGCAGGCGTCAAACCGCTTCCGACTATGATACCTTATTCAATGACCAAAACAGCGCTGATCAGCCTGTCCAGAGGAATGGCTGAAATGACGAAGGGCACAAAGGTTACGGTTAATTCAGTGCTCCCGGGTCCTACTTGGACAGAAGGCGTTGCTTCCTATATGGAGGGCGCCGCAAAGGCAGCCGGCCAGGATACAGATACATTTGTGAAAGACTATTTTAAAGTGAATGAGCCGACTTCACTCATTCAAAGATACGCAACAGCTGAAGAAGTCGCGAGCACAATTGTATTCCTCGCATCTGATGCCGCATCTGCCATTAACGGCACCGCACAGCGTGTGGAAGGCGGAATTATCCGTTCACTTTAAATGCAAAAACGCATCCGTTTTCGGATGCGTTTTTGTATAACTTTATAACTCCCCAGCGAATGGAACCGGCTGGTATCCGCCCGTTTCAAGTTTGGCTGAAAACAATCCGCCCGCATGAGGCTGTTCATATCTTTCTGTTTCGGTCATTTGTTCAGTAGCTGTTGTGATGTAAAGGGTTTTCATGTCCTGGCCGCCGAACGCACAGCACGTGACATATTTGGCCGGAACACTTATTGAATCAATTTCTTTTTTCTGAAAAGGATCAATGTGAACCACACGGCTCCCGCCAAACAGCGCCACCCACAGCATGCCGTTTTGATCAATTGTCATGCCATCCGGCAATCCATCCGATTTTTCAAAACGATAGACGGTTTCTGGGTTTGAGACGTTTCCGCTTTCGGGATCGTATTGATAGCACACAATCTCCTGCGTCGGAGTGTCAATGTAGTACATCAAGCTGCGTTCGCGATCCCAATCCAAACCGTTCGAGGTTGAGACTTGATCTTTCATTTTGACAAGGCTGCCATCTGTGTCCAAACGGTAAAGCGAGGCTTGTTTTTGTTCGCCTTCCATGCTCGTCGTCCCTGCCCAAAGCCTTCCGTACGGATCACATTTGGCGTCGTTAAACCGAAGGCTCTCATGCATATCCTTCGGCTGTTTGATTTTTTCAAGACTGTCATCATGAAGATGATACAGGTAAAAACCGTCTTTCATCGTCATGATCAGCTCATCCTTTGAATATTTCGCAAGCGCCGTCACAAAGGATGTAAATTTGACCGAACGATTGATTTTTTCTTTAGGATCGAAAATATGGAGCTCGCTTCCTAAAATATCAACCCAGTATAGACGGCCGTTTTCTTCATCCCATAACGGACCTTCACCGATTACTGCCCTAGTGTCTGCTTCTAATACTGCATCCATGTGTAACACCTCTTTAGCTTCAGTCTATATATTGTTATTCCCGGCAAAGAGGTGTCCAAACCACACACCTTATTCTTTTTTGAAAAGGATGGTAACGACGGAGTCAATATTGATCCTGCTGTTGACGTGAATCGTTCCATTATGCAGGTGCACCAGTTCTTTGGCAATCGCCAGTCCAAGCCCCGTCCCGGCAGACGGATCTTTCGTATTGGTTCCTCTGTAATAACGGTTAAATAAATGGGTGATCGTTTCCTCATCCATTCCTTTCCCATTGTCTTTGACCTTCAATGAAATATGATTTTTTGTCTGTTCAAGAATCACCTGAATCGCTGTTCCTTTATCGTTGTGCTTCACAGCATTTCCGAGCAGATTTTCCAGAATGCGTCTGAACCAGGCTTCATCCAGCGCAAATTCAATATGCTCTTCTCTTGATACAAATGAAATATCATATCCTTCAGAAAACGGATTTTTCTTAAAGTCCTCAATGACATTTTTAAAAAACGGAATGAGGTTCGTGAGCTTTCTCTCCATCGGCAGAGCGTCATTTTTCAGACGATACGTTAAATTTAAGTCTTCGATCAGCTTTGACATGTATTCCGATTTCTCTCTGACAACCTGTCCCATTTCTTTCACTTCATCAGGAGACCAGTCGTATTGCTTCGATTCAAGCATCATGCTGTATCCGTAAATGCTGCTGAGGGGCGTTTTTAAATCATGAGACAAACCGGCGATCCATTCTTCCCGTGTCGCCTGGATTTTTTCTCTGTTTGTCTTATCCCGTCTCAGCGTTTCAGTCAGCTGATCCATAGATTCAAATATTTCACCGAAGAAGCGGTACGGCTGTTTGATTTTTCCCTTTTTGTTTTTACTGACAGGGCGCCCTTTACGGTTTTTCGGTTCTTCAAGCTTCCCTTTTGATAGATTGACAAGCCATTTGATTGTATGAAAAATCGGCAAGCCGAATCTGAACATATACCAGGCAGTCATCCAGAATATATAAAGAATCAGAACGCCCATAATCAGAAACATCGCTTTCAGGACAACTCTCAGAAATGATTTATTAAACTCCTGGTCGGTAATATAGACAGGGTTTGGCACCGAAGCGACCATCCACCTGTTTTGATCAAGGAATTTAACAGAAATCTCCCGTTTATAGTTCCATGGTTTAGAGCTGTATTTGAGAAGCTCCAGCTGGTTCATCGTTTTTCTTTCGCTTTTCTTGCTGTTAATGCTGTCTAGTATGTTCCCGTTTCTGTCTAACAGATACACGGCTCCTTTTTCACGCTTAATATAGTCAATTGTACTGGACTTATATTGTGACAAAGAGTCGATGGAGGGTTCACGGCTTTCAATGGAAGTCAGCAGCTGTTCGCTCTTTGATTTCCAGCCGAACAAGAGGAGGTACGACTTGTCTTCAATATTGATTGCCCAATAATCCAGCTTATAGTTATCAAGCTTCTTGCTTTTATAAATAGATAAAAGCTCCTTCTTGGTGTAGGTGCCGGGCACGTCTTTCGGCACGCTGTAGGAATAATCCGTTTTTCCATTAGAATCAATGATTTGCATCCAGCCGTGCTGTTTATCAACAGATTTCTTCAGAAAATCGTCCACTTCCCATGACCCGTCTTCGTTTACATCGAGATACGCCTCAAGCGTGTCAGTCGTTGCCTTTGTCAGCCCTGAATTGGATTCCGCATCGCTGAATCGCGAGTCTAAATAGAAAAAGGAAGCCACAAGCATGATCGAAAGAAGAAGGATAACAATCAGCATCTGCCCGAAAAAGTGAAACAGAAACTTCCACCTTAACCTCATGGGCGCTTTCCGTTTCCTTCTGGACTCGGGATAAAACGGTATCCGAGACCGCGAACGGTTACGATATATTCCGGATTGCTCGGGTCACGCTCAATTTTTTCCCGGAGCTTGCGGATATGAACCATGACGGTATTGTTATCTCCGTACGAAGGATAGCCCCATACTTTTTCATAAATTTGATCTTTAGAAAGCACTACATTGGGATGTTCGCAAAAATACTGAAGCAGCTGCAAAAGCTGAGCCGAACAGGCTACAGTTTCCCCGCCCACAATCAGCTCGGCATTTTGCGGAGAAAATGTAAAGTAATCATATGTATAGGTTTTAGCTGCATTCGACTGATACGTACGCTTTAAATGCGCTCTGATCCGCGCGGCTAATTCCAGCGGATTAAATGGTTTTGTAATATAATCATCAGCTCCGACCGCAAAACCCGATAATTTGTCAGTGTCCGATGATCTCGCCGTCAGGAAAAAAATCGGGGCGTCTGAATACTCCCTGATTAATGTGCATGCCTCAAAACCGGTCATTCCGCCCATCATGACATCCAATACGATTAAATCAACCTTATTTGTCTTGACGACCGGAATGGCTTCCTCCGCACTTGCCGCATCCAGTATATGTCGATAACCTTCTTTTTCGAGAACGCGTTTGATCATATCCACAATCGCTTTCTCATCGTCTACGATTAAAATTGACGCATTTTCCACTTTTATGTTCCTTTCTGTCACTGTTTTTTTACATCTTATCATTATATCGTTTCTTTTTGGTACATTTTTGAATAGGAGGGCTCTTGACGGGGGTGAACAGCAGGAAACGGGAACCTGCAAAATGTTCCCGTTTTTCTTAGAATGAGTTATCGTTATGAGTTCTCGTCTACCATGTACAGAATAAACTCCCAAAATCCCGGAACCTCCTGACACAGAAGCATATCAGCCTTTTCAAACATTTTGATTTTCAGCTCCTGCTCCAAATCTTCTCTTTCTTGATAGGACGTATTGCTGAGTTTTTTTCTGATCATCGGTGAAAAGCATGCAATCAGATGCTCAATGTCGTACATTTCATCTTTATTCCTATTATGTTCACCCTGGCCGCTCACAGCTTACTTTTCCCCCTTTTTTTGCGCCTCTAGTTGCTTCCTGATATTTTCTAATCCCTTTTTATGAATATTAGAGATATTTTGCCGGGACTCACCTAATGAATCAGCGATTTCCTGCATCGTGGCACCGTGAAGATAGACTTTTGTCAGCACGCTTTTTTGTTTGTCAGTCAGCTTCTGGATCGCTTGGTAAAGCTGATAATCCTGGACATGCTGGCTCAAATCATCCTGCAGGTCTAAAAATTCCTCAAACGCGTCACTTCCCGTTTCGGAAGGAAGTCGTTCTCCTGCTTCCGGATGATCAACCGTCAGCGGATACCGTTTTTGATTTTTGCGAACCCGCTTATCAAAATCGATGGAAAAAATCCGAATCATTGAATTCATATACTTGACGATGCGAATCTCCTTATAAAATTGCTTGAATTGCTCGTCCAACGATTTTGCATCCTTTTCATTCGGGTTTTCCATTACATTTTTGAACAAACGGTAATGCTGAGGGTTGCTCAAAAAATGCTTCACGATGGGATGCTTCATAATCTCCTTACATTTCGATCGCAACAGACCTTGATAGTCCATCAAACCGCCTCCCTACTAAATTAAATGAAGGAAAGCAAAAAAAAGTAAACTACTACTTTCAGACTAGCGCTTGCTGAAGCAAACCTTCCAGTCATGGTTTACGATTTTTTGGATTCCCTTCACTTACTTACATGACTGCACAAAAAGGAGGGAGGTGTTTTTCATGGATCAGGTTTTTATAGAGGAAGTCGTCAAGCAGATCAGCAATCTCGGGTTCCCGGCACTGATCGCGATGTACCTGCTGACCCGTTTCGAGAAAAAATTCGATCAGCTCATTGAACTGATGACAGAGCTGAAAGATCGGAAAGCGAAACATTAATTTTGCAACGAAGTTGACTTTTCATCGGTTTTTTTCACTTAACAAGACAGAAGGGAAAACGAAAGGCCTTTCACATTCTCTTTCTGCGCCACAATTATTTTTAAGGAGGAGACAGGAAAATGAAAAAACAAAACGACATTCCGCAGCCAATCAGAGGAGATAAGGGAGCGACAGTGAAAATCCCGCGTAATATTGAAAGGGACCGGCAGAATCCCGATATGCTCGTACCGCCGGAAACCGATCATGGCACCGTTGAAAATATGAAGTTTTCTTTCTCAGATACTCATAACCGTTTGGAAAAAGGCGGGTACGCCCGTGAAGTTACCGTACGTGAGCTGCCGATTTCAGAAAACCTGGCTTCTGTTAATATGCGGCTGAAGCCAGGCGCCATTCGCGAGCTTCATTGGCATAAGGAAGCAGAGTGGGCTTATATGATCTACGGGAAAGCACGCGTCACGATTGTGGATGAAAAGGGCCGCAGCTTTATTGATGATGTAGGCGAAGGAGATTTATGGTACTTCCCGTCAGGCCTGCCGCACTCGATTCAAGCGCTTGAAGAAGGGGCAGAGTTCCTGCTCGTGTTTGACGACGGGTCATTCTCTGAAAACAGCACGTTCCAGCTGACAGACTGGCTTGCCCACACCCCTAAAGAAGTGATCGCCGCTAATTTTGGCGTAACAGAAAAAGAAATCGCCAATTTGCCAGGCAAAGAAAAATATATATTTGAAAAACCTGTGCCGGGCTGTTTAAAAGATGACATTGTGGAAGGGCCGTACGGCGAAGTGCCTTATCCGTTTACGTACCGCCTTCTTGAACAGGAGCCGATTGCATCAGAAGGAGGAAAGGTGTACATTGCGGATTCGACAAACTTTACAGTGTCTAAAACCATTGCATCCGCGCTTGTAACCGTGGAACCAGGCGCCATGAGAGAGCTTCACTGGCATCCGAATACGCATGAATGGCAATATTACATCTCCGGTAAAGCGAGAATGACCGTTTTTGCTGCTGACGGCCATGCGAGAACCTTTAACTATCAAGCCGGTGATGTCGGTTATGTTCCATTTGCGATGGGCCACTACGTAGAAAACCTCGGCAATGAACCGCTCGTCTTTTTAGAAATCTTTAAAGATGACCATTATGCCGATGTGTCTTTAAACCAATGGCTCGCAATGCTTCCTGAAACCTTCGTCCAAGAACACCTTGACTTAGGCAAAGAATTTACGGATGTCCTTTCAAAAGAAAAGCATCCGGTTGTGAAAAAGAAAAGCAGCAAATAAAAAACTGGCAGCTTGCAGAGAGCGCTCGTTCTCTCTCTGCAAGCGCTGATAAGGAGATGAACCAGTGATACATCAAAAGTATTTATTACGGCAGGCCGTACAGTATGTGCTGGCAGCGGCGGCTGTGTTATTTTGCTATTTTACAATCATTCTCTGTGTCTTTTCTTTGGCGGGAACGAGCTATCGATCAGCTGCTCATGTCCTGCTTTTTGCTGTGTTATTTCTTGTGCTCGGACTATGCTTTGAACCTTTTGAACGGCTGATGATACATAGTTTTACGTTTTTTAAGACTGGAAAACGAGCTTTTATCCTTATGGCCGGCACCGTCCAGCTGCTGTTTTTATGGATGACCGCTTATACGGCAGATCAAATGATTCATAACATTTGGCTGTCAACCACAGAAGAAATGATCCTCGCAGCCGTTTTTCTTATTTTAGATAAATGCAATTCAGCACTGCCCAGCTAAAAAAAGAACGCCATCCGATTGGATGCGTTCTTTTTATTCATATCGAAGCGCGTCAACAGGCTGAAGCTTGGATGCCTTAATGGACGGCAGCAAGCCGAAAATAATGCCGACTGCCATTGAGAAAATGAGTGCTCCGATAACTGCCGGAACGGAGATGATAAAAGGCATCGGAAAGATAACCGTGATAAGTTTAGCGATGCCAAAGCCCGCCAGCACACCGAGAATTCCGCCAATACTTGTCAGCACGACAGCCTCTGTTAAAAATTGAAATAAAATCACGCGCCGCTTGGCACCTAGCGCCTTCTTAATCCCAATTTCCCGCGTGCGCTCCGTCACTGAAACAAGCATAATGTTCATGACACCGATGCCTCCGACCAAAAGTGAGATGCTTGCAATTCCGCCAAGCAGCAGAGCAAACGACTGGTTAAAGGACTCCACTTCCTGAGCGATCTCCTGAAGATCCATCACGCTGTACTCCGCTTTTTCCAAATCAGCATCTGACAGTCCTTGATTTAGAAGGTCCGCGGCCATTACACCGGCTTCTTGGATATGCTCAGAAGAGTCTGCCTGCACCGCAATCTGTGTCGGCGCGTCAAATCCTTCAATAAGCGGCCACACTTTTTTCGGCACATATAAAACCGGATTCGCATAGTCGCCATCAAACATGCTTTCTTCCTGTTTCTTTTCATGAAAAACACCGGCAACCCGGAACGGCACACCGTTCATCTCAATGTTTTTGTGCAGAGCGTCACCGTCAGGAAACAGCTCATCTCTTGCGGCCTCATTGATCATAACCACTTGGTGTGTGCTGTTTAATTCTTTTTCCGCCAGCTTTCTCCCCTCAGTAATGCTGATCGGGAACATATCGAAATAATCAGCATCCACTCCGTACACTTGAGGATAAGAAACGTTCGTTAAGTGAAAAACGGTGGCGCCTTCGGACAAGTAATATAAAGATAATCCTTTTACAACCGGGTCTGATTTTATCGTCTTAATGGTTTCTTCAGATACAGGGGGTGCTGACGTGTAAGAAACCTCCTGGTAACCGCCTTCTTCCTCCTCCCCGCCTGTTGGCTGGTACACAACATTAATCGCGTTATTTCCCATGCCGATCATGCTTTGCTTTAATTGCTCGCTTTGGCCTTTCAGCATAGAGACGATCGCAATGATCGCCGCTATACCGATAATGACACCAAGCATTGTAAGAATCGACCTCAGCTTATGTGAAAAAATAGATTGAAAGGAGATCCGAATATGTTCAAGCATGGCTAATCCCTCTCTCGTCTAACACTAATTCTCCGTCTCTGATAAAAACGGTTCTGTCGGCTTTTCTGGCGACGTCCGGGTCATGGGTAATCATAATAATCGTAGTGCCTTCCTGATGCAATTGTGAAAACAGCGACAAAATTTGTTCACTTGATTTTGTATCAAGCGCCCCGGTCGGTTCATCTGCCAGAATAAACCGAGGCTGATTGACAAGAGCTCTGGCAATCGCCACCCGCTGCTTTTGTCCGCCGGACAGCTTTGGCGGCTTGTAAGAGATCCTATCTTTCAAACCAACCTTTTCAAGAGCTTCATAGGCTCTTTGCCTTCTTTCTTTTTTCTTTACCTTATTGTAAATCATCGGCAGCTCGACATTTTGCAGTGCGGTAAGACGCGGCAGCAAATGAAAGGTTTGAAACACAAACCCGATCGATTCGTTGCGAATGTCAGCCAAAGCACCGTCTTTCCCTTTTAATACATCCATCTGGTCCAGCATATAGGTTCCGGAGGTCGGCCTGTCCAAACAGCCTATAATATTCATTAACGTAGACTTCCCTGAACCGGACGGCCCCATAATGGCCAGAAATTCACCAGCTTTGACGGTGAGATTAATATGCTTTAAGATCGGCACCTCTTCTTTGCCCAGCTTGTACGATTTAGAAATATTATTCAGTGTCAGCATTGACTGTAACCTGCTTTCCTTCCTTGACCGCGGGATCAGGATAGATCACATAATCTTCCGGTGTCAGGCCGCTTTTGATTTCGACCATGTCACTTTCGTCTGTCTCTCCGATTTCAACAGGCTGTTTAACCGCTTTCTGCTCCTCATCCGTCTTCCAAACGTATGGTTCGCCATCGTCCTGGATAATCATGTCGGACGGCAGCTTAATCGTATTCGCATCTGCTTCGTCACTTATGACTTCAATATTGACATGATAGCCGACTTCAAGGCCCTTATGGCTGTCCAATAAAACAGTGAAAGGATAGTTAGAGGATTGGGGATTCATTTCCTCTTCAGCATAACTTTCTGACTCTTCCCCCTCGCCTGTTCCAGCAGGAAGCTTGCCGATTGAAGTGATCTTGCCTTTCCACTCGCCTTCGCCGCCTGTTTTCAGCGTAACTCTGACTTTGCTGCCTTTTTTAATCGTGTCCATTAACAGCTCGTTGATTTGGCTTTTCACAAGGTATTTGCCCGTTGAAACGATTTGGATATACGGGCCTGCTGCCTGATCACCCGTTGCGCCGTCCGCAATATCCTGATTGACGCTTTGAACGATACCGTCATGCTTGCTTGTGATCACATTAGAACCTTTGTTTTTCGTTAGTGCAGCCAGTTCTTTTTGGTGCTGCTTCAGTTCAAGCTGGCTTGTCTTTAAATCAAAATTGGCCTGGTCAAGCTCGTCTTGAAGCTGTGCTTTCTCGTCTTTTCCGGCTGTCTTCAGCTTCTTCTCAGTTTCTGCTATTGATTTTTGCAAGCGGCTGATTTGAAGGTTTGTCATTTCAGTTTGTAAATTGCTTTGCTCAATTTCGTCAGAATGATCCTCGCCCTCGTACTCGAAAAGCTTATCGCCTTTTTTAACCTTATCGCCTTCTTTGACGTACGTTTTTTTAATGCTTCCTTTCTCTGAATCTATGTATACTTTTTGCTGTTTCTCTGGTTCAACTTTTCCCGAAAACGATTGGGCAGATTCAGATTCACCGCCCATATACACCGCGACCGATTCAGCATAAGGCTCCGATGATACGGCAACTTGGTTCATGTGAGTAAAAAAGTAAAAACCGCCGGCGCCGATCCCCGCCAGTAGGAGCACACCGGCACATATCGAACCGGCAATAAGCCATTTTTTCTTCTTGGACACAATGATCTCCTCTTTCTGTAATTTTCGTAATATTTCCGAAACATTCTAACCAATATTATCTATTAATTCAAATAGACTTTCAATCTTTTTCTTCAAAATCTGGAATTAGCAAGGAATATTATATTTTTGTGGTTAAAAATAAAAAATCCCGGCGTCATACCGGGATTTTTCTTACACAGAAACAAGCTGTTTTTCAGTTTTAATCAGGTCATAGGTTAAGCATACTGGTTTATTTGTACGAGGATCAGTGACGATTTCGGCATCAATCTGGAATACCCGCTTCAAAATATCCGGCGTCATGACCTCCAGTGCGGTTCCTTCCTTAATGACCGTGCCTTTTTTGAGCGCAATCATATAATGGGAAAATCGGGCCGCGTGATTCAGATCATGAATCACCATTAAAATCGTCCGCCCCTGTTCTTTATTCAGTCTGTCAAGCAGCTGCAGGATTTCGAGCTGATGTGCGAGATCGAGATATGTTGTTGGCTCGTCAAGCAAAAGCAGCTCTGTCCCTTGTGCAAGCGCCATCGCAATCCACACGCGCTGACACTGTCCGCCTGACAATGCCTCAATCGGACGCTCATGGTATTCCGCCATGCCGGTTTCTTCGAGTGCCCATTTGATGATGCGGCGGTCTTCATCATTTAATCTGCCGAAGCCTGACTGATGCGGAAATCTGCCGTACGACACCAATTCGTACACCGTTAATCCGCTCGGAGCCTCAGGCGTCTGCGGCAGAATGGCCATATCCTTCGCAATGTCCTTAGTAGACATTTTATGAATCGCATTGCCGTTTAAGTAAACGGCACCTTGATGTGAGCGCATAATTCTGGACATCGTTTTTAATATCGTTGACTTTCCGCAGCCATTCGGCCCAATTAAGGTTGTTATTTTCCCTTTAGGAATGGATATATTTAAATCTTCTACAATCAGCCTGTCGCCATAACCGATCCCAAGCTGTTCCGTTGATAATGAATTCAAGTTCGGTCCCCTCCTCAATTCGATTTCATCAATAAATAAATAAAGTAAGGCGCGCCTAAAACGGAGATGACAAGTCCGACCGGAATTTCTGACGGTGCCAATACATTTCTCGCCAGCGTATCAGCCAGCAGAAACAGAAACGCGCCGATAAAGGCGGAAACCGGTATAAGCGTCTGGTGGCGGGGACCGGTAAGCCTTCTTGCCGCATGCGGTGCGATTAATCCGAGGAACGCGATGCCTCCTGCAGCTGCCACACAGGATGCGGCAAGAGCGACCGCTGCCAGAAGGAGAATCCGTCTTTCCTTTTCAACAGCAGTGCCAAGTCCGGTCGCTAATTGGTCTCCCAGCTGTAAAATGTTCAGATAGCGTGCTTTATATAAAGTAAAAGGAAGCAAGATCACAATCCAGGGGAGTACCGCCCAGATCATGTTCCAATTGGCCCCCCATATCGAACCTGATATCCAAACTGCAGCCTGCATAAAGTCATGCGGGTCCATTTTGAGCTGAAAAATAAGCAAAAGGGCATTAAATCCGGCATTCACACCGATTCCGACTAGGATCAGCCGAATCGGAGTCACACCTTTTTTCCAAGCCAGAAGATAAATGAGAAACGCGGCGAGGAACGCGCCTGCCAAAGCACTGAACGGCAGCATAAACGTCCCTAAAAAGCCGATATCTGATGCTGATCCTTGAAAAAAGTAAATAAAGAGCACAACAGCAAGCGAACCCCCGGCGTTAATTCCGAGAATACCCGGTTCAGCCAAATCATTTTGAGACACGCTTTGCAAAATGGCTCCGGCAACAGCGATACCCGCCCCAACAAGCAACGACAACATTATTCGCGGCAGCCTGAACTCAAATAAGACAAGCTCATCCCGCGCCGTCCCTTGGCCGAAGAAGACCTTGAGCGTTTGCCATGGGGCAATTTTAATGACACCCAGATTCAGGCTGATAAAAAAGACAAGCACGATCAGCAGAAAAGTCACTGCTATCACAATAAGAGGTTTTTTCGTTTTCGTTTTCGTTTTCATTACAGCCCTCTCCTTTCACGACGTGCCAAATAAAAGAAAAAGGGAACACCGATGAGGGAGGTCAGCGCGCCGACAGGCGTTTCAAACGGCGCGTTCACGAGTCTGGCCGCAATGTCAGCAAAAACAAGCAAAACAGCGCCAAGCACCGCCGAGCAAGGAATGATCCACCGATAATCAACTCCTACCAAAAACCTTGTGATATGAGGAATAATCAGTCCGATAAACGCGATAGTGCCGGCAATGGAAACAGCAGCTCCCGTCAACACGACAACGACAAGCATGCCAACCAGTTTCACCGCTGATGTATACTGCCCAAGCCCCTTCGCCAGATCGTCACCGAGGCTTAACACCGTCACAGACCGGGCAATGATAAACGCAAACGTCAAACCGACAGCTCCTGCAATAACCAGCAGCTGAACGCCTGACCATTTCACACCCGCTACCCCGCCTGCGTACCAAAAGCTGACATCCTGTGCTACATCAAAACGGAGCGCAATTGCGGTTGAAATGCCCGTAAAGAAATAACTGACGGCCGTTCCGGCAAGAGCAAGCTTTACAGGCGTGAGACCGCCCCTGGAAAACATGCCGATGCCCAATACCGTCGATGCCCCCAGTCCCGCGCCCGCAAAGGACCACAGCACAAGCCCGAAGGCAGAAAGTCCTGGAAAAAAAGCAAACGCAATCGAAATAGCAAAAGCAGAGCCCGATGTTATCCCCATAATAGAAGGCTCCGCCAATGGGTTTCTCGTCATGCCCTGCATGACCGCCCCAGACACGGCTAACAATGCGCCGACAAGCGCGGCAGCAGCCGTTCTTGGCAGCCGAAGATCGTGTATGATTTGGTGTGAGGTTTCATTTGGCTGGAAATGAAAGATGGCGTCCCACACAGTCCGTAAATGGATATCCGCAGCACCGAGAGAAATGGACAGCATCGCGCCGAAGCATAATAAACATACCCCCGCAACAAGCACAATGACCGCACCAAACGACCGGGATGTCCATTGAATTTCTTCATCTGATATCATCTGTTTATCTTTCATGTGACTCAACAGCCGTACTTCCTTTCGATAATGATAATGATTATCAATTGCTGTTTCAGTATATCACTTTTTTCCGCTGATTTAATAGAGCGTTTTGATAAAAACGAAAATATAAATGCAATAATATCGTGCCAACTGGCACTTATGATGGTATAATCACAGATGATAATGATTCTCTTTATCATCTATTTTTTTGGAAAGAAGGTATGAGATATGACCCATATATATAAGAAACTCGGAGCCTCATTTTTTGCCCTGCTATTGATTGCAGCGCTGGCAGCCTGCGGAAATCACTCAGAAAGCAAAGGCTCTTCCTCTGATTCAAAAGACGAAGAAACCGTTACATACAAGGCTGAAAACGGAAATGTGAAAATTCCTAAACATCCTAAACGGGTGGTTGTCATGGCTGACGGCTACTACGGAGACTTCAAAACACTGGGCATCAACGTCGTCGGTGCACCTGAAAATGTATTTAAAAACCCTTACTACAAAGGTAAAACCGATGGTGTCACAAATATCGGAGACGGCACTTCTGTTGAAAAAGTGATTGATTTAAAGCCTGACCTGATCATCGTTTGGACAACACAAGGCGCCGATATTAAAAAGCTCGAAAAAATCGCGCCGACTGTTGCGGTGAAATACGATAAGCTCGATAACATCGAACAGCTGAAAGAATTCGCAAAAATGACAGGAACGGAAGATAAAGCGGAGAAGTGGCTTGCCGAGTGGGACAAAAAAGTTGCGGAAGCCAAAACAAAAATCCAAAAAGTCATCGGTGACAAAACGGTTTCCATTATGCAAACAAACGGCAAAGACATTTATGTATTCGGTAAAGATTTCGGAAGAGGCGGAAGCATCGTCTACAAAGATCTTGGTTTACAGGCCACAAAGCTGACAAAGGAAAAAGCCATTGACCAAGGCCCAGGATATACCAGCATTTCTTTAGAAAAGCTCCCTGACTTCGCCGGAGATTACATTTTCGCGGGTCCATGGCAATCAGGCAGAGACGATGGCGGCGTATTTGACAGTTCCATCTGGAAAAACCTCGATGCTGTCAAAAATGATCATGTCTATAAAATTGACCCGATCGGCTTCTATTTCTCAGACCCGATTTCACTAGAAGGACAGCTGAAATTTATTACAAAAAGCTTAACAAAATAAACAAAGAGCCGCACTGATCTGCGGCTCTTTTCTATATTGCAAAGAAACCGACAGGACGGAGCAGCTCATATTGAACCACATCGCATATTTTCTTTCTCAATTCATATTAAGCTGCATCATCATTGCCATTCGTTTTTTCAACGGGCCTTTTTCTCATGTGCTTCTCGTTTTTATCCTAGTGCTGGCTTTGTTTCATTTTCTGGAGAAACTGAAAAAGCGTTTTTTGCATATTCGAATGTCTCTATCACTGACATCGTTCCTGTCCGCTATTTTGTGTATGGGACTCGTAACAGCATAAAAAAAGACACCTGACTGCATTGTCAGGTGTCTTCTGTTATGCTTGTTTTTCTTTCGAGAATTTCTTAATCACAAACGGATAAATTACCAGACCGACAAAGAACAAACCGATGCCGAGAATAAATGTCGTTAAATCCGCTGTGCCTGTTACAATAACAAACAATGAGTATACACACGCTAAAATCGCGATCAATCCGTCTTTTACCCGGGAACCTTTCAGCTGATCATACGTTTCGCCTTTGATAACAAGCTTCAGGCTGTAAATCGCAGACACTAAATACGGAATTAAATACGCAAGGGTTGCCGCTGTCGTTAAAAACGTAAATGCGTCACTTATTGTCCGGGAAATAACAGAGAATATGAAGACCTGTGACATCACATTTGTAATGATCAGTGAAATAACCGGGCTTCCCTTTTTATTTGTTTTCGCAAAGACCGCCGGAAAATCTCCTGCTTTAGCAGCTTGGTACGGAACCTCAGAGCCAAGCAAAATCCAGCCGAGCATCGTTCCGAATAAGCAAAGAATCGCCAGCAGCGCCATAATCACGCTTCCTGCGTTTCCGACAATCGCATACAGCACATCAACGAACGGTTTTTCAGATCCGACAAGCTTATCGTGCGGCAGAACCCCCATTGTGATCAATGTGACAATAATGTAAATGCTTAACGCGATCAACAAACCTGTGATGGTCGCACGTTTCACATCACGCTGAGTACGCGCGCGTCCAGACAAGATCACTGCTGATTCAATTCCGACAAACGCCCATAGAGTAGAAATGGCGGCGTTGTGAACCTGTCCGCCGATGCCAATGCTTGTGCCGTTCTCACCTTGAATCGGAAAATAAAAATGATCGAATAATGTCGTTTGAAACACAAACAATCCGGCAATGATAAAGAAAACAAAACCTAATACTTTTGAAAACGTTGTGATAAAGTTTAATTTACTTGCACCGTTAATGCTTGCAACAAGAATCGTGTGCGTTCCCCAGAGCAAAATCGTACATACAGCAAACGTCAGCAATTGGCCGAGTGTCACCTCTTGGCTGCCGACAGCAAACAGTACACGTTTATCAACTAAAATCGGGAAAAACGAAGTCAAGTAACCGGCAAGACTTGTGATAATCGCCACGTTACTGATCCAGCTCGCCACCCAGTAGCCCCACACCATTGTGAATCCGGCAGCGTTCCCTTTCTTCGGATCAGAAAACAGCGCTCTCGCATAACTTTGCGGTCCCGCTGTCAGCTCAGGCTTGCGAATGGACAAGTGCCCGAAGACAAGCGCAATCATCAGCACGCCCGCACCTGTTAAAAGCCAGGCGGACGTAGCGCCAAGCGGACTTGCAATCGAAGCAAGCGAACTCGGCAGGGAGAAAATCCCCGATCCAACCATATTTCCAACGACAAACGCCGTTAATAACCAAAAACCCCATTTTTTTGTCTGTTCCATTCCAGTACCTCCAATGATTCTTTGTACGGACCAGAACCCGAGATCATGTAAACACAAAAAAAGCCTGAACAAAAGTCCATGCTTAAAGAAACACACACCCTTGATCTCCGGATAGCCCTCCGCGAAAAAGCACGCGGCAGTCCTGCACTTATTCAGATACAGTCCCAGCATAGAGAAGGATCGGCTTTCTCCACACTTCGGCGCTGATGCCTTTTACACATGTTTAACAGCTCCTGTCAGCCTGGCATGTGTGACTCATCATCCGCGCAACCTCTACCTCACTGAGAAAGAGTGAGGATTTATTTATTCAGTTACTCCCAGAAGGTTATCAAAGAAAGAATGATCTGTCAAAGGGAACAGATGGAAAATGCGGATAGAGCCAAGCCCTATCCGCATGCGGTTAGCGATTATTTTTCTTTTTTTGCACAGCTTCTTGAAGCGGATCATCTTTAAGAGCTGAACCGGCATCCTCAAGAGCTCCTTGGATTACGTTTTTTTCTTTTTCAGAACGTTTACCTTTATCTTTATTAAAGAAAGCCATTCGTATCACCTCTTTTAGAAAATAGGTACATCTTTAAGATGCCTTTTTCTCAGGAAATTATGCGGCTCATTTTTTTATCGGCCAAAGTTCTGTTGCTCAAACATACATTCTCTTGATATATTTGTAATTCAGAGATTTTTGCAAAAGATAAAGGAGAAGCGGGAAATGACAGGAAAAACACACATCATGGGAGGCATCGCTTCTTGTACCGCAGCGGCTTATTATTATGGATTTGACCCAGTACTCATGGCGGCGTCCGGCGCGGTTGGCGCATTAATTCCCGACATCTGCCACACGCAAAGCAAAATCGGGAGAAAGTTTCCTATTTTATCGAAAGTGGTCAGCTCCGTTTTTGGCCACCGCACCTTTACACACAGCCTGCTGTTTCTGCTCATCATGTTTTTTATCACTTCTACATATATTCCGGATAAAAACATATCAGCAGGGCTGATGATCGGAATGGCAAGCCACTTGGTTCTGGATGCCTGGACAGTGAACGGCATCAAATTGTTATTCCCTTCAACCATTCGCATACGGCTGCCGCTGTATATGAAGACAGGCAGTTTTTCCGAACAGCTTGTGTTGGCCGGTCTGACAATAGCATCATGCTATTATTTTTATATGCTGTTCCATGGGCGTATGTTTTAAACACGAGTGCTGAAGCTTGTCTAAGAAGACTGTTTTTAGTAGGTTTTACATAAGAAGCATCTCATGGCAGATGTTCAAGAAAACGTGAGGAGTTATCAATTGATGAAAGGAACCTTTTTTCACAATCAGCGTTTTTTAAGTTTATCCATCTTATTCATGTGGATCAAAACTTATGTGATCTATAAACTGGGGTTTGATTTGCAGATCGACTCTCTATTGCAGGAGCTGATTCTGCTGATCAATCCGCTTAGCTTCATACTCCCTCTATTTGGGATTGGACTGCTTTTAAAAGGCAGCAAGCAGCGCATCTTTTTGCTGATTGCCAATTTGGTTCTGACTGCCATTTTGATCTCCAACACGATTTTTTACGGCTTTTATATCGATTTTATTACCATTCCGGTTTTGTTTCAGGCCAGCAACATGAGCGATATGGGCAGCAGTGTAAAAGAACTGTTTAATCCTTTGTTCATCGCTCTGTTTGCGGATTTGGCTTTTCTTCTGCTGCTCTTCAGAAAAGAGAAGAGTCCCGAATCGAAAGCGAACCCCCGTACGGTCAAGCGGTACTATGCTGCTTCCTGCGGGATTCTTATAGGTACGCTGGGGCTTGCAGAAATTGAACAGCCGAAGCTATTGGCACATTCCTTCGATCGGGAAGTGCTCGTCAAAAGCATTGGCCTGTTTCAGTTCCACATCTACGATACCATTTCTCAGACTGTCAATATGAGTGCGAAGGCATTTGCCGATGAAGACAGCCTCTCTACAATCAAAAACTATACTGAGGCTGACTACAGCAAGCCTGATCAAAGCAAGTTCGGACTGGCAAAGGGACGGAATGTGATTTTTGTGACGCTTGAATCGACTCAAAGCTTTGTTCTGAATGAAAAGGTAAACGGAAAAGAAATTACCCCGTTTATGAATGATCTGATGAAAAAAAGCTATTCCTTTGATCATTTTTACCAGCAAACAGAGCAAGGCAAAACGTCTGATTCGGAATTTATCGTCGCTAACTCTCTATACCCTTCCCTAAGCGGCGCCGTCTTTTTTACGAAAAGTGACCATCAATTTCATACGATGTACAAATCACTCAAGCAGAATGATTATTATTCAGCCGTCTTTCACGCCAATCATAAAACATTTTGGAACAGAGATGTGATGTATGAAACGTTTGGGATTGACCGCTTTTTTGATGTCGATGAGTTCCATGTGACTCCCGAAACCTCAACAAGCTGGGGATTAAAGGATAAGGAATTTCTGGAACAGTCAGCTTCTAAACTGAAAAGCCTGCCGCAGCCGTTCTACAGCAATTTCATCACATTGACGAACCATTTTCCGTTTGAAATTGATGAAAAGGATCAGCTGATTGATGAATATGATTCAAGCAGCAACCTGTTAAACCGCTATGTGACGACGGTTCGCTATGAGGATGAAGCACTGAAGCATTTTATCAAAAAGCTCAAGGATGAAGGCTTATACGAAAACTCGATGATTGTCTTTATGGGAGATCATTACGGCATATCAGAAGCCCATAATAAAGCCCTGGCTGAGTTTTTAGGAAAACGTGAAATTACGCCATATGACACCATCCAGCTTCAGCGGGTGCCGTTTATCATTCATATTCCTGGAATCACTGATCAAAACCCGGAAACAATCTCCGATGCCGGAGGACAGGTTGACGTCAGGCCGACTCTGATGCACCTGCTCGGAATTGATACAAAAGGTGATATTCAGTTTGGCAATGATTTGATGTCAAACAACCGAACGCCATTTGCCGTGCTGAGAAACGGCAGCTTTATCACGAACGACTATGTATATACGAAAAACACATGCTACAGCCAAAAAACAGGAGAAGTGTTAGAAAACCAAGATGCGTGCGCTCCCTATAAAGAAAAAGCAACTGAAGAGCTGTCTCTCTCTGATAAAATGTTAAACGGAGACCTTCTGCGTTTTTATGGTCAATAAAAAATCCCTCTACGAGGGATTTTTTTCATGTTTCGTATATCACTTTACCTGTCAGCTTCGTTTGATAGCCATTGAGATGAGACAGGTTGGCCTTATATTCTTCTGATTTCAAGATGCTCCTTACAGCTTCAAGCAGCTGCTGGTGTTTTTTCAAAATGACAATGTCGTATTGTTCCTCGATGAGCGGGATAAAATCAACGTTTCCCATATGTGCCGCGTGCTGCGCCCCGATTCCCGCGTCTGCCTGCCCGCTCGAGACCTGGGAGGCAACAGCATAATGATCAGTCACAATGTCACTGTATCCCTTGACGTCTGAAGGTGTCACACCAAGCAGACCAATCTGTTCGTCAAGCAGCACTCTTGCGCCCGATCCTTTTTCTCTGTTGATGATGCGGATGTCGGTTCGTTTCAGGTCATCCCAGCCTTGTATGTTTTTCGGATTTCCTTTTTGAACATATAAGCCGGCTTTGCGAAGGACAACATTCATCTGACAAAACGGTTCGCCTGACAGAATGCGTTTGACATAAGGCGTATTATATTGAGCGGTTTCCGCATCGTACAGATGAAGACTGACAATGTCGCATTTGCCTTGGTACATGTCAATGAGGCTGTTTAAGCTGCCTTTGTATTGGCGGAGCGGCGTCTCTTGAATGGCATTTTCCAAATGCTTGCTGAGCAGATCCATCGATATATCCTGTCCGCTGAGGACGACATTCCGCCTTCCCTCCGGCATCGGCTCCTGTGTCTTTCTCGGCTCTTCGGGTGAAGACACAGGCTGAGACATTCTCATGTTCGCCTTATATTGCTTTAAATCTGCTTCATCGACACGCATCTGCCTTCCGACACGGTAAGCAGGGATCATGCCTTTTTTAATCAAATCATAAACGGTCAGCTTTGATACCTTCAGCAGACCAGCCACTTCTTCTATCGTATAGGAAGAGGTTTCATTCATCATCATCACTCTCCTATTTCATTATACCTTTTCAGAGAATGTAACAAAACCCACATACCCCAAACATAATCAGTTATAATTAGATATAACTAATTATAAGGGGTGCAATCATGTTTAAGAAGTATTCCATTCTGACCGCAGCATTAACTGTTTTCCTGCTTGCAGTAGGCTGCTCTGCCAGCCAATCATCAAGTGACAATGAGAAAAAAGTGACCTTAACTGTCTCAGCAGCTGCCAGTGCCCAGGATGCACTCGAGGAAATTCAAAAGAATTACGAGAAAACCCATCACAATATTACGATCCAAGATAACTTTGGCTCATCAGGTGCCTTGCAAAAGCAAATTTCTCAAGGAGCCGGGGCGGATCTGTTCTTCTCAGCCGCTGAGGACAAATTCCAAAAACTTGTAGATGATGGGGATATCGCTAAAAAAGACAGCACTCATTTAGTCGGAAATGAAATTGTGCTCGTTGTGCCTAAGGATGGAGATTCACCGGTCACAGGCTTTGACAATCTGACTGATTCAGAAAAAATTGCTCTCGGGACTCCAGAATCTGTACCGGCAGGAGCTTATGGAAAAGAATCACTGACAAAGCTGTCTCTATGGGATAAAGTAAAAGATAAGATCGTGTACGGAAAAGACGTTCGCCAGGTTCTTTCATATGTAGAAACAGGCAATGTAGACGCAGGTGTCGTTTATAAAACAGACGCGCTGATCTCTAAGAAAGTCAAAATCGTCGATGAGACAAAAGCTGATACACACAGCCCGATCGTTTACCCGTTAGGAATTGTAAAAGATACGAAACACCATAAGGAAGCGAAGGAATTTTACGATTACCTGCAAACAGATGAAGCGATGAAAGTGTTTGAGAAATATGGTTTTACTGCTGAATAACATCAGCACTTCAGAATTTTTCACGCCGGTTATGCTTTCCTTTCAAGTGGCGGCGGTCGCCGGAATCGCGGTGATCATTCTCGGAACTTTGGCGGGGGCATGGATGTCACGAGCATCATTTTTCGGAAAAACCATACTCGAAACGATTTTTATGCTTCCTCTCGTTCTTCCGCCCACCGTTGTCGGTTTTATTTTGATCGTCATGTTTGGAAAGCACAGCTTCATCGGACAAGCGATCGAATGGATCTTTCACCAGCCCGTGATCTTCACCTGGTGGGCTGCTGTGATTGCGTCTGCTATCGTGGCTTTTCCGCTTATGTATCAATCGGCCAAAACCGGGTTTTCCAATATTGACCCCGATATAGAGGGAGCGGCAATGGTAGACGGAGCAAGCAGATGGAAGGTGTTTATCCATATCTCCATTCCGCTGGCGTATCCATCGTTGCTGACCGGAAGCATTCTCAGTCTGGCTCGGGCGCTCGGTGAATTCGGCGCCACCTTAATGTTTGCCGGGAATATCCCGGGTGTTACCCAAACTCTGCCGACAGCCATTTATGTCGCTTTGGATTCCGGCAACAACACACTTGCATGGGCGTGGGTCGTCTGTATCATCGTGATTTCCTTTCTGATGCTGTTTTTGATTCAACTGAAAAAAACGCACTAAAAAACTCCCCGTGTGCAGACGGGGAGTTTTTGATTAAAACAGAAGCTCATCGGGGTTTGGACCGACACGTTCATCTTGATTTAACGCATCAATCTTATCCATGTCTTCTTGAGACAATTCGAAATCAAAAATATCAGCGTTTTCGATAATACGGTGTTCTTTAATCGATTTTGGAATCGTTACAACTTCATGCTGAAGATCCCAGCGCAAAATCACTTGTGCTACAGATTTATTATATTTTTCAGCGATCTGTGTCAGCACTTCGTTATCAAGCAGCTGGCCCTGCATAAGCGGAGACCATGCTTCCAGCTGGATGCCTTGCTTTTTGCAGTAGTCTCTTAATTCTTTTTGCGTCAAACGAGGGTGAAATTCAACTTGGTTCACCATCGGTTTGATTTCAGCATCTTTCAAAAGCTCTTCTAAATGATGAACTTGGAAGTTGCTGACGCCGATCGCGCGGATTTTGCCGTCTTTGTACAGCTTTTCAAGCGCGCGCCATGTATCTTTATACTTATCCTTGCCAGGCCAGTGGATTAAATATAAGTCTAAATAATCAAGCTGAAGTCTTTCCAGGCTTTTTTCAAAGGCAGCAAGCGTTGTGTCGTAACCCTGATCTTCATTCCATACTTTTGATGTAATGAAGAGCTCTTCTCTTGCAACACCGGATTCTTTAATGCCGATGCCTACACCTTCTTCATTTTTATAGACAGCCGCTGTATCAATGCTGCGGTAGCCATTTTTAATCGCAGCTTTAACCGATTCAGTCGCTTCACTTCCGTTTTCTACTTTAAAAACACCAAGACCGAACCAAGGCATTTCAACTCCGTTATGTAACTTTACAGTATCTTTTAAACTTGTTGGCACTTGAACATCCACCCTTTCACTGAAATGTAAGCGTCTATATTATCTCACATTCCTCTCAGCCGATACCAATAATACGCTTAGGCCCTCTTTTTGCTTCTTTTTTCATAAGGACGTTTTTTATTTCATAGTAAACAATGCGCATTTGTACTATTTTTTTCCTATTTTATCAATTATAAGATTATTTAGACAGCGAGCAGGGTAAGCGAATACTGTAGCCCACAAAACATAGAGGAGGAAACAAATTGAAACGTATTCGTATCCCAATGACTCTTGCACTTGGCGCCGCTTTGACAATTGCCCCTTTGTCCCTTGCCTCTGCTGAGGAAAATCCCGCACCGAAGATCTCACAGAAAACAACAGCCGGAACAGCTGCCGCAGAAGTCGGTTTAAACGTCAACCTTGATTTGCTTGGGATTGCCAACCAAATCTCAGATGCCATTAAATCAGCCCAGAACAGGGACGGTTTTGTGAAAAATCTCATGGAGTCTTCCTTCTACGCATCCGGCCAAAAATATAACGTCATGGTTTTTAACTTAAGCCAGGAGTATGAAGATCACTTAAATGGTGTGCAGTTTTACGGCTCGGCCGTTTATGACGGCATTACGTACGGCATTTGGGTATTTGAAGACGGAAGCTTCACAAACAAAGGAGACGGCGGCTGGATCAACTGGGCCTTCAGAGGCTGGTTCGACCGAAACGACAACACTGTCGAATTCCATCGCCCCTAACCTATAGAAAAAAGCTGGCGTCCGATGCCAGCTTTTTTTCTTGGAATTATTCGCCGCCTTCTAGCATTGCGGCTTCCACATCATTAATATATTGTCGAAGCTCATGAGAGATGTCCCGGGAAATTTCCCGCTCCTCAAAGAGCGTCTGAATCTCATTTCTAATCGCCTGCACAGCCTTCAGCTTCACTTCCAGCTTCTGATTTTCAAAATGGGCGTTCGATTTATATTCGCGATGGCTGTGCTCCAATCTGAAAATTAATTGTTTATAAAACGAGATGACAGATAAAAATACTTCTTTATGTTCTTCCGGTATATGCTTTTCCAAATGTCCTATCGCAGCTTTAGCCGTTTTAACCCTAGTTGCTCTCATTAATCCCTCTTCGTTTAAAATCGACATCTCCGGCTTTTTATGTTCTCCGAAGAAAATCCAATACATCAGACGTTTCAGCCTTGTTTTTGATAAACCGACTTTAAACGGGTTGGCATACAAAATTTCCAATTCATTAAACCGTTCTTGCAGAGCGTTTGCCGTTTCTTCCGGGATGTCTCCCCGCTCCAGCAGTTTCATCAGTTCTTCTTGCTCGGCTTTAATCCCTTGAGCGCGGACTTTCCGTTCATACTTTTTTATGCGGGTTGACGTTGTATATTGCTGAAAACGAAGGTTTTTCATTTTCTCATTGTATTCGGCAATGACCGCAAGAGACGCCGTTTTGTTTGTATCATTCATATCTTCTTTAATCGTTTTGAGGGCCGTTTTGATCAGTTTGCGTCTCGCCGTCAGCAGCTTCTTATTTTTTTCTTCGTCATCTTCTTCTTTTTCTGTCAGAAGCGGAAGCACGAAGGTGGCAATAACAAGCGTGCATAAAATGACGCCTGCGGCTAAAAAGAGAATCAGATTTCTTTCCGGAAACGGTGTGCCATCCTCCAGGAAATATGGGATGGAGAATGAACCTGCAAGCGTAACCGCTCCCCGCACACCTGAAATGGAAATTAACAATGTAGAACGAAGTCCCGGCTTATAAATGGTTTGATCTTTATTAAAGAACCACTTGCCGTTCCAGAAGAACAGCACCCACAGAAATCTAAGAAGCATTAACGTAAATGTAATGACCAGAATATAGCCGATCACTTTCATGTTGCTGATCGCTGTATCGTTAAAAATCACCGAAATGACATCCGGAATTTGTGCGCCAAGGATGACAAAGACAAGGCCGTTCAAAATAAATAAAATAATGTTCCACGTACTCGATGAGACGATTTGCAGCTTCACCATCGTCGATTCGAGACGGTCCTGTTCAACCGCATGTGTAATACCGCCCGCCACAACGGCTAAAATGCCGGAAACACCGATTTCCTCCGCTGCCAGATAAATCACAAAAGGCGTCAGAATTTGAATCAGCATGTGCATCGTGACATCCTGCATGCCAAGGCGGCGCAGGAATAGACGAAAGCGGATAATCAAGAACGAAATGACAACTCCGCACAAAAGGCCGCCAACAGAAATAAACACAAAGCTGACAGCTGCTTGCGCCAGTGAAAATGCCCCGGTAACCGCTGCGGCAATCGCAAATTTAAAGGCGACCAGACCTGATGCATCATTCATCAGCCCTTCCCCTTCAAGCAGGCGCAGAATTCCTTTCGGCATCTTCACCCTTCCTGATAATGCGCTGACAGCGACGACATCAGTCGGTGAAAGAATGGCTGCCAGTCCAAAGGCCGCTGCCAGCGGAATATCAGGAATCATCCAGTGGATCGTGTATCCTCCTACAATCACAGTCGCAAATACAAGGCCAAGTGCAAGCAATAAAATTGGAGCTCTTAAATTCCAAAGCTCCGCCCGAGGCGTCCTCTTTCCATCATTAAATAGAAGAGGCGCAATAAACAAGACGAAAAACAATTCCGTGTTTAATTCAAAATGAAGCCCCTGTGGAAATGAGGCGGCAATAATCCCAAGCGCCACCTGAATCAGAGGCACTGGAATAAGCGGGATAAACCGATTGACAATGTTAGAAATCGCAATAATAGCCAGTAAAACAAGGACGACTAAAAATATGTCCAAATGCATAACCTCCTTAATCTGCTGCGTATCTGCATGATGAGTTGATAAATATTTGTCCGAAGAGGCTGAGGCTTGCAAAAGATAAAGGATGGCCTTACATCCAATACTGGATTCCGCAGGAGTCTCCTCCACACTAGTCTTCTTTTATAGTACCCTTTTTAGGGTATTTTTTCTCATGATATGCTCATGGTGAACTTTTTTGCCGCAAAGCAAAATCAAAAAGAGACAGGGCAATCCCCCCTGTCTCTCATCTCAATTATGAAAATTCATCCCGTCAGTTGTCGCTTTAATGATACCGGCGCGAATGACGAAATCACCGAAGTGCTCACCTTCCTCGCGTTCTTTCGCATAGCGGGAAAGCAGGACGCGCAGCTCGCTCAAAATGTCTTCTTCTCCGATATTTTCGCGGTACATTTTGCTTAAGCGGCTGCCGTCAAACGCAGCGCCTAGATACATATTATATTTACCAGGCGCCTTTCCGATAAATCCAATCTCTCCGAGCGCATGGCGGGCGCAGCCGTTCGGGCAGCCTGTCATGCGAATGGTAATTTCCTCATCACGAAGACCGTTTTCGTCAATAATCTCATCCACTTTATCTAAAAGGGTCGGCAAATAACGTTCTGCTTCAGCCATCGCCAATCCGCAGGTCGGAAGAGCAACACACGCCATAGAGCTGCGGCGCAGCGCTGTATAATGCTTTCCGTCAGTTAACCCGTATTGATCGATTAATGCGTTGATTTCATCCTTTTTCTCGCTTGGAACATTGCCGATAATCAAGTTCTGATTGGCTGTCAGACGGAAATCGCCTGTATGAACTTTAGCAATTTCACGCAAGCCTGTCATCAGCTTATAATCCTCGTAATCCGTCACACGGCCGCCTTCGACAAACAGCGTAAAATGCCATTTATCTTCAATGCCTTCCACCCATCCGTAGCGGTCGCCGTTATGATCAAAATGGTACGGCTTCGCTTCTTCCAGGCTCCAGCCGAGACGGTTTTCCAATTCCTCTTTCACTGTTTCCAAACCGAGGCGGTCAACTGTGTATTTGAAACGGGCATTTTTACGGACGGAACGGTTTCCGTAGTCACGCTGAATCGTAATTGTTTTTTCAGCAACGTCATACATTTGTTCAGGGCGGCAGAATCCAATTACCTTGGCTAACTGCGGATATGTCGCTTTGTCGCCGTGCGTCATTCCCATACCGCCGCCGATTGCCACGTTAAATCCGATAAGCTTGCCATCTTCCACAATCGCAATGAATCCGAGATCCTGCGAAAAGACGTCAATATCATTTGACGGCGGAACCGCAATACCGATTTTGAATTTCCGCGGCAGGTAAAGCGGCCCGTACATCGGCTCGACTTCTTCTGCGTCAGGCGTGCCGGCCACTCTTTCCTCATCAAGCCAAATTTCATGATACGCTCTTGTTCGTGGCAGGAGATCATCACTTAATTTTTTGGACCATTCGTATACTTCAGAATGGATTTCAGACTGGTAAGGATTCGATGCGCACATCACATTCCGGTTTACGTCTCCGCAAGCCGCGATTGTATCCAGAAGAGCCGAATGGATCGTCTGAATGGTTTTTTTCATGTTCCATTTTAAAATCCCGTGCATCTGGAACGTTTCACGCGTCGTCAGCTTTAGGGTGCCGTTACCGTATTTTTGCGAAAGTTCATCCATCACGAGCCATTGCTCAGGCGTCGATACGCCGCCCGGCATACGGACGCGCAGCATGAACTGATAAGCCGGTTCAAGCTTTTGCTTTTGGCGTTCATTGCGGAGATCGCGGTCATCCTGCAAATAACTGCCGTGGTGTTTCATCAGGCGGTTGTCATCATCCGGAATTCCCGCACTGATCCGATCCAGCATCACTTCTTTTAGTGTGCCGCGCAAATAATCGCTTTCTTCTTTAATGCGCTCGACGTCACTTGGAGAGCCGTCCGGTGCTTTTAAGATTTTGGTCACCATGTTGAAAAACTCCTTTCAGGTCAAATCAGTATACATCACGCTGATAACGTTTTTGCTGCTGCATATCGGCAAGATAAACTTCCGCTTCTTCACGGGTCATATTGCCTTCTTTTTCTATAATGTCTAAGAGTGTGTTATGGACATCGTGTGCCATGTGCTTTTCATCTCCGCAAATGTAAACAGCCGCTCCTTCCTGAAGCCATTCAAACAGTTCTGCGCTCTGTTCAAGCATGCGGTGCTGCACATACACTTTTTCTTCCGTATCGCGTGAGAACGCTACGTCCATTTTTGTCAGCACGCCGTCTTTCAGCCAATTCTGCCACTCTGTCTGATAAAGGAAATCTGTGACAAAATGCTGATCACCGAAAAACATCCATGCTTTTCCTTCAGCTCCCGTCTCCTCGCGCTCCTGCATAAAGGAACGGAACGGTGCAACGCCTGTCCCAGGGCCGACCATGATAATCGGTGTTTCAGGATCCTTCGGAAGCTTGAAGTTCTGATTATGCTGGACATAAACCGGCAGTGTGTCTCCCGGCTGCAGACGCTCCGCGCATAAAATCGAGCAGACGCCTTTTCGTTCGCGGCCATGCGCGTCGTACCGGACTGCACCAATCGTTAAATGCACTTCATCCGGGTTTGCGGATAAGCTGCTAGCAATTGAATAGAGGCGGGCCGGCATTTTTCGAAGAATGGATACAAACTCCTGCGCCGTTACACTGAACGGGCCATAATCCCGGATCAGATCAAGCAAATCGCGCCCTTCAATATACGCTTTCACTTTACCCTCATTTCCCGGTGCTAAAAGCTCTCTAAGCTCCTCGCTTCCCGTCAAATGAGCAGCCTGTTCAAGAAGCGGCTTTGTGAGAACAGTAATTTCATAATGAGAAATCAGCGCTTCTTTCAGCGGACGGACATCGCCTTGCTTATTCAGCGTCACAATTTCTTCGGGGTCCCAATTCATTTCCTGAAGCAGCAAATCGACAAGTACCGGATCATTTTCCGGATAGACGCCGAGGCTGTCACCAGGTTCATACGTAAGGCCTGATCCTTCAAGAGACAGCTCTACATGTCGTGTTTCTTTATTTGATCCGCGGCCGTTTAAATTTAAATTTTCTAACACTTCCGCCCGGAAAGGGTTTGTTCTTGAATACGCAGATTCACCAGTTTGAGGCGCTGCGGCCGGCGCAGGCGCGGCGCTTCCGCCCTCGGCTTCACTTAAGCCCTCACATACGCTTTCCAGCCATTCAGCAGCCGGCTCATCATAATCCAAATCACAGTCAACGCGCGGAGAAATTCGTTTTCCGCCAAGCTCTTCCAAACGCTGATCAAATTCTTTTCCTGTCTGACAGAAGAATTCGTATGAACTGTCACCAAGCGCCAAAACAGAAAAGCGAAGATCATCAAGCTTAGGCGCCCGTCTTCCGTGCAAAAATTCGTGAAACGACAGCGCGTTATCAGGCGGCTCACCTTCGCCATGCGTACTGACGACAATCAGAAGATTGTTAATTTTCTTGAGCTGGTTCGGCTTAAAGTCACTCATGGATGAAAGGGTGACTTGAAAGCCTCGCTCCTCAAGCTGCTTGCCTGCGTTCTCTGCAAGCCCTTGTGCGTTTCCCGTCTGTGAACCGTAAAGGACGGTGACTTCTTTTGAAATGGCCGGTGCCGTTACACCCGCAGACACAGCAGCCGGCTCCCCCGATGTTTCCAGTACGGAAACAGATTGCGCTGATAAATAGCCGCTCAGCCAGATTTTCTGAGATTCTGTCAAGGTTGGCAGAAGGCGGTTAAGGAGCTCTGCCTGCTCCTGATTAAACGGACTGTTCATTACCTGAAGTTGCAACGTATCCACCTCACAAAATTGTATAAACTGATCGAAATAGTATCTAATTGAACTTTACCGGAAGACACACCGCAAGTAAAATATATTTACATGATGATAACGATTAAGATTATTAATGATAAAACCCCTTTGTCTCATTTAAATGAAGAAAAAAGAGAAGGCATCCCTTCTCTTTCAATCAGCATTTTTATATAAATGAGGGGGCACAGCACCCACAAACGGACTTGGTTCACCGATAGAAGAAACGGTCAGCCCGTGCATGGCCCGGGTGCAGGCAGTGTACAGCAGCCTGCGGTCGTGCTCTGTTCTATATTGTTCTTCTGAGGCATCATAGACAAGTACTGCGTCAAACTCAATTCCCTTCGCTAAATAAACCGGGATAACACAGACTCCCTTTTGAAACGTTTGGTTTTCTTTATGAATCAGCCGAATATCGATATATTCGCTTATTTGAGCGTGTGCCTGTCTTGACTGCTGCGCCGTTTTGCAAATAACAGCAATGGTTTCATGCCCTTTCTTTCTAAGTCGCCCAATTTCTCGCGTAATCTTTTGACAAAGATCCTCGCGACCCTCGCTTTTTAACACGCAGGGCATTTCCCCATCTCTGTTAAAAGGCTCAATGTCCGCCCCGTCCTGCAGCAGCGCTTTTGTCAATTCCACAATTTGTCTCGTTGATCTGTACGTTCTTTTTAAACGGACACACTCAGCCTGCTCTTTTTCAAAGCCGGCATCCATACGTGCTGCACCCTTTATCGCATGGGTGTAAATAGACTGATTGATATCACCGAGCACCGTCATGCTGGCAGACGGAAAAATACTCCTTATATACGCCATCTGGAATGGAGAATAATCTTGAGCTTCATCGATAAATAGATGTTTGATCTGCGTGTTTTTCTTTCTGCCTTCTAGCAAATCCTGCAAATATAGAAATGGAGACGCGTCCTCATAGAGCAGTTTATTTTCTCCAAATGCCGACCTTGTCAGCTCCCCTAGTGCCGCAGTATCCTCTGTTTGAGCTTTGCTTCCCCAGTCAGAAAACAATTGCAGATACAGCTGTTTGACATCAAGAAACGCCAGTTGCCTGACCGCCTGTTTAATAGGTTTGAAGGCCTTCTTTACAATCATTGCGGCAAGCAGCTGCTGTTCTCTCTGATGATCGTTAAATGTACTCTCACTAAACCGTTTTCTTGCCTGCAGCTTTTTGTACACTTCCAAATATTCCTCTTTGTCGAGAAGCTCGGCTTCCTGAACGACCCAATCCTTTCGCCGTTCCTTTTTCTCCAGCTTGTTAAGCTCACTCAGCAGCCAATTTGCCGTTTGTTCCATCCGGTTCGGAATGGACAGGCTTTGATCGAGCGAGTAAAAATACGCTTGGACTTGTTCCTTTGTGATCAGTTTTTGTCCGCGGAAAACGATATTTTTAAAGATCATACCTTCAGAAGACAGCCTGCTGACGTATTCATCAATAAATCGCTGAAAAGATAAGCCTGCCTTCCACGTGATTCCGGCAAGCCTTGATTGAAAACTGCCATCTTTTGTTTTGGTCAGGCAATATTCCAGCTGATCAAAGGGGCTTTCACATTGAAACTTGCGGCCAAGCCGATGCTCGATATATTCCTGAAATGTCGCCTGTTCCATATTTTCTTCGCCTAATTCAGGCAAAACAGAGGAGACATAGCTGTTAAACAAAAAGTTTGGGGAAAATAAAACGATTTGTCCGGCATCAATTACACCGCGGTGCCTGTATAACAAATAAGCGACACGCTGGAGCGCTGCTGACGTTTTTCCGCTGCCTGCCGCACCCTGCACAATCAGAAATTTGCTTTTTTCATTTCGGATAATCTGATTTTGTTCTCTCTGAATCGTGGACACGATGTTTTTCATTTGTGTATCAGAGTGATGGCTTAATACCTCTTGCAGCATTTCATCGCCAATCGTCATATCAGTATTAAACATCGCTTTGAGAGCGCCGTTTTTAATGATAAACTGGCGCTTCAGCACCATTTCCCCTTCTATCGTTTCGCCGGGAACCTCGTATTCAGCTTTTCCTGGGGAATAATGATAGTAAAGGCTTGATATCGGTGCTCTCCAATCATAAATCAGAAAGTGTTCCTCTTGCTCATCCATACAGGATGCTAAACCGATATAGATCTGCTCCGCCTGTTTCTCGCCGTTTTCAATAAAATCAATCCGGCCAAAATAAGGCGATGCTTTTAATTGATGAATTCGTTTGAGCTGCTGATCCATATGCCGATGATTCCGTTCCCGATCAGACAGCAGCTCTGCCTGCTGCTTCATGCTTGCCATCGTTTCAACCGCTTCATGGACGTCATCAAAGTTAACCGTGACATCCTCCCAGAAGTTTTTTCGTAATCCGATAATATCATGCTTTAATCCGCTCGCGGACGTTTCGAGAAGCCGCTCTTTATTCTCGAGCTCCTGCAGTACATCATCTATTCTTGACTGCTCTTCTTTCCATTCCTTATCATGCTGATTCATGAACGGCACCTCCAGAAAATAGTTGACAAACGAAGAAGAAATAATGTAAAATAGAATTGGATATATATTTAATATATGATAAAAACAGGCAAATACAATTTATAATAACACATTCACCCAACATCGTTCAAGGTTTGGGTTATTTATATGCATAAAAAAACCGATTTCAACTCGAAATCGGTTTTTTATTTTAAGATTTCACATTCGTCACTCTTGTACGTGCTTTTTAAGGTTGCGAATCTTCTCTTTCATCAGTATCGATTCCTTATAACATTCAATCTTCCATGTGAAAATATATCTTTTTCATTTTAAAAACACACAGAGCGTTGCCGTGTTTATCAGTTCATCTCACGTGAAGAGTGACTAAACTGGCTGTATTATCATCCATATAGCAACTAAAATCAATAGCCTTCCATCCTTGCTATCATACCTATAGACGCAGTAAAATAGTCATTTTTTATCCAATTTCGACATATTTCAACAAAATGAAGTTTCTAATTTGGGAGATTAGGACGATGTTACATTATTTCTCACGGTTTATGATATGAACATGAAGAAAGAACCAGAATAAGCTAGGAGGAAATACTCAGTGAAGAAAAAGCTATATATGATGTTGCTGGCTTTCGTCGTAGCCGTAACAAGTTTTACGGCTATTGACCTAGTAAACAACAAAGCGGAAGCTAAAGATTGGGTTAAAAAAGGTCAAATATGGAGTACTCATTACCATTCGGGCTCATTTAAAAACTATACTTACTCGCCAACTTTTCATATTTATTATCCAGGGCAAGGAACTTGGGCCAACATTACGGCAAACGGATCAGGCAGCGGGAAAATTACAGCAACTCTGCAGCAAAAGACAAATAAGGGTTGGAAAAATGTGAAAACTTTTTATGCAAAGAAAAAAGGCTCTACAAATTTAAGTTACAAACAAGCTTCTAAAAGCTACAAAACAAATTACAGATTCAAATTCACTAACACAGGAACAAAAAAGACCATCAGCTATACATTTTGGGCTACTTATTAATTTCAAACAGCTTTGCTCTGCGCGGTCAGCATTTGAAAAGACTTTGATCCAGCTGGCTGCAGTAAAAAAACCTCTCCGACAGGGACTGACCCCATAAGATGAGACAAATAAAAAACACCTTCAAGTTTGAAAACGGATGATTGTTAGCCGAAATTAGACTTGGAGGTGTTTTTTCTATGGGGAGAAGAGTGAGTTATCCGGTTGAAGTGAAACAGAAGGCTGTAGAAATGAGATTGGCAGGCGTGCCTATGAAAGAGATCATGGAGAAATTAAAAATTAAGAATAAGACACAGATTAAGACGTGGGTTAGATGGCATAAGGCTGGGGATACACATAGATTCGAACAGCCTGTTGGAAAGCAATACACTTACGGAAAAGGGCCGGAGTATGCTTCCGATTTAGAGAAACTGCAGGCAGAGAATCGTTATCTGAGACAACAAAATGAAGTTCTAAAAAAGTACAACGAATTGGAAAGGAAGTTGATAGCGAAACGTCAGTCGAACTTGTAGAAGGATTGCGCAGCACAATGACCGTGCAGGATATCTGTATTCATTTAGGTATCTCTCGAGCGTCTTATTATCGTTGGAAGAAGAATCAGACGAAAGATCATCCCAAGCGCTATTTTGAAAAACAAATCGGCACGTTGTGCCGAGAGCACAAGTATCGATATGGATATCGGAAAATCACAGCCATACTAAAAAAGACAATGCGTATCAACCATAAAACGGTTCAGCGTATTATGCAGAAAAATCAATGGCAGTGCCGGGTTAAGGTGAAAAAGCGCAAGAAGAATGGGCAGCCATATGCCGTGGTCGATAATATGTTGGATCGGAATTTTCAGTCTGATCGCCCTCTTGAAAAACTAGTAACGGACATCACATATTTGCCTTATGGACAGAAACAATTGTATCTTTCCAGTATATTAGATTTATACAATGGAGAAGTGATTGCTTTTACGATTGGCGATAAGCAGGACACAGACTTTGTCTTAAACACACTTGATCAGCTGCCAACGCTGCCTGAGAACTGCGTGTTACATAGTGACCAAGGATCTGTGTATACATCTTACGAGTATCAAAAAGCTGTTAACACAAAAGGCATTACCATGAGCATGTCCCGCAAAGGGACGCCCGCTGATAATGCCTCCATCGAATCGTTTCATTCCTCACTAAAGTCTGAAACGTTCTATCTTAACAGCATTGATCGAACCACGACCGCCATCGTAGAACGCACTGTCAAAGAATACATTTATTATTATAACAACATTCGTATTCAAACGAAACTAAACAGCCAATCACCGATAAGCTATCGGCAATTGGCTGTATAAAAGGTGTTTTGATCCCTGTCTCAAAAACGGGGGTCAGTCCCACATGGATGAGGTTTCTTTTATTTACTGGCTATCTAAGCGAAAATAACGGTTTGGCAGCTTCCAATTAAACATATAAGAACAAACGCGGCATACGACAAGCACAAAAAACAGCGCGTATAAACCGATCGAGTTTCCGGTCCAGCCCAAACCGACGATTAAACCGCCGAGCGCCGCCCATACCGCATAGATTTCCGCTTTCAGCACGAGCGGCTTGCGCCCGGCAAGCAGGTCGCGAATGATTCCTCCGCCGCTTCCCGTCAGCACCGCAGCCACGATAACGGCGCTAAGCGGATGCCCCATTTTGACGGCGTACAGGGCGCCTTGAATAGCGAAAGCCGCAAGACCGATCGCATCCGATAAATTTCCCCATTTGTTCCAATGCTTCAGCAGCAGCTTCGGAAACAAGAAAACGATCGTGATCGATACCAGAGCGATTTGAAAGTACGCACCCTGCTCCCACAATGCTGACACCGGAACTCCGATCAGCAAATTGCGGATCGCTCCTCCTCCAAAAGCTGTGACAATCCCTAATATATAAACACCTAAAATATCATATTCTTCTTCCATCGCAACAATTGCGCCGCTGACCGCAAACGCAATGATGCCGATCACACTGAGCAGCTCCCAAGCCATTCTGATGACTCCCTTTATATTTGTTAAATTTTCTGACGACCTCTAGATTTTATAACCGCTTCAGCTTAAAATCAATAACATTTTTATGATAAAAAAGATAAATGTAGAGGGAAAACAGTAAACGCCGATCAGCATGAGTTTGCCGCTGGCAGTGCCTATCATGTGCACCGTAAAAAAAAAGCGCCCTGCCGCGGGCGCTTTTTTCTTATTCAGATTTTTCGCCTTTGAGGAGGCACATAAAAATGATGATCAAAATAAAAGCAATTAAGGCCAGAAACGGAATGGTTACAAAACCGAACCAGTTAATATATTGACCCGAGCAAGGCACACCGCTTACACATGGCTTGATGCCGCTAAAGCCCGGCACTTTTTGCTCCAGATAATGCATAATCGAAATAAATGCGCCGATAATCGCCATCGGCAGCACATACTTTTTCACGCGTGTGTCACCCTGAAAGGTGGCGATTCCTAAAATCAGAACGAGCGGATACATGAGAATACGCTGGTACCAGCACAGTTCACACGGGATGAACTTTCTGATTTCACTGAAATACAGGCTGCCCAGCATGGCGATAAGAGCAACAACCCAGGAAGCATATAAAAAAACAATTCTATTTTTCATCGCGCTTACTTCCCTTTCAGCTCTTTTTCTATCGTTTCTTTAATTTCTTCATAATCCGAAAAATTACTGATCACTTTATCATTAACGTAAATCGTAGGCGTTGCTTTTATGTTCATTTTATGATTAAGGTCAGAATCCTTTTCCACTGCAGAAGCAAATGTTTCTTTATCAAGATTGTCCTTCAGCGTATCAGGGTTTACCTTTGTTGTGCTTTTTGCGATATCACCGAGAACCGCTGGCGTTACCCATTCCTGTTCTGTGTCCGGCTGCTTGTCAAACAGCTTTTCATGAAATGCCCAGAAAGAATCAGGATCTTCTTTCCATACTTCCTCTGAGGCAAGAGCCGCTAACGTTGAGCCTTTTCCATGGAACATGACGTTCACGAAAGAAAATTTCACATCGCCCTTGTCAATAAAGTCTTTTTGGATTTTGGGGAAGATGTCGCTGTTAAACACCTTGCAAGACGGACATTTATAATCTCCGAATTCCACTACCGTTACCGGTGCATCATCTTTGCCAAGCACAGGCTGGCCTTTGATAGACGGCTGTCCTGACACTGCTTCGTTGCCTTGCTCCGTTTTGTTATTAATGATGACAATTGCTGCTAATAAGACAACAACGACAACCGTAAGGATGACCGCGAATTTCGCAGAAGACTGCTGTTTCTTTTTCACTCCGACACCTCATCGTTTTAAAATTAAAAAAGAAGCGGATCTCAATTGACCCACTTCTTTATTTTAACAAGACAACCGTCTATAAGAAAAGCCCGAAATAGTGAATTCTCTCCGACAATTATCTCATTTTGAGGCGCATCACGCGCATAGCGTTTGCAACAGCGAGAAGCGTAACACCGACATCTGAGAAAACCGCCTCCCACATGGTCGCAAATCCAAACGCTCCGAGTAAGAGGAAAATGGCCTTAACACCTAAAGCAAATCCGATGTTTTGCCACACGATTAGCCGAGTCCGTTTTGCAATCCGAATCGCTTCCGCTATTTTTGACGGCTGATCTGTCATCAGCACAACATCCGCGGCTTCTACAGCTGCATCTGATCCGAGTCCGCCCATCGCCGCTCCAATATCCGCTCGTGCAAGCACCGGAGTGTCATTAATTCCGTCACCGACAAAAATGAGTTTTTCATTCGGGAGCAACTTCGATTCCAATGCTTCTACCCGCTCCACTTTATCCTCCGGCAGCAGCTCTGCATAAACCTCGTCGAGGCCGAGCTGTTTTCCGACTGTTTCTCCTGTCTGTTTTGAATCGCCCGTCAGCATGACTGTCTGTTTGATACCGAGCGATTTTAAATCTGCGATCGCTTGTTTTGCGTCTTCCTTTACTTCATCTGCTATGATGATCGCCCCGGCATAGCTTTGATCAATAGCCACGTGAACAATTGTACCGGCGTTTTCATCCGGGACGCTCTCAATCTGCTCTCTTTCCATCAGCTTCTTGTTCCCCGCAAGGATTTCTTTTCCGTTCACCTTTGCGAAAATACCGTGCCCGGATATTTCCTCATATGACTCGATTGTGTCCGGGGAATGCGGCTTTCCATATGCTTTTCGCACAGATTCTGCAATCGGGTGCTGAGAGTGGAGCTCAGCGTATGCCGCGGCTTCGAGTAACGTCTCCTTCGAAAAACCTTCCGCAGGTTTGATCTCTGTCACTTCAAAGCTGCCTTTTGTCAGTGTGCCTGTTTTATCAAACACAGCGTATTTGACTTGATGTAAGGCTTCTAAGTAATTGCTTCCTTTCACAAGCACCCCGGCCTTCGAAGCTGCGCCGATTCCGCCGAAGAATCCGAGCGGAATGGAGACAACAAGGGCGCATGGGCATGAAATGACTAAGAAAATAAGCGCGCGGTACACCCAATCAGAAAGTAAAGCGCCAGGAATAAACAGCGGCGGGACAAATGCCAGCAGGGCGGCGATAATGACGACAGCCGGTGTATAATACTTGGCAAACTTCGTGATAAAGTTTTCAGTCCGCGCTTTGCGGCTGCTCGCATTTTGAACCAAATCTAATATTTTGGATACCGCGGAATCCTGATAGCCTTTTGTTACTTCGATATGCAGAACGCCGTTTTGATTGATAAAGCCGGACATGACTTCTTGTCCTTCTGCCGCTTTTCTTGGGACAGATTCTCCTGTCAGCGCTGATGTATCAACCATCGCCGATCCCTGCACAACCTTTCCGTCCAGCGGTATGCTTTCTCCCGGGTTGACGACAATGATATCTCCTGTCTGCACGTCCTCCGGAGAAACGGTCTTGATGCCGTCTCCTATTTTTATATTGGCGTAATCCGGCCTGATATCCATTAATGCACTGATCGATTTTCTAGAACGGCTGACCGCAGTTCCTTGAAACAGCTCGCCGATTTGATAAAACAGCATCACAGCAACGCCTTCCGGGTATTGCTGAATCAAAAAAGCGCCGATTGTAGCAAGAGCCATTAAAAAATGTTCATCAAACACTTGTCCGCGGCTGATATTTTTGACCGCTCGAACGACAATGTCTCCTCCGATTATCAAGTAGGCGGCGAAAAATAATAAAAATTCCAGCATTGGGCCGGCATGAATCAAATATGCCGCCGCTCCAAGAAGGACCGCTGCTGCCATTCTGATCAGCATATTGATCATTCTTTTTCGATAACCGTCATCTGCTGATTTCTTTTTATGTTTCGGACGAACTGTTACATGAGGATCAATTGATTTTACTTTTTTCTCGACCTTATTGGTGACCCATTGTTCTTCTTTGCCATCGGCTGAGACAGTCAGTGTGCTTGCTGCAAAGTTAACCGCGCATCCATCAACGCCTTTGATGCCTTTGACGCCATTTTCGATTTTTTGTGCGCAGTTGCTGCAATCCAAACCGTCCAGAACATATTCCCGCTTCACTTGTTTCATTTGTCTCACCTTACCTTCCGATTTAGGATTCCCTCATCAAAGCATATGAATGAGTGTGAGTATCAAAATTACATATATGAGCATATACTCATATAATAGTTACATCTATTATATGGTGTTTTCCAAGAAAGTGTCAATGAAAAATAAAAACCGGCAAATCACCGGTTTTATTTTACTTTTTGCAGACGCAGCGCATTCAGAACAACAGATACAGAGCTAAAAGCCATTGCCGCTCCCGCTATCCATGGCGCTAAAAATCCAAGGGCCGCGACTGGTATGCCGAGACTGTTATAGCCAAGTGCCCAGAATAAGTTTTGTTTAATGTTTTTCATCGTAAGTCTGCTCATACGGATGGCGTCCGCAATACTGTTCAGATCGCCGCGAATGAGCGTTATGTCCGCTGTTTCCATCGCGATGTCGGTGCCTGTTCCAATTGCCATGCCGATATCCGCTGTGGCAAGCGCGGGTGCATCGTTGATTCCATCACCGACCATTGCCGTCTGGCGTCCTTCTTTTTGCAGGCGTGAGATTTCCGCTGCCTTTTGCTCAGGAAGGACCTCAGCAATGACGCTGTCAATTCCAGCTTCCTTCGCTATCGCCTCTGCCGTTCTGCGATTGTCCCCGGTCATCATGATGACATCCAGACCCATCTCTTTCAGACGGGTGACTGCCTCCCGCGACGTGTCTTTTATCGTGTCGGCAACCGCTACAAGCCCCGCTGCTGCTCCATCAATGGACACGAGCATCACCGTTTTTCCTTCTCCTTCAAGCTCCTCCATCCGAGGAAGAAAAGCCTCATGCTCAATCCGTTCGCTCTCCATTAACCGTCTTGTGCCGACGAGTATCGTTTTGCCTCCGGCTTCGGCTGAAATACCAGCGCCTACTTTCGCTACAAAATGCGTGAGCTTCGGTATCTCCAGCCCTTTATCTTTCACACCGGCAACGATCGCTTCGCCGAGCGGGTGTTCCGAGCCCGTCTCAGCTGCTGCTGCGAACCGGAGCAGCTCTGTTTCTTCAAAGCCATCGGCCGGAATGGCATCAGTCAGCTTCGGCTTTCCGTTTGTCACTGTTCCGGTTTTATCGAGAACAATGGTATCAAGGCGGTGTGTTTTTTCTAAATGCTCTCCGCCTTTAAATAGAATGCCGAATTCAGCCGCCCGTCCGGATCCTGCCATAATGCTTGTCGGGGTGGCAAGACCCAGGGCACATGGACAGGCGATGACGAGAACAGCAATAAACTTGCTGATCGCTTCAGCAAAATCACCTGGAGACGCCCAAAGATACCAAATAAGGAACGTGAGGACGGCGATCCCCAATACAATCGGCACAAAAATGCCGGAGATCTGGTCGGCGAGACGCTGGATCGGCGCTTTTGACCCTTGTGCTTCCTCCACGATTTTGATGATATGAGAAAGCGCTGTTTCTTTCCCGACGTTAACAGCCTTGATTTTCAGGAAACCGTTTGCGTTCACAGTCGCTCCTGTCACGCTGTCACCGGGAGATTTGTCAACGGGAAGACTTTCTCCTGTGATCATGGATTCATCTACAGCCGAGCGGCCTTCGAGCACCTCTCCATCGACAGGAATTCGTTCGCCTGGTTTGACATGAACAACATCACCAACAGCCACTTCATCTATCGGGATGATTTGCTCCTGTCCGTCTCTTACGACCGCCGCTGTTTTGGCTTGCAGCTTCATGAGCTTTTTAATGGCATCTGATGAGCGCCCTTTCGCCTTCGTTTCAAACAGCTTTCCTAACAATATGAGCGTCAGCAATATCGCGCTTGTTTCATAGTAAAGACCGTCAGTATGCCCATGGGAACCGAGGCTTCGAATCGTAAGATAAAGACTGTAAGCATAAGCAGCCGTTGTTCCGAGTGCAACCAATACATCCATATTGGCGCTTTTATTTCTGAGCGCCTTATATGCGCCGACGTAAAACGGCCAGCCGATCAAAAACTGCACGGGAGTCGCAAGGGCAAATTGCATCCACGGATTGAGAAATAAATCCGGCACCCAAATGAACGAAGTAAATGTAAAATGGCTCACCATCGCCCACAGCAAAGGAAATGACAGAATAGCTGAAAAGATAAGTCTCGCTGTTTGCTGCCGTTCTTCTTTCTTTTTGGAAGCAGCGGCTTCGCCATCCTCATCGCCTTTCAGCTTAAGTTGATATCCGAGCTTATCAACGGCTTCTTTAAAATCGCTGACAGCCGCTTCTTTTGGGTTGTATTCAACTGTCACAGTTTCTAAAGCAAAGTTCACCGGAGCATTTGTAACGCCTTCTAATTTGCTAAGCCGCTTTTCAATCCGATTGGCGCATGCCGCACAGGTCATGCCCTCGATATCAAACTCAGCTTTTTCCGTTACAACGTGATAACCCAGTTTTTCTATTTTTTCTTGGATTGCTTCTGTCCCTGTTTCAGCAGGGTCATAGGTGACATTTGACGTTTCCGCCGCCAGATTCACATTGGCATCCGTGACACCAGGCATCCGCTTCAGGCCTTTTTCAATTCTGGCGGCACACGCCGCACAAGTCATACCAGATACTTGCATCGCAATTTCCTTTTGCTCACTCAATACACTCACTCCTTTATATACACCCTGGGGGTATATAAAAATGAAAGAAATATCGCGCCTTGATGAAGGCGCGATACCGTGAATCAGTTGGCTACATCATAGCCTTGGTCTTCTATCGCATCCGCAATGTCTTTGACTGACACTTTGCCGGCATCAAACGTGACATCAACTTTCCCCGCTTCAAGATTGACATGAACAGCACTAACTCCGTCCAGTTCTCCCACACTCGTTTCAACTGCTTTGACGCAGTGCTGACAAGACATGCCTTCAACTTGCAATGTTTTTTGTTCCATATGAATTCCTCCTGTTTACTCGATCTGTTTTCATCCTACCATACCCCCGTAGGGTATCACAATAATAAAATATGATTATTTCGCTAATTTTTTAAATACGTCTAATAGCTCAGAAATGGCTTGGTCCCCGTCTCCGCTTTTGATGGCGTCTGCTACGCAATGATGGGCGTGATCTTCAAGCAAGTGGAGAGCCACTTTTTGCATTGCCGCCTGAACAGCTGAAATCTGCACAAGAATGTCAACACAATATCGATCGTTTTCCACCATATTTTGAATGCCTCTGACCTGGCCTTCTATCCGTTTCAATCGGTTTGTAATTTGATCCTTTTCTTTCGAGCTTTTATGATTTAATGCTTTATGTTCATTATGTTTCTCCATGCGCACACCTCTGTTTCATATATTAATTCCCATTATACTGATTGTCCAAACCGTTGTCTAAGCTAGCGGCGGCAAAAAAAATCACTATGCAGGTTTTACCATTTAAAGATAAGGGTATATACCTTTATCAATGCACTTTTAAAAGGGGAGAAGAAAAGTGAATACGATACAGGTAGGGATATTAGGGTACGGACTGTCAGGCTCGGTCTTTCACGCGCCGCTGCTTGCCGTTCTGGACGAGTATCATATCAGCAAGGTGATGACATCGCGAACGGAAGAGGTGAAGCGTGATTTCCCTGATGCCGAAGTAGTGCATGAGCTTGAGGAGATGACAAATGATCCGGCAATTGAGCTTGTCATCGTCACCACTCCGAGCGGCCTCCACTACGAGCACGCATTGGCATGCATTCAGGCGGGCAAACATGTCGTTATTGAAAAACCGATGACAGCCACTGCTGAAGAAGGGGAGAAATTAAAAAAAGCGGCCGACGAACGAGGCGTCTTGTTAAGCGTATACCATAACAGGCGATGGGATAATGACTTTTTAACAATTAAGAAACTCATTGATGACGGGTCTCTACAAGATATCAATACATATCAGGTCTCCTATGACAGATACAAACCTGATGTTCAAGCAAAATGGCGGGAAAAAGAAGGGGCTGCCACCGGTACGCTGTATGATCTCGGCTCTCATATCATAGACCAGGCACTGCATTTATTCGGAATGCCTAAAACTGTAACCGCAAAAGTCATGGCTCAAAGAGAACATGCTGAAACCGTTGATTATTTTCATCTGACAATGGATTACGGCAAGCTCCAAGCCATTCTATATGGCGGATCAATCGCCCCGGCAAACGGGCCGCGTTATCAAATTCACGGACAGCAATCAAGCTTTATCAAATACGGGATTGACGGACAGGAGGATGCCCTCAGAGCCGGGAAAAAACCGGAGGATGACAGCTGGGGTGCGGATGATCCCGAGTCTTACGGTCAGCTGACAACTGTTCATGGCGAGAACAAAAAAACAGAAATCATTCCATCAGTTAACGGCTCTTACCTTACCTATTACCGCAAAATAGCGGACAGTATACGCGAACGCGCGCCGCTGCCTGTCACAGCTGAAGAGGGAATTGATGTCATCCGGATCATTGAAGCGGCTGTGAAAAGCAGTGAAGAGAAACGGACCATTTCGTTAGAACAATAAATAAAGCCTCCCTTTATACGGGGAGGCTTTTTCATTAGAATGTTTTTCCTGCTTCTTTTGCGCGGGCAATCGCATCTTCTTTGATTTGCTGTGCTTTGTCAGGCTCTGCATTATGACCCTCTACGAAAATGCCATCGAAGGATGGAACGCCGAAGAAGTTCATCATGATGCCAATGTAACGGTGGCCCATTTCCATTTCAGCCGCAGGGCCTTCTGAATAATAGCCGCCGCGCGCTTGAATGTGAACCGCTTTTTTATCAGTTAACAAGCCGATAGGACCTTGTTCAGTATATTTAAAAGATTTCCCTGCTACTGCAACTGAATCAAGGTACGCTTTCATCACCGGCGGGAATGAGAAGTTCCATAATGGTGTGACGAACACATATTTATTAGCAGATGCAAATTGATCGCTAAGCTCTCCTAAACGGCCCACTTTCGCTTTTTCGTTTTCAGAAAGTGCATCGCCGGACTGGAGCTTGCCCCAGCCGCTGAATACATCAGCATCAATGTGAGGAATGTTTTCTTTGTACAAGTCGATATGTACAACTTCATCATTTGGATTTGCTTCTTTGTATGATTCGATGAACGCTTTACCGGTTGCCATGCTGTAAGAAGTCGCTTCATCATGCGGGTGAGCAGTGATATACAGTACTTTTGCCATTTTTACCAGCCCTTTCAATTTTAAAATTACACATCCGTTATTATCATTCAGACGCGTCATGATTATTCTTTATCTCTTAAACCTTATTATAGGTGCAATAAAAATTGCTTTCAAGTAAAATATCTCGAATTAAAGATTTTTTAAAAACCCGTACGAACAGCTTACTTTTCATAAGCTGTTCGCAAACCTGTATACAATGTGTAGAGCTCCCCGCTGATTCGCGGATAATACGGAAAACGCGGCACTTCTATAACAGCGGGCGGCATTTTCATCAATACTGATTGCTCAGCCTGTTCAAAAAACGCTCTCAAATGGTTTATTTCTTCTTCAGAAACCGGAGAGGGCGGGCGGTGATGGGCTTGAGCCGAGAGCAAATAATAACCTACGTGCTGTACTCCAGAGATCGCCGGCCACAGCGTATCCGCTTTCGCTTTTGGAAAATCTCCAAGTGCTTTATCATATGCATCCCGAAGCCTGACTAAGCCCACTCTAAGCTGATGTCCATCTATTTGCTGTCCGGCTAACAGTTTCTCCATAAACTGCCCTTCCAGCCTGATCACTTCCCTCATGTATTCAGGCAGGCGTTTTGCTGAAAAACGTCTCCACAAAAGCATCGTTCCCAAAAGGCCAATTGTGCTGCCGACAGCCACATCGGTCAGCCTCGCCGCTATAAAATAACCGGCCCCCAAGCCGCCATGCATGCTTTCTGTGATGACAAGCGCGTTTGCGGTCAGAAAAGGAACGGCCAAAGCATAATTGCGGACAATCAGCATTTCAAGAAGGAATTGAAGCATTGTGATGCATAAAGCGATATACACGCCGGATGGCTTAAAGAACAGGATCGCTCCTGCCAGCATCACGCCAATTACGGTTCCTGCCGAACGCTGAATGGCTCTTTGCAGCGTAAAGACAACAGTCGTGCCCAGCATCACCGCCGCTGCCGAGAGCGGAATCCAGTAAGAACGGTGAAAACCGAAGACATTGGCAAACAAAGCCGCCGCAAACAGCACAATCCCATACTTTAATGCCCGAATCAAAACAGGTGACTCCCAGTCAAAAGCATTTCTCAGAAAGTAATAGGAGGATGGCAGCCGGCTTGGCTCCGCGTCCGATGGATCATCATTCCGCCCTGAAGCGATACTCAACACCTCGTTGATTTCTTCATACAGCTTCCGGGCTGGCTCCGCTTCATCCTCCTGAATAGGAAACGCATCGGAAACACGAGATTGCCCCAGCATGTCGGCAGTTTGGCGAAGTGCCTTTGCGATCTGCGCCTTATCTGCGTTTGGTGTTTCGGCAGAAAAATGAATGATCGAGATGAAGAGATCATCCGCTTTTTCCAGCAAGCGGATAAAACGTTCATCATGAGGCGATTTTCTCCATCTATTCCCTTTGCCGAGCACTGTTTGACGGGCTGTTCTCAGCATCAGCACGGTCTGATGCTGCGCGTTATGAAAATCAGGAGTTCCGACATCAGAAAGGCAGGATGCAAGCTGGCGGTATGTTCTTTTCAGCACTGTGTTTTCCGGTCCATGCCTGTTATTGATCCAGCCAATCAAGGCGATTCCTGTGGCGAAAAGCCCGCCGGCAAATGTCAGTCCCGCTCTGAACGGAGCTTCTGAAGGATCTGCCGGCAAACCCGAGCTCACCAAAAAGGCAAGGACAAAAAACATCGGTGCCGGCCCTTGTATCCCAAGCGCGCTAAAAATAAACATTGCAGCTGCCCCGATAAGCCCCAAAACAGCCGCCATGCTCCAGAAAGTCCCTGCCAAAAGCGTCCCTAATCCAAACGATGCGGCGATCCCCAATGAAACGAACAGCAGCTTCAGAATACGTTTCGTATACGATTCCCCGCCTGCATATAAAAAAACAAAGCCGCCGATGCTAGCGGTCAAACCGAAATCCGTGTGTCCCGACAATACGCCGACAAACACAGGAAATCCTGAAGCGATGCCTGACCCGATTGCCTTTTTCCATGGGAAAGGGGTTGCATGAATGCGAAAGGCATCCTTGACAACACTTGGCACTGTTCTTCGATTTTGATCAGAAGACTTGTTCATATTACATAACCCTCTTCTACGACATGATGTTGGTCTCTTCCCGTTTATTCGCCATAGTATGCCCAGAAACAGACTCATCTTCTCATTGGATATGCCCTCATCAAAAAAGACAGAGACATATCTTCTCTGCCTTCATTACACAAGTTTTTTCGCAATGTCATGCATTGGTTTGATCCAGTTGCTGTATGTCAGCTCAGCCGCCTTTTTCCGGTCTTTCTCCTTATATGCCTGAATGATTTGGTTATGTTCTTCAATAGAATTCTGCGGAGACTTGAAAAAAAGGTACTCAAGCCGAAGAATATGCATGTGAAGAACTGAGGTAAAATTGCGGATATATTCATTATCAGCCGCCTCAATGATCACATCATGAAACGCTTTATCAATGCCAAGCACTTCATAGATTTCGTTTCGGTCAATTGCCGCTTTCATTTCGTGATTGATGGCTGTCAGCTGCTCTATATGAGACGATTGAATGTTTTCAATTGCCAATTCGGCAGCGGCGGACTGGAGAGACGCCATCGGCGGATAGACTTTGAAAACATCATTTTTTTCAATCTGTGAAATTCTTGTTTCTTTCCCCGGAGACATTTCAACAAACCCCTGCATCTCTAATAATTGCAAAGCCTCTCTGACCGGTGTTCTGCTGACGCCAAGCGCTTTGGCCAACGCATCGTCATTCAATTTTTCTCCGGGCACAAGCACTCCTTCCACGATCCATTTTTGAATTTGCTCAAAAGCAAGCTTTTTGGCAGTCTGCCGTTTCGGCTTCGGGGCATTTGACGGTATCGGCACAAAGCATCACCTCTGAATATGGGTTTGGTTTTTTAATGCTGCCGTTTTGCCGGCACTTTTCTTCTGTGAAAGGACAAAAATCATGACTAAAATGCATGCCGCTCCTGCCGCTTGAAACAACCCAAAGGAAACGCCAAGCCAAAGAATTGAAGACGCGACTGCGGCAACCGGCTCAGTGCATCCCAGCATGCTCGCTTCTTGCGGGAATAAATATTTCAAACTTTCTAGGTACATGCAGAATCCTAATAACGTTCCGAAAATAACAATAAAAGCGACCGATACAATTCCAGAAACCGTCCAGCCTTCTGCCTGTACAGCCCAAGGCGGATGAATAAAACTCATGCCGACGCCCCCGATCAGCATCCCCCAGCCAATGACGAGAGCCGACCCCCATGTTTTCAAAAGAGAACTGGAATACAGTGTATAAAAGGCAAGTGCGCCAGCAGAAAGAAGCCCCCATACAACAGATAAAGGAGAAACTGTTAAATTGCTGAAGTTTCCATTCGTCAGCAGCAAAAAAGTGCCTGTTAAAGCCAATAATAGCCCCAAAAAATCGGAAAACTGAAATGAATTCTTTCGTGTCAGAAGCAAATACAGCATAATCAGAACAGGCGCTAAGTATTGAAGCAGTGTGGCCACCGCTGCGTTTCCGGTTCCGATTGAAGCTAAAAACGTATACTGAACACCCAGCATGCCGGCAATCCCGAAAACAATAAGCTGGACAGCCGCTTTTTTATCTTTCCATATGCCCCAAACTGCCCTCCTGTTTTTACCGGCGGACACAATAATCAGCACCAACAGGCCTGATAACAGTAAACGCACCGTTACAAGCCATTCCACCGACACATCACTCGTTTCAAATAAATGCTGGGCAACCGTTCCCGATAATCCCCAAAAAGCAGCTCCGACAATCACCATTAAAAAGCCGTACAACCGTTGTTTCTGAGTCGCCAACGTATATCCTCCTGACTTGTAATATGCAATATATTACATATTATATCGTTTTACTTTTCTGAGAACAAAGTGTTTTCGAAAAATAAAAACAGTGCTACTCGCACTGCTTAGATAAAAGTCTGTGAATAAAAAATAAAGGATAAATCAAAAGGTATCCATTAAACAGCCACCATGCAAGATCAAAATCCCCGCTAAATGTCCAGAATGATAAAGCCTGAAGGCCTGAACAGAAGGTCAGCACAAGAGAAATCAGCGCCACCTGCCTCCATATTGCTCTTTTGACGCGCTGCAAATACAAGCTGTACAAACCAGTAATGGAGATTAAAATATCCAAGGGAAAAAAGGACCAATTCCAGGCGATCATAAACGGATCTTGATAATGTTTAAAGGCCCAGCTTTCCGGCATTAATGAAAACCCGGCAGACAGCCAGTACAATATAAAACCGATATCCGTCACGAGAAAGAACAGTTTCATCATTCTCATATTACTGCTCACTTTTATGTACCGTTTGAGACTCCGCCCCTTGATCGATCAGGTTTAAAGACACAACACCGGCAATAATCAGCCCGATTGAAATCAGTTTCATGACACTTATATTCTCTTGAAAATACAAAAACCCGACAACTGTGATCAGGACAATGCCCATCCCCGACCAGACAGCGTAAGCAACAGATACATCGATAGATTTGAGCGTAAGCGTCAGAAAGAAAAGACTCCCGCCATAAAAAAACATCAATAGCACACTCGGCAGAAGCCTTGTAAAACCCGCTGAAAGCTTCATACTGACCGTTCCGGCAACTTCAAATAATATGGCCAAACATAAAAACATCCATTGCATGCGCCACCAGCCTCCTCATTTTTCTGTTATGCCGTTACATAATACATCTACAATTGATTCAAGAACCTCTCCTGTCGTGTACTGATGTTTGAGCGGATAATCAGGATCATACACTTGGTTGATGCTTCCTATATACATTTGAACCAATAAATCAATGTTGATGTTTCTGATCTTCTTTTGCTCCTTGCACTCGTTTAACAATCCAATAACAACTGACCATTCTTCCTTCATAAACGTGTCTAATTTGAGCCACGCATCGTAATGGGATTTCTTGAGTTCTTGTAATAAACCCATATTCAGCAATTCCATTTCCTTTGGAAGACCGATCAGCATTTGCTTCACCTTTTCAAGCGCATCTAAGGTCTCATCTTCATAGATGCTTTTTTCCATTTGCTTCATTTCCGTGATAAACTGCGCCACGACGGCCTCCGCAAGCTGATCTTTCGACGGGTAATGCGCATAAAGCGTCCGCTTGCTTGTTCCAAGCGCTCCCGCCAGATCGTTCATTGTAAATGAAAAACCTTTCTGTCTGATCAGGCGAATGGTTTCCGCCAATATTCTTTTTTCCAATTCAATCACCTCGCTTTCGGTACTATAAAAACTTTTTCGGTACCGAAATTATACGACAGCAGGTTCTGGAAATCAATACAATAAAAAAAACCTCTTCCCAGAGGGAGAGGTTTTCTAAAAGACGCTGCGGACCAAGCCGCCGTCCGCCCGAAGTGCCGCGCCATTAATCGCGGAAGACAGCGGGCTGCTTAGGAATGTAACAAAGTGAGCGATTTCTTCCGGCCGGATCAGCCTTTGGATAATTGAAGTCGGACGGTTTTCCTTCATAAAACGGGTCTCAGCTTCTTGAACAGTCAGGTTTTCACCAGGATAAAGAGAGTTCAGCATTGTTTCCACTCCCTCTGTTAAGGTTGAACCCGGCATGACTGTATTTACCGTTACATTTGTGCCGGTTGCCAGCTCCGCCAAGCTGCGGGAAATGGAAAGCTGCATCGTTTTCGTCGCGCTGTAATGGGCCATTTCCTGAGAAGGCATGATTGCCGCTTCACTGGCAATAAAAATCACCCGGCCTTCTTTCTTCTCTATCATTTTGTGTAAATACTTGCGTGTGAGCCTCACACCGCTCATAATATTCACTTCAAAAAATCGGAACCACTCATCATCGGGAATATCAAAATACTCCGCCGGCTCAAAAATCCCTAAATTATTGACCAAAATATCAACCTGCGGATATGCCTGAAACAGGTCATTGCAGCCTTCTTCGGTTCCAAGATCAAATGCGGCCGGATAAAACACAGCCTCTGCATGCTGTGTTTTCAAATCGTCTATCGTCTGATTCACTTTTTCTTCCCGGCGTCCGTTAATGATAACCGCCGCGCCTTCTTCCGCTAACGAAGCGGCAATCGCTTTGCCGATCCCCGACGTTGAGCCGGTCACCAGTGCGGTTTTCCCATGTAAATTCAGCTTCATTCGTTCATCCCTCCGTTTTTGTTTCCTCTTATTTATTAACAGAAATGCGATTGGTAAAACATCTGCTGTAAAACCAGTATGAAACAGCTGGGATTCAAATGGAAGTACGCACTTTTTGGTGCCTGTTATACGAAAAAAATAAAGCAGAACCTGTAAAAGGTTCTGCTGGATAAGGGAAACGACATTCCTTTATACCATTAGACATATTACAAATTACTAATTTCACGTAAGTATTGGAACTTCCCTTTCCATTTGCGATAATAAAACTAATATGTGATGGGTAAATGGGCGAATAAGGATAGGGCATTTAACCAATAGCATTAAGCCTTACTTTATTAACCGACGTGCAAGCCATTTCACCCTCAAGCGATTTTTAAACCGAAGAAAATGGGTACTTTGGATAAGCGGTAAGTAGACTCTCTGCAAGTCTGCTTTATTTTTTTCTCATAAATAAACGAGGTGAAAATCAATGAAAGGTATAGAATTTATAGAATCTGTGTCGCAATTTGGACAAATCATTTTATTGTTCTCCGGCTACGCCCTTTATTGGAGATTAGGTAAAACAAAAAGAGAACGAAGACTTACAAGATATGAAACTTTTCTTAGGTTCTTTGTAATGTTCGGCATATTGGCATGGGCGTTTTCGTTTCTTGCTTTGCATTTGTGGTAACAATCTTCTGTCGATATTTGACTTATTATGATTAAAACCCTTCTTTTGAAAAATGTATGTTCCTTTTACCATTTCAAAAAAAGTGGAGTTCACACATGTTGAAAAGATTGTTTTTTCCGGCGTCGCTTTTCTTTCTTGCTATTGCGACAATAGCACCAGCAGCTTAAGCAAACCAAGTGAATCCGGAGGACGATTTAGATGGCTTAACTGAAGAACCAATTGAAAAAGCTCTAGCAGAAGTTGAGTACATTTTTACTAGAATTTTAGTTTTTGACAAAGAGACGGGGTATACAGTCAAAGAGGATGGGCTTGAAAAGTCTCCTTATACTGCAGGTCAAAAAGATGGCATGATCGCTTTCGCTTATATATGAATAAGGAATATAATTATACGAATGTCAAAACCAGTAGTGTTCACGGATGTTTGGAAGATGCACTTAACTTAAGTAAAGCTGCTTTGAATCAAGTCGGGGCAACACTGTGTTATTTACAAAATCCAGTGGGTACGCAGTGCGACAAGCTTGCATAACCTCCTTTGTTCTTTTTCATGTGTACAGCTCCCCTAACACTATGTCCCAAACCTCCCATACCATCTCAATTGCATCTCCCGAATAATTGGGATTAGGGATAAAATTCACATGCAGATTCAGAGAGAGCCGATAGAGTAACTGTCTCTTTTAAAAGACAAAAAATGGCGCTGAAAACACAGCGCCAGTAAAATCAGATTATAGGATTTTTGGTTCTTTTTACGATAGCATAGCGACTAGCACAATTGATAGACGCTACGAAAAATACCTTAGAAAATCAGGGGTGATCCACGACTTCAGACATTCACATGCGTCATACTTAATCAATAAAAAATGCAATCCATTGGTCATCGCATTGAACAAGTATAGTCACCTTTATCCGTCTACACAAATGACGTTATTGGCTTCATGGAAAACGAAAAATTTTAAAAGTGTTACCAAAAAGTAACCGCAGTGCCCTCGAAAGCTTTAGAAGCCTTGATAGCACTGCGGTTACAAAGTATGTATGGAGACGGTGGGAGTCGAACCCACGTCCAGAAACATCGATTACTTAAGCGTCTACGAGCGTAGCCTGCATATTTGTGTTTTCACTCATCTTCTTGCCTGCGGGCGGGCCTTCCGAGAGCTAGTCTGTTTTTCTCTTCTTACGTTCTCAGACGGGAACGCAAGCGTAGCCTACTTGGATGTGCTCTTCACAGACACATAGGCAATGTCAGGAAGAGCTCGCTGCGCTTATTAGGCAGCTAATGCTACGTTTTGGTTAAAACTGTTAGTTTTGCCAGTTATATTTAGTGCGTGTTTACGAGATCGCCTCTCGGCTCGCAGCTCAAGCTCGATCCATCCCTGTCGAATCCGTAACGTCCCCTTGTTATAAGGGAAATACGGGAGAAATATCAAGCTCTCACTCAAACTGGCTACGTTCCTATTATAACATGATCACGGCTCATTTCAATTGACAAATTCTTCAAGAAAAGACCGTGTCATCTCATCGTGGAATCAGTATAGCACAGGCTGGATTTCAGTATCAAGCGTTATGCTTTTAGAACCCTTTTTGACTGTCTCTGAACGCTCTTTCAATTTCACGCTTCGCATCCTTGCGCTTCAGATCTTCACGTTTGTCATAGTTTTTCTTCCCTTTACCCAGACCGAGAAGCACTTTGGCAAAGCCGTTTTTCAAATACAGCTTGAGCGGAACGAGAGAATAACCTTTTTCCTTCGTTAAGCCGATCAGCTTGTTAATTTCCTTGCGGTGCATTAACAGCTTTCTCGTCCGGAGCGGATCGTGGTTATAGCGGTTTCCCTGCTCATACGGGCTGACGTGCATATTGTGGAGAAATACTTCTCCCCGTTCGATTTTGGCGAAGGAATCTTTAAGATTCACGCGGCCGGCGCGAATCGCTTTGATTTCTGTTCCTTGCAATACAATGCCTGTTTCATATGTTTCTTCTATAAAATAATCGTGATTGGCTTTTTTATTTTGTGATAATACTTTTCCTGACCCTTTCGGCATGCCAGAACCTCCTCTCACTAAGGAAAAACTGTCGACCTTTGCGATACGCTCTATTTTACCAAATGTCACGCATGGCTACAATGAAAAGCTGTTTCCGAAAGAAAGCAAATAGAGCACTGCGCCCTATTTGCTGGTTGAGCTGCTATTTCTTCTTTTTACGTTTCTGCTTCGGTGCGTTTTGAAAGCCGCGTTTTTTCTTTTTCTTCTTCGGCTTTGTGAACCACTCCCCTTTTTCCTCGGAAGGAGCAGGAGATACAGGCGTATTTGTGCTTAACACGCGTTTTCTGGCAGGTTTTCCGCGTTTTCGGCTGCGGCTGTCCATTTCTCTCGGACGGCGCGGGGTGCCTTTCATACCGACGATTTCGAAGTCAATATTGCGCTCGTCTTTATTGACGTCAACGACTTTGACTGTAATTTCATCTCCGATACGGAACACATTCCCCGTCCGCTCGCCGATCATCGCAAAATGCTGCTCGTCAAAGCGATAATAGTCATCCGTCATAAAGCTGACGTGGACGAGTCCTTCAATTGTATTCGGCAGCTCGACAAACATCCCGAAGTTTGTCACAGAGCTGATCATGCCGTCAAATTCTTCACCGATTTTATCAAGCATATATTCCGCTTTTTTCAGATCATCTGTTTCACGCTCTGCGTCAACTGCACGGCGTTCCATTGATGAAGTATGTTCAGCGATATCCGGAAGCCGTTCAGCCCACTTCTCCTGTGTCGCTTCATCGACCTTGCCGTTGATTAAGTACGTTCTGATCAATCTGTGGACGATTAAATCCGGATAACGGCGGATCGGCGATGTGAAATGGGTATAGAATTCCGTTGACAGGCCGAAGTGCCCCAAGCTTTGCGGGTCGTATTTCGCCTGCTTCATGGAACGTAGCATGACAGTAGAAATCACTGTTTCCTCTGGTCTGTCACGAACAGCGTCAAGAATGCTTTGCAGCGCGCGCGGATGAATATTTCCCGCCGTTCCTTTTACAACATATCCAAATGTTGTCACAAACTCTAAAAACTTTTGCAGTTTTTCAGCATTAGGCTCTTCGTGTATCCGGTAAATAAACGGAACGTTCATCCAATGGAAATGCTCTGCAACGGTTTCGTTCGCAACAAGCATAAATTCTTCAATCAGTTTTTCGGCGACAGATCGTTCTCTGATCACAACGTCTTTGACCGCGCCTTCTTCATCGACAAGCACCTTTGCTTCTTTAAAGTCAAAATCCACGGCGCCGCGGTTCATCCGCTTTTCGCGAAGAATTTCTGCCAGCCGCTCCATGTCTTTGAACATCGGCACGAGCGGTTCGTACTTTTGCTTTAATTCTTCATCATCATCAACAAGAATCTGATTCACATCGGAATATGTCATTCTTTCCGTTGTTTTGATGACGCTTTGGAAGATTTCGTGCTCTGTGACTTCTCCCCGACTGTTGATGGTCATTTCACAAGAAAGTGTCAGGCGGTCAACCTTCGGATTTAATGAACAAATACCGTTTGACAGTCTGTGCGGAATCATCGGAATCACACGGTCAACCAAATACACACTCGTTCCTCTTTCCATCGCTTCTTTGTCGATCGGCGAGTTTTCAGTCACGTAATGGCTGACGTCGGCAATGTGAACGCCAAGCTTATAGCTGCCGTCATCCAGCTTTGTCACTGTAACCGCATCATCCAAGTCCTTCGCGTCCGCTCCGTCAATGGTGACAATGACCTGGTCACGGAGATCACGGCGGTCTTTCAGGTCTTTTTCATCAATCGTATCAGGCGTGCTTGTCGCCTGTTCCATTGCATCGGCAGGGAATTCACCCGGCAGTCCGTGCTTATGGATGACTGATAAAATATCAATGCCCGGATCATTTTTATGGCCGAGAATGGATTCAATCTCACCCTCTGCATTCATTCGGCCTTCAGGATAGCTGGTCAGCTTAACAACCACCTTATGCCCTTCAGCCGCGCCATTTTTCCCGCTATTAGGAATGAAGATATCGCTTGTGATTTTTTTGTCATCCGGAATGACAAAACCAAAGTTTTTTGTTTCTGTATAGGTTCCGACTACCCGCTGAATCGCTCTTTCTAAAATGCGAATGACGGTACCCTCTTGTCTGGAGCCGCTTGACTGCGAATTCAGGCGTACCATGACGATATCGCCGTTCATAGCTGTATTCAGCTCATTAGGCGGAATAAACACATCGCTTAACGACGTATCCTCAGGCAGCAAAAAGGCAAATCCCTTCGGATGCGCAGAAAGCTTTCCTTTAATTAAATTCATTTTTTCCGGAATGCCATAGCGGTCGCTTCTCGTCCGCACGATAAACCCTTTTTCCTCCAGCGCAACCAGCGCTTTGACGAGCTCTTTAAATTCCTCGGCATCCGTAATCTGTAACATCTCCTCAAGTTCCTGAACAGTCAGAGGCTTGTACGCCTCTTCCTTCATAAACGAGAGAAGCTTATCCATAAATGCTTCTTTTTCCATAATCCGACCTCCTGTTGGTTACCAATCCAGCTTCTCTAAAAATTCATACACATCCTGATGTACGATGTCCCGTTCCTTGTCCAGCGTGATAACATGGCCTGATTCCTCATACCATTTCAGCTGTTTATCGTCAGTTTCCACTTCATTGTAAATAATATTGGCACTTTCGGTATTAATCATGTGATCATGACGGGCTTGCACAACAAATGTCGGAGAATAGATCATATCGACATTCTTTCGCACATCGGCAATCAAGTCTTGCAGCGCCTTAAGGGTATTCATCGGCGTTTTTTCAAATTCCTTCATTTCCTCTTCTATTTGCTCTGGGCTTTTCCCCTCGAATTTTTTGTAATTGCGCGCGTAGGAAAGGACGCCCTGATACATGACCTCTTCGCTTTTAATATGCATTGGCGCGCACATTGGAACAATTCCCTTTATGGGTACAGTGTAACCCAATTTCAGCGAAAAAACCCCGCCAAGCGACAGTCCGCATGCTGCAATGTCCTCATAGCCTTCAGATTTTAAATATTCATAGCCATCCATGACGTTTTTCCACCAGTCTTCAGGCCCCGTATGTACCAATTCTTCAGGCGGAACGCCGTGTCCTTCATATTGAGGCGCGTGGCACGTATAGCCCCGTTCATTCAAATAACGTCCCAGCATTCTCACATCCGCTGTATTCCCTGTAAAGCCGTGCAGCAAAAGCACCGCTTTGTCTCCGCCTTTAAATGTAAATGGTTTTGGTGTCACAACTTTCATGCTCATGTCTCCCTTTCTTTCTGCACGATCATTTTAGTTTTCCACAGTTTGATCAGAAAAAAACGCTCTGAATATCAGCCAGAAACGTGAAAAAGGCCTGACTTTACATCAGACCTTATACAAACATTGCCCTATAGGATATAAGCAAGCGCAATCGTCAACACGAAAAACAAGACTGCCAGCACAACCGTAATGCGGTGCAGAATCAAATCAAGACCTCTTGCTTTTTGTTTCCCGAAGAGCTGCTCCGCTCCGCCTGAAATCGCACCAGATAATCCGGCGCTTTTACTGGATTGAAGCAAAACGACAATAATAAGTGCAATACTGACGATAACCAATAAGGTAATCAAAACCGCGTGCATCCCTTACACCTCCAGACTCACTGGCCTACATTACTTCTATTTTACATGAAAAGGTTTGCCATGTCACGCCGTATCAGACGCCAAAAGACCGGATAAGACATTTTGTTTTGGTTAGCCTATTCGTATGAATTGAGCGAAAAGGGAGAACAACAATGCCGATCATCAGCACAGCCAATAAGAAACATCTATATTATGAGGAATATGGACAGGGAATCCCTATCATTTTTATTCACCCGCCGGGCATGGGCCGCAAGGTTTTTTATTATCAGCGCCTTCTGGCGGATCATTTCAGGGTGATATTTCCCGATTTAAGCGGACATGGCGACAGCGATCATGCAGACCAGCAAATCTCGATTTCCTATTACGCAAACGAGATCGTGCAATTTATGGATCGTTTGCACATTGATCAGGCTGCAGTATTCGGGTATTCCGCCGGCAGCTTAATCGCACAGCACATTGGCTTCACTCGGCCGGACAAAGTATCTCATTTGGTGTTGGCCGGCGCTTACCCTGCTGTTCATACCTTGGCCGGTCAGCAGCTTCACAAAATGGGAATGTATCTTCTTGAAAAAAGTCCCGGCATGCTGATGAAAATTATCGCCAGCAGCCATACGAAAAACAGACAGCTCCGAAATCTATTAACGAGTCATATGAAAAAAGCTGACCTCGCCCATTGGTATCAATATTATCAGGATTCGCTCAGCTACAGCTGCCTTGAACAATTGCCCCGTTTTAACATGCCGATGCTGTTTATGTATGGCGGCCTGCGCGACTGGACCTTTACACATGCAGGCTATTACCGGAAAGCATGCAGCCACGCTGAATTTTTCAGGCTGGAATACCAAGGCCATCAGCTGCCGACAAAACAATGGAAAACATGCAATGAACTTGTGACGGGTTTTGTTTTGACACATTGATGATAAGGCTTAGAAAACGCTTGGTTCCCCAGGCGTTTTTACATCATTGACTTTTGTCAATAAAATCATAGTAAAAAAGATCCTCAAACTTCAAGTCAAAATAGTGAAGCATTTTTCCGATCACAAGCTGCCCCGGCCGTCTTTCTCCATTTAGCACACGGCTCAGTGTGGCGGGTGAGACTCCGATTTCCAGCGCAAGCTGATTGAGGGAATAATCGTTATTGACCATATACTGCAATACATAATCACGTCTAATCTGTATCTTTTCTACTGGCACTTTCCTCACCTTCCGTTCATGAAAAAACTTTTTCTATACATTTACATTACGGCGTATGTTAACTTTTGTCAATACATTTCCAGCCTACCTATTCCCTTTAGTCAATAAACATACTAAAATATGAGTAACAGTGAGGGACGGGGTGAGACATATGGAAAGCTTCGGCGAACAATTACGGGCATTGCGTGAGGAGAGAAAGTTGACAGTCAACCAGCTGGCGACTTATTCCGGTGTAAGCGCGGCCGGCATCTCCAGAATTGAAAACGGCAAACGCGGCGTTCCTAAACCTGCCACCATCAAAAAACTGGCGGAGGCCTTAAAAATTCCTTATGAAGGGCTTATGTATAAAGCGGGATATATCGAAGAGGTTCATGAAGCCAGAGCGCCTTATGAAACGAAGTGCCAGCTGCTTGAAAAGGCGGAGGCTTATGACCTGAAAAACCTTGCCCTTCTTGAGAGTGAAAAATGGCAGTATCTCAACAAAGAGGATTTGCTCATGCTGGATCATTATTTCTCTTTTATTTCAGACGAAGCCAAAAAACGATCTGCTGATCAATAACTCTTTCCAGAAATGCGAGGCGATCATCATGTCAACATTCGGACAGGAATTAAGGGCGCTGCGCCGCGCCCGCAAACTGACAGTAAACCAGCTTGCGGTGTACTCGGGCATCAGCTCAGCGACCATTTCAAAAATAGAAAACGGCAAGCGCGGCACACCAAAGCCCGCGACCATAAAAAAGCTCGCAGCGGTGCTGAAAATACCGCACGAAAACCTGATGGCAGCCGCAGGGCACATTACCGCTTTTCCTGAAGAAATTCGAGAGGCTTCGGAAAGCTATCAGTCTATTTATGCGATTTATCAGACGGCTGTCACTCGCGGAACGGAGAACCTGTCTCTTTTTAACAGCGAAAAATGGCGGTATCTCTCCAAGCAGGATATTGAAAATCTCAGCAAATACTTCGATTTTTTAGCTTCCGAAGCGAAAAAACGCTCCTCTTCCACGTAATCCTCTGCATCTCTTTTCGCATTTTATCAATCACGCATGCATACGTTCCCTCGTTATTTGCGTTATAATAATGACAGACGAGGTGAAAAGTATGAACCAATCAGAAATGTGTCCTAGATTTGAAAAAGCAGTCGACATCTTGAGCAAACGCTGGGTTGCTTTAATCGTTTTTCAGCTGTTGAACGGTCAGCAGCGATTTAGCGAAATAGAAGCAGCACTTCCAAATCTAAGCGGCAGAGTTCTGTCAGAAAGGCTGAAAGAACTTGAGCTTGAAGGAGTGGTTAAGCGGGACGTCATCCCCGAAACTCCGGTTCGCATCGAATATTCATTAACTGACAAGGGAATGGCGTTAGCGCCCATTCTGGGTGAAATCTCCAAATGGGCTACTGAATGGATTGACCCTTCCTTTCATATGTAATTGCTAAAACGGTTCTATCTCAACGGAGAGAAGAGCCGTTTTTTATTTTTTATTTCCAGGTGAAAAAACAATTTCTCAGCCGATATATAGGACATCACATCACTTTTTTTAAAGGAGAACACTTATATGCGACTGACGATTTCCCGCAAATTCAGCCTGGTATTTTTGACACTGATCCTCATCAATCTGCTTATAGGCGGAATAGGCGCTTTCAATATGCAGCACATCATCAAAAAGACAGATGAAATCAACACGAAATGGATAGACGGCATTAAAGAAATTACATCTATTAATTATTTGACAGAGCACCTTTCCTCTACGGAAAAGGATTTCCTGATTTATACAGACAAAGATAAATTGGATACGCTGGACCAAGATATGAACCAGATCCTTAAGGATATTAATGAAAAGCTTGATAACTATGAAAAGACAATCTCTAATGACAAAGAACGCAGCATTTTCGAACAGCTCAAGACTGAAGTCAACTCATATACGAATATTCATAACCAAATTTTAGAGAGCGGACGCACGAATGATATAGATAAAGCAAGGGGTTTATTGGTACAGACTGAAGCAAACTTTGAGGATATGAAAAAATCAATCACTGAACTTGTTGACTTTAATAAAGAAGGCAGCAACACGGCGGTGAAAGAAACCAAGGACGTTTATCATAAAGGTCTGATTTACACGGCTTTGCTTCTGGCAGCCTCCATCGCCATCAGTATATGTATTTGGCTTTATATTAATCGCAGCATTGTAAAACCGATTATTCGAATGAAATCATCTGCGAATGAGATCGCCGAAGGCAATCTGTCAAATGACATAGAGCCGCTGGCCTCAAAAGACGAGCTCGGCGATCTGAACGAAGCGCTTCAGAAAATGGTAGGGAATTTAAGAGATATCGTCGGATATTCAAAAGAAATTTCCACCCGCGTGCTTTCTTCATCACAGGTGCTGACCACTGCAACGAATGAAACAAGAACCGGCAGCAGGCATATTACCGAAACGATGAACGAAATGGCTGAAGGCTCCGAGCAGCAGGCGCAAGACGCTGTGACGATTGCCGAATCAATGAATGAATTTACAGAAAGCATTGATAAAGCCTACAATCACGGCATGACGATCAGCGATACGTCTCAAAACGTTCTTCAACTCGCCGTAAACGGAAACGAAAATATGGATACGTCAGTGCAGCAAATGAAAACCATCCATCATATCGTTCAAGAGGCCGTTCATAAAGTAAGATCGCTGGAACAGCATTCACAGGACATCAACAAGCTTGTTCAGGTCATCAACGGCATTGCCGAGCAAACGAACCTATTGTCACTTAATGCCGCCATTGAGGCAGCTCGCGCAGGAGAAAGCGGCAAAGGCTTCGCCGTTGTGGCAGAGGAGGTCCGAAAGCTCGCAGACGGCGTATCTGACTCCGTTCAGGATATCACTAAAATAGTTGGCGGCACACAACAGGAAATCAACAGTGTCATTCAATACCTGGAAAGCAGCTTTACCGAAGTAGAAAAAGGTACTGAAAACCTGACTGACACCGGACAGGCCATGCAGAACATTAAGCAATCGGTCACCTATGTAGCGGACAGCATTAAGGAAGTAACGGACGGATTAAAGCAGTTAACAAATCAATCGATCACAATTAACCAATCGATTGAAAATATCGCCTCCGTTTCTGAAGAGTCGGCCGCCGGCATTGAAGAAACATTTTCAATAACTGAGCAATCCGCCCATTCGATGGATCAAGTGCTTCAAAATGCTGAGGAGCTTGAGCGTTTGGCGAAAGAACTGAATGAGAAAATGGATCAGTTTACAATTTAAATAAGACAAAAGAGGCTGGAATCATCCAAGCCTCTTTTTTTGTTCTTATGCAGCTGTTTGAATACGTCTCACCCTGGATCTTTTTTTCTTGACCGGATGTAACACCCGCTCCAGCCAAGCCATGAGCAAATCAGCTGCAACCGCCATCACCGCAGTCGGTATCGCGCCGGCGAGAATAATCGCTGTTCCGTTTGTCGCGTTTGAGCCGCGGACGATTATATCTCCAAGGCCGCCGGCTCCGACAAATGTGCCAATTGCTGAAATCCCGATGGCAATGACGAGAGCCGTGCGCAAGCCTGCCATAATGACAGAAAGCGCGAGCGGGAGCTCAACCATCCGAAGAACCTGGAATTTCGTCATGCCCATTGCTTTTCCCGATTCTAAGTAGGCATGTTCAATGCTGACAATGCCTGTGTACGTGTTTCGGATAATCGGCAGAAGGGAATACAGAAATAATGATACAATCACCGTGTTTGCGCCGAGCCCCATGACAAGCATCAGGACTGCCAGCATGGCGAGCGCCGGAATCGTCTGAATGACATTTGTTACGGCGAATACCCATCCTGACAAGCGGCGGAAATGCGCAATGAGGATTCCGACCGGAACCCCGACGACAGCGGCAAACAAGACGCCGTAAGCCGACATGAGAAAATGTCGGCCGAATTCTTCCATGACGTAGCTGCCGTTCTGCGCATAATATGTCATGACCTGTTCAAGCACATTCATTGGTTTCTTCCCCCTTTCATGATTCGAAGTAATGATGCTTTTCTAAATATTCCTTGGCAACGACAGAAGGCTCTTTTAAATTGCCGTCGACTTCATAGTTGAGCTCCTGCATCGTGGCTGTGTCGATTTTTCCGATCATTTTCTGGATGACGCCTTCCAGTTCAGGATGTTCTTTAAGCACCTGTTCCGGAACAACCGGAGAGCAGTCGTACGGCGGGAAAAATTGCTTATCATCCTTTAGCATTTTAAGACCATAGGACTTGATTCTCCCGTCCGTGGAGTAAGCGAGGACAATGTCCATTTTTCCGCTTTTCACCGCGTCATACACAAGCCCGATCTGCATCGGATACGTGCCGCCGAATGTCATGCCGTAGGTTTTCGTAAAATCCTGATAGCCGTTCCCTTTCAGCTTCATCCAATAATTGTCGACGCCCAGCTTTAATTGCGGCGCCCATTTTTTGACGTCTGATACGTTTTCTAAATGATATTGGTCCGCAAGCTTCTTGCTGACGGTAAAGGCATACGTATTATCAAACCCGTAGGAGTCATACCATTTTAAATCGTATCTTTTTTTAAACTCCTGCTGTGTCAGCGCCAGCGCTTTGTCCGGATCTTTTTCAGGTTTCATCCTCAGCGTGCCTGTCAGCGCGTCACCTGTATATCTTGTGGCCGCAATATCGATTTCTCCGTTCACCAAGGCCTGCTGCTGCACCGCGTTGGAGCCGAGATTTTTAATGGCTGTTGTTTTTAAATCCGTATGGTGTTCGATCAGCTGGCCAAGCATGCTGGCGATGATTTCTGATTCACTCATGCTTTGCGCGCCGATTTTGATGGTCTGGTCTGAAGCGGCGCTGAGCCCTGGAAGCGAACAGCCGCTTAGCATCAGCATTACTGCGAGCGTGAAACCGCTCAGCCATTTAAGATGTTTTCTTTTCATGAGCAGCCTCCTTATGAAACTTCCTTCATTCCCTGCAGTCCGGCAGGCGTGATTTTTCGTTCCGTCAACGCCAGCACATAATCAATGACAATCGCCAATATCGTGACGGGAACCGCTCCTCCGATGATATATTCCGGCTGATATAAATTCAGGCCGATGAAAATGTAATCACCCAATCCGCCGCCTCCGATAAAGGATGCAAGCGTCGCCCAGCCGATTAAATAAATCGTAGATGTTCTGATCCCCGCCATGATGACGGGCGCGGCAAGCGGCAGTTCCACGAGGCGGATTTGTTCAGCGGCCGTCATCCCGATGCCTTTTCCTGATTCAAGCAGATTTTTGTTAACGCCGCGAATCCCGGTATACGTGTTGCGCAGGATCGGCAAAACGGAATAGAAAAACAAGGCCACAATAGCCGGAACTTTTCCGACTCCCAAGAGCGGGATAAAGAAAGCGAGGATTGCCAGACTGGGCAGCGTCTGAATGATATTCACAATGCCGATAATGGTGCCGGCTCCTTTTTTCATTCTGGTAAGCACAATCCCAAGAGGCACAGCGGCAGCAACGCCTAAAATGACGGCGATGAGAGAAATGGTGATATGCTCATATGTTTTGTAAAGCAGCTCGCCTCCGTTGGTTTGCAAAAATTCAATGATATGATCCATGTCTGACAACCTCCCTATGACAATACTGCGAGCTGTTTTTCTTCTCCCCAGATGGACTCATACACAATGTCAACCAGGCTCGCTCTCGTCACAATTCCTATTAAACGGCGGTCTTCATCGACAACCGGCACGTACTTTACACCCCGTTTTAAAATTTTGTGTACTGTATCCCGCAGCAGTGTTGCGCCCAAGACGGTGTAGATGTCTTGATGCAGGACCTCGCCTACGAGCTCGGCTTTTTTCCGGCATTGATCAATGATTTCCACATCTACATAGCCTAGAAGAACGTGGCTGTCATCTACCACCAGCAGCGAGTCGACACGCTCCTGCCTCATCAGCTGGATCGCTTCAGAGAGCGTTTTATCCGCCGTAATGGTCACCGGGTGTGTACTCATAATTTGATCAACCCGCTCAACATCAGGACTTGATGACTGAATCAGGCGCTCTTTGCCGATAAACTCCTCAACAAATTCGTTTGCCGGATTTCTCAGAATATCATCAGGCGTTCCGATCTGCACAATCTCTCCGCCTTTTAATATGACGATCCGGTCTGCCAGTTTAATCGCTTCATCCATATCGTGGGTAACAAATACGATGGTTTTATGTAAGGTTTTTTGCAGTTTTTTAAATTCTTCCTGAAGGGAATCCCTCGTAATCGGGTCAAGCGCCCCAAACGGTTCATCCATTAAGATAAGCGGCGGTTCCGCGGCAAGTGCCCGTAATACACCTATTCGCTGCTGCTGTCCCCCGCTTAATTCATGAGGATAACGGTCTAAATATTCAGGTCCCATATCGACCAATTTTAAAAGCTCACGCGCACGTTCTTTCCGCTGCTGCTCTGGCCATTTCAGCAGCTTAGGCACAAGTGAAATGTTCTGCTGAATGGTCATATGGGGGAACAGTCCGATCTGCTGAATGACATAGCCGATCTTACGCCTGAGTTCTACCGGGTCCTGTTCCATGATGTTTTCACCGTCAATGAAAATCTTGCCGGCAGACGGCTCAATTAATCGGTTAATCATTTTCATTGTTGTTGTTTTTCCGCAGCCGCTCGGGCCGATAAAACAGATAAATTCACCTTTTGCAATCTTAAGATTCACGTTGTTCACGGCTTTTTTGCCGCCTTTGTATGTTTTCGAGACATTTTCTAATGTCAGCAAACATTCGCACCCCCAAAATTAAATTCATTCAATTCGTTCAGTTCATATTTAATTTTTCAGACAATTGAATGCTTCCCATTATAGAATAAAGTTTATAAAATAAAAAGTTTACAATTTGTTCATATTATTTATAAAGTATGTGTAAACCCTGATTTACCCGTATTGACCGGTAATGATCTCCTTATTGCTCCAATTTCCTGCCAAATTCTATGACTACAGCATTTCCGCCGCATCAAAAATGTGGTATATTGACATCGGAATTGTTAGCTGAAAGGATTGAAACTGTTGGAGAAAGATCCGTTAACGATAATTGAACAGACTGAAGACCACCTTATAGAAAGAATCGCGGAAAACATGCATGCATTTGGAATGCCCTCTACCGTCGGACGTGTGCTGGGCATTATTTATATGAATCGCAAGCCAATGACGCTGACGGAATTATCAGAAGCGACCGGCATGAGCAAAACGCGAATGAGCCAGGTCGTGCGGGACATGCTCGATGCCAACATCGCCGAGAAGGTGTTCGAAAAGGGCGTGCGAAAAGACTTATACGATGTTGAAGAGGATTACTACCAAACCTTTATCACTCTGTTTACAGCCACTTGGAGCAAAGTCGTCAGCAAAAATAAAATGATGCATAAAAAACTCAACCCGGAGCTGCTCAGCGTCTTGGATGAAGAGCTTACTCCTGAAGCGGAAGAAAAGGTGAATGAGCTGTTGAAGGAATTAAAGGAATGGCTCGACTATTACAATTGGCTCGGCCGTCTGATTGAGTTTTTTGAGAGTGAAGAGATTTTTAAATATGTACCGAAACCGTAAAAAACGCCCTGTCATGAACAAGGCGTTTTTTTTATTAAGCTGCACTGGCCAGTTTTTTCTTCTTTTTCTTTTTAATCGGGCTTAACGCGCGTTCAAGCCAGCCCATGACCAAATCAGCTATCACCGCCATAAGAGCTGTCGGGATCGCGCCAGCTAATATAATCGCGGTCCCGTTTGTTGCGTTTGACCCCCTGACGATGATGTCTCCAAGGCCTCCGGCGCCGACAAATGTCCCGATGGCAGTAATGCCGATAGCAATGACGAGCGCGGTGCGGAGGCCGGCCATAATGACAGAAAGCGCCAGCGGAAGCTCGACCATCCGCAGCACTTGAAACTTTGTCATACCCATCGCTTTTCCTGATTCAAGATAGGCATGTTCAATGCTGACAATGCCTGTATACGTATTTCTGATGATCGGCAGCAGTGAATAAAGAAATAACGATAAAATGACCGTATTGGCGCCAAGCCCCATCACTAGCATCAGCACGGCCAGCATGGCGAGCGCCGGCACCGTCTGGATCACGTTCGTGACGGCGAAAACCCAGCCGCTTAATGTTCTGTACCTGGCAATCAGGATGCCAAGCGGAATGCCGACGATGGCCGCAAACAAAACGCCGTACACCGACATCAGAAAATGGCGGTAAAACTCTTGCAGCACATAACCGCCATTTTGCGAATAGTAAGTGCCAAGCTGCTGTAATACTTCCATTTGGTCTGCCTCTTTTCTTAGTCAAAATAATGATGTTTCTCTAAAAATTCCTTTGCCACAACAGACGGCTCCTTCAGTTTGCCGTCCACTTCGTAGTTGAGCTCCTGCATGGTTTCCGTGTCAATCTTCCCGATCAGTTTATCAATAATGCCTTCAAGCTCCGGATGTTCCTTAAGCACCTTTTCCGGAATCACCGGCGAACAGTCATACGGCGGGAAAAACTGTTTATCGTCTTCTAGGATTTTGAGATCATACGCCTTAATCCGGCCGTCTGTGGAATAAGCAAGAACAGCGTCCATTTTCTCGTTTTTGACTGCGTCATAAACAAGTCCGATCTGCATCGGATAGGTTGTGCCGAACTCAAATCCATACGTGCTGACAAAACCTTTATATCCGTCGCCCTTCCGTTTCAACCAGGCATTGTCGACCCCCAACTTATAATCAGAAGCGTTTTTCTTCAGATCAGACACGGTGTTTACATGCTCCTTTTCCGCAAACTTCTTTGTTACGGTAAAGGCATATGTGTTATCAAACCCGTAAGAATCAAACCATTTATATTTAAAACGTTTGTCAAATTCTTTTTGCACGATATTCAGCGCTTTTTCCGGATCCTTCTCCGCCTCCATTCCGAGGGTGCTCGTTAAATCCGTGCCAGAATAGCGTGTGGCGGATATGTCAATGTCACCGCCGAGCATCGCCTGGTGCTGAACATAGTTTGATCCGAGATTTTTGACTAAAGCCGTATTTAAATCCGTATCGTGTTCAATGAGCTGCGCAATCATATTCGCTAAAATTTCTGATTCTGTTATGCTTTGCGCCCCGACCTTGATCGTATCTTGTGAGGCGCCGCCAAGTCCCGGCAGAGAACAGCCGCTCAGCAGCATAACAAAGGCGAAAGCGAGCGCGCCGATCCATCTGATTTTTTTCGTTTTCAATACAGCCAACTCCTTAAGAAACTTCCTTCATCCCTTGCAATCCCTTCGGTGTCACTTTTCGTTCCGTCACGGCTAGCAAATAATCAATGATAATGGCTAAGATTGTAACCGGCACAGCACCGCCAATGATGTATTCAGGCTGATACAGGTTCAGTCCGATAAAAATGTAATCACCGAGTCCGCCGCCGCCAATAAATGAGGCAAGGGTCGCCCAGCCGATTAAATAGATCGTGGATGTGCGGATGCCTGCCATAATAATCGGAATCGCCAGCGGAATCTCGACGAGCCGGATCTGCTCCCAGCCGGTCATTCCAATCCCTTTTCCTGACTCAAGCAGATTTTTGTTTACACCTTTAATGCCTGTATACGTATTGCGCAGAATCGGAAGCACCGAATAGAAAAATAAAGCGACGATCGCAGGCACTTTTCCCACACCGAGAAGCGGGATAAAAAATGCCAGAATCGCCAGACTCGGCAAGGTTTGCACAATGTTGACGGCACCTATAACCGCGCCTGCGCCTTTTTTCATTCTGGTCAGCAGAACGCCGAGCGGCACCGCAACGATAATGCCCAATACAACAGCAATGAGAGAAATGTATAAATGTTCACCTGTTTTATACAGCAGCTCTCCGCCGTTCGTCTGTAAAAAAGTCATTATTTGATTCATGTGTAAGAGTTCCTCCCCTGATCAGATCGTCATTAGCTGGTTTTCCTCGCCCCATATGGAATCGTATACGATGTCTACAAGGCTTGCTCTTGTCACAATCCCTGCTAAATGGTTCTGTTCATCGACGACAGGAACATACTTGATCCCTTGTTTCAAAATTTTTCGGACTGTATCGCGAAGAAGCGCTCCTTTTTGCACGGTATACATATCCGAGCGGTACACATCACCAACAACGCTCGCTTTTTTGCGGTTTTGATCAATGATTTCAACATCTACGTATCCCTTCAGCACATTTTGCTCATCTACAACAAGCAGCGAGTCGACGCGTTTTTCTCTCATCAGCTGAATGGCCTGGGAAAGCGTTTTGTCTGCTGACACTGTCACTGGCGTTCTGTTCATCATTTGCTCAACCCGCTCGATATCCGGCCTTGACTGGATCAGGCGCTCTTTCCCGATAAATTCTTCAACAAATTCATTTGCCGGGTTCCGGAGAATCTCATCAGGTGTGCCGACTTGAACGATTTCTCCCGCTTTTAAAATCACGATACGGTCAGCAAGCTTAATCGCTTCATCCATATCGTGGGTTACAAACACAATCGTTTTGTTTAAGGTTCTCTGCAGTTTTTTGAATTCTTCCTGAAGGGAATCCCGCGTGATCGGGTCAAGCGCTCCGAACGGTTCATCCATTAAAATGAGAGGGGGTTCCGCAGCCAGTGCGCGCAGCACGCCGATTCTTTGCTGCTGTCCGCCGCTGAGCTCGTGGGGATAACGGTCTAAATATTCAGGGCCCATATCAACAAGCTTTAACAGCTCTCTCGCCCGTTCTTTTCGTTTTTCTTCAGGCCATTTCAGCAGTTTCGGAACGAGTGAAATGTTCTGCTGAATGGTCATGTGGGGAAACAAACCGATCTGCTGAATCACATAGCCGATTTTTCTCCGCAGTTCAACCGGGTCCTGTTCCATTATGTTTTCTCCGTCGATAAAGATCTTTCCTGACGATGGTTCTATCAATCGATTAATCATCTTCATCGTCGTCGTTTTTCCGCAGCCGCTCGGGCCGATAAAACAGATAAATTCACCCTTGGCAATATCTAAATCAATGCTGTTCACAGCTTTTTTGCCGCCTTTATATACTTTTGACACTTGTTCTAATTTCAGCAATCCGTGCACCTCCGCAGGTTTCCGTTAATTTTTCTGAAAAGTATAATCTTTATTATAATTTGAACTTTGTAAAATAAAAAGTTTACAATGTGTTGAAATTATATGTTATTTACAGATTATTTATTGTTATGACTCAGGCAGAGAGGGTGTTCTTACAATTACGCCGGATACCTCTCGCTTCCTCCGCATACAGCTGTTTTCAACAACTGGCAGAAATATGATATATTGACACCATCAATTGCCATTTGAAGGGATGATCAGCTGTGAAAAAAACTGCTCTCGACATCATTGAACATGCTGAAGAGCATCTCATCGAGAAGATTGCCGAAAACATGCATACGTTTGGAATGCCTTCTACTGTCGGGCGTGTGCTCGGGATTATTTATATGAACCGAAAACCGATGACGTTAAGCGAGCTGTCAGAAGCAACAGGCATGAGCAAAACGCGGATGAGCCAGGTCGTCCGTGAAATGATTGATGCCAACATTGCCGAAAAGGTGTTTGAAAAAGGCGTAAGAAAAGATCTTTACGACGTAGAGCAGGATTATTTTCAAACCTTCATTTCTTTATTTGCGGCGAACTGGACTAAGGTCGTGAGTAAAAACAAAGTACTGTATAAAAAATTAAACCGGGAGCTGACTGATCTTTTGCAAAAGGACGGGCTTTCTCCAGAAGCGGAAGAGAAAGTCAACCGGCTGCTGAATGAATTAAGAGAATGGCTTCATTACTATGATTGGCTGAGCCGCTTAATTGAGTTTTTTGAGAGTGAGGAAGTATTTGAATACGTGCCGAAAACAGCTGAAAGCAGCTCCCTGAAGTAAGGGAACTGCTTTTCTACATGATGAGATTAATATTGGAAACATCATATATGAGAACATCGTATACTTCCTCCATGTGCCATTGGCCTTACCCAGAGGCTGAATCTTCGCAAACGTTTATAGCCATTCGGAAACACCACATGCTACAATGAAGTGACTATGTAAATAGGAAGGATGTATCTATATGTTCAAGAAAATTGCAGCAGATGCACTCGGATTATCAGATATCGGAAAAATTATCGAACCTCAGGATTATGATAAAACAGATGCTGATGACTATGTCATGCATGAAGACAACGAAAAAATTTATTTCCTGATTAAAACAAAAGCCGATGAATATTGCTTCACAAATCTGGCGCTGATCCATGTTGACGGCGAACGTGCCACTTCCTCTAAACGAACGCTGAAACGCTACCCTTATTCCCAATATAAAATCTCTGATGTTTTTCTGGAAACCGCCGGGAAAGTCGATTTGGATGTTGAAATCAAGTTCAAGCTGGGCTCTGAACAATTTGACATCGATGTGCATAAAGAGCAAATTGAAAAGCTGAAAGATTTGTATAAAGCCCTTCTCCGTATCTCTGAAACGATCTATGAAAATGACATTTTGATCAATCAGGCTGAACAAAGTCTGGAACGAGCAGTCACCATCCTTCAGCATACCCGCCCTGAGCACGTCAATATTGAAACACAATACAAAGAGCTGACCGAATTCGGGTTTACATGGGTCACTTCCGTCCGCTCGCAGTACCATATTAAAGATTTCGGTGACGTATTTGAAAAATATATTAATAACTAGAAACAAGGCACGGGTTCGCATCTGGCAGCTCGTGTCTTTTTTCTGATACATAATCTCGGAGAAAATTTTTTGGCTGGATATTGGTTACTTTTCTACTTTTTTCTTTTATAATGACATTATTAGTCTATTTTCCCTATATTACATGTAAAAGGAGTCATCATATGTTTTGTCCTCAATGCGGCCATCAAGCAGATGGCGGAAAGTTTTGTGAGAAATGCGGATCGCCTCTTCCACGCCAAGCCGGCGAAAATCAAGGAGCACAGGCGGGAGCTGAAGCTGCAAAACTAGCAGCAAAGCAGTTCGGTTCATTTGTTCTGGCTGTTCTGAAACGCCCTTATCAGGAGTGCAAAACAACAGGCGGCGAACAGCTGATCAGCGGAATCATTACAATGGTGCTTTTCAGTTTACTAACTCCGCTGATGTTTTATATTCTTTTTTCAGATGGTCCCGGCAGTGCGAGCTTTACAGAAATCTTTTTAAAGCCAACCATTTACTTTGCCCTTTTTATTTTCGGGTTGCATGCATTGATCTTTTTTTCCTTAAAAATCGCGGGAAACCAAGTCTCATTTAAAGATTCATTCTCCAGATTTGGTGCGTTTCTTATTCCGTTTACAGCTATTTTGATTCTTGCACTTCTATTGTTTTTATTACATACAGACCTTTGTTTCACCGTGTTAGCGATTGGTTTAATCGGCGCATTCTTCGCTATTCCCCCTGCGATGCTGAGCAGTTACCAGCATTCGTATAAAGGAAAGGCTGATATCATTTACTCAACCATTGTGATTTATCTCATCACATGCGTTGCGTTTCGGCTCATCATCGAACATTATATCAAAGAGATTTTCCGTTATATCTTCTTTTAAAAAACACCCCATCGCCTGCTGGTGATGGGGGTTTGTTTTTATTGAATAGATGTTAAATAGATTCTTCCGTCTTTCACTACGCCGGTGTAGGTCCAGTTGTATGTTCTGCGCTTTGTACTGCCGCCTGATTTTGTAATATCAAATTCTTCATATGTTTTAATTGTGATATTCGAGCCGCTTTGATTAAAGCTTTTTACCTCTACATCAATAAATACTTCAGTCGTCCCCTCGCTGTACAGCTTCTTAACCAATTTCTGCTGATCATAATATAATGAACTTCCTTTTTCCAGATTGCCTTCCATGACCGCAAATTCATTTAAACTCACTGCGGTTGATTGATTTGTCAGATAACTAACCATAAATGATGTCACTTGTTCATCCGTGACATCGCCGGTCGATGGGCTTACGCTTGCTTTTTTGCCTTTCGCGTCTGCCCAGGCTGACGTGTACGTCTCTGCATGATCATTTTTTATTTTCTTTATATTTGTTCCGGCAGAATCAAAAGATGATTCTGCATCTTCGAACATCCACTTTTTCTGTTTTTTATCATATGAAAGCAGATATTCATAGCTCGGGCTCTCATCCGACATTTCAGGTTTCGTATAGTCATTATAATTAGCCGACTGGTGAAGTTCTTTTCCTTTTACTGCCGCCTGCCATGTGCCGTCATTTTTCTGGGATAGAGCAAATGTATCCAAATCAAAGTCTGTTTCCAGGTATTTATCTTTTAAGTAAGAATCCGTGTTTTTCATCGAATCCACGTTATCTTTTGCTTCAGCTTTCCAACTGGCACTTGCCTCTGTCATCTGAGCTGTATTTCCATCAGAAAGCGCTTTGGAATATTGCTTTGTCGTTTTGACAATCGTATTCATGATTGTTTCTTGTGTGTCTTGGTCAGGAATTAATGTTAACTCCATTTCTTTGCTATCAATCGGCACACCCGCTGTTTTTGTTTTTCCCCACGGAAACTCCGCTTCTACCGCAGCTGTCATTGATCCGTCTGTCAGAAGCGGGCCGTATGTGACAGATTTGAACGGATCCTTATGGATGGATTTACCGTTAATCAGCAAATCTCCCTTTCCATCCTTTATGTCGTCCGCTAAGCTGAAGGTTACGTTATCTGCTTCCAATGAAAGATCAACACGAAAGCTGTTGTCACCAACCGCCTGAATGTCTTCCTTTTTCACAAGATCGACTACATCGTTTTTCAGTTTGGCTGAGACTGTATATTCGCCTGGAATGTACGGTCCGAGGGTTTGTGCCTGATCCGCTTTCTTTACAGATCCGGCTTCCTCTTTATTCACATAGAGATCGGTATGTTTATAATTGCTGGTTACTTCAAAATAAACAGGTGCTATCTTTAAATCATAATGGTCAAATACTAGCAAGCTTTTCCCGTCTTTCTCCGCGTATACAATATCCTTTTGGACTGTTTCAGCACGCAGCGATGCAAAAAGCTCATCTTTTTTGTCAGGATGATCCTTCAAATATGTAAGAAACGGCTTTACGTTTTGTTTAGTAAGCTTGAGCTTGTCATTTGCCGGCGTTAGCAGCGTAGCGATTTGGTCTTCATCCTCATCATTTACAGCCTGTTCAAATTTGTCGACTAACCTGTCCTTAGAAGTAAGGTACGCTCCGGTTTTATATGCGGCGAATAATATGACGCACGCTGCGGCAATGCTGCTCCATAACATGATGGTTTTCTTAGGGATTGGTTTTCGCGGAGCCTGCCTCGTTTCAGCAGTGCTTGCTGTTTCTTGATTTGCCTGTCTGCTGCTCCCTCCGATCGGGGTGCCGCATTCTTTACAAAACTTGGCCCCTTCATTATTTTTTTGACCGCATTCCTTACAAAACATGTGACTTTCCTCCTATTTTTTATCCACTATTTTGTACAGATTTCCTATGTTACATATTTTATAATAGAATGGTATGAAATTGGAGGAAATCATGAAAATATCTCTATAAACATATGAAAAGGTGGAATGACCATGCAACATCTCACCATTCAAAAAGCAATAAACTATGATCAAGCGCTGTATGACCTTCTGCTGCTCGCCGATCCGTCAAAAGAAATCGTTGATGAATACATTGCCAGAGGAGAATGCTATACAGCTTATATAACGGGCGAATTAGCTGGTGTATACGTGATCATTACAACTAGACCGCAAACTGTAGAAATCGTTAACATCGCAGTAAAAGAAACAATGCAAAAACAGGGCATTGGCAAGCTTCTTATCCGCGACGCCATCGAAAAAGCAAAACAGATGGGAGCAAAGGTGATTGAGATTGGCACTGGAAATTCCAGCATCCATCAGCTGTCGCTTTATCAAAAATGCGGATTTCGCCTGCAGGCGATCGACCATGATTTTTTTATCAGACACTACGATGAGGAGATCTTTGAAAACGGCATTCAATGCCGGGATATGGTGAGGCTTTATTTGGATCTCTAAAAGCACAAAAAAGCCGCCGAGATATATCTCGGCGGTCATTTTATTACTTGTTTAAGTTGTAGAAAGAGTTAATACCGTGGTATTGAGCAGTTTCAGCCAACTGATCTTCGATGCGAAGAAGCTGGTTGTATTTCGCAACACGGTCCGTACGTGACGGAGCACCTGTTTTGATTTGTCCTGCGTTTGTTGCCACAGCGATGTCAGCGATTGTGCTGTCTTCAGTTTCACCAGAACGGTGAGAGATAACAGCAGTGTAGCCTGCGCGTTTCGCCATTTCGATCGCATCGAATGTTTCAGTCAATGTACCGATTTGGTTTACTTTGATCAGGATAGAGTTGCCTACGCCGTTTTTGATACCTTCAGCAAGCTTTTTCGTGTTTGTAACGAATAGGTCATCACCAACAAGCTGAACTTTTTTGCCAAGACGCTCAGTAAGAAGCTTGTGGCCTTCCCAGTCGTTCTCGTCAAGTCCGTCTTCGATAGAGATGATTGGGTATTTAGAAACCATTTCTTCGTACCAGTCAACCATTTCAGCAGATGTTTTCACAACGCCTTCGCCAGAGAGATGGTATTTGCCGTCTTCTTTGTTGTAGAATTCAGAAGATGCAGCGTCCATTGCAAGTTTTACTTCTTCGCCAGGTTTGAAGCCGGCTTTTTCGATTGCTTCAACGATTGTTTGAAGCGCTTCTTCGTTAGAACCAAGGTTTGGAGCGAATCCGCCTTCATCACCTACAGCTGTGTTCATTCCTTTAGCAGAAAGAACTGATTTCAGGCTGTGGAAGATTTGAGCGCCCATGCGAAGTGCTTCACGGAAGTTAGGAGCACCTACTGGCATGATCATGAATTCTTGAATATCTACGTTGTTGTCAGCATGCTCTCCGCCGTTGACGATGTTCATCATCGGTACAGGAAGCGTTTTTGAGTTGAATCCTCCAAGGTATTGGTAAAGAGGAATCTGTAAGAAATCAGCAGCTGCGCGCGCACAAGCCATAGATACGCCAAGGATTGCGTTCGCACCAAGTTTGCCTTTGTTTTCAGTACCGTCAAGCTCGATTAAAAGCTGATCGATTGCGTTTTGTTCAGTTACATCAAAGCCAAGAAGCTCTGGAGCAATGATTTCGTTTACGTTGTTAACAGCTGTTAACACGCCTTTTCCAAGGTAACGGTCTTTGTCGCCGTCACGAAGCTCAACTGCCTCGTATTCACCTGTAGAAGCTCCGCTTGGCACTAATGCGCGGCCGAAAGCTCCTGTTTCTGTATATACTTCAACTTCAACTGTTGGGTTGCCGCGGGAGTCTAATACTTCGCGTGCATAAACATCAACAATGTATGGCATGAGTTTGTCTCTCCTTTGATTTTCAGCTTATTTTTGAATTAAAGATGTTCCAGTCATTTCTTTCGGTTTTTCAACACCGAGAAGGTCTAATAACGTTGGTGCAAGGTCGCCTAGGATTCCGCCTTCACGCAGCGTGATGCCTTCTTTCGTAACAATGACAGGGACTGGATTTGTCGTATGTGCAGTGTGCGGTTCGCCTGATTCTGTGATCAGAATATCAGCATTACCGTGATCAGCGGTAATGATGGCGTGTCCGCCTTTAGCGAGAATCGCGTCAACGACTTCGCCTAAGCATTCGTCCACTGCTTCAATCGCTTTAATTGTAGGTTCAACCATTCCGGAGTGGCCGACCATGTCTGGGTTTGCAAAGTTAAGGATAATCGCGTCATGCTTGTCAGCTTCGATTTCTTTGACAAGCGCGTCCTTTACTTCATACGCACTCATTTCAGGCTTCAAGTCGTATGTTGCAACTTTCGGCGAGTTGATGAGAATACGCTCTTCACCCGGGAATTCAGCTTCACGGCCGCCGCTCATAAAGAACGTGACGTGCGGATACTTTTCAGTTTCTGCAATTCGAAGCTGTTTTAATCCTTGCTGAGATAATACTTCTCCGACTGTGTTATCAAGATTTATCGGTTTAAACGCCACATAGCCGTCAACTGTTTCACTGAAGTGAGTCAGGCAGACGAAATGCAGGTTTTTCGGATAATTCTCGCCGCGGTCGAAATCGCGGAAGTCTTTGTTCGTGAACGTGTTGGAAATCTGAATGGCGCGGTCCGGTCTGAAATTATAGAAAATCACAGAATCGCCATCTTCGATTTTCGCAACAGGCTCACCGTTTTCTTTTGTGATGACAGATGGAATAACGAATTCATCGTGGATTCCATTCGCATATGAATCATCAACAACATCCAGTGCGCTGCGGTATGTCGGGCCTTCGCCGTATGCCATTGCACGGTACGCTTTTTCTACACGGTCCCAGCGTTTGTCGCGGTCCATTGAGTAGTAGCGTCCGGAAATGCTGGCGATTTCTCCGACACCGATTTCCTCGATTTGTTCGTTCAGCTGGTTGATGTACGTTTTCGCTGTTTGCGGACCTACATCACGGCCGTCAAGGAAGCCATGGATATATACCTTTGTCAGCCCTTCTTTTTTCGCAAGCTTTAACAGCGCGAATAAATGATTGATATGGCTGTGCACGCCGCCGTCTGATAATAGACCGAACAGATGCAGGGCTTTGTCGTTTTCTTTCGCGTTGCTGATCGCGTCAAGGAATGTTTGATTGCGTTCGAACTCTCCCTCGCGAATGGCAACATTTACGCGTGTTAAGCTTTGGTACACAATACGGCCCGCACCGATATTTAAGTGGCCTACTTCGGAGTTCCCCATCTGTCCGTCAGGAAGACCTACAGCCTCGCCTGAAGCAGTCAGTGTCTGATGAGGATACTGATTCCAATAGCGGTCAAAATTCGGTTTTTTCGCCAAAGCGACTGCGTTCCCTACTGTTTCATTTCGTAATCCGAACCCATCAAGAATGATGAGTGCAGCTGGTTTTTTACTCATATTGACCTTCCTCCAATAATTGAACGAATGACTGTGGCTCAAGGCTCGCGCCGCCGACCAAAGCACCGTCAATATCGGACTCTGCCATATATTCTTTAATGTTTGCAGGCTTTACGCTTCCGCCATATTGAATGCGAAGCTTGTCTGCCGCTTCTTGGCCGAAGCTTTCAGCGACGGTTTTACGGATATGTGCACACACGTCGTTCGCATCTTTCGCTGTAGAAGATTTGCCTGTTCCGATTGCCCAGATTGGCTCATACGCAATAACAGAAGCAGCAACTTGTTCTTCAGAAAGACCAGCAAGGCCTTTTTTCACTTGGTCAGCAACAAGATCATTTGTTTTGCCGGCTTCGCGCTCTTCAAGCGTTTCACCCACACAGATGATCGGCACAATGCCGTGTTTGAAAGCAGCATGTGCTTTTTTGTTAACTGTTTCATCAGTTTCAGCGAACATTTCACGGCGCTCAGAGTGGCCGATGACACAGTAGTCAACGCCAAGGTCTTTCAGAGCAACCGGGCTGATTTCGCCTGTGAACGCGCCGCTTTCTTCGAAGTGCATGTTTTGAGCGCCGACTTTAAGGTCAGTGCCTTTAACAGCAGAAGTCAGCTTTTCTAGGAAAAGCGCTGGCGCGCAAACAACAGCTTCCGCTTTGTCTGCTGCTGGAATGGAAGATTTCACTTCTTCAACAAAGCTGACAGCTTCGCCGAGTGTTTTGTTCATTTTCCAGTTACCGGCGATAATTGGTTTTCTCATCTGTTCCACTTCCTTATAGCAGTTTTGAGATTATTTATCGTTCAGTGCAGCTACCCCTGGAAGCTCTTTGCCTTCCATAAACTCAAGGGATGCGCCGCCGCCTGTTGAGATGTGGCTCATTTTGTCAGCAAGGCCGAATTTTTCAACCGCTGCCGCAGAGTCTCCTCCGCCGATGACAGAGTATGTATCTTTTGCCTCTGCCAATGCTTCCGCAACCGCTTTTGTTCCTTGAGCGAACAAGTCGATTTCGAATACGCCCATCGGCCCGTTCCACACGACAAGTTTGCTGTTTTTAATGACATCAGCATACGTTTCGCGTGTTTTCGTACCAATGTCAATCGCTTCTAAATCACTAGGGATTTCAGAGATCGGCACCATTTTTACGTTTGCATCATTAGAGAAATCATCTGCAACGAGTACATCTTCAGGCATATAGAAGTTAACGCCTTTTTCTTTCGCGCGGTCCATAAATGATTTCGCAAGCTCGATTTTATCCTCTTCAAGAAGAGATTTACCGACTTCATGGCCAAGCGCTTTAACGAATGTATAAGCAAGACCTCCGCCGATGATCAGGTTGTCTACTTTATCAAGAAGACTTTCGATGACACCGATTTTGTCTTTTACTTTCGCTCCGCCGATGATCGCCGTGAACGGGCGGTCAGGGTTAGAAACCGCTTTTCCGAGTACATCAAGCTCTTTTTCCATTAAGAAACCTGCAACCGCTGGCAGATGCTTGGCAATTCCAGCTGTAGATGCGTGAGCGCGGTGGGCAGCACCGAATGCGTCATTTACATATACATCTGCAAGCTCAGCAAATGCTTTTGCAAGCTCAGGATCATTTTTCTCTTCACCAGGGTAGAAACGTACGTTTTCCAATACAAGAACGTCTCCGTCCTTCATCTCGGAAATTTGTGCTTTTACAGCATCGCCGTAAGCTTCATCCGCTTTTTTCACTTCTTTGCCAAGCAGTTCGCCGAGACGTGCAGCGACAGGAGTTAAACGAAGCTCCTCAACGACTTCGCCTTTCGGGCGGCCTAAGTGGCTCGCTAGAAGGACTTTCGCGCCTTGGTCTGCAAGGTGTTTGATTGTTGGAAGCGCAGCACGGATACGTGTATCGTCTGTTACTTCCCCGTCTTTCATTGGAACGTTAAAGTCAACGCGGCAGAATACAACTTTGCCTTTTACGTCGATATCTTTGAGAGTTTTCTTATTCATGCCTAGGAGATCCTCCTTCAAAATGGTTTGCATACAGCACGAAAAACGTGAAACCGTCTGATCAAGCGATTACTCCGCGAGGGCAGATCGCATACTTTTCGGCACAGGGCAGATCGTCTGAAGCCAGGGCAGTGGCCGCAGGCGAAGGCGCCGGAAAGCTGCAAAACGCAGATGCTTCTCTTTCACAGAACGTTTTCTGAAAGCCGGTCTTCATGGAAAAAGGGAAAGGGAGTCCGTCCCCTTCCCTTGTCCGCTTTCATTATAGCGCTTCTATTCAAAAGAACCAAGTAAGGTCCTTTTTTCAGCTATGAATTAAAGACCTTTTTTAGCGATGTAAGCTGCAAGGTCAACAACGCGGTTAGAGTAGCCGCTTTCGTTATCGTACCAAGAGATTACTTTTACCATGCTGCCTTCCATAACCATTGTAGAAAGAGCATCGATTGTAGAAGAATTTTTGTTTCCGTTATAGTCGCCAGAAACTAATGGCTCTTCGCTGTAGCCAAGGATTCCTTTAAGATCTCCTTCAGCCGCTTCTTTAAGAGCTGCGTTTACATCTTCAGCTGTTACTTCTTGGTTCAGTTCAGCAACCAAGTCAACTAAAGAAACGTTTGGAGTTGGAACACGCATTGCTCCGCCGTTCAGTTTGCCTTTTAGTTCAGGAAGAACTAGAGAAACTGCTTTAGCAGCACCAGTTGAAGTTGGGATGATGTTTTCAGCTGCTGCACGCGCACGACGGTAGTCTTTGTGCGGAAGATCAAGAATTTGCTGATCGTTTGTGTAAGAGTGAACTGTTGTCATCATACCGCGTTTGATGCCGAATTTGTCGTTAAGTACTTTTGCAAACGGCGCAAGGCAGTTTGTTGTGCAAGATGCGTTTGAGATAACGTCGTGGTTAGCCGCATCGTATTTATCTTCGTTAACACCCATAACGATTGTGATATCTTCTTCGTTAGCAGGAGCAGAGATGATTACTTTTTTCGCGCCAGCTTCTAAGTGTTTGGCAGCGTCTGCGCGTTTTGTGAAGAAACCAGTAGATTCAACTACGATTTCAACGCCTTGTTTACCCCAGCTAAGTTTAGCAGGATCGCGTTCTGCAGAAACTTCAATTGTTTTACCGTTAACAACAAGGTTGTTACCGTCAACTGAAACCTCAGCGTCTAATTTTCCGTGTACAGAATCATATTGTAAAAGGTGAGCGAGCATGTTAGCATCTGTTAAATCGTTAACCGCTACTACCTCAACTTCAGGATTGTTTAATGCTGCGCGGAATACGTTACGTCCAATACGACCAAAACCGTTAATACCGACTTTTACTGCCATGATTGTTTCCTCCTTTAAATAAGTGAGAGATATTTATATTGAGGGATTATTCATCCCTTAATAACTTCTTTGCGGCTCCTTCGTCAGTGACGAGAACCGTGTTACGCGGCTTTTTAAAGTAAGCCTCGATCGCCTCGGCTTTTGATGATCCGCCCGCTACCGCTATAATATCGGGAATGGCGTCTATGTCATCCAGCTGCATTCCGACAGAATGCACTTTGTGGACCACTTCGCCGTCCGCGTTAAAATAGTAGCCGAACGCTTCTGTCACCGCGTTGTTATCATCTATTTTCTTTAAGTCTTCTAAAGGTGTGTTTCTCCGCTCAGCCATAGTTTTAGCTTCGCCGATTCCATGAACCAGCATACTCGCTGATTTAATCGTGTTCAGCACCTCTTTGACAGAAGGTTCTTCAATAATAGATGAATAGGCGCCTTGTGACAGCTGCCCTGGAACAAACAAAAGCCGGTAAGTGCCTGAAGCCTTTTCCGCCATATGCGCGCATATGGTGTTCGCCTGGTTTTTTACGTCTTCGCCTAACCCGCCTCTTGCAGGCACAAACAAAAGCTCGCGGTTTCTAGAATCCGGCGTCATCATCTCGGCGACAGCTTCAATTGTCGTACCGCCGGTCACAGCGACGATATTTTTGCCTGAAAATCTTTTTTTCATACATGCGACAGCCGCTCTTCCCATTTCTTTTTTGACCCATGGGGATTGATCGCTGTCTCCGGATACAATAATGACATCATTTAGATTTAAACGTTCTTTTAATGTCTTTTCCAAAAGCGTCAAACCTAAAACATCTTTCATCGTATCTTCTAAAACGGAAAGCAGTTCATAACCTTCTTCTGTCAGCGTCATGCCGTTTGTTTTAATATCGACCAGATTCTGTTCCTTCAAAAACTGAACCTCGCCTCTCAGCACACGCTCGCTGATTCCGAGACTGGCAGACAGGCTTCTGCGGCCGATGGGTTCTGTCAGCCTGATATACTGCAAGATTTCGAACCTCTTTTGCATAACGAGCAGAAGATCAGGCAATAATTTTTTTTGAGCTAGTATTAACTGGTTCATGACTCAAACGTTCCTTCCTTTTTTTGCTGGACATCAAACGTCCCGCTATGACAAAAAACGTCCCATCATAGCCAAAAAAAATTATTTCTGCTTTCTTTAATTATTTTAACAGGGTGGAAATGTTTATTCAACTGTTAAGAGCCAATTCATCGACAATATTCGCCCAGTTTTCATGCAGCTGCGTTTCTTATTCATTATTTTTCCCTTTATATCTCTATCTTATACAGCAAACCGTTAATGGTGCGCACAAAATAAAAGAACCCTCTCAATCGAAAGGGCTGCATATTTAAAAGCGTTTTCATTTTATCCAGAGCTTTTCAATCTCTTCGAGCGATTTATTCTTCGTTTCCGGACAGATTGTGACGACAAACAGGAAGCAGAGAATGTTAATGACGGCAAAGATCCAGAACGTATAGGCAAGTCCGAACGAGCTGATCATCATTGGCACAAACTGTCCGATCGCCCAGTTTGCTCCCCATAAGAAGATGGTCGCAATCCCTGCGGCTCTCGCCCGCAGATGGTTCGGGAAAATTTCAGAAATCATAATCCATGTGATCGGCCCGACCGATACACAGAACGCGGCGACAAACCCTAATATAAAGAAGATCAGCATAAATCCGCTTGTTAACTGAAAATAAAACGACGTTCCGATTAAGATCATAAAAATAGCCATGAATGCAGAACCGATGGACATCAGTTTTTTGCGCCCGACTTTATCAATCAATAAAACTGCGATGACGGTAAAAATGACTTCCACGACACCGACAATACAGGTTGTCACAAATCCGGCATTTTGTCCGAATCCCATCATTTTAAAGATTTCCGGTCCGTAGTAGGTGATGGCGTTCATGCCGATCACTTGATTAAAGAGCGCCAGCAGGATTCCAATGATAAGCGCTTTTCTGAGGCCTGGTTTGAAGAGCTGTAATAGTGATCCCATTTGTTCTATTTTTAATGAGTTTTCAATGTTCTTCAATTCTTCTTTTGCGACAGTTTCTCCATTAATGCGTGTCAGAATCGATAACGCTTCTTTAGTTCTGCCTGCTTTCGCCAGCCATCTTGGACTTTCCGGCACGACCAGCAGGACAAGGAAAAAGATAACGGATGGCACCATTCCGTAAGCGAGCATCCATCTCCAGCCGGTTTGCACGCCCCATTCATATGTTCCGGAACGCTGGACAGCGAGATTAATAAAGTACGTTGCGGAAATACCCAGTATCGTAAAGAGCTGATATAAGGAAGATAAACTTCCTCGTATGGCGGGCGGCGCCGCTTCCGTAATATAAGTGACGGATAATGACGAACCCATTCCGATCCCTAAACCTCCGATAATCCTTGCAATGATTAAGGTCGACACGTCTTGTGAAACAGCAGAAACAACTGCTGATACCGCAAATAACAGGGCCGCTGTCATTAAGATTTTTCTGCGCCCGAACCAGTCGCTTAAGAACCCGGATATCCCGACTCCCGCAACTCCTCCAATCATAATGCTTGAAATGACAAGCCCCTCCATGAACGGACTCAGGCTGTATAAATCCTTGAGAAAACCAATAGCACCAGAAATAACTGCAGTGTCATAGCCGTACAATAAACCGCCAAGCCCCGCCGCGCATGATATCAAAATCACAAATCCCATTGAATGGCTTCTTGTTACAGGAGCATTTGGTTCTAATTGAGTTGGAGTGTTCTTCATTTCTCTGCCCTCCCGAAAGTTGAGTAAAGCGTTTACATTTCTCTTTCTAATTGTACGTACTTATTTAAAAATTTAATGAAAATTATTGTTTATTAGTACGTACAAATATAGAATAATCCTGTTTGCATTTTCTGTCAATGTTTTCTTGTATAGATCACTGTGATATACTAAAATTTGTCCGTATACATTTTGGAGGATTAGATATGTTACCAAAATATGCTCAAGTAAAAGAAGAAATCAGTTCATGGATTAATCAAGGTAAAATTCTGCCCGATCAAAAGATCCCTACCGAAAACGAGTTAATGCAGCAATTTGGCGTCAGCCGGCATACCATTCGTAAAGCCATTGGAGATCTCGTATCGCAAGGCCTGCTTTACAGCGTGCAAGGCGGGGGCACCTTTGTCGCTTCACGCTCTGCTAAATCAGCGCTGCATTCCAATAAAACGATCGGCGTTCTGACGACCTACATATCAGACTATATTTTTCCGAGCATCATTAGGGGAATCGAGTCTTATTTAAGTGAGCAGGGATATTCTATGCTTTTGACAAGCACAAACAACAATCCGGACAATGAACGCAGAGGATTAGAAAACCTGCTGTCACAGCATATTGACGGATTGATTGTAGAACCGACAAAAAGCGCTCTGCAAACGCCGAATATTGGCTACTATCTCAATTTAGAGAAAAACGGCATTCCTTTTGCGATGATTAATGCGTCATACGCCGAGCTTGCCGCACCAAGTTTTACTCTGGATGATGTGAAAGGCGGCGTGATGGCGGCCGAGCACCTGCTCTCTCTCGGCCATACGCACATGATGGGTATTTTTAAAGCTGATGACACGCAGGGTGTCAAACGGATGAACGGGTTCATACAGGCGCATCGTGAGCGTGAGTTATTTCCTTCTCCTGATATGATTGTGACGTTTACGACGGAAGAAAAGGAATCAAGGCTGCTGGAGAAAGTAAAAGAGACACTGGAGAAAAACAGCAAAAACATGCCGACTGCTATTCTTTGCTATAATGATGAAATTGCACTGAAGGTGATTGATATGCTTCGGGAGATGGATATCAAGGTGCCTGAGGATATGTCCATCGTTGGGTATGATGATTCTCATTTCGCGCAAATCTCCGAGGTGAAATTAACCTCTGTGAAGCACCCGAAGTCTGTGCTGGGAAAAGCGGCTGCAAAATATGTTATTGACTGTTTGGAGCATAAAAAGCCTAAGCAGGAAGATGTCATTTTTGAGCCTGAGCTGATCATCCGCCAGTCCGCAAGAAAGCTGAATGAATAAAAAAGCAATGTATGGGTTTTCCCTTTACATTGCTTTTTTATGGCCTTTATCTGTTTTTCCAAATGTCAGCCACGATTTCAAATGAACGCATTCTGTCAGCGTGTTCAAAGGTTTCTGAGTTGACCATAATTTCATCGGCCTGAGTCGTTTTGACAAAGTCTTCAAGCTTTTCTTTCACTTCTTCAGGACCGCCAACAATGGTTGAACTGAGCTGCTCATGAACCATTGCTTTTTCATATGGGCTCCAGATTTGATCCATGTCTTCTACTGGCGGCTTCAGCTGGTTCGGCGTGCCGCGGACAAGATCAAGGAATCGCTGGTAATGCGATGTAGCCAGATGCTGCGCTTTCTCGTTTGTATCTGCGGCGATAATCGTTACGCCGACCATCGCATACGGTTCATCGAGCACTTCTGACGGTGTAAAGGAATTGCGGTACAGCTCCAAAGCGGGAACGGTATTCGCCGGTGAGAAATGGGCAGCGAATGCAAACGGAAGACCCAGCTCACCTGCCAGACGGGCGCTGAAGCCGCTTGAGCCCAGCAGCCAAATCGGCACATCTATGCCCTCTCCCGGAATGGCGCGGACTTGATTGCGCACGTTTCCTGATGGTTTAAAGTAATTGCGCAGTTCCTCTAATTGTTCCGGGAAATCTTCACCGCTGCTGATGTTTCTGCGGAGCGCCCTTGCAGTCAATTGGTCTGTTCCCGGTGCACGTCCGAGCCCCAGATCAATCCGTCCGGGATACAGTGTTTCCAGGGTGCCGAATTGTTCAGCGATGACAAGTGACGAGTGATTCGGAAGCATAATGCCGCCGGAACCGACGCGGATTTTCTTTGTGCCGCCGGCTATATGGCCGATTAGAACCGCGGTGGCAGAGCTTGCGACACCTTCGATATTATGATGCTCTGCAAGCCAATAACGGTGATAGCCCCACTCCTCTGCACGGCGCGCCAAGTCCATGCTGTTTCGGAATGACTCTGCTATCGTTCCCCCTTGAACAACAGGAGATAAATTCAAGACAGAAAGCAAGGTATCTTTGCGTTGGTTGTTAGACATATTGTTCTCCTTTGCAGTTGTGATATAAGTAAACAGCCTCATGCTGCTATGTCTTTATCGAAAGGACTTCTATCACACCTTATCACAACTGCGTTTAGGATGAAAAGAATTTGATTCGATGAAATTCGAACAATAAAAAAGACGTTTCTTCATTTTGATTTTTACGCAAACAGCTCCTGTGCCATCTCAATGAAAAGCTTAGCCGCCAAAGAAGCCTCATGTAATGAAGGAACGGCAAGCTGCACATCCCGATACACCTGCGGATCGAGATCCCGCGTGACCACATGCTCCGGCAGCGGCATTCCCGACATGGACATTTCTGATAAAATCGCCAGCCCCAAGCCTTCTTTGATCATGCTGATCGAGGTGTTAATGTTATAGACAGTGAAAGCAGTGTGCAGCGTTGAACCAGCTTGCTTGAACTTATCGATAAAAGGTGATTCATAGCCGCCGTCGCAGACAACCATCGGCTCACAATCGAGATCTTTCAGCGTGATGGCCGTGCGAGTGCACAGCGGGTGGTCATCACGCAGCACGACAACCATTTTGTCTTTTTTCAGCCGAATGTACTCCATCTCGTCTGCCGGATACAGAAGAATGCCGGCATCGATCATCCGCGTGTGAAGCCACTCCTTGACTTCATCTACGGTTCCTTCATGCAAAACAAGCTCCAATTTCGGATACCTTTGTTTAAACTCGCTGATCAGCTTCGGCATAAAATAAGCGGAAGCGGTTGGAAATGTGCCAATATGAATTGTTCCCAGCTCAAGCCCTTTTTCTGCCGCTGCGACCTGCTCAACTTTTTCGATTCCTTTTAACACTTCTCTGATATGGACTAAGATCTTTTTTCCTGTGTCTGTCAGCATCAAGCCGTTTCGGCGGTCACGGATGATCAGTTTCACATCAAGCTCGGCTTCAATCGCGGAAATGGCATGGCTGACAGCCGGCTGTGTCATGTTCAGCGCCTGTCCCGCTTTTGTAAAACTCCCCGTTTCAGCTACTTTGACGAAAACTCTTAATTGCGTAATGGTCATAACAATTTACTTATGCTCCTCATAAAAAAGATTCATTTTATTTATCTTATGTTCTACCGTATCATATGATGGAAATGTTCTACAAGGAGTGATCAAAAGTGAAGCAGCTATCAAAAACGCGGACAGCGCTCCTTCTCGCCTTTCTCGTTATCATGTGGGGGGTCAATTGGCCGCTGTCGAAAGCCGCGCTCGCCTATTCGCCGCCTTTATTGTTTGCGGGCATCCGGACGCTGATCGGCGGGCTTTTATTAGTGATTGTCGCATTGCCGCGTATTCACAAACTGCGTTTTAAAGAGACGTGGCCGATTTATCTTGTTTCTGCTCTTTTAAATATTACGTTATTCTACGGCCTGCAAACGATTGGGCTGAATTATCTTCCGGCTGGTCTCTTTTCAGCTATCGTGTTCTTTCAGCCGGTGCTGATGGGTGTCTTTTCTTGGATGTGGCTCGGCGAATCCATGTTTGCGATGAAAGTGATCGGGCTTGTGCTCGGTTTTGCCGGGGTTGCAGTCATCAGTGCCGCGGGCTTTGACGGGCATATTTCTGTCATAGGAGTTCTGCTGGCTCTGGGTTCCGCGCTCAGCTGGGCACTCGGAACAGTATTTATGAAAAGAACAGGCAGCCGCGTTGATTCCATCTGGATGGTCGCCTTGCAGCTGACAATCGGCAGCGTATTTTTGCTCGTATCCGGCTTCTGGACAGAGAGTTTTTCCGCGATCCAATGGACAGTCCCGTTTGTCGTCAGTCTGCTGTTCATCTCAGTGTTTGTCATCGCGCTTGGATGGCTTGTCTTTTTTACCCTTGTCGGTTCTGGAGAAGCAAGCAAGGTCGCTTCCTACACCTTTTTGATTCCGCTCATTTCCATCGTGGCCAGCTCGATTTTCCTGCATGAGCCGTTAACCGTCAGCCTCTTGGCAGGCCTTGTTCTGATTGTCACAAGCATTTGCCTCGTCAATACAAAATCAAAGGCTCAGAAAGCGGCAGCGCTCGGTGTAAATGAGAAGGCTGCCCATTAAAAAAACTCTTGTCTAATGACAAGAGTTTTTTTATTTACTGGTGCTTGCGTCCTTTGACCAAATACGCAATCGTAATCAAAAGGTAGATCGTCGCAGTAATGATGGTAATGACAATTGACGTTGTCATGATGACCCCGATCAAAATGGCGAGTAATGCCAGAATCGCAAACCATGTGGTGTACGGGAACCATTTGACATAATAAGCCGGTGTTTCTGTTTGATGTTTTCTTGATTTCAAATGGGCCAATCCGATGATCAGCCAAATAAATAAGACTGTATATCCCAGTGACCCCATTAAGTAATTAAATGTCTGGCTTCCGGCGAACAGAGAAATCAATACACCAATATATAAAGAAGAAGTGCACATCAGTATCGCAAACATCGGAACGTTTTTCGATGAAAGCTTAGAAAAGATCCGCGGCAGTCTTCCGTCAGTTGCCTGTGTATACAAAATGCGGGACGATCCGTATAAACCTGAATTCATAGAGGAAATGATGGCAAGCAGGATGACTGCATTCATGATATGGTCCGCCCCCGGAATGCCTACCATTTTAAAGACCATGACGAAAGGACTTTCAGGAACTGAATTCACTTGATTCCACGGGATCAGACTGACAATGATGAAAAACGGCAGCAGGTAGAACGCGACAATCCGTGTTAATGTGCTGCGGACTGCTTTCGGGACAACCTTTTCCGGATTTTTTGTCTCAGCCAGTGTCACACCGATAATTTCTGTTCCGCCATAGGAATAGATGACGACAAGCATCGCTGTGATCAGCCCGGTTCCTCCGTGCGGGAAAAATCCGCCGTGCTCTGTCAGATTCGAAAACCCGGCAGCTGTGTGATCACCGAATGATACAAATAAGAGCAGCAATCCTAATAAAATAAAGATAACAATAACGGTAATCTTGATCATAGCCAGCCAATACTCAGTTTCGGCGAAGATTTTTACAGAAAGCAAGTTCACAATCGTAACAACGAGAGAAATCGCTAATGCCAGCACCCAGATCGGACAGCCCGGCAGCCAATATTGAATAAAGATCGCAGCTACAACAGCCTCAGCCGCAATGTTAAGCACCCACATTTTCCAGTAGATCCAGTCCAAGAAATAAGCGGCGTAATTTCCTAACACCTGCTCCACAAGATCACGGAAGGTTCTCGCGTTTCGATTGCGCACAGCCATTTCTGCGAGCCCCTGCATTATAAACAGCAAAATAATGCCGCCGAGCAGGTATGCGATAATGACCGATGGCCCTGCCACATCGATTGCCGAGCTGCTTCCTTTAAATAAACCCGCTCCGATTGCTCCGCCCAGCGCCATCATCATAATATGGCGGGACGTCATCGTGCGTTTTAACGTCTGATTGTCCTTTTTCATCCTCTTTTTCCTCTCCTTCTCGTCTTCAAAAACAAAAAAGCCCGCCGTCTCTTATCTATACGAATAGATAAAGAGACGACGAGCCTTCGGCTGACCGCGGTACCACTCTTGTTGATCCTTCCTAGAAGAATCCAGCTTTTTGACCCTGTAACGAAGGTTAGCCGTTAAAACATGGGGAATATTCAATCTATTCCGTTTCGTCCTACCACTCCCGGGCGAGTTCAAAGAAGAATCAGGCTGCGTCGCACCATCCCGCAGCTCTCTGTTCTGATACCTTTCTTTTACTGCTCCCAATCTATGTGTTTTAGTTTTCTGAAAAACTTAAATTTTATGATCTGAATATATTAACATAATATACGTGCTTCTGTTTTCTCTGTCAATAACTTGCGAGAAAAAAGAAATTGTTATTTTGTTCCTTTCTGAATGGCCTTCCAGAAGGATTCCGATTCGTGTCCTAAAGCATAGACAGAGACACCGGCTATTTTATATTGTTTCGCCAGACGGCTTTTTGTTTCGATTGTTTTTTCATTTTCATACCAAACGACATGTTTATGTTTCTTTTTGTCAGTGTAAGAAAACGTCATAGAACCTGTTTTTTTATTGAATGCCGGCTTTGCTTTCCGCTTCTTAATGAGGGGCTTGATGTCATTCCATTCCTTCGCTGAGCTGCTGCTTCCGTCTTTCAGATCCCAATCATATCCGTACGCAGGGACCCCCATGATCACTTTGTTTGCTTTGATTTTTTTGACAGAAAACTGCAGCGAGCGCTTGATCCAGCTTGTGCTCGCCACTGAGCCCGGTTCGCCCCAAACGCCATGTTCGTCGTAAGTCATGACTTGCACATAGTCGGCATATTTCCCGATTTTCGCATAATCATACGGCCAGCTCCAGTCATCGTTTTTATTATCGGCGTTTTTGGCCGGAACGGAAACCATTGTTTTGATATGTTTCTTTTTCAAAGCTTGTGAGACATATTGAATGAAGCTTGAGTATGCAGAACGGTCTTTCGGTTTAACTGCCTCAAAATCAATATTGACCCCGTAATAGTGGTGCTTTTTTGCCAAAGAAATGAGCTGGTCTGTGAATCGTTTTCTCGCTGTTTTGTCAGTCATGACCCGATTCGCTAAGTTTCCGTCAAAATCATAAATAGCGTCATTATAATTGGAAATGACGGCCCATGTTTTGATTTTATTTTTCTTCGCGTATGTAAGCTGCTTGCTCGGGACATCGCCAATCACACGTCCGTTTTTATCAAACGCAAACGTATCAGTGGCAATGGAGCTGATATATTTATGGTATTTCGTAAGAGAATTGTATGATGCCGTATCCCCGGTTGTATAGCCTAATGTCATACCGGCCGCCTTTGCTTCTGTTTTTGTATACATAAACAGAACGATCGCAATCGCTAGTGAAACAGCTATGATCAGCCATTTTTTCATGTCGTTCCCTCCTTTTTACGTCATATTCTTCTCATCGGCCAAATTTTTGGAACATGAAGTTTTTTCAAGCAGAAAGCCCGGCATAGGTTGCCGGGCTTTTTTAGATCAGCGGTCAGATACGAGAATATAAGCCGCTTTAACCGGACCGTGAACACCGACCACCAAATCCATTTCGATGTCGGCGGAGTTGCTCGGTCCTGTAATGTAATTAATGCATGAGGGAACCGTGATGCCGTCAGCCATATTTTGCCGGATGATATCACTGGCTTGTGTCATTCTCGGCACTATGCTTGATTTCGGCACAATGGCAATATAAGTTGTCGGCAGAAGACTGACAGAGCGGCCGATGTCTTTTGAAGAATAAAGGACAACCGTACCCGACTCGGCCAGTGTGATTTCACTGAATGTAATCCCCACATTGGCTTGCTCCGCTTTTTTGATATTTTCTTCACCTTGGTCAGCATCCCATTCCCAGACTTGCGTTCCTTCACCAGGCCAGTCTTTGGTGAGCAGGCTATGTAAACCGTAAGCCTCAAACCGGGGGTCCTTCGGAATGATGACAGGCCCTCCGGAAAACCGGCTGACTTGTTCGCGCAAGGCATCGTGCAAACCGGTTGAATCCGTCTCAATCAGCTCAGTATGGATTTTGACACAATGGTTTTTGAGCACCGTGACTAAGTCATCGGCCGAATACCCTTCAAATGTTTTATATTGCGGCTGATGCGCCCACTCAGGGACGGCCACGCCACCCGTTCTTCTGTCTCGGTCAAGGCGTGACGCGATCCGGTTTAAAAAGCTCTCTTGATTCTGAATGGTTCCCTTCGTCATCACTGCTCCTCCTTCATGCGTTCACTTGTTTCTCTGTCTGTAAACCAGTCTCTGAATCTTGATTTATGCGGTGCCGGGAAGTCGCGGATTTGCGTCCAGCCTTTAAGCGGGCCGGGCCCTTTCGAAATTTTGTCGTCCTCTGTAAAAGGCGTCATGGCGGCCGGCGCCCATTTTGAGCCCATTTTATAAAGCGACAAAGAGGAAGACCCAAGACCGAACGCTTTCATCGCAAGCTTTTCACTGATCGGCGCTCTGCCTTCTTTTTCGACAATGTTCTGACGATGCTTGAGAAGCAGCTCATGAAGCGGGATTTTGACCGGGCAGGCTTCAGAACAAGCCGCGCACAGTGTAGACGCGTACGGCAGCTCTTTATAATCGTCATAACCGCCGAGCAGCGGCGATAAAACGGCTCCGATCGGCCCCGAGTAAATCGAGCCGTATGAGTGTCCGCCGACATGGCGGTACACAGGGCAGACATTGATACAGGCAGCACAGCGGATACATTGCAGCACAGACTGAAATTCGGTGCCGAGAATGTTGGACCGGCCATTGTCAACAATGACAAGATGGAATTCCTCCGGGCCGTCGATTTCGTCTTCCAGTTTTGGGCCGGTTAAGGCCGTGATATAACTCGTCAGCCGCTGTCCGACAGCACTTCTTGTGAGCATGCCGACAAGCACTTCAAATTCGGAAAATGACGGGACAATGCGCTCCATTCCCATGACAGTGATTTGTGTTTTCGGCAATGTCGTGACAAGCCGCCCGTTTCCTTCATTGGTTACAAGGCTGACTGAACCCGTGTCGGCAATGGCAAAGTTGCAGCCGGTAATGCCGATATCGGCTTCCAGAAATTTTTTCCGGAGGATGCCGCGCGCATGCATGACGAGCTCTTCCGGTTTTTCTGTCTGTTTATAGTCCAGTCTTTCTTTAAATACATCGCGAATCTGCTCTTTATTTTTATGAAGAGCCGGCGCCACAATATGTGACGGCGGGTCATGATCATCAATCTGCAAAATATATTCGCCGAGATCGGTTTCGACGACTTCGCAGCCTTCCTTCTCCAGCACTTCATTCAGATTGATTTCTTCCGTCACCATTGATTTAGACTTTACGATTTTTTTGCCGTTTTTCTTTTGAATCACGCTGCGGATATAAGAGGATGCTTCTTCAGCTGTCTCAGCAAAATAAACGTGTCCTCCTCTGCTTGATACATTGGATGCAAGCTGCTCCAAATAAAAATCAAGATTTTCAAGGACATGCTGTCTGATCTCCTCAGACAACGAACGCCATTCCTCCCAGTTTCCCAGCTCTTCGGCTGCTTCCAGCCGTCTCGTCCGCAGACGCTCCTGCGCACCCGAAACAGCGCCTCTCATAAATTCATTATCGATCCCCTGTGATACCCGCTCTTTAAAAGCGTCAGTACCGATTTTCATCGCCATGATCCTTTTCCCCCTCTGTATCCAGTGTTATCTGCTGTTGAGCACTTCGGCGATGTGCATCACTTTGACATTCTTGTCTTTCCGGCCGAGCCGTCCCCCGATATTCATCAAACAGCCGCAGTCAGCGCCGATGAGCACCTCTGCTCCCGTTTCCTCCACACATGCGACTTTCTCATCAACCATCTGTTCAGAAATCTGCGCCATTTTAACAGAGAACGTTCCTCCGAATCCGCAGCAGTTGTGTTTTCCCGGAAGTGACGTGAATTCAAGCCCCTTCACATGGCTCAGCAGTTTCATCGGCTCCTCAGATACGCCGAGCAGCCTTGTCATATGGCATGACGTATGTAAGGTCGCTTTTTTATGAAGGGTCGCGCCGACATCCTCTACCCCAAGGACGTTGACGATAAAATCTGTTAATTCATACGTTTTATCCGCCAGTTTCTGCGCTTTATCCGCCCATTTCGGATCATCTTTAAACAGGTGCGGATACTCCCTGAACATTGTGGTGCAGGAACCGGATGGACTGACGACATAATCTGACTCCTGAAACGTTTGAATCATTCGTTTCATTGCTTTTTTGGCGTCATTGACGTAACCGCTGTTGTAAGCCGGCTGGCCGCAGCAGATCTGCCCCTCCGGAAAATCAACCTCACATCCGAGCCGCTCAAGCAGCTCTACCGTTGCTTTTCCTACGTTTGTTTGAAACATATCAACAAGACAAGTGACAAAAAGTGAGACTTTCATGATGAACCCCTCTCTCATCCCCAATATATGATCCGGTCATCTGATGACCTGAAGTTAAAGCTTTTACCAATATCGTACACTATTTGGACACAAAATTGAAAGCATTTTCTAATGATTTCAGCAATAAAAAACGCCTGTTCCACTGGACAGACGTTCATAGCACTACACACTTTTTAATGGCCATACAGGCACTTTCTGTATTTTTTATATGTTTTCACAAATAAATAAAAGAAGCTAAGAGCGCTAAGGAGAACTATCCAACCCGCTCCCCCTCTCATCAGTGCAAAAGGTGTTTCAAACAAAAAGGCTCTGATAAAAGCTGCTCCCGTCTTATCCCACAGGCCCGGCGTATAATACAAACTCTGGGGACGGATAAATAAATCAGCAGTCAAACCATTGGTAGTAAAGAGGATCAGGATGAAGGATAAGAATATAAAAGAAAGTGCAAAGTACGATTGCAATAGGCGTTTATATCTTCCGGCTCTGGATTCTGTATCAGAAAAAATATCGTCTGATGCACTGGCTTTCTCTTTTCTAAAATAATGCAGGCCTTGTGAACTGAAAAGATGCTTCCATCCGCTGTCTTCAAAGAGAGTTCGATAATCAGTAAAATCTCCCGGATGTTTAAAGGTGCGATAGTCTATTTTGACGGTAGAGTTGTCAGATGATGCTTCATCTGAAAAACGATAGGATAAAAAAACTTTCCCTTTTAATTCGCACCCCTTATCTGCCATCTTATTCAGCCATTGTTCCTCACTGTCTATGTCCATAAAATACCTGTATTTCTTCATATGGTCTCCCCCTTTTTATTTACTTCCTGCCTTGTTATGTCAACCAGCCGCTCCATTCTCTCCATATCCTTCCACAACACATTTCTTCCGAGCTCAGTGATGATATATGTTTTTCTGCGGCGGTCTTCACTTGGATAAGGCTCGATCAATTGATGCTTCAATAAGTTTTCGATTGCGCCATAAAGAGTTCCAGGCGCCATTTTTACTCTTCCGCCGCTAAGATCTTCAATATTTTTCATAATGATGTAGCCGTGAGCAGGATGTAACAAAGATAAAAGAACATAGTAAACAGTCTCAGTCAGCGGCAAATGCTTATTTTCTTTCATATAACGGCCTCCAATATTCAGTGTAACTGTATAATTCCATCATATACAGTTACACTGAATATCGCAACCATAAATGACCAGATGAACACAAAAAAAACCTGGCTATAAATAACCAGGTTCCTCATTAAATCCATCCTTTCTCCTCAGCAATACTAGCCGCTTCTGTCCGGTTTTTCGCATTCAGTTTTTGGATGATTTCTGAGATATAGTTTCGGACTGTGCCTTGAGATAAATAGAGTTCAAGTGTGATGTCTTTTGTTGTCTTGCCTAAAGCAGCCAGCCGCAGTATTTCTTGTTCTCTAACAGTCAGCGGATTTTCATCACGAATCATGTTGAAGGTTAATTCCGGGCTGAACATCCGTTTTCCCTTTACACACTTTCGTATGGCATCTGCCAGATCGTCAATTTCCCCATCCTTCAAAAGATATCCGTGTACGCCGGCTTTGACCGCGCGTTCAAAATATCCTGGGCGGGCAAAGGTTGTCAGAATAACGACCTTGCTTTTACAGCCTTTTTTCATTAGCTCCTCTGCAACCTCCAGCCCGCTGTAAACCGGCATTTCAATGTCCATGATGCAGACATCCGGCTCCAGCCTGAGAATGGCTTTCAGCGCCTCTTCTCCATTTAACGCTTGTCCGATGACCTTCATATCCTCTTCCAGGTCAAGCAAGGATCCAAGAGCGCCTAAAAGCATTCGCTGATCCTCAGCAATAAACAGACGAATCATCTATTTCGCCCTCCTATTATTCTGCTTTTCTAATGAGCGGAATCGTCAGTGTCAACACCGTTCCGTTATGGTCTGAAAGAGTCATCTCTCCGTCAATAAACATCAGCCGCTCTTCCATTCCCCTCAGTCCATTCCCAAACATCTTCTCCTTCACCGCTCCTGTTCCGTCATCCCGTATGAGAACAGTCATTTTATCGGCATATTGAGAAATGGTGACTGCACAATGGGTCGCTTTGCTGTGCTTGATGATATTTGTCACTGCCTCCCGCATACACATACTGACAATATTTTGAGTGACGGGAGAGATGTCTGTAAAATCTTCGGCCCCTTCGTATTGAAAGGTAATATTACCCGCTCTTAAAATGTGCCGAATGTTGGCTAGCTCCTCCGTCATGGTGACCGTTCTCATATCCGCTACAAGCTCACGAACTTGTTTGAGTGCCGCACGCGAGCTTGTTTCCATTTCTTTCGCTTCAAGCTTGGTCCGTTCTGCATCTGCTGCCGCCAGCCGCTGAATCAGCTGGCTTTTTAACGTGAGGAGCGAGAGGGTATGGCCGAGGGTATCATGAAGATCGCGGGCTATCCGAACACGTTCCTCCCTTTTGGTGAGTTCCTTTATATGTTCGTTGGCCTGGTCAAGCTTTTTTTCAAGCTCTATTCTTCGAAACATAGATCGAATTCCGAAGGGAGAAATCAGCATAATGACCAGAAACGGAAGAACAGATAACAGCTCCCTGATCGAGGCCGAATCCGCCAGAAAATGATACACGCACGGAAATATCAGCATGAAAACAAGACCAAAGAAAGCACGGTTGAACTTCGTTTTCTCGCGGTAATAGCCCACAAAGTTTGCCGGGAAAAAGCCTAAATAAATATAGCTGATATGATAAAACAAACTATAAATAAAAATAATGGCTATTTGCGCGCATAACCAATACGTAAATGAAGGTCTGTCCGCACTGACGAACAATTGACGATATGTCACAACAAATAGGAGCAGCATGCCATATCCCAGCACTTGTTTGCTGCCTGATTCTCTCAATAAAGAAAGAAACGGCATAATGGTATACACCAAAAAGATATAAGGGAAAAAACCGAATTGCTTGGGAAATATGGATTTTATAAGTTTCATGTATTACACCGCTTCTTGTTTTCTTCTTATATACTTAAATAGTAGCATGAAGATCACTAAATAAGCGAGTAACATCAGAATATTTTTCCAGGTTGGAAGCTCGCCTTGAACAAGAGCCCACGCTCCGCTCCCAAAATGATAAGACGGGAGCCATTGACCTATGTTTTTCAATATGTCCGGCATGATCTCGATCGGCATCCACATGCCCCCGCTTATCGCCAGCAGCATGTAAAGCACATTACTGACCCCAGCTGCCGTTTCTACTTTTCTCATGAGACCGATTAATGTCCCTAACGCTAAAAACGGAAATGCCCCAATTAAAATCCAAAGCCCGCTCATAACCCATTCAAACGGTGACAAGTCAATGCCGTTTATGATGGCGCCGGCAAGAAAAATGACAGTAATAGATAAAAGATGAATGACACTTTGCCCGATCATCTGAGCCGCCAAATAAATATGATCCGGCAGAGGCGTGATGCGGATAAAAACTGACCAGCCTTGTGCCCGTTCTTGCACCAAACGGATTCCAAGCGTCATCATAGACGAACCCATTACGCTGAAGGTGGTCATTGACATTAAATAATGGGCATTCCAGGCGCCCTTGTCAGGAACATTGGTATTCACTACGTTTGTAAAGAGATAGTAAAAGGCAATCGGCATAACAAGCGACCAAAACACAAAGTATTTATTCCTGAGCACCCTTTTCATTTCAGCTATGCACTGTTTCCGCAGCATGTTCATCTCACATCGCCTCCCTATTCCCGTCTGCAAGCTGTCGAAATGCCTCATCGAGCGTTCCTTGTTCGATTCGAATATCACGTGCATTGATGTTTTCTTGAAAGATGAGCGCTAACACTTTATCAGTATTTGACGTTTGAATGCTGATTCGCTGATGCTTTTGAGTCACTCGTTCTACTTCCGGATGCCGATAAAGCTTTTCCAATGATTCATCCGATGAAACCTTAAAGGAAACAGACTGCTTCTGAATCCTTGCTCTGATTTGCTTCGGCGTTTCGTCTGCGGCAAGCCGTCCTTCAGCAAAAAACAAAATGCGCTGCGCGGCATCATCTGCTTCCTGTAAATAATGAGTTGAAAAAATAATGGTCTTGCCTTGATCCGCCAAGCTGTTCACTGTCTTCCAAAACTGGTGCCTGGATGTCGTGTCCATTCCGACAGTCGGTTCATCAAATACAAGTAACTCCGGATTGCCGGCAAGTGCCAAAGCAAAGCTCAGACGGCGTTTTTGTCCGCCGGATAATTTCTCTGCCGGTGTTTTCAAATCTTCTTTTGTGAGTGCTGTCAGCGAGACAAGCTCTTTCATGGATAATGGATGGGGATAATAACTGCGGATAAGCTCGAGGGTTTCGCAGACCTTTAATCCCGGCATGATACTCACTTCCTGCAGCATGGTACCGATTTTTTCACGCACCTGTTTTTCATCAGGCTGACGGTTAAATAATTTGATTTCACCCTCACTTGGCTTCAGCAATCCCAGCATCATAGAGATCGCTGTTGTCTTCCCTGCGCCATTCGGGCCAAGGATGGCCACAATCTCTCCTTTTCCTATGCTGAAATGAATGTTCTTCACTGCTGTTTTTTTTTGAAAATGTTTTGTGACATTTCTTACTGACACAACCTCATTCATTTTATGAGCACCTCCTGATTGCTTACATTGATTGTAAAATACCGGATCAGATGATTTTAGTAAGGGGTGTCATGATTTGAGATGACAAATGTCATTTGTGTCATTCAGATGATATTACCGCTTTATATTATATCCGGCACCTAGGCAATCCTTCCGCTACATCTTCCAATCAATCCAACTCTCCATGCCGCATGTCCTCTTTCTGCAAGACGCTATTTACTTTCATAGAAAGCCCGCAATTCACGCCTTGAAGTGGTATGATATACATAGTAATCTTCATGTCGTTTTGGCTGAAAGGAGCCGACTATGGATCAAGTTATTTTAACTAGGAATCATGTGAAAGTGAGGGGGAACGGCACAACACCAATTGTATTTGCACCTGGCTTCGGGTGTGATCAAAGCGTGTGGAATGCGGTGGCTCCTGCCTTTGAAGACGAATACCAGCTGATTCTATTTGATTACGTAGGTGCGGGAAATTCTGATTTGCACGCATATGATATGGATCGTTACCGCACACTTGACGGCTATGCCCAGGATGTTCTGGATGTTTGTGAAGCTTTAGGTCTGTCAAAAGCCGTGTTTGTGGGGCATTCTGTCGGGGCTGTGATTGGCATGCTTGCATCTTTACGACGTCCCGAGCTTTTTTCACAACTGATTATGGTGGGGCCTTCTCCTTGCTATTTAAATGATCCGCCTGAGTATTACGGGGGTTTTGAGAAAGAGCAGCTCCTTGGGTTAATAGAGATGATGGAGAAAAACTACATAGGCTGGGCAACCGTTTTTGCGGCAACCGTAGTGAATCAGCCAGACCGGCCAGAAATTAAGGAAGAGCTGGAAAGCCGTTTTTGTTCTACTGATCCTATCATTGCACGGCAATTCGCGAATGCGGCGTTTTTTTCAGATCATCGAAGGGATCTTTCAAAGGTGACCGTGCCTTCACTTATTCTGCAATGTTCGAATGATGTCATTGCGCCGTCGTCAGTAGGTGAGTATATGCACAAGCATCTCCCTTACAGCACAATGAAACAAATGAAGGCTCAAGGGCACTGCCCGCATATGAGCCATCCTGAAGAGACGATACAGCTGATCAGCGATTATTTGAACGCATACGTGATTTAGGAACGAAAGGGATAGAGGTGACCCTCTGAATGGATCAACAATTGAATCATGCACCATGCGGTTTCCTCACTTTATCAGAAGAGGGTACAATTTTAGCTGTCAATCACACCTTGCTTAAGATTCTTGATTATGAATCGGAACAGGTGATCGGTCAGCATATCAATGCTCTTTTAACCGTTCCTGCAAAGCTTTTTTATCAGCTTTATTTTGTTCCGCTTTTGCAGCTGGAACAACATATTGAGGAAATGTACATCTCCCTGGAAACAAACAATGGGGAAGAAATCCCCGTTCTTATAAACGCTGTACGGAGAGCGGATCAGGAAGCCGCTGTAACAGAATGCGTTGTCATTCCGATGAGGAAGCGAAACGAATATGAAAATGAGCTGCTGATTGCCAGAAACGCGGCCGAGGAAGCATTGCTCGCCAAACAGAAAGCAAATGCGGAGTTGGAAATTGCTTTGCAGACGCTGAAGGTGAAACAAGAAGAGCTTCTTGCGATCAATAAGCAAAATCAGCAATTCAGATCGAATACAAAAAGAGAGCTTGAACTCGCCAGAAAGATTCAAGAAAATTCATTGACCGAGCCGATCTTGAATGACCACATTCAGATTGATTCGTATTATAAAGCATCCAGTGACTTATCAGGCGACTTATATGGATTTTATCAAATCGATCAGCACCGCTACGGCTTGATCATCCTTGATGTGATGGGACACGGCATTTCTTCTGCATTAGTTACGATGTCCCTCCATCCTTTATTCCAGCGATTAATGACACAAGGAATCAGTCCCGAAAAAGTCATGAAGGAACTAGACTACCATCTTCACAGTTTGTTTCAAAACGACGAGGAAGCAAGACATTACTGTACCGCTATTTGCCTCATCATTGATACAGACCGGCAAAGAATTGATTATGTCAACGCGGGTCACCCGCCCGCATTATGGCAGGATTCCGAGGGAACCCAATCAACGCTGGACGCAACCGCACCGCCGATTGGGATGTTTGAAGAAGCGGTGTTTCAGTCAAGCAGCCTTCACTATACACGCGGCGGAAGGCTGCTTCTGTATACAGACGGTGTGATGGACCCGACGGCATCATGTTATTTACACCGTTTAATAAAGAATCATCCTGATTTGCCTATAGCTGAGCTGAAAAACAAAATCCTCTCATCTCTCCAAGCTGAGCCCAAAAACGATGATGAGTGTTTTATTTTAGTAGATGTAAAATAAAAGAATCCATGAGAGATAACAATGCGTTGTTACACCTCATGGATTTTCATTATTTTTTCGGGATATGGCCTGTTCCGCGTATTTGAATACCTGTAAGGATGGCAGCGGATGTCCGTTGAAATCAAACAAAGCTTGATTATCCACTGCACTTCCTCCATACCACTTACCTGCGTCTTCAGGATCGTATTCGGCTGCATAGCTGGAGGCCCATCCGGAACCGTATGTTTCCCATATCGTTTTATTTTTCTCCAATTGCGTCTTCGGGCCGACCGGAATCCACGCAGGCTCCCAATAAAAAACGCCCAATCCGGCTGTTCCTGTCTTTGCCACTGCGTCCATCACATCTCTTACGGCATTTGCCTGGCCTTGCACTGAAATCGGGTATGGCAGCGTCTGACCGCTTTTAGGCGCTGTGTTTTCATGTCCGTCTCCGTCTTCAGCCGTATAGGTGTATGACGTTTCCGCCACCATGACTTTTTTGCCGTACGTATCCGCAACAGCTTTCAGCACGGAGGACAAATTGTGTAACGTACCGTGCCAGAATGGATAATATGAGCTGGCAAATACATCATAATCGACTTTGTTTTTGTTGAGGGTTTCAGCAATATATGAATATCGTCCCGACGTTTCTGGGTTGGTGAAATGCAGCGCGACCAATATGTCACGATTTGTTTCCCTGACTGCCCGGCTTCCTTCATTGAAGAATTGACTCATCTTCTTCCAATCCGTTTCACCGGCAAATGCTCCTGTTGTTTCGTTTCCGACCTGTACCATACCGATATCAATGCCTTCCTTGACCATGGCTTGCAGACTTTGTTTTGTAAATTCATAGAGCTTCGCTTTCTTAGCTTCGAAGCTTAAGTTCGCCCAAGCCTTTGGCACCTTCTGTTTTGCAGGATCTGCCCAGAAATCGGAATAATGAAAGTCTGCCAGCAGCTTCATCCCGTTCGCGGTAGCCCTTTTTCCGATTTGGATGGCTTTTTGAACATCATTATTGCCTCCCCCATAACCATTGCCATAGGCGTTATACGGGTCATTCCAAATGCGGACGCGGACATAGTTGACCCCTGCTTGCTTTAAGGTTGTAAAAATGTCCTGACGTTTCCCGCTTGCATTGTAAAAGGTTACACCGCTGTTTTCTAAAGCAATAATGCTCGACACGTCAACTCCTTTGATAAAGTCCTTGTTAATGCCCGCTACCTTTTTAACAAAAAGGTCATTCGCCTGAAGCTCTGACACATATTTCTCCTCCTCTGCGGCGGCATATCCCGTCGAACATCCGATACCGCTCCAGACGATGACAGCGGTTAACAGCATGATGATTCTGCCTTTCATATTTCCACCCTCTCACGTAAGCGATTTCAAAAAAACACCCCGCCCATATAGGCGGGGCACACCTTAATGTGAGTTCACGACAATTCTCACTTCATATTTTTCCAAGATCAGGTCTCCTGAAAGCATTTCACCAGTAACGATATCCTTCACACGCTTATCAAACGAAACCAGCTGCTGTTGTTCCGTAAAATTCATGATGAAGATATAGTCATTGTGCTGATCCTGTCTCGCCTGTACGGAGACGCCTTTACCATGCTTAACCGGAAAAACCGGAGATAAAGACAGTTCTTTAATCAAACCTTGATAAAAATCCCGGTGAAATTGATCCTCTAAACGCGCGCCGATAAAATACGCTTTTCCTTGTTCATATTGATGGCTTGTAACCGCAGGGGTATGCGCATAAAAGTCATCCTGATACACACCCTCTGCCGTTGCGGCTTTCAATTCGATCACCGTTGCATAATCTTTCATTTCATACGTTTGATTGCGGAAGCTGACGGCATTTCGGTCTTTCGGATACAGCGTATCTGTTTCGAGCGGCTCAATTCCAAATATCGTTTGCAAGTCTGGGTGCCAGCCGCCTGTGTACGTTAAGTCATGCTCGTTGACGATTCCGCTGATATAGGTCATCACCAAGGTTCCGCCGTTAGCCGTAAACTTCTTTAATCGCGAAATGGTTTCTTCACTGATTACATACAGCATGGGGACAATCAGCAGCTTATACGCTGAAAAATTTTGTTCTTTTGTAATGACGTCGACCGGGATATCCTGTTCCCAGAATGTGCGGTAATGCTGCTGCAGTGTTTGCGGATAACACTTTGTCGCTTTTGCAAATCCCTGAGCGTCCTCAAGCGCCCAGTTATTTTCCCAATCATACAAAATAGCAGCTTCAGACGGTCTCTTCGTTCCAACGACTTCAGACAGCTGTTCCAATGTCTCCCCGACTTTTGCCACATCTTGAAAGACGCGGTTCTTTGTGCTGTTGTCATGATCCACAATCGCCCCATGCAGTTTTTCCGATGATCCGCGGGATTTCCGAAATTGGAAATAGAGGACGCTGTCTGATCCGTGGGCAATCATTTGCATAGATGAAAGCAGGTTCATGCCCGGGCGTTTTGCTTTGTTTACGTTATGCCAATTGACAGCGCTAGGCGTACACTCCATTAATAGAAAGGGCTGCTGCTTCAGGCTTCTGTACAGATCATTGATAAAGCCGACCTTCATCGCCAAATCTGCTGTGCTTTCCCAATCATTGTGCCACACAGGATAAGCGTCCCAGCTGATAACATCCACATGCTTTGCAAATTTGCTGTAGTCGAGACCCTGATAAGGAATCAAATCTGGTGTATCACCCATAAAATTCGTTGTAATCGGAATGTCCGGCGTCAGCTCTTTCAGCGGTATGATTTCATTTTCATAAAACGAAATGGTTTGATCCGTGACGAACCGGCGCCAGTCTAAGTTCAGGCCATGCAAGCCATTTTCTCCAATCGGGGAAGGGCTTTCAATTTGTGACCAGTCATTAAATGTATGGCTCCAAAACGGCGTCCACCACGCGTTATTCAATACCTTGAGACTATTGTCATATTTCATTCTCAGCCACTCTCTGAAGGCGTTCTGGCATAGGTCACAGTGGCATTCTCCTCCATATTCATTGGAAATATGCCACATCAAAAGCGCCGGATGACCGCCGTATCTTTCTGCTAATAAACGGTTGATGTGCCGCGTTTTTTCACGATAGACCTTGGACGTCAGGCAGTGGTTATGCCGTCCGCCGTGCAGCTGTTTCACTCTGGAGGCATTGATTCGCAGCACTTCAGGATAGGTTTGCGACAGCCAGGCAGGACGCGCTCCGCTCGGCGTTGCTAAAATGACACGGCCGCCGATGCTGTGGATACGGTCAAAAACATCATCAAGCCATTCAAATTGATATACACCTTCCTCCGGCTCAAGCGCACTCCATGCAAAAATGCCGACAGAAAACGTATTGGTATGGGAAAGCTTCATCAGCTTTATATCGTCGGCCAAAATATCCGGCCGATCCAGCCACTGATCAGGATTGTAGTCTCCTCCGTGGAGCATAAACTTCGCTTTTGTAACGTGCTTTTTTTCAAGCTTTGACATGATTTTCTCCCCCTTATTCTCTTATCCTTTCGTTCCGCCTGCGGTTAATCCGGACACAAAATTCTTTTGCAGCATGATAAAGATGACGGCAACCGGTATGCTGATGAGCAAGGCACCCGCCGCAAATGTCGTATAGCTTGCTCCCATGACATCATTGACTAAATTGAATAAGCCTACGGGCAATGTATATGATTCCGGTGTTCTCAATATCGTTGATGACAAAACAAAATCTCCGAGCGGGCCGGTAAATCCATTCATCGCAACCACTGCCGCCATCGGTTTTGATAAAGGCAGGATGATCTGCAAAAAGATCCTCGTGCTGCTTGCCCCGTCAATCTTTGCGCTTTCGTCTAAATCAATCGGAATGGAATCCATATATCCTTTCATCAAGTACGTATTCATCGGGATCAGGCCGCCGATATAAAGCAGGATCAGCAGCCAATGGCTATTGACCATTCCTAATATTTGAGCCAGCACAAACAGGGCGATCAAAGCAGAAAACTGAGGGATCATTTGCAGCAATAAAAAGAGCGTTAATGCGTATTTCCTTCCTTTAAACCGAAACCGGGAAAACGCATAAGCCGTAAAGGTCACACAGATCAGTGAGCCAGCCATCGTAAACAGGCTGATTTTTATCGAATTGATATACCACTGCACATATTGAAGGCTTTCTTTGCCCGCAAATAATTCTTTGTAGTGGTCGAACGTCGGATTCTTCGGAATGAGGGATGTACTGATTAAACTGTTGCCGGGATTAAAGCTGGCGCCTGCCGTCCAAAGGAGAGGATACACAATGATGACCGCCATGCAGGCTAGTAACAAGTAAGAGAAAATGAGCCGCATACATTTTCTGACCTTCATATCTGCCAGCATGTCTCAGCCCTCCTCTTTAAAAGACTTCGTCTGTCTGAATTGCCACAATGCAATGGCAATCACAAACACAGACAATAAAATGGTTAAAGCAGCCGCAAGGGAATATTGGCTGGACTGCATCGTCAATTTATAAATCCACGATACGAGGATATCTGTTCCGCCGGCTGTTGATCCCGCAACAGCCGGACCGCCTCCGTTGAAAAGATAAATAATATTGAAGTTATTAAAATTAAATGTGAACTGCGTAATGATAATCGGAGCCATCGCAATGAACACCATCGGGAGCGTGATGTACCTCAGCTTTGAGAAGATGGAAGCACCATCGATTGTCGCCGCTTCATAAAGATCCTCAGGAATCGATTGCAAAACACCCGTTGAAACAAGGAAGATATACGGAAAACCAAGCCAGCCCTGCATGAGGATCAGCGCCAGCCTCGACCAATTCGCATCTGTCATCCACGGAAGCGGATCAATGCCAAAGAAAGCCAAGATGTCATGATTCATTGCGCCGAAGCTATCGTTAAACAAACCGGCAAAAATTAAAATCGTAACAAATCCGGGAACAGCCCATGGCAAAATCAAAATAGTCCGGAAAAACCGTTTAAACCGGATGTCTTTCTGATTCACAATGATCGCCAGCCATATCCCCAGACTGACTTGCAGAGTGGAAGCGCAAAGCGTCCACACCACCGTCCAAGCCAGCACATCAAAAAAGGTAGAGCGCCAAATATCGACAGTAAAAATATCAGTGAATGTTTGAAAACCAACCCAATCTACTAATTTAGCAGGAGGAGAATGATATAAATCATAGTTTGTAAAAGCTAAGGCAAAGCTGAATAAGATGGGAAAGATCACCGTGAAAATTAAAATAAACAGAGAGGGTCCGCTGACGACATATGGATAACCCTGAGCGATGATATTTTGATATTGTTCCTTGAGAGAGCTCAAGGGCCTCTTTTCATCACGGTGTTTTCCGCTTTGATATGCGTCTCGCAAATTCACATAATATACCGCAAGTCCAAAGCATGTCACAATGACAGCGATAATGCCTTCCGCCAGCAGAAACACCGAGTTATCCCGCGGCACCTCTGTTCCCAGCGTAAAGATTCCCCAAAGCCCCATATTCAGCAAATCTCCAAATACCGCAAAAAATGATGCGCCCAAGAGGAGAAACAGGAGGCCTTTGATCCATTGTTTGTTGTAGAATTGACCAAGGCCCGGAATGATTGACAATAACAAAGCGACTTTACGATGCTGCACCGTTTTCACCTCTCTTACAATACAAATCTACTTTTCTCTTTATTTTCCGCCATGCTTTGCCTTCATCTGCCCTTTGGCCGTTTCGGCAGCCTGATCTAAGGCTTTTTTCGGGTCCGCTTTTCCTGTTGCAATCGTTTGTAATGCCGAATCAGCCGGGGTCCATATTTCATTCATTTCCGGTATATTCGGCGTCTGCTCTGAGAAACGGGATTGTTCGGTAACCGCCCGTGCCGCTTCGCTTTTCATAATAGCCGTGTCACTTGCTAATGATTGAACGGCCGGAACTTCTTTCGTTTGTTCATATCGTTTTTTGGCATTCTTTTCATTTGCCAGAAAAACGGCTAACTCCTGCGCCAGCTCTGCATGTTTAGAAAATGCGCTGACATTGTAGCTTTTGACGCCGATAAAGGAGCTCATGTTTTTGCCGTTTTCCAGCTTCGGGAGCTTGGTGATGCCATAATCAATTCCCGCTTTCGAAAAGGCTTCTACATTCCACGGGCCTGAAATAATCGCGGCAGCCTTTCCTTCTGTAAACAGAGATTCGAGTACATTGATTCCCTGCTCTCCGACAATGCCAGCCGGAAATAAGCCGTCTTGATAAAACTTCTGAATCAGCTCAGCACCTTTGACAGCGCCTTCATTATTGATTCCAAGATCAGACGGATCATCGTTTCCGTCCTTATCCTTTCCAAAGATATATCCGCCGTACCCGCCCATGACACTTTGCGCGTAGTAAATTTGATCAAATAAGGCTAAAAATCCAAATTTGCTGCCATCAGCCGTTTTTTTAGAGTAGTCGTACCACTCTTCCAGCGTTTGCGGCAATTCATCCTCTGAGATGAGATCTTTGTTATAAAAAAGCACTGTTGTTTCGACGGCTTTAGGCAAGCCATAAAGCTTCTGATCCACCATTTGAGACTGAATGGATGCGTCTGTGTAGAGCGATTGAACATCCTTTTCGATGTTTAATTCTTTGATTAATCCCTCTGTGACAGCCGTTCCGATCTGGTCACCGGGCATGGTTAACACGTCAGGCCCTGTGCCGGCCGGGCCGTCCATACGCAAATCTTCAATCTGCTGGGCATAAGGTTTTTCAACAACTTTGACCTTTATATCATGCTCTTTTTCAAATTCGGCAACAGCGTCTTTAATGCCGATGCTTTTTTCTTTATCCTCCCACACGACAAGCTCTGAGCCCTTTGAACTTGTTTTTTCGCTGCTGCTTCCCTGCGGTCCGCAGGCGGCTAAAGATAAACTGACAGCCGCGCAGAGCATGACACCGGCGTACTTTTTTACCATTTTCATCAATTGTCACCCTTCCGTATTAAATGAAAGCGCTTTAAAAATAATATAGCATGACTGAGAAAATGTGTAAACAAACTATTTACTCTTACAAGTAAATTTTTTTACCAAACAAAAAATGACTTAGAATACTAAGCCATTTTGAAATGCGATTTAATTCATGCTCTTTCTGACGATTAATTCAGCTCCCAGATATAACGTTTTAACCGTTTTCCGCTTTTCCAGCACTCGCTCAAGCAATAATTCCACAGCGTTTTTACATAGTTCCTTGATATCAATATGAAAGGTCGTCAGCGGCGGAGAGACGTACTTGGCAAAGCTGATGTCATTGATGCTCACGACGCTCACTCTGTTTGGTATCGCGATTCCTTTTTCATTCAGGGCTTGCAGACAGCCGACCGCAATCGGGTCTGCCGCGATAAAAAAGGCGGTCGGAAGCTGATCACCCAATGCTTCAATCGCTTTAGTCATCAGGCGGTAGCCATTTTCGACGGAGAAGCCGCGGTGACATAATATATAGCGCTCGTCCAGCATCCCTTTTTCCTGCATAGAGGATCGGAACGTTTTTTCACGAATATCCATTTCATCTTGATTCGTGTTTGGATTTTTGTACGTGCCGCCAATAAATCCGATATTCTTATGCCCTTTTTCAACTAGGATGTTTACCGTTCTCTTCGTCATTTGCGCTAAGTCCGGCCTTACCGAATCAAAATGGCCGGGATCAGGGGAAGAGTCAATAAAAACGCCGTTCTCTGTCAGATTTCTGAGAAACGCTAGTTCTTTATCAGAAAAGGTGCCCACGGCAATAAAACCTTCTGTATGAGCTGGAATGCATTCAATACCGTCCGTTATTTTATAGGTCGTCATGTCGACATTGAAGGTTTTCGCCAATTTCTCTACTTCTAATCTCATTGTTTTGAAATAGACATCTTCCAGCTCCTCTTGATCTGTCAGCCAATATAAAAAAGCAATGTGTTTCACCAGCGGCCTTACAGTTTTCTTGCGATAATTAAGTTTCTCCGCGGCTTCATATATCTTTTCACGCGTCTCGTCCGGTACAGAAAGGCTCTCATCGTTATTTAAAACACGGGAAACGGTTGAAATCGAAAATCCCGCGGCTTGTGCGATATCTTTTATTGTCGCCATTATATCTGCCTCCATTTTCAACATGCCAGTAGTCGTTTTAGTAAAAGATTTTACTTCCTTTTTCGTAAATGTCAAGCTGTGTCAGCCGCACAATGAAAATAAGACTGAACCATTACAGCTCAGTCTTGGTTGTTTGTATGCACCCAGCTGAATTGCCCGGGAAATGAGTCGGTTATTGCACGTTTTCCTCAAAATATCCCGAAAGGACATCTTCCACATTCGTCAAGTGTGCCAGCATCGCTTCTTCCGCCTTTGCTCCGTCCTGGGCAGCCACGGCATTATAAATCCGTTCATGCTCCTCATAAAGCCGCTGTACCGAGGTCTTCTTGGAAAACAGCCAGATTTTCCGAGTTTCTCTCATCGTTTCCAGCAGCAATGATGATACGTGATTCATCAGATGTTTGAGCAGATCGTTTTGTGAAGCGTCAGCGAGTGCCAAATGAAAGGCGAAGTCTGCTTTTTCGCCTAGCTCCCCGTCTGCTTCAATCTCCCCCATTTCTTTTAACGCCGCATGAATGCTTTGGAGATTCTCTTCTGTCCGTTTTTCGGCAGCTAATGAAGCCACGCCGATTTCAAGCAGCTTTCTGACCTCGAGCAGCTGTTTGACATCTTCTTTTTTCATTAAAAGTGCGGCTGACAGAGGCTGAGAAATTTGATCAGGTTCAAACTCCTTCAAGTAGGTGCCTTCTCCCTGTTTCATTTCGACAAGCCCCATCGCTTTTAATGCGGAAAGCGCTTCGCGCACGGCTGAACGGCTGACTTGAAAACTTTCGGAAAGCGCCTGAACGGAGTCAAGTTTATCCCCCGGCTTCAGTTGGCCGGTTTTGATCATATCTAATAATGCATCCGCTACTTCTTCATATATCTTCTTTGTTTTAATCTGTTTATATTTCAATGCAATTCACCCCGCAACTTGTAGGTCTGGCTGTTTACGATCTATTATACTCCCTTTTGGGCGCCGCCAAAAGATTTAGACAATTTCGTCAAAAAGTCTTGTACTTTGATTTTTTTCAAAATATAATGCTAGGTAACTGGTCTTATTATCTAGTCATCAGATGATCATATCATCTTTAGAAACCGCTTACACATAGCCAGTTATGTTTGAAGGAGGGGTTTGGGATGCAATGGACACAGGCATATACGCCTATAGGGGGAAATTTGCTTTTATCTGCGCTTGCCGCACTTGTACCAATTATTTTCTTTTTCTGGGCACTCGCCATTAAACGAATGAAGGGGTATACGGCGGGAATGTCCACCTTGGGAATCGCGCTGCTGATTGCTGTATTGATTTACGGGATGCCGGCGGAAAAAGCGCTGATGTCCGCTACACAAGGAGCCGTATACGGCATTCTGCCAATCGGCTGGATCATTGTGACGTCTGTTTTTTTGTATAAAATCACTGTAAAAACGGGACAGTTTGATATTATTCGCAGCTCTGTTCTCTCTATTACCGATGACCGCCGGCTTCAGGCGCTGCTGATCGCTTTCTCATTCGGGGCTTTTTTAGAAGGAGCGGCGGGCTTCGGGGCGCCGGTCGCGATTTCGGCCGCACTGCTTGTCGGCCTCGGTTTTAACCCTCTTTATGCGGCGGGGATCTGTTTGATTGCCAATACGGCGCCAGTAGCCTTCGGGGCAATTGGGATTCCGATTACAGCTGTAGAAGGGCCGACAGGGATTCCGGCGATGGAGATTTCTCAAATGGTCGGGCGGCAGCTGCCGTTTTTATCTGTATTTATTCCTCTATATTTAATTATCATTATGAGCGGATTCAGGAAAGCCTTTGAGGTATGGCCGGCGATTCTTGTTTCCGGTGTTTCCTTTGCCGCTGTTCAGTATCTCAGTTCCAACTTTCTGGGGCCGGAGCTGCCGGATGTTTTGTCGGCGCTAGTGTCGATGGCTGCGCTAGCTGTGTTTTTGAAATGGTGGAAGCCGAAGAAGACATTCCGGTTTGCGGGGGAACAGGAATCGGCCGCCGCAATTGAAACGGCAAAACTGCACCCTGATGCACCTGCTTACACCGGCGGGCAGATTTTTAAGGCCTGGTCGCCGTTTCTGCTGCTGACGGTGATGATTTCTGTTTGGGGCATTCCTTCGGTCAAATCCGCGCTGACAGGGCATTACGAAGGCACAGCCGTTGTCTTAAAATGGCTGAATGTGATTGGAGAAAAGCTGACTTTTGCTCCTGGGGTGCCTTTTTTGAACAATCAGATCGTCAATGCTGACGGCACTCCGATTGAAGCGGTTTATAAGCTTGAGGTGCTCGGTTCGGCAGGCACCGCGATTTTAATTGCCGCAGTGCTGTCAAAATTCATCACGTCCATTTCGTGGAAAGAATGGGGAGCTGTTTTTAGCGAAACACTGCAGGAATTGAAGTTTCCGATTTTGACGATCGCCTCGGTCGTTGGTTTTGCATATGTCACCAACTCCTCGGGAATGAGCACGACGCTCGGCATGACGCTGGCGCTGACAGGCTCGATGTTTACCTTCTTTTCGCCGATTCTCGGCTGGCTCGGCGTCTTTATTACCGGCTCGGATACGTCGGCTAACCTGCTGTTTGGAAACCTGCAGAAAGTAACGGCCTTATCGGTCGGAATGGACCCTGTCCTATCGGTCGCGGCCAATTCATCAGGCGGCGTCACCGGCAAAATGATTTCCCCGCAGTCGATCGCGGTCGCGTGTGCGGCAGTCGGACTCGCCGGGAAGGAGTCCGATCTTTTCCGCTTTACGATCAAGCACAGCTTGTTTTTGCTGCTGCTCGTCTGTATCATCACCTTTTTGCAGCACCAGTTTTTCAGCTGGATGATCCCGTAAAAAAATCCTCCCTTACAGGGAGGATTTTATTTGTAGCGTTTTCTTGCTGCCGATGACGGAATGTTCAATTGATCGCGGTATTTCGCCACTGTGCGTCTGGAGATTTGGATGCGGTGCTGTTCATATAACAGGTCGGCAAGCTTTTGATCTGAGAGGGGTTTTGTTTTATCCTCTTGCTGAATCAATGCTTGAAGATGCGTTTTGACCGCATAGTTGGATGCATCGCCATCCCCAGAGGCCTCTGCTTTTCCTGAGAAGAACATTTTCATCTCAACCAATCCGTAAGGCGTTTGTATCGTTTTCCCTTTAATGGCCCGGCTGATGGTTGATTCATGCAGGCCCAGACAATCCGCCACCTCTCTCAGTGTCAGCGGCTTCATGGCGCTCCGCCCTTTCAGGAAAAAATCTTTTTGACGCGCGGTCAGCTCATTTACAATTCTGGTAATCGTCTGCTTCCGTTGCCTCAGCGCGCGGCTCAGCCAGCGCCACTCCTGATATTTCGAAGATAAATAGGAAACCGTATCCTGACAGGCGCCCGACGATAGAAGCGGCCTGTACTGCGGATGCAGCTCAATCTCCGGGAACGAGCGGCTGTTCAGTTCCGCTGTGATCTGGCCGTTTTTAACGATGATGAAAATGTCGGGTTCAATATACATATCCTGCTCCGGACTGGCAAACAGAAGGCCGGGTCTTGGGTGAAGCGCAGCAATTTTATCAGAAATGTCCTGAATCGCGTGAAGCGGGATTCCAGTTTCCTTTGAAAGCGCTTTCCAATTTTTTTGGGCGAATTCATCAAAATGTTCTGAAACAAGCAGTTCTGCCTGTTCATTTCTGTTCGAGAGACGCTGTAATTGCAGCAGAATACACTCTTGAAGAGACCTTGCCCCGATTCCCGCTGGTTCAAGCGACTGTAGCTTTCTCAGAACCGCTTCCGCTTCCTCTGCCGAAACAGACAGGCGCCGGGCTGCCTCCTCCACATCTTCCTCCAGATATCCGTTTGAATCAAGCGAATGTATCAGATAATTAAAAATCTTTTTTTCAGTGTTTGACAGATTCATATCCAGCGACTGCTGTTTGAGGACATCCTGCAGTGTTTTTTGCGGATTGCTTAATTGAAGGCCCGCCTCCTGCCTGCTGATCCTGTTTTTGTTTGTTTTATGGTAAGATAGTGGCGGTGTGTCTGTTTCCTTTCGTTCAATAAGAGGGTTTTCCAGTGAGAGCTCATCAATGTATTCGGCCAGTTCCGCCGAATGATAGCCAAGCAGCGTGATGGCCTGCCGGAGCTCCTGTGTCAGTTGAGGCTTTAGTACTTGTACTTGCTGAAGTTTCATATCCATCTTGCTCACTCCCCTTTCTTCATTGTACATGATTGGGATGACACCGTATACATTTATGAAAAAGGAGCTGCCAAAGAAATGTCTGAACTTTTTTCTGTACCGTATTTTATTGAAAACTTAAAGCAGCATATTGAAATGAACCCGTCTGAGGATAAGATCCACGCAATGAACAGCTACTACCGTTCTGTGGTTTCCACACTTGTGCAGGATCAGCTGACAAAAAACTCAGTTGTCCTCAAGCGGATTCAGCATTTAGATGAAGCCTACAACAAAGTAAAACGCGGAGAATCAAAATAAACCTTCCGCTCACATGTGAGCAGGAAGGTTTTCCTTCTTTGAGGCGTCCCGAATGATTTGAGTGTTTGGCACTCCCTCCATCCAAGTATGATAGTAATTGGCGTTTTTTCCGTAGGAATTATCAATGACCGTGTTTTCTTTTTGAAGAAGAGAGGACAAAATATGGCCGTGCAGTCTTGACGTTTCCACCGATTGGTAACGGCTGAAAAAGCGAATGGCTTTGGTGACGATGTAATCCGAGTATTTTCTCCATATCAATGCGATGGGCAGAGGATTGCCCGCTTTTTTGTTCAGGACGTTCAGCGTTTGGAGAAAAGCGATTGTCCGGCGGTCTGAAGCTGACAGCACTGTACGCCAGTCATAGCTTTCCGCTTGCGCATGTCTTTGAAGCTCATCATTTGCTTCATGATCTGTTCTGATAAATTTCAGCTTTTGGCCGGTCGGCTGCTGTGTCGGAATGATGGGAAACAGCTGGTGGGCCATATCAGGCAATAGCTTGATATGATTGTTTAGAAAGTACGCCTGTGCCGTTGCATAGGAGGCTTTTTCCCTTGTGATGATATGCAGATTTGAATGGGCAGAGAATATGTCAGCCGTCCGTTTTAAGTTGTCTTCATTTTGAAAATAGATGGATTGCGGCAGAATGACGATTTTGTGGTTTGGATAGGTTTGAACGATTTTCTCTCTAAATCCTTGATAGTACGGATATAAATCCCCGAAGTTGCCGCCTCCCTGACAGACGATGATCAGATTCGGATCAAGCTTACGCCCGATTGGGAAATTGTCTGGATTCCAGCGTTTTCTGACCCGAATGGCATTTTCTTTAAAAAAGGCTTCCGTTCCTTTCATAATAAATAGATCCCCTACATTTCCGTATAGAGGATAGTCGGCGTAAATGATTTCGGATTGCTTCGGAATCATTTCGAGCAGCCCGGCCAGTTTTTTCTTCAGGCTGATCATTGAATGCTTGCTGTCCATCTCTTCACCTCTGTTGTTTGGAATAAGTGTGACAACACATCGATTACTCGGTCTTGATCTTCTTCGGTCATATTTGTTCCGGATGGGAGGCAGATTCCCCGCCTGAATAAGTTTTCGCACACACTTTCAGAATCTGTATGGGAATAAAATGCAGATGATATAAACAGAGGCTGGGTATGCAGCGGCTTCCAAAGCGGTCTCGCTTCGATCTGTTCTTCAGCTAGATGCTGAACCACGTCATAAGGAGTCAGCCCGTTATCAAGCGTAAGTGCAGTAAGCCAGCGGTTGGACACGCCTTCTGAGTATTCCGGCATAAAGCAAACGCCATCTATGATGCCAAGCGCTTTTTCGTACCTCGCAAAAATCTCCCGTCTTTTCTCCACCCGCTCATCCAGCACCTCAAGCTGGGCAATGCCGACTCCGGCAAGGATATTGCTCAATCTGTAGTTGTGCCCGATTTCACTGTGCTGATAATGAACAGCTGGATCGCGGGCCTGTGACGCGAGAAATCTTGCTTTTTCAATGGCAGCTTCATCGTCTGACACAAGCATCCCGCCTCCTGAAGTGGTAATGATTTTGTTTCCATTAAATGAATAAACGCCGAAACGGCCGAATGTCCCGCTCTGCTTACCTTTATAGACCGAACCGAGGGATTCAGCCGCATCCTCAATGACCGGCACTCCGTATAAGCCGCACAGGCTTACAATCTCATCCATTTTCGCGCTTTGTCCGTACAGGTTGACGGCAATGACCGCTTTGGGCAGATTTCCATTTCGTTTTGCTTCCTCCAGCGCTCTTTCAAGTGCTTTCGGAGACATATTCCACGTATCTGGCTCAGAATCTATAAAAACAGGCACCGCTTTTTCATATAAAATTGGGTTTGCCGTTGCCACAAATGTAAAGGACGGACAAAACACGGTGTCTCCCGCTTTTACATCCAGCAAACGCAGCGCCAAATGAATCGCGGCGGTGCCTGAGCTGACCGCAGCCGCCCCTTTGGCGCCGACTCGTTCAGCCAATTTTTCTTCAAATGTATTCACAAGCGGCCCAAGCGGCGCAATCCAGTTTGAGCGAAAGGCTTCTGAAATATAGTGCTGCTCCCTGCCGCTCATATGAGGGGCGGATAAGTAGATTTTTTTATGCATGTAACCATCCTTTGCTTTAGGTTTGAATAGAGGAAATCACGCGCGCCGGGGTTCCTGCTGCCGTTACCCCGGCAGGGATGGAGCGGATCACCGCGGAGCCTGCGCCGACAATGCTCCAAGAGCCAATAGTAACCTGCGGAATGACGGAGGCCCCGGTGCCCACATGAGCCCCTTCTTGAACCGCAATACCACCAGAAAGCGTGGCGCGCGGAGAAAGATGTACGAAATCGCCGATCTGATTGTCGTGCTCTGCAATCGCGCCCGTATTGATGATACAATGGGCGCCGATCTGAACATCCGCCTGAATAATCGCACCGGCCATAATAACCGATCCTTCCCCGATGACAGCCGATTTGCTGATGATGGCTGACGGGTGGATTAATGTGATGAAATCTTCTTTGTATAACCCCAGCCGCTCCGCCAGCTGTTTTCTGACGCTGTTGTTTCCAATTGCAATCACAAACATAACGTCAGGGATCAGCTTGCGCAATTCAGGAATTGCTTCCGAGGGGCCTGTGTACAGCTCTTTCCCGGCATCAAATGTGCTGAATTTATCGTCCAGTACCGCAGCTAAGCGCGTGTCTGAACGGGCGCTTATGAGTTCTCTGATCACCTTTCCGTGACCGCCGTCTCCCACAATGGCCACATTTCTCATGAGGACACATCTCCGCTTCCTGTGAAGCGTTCTGCGGTCACATGATTGGTTTGCTGAATCCCTTCTGACACAAGAACTTTGCGTACCGTCAGACATAAAATTTTCAAATCGAGCAAGAATGAACGGTTGTCAACGTACCAAACATCCAGTTCAAATTTCTTTTCCCAGGAAATCGCGTTTCTGCCGTTGACCTGCGCCCAGCCTGTAATACCGGGTTTCACCTCATGGCGCCGTGCCTGCTGTTTCGTATAAAGCGGCAGATAGTCCATCAGCAGCGGCCGGGGACCGACGAGGCTGAGGTCTCCTTTCAAAACGTTCAGAAGCTGCGGCAGCTCATCAATGCTCAGCTTTCTGATCAGCCTGCCTGTTTTCGTAAGCCTGACTGCATCCGGCAGCAGGTTTCCCTCACTGTCCCGTTCATCCGTCATCGTTCTGAATTTATAAAGGGTGAACGGCTTCCCATGCAGGCCGGGCCGTACTTGTTTAAAAAAGACAGGCGATCCTATTTTCAGCCTGACTACAGCGATAGTGAATAGAATAATGACACCCGTGCAGCACAATAAAACAATAGCGGCCGTCAGATCAAAAAGACGTTTCAGGATCAAATATTTACAGCTCCTTTCGTTTTTCTAAACCGTTTCAGCACCAGCTGTCGTTCCTCTTTCGTACAAACAAACATAAAAGCGAAAACCGCATAGCAGCAGCTGACGGCAGCACCTGCGGCAATCAGTGATGTCCAGCTTTCAATGGTGATACATAACTGGATGGCCTCACAAACCGCCCAAGCAAATAAAGCGGCAAAGACCGGACCGAACATGCCTGTAAAGAACACATGCTTTTTGTAGCCGGTAATACGTGATACATAAAGCGGCGTAAAAATGACATTTTTCAGCACAAGCGAAATCGCCCCGGCCAGCGTAATACCGTAAAGCCCAAGATGCGCCGGCCCGCTTAATGTGACCGCCAGCACAACATTCACTGCGCCTAACAGCAGGGTGACGAGCGCCGGTGTTTTTTGTTGATTAAAGGCGGTCCATATATAAAACAGCGGCATAAAGGCAAGACTGATCCCCAAATATCCGGCGTGAATATATAAAAGCGGCGCTACAGAGGAAAAGGGCGGTCCAAGCCAGATCGTCAGAAAAGGCCCGGCCAAACCTCCCAATAATGCAGCCGGAAGCGCAAGCAAAAGCCCGTTCAGTCTCACTGCCTGATTGGCGTACTTGACCAAGCCGTCCATATCGCCTTTTGAATAATAAGAAGTAATGACAGGCGCAAATAGAGATGCGACTGTTCCCGCCAAACTGCGCAGCAGCAGCGGAAACTGGATAATCGCCGCGTATTTTCCCGCTTCAGATGCACCGAGCACCAAGTTGGCGGTTAATAGGTCGATCTGCAAAAAAAGCAGCACGCCGATCTGATTGACTGAGTTCCAGGTTCCTGCCTGAAACAGTTCCTTGCTTATGCGGTATGACAAGTCTTTCAGCCTAAATGAAAACCATGGAATCAGTTTTCTGAAAAAGCAGAAAGACAGAATAGACGCTATGACCGCACCGGCTAAAGCGGCAAGCTGAATCTGCCAGATTTTTGGCGTAAAGCATGCAAACAGCGCCAGCACACACAGCACGCGGATGAGCATTTGCACCGCCTGAATCGAACTGGTGATATACAGCCGGTTGGCATAAAACGGTGCCGCCCCAAACCCCGCCATCAAAAATGTTAAAAGAAACAGCAGACTCCCAATCAAAATTGACAGACGAACATCAGCCAAAAGATCCTGAGGGACATTCATAACGCGGTCAATAAAAAAAGCCGCACTTACAAGAGGCAGCAGAAGCAGCAATGAAATCAAAACAGATGCAGCCAAATAATTGCTGATATACGCATTTGCTTTTTCCTGCTCTCCCCTGTGGGCTGCGACAGAAAAAAAACGCACAACAACGGAGCTGAGCGCCACCGTGATAATGGAAAAATAATTAATCACATTTTGCGTTAAATTCACAAAGCCAAAAGCCTCGACACCGAGCGTCTTGACAATAAAAGGCGTCATCCAGACAGACAGAAATACGGACAGAAGAAAAGCTGTGAGATTGGCGCTGAAGTTAATGGTGAATTTCATGCCTGTTTTGCACTGCCTTTCATGGTTCCGCGTGTCTCAAAAAACAGCTTGATGAGAAAGATCAGCCGCCATTTGCACAGTCCTAAGACCAATCGCTCGCCTCTGCCTAATTTCTCATGCCGGAACGGTGTGTGTCTGACAGCCTGCCGAACCATGTCATAGGATAAAATCTGTCTGATCTGTTTTTTGATGTCTTTCGGCGGCTGCGGTGAGGCACAGGCGTTTGCCAGAAGCATCGGAAGCTGGTGCTTGCAAATGTACACATCTAAATCTTCTTTGCACACAGCCGCTAAGCCGCACTGATTGTAGAATGCGAGTTTGGCTTGATATTGTTTTTTGATATTTTCATCCATCGCAGGCTTATAAGGGCGTTCCGTCAGGCTGTTCGGATTTTCACGGTATATATACAAGCCTTCATCCAGCATTTTTACCCGCTCGGCTTCATAAAAAGCAGATAAATTAAAGGGTGAATCTTCAGCAAAACGGATGTCTTCATCAAACCGCAGGTTCACCCTCTCCAAAAGCTCACGGCGATACACATATCGCCATACATACCAGATAAATCTCGTTTCGTGGGCACGCTGGAGCTGTTCAGCTATATCCGCTTTTGTCAGCATACGGCCTGTTTCGAGCTGCGGCGGTACGTATACCCGCCTGTCTTCGGACTGTTTATAAAATCCGCAACCGGCGATATCGAGCCGGTGCTGCTCCGCTTCTTGTGCAAGCCTTTGAAACATGGCGGGAGAGACATAATCGTCTCCGTCTACAAACCCGATATACGTGCCGCGCGCCGCTTTGATTCCCGCGTTTCGAGCCGAACTCAAGCCGCCATTTTTTTTATGAATGACTTGAACTCTTGCATCCCGTTTCGCGTATGCCGCTGCCATCTCACCAGATCGATCGGGTGTTCCATCATTAACAAGGATGATTTCTATATCAGAAAGCGTTTGGGCAAGCAGTGAATTGATGCATTCTTCAATGAATGGTTCAACGTTATACATTGGGACAATAATGCTGACGAGCGGTGTCATTGTGCTTCACCGCTGATTTTCTCCCGCAGCCCTTTAAAATACATATCCCGCGGAAAGCCGGCACGGTTTGTTTCTTTTGTCAGCAGCTCTTTCACTGCGGCTGTCACAATTTCCGGCTCCGGCTGTTCAATCAGCTTCATGGCTGGAATATCTTTCAGCCATTGGTAGCCTTCCATGACTTTGTGATCAAAAGACCGGATCACTACACACGGCGTTCCTGTCAGCGCACAAAAAATCATGCCGTGCAGCCTGTCAGTGACAACGGCTTCAGCACTTTGCAGCTTAGACCAAAGCGATTCCAGCTCCTGTTCCCGTGTGCCGCGGCTGACCCGGCGCCCGATCGTTGTCGTAAAAGCTTTGATCTCGCCAAATTCATCAAAAAGAGCGGCCTTCACGCGGTTTCTCTGATCTTCCTGAAGCACGCTTTCCTGATCCTCGCGCAAACACATATACACCCCTTCGCGTTCCGCAGGGGTGCTGCTTCTATCTAAATACAGCACCATATCAGGCTGCTTCAGAATCTTTTTTTCTTTAAAATGCCGCTTCATAAATTGATACGTCGTTTCATCACGCGCCATCAGCAATAAACCGGGGTGCGCGTTATAAATTTTCCGCGCCCGTTTCAGCTCTCTTCGTCCCTTTTTCGTATCAGAAAAATGAACGGTTGCCGGTAGCTGGACGATTTGATAATCATGAAACGTTTTAATGATAAAGCGGCGCGTCCACTCTTCATACCGGTATAAATCCCCCATGTTTCCGCCGCCGATGATAAAGACCATATCCTCCGGGTGGCGGGAGCGGATCAGCGCTTTTGCTGATTTGTATATGTCCTTCATATCGACCTCAACGATTTCAAAATCGGAGTATTCCTGCTCAAGAAACGCTTTGCTGGCATAAGCAATGGCATGGTCCCCCAAATTGTCATGGGAAGGCAGCAGGGTCAGTATGATTTTCTTCTTATGTGCGGCAGCCTTTACCGGCTGATCGGCCGCACCCAGCCAAAATTGGGACGGGTACTTGACCTTTAGCAGCAGCCATTCTGCAAGGTTGATTTTCAATGAATGTAACGACATGTCTTCACCCTCTGATTTTCATTTTGTACTCGATCACTCGCTGATACACGGCGGACGCCATAGCAACGAACGGAACCATTCTGTATTTCGCCATCAGCAGCAGGCATGACCGTTTTGCGTCAAAAGGCGCTGTCCCCGTTTTCGACAGACTGCCTTGAAACACCGGATCAGCGCAAATCACGCCGACCGTTTTGAGCCTTTCCAAAAGACGCCGGCTGCCGCTTGTTTTCCATTCGTTCAAGAGACAGATGGTCCCATGGAGAACGATAAAGAAATCAAGCTCCTTTCGGTACTCCTCCAGCTTGTTGTTCTCCTGTAAGAACCCTGCGTTCGCCTGATACAGCGCCAGTCCTGATTCAAACAGTTTTTTCTGATAACCCTGCACGATGGAGGAAAGGTGAATTCGATAATGGTAGAGAGGCGCTTTTACATAGGAAACCGAGCGGGCGAAAAAGTGTGCCCTGAAGCTGAAAAACTGATCCTCGACATGCTCCAGCTCACCTCTGAGCGGGAACGAAAGCCGGTGTGCGTCAATCATGCTTCTTCGGTACAGTTTATTCCATGAAAATCCCCTGACCTTCCCTTCGAATAACGCCTTGATATAGGACTCCTTCGGCTGATCCTGATAGGTTTCCGCAATGTCTGAGACAACGGTTTTTTCAGTATCCTCAAACTCCGCGGCATAGTTGCAAATGACCAGATCGGTTTCCTCCGATGCTGCCTGAACCATTTGCAAGCAATAATCAGGCTCGATCCAATCGTCTGAATCAATAAAAGCCACAAATTCGCCGCGGGCCGCCTCGATCCCTTTGTTCCGGACCGCACCGAGCCCTTGGTTTTCCTGGTGAATGACTCTGAATCGTTTATCCTTTTCTGCATATTCCTCCGCGATGTCCGGGCTGGCGTCTGCCGAACCGTCATTGACGATGATGATTTCAATATTGTCCAATGTCTGGTTCTTTAAAGATTCAAGGCAGTTTCTGATATAGGTTTCTGTATTATAAACAGCGACTAACAGACTAACCGCAGGTGTTTCCATAATGACCGGCTCCTCTTGCATAAATTACCGGGAAAAAATCGTTCTGTACGGCAGAACGGAAGAATCAACCGGCATAAGCAAATAACTGTATAAAAAATAACAAACCACAATGGCGATATAGATCAACGCATTCGATTTCTCATCAAATATCCTGACAAAATAAGGGACTAGGATCATTTGATACAGTCCGAAGTAAATATTAAACCTGGCAAAGATCACGTCCTTTGTGGCCAAGAGCCCGAATAAAAATCCGAGAAGGCACAAATTAACGACAATATCAATTTGCGGCCACAGCTTTCGGAGGCGCTCCCTGTAACAAAAGGCCAAAAACAGCGGCAGGACCAAAACAGCGATTTTGACCACATTCATTCCGTTTGTATTTGTCATCAGCCACTTTTCATAATGGCTGTATGAGCTGTTTTCAAGGACAACGACAAATACCGAAATAAATTTCTGATATAAAAAGGTCATGCCGAGAAATAAAGCTGAGAGACCGAAGATTGCCGGTGACCAGGCTTTTCTTCTGACAATAAAATAGACCGGAATCATCACCAGCGCCGAGGAGTGAAAGAGCGAACTGACCAGCACAATCAGAAAATAACGCTTCCAGTTTCCATTGATGATATAGCGAATCGCCCAAAACAAAGCGGCTGCCACCATGTATTGTCTGATTCCGTTAAAGGATGCGTAATAATGAAAGGTTCCTAAAAATAAAAAGACGCTCAGCTCAAACGGTCTTCCGTAGTCTGCCAGCGTCTTGATAATAAAGATATAGGTCACCATTGCAACGGTCACATACATGATTTGCGGGTCTTTCGTGATAAAATTCATCAGCCATAGCAGCGCGGTAAAGCCCGGATCTGTTGCCGTTTTCGCCGTGCCGAAACCGAATATCTGCCAAATATTTTGATAGTCTCCTGCCATTTGATACAGCAGCGTATACGTCTGAAAATCTGTACCGACCCTGTAACGCAGGCCCGAAACAAGCACAAGCGAGGCGAGCGGAATCCAAATGAGAAGCTTGTTCGGACGATAGCCGGTAGCAAGTGACTCATCCCGTCCGCCGCACATTTTAGCAAACCAAGACCAAATATATACAATTCCCATATTGACGACATACACAATCATTTTTTATTGTCCTTTTTCAGTGCTAATCTGATATAAATTCATCAATGCACCCACATTTCGCCGCGCATCATAGCCGAGTTTCGCAAGGGTATCTTTCACGAGCTCCCGCTTCGGCCTGCCTGCGGCGGCCGCTCTTACAATTGTTTCAGCCCAAATATCCATCGGCTTAGAGAGACTCACCCTTTTCATAAGTCCGAGCCCCGTGTCGACTTTTTCTGTGATCGTGTCGGAAATAATGCACGGAAGACCCGAAGCCTGCGCTTCCACAAGCACAACAGGCAAGCCTTCATACAGCGACGGCATGACAAATACATCAAAGGTGCGCATAAGCTCATGAATGTGTTCTTCAGTTCCTAAAAAGAGGACATCTGAAAGCAGATTCAGCCGCCGCGCTTCCTCCTCCATCTGCTCCCGCAGCGGTCCGTCTCCTGCTAGAACCATCTGGAAGCGAACTCCCCGTTTTTTCAGGTGAACGGCAAGCTTCAGCAAAAACGCGTGGTTTTTCACTTCATGAAACCGGGCCACATGACCAATGATCAGACGGTCAGACGCTATGCCGCGTGCTTTTTTTTCGTCATCGGCCGCCTGCACGGCGGGAGAGAACAGATCAAGGTCGATTCCGTTCGGCAGCAGATGAACCCGCTTCCGCTCCATATTCGATCGCCCGAATAAAAACCGGCCCGCATCCTCTCCGCAAGCGCACAATTCAGTCGCATATGCCAAAATGAGGCGTCTGAACACCATCAGCTGCAGGCGGTCTCTCCAATTGAAGCCGGTCTTCCACGAGGTGTTATGGGAATGGCAGACTCTGACCTGCACCCCGGCTAGCCTTGCCGCAAGCGCGATAAAGCCGGTTTGAAAATCTGTGTGCGCATGAACCGCGCTGAACGGCCCGTTTTCTTTTATTGTGTTTCTTACATTCTTCACAAATGTGAGGGGATTGCTTTGTCCGATACTCGGGACATAAAAAAGCCGCCCGCCTAGCGATAAAATTTCTTCATCATAAGCGCACGGATCATTTCGATAGGTTAAAAAATCAAATTGCACCTTGCTTCTATCCATTTTCCGATATAAATTCATGACCATGGTTTCCGCGCCGCCCCTGTTCATGCCGCTGAGAACATGGAGCACGCGCTGCTGGCTGTTATTCATGCTTCACAAGCCCTTCCTTCTGATTCATCACTCTTTTTTTATGGTAACGATTCATCACAGCAGGAGGCATAAACGCGCGAATGAGCGGTTTTGCGATATAGATGTAAGCGGAAAAAGGAAGCTTCAGGCGTCTGCATGCCTGGTACACAAGAATAGCGTTGTCGATTGAATAGGTAAAAGACCGCCTCTTGAATGCGTCGCTGTCTTCCCTTACTTTATACAGCGCTTCTTGGAGGTTATAGCCTCGGAAGCCCTCTCCAAAAAAGCGGAGCCACAAATCGATATCCTCCATTCGTCTTGTCCGCCGCACCGAACGATAGCCTTTCAGCGTACGGTAAGCGCTGGCTCTCATCATGATTGTCCCATGGCAAAACGGCGTCCCTTTCGCCATGATGGCCGGCTCCGGAACAGAAGGCAGCATCCGTGTGCCCCTTACGCCAAATTCATCAAACACTAGCATGCCGGTGCCGACCACCTGGTAGTGCCGATGCTTTTCTAAAAAGGCAACCTGCTTCTCCAGACGGCGCGGAAAGGACAGATCATCTCCGTCCTGGCGGGCGATATACTCGCCTGTTGCATAAGAAAGACAGTGATTTAACGAAGCGGCCAGCCGCTTGTTTGTTTGATTGTGAATCAGCTTGATACGGTCGCTGTAATGAGCGGCATACTGCTTCGCGATACGGAGCGTGCCGTCTGTTGACGCATCATCGCACATAATCAGCTCCCAATTTTTATAGGATTGGCTGAGAATGGATTCAATGCTTTCCGCCAAAGTGCGTTCACAATTATAAATGCCCATAATGACAGAAACTTTCGGTCCTGAATTCATACGCTTTTCTCCTTTTTATCCATATCCATGTATACGGAATAAATATCTGCCATTTCTTCTACCGTTCGCGCTTCCGAAAAGCGCAAGGCTGTTTGGCGGCCTTCCTGTCCGAGTGTTCTCCGCAGTTCCGGTTCAAGGCAGAGCTGTTCAATCCGATCGGCAAAAGCGGCGCTGTCGCCAATTTTGATGAGAAACCCGTTTTTTCCGTCCCGGATGATTTCCCGGTGTCCGCGGTTATCAGTGGCAATCGCCGGCTTCTCCGCCGCCATGCCCTCAAGCACATTCATGCCGAGGCCTTCTCTGATGCTGGAGGCGACAGATACATCCGCAAGCTGAATCAGCTCGTGAATATCGCGGCAAAAGCCGTAAAAGCAAACATTGCGGGAAGCTCCTAGCTTTTCAGCTAAGGCCCGATACGTTTGTTCCATCGCTCCTTCTCCGGCAAAAACAAGACGGAGCTCAGGAATCTTATCTTTCAGCAGTGCGGCAGCTTCAATTAACAGCTTCTGATTTTTGTTGAGGTTCAGTTCAGCCGGATAGATCAATATAAAGTCATCTTTTTGGAAGCCGTGCTTTTCTCTCAGCCTATGCTGTTCTTCAAGGCTGACTGGCCGGAACCTGTCTGTATTAACGCCGATGCCGTGAATTTTTTCTGTCATTCCGCCCGGTCTTTGTAGCCCTTTCGCTCGTGTGTAATCTTCTTCATTTATGGTGATCAGGCAGTCTGTATAGGCAGAAAGCCATTTTTCAACCGGATAATAAAGGACCCAGTTTTTCATTGGCGCTCCGCTGCAAAAATGAAATCCGTGAGCGGTGTAGAGCACCTTTGTTCCGTTTCGTCTCGCATGCCGTGACGCAAGCCGGGCGAGAACGCCGCCGACCGGCGTATGGCAGTGGACGATGTCGTACTCGTTGGTTTCGATCACTTTCTTCAGCTGTCTGTAAACGGCAATGTTCTGAGGATGAAAGGGTGACCTTCGGATCGGAATGGAGAATTTCTCATCGACATACGGCAGCTGCGTCTGTCCGCTCGCAGCGACATGAACCTCCCAGCCCAATTGTTTAAACCATTTAAAGTAAGGAAGATGAAAGGCTTTAAAGTGATAATCGACAGTGGCACAAAATAGGATTTTCTTCGTCATCTTCACTCCCCCTAACGAACGCCGGCAGCCGTCATTTCGTTTGATGTGTCTATTGCCGCAAACAGCCGCTCCCTGAGCTCGGCTTCCGGCAGCTGATTGAAATCTTCTATAAAGCGCATCAGCAATGGCCAGTCGCCGTCCACCGCTTTGCCGATATGGATTTTCGGAAAAACTTGTTCGGCGTGAACTTCATTTTTGTTCAGCAGCTCCTCATACATTTTTTCACCCGGGCGAATGCCTGTGAACTCAATCGGAATCTGCTCCGTCGTGTAGCCAGATAAATGAATGAGGTTTTTGGCGAGATCGACAATCTTCACGGGCTCACCCATATCAAGAACAAAAATTTGGCGTCCTTTCGCCAGCGCTCCAGCTTGGATGACAAGCCGTGACGCTTCGGGAATGGTCATGAAATAGCGGGTCATCGCCGGATGTGTCACCGTAACGGGACCGCCTTTTTCAATCTGTTTCTTAAAAACCGGAATGACGCTGCCTCGGCTGCCAAGCACATTGCCGAAGCGGACAGCGACGAATTTTGTTCTGCTGAATTTCCCCAGATTCATAATAATCATTTCAGCAAAGCGTTTTGTTGCCCCCATTACATTGGCCGGGTTCACCGCTTTATCAGATGAAATGAGCACAAATGTCTCTGTCCCGCACATATCTGCCGCTTCCGCCACATTTTTTGTTCCGATAATGTTGTTTTTGACTGCCTCTTCGGGGTTGTGTTCCATTAAAGGCACATGCTTATGAGCAGCCGCATGATAGACGACGTGCGGTTCGTATTTTTTCATTAAGGTAAACATTTTGTCGCGGTCCTGCACATCCGCAATTTCTGTGTGGAACACGATGTGTTTTCCGAATCGTCCATTCAGTTCAGAATAAATAGAGTGAATGCTGTTTTCCCCATGGCCGAGAAGAACGATTTCCTTAGGCTGGAACGCGCTGATTTGCCGGCAGATTTCCGAGCCGATTGAACCGCCCGCTCCTGTGACGAGAACTGTTTTTTCTTTGATGCGGTTTGAAATTTCGCTTGTGTCAAGGGTTATCGGCTTCCTGCCGAGTAAATCCTCAGCCTTTACATCTCTGATTTGCCCGGCAGTGCGCGTTCCAAGCAGCATTTCATCAAAATGAGGCATGATTTTGATGTTCACCCCGGTCCGCACGCATTCTTTATATAGCACCTGCAGTTCATGGGTACGAAGAGAAGGAATCGCAATAATAATATAGTTAATTTTGAGCTTTTGCACCGCAGGCATGATACTTTCTTTTCCGCCGATGACGGGCAGCCCCATCATTTCCAGCTTATGTTTCGTTTGATCGTCATCAATAAAAGCGACAGGTGTAATGTCGGGATCATCTTTCTGCAGCAGCTGCCTGACCATCAGGGTTCCGCCTGATCCCGCTCCGATAATCAATGCGCGGGCCGACGTGCAGCGTTTTTTTCTGATGCTTTCTTTTAATATTCTCGATAAAACGCGGGTCCCCCCGATGAACAGAAGCTGAAGCACCCAGCACGCCGTTAACAGCCGGAAAAACATCGTATGATACACTGCGTACTGAATGATGCCGGTCACAGCGGCTGAAATCGTAATGACCTTAAGCAGAGCGATCAGTTCGCCGAGCCCGGTGTATGTCCAGACCTGTTTATACTGACGGAACAGGATAGCACATACATGATAGCTGAGGAGCAAGCTGACAGCGGTAAGCAATAATGCTCCGGAGTCATAAAATTGATAAGAATCTTTTAAAAATTGATATCCTGCAATAACTGAATTCAAAACGAGATAAGTATCCAGCGCGATAATCATTGACAGTCTTCTCCGGTAACTCAACCTTTTCCCCCCTAATACTTTTATCGGTTTAGCTGCGGCGGTTTTCGTCATCTAAAAAACGACAGCAGCTAAACCGATAACATTTCCTATATATATCAAATAAGTGGGCATTTAACCCGTCCTCACGCCCCGCCAGCGACGACCAGCATCTAAGGCAGCCTGTTCAAGCTGCCCACAGCGGAGCCGAGTGCCTCCATTGATACAGGTAAGGAGACATCACCTAAAAGCACAAATTAATAGGAATAGTGTTCTGATTTTTTCATTTTCTTTTTATTTAAAAGAGCACCTAGCAGCTTTGCATTGGATTGCTCCAGTGCGTCCTTCGCTTTCAGGACGGTATCGGTCTTTGTTTTTCCGCTTAAGACAACGAGCACGCTTCCATCTGTCTGGTTCGCTAAAATTTGAGCGTCCGCGACAGCTAAAAGCGGAGGAGAATCAAAGATCACCAGACTGAATTGGTCATAGATATCTGATATCAAATCTCCCATTGCTTTCGAGGATAACAGTTCTGCCGGATTCGGCGGCGTCGGTCCGCTTGTCAGCACATATAAGTTATCGATCGGTGTTTTTTGCACCGTTTCATTTAGAGAAGCATTGCCGACCAGCACATTTGTCAGCCCGGTCAGATTTTCAATCTGAAACGTCTGGTTAATTGTCGGTTTTCTTAAATCGGCGTCCACCAGCAGCACTTTCTTTTCCTGCTGCTGCGCAAAGACTGCCGCAAGATTCGCTGCACTGAACGATTTTCCTTCACCAGGCACAGAGGAGGTGACGAGAATGGACCGCAAGTTGGTCTGTACGGATGAAAACTCAATGTTTGTCCGAATGGTGCGATATTGCTCCGCAACAATTGATTTATGATGTAAAACGGATATTTGAGCCAAACCTCGCCTTGCTTTCTTTTTTCTAAAGACCACTCACTTCACTCCTCGAAATGTTTTATCCAGCCCTGCGATTCCGTTTCTTTTTGACATCAGGGACGGAGCCTAAGCAGGGCAATCCGGTTTTCTCGCTGAGCTGCCGTGCGCTTTTGCACGTATCATCGAGAAAATGCAGAAAAAATGCCAGTGTAATGCCGCCCATCACGGCCGCTCCAAAAGCCATGACCATATTTCTCATTCGGGACGGCTTGATCATCGGGCTTTCAGAAGCCTTCGCCTCAGATAGAATATGTACGCCTTGGACATTCATTCTTTCATCTACTTCTTTTTCAAACTTGCTGACTAACGTGTTCGCAATTTTAGCCGCTCGCTCTGGATTGTGATCCTGAACGGCAACGGTGATAATTTCTGATTCGTTTTCACTGCTGGTCATCACGTTTCCTTTCAGCGAGGAAGCCGATTCAGAAAGATGCAATTCCGCCTTGACCTCTTCCATCAAGGCCGTGCTTTTTATAATAGATTGGAACGTGCTGCTGTACTGAAGATTTCGGTGGATGTCACTGAGATTCGAGTTTTCTTCACCGTCTGATTCATGAATCAGCACTTGAGTCGACGCCTGATATGTAGGTGAAATGACCTTAAATTGCACAACACCTGTAATAAAGGTGACGCCTATTGTGATGAGCAGAATCAGCACGAATCTATGTCTGACAATCGCGTATAATTCTTTAAAACTCATATTCTCATTCATATATTCATAGCCTTCAGCCTTCTCACGGCTGGCTTCCCAAGCCCCTTTCTGTTAATGATTGGATTATAAAAGAAAACTTTATTATTTAAAAATTGCAAAATAAGCCAATAAGTTCTCTTTAGAGAACAATATCATGATTTTCCTCTTATTTACTGCACTTCCCTTATTATTTTAAATTTTATAAAGAACGAATAATTCCTTATAATGAACGAAATAACGACAGGAATAGAGGAGAATTTCATATTATGATTGGAAGAATTATCCGTTTGTACCGCAAAAGAAAAGGCTATTCTATTAATCAGCTGGCTATCGAGTCAGGCGTTTCAAAATCCTATTTAAGCAAGATTGAAAGAGGCGTTCATACGAATCCGTCCGTTCAATTTTTAAAAAAAGTATCAGCAACCCTGGATGTCGAATTAACAGAATTATTCGACGCCGAAACGATGATGTATCAAAAAATCAGCGGCGGTGAGGATGAATGGCGTGTGCATCTTGTGCAAGCTGTTCAAGCCGGAATGGAAAAGGAAGAATTGTTCACTTTTACGAACAAACTAAAGAAAGAGGAGCCTGAAACAGCCTCCTACCGAAACCGAAAGCTGACAGAATCGAATATAGAAGAGTGGAAAGCACTGATGGCGGAAGCGAGGGAAATCGGCCTGTCGGTTCAAGAAGTCAAAACCTTTTTAAAAACGATGGGAAAATGACTATCAGATAAGGGCTGAAGTTCGCATCATCAGGACAAATCTGTTTATAATGGGGGGAAAAGGGAGAGAACGCTATGTCTCATAAACAGTAACGACTCAATACGGCAGAGTGAATGGCGCAACAGAAAATGGCGTACATATATGGAGAGGCATTCCCTATACATTTCAATGGTCTTGTTTAATGTTTTTTATATTTATATAGGTTTCATGCGATGAGAGCTGATTAATGTTTATTTATTAGCATATTATGATGGCCGTATTTAAGGTCCTTATTGGGACGGTAGAACGGTTTTTTGTCTATAGACTAAAAACTTAGTCTAGGGATGTTTTTAGAACTCTGTACGAAGGCCATAGAAGCCTCTGATTCGATATTTTAATCTCTGAGGCCTGTTGGAGACGGATTTGAAAAACGTTTCGTGTTCTAATAAATTTCTTAAATGTTAAATATATATGTTTTAAATAAATAATCATAAAGAACTAGAGCATACAAATTTTAAAGGGGGTGGTTTCAATTTTTGTACACTATACAATTGTATTGATATTGAAGCTGGAACCTCTGACATCGATATAGTAAAGTCCCTGAGAAGATTAAATGGATATGATAGTGTTCCAAAAGGCTTTAGAGATGTATATGAGTCTATTAGAGGTTGTATTCAACCTTATTATCCATCTCACAAAGTAACAGACTAGAGCTACTTGAAATCCTTAAGGATGCTTCTGGTTCAGATGCTAGATATACTTATAAGCCATCAAAACGTAAAAAAGAAGTTGATTTCACAAAGTCCTTGTATGACGGTGTAAATGAAGTTGCCATGAATCCAGCAAACAATAATGTCGAAGTGGAAAGAGCATACAGACTTAGATGAGGTGTTATTGGTGGGCGGAAGTGCAGAATTTTTCTCTGAACAACTAGAAGAAATTATAGATGGAATAACAATTCCTAATAATAATGGAGATAGTGATGTCGAAGGTTATCTAGAGTAGGGATGTATATTGCCAACGTTTTGAAAGGTGGCGATGAGTAATGTCTGACGAGACTGCCGCTATCTATAAGCTTCCTAATAACAAGGAAGTAGACAAGGATATTTATGAGTGGCTAAATAACTTTCCTAAGAGTAGAAAGGCTGACGCTGTTAGACAGGCGCTTAGATATTATATAGCCGCATCTAAAAGCAGTGGTGAAACATTTAAGATGATAACAGACACATCTGAACCAACCTCGTAAAACTAGTCCTAAGCCAGTTATTAAAGATGTGGATCAGAGTAAAGAGAAGAAGAGGCCGAAGTTAAACTTGAGCAACATCACAAAGAGCCATTAAGAATCAACTAACTGAGAGGAGGTTTGTACCAAACCTTCTCTTTATTGTTTACTTGAGTGATGAGAGGGGATATTTATGAACGTTGTTGAGAAAAAGGTAGAAATAATATCTCGTTCGATATATTCCGAAGATGGGTCGAATAGGTACTTGCTTGAAAGGATTTGGGATCGAAATCTTCCCATTGCCACAGTACTGATGTTGAACCCATCAATAGCAGGGGAAATTAAAACAGATAGAACAGTTATGGCCGTGATTAACTACTTAATAGACAAAGGGTTCGGTGGAATAAGAGTTGTAAATATATTTTCTCATGTATCAACTCCGCAGTCTGGACTAAAATCTAGAGATGATTCTCATGACAGCATTAACAATGATTACATAGAAGGAGCTTTCGAAGATAGTCTTATTTCAATAATTGCGTGGGTGAGAGGAGGATATGCCGATAGAAAAGAAGAAGTCTTAAAAATAGTTGAAAAATACGGGGATAAAGTAAAGATATTCGTAGATGAACACGGTAAAGAGGGGAGGCACCCTTTACATTTAAATGAAAAATGGAATCTAAAAGATTATGATTTTAATATTTATTAAGGCTAACATTTTTTATGTTAGCCTTTCCTGTGGGATATTCTAGTAAATATGTACCATTTTACCTTAAAGGTATTTATTGTAAACTCTTAATATGATAGGGTCTTACTAGGAGGTGGTGATCATCAGATGACTTGATTAGTTCTTTAGATGGTTTATTCGTGGGCATTTTTCAATGGAGAAAGCGCATAAGATAAGGAGAGAAAAAGATGAGAAAATTGACTCTGTTTTTTGTCGCCGCATTTGCTACAATTGGATTAACATTGCCTCAAGAAGTAACAGCACAAGAAGCCGAAAAAGAAAAAGGATATACAGTAGAAGATTACGAAAATTATTTAGAAAATTATGACGCTCAAGACGCATTAAACGCAGGAGTAGATCCTGAATTTGTCGCTGACGCTGTCGAAGAATCTTCGGAAGTCCTTAAACAATTCAAATCAATGTCTAGAGATGATCAGGAGAGAACTGTAGAAAGTTTCTTCAAACCCCAGTTACAGGTTCTTGGTGGAGACAACGTTGAAGAACAGGCTACGATTATGGCCGACAAAGGTGTTTCTTATCAGGATTCAGTGAAATTCTTTGGTGCAAGCCAAACGAGTTACAGAGTATCTGTATCATATCGAGTCACTAAAGGGAAAGTTAAAAAAATCTTAAGTTCCTCTGCTAACGTAGTCCGAAATTGGAATCCAGTCGTTAGAACAGGTTTAAATACTGGCGGGAAAAGCGCATGGGTTACTGGAGATAATAAGGCCGCTGTAAAAGGAAGCTTCTATTATCAAATTGGCCCAATCAAAGATGTTGGAATTCAATTAGGAAACATCTACTTAAAAGCTGTTGGCGATAAAAATGGAAAAAGAACATACAAGAAGATGTGGAGGGACTAATATATAAGAAGGGGAGTCTTAGGTTATGGTAATGAGCAAGAAAGTTAAAATTACGTTATGGACTATTCTTGCGCTATTTGTATTAGGCGCAATAATTGGAACTGTTGCATTTTACCAGACATTTTAATTAGACTTTCAATCAGGTCAGGGGATTAGAATCTCCTGACTTTGTTTTTTATTCTCTTAAGGATGTTTGTTTTTATAAAGGATGAAGAGAACGAGGTCTGTTAAGTATTCGCTTCGGAAAGGGCTTTTTGTCATCATGCTTTTATTTTAATGGTTACTTAAATATGAACACCCCTTTTTAAGTGGAAAATATGCCCCCTATATGACGTCTATTTATAAGTAAAATACAAATAGTTTACGATAAGGGTTTCGATAAGGAAAAATGCCTTGATTCGTCACAATATTTGAATCTATAGTTTTCATATGATTTCTCAAGGGTCGAAGTTGATTTTCCATATGATTGTTCATTAATTCATCTTCATCAACTTTTCCGTCACGCTTTCTCACCAAGCCGCCTGTTGGGCAATTGCGTTTTAAAGCACCGGAGCCTCCGGAAGTGTGAGAGGAAGAACTGGATGCAGCAGCATACGGCCCGGTTTGCCCGCAGCCGCCTGATTTACTGTCACTTTCAAATGCTGAACTGCCCCGCCAGTCTGAGGATTGCTTGTATGTAAATGTATTTGCGCCTGACACTCCGGGCAAAAATCGTCCTGTCATGGTGTGGATTCACGGCGGCGCATTTTATCTCGGCGCGGGCAGTGAGCCTTTATACGACGGCTCAAACCTGGCGGCTCTGGGGGATGTCATTGTCGTCACACTGAACTATCGGCTGGGGCCATTCGGCTTTTTGCATTTGTCTTCCATTGATGATGCGTATTCCGACAACCTTGGACTGCTTGACCAAACCGCGGCTCTGAAATGGGCCAAGGAAAATATCTCTGCGTTTGGCGGCGATCCGGGAAATGTCACGGTGTTTGGAGAATCAGCAGGCGGTATGAGCATTGCCGCACTGCTTGCCATGCCTGCTGCAAAAGGCCTGTTCCAGAAAGCAATCCTGGAAAGCGGCTCTTCCCGAACCATGCCGGAAGAAAAAGCGGCCAGCACCGCGGATGCTTTTTTACGAGTCCTTGGAATTGAACGTCACCAATTGGACAGGCTGCATACTGTATCTGCGGAAGATTTGCTTAAAGCCGCCGACCAGCTGCGAAAAACCGAAAATGAAAATATCTTTCAGCTGTTCTTCCAGCCTGCACTTGATCCGAAAACACTGCCTGCTGAGCCTGAGAAGGCCATTGCTGAAGGGGCCGCTGACGGCATTCCGCTGTTAGTCGGAACAAATCGTGATGAAGGGTATTTATTTTTTACGCCCGATTCAGAAGTTCACTCTCAGAAAACGATAGATGAAGCGCTTGAGTATCTATTGGGGCAGCCGCTGGCCGAGAAAGCCGCCGATCTGTATCCGCGCTCTCTCGAAAGCCAAATTCATATGATGACGGATTTGTTATTTTGGCGCCCGGCCGTCGCCTGCGCCTCCGCCCAGTCCCGTTACGCACCTGTCTGGATGTACCGATTTGACTGGCACCCGGATCAGCCGCCGTACGATAAGGCGTTTCACGCATTAGAGCTTCCTTTTGTTTTCGGAAATCTGGACGCGTTAGAGCGGATGGCAAAAGCGGAGGTTACCGATGAGGTGAAACAGCTTTCTCTTAACATACAATCAGCGTGGATCTCGTTCGCCAAAACAGGAAACCCAAGCACCGAAAATGTTACATGGCCGGCATATCAAGATGAAACAAGAGAGACGCTGATTTTAGATTCAAAGATTTCGATCGAAAACGATCCTGAATCTGAAAAAAGGCAAAAACTATTCCCTTCAAAAGGAGTATAAACATGGGGAAAACAGGATACATTGGCGCTGTCATCGTTGTGGCAGCTTGTATCATCATTTTATCAGCTGTAATATGTTTACGGGACACAGCCTATTACCAGCCTATGCGCTGGACTGGCATCACACTGTTTTTCGCGGGAATTATGATGGTTCCCACATACTCAGCAAAAAGAAAACCCGGGAAAGAGGAGTAACTCTCTTTTCCGGGTTTTTCGTTTTTTACAATTTTCCCGCGCGGATATCGTCTGTCATTCCTTCATAAGGAGCTTTTGATATCACTTCTTCATTGTCTATTCCCTCGTTTTTCAGAAATGTAATTTCCGCAAATTCAGGTACAACGTATTTTGGATACGTTTCATATTTTTCGCGGGATTCTTTCATCAGATCAATGTGGTCATTTTGGTAGCAGACCGTAATTTCAGGATGTTCATGCACCCATTTCGGGAAGAAAATAATGCCGTGCATGCGTTTTTCATTCGGCATAAAGTTTAATGAAACATCTGTGCCTGTCGGCTCTGTCCAAGACACTTTATATACGCCCTCTGTCAGTTTGACAATGTTCACTTCCTGATCCCGAACCCAGCGTCCGGCAACCATTCCGCTATGAATTCTATAATCAATTGTATGGTCATTTTTAATATAAATCTCGTATTCCCAACCGTTTTCATAAGTATAAATCATGTGGCTTCCGATAAAGTTTTCCATATTTCACACTCTCCTTAGTCTTTTACTCTACTTCATAAATGTCTAATCGAACGTAATCAGGGGTTCTTTCTGCGGAACCGATAAACAAGCGGTCATGCAGCCATCGATAGGTTTCACTGCCTGTCTCAAAAGTCGGCACCGTGCGGAAATAAACATGTTCGGTGTCAATCATTTCATCGGCAGCTGCTTGTGTTCGGAACGGCTCGCTGACTTGCCGTATTCCATTGTTTTCAATGTAAATCAGTTCATGATCTGCTGTTTCTATGACATATCTGGCAGATAAATCTGTTCTGCCGTCAGCGCGAATGATTTGCGAATCAGCTCCGCCCGGCAAAATACGTCCTTCCACTTCCCCGGTTATTGTTCCCGATCGAATCGGAATCCAACGTCTCAGACCTAAGCCTGTCTCACCAATGGTGATCGGAGGATCAACCTTCATGTCTAGAGAGACGAATTTCTTTAAAACTGGCTTCTTCATAAGCACCACCCGATCTTCAGAAGAAATCATGTAACTATTTACATGTTTACTTTAACAACATTGCATGAGGCTGTCAAACGATAAGAACACAAAAAAACAAGAGCCGATTATATACAGCCCTTGTTGAATGGTTCGTTTTGATAAGCAAGATACGTGCTGACCGTGCTTTTTGCGAGACAATCAGAGGAATCTATAATCGGGATATCACCGTGAAAATGATCTAACACCGTGTTCAAATCTGTGCAAGCCGAAATGATGAGATCCGCTCTTTTACTGATTCCCAAATATAGCTCCCGCCATATGTCCTGAGTCTTGTGAACATGATTCGGCTGTTTGATCGCGGCGATGAGCTGATTGACTTCCCGCTGCCAATGTTTCTCATGAATAAACTCATGTCCGCCCGCCTTCAACCCTTTTTGATAAATACAGGATTGTATGGTTGAATCTGTTCCTAAAACAGCCACTTTTTGTGCTGAATCCGGAAGCTCCTTCACCGTTTCCTCAATGATATGTAACAAAGGAATCGACAATGCCTGCTGGATGTCTTCAAAATAGGCATGCGCCGTATTACAAGGAAGAGAAATAAAGTCCGCACCGGTCTTCTCCAGCTTGACGGCTCCATCAATAATCGCTTTTTTCATTTCATCATGATCGATTGGACGATCGACATAAAAGGGTGTCGGACAGGAATAAATCATCATCTGCGGGTAGTCGATATCATGTGAAGCGCCATACAGCTTCTGACAGTAATCAATGACCTTATCTAAAAACGGAGAGGTCGATTTTGGCCCCATTCCAGCTAATATGCCAATCATCAAATTCATTCCTTTCTATCCGTCCGGACCGCTTCTTCCTCTCTTCCGTCCTGATAAATGATAAAGCTCTTCGCAGCACCATCCCCTAACATAAATTCAACTTCAACAGGCAATGATTGCATAAAGAAACGGGTTTCCGAGGAAGGAAATAATTCAAACCTCATCTGTCCGGTGATTTGCAGATAAAGCCGCTCGTTCTCGGCTGTCACCGCCGCAGCTGTCCCATCATGAATGGAGTAGCTGCCAACATAGCGGCTGTAAATCGCTGTATCAATGTCTTTTTTCTTTTTATCAGCAGGACGTTCCGGGATCTCATAAGGCTGGTCAAATAAAATATTCTCCGCCGCCTTCAGAATCGCTTGTTCATATTCGGCATCCTGTTCCATATTGCCCAAATAGATCAGCGTTTTACGTTGGTCTATATATCGGATCATCATCGTTGAATAGCCGGGCCAGCCTCCGCTATGGCTGACAATTCGTCCTTTTTCAGGACTGTTTTGCAGCACCCAGCCAAATCCATAGTCAACCGTTTCCCCATTGTTCAGTTGTACAGGAGAAAACGCGGCTTCCTTAGAAACCTCGCTGATCAATTTGTCCTGATATAAAGCCTGATCAAATCGAAATAAATCGCTTGTGACAGAATTCACTGTACCGTCTCCCTGTATTCCATCCAGATACACAACATAGTTCGTTTCCTCCAGGTCATCTGGAAGAACGTACTGGCCGGAATGCACATCATACACATATCCATACGCATAGCCATCAATCTGCTCAGGACGCAGCCTTCTGTTATATACTCTCGTGTTCGCCATGCCGACCGGGGTGAAAATATGTTGTTTCAAAAAATCCGCATAGCTCATGCCGGATGCCTTCTCAATCAAAACTGCCAGCAGCACATACCCCGTATTGCTGTACAGCCAGCCTTCATTCGGAGCAAAATAGCAGGGCGGCTGCTCATTCATCAGCATATCCACTACATCCTGGTTCACTGCAATCCTGCTTTTATTCCAATTGGCAAAAAACCACTCTATATAATCGGGAAGCCCGGATGTATGGTTCAATAAGTGCCGTATCGTAACGCCCTCATATGGAAATCCGGGAATCCAGCGCTCCACTGTATCCTCATAACCAAGCATCCCTTTCTCCTCCAATTGAACAACTGCCATTGCTGTAAAAGGCTTTGATAGTGATGCCAGCTCAAACAAAGAATTTTCTTGCAAAAGCCGTTTTCCCGGCAAATCCGCATAACCGAAAGCGTGATGATATAATATGTCGCCATCCTCTGCGGCTAAAACCGCCCCGTTGAAATGTTTTCTTTCGCCTAATGTTTCAAATAAAGTCTTAAGTTCCTTCCTTTTCTTCTGCTTCATTGCTCCACCTCCCCCTTTTTCGTACGATACTGAGCTTATTAATGTTTCAATTATTTTGAAAATATAAAAAAAGCTGATCAATCCTCTAACAGGAAAAATCAACTTTAGATGTACATTGAATCAAAATCTCCTTTTTACGCAGTCGGAGAAGGAACTCTGGCGGCTGCAAAACGGGTTCTCGGAGTCGCTTGAATGAATCCGGCGGCAGTACTTCTCATTGCAACTGTCACCGTATCTCCGGCGTTTAACTGAAGAATTTCCGTAATGGCTACGACTGCCGGAAGATTTCCTGCTTGAAATTGGCTATTTCCGCCTACCACATCTTGATTCACGAGAAATACGACTTCTAAGTTGAAGTCAACAATCGCATTCGGTTGAAACTCAACTGATGCATTTAAAGAATATACGCCTGCTGTTCTCGGTGAAAATGTAGATGTGTTGGGGTTATATTCATTCGCCAAATCAAATTGCACATTTTGAAATCGGACTCCGCTAGCTGCATTTGCAGCCACTGACAGATTCGCATTGCTGGTGGCTCTGAAAGCAGAAATAGGCTGGTTCGTATCTGATGTAATGGGTGCGAAGAGCTGGTTTTGTTGAGTGAGTGGGGTATTTCCATTTCTGCCTTGCATGACACTTGGTGATAAAAGAGGTTCCGGTCGATCGTTTCTCTTAATCCATTTAGTTGGCCGTGGTGGCATTGACTTATTCCTCCTTATACGTTTTCTTTCGCTTCTATCATTTGTTTGCTTTCGCAATACATTATTATATTGATTGTTACAGGGTTTGAAACGGTATCTGCCCGACTAAACTCAAAACAAAAATGAAAGCTGCTAGTTCCAAAACGGATTACCGCTTCTATGACAAGACCATAAAAAAGATAGAAGATTAATCTACATTTTAAATTGCGATTACGAGAATCACCAATGGCAATTTGATATCCCCTACCTGGGGTACAGCCATCATCATCACCGTGACGAGAGCCACAAAAAAGCCGGGAGACCATCCTCCCGGCTTTTCCAGCTTATTTACCTGTTTCCGCAAAGCGCTTGAGCCGCTCGCCGATTTCGTCACGAACTCGCTGAAAGAACACCCATTTTTCCGCTTCCGATCCTCCCGCTTTTGCAGGGTCATCAAAGCCCCAGTGCTCGCGCTTAACGTGAGGCGGCGTCATCGGACATTGATCAGCCGCGTCACCGCAAAGCGTTACGACAAGATCAGCACTGTTTAATATAGCCGGGTCGATGATATCTGATGTTTGGCCGGAGATGTCGATCCCCGCTTCCTTCATCGCTTTTACAGCATTCGGATTGAGCCCGTGCGCTTCGATTCCCGCGCTGTATACATTCCATTCATCTTCTAGATATTGTTTCGCCCAGCCTTCAGCCATTTGGCTGCGGCAGGAGTTGCCAGTGCATAAAAATAAGATGGTTTTTTTAGACATGTTTGTTCATCTCCCAGATGTTTTAGTGAATGATCAATAACCAGATATAAAGGCCGAAAAGAGTCATCAGCAGGGTCGGAACAGTCAGAATCACCCCTGTTTTCACGTATGTCCCCCAAGAGATTTTCACTCCTTTTTGCGCGAGAACATGAAGCCATAACAGCGTCGCCAGCGACCCAATCGGCGTGATTTTCGGCCCCAGATCAGAGCCGATGACATTTGCATAAATTAAGGCTTCCTTCATCATTCCATGTGTATCCGTACCGGCTATCGCAATAGCGTCAATCATGACGGTCGGCATGTTATTCATTACCGATGATAAAATAGCCGCGATAAAGCCCATTCCCATGGTTCCCGCCAACAGCCCCTGATCCGCGGCTGCCTGTATAAGGCTGGACAGAAGGTCTGTTAAGCCGGCGTTTCTTAACCCGTACACAACGACATACATCCCAATGGAAAAAAACACAATCGCCCAAGGTGCCCCTTTGACCACCTGCTTCGTATGAACGGCCGGGCTGTTCTTCGCCATAAGAAGAAAGAAAACAGCCACCGCACCGGCTATAAAGGATACGGGGATGGACCATATTTCGCTTACAAAATAACCGATTAATAACATGGCCAGCACAAGCCATGACATACGAAACATGTTTATATCTTTAATGGCGTCAGCCGGTTTCTTCACCTGACTGAGATCATAATGTTTCGGAATGCCTTTTCTGAAAAATAAGTATAAGACGAGTATACTTGCCGCAAGCGAAAAGAGATTCGGGACAATCATCCGTGCCGCATATTCAATGAACCCAACGTGAAAGAAATCCGACGACACGATATTCACCAAATTGCTGACCACAAGCGGAAGCGATGTTGTATCAGCGATAAACCCGCTCGCGATAATAAATGGGAACACCAGCTTTTCTTCAAAACGCAAAGCCCGCATCATCGCAAGCACAATCGGCGTTAAAATAAGCGCCGCACCGTCATTGGCAAAAAACGCCGCCACGACGGCGCCTAAAACGGAAATATAAATAAACATACGCAGGCCGCTGCCTTTAGCCGCCTTCGCCATATGCAAAGCAGCCCATTCGAAAAAGCCAATGTGGTCTAAAATGAGCGAGATGAGAATGATCGCCACAAACGCCAGAGTCGCATTCCATACAATGCCGGTAACGTCCGCCGCATCCTTTAGGCTCACAACCCCCGCAAGCAAAGCCAAAACCGCTCCCCCGCAGGCTGACCAGCCAATAGACAGATTTTTCGGCTGCCAAATAACAAAAATAAGTGTAAGGATAAAGATCATTGCTGCTAAAACTGCTGAACTCAAACGAGAACCTCCTACTTACAAGAAACTTGAGTTTCTTTTTTCTGAATAGACTGCAACACGTCATCATCTGAGCTGATGTGACCGAGAATCGATTGAATCAATCCATATTCAGGACAAGCCGAATTAATTGAATAAAACCGCCATTGTCCCTTTTTCTCTTCATTCACAAATCCGGCCTGTTTCAGCTTCCGTAAATGCTGGCTGATAGCTGGCTGGCTCACGTCAAACATATCGACAAACTGGCAGACACAGTATGTTTTTTTCTCCAGCTTCTTCATGATCAAAAGCCTGGTTTGATCATGAAGAAGCTTCAGGCAGTGACTGATTTCAGCAGATGTCAAGTCATGCTTCATCAAAGCATCAGCTCCCTTCCGCGTTCATTGTATAATCCACCATTTATATAAGTCAACACTTATATTATAGAAGAAAAAGGACCACCGTTTAAAATCTTTTTTATTATTATTCCTTCCCTTATCAAGCTGAAATAGGTTTATTTATACTGTCACATATTGTGAATGATTTATGAATTTACATTTTTTTATCACTTTTGTGTTGTTCGGATAGACCTGATAAAAAGGAACTTTATGCCCATGCGAAAGCTTTTTATAATCTGTAGAAGATGCAAAGAAATAATCAGCCGGATTAGTCCATAAGACCTGTACTCTTAAATTCTTTTTCTTCATTTTCTATCAAACAAAAGAGGAAAATAGACCCGTTGAAATAACAATCAGTGTCTAATAGAATAATGTCGAAAAGTAAATTACGCAGGTTTGTTACTGATAAAGCAGGCAAGACCTAAAATGTGTTAAGGGCAAAGTGTATTCTTTGACGTCACCCCTTTTCATATTTTTGGTCTTTTTTTATTGCACGTAACCGACTTGCCATTATCAACAGGAGGGCTGGAAGAAAGCAGACCGCTAACACAGTACATAAAAAAGGAGACATGAACGATGAACATCAAAAAGTTTGCCAAACAAGCAACAGTATTAACCTTTACTACTGCACTGCTGGCAGGAGGCGCGACTCAAGCGTTTGCGAAAGAAACAACTCAAAAACCATATAAGGAAACGTACGGTATTTCCCATATTACCCGCCATGACATGCTGCAAATCCCTGAACAGCAAAAAAGTGAAAAATATCAGGTTCCTGAATTCGACCAATCCACAATTAAAAATATCTCTTCTGCAAAAGGCCTGGACGTTTGGGACAGCTGGCCATTGCAAAACGCTGACGGCACAGTCGCAAACTATCACGGCTACCACATTGTCTTTGCATTAGCCGGAGATCCTAAAAATGCGGATGACACATCTATCTACATGTTCTATCAGAAAGTCGGCGAAACTTCTATTGACAGCTGGAAAAACGCTGGCCGCGTCTTCAAAGACAGCGACAAATTCGATGCAAATGATTCAATCCTGAAAGACCAAACACAAGAATGGTCTGGCTCAGCGACATTCACATCTGACGGCCACATCCGTTTGTTCTACACTGACTTTTCTGGTAAACATTACGGCAAACAAACACTGACAACTGCACAGGTTAACGTATCAACATCAGACAGCTCTTTGAACATCAACGGTGTAGAGGATCATAAATCAATCTTTGACGGTGACGGCAAAACGTATCAAAATGTACAGCAGTTCATCGATGAAGGCAACTACAGCTCAGGCGATAACCATACGCTGAGAGATCCCCACTACGTAGAAGATAAAGGCCACAAATACTTAGTATTTGAAGCAAACACTGGAACTGAAGATGGCTACCAAGGCGAAGAATCTTTATTTAACAAAGCATACTATGGCAAAAGCACATCATTCTTCCGTCAAGAAAGTCAAAAGCTTCTGCAAAGTGATAAAAAGCGCACTGCTGAATTAGCTAACGGCGCACTCGGCATAATTGAGCTTAACGATGACTACACACTGAAGAAAGTCATGAAGCCGCTGATCACATCTAACACAGTAACTGACGAAATCGAACGCGCGAATGTCTTCAAAATGAACGGCAAATGGTATCTGTTCACTGACTCCCGCGGGTCAAAAATGACGATTGACGGCATCACGTCTAACGATATTTACATGCTTGGCTATGTTTCTAATTCTTTAACTGGCCCATACAAGCCGCTGAACAAAACAGGTCTTGTGTTAAAAATGGACCTTGATCCTAACGATGTGACCTTTACTTACTCACACTTCGCTGTACCTCAAGCGAAAGGAAACAATGTCGTGATTACAAGCTACATGACAAACAGAGGATTCTACGCAGACAAACAATCAACGTTTGCGCCAAGCTTCCTGCTGAACATTAAAGGCAAGAAAACATCTGTTGTCAAAGACAGCATCCTTGAACAAGGACAATTAACAGTTAACAAATAAAAACGCAAAAGAAAATGCCGATAACCTATTGGCATTTTCTTTTATTTCTTATCAACATCATAAAGGTGAATCCCATATGAACTATAAAAAAGCAGGCAAATGGCTAACCGTATTCCTGAGCTTTTTAGGAATATTGCTGTTTATCGACTTATTTCCAAAAGAAGGACATGACCAAAAACCAAAATCAACACAGAAGCCGGACTACCGGGCGGCATATCATTTTACGACGCCGGATAAATGGAAAAATGACCCGCAAAAACCGATCTATTTTGATGGCAAGTATCATTATTTCTATCTATATAACGGGGATTACCCAAAAGGCAACGGCACAGAATGGCGCCATGCCGTATCAGACGATTTGGTGCACTGGACAGATGAAGGCGTGGCGATTCCGAAATATACAAACCCGGACGGTGATATTTGGACCGGTTCCGTCGTGGTGGATAAAGAGAACACAGCCGGCTTCGGGAAAAATGCGCTTGTCGCGATTGTGACACAGCCCTCAGCCAAAGACAAAAAACAGGAACAATATTTGTGGTACAGCACAGACAAAGGAAAATCATTCAAATTCTACAGTGGCAACCCCGTTATGCCTAATCCGGGCACAGACGATTTTAGAGATCCGAAAGTGATATGGGATGACCAGGATAACAAATGGGTCATGGTCATGGCTGAAGGATCAAAAATCGGCTTTTATGAATCCGATAATCTTAAGGACTGGCATTACACAAGCGGATTCTTCCCAGAGCAGGCGGGAATGGTCGAATGTCCTGACCTCTACATGATGCGGGCAAGCGACGGAACGAATAAATGGGTTCTCGGTGCGAGCGCGAACGGTAAACCGTGGGGCAAACCAAATACGTACGCCTACTGGACCGGTAGCTTCGACGGAAAAGAATTTACAGCGGATCAGACTGAAGCCCAATGGCTTGACTATGGCTTCGACTGGTACGGCGGTGTGACGTTCGAAGACAGCAAAAACACAGATCCATTAGAAAAGCGGTATGCGCTTGCCTGGATGAACAATTGGGATTATGCCAACAACACCCCGACAATGAAGAACGGCTTTAACGGCACAGATTCTGTCATACGCGAACTCCGGCTGCAGGAGCAGGACGGAACATACAGCCTCGTCTCACAGCCGATTGAAGCTTTGGAGCAGCTGACTGTTTCAACTGACGAAATAGAGGATCAGGATGTGAACGGATCAAAAACTCTGTCGATAACAGGTGATACGTACCAGCTTGATACGGATCTTTCTTGGTCAGAGCTGAAGAATGCTGGCGTCAGACTGAGAGAGTCAGAAGATCAAAAACGCCATATTGATGTCGGCATATTCGCTGAAGACGGCTATGCATATGTCAATAGAGCAGGCACAAATCAGCCTGACAAAAGCAATACCTATGTCGAAAGCAAAGCTCCTTATGATGTAAGCAAACGTAAGGTGCATTTGAAAATACTTGTCGATAAAACAACGATAGAGGTATTTGTTGACGACGGGAAAACCGTTTTTTCAAATGAAGTCTTCCCAAAGCCTGAAGATAAAGGTATTACCCTTTTTTCTGATGGCGGCTCAGCCTCCTTCAAAAATATAACAGTGAAACACTTTGATTCGATTCATGAATAAAAACAGGTGCAGCGCGGGCTGCGCCTTTTTTTTATTCGGAACGGTATTCTCTGTTACATATTGGGCATTGTAAGAAATATAAGGCTGGTTTCAAAGGAGGAAGCGAATGTCTAAACAAGGGAATTTTCAGAAATCAATGTCTCTGTTTGATCTGATTTTGATTGGGATGGGAGCCATCTTTGGATCAGCGTGGCTGTTCGCTGTCAGTAATGTCGCTTCAAAAGCAGGGCCCTCCGGCGCTTTTTCCTGGATCCTCGGAGGAGCCATTATTTTGTTAATCGGGCTCGTATATGCAGAGCTCGGAGCCGCTTTGCCCCGCACTGGAGGCATCATCAGGTATCCGGTCTATTCACACGGCCATTTGGTCGGCTATTTAATTTCGTTTGTCACGATTGTCGCTTACACAAGCTTGATTTCGATTGAAGTCACAGCCGTCCGGCAATATGTGGCCTATTGGTTTCCGGGCCTGACCAAAGAGGGCTCTGACTCACCGACCATTGCAGGCTGGATTTTGCAGTTTGCCTTGCTCTGTTTGTTTTTCCTGCTGAATTACTGGAGCGTTAAAACCTTTGCAAAAGCCAATTTCATTATTTCTATTTTTAAATATATCGTACCGGTCACGATCATTGTTGTGCTGTTTTTTCATTTTCAGCCGGAAAACTTATCGGTTGAAGGGTTTGCGCCTTTTGGTTTTACAGGCATACAGGCCGCCATTTCGACCGGGGGTGTCATGTTTGCATATCTCGGGCTGCACCCTATTGTGTCTGTTGCCGGTGAGGTGCAAAACCCGAAACGCAATATCCCGATCGCTTTAATTATCTGTATTATCGTTTCAACCATTATTTACACAATTTTGCAAATCACCTTTATCGGTGCAATTCCGACAGAAACGCTGAAAAATGGCTGGCCGGCAATCGGCCGTGAGTTTTCATTGCCGTTTAAAGACATTGCGGTCATGCTCGGTTTAGGATGGCTTGCAACGCTTGTCATTTTAGACGCCATTCTGTCTCCGGGAGGAAACGGGAATATTTTTATGAATACGACATCTCGCCTCGTTTACGCCTGGGCGCGGAACGGCACATTATTTGGCATATTTTCAAAGGTCAATCAAGAAACGGGAACACCCCGCGCTTCACTCTGGCTTTCATTTGCCATGTCGATTTTCTGGACGCTCCCCTTCCCTTCGTGGAACGCGCTCGTCAATGTCTGTTCTGTCGCTCTCATCCTTTCTTATGCGATTGCACCAATTTGTTCAGCCGCACTGAGAGTAAATGCGAAGGACTTAAACAGGCCGTTTTATTTAAAAGGAATGAGCATCATCGGGCCGCTTTCATTTATTTTTACGGCGTTTATTGTGTACTGGTCAGGATGGACAACCGTTTCCTGGCTTCTCGGCTCACAGCTCGTCATGTTTTTGATCTATCTCTGCTTCAGGAAATACGCGCCTAAAGAAGACGTCAGCCTGGCCCAGCAGCTGAAATCAGCCTGGTGGCTCGTCGGATTTTATGTCATGATGCTGATTTTTTCCTATATCGGCTCTTTCGGGCATGGCTTAGGCATTATCAGCAATCCCGTCGATCTCATATTGGTTGCCGTCGGCTCGCTTGCGATTTACTATTGGGCAAAGTATACCGGGCTCCCGAAAGCCGCGATTGATTATGATAAATAAAGAAGCAGGAGTTTCTCTTGCTTCTTTTTTCGCTTTACAAACACCATCACTCGAGATAAAATGAATGATAGTCAGTCATTACAGGAGGTGTTCCTCGTGCCAAAACAAACATCAGGAAAATATGAAAAGATTCTGCAGGCGGCGATTGAAGTCATTTCTGAAAAGGGACTCGATAAAGCCTCCATCTCAGAGATCGTAAAAAAAGCCGGCACTGCCCAAGGAACGTTTTATTTATATTTTTCATCCAAAAATGCTCTGATTCCGGCCATTGCGGAAAACCTTCTCACTCATACGCTAGAGCAAATCAAAGGAAGACTGAATGGCGAGGAAGATTTTTGGACCGTCTTACAAACCTTAATTGATGAGACGTTTCACATCACAGAGCGCCATAAAGATATTATTGTCCTCTGCTACTCAGGGCTTGCCATCGACCATTCCATGGAAAAATGGGAGACCATTTATCAGCCTTATTATTCTTGGCTTGAGAACATCATCAATAAGGCGATCGACAGCCAAAATGTGATTGAAGGCATCAATGCAAAATGGACGGCAAGAACCATCATCAATTTGGTTGAGAACACAGCAGAACGGTTTTATATCGGGTTTGAACAAGATGAAAACCTTGAAGTATCTAAAAAAGAAATTTTCACATTCTTAAAACGGAGCTTAGGTAAAGCTTAAAAAATGACTGGGTGACACCGCTCATTTTTTAACGCCTAAAAATGACTGACGTTCATTCATATAAAGAGGTGTTAATGTTGTATTGGGTACTTGTTTTGATAGCAGGGCTTTTAGAAGTGGTTTGGGCCTCCTCCCTCAAACATGCGGATTCGCTTTTTGATTGGATTATCGTTTTTCTATTAATAGCGATAAGCTTTATACTGTTAATCCGCTCTTATCGAAAAATTCCTATGGCCGCGGCGTATACCGTATTTGTCGGAATTGGAACGGTCGGAACCTACACGACCGGGATCTTCTTAGGCGAATCCTTCTCAGCAGCGCAAATCTTCTTTTTGATGCTGCTGCTAGCCGGTATTTTAGGAATGAAGCTTTTCACAAAAGAAAGTAAAACTCAGCCGAGAGGTGAAAAATAATGGCGTGGTTTTTATTATTCATTGCCGGTATAGAAGAAATTATAGCTGCCATCGCCATGAAATATATAGACGGCACAAAGAAAAAATGGCCGATTATTGTGATGACTGCCGGATTTGCTTTATCTTTTTACTGTCTATCACAGGCTATGCAAGTCCTGCCTTCCGGCGTTGCTTATGCCGTCTGGACCGGTATAGGCAGCATAGGCGTAACAGCAGTCAGCCTGATTTGGTTTAAGGAACGGTTTCAGCTTTCTCAGCTGATTTCTCTTTGCCTGATACTTGCCGGCGTCATCGGCCTGCGTCTTACGTCTTAATCATAAAAGGCATATACAGAAAGCTGTATATGCCTTTTATCTTTTACTCATCATCCTGGTGTTTATGAAGATGAAGCGGCGGCGGGATGAGCCAGCCTTTGTTTTTCAGCAGCCTTAAGTATTTTGCCCCTGTTGCCGCCTTGGTCATATGAAATTGTCCAAACATCATCGCGATGTCTTCGCGAATCGACTGCCCCATAATTTTGCTGCATGTCACAAGACCGGCTGCATTTTGCGCCGCTGCGGATGCGGCCACATCCGGATCGAGAAACCGCGCGCCCGGCGGAATGTCGTTAAGATCTGCATCCGGCGGCTCAGGAGAAGCGGGCGGAAGCCCCACGCCATTTTCTTTCAGGATATTGCTGACCTGTTTGATTTCATCTTGGCATTTCTCGATGGACTCACGAAGCAGCTTCTTTAAATCGCCATCACCAACATGATGCAATAACATCTGGTAATTGCCGATCATTTTATTTCCCGCCATCACATAACTCCACAAACTGAATACCTCACCGTAATGCATCGGTTCTTCTTGCGGATTACCGCTTAAAATTCCCATTGTCTTCCTCCTTAACAAATTCAATACTGTTCATCACCTACGATGCCCAGCAGGAGGAAAAATTATGTACTTACTAGAAGTTTTCTGGAAACAACAAAAAAGACAAGAGCGGCAAATGCCAAACCCTTGTCTTTCCTGTTGTTCTATTGGACGCGCTCGGAGGGATTCGAACCCCCGGCAGACGTGGTACCGGAAACCACCGCTCTATCCAACTGAGCTACGAGCGCATATTGACATATTTTCACTGCGTGATGATAACGTCAGCATAACTCATTATACGGTATTTCAGCCGAAATAACAACCCTCTATTTTAAAGGGCTGTTTTTTTAAGAAGACACATCATCTTCTTTCCGAAGCTCACATACGATGGTTTGAACCGTTGTATTTTTGGGGAAAATGGGAAAAAGAGAAGAGTTTGCATGTCAAGCCAGCTTTTTGTTTGACCTTTATTGACCAAAAATGTATCATGTAACTACATACTTACCTAAAAGGTGAAGGAGGAGCATTATGAATTTAATACCTACAGTCATTGAACAAACGAACCGCGGGGAAAGAGCGTATGACATTTATTCTCGTTTATTAAAGGATCGTATCATCATGCTTGGATCTGCGATTGATGACAACGTTGCGAACTCCATCGTGTCACAGCTTTTATTCTTAGAAGCGGAAGACCCTGAAAAAGATATTTCTATTTACATCAACAGCCCGGGCGGCTCTATCACGGCCGGTATGGCGATCTATGATACCATGCAGTTTATTAAGCCGAAGGTATCTACAATTTGTATCGGTATGGCTGCGTCAATGGGCGCGTTCTTGCTTGCTGCCGGAGAAAAAGGCAAACGCTATGCGCTTCCGAACAGTGAAGTTATGATTCACCAGCCTCTTGGCGGTGCGCAAGGTCAGGCAACAGAAATTGAAATTGCCGCGAAACGCATTCTCTTGCTTCGCGACAAATTAAACAAAGTGCTTGCTGAACGTACTGGCCAGCCGCTTGAAGTGATCGAACGCGACACAGACCGCGATAACTTCAAGTCTGCTGAAGAAGCGCTTGAATACGGCCTGATTGACAAAATTCTGACTCGCAACACAGAAGAGCAAAAGTAATACCGCAACCTGCAAGAGACATGTCTCTTGCAGGTTTTTTAATGCTGAAGGAATTCACTCACTAACAAGTGAAACATACATACGAAATATCGGAAATGCAGTCCCTTTTCCCTCCTTTCATTTTTGAAAACGATTTATTGTATACGACTTCCACTCTTCATTCAGCACCTCAAACGTCAAATCGCAAGTTTGCCTGACAATCAGATCGGCATCATGCATTGACTGTTCATGACCGACTCCAACCGCAAACATCCCGGCAGATTTGATTGCGGCAATTCCCGCTTCAGCGTCTTCTACTGCCGCACAATCAGCTGGGGAGACGCCAAGCAGCGCCGCGGCGGTTAAAAATATTTCGGGATCAGGTTTCCCGTTCGCAAGAGCCGTCGGGTCAACAATGGCATGAAAATCATCAATAATCTCCAAACGTTTTAAAATCTCGGGGGCGTTGCGACTTGAAGACGCTAACCCGATTTTTATATTTTCGACTTTTAATTCACAAAGAAGCCTGCCGATTCCCGGCAAAAGATCTTCCGGCGTCAATTTGCTGATCAACGTCTGATAATATTTGTTTTTTTGGTGCAGAAGATCTTGTTTCTCCGCATTTGTATATGTTGCTTCCGCTCCGCCATAAATAAGTATGTTTTCAAGCGACTTTTCTCTGCTGATTCCTTTGAGGCTTTCATTCATACTTCGGTCAAAGGGAATATCGATTTGTTCTGCTATGTGCTTCCAAGCGAGAAAATGATATTCAGCAGTATCTGTGATCACTCCGTCTAAATCAAAAATGACCGCTTTCATATGCTGATACCCATCATAGCTTCATAGGGTTCAAGGCAAATATGCTTCATGTCAGCTCTCTTCTGCGAATAGTTGGAAATGAGCACTTTCCAACGCTCATGAATCAGTTCCTGAGGCACTTCGAACAGAGCCTTGTCTTCTGACAAATTCACAACGACGAGAAGCTTTTCCCCTTGATATTCACGGATGTAAGAGAAGATTTGCGGGTCATCCTCCAGCAGCAGCTGATAATCTCCATCTATCATGATCTTATATTGCTTTCGTAATTGAATAAGCTTCTGGTAGTAGTAGAAAATCGAATCTTGATCGTCCAAGGACTCTTGCACATTGATTTCATGATAGCGGGAATTTACCGCTATCCAAGGGTTTCCGGCTGTGAATCCCGCATGTTTTTCGGCATCCCATTGCATCGGTGTTCTCGCGTGATCTCTTCCTTTTTTCGTTATGGCTTTTAGAAACTCTTTTTCTGACATCGTTTTGTTTTCGATGACCAGTTCACGATATGCATTCTTTATTTCAAGATCATCATACATTTCCTGCGGCATATCACTGTTGACCATGCCGATTTCTTCTCCCTGGTAAATAAACGGGGTTCCTTTCATACCGTGAAGAACCGTTGCAAATGCTTTTGCACACTGCTTTCGCAGCTCGCCGTCATTTCCCCAGCGGGAAATAACCCTTGGCTGATCATGATTTTCAAAATAAAGGGTATTCCAGCCGACATTCATTAACGCGTTCTGCCACCTTGTCATCGTCTTCTTTAAAGCGATCAGATCAAACGGCTTGATCTGCCATTTTCCATTTGGCGAATGCGGTACCGAATCAATATCCATATGTTCAAACGTAAAGATCATATTCAGCTCATGTCTGCTTTCATCCGTATACTTTTTCGCCTCTTCTGTATCGGAACCGTTTGCCTCTCCCACCGTCATGCAATCGTAATGAGAAAGAACTTCCCGGTTCATTTCTTGAATAAACTCATGCAGGCGGGGGCCGTTTGAATGATAGCAGCCGACGATATAGCGGCGGCTGTCATCTGTTTCGTAGTCCGGAAAATCGATGTATTTGGAAATGGAACCGATCACATCCATCCGCCAGCCGTCAACGCCTTTATCCATCCAGAACCTCATCAAATCATAAACTTCCCGGCGTACCGCTTCATTTTCCCAGTTTAAATCAGGCTGCTTTTTCGAAAAGTAGTGCAAATAATATTGCCCCGTCCGTTCATCAAGCGTCCACGCCGGGCCTGAGAAGATTGATCCCCAGTTATTGGGCTCAGATCCATCCGGTTTTGGATCTTTCCAAAAATAATAATTCCGGTAAGGATTGTCCTTCGACTTGCGGCTTTCGTCAAACCACGCATGCTCATCCGACGTGTGGTTCACAACCAAATCCATGATGATTTTCATTCCGCGCTGATGCACTTCATCAATTAACTGAAACATATCTTCATTTGTCCCAAATTTTTCGTACATGTTTCTGTAATCGCTGATGTCATAGCCATTGTCATCCTGCGGGGAATCAAACACCGGTGAGAGCCAGATCACATCCGCCCCGAGATTTTTGATGTAATCCAGCTTTTGAATCACGCCTTGCAAATCACCGAATCCATCTCCATTGGAATCATAAAAACTGCGCGGGTAAATTTGATAAACGACAGCTTCCTTCCACCATTTACTCATCAGGCGTTCTCCTTTCACATCGTTCAGTTAGCACAACCGGTTCCTCATAAACTTTCATATGCAGCGGCTCGCCTTTTAAAAGCTCAAAGATAGCGCTCTTTTCGTCAACCGTCACATTGATTAAGCGATTTCGATAATTGATGTTGAACGAATATCCGTCCCATTCTTTCGGCAACAACGGAGCAAATGACAGCGTCTCATTTGTGATACGCATGCCGGCAAAGCCCTGCACGATCGCGAGCCAGCTTCCCGTCATTGATGTAATGTGCAGGCCTTCTTCCGTGTCATGATTGTAATTGTCAAGATCCAGCCTTGCTGTACGCTTATATAATTCAAGCGCTTTCTTTTCCATTTTAAGTTCTGCTGCGAGAACCGCATGGACAGAAGGCGACAGGCTCGATTCATGAACAGTCATCGGTTCATAAAATTCAAAGTTTCGCCGTTTTTCTTCCATTGTAAAACGGTCATGAAAAAGATAAATGCCTTGAAGAACATCTGCCTGCTTAATAAAATTGGAGCGGAGAATTTTGTCCCATGACCAATTCTGATAAAGCGGCCGCTCAGCTGGATCTAATTCATCCGCTGATCGCAGGTCTTTGTCCAAGAATGTGTCATGCTGTATGAAAATTTGCAGTTCTTCACTATACGGATAGTACATCTGCCGGATAATATCTCTCCACACCTTCAGTTCTTCTTCCTGCACATCAAGCAGACGGCGTTTTTCCGCTGAAATCCTTTCGAGATTTTCTAATGTATACTCCAATGTCCAAGCCGCGATTACATTCGTATACCAATTGTTGTTGACATTGTTTTCATATTCATTAGGCCCTGTGACGCCGTGGATCATATATTTGTTTTTTCGTTTCGAGAAGTGAACGCGGTCAGCCCAAAATCTGCTGACTTCCACGAGAACATCTATCCCGTATTCTTCCATGTAGTCACGGTCGCCTGTATAATTGACATAATTGCAGATCGCATAGCAAATCGCACCATTGCGGTGAATTTCTTCGAAGGTGATCTCCCATTCGTTGTGGCATTCATCTCCTGTGAACGTCACCATCGGGTAAAGCGCCCCCTTCAGTCCCAATTTTGCGGCATTTCGTTTGGCAGCCTCCAAATGGTGATAACGGTATAAAAGCAGGTGTTTCGTCACTTCCGGATCGGCAGCAGCCAAATACATCGGCACGGCATATGCCTCAGTATCCCAATAGGCGGCACCTCCGTATTTTTCGCCTGTAAATCCTTTCGGCCCGATATTCAAACGGGCATCGCCCCCGTAATATGTCGAGAATAACTGAAAGATATTGTAGCGGATTCCTTGCTGAAGTTCCTCATCCCCTTTAATCTCTATGTCTGCTTTTGCCCATCTTTCCTTCCATTGATCAGTGTGCCTTCGTCTTGCTTCCTCATACCCGTTCTCAAGAACATCCGCCAAAAGCTCCTTGCCTTTTGATAAAAGCTCTGCCTCCAGATAATCACGGGAAGTCGTGACAATAATAAACTTTTTTAAAGAAGCCTTCGTTTGATAGCTGTAGCGATTCTCAGCATACATGCCAGCTGTTTTATAGCTTTCACTGACAAAGCCTTCAGTCACGTTCGCCATTGCGGCCGAAACAGTAAAGCGAGGTGTTCCAAACGGATTTTCGATCGTTTTTGCCACTACATGGCCGCGGTGAGAATCAGCCCCTTTGGCTTCTTCCTGCCAAAATCGTTCCTGGTAGTTAGAATCTTCATTTGCGACATTTCCATCTAGGTAAGGAACAAGCGTAATGACAGCATCTTCCGTCAGGCACTCTGCTTCGTAATGAATCGCACAAAGCTCTTTAACGGCAAGGCTAAGAAATCGCTCCGATCTGATTCTGACCGTTTTATCCTGGATGCGGACAACAGCGCTTCGCCGCAGAATTCCTTCTTTCATATTGAGTTCTAACTCAAATGATTTAATTTGAGTTTGATAAAGATCGACTTTTTTATCGTCAATATATAAATCTATGCCAATAAAGTTCATCGCATTGATTACTTTTCCGAAATATTCCGGATACCCGTTTTTCCACCAGCCTACCCGCGTTTTGTCAGGGAACCACACGCCTGCGATATATGTGCCTTGATGACTGTCGCCTGAATAGCCTTCTTCAAAATTTCCCCTGACTCCCATATAACCGTTTGCAAGAGAAGTCAGGCTTTCCTGCAGCCGCATATGTTCCTTTTGAAAATGATTAGTTTTGATTTTCCATTCATCAATCTCAAATAACCGCTGATTTATCATATTTTCCTCCCGAATGTAAGTCTCCTTTATAACGGCGGGTTTTGGCCAAATATCTAAATGTAAAAGAGATCATCAAAGTGACGCCACACGAATGGATCATCAATACAGTGATCAAGTCAAAATGAACCATGCCGACAGCAGCTGCCACAAATGCCGGCAGTGCTGATGCGCAAATTGCTATAGATGCCGCTTCCTTGAATGACGCAATAGAGATCATGTTTGATAATTTTGTGATCCACATGCCTCCCGCAAGAACAGCAATCAAAAAAAACTGGATCATAAAAATCACGGCACATGCCAGCATCATGATCATCGGCTTATACTGTGCCAGCCACCATTCATTGATAAAACTCTCTACATCATGGGTGTTTGGATTCTTAAGCTTGGCGTCCATTTTCGCATAGCGGACAGAAAACCCTGTTCCATTTTGATCGGTGATGATCAGATGCTCAGACTGAAATATGATTGCGTTATCATATCCAGTTACTTTCAAACGCCCATTTTCACCGCTTGTCTTAAACTCATGCTCCATATCAACCGCCAGCAAATTCTGTCCATCTTCAATCCGATCAGAGCTCTTCCCGCCTGTCAGTTTTCCGTTTCTTATTTGAAAGCCTTGTAATTGATCAGCAAATCGATCATTGACCTTTTGAATAACTGACGGCATGAAAAATTGAACGTTAAAGCGATCCATTTTCATAAACGAAATCGTAAAAGGCGCCATCAAACAGGCCGTCAAAAACATAAAGAGAAAGGTGAGCTGCAGCCAGCTGAATGTATTCCCGTAACGGCAAACGCCTGATGGAGATGCGGCCGCTTTAAGGGAGCGAATGATAAAGCTTTCATTTTGCAGATTCTTCATCGAACTACCCCTTTGTCCCGCCGGCTGTCAGCCCGGACACAAAGTTCTTTTGGAGAAAAAAGAACAAAATGCATATCGGCAGTGCGGCAAGTATCGCTCCGGCCGCAAACAGGGCGACTTTTTGCTGCTGCGGGTTTGAAATGAATGATTGCAGACCCACAGCGATGGTCAGTCTTTCCGGTGTGCGAAGCAAAAATTTTGCCAGCAAATAGTCGCCAAACGGTGCCATAAATGCCCAAAGCGCTTGTACCGCAAGCATCGGCTTAACAAGCGGCAAAACAATTGAAGCGAAAATCCTCAGATGTCCGGCTCCATCAATTCGCGCTGCTTCATCGATTTCTCTCGGTACAGTATCAAAATAACCCTTCATCAGCCACGTGTTCATCGGAATCCCGCCGCCGATATAAATCGCTGTCAAAAACCAGTATTGATCGAGTGCGCCTATCAGCATGGCCAGAACGTAAAAAGCAGTCAGCGCTGCCATCGTCGGCACCATTTGAATGATTAAAAAGAATACCAGACTCTTTTTTCTGCCTGCAAACCGATAGCGGCTGTACGTATACCCGGCAAGTGTCACAATCGTAACCTGCAATACCATGACCGATAGCGCGATGACTAGTGTATTGCCGTACCAATGAAGATAAAGCGTCTCGTCAAACAGCCGCTTAAAATGGTCCAAAGTCCAAGAACCCGAAAAATCGAGCTGAAAAGCCGCCACATTCCCTACACGGAAAGCGGATGATGCGGTAATCAGCAGCGGATACAGAATGACGATACTTAAAAGCGTCAAAAATAAATAGGTACAGATCCTATTAAGCATTCTGGCAGTTCTCGCATTCACCTACATAACCTCCTCATTGCCAAAGGCATTCGATTTTTTAAAAGCAATCAGGGAAATTCCAATGACAATGAATGAAATTAACAGTGTAACAGCCGCCGCAACAGAATATTGCGGTGATGTGCCTGTTGTCAGCTTATAAATCCAAGAAATTAAAATATCAGTCGACCCGGCGCCCGCTCCCGCGCTGCCCGGTCCTCCCTCATTAAATAAGTAGATGATCGAGAAATTATTGAAATTAAACGTATACTGGGTAATCATCACAGGTGCTGTCGCAAATAAAATCATCGGGAAAGTAATATGTTTAAAACGCTGAAGAAACGTGGCCCCGTCAATCTTTGCCGCTTCATACAGTTCACCTGGAATCGCCTGAAGCACGCCTGTTACCATGACATAAATATAAGGAAAACCAAGCCAGGTCTGAATCATAATGAGGGCCGTCTTCGTCCAGAAAGGATCGGTCTTCCACGCGATTGCCGGCAGCTCTACAAACGGCAGGTGATTCAATAATGGGATCACCTGTGCATTCATCGCCCCTATGCTGTCGTTAAACATGTTGGAAAAACTCATAATTGTAATAAACGCCGGAACAGCCCATGGTAATAAGAAAATCATTCGAAATATCCGCTTGCCTTTGATAAAATCCTGATTGACGAAAAGGGCCGTCAAGATACCCAAAATGATTTGCAGCGTTGTCGCACAGATTGTCCAGATGATCGTCCAGCCCAGTACATTCACAAATGTTTCACGATAGGAGCCGAGGAAAAAAATATTCAAAAAATTTTTAAAACCGACCCAGTCAATCAGACGATTAGGCGGAATATGATAAAAATCATAGTTTGTTAATGCAACAAACAGAGTCACCAAAACCGGAAAAATAATCACAAACACCATCATGATATATGCCGGCAGTGTAAATAAATATGGAAACCCTTTATCTCCCGCATGACAGATCATGTCCCTGGCCGTTGTATTGACCTTCAAACCCGCCGCTTTCATAGCGGCGGTCTTACGCGAATCATAAATATTAAAGAGATAGAACATGAGGAAAATCACTGTCACGATCAATTGCAGCGTGCCTTCAATCAGCATAAACAGTGAGTGATCCTCACCGGGAACACTTCCCAATGTCATCAATCCGGTTAGCGCCTGAATACCGAAAACGCATAATTCAAAAACAAACAAACCTGTGATGGCAAGAAACAAGAGCCCCTTTGAAAACTGCTGATTTGCAATCTGCCCAAGCCCTGGAATGATCGATAAAAACCCAGCCTTTCGTTTTTGCTTTGCAAGTGTGTGGTGTTTATTCATTTTTTCGCCCTCTATTCTTCCGGACGCTGTCCCGCCGTTTTATTTCACATACTTTTCTTTGATATTTTCCTTTATGACGTTTACAGCATCATCCGCTGATTGTTGTGCCGCTTTTTTTCCTGAAGCCGCATCAAAAATCAAACTTTCCGCTCCTGTCCATACCTCAGCCATTTCCGGAATATTCGGAGTCGGTGTCGCTGTTTCATATTGTCTAATCACAGCTGACGTCAGCTCATTTTTTTGCTCATCCGCTTTCTTTCTTGCAGCTGTGTTGGCCGGAACTTCGTTTGTATCCTCATAAAAAACGTAAGCATTGGCGTCATTTGTAGCATACTCAAGCCATTTTTCAGCCAGTTCGGGTTCTTTTGTATATTTTGAAGCAACCCAGCCCTTGCCGCCGGCAAAAGGGGCATATTCTTCTCCGTTTGGCAATGTCGGGATAGGAGCCGCTCCGTAGTTCAATTTAGCCTCCTTATAGTTGGCAGCTGACCAAGGTCCGCCGATGATAGCAGCCGCTTTGCCATCTATAAACATCTGTTGAATAAAATCGTCTGCGCTTGTATTGTCTTGCATGCCTTTTGGCCAATAGGTTTTAAACCATTTCTCCGCATACTTCACAGCTTCTACTGCCCCTTTGTTGTTCAGGCCGATGTCCCCGGAATCTGTGCCATTTTTTCCAAATACATATCCGCCGTAACCTGCCAATAAACCGTACGACAGATAAAAGTCAGTCCATTTCGCTAAAAATCCGGTTGATTTTCCTTTTTCCGAAGCAAACGCAAAGCGGGAATCCTCCGCTAATTTTTCAAGGTCTTTAAATGTTTTTGGTGCTGTTTTTAAAAGATCTTTGTTGTAATATAAAACGAGTGTTTCAATGACCAGCGGCATTCCATACACCTTGCCGTCAATTGTCACCTGCTGCATTTCTTTATCGCCAAAACTTGTTGTGTTAGATGGCTTAACGTCAAGCAAATGTCCTTGCTGGCCCAAACCGCCGATCCGGTCGTATGCTGCAAGCATAACATCAGGTGCGTTCCCCGCCGGGCCATCAAGGGGAAGCGCTTCCAATTGGTCGAACATTTGCTTTTCAACGACTTTTATTGTGACATCATTCTCTTTTTCAAACTTTGCTTTGATGCTTTCAATGTATTCTTTATAGGTTTCTTCGACAGACACAGTCAGTACCTTTTTACCGTCCGAGCTTGCCGGATCTTTTGAATTTGAGCAGGCGGCAAGGCCGAATGTCAGGACTGATGCCGCCAATAAGGCGAAGCCCTTTTTAAAAACTGCCATCTCTTTTCCCCCTTTGATATATGAATCTATAACAATTGTATTGTTCTCCAGAAAGCGGTTACAAGTTATTTCAGCTTGTTACCGATAACAGAATTTATACATTGTCAGCAGCACCCAAAATAAAAAATTCCCCCGGCTGAACGGCAATCACATCTTCATGATGAAGCGGCTGCTCTGTCCACACATCGTAGATCTTCTGATAGCGATCAATTTTCAAATCTCGCAAACTGACATGTTGAGCCGCGTTCCCCTGATTGAAGAAGTAAATCAGTTTTTTTTCATCGAGCGTCCTCGAAAAGCGGATAAAATCGTTTTGGTCATCCAGCAGATTCCACTCAAGATCTCCATAAGTCAATAAAGTGTTTTCCTGTTTGCGTAAAGCAATTAACCGTTTCATAAATGTATGCATCTCTTGGTTTTGCTTCTCTTTTTCCCAAACCATACATTTCCGGCATAACGGATCATTTTCGCCGTCCAATCCGATTTCCGTTCCGTAATAGATGCATGGTGAACCTGTCTGAGCAAACATAAAGGCCAGCAAAGCACGTGCTTTTTTTCCGTCATTGCGGCACCTGGTCAAAAGACGTTTTGTATCATGGCTATCCAGTAAATTAAACATCACCTCATTGACCTGCTTCATCCCAGTCATCAAATGCGCATTTAACCGGTGGGCCATGCGTGAGGCTGGAATCTCCCGGTCAGCAAAATACTCAATCATAGGTTCTGTAAAAGGATAGTTCATCACCGCATGAAATTCATCTCCTCTAAGCCAAGGTTCGGAAGAATGCCAGATTTCCCCCAAAATATAAACGTCAGGCTTTTCTGCTGATACGGCTTGCTTGAATGTCTTCCAAAAAGCGTGATCCACTTCATTTGCCACGTCTAAACGCCAGCCGTCAATATCAAATTCCCGAATCCAGTACAAAGCAATATCAAGCAAATATTTCTGCACCTCGGGATTCGCCGTGTTTAGCTTCGGCATATCAGCTGAAAAAGCAAACCTGTCATAATTGTCTTCTCTGACAGGAAACGAGTGAATATGGAACCAGTCTTTATAGCGGGATTGAGCTCCGTTTTTCACAACATCCTGCCACTGCGGAGAAGAGCTGCCTATATGATTAAAAACAGCATCAAGCATAATTCTCATCCCCCGCTGATGAAGATGGCTGACCAATGTGCGAAAAAGCTCCGGATCTCCAAAATGCGGATCAATGGTATAGTAATCCAATGTGTCGTATTTATGATTGGAAGGCGCGGAAAAGATCGGCGTCAGATAAATGCCGTTCACCCCTAAATCCTCTAAATAATCAAGCTTATCGATAATCCCTTGCAAATCTCCCCCAAAAAAATCATTGACGTCCGGGTCCTTGCTCCCCCACGGCAATGCATTCTTTGGTGACAAGTCTTCTCGTCCATTTGCAAAACGCTCCGGAAAAATTTGATACCAGACCGTTGATTTGACCCACTCAGGCGCTTGGAATGTATCGGCCTCATGAACAAAAGGAAGTTTAAAATAATAATGGATCGTCTCCAGCGTTTTTTCGTTATAAGGACATACACCTGAGCTTCCAAAAAAGATGTCTTCATGATGGTCTGTTACAACAAACGCATATTGCAAACGCCTATATGGCGGCACCACTTCAGCAAACCAATAATCATGCATGTCTGTTGCGGCGATCTTCCTCATCGGCTGCTCGTTTGCCGACCACCTGCCGCCGCTGTACTCATAAGGGTCACCCCAAATCAATCGAATGTGATCGGCATCACCTTTTTTCGTCCGAATCTTAATATGCACTGTCCGTCCGTCATAAGAATAAGCATCAGAACTGAACGGCTGATGATGAATCGCTGCATATTCCATCATGTCTCCCCCTTTGATTTCCGTTTTATATCCGGCTCAAGTTTGAAAGTATCATGATAAAATCGCAGGAACAATCCTTTTTGCCTTGTTATCGATAACAGAATAAGGCTCTTACAGAGTCGATTCACGCACAATTAACTCCGGCTCAAAAAATAGATGCCCTTGGGGAGCACCGTCTTCATTCATTTTTTTCAGCAGCATTCTCGCACAGGCCTCACCCATTTCAACTACTGGCTGTCTGACTGTAGTCAACCGGGGCGAGGAGATGCGATCAAGAAATACACCGTCATTCCCGGTAACCGCAACGTCTTCCGGAATTCGTTTTCCAAGCGATTGCGCCGCACGAATGACGCCGAGCGCGATTCGGTCAGATGCGCAGACAAACGCTGCCTGATTGTCCAGGGATTTCAGGACTGCTCTTGCAAGGCATTCACTTTTTTTAGAACTGTTTTCGATCCGAAACATATTATTTTTTTTAAAGCTTTCATTCATCGCACGAATATACCCCTGTTCTCTCGAGCGTTCGAAAGGCTCATCTAAATCAATGCCAAAAAAGACAACTTCCCGCTCCCCCAGTCCCATGACATGGCGGGTTGCCATAAAAGTGCCTTTTTCGTTATTCACATCGATAAAGTCATAGCCCATTTCATTTTGCCCAAATACGACGAGCGGTTTTTCGAAAGCTTTGATCACGCCTTCAAAATCGGACTTTCTCAAGCCAGTAGCGATAATACCATCGCATTGCCCAATATTAAGAGAATTTCTTGTCACAAGCTGCAAAGCATAATGATGGCGATCCAGCTCCCGGCTGATTCCAGTTAACAGGTTCATGTAATACGGTTCTGTCGTATCCATTTCCTCGAGAATCAGCAGTTTGACAACCTGTGTTCTGTTTTGCACGAGCGCTCTTGCCGCATAATTAGGGATGTAATTCAGCTCTCTCATCGCGGAATGAACAAGTTTTTTTAATTCGTCTGTCACCGTCTCAGGATGATTGATCACTCGTGATACCGTCATTTTCGAAACATTTGCTTTTTTCGCCACATCTGACAATGTTGCCATTTTCATCCACTCCTCACCTATGCTTATTACATCTGTCCAAACTAGTGAAAAAGTCCTTTATTATAGTAAATTATACTATGTAACCTAAAAGAAACTAAAAAAGAGATTTCCTTCAGGAAACCTCACATTGTCGAGAAAACTCGGATATAAGCTTTAAATGGCTCATTAAATTTCTGTCCACTTTTTCTCTAAAATCGGATATGAATAGTTCTTCATTTGCTCAACTAACTCATCGGGCCGTGAAGAGTTGTGGATCAGTTTAAGATGAGAGTCGTTAGAAAACCCTTCTTGAATGCTGTACTTGACCATCTTCATCATCGGTTCAAAATATCCGTTCACATTGTAAAGTCCGATCGGCTTTTGATGAATGCCGATCTGCGCCCAGCAAAGCACTTCAAATAATTCTTCATATGTACCGAAACCGCCCGGCATGGCGATATAGCCGTCCGCCAGTTCGCTCATTTTTGCCTTCCGTTCGTGCATGCCGTTGACTTCAATCAGCTCTGTCAGATTTTGATGGACAACCTCTCCGCTGAACAGGCCGCTTGGCATCACGCCAATTGCAGTGCCGCCGTTTTCCATTAACGCATCGGCGACCGCGCCCATCAATCCTACACGAGAGCCCCCGTATACCAGGCCGATTCCCTGCTCTGCCATATACACGCCAAGCTCTGTCGCTTTTCTTTTATACGCTTCATTTCCCCCCGGGTTTGAGCCCGCAAATACACAAATTGTTTTCATCTCGTCATCTCCGCATCTATATATCGTGTTAACATTCAAAAAACACACTATATATTGTCCCATCTTCATGTGATAATATCAATATGAAATACATAAAGAATGCAGGAGTGATGATGTTGCAGCTGGCTGATGCTGAAAAATGGATGAAAGAGTTTTACGAAAAAAGGGGCTGGACGGAATACGGACCGTTTATTCGAGTCGGGTTTTTAATGGAGGAAGCCGGAGAGCTGGCACGGGCTGTCAGGGCGTACGAAATCGGCAGAGACCGGCCGGATGAGAAAGAATCGACACGAGCTGAACAAAAACAAGAATTGATTGAAGAAATGGGAGACGTCATCGGAAATATCGCCATCCTTGCTGATATGTACGGCGTTTCTTTAGAAGACGTGATGAAAGCCCACCAAGAAAAATTGACAAAGCGATTTGAGCATGCGTAAAAAAACGGCCAGAGTCGGCCGTTTTTTTCATCCTGTGATTTCATCATGATGATCAAAGAAATGCTGCTTTCCTATTTTGTGAAAGAGGCCTGTTTTATGCAGGAGCTCTTTAGGCTGAGACTGCAGCCCTACGATCATCAGCTTTCCGTTGTGGCGCTTAATTCTGTTCATGATGTTCACAAGCACCGCTTCTGCGGACGTATCCATATAATGTACTTTATTCATGAGTAAAATGAGGGTCTTCGGCTTTTTCTGTACATGCTCTAACAGTGACGATTCAAGCGAATCAATCGATCCGAAAAACAGCGGTCCTTCTATGGAGTACATGCTGACAGAAGGATCTGTCCCCTGCTCCCTCTCAGCCGCTTTCGCAAGAGCTGGATGAGACTCCTGATTGTGAATACGGGTCGCTTCGCTCATTCTTCTGATGAAGAACACAAATGCGAGCAGCAATCCGGTCGCCACACCGACGATTAAATCAAACAGAACCGTCAGGACAAAGGTAGCGGCTAAAATGAAGGAATCGGCGTTTTTCAGCCTCAGCATGTTTGCGACTTCCTTCCGCTCACTCATATTCCATGCGACAACCATCAATATCGGCGCCATACTTGCAAGCGGAACGTGGGAAGCATAAGGCGCGAATACAAGCAGTACAAGAAGAACCACGACGCCGTGAACGACACCTGAGACAGGTGAAACCGCTCCGTTTTTAATATTGGTTGCCGTCCGCGCAATCGCTCCGGTAGCCGGGATTCCGCCAAACAGCGGCGCGGCCATATTCGCAATCCCTTGGCCGACAAGCTCTTTGTTGCTGTCGTGCTTTGACCCTTTCATATTATCGGCTACCATCGCGGATAAAATCGATTCGAGACCGCCAAGAAGCGCGATGACAAGCGCTGCCGGAAACAGCATGACCATTTTATCTATTGTCAGCTCCGGAAACTGAAATTCCGGCAAATGGCGAGGAATATCTCCATAGGTTGAGCCAATCGTTGCCATGCGGTCAGGGAAAAACACAACCGCAACAAGCGTAGAAATGAGAAGAGCCAATAAAGCTCCGGGTATCTTTGGCATCACTTTGGCGGATACAAGCAAAATGACAAGTCCGATGACTGCTGTCAAAATGGCATATCCATTAAAGGTGCCGAGCTTCTGTGCAATTTCAAACATGTTGTGATGAAAGTTCTCATGTTTTTCTACGTTTTTCAAACCGAGAAAATTAGCGATTTGTTCAGTGAAGATTAACACGGCGATTCCAGCCGTAAACCCGACGATAACTGGCTTCGGCACGTACTTCATAATTTTGCCGAGCTTAAACAATCCGAACAGCACCAGCATGACGCCTGCCATAAACCCCGCTATCAGCAGATTTTCCAGACCATACTGCATCACAATACCGAATAAAATCGGGACAAACGCGCCTGTCGGACCGCCAATTTGATATTTAGATCCCCCGAACAAAGAAATACAGATCCCCGCCACAACAACAGTATACAGCCCGTATTCAGGCTCGACTCCCGAGGCAATGGCAAACGCCATCCCTAAAGGAATTGCCACGACTCCTACTACGATACCTGCAATTAGGTCTTTCTGAAATTTCTGCAAATTGTATCCCTTGAATCTCCCAGAGAATCGCATATTTTGTTAAAACCTCCCTTATGGATTAGTCTTTATGAGCTCAGTTTCATAACCGTTAATCACGACATCAAGTTTGCCTGTCTCCGGGTGGATCACAAGCCCGTGAACCGGCAGCTTTTTTGGCAGCAGCGGATGATTCTTGATCAGATTGACACTGTGGGAAACGCTTTCTTCCACACTGTGAAAGCCGGTCAGCCAAGTTTTTAAATCTAATCCGGCGCTATCAAGCAAACTCAGGCAGCTTGCTTCTACCCCGCGTTCCTTTGCTTTTTCTAGAATCGAGGTAGCATTCAGGCCTGACATCCCGCATTCATGGTGGCCGATTATGCAAACCTCTTCAGCCTGCAATTCATAAATGGCGACCAATATGCTGCGCATGACACTTCCAAATGGGTGAGAAACGATGGCTCCCGCGTTTTTTACAATCTTAGCATCGCCGTTTTTAAGCCCCATTGCTTGCGGAAGAAGTTCTGTGAGTCTTGTATCCATACAGGTAACAATAACGAGCTTTTTTGAAGGAAATTTTGTCGTTTTGTAGGGTTCGTACTTCTTCTCTCTGACAAACTGCTGATTGTGTTCCAAAATTGAAGTTAAAGAAACCATTTTTATTCATCTCCCATCCCTGTGTTATTGCAAGCCTTCTTACCCAGCTTACAGTAAGGAATTATAGCATAGGAACAGGCCGTGAAAAGGCTTTCAACAAAAGACGATCTAATTGGACTGTAAAATAAAAACTCAAAAATTTATATCTTTCAAAGATAATAAAATTTATATTTATTGAATCCTATAATCCAGGTTCTGTTTATATTTTGATGATTTGTCAGACAAAAATATAGGCGAATTCAGATAATTAAAAAACTTATTTAAGCAGAGGCTGCTATTTTTTCAGTCACTTTGACCATTTTAAGTTCAAAAGAACCAGAAATTTTAACAAACGCAGCAATATTTCTAACTTCTATTTCTTTCCGATATAATAAAATAGACAACAGCCATAAAGGGGGAGCCTTGTTGAAACCATTTGTATTTATCACCAAACCGATTCCTGAAGAGATTGAAAACATGATCAGTGCGCATTGCCGCTACGAGATATGGCAGGAGGATACACTTCCGCAAGAGGTGCTATTCGAGAAAATGAAAGATGCTGAAGGGCTTTTAACCACTGGAACATCTGGGCCGTCCATCAACAGTGAGCTGCTTGAACATGCTCCTAAGCTGAAGGTCGTCAGCAATCAATCCGTCGGCTACGATAATTTTGATATAGAAGCGATGAAAGAAAGAAGCGTCGTCGGCACTCATACGCCTTATACACTGGATGACACAGTGGCCGATCTGGCCTTTTCTTTAATTCTATCATCGGCCAGACGTGTTGCTGAACTGGACCGTTTCGTCCGGGCAGGTAAATGGGGTACGGTTGAAGAAGAAGAGCTTTTCGGCATTGACGTCCATCATCAAACATTAGGCATTATCGGCATGGGCAGAATCGGCGAGCAAGCGGCCAGACGCGCCAAATTCGGTTTCGATATGGACGTGCTTTATCATAACCGCCATCGCAAACAAGAAACTGAAGAAAGCATCGGCGTCAAATACGCTGAGCTTGACACACTGCTGAAGCAATCAGATTTTGTTCTGCTGATTACTCCACTGACTGACGAAACGTATCACATGATCGGGGAACGTGAATTTAAACTGATGAAGGATTCCGCAATTTTCGTCAATATTTCCCGGGGAAAGACGGTTGATGAAAAAGCCCTCATCCGCGCTCTTCAAGAAGGTCGGATTCGCGGTGCCGGTTTAGACGTGTACGAAGAAGAACCTGTCGCAAAAGACAACCCGCTCTTGCAGCTCGACAATGTCACCCTGCTGCCGCATATTGGCTCAGCAACAGCGAAAGTGCGCTTCAATATGTGTAAACAGGCCGCTGAAAACATGATCGCAGCTATCAAAGGGGAAACACCGAAAAATCTGACAAGAGAATTTCAGTAAATCAAAAAATCCGGTCTGATAAAGACCGGATTTCATATTACATATGCTGGAGAACAGCACGCTTATAAATATGACGAGTGACGATATAATAAACAGCCTGGAACACAAAATAAATGAAGATGACAATCACGGCCTCAAGAAATAAGTTAGCATTCAGCATGTTGCTTAACGCCACATACGCAAAACCGGCGTGAATCGTGCCTGCGATAAACGGGATGAAGAACAAAAATCCAATTTGTCTTCCAAGGATGGAGTGAATCTCTTTGTCCGTAACCCCCATTCTCTTTAATGCTAACACTTGCACTCTCGTATCTTCTATTTCAGTAAACATCCGCAAATACAGCATGCTTCCTTGAACGATAAAAAACAGTACGCTGACAAACAGACCGATAAACAGCATTAGTGCGACTCCCTGCTTCACAACTTGAAAACTCGGAGCACGCGTTTGAAAATCAGATGTATGTTCTTTTGGCACCATGTTTTCAAGCTTCTCAGAGACGTCCACCGTCTCCTGCCAATGCTCAAGCTCGTAGCCTACCACTCTCGTCTGATCCTTCAGCGGCACCTCCTGTGTCAGGCTGTCGAAGCTTTTTTCACTGACAACCAATAAACGGCTGACTCCTCCGACTGACATTAATATCCCTTTGGACTGCTGCTTTTTCATGACATAGGAAAGTGATTTTCCTGACTTCATATGAAACGCTGCTTTTTCCCCTTCCCCGAACGTATCTTTCACCATCATTTGAAACGGAACATTGATAAACGCTTCATTTTCTTGTAAATGAATAACAGGAAAACCTTTTTCCTTTGCGACTTGATTATAGATTTTCTCTGAAATCAGCAATGCCTCCGCTTCCGCTTTCCTGTTTCCATACGGCAAGTCTGATTGAAATGTAACAGGAATACCTGTGGCATTCACCTTATATTTAATCTCAGCATCTGCTCTTTTCAATGTATTCTCAGCCGTCTCAGGTTTCATAACCTGAAAGCGGGAAGCGTCTTTTTCCACCCAGGCAACAGATTGGGGAAAGCTTTGCTCCTCCTGCCTTTCTAAATCAGCATAAAACATATAGATCACACCTGTAGCGGTTAAAATGACTGCTGTAATGACAGAGGTTAAAAACAGCATGCGTGCGTGATCTTTCAGCCTGAATATCATGTTGGAACGCACAATGATATTGGTTCCTTTGTAAAAGCTGTGTTTCTTTCTGTACAGCATGCGGAAAAACGCGACACTGCTTTGTGTAAAAAAGAAATACGTGCCGATTAACACTAAAATCAAAATCGGAAAGACACGAAACATCATGTCGATCGCATTGGCTGTGGCAGACAGATAATAACCGCCAGCCAGACAAAGCAAAGACAGCACAGTGAGCCATTTTGAATAGGCCGGTAAATGTTTAGGTTTTTGAGCTGATTTAATCAAATCTATGATTTCGAGCTTGCGAATCTGCCCCAGCGATAAAATAAGCAGGACTTGAAACAATATGAGAAAACCGACCGCCGTCAGCACAAATGCTTTCGGTACAATCGCAAACGAGATCGGCACTTTCACACTGAGCATCCATGTCATGACCATAAAAAACAGTTTTGAAAATAACAGCCCCGTGCCGATACCGGTCGCAATCGCCGCAAGAGAAATCAGCGACTGCTCATAATAAATCATCTTTCGGAGCTGCTGCTTTGATGTCCCGAACAGCGTAAACAAGCCAAACTCTTTCTTTCTCGCTTGTAAAAATGCTGAATTTGAATAAGAAATAAAGAATATACAAAATACAATAATGACGATAAGAGCCGCGCTCAAACACGTTTTCACAAGGCTTCCGCCATACACATTGTCTTCCGTCACATCCGGGTGAAAAATAAAAGATGTGAAGACGAAAAAGACCGAGACGGCAAACACACAGCTTAAAAAGTAAGCAACATATCTTTGCAGATTCCCAATAATGTTTTTACGGGCGATGGTTCTCAAATTCATGAAAATCGCCTCCCAACACACTCAGGGTATCTAGGATACTTTGATAAAACACCTGCTGATTCGTTCCCCTGCGGATCTCTGAAAAAAATCTTCCGTCTTTAATAAAGATGATCCGTTTACAGAAGCTTGCCGCTGTGGCATCATGCGTAACCAATAGTATCGTTGCTTCCTTTTCTTCATTTAGCTGAGCCAGTGTGTTCATGACCTGTTTTGCAGATTTTGAATCAAGGTTGCCTGTCGGTTCATCCGCCAATATCAGAGCCGGATTATGAATAATGGCTCTTGCACAGGCCGCACGCTGCTGCTGGCCTCCCGACACTTCGTATGTACGGTGGTCCAGAATATGTTTGATTTGCAATGTATCTGCCAGTTCATCTAAGCGGTTTTCCATTTCACTCAGTTTTACCTTGTCCAACGCGAGCGGAAGCAGGATGTTTTCCCGAATCGTCAGCGTATCAAGCAGATTAAAGTCCTGGAAGACAAAGCCCAGCTCTCTTCTGCGAAACAGAGCCATCTCTTGATCCTTTAACGTTTTCGGCTGAATGCCGTTGATCATCATCTCGCCCTGGGTCGGCTTATCAATGGTGGCCAGCAAATTCAGGAGCGTGGTTTTTCCGCTTCCCGACGGCCCCATGATGCCGACAAATTCTCCTTTATTTACACTGAGGTCAAAATCGCTAAGCGCCTGATATGACACCGTTCCTTTATTTGAATAATATGTTTTTGACAGCTTCGTTGTTTGCAGCACGTTCATGCCTCTGATCCTCCTTTTTTCTTTATTATAAAAAGGAAGTCAGCAGCCTCCCATCGAACTTTCTTTCAATCTCGCTTTCGAACCTTACAATGCTGTCACATTCGCCAGAGTGTCACTTGAAAAGACGATTGTCACAACCGTGCCCGCTCCCTCTTTTGATTGCGCGTACAGTTTATGGCCCAGCTGGCTGCACACCTCTTTCGCCAAATATAGGCCCATTCCTGTCGCCTGCGTCATGCTTCGCCCGTTTTCACCAGTAAAAAACGGATCAAAAATCCGAGGAAGATCCTGCGCCGGGATGCCGATACCGTCATCTGCAACTGATAAACGCGTTTCATGGCCTTGCGTTTCAATCCGGATGGTAATATGGTCCCCAACGCCTTGCTTTGAATATTTCAGGGCATTGAAAAGGATTTGCTCCATAACAAAGGAGAGCCACTTTTGATCACTGGAAACCTGGACGGCGTTTGGCGGCACATGTAATTTCGGAAAAAGCCGCCGTTTAATAAACTGCCGTTTTTCCTGATTGATCAATGAGCGGACAAGCTCTGTCAAATCAAAGGTTTCTGGTTTTACATCAAAAGCGAACTCCTCCAGCCGGGCTGTTTGCAGCATCATATCCAGCCCGTGGCGAAACCGTTCATTTTCATCTTCCAGCTCCTCTAAAAATGTCTGAAAGGAAGAAGCGGTCCCGTTCTTTCCTTCTTGAATCATTAAGGAAATGACGGATACGGGTGTTTTCATATGGTGAATCCATTGATTCGTAAATGTATAATGCTGTTTTTGTTTATTGATATATTGTGAGAGCTTTCCGGCATATTGATCACCAAGCGCGTTAATCATTTTTGTCCAGAGGGCTTGCTCTCTGGTTCTTGGCTTGCGGGCTTCAAGCGACCGCCCTATGTCATTCGAAGCGGGTGCCTGATCGGCCAGTTTTTTCAAAAATGCCAGAAAGGACACTTGCCGGATGTAATCGGCAGTAAAACCGGCCGCCAAAAGGACACCAGGCAGAACCCATATGTACATCATATTTTCTGAAGAAGGCTCGGCACCGCTCTCTATCATGCTTAAATAGGCAATAAACATGGCGGCACCTATGCTTAATAAGGAAAAAAGAATAATGGCTAATCGGTCGATTATATAAGTCTTTAACACTCCCGTTCATCCTTCCGATTGACTTCAAATACATAGCCCTGCCCTCTGATGGTTGCAATGGCGTCTTTCAATCCGGCATTCTCCAGCTTTCTCCGCAGCCGGTTTACATTAACCGTTAATGTATTATCATCAACAAAATCGACGTCGTCCCATAATGCCTCCAGCAATTCATCACGCGAGACAATTTTTTTGTGCTCCCTTATGAAAATCGAAAGCAGCTGAAATTCTTTTTGTGAAAACGAGATACGGCTGTTCTTCCACTCCGCTTCATATTGATCTGGATATATCGTTAGACCGCCAAGCTCCACCAGTCTTGATTCCGGAGACAAAGAAGGAGAATACTCACCATAAGTCCGGCGCAGTACGCTTTTGATTTTGGCCATGACGACTTCTAAGTGAAACGGCTTTGTGATATAGTCATCGCCCCCGTTCTCAATCGCCATCACCTGATTCATTTCATCAGTCCGCGCCGAGATAAAAATAATAGGAGCATTGGAAACCGTCCGAATTTGCCTGCACCAATAAAACCCGTCAAAAAAAGGGAGATTAATATCGAGCAGCACAAGATCCGGTTTCATTTCCGCAAATTCTTCCTTTATGTCATTCAGCTTTTCAGCTATTTTTATATGATATCCGTATTTCTGAAGATGGCCGCCCAGCAATGAAGCAATCCGTTCATCATCTTCCACGAGTAAGATCCGATACACATTTATCCCCCTTATATGTCTAGCACGGTAATTTTTCTAGAAGATTCCAAAATTATTATAGCATGAAGGAGGAATAGAAAACCTGGCATTCGTTATGATAGAATATGAAAGGAAAATATTTCATGTTCGGAAGGTGTTTCTTTGAAGAAAAGGATGATACTGCTGGTTATAACGGCAACTCTTTCAGCTTGCCAGCCGAACTATACGGGCAAATACATCGTCTGGGGAAATACACTGTCAGAAAACAACAAAGAATGCTTGAAAGACAATCAAATTCCTTACAAGAAGGAAAACGGAAATGTATATATTCCAGAGGATGCATTTGATGCAGCCATCAATACGTGTTCATAAGGTGAAAACTGCTGAAACCAAAGAAAAAAGCTTGCAGACATTCTGCAAGCTTAACCCTTAAAAAAATGAGCTTTTAGCTTCTCTTCGAACTCCGTGCTGGTGATGTCCCTTTTCTGTACTTCTCCGTCATTTTCTTGAATCGTAAGATGACGGTCTGACATGACGATCCGTCCGTTCGGGGTCAGCTTAGAAGCAAGCAGTGATTTATTAAAGGGCGATTTTTCATGAGAGTGGATTATATCCTTCATCATGTCTAAATCACGGACGTCACTTTCATCAAGGGTAAAGGCATAACCGATTTGCCAGCCTTCTCCTTTGTCCATCAACAGAAGATGGGTGCCCATTTCCGTCGCTTTTTCCTTGATTCGGAATGCTCCCACAGGAGATTGTATCGTTTCTCCGGAAAGCGGTATCGGCTCCAGCGCCAGGTTGATGCCAAAACCAATATCAACAATGTAATCTCCCTTTTCTGCCGACAGCCATACAGCAGCATGGGTTCCTTCTAATGCCCACTCTTCTTGCTTTCCTGCATAAACTGTTCCGCGAATGAGCTTCACATGAAAACCGGCATCACGTAAGACATAGTAAAGAAAACCATTCAGGTCGTAGCATAGTCCCCCATGCTGTTCTTTGATCAGACGGCGCCAAAGCTCCTCTTTGGTTACCTTATAATTCTCTTTTGCAAGAACTGCCCGGTTTTCAAAAGGGTATCGGTACGCCATTGCTTTTAGAAAAAGGGGAAGATCGTCGAAGCTGACATGATCCTTCTTCCAGCCGATTTTCTTAAAACAGTCTTTCAGAAAATCACTCATTTTGTATCACCTAAACTTCCTCTTGAACATACGCCGAAAGCTTTTCCAGCGCCTCTTGTTCATCTTCTCCCTCAGCAATCAATGTGACTTCTGTGCCTGTGCTTACCGCAAGGCTCATCAGTCCCATGATGCTTTTCGCATTTACTTTTTTCCCATCCTTCTCAAGAAACACATCTGACGTAAACCGGTTTGCTTCTTGTACAAACAAAGCAGCAGGACGCGCCTGCAGTCCTGTCTTTAATCGAACTTCCACTTTCTGCTGAACCATAAGATCTCCCCTTTTCTTTACGGTTATTTTAAAGTGACGGTTTGCCCTGTCCGCAGCTGTTCTGCGATTTCGTCAAGTTTTCTCAGCCTGTGGTTGATTCCTGATTTGCTGATTTTCCCGCTTGCTACCATTTCCCCTAGCTCTTTCAGCGTCACTTCCTGGTAATCAATCCGCAGCTGCGCGATTTCCCGAAGTTTTTCAGGAAGCGCCTCCAAGCCGATTCTTTCATCGATGTATTTAATATTTTCTACCTGTCTGAGCGAAGCCCCGATGGTTTTGTTTAAGTTGGCTGTCTCACAATTGACAAGGCGATTAACCGAATTTCTCATGTCTCTGACGATTCTGACATCCTCAAAACGCAGCAGCGAATTATGTGCGCCGATTACGTTCAGAAATTCAGTAATCTTTTCTGCCTCTTTTAAGTAAGTGATATAGCCTTTTTTCCGTTCGAGCGTTTTGCTGTTTAAATGAAACTCATTTAACAGGTCGCATAATGAATCGTTATGCTCTTTATAAAGAGAAAAAATTTCCAGATGGTACGAGGAGGTTTCCGGGTTATTGACTGAACCTCCCGCCAAAAATGCCCCTCTCATGTAAGAACGCTTGCAGCATCTCTTTTTGACAAGCTCTTTTGAAATATTTCGCTCAAACACAAAATTCTCGCCAAGTATTTTTAAATCTTCTAAGATGAACTTTGCATTCTCTGAAAAACGCACAATATAGACGTTATTCTTTTTCAGCCGCATTTTCTTTCTGACCAGCAGCTCAACCGACACATCATATTGTCTTTTCAGCAATGTATAGATGCGGCGGGCAATCGCTGCATTTTCAGTTTGAACATCAAGTACGAGATGGCGGTTAGCAAATGATAAAGATCCATTCATTCGGATAAGTGCAGACAGTTCTGCCTTAATGCAGCAGTCCTTCACTTCCAGGTTCGTTAATTCTTTTTTTGTTTCCGATGCAAATGACATATAGCCACCTCATTTCAAGGCTTCATTCTTTCAGTAAATCAACAAGAAGAGAAGCCACTTTATGTGTATCGTGACGAATTACGTCATTTTTATGTGTTACGATTTGATCTCTGATAACTTCAAGCCCCATCGCTTTCAGCTCTTCGATATCAAAATCAACAGGACGCGCCGATTCTGCTGCGTACTTACGTTTTATTTCGTCAGGAATGTCTTCACTGTTAACAAGTATGGTATCGATAAAGCCGCAGCCCATATGCTGATTGAGCGCTTTCACATGATCGGCAGCGGTATAATGCAGCGTTTCTCCGGGCTGTGTCATCACGTTGCAGATATACACTTTTTTCGCCGGCGCCTTGATCACTTCTTCTCCAATTTTCGGGACGAGCAAATTAGGGAGAATACTGGTATAAAGGCTTCCCGGTCCGATAATAATCAGATCCGCTTCCCTGATCACGTCTATCGTTTCCGGCAGCGGATCAATGTTTTCAGGCGTCAGAAAAACGCGCTTAATACGCTGGCCGTACTCCGGAATAGTGGACTCGCCTGAGACCACGCGGCCGTCCTCCATTTCGGCATGCAGAACAACACTGGCATTGGCTGCCGGCAACACCTTTCCTCTTACATTCAGCACCTTGCTCATTTCTGTGACAGCGTGAAAAAAATCACCGGTTATATTCGTCATCGCTGCCAAAATTAAATTTCCGAGTGAATGACCCGTTAAGTCGTTCCCCTTATTAAAGCGGTGCTGAAAGAGGTCTTCAACTAGCGGCTCCACATCGGATAAAGCGGCAAGTACATTTCTGATGTCTCCTGGTGGAGGGATTTGCAGTTCGTTCCGCAGCCGCCCCGAGCTCCCTCCGTCATCAGCAACTGTGACAATCGCCGTAATATCAACGGGTTTATGCTTTAAGCCCCGAAGCAATACAGAAAGGCCTGTGCCGCCGCCAAAGATTGCGATTTTCGGTTTTTGTACCATCTTATTTCCGGCTTCTCTTTTCAATGTCCCGGTGAGTAACATGAGTATAGTAATCCTTTTTGAAATAGTCAGCTAAATACTCGGCAAGTGTCACAGAGCGGTGCTGGCCCCCTGTGCAGCCGATCGCAATGACGAGCTGGCTCTTTCCTTCTCTTTTGTAGGACGGCAGCATGAAGCTGAGTAAATCGATTAATTTTTCATTGAACTTTTGTGTTTCATTCCACTTCATGACGTAAGAGGATACCTCTTCATCTTTTCCGGTCAGCGGCCTCATGCTTTCGATATAATATGGATTCGGCAAAAATCGGACATCAAAGACGAGATCGGCATCAATCGGAATACCGTATTTAAAACCAAATGACATGACATTTACCGTAAATGTCTCTCCTTGGTTTGTCGCAAAATGCTTTACGATTTTCTCGCGCAGATCGCGCGGCTTCATGTCTGATGTATCATAAATCATTTGAGAGCGGCCTTTTAATTCCTCAAGCAGCTCACGTTCCAGCGCGATGCCTTCGAGCGGCAGGCCAGTCACTGCCAGCGGATGCGAACGTCTCGTTTCTTTATATCTTGTCACGAGAATCGAATCCTTCGCGTCTAAAAATAAAATTCGCGGTGTAATCCACGGATTTTCCGCCATTTCATCAAGCGCTTCAATCAGCCGGTCAAAAAATTCACGCCCGCGCAAATCCATAACGAGCGCGACCTTGCTCATTTTCGAATTTGATTCCTTCATCAGCTCTAAAAATTTAGGAAGCAATGATGGCGGAAGATTATCGACGCAGAAATAGCCGAGATCTTCAAAGCTTTGAATCGCAACGGTTTTTCCCGCTCCCGACATACCGGTTATAATGACAAGCTGAATATCATGTGATTCACTAACACTCATCTTTCTCCCCCCTGACTTGTCTTTCTATTTGATATGCTGCGGATCTAAACGATAACTGAGCAGCTCAAAATCCGGTGTATACGTAAATGTGCCGTGCAGCAGCCCTTGTCCCTTCATCATAAAGTCGAGGATGTGGCCGTCTCCCGGGGCCATAGGCAAGTTTTGAATATCCTTCACATTGTGCCACTGCAAAATGCCTTCTTCTGATTCAGATACACTTTCTCCCGTATAGGAATCAGCAACAAACGTAAACATCATCCACTCAGACACAATGTGGTCACCGTCTTTAATAATAAAGGTAAAAACTCCTTTTAGCTGGGGATTTATGATATAGATACCAGTCTCTTCTCTGAATTCTCTGATGACGGAATCCCTGACTGATTCTCCGCTCTCCATCTTGCCTCCCGGCGCGACCCACCAGCCGCGTCTTGGCTTTTGAAGAAGAAGAACGTTGTCATCCGCCATGAGAACACAATTTGTCACTCTTTGCAAATACGTCACCTAACCTTCTCGTCCTGTCATCGTCTCTTTATTATACCGTTTCAAGATGCCTCCCACAATGAAGAGACATTGACAATCTTTTCTTCTATTTTACAGCATATTCTTTCCCGCGTTCAGATGATTTTATCGTGAAAAGAAATTGTCTTTTATTTTTGGACAAAAAAAGGACACGGATAACTGGAGAATCCGTGCCAAAAGTGTATTCATTATAAAAAGGGGGTCAATTACTTTATTAATCATAACCGATAAGTTTTACACAACTGTTACAGCGGAATTAAAACCCAGTAACGTAATGTGAAGCGCGTATGACAGCCCTTTTTATTTTAAGGTTTTCAGCGTTTCCTGGAGCTCTTCGACATAATGCTGTACGCTTTGTGCCGCAATGCTTCCGTCACCTGTAGCCGTTACGATTTGGCGCAGTGATTTTTCCCGAATGTCTCCGGCCGCGAAAATCCCTTCAACCTTAGTTTCCATGCGGTCGTTTGTTTCGATGTAGCCTTCTTCATTCGTAATGCCCAGATTTTCAAACGGTTTAGACAGAGGAAGCATGCCGATGTAAATGAATACGCCGTCTGTTTTGAATTCACTTTCTTCACCGGTTACCGTATCGACAAGCGTTACGTTACCGACTTTGCCGTTTTCCTCATGAATTTCCTTCACGGTTTTATTCCATAAGAAATCTACTTTTTCATTATCAAACGCTCTCGCTTGGAGAATGCTTTGCGCACGGAGTTTGTCACGTCTGTGTACAATCGTTACCTTCGAAGCGAAACGTGTTAAGTACACGCCTTCTTCAACCGCTGAGTCTCCTCCGCCGACAACAACCAGCTCTTTGCCTTTAAAGAAAGCGCCGTCACATACTGCACAATACGAAACACCGCGGCCGCCCAATTCTTTTTCGCCAGGGACGCCGATTTTTTTATACTCTGCACCTGCGGCAATGATAACAGCACGTGCTTTATATTCTTTTGAACCGGCTTTCACAACTTTGTACTCTTTGCCATCCACAATTTCTTTAATATCGCCATAAGCGTATTCCGCGCCGAATTTCTTCGCGTGTTCAAACATTTTGTTGGAAAGCTCAGGTCCGAGGATGCTTTCGAAACCTGGATAGTTCTCCACATCTTCCGTGTTTGCCATTTGGCCGCCCGGAATTCCTCTTTCAATCATTAATGTCGATAAGTTTGCTCTAGATGTGTATACAGCGGCCGTCATCCCAGCAGGACCCGCGCCGATAATAATCACGTCATATATTTTTTCTTCTGACACACTCATTCACTCCTTAAAACGTCTTTTCGAGTTGGGCTCTTCCTTATATGATAAGAATCCCCATCAAACGTATTCCTTACCCATATCCTATAAAATCTCATGGTGATACGCCATTTTTTTGCTCATTTTTTTCGAAACACGATTAAATGTATTTCAAAAGGGTATGTATATTAATAAAGAAAGAGCCTTCTGTCCATAGAAGGCCCTTGTCTTATTTATTATTGAACAACACGTCTTACAACGCCTTTAAATGCTTTTTTCCAGTACACGTTGTTCATAGAGTCAACAGATACACCATGAGATGTATTGTCGTTAAGGAACGTACCGTTTCCTAAGTAGATTCCAACGTGACCATTTGTTTTGTATGTGTCAAAGAAAACTAAGTCTCCGCGTTTCATGTCTGACGCGCTTACAGCTTGTCCTCTTCCAACTAAAGTATCAGTCGTTGTTCCGCCGACAGGTCCAAGGTTGACACCTGCAGAAGCGTAAGCCCAGCGAACGAATGATGAGCAGTCAAAAATACGGTTGTTGATATCAGACTGAGAGCGTCCGCCGCCAAACTTGTACGGAGATTGTCCGACAATGCTTGAACCAACGCTGATCGCGCCTTCAATTCCGCCTGAGTTGCTGATGACAGTGCCGCCTGAGTTATTGCTTGAGCTGCTGCTCTTCTTAGAAGATGAGCCGTTAGACGAACTGTTAGATGAACCCTTAGAAGAGTTGTCTGAAGAATCATCATCAGATGAGCTTGCTTTTGCTGTTTCAGTTGTAGCCGTTTGGCTGTCATCTGTTTGTGTTTCATCAGATGCTTTTTGTGCTTCTTCCTGCTTTTTGATCAGGGCAGCCGCAGCTTCTTGTTGTTTTTTGATACGCGCTTGTTCAGCTTCAGTATCTGCTTTTTGATTTGCAAGTTCAGACGCTTCTGATTTTAATTCAGAAATCGCTTTAGCCGTTTTCTTCTGGCTTTCTTTTGCTTCGTCGAAAAGCTTGTCTTTTTCATCAAGCTGTTTATCAAGGTCTTTTTGCATTGTTTCTAATTTAGCCAGTGCAGCTTGAACTTCTTTCAGCTTGCCATTCAAATCCGCTTCCGAATCTTCAAGCTTCGCTTTATCCTGCTCTTGCTGCTTGATTAAATCTTTGTCTGCATCCACAATAGATGAAACCGCAGTCGCGCGAGAGATAAAGTCACCAAAGCTCGTTGATCCTAAAAGGACATCTATGTACCCTTGAGAACCGCCGCTTTCCTGTAAAGAACGAACACGTTTTTTCAGGATTTCATTGCGTTTTTCGATGCGGGCTTCAGTCTCTTTAATTTCTTTTTTCAGTTTTTTGATTTCTTCTTTTGTTTTATCGTTTTCTTCTTTTTTATCTTCAATTTTGTTGCTTGTATCGAGCGCCTTCGCGTTAATGTCTTTCAGTTCTTTTTCAATCTTTGATTGATTTTCCTGAAGCCCAGTTAATTCTTTTTCCTTCGCTTCAATGCTGGAAGCAACCTCAGATTGCTTGCTTTCGATTTTTTGTTTCTTTTCATCTAATGTTTCCGCCGATGCAGTTTTACTTGTAAATGGGATCAAAAAACTGCTTGTCCCGATGACGGAAGCCAAACCAAGTGTCAATAAACTCTTTCTCACTTTTTATATCCTCCCTTTTACTGTGAACCTGTTCTCATTTGGAATTGTATTTTGAACATCAAGTTTCGTTCCTCATACTCTACGAGGAATGATGATTGTTTATGGTTAATTATTCTGTGCATCTCTTAATCTGGGTGTATAGCGTTTATTTCACATCATATGTAAAAAACACTAATTCCTTATGTACGAGAATCATTATACCATCAAGTTTCGACAAATTAGCGATAAATTTTATTACATTTATGTTTCAAACAGATGTCAGGTTGCACATCAATTGTCATTTTTCTTAAATTGATAAAAAACCTGTCGATATTACTTTCTTAATATACTTCTTAGAATAAAAAGAGAGTTGATTCTGCGAATCAACCCTCAATCAATATACTATTCTAAAATATCATCAATATATTTCATATATTTCGTCAAAGTAGCCGGAGAGATGCCAAATTGGGCTGCCGTTTCTTTTTTGGTATCATGATTGCCATGGGCTTCTTTCCAAATATAGTAGATAGCCGCAGCCCATCCGCTCACATTTTTCAGCGGCCCCGCTGCGCGGATTTGCTGTATCACATGGAATACCCAGCAGCTCATGACTTCTGTTTTCATCTCATCTTGTTCCGCTTCTTCCAGCAATTTAACCGTTTGATAAGCGAAAAGCGCATCCTGTGACACATCTGCTGCTGCGGAATCTCCGTTTAAGAGCAGCTTAACAAAATGGTTTTCAAAAGGAGCGGTGATGCGCTTCGAGCGTATCACGGCTTCAAGATGCTCCGTTTCACCCTTGGTGCTGCTGATATAATAGGCCGCCAATCGCTGTTCTACTGACGAAGGAAGTACTTCCCGCCGTTCAATCCACGGAGCCGGACGGTCTGCTCCTGGATATTGCGACTCGACTTTTCTCCATATCGTTTCGGCAAATTCTTTATGGCCCGTAAAGTAAGCAGAGCACGAGAGCCAGTAGTAGAATGTGTCGTCTCCTTCAAAACCGCTCTTATACAGTAATCTGAGCCATTTGTACCCGATATCATACCGGCCGACAAGCGACAGAGTGGCACCCAGTTTATAGCGCTGTTCAAATAACATCGGATATACATTTGAAAGCTGATCACTCAGCTCTGCCACCTTTTCATCTTCTCTTTCATAATAGTAGAAAACAAGAAGATTACATAATGCGTGAAGATTTCCTTCATTATGATTCAGCACTTGATAAGCCGTTTGTTTCGCTTTCACAACATTGCCGGAATAAAAGTGGGCAAGGGCGAGATTATTATAAGCGGACCAAAGCTCAGGATATTCGTGTGTGATTTCCTCAAGGGCCGCAACGGCTTCAGCAAGCTGACCGCTTTCAAGCAAGGACTTCGCCCGGTCCTGTTTGATAAGCAATTCATCCTGATCATATAAAGAATCCTCAGGCCCGCCGTCTCCTAAATCAAGCAGTTCAAGCAGACTATCGTTCTCTTCGGAAAATTCACCGTCCGGATCAGCGTCTGAATAAGCGGCAGCTTCTTTATAAGCTTCCTGAAAGAGTCCCAGATGGGCAAAGTTATTTGCTTTAAAATAATGGCATTCCGGCATTTCCGTCTCAAGATTCGCCAAAATATAATCAAGCAAATCGTTGGATTCCTGGTATTGCCCCATCTCAGAATAAATGACCGCAAGCTGCGAAAGCATCTCTGAATTCTTCGGCTCCAAATGAACCGCCCGCTGGATCAGTTTGCTTGCCCGCTTCAGATTGCGTTCTTTATACGCTTTCAAACCTTTATGAAAAAAATAATGTCCATCTTGAAGCAGCTGGACAATTTGTGCGTGATTTTTATGTTCAGAAGTGTGTTTTCCCACAACTACCCTCCGTTTTATACAATATTACCGTCAGTAGTATACCATAAATCGTAAGCCCCTCAATAGTTCAAAAGGAAGGATTGGGAAAATCCCTCCTCTTTTTTTACTGGCTGAATCGACCAGAATTTACCCGGCTTTGTTTTCTAAATCCGCATTCATTTTAAGCTGCTGTTCAGCAAAATCTCTGTAAAGGTCATGGGAAGCCATTAAATCATGGTGCGTGCCGCGTCCCGTAATTTCCCCTTTTTCAACAAATAATAGCTGATCAGCATCTACAACAGTCGATAAGCGGTGAGCGATGACAATCGTTGTGCGTCCCTCCATCAGCACCTCAAGCGCCTGCTGCACTGATTTTTCAGATTGGCTGTCGAGGCTTGAAGTGGCTTCATCCAGCATAAGAATGCTCGGATCTCGAAGAAGCGCTCTCGCAATCGCGATTCTTTGCCTCTGTCCGCCTGACAGCATAATACCGCGTTCTCCCACCTCTGTATCAAGCTGATTCGGCAGTTCCTTAATAAAATTGAGCGCGTATGCCATCTCTGCGGCTTTTTCGACTTCGGCATCCGTTACATCACGTTCCAGCCCATAACAAATATTGTCTCTGATCGTTCCCGACATTAACGGACTTTCCTGTGACACGTAGCCGATATGGTGACGCCACGATTCGAGCGAATACGTATCCACCGGCTCGTCTCCCAGCCGAATGGTCCCTTCAGTCGGAGAATAGAAACGTTCGAGCAGCTTAAACAGCGTGGTTTTCCCGCCGCCGCTCGGCCCAACAATTGCTGTTACTTTTCCCGCTTCAATCACGGCGCTGATATCCTTCAAGATCATCTGCCCAGGCTTATAGCCAAACGACACTTGATCAAGCCGGATAGGCAGATGCGCGTTGTCAATTTGGTTACCTGTGGCGGTATCTTCCTCTTCCTCTGCCAAAATCTCAATCATCCGTTCCGTTGCACCGATTGATTTTTGCAGCTGTGTGAAGAACGTTGTAATCTGGCCCATCGGCATTATGATTTGAAACAAATATAAAATAAAAGCCACGAGTGCCCCGGCAGTCAATTCGCCTGATGACACCTGCATACCGCCGTATCCAATAACAGCCACGAGTGCGGCCATTAATACGAGAGAAATAAGCGGCCCGACAAGCGATTGCACCTTCGCTTCACGAACCCCCAGCTGGAATAATGAAGAAATCCCCAGCTTTCCGCGTTTGTATTCGACTTCCTCTGCATTTGAAGCCTTCACAAGCCTGATTTCCGGAAGTATTTGATTGAGCAACCCTGTAAAACGTGCGGTTTCATCTTGAGTTTCCCGAGAAATGGAGAACATCTTCTGGCCGATCGGCACTAAAATCAGCGCAGCTAATGGAACAACAACTAAAACAAGCAGCGTCAGCTTCCAGTTCATAATGAATAAGATGGTGAGTGATCCAATGACCGAAATGATGCCTGTTATAAATCCACTGATATGGCTGGTGATCAGCTCTTTTACCACCATCGTATCATTCGTGACCCGGCTGACAGTTTCACCGGAAGCGTTAGTATCGAAATAAGATACAGGAAGCTTTATTAATTTCTTCCATAATAAATCCCTTAACCCAGAGATGATTTTTTGCCCGCTATAGTTTAGCGCGTATGTAGCGTAGGCGCTTAAAGCGGCTTGAATAAGAAATACGAGCGCGATCAGCCCAATTTGCGTGCCGGACAGCGCTGACATGGAAAAACCGTCGACAAGCTGTTTCGTTAATAAAGGAATCAGCAGGCTGACCAGTGTTGTCACAATACTGAGAATCAGCGCAAAAGCGAGCTTTCCATAGGATGGGTTTGTCTGTTTCACTAATGCAAAAAAGGCTTTGAATTTTCTTTTAGGTTGCTGTGTTGACATAGTATTTTTCCCCCTGTTTCAATCCCTTTACGCGGTCAGCAAGGTTGAATGGAATATAATAGGATTATTTTTACTCTTTCTAAATCATAACAATGGAGAGAGACTTTTTCAGTATATTTTTCTTGTACACTGAAAATAAAAATCCCCTATTCATGACTCGAATAGGAGACGTTTCATATTATAGATCCTTTTCAGGCTTCTTTTTTCGATACGTTAAGGTAACCTCTTGCTGTCTCAGGTCTTCAATGATCATTTTGAACCGGTCAACCTTTGCAGTATGCTCTTCTTTTATCGTTTGAAGTGCAGTTTTCTGCTTTTCGCTTTTCGATTCAAGCTCTTCTTTTATTTTTTTGACAATCATTCCTTTTTGACCTTTGATTTCTTCTTTTAATGCAGACTCAAATTTTTTAGTCAGGCTGAGAATGTCGTTGATGGGTTTATTGAGACTGTCCGCTTTCCCCTTCATTTCGTCATGGGTTAGAAACATATAGGTGGTTGATACAATTTCTGTTTCACTTTCTGAAAATAAGGAAGTCACTCTGTCTATTCCTCCTAAGGCTGAAAATCGAATAGCTGTGAGATCATTTCTTCTTTTTCAAATAGCTTTTCGATACTCTCGCGGATATTTTTGATAAAATTCTTTTTTTCCGATGTCTGTTTTTTTAGTTCTGCAACAATTCCGTCATTAGCAGGGAGAGCACCTGTATGGAACGATTCATGAACTGATATTTTCTCTAATTTATCGAATGTGTGACTGAAACCGGCCGCAAGCCGGAATTGAAGATCGAAGGCATAATGCGAAGGATTTTCTTCCATATGTTGAATCGACGTGATGATTGCCTGTTTTTTGTCTATAAACTCTTCATCGATTTCCTGACGGAATACCTTTTGGTACGCAGAAATCGCATCTTCCATATCTTCAACGATCTTCATGCCGTTTTGATAGATTCTGACAGCGGAAGAGATATTGACTTTAATCGTTTCTCCCGAGCCGCCCTTCCCTGTAAAGTAAATATCGGAGCCTTTATAGCTGAAGCCTTTTTCCTTTGATAACGCGTTCAGCATTTGGACGATGCTGTGGCCGTCGACGATGAGTTTTAATGCGTCTTTTGTTTCTTTGTCGAGTGTTTCAAAAGAAGAAATCATTGATTTTACATACTCCACTATTTCACCAACGTCTTTTAAAGCTTGCGTAAATTGACCATGCTTTAAATGATCAATGAAATGTTCGTATCGTGATTCTATACCTCTCATACTCGCATTAAGATTAGATAACTCTTTTTTGATGACTTTTTTCTGTGTATCATCTATATAACCATTTTCAGCAAGCTGATCTACAATAGGCCCGCTGTTTCCCAACAGGGTATGAAGAAAACCTAAAAAGGCTGGCAGCTGCTCTTTAATTCGGCCATACATTTGCTTAACATCATCAAAATTTTCATAAATGACACTCGCTTTCGCTAAAGCACCATCTGTGTACTTCACTTTATCTATCAGCTCTATGTCAATCCCGCTTGCAGCCTTTACAAAACCGTTCAAGCCATCTTTTTCATAGTCATCCTTATATTTTTGAAGGAATTCTTGAATCGCTTTCACGTCTTCATCAGGAATCCCATCCATAATGTTTCGGATGCCTTCTACACTTGTGTTTGTATCTGCCATCCTCACATCGCCGAATGTAATGAAGTCTGCCTTGCCGCTCGCACCGTACAGAGGGTCATCCTTTGAGATGCGCTGGGTGATGTTTGCTGTTACGCCTTTGTCTTTGTAGTATTTGGTGATCGCTTTTTTTAGTTGTTCTCGTGGAAGCTCTTTAAGCTCTTGACGACTAAGATCATATTTATTTAATAGAAAATCTACCAAATTTCTATCAGCTAATAAAAGTTGGTCGACACTTATTTGTGCCCCATTCACCCCATATACTTCATCAAATTCTCCATCAATTAATTGAGCTAATACTTGGTTATTATTAGCTAGAGAATGTCCTAGCGCAAATGTTCTTAACTCCTCTGAATCACCTGCTTTTTTCTTTGAATTCTTTACAAATTCTCTCGTAGCTCTGTATTGGATATCATCAATACCTAAAAATAATCCAAAGAAATTATAAGACCAATCTGCGTTATCAGCACTCCCCTCAGAAATAATATGAAGCTGCTCTATATCATTTTTCTTTTCCTTTATATAAATCGCTGTACCATCATAACCAGAATCTTTAATCCGTTTATCTATGTTCTTATTTTCTTGAATAAGTTCGTGAGAAGTATATATCTCTATTTCATTAGGAAGCTCCGAGTTAGTTTCTTCTTTATAGATCCTCCGTATTTCAGTTTCAAACTCTTCCTTGGCTTTTTGTACTTTTTCCGGATTGTTCGATGCAAACTTTTCTTTATAGGCATACTCTAAGTTAATTAAACGGAGCTTTACATTTTCATTTGCGAAAACATTCTTATTGTCCATCTCTAACCTCCTTTTTATTTCTTAAAAAGGTTATAGAATTAATTAGTTTATCAGTTTTTTCTTTTGCTTGATCTTCATCCAAAGTACAAGGTTTTTCATCTTTTTTACAGCGGACTATAAAAGAATATACTATCCCCAGATACTCTTCTTCATTGGATTTTATATATCCAAAATAACGAAAGGAAAAATTGTATTTACGATCACTGTTTTTAAAATTGCTTTTTTTTGATGCTGCGTAAACTACTTTTCCATTAGTTTGTTGCTTCTTAAAATTTCCTTTGTAACCATTCTCATTACTAATTTGGTCCAGCATTGTCTCTGGATCATTAATAAATGAAGATTTGTTATAGTAGCTTATTTGCGCATCTAAGAGAATATTTGATGTTTCATTATAGCTTTGAAACGCTATCGATTCACTATTTTCTCCATTTGACTCAGAATAATCAGGAAGATACTCCCCATCCTGCGGAAACAACATCCTAAACCCTTTCAGCTTAGACTCAAGCAAATAATACCCAGGTTCCTCTTCCTTCGTTGACACCATATACTCTCTCGTTTTTTCGTCCTGAAACGCGGGAACTTGTGGCAGGTCTTTTGGATCCATGTCTTTTGGTCTTACGGCTTCTGTTTTATTGTCGTTTGTGGTGTTTTTATCATTGTCGTTCATACTGCATCCTCCTGTCAGGGCAAGTAATAAGCTGAAGCAAATAAAGATAATCTTTTTCATTACGAACCTCCAAGGGTTTTATGCTGTTTTTTCAAAATCATACTAATGACCCTGTTACAAAGTAATTATTTTGTCCTTATTCATGTTACAACATGGAATAAATTAGATAAATAGGAAATTCGAATTGGTTTCACCTAATATAACAGAAGTAAGGACTTAATTAATAGGATAAAAAACTCACACACCAAAAAGACCACCGAGTTCCCCCGGCAGTCTCGTACAGACATAACTGTCTTTTTTTGAATAGGTAATCCTTGAGATAAGCCAACTTTGACCTAACAAATAGAACAGCTCTTCCAAACAATATCATTGAAATCGAATCGTTGAATCATTCCTTGCGGTATAATGAATTCGGTTTTATCAGAAGCTCAAAGGTCAAACAACTGAAAAATCATTTCCATTAGCGCTAAAAATACTGTTGGCAAGCTCTGCATCTATATCGGTTGATGCGATAGCAAGCTGTTTAACCTATTTTTTTAGTCATCCGAACACTATCGAAAAAATTTAGGGATAGGGGAACGTCCTCATCGGGAACCTTTCTATAATGACTATTCCGTTGACATCAATGTTTGTATTTTTTGTGCACATCAACAAATGTTCTTTATTCTATATTATGTTATTCACTTCCCCTCTTCCCGCTCCAAATTAAAGGCAACAGAGTTTAATATTTTTTTAACTTTTTTTTCGTAGTCTTTTGGATTTTGCTCACATGTCTGTGCATTTGCTGAGCAGCTAAACATAAAAGAATACTCCATCCCTAAAGAATCTTGTTTTTTTGATTTTATATAACCAAGATAAATATAAGATGATTTCTCTTCTTTGTTAAAGTTTTCTTGTTTTGTAGCAAAGTAAATATCCTTATCCTTCGTTTCTAATTTCTCAAAATTACCTTTGTATTCATTTTTACCGCTAACAATATCCAACATAGTCTCCGGTTCGTTTATAAACGATTCATTTTGATAGAACTTTACTGAGGCATTCATTACTATATTCGTTTTTTTATTAACGCTATCAAAAAATAGTGACTCGTTTGTATTTGAAGTTTCAGAGTCGGAATACTCCGCATCCTCCGGAAACAACATCCTAAATCCTTTCAGCTTAGACTCAAGCAAATAGTACCCTGGCTCCTCTTCCTTCGTTGACACCATATACTCTCTCGTTTTCTCATCCTGAAACGCAGGGACTTTTGGCAGGCTTTTTGGTTTTACGGCTTCTGTTGTGCTGTTTTTACCATTGTCGTTCATACTGCATCCTCCTGTTAGGACAAGTAATAAGCTGATGCAGATAAAGATGATCTTTTTCATGACAAACCTCCAAGGGTTTTATGCTACTTTACCAAAAAAACACCAATTAACTAACTTAACTAACCTTATTGCAAAGTGTTTTTTTATCGTCATTTGTTTTGATTTCCTTAACTTCACTTGCATAATTGAAACATTTTTGATTTCCATTCTTATTTGTTCTTTTTATTTAATAAAAAATTGATAGAATTAATTAATTTCTCAACTTTATTTTTAGCCTTTTCTTCATCTAAGGAGCATGGTTGATTTTCATTTTTGCATCCGAAAGTAAAGGCGTATTCTACTCCTAAGTTATTTTCTTCTGTAGATTTCACATACCCGAAGTAACTGTATGAATCATTATATTTTCTATCAATACCGTCAAAGATGTCTTTTTTCTTAGCAAAGTAGATATCCGTTTTATTTTTGCTACTTTTTTTGTATTCACCTTTATAATCATTTTTTCCACTAACAATATCTAGCATTGTCTCAGGTTCATTCACAAAACTTTCTTCTTTGTAATATGTTACATGGCCATCAAACATTACATTGGTGTCTTTATCATAACTAATAAATCCCATACTTTCTTTGTTTTCCCCAGTTAAAGATGACCTTCTTGATAGATATTCCCCATCCTCCGGAAACAACATCCTAAATCCTTTCAGCTTAGACTCCAGCAAATAGTACCCAGGCTCCTCTTCCTTTGTTGACACCATGTACTCTCTCGTTTTCTCGTCCTGAAACGCGGGAACTTGCGGCAGGTCTTTTGGATCCATGTCTTTTGGTCTTACGGCTTCTGTTTTATTGTCATTTGTGGTGTTTTTATCATTGTCGTTCATACTGCATCCTCCTGTCAGAGCTAGTAATAAGCTGAAGCAAATAAAGATAATCTTTTTCATTACGAACCTCCAAGGGTTTTGTGAGATCATTCTATTTTTCAAAAGTCATACTATTGACCCGGTTACGGGGTGATTATATTATCCTTTTCCATGTTACATCATGGCGGAATTTGGATAAATAGGAAATCAGACTTGGTGTTGACCTTCTTTTATCCATTCGGAATGTGAAATACCCATTACATTTTTCTTGCAATAAAAAAAGAGCCGTTATCCATAGGCTCTTTCCATTTACGATTCAGTATGGCGTTTTCTCAGCACTTCCAGCACATCATCCAGCGGCAATGCTTGTTCTCTGAGCAGGACAAGGAGGTGATACAGCAGGTCTGCCGCTTCCCATTTCAGTTCCTCGTGATCGCGGTTTTTGGCGGCGATGATGACTTCTGATGCTTCTTCACCGACTTTTTTCAAAATCTTATCGACGCCTTCGTCGAAAAGGTAAGTGGTGTAAGCTCCTTCAGGCATTTCCGCTTGGCGTTCTGCGATGACGCCCTCCAGCTCGCTTAAGATGTCAAATCGGCCGGAAGTTTGTTCTTCTGTCTGTTCCTTTGTAAAACAGCTGTAGCTGCCTGTGTGGCATGCCGGACCGGACGGCTCTACAAGCACGACCAGTGCATCTTGGTCGCAGTCATATCGGATGCCCTTGACGGCTTGCGTATTCCCCGATGTTTCTCCCTTGTGCCATAGCTCTTGCCGCGAGCGGCTGTAAAACCACGTTTCTTTCGTTTCCAGTGTTTTTTCGTACGATTCCCTGTTCATATATGCAAGTGTCAGCACTTCTTTGCTTGCCGCGTCCTGGACGATGGCGGGGATTAATCCGTCTTCGTTAAAACGCAGTTCATCTGCCTGTTTCATCTCACATTCACCCCGTGCCCTTTCAAATATGATTTCACTTCTTTAATTGATGTTTCTTTATAATGAAAAATGGAGGCAGCCAGCGCGGCGTCCGCTTCCCCTTTTGTAAAAGCCTCGAGCATATGCTGCGCGTTTCCTGCTCCCCCTGAGGCGATGACAGGAACCGGAACAGCTTCTGACACGAGCTTTGTCAGCCTGTGGTCAAAGCCCTTTTTCTCCCCATCTGAGTCCATGCTGGTCAGGAGGATTTCTCCGGCTCCGCGTTTGACAGCTTCCTTCGCCCATGCTGTAACTTCCCAATCCGTTTTCTTTCTGCCGCCATGCGTGTAAACCTTATACGTGTCAGACTCTTCGTCGTACTTGGCGTCTATGGCGAGTACGATACATTGAGAGCCGAAAAACTCCGCGCCTTCGGTAATCAGCTCGGGACGGAGAACAGCTGCCGTGTTTACAGAAACTTTGTCCGCACCGGCACGCAGAATCGTTTTCATATCGCTAAGCTGATTGATGCCGCCTCCGACTGTAAACGGAATCGCAAGCTTTGCAGCAACCTGCTCTACGACGTCAACCATCGTTTTGCGGCCTTCATGCGAGGCAGAAATATCAAGAAACACCAGTTCATCCGCGCCTTCCTGATCGTATACTTCCGCCAGCTCGACAGGATCGCCGGCATCCTTCAGCTCAAGAAATTGAATCCCTTTGACCACGCGCCCTTCTTTCACATCAAGACATGGGATAATCCGCTTTGTTATCATTTCCCCTTCATCCTTTCAAGCGCCTCGCCAAGTGTAAACTGGTTGGTATACAGTGCTTTTCCGATAATGGCTCCAGAAACCCCATTCGCATGACAACGGGCAAGAGCTTCAAGATCCGCAACGGAGCTGACTCCGCCAGAGGCGATGACAGATTTTCCGGTTTCCTTCGCGAGTTCCACTGTGCTTTCGATATTGGGGCCTGACAGCATCCCGTCTGTCGCGATATCAGTAAAAATAAAAACTTCTGCGCCTTCGTTGGCGAGCTCTTTGCCGAGTTCAGCCGCCTTAAGACTTGATGTTTCCAGCCACCCTTCTGTTGAAACAAAGCCGTTTCTTGCGTCCAGCCCGATGGCTATCCTTTCGCCATACTCTTTCAGCATTTTTTTTACAAACGGCGGATCAGAAACAGCGGAGCTTCCCAGGATCACGCGATCGACTCCTGCCGATAAGTAATCGTAGACGTCGCTTTCCGAACGAATGCCGCCGCCGATTTCGACTTTCAGATTGAGCTTTTGTACAATTTCGATGACATGACGGTCATTTACTTTTTTTCCTTCCTTCGCGCCGTCGAGATCGACAAGATGAATCCATTCAGCCCCCTCACTCGCAAATAAAGAGGCCATGTCGAACGGTGAATCACCGTATACAGTTTCCTTGCTGTAATCACCTTGAACGAGGCGTACGCACTTGCCGTTTCTCATATCAATGGCCGGGTATAATGTAAAAGCACTCATTTTTTCACCTTCTGTTCTGCTGCCATTTTTGTGAATTGGATTAAGATAGACATTCCGACCGTGCTGCTTTTTTCCGGGTGAAACTGGGCGCCGAAGATGTTCTCTTTTCCGACAACCGCAGGCACCCGCACACCGTACTCGGCGCTTGCCAAAAGCGCGCCGTCATCCATTCCGTCAATATAATAGGAATGGACAAAATAAGCGTAGCCTTCCTCCACTCCTGCCAGCAGCGGGGATTCGTTATGAAAGGAAAGGCGGTTCCATCCCATATGCGGAACCTTCAGCTTGTTTCCCTCCTGATCTTCCGGCTTCAGCCTGATCGCTTTTCCCTTTAACAAACCGAAGCCTGCAGCGGTTCCATGCTCTTCGCTCTCATCAAACAATAGCTGCATGCCAAGGCAGATCCCAAGAAGCAGTCTCCCCTCTGATGCCATATCGTGAATGAATTGATCGAGTTTGGCGTTGCACAAATTGTCCATCGCATCCCCAAATGATCCGACTCCCGGCAAAATGAAAGCATCGGCTTTCCTCAGCTCCTTTGGCATGCCAGAAACAAAGTACGGCACGCCGACACGCTCCAGCGCCTTTGAGACGCTGTATAAATTACCCATTCCGTAATCTATCACACCGATCATTTACAGCATCCCTTTCGTTGACGGAATCCCTTTGACACGCGGGTCAATCGTTGTCGCTTCATCAAGCGCGCGTCCTAATGCTTTAAAAACAGCTTCTATTATATGGTGCGTATTTGTGCCGTAATGAACGATCACGTGCAAGTTCATCCGTGCTTCAAGCGCCAGCTTCCATAAAAATTCATGTACAAGCTCAGTATCGAAAGTTCCGACTTTCGCTGCCGGAAAGTCAGCGCGCATTTCCAAGTGCGGACGATTGCTTAAATCAACCGCCACCTGAGCAAGCGCCTCATCCATCGGCACAAACGCCGAGCCGTAGCGTTTGATTCCTTTTTTATCGCCTAAGGCTTCAAGCAGCGCCTGCCCTAAGCAGATGCCGATATCTTCAGTCGTGTGGTGATCATCTATATCAACATCTCCTTTCGCGTTAATGGAAAGATCAAATTGTCCGTGTTTCGTGAATAAATCCAGCATGTGTGTCATAAATGGCACGTCTGTTTTGATATCCGCTTGTCCCTCGCCGTCTATTGCGAATGCCAGCTCGATATCTGTTTCGTTTGTTTTTCTGGCGCGCTCCGCTTTTCTCATTTTGAATTCCTCCGTTCTCTCGCTTCTATTGATCTCGCATGCGCTTCTAATCCTTCCAGTCTGGCAAAAGCCGCAATGCTACCCGCATGTTCTTCAAAGGCTGATTGGCTGTATGAAATAATGCTCGATTTCTTTTGAAAATCCGTGACGTTTAATGGGCTTGAAAATCTGGCTGTTCCATTTGTGGGGAGCACATGGTTCGGTCCGGCAAAATAATCTCCGACCGGTTCAGGGCTGTATCTGCCTAAGAAAATCGCACCTGCGTGCTTGATATTGCCAAGCAAAGCTTCGGGAGACTGTGTGATGATTTCTAAATGCTCCGGGGCGAGCGTATTGACTGTATTGACCGCTTCATCTATCGTTTCAGCCACATAGATAGATCCATAATCTCTCACTGAAGCTCCCGCAATATCTCTGCGCGGCAAGGTTTTAAGCTGCTCGTTCACCTCGGCTGAAACCGCCTCAGCCAGCGGCATGGAATCTGTAACAAGCACACATGAGCTGAGCATGTCGTGTTCCGCCTGTGACAGCAGGTCGGCGGCAATTTCCCGCGGGATAGCTGTTTCATCAGCCAGCACGACGATTTCACTCGGTCCGGCAATCATATCAATATCGACATCACCGAACACCTCTCGTTTGGCAAGCGCGACATAAATATTTCCCGGGCCTGTGATTTTATCCACCGGCTCAATGGTTTCTGTTCCGTACGCCAGCGCCGCAATTGCCTGAGCCCCTCCCATTTTGTATATATCTTTGATGCCCAGCTCGGCAGCGGCAGCTAAGACTCCCGGAGACAGCCGTCCGTCTTTTCCCGGAGGTGTGACAAGAACGATTCTTTCCACGCCCGCTGTAAGCGCCGGAATGACATTCATCAAAACAGATGACGGATATGCGGCAGTTCCGCCCGGCACATAAACGCCGGCAGAATCAAGTGCTGTCACTTTCTGTCCCAGCATTGTGCCATCCTTTCTGTGATAAAACCAGGAAGACTGAAGCTGTCTTTCATGATATTCAGTAATGTTTTTGATCGCCTGCCTGATCACCTGCAGCAGCTGGGGATCCAGCAAGCTGTATGCTTCTTCAATTTCTTCTGTTGTGACCAATGCGCTGTCGAGCTTGATGCCGTCAAACTTGGCCGTGTAGTCACGAACGGCCTGATCACCGTTTGCTTTTACATGTTCAATAATGGATCGGACCGCTTTTCTTTGTTCTTCCGTTCCGGCATCAATTGACCGCTTGAGAGAAAGCCGGTCCGCGCCGCTGATCGTTTTGATTTTCATTTTGCCGTTTCTCCTTCCACAACAAGAGATAAACGGGATGCCATTTCGTCGATGACATCGTCCTTCATGCGATAGCTTACTGGGTTGACGATAAAGCGGGAGGTGATATCACAAATATGCTCTGTTTCAACGAGTCCGTTTTCTTTGAGCGTCTGTCCCGTAGATACGATGTCGACTATTCTGTCCGCAAGCCCGATAAGAGGTGCCAACTCGATAGAGCCGTTCAGTTTAATAATTTCGACTTGCTCTCCCTGCTCCCTAAAATAACTGGAAGCCACATTCGGATACTTTGTGGCGATTCTCGGCGCGACGCCGCTCCAGTCTGCATCGGGAAGTCCGGCAACCGCCAGATGGCATTTGCTGATTTTCAAATCCAGTACCTCATATACATCGCGCTCTTCCTCCAGCATGACATCCTTCCCCGCAATTCCGACGTCTGCCACACCGTGCTCCACATATGTGGTGACATCCATCGGCTTTGCCAAAATGAAGCGGAGATTTTCCTCCGGCACGTCGATGATCAGCTTTCTGGAATCCTCAAACTCTCCCGGCAGCTTGTATCCCGCCTCCCGCAGCAGCCCTGCTGCTTCTTCAAATATTCGCCCCTTCGGCATTGCCATTGTGAGTAACTTACCCATTTTGCTCTTCCTTTCTGGCACCGATAAAATAGGTGACATTCGCAAATGATTTTGTCATCTGATCAATATTTTCAATCCCCAGTAAATCCTGAAGAACAACTTTTTTACCTTTCAAACGCTCTTCATTCGCAAAAGCGATGGCCTGCACCCGCTGTTCTTTGCTGAAAATGACAGCATCCATTTCACAAGGTTCGTCTTTCATATGGAGCGCTTCAATCATCCGGTCAATTCGAAGCCCAAAACCCGTCGCCGGCGCCGGTGAATTAAAATGTCCAAGAAGCTTGTTATAACGGCCGCCGCTGCCAATCACAAAGCCGACATTATTCGCGTACACTTCAAATAAAATCCCAGTGTAGTAGCTCATATGGCTGACCATATTCAAATCAAGACGGACATTTTCCGTACATCCGTAGTCCTCAAGAATCTCCCACAGCGCCTTCAGTTCATCAACCACACTTTTACCTTGCGCTGAATCGACGATTTCTTCAGCACGTCCGCATACTTCTATGCTCCCTCGCAATTCGAGAAGCTCAAGCAATCTGTTTTTATCAATGGAGGAAAGCGGAAGAGATTTGACGTGCTCTCTGTAGCCGACATAATTCTTTTCATATAAAAACCTCCGCAGGACGTCCGCTCGTTCAACATTCCCCAGCACCTCGACAAACAGGGCATCTGCAATGCCTGCGTGGCCGATTGCAATTTTAAATGAAGTCAAGCCGGCATTTTTTAACGCACCGACTACTAAGGCAATGACCTCTGCGTCCGCACTTGTCGTGCCATCACCGATCAATTCCACTCCAACCTGCTCAAACTCGGCAGGACGTCCGCCCTCGCGTTCCTGGGCTCTGAACACATTTGCCGCATAGCCGACTCTGAGGGGATGATCATGTTTCAGCAGCTTTGATGCCGCCACCCTTGCGATCGGCCCTGTCATATCCGGGCGAAGCACCAGTGTCTTGCCATCCTGATCCAGAAGCTTAAACAGCTGCTGCTCTTCAATTGCTGACTGTACACCAACCGTATCGTAAAACTCCAGCGTCGGCGTTTCCATAAATTGATAGCCCCACTTATCTATCATATCGGTTAACGATTGCCTCACCTTTTTTTTCGTTTCATATAAACCGGGCAGTGTATCTCTCATGCCGTGCGGTTTTTCAAACATAAACATCAACCCAGCACCTCCGTAATTGTTTGAAGGAAAATTCCGAATCCTTTAGTTCGCTAATATGATAATATGTTAGCAGATGAAAGAATGGAAATCAATGCTTAAACTTTCGAATGAATCTTTTTCGTTCAGAAATCCTCCTCCTAAATATGAAAAAGTCATGAATAAATGATGAAAGGTAGCTCATATCTCAAATTCTTGATGTTTGGCATGCTATAATACAAATCAAATAGAGAACAAGGAGTTAAAGATGAAAACACTGCGAACGTTATGTGTACTGATCATACTTTCTGCTGTCATTTTCTTCGGCATCAAAATATATGCAAAAGATATAGATATTTCGTTTTTCAAAATTGATTTAGGTGCAACGAAGAATGAATCTGAAGCAGCAAACAAAGAGAAGAAACTGAAAGGAAGCGCTGAGCCGATGGACGTCACGCTTTTCAATCAGATGGATGCCCCAAAGCTCTATAATGGCTGTGAGGTGACGAGTCTTGCAATGGTGCTGAACTATGCGGGATACAACGTGACAAAGAATACACTGGCAAACCAGATCGCAACAGTGCCTTTGACATACAGCAGCGGATTAAAAGGTGATCCGAATGACGGATTTGTCGGTGATATGGCGAACGGCCCGGGGCTAGGTGTCTATCATGGCCCGATCTATCAGCTCGCTAAAGCCTATGCGGGGGACAGCGTTTCTGATCTGACAGGAAAAAGCATCTCTGCTGTTTATGAGCAGCTTGAGAAAGGCAACCCGGTTTGGGTTATCACGACAGCTAACTTTACGCCGGTTGACAACATGCAGACATGGAAAACGCCAAACGGAACGATCGATATCACGTACAGCGAACACAGTGTCGCCGTCACGGGTTATGATGAAAATTACGTGTATGTGAATGACCCTTATGGCTATAAAAACAGAAAAACAGACCGGACCAGCTTCGAAAAAGCGTGGGTGCAAATGGGCAGCCAAGCCATCGTCGTTCAAAAGTAAAGCTGCCCGCTTTCACTAGCTTTTCTTATGCTCTCTCCTGAGCAAATACGCCAATATTCATGCTTGATGTTTAAATGAGGTAACAATGACGCATTTTCCATTTTCCTTCCGAATTTGTCTTTACTTTCAGGCTGGCTATTTCTATGATTAAAACAGATTCAGCCTTGCCCCGATCTATGTGAGAGAAGCCGGTGCAAGATGCTGACGCTTCTCTTACAAAACTAAAGATATCCGGGGAGGATTTTATCATTGAAAAAAATCGTGTCTATCCTATTTATGTTCAGTTTGGTTATGGGCTTCAGCCAGTTTCAGACATCAACTGCTTTTGCAGCTGACAAAGTGGTTCATGAAACAATTATCGTGCCAAAAAATACAACATATGACGGGAAGGGACAGCGGTTTGTAGCAGGAAAAGAATTGGGTGACGGAAGCCAATCGGAAAACCAAAAGCCTGTTTTTCGTGTGGAAGACGGAGCAACCCTGAAAAATGTTGTGCTCGGAGCTCCTGCTGCTGATGGCGTGCACACTTATGGAAACGTTAACATTCAGAATGTGACGTGGGAAGATGTTGGTGAGGACGCGTTAACTGTGAAGAAGGAAGGAAAAGTAACCATTGACGGCGGTTCTGCTCAAAAAGCTTCTGATAAAATCTTTCAAATCAATAAAGCCAGCACGTTTACAGTGAAAAACTTCACTGCGGATAACGGCGGAAAGTTTATTAGACAGCTGGGCGGGTCGACTTTCCATACCGATGTCATTATCGACAGATGCACCATCACAAACATGAAGGAAGCGATTTTCCGTACGGACAGTAAAACGAGCACTGTCACCATGACGAACACAAGATACTCTAACGTCGGAAAGAAATGGATCGGCGTCCAGCACGTAACGGAAAAAAACAATACCCAATTTTAATATACAAAAAAAGCCCGCGCTAATTATTTCAGCGGGCTTTTTCTTCTTTCCTGCATTTCTTCCCTTGTGTATATGATTTTCATCGGATTTCCGCCGACAAATGCTCCGGCTGGCACATCCTTATGGACAAGCGTTCCGGCGGACACGACTGCGCCATTCCCTATTTCTACGCCTGGCAGAATGGTCGTGTTGGCTCCGATCATCACTTCGTCTCCGATCAGGACTTTACCGGTTCGATACTCCTGAATTAAATACTCATGGGCCAAAATGGTCGTATTGTATCCGATGATTGAATTCGTTCCGACTGAGATCTTTTCCGGAAACATAATATCGGGCATCACCATGAGGGCAAAGGATGTCTGCTTTCCGACCTTCATCCGCAAAAATGTACGGTACAGCCAGTTTTTCATCCCTATAAACGGTGTGTATCTCGCGATTTGAATAATCATGAAATTCTTCACTACCTTCAAAAAAGGCACCGTTTGATAGACATGCCACAGTGAGTTAGCACCTGATACCGGATGCCGGTCTGTTTTTCTCACAGATTACTTCACTCCAACGATTTGTAATAGATCACTCATTTTCTCAAGCATATAGTCAGGCTCATGTTTCGTCAGCGCTTCCGTGCCTTTAATCGTCCAAGCGACCCCGGCTGTTTTTGTGCCGGCGTTTTTACCCGCCAGAATATCGTGATAGTTGTCACCGACCATGATGGCTTCTGCAGGCTCGCTTCCCAGCTGTTTCAGCGCCAGCAGCACAGGCTCGGGATCAGGTTTTGCCATCGTGACGTCATCAAGTGTAACAACGGTTTCGAAAAATTCGCCGATGCCCGTCAGCTTAAGGCCCATATTGACAGTATCTCTTAATTTTGTTGTCACAATTCCTAATGTAAAGCCCGCTTTTTTTAGTTCATCCAGCGTTTCATAAACCGTTTCATATTCGGTGACAAGTGTGTCATGCATCTGGTGATTGTATGTTCTGTACATGCTGATCATATCTTCAGTTTTCTCAGCATCCATTGAAGAAAACGTTTCAAAAAGAGACGGGCCGATAAACGCAAGCACATCTTCACGTTTATAGCGGCTCGGGTAATAATGCTCCAGCGTATGCAAAAATGACGCGATAATTAATTCATTCGTATTAATAAGGGTCCCGTCTAAATCAAACAGAATCGTCGTTACTTGTTTATCAGTCATACTGCTTCCTTTCCAACCGCTGAGGGTTTCCATTTTTTCCACATATACGATATAGCCATCGTCAGCAGCACAGCCGTAGTGACCCGGATCAGCAATAGCGGCCAAACTGGAATCCCAAGCGGAATAAAGACAAGTGTATCTTCAACGACGGCATGGCAGGCAACGAGAAAAATAAAGACCAGTGTCATGTCGCGCCTGCCAACGCCGTCATCTTCGACTGCTTTAATCATGACACCCGCTCCGTAGGCCAGACCGATTGTCAAGCCGGCCACCATTGTCATCGAGGTATTTTTATTCATGCCGAGCATCTGCGTAAACGGAGACAGCCACTTCGAAAACGTGTGCAGCCAGCCTAAGTCTCGCATAAATTGAATGATGATCATCAGCGGGATCACAATTGCCGCCAGCTGCAAAACGCCAAGTCCGGCTTTCGTTAAACCCTCGGCCAGCATTGCCAGCCAGCCGTCAGGCGCATCACCCTTTGCAGCGATAAAACCGTACTGCGCCGTTTCCTGCCCGCCATGCCAGATGAGATTGATGACGATTGCAGAAACAGCTGCCAAACCAATGCGCACTGCCAATATGATGCCAATCCTGATTCCGACCTTTGCTGCGACTGTCGATTCGATAATCAAGTTATGACAGAATGAAAGCATCACCGCTAAGATAAAAACTTCCTTCACGGATAAATCCAGTGTCAATATCCCGGCAATCCCCGCGTACAGATTCAGCATATTTCCAAGAACAAGCGGGATCGCCGCTTCACCAGAAAGCCCGAACAGGCCCATTACCGGTGTGATCAGCCGTACCAGCCAATCCATGACAAGCGTATGCTGAAGCAAAGTGACCACCAGAGTTACCGGAAAAATGACTTTGCCGAGTGTCCATGTTGTTTGAAGACCTGCCGCAAGACCAGCCAGAAAAATCTTCTTCATCCCTCATCCCCCTTTGTTACCGTCTACTCTGCGTAACGCTTCGCCGAGTACCCCTTGACGCGTCTGAAGATGATGGCTGCTACTGCCAAAACAATCAATACGATTGAGATCACCTGAGCGATGCGAAGCGAACTCGTCAGCATTAAGCTGTCAGTCCGCATTCCTTCAATAAAGAGCCTTCCGATTGAATACCAAATGATATAGGTTAAAAACAGCTCGCCTCTCCGCAAATTCGCTCTGCGCAAAAGCAGCAACATCATAACGCCGACAAAGCTCCATAGTGATTCATATAAAAAAGTAGGATGATAATATTGCCCGTTGATGTACATTTGATTGATGATAAACTCAGGCAGGTGCAGGTTTTCTAAAAAGGCTCTGCTGACCGCCTCCCCGTGTGCCTCTTGATTGACAAAGTTTCCCCAGCGGCCGATCGCCTGACCGAGCAAAATGCTTGGCGCCGCGATATCCGCAAGCTTCCAGAAAGAAATGTTTTTCACTCTCGAAAAGACATAGCCTGTCAAAATGGCACCGATTAATCCGCCGTGAATCGCGATGCCGCCCTTCCAGATTTTTATGATTTCCCCCGGATGTTCGGCATAATAATCCCATTCAAATGCAACGTAATAAATCCGTGCGCAAACAATCGCGATTGGGATCGCAAAAAGGACGAGATCGATAAAAATATCTTTCTGCAGTCCTCGTTTCTCACTCTCTCTCATGGCAATCCAAAGCCCCAGCAAAGCACCGAGGCCGATAATGATTCCGTACCAATGGACGGCTAACGGCCCCAGCTGAAACGCTATCGGATTGAGTGGTTCTATCGCTTCATTCATTTATTGCCAACTCCTATTCGTCTTGTTCACCGTCTTCAATGACATCCGCCAGCTTGTTGGTAAATTGCTCAGCGGCGTTTAGGCCCATCCGCTTCAATCTGAAGTTCATAGCAGCCACTTCAATAATGACCGCGAGATTTCGTCCCGGACGGACAGGGATCGTGAGTTTTGTAATTTCTGTATCAATGATTTTCATTGTTTCTTCTTCGAGTCCAAGACGGTCGTATTGCTTGCCCTGCTCCCAGAGTTCAAGATTCATCACAATTGTAATTCGTTTATTGCTTCTGACCGCACCGGCACCAAACAGCGTCATGACGTTAATAATGCCGAGCCCTCTAATTTCAAGCAGATGCTCAATGAGCTCAGGGGCGTTTCCGACAAGGGTATCCTGATCCTCCTGCCGAATTTCAACACAATCATCAGCAACAAGGCGGTGGCCTCTTTTCACAAGCTCCAACGCGGTTTCACTTTTTCCGACGCCGCTTTTCCCTGTGATCAGCACTCCGACGCCATATATATCTACAAGCACACCGTGAATGGCTGTGGTTGGCGCAAGTCTGCTTTCTAGGAAGTTGGTCAATCGGCTTGACAGTCTTGTCGTTTTCAAAGGCGATCTGAGGACAGGCACGCTGTTTTTCTCGGAAGCGTCAATGAGCTCCTGCGGGATAGGCATATCTCTAGACAAAATAATAGCTGGTGTTACATCCGTGCATAGAGATTCCATTCGCTGCTTTTTATCCTCTTCCGGCAGCTGTTCAAAGAAAGAGAGCTCTGTTTTCCCCAGAAGCTGTACGCGCTCCCTGGGGTAATATGTAAAATATCCGGCAATTTCAATGCCTGGTCTTGATAAATCGCTCATCGTAATCGGGCGGTTAATACCTTCTTCTCCGCTGATTAATTCCAAATGAAACTGTTCCATTACATCTTTTGTCCGAACCTTTGCCACGATATGTTCCTCCTGTTCCGGGATAACCCGAGCTTGCTCAACAATAATTTCATTTTATCACTTTCGGGCTTGAACCTAAAACAGATTTTATAAAAGACTGGCAAACGTGTCAGCTGGTCTAGATCACTAGTCTGAAAAAGAGTAAAATAAACGTATTCATATTTCAGAAAGGCGGATCATTTATGGCAGATAGTCTTCTTCTCAGCGGAATCAGTATCGTGACAGAAAATGAAGTGATCAAAAACGGCTATGTCGGGGTCAAGGACGGAAAAATCAGCGCTGTCTCAACAGAACGGCCAAAAGAGCAATACTCAAAGGAAATTCAAGGCCCAAAGGATGCCGTATTGCTTCCGGGAATGATTGATATCCATATTCACGGCGGCTATGGCGCAGATACAATGGATGCGAGCTTTGCCGCGCTCGACGCCATGTCCTCAAGACTGCCTGAGGAAGGCACAACGAGTTTTTTAGCGACAACCATCACACAGGAGCATGGCCAAATTTCTCAAGCTCTGGTAAATGCGAGAGATTGGAAGTCTGTTGAGGAATCCTCTTCATTAGGCTCGGAATTGATCGGAATTCATTTGGAGGGCCCCTTTGTTTCACCTAAAAGGGCCGGAGCGCAGCCAAAGGAATGGATCAGGCCCTCAGATCTTGCGCTTTTCAAGAAGTGGCAGCAGGAGGCAGGCGGACTGATCAAAATCGTCACGCTTGCGCCGGAGGAGGATCAGCAATTTGAACTGATCCGTTATTTAAAAGATGAGTCGATTATCGCTTCAATGGGACACACGGATGCAGACTCCGCATTACTTTTGGAAGCCTTTGAAGCAGGCGCCAGCCATATGACTCACTTATACAATGCGATGAGCCCGTTTCATCATCGTGAACCCGGAGTAATCGGAACAGCCCTCGCCCATGAGGGTTATGTCACAGAGCTTATTGCTGACGGCATCCACTCCCATCCGTTAGCGGCAAAGCTTGCTTTTTTAGCAAAAGGCAGCAGCAAGCTTATCTTGATCACCGATTCGATGCGGGCGAAAGGACTGAAAGACGGAGTCTACGAGTTCGGCGGACAAAGTGTGACAGTAAAGGGAAAAACAGCTCTTCTTCCGGACGGGACGCTTGCCGGTTCGATTTTAAAAATGAATGAAGGCGCCCGGCATATGCGCGCGTTTACGAATTGCTCTTGGACGGATATAGCAAATATAACTTCAGCAAACGCGGCCAAACAGCTTGGCATCTTTGACCGAAAAGGCAGTATAACAGAGGGAAAAGATGCGGATCTTGTAATTGTCAGCAGTGAATGTGAGGTGCTTCTCACCGTCTGCCGCGGAAACATTGCATTTAAATCCAAGGAGGCTGATCATATATGAAAGTAATCGAATGTCAATCGTATGAGGCATTAAGCCAAAAAGCTGCCGGCATTGTGGCTGAAACAGTCAGGGAAAAGCCTGATGCCGTTCTCGGTTTAGCGACAGGCGGGACACCGGAAGGCACGTACCGCGAGCTGATCCGCCTGCACCAAACAGAGAATCTTTCTTTTCAAAACATCACCACGATTAATTTAGATGAATACGCCGGGCTTTCCGGTGATGACCCAAATAGCTATCACCGCTATATGAATGACCGTTTCTTTCAGCATATCGACAGTCAGCCGAGCCGGCATTTTATTCCTGATGGAAACGCAGGTGACCTGGAAGCCGAGTGCAAACGCTACGAACAATTGATTGAATCACTTGGCGGAGCGGACATTCAGCTTCTCGGCATCGGCCGGAACGGGCATATCGGCTTTAATGAACCAGGTACATCATTCCAGTCCCGCACACATGTCGTGGCATTAAATGAACAAACCCGTCAGGCCAATGCCAGATATTTTCCCTCCATTGACAGTGTGCCAAAAAAAGCCGTTACAATGGGGATTCAAACGATTCTCTCAAGCAAGCGGATTCTTCTGCTTATCTCCGGCACAAGCAAAGCCGAAGCTGCCAAACGGCTGCTGGAAGGACAAGTCAGCGAGGAATTCCCTGCGTCTTCTTTGCACCTGCGTCCTAACGTTTCGGTTTTGATTGATCAAGAAGCCGCGGGGTTCAGGCATTGAAAGGATTTTCGCTATGAATATCGATAAACAATCTCCTATCCCGATTTATTATCAGATTATGGAGCAATTAAAAGCCCACATAAAGAGCGGAGAGCTGAAGCCGGATATGCCGCTTCCTTCCGAGCGGGAATATGCCGAGCAATTCGGGATCAGCCGGATGACAGTGCGCCAAGCGCTTTCTAATTTGGTCAATGAAGGTTTTCTCTATCGCCAGAAAGGCCGGGGCACCTTTGTCAGCAAGCTAAAAATGGAGCAAGCGCTCCAAGGGCTTACAAGCTTTACCGAAGATATGAAAAGCCGCGGCATGAGGCCGAGCAGCAGGCTCATCGATTATCAGCTTATCGATTCGACTGAGGAGCTGGCCGCCATACTAGGATGCGGGCACCCGTCCCGCATCCACAAAATCACACGGGTTCGGCTGGCGAATGATATTCCTATGGCGATCGAAGCCTCACACATCCCATTTGAGCTGGCAGGTGAATTACATCAGTCTCATTTCAAGTCGTCGATTTACGAGCATATCGAAAGGTACAACAGCACGCCGATTTCCCGCGCCAAACAAGAACTTGAACCGAGCGCCGCAACAAAAGATGAAGCAAACATACTCGGCATCCAAGAGGGGGCGCCAGTCCTGTTGATTAAACGAACCACGTATTTGCAGAACGGGACTGCTTTTGAGCATGTAAAATCTGTATACAGGGGCGACCGTTATACTTTTGTTCACTACATGGATCGGCTGTCATAAAAAAATCTCCAACCCCTTTTTAAGGATTGGAGACACGGCGAAAATCAAACTGGTCTGGCGCTGGACGATAGGTTTCTTTTTTCGTCTTGAACTTCCAGATCGGTGATTTCGTTTTTCCGTTAAAGCTGTCTTCCACAATGGTGTACCAATAATAAACAGAACTCGGCTCTAGATTCTCCCAAAGGAATTCGGCGGTTTCCCCGCTTTTCACTTTCTCGCGTTTTCCGAGCTGTTCGTTTGTATAGACATTGCATTCAAAATAATCGGTTTCTACTCTTTTCATTCTCGGCTTCAGATCAAGCTCCAGCGTAAACTCATCCTTGTTGCCGTAACTATCTGTATCATAAAAGTTTTTATCATCCAAATACGGAGAGTATGTGGATACATGCACCACATTGTTTGCCTGGTCAAACTGCATCAAACGCAAATACCCCTGGCCGCCCTCCGGCCCGCCCTGATAATCAGCAAGCATTTGATGTACGAGACGATCCGGTTTTCCGTCTCCGTCATCATCCAGCTCATCTGTTTTTCTCATCGCGCTGTGATAATGTCCGCTTAACACCATCACGACATTCGGGTTCGGCTTAACAACTTTCTTGAAAATTTTCTCGCCGATCGGGCTTCTGTTTCCGCTTACGAGTAAATATTCATGAAAAGCTAAGACAGCTGTCCTGTCAGGGTGCTTCTTCAGCACTTGATTCATCCATGCGATGTCTTCGTCCGTGATGCCCCAGCCCATGTACAGCATAATATAATCATTGCCGCTGCTTGATATGAGGTCATAATGCCCGCGGTTATTTTTGTAGGATTCGCCATAATGCAGTCTCTTATCGAAACGGTGGCTGCCAAAATATTTGCCAAATGCCCTGTAGGAGCCGTCCTTATGACCGACATCATGGTTTCCGGCCAGCACGCCGTAAGGAATTCCGCTGTTGTCCAGGACACGCATTGATTGATCAGCGTTTCTCCACTGTCTGATATCCGCGGAATCATCTACAATATCCCCTGTATGAAACACGTATTTCGTATTCAGCTTCCTTTGGTTATTTTTGATCCATGCAGTCTGCTTATCAAAAATATGCGGATAGCTTTTTGCATAATACTGCGTGTCTGACATCCAGACAAAGGTATACATATCCTTCGCAGGAGGAATTTCGTCCTGAACAATGATATTCATCTTAGATTTCCGCACATAATCGGAAGCGATGACAGACGCCTTTAGCGTGAACTGTTTGTCATCTTTGGCAACGAAGCTGTCAATCGGCTTCCACTGGCTTATCCGGTAATTCCAAGCGTACATTGTCACTTTTCTCCCCGGCAGAGAGCTTCCTCTCCAAACGGCTTCAGCTAAATCATTCTCATCAATGGACGGGTCAACCGTCACTTCAAAACGGTGATAAGGAAAAAGCTCCTTCTCTTCAGTTGACACTGTTTTTCCGTCAGCTCCTGACACCCGATTTATTTCTTCATTGGTAAACGGCGTCTCGCTTTCCGGGACAAAGCTTTTCGGAGGTTCAGTCAGTGACGCATGCTTAAACATTTTCACATTATTTCTGTTTTGCGCTGTATATTGAAAGCCTCTGTAAAAAGACACATCCATCGCGTCATTCGTCGGATCCTTCACCCGCACCGAAAGCTTAGCTTTGTGCGTATCGGCATCGCTATTTACGATTTCCGGCTGTTCCGGATGCTCCCGCTCTGTCTTAAATGTCCGCTCAATAACCGTTTTATTGCCAGCCAAATCTGTTGCTGAGACTTTCAGCGTGTGTTTGCCCGGAGACAGCTCAGAAGTTGACGTATGATATGGGAGCGTAATGCTGTCACCATCTAAAAATGCCTCTGTTTCCTCTATTTTGCTCCATTTATCAAACATATCTGCCTGCAGAACCAGGTTTCCTTTATACGTCTGTCCGTCCGTCACATTCGGTTCGATGTGCGGCCCTGAATTATCAACCCGCACTACAAAACTCAGGTTTTCATTCCCGTCGCTTACTGCAATATGATGGGCTCCTTCAGTCAGCTTCTCTGTATCCCACTTCAGCAGCTGTGACGTAAACAGTCCGTCAGGCAAATGAAATTGAAACGGCCAGCTTTTATTTGAGCGCTGATTATCCCCAATAAAAAGCTCCTTCTCGGGAGAAATACGCTCATCCCTGATCACCGTTCCATCCGATAATACCAATCGGGCATTTTTGACTAAAAAGTCGTCACGGTTTTCAGCCGTATCAAACGGAGATACCTTTGAACCGGATCGTATCGTGATACGCTGCAGCTGCTTCCCTTTTTGAAGCAGCGTCTCCGGCAAAGGGACAGAGTAGGTACGGTATTGATTTGTCGTATCATCGAAAACTTTTAGCACCTTGCCGTCCATCGTTACAGCATTTTTAAAGTAAAGGTTCGTTTTTCGGGTATCGAACGCAAAATATACTTCTTTTTCCATGGCGGGCTCTGTCAGTTGTTTTTTTCCGTCAATCCACAGCTTAATGCTGTCAGTCCGCCCATCCGTAGTCGCTTTGAGAAACTGTGTCCCCGAAAGTGTATCTCTGTTTTCTATATTCATCCGCAAACCGTGCGACTTGCTTGTTTGCTTAATATCAATCATTTTGACAGGCGTCTTCGCTTCATTGATCCCGTCACCGGCTACGACGTAATACTCAAGCTGATCCTTCCCGATCAGCTCAGGCGAGTAGACAATATAATGGTACAAATGATCGTTGCGGTCTTTTTCAGCGAAAATGCGTTTGAACGGTTTGTGTTCATCTGTCCGATAATAAAAGGCGGCCGTTTTCACTAAACTGCGGTCACGTATGTCAGCCCGCAGTTCAATGCTTTCAGCCGGACGGACAGACTTGCGGTCTGTTAAATCTTCTATAACCGGCTTTTCTTTATCAAGCTTCATTTTTCGTTTTTGCTCTGGAACCTGCGCCTGTAAAACCGAGCCTGGCGACGGATTTTTTTCTGCTATTGAAATGCTGAGCAGTTCCGCTGTTCCATCGAGAGGATATTTATAAAGCACAGACGACAAGCGGCGCAGCGTATGTTTCCGGTAGTGCGCAACTGAAATATCCTTCCCTGTATTCGTCGATATCGCAACCGCACGCGGCCGGGTATTCGCCATGCCCTCTGTTTCTTCCAGCAACAACAGATTTTTCCCTTCTCTCAAATGTGTCTGATAGTGCCGGTTAAAATCATCCGATGTCAATTCAGGATGTCCGGCAGGCTTGAGCCAAAATACACAGGTTTCGCCAGAAGGAATGACGACCCGCTGATCAGGTCTCCAAATCAGATCGGAGTCCGGCCCTTCCTTCGGATAGCGATAGCGGAAGTGATAATCTTTAAAATCAATTGTTCTGTCGGTTGTATTATATACCTCAATAAATTCATAAGCGTCTGTACGCCCGATATTTTTTGTATCAACCGCAAGCTCGGTGATCAGCAGCTCCGGGATATGGGCGAGATCAGCCTGAAATCCATCCAGCTTCAGTGTCTTCGTTTCTGACTCCACCCGCTGCTTTCCATTCGAGAACACAATGTAATACTCGAGCTCGCTATTCCAGATTGACCTCTTCGGAATTTGCGCCAAAAACTGACGGATAGCTCCGGGGGTTGGGTCCATCGGCACCATTTTATAGCCCAGTTCATTGCTTTGTTTATAAAATAAAAAGGCAGAAAACGATTGATACTCACTGTCACGCACGTGCGCCTGAATGATCAGGTTGCCCTTCATTTCAGCCTTCACTTCAATTTGAGGAGGGTTTTCAAGCAAGGGTATGTAATGAGGCGTTTGGAACGGTTCCTGCTTTATGACGGGCAGGGCCTTCGCTTCATGATGGCCGCCAGACTGAACAAACAGAAAAGACAATAATAAAGAAGCTATGACTGTGTATTTTCTCATCACGACACCTCCCTTTTCACGTATTTTGCGTCTGAACAGGGAAGCTTATGAGTTTATTTTTGTGCAAAAAAAACAAAAAGACATCGGCCTCTTGAAGTTAAACCGGTTAACGATAAAATCAGAGAGGCAGATTGATGGATAACAGCAATCATAATGAATGATTTTAAGCGATACAAGAGTTCGCATTAAAAAGAGATAAGCACGGTACAGCTTCCATCTCAATCACCTCTTAAAATGAGATGGATTATTGATAGACAGCACTTAAAGCTTCAACGGACCATTTTCAGTAATAACCTTTTTTCATTTCATAGACGATGATCATAATTAACGTTTACCAGTAAACATCGGTCATTCCATCCCTTATTCTGCCATGTGTCAATATCATCAGCCTTGAAAAATTGAAAAAAAGTGTAAATGTCACAGTTTTCAGCTTCCTTAAGCACCAGCAATTGACAACAAAAACAAGAACAGATAAAATTAAATTATTAACCAGTAAACGATTTTTTATTGTTTCCTAGTAAACCATTCATTCAAAGAAAGAAGGTAGCCTATGTCCGGTCTGACAAAACAGCTGATATACGACATATACGTTCGGCTCCTGCATCTTAATGAACAAAAAGCGAATACTTCACTTCGGCAGTTCTTTAAGGAGGCCGCAGAAGAAGATGTGAATGATGTTCCCAAAAACATGACTAGCATCCATGTCATTGACTGTATTGGCCAACATGAACCGATTAATAATACGGGAATTGCTAAAAAAATGAATTTATCAAAAGCGAACGTAACGAAAATCAGCACAAAACTGATCAAAGAAGAATTTATCAATAGCTATCAGCTGACTGATAACAAAAAAGAAGTCTATTTCAAATTAACCCGTAAAGGCAGACAGATTTTTGATTTGCATGAAAAACTGCACAAAAAAAAGGAGCTGGCATTTTACCAATTCCTTGATTCATTCTCACAAGATGAACAGAATGCTGTATTGAAATTTTTAGAACAGCTTACTTCCAGACTTGAAGCTGAGCAAACAGATGATACTTCAGAGAAACCTGTAAAGTAAAAAAGGCGGTGTTGTTCTTTATGGCTCAAACGAAATCAAAAGCAATGCTGATCTTGTATATTGTTTGTTTCAGCGCATTTTTTGCTTCTTTAAGCCAAAATATATATTCACCCATCATCCCGATTATTAAAGAATCATTCCATGTCTCTGTAACCCTCGTGAACCTGTCAGTTTCAGTTTTTATGACTGTGACAGCCATTATGCAAATTATTTTGGGCGCCATCATCGATTTTAAAGGCGCGCGTTATGTCTTGCTTGCCGGTATACTGGCAACGGCGGCAGCCAGTTTCGGATGTGCCGTCACCACTGATTTTACTTTGTTTCTTATTTTTAGAATCGTACAGGCAGCCGGTTCCGCAGCACTCCCTCTCATTGCGGCCACCACAATCGGCCAGCTATTTACAGGCAGTGCTCGCGGAAATGCCATGGGTACGTATCAAATGCTTCTTTCGGCCGCCCCGGCTATTGCTCCTGTTCTCGGGGGATTTCTCGGCGGGGCTTTCGGACACGAAGGGATCTTTTGGATGCTGACGGCGATCTCTGTTATTTTATTAGCTACAAACAGCATTTTCTTCCCTAAGGATTCTCATAGCGGATCAATGCAAGATGCAAAATCAGGCAGTTTGCTTACTCATTATAAATCCATTTTCACAAACAGAGCTGGAAATGTCATTTTGACCTTAAGCTTTTTTCTCTTTTTCATTTATTTTGCGGTTATTGTCTATCTACCGATATTGCTGACGGAACATTATCATATGGATGTACGGATAGCGGGACTGTTATATTTGCCTCTGGTGTTAAGCACAATCGCTGGTACCTTTCTGTTTAAAAACATACAGGCAAAAGTTCCTCTAAGTACATTGTTTATCTACAGCAATGCAATTGCAGCGGTCAGCATCATTTTATTTGCTTTTACGCATTCCGTCTCGATCATTCTCATGGCTCTCACATTGGCGCTGTTCGGTGTCTCGATGGGGGTTATTCCTCCCCTGTATTCCACGATGATCACCCATGAGTTTGAACACAACAGGGGGAGCGCGATCGGAATCTTTAACTTTGTCAGATATACAGGTATGGCGGCCGGCCCGATGATATCAGCTTATCTGTTGACACGGATGCCGTCTGTCATGTCATTTGGCCTTTTGGGTATCGTATTTGCCATATTGAACTTTTGCCTTCTGCCGTACATGCATCGGACGAAACATGACATCAAACAAGAAAAACATCCTATGTAAAAAAGCCGCCATTTGCATGGCAGCTTTTATTTTTTTCGAAGCGGTTCTAAAATGCCTTTTTGAATCAGCAAATGGAACACCGACAGGACAACAGATGCCAAGATGGCTGATCCGAAGCCGTCAATTTGAAAACTGTCACCCATAATGGACGCTGTCATCATCAAGGTGATGGCATTAATCACAAACAAAAAGAGACCCAGCGTCACAACTGTGACAGGCAGCGTAAAGATAATCAAGAGCGGTTTAATCAGTACGTTTAAGATTGATAAAATGAGGCTGGCAATAATCGCTGCCCCGATGCTGCTGATATGGATGGAATCAATGTAACCGTCAATGACGATTAATAATAAAGCATTTACTAAAATGCTGACTGCCCATTTGACCATGTTACTTCATATCCCTTTCTGACGGAACAATAAAAATCCAAATGATATATATGAGCAGAACAGGAATAACGCTTGTCATAACGGCTAAAATGACGGTTATCACTCTGAGGAGTGACGCATCCCAGTTGAAATACTCCGCCAGGCCGCCGATGACGCCGGCCATTTTCCTGTTTTTTTCTGAACGATATAATCTATTCATTCGATCACCTCTGTGTATACTTTAATTTGATGGCGCCAGTTAATGATTCGGAGAAAACGGCGATGTTTTGATCATGTGCTTGATTAGAAGTGAACATCATTTCTTTTTGAATGGTATCATTTTTTTCTTTCAGCATGTCAACATCTATTAATTCGTGGGACAGCGAGCCGAGATTGCTTTTCAGTTCAGCCTTCACCGCAAGATCATCCGGAATCGACAGCTCCACATTTCCAGTCGTCGTTTTTGTGTAAATCGAGCGGCAGTCTGATTCTGTTACAGTAATCGCGATATTTCCGTTAAAGCTTTGAACATCAATGGATTCGCTTTTTCCGCGCAGATCAATCAGCCCGTTAATGGTTTCCGCTTCTATCGTGCCGCAATTGTGATTGGCTAGCTTAATTTGGCCGTTCGCCGTTTCTGCCGAAGCTTTTGCAGCCGTCAAATTCGAGAACGACAGCACGCCATTTGTCGTTTTCGCCGAGAACTCTTTTACATGTAAATGTTCCCCTCTGATCGGTCCGTTAAACAGCTTCACCCGAATCTTATCATACTCCTTCTGAGGAATATACAATGTGACATTGGTTTTCATCGTTTTCTTTTCTGTTCGGATAAAAAACTTATTTCCTTTGATTTCACATTCAATATGCTGAAGAAAAGCGTCTCTTGCTGCTTCTTGGCTGTCAGTGCGATATACCTTCGCCTGGCATTCCGCTCTGATATCCTCGTCTTCCCACGGAACAATATTTACGCTGCCGTTTGCGATCTGGAGCTCTACACTGGAAAACTCAGTATCCTTAAATTGAAAAATATGCTGCACGTCAAACGAGTGCCCGAAGTTTAAATCAAGATCAACTTCTTTCACCTTTTTCACAGCAGAATCAATCCAATCGAACAGCTTCGCCCCTAAAGACGGCTTGTTGCCATCTTTTTTGGCCGCTGTGAATGGCTCATCCTCTTCATGAACGTTTACTGACAGAGCCGTGATTTTTTCTTCTTTTTCCTTATAGTCGCTGTCGAGCTTTTCAATCAGCGTCAGTGCTTCCTGTGCCGTCAGCTTTCCTTCCTCCACAAGCTTGAGGATTAGTTCCTTTTCCTGCTTCATTCGATCTCCTCCCTATGATCTACTTATGCTGCACGCAGCACCTTAATGCCCTGAATGACGTTCCAAATAATAATGCCGATCACAACTAAGAAATATACGATTGCGCCGCCAATCATCACAATTACAGGCATCACACTGTCCCCATCTATGGCAATAGCCCCGCCAAGAAAAGCGATAAATAAGACCAGCCAGCCCGCAAAAGGAACAATGTGAGAAAGCAGAGAACGTATCGCGTGACGTTTTGTCTCTTTCTCATCAACAACAAAATAAGCGACAATCGGCACAATGACCGGCGCGATAAAGACGCTGAAATAACAAAGTGATGCAATTATGGCTTGGTTACGGTTCAATTTATTCAACTCCAATCGTGAATTATCCGTGACAATAAGTCAGGACGTTTTACTTAGATAGATATACGCATAAAACCTCCAGAGGTTTCAAAATCATCCTTTAGACATGCTTCCATTTACGGAAATTGGATTTTAAAAAGTTTTAGAAGTAGAATCTTTCAGCCGTACCGATTACAATATGTAAAAAGCTTACGGCAATCAAGGAGGCTGGACAAGCAATGGAGAAAGATCCCAGTGACTATACAGTAACACAAGAATCCGTTTTAAAACTGATTCATGAACAAAAAAGAATGAACCGTGAAATGTTAGCCGAGCTTGAACAGATTCACGGACCTCTTCCCATCTCTCATGACATTCAATATATAAAAGTTCTTCTGGACAGCAGCAGCACTCATATTGTTCAAGATTTAATGAATGTGAGCCGGCAGCTGTATAAGAAGACGTTTTAATAAATACTGCAAAGAAAAGTGAAAACCCTCTGAAAAGAGGGTTTTAAGATGTTGCAGTTTCTTTCGCTTCCAAGAGTGACTTCATGCGTTTTTTGTCACGCTCCATAACAGGCTTCAAATAACGCCCTGTATACGACTCTTCGACTTCAGTGATTTCCTCCGGTGTTCCCGACGCGACAATGGTGCCGCCTCCGGCTCCGCCTTCGGGCCCCAGATCAACAATATAATCAGCCGTCTTGATGATATCAAGATTATGCTCAATGACAAGCACTGTATCCCCATTATCAACCAACCGCTGAAGCACGACTAGAAGTCTGGCGATATCGTCGACGTGCAGACCTGTTGTCGGTTCATCTAAAATGTACAGCGTGCGCCCGGTTGAGCGTTTATGCAGTTCGGATGCAAGTTTTACCCGCTGCGCTTCACCGCCCGACAAAGTAGTCGCCGGCTGGCCGAGCGTAATATAACCTAGACCAACATCGTGCAGGGTTTGAAGCTTGCGCTTAATTTTCGGGATATTTTCAAAGAAAGAAAGAGCATCTTCGACCGTCATATCAAGCACATCAGAAATGCTTTTTCCTTTGTACGTCACTTCAAGCGTTTCCCGGTTGTAGCGTTTGCCGTGGCACACTTCACATGGCACGTATACGTCAGGAAGAAAGTGCATTTCAATTTTTATAATCCCGTCACCGCGGCAGGCTTCACATCGGCCGCCCTTCACGTTAAAACTGAAACGGCCTTTTTTATAGCCGCGGACTTTCGCTTCATTTGTCTGTGCGAACACATCGCGAATATCATCAAAAACACCGGTGTATGTCGCAGGATTTGACCGCGGCGTTCTTCCGATCGGCGCCTGATCGATATCAATGACTTTGTCTAAATGTTCGAGGCCTTTGATTTCTTTATGGCTGCCCGGCTTCGCTTTTGCTTTATGAAGCTTTTGCGCTAATGCCTTGTGAAGTATTTCATTGACGAGGGTGCTTTTCCCCGATCCTGATACACCCGTAACCGCTGTAAACGTCCCTAGCGGAAACTTGGCATTTGCCTTTTTCAGATTGTTTTCTGAAGCGCCTTTAATCTCAATATAGCGGCCGTCCGGTTTTCTTCTTTCGGGAGGCAGCGGGATAAATTTCTTCCCTGATAAGTAGCTGCCGGTTAACGAATCTTGATCTGCCATGACTTCTTCCGGAGTCCCCGCGGAAATAACCTGTCCGCCGTGAATGCCGGCACCCGGGCCGATATCAATTAAATAATCCGCTGCCATCATCGTATCCTCATCATGTTCTACGACGATCAGTGTGTTCCCCAGGTCTCTCATGTTTTTCAGCGCGCTGATTAAACGGTCGTTATCACGCTGGTGGAGACCAATTGATGGCTCATCTAAAATATAAAGCACACCGGATAACCGCGAACCGATTTGAGTGGCCAGCCTGATCCGCTGCGCCTCTCCCCCGGACAATGTTCCCGCTGCCCGGCTCAGTGTCAGATAATCAAGTCCGACTTTATCCAGAAAGCTTAAACGCTCTACAATTTCCCGGAAAATCAGATCGGCAATCTTCATATCCTTTTCAGAAAGAGTAAGGTCTTTGAAGAAATCAAGGGCATTTCCGACAGAAAGCTCGGTAATTTTTCCGATGTGACGTCCGTCGACCAGTACCGCAAGCGCCTCTTTCTTTAACCGATACCCTTTGCAAGTCGGACAAGCCTTTTGGGACATATATTGCTCCATCTGCTCACGGATGAAATCCGAGCCTGTCTCCTTGTAGCGTCTTTCAATGTTGCGCAATACGCCTTCAAATTGGATTTCACCTTCGCGTATTTGCCCGAAATCATTTTCGTAACGGAAATAAATCAGGTCATCTCCGCTTCCATAAAGGACTTTATCCAGCTGATGCTTCGGCAGATCCTTTACCGGCACATCCATATCAATGCCGTAATGGGTGCAGACCGCTTCAAGAAGCTGCGGATAATATTGTGAGCTGATCGGCGTCCAAGGGGCAATTGCATTCTCTTTCAATGACAAGTCTTGGTTGGGAATAACAAGATCTGCATCAACTTCGAGCTTCATACCGAGACCGTCACACGTTGGACACGCTCCGAATGGGCTGTTGAATGAAAAAAGCCGCGGCTCAAGTTCACCGATTGAAAATCCGCAATGCGGACAGGCATGATGCTCACTGAACATTAGCTCTTCCTCACCGATTACATCAATCATGACACGCCCTTCACCTAATCGAAGCGCTGTCTCCAATGAATCCGACAGACGGGCTGCTACGCCTTCTTTTACCACAATCCGGTCAATGACAACCTCAATTGAATGTTTTTTATTCTTTTCTAATTCGATCTCATCAGAGAGCTCGGCCATCTCGCCGTCAATTCTGACTCTGACATAGCCTTGTTTTCTGATCTGCTCAAGCACCTTTACATGAGCGCCTTTTCTGCCGGACACAATCGGCGCCAGCACCTGAAGCTTCGTCCGCTCCGGATATTCCAAAATCCTGTCCACCATCTGCTCAATGGTCTGTGACGTGATTTCGATTCCGTGCTCCGGGCAATGCGGCTTTCCTACTCTCGCATACAAAAGACGCAGATAATCATAAATTTCCGTTACCGTACCGACAGTAGATCTCGGGTTTCGACTCGTTGTTTTCTGGTCAATGCTGATGGCAGGAGAAAGCCCTTCAATCGCATCGACATCAGGCTTATCCATTTGCCCTAAAAACTGGCGGGCATAGGCGGATAACGACTCAACATATCGTCTCTGTCCTTCTGCATATATGGTATCAAAGGCAAGGGAGGATTTCCCTGATCCAGACAGTCCTGTAACAACAACAAGCTGATCTCTCGGAATGGTCACATCAATATTTTTCAGGTTGTGCGCCCTTGCTCCCTTCACCTCAATCCGATCCATAGCCATTCTTTCATCATCCTTCCGCTTTTAGCTCTAAAAGTAAATCGCGAAGCTCCGCGGCTCTTTCAAAGTCAAGCGCCTTGGCGGCTTCCTTCATTTCGTGCTCCATTTGTTCGACGACTTTTTGACGCTCTTTCTTCGTCATTTTCGACAGCTTCGGCGCAGCTTTTGTTTTATACTCCGCTTTGTCCTCAGCAGCCACAGTCGCACGAATCACGTCACGAATTTCTTTATTAATCGTTTGCGGCGTAATACCGTGCTCTTCGTTAAACCGCTCCTGCTGCTCGCGACGGCGTTTCGTTTCATTAATTGCAATTTCCATAGACTTCGTCATTTTATCGGCGTACATGATGACACGGCCTTCCGCGTTCCTCGCCGCCCGTCCGATCGTCTGAATAAGCGAACGCTCCGAACGCAGGAAGCCTTCCTTATCCGCATCCAAAATCGCAACCAGGGATACTTCCGGAATATCAAGCCCCTCTCTCAGGAGGTTAATGCCAATGAGCACATCATGCTTGCCGAGACGCAAATCACGGATAATTTCGATCCGTTCAAGCGTCTTAATTTCTGAATGCAGATAATTAACTTTGATGCCGATTTCTTTTAAATAATCGGTCAGGTCCTCTGACATCTTCTTCGTCAAAGTCGTCACAAGCACCCGTTCATTCCGTTCAACTCTCGCATGAATTTCACCGATTAAATCATCAATCTGCCCTTCAATCGGCCGCACGTCAATAAGCGGGTCAAGAAGCCCTGTCGGACGGATGATCTGCTCTATCATTTCATCGGTATGCTCAATCTCATATGGCCCTGGTGTTGCTGACACATAGACGATATTGTGCATATGCTTTTCAAATTCTTCAAAACGGAGCGGGCGGTTATCAAGCGCTGACGGAAGACGGAATCCGTGATCCACAAGCACCTGCTTTCTCGCCTGGTCTCCGTTAAACATGCCGCGCACCTGAGGAATCGTCACGTGCGACTCATCCACCACAATCATAAAATCGTCAGGAAAATAATCGAGAAGCGTATACGGCGTTGAACCCGGCGGGCGAAGCGTCAAATGTCTTGAATAGTTCTCAATGCCGGAGCAGAAGCCCATTTCCCGCATCATTTCAAGATCATATCTCGTCCGCTGCTCTAAGCGCTGCGCTTCCAGAAGCTTGCCGTTTTCATGCATGACCTTCAGCTGCTCCTCAAGCTCCTTCTCGATATTTTGAATCGCTTTTTCCATTTTTTCGGCCCGCGTAACGAAGTGGGATGCCGGGAAAATCGCGATATGTTCACGGTCGCCTAAAATTTCTCCGGTCAGGGCGTCCACTTCCCTGATCCGTTCAATTTCATCTCCGAAAAACTCGACTCTTACACAGTGTTCATCACGGGATGCCGGGAAAATTTCCACTACATCTCCGCGCACACGAAACGTACCGCGCTGAAAATCAATATCGTTGCGGGCATATTGAATGTCAACAAGCTTTCTAAGCAGCTCGTTGCGCTCAATTTCCATTTCAGGACGCAATGACACAACCATTTCACGGTATTCTTCAGGCGAACCGAGACCGTAAATACAAGACACACTTGCAATGATAATCACATCTCTCCGTTCAAACAGAGACGATGTAGCGGAGTGTCTGAGTTTATCAATTTCATCATTAATGCTGGCATCTTTCTCTATAAATGTATCCGTTTGAGGCACATACGCCTCCGGCTGATAATAATCATAGTAGCTGACAAAATACTCGACAGCGTTGTTCGGAAAAAATTCCTTAAACTCGCTGTAAAGCTGTCCGGCAAGGGTTTTGTTATGGGCAATGACGAGTGTCGGCTTATTGACTTCTTTAATCAAATTGGACACCGTAAATGTTTTGCCCGTTCCTGTTGCACCCAGCAGAGTCTGATGCTTCTTGCCCTCCTGAATGCCTTTGACAAGCTTTTCAATGGCTTTCGGCTGATCTCCCTGGGGCTGGTATTTTGAGACTAACTCAAAGCGATCTTTCACAAATAAGCCTCCGTTTCTTTAACGAAATCTTCCTATAGATATAGTAACACAATGGAAAGCAAAATCACCAAAAATACGAACTAAAGTTCGGTGGTTTTTTATTTCCAGCTATTTTCATGTATAAAAAACCTGCTTTTAAAACGTAAAAGCAGGAATTCATCTTTATATTCATTATGTCCGGTTTATTCTTCTTTTTTCTCAGCAGCTTTTTTGGCCATGTAAAGTCCGCCGGCCACAAGAGAGACAACATCTAATCCTACAATAAAATACGTTTCTGTATAGCCTTTTAAATAAGAAGCAAACAGCAATGCAGCTGTAAGAGCGATCGCCACGTAATGGTTAAAGGTCACTCTCGTAAATAGGACGACAAGCATAAAAGGGAAAAATATTGCAAAAACGGCTTTTGTAATCACAAAAACCCTCCTCAGGGATTCTTCATCTGATTTGATTATAGTAAAAAATGAAGAATCGGACAATCGTGCAATGGTTCCCTCTTTATACACCATACCCTTTTTCAGTTCAATTCAATCATCGTGCCCTGCCGCAAAACTCTCTTCTTATAGATAGACAGATGCCTCGTCCGAGTTTTTGCAAGACCCAAATCCAGCTATTCAACCCGGACAGAATACATGTTCATCATAAAATAATAGATCACCGGCAGGCGGTCAAATATAAAGAAAAATTGATTTAGGTGTCTGAATGGGAGCTGAAACTGTACTGATTGTCAAATCAACAGGAAGATAGGTATTAAGTCTCGTTTAATAAAGGAAGTTTGGCCAACAGTGATCTGAAAGCTCAGTGAAACGATTTGCGAATACGAAAAAATAAGCAAACAGACCCGCTTCAGTTTTATTTTTCATGATCATCTAACTAACTTAAATATTCATTTTATTTAGGACTTTTTGCGTTTGACAGCATTTTCCTTTAAACCTACAATTGAGTGATAGTGTTCACTATCATTTTTTGAACATTGGCTCCCAAAAATAAAAGATAGAGAGAAAAATACTAAGGAAAGAGGGGTTTTAAACATGTACTCTGTGTTATTTCGCCAAGCTGAAGAATCCAGTCAGCTGGCTGGAGCAAAAGGCATGAATTTGATTAAACTGACCAAACACGGACTTCCTGTCCCAGATGGGTTTATCATTCAAACGAATGCTCTCTCCCGTTTTATGGAGGATAATCAGCTTCATGATTCAAGCGAAAGTAGCGAAAATGCCATTATTGCCGGAGCATTTTCAGATGAGCTAAAGAATGACCTGACGAGCTCCTTTTACGAGCTGAGAGAATCATATCGTTCCGTGGCCGTCCGCTCTTCATCAGCTTCAGAAGATTTAGAGGGCGCTTCATTCGCCGGTCAATATGAAACCTATTTAAATATAAAAACAGAAGAAGAATTTCTGGCTAAGGTGAAAGAATGCTGGGCCTCCTTTTTCTCAGGCAGGGTCAGCCGCTATAAGAAGAAAATGAACAATCAAATCGCAGAGCCGTTAATGGGTGTTGTGGTGCAGGGCCTGATCAATTCAGAAATATCGGGTGTGATTTTCAGCCAAAATCCCGTTACCCATGATGATAGAGAGTTATTAATCAGCGCCAGCTACGGCCTGGGAGAAGCGGTCGTATCAGGAAGTGTCACTCCTGACACGTATATCGTTCATAAAGCTTCATTTGAGATTCAGAAAGAAATGGGTTTAAAAGAGATCTATATGGAGTCCGCAGCAGAAGGCATTGCCGAAAAAGAAACGAGTGAAGACATGCGCAGCCGTTTTTGCCTTACAGATGAACAGGTAATTGAGCTGACTGAAATCACCAAAAAAACCGAAGACCTATACGGATATCCTGTTGATTTAGAATTCGGGATCGCTGCTCATCAAGTATACCTTCTGCAGGCCCGCCCAATTACAACCATTGAACAGGACAAAAAAGCGGCAGAAGAAGAACGCAGCTTCATGATTACAGACGCTGATATGAATGATTTCTGGCTCAACATGGAGTCAAATATTGAAGGTCCGGTGAGTCCGTTATTTTCATCGTTCATTGTGCCAGCATTGGAATACGGCTTGAAGAAGAGCATGCAAAAGTTCCCGATTGGCGTAGTTGTTGACGAAGTAAAACTTTATCGCGGGCACATTTATTCCAAAAACCAAGGCGGACAGCAGCCACCTTCTGAAGACTGCGGCAAAGAGCTTTTTCCGATATTATCGGAGCGTATGTATGACATCATCAATCACACATACCTCCCGTTTTACAGGAAGCTGGATCAACTCGCACAAACGGAACACACTCCGGAAAGTGCGCTGGAGGCCTTTAAAAAACTGAAGGCCTTTTATCTCACGGCCTATGAGGAACACTTCAATATCGTTTTCCCGCAAATTCTGTTGACGAACAAACTGCAAGCAATGTATCAAAACATTCAGGGTGAAGCTGAAAACTCACATTTTTATGAAATGCTGACAGGAGTCATGAACAAATCGCTGGAAACAGACCGCCGCCTATGGCAATTCTCCGTTGAAACACGAGAAAATCCGAGTCTGACAGCCATTTTTGAGCATACCGAGCCCCAACAGCTGCAGAAGACATTAGAACAAATCGACGAGGGCAGACGTTTCCTGCAAAAAGTCAATGCATTTTTACAGGAATACGGATGGAGATCTGTAAAAAGCCACGATCTGATTGAACAGACTTGGACAGAGAATCCATATTACGCATTGACTCATATTCAAAACTACGTCCGCAATGGCTATCATTTTGACAACGAATTTAAGAAGACCATTGAAAAACGTGAGAAGTTGTACAATGAATTCTTGCAAAGCATTGAGGATTCCGCTTTGCAGAAAGAATTTGAACGTTATTATCAATGGACGCTGAATTCGTCCAATATTAAGGATGATCATCATTTTTACATTGATGCTATGCTGGATGCCAAGGCGAGGGTCTTTTTGCTGAAGGTAGGAGAATTGCTGGCCAAAAGCGGTGTGATCCGAGATCGAGAAGACCTTTGGTTCTTATATGATGACGAGGTGGAAAACGCGCTCCTTCATCCCGTATCCCTTCAAGAGAAGGCTGAAAAACGGAGACAAATCTTTCATGAGTATGAGCTGGCACAGGCGCCTGCTTATCTCGGTACACCGACAAAAGCGCAGCTGAAAGCGGCTGAAGAAATTGTCGGTGCTGTCATAGAAGATGAAAAAAACACGGAGAATGACATTTTTGGAATTGCAGCATCAAGCGGTATCGCAACAGGGCCGGTTAAATTGATTCGGGATGCCAGTGAGTTTTCTCGATTTGCGCCTGGAGACATCCTGGTTTGCAAAATGACGACACCGCTATGGACCAGCCTGTTTCAAGATGCCAAAGCCATTATTACAGACACCGGAGGAATCTTGTCTCACGCAGCGATTATCGCACGGGAATACGGCATTCCCGCTGTTCTCGGCACACGTGCAGCGACAGAAAGGCTTCGAGATGGAGACATCGTCACTGTAGACGGAAACAGCGGCAAAATCACAGTTGTCAGCCGGTCCTGATGCGCCCACCCTCTTTATTATACAAGCGGGGCAGGTGTATACTTGTCCTGCCAGTATATTCGTGAGGTGAAATGTATTGAGACCGACAAACCGCAGAATCCTTGACGCTGCCATGCAGCTGCTCGTCAAAAAAGGATATCGTGCAACGACGACAAAAGAAATTGCAGAAAAAGCAAACGTAAGTGAAGCAACGATTTTCAGGAATTTTAAAAACAAACAGGGGCTTGTCGAGGCTCTGCTTTCTCAGCATTCTGCAAATCGAAATCGCATCTTTGAGCAAACAGAGGGTGATTTGTATAAAGACCTGCTGCATATCGGAACCTGTCTGCTGGAAGAGCTTGAACAAAGAAAAGATATAATTAAAATCAGCTTTCGTGAACCGGCCATGTTTCAGGATGTCATCGACCATGTGACTGAATATCCCCAATCTATGAAACAGCTTTTAGTTGATTATCTCACAAGCATGGGTGAGAAAGGGGCTATCCAGACAGGAGATGAATCGGAACATGCCGATGTATTTATTTCGATGATTTTCGGTTACTTTGTACACCGTCTTCATTTAGGAGACAGAGTGATTTCAATGCCCCAGGAAAAAATGCTGGAGCATAGCACCGCTCTATTTGTCAAAGGAATTTCTGCTGATTAACTCCTTGGCATAACAAAAAGGAGGATCCCAATGAGCTCAAGAAAAGAATGGGCGCTGATCGTCTCGCTATTATTGGGGGCCATCCTGGTTCCCATTAACTCAACGATGATCGCGGTCGCGCTTTCATCTATATCACATACGTATAACGAATCCATCGCAAGCATCACTTGGGTGGTTACCGTTTATTTAATCGTCATGGCCGTCACACAGCCAATAGCCGGAAAACTCGGTGACATGTACGGCAATAAAACCATGTACTTATGGGGCGTCGGCCTGTTTCTGATTGCTTCATTAGGCTGCGCTCTATCGCCGAGCCTGTTTTTGTTAATTGTATTTCGGGCATTGCAGGCTGTCGGCGGCGCACTGCTTACGCCAAACAGCATTGCCATTATCCGTCACGTTGTTTCTGAAAAACGCCTTCCGAAAGTGTTTGGATTTTTCGGACTTGGCGCAGGACTTGGGGCAGCACTCGGACCTTTCATCGGCTCTATGCTGATTGACAGCTTCAGCTGGCATTCAATTTTTTGGGTCAACATCCCGTTTCTTGCCATTGCTTTATTTACAGCATTGACCATGTTTCCTCAATATAAAGAAAACAAATCAGAGGCGCCGCTGGATATCATCGGCTCTCTCTTGCTGGCAGGCAGCATCGTTTCGATTATCCTGCTGACGAAAAATGAGTCTTCATGGGGCTATGCATTATACAGCATATTGATACTGCTTTTTGTCCCGCTTTTTTTCAGACGGGAAAAACGCACACAGCACCCAATCATTGATTTTGCGCTATTTAAAAGCTCAACCTTTACAAATGCCAATCTATCCGTCTTGTTAAGCAATCTAATGATGTATGCCGTCTTATTGATTATGCCGTTATTCATGACAAACCAGTTTGGGCTTAATACATCTAACAGCGGCATGGCGCTTTCCGTCTTTTCGATATTTATGTCGGCGAGCAATTGGGCAGGCGCTCAGCTCCATCATAAATGGGGTGCGAAAAAAATCATATTTCTCTCATTTGCGATGATGGCCGGAGCCAATTTGTTATTTTTGCTCTTGAGCAGCTCCCATTCCGTTTTCTTCCTGATGATCTCTCTTATTCTCGGAGGGCTTGCATCCGGAGTCGGACTGACCAGCATGCAGGTGTCATCCCTTGCCACAGTAGAACCCTCGATGTCCGGAGTAGCTTCCGGCATTTTCTCGACCTTCCGTTATTTCGGAAGCATTATTTCGTCAGCCTTAATTGGCCTGATTTCTGGGTATCACACGTTATTTATTATTCTCTTCGCGGTATCCATCATTGGTGTTTTTGTTTCGTTAGGCATCAAATCTGACGAAACGGCACGCATGGAACAAAATTCAGCGTAAAACAAAACAGCCCGGCGCCACACAAAATGTGGTGTCAGGCTGTTTTTTATGATCCAGGCAAAGCGGCTGCCTCATCTTCACGGTCATCCTTTACGAACAGAATGCCCAATTCATGATGTTCTCCCTCATAAGACGCACGCTGATCAAAGCGAATCTCCCCGTTCAGACCGATAATTTCAAGCTTCACATACGCACGGTTGCGCTGGAGCGCTTCATAAAAATCAGATACGTGCTTAACGGGCACGCCGTTGACTTTCGTAATAATTTCTCCGATTTTTAATTCCAAGTCTTCAGCCGGTGTATTTGGTATAATGCCAAGCACCATTAAGCCTTGATCACGCTTGGAGAAATAAAACGGAGCTGCATTGTCGTTTACCCTTTGCTTCACAGACAGAAAAATACGTCCTAATACAGCCGCACAGACAGCTGCACCCGCAAGCGGCGTCCACAGCAAACTCGCAGCACCGAGAGCGGAGACAATAAGCCCGAGTATACAGACTCGCTTCGCTGTGATTCTTATACTGGTTTCAGGAAGGGAACCCTGCACCCTTTGGCCGAATCCGACAAAGTAAGGGATCCACAGAAAATGGAATGACCCTCCGGGAACAGAAAACACAGGCCACCAGCTGAGGTGTGATTCTAATCCATTGCCAGGTACAAGAATAAACAGCGGCAAAAGCCATATACGGTTTGCAAGCTGCTGACCGATCGGCAAACCGCGGCTGCTGACGACCAATCCCGGTGATGTTTTCACATGGGCAGAACGATATGCAACCGCTCCTTCCGCGATAACCAATAAACCCAAAAATACCGCCAGGGCCGGCCACACGACCGCATAGCCTTGCGGAAACCGATCCAGAAAAGGTTCAGCCTGATTCACTTGCAGTCCAAAACCTATCAGCATACTCACACTGACGATATATGCAGCAGACATCCAGTTTGCGCGAAGAGTGAGCGCTGCCGCTGCAGTCATAACGGCAATAATCGCAAGCATACCGAGAGGAATAGAAATTCCGAGTACCCCTAAAACAATAGACAAAAGGATACCGGGAATTAACCCTTTTGTATATGTAAATTTCATTTCATCATAAATGTCTGCTATTCTTGTATGAAAGGTTTTTCGCTCACGCTTGATCCTTACATATCCGAAAGCCAGACTTACAATGACAAAAAACCAGAATAGCGGGTGCAAAAAGAACAGGCCCGCACTTTTTAACAGTTCAAATCCCCATTGAACAGACACTATCTTTCACCGCCTCAAGCCAAACATGTTACTCATATTCTATCAAATATTAAATGGCTTGGATATCCTCAGGAGGGTTTATCTCTCTTGCGTCATCCAGAGCGTGACATTCGATAGTGAAAAATCCTTTAAATAATGGTTTACATCAACGTCCAATAACCCGCTGATCAGGTGCATCGACCTCTTTATATCTGTCAGGTTGATTCCTAATCGTTTATGGTTTTTCATTAAGTAATTAAAATAATGCTTGGCACATTCTTCATTAATGTCATTGACCGATTCAACATTTGTGTAATTCACTAGGTACCTGCTAAACAGCATAAGAAGACTTAGTGCTTTTGTAGCTGAAAATGTTACGTCTTGTGTTCTGTCTTTTAATTGTTCCACTAATTCATAATATTTTTTTTCACGCACAATACTTGCCCTCTTCAATTGTGAACCCCCATTTTCTTTGTACAGATAAGCACGGGCCAGTATAAGCAGCAGTACTGGAGTGCTAACAAGCATTCTCGCTAACGTTTCTCTTTTAAATACCTGTAGTTCAGCTGCCATAAACCTGATTACTGTTCTTTTTAGAACCTTCTTATATTGTATGAAGTAAACAACGACTAGGCAACTTGCAAAAGTTTCATTTTAAATGCATATTTTCTCGTTAGAAAGTCTCTCTCATATATTGATATCGGGTAATCTCGGTCCTTTATAAATGTTTATTTGTGAAAAATTTTTTAATATCTTGTCAAAAACTCAATTTTTATGTGACTTATGGATTATTCATTCATTAAGTACAAAGAAACAGGAGATGGAACACCATCTCCTTTAGTTGACAAATAATGATTTAAGCGCCGTTTGAAGCTGCAAATCATTTTTTTCATCTGATTTTTTCATTTCAATTAAATGATTTATTTTCTCCGCGGTGCGATTGTCAATCACACCCGTTTTTGCGAGCTTGTTTTGATCCTGAAAGGCCAAAACCGCTTTTTTCATTTCTTTGCTGAAATAGCCGTCTTCCCGACCCGGATCAAAACTGAGTCCTTTCAGCAAAACCTGTGCATGTTTCACGTCTTCATTGTTCATATCAGCTTTAAGAGGCTCCTTGAGCTGCAATGGACCTGCGGAGAAATAATCAGGCTGCTTCATCGCAATGGTCGGTTTAACACCCTTCTTATGAATCCAGTTCCCGTTTGGCGTCAGCCACTTGTAAAGCGTCAGTTTTATATTGCTGCCGTCTCCCATCGGTACAGCTTGTTGAACAGTTCCCTTTCCGAACGACGTGTCACCTACAACATCATAATGTCCCGCTTCTTTTAATGCGCCTGCAAGAATTTCGGAGGCAGAGGCGCTCCCCTTATCTGTGATGACATTGACAGGGTATGTTTTTTTATGGGTCAATGTTGAAAAATAACGTTTTCTATCTCCATTGCGTTCAGCAATCTGAATGTACGGCTGATCCTTTGTAATGAAATGCTTAAGAATCTCTTCAACACTTTGAAGATAACCTCCCGGGTTTCCTCGAACATCCAGCACGAGTCCTTCAATTCCTTTTTTCTCGAGCTTGCCCAATGCTTTTGCAAAATCCTTCGCAGTATGCTCAGAAAAAGTAGAAATGGCGATATACCCGACAGAATGCCCCTGCACTTTTTTCTCTGAAGCAAACACCGTTTCAAGCGGAATTTCAGCTCTCTTAATGCGGAATGACAATTGCTTCTTCGTCCCGGGCCGCTGAATCTTTATTGACACGCTGGAACCTTTCTTTCCTCTTATTTTTAAGACAGCGTCATTTAAATCCTTGCCCGCCATCGATTCTCCATCAATACTGATGATTTCATCATTCGGCTTCAGCCCGGCTTTTTCCGCAGGAGATTGTTTAAATGGCGACACAATAATGATTTTGCCTTCTTCCACTCCAACCTCAGCCCCGATGCCTTCGAAAGAGGAATCAAGAGAGTCAGAAAATTGCTTTGCCGTCTGCTTGTCCATATAGACGGAATAAGGATCGTTTAATGTAGACAGCATCCCTTGAATGGCTCCTTCAAGCAGCTTTTCTCTATCAACCTTTTCTACATATTCATTCGAAATCAATTCATATGCTTTTTCAATTTTATCCATAGCTGCAGCCCGATCAGAGTCAGCTTGAGCCGTTGCGGCAACAGCTGCGGCTTCCGGCTTTTCGGCTTCCAGCAGGTTCATTCCCGCATATACGCCGGCGCCTCCGAACAGCATGCTCCCCGCCGCAATCACAGCGATTATTTTTTGATTCATCCTTTACTCCTCCTGTATGCCAGACTGTCTTTGCAAAACCTAGAGATAGTATATGTAAAGGATGGAGATTTCATGTAATCATAGAAGAAAAAGAAGGCAAAAGAAAAAAGCCGTCCCGCAATCGGGATGGCTTTTCTTATGTTTATACCCGCAAAAACTTGCGGATGGAAGTCAGGCTTCCCCATACTCCAATCACTGCGCCGATCACAATCAATACAAGCGAGACTTGGAATACAAACGGATTATATGGAAGAAGAGAGACAAATGATCCTTGAACCTTCGGAACGACCCATCCGATAACATATTGATAAGTGCTCAATACAAGTGCGATCGGAATGACTGAACCGAATACGCCGAGCAGCAATCCTTCAAGGAAAAACGGCCAGCGGATAAACCAGTTCGTCGCACCAACAAGCTTCATGATTTCAATTTCTTTTCTTCTTGCAAAAATCGTAATTTTGATGGTGTTGGAAATTAAGAACATCGCCGTAAACAATAAGCCGATAATTAACGCGATTCCGATGTTGCGGGAAACGCCGACCACTTTAAACAAACGGCTGACCTCTTCTTTTCCGTAAGTAACTTTATAGACATGATCCATTTTTTCAATCTTTTTCGCGACACTTGGCGTATCATGAGGATCGGTCGTTTTCACGACAAACGCGTCATTCAGCGGGTTTTCCTGATCCTGCATCGTCAGGGATTTTCCGCTGTCTCCAAAACTGTCAACTAACTGGTCAAGCTCTTTTTCTTTAGATGAAAAAGTGACACTTTGAATGCCTTTCAGGTCTTTTATCTCGTTCTGCAGCTTGTCCTGTGCCTTCTTATCCGCAGTCAGATCAACCAATACCTTTATTTCGACTTCTTTTTCAGCATTCGTAGCCATGTTATTCAAATTCAGCATAATCACTAAAAACACGCCGACTAAAATCAGCGTAACGGTTACTGCACTAATGGATGCAAACGTCATCCATGTGTTTCTCCCGAGAGATTTAAAACTCTCACGCAAATGGCGCCCGAGAATTTTAATCATAAGAACCATACTCCCCTCTTGACTCATCACGCACAATGATACCATCTTCGATTGCAATGACACGTTTCTTAATGGTGTTTACGATTTCTTTATTATGTGTCGCCATTACGACTGTTGTTCCGCGGTTATTAATCTCCTCCAGCGTCTTCATGACTTCCCAAGACGTATCCGGATCAAGGTTTCCCGTAGGCTCATCAGCAATAACAACATCAGGGCTGTTCACAATTGATCTGGCTATAGAGACACGCTGCTGCTCCCCGCCTGAAAGCTGGTCAGGGAATTGTCTCGCTTTATGCTTCAGCTGTACCAAATCAAGCACTTCAAGCACCCGTTTTTTAATAACAGACGGCTGTTCTCCAATTACTTCAAGGGCAAAAGCCACATTCTCAAACACAGTAAGTTTCGGAAGAAGCTTGAAGTCCTGGAAGACTACACCTATTTTACGTCGCACGAAAGGAATCTCTTTTTCTTTAACCGATGCGAGATCTTTATGATTGAGTAAAATTTGCCCTTTTGTCGGCTTTTCTTCTCTGTATATCATTTTAATAAAAGTAGATTTACCCGCTCCGCTCGGTCCGACAACATAAACAAACTCTCCGGGATGAATGGTAACTGAAATCCCGTTAAGCGCCTTTACACCGTTCGGATAGGCTTTGTATACTTCTTTCATCTCTATCATGAAATCACCTAATCTTTTATATCATTTTATGTCGCACGGTCATACTCTTCGAAAGCATTCGACAGTTTATGACCCATTCATTTGTAAAAAGATGAAAAATCTGAAAGTTTGATTTTCAACACACTTCATTATACGTCAAATTTAGACATAATACTATTACAGTTTCTTTTCATTCATCATTATTTCGGCATAAAAAAATCCTTGCCCGAATCGCGGCAAAGATTTTCTCCTCTTACTTTTTCTCTGACAGCCATTTGGCAATTGAAGCGGCTTCCTTATCATCTACAAGCCCCTTCGGCATATTGCCCCGTCCGTTTTTAATAATACTTTCAATTTTTTCTTCGTCGTATTTGCCCCCAACCTCTTGGAGATTAGGTCCTGAGACACCTTCTAAATCCTTGCCGTGGCAGCCTACACAGCTCTGCTGATATAATTCTTCCCCTTCAGACGCAGAGGCTTCTGTTTTGCTGCCGTTGTCTGTCTTCTCTTCTTTTGCATCGTTAGAACCGCAGGCAGCCAGCAGGGCAGAAATGGCAAATACAAGCATCAGTATCGATAGTTTTGATTTCATGTTGAGAAGCACAACTCCTTTACGATCTCTTCCATATTATAACCTCGTTTAAGCGCGTTTGAAACCCTCGCCCAGCACCTCGCTTGCATCTGCTACAATCACAAAAGCAGTCTCATCAATCTGTTTGACGATTTGTTTCAATTTCGTGAATTCAGTTTGGCCAACCACGCACATTAAAATCGGTCGTTCATCGTCAGTATATCCGCCGACTGCAGAAATTTTCGTAACGCCTCTGTCAATTTTTTTAAAAACAGCTTCCTTCACGGCCTGTTCCTGTTTTGTAATGATAAGCGCCATTTTAGAGCGGTTGAAGCCCACTTGGACGACATCAATGGTTTTGCTTGATACATACACCCCAAGCATGGCATACAGTCCCTGCTCTATATTAAATACGATCATCGCCGTAACAACAATCAAACCGTCAATGATCGCGAGACACGTCCCTAATGAGAGACCTGTGTACTTATGAATGATTTGAGCCGCTAATGCCGTTCCCCCGGTCGATCCTTTGCCTAAGTACACAATGCCGATTCCAATCCCGATGCCGACGCCGCCAAAAATCGCCGCCAGAAGCTCATGATGTGTAGCAGGCTGAATGTCTCTCGTCAAAAACACGACAAGCGGCAAAAAGACAGAACCCGCGAGTGTCTTGAGTCCAAATTTACCGCCAAGCAAAATGATACCGGCAATAAATAAGGGAATATTAATGATCCACTGCACATAGGCCGCTTCAAAACCATATGACTGTAAAATGGTACTGATCCCGCTGACACCGCCTGCGGCTATTTTGTTAGGAAGCAGAAAGACATTAAAGGACACTGCTGTAATTGCTGCCCCTATCAGTATGTATACATAATCCCTTATAACCCGAAAACTTTTATTCCGTACATCCATCATTACAACCTTCCTCCGTTTCTTCCTATGCTCTCCGATAGCATTTTAATCCTTCCCTGATTAGATGTAAATAACACCCAAATAAAGTGGTAATATGCTAAAGCAGCAGTGAAACCAAGGATATGCAGGCAATAAAAAAACACACCTGTAGACACCAGGTGTGTTTCCCGCTTATGAAAGTTTAGAACGAAGGTATGCGTCAATAAATACGTCAATATCTCCGTCCATTACGGCTTGAACGTTACCCATTTCTGTATTGGTCCGATGGTCTTTTACCATGGAATACGGATGGAATACGTAAGAGCGGATTTGGCTTCCCCAGCCAATCTCTTTTTGCTCACCGCGAATTTCATCCAGCTCGGCCTGCTGTTCTTCAATTCTGCGCTGATACAGCTTCGCCTTCAGCATTTTCATCGCTCTTTCACGGTTTTTAATTTGTGAACGTTCTGTTTGACATGTCACAACCACGTTGGTCGGCAAGTGGGTAATCCGAACAGCTGAGTCTGTCGTGTTGACGTGCTGTCCGCCTGCTCCGCTTGCACGATACGTATCAACTTTAATATCCTCCGTACGGATATCAATATCGATCTCATCGTTGAATTCAGGCATAACTTCACAAGATACGAATGAAGTGTGGCGGCGGCCTGATGAGTCAAACGGAGAAATCCGCACGAGACGATGGACGCCTTTTTCCGCCTTGATATATCCATAAGCGTTGTGCCCTTTAATCAGTAATGTGACTGACTTAATACCGGCTTCATCACCAGGAAGGTAATCGAGCGTTTCCACTTTAAAGCCGCGGCGCTCAGCCCATCTGGTGTACATTCTGAGAAGCATAGAGCCCCAATCCTGTGACTCAGTGCCGCCCGCACCCGGATGCAGCTCCAAAATGGCGTTGTTTTTATCATACGGCTCACTGAGAAGAAGCTGAAGCTCAAACTCATTGAACTCCTTCGTTAATGCCTTTAGCTCTTTTTCAAGCTCAAGCTGAAGATCTTGATCCGGCTCTTCTTTCAGAAGGTCATGAGTCATTTGCAGTTCTTCATGGGATTCATTCAATTTTTTATAGGAATTGACATAATCCTTTAAACCATTTGCTTCATTGATGACCGTTTGGGCTTTCTGCTGATCATTCCAGAATGCCGGATCAGCCATTTGCTCATCAAGCTCAGCAATGCGGGTCTCCTTTGATTCGAGGTCAAAGAGACCCCCTAAAGTCCGCTAAACGAGAAGCCATATTTTCGAGCTCAACTCTGATTTCTGATAATTCCATTCCATTCACCTCATTAAAAGATCCGCGGGCGCTCAAGGCGCCGCGGTCAGCAAACTTGCCCGAACGAACTATTCAGTCCGGCCGCAGCAATTTTTATATTTTTTTCCGCTTCCGCAGTGGCATGGCGCATTTCGGCCGATATCAACCACTTTACGAACCGGCGCTTTCTTTGCTTTTTTGTTTTCATCGCCTTCTTGCGGCTGATGTGCCGTGGTTTGGCCTTGTACAACCTCTTCACGCTCCAGATTATTTTCAATCTCAGCCTTCATCACAAATTTGGCAACCTCGTCCTCGATGGATTCGATCATATGCTCAAACATCGCAAAGCCTTCCATTTGATACTCACGCAGCGGATTTGTTTGCGCGTAAGCACGAAGGTGAATCCCTTGGCGAAGCTGATCCATTGCGTCGATATGATCCATCCATTTTGAATCGACGGCGCGAAGCACGATGACTTTCTCAAATTCGCGCATTTGTTCCTCGCCGAATTTTTCCTCTTTGTCATTATATTTGGTCTTGATGCGATCCATAATGAGCTCAAGCATTTCATCCGGCTCTTTGCCGAAGATGTCGCTCTTTTCAAGCGCGCCTTCGTCAAGGTAAGTCGCGTTAACAAGCTCTACAAGACCGTCAAGCTTCCACTCCTCAGGAAGCTCTTCTCTTGGTGTATAGGCCGAAATTGCCCGTTCGAGAGAAGATTTGATCATATTTTCTACGATTTCACGCAGGTTTTCAGAGTCGATGACTTCGAAACGCTGCTTATAGATAACCTCACGCTGCTGGCGGAGAACATCATCGTATTGGAGAAGCTGTTTACGTGAATCGAAGTTATTTCCTTCAACGCGTTTTTGAGATGATTCAACCGCGCGGGATACCATTTTGCTTTGAATTGGAGTGGAGTCATCCATACCAAAGCGGTCAAGCATCGCCATTGTCCGCTCAGCACCAAATCTTCGCATCAATTCATCTTCCATAGAAAGATAAAATTGTGTGATCCCCGGATCACCCTGACGTCCTGAACGTCCTCGCAGCTGATTGTCAATCCGGCGTGATTCATGGCGTTCCGTTCCGACAACGGCTAGTCCGCCAAGCTCTTTTACTCCTTCGCCAAGCTTAATGTCTGTTCCGCGCCCCGCCATGTTTGTCGCAATCGTCACAGCGCCTTTTTGACCGGCCTCTTCAATGATTTGCGCTTCTCGCTCATGGTTTTTGGCGTTTAATACCTGATGCGGGATGCCCTTGTTTTTGAGCAGCTTTGAAATCAATTCAGACGTTTCAACCGCAACTGTACCGACAAGAACGGGCTGTCCTGTCATATATCGCTGGGCAACATCTTCTGCAACGGCCTTAAACTTCCCTTCCATTGAACGGTAAATTAAATCAGGACGGTCATCACGAACAACCGGCTGGTTTGTCGGAATCGTCACAACCTGCATGTTGTAGATGTTACGGAATTCCTCTTCCTCTGTTTTAGCCGTACCCGTCATACCGGCCAGCTTTTCATACATCCGGAAGTAGTTTTGGAACGTAATCGTCGCCAAGGTCATGCTCTCATTTTGAATTTCAAGCCCTTCCTTCGCTTCGATCGCCTGGTGAAGCCCTTCGCTGTAGCGGCGGCCTTTCATTAAACGACCCGTGAAAGAGTCAACGATGACAACCTGACCGTCTTCTACTACGTAATCAACGTCCTTCTGCATGGCAACGTGCGCTTTTAAGGACTGGTTGATATGGTGGTTGAGCGCCACATTTTTCACATCAAACAGGTTGTCGATGCCGAACGCTTTTTCAGCCTTTGTCATTCCTTCTTCTGTGAGCTGTACACCTTTTGTTTTTACATCATACGTATAGTCCTTCTCTGCTTTTAACGTGCGTACAAAAGCATTTGCCTGTACGTACAGTTTTGTCGATTTTGCAGCTTGTCCTGAAATGATAAGCGGTGTTCTCGCTTCATCAATCAAAATAGAGTCGACTTCATCAATTACCGCAAAATGAAGCGGACGCTGCACCATTTGCTCTTTATAAAGAACCATGTTGTCTCGCAAATAATCGAAGCCGAGCTCGTTGTTTGTAGAATAAGTGATGTCAGCCGCATAAGCTTCCCGTTTTTCATCTTTCGACATTGAGTTCAAATTCAGTCCTACAGTTAAGCCGAGAAACTCAAAAATTTTCCCCATTTGCTCTGCGTCACGGCTCGCCAAGTATTCATTGACTGTCACGACGTGCACGCCTTTTCCAGATAAGGCATTTAAATAAACAGGCAGAGTAGACGTTAATGTTTTACCTTCCCCTGTTTTCATCTCCGCGATATTTCCGTCATGAAGAGCCACGCCCCCCATAAGCTGGACTTTAAACGGGAACATGCCGGTTACGCGGCGAGAAGCTTCCCGAACCACTGCGAATGCTTCAACAAGTAGATCATCAGTTGTCGCCCCTTTTTCAAGGCGCTCTTTAAATTCAATTGTTTTATGTTTCAGCGCATCATCCGAGAGATTTTCATAGTCTCCCCGAATCGCATCAATATCGTTAGCTATTTTTTCGTATCTATTCAGCGTACGTTTTGTTGGATCAAACATTTTATTTAAAATTCCAAGCATTTATAACGCTCCTCTATCATCACATGCCTGTTTGACAAGCATGTATAAATAATTTACTAGTCCATGTATACCTCTCATTATCATATCATACCTTCTCTTATTTCCAAAGAATTTGCAAATAAGAAAAAACAAAAACCTTCCGCGAAAATCACGGAAGGCTGCTCTTCATTATTCAGTCGGTTCAATCAGGCCATATTTCCCGTCATTTCTGCGGTACACGACGTTTGTAAGGTTTGTTTCCGCATTTGTGAAAACAAAGAAGTTATGGCCGAGCATATTCATTTGCAAGATCGCTTCTTCATTATCCATCGGCTTTAAATTAAAGCGCTTCTGACGGACGATTTCTAAGCTTTCATCTTCTTCTATTTCGTCCTGAACCGCAATATCTGTATCAGAGCCGAGGCCGTTTGCCACTGAAGATTTCGGAAGACCCTGCTCACGGAATTTGCGGTTTACCTTTGTTTTATGCTTACGGATTTGACGTTCCAGCTTGTTTGTAGCGAGATCAATTGCATTGTACATATCCTCGTTATGCACTTCAGACCGAAGCGCCAGATCTGTCATCGGAATCGTAACCTCAACCTTGGACTCCTTGTCATTGTAAAACTTCAAGTTGACGTTCACATCGGCATTTACACTATGCTCAAAATAACGCTCCAGTTTGCCGATCTTCTTCTCGACATGATCCTTTAACGCGGGTGTCACTTCAATATTTTCTCCTCTGATGTTATAGTTCATCAAAGAACGCCTCCCTTTTATTAAGGATATGTATCTATTTCTTCTTTACCCTTTACAATTCCTGCTGAAACGTAAACCTTTTGTGAAAATTCAGTGAACTTTGTCGAATTATGCCGTTTTATGCTGATGTTCCTATAGTTACGGGAGGTATATGTATATGCTGGCAATAAGAAAAAATACCTTACACAAAGTCAATTGATCACAAAGGGCTCCATACATCGATGAATGGACAGCATCCACTTCCTATAGTGAATCAGGAAATGTCCTTTTAAATACTCGCAGAATTCATGAGAGGGGAATGAGAAAGAAACCAATTGATCAAATTCTGCAAAAATCTCGTCAAAAGCCTTAACGCATACTTCTGCGCACCGTGTGTTCATCACGAAAAGAAGAGTTGAATGGGTTGAATCCAAATAAAAAAAGGCTTGGATCAGATCTTGGTAGATCCGATCCCCTTCTGTTTTTGATAAATTCTGTTCCGCCTCTATCAAATAGCACAGCCCTTCCTCAATGGTAAAAAGAAGATGATAATAAGCTGATAAAAGCGTATAATCCTCAATGCTCTTCAAGGCACTCACCTATTTACGCTTGTCATAATATCTGCCGTCAATCGTGATGTTGTTATAAGGATTTAAATACGTCGTATGCATCGCGCGTTTTCTTTTCACCTGCTGAAGTTCTGCTGCGATTGACTGCTTCAGTCTTTCCATTTCCTTCACAATAAGCTGATCCCATGTCAAGACAAGTTTCATCTGCTTTCGCTCTTCTTCTGAAAGCGGCAGAGCTATCCCCTGAATAAGTTCAGACCGTTTAGACAAAAAGTCTTCAATTTGCTTTAAAAGTTCATCGCTTTCCGGTGTATTTTGTATGTGTGACAGCATACTCTCCGTCTCAGTGTATAGGTGATCTATGTTATTCATGCGATCCCGCCTGATCCGTGCCGGTCCTTCCGTTCACTTTGCATGGCCTGTTTCCATGCATCACGAAAATCTGTTACATAGCCTTCAACCTCAGCCAGCATGCTCGTATCACTTTTGATATTTGCCTCTACCAGTCTTCGATACATATAATCGTACATCGCACCCATTGAACCGGAAAGCTCTATGTTGCGGTTAAGCGTACCATTTAATTCCTGAATGATATTTTGCGCTTTAATCAGATTTTCATTTTTACGTTCCATATCATTATTGTCAATGGCCTGAGATGCAAGTTTTATAAATTTCAAACAGCCATTATACAGCATAAGGGTCAGCTCCCCGGGCGTAGCGGTATTCACTGAATTTTGCTGATAAGCTGCATAAGGATTTTGAATCGCCATGTGTCATCCTCCAAATTACATTTATTGTACAAGAAGCTGTGATAAATAGGACGCTTGTTCGTTCATTTTTTGAATCGCAGAATCCATTGCACTGAATTTTGTATAATAGCGGTTTTCTACTGTGTTCAATCGGTCCTGCATTTTGGTGATATCAGTGCTGATCGTGTTCAAATTTTTACCGATTGAGTAGTCATTGGTTCCCATTGTCGAGTTGCCGGCTTTTGCTTCAATGCTTTTCACTGTACTTTTCAGTGTTTCACCGATGCGTTTCATAATTCCTTTATCACTATAAGCGCTGCTGTTCGTCCCGTTTGTAAATAAGGCAGCAACACTTTGTGGATCTTCTTGTATTTTTGCTTTCAGTTTGTCTTCATTAATCTCTAAATGTCCCCGCAATTGGTAAGCACTTGAGGTTGTGATGCCAAATTCAGTTAATTGATAGGCTTTCCCATCCGCATTTACTTGAGAATAAAAGTCGGTCCTCATTTGGTTCGTACCGGTGCTGATGCTGGAATCATTTCTCAGCAAACCGCTTTTTGCCTTCTTCTCCCAGAGTTCTACCTCTTTATCAGACATTGCTTCTTTTTGTTCACTCGTCAGCGGAGTATAGTCTCTGTATTTTTCTTCCTGGAGCTTTTCATTCAGGCTGTCAACCAATTCATTGTATTTATCTACAAACTCTTTAATTTGGTTATAAATCCCGTCAACATCAGTAGAAACAGATGTGGTAACAGGGCCTGTGGCTGCAGTTGTATTTTTGATCGAGTAGGTAACGCCATTAACCGTAAAGTTGTTTGTCAGCTTCTCCATTTCAAAGCCATTAATTGTGACCTTTGCATTTGTTCCTTCTTTGTAAGCAGTGAGCTTATTATCAGCGTCTAAAGAGAAACCAAGCTGACCGGACATAAAGTCGGCTGTGGCAGAGTCGGCTGCCTGTATGCTGCCTCCTGCACCTGTTTCTTTAGAAGAAAACGCAATCGTTTCTATATACTCTGTACCGTTCCAAATTTTATCTTTAAATGCTGATACTCCTAGATCTGAGCTGTTAAGTTTAGAAATCACATTATCAATGGTATCGGCGTTCGTCACACTGATGTTTACTGTTTTTGCCGTTGTCTCACCAGGCGCTATAACGTTAAATGCCAAATTATAATCGCCTTGTGTGTATCCCGCATAATTATTTGCCTTATATGTTGCTGCAGTTGCCAAACTCGCTACTTCAACAGTAGAAGACGAGTTTGGCGCACTTGCGCTTCCTGTAGCAGTTAACACAGACTCATTGGAGCTGGTCACAGTTTTGCTCTGATACGTGCTCGGATATGTCATCGTATTTTTAGACATATAATCTTGTAATTCTTTTATTTTTGAGTTTACTTCACGATAGCTGTCACGCTGCCATTCAAGCGTCTGCTTTTTTTGTGTCAGCTTATCAAGCGGCGCTCTTTCTGTCTGCATCAGCTTTGATACGATATCATCTATATCCATTCCTGATGCCAGACCTGTTATTCTCGTAACCATTCCAAACCACTCCTCATCTACTTTTTTTCATCTACAAATAACCCAAGAAATTCAGTCATAGCCGCATAAAAATCAAGCCACCGTTTCGGCGGAATCTCGCGGACAACTTCATTTGTAGAGTCCTCTATTACTTTTACATAGTATTCATTTAACTTCTCATGGAGCTCAAACTTAAGGTGAACTTGCGAAGGTTCCAAAAGCTTGTTCATTTCCCCTACCATTTCAGCAAGATTGGTATATGAAACTTGATGAACAGGAACCTCACTCTTATGATCTTTCTGATTATGTATTTGAGTATCATAACGATCCCAAACAGGTTGTAACGTAGTGAGTCTTTCAATGTTCAATTGATCATCCCCTATGTCCCAATCTATCGTTTATATCGACTAATTCGAGATAAGATTACACATATTTTTGGAAAAAAACTCATCTGTTTTAGATTTCTTGTTTGGAAATACTTTTATAGGTTAGTGGAGAATCCGATTATTATATCACGAGTTATAGACAGCCAGGGGGAAAGATTTGGAGTTAGGGAATATAAAAAAAGACCCCGGCAATCGCCAAGGTCTTTTTCAAAATTAACGTAACAATTGAAGTACGTTTTGAGGCTGTTGGTTCGCTTGAGCAAGCATAGCTTGAGAAGCTTGAGAAAGAATGTTGTTCTTTGTGAACTCGCTCATTTCTTTCGCCATGTCAACGTCACGGATACGAGACTCAGCAGCTGTCAGGTTTTCACCAGAAGTGCCTAAGTTGTTGATTGTGTGCTCAAGACGGTTTTGTACCGCACCTAATTTTGAACGTTGAGTAGATACAGTGTTAATAGCGTCATCAACAATTTTAAGTTGTGTATCAAAACCTACATCAGCTGCGTCATGAGTATTATCTTTAAATTTAGTTACATCAATATTTGAAACTGCTTGGTTAGCTACAAGAGCACCAGTATCATCTACAGCTCCAATTGCATTAGCAGCCATGTTTCCGATATTAACATCCAGTTGTTGGCCAGCATTTGCACCAATTTGGAATGTAAGTTTTGCAGTTGCAAAGTCACCGTTTAATAATTTTTTACCGTTGAACTCAGTACGGTCAGAGATACCATTTTTATTAGCTCCACCACCGATTTCTTCAACAAGAGAAGAGATCTCATCTTGGATAGCTTGAAGGTCGGTGCCATCTTGAGTACCAGAGTTTCCTGCTTGTACTACAAGCTCACGAACACGTTGAAGGATAGAGTGAGTTTCAGTCAATGCACCCTCAGCTGTTTGGATAAGAGAAATTCCGTCTTGAGAGTTTTTAGAAGCCATTTCAAGACCTCTGATTTGTCCTCTCATTTTTTCAGAGATCGCAAGACCTGCTGCGTCATCTCCTGCACGGTTGATACGAAGACCAGAAGAAAGCTTCTCCATGTTCTTTTGGCTAGCACCGTTGTTTGAAGACAAACGGTTTAATGTGTTAAGTGCTGCGATATTGTGGTTAATTCTCATTGTTTTGTTCCTCCCTGAATGTGTTGTTAAGGCACGTCCTTGTGCCTTGTTTTTTTGTAACTGGCGGAGTGTTTGCGTCTCCTCCCGGCTACATCATTAATATCGGATTGTCTCTGATTTTGTTAATACAAAAATAAAAAAAATCCTCACTTTTTTTGTGAGGATAATGCGGAGATCACATCGCTGGATAACGCTGCCGCACGGTTATTTTCTTCCTGAATGGTCAAGTAAATTTCTTTCCTGTGAATATCAATATGCTTTGGGGCTTCAATTCCAATTTTCACTTGGTCACCCTCAACCGCAATCACTTTTACTTCAATATCAGCACCTATTTGAATCGCTTCGTTCATTTTTCGAGATAAAACTAGCATGATTCTCCTCCAATCGGATGCTTTGTCGTATATGGGGAGTCGTGTAAAACGACTTGCTTAGCCAGCATGTTCTTGCGATTCACAATAATAGGAGCCAATAAATTAGCAGTCGTTTTTTCGAATGGCTCTGCCATGGTCAATAATGTCATGACTTCTACGTCTTCAATATTATCGATATCCAAAAGTTCAGCAGTTGATTCATCAAGGTCAAATTCATAATTCTTAAAAAAGATAAACGGACTTACAACGATGAACGCAAGATTCTCTGAAGTGACGGACTGCAGTGCCACGAATGGAGAGTCTTCTGAAAGCGGAAGAACGACGAACTGTTTTTCTTCTAAAAAGCCCGGAATCCCGTTTTCAAAAAGAATGATTTGTTCTTCTTTTACGTTCATTTGGCCATGGTATTTAGTATGAATGATCATTGTTCACGATCCTTTTCTTTTTACTTTTCGAGTGATTCTTTTAGGTTTTCTACCTCTATATTTAAATCAGGGTATTGGAGCATGTCAACCTTAACATTTCCCGGCGTATATTCAACAATTGGTTTACGCGGTTCAGCCTGAATAACAGGCTTTCGCGGCGTAATCTGAATATCAAGCTGTGATGGGGTATATTGGATTTTCACCCTTGAAAGAGAAGGAGCATAATGTTCGCCTAATTGAATTTGGTGCATCTCAGAGTTCCTCTTTGCTTGTGAAGCGATTGGGTTCCCCTTATTTTCAATTCTCATAAGCTCGTCTCCTTCTTCTGCGGTACGAGCTATCCCCTCCATGACATCCTCACGCCCTTGTTGGGCAGCTTCTTCGATTTTTTTGAATACATGCTTTCTGTCTAATTCTTCCCATGCTTGCGTCTGGTCAATCGTAAGTTTTCCAGGTGTCACCGATATTTCCATTTCCGCGCTTGGCTGTTCAATCTCCAGGTCGGCTTGCGGCTGCTCCATTTTTAAGCTGGCGGGCGTCGTTGTTAAACCAATTTTCCCTTGAACACTATGCATAATCAATCTGGGAATTTGCATCACTCTACCTCCTAAACTATAAAAAAAGCGAACTCCTGAGAGCCGCTTACTTTAAAAAGTCGATCAATGTAGGCTGAACAATTTGCGCATTTACAGCTAAGGTAGCTCTATGTACACTTTGCTGGGCAATAAATTCCGTTATGACTTCTTCCAGTTCTACATCTTCATTGTCAGACAATACTTTTGTAGCTGTTTCTTCTTGAGATGCGAGTCTTGTATTAATCAGTTCAAGACGGTTATATCTCGCTCCGAGATCAGATCGCTCTGCGCTCATACCGTCAGAAAATTGATCGATATCATCTAAAACGCTGTCCACATCGTCCAAAGAGCCTGAATTAAGTGCTGTCTCAAATGAATTAAGCATTTCAAACACATTTTGTCCGCTTTCAGAAGTACCGCCAAAGGCTGCCTTCGGATCCGAGTTTACCTTTAATGACATATTATCCGATATATTGACAATAACGTCAGCCGTATCAGAAATCGTATAAGTTCCGTCTCCGTTGTCTTTAACTGGAGGTGTATCTGAATTAGTGCCATTGAAGATATATCTGCCGTTCACTTGTGTATTAGCAATATTTAAGAGCTGTTCTTTTAATTGTTTTACTTCTACACCAATAGCTTGCAATTCTGCTCCACCATTTGTGTCATTCTTAGCTTGAACAGCTAACTCTCTGACCTTTGACATAATGTCAATTCCTTCAGTAATGTTTGTTTCTGTGTTTTCAAGCCAAGTAAAGGCTTGAGAAGCATTACTTTGGTATTGCTGAACTTGAGATAACTGCGTATTGTACTTTAAGCTTTTCATAGCTACTACTGGATCATCGGAAGCTTTTGAGATTTTTTTTCCGGAAGAAATCTGTGATTGAAGTTTATCCAGCTTTGAGTAGCTTGAACCGATATATCTCAATGAGTTTTGCTGAATCATCCCTTGTGTTACTCTCATTTGATCTACCTACCTTCCCCCGACACCCATGCCATTAATTACTTTATCAAGGATTTCGTCTTGTAACGTTACCATTCTTGCGGCAGCATTGTATGCGTGTTGGAATTGAATCATATTGGTCATTTCTTCATCTAAAGAAACAGCGCTCATTTGCTGACGGTTTATGTCTGCATCATTCAGCTGTGTTTCTGTATTAGACGAAAGCCGATTTGCTTCTTGCGCTTTAATTCCCAGCTCGCCAATCAGACCTGAATAGTAATCTAGCACACTTGTCTTTTTACCATTGATGGTTATATCACCTGTTAACACATTCGCTAATTTTGTTGCATTTGAATTATCGTTGGCTGCACCAGTCAGTGAGAAAGCAATATTCGCGCCGCTTGAATCTGATATGCTGGCAGCTACTTTAATCTTGCCCGCCGCTCCTTTTGCCGGTTCAGTTTCACCGCCGGTAAAATCAAAAAAGTCCCCGCCTTGTTCGCCGCTCTTGGTCAAACCATTTCGGTGCACCTCATTGAAAGCTTTAGCGAATTCAAGTGCCATATTATCGAGATCAGATAGCATGTCCGGATATATGCCCTTTTCTTCGCCGCCTGCTGATACATACCCGTAAGACTCTATAAATCCTAAAAGAGATCCCTTACTGCTGAATGACTCAGCCTGTAGAGCAGTGTTTCCGATTGAAATACTTGATACTAAACCAGTTTCATTATCATAGTTGGCTGCAAGTTCTGAAACCTCGTAATTTTCACCGTCCAAAACAGTTCCCAATGACTGTTTATTTTTATCAAGGATTTCAATTGATACGGTTCCTTCAGCAGAGGCAAGTGCATTACCGCCTGATTTGTTATAGCTGACTTTAATATCAACCATTGAGGATAATTTATCGATCAGCAAATCTCGCTGATCATATAAACCATTTGGCATAAGCCCGACCGGCTCTACTTGAGCTATTTGCTTATTTAAACTGTTTAATTGGGAAAGCACCGAATTGACATCCAACACCGTAGTATCTAGCTCTGCTTTTAAGTTCGATTGAACATTTGTAAGTGATTCGGAGAGATAATTAAACGTTTCTGCCAGAGCTTTTCCTTTTTCAGCGACAACAGAACGCGCACTGTCTTCGTTTGTATTATTCGATAATTCCTGAAGGGAATTCCAAAACGAATTGAGTACACTGTTTAAGCCGCTGCCGTCCGTCTCATTTAAGATGCCTTCCATTTGGGAGAGAGCTTTGGCCTTCGTGTCGTAGTATCCGGCACTATTGTTTTGAAGACGGTATTGGTAGTCAAGAAAGATATCTCTTATTCTCTCAACTGACTTCCCTTGAACGCCCGTTCCCATTTGCCCCGCGGTTTTTTCTGCGTTTTTTGATACAGCAGGGAAGTAGTCAGTTGCCTCCAACGAGACTCGCTGTCTTGTATAACCGTCAGTGTTGGCATTTGCCACGTTATTTGCAGTCGTGCTTAACGCTGCCTGCTGGGCGCTTAACGCCCGCCTTGCAGTTTCAAGCCCCATAAAGGTAGATGTCATATTCTGAATTCCTTTCCGCTAAGCTTTTGAATCGAACAGTTTCAGCCGGCTGCTCTTCGGAAGCTCAGCTTTAATCTGTTTGCTGTAATTAAAGTTATTATCCTTAGGAACCAGCATATCGTACGAAATAGAGATGAATTGCAGCGCGTCTCTTGTCAGCTGTCTATTCAGCTTATTCACTTCTTTTAAACGCCCAAGAACTTTAGTAAGAGATTCGAACAAAAGTTCAAGCTCTTCCTTTTCACTGCCTGAAGTTTTGGCGATACAAGCAGAAATAGTGTTATTTTCGCTGTATCCAAGAAAAGCGGAAGCCGCTTTAATCCGGTCATCTTCTGTCTGTTCGATTGCTTGAATATATTTTTGTTCTTTTGTCAAAATGTTAGAAAGCTCTTTTGTTTTGCCGGCTTTGAGCGCTTCCGTTTTTTCCTCAGACAGCGTGAGCAAATGCTCATGCAGAACGCAAAGTCGCTTCAATTGTTCGATAATTGGCTTTGCTGACATGGCTTTCTCCTTTTTTACTGCTTTTTATAAAAATTAATTATATTTTTTGCTATATGATTTGCGTCTATTTTGTATGACCCGTTTTCAATTTGCGCTTTTAGCTGCGCGATTTTTTCCTGGCGTGAACCAGTGACTGCGTCGGATGCATTTTGCAGCTCTTTAGCCTGCGATGAAATTTCGATTTTATCTTTAGGCTGTGCAGCATTTTTTTGCACTGCTTGCTTTTCGTAATTTTTTTGGTATGGATTAACGGATTGTGTTCCAAATTGATTGATTTTCATAGGATTCCTCTCGCTTTCCGTTGCAGTCTTTAAACAATCTAACCCTTTTATCGACTGCGTTTTCAGTTAGTTTAGGGAATCAGCTGTTTTTGGTATTATAGGCATAGTATGTGTCTTTTTTACTATTTTTCTGTTCTGTTTTCAATGCGGATTCTTGGTTCAGATGACCTATTTGATCCTTTATATCGGACTGGCAAGCCTTGCAGAACTTGCCTTCCCTAATCGATGTCCCGCACCTTTCACAAGGGTATGCCAAGTTCGGCAGATGAGTGATTTGGATTCGCTTTTGCCTGATGAATTTTAAAATCAGCTCTTCCTCCACACCTGTTTCCTCAGTTATGCGGCTCAGTGTTGATTGCCTGTTTTCCTGTTTCCTTAAAAATTTATATACAGTCTCAAATGATTTTTCTTCTTCCTTAATACACGCCTGACACACGGTTTGCAGCTTTGTTTTTAAAAATAAAGCATTGCATTTCGGACAATTCGCCAGTTCACCCATCATGTTTACTCCTTATTCATTAATATGCCTGCAGTAATTTCTAGACATTATATCGGCACAAAAATTGAATCATTTAGCTTCTCACTAAGGTAAAAGATGACACAGAACCAGCTTTGCCTTTCTCCAATAAACAGCGGGCAGCATAGTGCAAAGTGGCACCCGTAGTATAAAGATCGTCGATTAAAACAATATCCATACCCTCAACCGAGCTGTTTTTTGTTTCAAAAACATGCTCTGAAAGCAGGCGCTCCGTTTTCTTTTTCTTAGACTGCTTTTCATTATTCAGGCGGATGAGAGGATTGAGGATGGGCCGTTTTAAGCATTCAGCAAGCATTTGTGACTGGTTAAAGCCGCGTTCCGCGTTCCGTTCTTCGCTTAACGGAATGGGAACGAGCACAAGGCGTTTATCTGGATAGACAGCAGAGAATTCTGAGGAAAAGTCATTTTTAAAAGCGTTTATTATCGCTGCATCTCCCCTGAATTTCATTCGGGCGAGCGTTTCTTTCATCATGTCATTATATAAGTAAACAGAACGGTTTTGGCTGAGCCTTAAGCCGTCATCTATTCTTGATTTCCATGCCTCGCAATCCGCGCACACTTCATGAGCGGTTTGAGGCCTGCCACAAAGCGGACAAATGGCCCCTTTGATGATCTGTAATTTGTTTCTGCAGGATTGACAGACTCTGTCGCCAGGTTTTAATAAGAATAGTGAGCACCATGAAACAGCTTGAGAAAATTGTGAATCACATAATAGACAGATCAGTTTTTTAGAGCCTCCTCCTGTCTCGTTTCGCATTGATCACTCGGATTCTCCGATACCACAGCAGCTGATTCAGCCAAAATCACAAGCATAGCCGTGTTTTTCTGTTTATCTACCAGCTCAGCTTTCGTATATGCAATCTTTTTTAAATCAGTGACGTAAGCTGGTCTTACTTGGTTTAAAGAAAGTGCAAGTACATCATTTTTGCATACTTGGCATGTGCAGGTCATATGAAGCTGATCCATATATCGGTCAAGAAGTTCTTCCATCATGATTTCTTTTGAATTGACAAGCATTTTTACAGCTCCTCATTAGTTATATGAGTATACTGTATCATGTTTTTAAATATTAACTGTCTATCAATTTATTTTTTAAAGCCAATTCATTCATTATTTTTATATGTTTTCTTGCCTCTATCATACTCTTTGTTTTTCCGAAGTGAAAATAAATGACATCGCCGTCTGCATGTTCTTTATGCCGTCCTGTCCTTCCTGCGATTTGCACAAGCGCGCTTTCCGTAAAGATGGGCGATTCTGCCCCTAAGATGCCTGTTTGGACCATAGGAACTGTGACACCTCTTTCTAATATTGTTGTTGTGATTAACAGATCAAACTGACCGTCTCGAAATTGCTGCACTTTTTCTTTTCTGAGCTTATCTTCCGCATGTACAGCCGCTGTTCGATAATTCATATCTTTAAAACAAGAAGCAGCCTTTTCCAAAACAGAAATGGAAGGAACAAATAAAAAAACGGGCCTTCCTTCTTTCACATGCTGTTCTATCCATCTTTTTACCGCATTTGGGATTTTGTTTCGGGTTAATTTCTTTTTCCAGTTTCCGCACCACTGAAAGCTCGGTTCAGGCAATGGCTTCCGATGGTATCTGGCCGGTATGCGAACGGATTTTAACTCACCTTTATACGTTTTTCTTTTTAATTCTTTAGGAGGTGTTGCGCTTAGATAAACAAGAGTGCTGTTTTTCTTTCTCGCTTTTTGAACAGCGAATTGAAGAGTTTGATCAGCGGAATATGGAAAAGCATCCACTTCATCAACGATCATGACGTCGAATGCGTTTTTATAGCGCAAAAGCTGATGAGTTGTGGAAATCATAAGCGGAGATAAACGCCCTTTGTCATCACTTCCTCCGTATAGAGCTGAAATATCAGCATCCTGAAATGCAGCCTTCAGTCTCGGAGCAAGCTCTAATACAACATCGGTGCGCGGGGTTGCAATACAAACACGCAGTCTTAGATTTAATGCCGATTCTATACCCGGGAATAATAATTCAGTTTTACCTGCGCCGCAAACAGCCCAAATAAGGAGCTCTTCTTGCTTCGAAATTGCTTCAATTAAGACGTCAGCGGCCTTTTGCTGTCCGCTTGAAAGCTTTCCATCCCAAGTCAGTTTTATAGGCCTCCAGTTTGCCTCTGCCTCCTTGCACCAGGAATATAAAGAAACATCCTCACTCGCTCTGCCCATCATGACACAAGAGCGGCAGTATACTTTATCTTCTCCTGATGAATGATACGAAGAAAAATACTGTTGATTATTTTGACCGCATCTATTGCATCTATATCCCCATTTATTTTTTGATATAGACTCCTCGGCAGATATATAACCATGCTCGATATGCCAATCAATGATCTCGTCAGAAAATGGGATTTCTGTTCTAAGCAGATGGCGGCCCTGAAGCTGCTGCTGCAGTTCTTTAGAGAATAGGCTGTTCGATTCTGATGTCTTAGTCTGCATAGTACGGCCTCCTTGCGAGATATTATGCCGGAATGAAAATAATCTGTCTAACAGCTAAAAAAAGAATATAAAAAAATCTCCGCTTCTAAAACGGAGATTTCATCATTTATTTAAAACACCAGCAGATTCCTATTGCACCTTCACCAAGATGAGTGCCTATAACCGCACCAAAGTAGCTGTTATAAAATTCAACATGCGGATATTTTGCAGAGAGCTCTTCAATAATACTCGATGCTTCTTCTTCTCGATTAGCGTGAATAACGGCAGCTTTCATCGGCATGCCCTTACTCGCGTCTTCATCTAAAAGCTCGTAAATCCGCGAAATTGCTTTTTTGCGTGTGCGGATCTTCTCAAAAGGCACAATTACCTTATTGTCAAAATGCAGAATAGGCTTTACCTTGAGAAGACTCCCAATAAAGGCTTGAGCACTGCTTAATCGTCCGCCTCGCTGAAGATGTGTTAAATCATCCACCATAAAATATGCCCGAACAGTTTTTTTCATTTCTTCCAGTTCTTTTATAATATCTTCCGGCGATGACGCTCCATTTCTGATCAATTCAGCTGCTTTCAGAGCATAAAAACCTTGAGCCAGACAGCTGATCTCTGAGTCAAACGGGTATACTTCAATATTATCGACCATTGTATTCGCTGCAGCTGCGCTGCTGAACGTTCCGCTAATTCCGCTAGAAAGATGAATACTGATCACCGCATCATATGACTTGCCGAGCTCTTCATACAAAGCAACCAGCTCGCCAATCGCAGGCTGAGAAGTGGATGGAAGCTCCGTATGCTTTTTCACTTCTTGGTAAAAGCTTCTCCAGTCCATTTCTGTTTCTTCATGATATGTTTCATCCCCAAAAACAACCTGGAGAGGAATCATGTGTATATGATTTTGTTCACGCATTTCTTTGGGAATATATGCCGTACTATCTGTTACTACTGCAATATTCATAGCTTCGTTACCTGCCTTATCACTTTATGACTCTATTGTAAGGGAAACAGAGGCCTAAAAAAAGACCTGCCTCAAAAAGGCAAGTCCAATTTCATGCTATCTCATTTCTACCCAACCATTTTTAATGGCGACCACCACGGCTTGCGTCCGGTCGTTTACATTCATTTTTTGTAAGATATTGCTGACATGGTTTTTAACAGTTTTTTCACTGATAAACAATGATTCACCGATGCCGCGGTTGCTTTTTCCGTCTGCAAGCATTTGCAGCACTTCACATTCCCGTCTTGTTAAAATATGTAATGGTCTGCGAATCTCTGGATAGACCTCATGCTGAGGATGAGCAGAAACTCCGCTTGTTGCAAGACGTCGGAATTCGTTTACGAGGTTGTGAGTAACCTTCGGGTGAAGGTAAGAACCGCCCTCGGCAACTACTTTAACCGCTTCAATTAGTGTATCAGCATCCATCTCTTTCAGCAGATAACCTCTTGCACCTGTTTTCAGAGCATGTGTTACATAATTCTCGTCATCGTGAATTGATAGAATAATTACTTTAGATTCAGGATACAGCTCTACAAGCTGCTTTGTAGCTTCCACGCCATTTACGTTCGGCATATTGATATCCATGATCACGACATCAGGATGATAGTGCTCAACGATGCGAGCCGCTTCATCTCCGTCGTCTCCTTCCGCTACCACTTCAAAGGTAGGTTCAAAATCCAATATCCGCTTAACACCTTCACGAAATAACTGATGGTCGTCGATAATAACAATGTTTACTTTAGTCACAAGCCACGCCTCCTTGTATTATTGTTCTATATACTCTGGTATTCGGTCAATATGCCTTTTGGCTCTATTTTACAAATCATAGTCACAGAGATAACGGAACCTTAATCATGATAAATGTCCCAAGACCTATTTTTGAATCTATTGTCATGGTTCCTTCCAATAAATCTACTCTTTCTTTCATTCCAAGCAAGCCGAATGATTTGTTTTTCTTCTCTTTCGCTTCCTTCAGGTCAAATCCTTTGCCGTTATCTTTTATCATTAAAATCACAAAATCCTTTGTAATCTCAACTTTGACTGTAATTTCTTCAGATCCAGAATGCTTTAACGCATTGGATACAGCTTCCTGTGCGAGTCTGAAGAGCGCAACTTCAAACTGAGGCGCGAGTCGTTTGTCCTCCGTATCGCCGATACACTGAAAATGTATTTTCACCTTACCGTTATATTCTTCGGTTGTATATAGATATTTCCGCAAAGTTGGAATCAGGCCTAGGTCATCAAGGGCCATCGGTCTTAAATCATATATAATCCGTCTCACTTCGTAAAGAGCATTCCGCACATTTTGGCGGAGATTTTTGATTTCCTGGAATCCGTCTTCAGCGCCTCGGTCTCGGAAAATCCGTTCAATTAATTCCGATCTCATCATAACATTTGCCAGCATTTGTGCAGGGCCGTCGTGAATTTCTCTCGAGACTCTTTTTCTCTCTTCTTCCTGCGCTTCAATAATCCTCAAGCCAAAATCCTGTTTTGCCTGCGCATCGGCAAGAAGCAGCCCAACCTCCCGAAGATCCTGATTCAGATAGTTCAGCACGACCGTAATCTGGCTCACTAGTGATTCTGAGCGTTCGATGATTTCCTGAAGGCCTAACAGTCTGCGTTCCAAATCGTCCCGGCGTTCGCGCAATTGCTTTTCACGCTGCTGGATCATCGTCAGTTCTACTTGCAGCTTATGGGCTTTTTCATAAGCATTGCGGATTTCTTCTTCACTGAATCTATGAAAATTGCGGCTGACCTCGGATAAACGGTTTCGCGCATGGCGGGTTTGCACTTCAAGTTTATCACCAAGCTCGATGACTTCATAAACCTGCTGTTTAATTTGTTTCAGTTCTTCGACCAGCTGTTCATACTGCTGGCGTGACTGCTCCCCGATTTGAAAAACCTCATCCTTGCTCCCGTCAACGGTTTTCAGCATCTTCATCAAAATAGAGTCCAGAACTTTGGAATCCATCTTTGTTTTATTCATAATTTCCCTCCGTCACGGTGTTGTCATATATTTTTATTATAAATGTAATTGATCTGCAAATTGTGTCGAATTATAATGAAAGAATGCGTATATTCTAGAAAAAAACAATTTTATGTACCTTCTTACTCTTTATGATAACAAAATACGCACAAAAATTCTAAAGACTGTACGAATTTGTATAGGCGGTCTTTTATGCTTAGCAGGGGGTCAGCAAGCATGCTGCACAGCTATTTTACTTTGAAAGAAGCAGGAGAACACGAGATTGTTATAGAAAAATCGCGTTTTATCTGTCATTTAAGCCGTGTTTCTACCGAACAAGAAGCACAGGAATTTATACAGAAAATAAAGAAACAGCACTGGAATGCAACTCATAATTGCTCAGCTTACGTAATTGGCGAAAACGATCATATCCAAAAAGCCAATGATGACGGAGAACCGAGCGGCACCGCAGGAGTACCCATGCTCGAGGTGCTAAAAAAACGCGGACTTAAGGATATTTGTGCTGTCGTTACGCGTTACTTCGGCGGCATAAAGCTGGGAGCAGGCGGTTTAATCCGCGCTTATGGGAAGTCAGTGTCTGAAGGATTAAACCATATAGGTGTTGTAGAACGGAAGCTTATGAGGGTTATGCATACTTCCGCAGATTATACTTGGCTTGGCAAGATTGAAAATGAATTAAGGGAATCACCTTTTCTATTAAAAGAAATTCATTATGCAGAAAACGTAGAATTCGAAGCATATGTAGAAGAAAAAGAAACACAATCGTTTTCTGAGTGGATGACAGAGTTAACAAATGGAAAAAGTGATATTACAGAGGGAGAGTTGACGTATCTTGAAAAAGCCGTCAATCACATAAAGGAGACTGAATAATGGCTGAACGCGTTAGAGTGCGTGTGCGCAAAAAGAAAAAGAGCAAACGCAGAAAAATTTTAAAAAGGATTATGTTGTTGTTCGTCCTTGCATTATTGGTAGTTGTAGGTCTCGGAGGATATAAACTATATAAAACCATTAGCGCTGCGGATGATTCATACGATGCGCTTTCCCGCGGAGATAAATCCAATCTTCGCAGTGAAGTTGTAGATATGAAGAAAAAACCATTTTCTATTTTATTTATGGGAATCGAAGATTACGCGACAAAAGGACAAAAAGGGAGATCTGACTCTCTTATTGTAGTTACCCTTGATCCAAAAAATAAAACCATGAAAATGCTGAGCATTCCGCGCGATACACGTGTGCAATTAGCAAGTGACACAACCGGCAGCAAAACAAAGATCAATTCCGCTTACAGCAAAGGCGGAAAAGATGAGACTGTTGAAACTGTTGAAAACTTCTTGCAAATCCCAATCGATAAATATGTAACAGTCGATTTTGACGGATTTAAAGATGTAATTAATGAAGTTGGCGGTATTGATGTAGATGTACCTTTCGACTTTGATGAAAAGAGCGATGTGGACGAAAGCAAACGGATTTATTTCAAAAAAGGCGAGATGCATTTAAATGGCGAAAAAGCCTTGGCGTATGCCCGCATGAGAAAACAGGATAAACGCGGAGATTTCGGCCGTAATGACAGACAGAAACAAATTTTAAACGCGTTGATCGATCGGATGTCCAGTGCAAGCAATATTGCAAAAATTGATAAAATCGCAGAAACAGCCAGTGAAAACGTAGAAACCAATATTCGCATTACTGAAGGTTTAGCCTTACAGCAAATTTACAGCGGCTTTACCAGCAAGAAAATCGACACGCTGTCAATTACTGGTTCTGATTTATATTTAGGGCCTAACAACACGTATTATTTTGAACCGGATGCTGCGAATCTGGAAAACGTCAGAAAAACGCTTCAAGAGCATTTAGATTATGATCCTGATACGAGCAGTTCAAGCACTGACAGCTCCAGTACCAATAACTCAACATCAGACAGCTCTGGCAGTTCAAACACTGACGGAAGCACTGCAACAGACGGCACTACGAGCGGAAGCGGCTACACAAATGACAGCAGTACAAACTCAAACGGCACAACAAATTCAACAACTGATTCATCATATTGAAAAAAAGCCCGGTCCTTTAACGGATCGGGTTTTTTTCGCAGAAAAAACACCGGCTCATAGAACCGGTGTTTTAATTTCTTTTCACAAGACGTTTATAGAATTTTGTAAATGGCTTAAAACGTTCATTCACAAGTCCCGTCACTTCTGCTATTATTTGCATAAATATAATTAAGATAAAGATAATAAACAGGGAAAGCCAAATTGTAGCGCTTTTCAGCACGATTGCGCTGATGCTGAAAATAAATCCAATCAGGTAGATGACAATGACCGACATCCGATGTGAAAGGCCAAAGGCCATCAGCCTGTGGTGAATATGTGATTTATCGGGCGCCGAAATCGGCTGTTTGTTTAGTATCCGTCTTATGATTGCAAATGTTGTGTCAAAAATCGGCACGCCTAATATAATAATCGGAATGACGATACTGAACAACGTTACGCTTTTATACAGCCCTAACAATGAGAGAATAGAAATGACATACCCTAAAAACAGTGATCCCGTATCCCCCATAAAGATTTTTGCCGGATGAAAATTGTAGAACAAAAACCCGAGCGTACTTGCGATAACAACCAATGAAAGTGACAGAATGAGTACTTTTCCGCCAGATAGCGCCATAACTGCAATCGTGGACAGGCCGATAACAGAAAGACCTGCTGCAAGGCCGTCCAATCCGTCAATCAGGTTCATCGCGTTTGTGATGCCGACAATCCATAATACAGTCAGCGGATATGCCAGCCAGCCCAATTCAAATCGTTCAGCTAAAAAAGGCACTGAGAAAAAGTCCATTTTTAAGCCCGTGCTTACAATCATAATAGCTACGGCTAATTGAATGATAAATTTAACTTTTGCGCTTAATTGATATTTATCGTCAAGAATTCCCAACACAATAATGATAAATGCACCGACTGTGATAGCCGTCATTCTTGTTTCTGTGTATATACCGGATACAAGCACGCCTGTAACCACCCCGATAAATATGGCCAGCCCGCCCATTCGGGGCATGATTTTATCATGTACTTTTCGATTGCCGGGCTGATCAACTGCACCTATTTTAATCGCAATCCTTTTTACGATTGGGGTTATGATTAAAACCGTTAGCAGCGAGACAATAAACGCAACAACAATGCGAATCATGCGTTCGTCAAGCATAAAGAAGTCTCCTTTGGAATTATATGAAGTCTTTATTTATATAGAGAACCGTTCCTTCCATTATACCTTCTCCTTAGTTATTATAACAAGCTTCATCAAAAAGAAACACGTATAATCAAAAAACGCGCATCCCAATTAAAGGACTACGCATGTTTTTGAATCCCTGTATATTTCATGATTTGTTTGAATAAAACATTCCAATCTTGTGTGCGGGCAATGTTTCGCCGCATCTCTTTGTATGTCTCGTCTCCGTCTTTTTCAAGCACTTTCTCGCACGCAGTTATAAAATCATTATGGTCATTGCCTTCCATATATTCGTAAATATACGGCTTTTGCATTTTAGAAGTTGACGGAAGGTTAGAGCCGACGACCGGCTTTCCTGCTGCTAAAAATTCAAATAGCTTAAGCGGGAAAACCGCTTGGTTATAGGATGACTTTTTATAAGGCATAATACCGACATCAATCAGTTCCATAAAGTGCGGAACTTCTTTCGGATCTGCCGGCCCCGTCCATATCACATTGGAAAGCTTCAGAAGCTCTTGAAACGCTGTGTCACCATTGGTGGCGTCCGGGCCGACCCATAAAAATGTCCAATCAGGTTTTCTCAGAGCCGCTTCTTCAATCAATTTAAAATCCAGCTTTGGTTTAATCCCCCCGATAAACCCCAGTACTGCCCCTTCTCTTCCCTGCAAGATGCTTCGATCGGGAACCGCTTTATGTTCTGAAAACAGGTCATATTCAACACCGTTTTCAACGGTATGAACCTTTTCTTGTCCCGCTGTCAGCTTTTTGTCAACTTCATTGTGCAGGTACTCCGATGAACAAGTAATGGAATCGGCACGCTCGATAATTCGCAGCTCCGCTGTTTTGATGACTTTCCGCCTGAACTCGGAAAGCATATTGGAACGTCCGCTGATCGGCGCCGCCCACAAGTCACTGCAATCATAAATCACCTGATCCCAAGGATACAGTGAAGACAGCAGCGGGAATCCGGGAAACGTGTACCATAAGCAGCAGCGTTCACCTCTGGCTGAAGCGGATTTCAGCTCTTCTAATAAAGGTGAGAGCTTATGCTTATAAAACACATCGGTATAGCGTCCGAAGCGAAACATTTTCTTTTGCAGCAAGTCCTTTACGGCAAACTGCCGGATGCCGGATTGAACTTGCTGAAATTCCATCCTTTGGGTGCGCGGAGCCGGGCAGACCCAGATGACTTCCTTTGTTTCTTCCTGAGCAGCTAAAAATTCAGCCAATCGATGCCGTCTGTACCTCAATTGATCTTTTCCCCATTCAGCAGTAGCCACGATGACGTGAATCATTGCTTTTGTTTCCACCTTCATCACCTTTTCTCTCTGTTTGCGGTTACAGTCTTTTTTTCACCGCGTTTTTCGCATATTGAACAAAACACCATGTCGCTTTCATTAAATGGAGCCGTTCGATCTCTCTGTAGACAAACCATGTTTTCTTTGCAGCCTTCCATTTGTTGCTTGAAATCGAATTATTGACAAGCCGGTATTCAGCTAAACACTCATTCATTCCGTAAGCTGTAAAACCCTTTTTTAAAAGAGACAGCCATGTTGCCAAGTCTTGCCTCGTTCTAATATTCGGCATTTGGATCTGTCCCGTTTGTTCCCTATCAATCATCACCGTTAGACAGCCGATAATGGTATTTTTAAGAGCATCATCATATGTCAGGCTTTCGGGAGCATGAATGAATTTATCCATCGGCACCCCGTCCTGCGACATTAAACTGTAGCCTGTAAAGGAAAACGCACAGGACCGCTCCATCATAAAATTAAGCTGCTTTTTCAGTTTGTCTTTTTTCCATTTGTCATCACTGTCCAAAAATGCCACATAGCGTCCTTGCGCATGTTCCAGCGCTTTATTTCTTGCTATCGCGGCTCCGCTGTTCTCTTCCAGAAAGATCACATGAATTCTTTCATCTATCTTCTCATACTGCTTTAAAATGTCGCGTGTGCCGTCCGTTGAGCAATCGTCCACGATAATCATTTCCCAATGAGGGTGGCTCTGATCTAACACTGAATGAATCGTGTCTTCAATATAGTCACGCGCATTATAAGAAGGTGTAATGACAGATACGAGAGGTTTCCAGTTGGTCATGATCACATCTCCATCGTATGATTTTAAAAGGACTCTCTGAAAAATTCAGGAATGACAACGAACATAAAGGCAATCGTTATGCCGATCAGAACACCCAGAACCGCTTTCTTTTTCGGGGACATTCCTCCGCCTGATGCCTCACTTACGGTTTCAGAATCAACGACACTGGCCGCTTTCAGATTAAGCTGTGTGTTTTTCAGCTCATACAAAAATCTTTCTTTATCCACCTTGGAATCCTCGCTCACCGTTTCACCTTCCAGCGCGTCTATGCTGCGGCGGATGACGGCTTCTCTTTCCTCAAACAGCTTTTGGTCGTTTTTGAGAAAGGTGGAGGAAACAGCGTTTAACACCGATTCGGTTCTTTCCTGATCCTGGTCGGCATAGCTCAAAGACAGTAAAGACTTAGACTCCGATTTCACGGTGAGCTTCTCTTTGATCTCCGCAAGATCTTCATCTTTTTCGTCAGGAAGCGCCTCCTTCAAAAAAGCATCACTTCTCAGCAGGAGCGGGATCTCTTCTGTACTGTTATAAATGGGATGATCATAGCTCCCCACAGCTAAAGTAACCTCAGCTGTGTAACTCTTTTTATCCGCGATTTGGGACGGCAGTATATATCCCGCCGCACCTAAAATAAGCGGCACTAATATAATCCAGATGATATTTTTCTTTATGCGCCGGGCTAATCTTATCACTATATCCTTCATATAAGTCTCCCTGCTTTTTTGTAGTCTGTTTACCGGTATATGGGCTCAAGCTGCTGTCTGGATCGCCTTAAGACATTCACCGCGGCGATGACGAGCGCCAGAAATACCCAATGGAAAAATAAATTTGAGACAGAGCTTGGGCTGATGCTGGATACCAGGAAACTGACCATAGCTGTGATAAGCCCTTCTGTGATCAGTTTTGACTGATTTTCCATTTTTCTTTCATAAAACTTGTAAAGCACCCACATCAGGTATAAATAAATGGCCAGATAGCCGAGCATGATAAGCAAGCCGAAGTTTGCCAGAATCTCTGCCAGCCAATTGTGCACCTCTGTCACATTGTCAGTATCATATAAAGCATGATGCCCAAGATAATAAGACACATTGCCTGCGCCCACTCCGAATCCGTATGAGTCAAGGAAGAAGTGCCATGCGTTTTTTAACAGATTGGCTCTGGCCACATTGGACGGAAGCGTCTCTTGGAATGAATGAGACGTCTGAGGAGCCAGGAACAGCTTCCAGAACACTGCGAAAATCCGGCTGGCAAAAAGAGCCGCAAAGACCGCAATTCCTGCTGCCGACAGCCAAAGAGCGATTTTTTTCAGAACAGGCGGCAAGACAATAAAAATGTAGACGGCTATTCCCGCAAAAACGCCCAGCAGGCTGGCTCTGGAACCAGTCGCAAAGATTAAATACAATGCACCAAGCGAGAGCACAAGGCCAATTCCCTTTAAGTAACCGTTCTTTATGTTTTTCACCATTGCGATGTAAAAAAAGAAACTGATCGACAAAAATGTCGCAAAATCATTTTGATTAAAGAAGACTGAGGTCGGATAATGCTGCTTATATTCCGGTCCGCTGTACAAAGTCGAACTCGGGAGATGATGATGCGTGATATGATTGTAAAAACCGATGATCATCAGAAATACCGTCATCACCAGCCAGATGGAATAAATAATCATCAGACGTTCCACTTTTTGCACATACATCACAATAAGATAAATAAAAAATATCCCCATCGCCAGCAGTGCTAAATATTTCAGACCGTCTGTAACTGATTTGGCCCAGAGCAAGGAAACAAGACCATATACAAACCAAAAGGCGAAAAAGAGCAAAATCCCTTTCACTTGCAGCCCGTTCCACCTTTCAATATGTGTTCGGCTCCGCAGTACCCCCACAAGATGGAGGCAGCCGGCGGCGATGAGCAAAAGCCGATAAAGAAACAAACTAAAGAATCCAAGATGAATCGCGAAAAAAGCATTATTTAAAAAAGTGCAGGCAATCAAAATATAGATGACGGCCATAAACAGCTGTTCTTTTGTTGTAAATGATGCTGCAAGCGTCAGCGCAAACAGGCCGATAGCCAATACAGCGAGAACGGCAGCCATCTGCGTAAAACCTGTATCTGTGCGGATGGCTCCCAGCAATAGGACGATCCCCAATATGACAGCGGCCAGTAACGCAAGCGTATGAACCGCTGAACGTTTGATACTCACATGCTTAACCCCTTTCCTGATGTTTCAGGAGCCGGCGGCCGAGCCTAAGCAGCCGGCACTTCAAACAAGTAACCCTTTTTCTTTTTATAAATTGACACTCCCCAAATCCTTAGCCAGTTCTTCCATTGGCAAAGCCGGAAAGTAGCGGTCGGAAGGTTCTGTTCCCCGAACTGCAGGACGGCCGATGGAGTGATAAATGTATCCCGCAGCCTGCATTTCTTCGAGTGAAAATATATTTCTGCCATCGATGATGATTGGCTGTTTTAAAAGCACCTTTGCTTTTACAAGCTCCATTTCTTTTACTTCCGGCCAATCGGTCAAAATAAGGCACGCGTCGGTTCCCTCCATCGCAGCATACACATCTGTGTAATACTCGGTCTGATCGCCAAGGACTGCTGATGCCTCCGGAATGGCAATCGGATCATATGCTTTCACCTGTGCGCCCAGCTGCTGCAGCATTGGAATGATATCGAGAGCTGGAGCGGACCTCACATCGTTTGTATTCGGTTTGAAGGCCAATCCGAGCACGGAAATGGTTCTCCCTTTTATGCTTCCCATCACAGTTAAAAGCTTATCTACAATGTGAACGCGCTGCTTTTCATTTGTCTCAATGACGGCTTCTATGAGCTTAAATGGATAGCCGGCCGTTTTGGCAATTTGAAGCAGTGCGGTTGTATCTTTAGGAAAGCAGGAGCCGCCAAACCCAATACCCGCTTTCAAGAACTTTCTGCCGATCCGGCTGTCGAGCCCGACGCCGTCAGCAACGTTTGAGACGTCCGCGCCGACTCGCTCGCAAATGTTCGCGATATCGTTAATAAACGAAATCTTTGTAGCCAAAAATGCATTTGCGGCATATTTAATCATCTCTGCACTTTCTACATTCGTTTTAATAACAGGAGCATGAAAAGGCTGATGCAGTTCCTCTATGATGGAAGCGGCTTTATGACTGGTTGATCCAATGACGGCACGCTCCATATTCATCGTGTCATGAATCGCTGATCCCTCCCGAAGAAATTCAGGGTTGGATACAACATCAAAGGAGCATCTTCCCTTCGAAGCTTTTTGAATGATAGATTGAACCAGTTTTCCGGTACCGACTGGGACTGTGCTCTTATTGACAATGATTTTGTAGCCGGTGAGATGTTCGCCGATCGTTTTCGCAGCCGCTTTGACGTACGTTAAATCAGCTTCACCTGTTTTAGACATCGGGGTCCCGACTGCAATATAAATAATGTCTGAAGCCCGAATGGCAGACGGAATATCGTTAGTAAAAGACAGGCGCTGTTCTAACACATTTTTTTCAACTAAATCTGCAAGTCCTGGTTCATAGATTGGGATTACTCCGTTTTTCAGACTTCTGATTTTTGATTCGTTGATATCACAGCAAATCACTTTATTTCCGATTTCCGCAAAGCAGGTGCCTGATACGAGTCCTACATATCCTGTTCCAATGACAGCAATTTTTTTCACAGCCCTCATCCCTCTCCTGTAAATTCATCTTCCTATTTATATTGGTCGCAGTTACTTACGATTAAACAGGTGTTTTCAGAACCATCTGATACTGATCATGCAGCGCCCTGGCATTTTTCCCGGCGTCATATTGAGTGTGAATGATTTGATATAATTCATCCGCCACTTCCGGCTGCCATATTTGATCTTGCGCGTATAAAGAGATCGTGTTTGCTAAGGCTTGAGCTGATTTCGGTTCAATCAGCAAATCCCGGTGCTTTCCGAATAATGAAGCCACTCCACCGACATCTGTACAGATGACAGGAACCCGCAGTGCCAGCGCCTCGATCACAACTGTCGGCATGCCTTCGCTATATGAAGGGAGCACAAACATATCTGCGGCGAGCAAATACTCTCTCACCCTGTGATTCGGCACTTGGCCTGTTACTATATGTCCCTTTTGCATCAGCAAAGATTTTGCGGGGCCGTCTCCGACAAAAACAGCTCGAGGCGCTTCCTCCATCATCTCAATGGCTTCTGACAATTCAAAAATGCCTTTTTCCTTAACGAGCCTGCCCACATAGACAGCAAGGCGCAGGTCAAGCGGGAGCCCGAGGTTTTTTCTGATTTCTTCTTTTGTCTGATCATTTTCCTGAAAACGGCTGAGCTGTATCCCGATCGGCAAAACCGTACTGTCAAAGCCAGAAAGTTTTTTGGTTTCTTCCTGAAGCTTTTCGCTGACTGCAAGAACTGCAGATGCGGAACCAACCGCCGTTTTGAAGGCTTTAAACGCGCCTTTGCTGTAGTGCGGATAGACATTCACATCACTGCCATGCAAAGTCAAAATATACGGAATCCCGATTGTCTTTGAGACGACTGCCGCAGCCCCGCCCGACGGCATAGCAAAGTGCGCGTGGATCAGATCAGGGTTCAAGTCATGCTGTTTAATGGTTTTTAAAACAGCTGCCCCAATGCGCCGGTGTGGCTGAGCCCATTTCAGCTGGCCGGGAACAGCGGGATAGAAAGGCCGGTAAACCGGGATTCCTTTCCGTATCTCATATTCTGGTCTGGCATCCTTTTTTCGGTATGCCTTTTTCAGCATACGGACAGGCGCAGGGTGAAAAGGTCTTGGGCATATCACGGTGATATCCAGCCCGAGCTTCAGCAGCTCTTGCACCTGTGTTTCATGAAACACTCCCTCGCCGGGTTTCAGACTGCTTGGATATACGCTTGTGATCCACAAAATCTTCATGACAAACGTCCTTTTCTTAGTAGTTTGCTTTTCATCTGAGGGTACGCTTTACCCAAAAGAAAGAGATAGCAGAGCGCCCCGGCCGCCACCGAAATTGCCAGCCTCATTTCCGCCTGCATGCTGAAGCGTTCTGTTCCTAAACTCGCGCCGAACGCGATAACGGCCATACCCGCTGTGATCAGAAACGGCTTCATAACGGCTTTAAAATAAGCTGAAAGATTGAGCTTAATGACATATGCTAGCAGCCAGCGGCCGATTAGAAAATTGAAAACGCTGATGACGGCATATACCCAAGCGACAGTCAGAAGATTGCCCGTCTGAACAGCTGCAAACAGCGATAAACCATACAGCAGCATGACGGCGGAGTCCCAATAAAAAGCCAAATCCGCTCTTCCTTTAGCAAGAAGCACAGAACCATTCGGATTCATCAGCACCCTGAGTATCCCGACGATGGCAAGAACATTCAGAACAGGGACAGCAGCAAGCCATTTTTCTCCGAAAACAGCTGCGATAAAGGCGTCTGACACGGATACGAGCCCGATTAACAGCGGGAACGATACAAGCGCAAGCATTTTTGTCATATTCAGAAAGCCTTCTCTGATCACGCTGTTTTCGTATTTGTTTTTGGCGAAAATAGGAAACGCGACCCGCGTCACAATCGGATTAATTTTCAAAACCGGAATGGTGACAATCTGGTAGGCAAGATTATAAATGCCCAGCGCTTCGGCACCGATAAACCGGCCGATTAAGATCATATCGATGTTCGCTCCCAGCCTGTTCACAAGACGGGATGAAAGCTGAAAGGCTCCAAAGGAGAAGAACTCCTTCATTCCCCTTAGATCAAAAACAAAGGATGGACGCCATTTTTTTTGGTATACAGCCCAGAATAAAATCCCTTTACTGGACTGCAGCAGCACCTGAGAAACCACGTACGCCAAAATCGCATCCGTCATAAAAACCGCTATCGCTAAATATCCGAAGGACAATACATTTGAAAAAATCTCTATTTTGCTTAACGTATTAAATTGCAGCTCCTTCTGCAGCATATACTGGTACTGCTGTCCGATCGGAGCTACCAAAAACATAATCCCCAAAATCCTGATGAGAAACACAAGCTCTTCTCTTTGATAAAATCCCGCAATGACGGGACTGCACACATATAAAAGCACAAACAGCAAAATGCCGGTCATAATGTTCAGCCAATACAATGTTGACAGCTGGCGCTCCGTGGCGTCATCTCTTTGAATTAACGCGGCGCCAAAACCCATATCAAGCACAATCTGGGCGAATATTGTAACCGTTGTGATCATGCCGACGAGTCCAAATTCCGTTAAGGTCATCATATTTCCAAGCAAGGCAAACTGAACGATTTGAATGATTGTAATACAGATTGTTGAAACACTTGTCCACTTTGCGCCGCTCATGATTTGTTTTGTAATACTTGGCATCATATTCCCTACTTCTTTTTAAGCTCAGTTTGATGGCGAATGCAGATGTTTATCTTGCACCATCACCTGTCAAGACTACTTTACAAGTTTTTAACATAATTTTTAATTCCAACATGAAAGTCAGATTGCGAATGTAATATAAATCAAATATAAGCTTTTCCTTCGGCGTCATGTCGTAACCGCCGTTCACCTGCGCCCAGCCGCTCAATCCCGGTTTGACAGCCAGACGCTGTGTAAACCCCGGAATCTCATTCTGGAACTTTTCCGTAAACACTGGACGTTCCGGGCGAGGTCCAATCATGCTCATATCGCCTTTCAGCACATTAAACAGCTGAGGAAGCTCGTCAATTCGCGTTCTTCTGATAAATGCTCCAATTCGTGTCACCCGCGGATCCTGCTTCTGCGCCCAAACCGCCCCAGACTTCTCGGCATCTATTTTCATGGAACGAAGCTTATAAAGCTTAAACGGTTTCCCGCCTTTTCCTACACGCTCCTGCGTATAGATGGCAGGCCCCGGCGTCTCCAAACAAATCAATATTGAAAATACCGCAATCATTGGCAGCGCAACCACCAATCCAATCAGCGCAAACCAAATATCCATCACGCGCTTTACTGCCAAATAACGAGCCGTTTTTTCAGATAATGCAAATGATGCTTGCTGCACTGAGAATTCGCGACTCACCTTCATGCTTTTTTCTGCACCCACTGACACACACCTCACGATTTGTTTGGGATGTTATGATGACCTATGCCAGTCAGTTTAGCAGACGGATGTTAATTGGTTGTAAATGGATTGTTAAGAAGTGTGAATTACGTGTTTTTTCTGATAAATTATATTAATGTTCTTTATTATTTTATGTACAAGCCCTTGTTTTAATCATGTAAACGATAAAAAAAAGAGACAAATCTGTTATTTAGATTTGTCTCTTCATTTTTATCTATAATATGAAACTGTACCATCATGAATAGCTTGGGCGGCTTTATCTTTATAAACGGCTTGTTTCAGTTTGCTTGCGTCGGCTGCATTTGTGATGAAAGCAGTCTCAACTAAAACGCTTGGCATTTTAGAATATTTGATAACATAGAATCCGGCTTGCTTGACTCCACGGTCTCTTGTCCCGAGATTAGCTGCAAGTTTCGGCTGAATTTGATCTGCTAATCGTTTGCTTTTTGCTGCCTGATATGTTGTGTCGTAATAGGTCTCACTGCCATTTGGAGATGAGCTATCGTTGGCATTCGCATGAATACTGATGAACAAATCAGCTTGGGCAGAGGCTGCCTTACTTACTCTTTCCTGTAAAGAATAAAACGTATCATTAGATCTTGACATTACCGGAAGAGCACCAGAAGCATTTAGCTTCGTATTGACCCTTTTCGCTATATCAAGGTTTACCTCTTTCTCAAGCAGTCCATTTCCTACTGCCCCCGAGTCTTGATCTCCATGGCCTGGGTCAATAAAAATTGTTTCACCTACAACAGGATTCTTTAGCTGATTAGCTACTTTAGTGCTTATAGCTGGAGTATTTCCGATTATCGTAAAGTTTGACATGTTTTTGCTGCCGATAATTTTTCGGGTGCCGCCAGATAAATTTTCACCATTAGTCAAAATAAGAGATTGCTTGTTCTTTGCTGCCAGAGTGGCTCCTGCGATTGAATCTGGATAGCTAAAACCATTACTTACATATACTGTGCTCGTTGACAGGTTTAGTTTTTGTACAATATTAGCAGCAAGCTCGTACCTGTTTGAACCGCTAATTCTTGTAGGAGAAGGCAACTTGTTATACACCGAATTATTAATACTTCCGGTACCTCCTGCAACCACAGTACTTGTAATTCTCTTATCTTTCATCACTGCTGTTGTCGCACTATTTATAGAGGTTTTGTTTGTAAACAGAATAGGATAGCCATTTTTAGCTGCATAAGGGATGATCCCTGGAGCATCAGCATATAAAAACCCATTTAAAATGACAGCTTTTGAGGTTGCGTTCATTGCTCTTGCGACCCGTGCAGCTGTATCATAGCGATTACTTCCAGCAATTCGTTTAATACTGATGCCTAAGCTTTTGATCTGATTGGCAGTATTAGAGGAAACAGCTGGTGTACCACCTACAATAATTACATTTTTTGTTCGCATTTCTTTTAGCCTTGTTTTCGTCTCAGAAGAGAGCTTATCAGCATTTGTGTAAAGCAGCGGTGCATTCTTCTGATAAGCAAGAGGTGCCGCTGAAATGGCATCTGCGTATGAACTTCCGCCAACAATAACCGCTGTACTCGCTGTTGAGTACATCTGCTTTGATATTTGAACAGCAGTGCCATATCTATTGCTTCCCCCGACTCTTTTTACCGAGTTATCGGCCAATGCTGTTGGTACAAAAAGAATGAGCCCCAGAAAACACATTGTTAGGACTTTTATATAAGAACGCAATTACTTTTCCTCCTTAAATGGCCTTTAGCACCTTAAAATAATTAATAACTTGTCAGAGTTGTCCCAGGATAGTAAAATTTCAAAATTGAACTATATGAATCTCCTGCTTCTGCTCTTGCCTTAGCTCCATATTGACTCATTCCGATGCCGTGACCGTAACCTTTGCCGCTGATTGTGTACTTTGAATTGTCTTTTTTTACAGTCACATAAGTACTTTTAAAAACAGTTCCACCAATCATTGTTCTTAGCTGAGTTGTCGGAACAGTGATTGTTGTAATTTTACTTAAATTGTAGGAGCCAGTACTGCTTTTAACAAAATACTTAACTTTCATAGATGCTGTTTTTGCACGCTGCCCCTGTGTTGTACCGCTAAAGCTCAAATCTTCTATACTCGCAATTTTTACAGAAGCAGCTCCTGTTTCTTTATTTTTCAAGATCCAATTTTTAACTCCGGATAACCTCGCAGCATCAGTTTCAGTTGCTGAAGACCACCAAGAAGATGGCTTATTTAAATCAAGCGAATTCGTGTTCAGCTGTTGTTTTGAGAGTGTAAGCGTCCAGCCTATTTGAGGATCCTTAGAATCTTTCTTCGCAATTAAGTAAGGTACACTTGATGACCAGACTTCGTTGCTCGCTTCTGTATAACCGCCATTGCTTGAAGAATAAGTTGCTGTTATAAGAGATCCGTTATATTTGAGAACTTTTCCTTTTGTCTGCTCAACCGCTTTATTGGTGTTTGAATTCCAACTATATCCTCCATAAACTTGAAAAGCTGTTGTATCAGGTACAGTAGTTCCCGTTTTTGTTATGGAGTAGGTTCTCGCAGCCACAGTCTGTGCTTTTAGGGCTTCAAGTGACCAGCTGGCAGGCATTTCATTTGGAATAACCCCTTTTAAATAATCCTCAAATGGAATATTTTCGTTAACCGGCCTGATATATTTAGTAGATTCAATAGAGAAATTAACCGTTCCAAGATACTGATTTCCGTTAAGACTTATTCTGTTAGAAGTCGAGTACTTTTCAGGTTTAATCCTCAGAGAGTTACTATATGTTTTTATATTTTCGAGATTTAATTTCCCGTTGTTGATTTTCAGGGTATAGTTGCTTCCGCCGGCTAAATAAAATTCATCGGCAAGTGAATTCTCGACTTCTACAGAAATTGAACTGGTGCTTCCAATAAAGTCGTATGAATATGTGGCTTTTTCTTTTGTTATGCTTTTAGCTGCCGCAGGAACACTATCTTGTTTAATAAATAAAATTTGGCTGTTTTTCTTCGCAGCAAGCGAAGCACCTACTAATACGTCTGCGTACTTTGTTCCGTTCGTCATTACGACTTTATCAGCCTTCAACTTTAATTGTTTAATAATATTTGCTGTGAGTTCATATCTGGTTGATCCAGGTATCCTCTGTACAGTTGAAGTTTTTTTTATTTCATTTTCTACACTCTCACTGACACTAAATGAACTGCCGATTATAATCACTTGTTTTGGCAAATCATAATCCGGAAGTTTATCCTTCTCAGTAAGCAAAATAGGATATCCCTGTGCCGCAGCATAAGGAGCTATGGCTAACGCATCTTGAAATACCTTTCCGGTTACAACGATAGCTTTATCATAGCTGCCCATCTGTTTAGCGATATTCTCAGATAATACATATCTATTTTTTCCGCTTATCCTTTTAACTGAGCCATATGATTTGAGCTTGTTTTCTACATCTTTTGAAATGCTGCGTGCTCCCCCAATGACTAAAATATTGTCCGGGTTAAATTTAGCGATTTGTTTTTCAGTAGTTTTCGTTAACGTATCAGGCTGAGTAAATAAGATGGGTGCATCTAGTTTTTTTGCTAATGGGATAACAGGCAATGCATCAATAAATATATCCCGATTTACCAAAATAACTGTATTAGGATTTTTCCACTGACTGCCGGATGCAAGAGTCGCGGTTTCGTATCGTGAAGCACCTGCAAAACGATCTGTTACAGCAACATTATCTCCAGTTACTTTATAAAATCCTGTTGGGGATAGACTGATACTTGATTTATTACCGATATAGTTTGACAATTTAACTGAAATGTTTGAGTCTGCTGCAAAAGTTACTGTTGGAATAAATAGTAAGAGTGCAGCAAGTGAACATAAGATCAAGCGTTTGCAAGAATTCAAGATTTCAGGTTCCTCCTCATAACTTAGTTGGTACGTTCAATATCTTTTAATAGAAGTTGACCCTCGCCATTTTCTTCATATTTCACCGTAACTTTATCGCCATTATTGAATTTTTCAAGCTCACTTGTTGATTCTTCAGTAATATCAAGAACAACTGGCTCGTTATCTACAGTTACTTCAATTGTGTGGGTATCTGCTAAACCTACATAAACACCCTCTGCTGTTTCGATGTTACTGTCTGTTGACACATCCTCACCTTGGCTCTTTTGATTATCAGCCCCGCAACCTGCAAGGAGCAGTATAAAGAACATTAAACCAATCAATTTTTTCATTTTTTTCACCTCATTATGTTTTATCGTCAGTCATTTAATATTTTAAAGAAAAATTAAGAAACAGTGAAACTTTTTTTTATAAAAATCGACTATTATAGGATTTTGTTCTTCTATTAAAAAGAGTTGTATTTACTGGAAATTTCAATCATAATCAAATTAACTGAACAGATGGGGTGCAAAGAATGAGAAGTAAACGCAGAAAAAAGAAAAAAACCTTATTACTGACGATATTAACTATTATTGGAATCCTTGTGTTAGGGACAGGCGGTTATGCATACTACTTATGGCATAAAGCCGCTTCAACTGTGGCAAGTATTCATGAAAGTATTGATAAATCCAAAAAGAGAGATACAGAGGTGAATATCAATAAAAAAGACCCGTTTTCTGTTTTAATTATGGGGGTGGATGAACGTTCAGGCGATAAAGGACGCGCCGATACACTCATTTATATGACCGTTAACCCAAAAACGAACACCACAGATATGGTCAGTATTCCTCGTGATACCTATACAAAAATTATCGGAAAAGGCACGATGGATAAAATCAACCATTCGTACGCATATGGCGGTACACAAATGACAGTTGACACGGTTGAAAACTTCCTCGATGTTCCGGTCGATTATTTTGTAAAAGTCAATATGGAAAGCTTTAGAGACGTGGTTGATACACTCGGCGGCATCACAGTTAACAGCACATTTGCGTTCAGCTATGACGGTTATTCATTCGGCAAAGGAGAAATCACACTGAACGGAAAAGAAGCATTAGCGTATACACGAATGAGAAAAGAAGATCCAAGAGGAGATTTCGGACGTCAGGACCGTCAGCGCCAAGTGATCGAAGGAATCATTAACAAAGGGGCAAATATTTCTTCCGTTACAAAGTTTGGAGATATGTTTAAGGTCGTTGAAAATAATGTGAAAACCAATTTGACGTTTGATAATATGTGGGATATCCAGTCCGATTACAAAGGCGCCCGAAAACATATCAAGCAGCACGAACTGAAAGGCGAAGGCACAAGAATCAATGACGTCTATTACTATAAAGCAGATGAGAGCGAGCTAGCTGACATCACAAATGAACTGAAAGAAAGCTTAAAAAACTAAAACAAAAAGAAGCTTCGCACCTATGTGCAAAGCTTCTTTTTTATTTATCCGTAAAAGAGTCCGGATGTTCATTCCGATATCCGTAGTGAAACAGCAATTCCTCTACAATCCGGCGGGAGGCCTGTCCATCACCATACGGATTTGAAGCATAGGACATTTTCTGATACTCATCGGCGTCAGTTAAGAGCTCTTTTGCAAGCTGATAAATGTTCTCCTCATTTGTCCCCGCAAGTTTAAGCGTCCCTGCTTCCACTCCTTCAGGGCGCTCAGTCGTATCACGAAGCACAAGAACCGGTTTCCCGAGCGATGGCGCTTCTTCCTGCACTCCGCCGGAATCAGTCAAAATGAAATGGGATTTTGCCGCAAAGTTATGGAAGTCAATCACTTCTAAAGGCTCAATCAGATGCACTCTGTCAGAGTCGCCAAAATGCTTCTGAGCCGCTTCCCGGACAACAGGGTTAAGGTGCACAGGGTAAACGACCTGTACATCATTATATTCCTCTACAATTCTGCGGATGGCCTTAAACATGTTTTCCATCGGCTCGCCTAAGTTTTCACGGCGATGAGCCGTCAGTAAAATCATCTTATCCTCACCAACCTGGTCAAGGACAGGGTGTGAATACCCTTCCCTAACTGTTGTGCGAAGCGCGTCAATCGCTGTATTGCCCGTTACAAAAATAGAATCGGCCTTTTTGTTTTCTTTTAACAAATTGTCTCTTGCCTGTCCTGTCGGTGCAAAATGCAAATCAGCAATAGCACCGGTCATTTGGCGGTTGAGCTCTTCAGGAAACGGAGAATATTTATTGCCTGTGCGAAGACCGGCCTCCACATGCCCGACAGCAATTTGATGATAAAACGCGGCAAGGCTTCCGGCAAATGTCGTCGTCGTATCACCGTGGACAAGCACAATATCAGGCTTGATGTCTTTAAACAGCTCGTCCAATTTCACAAGCGCATTGGACGTAATTTCTGCCAGCGTCTGCCGCTCCTTCATAATGTTCAAATCGAAATCAGGCTTAATCCGAAACGCTTCAAGCACCTGATCCAGCATTTGTCTGTGCTGGGCAGTCACCGTTACATAGGACTCTATTTCAGGATATTTTTTTAATTCAAGCACGAGCGGCGCCATCTTTATCGCTTCCGGCCTGGTTCCGAAGACGGTCATGACTTTTAGTTTTTTCATAATTGTCACCTGGTTTCTGCAAAAAATAAAATCATACTCCTTATTCTACATGAATTTGTTTCATTTTAAATCATTTCCTATTCACTTATTCATGGTCAAGTGAACTTTATTGCTAGGGAACTTAAGGATAAAACTTGTTTAAAATTGGTTTATCCTATATCATAAAAAATGTGTGAAACCACAATGAACAGGGTAAATAGAAAATAGTTTTAGCCATAAATATTTTCGTTAATAAGGAAGGTGCCTTTAAATGAAAAAAGTACGTAAAGCGATAATTCCAGCAGCAGGACTAGGAACGCGTTTTCTCCCGGCTACGAAAGCAATGCCGAAAGAAATGCTTCCTATCGTAGATAAGCCAACCATTCAATACATAATTGAAGAAGCTGTTGAGTCCGGTATTGAGGACATTATTATTGTAACAGGTAAAAGCAAGCGTGCGATCGAGGATCATTTTGATTACTCTCCTGAGCTAGAAAGAAACCTTGAAGAAAAAGGAAAGATTGAACTCCTTGAAAAAGTGAAAAAATCTTCCAATCTGGCTGACATCCACTACATCCGCCAAAAAGAGCCTAAAGGACTTGGACATGCTGTGTGGTGCGCGCGTAACTTTATCGGCGATGAACCTTTTGCGGTTCTGCTTGGAGACGATATTGTCCAGGCGGAAAAACCAGGATTGCGCCAGTTAATGGATGAGTATGAAAGAACACTTTCTTCTATTATAGGTGTTCAGCAAGTGCCTGAAGAAGAAACTCACCGCTACGGTATTATCGACCCGCTGACAAGTGAAGGCCGCCGTTACCAGGTGAAAAACTTTGTTGAGAAGCCGTCTAAAGGCACAGCACCTTCTAACCTTGCCATCTTAGGACGTTACGTATTTACGCCTGAGATCTTTATGTACTTAGAGGAGCAGCAGGTTGGCGCAGGAGGAGAAATTCAGCTGACAGACGCCATTCAAAAGCTGAATGAAATTCAAAGAGTGTTTGCTTACGATTTTGAAGGCAAACGCTATGATGTTGGTGAAAAGCTTGGCTTTATCACAACAACTCTTGAATTTGCGATGCAGGATAAAGAACTCCGCGGACAGCTCGTTCCGTTCATGGAAAACTTATTAAACAAAGAAGAAATCTAAACATAAAAGGCTATTGGAGATTCATCCAATAGCCTTTTCTTATTTCGACATCAGGGTCAGCGTATGTTCTTCATTATCAACTGCAAAGATCTGATTTGCTGTATTCACAAGAAAACGATTCTTGCTGCTGTCATATAATACATCACCATCACTTAATGATAATGACGCTGGAGTAACGGGAGAAATATTGTGAAAGATAAGCTGTGAAGCTTTATTATCTTCCAATACATAGCTGATCTTTTCATAATCAAAATCCAAAGTCTTTCTGCCGTCAGCTGTTTTTCCTTCTGTGAAATTATTTAATTTAGATTGAATACTGTCTCTGCTGTTTCCGAGGAACTTCAGAAAATATTCGTAGGAAGCTCTGCCACTTTCCTGAACATAAGGTTTAAAAGCAGATGCCTGCAACTCCGCTTTCTTGACATCACTCACAACAGCATTCTCTTTCACAAAGTGAGTATTTCCTTCAAATTTTATTTTTGCTGCTTGTTTGTCTTTTGCCATTACAGTCACTTCAGTACCGAATGAAAGTGTATTACTGATTTTCTCTTTCAGGTCTGGATCTTTATAAAGAGCTGCTTTTGTATCGACAATAAACCCTTGTTGGTTGATTGCGGTTAAACTTTCTTCAGCCTTACCCTTTGTATTGCTGTGATGCTTCTTCACTTCATTTTGCGGAATCGCGCCAAACGAAGCAATTGTACGAAGCGGGGCATTAAAGAACATCGTTCCCGCCATGAAAACTGTCAGAATAGACAAAATAGCGATTTGAATAGCATTAGCAAGTGATTTCGGCTTTTTCTTCTTTTTGCGGAAACGGGCAAACGCTTCAGGATCTTCTTTCTTCCGCTCTTCCGTTTGCTCTTTTTTATATGTTTCTTTTTCTTTTTTCGAGAGCTTATTAAACCAGTCAATAAATGCTTTGTACTCTTTCACAACGGTTTTTGTTTCATCAAACATACGAAGCTCGCCGTAGTGCATCCAAGCGACGCGGTCACACATCTTTTCAATCTGGCCGATGGAGTGGCTGACAAAGAAAATGGTTTTTCCTTGCTTTTTAAACTCGTTAATTCTGTCTACACATTTCTGATAAAACGTTTGGTCTCCTACGGAGAGCGCTTCATCAACAATTAAAATATCCGGATCAATATGAACGGAAATCGCGAAACCGAGACGAGATTTCATCCCGCTGGAATAGTTTTTAACCGGCTGATTAATAAAATCGCCAATCTCCGCAAATTCAACGATACTGTCATACATGTCATCAATTTCTTTATTTGTTAGGCCCATCATCAAACACTTGAGCCGGACGTTGTCCCGGCCCGTTAATTGATTATTTAAACCGGCCGCGATCGCAATCAGCGACGGCTGGCCGTTCATTTCAATTTCCCCGCTGGTCGGCGGAATAATTTTAGCCAGCAGGTTAGACATGGTCGATTTCCCCGACCCGTTTATCCCTACAAAGCCGATTGTTTCTCCCTCATACACGTCAAAGGAGACATTCCGCACAGCAAAAAAACCATTATCCTTAACCGGAAAAAACAATCCTTTAATCTTGTCCGATTGTTTTTTATACAAATGATACTGCTTTGAAACATTTCGAAACGAAACTTTTAGTTTCATCGTACAATCTCCTTACGTATTAAAGAAAGTCAACAAACTTGTCTCTGAATTTCATGTGCAGGATAGAACCTACTGTTAATAAAAGAAAAGTGAACAGCCAGAAATACAGCGTGTATTTTATGTCTTGGAAGAACCATTGGCCGTCTAAGAAGCTGTTCCGGAAACCCTCAATAATATAGAATAGCGGATTCAGCTTCAAAACAGGTAATAATTCTGGATGATTCTGACCGAGTTTTGAATTAATATCCCAAAAAATTGGTAACAAGAAAAACAAAAGCCTTGTTACAGCTTGAAGTAAAAACTGATAATCCCTTACCAGCACACTGATTGTTGAATTAAACAAACTAAAAGAAAACATAAAGGCAATCAAGCAAATAAAGTAGTAAATATATTGTAACCAATGCAAACTTGGATATATTCCGTTAACTAACAGTACAATGATATAAATCACCAGCATAATAAAATAGCTAAATAAGTTGGAAGCAATGGCCACTGAAGGCAGAGAACTAATCGGAAAATTCATTTTTGCTACCATCTTAATCCGCTTAAATACACTGTTTGAACCATCTAGTATAGTTGGACTGATAAAAAACCAGGGAATTAATCCTGCCAGCATCCAAACAATAAAAGGCACTTCACCGGCTGCGGTCGCAACAGGCCCGCCTTTTCTAATTCCCATGCCAAATACAAACCAGTAGGCCAGCATTTGGATAAGCGGATTTAAAAACTGCCAAAGAACACCCAAGTAATTCATTTGATATTTAGATTTCGTTTCATAAGCCGCCAATCTTAAAATTAAAGGAAATGACGTTATTTGCTCTCTCAGTATTCGCAATAAATCATTCATTTTTTATCTTCCTTAGACTTAGTTGATTTTTGGAAATCTTTCTGTTTAAGAAATTGAAAGCACCGCTGATAATTGTAACAGATCCTGCATTTTTTTTCACTTCTCAATAAGTGTCAAAAAGCTGCCGAGACTTCGACAGCTTTCAGATATTAAAAAATGCCAGTATTTATTCAGCTCTAAATACAGTATTTACTACTTTTTCAGATGAACGTCCTGATTCCAAGTAACAGAACTTATCGTAAAAAGGTCCGAATGAAATTGGTAATTCGTAATCAGGTGATGCAATTTCTTTAATAGCCTCAATGGTTTCTTCAGTTGTTTTCACTAATGGACCCGGTGCATCCTTTTCAAAATCAAAGTAGAAACCTCTCAGCTTATCACGGTAAGTTTCAATATCAGGTACAAAGAAAAGCATTGGCCGTTTTAAATTTGCATAATCAAAGAATACAGAAGAATAATCAGTAATCAGCAAATCAGAAATCATATACAATTCACGAATATCCTCATAAGCAGAAAAATCAAACGCAAAACCTTCATAAGGCCCCAAATCAAAATTCTCAGCTACAAGATAATGCATTCTTAAAATAACGATATATTCATTTCCAAGTTCTTGTCTAAGCTGATGCAAATCTAAATCAAGGTCAAATTTATAGCGTCCTTTTGCATAGAATTGATCATCTCTCCATGTAGGGGCATATAAAATTACTTTTTTATCACTAGGAATGTCCATTCTGTTTTTAATCGCTGATATTGTTTCTTCATTATTATCATTATGAAGAAAATCATTTCTTGGATAACCAGACTCAATCATCGTTTTGTTAAACTGAAACGCCCGGGCAAAAATTTCAGATGAATATGCATTAGGGGAAACCAAATAGTCCCAATTAGAAGCTTCCCTTATAAAATTCCTCTTATATTTCTTTGTATTTGTTCCAGGCATATGCACTTCTTCCATATCCATTGCCAGTCTTTTCAACGGCGTTCCATGCCATGTTTGTACATATGTCGTGTGTTCAGGTTTTGGAATCCATAATGGAAGCCTGCTGTTAACAATCCAGTACTCGGCCCTCGCCATAGCAAAAAGCCATTTTATCGAAAGTCGGTTGATATAAGGAATTTTCTTTTCATCAAATGGAGCTGAATATTGTTTATTTACACTCCAGTACATTTTATATTCCGGATGGTTTTCCCGCATATATTCATAAATTGCCCTCGGATTACAACTGTATTGTTTTCCGTTAAAACTTTCAAAAATAATTGTTTTTCGTTTAACAGGCATCTTGCTGGCCATCATAAATAGTGATTTGTAAGTTTTAGTGATGAACCTGTTTCTCAACTTTGTTAGTTTTTTGATTTTTGATACAAACCGTTTCTTTTTGCCTTTAACAAAGTACTTAATCCTTGTGTTCATGCTATAGTCGTTTACTCTGATGCATACAGTTTGTTTCTTTTTCTTCTTGAAAATCTCATAACGAATCGGTCCGTTTTCCGATTTCACGACGCTCACTAAACCTTTTAGTTTATTTTTCCGGTCCCCTAAAACCAAAGCAGTGCTGTTAAACACAATTTCCGCTTTTTCTTCATCAGTACATACATACTCCATAAATAAACGGTAAACAAAACGTTTTTCGATGGAGAAAGGAATTTCTTTTAAAGGAATTTTCACTTCAAAATGATATAATTGCGGCATAAAACCGTCTTCTCTGATTTGGTCAATCCCTTGCATTTTTCTTTCAAGCTGCAAAGGAAACTTTTCCTCAACCGGCGTTTCTCCGCCCTTTTTCATGATAAGATTCATGTCTTTTATTTGATATTGATTTTCAGAACTCAGATAACCCGCATAACCCTTTAGGGTAATTTCTTCAGAATTAATCCCTATGTCGTCAAATCTTACAATTTTAGCTTCCCTTTTTACCTTTACTGAAAAATTGCCTTTATCGGTTTTATATGGTAAAACCAAAAGTCCTGTTGTTTGATCAATATGAAATGCAAGCTCAACCGTATCTACTACAGCAGAAAGACGCTTTTCTTGAGACTGTTGCGGTTCTGTATCTTCGTTTTTTTCGCCAAATACTACATAAAAGTCATACGTTTGGCCCATTTCAAGCGGCATAGGCAAAAGATGAACATCAATATCTGCTTTGTACTCCAATAAATCAGTATTTTGAAGCATAAATTCAGCTTCTGTACCTGAACGTCTCTCTTTTAACTTTAAAAATAATTCTTGATTCTCTAAAAGTTGTTGTTCAGTATCAATAACAATCGATAATTCCAGTTTACCTAATCTGTTTTTCAAGCTTTTCAAAATACATTTAATCACAGTATTTTCACTCATTACTATTGTCTGCTCCTCTGTATAAAAGCTCTTACCTTACTGCTTCCTTATAAAAGGTTCACAATAACAGCACTGCATCCTTTAAGGGTATTAACCTTCTTTCAGCTCCGTTAATTTCCAAGAGAAATTACCTTTTACTGTTGTATAGGGTTCTATGCAATAACCAAGATCCGTCATCACATGATTCCTGTCAAACTTTATTTCTTCACTCGAAACCCTGCGTATGATTTTTATATGATTAGTTCCAATAAAACGAATATAAAAATCAATGACCTGAGTTTTGTTAGCTGCTATTTTTTCAATATTTATATCTTTTTTCAGGTCAATTCTAAAATGACTGTCATTTAGTAAGGGAATATTAATAATCTCAGCCTTGTTCTTTCTGTCCATGCCCACTAAGCTTATTTGTTTTACTAAGTCTTCCTGAGTGTGAGGGTCAAGTTCAAGTTTAACCTCATCCTGATCCTTAGTATATGAACTGATTGGCAGCTCTTTTTTCCCTATCTTTTTAAAGAGCATTGCTTTTTCTTCACGAACCTCAATCATTCGGTTCAATGCATAACCCCAATTTCGAATATAGTTGGATCTTGAATATTTCTCAGCCATTTTAAAAGCTTGTTCTGAGAATTCCTGATGAGTTTTTTCATCTCTCATTAAAGTGATGATGCCCTCAGCCAGTTTTTCTATATTATACTGCTCAATGACATATCCATTGACTCCGTCAGTTACAAGACTCCTTGCTCCATAATCATAATCATACGTTACAACAGGACACCCATTGCTTAGCGCCTCCATATTTGAGAGGCCGAATCCTTCAAAGTGGGAGGTTGATATCGTAAGCCACGCTTTCTGAAACTCCAAGTCCGGATTATTTGTATAACCTTTCAAAAAGACGTTATTCTGAAGTTTATGCTCTTCAATCTCTTTTTTTATTTTTTCAAAATCTTCACCAGATCCGAATATATCTAGTTTAGCTTCGGGAATTTCTTTCACTACTAAGCTAAAAGCTTTTACTGCATGTGTTAGATTCTTCATTGATGCGAGTCTTGAAATAATGACAGCTTTGTATTTTTCACTCGGCACATTCAATACATTAGGATTAAGCGGCTTATCGATTGTATGCGGAGTAAAGAAAAACGTCTCTTGATCTCCTGAGATTAATCTGAAATCGTCTATTTGCTCTTCAGTTATAAAAAAGATGGCATCCAGATTATACATTTGACTGAATACTTCTTTGTAACGGCCTTTAATTTGGTATTTATTATTGCCGTAATGTTTATTATGAATGATAGCTCCATAATAAGAAGAAGGTGATTTCTTCACTTTGAAAACATGCTTATCCTGAGGCCGGCTATCAACTAGGAACAGCTTCGGTACATCGTTTTCATTTTGTAAATAATCTATCCAAAATTGACGCAATTCCGATTCGTCTTTAACTTTTTTCTCGCCCTCTAAAGAATACCAAGTGAAATGTGAGAATTGAATATCCTTCTCTTCACTGTTCCATACATAGTGCTTGTCTAAATATACTTGATTTTTATTATTGACATATTCCTGCAAAAACATCTTATTTAATTGCTCATCATAATGAGTAACAAGTGCTAGACCGCCGTTTTTTGTATATTCTTCTCGCTTTATAAGCTGACTTTTATCATTCGAATAATCAACATAACGGATTGTCTTTCCGTCAGCATAATAAGTTACGGAAATTTCACTGTTTCCTTTGCCAAATAGCCTCGATACAGTTTTGGCGAATTTCCCCATACCAGCTTGCTTTTTTATCTGTTCCAGCCCTAATTTTTCCTCATATGATCTTTTCCCATTTGTTTTCACACTTAAGAAATCATCATATAGATTTATAACGCTGGTATATTTTTCATCGATCTTACCGTTTTTATACAAATCCTGCTTTTTAGAAGCCAATTCAAGATCAAAGCGAAACGTTAAAAAAAATGTTTTTCTGTTACATTCTTCTCCAAATAATTTTGAACGCAATAACAGTGACTTAGTCAGACCGCCATAATTACTCGGCAGGCCGCCAGAAATAAAATAATAATTCATGTCAGGTATTTTTTGTTTTATATTAAATTCACTCACCGCATGTAAAGACATTTCTTACTCCCTTCGGCTCCCTAGAATGTATGTTCATTGAAATTGATATCTTTCCCGTATACATTTGTATAAAAATCAATGTAAGCATCAAAAAGTACTTCTTATTTCAATAAGAAGTACTTTTTTAGATATTAAGCCAATGATATCAGGACCCTAAATTACATACCAGCAATTTCCTCTTTAATCTTTGTTGTAGAGATGCCTTCAGTTCGAGGAAGATAGATAACCTCACACTGATCTTTAAGGAAGTCGAATTTACCTTCCCAGTCATCCCCCATAACAAAAACATCTATATTATGATCAATAATATCCTGCTTTTTTTGTTCCCAGCTTTTCTCAGGAATCACTTCATCAACATACCGAATAGTTTCTAAAATTAATTTACGGTGCTCGTAGCTATGATAAGCCTTTTTTTGCTTTTGTAAGTTAAATTCATCCGTTGAAATAGCAACAACTAAATAATCACCAAGTTGCTTTGCACGTTCAAGCAATTTAATATGACCCCAATGCAATAAATCAAAAGTTCCGTAAGTGATGACTTTCTTCATTTAGAGAAACTCTCCTTCCTAATGTTAAAAAACAATATTAAAAACACTATCGTCGTTAGCGATTGAATTCTAAATACCCTGGGCAACTATTTTGTTTACATTCCTTATATCGACATATTTCTCGTATGTCTTCACTGATCACTAATTATAGCATACAGCCCACAAAAGGTTAAGTGCTCATGCAGAGAAAAGCAATCCAAAATATGTAAACAAACTAGAACTCCTTTGGTAGCAAGGATTATCGTTCATCCGTTCATCCAATTGTAAAAATGGAAACATATTTAAATTTAATGTAAAGATAATGTTAAGCCATTGTTCGGGTTTTATGTTAAAATATACGTTAGGTTATTTTGTTTTTTTATCTCTTGGGATTTTAACTATATAAGTAGATTTTATTAAGGGAAGGAGGATCCGGACATGCAAACTGAAACTATTCATCATATTTCTTATGTAAACAGCGACCTCACATCCTTCATGAATCACCTTGAACAACATTATATTGATCAGGAAATCGGGGCATTTATTTCTACGGTAAATCCCGAAATAGGATATGCGGCTATTAAAGATAAAGATTACTTTAATGTATTGTCCTCTTCAAACTTTATTTTGCCTGATGGCATTGGAGTAGTCATGATGTCCCGATTGACTAACAGCAGACTTCAATCCCGAATCGCAGGATACGACGTGTTTAAAGAGTTGCTCGGCATTGCTAACAAAAAGAAAAAACGTATATTTCTATACGGTGCGAAGAAAGATGTTATAGAGAATGTCGTATCCAAAATTTCTTCTGAATATCCAAATATACAAATCACGGGCTATTCAGATGGATATGTCCAAGACAGAGCCAAAGTAGCAAAACAAATTGCAAATGCAAAGCCAGATATGGTATTCGTAGCATTAGGATATCCTCATCAGGAAAAGTTCATTCATAACTACAGACATTTATTCCCTCAGGCTGTTTCAATAGGTCTCGGCGGAAGCTTTGATGTGTTTAGCGGCAATGTCAAACGGGCTCCTTCCTGGATGATTCGTTTGAATTTGGAATGGCTTTATCGTTTAGTGACAAATCCGTGGCGCTGGAAAAGAATGCTCAGCATTCCAAAATACGCTTTAGCTGTTTTAAAGGAAGAAAAAACCGGAAAGACTTTTTATCCGAAACCTGAAAAAGATCATACAAAACAGTTATAAACGAAAATATATAAACAAGTGGATTGATAAAAATGAAAATAAGATCATTATTGGCGAATTGCTATCTGTATTTGTTATCAGCAATCGCCTTTTTTCTGCAATGGGTTAAACCAAGGAATAATGTAACACTGCTTATCTCGTTTGAAGCAAACGCAAAAGCGATTTTGGAGGAATATGAACGAAAACAGTACCCATTCACTTTAAACATTTTATATACACACCAGGCATCCTCTATAGCCGAGAGATTTTCTCAGATCCAAACATATTCTTTAAAAGAAAAAAGTCCTTTTCATCTTTTTAGAGCCGTTTATCTCATGTTTAGCAGCAAAATCGTTCTTGCAGATAATTACTTTTTGTTAACAAGCGTGTTAAATAAACGGCCTCAAACCAAGTGTATCCAAGTCTGGCACGCAAACGGCTCTTTAAAAAAATTTGGTTTAGAGGATATAACAAACCTGCAACGAACACAAACTGATTTGGAAAGGTTCAAAAAGGTATACAAGTCTTTTGATTATATAACCGTTGGCTCTGAAGAAATGGCAGATATCTTTAAGAAATCTTTTGGAGTAAAGGATCATCAACTATTAAGAACAGGTGTGCCCTTAACTGATCCATATTACACTGATAGCAAAAAGAAGAATGCTGATTTTCAAAAAAACAAAAAGAAAATCATTCTCTACGCACCGACTTTTAGGGATTATGATATGAACGCAATACAACTGCCTTTAACCGAAGAGCAACTCATTCATGAGTTAAACGGAGAATATGTTTTATTCGTTAAACTGCATCCCGCAGTTCAAAACAATATAGCCTTTACCTCTTCTAGTCATTATATTAAAAATGTTTCAGATTACTCTTTGTATGATTTGCTCATAACGGCAGACATATTAATCACTGACTACTCTTCCGTTCCATTTGAATATTCTATTTTAAATAAGCCGATTCTTTTCTACACATATGATTTTAAGAAATATAATGAAGAACGTGGGTTGATTGATAATTATCTTTCAGTCATACCGGGAAGAGCCTGTTATGACAGTCAATCATTGCTGAATGAAATCCTCAGAGCTTCCTTTAATATTCCCGAAATTAAAGATTTTTCAGCAAAGTGGAATATGTATTCTAGAGGAAATTCCAGTAAGAACCTATTACAATTTATAAAAGATCAAATATAATACATTTGTTTAACACTTGTTCAGGAACAGAACAAGTGTTCTTTTTTCTCTTGACTACCGAACATATGTTTGCTTTAATATAAATAGTTGCTTTTGGTGGCAGCAAAAATTGATAGAGGTGATGAACATATGGCCCAAAAAGAACTGTTTAATTTCACAAAAATAACTCCAAAATTATTTACTGAACTTCGTGTTGCTGACAAAACGGTCCTTCAATCATTTAATTTCGACGAAAAAAATCATCAAATTTATACGACACAAGTGGCAACCGGGATGGGAGGCGGAAGCCCTCAAAGCTTTCGGATAACCCGTCTTTCTTTTGAGGGATTGCAATTAGACAGCATGCTATTGAAACATGGAGGACACGGTACAAATATCGGGATTGAAAACCGAAACGGCACCATTTATATCTGGTCACTATACGATAGACCGAATGAAACAGATAAAAGTGATTTAGTTTGTTTTCCATATAAAGCTGGTGCTACTTTAGACGAAAATTCCAAGGAACTTCAGCGCTTCTCTAATCTCCCTTTAAATCATAGGGTTACACCTGCACTTGATATGAAAAATAGACAGCTGGCAGTCAGACAATATGATACAGTCAATAATAAACAATGGGTTACAGTCTTTAACCTGGACGATGCAATAGCAAATAAAAATAACCCTCTATATACGATTAACATTCCTGAAGAACTTCATTACTTACAAGGGTTCTTTTTAGATGACGGCTATTTATATTGGTATACAGGAGATACTAACAGCAAAACGTATCCCAACCTCATTACTGTGTTCGATACTTCCGGTAAGATTTTGTTACAGAAAGAAATTACTGTTGGCAGTGACCTTTCTTATCGATATGAAAATAATTTCCGTGAACCTGAAGGGATTTGCATGTACACTAATCCCGAAACTGGAGCAAAATCTCTGATGGTAGGAATCACCAGCGGTAAAGAAGGCAGTAGAATAAGCAGAATTTATGCCTACCACTCTTATGAAAATTTTATGAATCACGTACCTATCATTCGGACTCCTTTATTAAAAACGGTCGGTCATCAAGAGAAATCACCAGAGAGATTCCAACCTTTTATTCAAACATTCATATTAGAATATAATGCCCAAAATAAAAAATGGGTGATTCCATCTTCAGGTTATTTACCATCATACACATCAAATGTAGTCCAAAATATTACTATCAATACAGGGGGAAACCTCCAAGTTAATTTAAATGAACGCTATATCAGTTTACTTCATCAAGCAATAGAGGGAGATTTTCGTTTAAAACAGAAGGATATCCGCATGGGGTCTTGGTATTTTGCCGGCGGTGAAAAATCAAATGTTCTTGAGATAGGTTTTATCAAAGGAAACACAAAAATCAGACCTGATGATGCTGCCATTCCAAATGGTTCAAGAATGAGCGTATTTATGATTGTTGCTGACAAGATTGAAGTATGAAATTAAAAATAGGCTGAAGCATAAAGAGCTTCAGCCTATTTTAGAAAAAGTAAAAAGATAACAAATAGAGATTGCATACCGATCCATAAGTTTTTCAGTTGCTATTTATCGATACTCCGGAACATCATAATACAATGTGTACCCATCCAGTAATGAATACAGGCTGTACATGCGGTTTACTTGTTTGTACGCCCAGCCGATATCTGTTGCGTATTGGTGTGCAGCTGTGGCTGACCATCTCATCTTGTATAGCGTGTCTTGATTGTAGGCTGTGTTATGAATGTAGGATGAGCCTATGAACTTGGCGCCCCCGATAATGGCGGCTTCTGGTGTGAACCAGCCTTGCTCGTATGCGTATTTGGCGCCGTAGTAGTTCGGGTTGCTATCGTATGCACCGATTCCGTACATGTTATAAACGGTTCTTCCGTTATAGGTTAAACCATTGGCCAAATCGGATGTTCCGTTTCCTGTTTCTAGGAGAGCATGTGAGATTAAATATAGCTCGTTGATGCTGTATTTATTTGCGGCATCGATAAATGCCTTTGCTTTCCCTGTCAGGATGCCTTTGCCCGCAAGCACTTTCTGATTGACCTCGGCAACGCTGAGTCCGGCTGTCTGTGACAGCTTAAGAAATTGGAAGTAGTATTTGCTGTCCTTGGAAAAGTTGTTCGGGTCAACGTATTGTCCTACTTCATCGCTGCTAGCGTTTCTCCATCCCATATTGATTTTAGCCCAGCCGTTTGTCTGGCCGATGATTTTCACTTTATCGCCTTTTTTTAATTGGCCGATGACGTTCGTCGGACTGACTGCCGGCGTTGACCGGATGTTGAGTACATCAGCGGTAACCGTTGAGGTTGCTGTATTGATATACGCGAGTGATACGTAAGCTGCACCGTCGGTTTGCGGGCTGACTTTCATTTGTTTTTGAACCATATCACGAAGCGAGAGATTATAATTCGTTTTCATGATTTGCGGACCGTTTTTTATTTTTACAGTGGATGATGTCCATCCATATAATTGTTTCAGCTTCGCTGATGCCGCGGAAGCTGCGCTATTGCCTGTGAATTGCTCGTTAAGGCTAATTTTATAAAGCGTGTTGCTTTTGGTCGTGTAGTTCGCGCTTAACTGCTGAGCTTTAAAATAGTTCAGTCCATTGTTCAATGCTGTTTTGCTGCTGAGCTGAGATGTCAGAATTTTGTATTGTGTATATGCTGTCGCGCCTGTTTTCACGGCTGTGCCAGAGGCGTTATTTTTTTTGAAAAAAGCAAGTACACGATCGATGTCCTCTTGGCTGATGATCGCCTCAGTGGTGATTTGATATTTACTTCCTGCTGTCTGACCCGTTTTTTTGCTTGCGGCTGAAATCTGATTCGATTTAAAGAACGTTAAGGCTTCATTGACTTTTGCCGCACCCAGCAGAGATTCAGTTGTAATTTTAAACGTGTTGGCAGTTTGTTTTTTTACTGTTTTTGCTGCAGCACTTAGCTTATTCTTCTTTAAAATGTTCAAACCTTTCGTAACTTTTGCTTGGTCTGTTGTTTCTTCAGAAATAAGCTGATATTGGTTTTCGGCTTTTTTTCCAGTCGCTTTTTTCGTTGCCTTTACTTTTTTCTGTGTGAAGAAGGCCGCAGCTTTGTTGGCCTGCTGCTCACCTAAAATCTGTGCAGTCGTAATTTGATAGGCAGATGACGTTGCCGTTTTTTTCACGGCAGATGACGTGTAATGCCATTTTTTCTTTTTGAAGAATGCGTCGACCTTTTGAAGCTGCTGTTTTGTCAAATTCTTCATGTTTACCGTATATGATGTGCTTTTGCCAACCTTTTGATAATATCCGGACACCCCAGTGTTTTTCTTGATTTGGCTGATGGCATCCTTCACTGTATTCAGCCCTTTGAAATAAGCCGATTGGACATTGTATACGTCTGCTGTTGTTTTTTGATTGATTGACTTGTAGCTTCCCGTAATTCCGGTGCTTTGTTTCAGCTGCTGTAACAAAGTCTTGGCGTTTGCTTCACCTGATATAGAGGCTGTTGTAAACGTGTAATAGGCTTGGCCTTTCGCTGTTTCTTTTAATGATGCCTTCAGTCCCGATTCTTTTTGAAATGCGTTTTTGACTTGGGCAGCCTTGCTGTCTCCGATAATAGCACCTGATTGAATGCTTGTTACAGACACTTCATGAGTAACGGGCTGGTACGTGCTTTTTATCCCCGTTTTCTTTGCCAGGCTTTGGATAAGCTCCTTGACCTTCGTCTCATCTGCTATTTCCGAGGTAACCACGTTCATGTAAAACTGGGCTGTGCCGGACATCTTCACAGCGCCGGATACCCCTGTTTCCTGCTTAAGCTTGGCCAGCAAGGTGTTGGCCTGTTTTTCACTTGATATTGCGCCGGACGTGATGGTCATATACGGCTGTTTGCTGCCGACTGGACTGGATGTGCCTGTAATGGCTGTCTGTTTTGTCAGTCCGCTCAGCACGGTTTTAGCTTGTGCTTCGCTATGTATGCCTGTAGCGGTAATTTGGTAGGTTGCTGTTGTTCCTGAAGCCTGATAGGAGGCATCCCAGCCTGTGTCTTTTTCCAATTTGGCGGCGGCCTGAGAGGCTTGGCTTTCTGTACTGAATGTTTTTGCCGGCTCCACCTTATAAATCGAGTAGTCCGTATACGCTGCAGCCTGTGCAGAGCCGGTTATGGTAAAAAAGGCAAGGGACGCGGCGGACAGAAGCATCGGTGCGATTAATCTCTTTTTCATTCCTTCTCCTCTTTCTTATTCAATGAGTATATAAAACTAGTTTATTTATCGGCACGCGTATGCTCTATTTATAGGTCAATCCATTCCATTTTTGAAAAATAAAAAACTTAATCTCTAAGTGAGATTAAGTTTACATGTGTGACACAATCAATGTGCATGTGCCTTTAATTGTGAAGTCGGACATATTGTAAGGCAAAATAAAGTGATCTCCCTTTTTAAGCGGGCATGTTTCTTTTCCATACGTTAGCGAACCGCTTCCTTCTATTACACTGCATATCAAGAAGCTCTCATCTTGCGAAAGCTCAGCCTCTCCACTAATGTCCCATTTATAGACGGAAAAGTATTCCCCTTGGACAAACGTTTTAATTGTTATTCCTTTTCTTGATTCGGTTGATTCGTCTATATATCCGTCTACATGGGGAACGGTCGCCGCGTTAATGGCTTTTGCAAAATGAAGCTCTCTTGGCTTGCCGCTTGTTTCGAGACGGTCATAGTCGCAGACCCGATATGTGGCATCTGAATTTTGCTGGGTCTCTAACACAAGCGTCCCTTTGCATAAAGCGTGTATCGTACCGCTCGGCACATAATAGAAATCACCCGGCTTAATCTTGATTCTTCGCAGCAGGCCTTCCCAGTCACCGCTGTTAATCATTGTGACAAGCTCAGTTTTTGAGCGGGCCGTATGTCCGTAAATGATCTCTGCGTTTTCTTTGCAGTCAATAATATACCAGCACTCCGTCTTGCCGAGTTCTCCCTGTTCGTTCTCTCCAGCGTAATAATCATCGGGATGGACTTTAATCGACGTATCTTCTTTTACGTCCAGCAGCTTCGTCAGTAACGGGAACCGGTCTCCCTCCACGCCTCCGAACAATTCCCGGTGCTCATCCCAAAGCTCGGTCAATGTCTTTCCTTTATACGGGCCATTCGCAACAGTGCTCGGTCCTTTTGGATGAGCGGAAATGGCCCAGCACTCCCCTGTTGTTTCTGATGGAATGTCATACCCGAAGACATCGCGTAAAGCGGTGCCGCCCCAGATTCTTTCTTTAAACACTGGCTTGAAAAAAATCGGTGATTGCGTCATGATCCGTACCCCTCCCCTTTATATGGCTGATCATTATTTTCCCGATGCGTGCCCCCTACAAACGCCCCCATGTCTGTCTGTTTTTCAATGACAACATATGTACAAAGCATTATGTATCAATGACCCCTTTTTAGAAAACGCTTCCTTTTTATTATATCACTTTCACAAGAAGGTTTGTTTCAGCCTTTTCCTTATGAAGAATAATTCTCCTTTTTTGATACAAATTAAGAAAAACCGTCAATATGTTTTTATAAAGGAGAGACACTATGCAAATCGACTCTGATCTCCAGCGCAATGTAGAAACATTGAAAAAAAAATTGGGGCAAAACGACGATATCGTGTTTTATACGTTTTCTTTCGGAGACAGCAGACAGAAGGCTTGCCTGCTGTATATTGACGGTTTGACAGAAAATAAGCTTCTGGCGCAATACGTCATTTCTCCTTTACAAAAAGAATCGTTAGCTCAAAAAGAAGGCTTGATTGAAGATTTATCCGCTTTCTTTTTCGGCTATCATCACAGCGTTGTTTCTACAATAAAAGAAATACAGCAGCTCATTTTTTCCGGACATACCATTTTGCTGGCCGATGGTTACAGCGCGGGGCTGGCATTTGATACGAAAACGTTAATGACGCGCAACCTTGAAGAGCCTTCCTCAGAAATCGTGGAACGCGGGCCGAAGATTGGCTTTATTGAAAAACTGCGGACAAACACGGCGCTTTTGCGAGAGCGGACGAGTGACCCTAATCTCGTCATAAAAGAAATGACCATAGGCAAAAGGACGAAAAAAAAGATAGCTGTCGCTTATATTCAGGATATTGCACCTGATTATGTCATAAAAGAAGTATTTAAACGGCTGAAATCCATCACGACAGATGATTTGCCGGAATCAGGCACACTTGAACAGCTCATTGAAGATGAACCCTTTTCAATCTTTCCCACGATTTTAAGCACAGAACGGCCTGATCGTGTAGAAAGCTCATTGTTAGAAGGAAGAGTCTCCATATTAGTAGATGGTACACCATTTGCATTGATTGTACCGGCAACGGTGGATGAATTTATTCATTCACCGGATGATTACAGCCAGCGCTGGATTACAATGTCTCTTATTCGTTTGCTTCGTTATTCAAGCATCCTGATTACCATTTATTTGCCCGGCTTATATATTTCTCTCGTTTCCTTCCACACCGGTCTTTTGCCGACGAGAATGGCCATTTCGATTGCGGGCAGCAGGCTGAATGTACCCTTTCCGCCTTTTGTCGAAGCCTTTATTATGATATTTACGATAGAACTGATCAGGGAAGCCGGTTTAAGGCTGCCAAAACCGATCGGGCAGACGATTGGGCTTATTGGAGGCGTTGTCATTGGACAGGCAGCCGTACAGGCGCAAATCGTCAGCGCACTAATGGTCATAGTTGTATCCATTACCGCATTGGCATCATTCACCGTTCCTTCATACGCCTTTAACTTTCCGCTGCGGATTATTCGCATCGCGGGTATGATAAGTGCCGCGATGCTCGGCATGTATGGCGTCATCATGGTCTTTCTGTTTGTGATCGGCCACTTGATGCGACTGAAAAGCTTTGGCCAAGATTACATTATTCCCATAATGGCACAGCCCGGACAAGATTTAAAGGACACTGTGATTCGCATGCCTACCCTATTTTTAAAAAGGAGACCTACCCGTAAAGACACAAAAGATAAAATCAGACAAAGGTGATGGCTATGATGCAATCAGAGGACAAGCTTACATTTATGCAGACGCTTATTATGGTAAGCAGTACAATGATCGGTGCCGGTGTCTTAACCCTTCCCCGCTCAGCCGCTGAAACCGAAAGTCCGAGCGGATGGATTATGATCCTGCTTCAGGGCGTTATTTTTATTACTTATGCTCTGCTTTTTTTGCCTTTTCTTCAACGAAACAGCGGAAAAACGATTTTTGAGCTCAACAGCATTGCAGCCGGAAAATTGATCGGTTTCTTTTTGAATTTATTTATTACCCTTTATTTTATCGGTATCGTATGCTTTCAAGCCCGGGTCTTGGGAGAGGTTGTCGCATTCTTTCTATTAAAAAACACGCCGATGGCTGTTGTCGTCATTATTTTTCTGGCGGTTGCCATCTATCATGTGGCCGGAGGCGTTTACCCCATTGCGAAGGTATATGCGTATATCTTTCCTATTACTATTATTATTTTTCTGATGCTTCTGATGTTTAGCTTTCGTTTGTTTCAGTTAGATTTTATCCGACCCGTATTTGAAGGCGGCTATCAAAGTTTTTTCTCTTTATTTCCTAAAACCCTTTTATATTTTTCAGGATTTGAAGTCATTTTGTATCTCATTCCCTTTATGAAAGATCCGAAGAAGGTTAAAAAAGCTGTCGCTTTGGGCATTGCAACTTCAACTGTTTTTTACAGCATTACTTTGTTTATTGTCATTGGCTGTATGAGTGTGGCTGAAGCTAAAACAGTGACGTGGCCAACCATTTCACTCATCCACGCATTAGAAATCCCAGGGATTTTTATTGAACGATTTGACCTGTTTTTACAGTTGACTTGGACAGCTCAGCAATTTGCATGTATGCTCGGCTCCTTTAAAGGCGCGCATATTGGATTAACAGATGTCTTTCACCTAAAAAATAAAAACAATCCGTGGCTGCTTACTGCACTGCTGGCTGTTACATTTTTCTTCACAATGCTTCCTGACGATCTGAATGCCGTGTTTTATTACGGTTCACTTCTCGGATATGCATTTTTAGGTGTCATTATCATACCATTTCTCATCTGGTTTTTGAGCTGGGTACAGAAGAAGCTGGGGAGGGGTCAGCTGCAATGAAGACAATAATAAAGCTCGCAGCAATGGTTCTGATGCTGCAGTTGCTCTGCGGATGCTGGGATGTCAAAAATATTGAAAAACTGTCTTTCGCCAGGGGACTTGCTATCGATGAAACTGAAGACCATCAGTATAAATTAACCTATCAAAACCTTCTTCCCCAAAGTGAAGACAGCCAATCATCAGGAAAACCGGAATTTGTCAATGTGACCTCCCGCGGGAAAACCATTCTCGAAGCGATCAGTGATGTATCCATCAAGGACCCTCCTATCTATAGCGATCATTTGAAAGTGATTCTTTTGGGAGAAAAGCTAATGAAAAATCAAAATATCGATCAATTGTTCAACCATTTTATCCGGGATGATGAGCTGAGGAGAAGCAGCTATTTGATGGCAGCCAGAGGGGAAGCTGGAGACATTTTCACGGAAGGAAGTCCAAAGCAGCAGCTGCCGATGCCTTCCGAAAAGCTGATTGATCTGACAAACAACAGCGGATATAACGGGAAAATTATGATACCGCTTAGGATCGGAAGAGCTTCTATCTATTGCCAAAACGGCTACAGTTTTCTCATTCAAGCCGTGAAAAACCAAAAGGGAAAAGCAAAGTATGACGGGGCTGGCATTATTAAAAGCGGCAGCAATAAACTCGCCGGATTTCTTTCAGCGGATGAAACACAAGCGCTGACGTGGGTAATGGGGACGATCCAAGGCGGCGTCATGCCGGCGGAAGAAAAAGGCTATCCGATTACATTTGAGATTAAGAAGTCCAAATCAAAAATCAAACCTGCCATTCAGAATGGAAAGCCTGTCTTTCATATTTCTGTCAAAACAACAGGCATTCTGACAGAAGATCAAAGTCCAAGAGAAAATTCTTTTAGCGAGAGCTATTTGCGTAAGCTGGAAAACATTTTTGAGAAAAAGCTGAAACACGATATCAAGCAGATTATGGATCAGCTGCAGCATACGTATAAAGCAGACCCTATCTTTTTATCTGACTACGTTCGGATTCAATACCCGGATTACTGGAATAAAGTAAAAGGGCATTGGGATGAAACGTTCACTGAGGCAGAGTTCACATACGATATTTCGTTCAAAATCATTAATTTTGGAACGGTTGGGAGGTAAGCAGCAAAAAGGGTGCGCCTGTTGGCAGCACCCTTTTGAATGTGATTTACGTTCCCGCTGTCTGCTGTTTACCTGCCGATCCTCCCTGGCCGTTTTTATCGCGCAAATCCTGCTCGATTTCTTCAAGGCTTTTTCCTTTCGTCTCTGTTACTTTAAACCGGACAAATAGAAACGCCATAATGCCGATCGCAGCATAAATCAGAAATAAATAGCTGATGCCGATCGCTTCCATTAAAATTGGATAGGTTAGTGAAACAATCAAAGTTCCAGCGTGCAGCATCAAGGTGGAGACTCCAGTCCCGATGCCTCTCACATGAAGCGGAAATAGTTCAGGAAGCATCACCCAGACAACCGGGCCCCAGCTGACGGCAAACACAACGATAAACACGCCTAAGCAAATGACTGTCGTCCATGATGCGGCCGGGGTGTTATCGAAAAAGAGATTCACCATAGCCAGGACAATTAAGCTGATCACCATGCCGGCATTCCCGAATAACAGTAGCGGCTTTCTTCCAACTTTATCAATGATTTTAATGGCGAGAAGAGTCATAAGAACATTCACTGTTCCGATTCCGACCGTTCCTAAAATAGAGGCGGAGTTTCCGAACCCGACGTTTGTAAAGGTCTTCGGCGCATAATAAATGATTGTGTTCGTACCGATAAATTGCTGCAGAAACGCCAGTCCCAATCCGGCAATCAGCGCCGGGCGCACCCACGGATCGAACAGCTCCTTCAGACCGCCTTCGTCCTCTTTTTCCGCTTCTTTAATATCATGGATCTCTTGATCAATATCCTTTGTTCCCCGCAATCTTTGAAGAACTTTCTTCGCTTTGCCCTCTTCACCATTTGTAAACAGCCAGCGCGGGCTCTCAGGCATAAACAAAATACCAATGAGCAGGAGCAATGATGGTACGGCAGCCAATCCAAGCATCCAGCGCCACGCTTCCGCATCGGCAAATATGTAATTGACGATATAGGAAAGCAGGATACCGACCGTAATCATCAGCTGGTTGAGGGACGACAGCGCACCCCGTTTCTCTTTTGGCGCCAGCTCAGACAAATACAGCGGCACGATCGTTGTCGATGTTCCGACTGCCAGTCCCAGAATGATTCTAAAGAGCACCATCACTCCTGTATTTGGCGCAAGCGCAACTCCCAATCCGCCTATACAAAACAGCAGCGCGGCAGCCATAATCGCTTTTTTCCTGCCAAAACGGTCCGTCAGCTTGCCAGCCGCTCCGGAACCGAGTATCGCTCCGATTAATAAAGAGCTGACAACAAGTCCCTCTGTAAAGGCGTTGAGGCCTAAATCCTTTTTCATAAATAAAATGGCTCCCGAAATGACGCCGGTATCATAGCCATATAAAGCGCCACCAAGAGCGCCGAAAAAATAAAGCCATATATTTGACTGCTTCTTCATAGAAATGACTCCCTTTCTCCAATCAGTGATCTAATGGTACTGTCCACGGAGTTTTTTAGAAATCTTTTAGCCTATTTTTCCGGCAAATAAACCTATGCAGATGTACAGACATCTAATATCCATTAATTTACTGGCGTTTTTTTCAACTGCACCGAAACATTTTTTTCCCCAGTGGCGTCCAATAGAAGGTGATTCAGCACATCAGCATAAATCTCTAAAAACAAAAACATATAAATATAGGAATTTTTATCGAATATTGTCTTATCGGCAGTTGCCCTACGGCAAAATGAATGGTACGCTTCAAATATTAATGAAACGTGAGGTATTGATATGGAAGAACGATCACAGCGTAAGAAGAAAAAGAGACGTCTGAGAAAATGGGTGAAATTATTAGCCGGTGTAATGGCTTTTCTCATTATTGCCGCAGGTTCTGTCGGCACATACGCTTATGTCAAACTGAACAACGCTTCTAAAGAAGCTCACGTCAGTCTTGCCCGCGGAGAACAATCTGTAAAACGGATTAAAGAGTTTGATCCTGGAAAGGATTCTTTCTCTGTATTGCTTTTAGGGATTGATGCCAGGGAGAAAAACGGTGAGACGGTAGACCAGGCCAGAAGTGATGCGAATGTACTGATTACCTTTAACCGCAAAGAAAAAACAGCCAAAATGCTGAGCATTCCGCGTGACGCCTATGTGAATATTCCAGGCCACGGCTATGATAAGTTTACGCATGCCCACGCCTATGGCGGCGTAGATCTAAGTGTAAAAACAGTTGAAGAAATGCTTGATATTCCCGTTGATTATGTAGTCGAAAGCAACTTCACTGCGTTTGAAGACGTGGTAAATGAGCTGAATGGCGTCACAGTCAACGTAAAAAGCGATAAAGTCATCCAGCAAATCAAAAAGGATACAAAAGGAAAAGTTGTCCTTCAACAAGGCACACACACACTTGATGGAGAGGAAGCGCTGGCTTACGTAAGAACACGTAAAGCTGACAGTGACCTTTTACGCGGACAAAGACAAATGGAAGTGCTGAAAGCCATTATCGATAAATCAAAATCACTTAGCTCCATTCCGGCTTATGATGATATTGTGGATACAATGGGAGAAAACTTAAAAATGAATCTATCTCTTAAAGATGCCATTGGCTTGTTCCCGTTTATCACTTCACTGAAGTCGGTTGAATCCATCCAGCTGACAGGCTATGACTATGAGCCTGGCGGCGTCTACTATTTCAGATTGAATCAGGAAAAACTGCAGGAAGTGAAAGAAGAGCTGCAAAACGATTTAGGTGTATAATGAACGGGATGGCGTGCAGCCATCCCGTTTTACATATTTCATTGTTGAAAAATAGGATCGTAAGGTTTAGCCTTGTCCTATATGGTTTATGTTTCGTATGAAAGCTGAACATACTACACGAAGCAGCTTCATTATTAAGGAGGTTTCCCCTACATATGAAATTAATAGCGATTGATTTAGACGGTACATTGCTGAATAAGGAAAGCATCATTTCTAATGAAAACAGAGCGGCTATCAAGCGGGCGCTTGATGCGGGTATCCTCGTTACCATTTGCACAGGAAGAGCAACGTTTGATGTTAAAGCGCTGCTGGAAGACTTAGATATCCCTATCATCGCGGCAAATGGCGGAACGGTTCATGACAGAGGCTACCGCCTGATCAGCCGGACATTAATGGATCAAGAGGCCGGCAAAGCGATCGCTGATTACCTGCTCTCAAAAAATATTTACTTCGAGGTCTATACAGATGACCATCTGCTTTCTCCTTTTGACGGCGAATCTAAGCTTCAAGCAGAGCTTGATATTTTAAAAAGCGCAAATCCAGATGAAAACACGGACGAATTGTGGAAAGGGGCCATGACCCAGTTCAAGCAGTTCGGCATCAAACCGATCCCGCATATCGAATCGATTTTCGACGGCAGCGAAAACATTTACAAGCTCCTTTGCTTCTCCTTTGATATGGAAAAACTGAGACATGCGAAGGAAGAACTGAAGCATCATAAAAAACTGGCGCAAACCTCTTCCGGAAAGCACATTATCGAAATTCTCCCGGCCTCTTCCGGCAAAGGGCGCGCGCTGACTGAGCTTGCCGGCAAATACGGAATTGAGACGCAAGATATCTATGCGATTGGTGACAGTCCGAATGATTTATCCATGTTCGAAGTGGCAGGACACCGAATCGCAATGGAAAATGCGATTGATGAACTGAAAGAAAAAAGCACTTACGTGACGAAAAGCAATGATGAAAATGGTGTGGCCCACTTTATAGACCAGCTTCTATCCGGCCAATATGCATAAAGAAAAAGACTCCAGAGATTCTGGAGTCTTTGTTTTTTATTGCACCCGAATACTTCCCGCGTATTTATCTTTCCAATACGTGCTCGTATTCATATTGGTAATGGTTACACCGTTTGTTAATGTGACATGAACGACTTGGCCATTTCCGATATAGATGGCCGGGTTTAAGCTTGTTGATTGGAAAAAGACAATGTCTCCCGGTTTCAGGTCAGCCTTATCAACCTTTGTTCCCGCTTTATACTGGCTCGTCGCGTATCTGGGCAGTGAAATGCCTGCCGCTTTCTGGTAAACATATTGGATAAAGCCAGAAGTATCAAATCCTGTTTCTGGAGAAACCCCGCCCTTTTTGTAAGGAACTTCCCCGATATAGAGCGTCGCCTCCGACACAATCGGATTTTCTTTCGGAATTGTCAGGTTGTTAAACCGGCGGATGCCTGTCATCTTAGATTTCCAATAATCCTCTGATAAGTAGGAAATGGTTACTTTTTCAGACCGGCTCGCCTGAATGAACCTTCCGCCTCCTGCATAAATGCCGGCATGCGAAATTCCTGTTTTATACGTATTGCTGAAATAGATGACATCACCGGGTTTCATGTTCTGAAGCGCCACCTTCTCACCTACTGCCCACTGCTGCTCTGCTGATCTCGGCAGATAGATGTCAAGCGCCTGTTTAAAGACATATTGCACAAGCCCTGAGCAATCGAAGCCCTCTGACGGTGTGCTTCCGCCAAAAACGTACGGAATGCCGAGGTATTTTTCGGCCTCCTGCACAACAGCCACATCAGCAGTCTCCGGATCGGCAGCGACTCGTTTCGCTCCAATGTAAGAGCCGCCCCAATAGCTGCTTTTTTTGTAGTTTGTGACGATAACCCCTTTTGATAGGGTGCTGTGAATCATTTGCCCGTCTCCAATGTAAAGAGCGGCGTGTGTCGGTGCAGTCCCGCTGCTTCCCGCTTTTTTGAAAAATAAAATATCACCTGGTTTTAGATCTGCCGGCTTTACTGCCGTTCCGACTTTTGACTGGTCGTTCACAGATCTCGGCAGATGAATATCAGCCTGACCGAAAACATATTGAATCAATCCAGATGAATCGAAACCTTCTTTCGGTGTTTCACCGCCGTATCTATACTTATACCCAAGCAGTTTCGTTGCTTCACTGATGATCAGGTCAGATTTTGCATCAGCCTCCGCAATATCCGCTTTTGTCATAATAGGAACCAAAAAACAAATCATAACGGCCACAAGCAAAAACTTCTTCCAGTTTGCCAGTGTGTTCACTTTTATTATCTCCTCCTCTATTTGCAGTTTTAACATCGGTATTTTTCTAGATATATTAAGAGACTTTTTCATATTTTTACAGAATGAATATGCCGGCTTTCAAAATGGCAAATAAAAAAAGAGAATGTCTCGTAAGACACTCTCTTTTTTTGTGTGTTATTTAGCGGCGTTTGCCGTTTCTTCCTGCTGTTGAATTTTATGAATTTCTGTATCGATTTTCTGCTTTTCCTGATCAGTCAGCTGATCGTTGAATTTGAAAGCTGACATAAACATAAACACGACTGCAACGGCAACAAACGGCCAGATGGCTTTGACAAATTTCATCTTATATCACTCCATTATTTAGATTTTAGTTTGTCACTGTGATCGACATCAAAAGTCAGTTTTCCGTCTTCTACTTTCCATGCAAAATTAGAGTCTTTCGTCAGTTCGCGAATAATTGTTTTCTGTTTCAGACTGCCTTTTTTAACCGGGGCAGGTGTCGCTTCATGGATATCAATCGGCGTTACCTCAAAGTGTCCCGTTCCGTTTTTCTTCAAATGATACTGCACGAGCGCACTGTCTCTGGTTCTTGTCCAGCCTTGGTCAAACACAAAGTTCCCCAGACTGTAGAAAATGACGGTCCCGTTATAGACTTCGATCGGTTCAAGGACGTGCGGGTGATGGCCGACGATGATATCGGCACCTGCATCAGACATAGCTCTTGCCAATTGGCGCTGACGGTCATTCGGATCATTATCATACTCTTGTCCCCAGTGTGACTGTACAACTACGACATCCGCATGTTTTTTCGCTTCTGAAATCATAGGGATAAAGATTTCCGGATCTGCGGGAAGCACGCCCGGTGTATTCTTTTTAGCCGCGAAACCTTTGCCGGATACATCCGTGAATCCAAGGGTTGCGATTGTTACCCCATTTACTTCTTGATATGAGATATTCTTTTTCGCATCGCTCAAGCTGTATCCAGCCCCAACGATATCGAGGTTATGGTTCGAAAATTCTTCAAGTGTATCTTTCATGCCCTGTGCGCCGTAGTCCATGGCATGGTTATTCGCGCCGTTAAGGACCGTGAAATTCATATCCTTCAGGACTTTTACGGATTTCTTGTTTGTCTGCAAATGAATTTCTTTTTCTGCTTCCTTATAGTTCTTTTTATAAGTTACCGGGTTTTCAAAGTTTCCGGCTACGTAGTCTGATGCTTTAAAGATAGGCTCAACGTATTGAAATATACTGCTTACCCCTTTTTGTTCCGTTACTCTCTCAACATAGCGCCCCATCATAATATCACCTACAAATGAGGCTGAAAGAACGTCATCTGAATAGGTTTTAACCTTTGGCGCCTCTGCTTTGCCTGCCCACATAAAAGCAAACATGAGGACAAAAACGATCGGAATCGCGATAAATACGTGCTTATTGGTTTTCTTTTTTTGCTGTTTTGTCAGCTTCAGCAGCTTTTCATGAAAGCTCAGTTCTTTTTTCATCGTTTGACACACCTTACATTAAATTAAGTAGTAAACAAACATGATAGCAAAGGTCGCTCCGCTCAATAGCAGCGTGCTTCCGAACGTAATTGTTAATCCTTGTTTCTGAATGGTATTGGCGATTAAACCCGGCACGATAATGCCGATTCCTCGAAATTCTGCGATTTCAAATGGTACAATCGGGTATAGAAAATCAAAGGCAATTTTCAGGACGATCCCTGTGATCAGCATGGCAGCGAATTTTCTGCGTCCATACAAAATCATAAACTTGGATAAACCGAATTTCACAATGACATAGGTGAGCAGGCTGACTAACAATACGAGTAAAATAAAGACCGGCTGATTAAACACAAGTCCTAAATACCCCGGTACAACAAGCCCTGCCGGCACAATCCCTGTTTTTTCCGCAAAAATTAAACTGAGTAGTACACCTAAAATGAGTGCAATGTATAAATCTGATCCGAACATGTCTGCATTTCCTCCTAGCTTACGAGCTGCTTAACCTTATATTCGTGGATTTTTTCAATTAACGGCTCTGCGGCACCATGAATGTTGCCGACGCCATATATGACACGGTTGTGCATTCTTTTCTTTAACAATTCCATAATTTCTTCCGTTGATTTGTACTCCAGATCATGCAGTTTGTCTGCAGGAATTTTACCTTCTTCATAAGCTTTTACGATTGGTTCTGTTGTTTCACCGATTAAGATCAGTTCACTTGCTTCAATATAAGGCAACACGTCATTTGCGAATTGCTGTGTCCGATCCACACGGTCTGCGCGGCAGTTCATAATGATGATCGGATCATCGGTCGGATAACCGATTTCTTTTACACGTTTCCATATATTCAAAGTAGAAGAAGCGTCGTTTGCGGCAAACCCATTAACAAAGTGCCCAGGCTCGCTCGGACTGATCAGCGGAAGAATTCTCATTGCTCCCGGATCTGGCGGCGCATTCAGCATTCCTTTAAACGCTGTTTCTTCATCAATGCCGAGTGCTTGAGCCACACCCAGTGCGAGAGAAGCGTTATCAGGGAATACCATATATTCAAATTTACGAAGATATTCATCAGTAATTTTCGAGTTATCAGCAATGATGACTTTTGTGTTTCGCTCTTTGGCTTTTTGTTTAAAGAACTCGGTATATTCACTATCTGTAATGACAAGATGGCCATTATAAGGAATAGTAGCAGTAAACGCTTCCGCAATTTCATCAAGCGTCGGCCCCATGACATCCATATGATCTTCCAGCACGTTTACGATGACACCGATATTAGCTTGAAGAAGTTCTTCCTGAAAGATAATTTGATAGTCCGGATTAACGGCCATACATTCACTGACGAGGGCGTTGGCTCCTCTTTCTACCGTTTCTCTCATGACTTCTTTTTGTTCGCCGATATTCGGTCCCTGAGGTTTCCGTTTAATCGGCTTTTCCTCCGGTGTATCCCAATAGATCATTCTTGCGTCCGTTCCTGTCGTTTTTCCGACAGTTTTGTAACCGGCTTCAATTAATATTCCGGTTGTCAGCCTTGTCACAGTGGACTTTCCTCGGATGCCGTTAATATTCACTCGAACAGGGAGGGCATCAATGTTTTTCTGATGTCGCCGTTTTTCTAATATTCCGATGACCAGTATGACAGCACAGGCTATAATGAGTAACCACATTGCTTATCGACATCTCCTTCTATATTGTTGTAAATTCATTCATCAGTATATAGAATCACTATGAATTCTCAATCGGCATTATGTAACATAATCTCTCCTAATCTACTGAGCCAAACTTCTCTTTTGAAAGAGATTTTGTACCTACAAAGTGTTTTCTATTTTTGGAAATCGGCAGGACTTACATCTTACTGATTTTTTTAATACTAAAAACGAATGCGCTTTCATTTACCAAATGATTTCCTTCTGGACGTTTAGTCACGCCTTGGATGTTCAGTTTAATATGCATTTCAAATCAATCTTTTTTCCGGCCCGGTATATCAGGCTTTTGCTGATACAATGCGTGTTTCCGGTTCTTATGAACACAAAATTATTTCTGCCTGTTTCTTAAGGATAAGGTCATAATGTCATCCTTTCTGCACGGAATAGACAATATTAGGCCCATTCCAAATTGACTAATGGCCCCTGCAATAAAAACGGCAAACAAACAGGTCCAGGTTCTCTAACATAATTAAACATTTCCTGGGCGGATAGTCTAATCTGTTTCATCCTATTTACAGGTCTAAACGCATGACTTTGAAACAATTTTAATAAAACTTAATATTCGTTCATGAAATGTTCATCCAGATTTGTGAAGACTTTGTCAAAAAAAGCGTGATGATCTTTAAATTCTCATATTTATACACCATTTACAGTTCGGTTTGCTCTATCGCCATGTTTTATTTTTTTCTTATTGCCAATAACGGAATGTTCATGATAATCTATCTATGTAAACGGTTACATAAATGAGGAGGAGCTGTGTTGGCTACAATTAAAGATGTCGCGGGAGCCGCGGGTGTCTCAGTTGCAACGGTCTCCCGCGTTCTGAATGACAACGGCTATGTGCATGAAAGAACAAGAACACGTGTGATGGCCGCCATGGAGAAGCTGAACTATTATCCGAATGAAGTCGCCAGGTCTCTATATAAAAGAGAATCCCGGCTGATCGGGCTTTTGCTTCCGGACATTACAAACCCTTTCTTCCCCCAGCTTGCCCGCGGCGTGGAGGATGAATTGAACCGGGAAGGCTATCGGCTTATTTTCGGCAACAGTGACGAGGAATTAAATAAAGAACTTGAATACCTTCAAACCTTTAAACAAAATCATGTCGCAGGTATTATTGCTGCAACAAATTATCCGCATCTTGAGGAATACAGCGGCATTGGCCAGCCAGTCGTTTTCCTGGACAGAACACCTGAAGGCGCTCCTTCTGTATCTAGTGACGGACATACCGGAGGAACATTAGCAGCGGAAGCCATTGTTCATGGAAAAAGCAAACACATTACGCTCCTAAAGGGCCCTGCTCACCTGCCGACTGCCCAAGACCGCTTTCACGGCGCTTTAGAGGTATTACAACAGGCGGGTGTTGATTTTCAGATCATTGAGACGGCGTCCTTTTCTTTTAAGGATGCACAGGCACTGGCAAAGGAGCTGTTTGTCTTATATCCTGAGACAGACGGGGTAATTGCCAGTAATGACATTCAAGCAGCGGCTGTTTTGCATGAAGCTTTGCGGCGCGGGAAAAAAGTGCCCGAGGATATTCAAATTATCGGCTACGATGATATTCCCCAAAGCGAGCTGCTGTTTCCGCCGCTGTCAACGATTAAACAGCCGGCATATGACATGGGTAAAGAAGCGGCTAAACTTCTTTTGAGCATCATAAAAAAACAGCCTCTCGCAGAAACGGCGATTCAAATGCCCGTCATGTATATAAGAAGAAACACGACAAGAAAGGAAGAAAACGATGCGTAATATTTGTGTGATTGGAAGCTGTTCTATGGATTTGGTGGTCACCTCAGATAAACGCCCAAACGCGGGCGAAACCGTACTGGGTACTTCATTTCAAACTGTGCCGGGCGGTAAAGGCGCGAATCAGGCTGTTGCCGCCGCCAGGCTCGGCGCCAATGTTTTTATGATTGGCAAGGTTGGTGACGATCATTATGGAACAGCCATCATGGATAATTTAAAAACAAATGGTGTTCGCACCGACTATATGGAACCGGTTACACATAAAGAAAGCGGCACCGCCCACATTGTGCTTGCCGAAGGTGATAACAGTATTGTCGTCGTTAAAGGCGCGAATGATGAGATCACCCCATCTTATGCGATAGACGCTCTTGAAAAGCTTGAAAATATCGATATGGTTCTGATTCAGCAGGAAATCCCGGAAGAAACGGTTGATGAAGTGTGCAGATACTGCCATTCTCACGACATCCCGATCATGCTTAACCCAGCACCGGCCCGCCCGCTGAAGCAGGAAACCATTGACCATGCCACCTATCTTACGCCGAATGAACATGAGGCAGCGATCTTATTTCCGGAGCTGACGGTTTCTGAAGCATTGGCGCTTTATCCAGCGAAGCTCTTTATCACTGAAGGCAAACAAGGCGTCCGCTATTCATCCGGCAGCAAAGAGCGGATCATCCCTTCCTTCCCTGTTGAGCCTGTCGATACAACCGGGGCGGGTGATACGTTTAACGCGGCTCTTGCAGTGGCCCTGGCGGAGGGAAAAGATATTGAAGCTGCATTACGGTTTGCAAACCGCGCCGCCTCCCTATCTGTATGTTCTTTCGGCGCTCAAGGCGGGATGCCGTCCAGAAAAGAAGTAGAGGAGCTGCTGTCATGAAAAAACACGGTATACTGAACAGTCATCTTGCCAAGCTATTGGCTGACCTTGGCCATACTGACAAAATTGTCATCGCTGATGCAGGGCTTCCCGTTCCTGACGGCGTCCTGAAAATTGATCTCTCACTGAAGCCGGGTTTCCCGGCTTTCCGGGATGTAGCCGCAATGCTGGCAGATGAAATGGCGGTTGAAAAAGTAATTGTCGCATCCGAAATAAAGGTATCCAATCCAGAGAATGCGAGTTTTATAGAAACCCTTTTTTCTAAAGAGGCAGTTGACTGCCTTCCCCACGAGGAATTTAAGGAGCTGACCAAAGAAGCTAAAGCTGTCATACGAACAGGAGAATTCACACCATACGCCAACTGCATCCTGCAGGCGGGTGTGCTTTTCTAGAAAGGAGGACCGATATGCAAATCGAAATGAATGACATTCATAAAGCATTCGGAAAAAACCAGGTGCTTTCAGGTGTGTCTTTTCAGCTCAAGCCTGGCGAAGTTCACGCACTGATGGGAGAAAACGGCGCCGGCAAGTCCACCCTGATGAACATCCTGACTGGTCTGCACAAACTGGAGAAAGGACGGATCACCATAAACGGTAACGAGACGTATTTCTCCAATCCGAAAGAAGCTGAGCAGCACGGAATCGCCTTCATCCATCAGGAACTGAATATCTGGCCGGACATGTCCGTACTTGAGAATCTATTTATCGGAAAAGAAATGTCAACGAAATTTGGTATTTTACAAACCAGAAAAATGAAAGCGCTAGCAAAAGAACAATTTGATAAACTATCCGTCTCACTTTCACTTGATCAAGAGGCGGGTGAATGTTCCGTCGGACAGCAGCAGATGATTGAAATCGCAAAAGCGCTCATGACAAATGCCGAGGTGATCATTATGGATGAACCTACCGCGGCTTTGACTGAACGGGAAATCAGCAAGCTGTTTGACGTCATTACGGCTTTAAAAAAGAACGGTGTATCCATTGTATACATCTCACATCGAATGGAAGAAATTTTTACGATTTGCGACAGAATCACCATTATGCGTGACGGAAAAACCGTTGATACAACAAACATTTCAGAAACCAATTTTGACGAGGTCGTGAAAAAAATGGTCGGACGTGAGCTGACGGAACGGTATCCTAAACGCGTCCCTTCACTCGGAGACAAAATATTTGAGGTGAAAAACGCCTCCTCAAAAGGAAGCTTTGAAGATATCAGCTTTTATGTCCGTTCCGGTGAAATTGTCGGCGTTTCCGGTTTAATGGGAGCCGGACGAACAGAAATAATGAGAGGACTGTTCGGCATTGACCGGCTCGATTCGGGTGAGATTTGGATTGCAGGAAAAAAGACTGCGATTAAAAATCCGTATGATGCTGTGAAAAAAGGGCTCGGTTTTATTACGGAAAACCGCAAGGATGAAGGACTGCTGCTCGACACATCGATTCGGGAAAATATTGCGCTGCCCAATTTGGCCAGTTTTTCTCCAAAGGGCATCATTGATCACAAGCGGGAAGCAGCGTTTGTAGACCTTCTCATAAAACGCCTGACCATCAAAACGGCTTCACCAGAAACGCACGCGCGCCATTTGTCCGGCGGCAACCAGCAAAAGGTCGTGATTGCCAAATGGATCGGTATCGGCCCAAAAGTGCTCATATTGGATGAGCCGACAAGAGGCGTGGATGTGGGCGCGAAACGGGAAATCTATACGCTGATGAATGAGCTCACTGAACGCGGTGTCGGCATCATTATGGTGTCATCAGAGCTGCCGGAAATACTCGGGATGAGTGACAGAATCATCGTCGTCCATGAAGGCAGAATCAGCGGAGACATCGAAGCGCGTGCAGCGACACAAGAACGAATTATGACACTTGCCACGGGAGGGCGGTAACATGAAAACGGAACAACTGAAGCAATCAGAAAAAAAACAGATTCACTTCGATGGCGTCATGCAGAAGCTCGGCCCGTTTCTCGGTTTATTTATTCTCGTTATGATCGTATCGATTTTAAACCCGAGCTTTCTTGAGCCTTTGAATATTTTAAACCTGCTTCGGCAGGTGGCGATTAACGGATTGATCGCATTCGGCATGACCTTCGTTATTTTAACTGGCGGCATTGATCTTTCTGTCGGGGCTATTCTCGCCCTGTCCAGCGCCTTAGTCGCGGGTATGATTGTATCTGGTGCCGACCCGATTCTCGCCGTCATCATAGGCTGTCTGATTGGCGCTCTTCTCGGGATGATCAACGGACTGTTAATCACGAAAGGGAAAATGGCCCCTTTTATCGCGACGCTTGCGACCATGACTGTCTTCCGCGGACTTACTCTTGTGTATACAGATGGAAACCCGATCACAGGGCTTGGCACTAACTATGCCTTTCAGCTGTTCGGCCGCGGTTATTTCTTAGGGATTCCAGTACCTGCGATTACAATGGTTCTCGCCTTTGTTATCCTTTGGGTGCTGCTACACAAAACGCCGTTCGGGCGCCGTACATACGCAATTGGCGGCAATGAAAAAGCGGCACTCATCTCAGGCATAAAAGTCACACGTGTAAAAGTCATGATTTATGCTTTAGCCGGTCTATTATCCGCCCTTGCCGGCGCGATTTTGACTTCCCGTCTCCACTCAGCACAGCCGACAGCTGGAGAATCATATGAACTGGATGCCATCGCGGCGGTTGTCTTAGGCGGAACGAGTCTTTCCGGTGGCCGCGGGCGCATTGTCGGAACGTTAATCGGGGTGCTGATTATCGGCACACTCAATAACGGACTCAACCTGCTTGGCGTCTCATCATTTTATCAGCTGGTTGTTAAAGGGATTGTCATTTTAATCGCGGTATTATTAGACCGCAAAAAGTCAGCATAGGAGGGTTTTACATGAAAAAGGCTGTATCCGTCATTTTGGCGCTGTCACTGTTTATATTGAGCGCCTGTTCGCTTGAGCCTCCCCAATGGGCGAAGCCGTCAAACTCAGATAAGAAAAAGGAATTTACCATCGGCTTGTCGATCTCAACGCTTAACAATCCCTTTTTTGTTTCTTTAAAAAAGGGAATTGAAAAAGAAGCGGAAAAGCGCGGAATGAAGGTCATCATCGTCGATGCACAAAATGATTCCTCCAAGCAGACAAGTGATGTGGAGGACTTAATTCAGCAAGGCGTTGATGCCCTGTTAATCAATCCAACTGATTCTTCGGCTATTTCAATGGCAGTAGAGTCTGCAAATTCGATTGGTGTGCCTGTCGTCTCAATCGACCGGTCCGCTGAACAAGGCAAAGTAGAAACCCTCGTGGCTTCAGACAATGTAAAAGGCGGAGAAATGGCCGCAGAGTTCATCGCAGACAAGCTTGGAAAAGATGCTAAGGTGGCGGAGCTTGAAGGCGTTCCGGGTGCCTCAGCTACACGAGAACGCGGTTCAGGCTTTCACAAAATCGCAGATCAAAAGCTGGACGTTGTCACAAAACAATCAGCTGACTTTGACCGCACTAAAGGCCTGACTGTGATGGAAAATCTGCTCCAAGGACACCCGGATATCCAAGCGGTTTTCGCTCATAATGATGAAATGGCGCTTGGAGCTCTCGAAGCAATTAACAGCTCCGGCAAAGATATTTTAGTCGTCGGTTTTGACGGAAATAAGGATGCGATTTCTTCGATTAAAGACGGTAAGCTCTCAGCCACTGTCGCTCAGCAGCCTGAATTGATCGGTAAACTGGCAACGGAAGCAGCGGATCAGATTTTACATGGAAAGAAAGTTAAGAAAACAATATCAGCACCTCTGAAACTGGAAACGAAAACATAATGCAAAGGATCAGATCTTTATCTGATCCTTTTTTATGTTTAGCAACCGGCCAAAACGTGAAAAGAATAATAGAAATGATTATTTCTCTTATGTGAGGAGAGGAACGCAATGAACAAACCCTCGAAAATACTGTCTACACTTGCACTTGCAGCCGGAATAACTGCGGCTTCTGCCGGCGGCGCAAACACAATTCATGCACAACAGCCAGAAACAAACGTAAGCATTGATGATTTATACAGCTATCCGATTGATTCCTACTTGGTTTCAGCAGAGGCTCTGAATGTCAGAACAAAGGCCTCCGCTACAAGCTCTAAAGCCGACACACTTCATCTGGGCGACAGCTTAAAGCTCATTTCGTTTTCAAACGCTGATTGGGCAAAGGTTCATTACAAAAACGGAAAGACAGGCTTTGTCTCCACTCATTACATTGTAAAGGCAGCAACAACGGTAAAAACCAAAACAAAGACGAAAGCATATACATCCGCTGAAGGAAAAAGCGTCAAGACACTCCCGGCTAACACAAGCGTATCTTTTTTAGGCTGGAGTAAAACAAAAAAAGGCGGCTTTGACTTTAATTGGGTCTATGCAGATTACGGCGGTAAGACAGGTTATATCAAAACAAAGGACCTGCAGATGACAAAATAACCGAAAGGGATTCCGTTTACAGAACGGAATCCCTTTTTTCTTCGCTAATGATGGATTGAATTGTCGCTTCAAAATATTTCTCAGGAAATATTGTCGTATGCCATGTCGAAACCTATACATGATCAACAGCATTTTTGTTTACGTTAAAGGATGGAGGTGGAAAAATGGATCAATTTGAAGCTGCATATGAATCGTATAAATCCAAACAAACAAATATCGATCAGCCAGTTGATACGTCCGGAAAAGAAGATATTATCGCAGTAAGAAGAAATGAGGAAGACAATATTATCGCGGTGAAAACGAACACAGGAAGAGAACTAGACTACCCCACTGCGCTATCAGAAGCAAAAGCGGGAAAGATCGCTCACGTTGATGTATTTCATAAATACGGACGTGACATTTTACGAAGTGAACCAGACGGCATAAAGGATAATAACCTATCTGAATTACCCGATTTTTAATAGAGAAAGCCCTGTCTCATTCCGGACAGGGCGTTTCTTTTTAAGAAAAAGGCTGCTGGATATAATCAGCTAACCGTTTTGCACTGATCGCAATATCCTCAGCATTTGCGTATTTCACGCCATAAAACACATATGGCGGGAGATATGTCATGCCAATCAGATTGCTTGTCGCCTGAAACGGCTTCAGGAGCTCACTGATTGAATAATGATTCCCTCCGCCCGCCTGATACTTTTCCGCTTCGCTTCCTGTGGAAACAGCCAGCATCAGCTCTTTGCCATGCAGAGCTTTCCCTTCTGACCCGAAGGCCCAGCCGTATGTCAGCACAAGATCCTGCCATTTTTTAAGAAGCGGCGGAGAGCTGTACCAATAAAGCGGGAATTGAAAAACAATGCGATCGTATTGCTCGCACAGCTGCTGCTCTTTGGCAACATCAATGGCTTCATCCGGATATTCCTTATAAAGCTCCCGTACAGTGATATTGTCATGTTTACTTAATTCCTCTGCCCACGCCTTATTGACGACTGAGGTTTCCATTTGAGGATGAACAGCCAAAACCAGTATTTTCAATGAGACCCACACCTTTATCATTTTAATGTTATTTTAACTAAAATCAGGTAAAGTGCCAAATAAAAAGCAAGCCCTGCACATGTGCGGGCTTGCTTTTTTATTCTGGGCTTCCTTCAGTCGTTTCGATATCTTTGGCGAAATCCGGGTTATCCAGATTGGCATTAAAGAAATCTGCTGTATTTGGAAGTCTGAGATTCATGTTCATTTTTTGAGAAATCGTAACCGTGCAATCCTCAAGCACATAATCAAAGACGTGTCCGCCTGAATTCCGTCCTTCGTCAATGAAGTGCAGGTGATAGCCTGAAACGGCGATTCCGTTCGCATAAGCAGGAGTCAAGAAACCAACGATTGTGCCTCTGATGTTGTCGAAGTTGAAAATCGGCTGTGTTTTGACCGCTTCAATCATTGGCACATATGGTTTTTCTTGCAGTTCCACCGTTCTTGTCTGCACTTTTTTAAACAATCCGTCAATACGGATGGCATAAAATAGGTTTTTACTTGGCAGAATGCTGTTGATTTCTTTTTCAAATTCTTCACGTGTCATTTTCGCATCAATTTTGTGCGTCATATCCGGTGTAAAGAACGTAAATGAGCAAAACGGAGAGCGGTCTCCGCTTTGCACAGGTGTCGCAGTGCCGTCGGAACGAAGACGGTAAAATTCGCCGTCAAATCCAATCAGCTCTCCATCAAGCTTGTTAAAAGTCCCGATACCGAAGTCTCCGTATTTCGGAATATCTGACAGTTCAAAATCGCCGTCATATACTCCGTCTAAAAGAGAAGTCATTGTTGATACTTGATAAACTTGGCTAACGGGCTGTTCTTTTTTGCCGCGGCTCAGCATTTGAATGTTGCTTTCTTGTTTCATATTCCCTTCACTCCTTTAGTAATGTGCTGTTCTTCGAAAACAGTGTCTTGGTGCGCAGAGTGCTAGAGGGCTTTTGTTTTCATCAGTTCTCCAAATTCTTTTGGGAGCTTGTCACTCGCTAAATTAACGTTATCACTGTAGTCAACTGGGACATCAATGATAACAGGGCCTTCAGCATTCATGGCTTGACGCAGAACTTCTTCCAGCTGGTCTGGTGATTCGACACGCAAACCGGTTGCCCCGAAGCTTTCCGCATATTTCACGATATCGATGTTTCCGAACTCGACTGCAGATGTACGATTGTATTTTTTCAACTGCTGGAATGCAACCATGTCATATGTGCTGTCGTTCCATACAATGTGTACAATTGGAGCTTTTAAGCGCACCGCTGTCTCTAACTCCATTGCCGAGAATAAGAAACCGCCGTCACCAGAGACAGAAACGACTTTTTCTCCCGGTTTCACCAATGAAGCACCTATTGCCCACGGAAGCGCAACACCAAGTGTTTGCATACCGTTACTGATCATTAATGTTAACGGCTCGTAGCTGCGGAAGTAACGGGACATCCAAATCGCGTGGGAACCGATATCGCATGTCACTGTGACGTTATCATCGACTGCATTTCGTAATGCTTTAACGATTTCAAGAGGATGCAGTCTGTCTGATTTCCAATCTGCAGGCACCTGCTCTCCCTCATGCATATATTCTTTTAGATCAGAAAGGATTTTTTGCTCACGTTCCGCAAAATCCACTTTTACAGCATCATGTTCGATATGATCCAAAGTAGATGGGATATCCCCGATCAATTCAAGCTCAGGCTGGTAAGCATGATCAATATCAGCCAGAATCTCATCCAGATGGATAATCGTCCGGTCTCCATTGACATTCCAGAATTTCGGATCGTATTCAATTGGGTCATAGCCGATTGTCAGAACAACATCAGCCTGTTCAAGCAGCAGATCGCCCGGCTGGTTGCGGAATAAACCGATACGGCCGAAATATTGATCCTCTAACTCTCTTGTAAGAGTCCCGGCAGCCTGATATGTTTCTACGAATGGAAGCTGAACCTTTTTCAAAAGCTTGCGAACCGCTTTAATCGCTTCAGGTCTTCCGCCTTTCATTCCGACTAAAACAACAGGAAGTTTTGCTGTTTGGATTTTTGCGATAGCCGCACTGATTGCATCATCAGGTGCAGGGCCAAGTTTTGGCGCTGCCACTGCACGCACGTTTTTGGTGTTTGTGACTTCATTCACAACATCTTGCGGAAAGCTCACAAAAGCGGCCCCAGCCTGACCTGCTGACGCTGCTCTAAATGCATTTGTAACAGCTTCCGGTATGTTTTTTACGTCTTGAACCTCTACACTGTATTTTGTAATCGACTGAAATAACGCCGCATTATCCAATGATTGATGAGTCCGTTTTAAACGATCGGCACGGATAACGTTCCCAGCAAGCGCAACGACAGGGTCACCTTCAGTGTTTGCAGTCAGCAGTCCCGTTGCCAGGTTAGAAGCACCCGGTCCTGATGTGACTAAAACGACTCCCGGTTTTCCAGTTAAACGGCCTACAGCCTGCGCCATAAATGCCGCATTTTGTTCATGCCGTGCAACAATGATCTCAGGCCCTTTATCTTGTAAAGCGTCAAATACCGCATCAATTTTTGCACCTGGAATGCCAAATACATGTGTGACACCTTGCTCCACTAAGCAATCAACAACAAGCTCCGCCCCTCTGTTTTTCACAAGGGATTTTTGTTCTTTTGTTGCTTTTGTCAACACCCTCACTCCTTATTATGCATTTTAAACATAAAAATTTAAATAAATCTTGTGATACGTTTCACTATACACTCTTTGGAAATTGACCTCCAATATCAATTCGACTTATGATTAATATGTATTACGAATTATTAACCTAAGAAAGGAATGCATATTGATGGAGCTTCGCCACCTTCAATACTTTATCGCAGTTGCCGAAGAGCTTCATTTCGGGAAAGCTGCGCTTCGGCTGAACATGACACAGCCTCCTCTCAGCCAGCAGATCAAACAGCTGGAAAAAGAAGTCGGGGTGATGCTTCTGAAGAGGACAAAACGATTTGTGGAGCTAACCGCAGCCGGAGAAATATTTTTAAATCACTGCCGCACGGCTTTGATGCAAATTGATCAAGCGATTGAATTGGCACAGCGGACGGCTCGCGGCGAGCACGGCCATCTCGTTATCGGTTTTGTCGGATCAGCTACATATGAATTTCTGCCACCGATTGTCCGGGAATATCGTAAAAAATTCCCATCAGTAAAAATAGAATTACGTGAAATATCCTCGTTTAGGCAGCAGGAGGAGCTGCTAAAGGGCAACATTGATATTGGTATACTTCATCCTCCTTTACAGCACACAGCATTGCATACTGAAATCGCCCAAAGCAGCCCTTGTGTTCTAGCTTTGCCTAAACAACACCCGTTAACATCTAAGGAAGCCATTACAATTGAAGATTTGAGAGATGAACCGATTATTACTGTAGCCAAGGAAGCATGGCCTACTTTATACATTGATTTCATCCAATTTTGTGAGCAGGCTGGCTTTAAGCCAAACATTGTACAAGAAGCGACTGAATATCAAATGGTAATTGGATTAGTCAGCGCCGGCATCGGGATTACATTTGTACCTTCCTCAGCTAAAAAATTATTTAACTTGGATGTGACTTATCGAACAATAGATAAAATACAGCTGAATGCCGAATGGGTTATCGCCTATCGCAAAGACAATCAAAATCCGCTTTTGAAGCAATTTATTAATATTTCAAATTGTCAGCAGTTAAGAACTAAAGAGAGTGATGCAAGTACCTGAAATGATACTTGCGAACTCTTTTTTCTTTTGGGATTCTCATGGAATTTTAATTAATATAATATAATCGCTTAGTACAACTTCATATCAGTATACGTATACATACAGTACAAATAGTTGGCAAGGATACTAGTAAGCGCATGACAATCGTTTGATTTTAGAATGATAGATAGAGAGGTGAAATATATTACACAGTTCACGAGTATATTAACATTGCTCGCTTTTTTCATAACAATGATTTTTATTTTCTGGAGGCCGAAAGGATTAAATGAAGCTATCCCCGCGACAATAGGCGCTTTACTGGTGTTATTATGCGGAAGTGTGTCATTGACCGACTTAGGAGAAATAGGATCAAAAGTCACGGGTGCATCGGTCACAATTCTTGCCACTATGATCATGGCCATTGCATTGGAAAGCTTTGGGTTCTTTTATTGGGTGGCTGCAAAGCTGCTCCAACAATCCAGGGGATCAGGCATCAAGCTTTTTTGGTTAACCAATTCACTTTGCTTTTTAATGACCATTTTCCTAAATAATGATGGGAGCGTTTTGATCACAACCCCCATCCTTTTGCTGGTTTTAAAATATTTAGGTTTGAAAAAACATCAAAAAACCCCTTATTTAATAAGCGGCGTTTTAATAGCTACAGCCTCCAGCGCACCAATCGGCGTAAGTAATATTGTAAATTTAATTTCTCTCAAAATGGTTGGAATGGATTTATACCTGCACACTGCCATGATGTTTGTCCCTAGTATGATGGGGCTCGTTTTTATGGCTTTTCTACTGTTTATTTTCTTTTATAAACGTCTTCCTAAAAGCCTGCCGGATATACCGAACCATTTTCAGTCTCTGCGACACAGAAGGTATCATCCCCTTCATTCGCCATCAGCTCCGATACCGGAACGAAATCAAACAAAGATAATGTTATTTGTACTCGCATTTGTTTTTCTCGTCAGAATCAGCTTATTTGCCGCGTCATATACCGGTATCTCCGTTCCTCTTGTCGCTGTCATCGGATCAATTATCCTTTTGGCCTGGAGATGGATTTATTTCAAAACCTCTCCCAGAGACTTGTTATACAAATCACCTTGGCACATTTTTATTTTCGCTTTTACTATGTATGTCCTCATTTATGGGCTGCATAATATAGGATTCACTGATTTACTTGTGAATCATTTCGAACCTGTGGTTTCTGGAAGCCTCGCCCATGCTACTTTCGCGTCTGGTATCTCTACCTCTGTTTTTTCGAATCTATTCAACAACCATCCGGCTTTAATGATCAGTACTTTTACTTTAACAGAAATGAGCCTGAATCCTTCTACAGCAAAAATCATCTACTTGGCAAATATTATTGGCAGTGATATTGGTTCCTTATTATTACCTATAGGAACATTAGCAACGCTTATTTGGATGCATATTTTAAAACAGCATGATGAAAGTATTTCTTGGGGCGAATATTTAAAAACAACCATTTTAATCATTCCGCTGACTGTTCTTTTTACGTTAACATGTTTATATTTTTGGATCAGTTGGTTATTTCTTTAGCAGTGTATGAAATAAAAAACTGCCTTCTGCTATTCGAGGGCAGTTTATTTTCAGTAGAGGCTACTAGGGGAGATGCATTGTCTTTAGATGATTTAACTTCCAAATGATTGACTTTCCACTTGCGTTAATCAGCTCAATGATATTATTAGATACATCTTTTAACAGACCGACTTTTTCTGGCACTTCCCCCATATCAAATATAACCAATTGGCCAACATATTTTTTGATCTGCTCCTCAAAATTACGAACAAGTGAAACACTGGAAGGTACGACAGGCAATTGAGAGTTGTCGAGAGTGTACGGCGTTTGCTCTGTTGAATAAGGGGTAAACCATTTTAAGTGATGCATAGATATGAAAAGTGTTTTAAATACAGGTGAAAAAAATACAATATAATCATTTAAAACACTGGTAACATATCCATGTATCGACCGATCCCCAGTTACATAAACTTCAATAAATTTGCCTTTCACATTGTTTAATGTGTTTCTGTAAGAAAAACTATTATTATCCGCCTGCATTATGGTATCTTCCGGGTCTCTTAAAATTGGTTCCCCAGTATTAGTATTTATTATTGCTTTGTTCATTTGATGGAGATGCAGCAAGGGAATATAAAGATAATTGCAGCCATTAAATATAACAAAAATATCCTGTCCAATATCTATAAGTGTGCCGACAAATCTTGTATCTCCTGAAATGACAACATCAACATCTGCGCCAAGAAATTGATTCAAACCTTTCACCATTCTCCCCCTTTAATTGAATGAAAAAGGGCATCACTTTATTGATGCACCTTCATTATCTATTAAAATTTGCGCTTCCAATGATAGTCTATCGTTTTGACAATCGTTTCATAGCTATAATCTTCCTTTTGGCTTCCGGTGCTATGATAATCTGAAGTTCTTGGTGACCGATATGATTTGGATGAACTGCCGGAATCTGATGAACGATCATATGTTGACGATTGATAATCTGAAGATCTTGATGACCGATATGATTTGGATGAACTGCTGGTGTCTGATGAACGATCATATGTTGACGATTGATAATCTGAAGATCTTGATGACCGGTATGATTTGGACGAACTGCTGGTGTCTGATGAACGATCATATGTTGACGATTGATAATCTGAAGATCTTGGTGACCAATATGATTTGGACGAACTTTTGGTGCCTGATGAACGATCATATGTTGATGATTGATAATCTGAAGATCTTGGTGACCAATATGATTTGGACGAACTTTTGGTGTCTGATGAACGATCATATGTTGATGATTGATAACCTGAAGATCTTGGTGACCGATATGATTTGGACGAACTTGATGAGCTATATGATTTTGAAGAGGTTAACGAACTACTGTCCCCCTCTTCTGCTTGTTTTTGGTCTATATCATTTTTGCTTTCTTCTTTATCATCATGTTCTTTCTTTTGATCACCTTTTTTGTAAGAGCCTTTTGGACCTAAGCTTATGCTCTTAATATGAAAAGGATATATGCGAAGCACTTCTTGATTTTTCACTAAAGTATAATGACCATCCGCATTATCTACGAGGATACCTTCAATTGCTTCTGGTCCTCCTCGATTAATCGAAACCCATTTATGAGTTAAACTCTTAAAAACTTCGTTTAGGTTATCAGCTTCCAAGACACCTGGCCTATGCCCTTCTTTATCTAAAGCGGACTCATGTTTACTTATGCTTTTGATGTGATGAATATTAAAATAAACTACTCCATCCTCATTTGTGTCTAACGCAGCGTAATCATCACCTAGCCATACCAAATTTCCTTTTTTAGATTCCGGACCGCCTTGATTTAATTGAACGGATTGGTTCATTAACTGTCCGATTAAGCTGTGAAAATCATCAGCATCAGCCATTTCTGCCGTCTCAATTGTTGTTGTGCTATTATTGGTATCCTCTGTAATACTTTTTACATGATCCAATTGATAATAAATGGTTTTTTTTTCAGTTTGCAAAGCGATATAATCTGATTTTATAGCTACCAATTTTCCTTTTTTAGATTCGGGACCTCCTCGATATACAGTAACAATTTTATCTTGCATTGAATGCAAAAAATGATAATAAGATATATCATGATTTGAATGATTTTTCATTCTCCTCTTGCTCATTCATTACCCTCCTAGTCATTTATACATAGATGATAAATATATTGCATATATACGTGTCACAGTTATTTCTTGAACTAATTGAATAGCCTAATTGTCTGATTTTCAGCGAATACCTATAATCATGGATTCACAAAATACTTAAATTGCTTTTGATGTATTGTGAACGGTTTTTAATATACTCAAAAATTACTTCCGGCTCACGGTCAAAACGTTCAATATCACTCTTTTTATATGGGTCCATCAGGACAAACGGCCTGATTTGATCATAAAGCGCCAATATTTTTGGTTTCATATATTCAATTGTAAAGAGAGATTGGAGTGTTTTTTCTAGGAGATGCTTATAGGATTTGCGAAATTCGGGTTCATCCAAAATGCGGGCGGTCAATGTATTAAATCCTTGAATTCTTACGTAATCTGCAACCATCCGCTCTCCATGGATATCCCTGCCCCAGGTGGCATCATAGTCCCAAGGAATCACTTCAAATAATCCGGTTTCCCCGCTTCTGTACAAAGCGTAATTATGGACAAACCCGTCATAGTTTGAGGTGAACACAATGCCGGCCAGCCAGCGCAAATACTTATCGATATTCACATGCTTTGTCACTTCTGATTTAAATTGAGCTTTAGGGACAGTATTAATTTTAAAGATCATATCCTGTAAATAAAAATCATCTTCCTCAGTCCCTGTCTTCTTTTCATACCCATGCTCAAGCGACTTCTTCGTTTCCCTCTCCAAATCACTCACGAGAGAAAAATTAGCATCATCGTCAACCGCGTAAAAAATCGCTCCGTCCGCCAGCTTCCTTTTCGCTAAATAATATTCATCGACGGATTCAAGCTCTAGATACACTCCTTCATTCTTCCCATTTATCTTTAAAAACACAAATTCTGCCCTTGGAGACAGCGTCCCCAGCTCTGCGAAAAAATCGAGAGACAATTTGTTTCTTATCATGGAAGGATCTTTATATTCCGCATTCAAATGAACCTCACGGGCGCCGCGAAATGTTTTCGGCTGATAATAGGAAATATGGTACGACTTCTTTTTGAAATCTCTAATATGAGATCCGCGATAAGCGATGTCGATATCAAACCTTTTCTGATTCACTTTCAGCACAGCCGGAACCGGTTCATCGTCCCATATATCCTTTTTTAATTCCCGTAAGTCTTTTGGATGAATAAACAGCTGATACAGAGGCAAATTTGATTGATTCTTCATCCGTAGTCCCCCTTCAAAATTAGGCTTTTATTTTTGTGAGATCTCAGCGGAACACTTATACACTTTTTACAATCCTGCGTACTATGTGTGTAGTAAGGATCTTCATCCTTAAAAACAATTAAAAAAAGGAGGATTTCAATTGGGCCACTATTCCCATTCTGATATCAAAGAAGCGGTGAAATCCGCAAAAAAAGAAGGTTTAAAAACTTATTTATACCAAGAGCCTCGTGGAAAAAAACGCAGTCATAAAAAGTCGCACCGCTCTCACAAGAAATCTCGCAGCCATAAAAAGTCGTACCGCTCTCACAAAAAATCTCGCAGCCATAAAAAATCTTACTGCTCTCACAAGAAATCTCGCAGCCATAAAAAATCTTACTGTTCTCACAAGAAATCTCGCAGCTACAAAAAATCTTACTGTTCTCACAAGAAATCTCGCAGCTACAAAAAATCTTACTGTTCTCACAAGAAATCTCGCAGCTACAAAAAATCATACTGCTCACACAAGAAATCTCGCAGCTACAAAAAATCATTCTGTTCTCACAAGAAAAGATCACGCAGCTACAAAAAATCATTCTGTTCTCACAAGAAAAGATCACGCAGCTACAAAAAGTCGTACCGTTCTCACAAAAAATCTTATTGTTCTTTTAAGAAAAAGCCTTACAAAAAACACTGCAAAAATGACCATCACCGCAAAAAAGATGATTACGACAGCAAAAAAGAGTTCTGGAAAGACGGCAATTGCTGGGTAGTCAAAAAGAAATATAGATAATGAAACTGTCATCATAGGCTCCGGCATACGTACGGAAGCCTATTTTCTAATTCCCCAATATCAGTTATATGTCATGACATAGCATATGCAACCCGCATCATTTGGTTTCCTTGAATGGATTTCGTTATAATCATGGTACTCTTACAATAAAGGCGGTGTTGTTGTGTACATATTTCAAGCAGAAGAGCTTAGTGCCAAAGAGACGTATAAGCTGCTGTCAGGAGCCGTCATTCCGCGCCCGATCGCATTTGTCACAACACTTTCTTCAGGAGGGGCAATCAATGCGGCACCTTTCAGTTTCTATAACGTGGTCAGCTCAGATCCTCCGCTACTCAGTATTTCTGTTAACCGATCAGAAGGCCGGCAAAAAGACACAGCCAGAAACGCGATAGAAAACGGTGAATTTGTCGTCCATGTCAGTGATGAAGCCATCATTGAAGACATCAATGAAACGGCGGCAAGTTTAGGGCCGGACGAAAGTGAAATGACACGCACCTCTCTCCATTCTGTAGAGAGCACGACTGTTTCGGTGCCCGGCATTCAAGAAGCCCGCATTCGTTTTGAATGCAAGCTCGAACGGCATATCACCTTCGACAATGATCATGGTGTGACCGCTGCTGATCTGCTTATTGGCAGAGTTGTCTGTTTTCACCTCGATGAGAAGGTGTATGACGCAGAAAAAGGGTATATCTTGACGGACGAATTAAAGCCGGCTTCCAGATTAGCCGGAAACCATTATGCAAAACTCGGTGAAGAATTTACATTGATTCGTCCGAGTTCATAAAAGGACTATTTATATAGAAGAAACTAGTCAAAAAGACACCGTTATTTAAAAAAGCCGGCACAGCATGTGCTTGGCTTTTTTTGTTTGTAAGAATCATATTTGCACAAACCGTTTGCACTGATTTGGTCTTATCAATTCAGATACTCCCCATTACAATTGATATAGGCCCGCACGAAGAGAAGGACGGCAGACTGATATCACCTGCACATAAGGAGCTGATGGGCATGCCTTTAGACCAAAGAAGATCAGCCATTCTTCATCAGGTTCTCAACACAACCAGCTATGTTACTTGCGGCGAATTAACAGAGCAATTAAAAATTTCAAGGAGAACACTGTATTATGACATTGAAAAAATTAACGGCTGGCTGAAAGAGACCGGACTGACACCGATCAAAAGAAGACGTTCAGCAGGATTTTATTTAGAAGACCAAACGAAAAAAATGCTGACATCAGAAATGAAAACGCTGACAAATTCTAGCTATGAATTTTCTCCCTCAGAAAGGCAGGCAAGAGTGATCCTGCGCATTTTAACGAGAAACAGACGGTTACTCTTGCAGAACTTCATTGACGAAAATCATGTCAGCCGCAACACCGCCATTCAGGATATGAAGCATATTCGCGATAAGCTGAAGACATTCGGCATCGTTCTTTCCTTTACCAAAGAAAAAGGGTATTTCTTCTCAGGAATAGAGCAGCAAAAGCGAAAACTGCTGGCAGAATACGCAAATCAGCTCATGCAAAAAAGCAGCAGCACTGCGGCCGTTACCGATCTTTGTCCCGATCCGGCTGCTTGTGAACAGCAGATCCAAACCATGCGGTCTATGCTGCTGACTTTCGAAAAGCTTCTTCACATGAAATTTGCTGATCATGTTCTCGCGGGCTTAAGTGTGCACTTTACGTTATTTCTAATCAGATTAAAGGCGGGAAAAGAAATCACTCTAGAACAAGAAGAGCAATCCGCCATCAGGCAAACGAAGGAATATGAAGCGGCCGTTCGGGCGGCGGCTGCAGAACTGCCGGAAAATGCCTTTATTTCTGATCAAGAGATGTGCTACTTCACGATCCATCTGTTAGGGGCTAAAATCAGTCAGTTCCCCGCTTCAAGTCTCATTGCAGGTGGGCTGGATGCAATACATGATATCACGGACCAAATGATTGTCGATTTCCAGCGTTACGCCTGCGTGCTTTTTCAGGACCCGGAACATCTAAAAAAACATCTGGTGCTTCATTTGAAATCAGCTTATTACAGGATTAAATATGATATCACTCCTCATGAGAGTGATGTAGCTGCCTCCATCAAAACGAAATACAGTGATATTTTCTGCTTAACGAAAAAAGTCGTTCATCACCTTCAAAAAGAATTAAGAAAACCTGTCAGCAGTGAAGAAACAGCTTTTATCGCCATGCATTTCGGAGGCTGGATGAAACGTGAAGGGGTCGCGCCCTCACATAGAAAAACAGCGGTTATTGTCTGTCCGGGCGGCATCGGTACTTCAAAAATTTTGCAGAGCCAAATTGAAGATCTTCTCCCGAATGTCGATATTCTGAAGACCGTGTCAAGCCGTGTCTACGAAACAATGACGCTTGAAACGGATGTCCTGATCTCAACTGTTCCGCTCCCAGACAGAGGGGTGCCTGTGCTCATCGTTAATCCCATACTGAACAGCAAGGAAAAGATCAGCCTGCTGAAAAAAGTAGATGCGCTCTCAAACAGCGCTCCCCATTTCCATCCAAGTGTTCATGACATCATGAGCATCATCGAAAAGCATGCAGAAGGCAACATTCATAAAACAGCGCTGATGCAAGAACTGACCGAGTATTTAGGACAGCCGCACAAACATGAAAAGGAGGCGAACCGCAAACCAATGCTTGCTTAATTAATGACACCTAACCATATAACGCTGGCCGACTCTGCCCCCTGTTGGGAGGATGCCGTCCGCATGGCGGCAAAGCCGCTTTTGGATGACGGGTCTGTTACCCCGCCATACGTCGATGCCATGATTGCCACGATTCAGACACTGGGCCCATATATCGTCATTACGCCGAATGTAGCCATCCCGCACGCAAGGCCTGAAGACGGCGTGAATCAAATCGGCATGAGCTTTCTGAGACTGAACCAAGCCGTTTCCTTTTCAGACCGGCCCGAGCATTCAGTCCAGCTGATTATCGTGCTCGCGGCAATCGACAATGACACCCATTTGAAAGCCCTCTCCCAGCTCACGAATATGCTGGGTGAACCGGAAAACATTCAATTGCTGATTAACGCTCAATCGGCAGAAGATGTGCTGCCAATGATTCAAAAATACTCAAACTAGGAGTGATTCGAATGAAAAAAATCTTAATTGTTTGCGGAAACGGACTCGGATCAAGCTTTATTGTTGAAATGAATGTGAAAAAAATCATTGATGAACTGAACATCAGCGCTGATGTTACACATACAGACCTCACTTCAAGCAAAACGGAGCAAGCGGATCTGTATCTAGGATCAGCCGATATTGTGTCAGGTCTTGACGATGGGACTCGTAACGTTGTCGGACTCAAAAACCTGCTGGACCAGAAAGAAATCAAAGAAGCCATCCTTACCAACTTGTAACACACAAAAACATAGACGACGGGGGTGCATCTGATGCTTGATTTTTTGATTAACGATTTCCTGGGAACTCCTGCTATTTTAATTGGACTTTTTGCCTTAGCCGGTCTGCTTCTGCAAAAGAAAAACGCTGCGGATACCGTATCGGGCACACTGAAAACGGCAATGGGATTCGTCATTCTCAGCGCCGGGGCGGCGATTGTCTCAGATTCACTAGCCGTGTTCGGCAGCATGTTCGAAAAAGCATTCCACATTAAAGGCGTCGTACCAAATACAGATGCAATATCAGCCATTGCTCAAAAAACGTTTGGTACGGAAACAGCACTCATTATGATTTTCGGAATGATTGTTAACATATTGCTGGCGCGTCTTACGCCATTTAAATATATTTTCTTAACCGGCCATCATATTCTCTACATGGCTTCATTGATCTCCGCCGTGCTGATTACCGGCGGCATCAGCGGTGTTCCTCTCATTGCTGCGGGCGCCATTATTCTTGGGGGGCTGATGGTGCTGTCACCCGCCATCCTTCAGCCGTATACAAAAAAAATTACAGGAAGCGATGATCTCGCACTCGGCCATTTCGGTTCTGCCGGCTATTTTATTGCTGGATTCATCGGTAAACATGCGGGCAATCCATCTCATTCGACTGAGGATATCAAAGTTCCGAAATCATTAGGATTTCTGCGGGATACGTCAGTCTCCATTTCTTTAACGATGGCACTCCTTTTCTTTATTGTCGCTCCTTTCGCCGGAAAGGAGTATATTGAATCATCGTTGAGCGGCGGAAGCCATTTTCTCGTTTATTCCTTTATGCAGGCCATTACGTTCGCTGCTGGGGTATATGTCATCTTGGCGGGGGTTCGGATGGTAATCGCGGAAATTGTCCCTGCTTTTAAAGGCATCGCTGAGAAGCTAGCGAAAGGCGCCAAACCCGCCCTTGACTGTCCGACGGTTTTTCCTTTTGCGCCCAACGCTGTGATTATCGGATTTTTATCCAGCTTCCTGGCGGGTATTGTGTCCATTTTTCTTCTTCCAGTCTTCAGTCTCAGTGTTATTGTTCCGGGACTTGTACCGCATTTCTTTACAGGAGCGGCGGCGGGAGTTTACGGAAATGCAACCGGCGGAGTGCGGGGGGCTGTACTCGGTGCGTTTGCCAATGGCATTCTCATTTCTTTTCTGCCTGCGCTTCTGCTGCCGGTTCTTGGCTCGCTCGGATTTGAAGGCACGACTTACGGCGATTCAGACTTTGGCATTATCGGGATTCTTCTTGGCTGGATCATACAATTCTTCAATTAAAGTGAGGTATGCGTCATGAACCATTTATTTTCACCTTCTCTGATGTGTATGGATTTAACAAAATTCAACGAGCAGATCACCATTCTAAACAGCCGTGCCGATATGTATCATGTTGACATCATGGACGGCCATTTTGTCAAAAACATTACGCTGTCTCCATTTTTCATCAGCCAGCTCAGAACGATGACAGCTCTCCCGATTGATGCCCACCTGATGGTTGAAAGGCCGGAGGATTTTATCGATATGACAGCAGAGGCCGGTGCTGATTACATTAGCGTGCATGCCGAAACCATTAACCGTTCGGCATTTCGGCTAATACACAACATCAAAGATCATGGTTCAAAGGTCGGGATTGTATTGAACCCGGCCACTCCGCTAGAGTGGATCAGCCCTTATGTGCATTTGATTGATAAACTGACGATTATGACCGTTGATCCGGGTTTTGCCGGGCAGCCGTTTATCGCAGAAATGACTGGAAAAATCCGTGCGGCTAAAGAGTGGAGAGAAACAAATCATTATACGTATGCCATTGAAGTTGACGGCTCCTGTAATGAAAAAACCTTCCGCATGCTCGCGGAAGCTGGGAATGACATTTTTATCATCGGCAATTCAGGCCTCTTTGATCTCGATGAAAACACAGAAATCGCATGGGATAAAATGAAAAACATTTTTCAACAGCAGACACATCCTATAAAAATGCAACACCCGGAGTAATCCCCGGGTGTTTTTCTATGAAACATTTTTCTCCCACGAACGTATAAAGAGATGAGTTTAGGAGGGATTCGTATGACAGGCACTCATTTTTTAATTTTAATACTGATCACAGCTGCTTTCAGTACATCTTTTTATATTTTCGCCAGTAAACGCGGCATTCCCAAACCCCGTTGGTGGTATAAACCGGTGAACAGTATACAAGGGGTGCTGGAAATCGTTCTGCTCATTTTACTGGGATTTTCTCTTTTGCGTTTTCCGCCTGAGTATATGCTCATTTTATATCTTTTGGTCATTAATTGTTTACGCGCTCTTATGGAATGGAAATATGAGCGTGAAGAAAAACAATATGTACACTCATTATTTGGTGCGGCACTGTTTCTGGTCATTTTTATTTATATGAGTATGTTCTTCTTCGTATCTTAAATCCCAACAGCCGCTCCATCTCCCCTTGGATCGGCTCCTCCTTGGAGAAAGCCCTCCTCATCCACTGCGATTGCTGCGGCGTGACCCATCAGCGGGTCATATTCACTGACTGTCTCCACGAGATGGCCGCTTTCTTTTAGCATGTCGACCGTCTCCTCTGCGATTCTGTTCTCAACTCTGAGACCTTCATAATCCTCGCCCCACGTTCTGCCCCATACCCAGCGCGGTTCGCTGATTGCCTGCTGAGGATGCATTCCATAGTCCAGCATTCGGGTGATAATCGCGGTCTGAGTCTGCGGCTGGCCTTCGCCCCCTTGCGTACCGTACAGAATCTTCGGTTTCCCGTTCTTACAGACCATAGCCGGCATCAGCGTATGGAAACTGCGCTTTCTCGGCTCAAGTGTGTTGACATGATTTTCATCTAATGAGAAAAATGAGCCGCGATTCTGCATGAGAATACCTGTATCTCCGGCAGTAACAGCCGAGCCAAATTCAAAGTAAAGGCTTTGAATGAATGACACCGCGTTGCCATCCGAATCCATCACCGCAGCATAGGCGGTATCACTGCCTATCGGTCTGCTTTCCGCCGGTTCAGCTATATAACCGATTTCTTCCGCCAGCTGCTTGGCGTAGCTTTTGTCCAAAAGCCTTTCCAGCGGAATATCAGCAAACACCGGATCAGTCAGAACAGCATTCCGATCCAGAAAACTCTTTTTCAGTGCCTCCACGAGCACATGATAGTAGGTAAATGAACCATGTTCAATTTGGCTGAAATCATAGTTTTCCAGAATATTCAGCGTCAGTAAACCCGTAAAACCTTGAGAATTTGGGGGCGCCTGATAGACGGTGCACCCCCGGTAATCACAGGATATAGGCTCCATCCACTCACCCCTGTGTGCTGTAAAGTCATCAAGCGTCATATAGCTGCCATTATGCTGTAAATACGAGACAATCCGCTGAGCGATATCACCTTCATAAAATGCGCTTCTTCCTCTTTCAGCAATCATGTTCAGGCTGTTCCCAAGCTCTTTTTGCACAAACCGTTCACCGGGGACCGGTGCTTTGCCGTTATTGGTGAAGATATCAGCGGTGTGTGGTGTTGACGCCAGCAGTTCAAGATTCGCCGCTGTATGCCGGCACTGATCTGCTGATACAGGAAAACCATTTTCAGCATAATTGAGCGCAGGCTCCAATACGTCAGAAAGCGACATCCGTCCGTATGTCTTCAGGACGGCATCCCAGCTATCGACCATTCCCGGCACGGTAATTGCGCTGTCGATCCCCCGCAGCGGGATCTCATTTTTCTCCTTATACACATCTCTCGTCACATTTTTTCCTGAACGGCCGCTGCCATTGTACACTCTTACCGCCTTTGTTTTTTGATGAAAGGTCAGCCAAAAGGAATCTCCTCCAAGCCCCGTCATATGCGGATAGACAACCGCCAGACAAGCGCTCACGGCGACAGCGGCGTCAAATGCGTTTCCTCCCTTCTCCAGAATGCGGTTTCCCGCTTGTGATGCGAGGTAATGCGGACTGACGACCATTTGCTTAGTGCCGATAATAGATCTGTTCATCACAAGTCTCCTTTGCAAGAGATTTTCTTCAGTATAGAGAGCCTGAGTTTTCGCATCTACTGACCCGGAAGAAAAGCTGACGAACTTTCTCCTTTTCGTAAACATAAAAATATTTTCTCGTTCATTGTGAAAATAAATTTAAATTATGTCTTACGAAATGAAACTTATATGATAAAATATTGACTAAAAGTCAAACGAAAGCAGGTGGAACAAATGGGCAATGAATATCAAATCCCCAACCTTGTTCTTGATGAGATAGACAAACAGATCCTTACCATTTTGCATGAGGAAGGAAGGATTTCTTATACGGATCTTGGCAAAAGAGTCGATTTATCACGTGTTGCAGTTCAATCACGTATTAATCAGCTGATTGAAGCAGGCGTTATTGAAAAATTCACAGCGGTGATCAATCCAGCTAAAATCGGCATTCATGTATCCGTGTTTTTTAATGTCGAGGTAGAGCCGCAATTCCTGGAAGAAGTCGCTCTAAAGCTTGAAGAAGAACCCGCGGTCACAAGCCTTTATCACATGACTGGCCCGAGCAAGCTGCACATGCACGGAATCTTCGCGAATGATCAGGAAATGGAAGAGTTTTTAACGAAACGGCTGTATCCGCTTCAGGGTGTCGTCAGCGTTGATTGCCAAATGCTGATCAAACGGTACAAAAGCCGTATGGGAATGAAGCTGTAAAGGAGAGAAACTAATGAAAAACCACCCTTATCGGGATATGACGGCCGCAATGGTGCGCACCGGAATCTTAGGCTTCGGGGGCGGGCCATCGGTGATTCCGCTGATCCGCCATGAAGCGGTGAATAAATATAAATGGATAGATGATGATGAATTTGGAGAAATATTAGCCATCGCCAATGCACTCCCCGGACCGATCGCCACCAAGATGGCGGCATATCTGGGATTCAAACTAAAAGGCACGCTAGGCGCAATTGTCGCTACTCTTGCCCACATTCTGCCTACATGCCTTGCGATGGTTGCCTTATTTGCGGCTGTAAACGTCTTAAGCCACTCGGCGGTTGTCGCCGGCATGATTGGCGCCGTGACGCCGGTTATCGCCGTTATGCTCGGTATTATGGCATATGAGTTTGGACAAAAAGCGCTCAAAGGATTTGGCTGGGTCACCGGAATCCTGTTTTTTATCATCGCTTTTATCGGACTGCAATTGTTACAGATCAACCCCGGCATTGTCATTATCATATTCTTAGCCTACGGAGCATTTCATTTTAAACTGAAAGACAAAATCACAAATAAACATTCAAAAGATAAAGGAATGTCCGCCTCATGATCATTATGTTTTTATTCACAGCATTTTTTATCGCAAACGTTCTGGGATATGGCGGCGGCCCAGCCTCTATCCCGCTGATGTTTGAAGAAGTCGTAAACAGATACGGCTGGCTGTCAAACGACCAATTCTCTAACATGCTCGCACTTGCGAATGCATTGCCGGGCCCGATCGCAACCAAAATCGCCGCTTATGTCGGCTACAGCGCAGGCGGCTGGTCCGGCTTTCTGATTGCGCTGATCGCGACTGTTGTGCCGTCCGCGTTCGCGCTGATCGTCCTGCTGCGCATCATTCAGCGCTTTCGCCAATCCCCCGTGATCAAAGGCATGACGCTGTCTGTTCAGCCTGTTATCGCTGTCATGATGCTTATTCTCACTTGGCAAATCGGCGCAGACGGCATCAAAGCCATCGGCTGGATTCAATCCTTAGTGATTGCGGGCATTTCCCTCCTTTGCATGACAAAATTCAAACTGCATCCGGCTTTCCTGATTATCGCCGCATTTTTATATGGAGGGCTTGTAGTTCCTCATTTATAGAAAACAGCACCCTCAAAGGGTGCTTTTATTTTGGGCCAGAAATGCCATTTGTCATATAAATTGTTTCTTTGCCTGCATCATTTTTGATCACGTTTTTGATTTGCAGCGTGTTTCCTGACATTCTGGCAAATTGCTTCTCTTGAGACGAGTTTGTTTTGACGTGTATCCATTCCTCAGATCGCGGCATTTTCCAAGATAAATAGAATCCTAGAATAAGCATTCCAACAATGACGGACAACAGCAGCTTCACACGGCATCACTTCTTTTCAATAGCCTGCCCGCAGTTTCTATTGCCTGCTGATCAAATATAATATCGCCGGGACGATTGCCTTCTCCCAGCACATAGCCTTCAAATGACATTCCCATAAAATCAAAAATGTGACCAAACTGTTCTATCAGCGGCAGCCCCTTTATCTTTGGATTATCTCCTCCGGCTGCTATCACATATGCCTGTTTTGCCGACATTTGCTCTTTAAAATCAGGAAATCGCGGATCTCTCATCGTCTGTGACCAGCGATCAATGAACAGCTTTAACGTTCCTGACATGCTGAACCAATAAATGGGGGTGGCGAATACAAGAATATCGCACAGCAATACCCGCTCAATGATAGAATCGCAGTCATCTTGAACAGGACGAAAGCCGCCTTGAGCGTGACGCAGATCCTCAATCGGCTGGATCTGATATTTCCGCAAATGAATGTGCTCCGCACCGAATCCTTGAACAGCCTTCTCCGCAAGAATATCCGTATTTCCGCCAGGCCTCGTTCCGCCATTAATGACCGCAATTTTCATGATGCATCTGCTCCTTTGTTTACGAATGATTTTCTCCATCATATAATGGATTCATCAATCAATACAGATGATTATTTCGATTATTCCAATCGATAAAACCGATTTAGAAAGGACGAAAACAAATGGAATTGAAACAGCTGATCACATTTATTACGGCAGCAGAACATGTAAACTTCACCCTTACCGCCAAGATGCTTAACTATGCACAATCAAGCGTTACCTCTCAGATCAAATCACTTGAAGAAGAAATCGGGACTCCTTTATTTGAACGGCTCGGCAAGCGGCTCATCCTGACAGAAGCCGGCAAAACATTCAAATCCTATGCGGAAAAGATTATTGCGTTAACAGAAGAAGCAAAAATGGCCGCAAATCAAGTAAGAGAAACAACCGGAACCTTGAAAATCGGGGCGACGGAAAGCCAGTGCACATATCGCCTTCCCCCTATCATAAAAGAATTTAAACAGACTTTTCCTCAAGTAAAGCTCATATTCAAACCGTATATTTCCAACGAACAAGCGAAAGAACAGCTCTTACAGGGCCAGCTTGATATTACCTTCATTTTGGATGTGAACCGGATGGAAGACGCACTGCACGTTGAATCTCTGATTCAGGATGAGATCAAAATGGTAGCCGCCAATGACCATCCTTTTCCAGCAGACTCACCAGTAACATTGAAGGATCTTCAAAACGAAACCCTTCTCCTGACAGAAGACGGCTGCTCATACCGCACGCTCTTTGAGGACGCCTTACACGACGCCGGTGTCTACCCTAACAAATTAGAATTTGTCAGCATAGAAGCCATCAAACAATGCGTGATGGCCGGACTTGGAATTGGACTATTGCCTGAAATGACAGTAAAAGACGATATTGCCGAAGGCCGGATGAAAGAACTCCACTGGCAAAACGACTGCCCCGTTTTTACTCAACTAGCATGGCATAAGGACAAGTGGATGTCTGCACCATTAAAGGCTTTTATCGATTTGACGCGGAAAACATACAAATAAAACCTCTCTGCAAGGACGACAAGGTTTTTGATAAAACAGGAAAGCACACAGCATACAAAAAACACTTGATGGCTTAGAGCCCCAAGTGTTACCCGTAATTTTTCTGATAAAACGTTCGTAAGACATGTGTTTCAAGGTCAGCCAGGCGGACAGGAATCGGCAGCCTGCTTTCTTTATTAAGCAGGCTCATCGTGATTTGATAGCTGCTTTCTAAATCAATGTTATTTCCGCAAGACAAGAAGATAGGCTTCACATCCCGCCGCGTCCGCAGTGCCCGGCCATACACCTCGCCGTCAATGATAATATCTGTGTATGAACCGACTCCATTTTCAGGCATGACGAAATCACAGCTTCTGATTTTGAGATAGGTTTTCGCAATCCCAATTGTCGGCTTATTGAGAAAAAAAGCCGCATGGGTGGCAACGCCCATATGGTTGTAATGCAGATACCCGTTGCCATCAAACAAAAACACATCCGGTTCTGTCTCCAGCTTTTTGGCCGCCTCGATGATCAGCGGCAGCTCGCGAAACGCAAGGAAACCAGACACATACGGCACACTGATTTTCCCCATGCTGTGCACTTTTTCAATGACTTCTTTTGTATCAGCGTCAATGACGATGATACTGCACACTCCATACGGTTCTCCGTCCTGTTCCCAATAGGCAAGGTCGACGCCTGCGCAGGTTTTGATCGAGTCTGGGGTGATGGAGGGTGATAGGTTGATTTTATGTATAAGGGATTGTTGTGTTTGAACAAAATCCGATTCATCTTTTAAATGAAAATCGTGAATTTGATGTACTTTCATTTCACTTGTTTTCCTCTCTTTACTTCCTAAAATAGTCTTCTCTGTTCAATCATCCTGTAACCTTTTCTGCCTGCTCTTTCATTATCTATGTATCTGATGAAATATAAAAAAAGCTCTTTCCAACTTTTCAGTATCTAAAAATCATAGTTCCTTATCAGTCACATACCATTGAATGACTTGTTTGAAAATGACTCCTAAATATATCTTGAGCATAGGAAAGATGTATAACATGATGTTCTTCTTTTTTCTCAATGTTAGCTGATTTCACCATTACGAGGACATGTGTTGCCCCGTATCCCACATTATCTTTCCTTTCTGCACAAGGGGATGTATTCACCAAACTCAGGGAACACATCCCAGTTATTCTCTAGACTGTCGCTAGTATCACGTTCTTCGACTGAACCAGTCTTAAAATCTGTCTTCTCCATTACTATATGACCATCTTCACGGAAGCCTAAAATCAAACTGCTGATTTCAATCTCAGTTGCATCATCATATTCCCAATACATTGCTGTTCTTAAGAAGATCTTACCGTGGCTTATAACTTCAAAATCATAATTCAGATACTTACGATTCAGGTCATCATAAAAACCAACCGAAACCCATTCGTTTGTTACATTTACAATATACTTAGGTTTTTCATCTTCGATTAACACCGCAGTATATGGTTCATGATTTTGATGATGCAAATATGCGGTACGTTCATCAAGAATATTCCACGGCTGTTTTTTGATGTCCGACCATTCATCACAATAATAAACTTTCATCAATTAAACACCTTTTCATTAATAATCCTGTTTTCAGGGAATCACTTTTTAATCTGGTCGAATAAAAAGAACCAGTTTGTATATCAACCATTTTTTCCGATACTAGCAACTTTGTTTTAATATTTGTTGTTAATTTCTTTAACAAAAATAGATTCCAAAATGAAGCTTAACTCAATGATTTTACTGCACCTTACATCCTCTAGTGGATTGTCCCAATCTTCATTTTTTATAAGTTCAATGCCATAGCTTCCGGTTGGATCCCCTTCTGGGTACCACCCTACGTCAAGCAGCAAATTTTTTGTCTTATGAGAAATCTGTAAGAGATCTTGATTAAAGTCAAATAACCAAGCATCATCATTTGCTTCTAGAGACTCAGGATCAGTATCTTTTACTGTAATATAATCAACAGTCCAACCAGCTGGTATCTTTAGCCTTAAGAAATTGGGAATCTGTTGGGTTAGTGGCTTCAAATCCTCTAAACCCCCGCTTCCCACACTCCAGATTTGATATTCTAACTCTTCTAATAATTGTTCTATTTCATCAAAAGAGTCTTCTTCATAAATCTTATCCTTTTTTAAGCTACAATTTTGATATGATATTGATCACTTTCATAAATTACCTTAATTAAGGCGTTACGTTTTTCATTTTGCAGTATTAGTAATTCACATTTTTCTTCCATTATTTTTTCTGAATTTAAATTGTTCAGTACTACAGACCAGCCATCACAGATTTTTAATGGCTGTAATTGAGAAATATGATCTCTGTCCATCCCGCTTCTCCTTGTACTTCGTTGGCCTATCTTTAAAAAGCCTCATTATTGTAAAAAAACTTGCCTATGACAACACGGCAAGTTTTTAACTATAGCAACTCTAATACATCAGTAAACAAGGCATCTCCTAATGTTAATCTCCTGTTGAAAGGCTGTATATGTGGCAATTCACTCCACTCATACACAGTATCGTAGTAATCATACAAATAACTGAGTTCGATAAACCCTTTCTCATGCATTATTTTATTGATATAGTTCGTTCCCTGAATGAATTCTAAAGATTCAGCGGTTCCTTCAATATCATAAGCGCCGTCAATTAATTCGTGTCTAAGGGAATAGCTATAATTCAGTACATAAACAGGCACCAATTTAGATACTTTCATATTGATTTGCTGTTCTAGATGAAATCCATTTTCCCCAGAAAGATCTTGCAAATGGATATTGACTTCTCCTGAAGGATTGTTTAAAACTCTAACTTCAATTTTTTTCAAACCTTTTATTTGATTAAATTCATCAGGCACTTTTATTTTCTCTTCACATTTGTTCTTATACCATTCGTCTAATTCCCTATTCATAAATAGACGATGAAGCAACTCACCAATTTCAGGATATTCATTAATAAATCTGATTCCATGTTCCATAATAGTAACCATTCCATCCATTAATCCATTTGTTATTTAACTACTTCCACCAAGTAGTTGTTACTTGTTTTAAATGATATTCAATATATAAAATCACTTTTTTATAGTCGTCTGATGAAAATTCTTTAATAGACTCCTCCCAATCATTATTTTTGACTATTAAAACCAGATAGTTACCTTCAGGAGAAATGTCAGGAACCCAGCCTAAATCAAGCGTTATTGAGGATTGTTCATGATAAAGCTGCAACAAACTGTCTGTGAACAAAAACCAGGAATCATCATTCGGTTCTAAAGTTCTTGGATCTATTTCAACAAAATGATTATAATTCACTTTCCAACCTTGTGTTATTCTTAGGGGATGTATATTAGCTTTTGGAACATCTAATTTAATATGTTTTCTTACCATGAAGACCTCTGTTAGTAACTATTAATTTCCTAATCTATATTTATAAGGTTCAATGCTATAACTTCCGGTTTAAATTTCCTCCTGGGTACAACCCAAATAAATACACTAATCAATCATATCTTTAGGGGGTATAAAAGCGACTAATTGACCTTCAGGATATGTACCTTTCCATCCACAAGACCATCCGCCTGATTTATACACTTGAAACATCTTCTCAAAAAGATTGTCTTTAGTACCGTTTACTAGACGATTGATTGCACATTTATACAGATCTGACTCTACTTCTTCAGCAATATCCCAAAAATCCATAGGAATGAAATCTTCAGAATAGTTATCGTCAGAATTGAAAATATTCGACAATTCTTCATCTATTGTTTTTAAATGATCATTACTAAAAATTATATCAAGCAACTGTCCGCTTTCATTTGATTTTACATCTTGCCAAATTAGTTCAACTTCATCTGTATCTTGAGACCATGCTAATTGTTGCGCTACCTCAAAATCTTCTATAAGTGTAATATCCGATAAATTCCGATTATTATTCTTAAATAATTCTCCGTGCTTAATATAGTCAATTACCTCTTCCACTAAATCGCTATATTTACCGTAAGTACTCATTTATTTAACCACCTTTCCTATAATTCCTTTGTAGCTCCTCCTCCGTAACAAAGTTAATTTCTTTTACAAGGATAGCTTCGGTTCTGTACTCTTCAATGTCCGGCTTTAGCCAACTGCTTTCCTCTTCTCTATATTTATAAAATCTAAGGGTCGCAAAACCTTCATCAATACTTATAATCACAACAAATTTATGTTCAGGGAATTTTTCTTTTAAATGGTGTTCCCAACCATCCATTACCTGAAGCGCATAAAGTAATATTTCTTCATCGGACAAATCATTGTAGTCTAAATAATCGTTAATCCGGAGCTCATTACATGATGCTTCATACCCCGTTTTATCCCCATACATTTTTAAAATTCTATTCCAATTTATAGTTGAACTATCAGTAAACTCATCCTCTAGATCTAGAATAAAGCAATCGTCTACTTTAACTATATTAGGTGTAATAATATCCTTTAAATTAGATAGGTCAACTTTTTTTATATTGTTCATTAGTTGACTAGGTCTCCTCCTTTTAAAGTAATAATTCATTATTCATATAAACTTTCCGTTTCAATTCTCCAAAAGTTTCCATCCTTTATACAGTTGGAGTCTATCCTTTTCAATTCTTTTTTCAACCATTCAATTACATTTTCGGGAATATCGTTGTCGATAAAGGCATCCTCACCATTCATTTGAATAGCCTTGTCAATCATTTCTGAGAAAAGTAATATACATTCTGCAAATTGATTTATTGAAGAGTTAATAAATACTTCTTTATATTCATTACCCTTATCTAAATAAACGATGCTCTCGTTATTTTCAATGATACATACTGGATCTTCAGAACCGGTGGAGCCTAACAACCAATATTATCGGAATGCTTCAGGCATATCAAAAATACTTGTAATTGGTGTAAATGATGCTTGAGAGGAAATAAAATCTAAATATGGAGGAGGTGTTTCAGGTAAGCCTCCCAAAGATAAAAATTGTTTAAAATCCTCCGAAAAAGGAATCTCTATTAGATCATCATATGAAAACTTTAATAACGGACCATTTTTATTAATATCCCAGTTTCGATTAAATTCTTTAGGTAATAGCATATTGACACTTTAACTCCTTGCTGTTACTTGTTTTTCGGCTAATAGGTCTAATCCTCAATTAAATCAAAATAATATCATTATCATTGAGAAACTTTTTAAAAAAATCCTTTAATGATTCAGCTATTTGAGTATCAAAATAAAATACTGGACTGTTGATTAATTCCAATTCAATAGAAATATAAACACCTTCGTTTACTTTTTAAAAAAATAAGTTTATTTTCATCATCATAAAGTTCATCTAAATCTAGGTCGAATTCAAAACTCCTTCTCTTAGTCTGATTTGAGCTACAGCCCCAGGTCCCAATATTCTATTTATTGCATTATCACTATTACCTTTAATAAAACCATAACCGACTTCTAAATATGATTGTTTTAAATCATTGGGAATACCCATATTCATTCTTTGTTCAGCTTTGAATATAGCCTCTTCAGATATCTTATATGTTTTATTTTCTAAATGATTAATTAATTCAAATTAAGCCATATACTTTCCTGATGGTGCTCACTTCCCATGTTTAAGCTGTTCATAGTCATTACAATCTATAAAATTTAATAATTAATGCATGCACTTATAAAATTATTGTCCTCTTTTAAACTTACACATCAAAACGCAAAAAAGCACTTGTTGCCTTTCATAGACAATCAAGTGCTTTAAATTATATGTTTTTAAGCAGCGTAAATTTTGTAGGTCTTAGCTTGACTTTATGCTACCATATATACATCTGTCTATAAAAAACTGGAGTCCAATTGTATCTAACATTCGAGCTACACTTCATACCAGACATTTTTTAATATAAATGTTCTTAGTATATTACTTTTGTAACTTTAAACTAGAAATTAACTCATCTAGACTATTCGAAATCTCTTCAAACGAACCTCGTTCAAAATCCTCCAACTCAACTTTACCACTTACATTATTTAAAACAACTATCAAACCGTTCCCCTCTACACCTATGGGAATCTTATCAACCTTATTATGATTATTTTTATATCCTTCTAAATTACTTTCGAAGGAATCCAATTCAATATTTGGTAATACAGGTTCTAACCTAATATAATGATTACCAATAAATCCATCTAATTCAGCAAACCAAAAAGAATTAAAATAGTCATCAATCGAAGTGTGTAGTTTAATTCCAAATCTTTCTTCAATCGTCGTTAAATCATTCTTATTATTTTTTTCAATAGGCTTCCATGAAATTTCTTCTTCTTCATCCATTTCACCCTGATATATAAATGAATCAACTTCTTCATTATATGGCGTTTTAAATAAAAAATCTAATCCTTTATCAAAGTATTCTTTTCTTAAATTAAAATATTTTCTCATAACATCCTTCATTACCAAAATAATCACCCTTACTTTTCTAAGAATTTTTCTAATAGTTCAGCATATTTTTGGTCATTTCCCCAAACTCCTGCGTTTTTCTCAGCATTATGTATCCCTCCTAAACCTGGATGTAGTTTTGAGGGTACAGCCACAGCTTGACCTCCACCACCAATGTGATGATGTATTAAAGTGTCATTATATAATTCTTTTAAATCATATTGAGGAAAATGTTTTCTAAACGTTGGATTGTTTGTAGGTGAGAATCCTAATTCTATTTTTTGCCTATTTGACCTATTAAACGCTTCTGGGTACTTCTCTAACATCTCTTTCCAATAAAAATCTTTATCGCGTAACCAACCCTCTGCATTGGTGTTTTTTTGCCCTTTACCAACATAGGGCATCTCAACAGTTAACCGAGGATCTGCAGTATATTTAGCCTCTAGCTTACTTAACTCAGCACCACGATATGTTCTAATAGGATTATTAATATCACCTATCTTCTTAAGCGTTTCACCCGTACCCTTAATACCTTTACCACTACTAGCCATCTTCACAATTCCAAGATCCTTCACAGCCGTCTTTTCCACATCTACACGAACTGTCGGAATTCCGAACGTGAAGCCATCCGGAGTTACAGGGCGTTCTGCATACACGCGGACGTTGGTTGGGACTTTGAATTGTTTTACTTTTTCGAGTGTCTTGTTTGCTTTTTGGACTTTTGAATGGGTTGCAAGCGGGATGCCTTTATCAATATTTTTCGCCAATGCGCCTGCTCCAACTAAGCTTAGTGCAGCTTCCAGCGCCCCTTGCTTCCGCTTCTCCTCAGACACTTCGTTACCAAACATATTTCTTCCTGTGACAGCTTCTGAGAATCCGTTAGAAGCAACAAAGCCATATGCGCCCATTTCTGACATTTTGAGAATGTCTAAAGACTTGCCTGTTTTGTAGGCATCTAAAGCGTGTTCGGCCGCGATAGCTGCTTTTCCGGTTTTGTAGATCGCTTTTCCGCCTTTGAAGGCGCGGCCTGCCCAACCAACGACTGGGATGAATCCCGCGGCTGACGTGGCGCCGGCTGTGACGCGTTCGGCTTTGGAGAGTTTTTCTCGTGTGACAGGGTCGTAGTAAAGTCAAACAAGTTATTAGAAATAATAAAACAGAATAAACAATTCATTTATAAAAAAACCTTGAAAGACTTCAGTAGCCAATCAAGGTTTTTTATTCTTCTAACCATTTTCTCTTATAAGTCTAATCCTCTATTAAATCCATATAATACTTATCATTTTTCATAAGCTCTTTTAAAAACTCTTCTAATGAATCTGCAACTTTTATATCATCATAATATATTGAATTGTTTTGTTCATTGCCTAATTCAATTAGTAACAAAGCACTTTCATTTGCCTCAAAAAAAATCACTTTATCTTCTTCAAGTTCCTCATAAACTTCAATATCTGGATAAAATTCAAAGTCATTAACTTTTAATCTTGCGTCTCTAATTGAAGCAGGTCCAAGAATGCGATTAATTTATATTCTGATTTTTTCAGAAAGCCGTAGCCAACCTCAGAAGAAATTGTCTCAAATCATAAGGTAACCTTAAACCTAACTTATTTTCCATTTCTATAATTTCATTCTCGTTTACTGGATATAATATATTTTCTTTGTAATTTTTAACAAAATCATATTTCACAATTATTACCTCCTTTGAATAGTTCATTAGCAGGTGAACCCGTCCCATGAATACCAGATTGATGCTCATTAGGAAACTTAGCTGGGTGAATATTCCACCACTCATGTTCTCCCTCAAAACTGTTTTCGATAATATGGTGAGCATCATACTTATCGCCTTTTTTTCTCACCGGTTCACACTCCTGCTGTGACGCGTTTTGCGGTGGAGAGTTTTTCTCCTGTGACAGGTTCATAGCCCCACAGACATTTAAGTCATCTTAAACAGAAAATAACAATTCATTTGGAAAAAAACCTTGAAAGGCTTCACTAGCTAATCAAGGTCAATTAATTCTTCTAACTATCCCATTTTTAAGTCTAATCCTCAATTAAATCAATATAATATTCGTTTTCATTGAGGAACTTTTTAAAAAAATCCTCTAACGATTCAGCTATTTGAGTGTCAAAATAAAATATTAAATTATTTTCCAATTTTAAATCTATAGAAATATAAACACCCTCATTTACTTCAAAAAAAATAAGTTTATTTTCATCATCATAAAGTTCATCTAAATCTGGGTCAAACTCAAAAATTCCTTCTCTTAGTCTAATGTCGGCTACTGCCCCTGGCCCCAATATCCTATTAATTGCATTATCACTTTCACCTTTAATAAAACCATAACCGACTTCTAAATATAATTGTTTTAAATCATTGGGAATATCTACGTTCATTCTTTGTTCAGCTTTTAATATATCCTCTTCAGGTACCTTATATGTTTTATTTTCTAAATGATTTATAAATTCAAATTCAGACATATACTTTTTTTACCTCCTTGGAAAGCAAACATTTATTTTTTGTTCAGCTATTCCTGTTACATACAAAGAAGCACTTGATGCCTTAAGTGCAAATCAAGTGCTTGTCTTAACACCAATCCTATTCAATTGGCCCAATAAATTCAGTAATAATAAGAATATGTTCTCTTAATTTTTTTCTAGATTCTCTACTATTTCAGATCCACCTAAACCTAGTAAAGGAGTGTATCCGAAACATTCGTCATAATCAGGTTTACCGTATATTCTACTAGCTTCAGGATAAGGTTCCCACATTAATTCATCATTCATAAAATCATTATCCTTTAAATCATCAAAAAAGAAATCAAATCCAGATGAAACAACATGAACATGCCCTTTCCTAAATTAACGTATTTATCTTTTTCCCATACGTTTTCTATTCTATCATTGCACACAGTACTCCATGATGGTACAACCATCATGGAGTTTTTACTTTTAGCAGCCTATTTTAAATCGCAACATCCTGATAACCTACTTCAATTATTTTTTCATTTAATAGACGAAGCCCTAATCCATTTTCTGTATCCCATGAACAGTTAAATGTAATTCCAACATCTCGTCCTTCAAAAATATCCGCATATGGAATAACAATTCCATCTAAAGTTATCATTTCTAGTATTTGATCAGGTGTTTCAATTAATGGATAATTTTCATTTAATTCAATATCATAACCCAGTTCATGTCGCTTCTGTTTGTAATAGTCTAATATTGATTGCAATAAATTCGGCTGTAAATCCTCCCAATTCTGCATTAATGCTTGATATGCCATATACTGTTCTTCTTCAAACTCTCCATCTTCTTCACCATCTATCATCAAAGAGATCTCAGATTCTTTTCCAAAAAAACGAATAATGGTATCCTTAACCCAACCATACTCATATTCAAGTTCACCAAAAATTGGATCGTTTATAGCCATTTTATATCTCCTCTTTTGGTTTATTAGCAAACCCTCCAGGTTTAAAAGCTCCTGCGTTTATTTCTCCTACACCACCAAGGTGTCCGAATTCACTATTTATTTTTGTTGGCACAAGTTGCATTATTCTAACATCATTTAATTCATGCCATGTTAATTTATTTTTTTCTCGATATTTTTTTATATCTCTTGCACTAATTTTACCAGATTCCATCCCAAATTGACTTGCTAACTCAGATGAGTCATTAATATGGTTATCTAATTTTTGATCTGATTGAACAAAATTAGCTTGTCTGGCTTTCCCCCCATAAGTCCCTTTTCCTCCAAGCATTGATTTCAACTTGTGCTTTGCTATTGAATACCTTTTATACCATCCTCATCTAATATGCTTTTCAATTTAGGGTCTGGTGGAGGTTTAAGCGTGCTTAAAGATTCTCCCCTAACCCCTTCAAATTCAATATCTTTGGATTAAATCTATGAAGGTGTTTGATTAATCCTAGATTCATACTAACTAGCAAATTCAGATTGCCTAAAAGCAGGTGGAACTTCTACACCGTACCCTTACTACCTATACCACCACTAGCTTCTTCACAATCCCAAGATCCTTCACAGCCGTTTTTTTCACATCTACACGGACTATCGGGATTCCGAATGTCGAGCCATCCGAAGTTACAGGGCGTTCTGCCCTCCCGTTACATAAATTAATTTCCGTAATCGCTACGAGCGTTGTCGTTCTCGTGTGTAATTTTAAATCGAGTAGTAAGTGTGGTTGTAATTCTGTTAACCATCATGAGTTTTTGATTCTAAAAGTTATATTTTTTAACTAATAAAGTTCTTAAAGCCAAAAAACCTTGAATGGCATCTAGCCAATCAAGGTTTTTTTGTCTGCATCAGGAAATAGAAAACAGTTTATTCGGCACTCACCCCCACTAAAAAAGCCTTAAAAGAAAATAAAAATCTTTTAAGGCTTTTCATTACTAGAGGTTATTGACTTTGTCTTTATAAACTTTTAAAATTGTTGTGTTTAAATCACTGATTTCTGAGAAATGCCATTCAAACGTCGTTAGAATTCTATGAAGTTCAAATAACATTTTCTCTATTTCATCACCATCATTCTTATCCAATGAACCAAAATTGTTTAATATAATATCTAAATCTCTAGTTAACACCCTAAAATCCTCAAGGTTCTCGTACTGTTCATCTAAATCTTCTTTATTTACAATATTAATACTTGAATTAAGTTTATCTAGTATGTCCAATATTCCTTCTAACTTTTTATCCATATAAATTCCTCCACTTTTATTTCCATCCCTTAACTACTCGTCCAAGTGCTTTCTTAGTCTTGTCAGGGTTTAAAGTACCATCTAAATTCAATACGTATTTCACATTTCCCGTCTTATCTATTACTTCTAAATGGTCTTTGTGTAATGCGTCAAGATAAACTCCATAACCCTTTTTCAGATATTGGTTATCAGTTTTCTTTTCCACCTTATAAATTGATTGTCCATCGTACTTTACTTTTGATTTTGATAAGGAATTACTTATTTTTTTTCCAAATTCCATATCAAAAAACTCATTCATATTTGAAACAGGTTTAACAATACCCTTAATACCTTTACCACTACTAGCCATCTTCACAATTCCAAGATCCTTCACAGCCATCTTTTCCACATCTACACGAACTGTCGGAATTCCGAACGTGAAGCCATCCGGAGTTACAGGGCGTTCTGCATACACGCGGACGTTGGTTGGGACTTTGAATTGTTTTACTTTTTCTAGTGTCTTGTTAGCTTTTTGAACTTTTGAATGAGTTGCAAGCGGTATGCCTTTATCTACATGTTTCGCCAGTGCCCCTGCACCAACTAAACTCAAAGCCGCTTCCAACGCCCCCTGCTTCCGCTTCTCCTCAGACACTTCGGTACCAAACATATCTCGTCCAGTAACAGCTTCTGAGAATCCGTTAGAAGCAACAAGACCGTATGCGCCCATTTCTGACATTTTGAGAATGTCTAAAGACTTGCCTGTTTTGTAGGCATCTAAAGCGTGTTCGGCCGCGATAGCTGCTTTTCCGGTTTTGTAGATCGCTTTTCCGCCTTTGAAGGCGCGGCCTGCCCAGCCGACGACTGGGATGAATCCGGCTGCGGCCATAGCTCCTGCTGTCACACGTTCTGCGGCGGAGAGTTTTTCTCCGGTAACCGGATCAACGCCTTCGGTTGCCCTTTTATAATCATAATAGCCAGTGACTTCTCCAGTAAAGGTGCAAACTCCATCCCATGTTTTTTCGTACCACGGTTTGTTAGCTTCTTCCTCGGCTTTTTCCTGAAGCCGCCTTGCTTCTGCTTGCTGGGTCTTTGCATCGATATATGTTGTTCCCTGTTTTTCCACTTCAATGGCGCTTTTGTAGACTTCATTGCTGTGGAAGGCTTTTTTGTCATAGTACATAGGGGATGCGCTTTTCCCGTTGCTGGTGGCCTGCATAAGAACAGAATATTTGCTGAGCACTGCGTTGTCCAGAGATTCTAAATTTTGATATTCAGTGGTCAGGGATTCATCCAGCTTATCAACCGCCGTGATCGTGTCACGCCTGATTTTTTGGGCATCGCCCATCTTATCTGCATAGTCGTCAAGCGTGTACATGTCGAGATCCATAATATCGCTGATGCCTGACAAAATAGTATCGATTTCTGCTTTATGAGCGGAGACTATCTCTGAGGCTTTCAGGTCTCCATTGGGCAGCTCATGATCCAAAAATGAAGTCTCCACATATGAATCACTGAGTTCTTGATCTTTAATATCTCCCGAAATGCCGTTTAAAAACGCAATTTGAGCAGAGACAAGCGTCAGCCAGCTTTCAACGATTTCTGCCTGTCCCTGAAAAAAATCTTTGATATTGTCCGCGCCTTTTCCTTTAAAATTGTCGCCTAAATCCGCCACTTCCTGAAACGCTTTTTTCAGCGTGTTCAGCTGCTCTTCAAGCGTCTCATATTGCTTTTTTCTGCTCTTCGCTTCTTCGATTAAAGATTTTGATTCAAATACTTTACTCATCGCACTGCCCTTTCTGTTCTATTTTACCGCGATCGCCTCGTCCTGCTCTTTGAGTGAATCAACATTATCCTTTGTATCCTCGATATTTTTCTGTACCGCTTTTTTATAGTCTCCGAGCATGGTTTTGATGTTCTCCTCACGCTCATGATATTTTTTGGTATAATCGAGTTTGTTTTTCCCATTGGACCCCGCGGCGCCGATTGATACGTCAGCAAGCGCATCTTTGACAGAATCTAATGTTTTGATGACTGTGTCGTACTTCAGCTTAATTTCTGACATAAAAAAAGATCACCACCATTTTAGTTTACTAATTGTATTTCCGACTTCTTCCGCGAACTCTTCTCCCTTTTTAAGAAGATCTGCTGCACCATTTGCTACAAACAATTCCGATGCATATTTAGCTTTATCCCATTCAAGATCAAAAATTTTTCCGTTAATCGAAGCCATATACTCGTTATATTTATCATTCACAATCTTAGATGCTTCCGATTTCGCCTCTTCTCTTCCCTTGTCGAAATCATCCGCTTTTGTTCCTGTCCAATGCTTGCCCAATTCCGGTTTCACAATTTCTTTGATTTCAGTGATTGCCTCTTCTTGCAGTGTGTCTATGTCCTTTTTTGCTTTTTTCAGCTTTTCGATCTTGTCTTCCACGTCGGAAATTTTTCCGTTGAGCGAACTTTTGATATCCGCCAGCATACTTTCATAACCCATCTGTATCACCTCTTAATACTCAAAAAGTCGTATGGAGGGGCTGATGAAGATAGACTTTTCCATACTTTATTTCCATATATTATATTTTAAAATAGCCGGAAGGCGGCTTAAATAGGGTAAACGGCTTAATTTAGGCTTATAATGCTCTGAATACGGAGGTCTAAAGTCTCTTTTTTGTTCGTTATAAGATCAATGTGAGCGTTTTATATGGTGAGAAATTCTAAAGTCTTAGTCAAAAAGACACTTGAAAGAGGCAGATTTTGATGATCTGTTCATTTTCTCATGTGGTAAAATCTTGTAAGATCAAGAGGTGAAACGGAGGGATGACAATGAGTTTTTTCAGTCCGATGATGTTATGTTTCGTGGTTTTTCCTTTTCTGTCCTTCTTTGTATTTGGAATGGCAGGCACTTTATTGTTTAGAAAACACGGCTTTGGTCAATGCCTCTTACAGTGCTCTGCTTATTGGTCATATTTATGTTCTGTATTGACTCAGCCGCGCCTGATTTTATTGTTTGGCTTATTTCATTTCCGCTTCTGACGCTATTGGCGGCTGTGGTGACCCTTTGGATCAAAAGCTTGTATTAGCTGCAGTCCCCATTGTACAGAACGTTTGAAGAGTCTTTTCTCCTTAAATCATCAGGTGTGTTGAAAAAATTTGCGATGCCCACGTCACCCCACAACAAATCAATATCATCGTCTATATCAATTTATAAAAGCATGATGGGATGTTCTTTATACGCGTATCCCAACCGAAATAATCAAAGAATTCTTTTTTCCCCATGCCCGCGTATTGCTCAAACTGAAAATCTGTAGGCAGCACCCTCTAGTTTCAAACAATAGATAAACCTCAGCGAATATATCCATCGTATACAATAAAAGATGGATACAAAAAAAGACCGGCATCCCGCCAGTCTTTCCTTTACATCTATGACATCGCACCTGCCGGAACAACCGCTTTCCGGCCTACAGAATAGTATTCCACTCCGGCGGCGGCGGCCTCTTCTAATGAGTAGCAATTTCGGCCGTCAAAAATCAGCGGCTGCTCCATCAAATCTTGATAATCTGCTAATGAAAATTGTTTAATCTCATCCCAGTCCGTTAAAATCATGACGGCGTCTGCCCCCTTAACGGCTTCCGCAATCGTTTTTTTGTATTCCACATCCTGCGGCAAAATATGCTTCGCATGGCTGACGGCAATGGGATCGAAGGCTTTGATATGGGCGTCTAGTGCGGCGAGGCGGTTAGCGATGACAATCGACGGCGCGTCTCTCATATCGTCCGTGTTCGGTTTAAATGACAGCCCCAAAAGGGTGATCGTTTTTCCCGTCACTCCGCCAAGCCTGTTCAGCGCTTTATCAACCAGCATCGCCTGCTGATTGTTGTTGACCCTGATGACCGATTTCAGCAGCTCAAAATCATGCTCGACATTGCCCGCAATTTGCACGAGGGCGTTCGTATCCTTTGGGAAACAAGAGCCGCCGTAGCCAATGCCCGCTTTTAAAAACTGGCTCCCGATCCGCTTATCCTGTCCCATGCCGTACGCGACAGATTCAATATCAGCGCCGACCTTTTCACATATATTTGAAATTTCATTTATAAAACTGATCTTAGTGGCCAGAAAGGCATTTGAGGCATATTTGATCATCTCGGCGCTTCTGATATCCGTTTGGTAAACCGGGATATCGAGCGGAAGAAAGAGCTCTTCCAGTTTTCTGGCGGTGTCCTGATCGCCTGTTCCGATCACAATCCTGTCTCCATGAAACGTGTCATGGATGGCTGACCCTTCACGTAAAAATTCCGGGTTGGATGCGATCGATATACTGACAGGCTCCGCAAGATGTTTGGTAATCAGCTCGTAAATCCAATCATTTGTTCCGACAGGCACTGTGCTTTTCGTTACGACGATCGCATCTCGCGTCACGTGCCGGGCAATACGCTTGGCCACATCTGTAATATGCTCCAGATTCGCATGTCCGTCGTTTTTTTGCGGTGTGCCGACCGCTATAAAAATAATCTCTGCCTGGTCTAAGCCTTTCTCGTAGCTCGTTTCAAAGCTCAGCCGCCCATCAGCTATATTTTTTCTCATCAGCTCTTCAAGACCCGGCTCAAATATAGGGGAAATCCCTTTTCTCATTTCTTCAATCTTGTGAGCGTTAATATCAATGCAAGTTACATGATGGCCAATCTCAGAAAGAGAAACACCTGTCACAAGACCGACATAGCCTGTTCCGATGACTGTTATATTCATTGTTTCCCTCCAACAGTTAAATTGCTGCTTTACAGCTTCCGTATTATCGTATGAGAATATCCTGACATGAATGCGGATGATCTCCCGGAAACAGCCTGTACAGATTTCTGAAATATGATTCAATCATACAATATACTATTATATCGTTCTCACAAAGAAAGTGGGGAAATGAGAATTGCAGATCAAAAGAGCCCGAATCGTTTTCTTCTTTTGACCGGCTTCGGTGCCTGCCTGTAAATCGCATGATTTTGCAGAAGAAGCTCAGCATTTTCTGTCAGCATATAAGAATATTCCGTACCGAATTTTTTCTCAAGAACACGGAGAGCCTCCTGATAGCGAAAGTCTCTTGTTTTCAGATTATGAGCATCTGAGGCTAAGAAGTGTATCAGATTGGCTTCAGCCAGCCGCAGCGAAAATGCTTTCATCTGTTTCCCGAAAACTCCTGCGAGGCTTCCGGTTGTCAACTGAGATGCCGCTCCTTTTTCTATAAGATGATACAGCAAGGACGGATTTTCGCGAATTTCGCTATTGCGTTCGGGATGCGCGACAACCGGAACGTATCCTTTCAGCTGCAAATCATAAAAGAGCTGCTCGGCATATCGCGGAACATGATCAAACGGAAACTCAATCAGGATATATTTCGTGTCATTCAGTGACAGCAGCAGCCCTTCATCCAAATCCCGTTTCAAGTCCCCGTAGATTCTGATTTCCTGTCCCGGCAGTACGGTGAGCGGGATTTCCTCTTTCATTAAACGTTTGTTTAACAGGTCTGCCGCTTCTCTGACAGCGATTTGCTCGTTTTCATATGAACCATTCTTATGATGCGGGGTTGCAATGATGGTTCTGATTCCCTCACGAACAGCCGCCCTGGCCATTTCGATGCTGTCGTCCAAGTGCCTTGCCCCGTCATCCATTGACGGGAGGATGTGGCAGTGAATATCAATCATTTCTAAGCCTCCTTTTTTCGCAAAAATAAATAACGGGCAGTATGCACGTTATTTATCTTTGTATGAAATTGTCTTCATGTCCGTAGTATCCGTAGTCAGAGTGCTTCGAGCGTTTCTTGCCGTTCATAATGGCTCCGAGGAGCTTGCTGTTGCACGAATCGAGCGCCTCTTTTGCTTTTGCGGCTTTTTCTTTTTCCGTCTTTCCGCTTGAAATAACCAAAACGGAACCGTCTGCGACGTTCCCTAAAATTTGCGCGTCTGCTACAGGGAGAATAGGCGGCGTATCGAAAATCACCATGTCATAGGCCGCACACGCTTCATCCGCAAGCTCCTCCATCCACTTGGAGGAAAGCAGCTCGGCCGGATTCGGCGGGATCGGGCCGCTCGTCAACACATCAAGATTTTGTTCCTGAGACGTTTGCACAGCCTGTTTCAGTGAGGATTTTTTCAGTAAAACGGATGTTAAGCCTGTCATATTTTCTAGTTGAAACGTGGTATGTACTGTAGGTTTTCGCAAATCTGCATCGATGAGCAAAACCTTTTTTCCCTGCTGTGCAAATACAACAGCAAGGTTAGCAGCTGTGGTAGACTTCCCTTCTTCAGGGCACGCCGAAGTGATCATCACAGATTTCATTTGGCGGTCCACTGAAGAAAACTCTATATTTGTTCGAATCGTTCGATATTGTTCTGAATTTAAGGATTTCGGCTCTGTCAGCGCAATGACATTTTTGCGACTCCATGAGCCCTTGCTTTTTCTAAGCGCCAAAATGTCCACTCCCCGCTTTATCAGATTGAATGCCTTTTAAGCTCTTCGCTGTTTTCTGTTCATTCGCAATGGTGGAAACCGTCCCTAATACCGGTATGTCCAGCAACGTTTCGAGCTGCTCTTCCGATTTGATCGTATTATCCAAATGCTCAAGCAGGAAGGCCAGTCCGATGCTTCCTGCCAATCCTGCCGCAAACGCGATGGCGATGTTGAGCAGCGGTTTTGGCGATACAGGCGACGGATGTCCAGAAACCTCAGCTTTTGACAGAATGCTTACGTTATCAACATTCATAATCGAAGTGATTTTGTCTTTAAAGACAGATGCGACAGTGTTGGCAATGTGAGCCGCTGTTTCCGCGCTCCCGTCTCTGACAGAAATATTGACCACTTGGGAATCCTGCTCGCTGGAAACAGTAATTTTTTCATTCAGCTCTTGGGATGTCATCGACAAGCCCATCTCTTTAATCACTTCGTCTAAGATAGCAGGGCTCTTAATGATGACATTGTACGTATTGATTAATTGAAGATTGGTTTGGACATCGTTAAATTGGACTTCTTTTTGGTCGTTTTTCGATTGATTGACCAAGATCTGAGTTGAATTTTCATAGATGGGTGTAAGTGCGAAGAAACTGATGAATCCGCCGGCAGCAGTCGCAGCTGCGGTGACAATCATAATCATAAGTATGCGTTTCCTTAACGTTGATAGTATGTCTTTTAAACTAGTAGATTCTCCCATGATACCTCCAAATCAGCTTATAACATCCTTTTCCATACGATTATACAACGTTAAAACAGCATTTCTCCATCTTTTCACGTGACAATATTCGACAAAAATTTACAAAAATAGTTTTTCAGCTTCTATCATGTAAGCGCTCTATTTATTGTCTTGCCAGAGCTGAATCTTTTTCCCCTTCCGGTCATTATTCAGAAAAAAATCCCGCCAAAAACCTGCGGGATTTTTATGTTGCGTATCCATTTTTAATATGAGAAATCAAATTTTCAAGCATTTCCTTTGTGGTCATCTCAGATGACTGCTCACCAATATCATGTGCATGCATCAAAATTTTCAGAAATTCTTCTTGATTCAATTTCTTTTCACTCATTATTTTATTCCTTTCAGCTTCCATTAAGTTGAAAACACGATTATTATATGATGCTGGCTCTCGTTTTGCAATCTCTAATACATCATTCGACACATCCCATTTTTTATGTCCTATTTTAGGAAAAACTTTTTCATGCCGCTGTGTTGCGATATAATAGAGAAATTGGATCTTTTTATTACGTGACTCGGTTAGGAGCGATAATCATGCTTCAGAATATGATTTCTAAAGACGATGTGCTGGCATCGGCTGAACAATTAAAAGAGCTTCTTCCTTACAGCGAGGAAAATGTTCAGCTGATCAAAAAAGCCCTTATTTTATATCGGCAGGATTCAGTCTATCGTTTACAAGCAGTGAGTCCGACGGAAGTTACGGCTTACGTGCAGGATGTTGTGCCTGTGCGGGTCACATTGAACTTATTTGTCATAGCCAAAAGCGGCTGTTCATGTCCGTCTGGGAGAATCTGCCGCCATAAGCTGGCTGTTTTTTTATATGTATATGCAATGTTTGAACGAGTGGGAACTTTTACAGAACACTGGCTGGAGAGGGAAAAGCTCGAAGAAAGCAAAGAGCTCGTCCGGCGTCAATTCCAAGAGAAGGTGCTGCCTAATGAAGAGTCGCTTTCAAGCTGGCTTGTTTTTTTCGATTCAGAGTTTTCTCTTTGGCAGGCACGCACGGCTGAAGGCAGCCAAAACATGCAGGGCCTCTATTACGGCTATCTGTCCGCTTTGAAAAAGCATGCCCCCAACAAGCCGGAGCTGAAAAGCCTGTATCAGATTCATTCAGCGATCGCGGTGTGGCTTCGCATGTTTACATTGATTGAAGATGGAAAACTGGACCCCGAGCATGATTTTTATTCCCTCAATCCTTATGTCGAACAGCTGATGGACACGATCTACAGCTCAATTGATAAATTAAAAACGTACGCGCTGTCGTTTGCACTCGATCCCTTTCTGGAGAAAACGCCGGATGTCATTCGGGATCTCTTATTGAAGGAAGATATTTTTCAATATGAACGCATCCGCATTTTCGGTGAAATTTGGAGCGCGCTGCTGCCGCGGACGAAATGGGTGGCGCGTGAGCAAGAGATCCTGCAAAAAGAAGCCGGGCGGCGGTTTTCTCCTGAATTGCAATTCGGGCGTCTTCATTTAGAATTTTTGCAGAAACATGATGACGCGATTTTTGCGGAAACCGACCAATTTCCGCCGGAAGCGCTGCCGTATACGTTCCAATGGCTGAGTGAAATCACCGCGAAAAAGGATTGGAAACGGCTCAAGGAATGGTACCTCCGGATTGAATCGATTGCGATTGGTTATACGAAGCTGGATAAGCCGTTTAAAGAAATTCGCGACGTAATTGGCGAGCTGTTTCTTCTGCTGAACGCGTATGTGAAGCAAACCAATGATCAGGCGCTGTTTGAACGCTATGCGGCAGGCTGTCTGCCTTATACTTTCACAGAATACAGCCATCATTTGTATGAGAAAAAGCGTTACGCCGAGTGGATCGAAATCCACAGCCTTGTTGGCTTTTCAATTTATGAAATAGATAAAACGATGCTCAAAGAAATCGCGGCGAGCGATCCCGAGGCCCTTATACCCGCTTACCACAGAGAAGTGGCCTTTTTTATCGACCAGAAAAACCGCAGCTCTTACAAGGAAGCGGCCCGGTATTTGAAAAAACTGCGGACGCTCTACAAAAAAGCGAAAAAACTGAAGGTATGGGAACGCTATATTCAGCAGCTGAGCTCACATTACAAGCGCCTGCGCGCCCTTCAAGAAGAACTGCAGAAAGGAAAGTTGATTGATGGCGAGTCTTAAAGAAATACTTATTCACGTCGAACAAATGGAAGACGGGTCATTCACGCTCTCAGCCTTTGATGAGAATGAGCAGCCCCTTCCCTACAGCCACATGAAAAAGCATTTGTTTCAATGGCACGAATCCTCATTTTACGGAACCTTCCTTGAGGATGTCAGCTTCATCGGGACAACCGCGGTTTTGCTTTCTCCATGGATGACTGTAGAGCTTCTCGGCAAAAACTCGTTCAACTCATTCAGCTCCGTGCAGCTCACAGAAGAAACGGAACCGCTGATTGAGGCAGCGTCCACCATTTACGAATTTATCGCGGACGGAGATTTCCTGCCTGACTACGAAGCATGGACAAACGGTGTTTTCCGCTGGAAGGATCGGGACGGCATACTGGATGGCTTTACTGCGGAATGGTTTTCAGCCGCGGTGCATGATTATATTCAATATGACGACGAACTGCGTGAAAAATGGGAAAATATCAAAGAAAAATCACCTGCGGTCACAACATTTCGCGGACATTTTCTGGATGAAGAGGATTTTCTCGAAGGCATCGGCTGGGTTGACGATCAAACCCCGTTTACGGTTGGCCTCCGCTTGAACGAACCAGACTTTGACGGCGATGACTGGAAAATCGAAATGTTTTTACGCGATAAAAAGAGCGGCGCTGTTGTATTTTTTGACGGGCTGAAGAGCCTCAAAAAATCGTGGCAGGCCTACAGCGATAAAATCGCACGCGAGCAGGACCGCTTTCATCGAACGGTTCCGTGGCTGTCATTTGATTCCGGCACCACGCTGATTTCAGAGGAAGAAGCCTGGATTTTCCTGTCAGAGGCAAGTGAGACGCTTGTCGATATGGGCGTTGAAATCCTCCTGCCATCCTGGTGGCAGATTGTCAGAGACAGCAGCATGATGCTTAAAGCAAAAGTATCTTCCGCCCCCCGCGGCGAATCATTTGTCGGCATGAATGCGCTGCTTGACTTTAACTGGCGGTTTGCGACAAACGGCATTGAGCTGACAGAGGATGAATTTAACGAGCTTGTCGCGAGCAACAGGCGCCTCGTCAATATTCGCGGGCAATGGGTGAAAATAGATCCGCAGTTTATCAAACAGATGAAACGGCTGATGGAGAAGGCGGAATCAGAAGGGCTCCATATGTCTGACATTCTGGCACGAGAGCTGATGGATCAGCAGGAAGGCGGGCTTGAGGACTCAGACATCATGGATACATCCGCTTTTGCCGGGATTCAATTCGACCTGTCAAAACAGCTCAGATCACTGATTCGAAAGCTGACAACAGCGGAAAATCTGCCGGAGCATGAGGTCAGCCCCTCCTTTCAAGGCACGCTCCGCCCGTATCAGAAATATGGCATGAACTGGCTGCTGTTTCTGCGGCAAAGCGGTTTTGGCGCCTGTCTGGCCGATGACATGGGGCTTGGGAAAACCATTCAGATGATCGCATATTTTCTTCATGTGAAGGAAAGCGGACGGCAAAACACGCCGAATCTGATCATCGCGCCGACATCCGTACTCGGCAATTGGCAGCGGGAGCTTCAAACCTTCGCGCCCAATCTGTCGGTCGCTCTCCATTACGGCCCGCGCCGTCCGAAAGGGGAAGACTTCGCCGGCTATTACGGAAACGCGGACGTTGTCTTAACCTCCTACGGGCTGTCGCATGCCGATTCTGAAGAGCTTTCTTCGGTGACATGGAACACAATTTGTCTTGACGAAGCACAAAATATTAAAAACGCGCACACGAAGCAATCACGCGCAATCAGAAAGCTGAAGGGCATTCACCATATCGCGCTGAGCGGAACTCCGATGGAAAACCGCTTGACTGAGCTATGGTCGATTTTCGACTTCATGAATAAAGGCTACCTTGGCAGTCTGACCGGTTTCCATAAACGCTATGTATTGCCGATCGAAAAGGACCGGGACGAAAAAAGAATCGGACAGCTTCAGCAATTAATCCGGCCGTTTCTGCTGCGGCGGACAAAACGGGATGAGGACGTCGCATTAAACCTTCCCGACAAGCTGGAGCAAAAAGAATTTATTCCGCTGTCAGCCGAACAGGCGTCTCTCTATGAGCAGCTGGTGAAAGACACTTTTGAACATATGACGTCACTGACAGGCATGCAGCGAAAAGCACTGATCCTCAGCATGCTCGGACGGCTTAAACAAATATGCGATCATCCCGCGCTTTATTTGAAGGAAGATCAAACCGAACTGCTGGCCGGACGTTCGGTCAAGCTTGAAAAATTGCTTGAGCTGATGACAGCGATCCGCGCCCAAAACGAAAGCTGTCTCATTTTCACGCAATATATTCAAATGGGGAACATGATGAAGCGATTGCTTGAAAAAACCTTCGGCGAACCTGTGCAGTTTTTGAACGGGAGTCTTTCTAAGCAAGACCGCGATGCACTCGTTGAGAAATTTCAAAAGAAAGAATACCCGACACTGATTCTTTCGCTGAAAGCGGGCGGCACCGGTCTCAATCTGACAGCCGCCAACCATGTCATTCATTATGACAGATGGTGGAATCCGGCTGTTGAAAACCAAGCCACTGACCGGGCATACCGCATCGGGCAGGAGCGGTTTGTCCACGTTCATAAAATGATTACAACGGGTACAATTGAAGAAAAAATTGATATGATGCTTGAAACGAAGCAAACGCTGAACGACCAAATTATCCAAAGCGAAAACTGGATTACCGAGCTGTCCACAGATGAGCTCGAAGAATTATTTACATTAAGCGCCTCAGCGCAGGCACAATAATCACAAAAAAGCTGTCTCCTAAAAAGAGCCAGCTTTTTTCCGTTCATCGCCGTCACGCCGAATTTCACAGAATCCGTTACGCCGGTTATGTTCAGCATGCACTTTTTTTCAAAAGATAAACCTTACAGCAAGTGCCGAATCATATGGGCAACGCCATGTTCATCATTGGTCAGGGTTACAGCGTCGGCTATCGCTTTGATGTCCTCCCGCGCATTGCCCATCGCTACGCCTTTTCCGGAAGCCTCCAGCATAGACCTGTCATTTAAGCTGTCGCCCACGGCTGCTGTTTCCTTCATTGGGATGTTAAGCCGCTTTGCCAGCCTTTCCAGCGCCTGCCCCTTGGATGCCTTTTTGGAGGAAAGCTCAAAGTTATGATCAGCAGAGCTGACAAGTGTCAGACCTTTATCCTCCTGGTATCTCTGCCAGCCGGCCTCCAGCTTTTCTTTGAAGAAAGAAAAGCCAAGAATGTTGTAAAAATCAATCTGTTTATCCTCCTCAAAGAGCTCTTGAAACGTGTCGATATAAGCGAAGCCCGATTGACTGTATTGCACCTCGGCTGCCTGCATCAGAACAGAAAGGTCAGCCTCTGGATTCGCACTTTTGACCCGGTCAAGCTCAACATCAAGGAGCTGCCTGCCGTTTTGCGGCGTATAAATAGCTGAGTCTGTAAAAACCTCATAATAATAGTTTTCTGACTCAAGCCACGAGAGGATGTCATACGCCCGTTTTTTACCGATTGTTTCCGAATGATAAAGCCTGCCGTCAGGGTCGTGAATGACAGCGCCGTTCGCACTGATGACCCACGTTTTGATCCCGAGCGGTTCAAAAATTGACACGACATCAAAATAAGCGCGTCCCGTTGATACAACAACCTCAATCCCGTCACGCTGCGCCTGCCGCAGAGCATTTTCATTTTCTGAGCTTACTTGATGCTTGCTGTTCAGCAAGGTTCCGTCTAAGTCGATCGCAATCAATTTCACGTTTATCAGCCCTTTCTTTCATCCTGCTCTGTCACGAGAAGTTCGACGCCATTAAGATCAAGCAAGTCGCAAAACGCCTGATCGGGCAGCCGGTCTGTAATCAAGAGATCAATTTCACTCAGCTCAGCGTACTGATAAAAACTGGTGCTTCCCAGCTTCGAATAATCCGCAAGGGCGATCACCTGCTTCGCCTGCTGAATCATTTTTCGCTTCACCAGCCCATCTTCTTCATGCGCGATCGTAATGCCGTGTTCCGAAATACCGACAACACCGATCAGCGCTTTATCGACGTGATAGCTTGAAAGCTTTTCAATTACAGAGGCGCCGTACAAGAAACGGTGCTCCTTTTCAAGCTTGCCTCCGAGAAGATAGATCTCAATACCCTCTTTGTCTGAGAGCACTTCCGCGAGATTGATGGAGTTGGTGATAACCGTACAGTCGTCTGCATTCAAGTGCTTGGCGCACGCCTGAACGGTTGTAGACGCGTCTAAAATAACCCGGTCGCCATTTTGGATCAGTGATGCGGCGAGTTTGCCAATCTTGTTTTTTTCCTCGGACACTGTTTTCAGCCGGCCGGAATACCCCTGAATTTTCTGGTGCACAGACGGCAGAATGGCGCCGCCTCTTGTGCGAATAATGGCATTCTGTTCCTCCAGCTTCACAAGATCTCGCCGTGCTGTATCTCTGGACACCTGAAGGAGCGTACAGATCTGCTCGGTTGTAATGCGGTTATGCTCCTTTAGATGATCCACAATCGCTACTAATCTTTCTTCTTGGTACACGCCCTCATTCCTTTTCATATGACGTACTCTTTAAGCGATTATAAGTTTTTATATATCAATAATCAATATTATTAAGTGAAATTAAGTAAAAATGCATCACAAGAACCAATTTTTCCTATCTCAAACAGAAAGAAAAAACCAGTCTGGTCGACTGGTCAATTCTGAGGGGATGATGCGAAGAAAAGTAATCGTGAATGGGATTTAAAGCGGGAGGAACAGGGAGATGTCAATCGGCAGCTTTTTCCCGAGGTTTAGGGTCCATAAAACGAACAATATCAGCCATCACTTCAGTTACATACACTTTGACACCTTCCGCATTTTCATAGCTCCTTGTCTGAATACGTCCGCTTAGGCCGACGAGAGAGCCTTTTTGGCAATATAACGCCGTGTTTTCGGCCGTTTTTCTCCAAAGCGTGCAATTGACGTAATCCGCTTCAACTTCTCCTGAAGCATTTTTGAAGCTGCGGTTAACTGCAATCGTAATGTGTGTGACTGCCGCGCCTGCGGAAGTGTACCGAAGCTCAGGGTCTTTTGTTAAACGTCCGACAAGCATGACCTGATTGAACATTGCGATTCCCCCTCTCCTTGCGGTTACACATATTGTAGACGATGCAACGAGTAAAGAAAAACGCTCAAAATCGCATTTCAGCCTCTGTTTTTATCTTTCGTTTTCATTTTTCCCTCAGCTAAAAACAGCTTTTGTTTTTTCCCTCTAAAGAAATATGTATTTTTTAAAAACCGGAAAAACAATTTAGATGTCAGCCAATGCTGCGTATTCATACAGACATAAGAGGAGCCGTCCCATGCAAACCACTGAAAGCTGAGCTTCCTTTCCGGGAGCGACAGCTGGATTTTGTACTGTTCCATCCCATCATAAGTTTCGTATAAAAATATCATCCTCTCTTTCCTATATAGATGAACCTCAAAAATATCTTTACGGCTTAACATATAAGCTTCGTTCGTTTGAATCAAACGCTGATCCGCCGGAGTGCCGTCAATATAAATTTCCTTTAAATGAAATCGATTCATACACACCTCTCCGTAATCCATAGTCAGTTACAGTATAATGAAAAAATAGAAATTATTAAATGTTGTGCAAGTACAAAATAAATTGTCCCCAACATTACAGCGTTTTCACGGAAAAATGAATATGTGTTATAATTCATTTTAAGAATTCTTTGTAAGTAAATGGGGTGAGATAAAAATGAAAACCTTTAAACTGGTTGACCTGAACGTGGAACGAGTGGACAAGGAAGAAAAGTCAATTGAACAGTTTCCCCTTATTGACGGACTGATTATCAATAAAGAAGACGGCGAAAATCACTGGCTGATTGAAGCGCTTGTTCCGAAGGAGCACTTGTCTTTTTTTGACCAGCTTCAAAAAAAACAAACTGAAGTCAAAGTGTTTGTGACGATTACGAAAAAAAGCAACCGCCCCGCCCAGCTGACTGCAGCTGTGAAGAATATTGCTGAACTGGAAGAAAGCATCTCGGTTTTAATTTACGGACAAATGGTGACAAGAAAACAGCAAGGCACTGAAACCATCCTGGAATCTCTTGTAAAAGAGGGCTATACAGGAGCGAAGCTGATCGAGGCGTTTAAGCAGAAGATATAAAAGAGAGTGGAAATCATCCCCTCTCTTATTTTACATTTGCTGAGGTGGCACGTATGAATAAGCGAAAAATTCAAACGGTTGTTTTATCACTTATCGGCGCAGCTGTCCTTTTGACATCAAGTTTGCAAACACCTAGAGAAGCTGTTGCTGCCGGGAAGAGTCCCAACCTAAAGAAAATGAATGTCGATGAGTTTTTCACTGATCACGACGGAACTTTTATCTTACGTGATCTGAAAAACGAAAAAACATTCGTTTACGGCGATCAACGCGCGACACAAAGATTTGCGCCGCAATCGACTTTTAAAGTCCCAAACGCGCTCATTGGATTACAAACAGGCGCCGTTAAAGATGAATATGACATCAAATACTGGGACGGTGTAAAACGTGAGCTCGATGTATGGAATCTGGATCACACGCTAGGATCTGCCATGAGATACTCTGTTGTTTGGTATTATCAAGCGATGGCACGAGACATCGGAGAAGAGCGAATGAAGGAATGGATTGATAAAATAGCGTACGGCAATCAAGATATCAGCGGCGGCATTGACCAATTTTGGCTGAGCAGCACGCTTAAGATTTCTCCTCTGGAACAAACGGACTTTATGGAAGCCTTATACAAAGAAAAACTGCCATTTGATAAAAGCGTAATGAAGACGGTGAAGCGGATGATGATTCAGGAAGATGAGGATCATTATACGCTTTATGGAAAAACCGGTTCAGGCTCAGGCATCGGCTGGTATGCAGGCTTTGTCAAAACCGAAAACGGAGTGTACAGTTTCGTGACGAACATTGACGGTACCGGCACAGAAGCGAAAAGCATGACAATGGATATTTTGAAGAAATATGTTCTGCATTAACTGACGCTAAAAAGGAGTGGGATTCATGGGTGGATTTTATTTCTTTGGCGGTCTGGTTTTAACCTTTTTGTTTGGTGTTGGTTTATTGTCTTTAGGTACATATACGCTCTGGAGATTCTTTGTAAAAGCCGAAAAAATAAGGTCATAGAAAGTCTCCGGTGTATATATTAATGGTGAGGAATATGAAATAAATTGGGAGAGGGTTGAGTTAACTTAACCCTCTTTTTAAGTTCATATGTCAAATAACGGCTTGAGGGATGCACTGATGAGGGAATTTATTGTAAGCTACACTCTGCCAATTTTTATAATTTTATTTTTGGTTGTCACTTGGATAAGGAAAATGAGAATAAACAATAATGAAGGGACACCAAACAAATCATTTATCAAGCAAATAGCTCTCACTGTTATTATTACATTAGTACTCATCTCTACGATTTCTTACATAATTATCAGCATGACTTGAACAGCTGATACAGTGAGGAGCTAGTTCTTAAAAGGTGGGGGAATATTGAGAGAAGTACACTGTCTGGTCGTTGGTTTTTTGCTTTTAGTAATAAGTTTGATAGACGTGGTTTTAAGCAAATCGGTCGAAAGCTACACACTGATATTGTCTGTTATTCCCTTCTGATTTATTTTGTGTATAAAGAAACAAAAAACAAAGAACGTTTCAAGTTAGCTAAGATGATATCTTCATATATAGCGTTGACCTTTTCAATGGTGGTTGTATTAGTCTTAAAGCTGGCTGATTCACTGATGTTTTCACAAATAAATTATTTATTTTGGGTGTATGCCTCAATGGTTATTAGTTACTTTGTTTCACTAGTTATAGTATCTAAAAATTCAGAGAAACAACAGGCACAAAGTAGGATCGGCCTTAAAGGGGATAGCGGCCGCTGTTCTGTATTGCTATGAGGCGGCATAGAGCGATTTCCTACTTGGTGATATATTAAAGAGAAAGAAGATTACTATTCTAGAGCGGATAAGTTGCTATTGCATTGCCCGTTAGCAGAAAGGAAGGGAAAAACACTGCAAATTAAAGCGCTAAATGTAGCTGGAGAGGTTGTAAATGCATGGGAAGAGTTATCCAAAGGAGAAACTTATTATTGCCCGCATTGCAACAATGAAATGAGATATAGGAAGGGTGAAATTAACCACCCGCATTTTGCTCATAAAACTTTAGCGGACTGCCCTTTTTCTGGAGAGAACGAAAGTAAAGAGCACTACGAAATGAAAAAGCGATTTTATGATTTTTTGAAAAAGAAATATCCTAATCTAAAAATTGAATTGGAGTCATGTCTGGTTCCAAATAGAAGAGCTGATATGATTATTCGTGGTCAGTCTCATACTCTTGTTGTTGAGTTCCAAGCGTCTAAAATAGAATTCCAAGAAGTCAAAGAGCGAACTCAGGATTACAATAAACTTGGTCATCCTGTGCTTTGGATCTTCCACATCCAAAGATTTGGATACAAACAATTTCACACTGAGAAAAAGCGAAAACAGATCCCTTATGAATTAGTGGAGATGCTTCGTTTAGATTCTCTATTTGTGATGGATAATAAAGGATTTATCCAAAAGTGCTCCGGCAAAAAATCGCCTAAGACAAAAATCGTTTGTGAATATAGCTTCTTTCCTGTGAAAATGGATTTTAAGTTTAACAACGTGATACGGAGAGACAATAATGAGTCGTTATTTTTGTGTCAATTAGGAAAAGACTCAATATATAGCAAGAAAAATCTGTATTATGGATACGGGTACAGCAAGAGTAAAAATCTCTTTGTTGAATTAAAACCGATCCTTCCTTCCGCTTTCTTTAAGATAGAGAAAGCAAAGCGTCATAACAACTTTGTTGCTTTTCATTTGTTTATGGATGTGGAACGAAATCAAATTGTGGACAATGGGTTTCTTTTATCAAAAAAGAAAGTGGATCCCGAAACGATATTAAGTCATTTAAAGCCATTTAACCAACCTCAAATTTCGAAATCTTCAGTTCAGGAACCTAAGAAGGATTTGAAGATTGATAAAAAAGAAGTAGTGAAGAGTGTTGCTAACAATGATCAAGTCAAGAACCCCGACAATCAGATTGAAATTCAGAATGACAAAAGAATCGACTATAATGACATTCCTTTAGAAAAGAAAAACAATGAAAAGAAACTATGGCCGACTATTCTGTCTGTATTTAAAAAAATATTTGTTTTAAAATAAACCCTCATAAGAACACACCCCTAAAGCTTCGCTTATGGGGTGTTTGTTTTTGTAGAACGCTTTGTAGCGGCCGCTGTTCTGGTTTCTTGTAAACAGGGGAAATTATTGAGTGTAAAAGAATAGGCTTTAGTGTAGAACCCGCTCCTCATCAAAGCAAAGAATCTGACTATTGTCGGGCCTGCCTTTTATCACAAGGCAGGCTTTCCCATTCTCCTATAATCAAAAGAACGATTTGCAGCCGTTTTGGAAAATTGCTCATACACACACATCATCACATTCCGCTAATCGATTTGTCATTTGTATGACCGACAGTCTCAATCAATTTTCCTTTCACTGCGAGACGTCCTTCGGTTTCCACAGCTTTGTCGCATGTGATTAATGTAATTTCCTTTTCTTTTGTATCCTGAATCACATCTGCATCTATTTCAGAAATCATTTTTATTGATGTCACAGAGTACATATAATCTTTTTTGAAATCTGTGATTACAATTTTGGCGCCTTTTTTTATGTTGGCCAGAGGTCCGAATAAAAGGCTCTTCTGCTTCAGGTGATGGCCTGCCAATGGATAGTTTCCCTCGCCCATATTCTGATCCGGGCGCATTGTTGCCGCTCCGATCAACAGGTTTTCATTGGTGGTGCCTTTTAATATGGGGAGCTCCAGATCCACACTTTCAATGGTGATCCTGCCGATTATTGTCTTCGGATCACGATTGAAGCCCGCATTTATAGCTTCCGATAGCGTGGGCGGCTGTATAGAATCGAAATCAAATTCTGCTTCTTTCTCATTATTTTCTTGCAGCTGTTTCACAGTCAATTCCGACTCATACTGATTTTTGCTAAGGTAGGCGATGAGACTTCCTTTTATGAAAGGAGAAAAGATAAGCAGCAGGCCGGAAAGAATAAACACCGCAATGATTATCTTTTTATACATGCAGTACATTCCTTTCTTATGTGTCATGCTATGAGGGATGATCTGTTTAAAAAAGCACCTGATCGAATCTTCAATGATCAGGTGCCATCACATTTATGCCTTTCTTTGTTTCTTTCTTGAGACATGAGCCAAAGTTCCGCCTGCTAAGAGCAGAAGAATGCCGATCATAACTGGCACCGTACTGTCTGTATCACCGGTTTTTGGAAGAGAATTGTCTGTTTTTGTGTGGCCAGCTGTATCATCGGCTTTTGGATGTGAATTGTCTGTTTTCACATGACCATCTGTACCATCGGTTTTTGGATGCTGTCCATCTCCCTTCATATTTTTATCCGGTGTATCCTTGCTCGGCGTTGGCGTTTTTAATTTTTGATTAAAAGCGACAACCTCAACAGGGTTTGACTGTCCTTTTTCAATTGTGAACACAATTGGTGTGTCATCCAGTTTATAGCCATCGGGCGCCTTCGTTTCGATAAGCTGGTAGCGCCCCGGTGCAAGGCCTTTAATAGTGAATTGTCCATTTGCATTAGTTTTCCATAATTTAGAGTTGCCTTTGCCGTAGCCATCAGTTTTTACAGGCTTGCCGTTGGCGTCCAATAACTTGAATTCAGCACCCTCTAAAACGGCTTTTTTATCGTCTTGATCCACTTTTGTCAGTTTCACGTCGCCTGGTGCCAGTATGTTCTCTGCGGTGATTTCAACTGGCTTTGTTTCAGTATTGGTGATCTTGAACGGTATTGGCGTTTTATCCAAACTGTAATTCACTGGCGCTTTTGTTTCGACAAACTGATACTTGCCTGCTTTGAGACCGTGTACGCTAATCTGTCCTTTGTCATCAGTGGTGAGACCGGATTTCAAAACTTTGCCGTTGGCATCAGTCAGATTAAACTCCGCTCCTTGAAGAACTTTCTCTTTATCATGTTGATCCACTTTTGTGAGAACGACACGGTTCTCGGTGTTAACAGCTGTTACTTCAACTTGTTCTGGTTGGCCGCCATGTTCAGCCTTAATGGTGAACGGCACCGGGCTTTCGGATAGGAGATAGCCGTCTGGCGCCTGTTCTTCAACAAATTGATAACTTCCCGGAGCCAAACCTGCAACCTTAATTTTACCGCCTTCTTTTGAGACAAGGTCAGCTCTTACCGTGTTTCCGTTGTGATCAACAATTTTGAAAACTGCACCCGCTAATCCTTTTTCGCCTTGATCTACTTTCGTCAACTGAACAGAACCTTTATCGTTAACGGCTATCCCGGCATCTGCTGGTTCTGGCTTTCCTTCTGCTGATTCAGAGATGGTGAACTCTTTTCTCTCTGTATTCAGCACATATCCCTCAGGCGCTTTCGTTTCGACAAAGGCGTAGCGCCCAGGTGCGAGGCCTGAAGCTGTGACTTTTCCGTCTTTATCCGAGGTCAGCTCTTCTTGAACCGTATGCCCTTCATGATCAACAATCTTGAAGACGGCCCCTTCAAGTTTCTGCCCTTCGGCATTCTCCTTCACCAGCTGAGCGGAGCCTTTATCGTTAACGGCTATCCCGGCATCAGTTGATTCCGGCTTTCCTTCTGCTGATTCAGAGATGGTGAACTCTTTTCTCTCCGTGTTCAGTACATAACCCTCAGGCGCTTTCGTTTCAACAAAAGCGTATCGTCCCGGTGCGAGGCCTGAAGCTATGATCTTTCCGTCTTTATCCGAGGTCAGCCCTTCTTGAACCGTATGGCCCTCGTCATCGACAATCTTGAAGACGGCTCCTTCAAGTTTCTGCCCTTCGGCATTCTCCTTCACCAGCTGAGCGGAGCCTTTATCGTTAACGGCTATCCCGGCATCAGTTGATTCCGGCTTTCCTTCTGCTGATTCAGAGATGATAAATTCTCGTTTCTCGGTGTTTAATACATATCCGTTCGGGGCTTTCGTTTCGACAAAGGCGTATCGTCCCGGCGCAAGGCCCGAAGCCTCTACTTTACCGTCTTTATCCGAAGTCAGCTCTTCTTGAACTGTATGGCCTTCGTCATCAATAATCTTGAAGACGGCCCCTTCAAGTTTCTGTCCTTTGGCATCTTCCTTCGCTAAATAGGCCCTTCCTTGATAATTGACCATTTCTCCCAATTCTACGTCAGACACTTGATTCTTATCATTCTTTGCGATTGAGAAATGAATCGCCTTCGTATTTACGATAAAGCCAGCAGGGGCTTTCGTTTCTGTCAGGCGGTAATAGCCCGCCGGCAAACCATTCATTTCGATTTTTCCGTTTTTATCGCTTTTGATATCCGTTTCTATCAAAGTATAGGTGCCGTTGCTCGCCTTTTTCTCCAGCTTGAAAACAGCACCAGCTAAAGGATTTTTTTGTTCATCTTTTTTGATAAGCGTCACCTTGTTCTGTTGATTTACGACTTTGTACAGCGCTCCTGTCTTGGATGAGTTGCTGTCTATCTTAACAGAGACTCCTTTTGCATAAGCATCGCTGATGGTATATCCGTCAGGCGCTTTTACTTCTTTTAATACATAAGAGCCGTAGCGAATATTTCCGAATGTAAGCTTACCATCGGCACCTGTTGTGCCGTTGCGCAGGAGCTGCTTGGCGTCTTCAGACCATAACTGAAACTCTGCTCCTCCAAGCGCTTTATCGTTCTCTCCTGTCTTTAAAATCGTCAGGCTTCCTTTTTCTCCAGAGCCGGAACCGTCGCCGCTTGAAATGGCAACAAAGATCGAGCTGCTGGTTTCTTGAGTCTGCTCCTTCACATTTGTTCCAGAAATGGACACCTTATTTTTAACGTGCCCGCTCGTGCCGGCTATGTTAATCAGAGACCGGTATTTGATCACATAGGCACGGTCAATTTGTTTATAGCTGCCTATGAATTGCAGGGCAAACGATTGTTCACCTGTTGTATTGTCGGTTTTGATGTCTACCGTGTAGTCTTTGTCTTTTTGGAGCTCGACATCGCCCGCGGTCAGATTTCCGCTGCTGTCTTTGACCACTCCGTTTTCATCATATTTTGCTTGATACACTTTAAAAGAATCTGCATCTAGTATTTGATTATCATCCGGCGTGTCAATAACTTTCACGTCATCCAGCGTTGATTGGCTGGAGTTGACGTTGATATTCCAATCAATGTAGCTGCCATTTTGTTTGCCGCCTTTGAAAACCAGGTTTCCTCCGTTCGCAACCGAAACAGAACCCGTCAACGTGCGGTCTGCATGACCGTTATTATAGTATGTTGCCTTGTTTGTGTACTGGTTCTGATCAATGACCTGTCCTTTGAGTGATGTCTTAAACTCAATCAGATATGGTACAGAATCACCTGTTTTAAGGTGTACCGTCAGAGTGCGTTCATTATTCGAAGAAGGCTCTTCGATATCATACTTGGAAGGGTCAAGCGCGTCTCCTTCTGTGATGGAACCGTTTTTATTGATCGTATAACTCTTAACCACAACGGAACCTGGCACAAATTGCTGCGGATCTGTTATGGCATCTTTGATATAAGGGTTTTTCGTCGGCTCGCCATTATAATTGACGCCGATTTTCCATGTGATTTCCTTTGAAACCGCGTTGTATGAACCGTTTTTGAAACCATTATTTGAAGTCTGATGATTCGGCGTAAAACCGCTTGATACCTTATTCGTGCGCTCATTGCCGTTTTGATCAGTCCATGTCGACTGAGCTGTATTCTTAACACTTTCGTTAGAATAATCGGCATTGAATGTTGTTTTGTAAATGATCTTAAATTGACTGTCTGTTTTTGCGTAATCCCCGATCAATGCCAAAGTAAAGCCTTTATGATCCGGTTTTTTTGTGAAGGTGTAGTCTTTGCCTTCCTGCAAAGTTTTGTTATTGGTTGTGTCTTGAATCTTGAATGACCCGTCAATTAACGCCAGCCCGCCGCTGTCGAATTGATCATCTAAAGTCCAATTGTTCATTGTATAGCGGTTTTTATTAACTGTGATCGTCCAATCAACCGTCTTCTTCTCATAATCTACGTTTGAATATCCTTTGATGAGATTCTGCTGAATGGCTATGCCGGAAGCTTCTTTTGAATCCCCTGTTCCGGTCACAACGCTATTGGTGTACGTTGTCGATTTATCAATGATCACTCCGCTGTTGACCTTTGTTTGATATGTGATTTTGTAAGCGCTGGTAACGGTTTTATTAAATTTGATTTCAAATCCGTTTCCATTATCGGTCAGCGTGTAGTCCTCGCCTTCCTTTAAAGGCGTTCCCGCTTGCTCGCTCCCGTTCTGTCCAAAGGTAATAGGAATAACCTTCAAAGAGTCTTTCACGAGGTGCAAATCGCTAGTTCCAAAAGAATCCTTAATGCTGGCCTTGGATTGATCGATCTGTTTCTCACCGTAGTTATATGCAAGAGCCCAGCTGAATGTTTGAGATTCTCCATCATAGCCTGTTGATGATTTCGCGATCATTTTTCCATATTTGGCCGCAACAGTGGCGTCGGCAGAAATGGGTTCCAGGTTGTCTCCGCTGAATGCTGCCTTGTTCGTCAGCGTTAGATTTCCGCCTTCACTCGGCTTTGCACTATTGTCAATGTCGGTTTCGTATACAAGTCGGTAGGCTGAATCAATTGTCCCGTCAAATGTGACATTTCCTTTAGAATCAACGCTGTAGCCGGAAGAAACTTCATTTCCTTTGCTGACAGAACCATCAATGTTCACATTGAGTTCATACACTTTAACTGAACGGTAGATTACGCCATCTGGAAGGCTTTCCGTGAGTTTGGCATTCTTGACTTGATCCAACTTTTTATTGACATCGACCGTCCATGTTACTTTACCGGGGTTGATCCCTTTATCCAGTACACCTGATTTATCAATGGTTTTACTCACATTTGGCTTAAAATAAACCGTTGTTTCAGGAGTATCGGAATTTACAGGGAATGGAATCTTTTGTGTTGTCGATCCCGTTATTTTTTTCTCGTTGAACTGCGTATTGATAACCAATGTGCCTTTGACATTAGAACTGTCTTTTACCTCGCCGTTAAATGTCATCACCACATGTCCGTTCGTATCAATAGAAAATGTCCCGTAGGTGGTGTCGCCGGCGCTTAACGGCAGGTTCACAATGTCATTATGCATAACAAATTCTTTAGGCAAATCAAATTCATATTTATCGCCGGCGTTGATTGTTTTTCCTAAATCGTCAGGAATGGCCCAATCAATTGAAATTTTCACCGGAGAATTCGTATCGGCGCGATTGCCCTTGTCATATGGCTCGCCGTTTGCGTCCGTCAATGTCACGCCGGTTAAAATATGTTGTGTGATTTGTTTTTCTTCAGTTTGCAAGCTTTTGAAAGCTGATTGACTTGCGGATGACATTTTTTTTGAATCATCACTCTTCGAGGATTCGCCGCTCTTAGAGTCATCTGACGGCTGCTGTTCTTTCTCTTTTTGATCCTTGCTGACTGAAGGTGCAGATTTGTCATCTGTCCCTTCCTGATCACCCGCAGTATCAGAAGAGTCGCTTTTTGGCTCTTCCGCCTCGGCATCTGGTGTCTCCTCTTTCTTAACAGGGATGATCACCTGCTGGGTTTTGCCTCCCCCCAGATGAAAAAGGGCTGCTGTATGTTCATCATCTTTTACATCTGCAGTAAATTTAGCTGACAGTGTAATGGTCCCCTGGGCATCAGGGGAATCCGCGGATGCAGTTGTTAATTTTACCGTCATGGTGCTGCTGCCCGCCGGCACTTGATAGCTGCCGATGACCTGATCAGCTGATTTGATCTGACCTTCTGCACCTTTATCAAATGTAAAGCTCTCAGGTATCTCCACATTGATACCCTGTTCGCTGTCTGCTTCTTTATCTTTTTTCAATGACCATTCATATGTCAGTGTCACTTCATCCCCCGGCGTTAATGCCGGTTCGTTTCCTTTTGACCCGTCAACAATCTGATTCTTACCGTCCTTGACCGTCACTGAATCGAAAAAGCGGCTGTCACTTGACGTTACATCCACAGCCTGTGCGGTAAGAGTATAGCTGGCGATCTGGCTGAAGAAGAAAAAGATCGCAAGGCTTATGATCATAACGATCCGCCCGCTTTTTTTCAGCCCTAAGGGAAAACTCCTCGTTCTCACCTTTTCATTCCTCCCTTTCATATCTATTTTTCACTTGCCGATTGATACGCGAGACCATAAAATCATGTCTCATCCCCCAAAATGAACTGCTAATGCCGAATGAGTTTCAAAACGAAGATTTGCCATCCGAACCAAACTACATTGTATGAAATGGAACTATACAAATTCTGTACATCAAAAAAGTGAATCAAGTAAATTGAGGATTTGAAGTTTCGACATATGACGAGGGCCTTCCCTTTAGATGACATGTACAAAAAAAACCAGTGTGTATCGAAAGGCAATCGACACGCACTGGTTTAGATATATTTTTTGCTTATTTAATTAATCTGATCTTTTATTTGTTTGTAACGCTGATATTCCTTTATCGCCTCTTCTACCTTCCCGTTTTTGTTAAATACCTGCATTTTGTATTGCATAATTTTATGATCGAAAGGTTCAATTTTCTCAACCTGCAGGCAAATGTCCAACGCATGACTGTAGTTCATTTCATGCATGAAAAAATCAATCAGTTCATAAGCCTTGCCTATCCACAGTTGGGCAAGACGCGTTTTCTCCGGTTCTGCCCACAAGTAGCCGTGCTCCATAAAGTAATGATTTTCGTATGACATTAACATATCTATGTGCTGGTTTAATGTAGTTGTATTAAGCGGCGGAGCCTCTTTCAGTGATTTTTCCCATTCAACAACATCAATTTTCACGCCTGAAAATCGAAGAATATATCCTGTGTCGGTCTTCTCGATTGATTGGCTGAAAGGAACCTGTCCGATTAATTTCCGTATTTGGTAAATGGTTGAGTAAAGCTGGGTGCTTGCTTTTGAAACATCATAATTGGGCCAAAAAAGGTCGATTAACACGTCTTTACTGACTACACGTCCTTGATTATGAAGTAAAAAAGCATAGATTTCACGCGCCTTGGACGTTCTCCACTTGACTGGAATATTTATTTTGACACCCTTTAAGGTTTGATGAAACTGCAGGCTTCCAAAACATTGAATGAAAAAATGCGCCTCGGTATTTTCTGCTGGTGTTCTAAGCATGTTATTCGTTCTGATACGTTCAACGGTTGTCTCCAGCCGCTTGTCATTTACAGGCTTCAGCAAGTAATCAATGGCATTCAATTCAAACGCTTTTATAGCAAATTCATTATAAGCCGTGATAAAAACGACTTGGACGTTTTCATTCAGCGATTGAATTGTTTCAGCAAGCTCAATGCCATTTATTCCGGGCATTTCAATATCAAGAAACACTGCATCTACAGCAGAGATCGCCGCATGCTCCAGAGCTTCAAGCGGATCTTGAAATGCCATAATGGTTTGAAAAGCGTTTGTCCGTTCAAGCATATTCTTAAAATGAAGCAATGCCAGATGCTCATCATCAACAATTAACGCGTTCAAAAACACATCCCACCCTATATGCAAATCGAAATATCAGTAAATAATTCTATTATATCATGCCAAATAGACCCTTTATTTGAATTATTTTTCTTTCTATTGTAGTTTTTGATAGCTTGAGATTACAATATTTACAAAGAAATGGGAATAGGAATGATCCTATTTGAAAAGGGGACTTAATGTTGAAAAAGAAATATATATTTATTTCGATTATTACAGGTTATGCAGCTTTCTTTATTTTATTTACGGTTATGAATCACCTGTCTGGAACAACCCTTCCTGAAGCGAGAGATGGGGTTATTCATCTGGAGAATTGGAATTTTCAGAAGGATGGAAACATACAGCTGAACGGAAAGTGGACATTATATCCAAATCAGCTGCTGTCGCCAAAAGATATCCATTCAGCCAAAGGGAAGGACCCAATATTTGTCGATGTCCCCAGCAATGTAGAAATCGTGAAACAAGGTATCAATGTGGATTATGGCACATATAAGCTAATCATCCGCTCGAATCAAGACAATCAGATGTTCGGAATCAGCACGTCTTTTATTTACAGTTCAAATCGTATCTATCTTAATGGAGAGTTAATTGGCCAAAGCGGCAGCCCTGCAAACAAACCAGATTTTACGGCGCAAAACAGACCGTATACGACCTATTTTAAGATACATAAGGGCGAAAATGAACTCATTTTACAATACTCAAATTTCGGAAAATCACCGGGATGGGGGATTGCAAAGCCGATCACTTTTGGAACCCAGGAGCAAATATTACGTGAAAATAAGATTTCCTTTCTTAATGATTCTGTTATGATTACGGCTTTTTTCATCACCGGATTATATTTTCTCGGTTTTTTCCTGCAAAGAAAAAAGGATAAGCATTTATTGTTTTTTGCTGTGATGTGTCTTCTTTTTTCGTTCATTATTCTTTTGATCGGAAAAGAACGGGTCCTGTATCTTCTCTGCCCCTCAATTTCATTTGTATTGTATAAATCTTTGACGGCAGTTACTACGGTGCTTGTCAGCATTGCTGTTTTTCTTTACCTCTATTTTGCTTACAGGGAGATTGTTTCAAAAAGATTTATACTCGCAGCGACTGTTGTCTCTGGAATCATTCTGGCCACAGACTTTTTATCCGGGCGTTTTATAGACCATGTCTCATACATATTACATTCTGTATTAGCCGTTTCGACTCTGATTTATATTACGTATATTTTTACAATTGCTGCGATCCGCAAGATGGAAGGAAGCTTATATCTTACAATTGCATCTATATCCATGAGCTCTTTTGTCATTTTAACCACCATTTCCGCTTACAGCGGCAAAACGGCTTTTTCATTTAATTCGATTTATTCAGTGCCCACAGTCATCGCTTTGCTGGCGATTGTTCTTTTGATGGCGCAGCAATTCGCCGGCGCTTTCCGCGAAAATGAAGTCCTGACACGGAAATTGCTCAATATTGACAGGCTAAAGGATGAGTTCATTGCCAAAACGTCGCATGAATTTAAAACGCCGCTGAACAGCATTATTAATATATGCCAGACCCTGCTGGCCGGCAGAAGAAAAAGAACGATAGAAGAAGAGAAAGATAATATGCAGCTTGTCATCCGCATGGGCTACAGGCTCTCCAATCTGGTGAATGACATCCTCGATCTAGAAAAAATAAAGCAAGACATGCTGCAGATTCATCCGGTTCCCGTTGACATTCATACTGTGATTTGTTCCGAAATGAACTTTTACCGGCTTTTGTCTAAACATAAAAAACTCAACATTGTGAACCATGTACCAGCCGGCCTTCCTATGGTACTTGCGGATGAAAACCGTTTTCGGCAAATCTTAACCAACCTTGTAGACAATGCTATAAAGTATACACCTGAGGGACAAATCACACTCTCCGCTGTCAGACTCAATGATAGAACGATCAAGATGACAGTAGCGGATACCGGAATCGGCATTCCAGAGAACGATCGCCAAACCATATTTGAATCTTTTCAGCAGGCTGAGATGAATAAAGACAACGGGGCCGGCCTGGGCCTCAGCATTGTGAAACAGCTGGTAAAACTCCAAAACGGAGACATTTGGGTAGAATCAGAAGCGGGGAAAGGATCGGCATTCCATTTCACATTGCCTGCCGTTCAAGGTAATGTTGTGCCTGAAATAAAAGATTGGCTGCCTGAATTGCCGTCCGGAAGAGATATGTCAGATATCTCTTTGAGTACGCCTTTTTACTCTGAGAAAATTGATGCTGCAACGATTTTGATTGTCGATGATAATATCGAAAGCTTAAAAATTTTAAACGATATGCTCCAAGGTGTTCCTTATAACGTAATTGCAGCAAAAAACGGAAAAGAGGCGTTAGAAGTAGTATCCCGATCTAAGCTTGATTTGGTAATATTGGATCTGATGATGCCGGATATGACTGGTTTCGAAGTCTGCATGACCATTCGGGAACGATTCAGCATGGTTGACCTTCCTGTCCTGATCGTTACAGCAGCCATTATCGGCCATGACAAGTACAAAGCTTTTCATGCCGGGGCCAATGACATTTTGCAAAAACCTTATCATTACTCTGAATTTATGGCGCGTATTAAAAACCTGATTATGATGAAACATACAGCAAACCAGGCGACAAATATGGAGATGGCATTTTTGCAATCGCAAATCAAGCCACACTTTCTTTACAATGTGTTAAACACGATTATTGCTCTTAGTCATTTGGATATTGAAAAAGCGCGTGAAGTAACGGCTGAATTCACCAACTACTTACGGATGAGTTTTGATTTCCGAAACACATCGGCCATCAGTTCGTTCAGAAATGAGCTTTCTCTCATCAGTTCCTATCTATCTATAGAAAAGACACGCTTTGGCGACCGGCTGAACACCCTTTTCGATATTGATGAAGACATTGACTTTATACTTCCGCCTTTAATGATTCAGCCGCTGATGGAAAACGCCGTCCATCACGGCATCAGCAAAAAAAGAGGCGGAGGATGGGTTAAGCTGACAGCAAAAAAACAAAGCAGCAACGAATATTACGTCCAAGTTGAAGATAACGGTGTTGGCATTGCGCCGGAAAAACAAAAAGATATCCTGTCTGAAGACTTCGATCGCAGCGTCGGACTGAAAAATATCAACCAGCGGCTCAAGCATTTCTGCGGCAGTGAATTGAACATCCGCAGCACTCCGGATGCCGGCACAGCTGTCTCGATGGTGATACACATTAATGAAACCGCAGATTCTCCTAAATTCATAGGCTCGTCTCCGGATGCAGAGGGACAATAAACAATACGCAATACCTTGGCCTATCAAAAAAGACCGCCGTCTCAGACGGCAGTCTTTTTTTTATTCCGATGACCTTGTTTGCTGCTTCAGCAGATCTCTGATCTCTTTCAGCAGCTCTTCTTGCGCATCCGCCGCTTCCGCCTCAGTCTCTTCTTCCGCTTCTTTCTTGCGCTTCAATTGATTCAAAGTCCGAATCACGATAAAAATAGAGAACGATATGATTAAGAAATTTACAATGGTTTGAATGAAGCTGCCGTATTTGACGACCGCATCACCGAATGTAAAGGACAGCCCCGAAAAATCAAGCCCGCCCAGAAGCAAGCCAACTAAAGGCATAATGATATCATTAACGAGCGATGTGACGATCTTACCGAACGCTCCTCCTATTACAACACCAATCGCAAGGTCAACAATGTTCCCGCGCATGGCAAAGGTCTTAAACTCTTTCCACATACAATCACCTGCTTTTTTTGTTTTGAAAGAAAAAAAGACAAATGTGCCGCTGCCCATCTGTCTCTTTTCACTTACTCGCCGAGGGCAAAAGTCAGATCAACTTCGCAAACCACTTCGCCGTCAACTTGAGCCACGCCTTTTCCGCGCCCGATTGTGCCTCTCGCACGAGTGATTTCCACCTCAAGGTGAAGCTGGTCACCAGGTTTCACTTGTTTTTTAAATCGGCAATTGTCAATGCCTGCAAAAAACGCCAATCTGCCGCGGTTTTCTTCTTTAATCAGCATAGCAACAGCCCCGACTTGAGCAAGCGCTTCTACAATTAATACGCCGGGCATTACCGGATACTGTGGAAAATGTCCGTTAAAGAACTCTTCATTAGCAGTTACATTTTTATAGCCTTTTGCCCGTTTGCCCTCTTCAACTTCCGTAATCCGATCTACGAGCAAAAACGGATAGCGGTGAGGAATAATTTCTTTAATTTGCTGAGTATCAAGCATTCTCTTGACATCTCCTTCATCTGCGTTAGTATGTATAGCAATCATGTATGATCTAATCTGTACATTTGAAAAGTATATTATGAATGAACCTCTTTTTCAACCGGCGCCCAAAGTGTAACCAACTGTCAATGAGAGCCGTCAAAAGTTGTGATATGATAATTATAGATTTTACCATCATAAAGAGGTAGGAAAATGATTTCGAAGTTTATTGAAAAAAGAATTCAAAAAATGTTAGACGAGTGGTATACCGCTATTGGCAAACGTAAAATGGATGACGCAGCAGCACTGAAAGAGAAAATCGACCAGCACCTTCCGAAACTTAAAAAGAACACAAAACTTTGGATGCGTTATCAATTGTTCTTCGCACGCCACCAGCTCCTTTTTGAAAACCAGGACGGGATGGATTCATTATTCCATGAGTTATATGAACAAGAAGACAAAATGGATGATGAATTGAAATATTATCTGCATTTTTTCTCAGGATTATACGAAATGGTCAAAACCGCTCCGAAGCATGCGGTGAATGGCTTTAAAAAAGCTGAACAATACCTGCACGCGATTCAAAACGCATTTGAAGCCGCCGACTTTTATTATCAAACCGCCGGCGCCTATTACTTGATGAAATCACCGCCGCTTTCCATCCAATATGTTGAAAAAGCATTAAATATCTACTTGCATCAATTCGGCTATGTCAAAAAGGTGATCAGCTGCAAACTGCTCCTCGCTGTAAACTATATTGATCAAGAGCGCTATGATGAGGCTGAACAGCTTTTCATAGAAATCATCAGGAAAACCCAGCAGGTAAATGACGATAATCTGCTGTGCCACGCTTATTATAATTTGGGCTTTTTAAAAGCAACCGAAAAGAAGGACCATGAAGCGCTTCTCTATTTTAAAAAGGTATTGAAGAATCATGCATTTGAAACCAATTCCCCAGTATCCTATCTGCACTGCGTGTATGAATCCGTCAGAGCTCTTTTTAAAACAGAAAAGATCTCAGAGGGAAAAGCGGTTTTGCAAAAAGGGAAAGAATTATCTGAAAAGGTAAACATTCAAACAATTCAATTGAAACTAAAAACACTTGAAGCGCTCTATACGTCGGCTGAAGATCCTTATGATACCTTGCTTGAATATGTGCTTGAACTAGAAAAAATCGAAGCTTGGGTGGATTTAGAGGTGCTTTTGGAGGACATCGCGGAATACTACAAAAAAAAGGACGATTTCGAAAAAGCCGCCTTTTTTATTATGCGCGGCTGATTGAAAACGCCCATCTTTCTATTATCTGACAGAATTAATCAAACCGAGCATCTGATCACCCATTGTGATCGTTCTGCTGTTCAGCTGATAAGAACGCTGAGACGCAATCAAATCAGTCATTTGCTTAGAAATATCCACATTTGACGTCTCAAGTGCACCCTGCTGCATGCCGATGTTTTGTCTGTTTGCGCCATTCAGCTCTTCAAAGGCTGCCGCATTATCAATGGAGAAAAGATTATTTCCTTCGGATTTCAGCTCTTGAGGATTGTTCACTTGGACAACCCCGAGATTAAACCGCTGCACCGTATTCCCGTTAGATGCGGTTAAGGTCCCGTTTTCATTGATCGTGATTTTTTTCATTGAACTATCTATGTTTACTGCATTGCCGTTTTCATCAAGCACGGGATGACCATTGCCTGTCACGAGCTGAAGCTGGTTGGCATTATCAGCGGAAGGCGATAAATAAAGCGCTCCGTCCCTCGTATATTGGCGATTGCCATTCACGTTCACCTGGAGGTATTGGTAAGGAGACGTAAAAGCGATGTCCAGATCGCGCTCCGTCTTCTTAATGCTTCCCTGATCGGATACGAGCCGTGAATTCATCATCGCTCCGACGCCAAGGCGCAAGCCGGGCGGCGTTTTTCGGGATTGTGCCACTTCTTCATTTTTTTCATCAACCTGATCGAATTGCTGTCTGACGAGCTCAGAGAAATTCGTATCCTTAGCCTTATAGCCGGTTGTGTTGCTGTTGGAAAGGTTGCTGCTGATTGTGTCAATCTGCTGCTGCAGCTGGTTTAAGGTTGTTGATGCCGTTAGCATTGACCTGAGCATAGTTGATGTCCCCCGTTTTTTCTTCCGTTATCTTATATTTTTCCGATTTCATTGGCTGCTTTGTCCATACTTTTGTCATACGCTTGAATGACCTTCTGGTTTGCTTCAAACGATCTGTACGCTTCAGTCATTTCTGTATAGGCGCTCGTCACATCAACATTCGAAAGCTCGGAAACGCCTTGTTTTAATGAATAGGATACTTGGTTATTGCCGGCCGCACTCGGCAGGTCATTTCCGTCAGCCGTGCTGTACAAATCATTGCCATCTTTTTTCAGATTTCTGACGTCCTCTGCCATTCTGACATCAATCTGTCCGGCTGTCCGTCCGTTCGCAGTAACAGTACCGTTTTCAGACACAGTGAAATTTTCATTATCGACCGTAATCGGCTGTCCTGTCGTGGATAAAATGGTATTTCCGTTGATTGTCAGCTGATTGTTCTCATTTAAAGAAAACGTGCTGCTTTTGGAATAACGGACACCATTCGCCGTTTGAACCGGATAAAAAAGGGCCGCATTTTCATTTGTTTCTGCATTTACCGGAACTTGATTTTCAATCAATGTGATGTCTGTAGGCTGATCCGTCGACTTAAGGCTTCCCTGTGTGAAAAGAGGCTTAAGTTCCTGCATATATACACCGGTGTTAACGGAACCGATTTCTGTTTTCGATGTGCCGGCTGGAGATTTTGCCTCAATTCTGCTCAGAAGCATCTCAGGGAACGCACGCATCGAGCCTTGTTCTGCTTTATATCCGGATGTATTTGCGTTTGCGATATTATTTGAAAGCATTTCCGTTCTGCGCTGCTGGGCAATCATTGCGGATGTTGCGGTATATAATCCTTTTAACAAGTTTTCCACCTCTAAAATGGCATTTTTTCCAGTTGTCATACAGGAACATTCGTTCTATAATACAAATAAGTATTTTATCCTATTATCGGCATTTCTCATCAATTCGTGAAGAGTTTTCATAAAAAAACCCCATTCTTTTTCAGAATGAGGTTTGAGTGATCAGCTTAGTTTGCGTTTAGGAAGCTTGTCCATATTATCAAGCATAACACCTGTGCCGACCGCCACACAATCCATTGGATTTTCAGCGACAAGCACCGGAACCTTCAGCTCTTCAGCGAGCAGCTGGTCGAGGCCGTTTAAAAGCGCGCCTCCGCCGGTAATGATAACGCCGCGGTCAATGATATCAGCGGACAGTTCAGGCGGTGTTCTTTCAAGCACTTGTTTCGCTGCCTGCACAATAACAGCTACAGATTCACGAAGGGCTTCTTCTACTTCTTTGCTGTTTACTGTAATTGTTCTTGGAAGACCGGAAACCATGTCCCGTCCGCGAATGGAAATTTCTTCGTGACGTGCGTCTGGGAAAACTGTTGCGACTTTAATCTTAATATCTTCCGCAGTACGTTCGCCGATCAGCAGCTTGTACTCGCGTTTGATGTAATTTAAGATTTCCATGTCAAACTTGTCCCCAGCCATTTTAATAGAAGAGGAGGTGACAATATCGCCCATTGAGATAACTGCGATATCCGTCGTCCCGCCTCCGATGTCTACAACCATGTTACCGCTCGGCTGGAATATTTCCATACCCGCGCCAATAGCGGCAACTTTCGGTTCTTCTTCAAGGTACACATGTTTACCGCCGCTTTTTTCAGCAGCTTCTTTGATTGCTTTTTGCTCAACTGATGTAATATTCGTCGGGCAGCAAATAAGCATGCGCGGTTTTGAGAACAGGCCTTTTACGTTCAGCTTGTTAATAAAATGTTTCAGCATTGCTTCTGTTACTTCAAAGTCAGCAATAACTCCGTCTTTCAGCGGGCGAATCGCAACAATATTCCCAGGTGTACGTCCAACCATTCGTCTTGCCTCTTCGCCAACCGCCAGCACTTTGCCGCTGTTTTTATCAAGTGCAACTACGGAAGGTTCATTCAGAACAATTCCTTTACCTTTAACATGGATCAGTACATTTGCAGTACCGAGGTCAATACCAATATCCCTTGCAAACATCTATTATATCCTCCTTGAAAATCTGTTTCACAGTAAATATCCACATTGTGCCCTAATTATATATATTATCATAAAATATAGAAAAAAAGTTGGAAGCACATTAAGTTCTTTACAAATTTTTGCGGATGATCTACAAACGATTTCCGGAAGACAATGCAGTTCATTTGTCCTAAGTGATTATGGCTGGCGAACGGGCTCTCCTTCAAGAATTTCATCCTTTTTATACTTGAGTTTTGTCGCTTCTCCTCCTCTTAAATGCCTGATGGATTTATGATAATCGAGTATTTCTTTCACTTCGTTTGCCAAGTCAGGATTGATTTCAGGCAGACGCTCTGTTAAATCCTTGTGTACTGTACTTTTGGAAACACCAAATTCCTTCGCAATGACACGAACGGTTTTCTTTGTCTCCACGATGTACTTTCCTATCTTGATTGTTCGCTCTTTGATGTAATCGTGCACACCACTCGACCTCCCTAAAATGGATGTGAGAAGTGTGAAATGAGATCCGTATTCTGTAAAGAGTCATTCATTATGCAGCTTCTTTGTTGTATGGTTTTAAAAGTAAGTTTGTGAAATATGCCCACGATCCCTCACCTCAAACACTCTCTTTGTTAGGTTTGTAACAGTGTATTAGCATTCTTGTGGGAATATGCTAAAAACTCAATAAGGACAAGGGGTGAAACGAACTTTTCGACTTCCGCTAATTATTTCGCGTCACTAAATTTATACCTTTACATCCTTTCATCGCTCCTGTAAAATGAAAAAAGCAATTAGTTACTTAGGTAAGTTTTTTTAGAAGGAGACCGAAATGACCTACGTCAACAGACACCTCATTCATCAAATCAACCAAAGCGCCCGCCTGATTGCCAAAAAAGCCAATGAACAACTGGAGCCATTCGGCCTTTACTCATCTCAATGGTCAATTTTATATTGTTTGCGTACGATCGGACCAATGACTCAAAAGGAGATTTGGTCCTATTTAAATGTGGAAGCCCCAACGGTGACCCGGACGATCAAACGCCTTGAAGAAAACGGATGGGTACAGAGACGGCAAGGTGAAGACAAACGGGAAAAACTCGTTGTCCTCACAAAAGAAGCAGAGAAAAAATACGAGGAAATCAATGTGAAAATGCTGAAATTCGAGGAAGAACTGCTTGCAGATTTCCGTGATGAAGATAAAGAAGCGTTTTCTCATTTATTTCGTTTGTTTTTACAACAATGAATTAAGGAAGTGACATACATTTGAAAAAGTCTGAACCGATTTGGACCAAAGATTTTATTATGGTCGTTCTCGTGAACTTGTTTGTTTTTGTGTTCTTTTATACATTTTTAACTGTTCTGCCTATCTATATGATGCAGGAGCTGGGAGGTACTGAATCTCAGGGAGGGCTGTTGATCAGTCTGTTCCTGTTATCCGCCATTTTCACACGTCCTTTTTCAGGAGCTATTATAGAACGGTTTGGGAAAAAGAGAATGGCGATTGTATCGATGGCGATTTTTGCCCTTTCGTCTTTTCTTTACCTGCCAATCCATAACTTCTATCTGCTGCTCGGATTGCGGTTCTTCCAAGGGATCTGGTTCAGTATTTTAACCACTGTAACCGGCGCGATCGCAGCTGATATCATTCCGGTTAAACGCCGCGGCGAAGGGCTTGGATACTTTGCCATGTCTATGAACCTCGCAATGGCTATCGGTCCGTTTCTCGGATTGAGCCTGGTGAAAATTGTGCCTTTCTCTGTCTTCTTTACAATTTTTGCGGTGTTTATGATTGTCGGGCTGTTTGTTACATTACTCATTAAAGTGCCAAACAGCATTAGCAGCGGAACGACTGTATTCCGCTTCTCTCTGTCGGATATGTTTGAAAAAGGCGCGCTTAAGATTGCGATTGTAGGATTGTTTATATCATTCTGTTATTCAACAGTTACGGCATTTTTGTCCGTTTTTGCTAAGTCTATTGATCTATTAAATGTCAGCGGCTACTTCTTTGTATGCTTTGCCGTTACGATGATGGTCGCGCGTCCGTTTACAGGCAAACTGTTCGACAAAGTCGGACCGGGGATTGTGATTTACCCTTCAATCCTGATTTTCTCTGTCGGACTTTGCATGCTTGCCTTTACGCACAGCAGCTGGATGCTGTTATTATCCGGAGCGGTGATCGGGCTCGGATACGGCTCAATCGTGCCGTGCATGCAAACGCTGGCGATACAAAATTCACCGGCACACCGTTCAGGATTTGCGACAGCGACGTTCTTTACGTTCTTTGACAGCGGAATTGCCGCTGGATCGTATGTGTTCGGATTATTCGTTGCTTCCGCAGGCTTCTCATCTATTTACTTATCAGCGGGTCTATTCGTTCTGATTTCTCTTCTCCTCTATGCATGGAGCCAGAAAAAAACGGCTGTCGCCGAACCTGAAGGAAAAGTGTCGATTGCAGAATAGCTTGTCAGACTGCCGGAGTTTGCCGGCAGTCTTTTTTCGCATAAAAAAAAACGGCATTCTGCTCCGTTGAACGGAATAGAATGCCGCTTCTTTCATGATTCAATAATCGGACGCGCAGGTGAATCCGGATCTAATGTAAAATCAAAAGACTCTTCGTCACGATACATCGGATCCGCATAAATAGAGCCGACATCATTTTTCGTTGCTTTTTGATAGGATGAAAACGAGTCGTATTCAGTCTTTTTCCACATCCATAAGCCGTCCTTACCTGCTTCCTTATGGTAAACGTTATGATTGACTCTATTTCCTTCATTGGTTTTCCAATCGTTGGCGATAAACAGCCTTGAATCACTTGCCGTCATGATGTTCTTTTCTATTACGTTGTTTTTTGTATCGTGCTGCAGCAATAGCTGTCCGCCATACAGCTCTTTTGTATCGTTGCGGAAAATAATGTTGTGAGCGATCACAGAACCGATGGTGCCGCCACGCTCTTTGTCATATCCGCCGATTGAAATACCCGTGTACGCATTTTGGTACACTTTGTTGTCGGTAATCTTTATATCCTCAGCATATTTTCCTTTGTGCTCAGAGGTTGCTTCAATACCGATATCGTTTCTGTAAACCGTGTTTTTCCTTATGTCAATATTGCGCCCTCCATCGACATATATTCCGCCCGCTGAGTACTCATCTCCATAAGCGGGATTTCCGAAAGTTGAATGATGATAGACAGTATTGTTTTCTACGACGCCGTTTCGAACATAATCGTTTTGATCTGCCGTTCCTTCATATCCGATAAGATCGATGCCAATATTGTTATTATCACGGACCAGATTGCCTGCAATCGTAAAGCCGTTAATGTTTCCGTTCAGCACAACCGCTTCACTCGCTCCGAGTGTCAGCTTTTCAACGGTATTATCCGTAATCTTAATGTCTTTCATGCTTCCCGTCCCATAAACCGCAATTCCGTGGGCATTGCCCTCATCCGCCGTTGTTTTTATATGCCGAACATGATTATCCTTTATCGTGATATGGCTGCTGGACCCAGTCACATAAATTCCCATGGCGGTTGCTTCTTCAGATGAGACAGAGAGATTCTCAATCGTTAAACCGCTGATTGTGATGTAATGTTTATTGTCTATGCGGATTAACGGCGTTTCATATTCTGCGCTCGTCATCGATTTCCCGGTAATGACTGCTTTCTCGTCCTGATAGTTTCGAAACGTGATAGGCTTTCCATCCGCGCCGCTATGCTTCACATCAAGCGGTTCATCATACGTGCCTTCCCGGATGATTACGGTTGTTCCGGCAACAGCTTCCTTAGCGGCATGCGCCAGTGTACGAAATGGCTTTGTTTTCGTCCCTTCATTTTGATCATTGCCGTCAGGAGAAACATATAAGCAGTTCACTGAGTCTTGTTCATTTGCTGCTGTCTTATCATAATTCAAAGCGATGATCACAGCAGTTAAAACGGCTGCCGCAGAAATAAAAAATGATATTTTCATATTGGATTCTCATTTCTATTTAGAATGGATTTTCTTATATCATTATAAGTTATCCATTTATGGAAAACCATCTCAAATTTCACCTGCATAAGTTCTTATTCAGCTCGACGCACCTGCCCAGAATCATACTTTCCCACAGCCGATGATACCGGCGGGTGAATCCGCATCAGAGCAATATAGACAAGAAATGATGTCAGCACACCTACAAACCATGAGATGTCATATAAGCCTTTTAATGCGGGGACATACATTCCGATTAATGAGATCAGCGCGCCTAAAAGCGTGGCTGCGAATGCCCGGTAGTTATACCCTTTAAAATACACATACCGTCCGGTTTCGGAATAAAGGTCATCAACCGATAGCACCCGCTTGCGAATAATAAAGTAATCAGCCATCATGACGCCCGCCACCGGACCGAGCATGCCGCCGATTAAACCGAGAAACGCATAAACGCTGGTTGCGCTCTCCATGAGCTTCCACGGAACCGTAAATAAAGCGAGCAGGGCTGTAATAAAGCTGCCTCGTTTAAAATTAATATATTTCGGCAACGCATTCGCAATATCATAGGCCGGAGAGACGATGTTTGCTGCGACATTTACTGAAATGGTGGCAATACAGAGCGTAATAACAGATAATACGATGACATAAGGATTATCAAACCTCGCCAAAATATCAACCACGTCCCAAATCGGCTCGCCGAAAGCAACCTGCGAACCGGAGGTCACCGTAATACTGGCAAACGCAAATAATGCGAAGGTTCCCGGCAAGCCGTAAAACTGGCCTTTAATCTGCTCTTTTTGCGTTTCAGCAAACCGTGTAAAATCAGGTATGTTTAAAATTAACGTCGCCCAAATGCCGATAATGCCGGTGACTCCGGCAGCAAACGGCCAAAACGTTTCTGAAAACGTATGAAATTTTCCAGGCTGCGAATAGATCGGCCCCAGTCCTCCGGCTATATCGACCGCCCACCATACCATGCCGCCAAACACCACATATACTAAAGGACCTGCCCATACCTCGAAACGCTTAATCGATTCCATGCCGTGGTGCAATACGAGTAAATGCACAGCCCAAAAGAATACGAAAGAGAGGAAACCAGACAAGTGAATGCCTAGAATATTCCACTCCCCGCCAATCTCTCCCCAGCCGGGCCACATATTTAACAGCAAAATGTTCAGCGCCGTGCTTCCGGCAAAGGTTTGAATGCCAAGCCACATAATGGCTGTAAAAGCCCTCAGAAGCGCCGGAATGTTTGCGCCGTAAATTCCATATGAAGCCCGGATAATCACAGGAAACGGCAGCCCGTATTTGGTCCCTGCATGCCCGTTTAAGGCGAGTGCGCCAAACAAAATAAGCGAGGCCGTAATAATGATCGCCATCACCTGCCACGGTGAAAGCCCGATCGCAATTAATCCGCCCACTGTCGCGTAGGTCGGTATATTATGTATGCACCCCATCCAAATCGAGGCAAAGTTCATTGCTTTCCAAGTGCGTTTTTCCTGCCCTAAAGGCAGCAGATCCTCATTGCTCAGCCTGTTTGATTGCTGCTGACTCTCTTTTAATTCCATAGCCGGCTCCCCTTTCAGCATTGTCTATCTTCCGTTATATGTATTGTTTTCTAACATCATATGTTACGTAATATAACTGAAAAGTCAGACAAATACATTGGCTATGATACACAATCCTTTTATTCATTTTTGAGCATCCTAAACAAGAAAAGAGACAGACTCGCATATCTGTCTCTTTTCTCATGATCTTGTTTTCATTAAGGCGGTGAATCTCAAAGCCATGAAAAGACTCAATGCGCCTACAGCAATAAGGATCATTCCCATGATATCAAAATGAGCCGCTGTAATCTCTTTACCGAACAGAAGGCCCAGAATCACAGAGGATAAAATCGAGCCGAGGTAACGGCACGTTTGGAACAGGCCCGAGGTCGTTCCCACCATGTCTGAAGGGCTCGTTTTCAGCATCGCCGCCTGAAGCGCCACGTTTCCAAGTCCGTAACCGATGCCGAGCAGCGACAGGATCAAGCCTTTCCCGATGACCGGAACGCTGATAAAAAAGACCGTTAAGAGTACAGCGCCGGCCGTCATCAGAAGCGCCCCCGCCAAAATCGGCTTGATGACTCCCGATCGGTCAATCCACTTGCCTGTAATGGGCGATACAGCGATGCTCATTCCTGACATGAACAGCATAAACAGACCGCTCGTTTGGACAGAAAGATGCATTTCATCCTGAAAATAACTCGGCAGGCCGAAAAATAAACAGTAGAAGAATACATTGAGTAAAATAAACTGAACGTATACCGCTGACAGGCTTCGCTGCGTTTTAAACAAACGGACATCAATAAACGGCTTCTCCGTTTTCAGCTCACGCCAGACAAATGCGGCAAGCAGAATGACACCAATCACACCTTCTGACGCATGCGGGGATGTGCTGAATGAAAGCAAAAAGGACAAAAGCAAAATGATCCCGCCGGCAAACAAAAGGATTCCCGGAACATCAAGCTGCCGGATAACTGTTCTGATCCCCACCCCTTTTTTCTGATCCTTCGGGAACATGTACATCCCCAATAGGAAGCTGATTATAATAAACGGCAGATTGACGATAAAAATCGCCGGCCAGCCGCCCCACACAATCAAAAAGCCGCCGACTGTAGGCCCCAGCGCCGTCATTGCAGACGCAAATATAGACAGCACCGCCAAGGCTGAAGCCTGACGCTCATGTATGTGACTTCGTATCAGCCCGACTCCCGACGGATAAATCGCACTGCTCCCCACCGATTGAAACAGCCGCATGACCAATAATGTCATAAAGGTTGGCGCAAACGGCGCCCCGATAGCGGACACCGCCACAAGAATAAGCCCGAATAAAAACAAACTTTTGCGCCCAATCAAATCGCCAAGCTTCCCCGTCACGGGCTGGGCCATAGCACTCGCCAAATAGAACGAGGAGATCAGCCAGGAAACCGTTGTAAACGCCAGGCGAAACTCATGCTGGATGCTGTGGAGCGCCAGAGAAATCATAGACGAGTTCAGCGGATTCAGCATCGTTCCTGAAGCTACCGCCGTTAAAAAGACAGCACGGCTCTTTTTTGATATTTTCATTTCACTTGTGATAAAAATTCTTCCGTTGTCCGCGATTTACCGATTCTCGGAAAAATAAAGCGCAGTGTGGCTTCATGCTCTTCCTGGCTGAACGTGGACATGGCATCTGTAATAAAAATCTGCTGATAGCCAAGCTGAAAGGCCTCGCGAGCCGTACTTTCCACTCCGATATTTGTGGCAATGCCGCACAGTACAATGGTATCAATACCGCGGCGTCTCAGCTGCAAATCTAAGTCCGTGCCGAAAAACGCGCCCCACTGGCGTTTGGTCACTGTGTAATCTCCGTCCTGCACACCGATTTCCGGAACAAATTCCGCCCAATCCGCCGGCATTTCACCTGAACCTCCCTGCGCCTGTTCATCCGTTTCCGGCTTTAGCGTATCCGCTCCGTCATGGAAGGCTACATTCACAAAGCTGATAAAGCCGTTATGTTTCCGGAATTCATCAATAAGTTTTTTCGCATTCGGGACAACCTGTCCGCTTTTATCTATTGGCACGATTCCTTTTTGCAGATCAATGATAACCAATGCTGTGTTTTGAAAATCAATGTTAAGTGTGTTCATTTGCGCTTCCTCCTGATGCTGTTAGTGTTTCTCACATTCCATATTTTACTCTTCAACTTCACATGAATTCTTGCATGACGCTTGTGAAATTCTCAGGAGAAGCGCTTATCTCACGATTTTTCTTTTATATAAAAATAAAAGGTGGTGCATACAAACATACCGGCAAGCACCGCGATCATAAAAGTTGTCATAGCTTCGTCACCTGCCTGCCGTTAATCGGCTGCTGATTAAACATGCCCATGAATTTGCGGCGGTCAATCCAAAGCAGAATCAAACACATGATCATTAATATCGTACTGAGATCCTGCACGCCAATATCAAAACAATAGTTAATCATGACGACGTTCACAATAATCGGCATAAATACAACCGCGCCTAACGCAGATGTTCTTGGAATCAACAGCAAAACCGCAGCAATGATTTCCCCAAAGCCTATAAATACTTCATAGACATGGGAATAACCGAAAAATGTCCACGCAATTGTAAATCCCTTTCCCGCTGCAGCAGCAATTTCAGGTGTTACTTCCCCAAACTGGCCTATGACCACTTTCGCCAGGCCGTACACAAAAAAATTAAAGGCCAAAAACAACCGGAATGTCGCCGGAATGGACTTTCTTAACGCTCTCAGCAGCCTGTTGCCTTTATTCATCTCGCATCCCCCTTAGTGTATTATATTAACTAGTACACTTAATACACTATATATAATTCTATTTATTGTCAATTCCCTTTTTTCTCATAAAAACAGAATTATTTTATAGACATAAAGTCTTGTATGGCACATACCGTTTTTCTTTCTTCGCCCGCATTGATAACACATACTAAAAAACATGTCAGGAAATCTTACATGAAAATGTTTTATCATTCTTTTTTCTCTATAATGAAGAAATATAATAATTTTCTGAAAGATACGGAGGAATGAGACATGCAAATGGGCGATACAGTATTTATGTTCTTTTGCGCTTTACTCGTGTGGCTGATGACCCCGGGGTTAGCGTTATTTTATGGAGGAATGGTAAAAAGCAAAAATGTGCTGAGTACAGCAATGCACAGTTTCTCCTCCATTGCCATCGTTTCCATCGTTTGGGTGCTGTTCGGATATACACTCGCCTTCGCACCAGGCAATTCAATCATTGGCGGCCTGGAGTGGGCAGGACTGAAGGGGGTCGGATTTGATCCGGGTGATTACAGCGACACGATTCCCCATTCATTATTTATGATGTTTCAAATGACGTTCGCGGTTCTGACAACCGCCATCATTTCCGGGGCTTTCGCAGAACGGATGCGATTCGGCGCTTTTCTTTTATTCTCGGTTTTATGGGCTTCATTGGTTTACACACCGGTTGCTCACTGGGTATGGGGCGGCGGCTGGATCGGTCAGCTTGGCGCACTTGATTTCGCGGGCGGAAACGTTGTTCATATTTCTTCCGGGGTGGCCGGCCTTGTTCTGGCTATCGTGCTCGGCAAACGGAAAGACGGCACAGCGTCTTCTCCGCATAACCTCATTTACACCTTCTTAGGAGGCGCCCTGATTTGGTTCGGCTGGTTCGGTTTTAACGTAGGCAGCGCCCTGACATTAAACGATGTCGCCATGTACGCCTTTATAAATACAAACACGGCAGCCGCAGCGGGGATTGCCGGCTGGATTTTGGTTGAATGGATCATCAACAAAAAACCGACGATGCTCGGCGCGGTATCAGGAGCGATCGCAGGGCTTGTGGCCATCACGCCGGCGGCCGGGTTTGTCACACCGTTTTCTTCTATTATCATTGGCATCATCGGCGGAGCGGTTTGCTTCTGGGGTGTCTTCTCGCTTAAACAGAAATTCGGGTATGATGACGCGCTTGACGCCTTTGGCCTGCATGGCATCGGCGGCACATGGGGCGGCATCGCGACAGGATTGTTCGCAACAACTTCAGTCAACTCCGCTGGTGCAGACGGTTTATTCTACGGGGATGCAAGTTTAATCTGGAAACAAATCGTAGCGATCGCTGCCACTTATGTTTTTGTATTTATTGTCACTTTCGTTATTATTAAAATAGTAGGCCTCTTCCTTCCCCTTCGCGCAACCGAAGAAGAAGAATCCCTTGGGCTTGACTTAACAATGCACGGGGAAAAAGCATATCAAGATTCTATGTGAGGAGTGACGTTATGAGCGGTCAAATGTTCAAGGTAGAAATTGTAACGCGTCCGGCAAATTTTGAAAAGCTGAAGCAGGAACTCGGAAAAATCGGAGTCACCTCTCTGACCTTCTCCAATGTTCACGGCTGTGGGCTTCAAAAAGCACATACGGAGCTTTATCGAGGGGTAAAAATAGAAAGCAATGTATATGAACGTTTAAAAATCGAAATCGTGGTCAGCAAGGTTCCTGTTGATCAAGTAACTGAGACCGCTAAGAGGGTTCTGAAAACGGGATCACCGGGTGACGGTAAAATCTTCGTCTATGAAATCGGCAATACGATTAATATCCGCACCGGCGAAGAAGGACCTGAAGCGCTGTAATATCGTTAAGAGATTCGGACACTCCGGATCTCTTTTTTTCGTGCGGAGAAAAAACCCCCAGAAACCGTGATGCCCATTCGAATCCTCTTCAAGCGCCATGATTTCAGACAATCTCTATTTTTATTTGAAACTTTTTCTGAGTAAGATGAGTCTACTTAATATAAAAATGTAAAAGGTGATTATTTGAATTACGAAATATTTAAAGCTATCCATGGATTATCTCATCACAATTCTGTTCTCGATTCCATTATGGTTTTCATAACGGAATACGCGATCGTTGCCTATGCGCTTATCTTATTGGTGATGTGGCTGTTCGGGAACACACAAAGCAGAAAGAACGTGCTTTACGCAGGAATTACGGGAATTGCGGGTCTTGTGATCAATTACTTGATTACACAAGTTTATGTTGAACCGCGCCCTTTCGTCGCTCACACGGTTCATACGCTGATCCCGCACGATGCGGATGCTTCTTTTCCGAGTGACCACACAACGGGAGCGCTAGCCATTTCGATCGCAATGCTTTTCAGAAACCGTAAAATCGGCTGGCCGCTCGTCATCTTCGGGCTTTTGACCGGTTTTTCACGAATTTGGGTGGGACATCACTATCCGATAGATGTGTTGGGCAGCCTTGTTGTCGCGATCATTATCGGGTTCCTGTTCTTTAGATTTTCAGATCTTCTTCGCCCGTTCGTTGATTTCATCGTTCGAATCTATGAAGCGATTATCAACAAGATTACGAAAAAACCAACCGATCAAAATTTCTAAGCAAAAAAGCCGGCCTCTGAATGCAGAGCGCCGGCTTTAATATTTTTCATACATCTCATGTTTTTTCCGCTTTGCGATAACAAATAATCCAAGAAACAGGGCAATCCCAACACTGTCAATGAGCACATCCCGGATGCAGCCGTTTCTGCTGAAGAAAAGCTGAATGATTTCCGTAAAAACGGCAAACACGAATGCTCCGCCCGAGGCCCATTTTATACGGCTCCATTGCTTCCAGAGCAAATATGTCAGCACGAAAAAAGAAAACGTGTGCCCGATTTTTTGAATCACAGCTTCAGGCGTGGTCAGCTGAGTAAAATCCATGTCTAAAAATTGGTTTAGATCAGGATGCGGATGAAAGTGAAATGCCACTGTCTGCGACACCACCATATCACTGAAGCTTTCTGTACAGACAGAGAGTAAAATGAAGAAGATCCAGCCTGCGAGTAATAAACGATGCATAAAAACAGCCTCCTTTCCAGCGGCATCTTGTGCATGTCAATACATAGACGGCACAGTGAAACAAAAAGTAACAAAAAAAAACGCCTATCACACCGATAGACGTTTTCTTCATTAGGACTGTTCAGTGCCTTCTGTTGTGCTGCTTTCTTTGGAACCTGATTTGTCAGTTGAATCATCCGTTTTGTCCTCGGATTTTTCGTCAGTTCCTTTTTCAGTCGAACCATCCTTTTTTTCTGATGATTGCTGAATGGATTCTTCTGTTTTCTCAGTTGCAGCTTTTTCTTCTGCAGCTGCCGCTTTTTCAATAGAAGAAACCGGCTTGTCCATAAAGTTCAGCGGGTTCATAGCAATTCCGTCTTTACGGATTTCAAAGTGTACGTGGTTGCCGCTTTCTTCGCTGTAAAGGTTCTTGCCAGACTTTCCGATGACTTGGTTTTGCTTCACCTTGTCGCCTTGCTCAACACCTGCTTCAGAAAGTGATTGATACACAGTAGATAACCCATCAGCATGTTCGATTTCCACAACATATCCCAGCACTGGATCCTTTTCAGATTTCACAACCGTACCGCTTAGAGAAGCAGAAACATCGAAATCTTTTCCGTCTTTCTCAGCTAAGTCAATTCCTTTGCTTAGGCTGTACGTGTTATTATAGGTAACGAGTGCTGCTTCTTTTTCTTCTTTTGCGGCATCAGTTTCATAGAACTTTTTCACAACAGAAACGTTTTCAGAATCAACAACCGGCATTGCGACATTTTCCATAGACTTTCCTACTTCAACTGCATCGTCGTTGTTGTCATACGCGGAGCTTCCGCCGTTATCAGCTAACTGATCCTTTACCTCATCATTTGATACAGATTGATACCAAAGGACAGCTGTTAAAATGACGGCCGCACTGACTAAGTAAATTGCAGGGAACACCCAGCGTTTACGAAAAAACTGCTGAAGTTTTTTGACTTGAGAAGTTTTCTTTTCTTCCTCTCTCATTGTTTATCACCTCAGCAACATTCTGAACACTTTTCTGAAAATATATACACGGATATAAAAAACTTTTTTAGATATAGTTTGTGCAGGCTGATAAGAAAGTATGTCATTTTTTTTTTGAGAGGAGAACCAAATACGTATGAACTTCACATTACGTCTTGCTGAAAAAAAGGATATAGAAGCGGTTGTAGCGATTTATAACTCTACGATTGCCTCACGAATGGTAACAGCCGATACTGAACCGGTAACTCCGGAAGACCGGATGGCATGGTTTTTGGGACATACAGACGAACGGCCGCTGTATGTTGCTGAGGATGAAAACGGGGACGTGGCTGCCTGGATCAGCTTCGAAAGATTTTACGGCAGGCCTGCTTATAATAAAACAGCCGAGATCAGCATATACATTCATGAATCATGCCGCGGCAAAGGCGCCGGAACACATTTGCTTCAGGAAGCGCTCCGCATCGCGCCGGAGCTTGGCATCCGCTCGCTTATGGCCTTCATTTTCGGACATAACAAGCCTAGCCTGAAGCTGTTTGAAAAGCACGGTTTCAAGGAATGGGGGTTATTCCCCAGCATTGCCGAAATGGACGGCAAGCGATATGACTTAAAAATATTAGGGAGAGAGCTATCATGATTAGTCTTGATAAAGATGAAAACCATATTGAAAATCACCACGAAGAAAACAGCGTGATCGAGCAGGAGAACAACAGCACAGAGAGCGAAAAACGGGAGCTGAGCGCTGCTGCTGTCAAATCGCTTTCAGACATTGCAAAGTGGGGCAAAATAACAGGAATTCTTTTGATTGTCATGGGCGCGCTGGCTGCCCTGTCGGCTTTAATGACAGTCATAGGCGCTATTCCAGGCGTTCTGCTCATTATTTCAGGCGTATTTCTGATGCGGTCAGCAAAATCAGCAAAAGAGGCGAGCGGAAATCTGACCGGCAGTGCGGGTGAAAGCATGCTGGAGAACTACGGAAAATTTATTAAAATGCAATTATTCTACGCTGCATCAAGTATCGCCGCAGGCCTTATCGGAATCATTTTGCTCATTTTCTTCCTCGTATTTGTCGGCATCGCCGCTTTTGAGGATATGGATACGTATGAAGACCCGGATTCCTATTATTATGAAGATGAGCCCGTATTTGAATAAAAAGAGCTGACCCATGTCAGCTCTTTTTTAGTACAGCATTTTCTTGCGTCTGTCTTCTTCAGTCAAAAACTCAACAAAGCTCCGCATCGCAAACGGTTCTTCCTTGATCTGCCGCGTATACGTGTTTTTGCGCTCTTCTGAAAGAATTTCGCTCTTTTTGATTCTGTTCAGCATATAAATATGAACGGTCTTTTGAATTTGCTTATGCTGATAGCCCGCTTCTTTAAAAAATGCTAATCCAAGTGCAGCAAGAAGCGCAAAAAGTCCGGCGCTGATCAGAGACTCTCTGTCTGCTGAAGCATGAAAAAGGAAAGCAGCCAAATTAAAGAGAGAGAATGCAGCAAGCGGAACAGCAAGAAAACGGTAGATGACAGTTTTCTTCATTAAAGGCTGTACAGCCTTTTGAATTTTTTGCATTTCTGTTTTAATGAACCCCGGCATTTGTTCAATTCTGTAAAAGTTCATGTAATTCTCCCCCTTTATTTGATTTTGCAAGGCTTCACGAACGTTATCATATGAGTTTATTTTAACGCAGGTGCAAGCTGGTTTTAAAGAAATCTGCCCGTGTTTTTCGCGAAGAATCTGGGTCAACACACTTTATTCTTTTAAAAAGTCAGTGTTATAATTTGTAATGGGAATCAGATTGCTGTTATTCATGGAATACTAATGGCAATCTTCTTGATAAATATGAATGAGCGGGGTTACAAAGTGAGTATTTCTTCCATCCTTTTATCACTTTTTTTCATTTTGAATATTCTTTTGGCCATCATTGTCATATTCAAAGAACGGCGCGATGCCAGTGCATCATGGGCTTGGCTGCTTGTTCTTTTCTTTATTCCCGTTTTAGGCTTTATTTTATACCTGTTATTCGGTCATAATCTCAGGCGCAAGCATTTGTTTCAATGGGAGGATCGAAAGAAAATCGGAATCGAAAAGCTGCTGCAGCATCAGCTTGAAGAATTAGAAAACAGGCAATTTCAGTTCAACAACCGGGCAACCTTTGATAATAAGGATTTAATATATATGCTCATCATGAATAATCACGCTGTCTTTACAGAGGATAATTCAGTTGATGTCATAACTGACGGACGTGATAAGTTCCAGCGGCTTTTACATGACATATCAAAGGCAAAGGATCATATCCATCTACAATATTATATTTACAAAGGTGATGAATTAGGAAAAAAATTGCGGGACGCCCTCATTCAAAAAGCGAAAGAAGGTGTTCAGGTCAGGGTTTTGTATGATGAACTCGGGTCCAGAACGCTGCGCAAAAAGTTTTTTAAAGAACTGCGTGAGGCCGGCGGGCATGTGGAGGTCTTTTTCCCTTCAAAGCTCAGGCCGATTAACCTTCGGCTGAATTACCGCAACCACCGAAAGCTTGTTATCATAGACGGCATAACCGGTTATGTCGGAGGGTTTAATGTCGGAGATGAATATCTTGGCCTCAATCCGAAGTTCGGCTATTGGCGCGATACCCATATTCGATTGCAGGGAACGGCCGTTCACGCCATTCAGACACGATTCATCCTTGACTGGAACCAAGCTTCACATCATCATACGCTCACCTATATCCCGAACCACTTTCCCGATTGCAGCCCAAAGGGAAACGTCGGGATGCAGATTGTTACGAGCGGGCCCGATTCCGAATGGGAACAAATTAAAAACGGCTACATCAAAATGATTTCAAACGCCAAGCGGAACATTTTGATACAAACACCTTATTTTATTCCGGACGCAAGCCTGCTGGATGCATTGAGAATCGCGTGCCTATCAGGCATTGATGTCAACATTATGATACCGAACAAGCCTGATCATGCTTTTGTATACTGGGCCACGCTTTCGTATATCGGGGATCTTTTAAAAGCCGGAGCCACCGTCTATATTTACGATAATGGCTTTATCCATGCGAAAACAATTGTTGTGGATGACGAAATTGCGTCGGTCGGTACAGCGAATATCGACGTCCGAAGCTTCAGGCTGAATTTTGAGGTGAATGCATTTATTTATGATATCAACATTGCCAAAAAACTGGTTTCTACATTTAAAGAAGATTTGCTCGTATCCAGAAAATACACCTACGAGGAATATCAGCAGCGGTCATTATGGATCCGCATCAAGGAATCCGTCTCACGGCTATTGTCGCCGATTTTATAAGATGTGCCAATCCCCCCCGGCCTTTATGGCCGGGGTTTTTCAGCATGGTCATAATCTATCATCACGCACCCCGTAAAAACGCGCATGACCTTTCCCATATAGCGTGCAACCGTAATAAAAAATCACGAATATGATCACGGTATTTATCAACAGCGGCTTGCGCCTCCAGATCGTCAGGCCAAAGCCCATTCACTGTGCGGCAAAATCAATTCACTATTTTTATTTCTTTATACAAAACTTCTCACAAATAGTGTATAAAAGAAAAGTGAGTATTTTTTGTAAAGGGGACCCGTGTCAATGAATCCGGAAACGATTAACAAAACCCTCATCAGTATTTCAAAATGGGGAAAAGCAACAGGCATCTTATTTATTATTATGGGCGCTTTTACTGCGCTTTCAGGCGCGTTCTTTTTTCTTATCGGCGCAGTGCCGGGCGTACTGCAAATCATTGCAGGCATCTTTTTGATGCGGTCAGCAAAAGAAGCAGGCTTAATGGCTGAAAAGCATAGCGGGCAATCTGAGGATTTAATGCTGGAGAACTATGCGAAATTTGTAAAGATGCAAGGGATTTATTTAATCGTGAGCATCGCTGTATCGATTTTGGCGATCATCGCATTCTTCATCTTTCTAATGCTTGGAATTGCCGACGGCATATTCAGCGATTATGATACGTACAGCACCTATTAATTAGAAAAACCCGGAGCATCCTCCGGGTTTTTTCTTGTTATTCCGCTTCGCTTACTACTGTAAAGCGTTCATTTTTGTGTGACGGATGTTCAAGCTCATCCAAAACAGCAATCGCATAATCGGCATAGCTGATATAACTGTCGCCTTTTGCGTTTACGATCACATTGTCTTTTCCTTTTTGGTAAGATCCCGTCCGCTTTCCTGCCGGATCAAAAAACGCCGCCGGGCTGAGGAACGTCCAGGAAATAGAGTCTGCCTTTTGCAGATCTTTCAGGTTCTCTCCTTGATTGGATGCAGTCGGAAGATATTCTTTCGGGAATTCCGGTGTATCCATTAAACGTGTTGTTTTGGCTTCATCAACAAACAGGCTTCCCGCTCCGCCGACGACAAACAATCTTGTATGTTTTGCATCCTTTAGCAGGCTGATTAATGTTCTGCCTGCTTCAACATGAAGATGTTCCTGGCCAGGCGCAGCTCCAAAAGCGTTAACGAGTGCATCGAAAGGCTTGAGCTCTTCCGCCGTCAGTTCAAAAACATCTTTCTCCAAAATCGCTGTATCTTGATCCTGCACTTTAGATGCATTTCGGACAATGGCAGTTACCTCGTGACCTCTTTCCTTCGCTTCTTTCAAAATCAGACTTCCCGCTTTTCCGCTTGCACCGATAATTCCTATTTTCATTTTTGATTTCCTCCTTATTTGTAACAATTTTAGTTACATGTTAGTGGTGAGAAGTCATCCCTTTTGATCAAAAGAGATGATTCATTACATCTTTTAATGACTTGCTTGCCAGCTCATTTTCCATCGCTTTTTGCACACTTTCAAATGTCTCATCCAGCGCGCACTGAATTTTTTTGCCTACCGGACACTTCGGGTTCGGGTTTTCATGAACCGCAAATAGTTCCTCTTGGTTTTGAACAGCCCGATATACTTCTAAAAGAGAAATATCAGCCGGATCTTTTTTGAGACTCGCGCCCGGCACCCCGGCGCGTGATGTGAGAATATCGCCCTTTTTCAGCAGGCTGATCATCCTTCTTACAACAACCGGGTTGGTGTTGACACTGTCAGCGATGATTTCCGAAGACGCTTTTTCATCCATCGAAATGAGAGATAAAATATGAATGGCGACAGCAAGACGGCTGTTAATCATGTTTTTTCACCACCGTTGTAACTATAATAGTTACATTTAATTCATTTGTCAACATATAATATACACTAAATTTGCGCTTCTTGCGCATCCGTTTAGTCAATAAAACGGCCGGATGCACTCCGGCCGTGTCTTGTCAGAATAAGAAATATCGCTGTCCCAGCGGAACATAATCGACAGGCTGACAGGACAATTCTTCTCCGTCAGCAAAGACCTGATACGTTTTCGGATCGACTTCAATCTTCGGCAAAGCAGCGTTTAATTTCATATCCAGCTTGCTCAACTTGCGGATGTTTTTCACAGGAGAAATTCTTTTTTCCAGCCCTAACCTTTCCGCCACACCGCTTTCAATGCCCGCCTGGGACATAAATGTGATGGAAGTTGAGCGGTTGGCTTTACCATAGGAAGCATACATTTGGCGCATGAACACCGGTTCCGGAGTCGGGATAGACGCGTTTGGATCCCCCATTTGCGCGCGTGCTATCATGCCGCCCTTTAAGACCAATTCCGGTTTAACGCCGAAAAATACAGGATCCCACAGGACAAGGTCAGCGAGCTTTCCTTTTTCTACAGAACCGACTTCATGGCTGAGGCCGTGAGTAATTGCCGGATTAATCGTATATTTGGCAATGTAGCGTTTCGCACGTACGTTATCGTTTCCGTTTTCTCCAATGAGAGCGCCGCGCTGTTTTTTCATTTTGTCAGCCACCTGCCAAGTGCGGATAATGACTTCGCCAACACGTCCCATCGCTTGGGAATCCGATGATGTCATGCTGATCGCGCCGATATCATGGAGAATGTCCTCTGCCGCAATCGTCGCAGCCCTGATTCTGGAATGGCTGAACGCCACGTCCTCGGGCACCTTCGCATCTAAATGGTGACAAACCATCATCATGTCAAGGTGCTCATCCATCGTATTGACAGTGTAAGGAATTGTCGGCGTTGTGGATGACGGCAGAATGTTCGCGTAAGAGGCGAGCTTCATAATATCCGGAGCGTGGCCCCCGCCTGCTCCTTCAATGTGATATGTATGAATCACCCGGTCTCCGATTGCGTCAAGCGTGTTTTCCAGGAAGCCCGCTTCATTGATCGTATCCGTATGGATTGCGACTTGAATATCGGCTTCATCCACAACTTCCATACACGTTTTGATAGCGCTTGGCGTCGTGCCCCAGTCTTCATGAAGCTTCAGGCCGATGGCGCCGGCTTCCACCTGTTCGATCAGCGGCGCTTTATCAGATGCGTTCCCTTTTCCTAAGAAGCCGACATTGATCGGAAATTCCTCAGCCGCTTCCAGCATCCTTGCCATATACCATGCACCTGACGTACATGTTGTCGCTTTGCTTCCTGTAGCAGGTCCCGTTCCGCCTCCAAGAAGAGTCGTCACTCCTGAAGAAAGCGCAACTTCCATCTGCTGAGGACAAATAAAGTGAATGTGCGTATCCACTCCTCCAGCCGTTAAAATTTTGCCTTCACCGGAAATCACCTCTGTACCCGCACCGATGACCATATGCGGATCGACTCCATCCATGATATCGGGGTTGCCGCTTTTTCCGACACCCACGATCCGGCCGTCCTTTACACCGACATCCGCTTTGACAATGCCTGTGTAATCCAATAGCACGACGTTGGTGATAACCAAATCCAAAGCGCCGTCTTTTCCTGTGATGCTGCCGTTTTGGCCCATGCCGTCACGGATCGTTTTTCCGCCTCCAAAGATCATTTCTTCACCATAAACAGTGAAGTCCTTTTCGACTTCGATCCATAAGTCCGTATCGCCCAATCTGATTTTATCGCCCGTTGTCGGACCAAACAGCTCCGCGTATTGCTCCCGTGACATTTTCATCGAATCACACCCTCCATCCAGCCGGCTTTCTTTAAGTTGGCTAACGTTTTTTCTTTGCCGCGTTCATCGATATACGTATCGGCCATTCCGTTCAGTCCTCTTACTGTTTTTCGTCCGCTGAATTCAACAAGCGTGACCGTTTTCTCCTCACCTGGCTCAAAACGGACCGATGTGCCTGACGGAATGTCGATACGCATGCCGATGGCTTGTTCGCGGTCAAACGATAGCGCGCCATTGGCTTCCGCAAAATGAAAATGTGAACCGACCTGAATGGAACGTGATCCGGTGTTTTTCACCGCTATCTCCCGTGTCTGGCGGCCTTCGTTAATCGTAATGGTCCCCTCAGCAATCTGAAATGCTCCCGGCTTCATGACTTCACCTCCGCAGAAATCGGCTGGTGTACTGTGACAAGCTTCACTCCGTCAGGGAATGTAGCTTCCACCTGAATGCTGTCCAGCATCTCAGGCACGCCCTCCATGACATCTTTTTCAGTCAATACATGGCGGCCGGCTTCCATCAGCTCCGCCACTCCCTTTCCATCACGCGCGCCTTCCATGATAAAACAGGTGAGATAAGCGGCAGCCTCGGGATAGTTCAGCAGAACGCCGCGCGCCTTTCGCTGTTTGGCTAATTCTCCCGCTGCAAAAATGAGCAATTTCTCTTGTTCAACCGGTGTCAGTTTCATCTGTAGTCCTCCTTCTTTTGTCGTATAAAGCGGATGCGGTTACTGCGAATTTGTGGAACATGCAGGCGGGACATCACCTCCCTTTCTTCAAGTACCGGGTCATACGGTAAGATGCCTTTCAAAGCGCCGTGCCGTTTCTTCATCGGCCTTTCCATGGTCGACAACCGTTCCCCTGTCGATCACATAAAGGTAGTCAGCACATGTTAACGCGTTTTCCAGACTGTGCTCGACTAAAACAACGGAAATGTCTTTTTTTCTGGAAATTTCTACGATAACTTGTCTGATTAGTTCGATAATTGAGGGCTGAATTCCTTCCATTGGTTCATCAAGTAAAATAATTTTCGGATTTCCCATCAGCGCTCTGGCAATCGCAAGCTGCTGCTGCTGTCCTCCGCTTAAATCGCCGCCTTTCCGGTCGAGCATGTCCTTCAAAACAGGAAACCACTGAAAAATCTCTTCCTTGATCCGCCCTCTCCGCTCCTTCTTAGGAAGCGGTTCTTCTCCGAGCAAAAGATTGTCGCGAACGGTTAAAGCGGGGAAGATGTCTCTCCCCTGGGGCACGTACGCAATTCCAGCTCTTGCCCGTTTTTCCGTCTTTTCGTTTTGAACAAACGTTTGATGAAAACGGATCTGTCCCTGTTTGGCTGGAATTAGGCCGATGATCGTTTTCAGCAAAGTGGATTTGCCGACTCCGTTTCGGCCTAATACAGCGACGATCTGCCCGGGGCGTACCTCCATACTGAGGTTATGCAAAATCATGGATTGATCGTAACCGGATGTCACATTACTGACCGCTATCATGACGCTCCGCTCCTTCCTAAATACACCGCTGCCACCTCTTCATTGCTTGTAATCTCATCCATCGATCCTTCACAAAGCACTCTCCCTTCATGCATCACCGTGACTTTTCTGGAAAACGAGCGGACAAATTCCATATCGTGCTCCACAATTAAAACGGAACACGTTTTGGCAATCTCCTCAAGGAGAGCCCCGGTTTTATCACGCTCATTTCCCGTCATACCGGCGATCGGTTCATCCAGCAGCAAAAGCTTCGGCTCCATGGCGAGCTGCATGCCGATTTCGAGCCATTGTTTCTGCCCGTGTGACAGGCTGCCGGCTTCTGCATCCCGCTTCTCTTCTAACCCGATCAGCTTCAGGATGTCTATCACCCTGCCACGCTGCTCTCTGGTCATACGCGCCATCAGCAGAGAGAGAATCGTTTTTTTCTGCTTCATGGCAAGCTCGATATTTTCAAACACGGTCAGCTGCGAAAAGACACTCGGAGCCTGAAACTTCCTGGCGACGCCCATTTTGGCGATCTGATATTCCGGAACCTTTGTCAGTTTAGCCGTTTCCTGAAACACAACCTCGCCCGAATGCGGCTTTGTTTTCCCGCAAATGATATCCAGCATGGTTGTTTTCCCGGCGCCATTCGGCCCAATCAAAAAGTGAATATCTCGTTCCTGCACACTGATATCTGCCCCCTGCAGCGCCCAAAATCCGTCAAACTGAACCTTCACATCACGGCAGATAAGTATCGGTTTCATATGCAGCCGCTCCTTTCTTTTTAGAGAAGGAAAGCTGGGTTCCAAGCTTTTCAAACAGTCCGACAATCCCTCTTGGCAAGTAAAGCACGACGATCATAAACAGCGCACCGAGGAAATACAGCCAAATGTCAGGATAATATTCGCTTAAATAGCTTTTCATGCCGTTCGTTAACAGCGCGCCCAGCACAGCTCCGAAAATGGAGTGCCTTCCGCCGATCGCCACCCACAGCACCATTTCCACTGAAGGGATAATGCCCATCATTTCCGGCGAGATCATCCCGTCCTGAAGCACAAACAGCATCCCGGCAATTCCCGCCATCGCAGCGGACACACAGTAAATAAACACTTTAAAAACGGTGGAATGATAACCGAAAAAACGCACCCTGTTCTCTCCGTCGCGAACCGCCTGCAAAAGCCGGCCAAAGCGGCTTCTCGTAAGAAACAAAGCGAACACAACAGTAAGGCCGAGAAAAAAGAGTGTGGCAAAATACAGGATTTGCTTCAAGGCAGGATCAGCCAGAGAATATTGAAAAATCGTATAGAAGTTGGTAAGTCCATTAGTGCCGCCGGTGATTTCCTGGCTGCCGATGAACAGTGTGACCACCACAACGACGACAGCCTGTGATATCAATGAAAAATAAACTCCCTTTATATTGTTGCGAAACGTAAAATAGCCGAGCAGAAACGCCAGTAGCACAGGCACAGCGACAGCCGCCGCAAATGCAGCGAAAGGGTGCCTGAACAAAGCCCAGTTCCACGGCAGTTCGCTGACACCCGTCCACTCCATAAAATCAGGAATGCCGGACGGTGAGGCTTCTATTTTTAAATACATCGCCATGCAGTAGGCGCCCAATCCGAAAAAGACACCGTGCCCCAAGCTCAAAATGCCTGTATATCCCCAAATCAGGCAAATGCCGACCGCCACAATCGCAAAGCATAAAAACTTCGCCAACAGCCCCAATCGAAACTCCTGAAGAAAGAACGGAGCGGCGATAAAAAGGGCAAACATCACAACATACGGACTGAATTGCGAAAACCGCTTCATCCGGCACCCCCCTAATCAAGTAATCTCGTTCTGACGCTTGCGAGACCCGAAGGCCGCCATTGCAGAAAGAGAATAATAAACGCAAACACCACAACCTTGGCTATGGTGGCGCTTGTCGAATACTCTACAAATGTACTGAGCAATCCCACCATCACAGCCCCGATAATCGTTCCTTTTAATTTTCCGATCCCGCCTAAAATGACGATCATAAAAGCATCGACCAGATAAGACGAACCGAGAGTAGGCCCGATTGACCCGAGCAATGTGAGTGAGCTCCCCGCAATACCGGCCAGCCCGCTTCCGAGCGCAAAAGCCAATGTATCTGTTTTTCTCACAGATACACCAAGACAGGATGCCATACTCCGGTTCAGCGTAACAGCCTGCATCCTCCGCCCCGCCGGAGTTTTAAACAAATAGAATCCCAGCAGCGCAAGCGTAAAAAGAACAAGCGCCAAAATAAACAGCCTTTTATATGGAAAGGTGACCGAAAACAGTGTCACTCCTCCCGACAGCCACTCAGGAGACTGAACAGCGACATTCGGCGCGCCAAAAATTGATCTGGCCGCCTGCTGAAGGATCAAGCTTACCCCCCATGTTGCCAACAGGCTGTCGAGCGGACGGTCATATAATCGCCTGACAATCACTTTTTCAATGACAATGCCAAGCAGTGCCGCAACTGTAAACGACATGATGACCGCAATAAAAAAGTAATAGGAAAAGAGAGAAGCCGGCAAATAGCTTAAAAACAGCTGCTGAATGACATATGTCGTGTAGGCTCCCGCCATCATCAACTCACCGTGCGCCATATTCATAATGTTCATCAAACCGAATGTAACGGCCAATCCAATCGCAATGAGAATCAAAATAGAACCGAGACTGATCCCGTTAAATAATTGAGTCACGACAACAGACATGTTCCGCCTCCTCTCCCGCAAACGGCTTTGATTTATTTAGATAACCCCTTTGCCCAGTCGTACGTTTTTAAATACGGATCAGGTTTTACCGGATCACCTGAGTTCCATACTTCTTTAAACTGTCCATCCCCCGTGATTTTCCCGATTCTAACTGTTTTGTAAAGATGCTGTGTATCCCCATCGATTTTCACTGTGCCGCCCGGGGCCTTGAATGCAATCCCGTCAGCGGCTTTCTTCACTTTATCGATCTCAAAGGACTTGGCTTTTTCAACGGCTGCCGCCCAGAGATACACCGCATTATAGCCGGCTTCAATCGGATCACTGGTCACCCTCTTATCTCCGTTCTGCTTTTTATAATTCTTCACGAATGTCTGATTTTCTGCTGTATTTGTTGTTTGGAAGTAATTCCACACCGCATAATGCCCTTTTAGCGCATCTGTCCCGATCCCCCGAATTTCTTCCTCTGCGACACTCGCCGACATGACAGGAATATCATCAGCTGTCACGCCCGCATCTTTCAGCTGTTTGAAAAATGCCACGTTGCTGTCGCCGTTTAATGTGTTAAAAATCACATCCGGCCGCTTTTCTTTGATTTTGCTGACCAGCGTACTGTAATTCGTGTGGCCGAGCGGCGTATACTCTTCACCGGCAACTTCTCCCCCAGCAGCTTTTACTTGCGCTTTAATGATTTCATTGGCTGTTCTCGGGAACACATAATCCGAGCCGATCAGAAAGAATGTCTTGCCTTTATTCTTCAGCAGCCAATCGACAGCCGGCACGATTTGCTGATTCGTCGTTGCTCCGGTATAAAAAATATGAGGTGATGACTCCATGCCTTCGTATTGCACCGGATAGAACAGCAGCCCGTTATTTTGCTCCACAACCGGGAGCATCGCCTTGCGGCTCGCTGATGTCCACCCTCCGAATACAGCCGCCGCTTTGTCCTGCTGAAGCAGCTTTCTCATTTTTTCGGCATAGGTAGGCCAGTCAGATGCCCCGTCCTCCACGACGGGTTCAAGCTTTTTCCCGAGAACGCCGCCTTTTTGGTTGATTTCGTGAATAGCCAGCAGCTCTGCATCATGGACGGATACCTCGCTGATTGCCATTGTCCCGCTTAATGAGTGAAGAATCCCAACCTTCACTGAATCCCCGCTTGTGTCAATTTCAACTGTTTTTTTCGCATCTCCGCTGGCTTCCGACACTTTCTTCGGCGCCGTACATCCCGTGATCAGAATCGTGATAAGAAACATCAGAAAGACAGCCTGTATTCTAACCCCTTTGCTTTTCATTCAGAACCTCCTTTTTCTGATTCAGCCAACTGATGTTATAAAAGTTAACAACTTATGTCATTTATTATATAGAACAGGCGCATTTTTTTAAAGAATATTTAAAAAATTTAGATATTTTAACCAAATCGATTGTCTTTTTTGTTATATTTATTCACATAAAAAAGGCAAGAAACAATGTTTCTTGCCTTGCCGAGCTCATTAATCTTTATCTGTGAATTTATCCTTCGCTTCACCGATGCCCTTTTGGACCTCGCCTTTTGCCTTATCTTTTTTGCCTTCAGCCTGCATGTCCGTTTTGTCGGTCATATCTCCGACTTTATCCTTCACTTCTCCCTTGGCTTTATTTAAGCCGCCTTTCATTTTATCTTTTACACTATCGTTACCCATGTGTCATTCTCTCCCTTCATTTAAGTGTGTACTTGTTACCTTCCCGATCTGAGCAGCGGTAAACATTTGAATATTATTTATCGATTTCATAACGCTCTCCGTAACGGAGCACCTTGTAGAGCGCCAGCCCGTCAGATGATTTATTTTCTGAGTAACGGACCGGCAGCAGGGCAAAAAACACATAATACGTAGAAAAGTAGACAAACTGATAGAAAAACACATTTGGCTTCAATACACTGTGTATAATGAGCACATTCACTGCGAAAATGGTGATTAAGTTAAACAGGCAGCCTCCGGCATAAACAAGTGCGTGTGAGAATCGGTTGTCGATTTTCAGCTCACCGTACCGGCAAAATGAATCCATAAAATAAATGGTTCTGACCTGTATCGGCCCGATCTTGAACAGTTTTTTGCCCATCCCGATATCCAATGAACCCTTCCCGCCAAAAACAAAAGCCATAAAGCTGTGCCCGGCAACATGTATAATAGATACAAGCGGCAGAACGATGAGGAAAGACCATAGAAACTTCACCATATCATCAAATCCAAACATTGAATTCCCCCTCACGCTTGTCATAAACAACAGCACATATGCACTCCGCCATTCTCTGTTTCACAAAATCGCGGCTTTCCATTCGTTTGTGTTCAAAAACAGTATGTAGCGCTTTTTCCTGTTCTCCACGGAAATAAACGTCCCGATGCTCCCCTTTTTTTGTATAAAAAAACCATCCGGCATCAGATGGTTTCGTCTTACACTTGATATAAACAGTCTTCTTTCAGGATCAGCGCTCTCATGCTGACCGCTTTTTCATAGAAAAACACCGCATCTTTATAGTGTTCATGAAGGCTGGAATATGCAGCCGCATCCAGAGCAAATTCTTCAATATACACATACAGGGACTTGGCTTCCATATAATCAAATACCTCTTGAATCATATCCATATTAACGGATTCCACATATAGAGCCTGCAGAAATTTATATTTTTCCAGACTGAAGCTGTCGTTTCGTTTTCGGGCGATGGCAATCCCTTTTTCATAATAATGCATAGCCGCCTGTTCAGCCTGTTTTTTGAAGAGTACACGCGTTAAGCTGAACAGCGCTTTCGGGAGCTGCTCCAGCTGGTGTTCCTCAAAGACAGGAAGCGCTTTTTCAAAATACGCAGCCGCCTGGTCCAGTTCTCCTTTTTCATCATAACAGTTCCCCATGTTGTAGAGGGCTGATCCGATCAAGCGGGGCTGTCCTTCCAGTAAAGCCAAACGATAAGCGTCATCGAGATGCTCGAGCGCTTTTTCATAATTTCTGTAGTCTATATAGTTTCCTGATATGACAAAATGGCATTGAATTCTTCTGACCCTGTAAAAATCATGAGCCTTGTAGGTCTCAAGCGCCTGTATCGCATGATTCATGGAAAAGTGGGTTTGCTTCATCATATAAAATACTTCCGCTACTTTAAAATGAAATTCCGCTCTTTCAATATCATCCTCTACAAACGCAAGCATTTTCTCAGCTTTTCGATAGAAAGATATGGCTGAGATATAATTGTTCTGTTCAAATTCATACATCCCTCTGAACAAATGAAAATAATATTCAGATAATCCCGAGATGCTGTCCTTGCTGCTTTCCAGCCTCTCGATCAATTCACGATATTGGAGCTGAGATTCCTCGTGCAGGTCGGGCTTTACATAATCAAGCATAATTTGATGACGGTAGCTGATCAGCTGATAGTACAACAGAAGCAGCTGATCCTCTTCCATATGTTCTATATCATGATCAATCTCTTCCTTCAGCTGAACGGCATCAGCCACTTGAAATGCTAAAATGTGCTTATACCACTGATTGATTTTTACTCCTACTTGAGATGACGGGATCTCGTAAGCGGCCATGCCTCTCCAACCCTTTCTATGAACTAGTGGTTATATTTTATCATATAGTATGGCTTTGGAATTAAAATTTCTTCCAGTGATTCCTTCTTTTTGCCTATCCTTATATTTTTCGGTTTCTGATTGGATTTTTTGCACTTTTTGACGCATTACAGTTTTTGACACAAAAAAGCTTACCGGACTTAGCCGATAAGCTTTTATCATATTAACCGCCAATATATGACATTTCCACTTTCTTTTTGCCCGCTGTTTTTGATAGAGTCCGGTCAACTGAATATTGGTCTATCCGATTCTTCCACACTGTGCCGATCATCGCTGTCAGCTCGCCATCACTTAATCCCTGCCGAACCGGCGCTCTGAGGTCATATCCGCTTGAAGCAAACAGGCAAGTAAACAACTCACCGCGCGCAGACAGGCGGGCCCTGTTACACGAGCCGCAGAACGCATCAGATACAGAAGAAATCACGCCGATTTCGCCAGATCCGTCCAAGTAGCGAAACCTTGAAGCAACTTCCCCTTTATAATTAGGCGCGATCGGCTCAACAGGCATGCGTTCATTGATTACATCAATGATTTCCGCCTTTGTCATGACGTCTTTCTTTTCCCATTGGTTGGTGTTGCCGACGTCCATAAATTCGATGAATCTCAAGATATGCCCTTTTTCTTTAAAATACCGCGCCATGGGCAGGATATCTTTTTCATTGACGCCCCTTTGGACGACCATGTTGATTTTAACGCCGAGCCCTGCTTGTTTCGCCGCTTCAATGCCTTCAAGCACCTTGCTGACAGAAACCCCTCGCCCGTTGATCATTTTAAAGCGCTCGTCTTCTAATGAATCAAGGCTGATGGTCACCCGTTTCAAGCCGGCTTCTTTGAGCTTCTCGGCATAAACAGGCAGCAGCGACCCGTTTGTCGTCATCGCAATATCACAGAGACCCGGAATGCGGGCCAGTTTTTTGATTAATTCGGGTATGTCCTTTCTCATGAGCGGCTCTCCGCCGGTCAAGCGGATTTTCTCCACTCCGAACCTGGTGACAAACAGCGTAGCAAGCCGTTCCAATTCCTCAAATGAAAGCAGCTCCTCTTTCTTTAAAAAAGGATAATCCGGGCCGAATAACTCGGCTGGCATACAGTACGTGCATCGGAAGTTGCAGCGGTCTGTAACAGAAATGCGAAGGTCTCTGAGCGGTCTGTTCCTTTTATCTAACATCTGGCGAGATTCTGTATTCATTGCTGCAGCCCCTCCTGTCCCCCAATTCTCTCGGGATGTGTATATACATTAAAAGATCCGTTTCTCACAAAACCGATCGCTGTGATATTTAATTCTTCTGCCATTTGAATCGCAAGCTCTGTCGGGGCCGATTTTGAAATCACAATCGACACGCCGATTTTTGCCGCTTTTAACAGCACTTCTGATGAGATCCTCCCGCTGAAGACAATCAGTTTATTGCGGACGGACATCCCATTCAGCAGACAATGTCCGTATAATTTATCAAGCGCGTTGTGCCGGCCGATATCGGTGCGCATCAACAGAACTTTCTCCGTATCGCAAAGCGCCGCATTATGTACGCCTCCCGTCTCCTGAAATGTCCCGCTCCCTTTTTGCATGTCTTTCATGAGCGCCAGACAAGATTCAGGCGAAATCTTCATTTGGCTGACAGCCGTCTTGGCGGTTTTGACATCCTGCTGAAAATAAAAATGGCGGCCCTTTCCGCAGCACGAGCCGATTACCCGTTTTGTATATTCCTGTTGATCCAATGTCTCAGGATGAATGAGATCGACATACACAAAACCGAGACTTTCATCTATTGTAAACCTTTTAATCTCTTTTTGAAATCGAATAACGCCCTCAGATGCGAGAAACCCGATAACGAGCTCTTTGATATGCTCCGGCGTGCAAACGAGCGTGACAAACTCACTGCCGTTCACCATCACCGTCAACGGATATTCTGTCACCATCCGGTCGGTTTGTCTGCTCATTTCCCCTTGTTCATAGCGCCATACATCCCTGACCGCAGTTACTTTATCGTTCAATGTCTCTTCCCCTCCGCAATGTTCCTGCCTTTATATTTTTTCACACTCCTCAGATTTTGTCGAATCCTGTTATAAAAAAAAGAGCCCATTCTAAAGGACTCTACGTTTGGTTATGCTGATTCTTTTTCAGGATCATAAACAGCACAAGAGCTGCGATCAAAGTGAGCATGCTGACAAAAAAGAAGGCTGCCAGTTTCAGAAAAACACCGAGCAATATAAAGGCCACGGCGGCTATAAGAAATATCAGTCCTAACAATCTCATGTTTTCCACCCCTTTTACGGGTATCATTCCCGCCGGCCCTGTTTTTAAACCAATAGAAAAAGGCGCCTGGGGGAGCGCCTTTTCATTCGGTTACTCAGTAAATTTTTGTGCTTCTTTTTCCCAGGCCTGTTCAAATTCTTCCGCGCTGTCAGCTGAAATATATTCTCCGCCGCCAGCAACAGCCGCCTGTTTCATTTCCGCGTTCCCTTTCACATCAAAGTTGAAGCCGATGATATTTACAATCGTATCTACATTCGCTTCACGAAGCTTTTCAATTTCATCAGCAGGATTTCCGCCGCATGTTTCTTCACCGTCAGTGATTAAATACACCACGTTTTTCCCGTCTGCATCAAACGCTTCAAATTCTTTTCTTGTATCTGAAAGCGCTTTGGCAATTGGCGTCCAGCCGGTCGGTTTGACGCCGCTTAATGAATGGTCAAAGAGCGTTCCTTCATATGGATGGAGGCCGTAAATCGTTTCTGTTGTGCTGCATGAAAGAGCCTTTCCGGAAAGTTTATTGTTTCCCGCATGTCCAAAGACGCGAAGCATCAGATTTGTATCCTCAGGAAGCAGCTCGGCAAAAGACTTTACAGATTTTTTGGCAATGTCTATTTTTCGTTCTCCTCCTGTTTTTTGAACCATACTTCCGCTTCCATCAAACAGGACAGCTACATTTGTGTCGGCTTTTTTCTCAGCGGCAAAAGACGGTGACGCAATGGAGACAGTCAACAGTCCAATAATACCGGCAGTCAGTAATTTTTTCATGTTCAACTTCCTTTCTTTATCATATTTTCCAACCATTTGTTGGATACTTCTATATGCTAGAATATGAAACCACAAAATGATATAGGGCAAGCTGCCTTTTATCTCCCTTTCACTCTCTATTCAAAATCGCTGGAAACCTCAATATTTTTTAGCCATTTCCGCCCAAAAAATATAGAAAGAATGTGACACTATTCATTCTTTCTTCTCCGTGATCAGGAGAGAAAAGCTGAAATCTGCTACTATGCTACAGGCGGGCAGCTGCTTACTTTTGAACGTTTTGTTAAAAACAAAAAAGAGGCTGACCTTTCAGCCTCTTTTTTTCTTATTTAGATAACATCAGTGATTGCTGAGTGAAAATTTTCTCAACATCTTTTTGCGTATAAGCAGGGAAATATTCTCCGCCGCCCACTTTAGCAATTGCGTTCAGCTGGCCTTTATACCCTTCTTTATAGTCAAATCCAATGACATTTACTGTGATGTTGTCTTTATGAAGTTCTTTTGCTGTTTTGATCGGGTTGCCGCCGCATGTTTCCTCACCGTCTGTTAGCAGGTAAACGACTTTTTCTCCTTTTGCATCAAGCTGATCGAAAGAAGATTTTGCCTCGTTCAGCGCTTTTGCGATCGGTGTCCAGCCAGTCGGCCCGATTGTGTTAAGAGAATTGAGGAAGCTCTGTTCGTTAAAGCTTTGGAAGCCGTATACGTTACGAATGGCTTCGCATGATTGAACTTTTCCGGAATTCTTATTGTTTCCTTCTGAACCAAACACACTCATTTTCACTTGAGTGTCCGCAGGCAGTGAGCTTGCAAACTTTGAAATTTCTTTTTTGGCTGAATTAAATTTAGATAAACCGTCTATTCTTTTCGCCATGCTTCCGCTAGCATCTAGCAAAACCGCCACGTTTGCCGGAGCTTCAGCCTTCGGTTCTGTTTTTTCAGCAGCAAAAGCAGGTGATGTCAGTCCAAATAGCAATCCTGTCATCATGATCAGTGAAAATCTTTTCTTCATGTTCGTGCCCCTTTTCAAGTTTGTTTCTGCGTGCAGATGTTCAACGCTGAACATAACTAATCGTAATCGACAAAAACAGAGAAATAAATAGGGCGGGCTTCCCCATTGCCGCTGTTTACTTTTGCATAGAAACCTTTGTTTTTATTAGTGATTTCCGCCTAACAGCAGGATGAAAAATCATGATTGTCCGCCTTTCGCCTTTCGTTATATGAGTCTGTCGAAGTCTGTCGATCAATGTGGGTTACTTTACCACAATCTCAGTGCCAGCAAATATGAAAAAGGAAGATTCCCTCATCATCATATAGGCTGTAAAATACGCAGGGGGCCTTTAGAAGGTCTTTAACCGCTCTTACATAAAAATAGACTAAGGAACAGAATATACGCTTAAAAACGGCAAAAAAGACGCTTTATGAAGCGTCTTTTTATTTCTTCGCCATATATTTATTCAAAAACGAATCCGCGGTTGAAACCTGTGTTCCTTGATAATAGTACTTCACAATCTCATCAACTGTTTTGCCCTCTTTCGCCATAAAATTGGCTCCATACTGGCTCATTCCCACACCGTGGCCAAAGCCTTTTGTGGTAATGGTAATGGTGTCTCCGTTTCGTTTCCATTCAAAATCAGCTGAATTGAGGCCAAGCTTTTCACGTATGTCCCTTCCTTTCAGCGTCTTGCCGTTAATGACGGCTGTTGCCACCTGATGGCCCGGTGTCTCTCCGGTAATTTTTCCGACTGTATTTGATCCATTCAGCTGGACGCCAAGCTTTTGTTCAAATTGCGCCACTGTAAAGGTTCTGGTGGCCTTATACTTCGGAGACTTTTTATCCCAAGAGCTTTTGACGCTTTTTAAATACGGAATGGCACTTGTCCAATATGCTTCCGCATTTTCTGTATAGCCGTTGCTTGTAGAGAAAAAGGAGGCTTCAATCGGCTGGTTGTTGTACGTTAAGATTTTGCCTTGCGTACTGGCAACCGCATCTGTGATTTTTTTCAGATTTGCTTCATAATCTGCGCCCCACTGTTTCTTCAGCTCCGCTTTGCTTTTGTACACCTGGAACATCTGAGTATCATCCACCAGCGAGCCTTTAGGGGCCTCTACTGCAGAATTTGAGACCATCAGTCTGACAATAAACGTTCTTGCGGCGAGAGCCTGAGCCTTCAGCGCTTCAGGTTCAAAGGTAGCCGGCATTTCGGAGGCGACGACTCCGATGACATACTCTTCAAGCGGAATATCTTCTACGGATTGATTGGCGGTTCGATAGACTGGAATAGAAACAGGCGATGCTTTCAATGTTTCCGCTCCTTTTGATTCTTGTATCGTGTTGACTGCTGTCTTTCCTGATTCTCCTCTGGCCCCGGCTTCTTTATTATGCTGAAACGGGATCACTAAGAGTGTGGGGACCAAGAGAATCAATGCACATAGTACGGATAGTGTGATTGCGAATTGTTTCATATTCAGCTGCCTCCTGCTCGGGATTCGACTCTAGTCTAGTCTATGGGCAGGGACAAGCTAATATGACTCTCCTTTTGGACAGAAACTTTATTTGTCATTTACGTATTCTTTTTTGCTATTTTGCGCATAATGATGATAATACACTAAAAATAAAAAACCAGTATGCCAGAATGACATACTGATTTTCAATCCTTTATGCGTTTAAGTCTGAGACAACTTCTTTGCTTTCTTGCTCAGAAGCAGACTCATCGTTTACACGTTCGATGTCTGCGCCAAGACCGGCAAGCTTCTGATGGAAATCAACATAACCGCGATCTAAGTGTTTCAGTTCAGTAACACGTGTATGACCTTCAGCCACTAACCCCGCAAGAATCAATGCTGCGCCTGCACGCAAGTCAGTAGCTGCAACTTCAGCTCCTTGAAGCTGTACAGGGCCGTTAATAATCACAGAACGACCTTCAATCTTGATATCACCATTCATACGGCGGAATTCTTCCGCATGCATAAAACGGTTTTCAAAAACAGTTTCCGTAATCATGCTTGTGCCGCTTGCACGAAGCAGAAGCGCCATCATTTGTGACTGCATATCAGTCGGGAATCCAGGGTGAGGCATTGTTTTAATGTCGATCGGCTTCAGTTCTTTCGGACCGATCACACGAAGGCCTTCTCCTTCATCCTTAATCGTAACACCCATCTCTTCCATTTTTGCGATTAAAGAAGTGAGGTGTTCAGGAACCGCTCCTTTAACTAAAACATTTCCTTCAGTGATTGCAGCGGCAACCATGAATGTGCCCGCTTCAATACGGTCAGGTATAATATGGTGTCTTACGCCGTGAAGCTTGTCGACTCCTTCAATTTTAATGGTGCCGGTGCCCGCTCCGCGGATTTTTCCGCCCATGCCGTTGATATAGTTTGCTAAATCAACGATTTCAGGCTCTTTCGCCACGTTCTCAAGCGTTGTTGTTCCTTCAGCTAAAGCAGCTGCCATAATCAGGTTTTCTGTTGCTCCCACACTTGGGAAATCCAGATAGATTTTTGCGCCTTGCAGACGGCCTTTTACTTCAGCTTCAATGAAGCCATTGCCGACTTTAATTTCTGCACCCATTGCTTCAAAACCTTTTAAATGCTGGTCTATTGGTCTAGATCCAATTGCGCATCCGCCTGGAAGCGCTACTCTTGCATGACCTGTACGCGCCAGAAGCGGCCCCATGACAAGCACAGACGCACGCATTTTACGCACATATTCAAAAGGTGCTTCAGTTTGCAAAGCGTATGAAGCATTTACAGTGACTTCATTATTCTCAAAATGCACATCTGCTCCTAAATGACGCAACACTTCATTAATTGTATATACATCGGAGAGCGTAGGTACATCACAAATTACGCTTTTTTCTTCACTTGCTAATAAAGATGCAGCGATAACTGGTAAAACGGCATTTTTAGCGCCTTCAACTTTGACTGTGCCGTTTAACTTTTGACCGCCGCGGACGATGATTTTTTCCAAGGTATTCCCCTCCGCGTCCCTAAATTCTCTATATTAATATTCAGTCGTAACGATTGGTGTGCCAACCGTAACGATATGTTTTCCGCCCATTCCTGCACTTCTAAGTGCAATTTGCAAATTCATTTTATGTTCTGAGGTCATGATAGACTCTTTCCACTCATCAGTATACGCAGAAATAGAAACGAAACTTGGCTCAACTACATGTTCAACAGATCTTGCTTGAAATTCATTTAATAACTGATTTGCTTTTTTTTGCAAAACAATATCCATATTATCATCTAAATGACCATTTAGACAAGTAAAAATAACTACTTTTTCTTGGAATATCCCGAGTGCCTGCCGTTCAAACTGTTCATATGTATCATTCCAGCTAATCGGTGTCTCAAGACTCATTTGCTCATATAATAAATACGAAGTTGGGTTGTGTTTTTTGAGGGTTGTGACAAGCTGCAGTTTAAAAGAAGTATGATTTTTTTTGTCAGTATACGTGCCAATGGCCTTTACTACTTGGTCTTCCTGTGCAAGTGCCCAATTATATTGACGATACTCTGATTTTAAACGTTGCACTTTTTGATAAAATTCTTTTTCGGTCAGAGACATATTTTGTTTTGCATGCAAAGTCCACTTATCAATTGACACATTCTGGCGTTCCATTCCCTCTGCAATTTGTGCTAATGGCGTTAACTCACTCGCATGAATCGTATGGAAAACAGCAATGACGAAACTTAACACAACAGATACAATAATAGCATAGCTTACTTGTTTTTTCTTCATTATGATCTCTCCCCCTAATCTCCAGTTTTACCGGAGGCAAGGGGTGCCATACGTGGAATTCTTCGTCAAAACTCGCGTGATGACAGGAAGCGATTTAACCCGCTTCCCCAGCCATTCCCATGTTTTCGGCAATCAAAACCTATCAAAATAAATAGGGAAGCTGCTGTGAATAATTAAGGTAATCCAAAAAGAAGTTTCCGACAGTCGTTCCGATTGCAATGGTCAGCAAAATCATTAGAAGTCTTGCCTGCAGAACTTTGCCTTTTCTGATTAACGGATCAATATTGACGGCTTGCAGCGCCCACCAAGTAACCGCGATAAACATCAAGTGAACGATAATGCCAATTGCAGCCTGCTGTCCCAATACACTCATCTATACGCACTCCTTTCATCCATTCTCCGCTTTATACCCTTTCTTATTATATAAGAAGAAGAGATAAAGATGATACATTTTATACAGAACGGAATATTCATCCAAAACTAGGGCTAATCCCCGCTTAAATAGCGGCTCTTTTGCATGGTATACTTTTTTGGAAAGGAGCTGGCAATTATGAATCATTCATTTTTTCAGCCTGAAAAGCAATATGGTGAGGACTTGCCTGTATTTGAGCAGGAATGGGAAGCAATTGCATTCTATTATGATTATAGACAGTCACAGATTGAAGAACTGAATGAATTGTGTCAGTTTTATAACATTTCTCTCACCCAAACGAGAGAAAGCCTCGAAGAGCTTGAACATCTTTATTTTCAAAGCATACAAGAGCTTTTGCTTGCTGATTGGAATCTTCCTATTGAAGAATTTGAGAAGATGATCAGTGTTTATCTTATAGATTGTGTGATTGCCCATCACGAAGATGCCGAATGGATCGTAAAGCCTTATCCGTATACAGACGGGGCTTATACAATGGGCTTTAGAAGACACCGTAAATCATGGCATACCGTGAATTGCTGCGACCGTCTATACTTGCGTCAAAAAGAGAGTCAGCCGCTGCTGTCACTGTTTGATTCTCTTGTGCAGTCATAAAAAAATCCTTCTCTTAATGAGAAGGATTTTTTTATTATTTCCCTGCTACATCCAATCTGTTCAAAGCCCGCTGTAATGCAAGCTCAGCCCGACGAATGTCAGTATCATCTGATTGAGAATTCAAACGCTCCTGCGCCCGCTGACGTGCAGCTTCAGCGCGCTCTTTATCGATGCCTTCCGCTGTCTCAGCAGTTTGGGCAAGGATGGTCACCTGATCAGGACGGACTTCTATAAATCCGCCACTGACGGCAACCAATTCAGTCTGTCCGTCTTTTTTCAGACGAACAGCGCCGATTTTAAGAGGAGCCACGGTTGGAATATGACCTGGCAAAATACCGAGATCGCCGCTTTCGGCTCTCACACTCACCATTTCGATATTCGCATCGTATACTGGGCCGTCGGGAGTAACGATATTGACTTGAACGGTCTTCATGCTTTTACCCTCCTAGGACCAGTTTAAACTTCTACACCCATTTCTTTTGCTTTCTCAATAACTTCTTCGATACGGCCTACAAGACGGAACGCATCTTCAGGAAGATGGTCGTATTTGCCGGCTAAGATTTCTTTGAAACCTTGAACCGTTTCTTTTACAGGCACGTAAGAACCTTTTTGTCCAGTGAACTGTTCAGCCACGTGGAAGTTTTGAGAAAGGAAGAACTGAATGCGGCGTGCGCGTTGAACGACAAGTTTATCTTCGTCACTCAATTCATCCATACCGAGAATCGCAATGATATCTTGAAGCTCTTTGTATCGCTGAAGCGTTGATTGAACTTCACGGGCTACCGCATAATGCTCTTCTCCGACAATTTCTGGAGCAAGGGCGCGTGATGTAGAAGCCAACGGATCAACCGCAGGGTAGATACCCATCTCCGTTAACTTACGCTCAAGGTTTGTAGTCGCATCCAAGTGAGCGAACGTCGTTGCCGGCGCCGGGTCAGTGTAGTCATCGGCAGGCACGTAGATCGCCTGGATAGATGTAACGGATCCAACGTTTGTAGACGTGATACGCTCTTGAAGCTGACCCATTTCAGTAGCAAGCGTCGGCTGATAACCAACCGCAGAAGGCATACGGCCGAGAAGGGCAGAAACCTCTGAACCCGCTTGTGTGAAACGGAAGATGTTATCGATGAAGAACAGTACGTCCTGTCCCTGCTCATCACGGAAATGCTCAGCCATTGTAAGACCTGTCAGCGCAACACGCATACGTGCGCCCGGCGGCTCGTTCATTTGTCCGAATACCATGGCTGTTTTGTTGATTACGCCAGAGTCGCTCATCTCGTAGAAAAGGTCGTTCCCTTCACGAGTACGCTCTCCTACGCCGGCGAATACAGAGATACCGCCATGCTCTTGCGCGATGTTGTTGATCAATTCCTGGATTAATACGGTTTTACCTACACCGGCACCGCCGAACAATCCGATTTTACCGCCCTTGATGTATGGAGCAAGCAAGTCAACAACTTTAATTCCTGTTTCAAGGATTTCAACTTCTGTTGAAAGCTGATCAAATGAAGGAGCCTGTCTGTGAATCGGGTCCTTCTTCGCATCCGCAGAAACCGGCTCATTTAAATCAATATTTTCTCCGAGTACGTTAAATACACGGCCGAGTGTCACATTACCAACCGGAACTGAAATCGGCGCTCCCGTATCGACAGCTTCCATTCCGCGCTGAACACCATCCGTAGATGCCATTGCGATTGTACGGACTGTGTCATCGCCTAAATGAAGAGCGACCTCAAGCGTCAAATCAATACCTACTTCGTTTTCACTTCCAGCCGGCTGTGAAATTTTAATCGCATTATATATTTCAGGTAAGTGACCGTCTTCAAAACGTACGTCGACAACTGGTCCTAATACCTGGCTAACGCGTCCTTTCTTCATCGCTATCCCTCCTGACAAAATCTTTCTATTCTAAAGCGGCTGCTCCGCCGACAATTTCCGTAATTTCTTGTGTGATCGCTGCTTGGCGAGCGCGGTTGTAAGAAAGCGAAAGTGAATCGATAAGATCCTTCGCATTGTCTGTCGCGTTTTTCATCGCCGTCATTCTCGCAGCATGTTCACTTGCTTTACTGTCAAGAAGCGCACCGAAGATTAAGCTTTCTGCGTATTGAGGAAGCAAAACCTCCAGAACCTCCTCTTCAGACGGTTCAAATTCATAAGACGCCGTTCTTTTTCCGCCTCCGCCCAAATCAGATAGCGGCAGAAGTTTTTTCTCCGTCACTTCTTGAGAAATGGCGCTGACATAATGGTTATATACAAGGTGCAATTCATCAAATGCACCGTCTATAAACATTTGAATCGTTTGACGGGCAAGGTCCTTAATTTCTGAAAACGACACTTCGTCTCCAAGTCCTGTTAACTCGGAAATGATCGGAATGTCGCGTTTTTTAAAGAAATCACGGCCCACTCGTCCGATAACGATCACTGCATACTCATCCTTAGACTGATGACGTTCTTGAATGGCCTGATAAGCACTTCGTAAAACCGAACTGTTAAAAGCGCCAGCAAGACCGCGGTCAGATGTAATAACGAGGTATGCCGTCTTTTTCACTTCTCTGCTGAGAAGCATCGGATGTTTCGCGCTGCCGGATACTTTTCCGACATTTGATACAACCTCTTGGATCTTATCCATATATGGCACAAATGATTTTGCATTGTTTTCAGCACGATTCAGCTTAGCCGCAGATACCATCTGCATGGCTTTTGTAATCTGGCTCGTTTTTTTCGTTGACGTGATCCTTGACTTAATATCGCGTAATGAGGCCAAAGATTTCACCACCTTTTCTCTTCATTTGCGTAAAAAGAGAGAAAAAGAGAACCTTTTTCTCTCATCAGCATTCGAGTTAGTTGCTTGGTGCAAATGTGCGTTTGAAGCCTTCGATTGCAGCAGCGAAGTCTTCATCAGCAGGAAGGTTCCCTGTTTTCGCAATTCCGTCAAGCAGCTCTTTATGGTTTTGGTCAAGGTACATGTAGTACTCTTCTTCAAAACGTCTGATGTCCGCTACAGGAATATCATCAAGATATCCTTTTGTCAGCGCATAAAGAATGGCTACCTGTTTTTCAACCGGAAGCGGCTTGTTCAGATCCTGCTTCAGCACTTCAACTGTGCGCGCACCGCGGTTCAGTTTCGCCTGAGTCGCTTGGTCGAGGTCAGATCCGAATTGAGCGAATGCTTCCAGCTCACGGTATGATGCAAGATCAAGACGCAATGTTCCTGATACTTTTTTCATCGCTTTGATTTGCGCGGAACCGCCGACACGTGATACAGACAATCCGGCGTTGATCGCCGGGCGTACGCCTGAGAAGAACAAATCAGATTGCAGGAAGATCTGTCCGTCGGTGATGGAAATAACGTTTGTCGGGATATACGCTGAGATATCTCCGGCTTGAGTTTCTACGAACGGCAGAGCTGTAATTGATCCTGCGCCTTTCGCGTCGCTAAGCTTTGCTGCACGCTCAAGCAGACGGGAATGTAGATAGAATACATCCCCCGGGAACGCTTCACGGCCTGGCGGACGGCGAAGAAGCAAGGACAGCTCACGGTAAGCAGCCGCTTGTTTAGAAAGATCATCGTATACAACAAGAACGTGCTTGCCATTGTACATAAATTCTTCTGCCATTGTAACCCCTGCATACGGAGCAAGGTACAGAAGCGGTGCCGGCTGTGACGCAGACGCCGTTACAACAATTGTATAATCAAGCGCGCCGTGCTTACGCAATGTTTCTACTACGCCGCGGACTGTAGATTCTTTTTGACCGATCGCTACATATACGCAGATCATGTCTTGGTCTTTTTGGTTTAAGATCGAATCGATCGCAACAGATGTTTTACCTGTTTGACGGTCACCGATGATCAACTCACGCTGGCCGCGGCCGATCGGAATCAGTGCATCAATTGCTTTTATACCAGTTTGAAGCGGTTCATGAACGGATTTACGGTCCATAACACCTGGTGCCTGGCTTTCGATCGGACGTGTTTTGCTTGTGAGGATCGGGCCAAGACCGTCTACCGGCTGACCTAACGGGTTCACAATACGGCCGATTAATTCTTCACCGACAGGAACCTCCATGATGCGGCCTGTTCTTTTTACTTCGTCCCCTTCACGGATCTCTGTGTAAGGTCCTAAGATAACGATACCTACGTTTGATTCTTCAAGGTTTTGAGCCATACCCAAAACGCCGTTTGAAAATTCAACAAGTTCACCGGCCATACAGTTGTCAAGACCGTGTACACGAGCGATACCGTCACCGACTTGGATGACTGTACCTACGTCATGAACTTCAATTTCAGATTGATAATTTTGTATTTGCTGTTTTATCAGCGTGCTAATCTCTTCAGCTTTGATGCTCACTTAGGTTTCACCCCTTCTATCGATTTTCCCCGGCAAGTTGACGTTCAATGCGCTGAAGCTTTCCGCTTACGCTGCCGTCAAAAATCCGGTTTCCAATGCGGACTTTAATGCCGCCTATTAAATCCGTCTGCACTTCATTTCTGATTCTCAGTGAAGCGACTCCGGCTTTTTTTGCAAACACTTGTGATAATGATGAAATTTCCGCATCCGTCAGCTGTTTAACTGAATATACAATCGCGTCTTCTGTTTGACGGGCCTCGTTTGCGAGTTTCACAAACTCATCTGTGAGATCAGGCACAATTGATGCCCGATGACGGTCAATCAAAAGAAAAATCGTATGGAGCACGGACTGTGATAAAGATCCAAAAGCGTTTTGGATGAGTTCTTTTTTCTTTGCGCCCGGCACCTTCGGATGGTTTAACACATCATTTAGCGCTTTTTCATTTTGAAATACTTCTTTTACAACTTTTAGCTCTTCTTCCACCTGATTGAGCTGAGAGGACTCATTGGCAATATCGAAAAGAGCTGATGCATATCGTTTAGAGACAGCTGATCCACTCATCGGCTTTCTCCTACCTCTTTAAGATAGTCCTGGATCAATTTCTCTTGAGCCTGTTCATCCAGTTCTTTTTCGATCACTTTCGACGCAATCATGACAGAAAGAGACGCTACTTGCTCACGGAGAGCAGAAACCGCCTGTTCTTTTTCCTTCACGATTTCAGTTCTGGCTGCTTCTTTCAGACGTTCAGATTCTGCACGCGCAGCCTGAATAATCTCTTCTTTTTGGTTCTCTCCCAGTTTCTTCGCGTTTTCGATAAGCGTTTGGGATTCCTGTCTTGCTTCTTTTAACATAGCGCGCTGCTCATCAATAAGCTGCTGCGCTTCTTTATTTTTTTCTTCAGCAGACGTAATTTCTCCAGCGATATGATCTTCACGCTGTTTCATTATGTTTAATAGCGGCCCTAAAGCGTATTTCTTCAGAAGCGCTAATAAAATTAACATAGCTAACAGTTGGAACAGGATATCTCCGCCGTTAAACGACAGTCCTAGTTCAAGTGGTAATTGAGACATCTACTACGGCAACTCCCTTCTGCAGGTTTTTCTTTGCTGATCCAGCAGCCGCACTTGTCTCTTTTCAGCCGGCAAGGCGGGATGCTTATCAGACATAAAGCAATGGCGAAGGTTCTCTTGGAATGATCTTCGCCATTTTTAGTTCATATAAGGCTTTTATGCTTATCTAAAGAACGCTAAGAATGCGATAACGACAGCGATAATAGGAAGGGCCTCAACTAATGCGATACCCATAAACATAAGCGTTCTAAGTTCTTTACCTGCCTCCGGCTGACGGGCGATCCCCTCTACCGTACGTGAAACAATCAAACCGTTACCAATACCTGCACCAAGTGCGCCTAAACCAATTGCAATCGCAGCTGCTATTAAATTCATGAAAAAGTTCCTCCTTTAAAATGTTATCCGTTTGGATATAATGTTTTAATGATCATTACTGATTTTATGAGACATGTACACCATCGTCAGCATCGTAAAGATAAACGCCTGGATGGCACCTATAAATAAACTGAATGCCTGCCATGCCAGCATCGGCAGAATGGCACCGATTGTACCGACAAGTCCGAGAACCACGCTTTGCGAATAGAAGCTTGTCGCTAATCCCGCAAGCAGGCCGAGAAGAATCTCACCGGCGAAGATGTTACCGTAAAGCCGCAAACCGAGAGTCAGCGTATTCGCAAACTCTTCTATGATTTTCATCGGGAGCATGAACGGAACAGGTCTTAAATACTCCTTGGAATATTCCTTGAGCCCTTTCATCTTTACACCATAATAATGGGTTAAAGCGACGACCATTACGGCAAGCGTTAATGTAATGGCAGGGTCGGCTGTCGGAGATTTCCACCAGAGCTCATGTCCGATTGTGACAGAGAACGGCAGCCCCAGCATATTCGACACAAATATGTACATCAGCAATGTGACACCAAGTGCCAAGAAGTTAGCCCCTGTTTTCAAATCCATTGTACTGCCGATAATATTGCGGACAAAATCAACAATCCATTCCATAAAGTTCTGGGCTTTTCCGGGACGGATCGAAAGCGTTCTTGTGGTAAGGATGGCAATCAATAACACGATCACACTCGCCACAGTAATCATCAGAATGTTTGTCAGATTAAAAGTAAGTCCTAGAAATTCAATAGTTCTGTATTCATGATTCAAAGGGTTTTCACCTCTCTTCCATTGATGAACGTTTAAGCTGGATAAAGGAATCTATCATAATGACAGGATAAATTGTCATTAATCCAATAACTGTACTTGCCATATGAAAATGCTCGGGATATTTATAGGCGACAGCCGCAGCAAGAATCGCATTGCACCACCGCGCTGCGCTCCCAAGGGATCGTATGGACTTGCCTTTCGCAACGGCCCTGTCAAAAGCATTCATTCTTCTGACGAGCAGTAAAAAATTAAACAAACTGAAAACAGTTCCCAGAATAAGGCCTAAAAAAACGGTTTTATACGCTGTTAAACCATAACCCAGTACATACGCTGCCAAAATGAACAATAGATATTTTCGTTGTCTGCTAAATTGTAGCTTGGGATCGTCCATCAACTATCTGTCTCCTGATGAAAAATAATATATTTCTTGGATACGGCAAAATCAGCGGTTAACCCTAGTAGAAGACCTTTTTTGTCCGGCAAAACGGGCCTGTTCGAAAAAATCATTCATCCGCAAGCCTTGCAGGGATGCTGTTTCATTCGCTTGAATAAATCCTCATAAAACGGGTTTTCTGGGAGGATTTACATTGGGGATGAGGACTATAATGAAAGCTATGAAAACCTTCTCATAATACCCTCGTTTAGCATACAATAGCCCCTAACATGTGTCAATCTGTTTAAAGTTAAAAAACTTTTTATACTGTAAGCCTCCACAGAATGTTCACATTTTCACCTATAATTGTATAGAGATTCACCGAATAGCAAATAACTGGATAACAAAAAAGAAAACCCGTTGGCGGATTTTCTTTTTTATTTTGTTCCGAACATACGGTCTCCTGCGTCTCCGAGACCCGGAACGATATAACCTTTTTCATTTAATTTTTCATCAAGCGCCGCTATGTAAATATCCACGTCAGAATGATGCTTCTGCAATTCTTCCACACCTTCAGGCGCAGCTACGAGACACATGAAACGGATGTTTTTCGCACCGCGTTTTTTCAGGCTGTTAATCGCTTCAACCGCGGAACCGCCTGTGGCCAGCATCGGGTCAACCACGATGAATTCACGCTCTTCCACATCAGAAGGAAGCTTCACATAGTATTCAACGGGTTTTAAGGTTTCAGGATCACGGTACAGACCGACATGTCCCACTTTAGCCGCAGGGATCAGTTTCAAGATGCCTTCAACCATTCCTAAACCTGCTCTGAGAATAGGAACAACCCCGAGTTTTTTCCCTGAGATGACTTTTGATTTCGCAGTCTGAACCGGTGTGTTGATATCCACTTCCTCTAGAGGGAGATCACGGGTAATTTCAAACGCCATAAGCGTGGCTACTTCGTCTACAAGCTCTCTAAAATCCTTTGTGCCTGTCTCTACATTCCGAATATATGTCAGCTTGTGCTGAATTAAAGGATGATCAAATACATAAACCTTTCCCATACTGTGTTTCAGCTCCTTTTTTATTGTCCCATCGACAATTTCACACTTCTATTGATTCTACAAAAAAAGACATTGAGTTTCAAGGACATCGTCAAAAAACCCGCCGGGCATAAGCCCGAGCGGGTTTTTCAATCTTAGTAATCTAATTCTTTATATAGAGGGAACTTGCCAGTCAGAGCAGCTACGCGCTGTCTTGCTTCTTCAAGTTTTCCTTCATCTTCATGGTTTTTCAACGCAAGCGCAATGATGGCACCGACTTCATCCAATGCCTCTCCGTCAAAACCGCGGCTTGTCACAGCAGCTGTTCCGAGACGGATACCGCTTGTTACGAACGGTTTTTCAGGATCGTATGGAATCGCGTTTTTGTTTGATGTAATCCCGATTTCATCAAGCACATGCTCTGCAACCTTACCTGTTAATCCGAGAGAACGAAGATCAACCAGGATGAGGTGGTTGTCAGTTCCGCCGGAAACGAGCTGAACGCCCTCTTTTGTTAATGATTCCGCAAGACGCTTCGCGTTTGAAATCACGTTTTGTGCGTATGTTTTGAAATCATCGCGCAATACTTCCCCGAATGAAACAGCTTTTGCGGCAATTACGTGCATCAGCGGTCCGCCTTGAATGCCAGGGAAGATGGACTTATCAATTTTCTTGCCGAACTCTTCACGGCAAAGGATCATACCGCCGCGAGGTCCGCGAAGTGTTTTATGTGTCGTTGTTGTAACGAAATCAGCGTAAGGAACCGGGTTTGGATGAAGGCCTGCCGCAACAAGTCCTGCGATATGCGCCATATCCACCATAAAGTAAGCGCCGACTTCATCAGCAATTTCACGGAACTTCTTAAAGTCGATTGTACGAGGATACGCACTTGCTCCTGCCACGATCAGCTTAGGCTTGTGAGCGAGGGCTTTTTCACGCACGTCATCGTAATCAATATGTTGAGTTTCTTTATCTACGCCGTACTCAACAAAGTTATATTGAACACCGCTGAAATTAACTGGACTTCCGTGTGTTAAATGACCGCCGTGGGAGAGGTTCATCCCAAGTACAGTATCGCCTTGTTCCAAAATTGTGAAATAGACAGCCATGTTTGCTTGCGCGCCTGAATGCGGCTGAACGTTTACATGCTCCGCTCCAAAGATTTCCTTCGCGCGGTCACGAGCGATATCTTCAACGACATCGACATGCTCACATCCGCCATAATAGCGTTTGCCAGGATATCCTTCAGCATATTTGTTTGTTAAAACAGAACCTTGTGCTTCCATGACCGCTTCACTTACAAAGTTCTCAGAAGCAATCAATTCGATCTTAGTCTGTTGGCGTTCACGCTCATTTTTAATGGCGTTAAACACTTGTTCGTCTTGCGCAGGTAAATGTTTCATCAGCGAGATCCTCTCCTATCCGTATCCTGTTCTTTGTTTTTACCACCACTATTGTACATGGTTTTTTAGGCCGATGTAAAAGATTATTTTTAAAAAATCAAAATTTTTATTGGTAAAAACGAATATTGATCACTTGAATTTAATTTAAAGTTCGGAATTTTATTTCAGCTGCAAAAATTAAAGAAAAGACTGGCCCATGCAGTCCTTTCTCATTCACACTCATAAACTGCCCGCATTCCGCCGATCAGCTTTGGGCGTGTGCGCGCCAATGTCACATGGGCATCACCGAGACTGTTCTGAGAAATGCGTACAGGGACAGCAACCGGCTTTAAGTGCATGCCGATAAACGTGTCGCCTATATCTATTCCGGCATCTGCCTGTATGGTTTCTACCAAAACAGGAGACTTCATTTGCTTAAACGCATAAGAAGCCATCGCCCCGCCCGCTTTTGGAACAGGTACAGCGGAAACGGCCGGAAGCCTGAACAGCTCGGCCGTTTCTTCCTCCACTACAAGCGCTCTGTTTAAATGCTCGCAGCATTGAAACGCCAGATGGATTCCCGTTTTTCCCTTCAGCTCTGCAAGTCCGCTGTAGATGCTTTCCGCTATGTCTGTACTGCCTGATGTGCCGATATGGCTGCCGGCCACTTCGCTTGTGCTGCAGCCAAGGACAAAGAGCTGATTTTCTTTCAATCCCGCTTTGTCCTGAAACTCTGACAGCATCGTCTTCCACGTTTGTGTGATCTCACTCATTGAGCAGCACCCCTACAGGTTTTTCTCTTCATAGTCCGAGATTTTTCCGATGCGGGTTTGATGTCTACCGCCAGTAAATTCAGTGGTCAGCCAGATTTTCGCAATTTCACGTGCCAAACCGGGTCCAATCACCCGTTCGCCCATTGCGAGGATATTAGTATCGTTATGTTCTCTCGTCGCCTTTGCACTGAATGTATCATGTGCCAGCGCACAGCGGATGCCTTTGACTTTATTGGCGGAAATGCTCATGCCAATGCCTGTCCCGCAAATTAAAATGCCTCTGTCCACTTCACCGTTTACTACTTTCTCGGCCACCGGAAAAGCATAGTCCGGATAATCGACAGATCCGCCGCCGCAGTCACAGCCCATATCAATATATTCAACTTGCAATTCGTCCATTAGATCTTTGATTTCGTTTCGAATGTGAACGCCGCCATGATCCGATGCTATGGCTACTTTCATCAGCTTATCCTCCCAGCGTGTGTGATGCGGCCCGCCCGCTTTGTTGACCGCGCAGCCTGTCCGCTCATTGATTCACACCATATCGATGTGCTTTTCACTATATTCTACTCCTTCACGCAGGATTTGCAAATGACCTGTCTGCAGATTTTCTGACAAGTTATTCGCCGTCATTTTTCAATCGTTCTGCCAGTTGCTGAAGAAGCTCTTCAAGCTCATCTCTCGTTTTTTTGTAAATTTCAACAGAGCCGCCAAACGGGTCTATAATATCGCCCCGGCTGCCTGTCACATATTCTTTTAGCGTAAACACTTTATCACGATAACGTTCGAATTGGCTGACGATAACCTGTTTGTGCTGGTGGGTCATTGTCAGAACCAAATCTGCCGATTCCATATGTTCTTCAGTTAATGGCGAAGAAACATGATTAAGGGCAATGCGCTTTTCAAAAAGCGCTTCAACCGCGTGAGGCGACGCTTTCCCGTTAGGTGAGGCAAATACGCCTGCCGAGCGGACGCTGACATCCAGCCCTTCCGCTTCTGCAATTGATTTAAAAAGCGCCTCAGCCATTGGACTGCGGCACGTATTTCCAGTACAGACAAAAATGATGTTCATGTCAGTCACCCCTTATTTTTTCTATTATATATGAAGAAAAAAGAAACGGCGACAGCGTTTCTTTTATTGGTATATTAAATTGGCAAAAGCAGCTTAAGGCCAAATACGATTAATATAGTCCCCCCGAGCGCCTCACTGTATGAGCCGAGCCAGGACTGCACTTGCTTTCCGATCAGCAGGCCCAGCCAAGTCAGCATCATGCTGAAAAGCCCAAACAGGGTAACGGTGAGAACCGGATGCGAGCCGTATATTCCAAGGCTCAAACCGACGGAGAAACTATCGAGGCTGACGCCGACTGCAAATAACAATAAGCCAGGCCCAGCCGGTGACATCAAACGTTCTTCTGACTGTTTAAAAGATGCGATCACCATTTGAACACCGAGAACAAACAGCAGCGAACCCCCGATATATACGGCTACCATGCCGAGGAGCCCTGACAGCATATTTCCCGCCGCCATCCCTCCGAGAGGCATGATGACGTGAAAGAGACCGATAATGAATCCAATATAGATGATCTGCTTTTTTCTGAGTTTGACCATGCCCATTCCGAGACCGACAGAAAAAGCATCCATACCTAAAGCAAACGCCATGATGCTTAAGGTAATCAGTTCGCCTATAAACATATCCGACATCACATGCATAACCCCCTTGGACACGCCCGCTTTTTTAGCCTATGCGTGTCCAAAAGGGGTTAGAACTTCTGACTGTGTCAGCGAACCACTCTTCCTCCGGCTGCTTTCATCAGCCTGTTCATAATAGCAAGTCCGACGCCTGTGTCAGGAAACGATTCTGCAATAATAAAATCAACCTTTTCTTCATCAAAACTGCGCAATGCATCATAAAGGGCTGCCGCTACCGTTTCAAGCTGATCTCTTCTGCCGCAGCTCTTCACATAGTCAGCCGAATAAAAATCCGCATTTTCTTCTGTCGTCAGGACGCCGACCCGTTTTCCGCCCTGCTGATATTCTTGAATCAGCGTTTGAATGCGCTCAGGGCTTCCTTCAGAAATAACAAGCGGCGCTGACGGCGCGTAATGTGTATATTTCATTCCCGGAGAAATCGGCTTCTCATTTTGATCGGCAAGCCCTTTATCCACAAGAATCGGTCCGATTTCGGCTTCTATTTGTTCTTTTGTAATGCCGCCCGGACGAAGAAGCACAGGGGTTTCTCCTGCACATGAAAGTACGGTTGATTCGACACCGATTCCCGTAGATCCCCCATCCATCATTCCAGCTATGCGGCCATCCAAGTCGTGCGCCACGTGTTCAGCCTTTGTCGGACTTGGTTTGCCCGATAAATTAGCACTCGGCGCTGCAATCGGGAGACCCGCGGCACGGATGAGTGCCAGAGCCAGCGGATGATCAGGCATTCTGACGGCCACTGTATCCAACCCTGCCGTTACACGGGGTGACAGAGCACCAGGTTTACAAGGCAAAATCAGTGTAAGCGCCCCCGGCCAAAAGCGCTTCATTAATATTTTCGCCTTGTCTGGCGCCGGGCCTGTTAAACCGTCAAGCTGGCTGATATCCGCAATGTGGACAATCAGTGGATTATCACTCGGCCGCCCTTTCGCCTCATATATTTTTTTGACAGCATCTGTGCTTTTCGCATTTGCGCCGAGACCATATACAGTTTCTGTCGGAAACGCGACAACCTCATTTTCCCGGAGCAAAGCGGCTGCTTGTGCAATTTGTGGATCATTTGTGGATAACTCGTCCATTACATCCACAAACCATCTTTTCGTTTTCATTTCTGACCAAACTCCTTATTCACAACAATAAAACGATCGTTTTACGCGTGTAATCCTTTTGAAAGTATAAAAGATGTCCTGTAATAAAACAAGCGTTATCCACAAATTGTGGACAACGCATATAAAGAAGTGGATAAGTTTGTGTATAAATCTCACTTATCCGGATGCTTTTTTCATTAAGACGGCCCCCTCCGCTTGCTTTGATTCACAGAAGTGATCCGAAGCAAACAGCTCTTCCGGCACACTCTCCGCCCGTTCAAAGCCCATGGCCTCCAGGAAATCAGCCGAAGAATGCTGATTGGCTACCAAGTATACCGTTTTAATCTCATGCTTTTCACAAAGCACCTCCATGCTTTGAAAGAGCGATACAATATGACCTTGGTGAAGCTTGTCCGATATCACAAGTGAGCGAAGCAGGGCTTGATCGCAGCTGATTTTTTCGATCCCCAGACAGCCGGCTATGTTTTTCTCGCTGTCCTCCAGCATCAGAAACTGGGTGAACCCTTCCTTTACACCCTCATGATTCGTTTTGGCCTGTTTTAAAAATTCCTCAAGTATGTCTCCGTCCTTTTCCCTTGCCACCCGCAGTTGATAAAACATTCGTTCACCCCGTTTTCAGCGTTCTTTCTTCCAATCTATGAGGCAAATCTATTTTTAGACCTGATGATTAAGAAAAAAGATCGGAAAACCATTCTACGACGAAGAATTTCACTTCTGTATTGTCTTCTTTCTCTTTCTTATCTTCTTTTTCAGCTTTCTCCGCTTTGGCTGTTAAGTCCTCAAGCGCTTTTTCCGTTTGTTTTTTTGATGCTTCTTGATCTTCTTGTTCTTTTACGGCTTCCCCATTCGAAAAATCAAGAAAGCAGAGCGGCGGGAATAATACGCACCACCAATTGGCGCCTTCACCGTTTCCAAGCGTAATCAGAATGGCTTCGTATTCTCCAGCAGGATATACCATGCTGCCGTAAAGTTTTGTCGGAAATGAGATTTTGTCAAAATCAACAGATATTGATTGACTGGCGCCTTCTTTTTCCATGGTTTCTTTTGCAATTTCCTTGATCTCAGGCAGCTTTGAGCGGATCAAACGCCGCGCTTCTTCAATAGAAGTAATATCCTTGACCCATGTTGTGATTTCTTTATTGACGGCGTCTCTGATATGACGCTTTAATTCTTGGTCCTCGTCACGATCGCTGTTTGCCAATATTCTCAGGCGAATCGCCTCGTCCGGAATGACAACCGGCTCATTTTCAGATTGCTGCGCCGTCTCTTCTTTCGCCAATCCTACGATTGCCCCAGATAATAAAAGAAACATATATATACAAATGATAACTGTTTTTTTCATCGGTCCCCACCGTTCCTCTCCGTGCTTTGTATCTAGCCCTATTATGGACAAGGAACGTATGGAGTAAACCTGCAGCGGCAAAAAAATCTAGCAAGCTTTTAATCTAATTTATGGTACGATAGTGTTTTAGGAGGTTTAAAATGAAATATAATTACACAGTGCTGCTGTCAGCGTTCACGATGTCAGTTCTTTATTCGATTATTTACATTCATTCCTTTATTATAGCTGCTCTCGTAACGATGGCCTTTTATTTCTTATTTCCTTATTTACTATTCGCGCTGCCGCTTCAGATCATGATGAATAAAAAGCCGAAACGGTTCAGCCCTTTGTACTTGCTGTATTATCTTGCCGCGGCGTTTATCGCCAACGCGATCATCTTTGGCGTGCTGCAGCCTTCCGGGCAATCCCTGCTTCAAAATACAGCCTTTTACATCTTCGCTGTATTAACAGCTGTTGTCTACTGGATATGGGATTCTGTTTTGCTGCAAAAAAAGGAAGCCTCCTAAGGGCTTCCTTTTTCATTAGATCAAAACGGTCAATAGATAACATAGAATAGAAGGTATGGCAGCAACAAAGAAAGCAGCTGATATTTTCAAACGAGCTGTCCGGCCTTCTTTGGTTTCTGAATGATAATTCGCCCGCTGGTCGCTTCCGCTTACAGCTAAACCCGATGTCACAATGGCAAGCCCAATCAAAACAAGAGACGCAATGCCGAAAATGAATTCATAAGAAATGGCTTGCGCAAAAATGGAACCTACCATACTTTCAATGGCAATAAGTAATATTCCTGCTGTCAGGGCCTTTTTCATCTTTTACATCCCCTTTGCTGGTGTTAAAACAGCTTGCTGGTCCCGTTCTTATCTCAACTCACCAGCAAGCTGCTTATTTATTCTTATGAATTACCGCGCATATGGTTCTGTCTTTTCCGTTAATATCCTTCAGGACTTCAACTTCCGCATCCTTAAACGCATGCAGAATCAGCTCTTTTACTGCTGCGCCCTGCTTCCACCCGATTTCAAAGACGACAAGCGCGGTATTCTTCATGACCAGCGGAATGGCTTCCATAAACCGCTTATAAAATTTCAGCCCGTCTCCGCCGTCAGTGAGGGCATGCAAAGGTTCATGGAAACGGACAATCTCAGATAAATCGGCCATTTCTTCTTCAGAAATATAAGGAGGGTTTGAGACGATAATATCCGCTTTTTTTCCTGCCTTAATAAAGGGCTCAAGCAAGTCGCCTTGAAGAAAATGCACCTCCGCTCCGAGCTTTTCCGCATTGGCTGAAGCAACGTCCAGCGCCTCTTTGGAGATATCAATCGCTGAAACAGAAAAGTTGTTGTTTTCCAGTGCAAGCGTGACGGCTATTGCGCCGCTGCCGGTGCCGACATCTACCACTTCGAGCTGCTCTTCTTCAGAAAAGACACTTCTATATTTCTCAAGAAGATGGCAGACAACCTCTTCCGTTTCCGGACGCGGGATCAGCACATCATCATTCACCATAAATTCCCGTCCGTAAAAAAACTCTATTCCGATAATGTACTGAACCGGTACGCCTTCTTTGTGCATATCGACGTGGCGTTTAAAGCGATACAGCTCATCTTCGCCGATCGGTTCCTGCAGGCTGGCGAGCAGCTTGCTTCTATCCATCCCGGTATCATAAAGCAAAAGCAGTTCAGCCGCATTTTCTTCTCTTCCCGCTTCCGTTAAATAAGAAGAAGCCCATTTCAGGGCTTCAAATATTGTCTTCATCTTAACGATCCGCCTGCTGAAGCTTGCTTGCCTGATCTTCTACAATCAGTGTTTCAACCACTTCGTCAAGTTTTCCTTCAAGAATCTGATCAAGCTTTTGAATGGTCAGGCCGATTCTGTGATCCGTCACACGGTTTTGCGGGAAGTTGTATGTGCGGATACGCTCAGAGCGGTCACCTGATCCGACAGCCGATTTCCGTGTTTGATCATATTCAGCCTGTGCTTCCTGCTGAAATTTATCGTAGATTCTGGCACGGAGAACCTTCATTGCTTTTTCTTTGTTTTTGATTTGAGATTTTTCATCCTGGCATGATACGACAACGCCTGTCGGCAAATGCGTCAGACGAACGGCAGACATTGTCGTGTTCACGCTTTGTCCGCCCGGTCCGCTTGAAGCAAATGTATCAACACGGATATCCTTCTCATGAATGTCAACCTCTACCTCTTCGGCCTCAGGAAGACATGCTACTGTAGCAGTAGAAGTATGGATACGGCCGCCTGATTCTGTTTCCGGAACACGCTGAACACGGTGAGCGCCGTTTTCATATTTGAGTTTAGAATATGCGCCGCTGCCCGTAATCATAAAGATGATCTCTTTGTAGCCGCCCGTTCCGGTTACACTTGCTTCCATAACCTCGGTTTTCCAGCCTTGAAGCTCGGCATAGCGGGAATACATTCTGTACAGGTTGCCTGCAAATAAAGCGGCTTCATCTCCGCCTGCAGCTCCGCGGATCTCCATGATAACGTTTTTATCATCATTAGGATCTTTCGGGATCAGGAGCACCTTCAGACGTTCTGACAGTGTTTCCGTTTCTTTCTGGAGTTCAGAAATCTCTTCCTTCACCATGTCGCGCATCTCAGCATCAAGCTTATCCTCAAGCATCGCTTTTGCATCAGCCAGCTGTTCTGACGCATCTCTGTATTGTCTATATACGTCAACTGTTTCTTGTATATCAGATTGCTCTTTCGAATATTCTCTAAGCTTTTTCGGATCGTTAACAACTTCTGGATCGCTTAAAAGCTCATTTAATTTTTCATATCGTTCTTCGATTGACTTTAAACGGTCTAACACGGTCTTCACCTCTGTTTTCCTGTGCGTAACATTCTCATTATAGTATAGGGACTATCGCCAGTCAAAAGCATTTCAATCCCAGTTAAAAAAGCCGCCTCTGCTATACTGAAAAAGAGGAGGGATCGTATTGCTTACATCCATACATCATATTGCAATCATATGCTCAGATTATGAAAAGTCGAAAGCTTTCTACGTACATAAGCTCGGTTTTCAGGTGATACAAGAAACATACCGAGAAGAGCGCGACTCCTACAAGCTGGATTTGTCGCTTAACGGCTCGTACATCATTGAGCTGTTTTCGTTCCCTGATCCGCCCGCACGTCAAACCCGTCCTGAAGGTGCAGGGCTCCGTCATCTTGCCTTTACGGTCAGCAGCTTAGAACAGGCTGTTCAGGAGCTTCACGAAAAAGGAATCGAGACAGAGCCGATCAGGACAGATCCGCTGACAGGCAAGCGGTTCACCTTCTTTTTTGATCCCGATCAGCTTCCGTTAGAGCTGTATGAGCAATAACGGTTTTTGAAGAAAAAAGGGAGATGCCCACTTTCTTTGCCGAATCTTTTCTTGTTTTGTCTAATAGGAAGGGAACCGCTCCCCCTGGTCGAATACCTAGCTAAAAAGGAGGTATGGGATCATGAATACAAATATGGTAGCAAGTGAACTCGGCGTCTCCGCAAAAACAGTGCAGCGGTGGGTGAAGCAGCTGAACCTTCCGGCTGAACGGAACGAGCTCGGACACTATTCGTTTACGGCTGACGATGTGCAAGTCCTGAAATCTGTTAAAAAACAAATTTCTGAAGGCACGGCGCTTCAGGATATCAATGTGCCGCAAAGCAATAAGAAGCGCACAGGCTTCCTTGTCCAAAAAACAAACAGTGACACAGAGAAAAGAATCGAACAGCTCGAACAAAAGCTTGACACCTTATTACAGCAAAAACAGGACGAAAACGAGCTGCTGGCAAGAATTGAGGAACTGGAACGCCAGCTGAAACAAAAAGCCGATGAAGGCGTATCCTACCAGCTTCTGCAGCACAGAAGAGAAATTGATGACATTCTTGCTGATCTGCAATCACTGACCTCACAAATGAAAGAATTCACCGCTCAGCCGACCCCTGAGACTGCTGCTTCTTCCGAAAACATAAAAACAAGAAAAAAACCGCTGCTGTCACTGTTTAAATTTCAAACGTAAAGTAAAAAAGCTCCCCTTAAAGGGAGCTTTTTTGATTACGCAGTAAGCGCAATAATAATTGGAAGTGAAATCAATGACAGAATCGCACTGATCACAAACGCAGACGCTGTTTCTTCCTCTTGTTTCTCAAAACGAGTCGCAATCATGGCTGCAACGGCAGAACCAGGGAATGCAACAAGAAGGATCGCTTTTGTTGTTTGGTCAGCTGGAAGTCCGACTGCAAGAGCAATCAGGAACATTAACGCAGGCTGAACCGCAACTTTGAGTAACGCAATACCGAAAGCAGGAATGCTGAGTTTGATTTTACGAATACCAACTGTAACACCGACAGCAAAGAGAGCAACACCAGATGTTGTGCTTCCAAGCTGATCAAGCATTTTAACACCCAGCTCAGGAAGAGTGAAATTGAAAACCAGCACTAAGATCATACTGATTAACGGAGCAGCTGCAAGCGGCTCACAAAGGCCATGCAGGATTGATTTTCCTGTCATCTTCCAGAAGCTGTCCCCGCTCTCTTCGTTTTTCTTAGAAGACTCACCCACTGTAGCAATAATGATCGCAAGCGGATCAAGAATCGCGTTAACAACGATACCTGTTACAGCGATCGGAATCGCAACCTCTTGCGCACCGAACAAGCTTCCCAATACAGGAATACCCATAAATGCGAATGTCGGCTGTGCAGAGTTCAAAGAAAATACAGATGAATTCGTTAAATCATATTTAAACACAAATCTGCAAATCAATAGAATAACGATATAAAATCCAACGATACCAATAATTAAAGAAACCATTAACGGAACTTGTGATAAAAATTCACTTCTGGAAGTTGTCAAAATACCAGCGATAAAGTGAGCTGGAAGTGCGTATTTCGTTACTAACGTACTTACCCCTTTTGCCGACTTGGCATCATAACTTCCGAAATGTCCTGCAAACCAACCCAGCACGATAACAAAGAAGATCGGTGCCAGGAGGATTAAGATATCTAAGATGCTCAAAATATTCTCCTCCAAATCCTATGTCCGTATACTTTAGCTTTATTCAAAGCTTTCCCTCGGACAGAAAAATTACACGCTCAATTATTTTGCGATGACTTTTTTGTATTCAGGTGTCCACATTGCATCAAGAACAGCTTGTTTTACATCTTCAGGCTGACGATTTGCTACGCCGTCTTTGATCGCTGCTTCAGCTACAGCAATGGCAACTTGAATAGATACTTCTTGAAGCTTGTCGATGCTTGGAAGCAATCCAGCTCCAGGTGTTTCAAAATCAACCATTTCAGCAATCGCATCAGCTGTTGCAGCAAACATAGCAGGCGTAATAACACGCGCTTCAGCTACGATTGAACCAAGGCCAAGACCAGGGAATGCGAATGCGTTGTTAGATTGTCCGATTTCATAAGAAACGCCATTGTACTCGACATTGTCAAATGGGCTTCCTGTTGCTACAAGCACTTTTCCGTCAGTCCATTTGAACAGATCTTCCGGAACAGCTTCTGCAAGGTGAGTCGGGTTAGACATCGGCATGATCACCGGACGGTCTACGTGAGATGCCATCTCTTTCACAATTTCCTCTGTGAACGCTCCTGAAACCCCTGAAGTACCGATTAAGATTGTTGGTTTCGCTTGGCGAACCACTTCATCGAATGAAATTTGGCCTTTTTCATCACGTTTCCAGTCTTTCACTTCTGCTGCGCTGCGAAGGTAAGGTTTTTGGAAATCAAGGATGCCTTCCATATCGTCTGTTAACAGGCCTCTGTAATCAAGTGTGAAGAACGCTTTGTTTGCTTCTTCTTCAGATAATCCAGCAAGCACCATTGTGTCACGGATTTGGTCAGCAATACCGATACCAGCTGAACCTGCACCGAAGACAACTACACGCTGATCTTTAATAGATGCGCCTGTTTTCTTCATAGCAGCAAGCACACCAGCAAGTGTAATTGCGCCTGTACCTTGAATATCATCGTTGAATGTCAGGATTTCGTTGTTGTATTTTTTCATGATATTGCGCGCGTTTTTGTTGCCAAAGTCTTCCCAGTGAAGAAGCGCTTTAGGGAAGAATTTAAGCGCAGCTTTTACATACGCATCAACGAATTCTTCATAACGTTCATCAGAAATACGTTCATGATGGTTACCAATGTATAAAGGATCATTTAAAAGTTTTTCGTTGTTTGTACCGACATCAAGCACTACAGGGATAACACGGCTAGGGTCAATACCAGCTGCAGCAGTGTAAACAGCCAATTTACCGATAGCGATGTTAATACCGCCTACACCCCAGTCACCGATACCAAGGATACTTTCAGAGTCAGTTGCAACGATAAGATCAATATCGCCTGCTGTCGCATGAAGGTTTTCAAAAGCCTTTTCAATACCGTCAATGTTGTCGATTGACAAGTAAATACCTTGAGGTCTTCTGTATTCATGGCTGTATTCTTGAATTGCTTCACCAACTGTTGGTGTGTACACAACAGGGAGCATTTCACGAAGGTGATTTTGCAGCAATTTATAGAAAAGAACTTCATTGCGGTTAGCAAGATCATTTAAGTAAACATTTTGACGAAGGCGGTCTGGCTGAGCTTTAAATTGCTCGTATGCGCGTTTTGCTTGTTGATCAAGAGAAAGTACAGTTGGCGGAAGAAGTCCTTCTAAGCCAAGTTCTTGTCTTTCTTCTAATGTAAAAGCAACACCTTTATTTAAAGTAGGAATAGATAGAACTTCTTTTCCTCTTAATGTTGTTTCTAAATGGCCTTCCTTAGTTTTTTTAATGTTATTCAAGCAAATCTCCTTCTTTCTTGAAATAGTTAACCAAGTTAAGTAATAACTCATCTAAAAATAACTGATCATGATCTTTATACGACTTTGTGACAATTATTCGAACAATGTCTCAAAACTATTTACATTACGTTAGTTATTTTATGCCTGTCAAAATCAAAATTCAAGGGAAGAAAATTACTTAATTTTTTAATACACTTAATTAAATTTTTTAATTGATTGTTATCAGAATATATAAAAAAACACCAGCTTTTCGGCCGGTGCTTTCTATCTTTTTACCCATGTTTTGTATTAGTTTTTAGATTTTCCCGGGACTTCGTGATGATGTCTGCATCTTGCTTCATAGGATTCGGACGCACCCACCAGAATGACCGGATCATCATAAGAAGCCGGCTTTCCGTCAATGAGCCGCTGTGTTCTGCTTGCCGGTGATCCGCAGACGGAACAGACGGCCTGCAGCTTCGTCACACTTTCAGCGATGGCCATAATATCCGGCACAACGCCGAACGGCTCTCCTCTGAAATCCATATCAAGGCCCGCTGCGATCACACGGTAGCCTTTATCGGCAAGAGACGATAAAACACCAATGATTGACCGATCGAAGAATTGAACCTCGTCCACTGCAATCACATCCGTGCTCTCACTGATATGATTCCAAATGTCCTCAGCCGAAGAAATGGCATAGCTCGTCATAGATGTTCCATTATGGGAAACGACAGCATCCTCGCTGTATCGATTGTCAATCACAGGTTTAAAGACCCTGACCTCCTGCTTGGCATAAGTTGCTCTCTTCACTCTTCTGATCAGCTCTTCAGATTTTCCCGAGAACATGCTGCCGCAAATCAGCTCCAGCCACCCGCTTTGCTTCATTATGTACATTGGCTCTGCTCCCCTCTCTCTGCCAGCTGTGTTTTTGACAATATAAAAAACAGGCAAGAAGTGCTTCTTGCCTGTTGAAAAATCTATTATTACTTAAGACCGTATTTTTTATTAAAGCGATCAACACGACCATCAGCAGAAGCGAATTTTTGACGGCCAGTGTAGAATGGGTGGCATTCAGAGCAAATCTCAACGCGTACCTCTTCTTTTACTGAGCCTGTTTCAAATTCATTTCCGCAAGCGCATTTAACTGTTGCTTTTTTGAAATTAGGATGAATTCCTGCTTTCATTGTATCCATCTCCTTCCGCCCTGAATCCCGTGTGGAAACAGAGTTATTATTTCGGAGCATTGTCCGAAACGCATATGAGAAAATTATATCAGTGATTTACTTCTTTTGCAAATAGATTTTATCGTCTGGCTGATGATAGATTTGCCTGTTTCCATTCTTGATTGAGAATATCGAAAAATTCCTGGTTTGTTTTCGTCTTTTTCATTTTTCTCATGAATTTTTCCGCGAAATCAGGCGAATCGGACATCGTTTTGCGGATAGACCATAAACGGTCAAGATGCTCTTTAGGCACAAGCAGCTCTTCCTTACGCGTTCCAGAACGGCGAATATCGATGGCAGGGAAGATGCGGCGTTCTGCCAGAGAGCGGTCAAGATGAAGCTCCATGTTGCCCGTTCCCTTGAACTCTTCATAGATTACATCATCCATACGGGATCCTGTATCAACAAGAGCAGTGGCGAGGATCGTTAAGCTTCCGCCCTCTTCGATATTTCTCGCCGCCCCGAAGAAACGCTTCGGACGGTGGAACGCTGCCGGGTCAATCCCTCCGGAAAGTGTTCTTCCGCTCGGCGGAATCACTAAGTTGTAGGCGCGGGCCAGACGTGTGATACTGTCCATCAGGATAATGACGTCTTTCTTGTGTTCAACGAGGCGCATAGCGCGTTCAAGCACAAGCTCGGCTACTTTGATATGGTTTTCCGGCACTTCATCAAACGTTGAGCTGACGACATCCCCAGCAACAGAACGCTCAATGTCTGTAACCTCTTCCGGTCTTTCGTCGATCAACAGCACAATCAGCTCTGCTTCAGGCTGGTTCGCTGTAATGCTGTTGGCGATTTCCTTCAGCAGCATCGTTTTCCCGGCTTTCGGCGGCGCAACAATCAAACCGCGCTGGCCAAAGCCTACCGGCGCCATCATGTCCATAATTCTTGTAGACAAGAAATTCGGTTTTGTTTCGAGCACCATATGGCGGTCTGGATAAAGCGGAGTAAGGGCTGGGAAGTGAACACGCTCTTTTGCCGATTCCGGATCATCTCCATTTACCGCTTCAACGTGCAAAAGTCCATAATAGCGCTCATTTTCTTTTGGCGGGCGAACCTTGCCTGATACTTTGTCTCCGTTCCGTAAATCGAAACGGCGGATTTGTGAAGCTGAGATGTAAATGTCTTCAGAGCTTGGAGAATAGTTGATCGGTCTCAGGAAGCCAAATCCCTCTGATTGGATGATCTCAAGAACACCTTCCATAAACAGAAGATCTTCCTGCTCTGCATTCGCTTTCAGAATGGCGAAAATCAGCTCTTTTTTTGTCAGTTTGCTGTAGTAGGAGATTTTATAATGTCTTGCAAGTTCATATAGCTCTTTCAATTTCATATTTTCCAAAGAGGAAATAGATACGTCTTTCATAAAAAACACCACGCTTTTCATAGTCAATATCTTACTTTACACATGTAATCTGCTGCTTTTGCACAACATCCGCCAAAGCACATTCTTTTTTTAACATAAAGGAACTTCTATCGGTAACACTTCCACCCATGATCGGCGCTTTTGTTAAAAGGATTGTCTTAATGAGTTTTGAAGGAAGCGAGGACAAAAACATGAGAAGATCAATACTTATATCGTCTGTATGCGGTAGAAATTGAAACTTTCCTAGTGCTTAAAAGAAGGAATTACGCAGTTAAAAATCGCAGCACTCTTTATTTTTACCTTATTTTAAACAATTATTCAACTGAAATAAGGTTTTGACACGCAATTGATAGGGTTGACTCTTTTTTGCAAAAGAAAAACGGGTCAACACCCGCTTTTTCTCTTTGTTATGGACGGATTACGAGATTTGGTTTTTTCTTCAGGCTGTGTCTGCCGTCAACGAAACGGACAGTTCCTGACTTCGCACGGATGACCAAGCTTTCAGTCGTGCCGACAGACCCTTTGAATTGAACGCCTTTTAACAGCTCGCCGTCAGTTACGCCGGTAGCCGCAAAAATCGCGTCATCACCTCTCACAAGGTCTTCCATACGCAGCACTTTGCTTAGATCAAGGCCCATTTTGTTGCAGCGTATGATTTCTTCCTCGCTTTGCGGAAGAAGTTTACCGATAATTTCTCCGCCCAGCGCTTTTAACGCTACAGCAGATAGGACGCCTTCAGGAGCTCCCCCTGATCCGAACAGGATGTCTACGCCTGTGTGGTCGAAAGCTGTGTTGATGGCGCCTGCGACATCCCCGTCATTGATCAGTTTGATCCTGGCGCCGGCCTCGCGAAGTTCGGAAATGATTTTTTCGTGTCTATCACGGTTTAAAATGGTGGCAACGACGTCCTCGACGTCTTTGTTTTTCGCTTTTGCTACCGCTTTAAGGTTATCAATGACTGGAGCTTCAATATCAATGCAGCCCACTGCTTCCGGACCGACTGCGATTTTCTGCATATACATATCTGGAGCGTTTAATAGCGTGCCGTGGTCCGCAACTGCAATAACCGTCAGCGCATTCCAGCCGCCGCTTGCCAAAATGTTTGTGCCTTCGAGAGGATCAACTGCGACATCGACACGCGGACCGTACCCGTTTCCGAGTTTTTCCCCAATATAAAGCATCGGCGCTTCGTCCATTTCCCCTTCTCCGATCACAACAGTTCCTTTCATCGGAACTGTATCAAAAACGTCTCTCATTGCGCTTGTTGCTGCTTCATCAGCCTCGTCTTTTTTTCCCCGGCCCATCCATCTTGCAGATGCTAATGCCGCAGCTTCAGTCACACGAACCAATTCCATTGATAAACTTCTTTCCATCTCAACACGATCCCCTCTCGCAAATAACCAATTAAGAATTTTGCAGCTGTTCTATCTCTTCATCAGTCATTCTCTCGCGCCAGATTGTGGCTCCCAGACCCTCGAGTTTTTTCTCAAGGCTGCTGTATCCGCGATCAATATGTTCCAGACCTGTAATTTCCGTGACGCCGTCGGCCATCAGCCCGGCAACCACTAAACAGGCTCCGGCCCGCAGATCGCTCGCCTTGACCTTCGCGCCTTGGAGGTCGACAGGTCCCGTTATGATTGCGGATCTGCCCTCTACCTTCATATTAGCGCCCATTCGTCTCAGCTCATCAATATGCTTGAATCTCGCCGAATAGATGGTGTCAGTCACGACGCTTGTCCCTTTTGCTCTCGTCAAAAGCGCTGTCATCGGCTGCTGCAAATCAGTCGGAAAGCCCGGGTATACCAGGGTTTTCACATCAACCGGCTTTAAATTTTTCTGCCCGCCGACAATAAGCAGCTGGTCGTCGCTAGTCTCGATGTGAAAGCCCATTTCTCTCAGCTTTGCTGTTAAGGACTCAAGGTGTGTCGGGATGACATTATCAATGATGACCTCTTTGCCCATCGCAGCACCGGCAATCATAAATGTTCCGGCCTCAATTCTGTCCGGGATGATCGTATGTTTGCAGCCGTGCAGTTCCTTTACGCCATCGATTCGGATGACGTTGGTTCCAGCGCCTTTGATTTTCGCGCCCATGCTGGTGAGCAGTGTCGCGACATCAATAATTTCCGGCTCTTTCGCAGCGTTTTCGATGATGGTTTTCCCTTCTGCCAAAACAGCCGCAAGCATAATGTTAATCGTTGCCCCGACGCTTACGACATCTAAATATATACGTGCGCCTCTCAGCCTTTCAGCGCGCAAATAAATCGCACCCTGTTCATTGGTCACTTCAGCTCCGAGCGCTTCGAAGCCCTTGATGTGCTGGTCAATCGGACGGGGGCCCAGGTGGCAGCCGCCAGGCAATCCGATGACGGCCTGTTTAAAGCGGCCGAGCATCGCCCCCATTAAATAATACGACGCGCGCAGTTTTTTCACTTTTCCGTTAGGAAGCGGCATGCTGATCATTGATGTGGGGTCTACAATCATATCCCCATTCTCAAAATGCACATTGCCGCCGATTTCCTGTAACAGGTCACGCAGCGTTTCAATATCTGAAATCTCAGGAAGCCCTTCTATTGTCACCTCGGAATTTGCCAAAATGGTTGCTGGTATTAATGCAACAGCACTGTTTTTAGCGCCGCTGATGTGTACTGTACCGTTTAACGAGTCACCGCCGGCAATATTCAACTTTTCCATGATAGTCTCCTTCCATAAGAAGATAGCTGCGGAGCTAAATAAAATGGCATTTTATTCTGTCTCTGCAAATAAAGCTCATGTCCAAAATCTAGCCAATTCGAAGGGAAAGAATACAACACATTGTAAAATATCAGGAAGAAAATAGCGAAGCTTTGCGGGGGCATAGGTTTCAAAAAATCGACAGAGACCCGCCGGCTAAAGAGACTTCTTCGTCATCCGGCAAAAGCAGCACGCAACCCTCATTCCGATATCAGCTTCTGCAGCCCAATGATTCCTTCTCTGTAAGCGGCGTGCATCTGAAGGTCCGCTGGATCAGGACGGTGAAAAGCAAAGGCCGCGGCAAACAGACACTACACGCTGTTTGCCGCCGCTTGAATTACTTGTTCCAGTCTGCCAGGAATTGTTCGATTCCTTTGTCTGTTAACGGGTGCTTTGTCAGCTGATAAATGACTTTAAGCGGCATTGTGCCGATATGAGCCCCTCTTAATGCAGCTTCAGTTACATGCTGAGGATGGCGGATTGACGCCGCGATGATTTGCGTATCAAGCCCGTGGATATCAAAAATCTGCTTGACTTCTGAAATCAGGTCAAGCCCGTTATGGCCGATATCATCTAAGCGGCCTAAGAATGGAGATACATATGTAGCGCCCGCTCTTGCAGCAAGAAGAGCTTGGTTTGCATTGAAGATCAATGTGACATTTGTTTTGATGTTTAAGTCAGTAAGTGCTTTTACGGCTTTTAATCCGTCAGCCGTCATCGGGATTTTCACCGTGATGTTCGGAGCGATTTTCGCCAGTTCTTTTCCTTCCTCGATCATTTCCTCAGCTTTCAGAGAAATAACCTCCGCGCTTACAGAGCCCGGTACGACTTCTGTGATTTCACGAAGGCGGTCATGGAATGATACGTTAGCTTCTTTTGCTACTAAACTAGGATTCGTTGTTACACCGGCAAGAACTCCCAATTCATACGCTTCTTTAATCTCATCGATATTGGCTGTATCAATAAAAAACAACATTTACAAAAGCCTCCCTGAGTAAGAATTTTCAGAACTGTGAATATGATTGCGCTTTCTAAAGATAGACGGAAAACCGCCTGTCAAGCTGTCAGGCGGTTATAAAAAGGTCCAATTGAATTAAGCTTGGTTTGAAGAACCAAATTCACGCATTTTACCGATAACAGTTTCTTTAATCGCTTCGCGAGCAGGTCCAAGGTATTTACGAGGATCGTACTCGTCAGGCTTAGCTGCCAGCGTTTCACGAACAGCTTTTGCAGAAGAAATTTGGTTTTCAGTATTTACGTTGATTTTAGCTGTACCAAGTGAGATTGATTTTTTGATGTCAGCAGTCGGAATTCCAGTACCGCCGTGAAGAACGAGCGGAAGACCAGTTGAATTTCCGATCTCTTCCATTTCTTTGAACCCAAGGTTTGGCTCACCTTTGTAAGGGCCGTGAACAGAACCTAATGCAGGTGCAAGGCAGTCGATGCCAGTGCGCTCAACAAGCTCTTGGCACTCTTTAGGATCAGCGTAGATTACGCCTTCAGCGATAACGTCGTCCTCTTGTCCGCCGACTGTTCCTAGCTCAGCTTCTACAGATACACCGTGGAAATGAGCAAGCTCAACAACTTTAGAAGTTGTTGCTACGTTTTCTTCAAATGGATGGTGAGAAGCGTCGATCATAACAGATGTGAAACCTGCATGAATCGCTTTCGCACAAGATTCAAAGCTTGAACCGTGGTCTAAGTGGATCGCAACAGGAACTGTCACTTTGTACTCTTCCATTAGTGCTTTTACCATAGCTACGACTGTTTTGAAGCCGCCCATGTAGCGTCCCGCACCTTCGGAAACACCAAGGATCACTGGAGATTTTTCTTCTTCAGCTGCTTGTAAAATCGCTTGAGTAAACTCAAGGTTGTTTAAGTTAAATTGTCCTACAGCATAACCTTTTTCTTTAGCTGTATTCAACATTTCCGTCATTGAAACTAAAGGCATGTCGAATGTCCTCCTTATGTAGCCTGATTGTCTTCTAGCGAAAAAAGCTTTCCACCCTAGCATGACCCATAATTTGCTGTCATATGTAAATACTCAGATCGCTTTTTCTCCATAACTAGAATACCAACTTTTCGACAAATCGGCAACACAATGAGCTCATTCAATTGTTTCTTCTTTTTGTCAGTTAGACTTCAGGGGCAGATATTTTTTGACGGCGTCTCTGATTTCGTCGATGTCAAACGGCTTCGCAAAGTGCGTCAATGCGCCCAATTCCTTTGATTCCTGGATCATATCGAGTTCTCCGTAAGCCGTCATGATGATCACGCGGATGTTTTCGTCAATGACTTTCATCCGTTTTAAGATTTCGATTCCGTCCATGCCGGGAATTTTCATATCCAGAAGGACAAGGTCCGGACGTTCTTTTGTCACAATATCAAGCGCTTGAAGGCCGTTCGCAGCCTGAAATGTCTGATAGCCCTCTTTATTGAACACTTCGTTAAGCAAAATACGTATTCCGTATTGATCATCAACGATTAAAATTTTTTCATTCATCATTTTACACCCCAATATTATGATTTTCGTCAAAAGTAAGCAGTAGTTTATGTATTCTGTTTGATTTTCCTATTTCCTTTAATTATAATAGTCTACTTTACGACATTTTCTGAGCATTTTCTCTTTTGTTGTATACTGTTATTGTACGTTATAAAGGAGGATTCACTGATGTTGAAAATATTTACGACACAGTTAACAGGTATTTTTTCCCGCATTCAGGATAAGGAATCTGACGCGATTGAAGATGGGGCGCGATTGCTTGCTCAAGCGGTGGTCAGCGGGCATTCCATATATATATACGGGGCAAATGAGCTTCAGGGCGTCTTATATGAGGCTACCGAAAGCAAAGAACCGTTTCCTTCCGTCAAAGCGTTTCCCGCCAACGCGGATGAAGTGACAGAAAGCGACAGAGTGCTGATGTTTTGCTCAGGGACAGGCACAGATGAAGAACAGGCGCTCGCGAAAGAGCTTTATGAAAAAGGCGCGGGAGTCGTTTGCGTATCGCCGGCAGCCAAAGACAGCGCCGGAATCGAACAATATTGCGATGTGCATATTGATTCGAAGCTGAAAATGCCGCTCGTTCCCGATGAAGACGGCACCCGTTACGGCTTCCCTTCATTAATGACAGCATTGTATGTCTACCATGCTCTATCATTTACATTAAAAGAAATTTTGCAAGAGTATGCATAATCACTTATTGTACATGCTTTATCTTGCCGGAAACAAATAAAAAAGACTTGTCCGCTTTTGACAAACGGCAAGTCTTTTTTTATTACTTCTGATTTGCAGCTTCAACAGACGCTCCGATAAAGCCTTTGAATAACGGCTGAGGTCTTGTCGGTCTTGACTTGAACTCTGGGTGGAACTGAGAAGCCACGAACCAAGGATGGTCTTTCAGCTCGATAATTTCAACAAGGCGTCCGTCCGGGCTGGTGCCTGAGAATACGAAGCCTTGGTCTTCCATTTGCTGTCTGAATTCGTTGTTGAATTCATAACGGTGGCGGTGACGCTCGTACACCACTTCATCCTGATACACTTCAAATGCTTTCGTGCCCTCTTCAAGCTTACAAGGGTAAAGGCCGAGACGAAGTGTTCCTCCAAGATCTTCAACATCTTTCTGTTCAGGAAGAAGGTCGATGATCGGGTATTGAGTTGACGGATCAATTTCCGCAGAGTGAGCGCCTTTTAAGCCTAATACGTTTCGGGCATACTCAATAGATGCAACCTGCATGCCTAAGCAAATGCCCAAGAACGGAATCTTGTTTTCGCGCGCATGTTTTGTCGCAATGATTTTCCCTTCAACACCGCGGTCACCGAAGCCGCCCGGTACGATAATACCGTCTGTGCCGCTAGTAAGCTCTCCGATGTTGCTTTCTGTTACTTCCTCAGCGTTAATCCATTTCACTTTTACATCTGTGTCAAACGCGTAGCCCGCGTGGCGAAGTGATTCAACGACAGAGATGTAAGCGTCAGGCAGCTCAACATATTTTCCGACAAGTCCGATTGTGGTCGTTTGAGACAGGTTGCTGACTTTGTTTACAAGCTCTTTCCACTCGGACATTTCCGCTTCTTTGCATTCCAGCTGCATGTGCTGGCAAACAAGCTTATCAAGTCCTTGTTTTTGAAGCTCAAGCGGAATGGAATAAAGGTTGTCCGCATCTTCACATTCAATAACCGCTTTTGTATCAATGTCGCAGAATAATGCGATTTTGTCCTTCATATCTTGAGAAATCGGCATTTCTGTACGAACAACGATAATGTTTGGCTGAATGCCCAGGCTTCTTAATTCTTTTACGCTGTGCTGTGTCGGTTTTGTTTTCAGTTCGCCGGCAGCTTTAATGTAAGGCACAAGTGTACAGTGGATGTACATCACGTTTTCACGGCCGATGTCACTCTTCATTTGGCGGATCGCTTCAAGGAATGGCAGGGATTCGATGTCGCCGACAGTACCGCCGATTTCTGTAATCACGACATCCGCGTTTGTTTCTTTACCCGCGCGGTATACGCGGTCTTTCAATTCATTTGTGATGTGCGGAATAACCTGCACTGTTCCGCCGAGGTAATCGCCGCGGCGTTCTTTTTTAAGAACTGTTGAATAGATTTTACCTGTTGTTACGTTGCTGAATTTATTCAGGTTGATGTCGATAAAACGCTCATAGTGGCCCAGGTCTAAGTCTGTTTCAGCGCCGTCATCTGTTACGAATACTTCACCGTGCTGGTACGGGCTCATTGTTCCCGGATCGACGTTGATGTATGGATCGAATTTTTGAATGGTGACGTTCAGTCCGCGGTTTTTCAGCAAACGCCCTAATGAAGCTGCTACAATACCCTTTCCAAGTGAGGATACGACTCCCCCGGTTACAAAAATATATTTCGTCATTTCGTTTGCTCCTCTCTTCGCTCTAAGCTACATTTCTTAAAATGTACCGTTTTATAGGAAATCATTTAGCCTTTTAAATGATTTATAAGAAAAATGAGGGGTGAAAATAAGAAAGCTCCCTTTCAATTTCTTGAAAGGGAGCATAACGTTCTATGTTCTCTCTTCGTTTTTGAAGAGCCCAAAATACATACTACATAGTTCGACTATGAAAGTCAAGATCGATTTGAGGATGAAATTCTTTTACTATTTTTTATCCTCATCGCCTTCATCATAATCATCATCTTCTTCATCGTCATCAATGAGATCATCATCAATTTCGAGCTCGTCTTCGTCTTCGTCGTCTTCATCGATATCGTCAAACTCATCAGCATCGAGATCAAGTTCTTCCTCAACCTCAGCCAAATCGAGGTCGTCTTCGTCAACCTCTTCAAATTCATCAAGATCAAGATCTTCTTCAACAGCTTTTTTCGCTTTTTTCTTTTTCGCCTTAACTGTCGGCTGTGTTTCTTCATCAAGCTGATCGTACGGATACCAGCTGCGAAGGCCCCAAGTCTGGTCAGAGAGCGCCAAGAAGCGGCCGTCAATGTTTAAATCTGTATAAAATTGTGCGACGCGGTCTCCAAGCTCTTCTTTTTTTACGCCTAGCAATGATGCAATTTCATTTAAAAGCTCCTGAAAAGGAACTGGTTTTTTATGATCTTCAAATAATTCGTGAGCGATTTCAACTAAAGCCATTTCCTTTAGCTGTTCCTGTGAATATTGTTTGATACCCAAGGTCGGACACTCCCTTTCTATTACTTATATGTATCTGTTTTATCAATAATGAAAGCGATATTGTATCGTTCTTATACAAACCATACCTCTCATTATAAACAAAATAAAACAGAATATGCTACCCTTAACAGCGTTAATTTAAATAATTTTACAAGAGTGATCCGACTGATAGATGTTTTGTCTTATTCTGCGAGCATTCTGGAGATAACCAGCCTTTGAATTTCTTGGGTGCCTTCGTAGATTTGCGTAATTTTCGCGTCGCGCATATAGCGTTCAACCGGATAATCCTTCGTATAGCCGTAGCCGCCGAAAATCTGCACAGCTTCGGTCGTCACCTTCATCGCCGTATCCCCCGCCAGCAGTTTGGACATAGCGGAGGCTTTTCCATACGGAAGGCCTGACGATTCCAGCCATGCCGCCTGATAGGTCAGTAGCCTTGAAGCTTCTATCATTGTCGCCATATCTGCAAGTTTAAAAGCAATGCCCTGCTGCTCGGCGATCGATTTGCCGAACTGTTTTCTTTCTTTTGCGTATTGAAGCGCCGCATCAAGCGCTCCCTGGGCGATGCCAACAGCCTGCGCCGCAATGCCGTTTCTTCCTCCGTCAAGCGTCTTCATCGCGATTTTGAAGCCTTCTCCTTCTTCACCGAGACGATTTTCTGCGGGAACGACACAGTCTTCGAAGATGATCTCTGTTGTCGGAGAAGAACGGATGCCTAGTTTCTTTTCTTTCTTGCCTGTCAAAAATCCTTCAAAATCCTTTTCTACAATAAAAGCGGAAATGCCTTTTTTCTTTTTCTCAGCGTCAGTGACTGCAAACACAATATAAATATCAGCAGCGCCGCCGTTTGTAATAAACACTTTTGATCCGTTTAATACATAGTCATCACCGATTCGCTCAGCGGTTGTTTTCATCCCGCCGGCGTCTGAACCGGAGCCTGCTTCAGTCAAAGCGAAAGCCCCGATTTTCTGCCCAAGGGCCAGCTGTGTTAAGTACGCTGCCTTTTGTTCTTCTGTGCCAAATGCAAACAGCGGCCAGCCGCAAAGCGAGATATGGGCTGAAAGCGTCACGCCGGTGGAGGCGCAGACTTTTGACAGTTCCTCCACCGCTATGACATAAGCCAGGTAGTCACTTCCGATTCCGCCGTAAGCTTCAGGCCACGGAATCCCCGTTAATCCTAAATCCGCCATTTCCCGAAACAGGTCACGATCGAAGCGTTCTTGTTCGTCACGTTCTGCCGCTGTCGGTGCAACCTCATGCTTCGCAAAATCACGAACCAACTTCCGAATCATTTCGTGTTCTTCTGTTAATGAAAAATTCATCGCTTTTCCCCCATTGTCATATCAGCGCCCAAGACAGATTGAGCCAGAAGCTCCGCGACGTCATACGTTTTGACACGATCTTCCGCTTCTTTTGCCTTTGTGCCGTCCCCAAGCATTGTGAGGCAGTACGGACAGCCGGAGCTGATTACCGACGGATTGACTGCCAGCGCTTGCTCTGTTCTGGCGACATTCATCCTGTTGCCTGACTCTTCCTCCATCCACATCAAGCCTCCGCCAGCTCCGCAGCACATGCCGGTTTCCCGGTTTCTCTCCATTTCAATAAGCCGCACACCCGGAATGGCTTTTAAAATCTCTCTCGGCGGATCATAGACTTCGTTGTACCGTCCCAAGTAGCACGAGTCGTGGAAGGTGATCGTTTCATAAACTGGGTGCTGCGGTTTTAATTTCCCGCTCTTCACAAGATCGGCCAGCACTTCCGTATGATGATACACTTCGCCTTCAAAGCCGAAATCAGGATATTCGTTTTTAAATAAATTGTATGCGTGCGGATCAATCGTAACGATTTTTTTCACATTATTTTTTTCAAATTCCGAGATATTCTTTTCGGCCAGTTCCTGAAATAAAAATTCATTTCCGAGGCGGCGCGGGGTGTCCCCTGAATTCTTTTCTTTGTTGCCGAGGATCGCAAAGGTCACACCTGCTTGGTTCAGCAGTCTTGCAAAGGAGATGGCGATCTTTTGGCTTCTGTTGTCGTATGAACCCATGGAACCGACCCAGAAAAGATATTCGAATTCTTTTTCCTCTTTTTTTAATTCTTTTACTGTCGGAATATCGGCATCTGGGGCTGCGTCGCGCCAATTTTCACGTTCCTTGCGGTTGAGGCCCCACGGATTTCCCTGCCGCTCAATACTCGTCATCGCCCGCTGCGCGTCACTGTCCATTTTTCCTTCAGTCAGCACGAGATAGCGGCGAAGGTCAATGATTTTATCAACATGCTCGTTCATGACGGGGCACTGATCTTCACAGTTCCGGCAAGTGGTGCAGGCCCAAATTTCTTCTTCGGTAATGACATCGCCGATTAAGCTCGGACTGTAATCTAGCGCGGCGGCGGCTTCCTGTGATCCGCTCCCTGAAGCTGCCGCAGCCAGCTGGTTCCCTTTCGTATGCCGGAATGCCGCAGCCGGCACCCATGGCGAGCGCGAAGTGACGGCAGCGCCTTTTTCTGTGAGGTGGTCCCTGAGGCGTAAAATTAAATCCATCGGCGACAGCATTTTTCCGGTGCCTGTCGCAGGGCACATATTGGTGCAGCGGCCGCACTCGACACACGCATACAAATCAATCAACTGGGACTGCCTGAAATCCTCAATTTTTCCCGCTCCGTAGCTTTCTTTCGTTTCGTCTGTGAAATCAATTTTTTCGAGCTTTCCGGACGCTTCAAGCCTGTTGAAAAAGACGTTGGCGGGACCGGCAATTAAATGAGCGTGCTTTGACTGCGGCACATACACTAAAAAGCTCAGTAAAAACAGCAGGTGCACCCACCATGCGATATAGAAAATCACCGCGGCGCCCGTCTCCCCGACGCCGCCAAGCAAAAACGCGATGCCTGAAGCGATCGGTTCGCTCCAAGAAAGCCCGTGATTATGCCAGATTAGATTCATTGCGTTCCCCAATAAAACGGTCAGCATTAAACCGCCGATAAAAATGAGAACAAGTCCAGATTTAAAGCCTCGCTTCAGCCTGACGAGCTTTTCGATATAGCGTCTGTAAAATGCCCAGCCAACCGCAATTAAGATCAGAAACGTAACGATTTCCTGAAAAAAAGTGAAGGCGGGATAGATCGGGCCAAGCGGCAGATTTCGATCCGGGACCAGCCCTTTGATAATAAAGTCAATCGCTCCGAACTGGACCAATATAAAGCCGTAGAAAAACATGACGTGAATGATGCCGCTTTTCTTATCCTTGAGCAGTTTTTTCTGTCCGAATACATTCACCCATATGGCCTGAAGCCGTTCCTTAATCCGTTTATCGAACTGTTCCTTTTGGCCGAGCCCGATGTAAGCAAGCCTTGTTTTGACCAAATAGACAAACAAATAAACAGCGTAAGCGGTTACAATCAGAAATAATAATGCATTGACAATGAGAAAGCCGCTCATTCCAATTCCCCCTTTTTACTGATGAAGACCGTGATCCCCTGACCCAAAATCTGTATTAGATTATCTTTATGATAAATAATGAATGAGTGTTCAGTCAATAATTAAATTCCTGCTGTTCGGGCACACTACCTACAACTACGGAAAGGAGTGCCGGGATGAAGGTATTTTTCGTGATTCTCATCGTTGTCATCATACTATTGGCTTTAATCGTGCTGGATATCTTTATGGGCCGCGCCGCATACAAAAAGAAAGCGTACGAGCCTGTTTTTTCAAAAAAGAAAAGTGATATCGAATTGATTCACTGCGGCGCTGATCTTGTTGAGCGGATGATGGAGGATATACGCGATGCCGTCTCGTCCGTTCACGTGATGTTTTTCATTATGAAAAACGATGAGGTCAGCCACAATATGTTTACACTGCTGAAAACAAAAGCCCAGGCCGGCGTATCGGTTTATTTGCTTCTGGATTGGTCAGGCAGCCAAAAAATTAAAAAACCGGCGCTGGAGACAATGAAAAACGCCGGCGTTCACGTTCATTTTCTGAACCGGCCCCGTTTCCCTTATTTCTTTTTTCATATACAAAAACGAAATCACCGGAAAATTGCTGTGATGGATGGAAAAGTCGGCTATGTCGGCGGATTTAACATTGGTGAGGAATACCTTGGAAAAAAGGCGAAGTTCGGCAATTGGGAGGATTATCATCTGCGTATGACGGGAGAAGGTGTCCGCGATCTTCAAACCCTTTTTACAGCCGACCTGAAACGAAACACCGGATCAGCCGAACTGGGTCCGGATGTTTGGCCCGAGCTTCCGCAAGGGAATATCCCTCATAAGATTTATGCGACTGACGGTTATTCTCTTGAAAAAACGTATTTGGCAAATATCGCACAGGCCAAAGAGCGCATTACGATTTGCACACCTTATTATATTCCGGCTAAACCGCTTCAGCAGGCCTTGGTCAAAGCAAGAAAAAACGGTGTAGACGTTACGTTGATTGTGCCGATGAAATCAGATCACCCGCTGGTCAGAGAAGCTGCTTTTACATATTATTCGGATTTGCTGGATGCCGGCTGTCTCATCTACCGTTTTTACCAAGGGTTTTATCATGTGAAAGCCTTGATCATTGACGATCACTTCAGCATGATCGGCACAGCCAATTTTGATCAGCGCAGCCTGTTTTTAAATGAAGAGGTAAACGTTGAAATAGATGATGTTGCATTTACAAAAGAAGTCTATGCCACGATTGAAGAGGATATTAAAAAGTCGGAGCTGCTGACAAAAGAAAATTTCAAACAGCGCACGTTCAGGCAGCGCCCGGCGGAATGGCTCGGTAAAGCATTATCTTATTTTTTATAAAGGAGAGTTCCTATGATTTTCAGATTCGGGTTCGTCTCAAATGCGATGAGCCTTTGGGATGCGTCTCCCGCTAAAACACTGACATTCGCTCGTTATTCAAAGCTGCCCGAGAATGAGAGAAAAGAAGCCCTTTTGGCTGTGACGAAAGCCAACTTGCGCAATACCATGAGAACCCTTCACTATATCATCGGCCACGATATTCCATTGTACCGTTTTTCCAGCTCAATTGTGCCGCTGGCCACTCATCCTGACGTGATGTGGGACTTCGTGACGCCGTTTCGCAAGGAGTTCCGTGAGATTGGAGAGCTCGTGAAAAAATACAATCTGCGCACAAGCTTTCATCCTAACCAGTTTACCCTGTTTACGAGCCCTAAGGAATCTATTACAGCAAATGCAGTAACCGATATGGCTTATCACTATCGCATGCTTGAAGCGATGGGGATTGCAGACCGCTCAGTTATCAACATCCATATCGGCGGCGCTTACGGAAACAAAGAAAACGCTCTGAAACAATTTCATCAAAACATGAAAATGCTTCCGCAAGAGATCAAACAGCGGATGACGCTGGAAAATGACGATAAAACGTACACCACGGAAGAGACGCTTCAGGTCTGTGAACAAGAGAATGTTCCGTTTGTCTTTGATTTTCATCATTTTTACGCAAACTCGGATGATCATGCAGACCTGAATGAAGCACTGCCCCGGATGATCAACACATGGCAGCGGATCGGATTGCAGCCGAAGGTCCATCTTTCCTCTCCAAAATCGGAGCAAGCGGTGCGCAGCCACGCGGATTATGTTGACGCCAACTTTTTGCTGCCGCTTTTGGAGCGCTTCAGACAATGGGGAACCAATATTGATTTTATGATCGAGGCGAAACAGAAGGACAAGGCGCTTCTCCGGCTGATGGATGAATTGAGCTCAATCCGCGGCGTGAAACGGATTGGCGGCGGCACTCTGCAATGGAAATCATAAGTGTGCAAAAACAGGTTTACAGTTTGTACACATTGGGAACATACGCTATATAAGACAAGAATCAATGGAGGAGAAAGAACATGAAAAACATCAAGTCTCTAAAAGTAGCCGCACAGGCATTTACTTTAAGAAATTTGATTCACCTATATAAAATGTGCCATTCCGGAAGCCACGAGGTTTATATTTACTCAAAGAAAACGATGTGCAAAATCAAAAGCTTAATCGAGCTGGAAACGTTCCGTATGGCTCATAATGAAAAAGAATATCTGATTGTGGTTGAAGGAACAAAAGCGTCTCAGCTGGTTGAGAAGTTTCAGAATATGATTGAGCCCGCTGAGAGAGAAGCGCTCTAATTCATCTTACATATAAAAGGGTAGACAACCTTGAGGTTTGTCTATCCTTTTTTCTTTTTTTGAAAAATGTAAAATACATTTGACATTTCACTTACCATCACTTACGATAAAAATGTAAAATATCTTTTACACAAAGGAGTATTTATGGAAAACGTTATTAAACAAGCCAGAAAGGAAAAAGGGTTTTCTCAAGAGGAATTGGCCAAGGCATGCGGTGTTTCTCGGCAAACCATTAATGCCATTGAAAATAATAAATATGATCCGAGTTTATCCCTTGCTTTTCAATTGGCCTATTGTTTAGGCGTAACAGTCGATCATTTATTTCGATTCGAAACGGGAGAGGAGACATAGGAAATGAAACGAATGGAACTGTTTAGTTTTTTATTTTTACTCATTGTCACCCTATACTTCGGCGGAACTTTACTGAGCTATATGAAAATTGAAGGCGCCACCATAGGCGTTACTGAATGGTTTTTAATGATTAGTCTACTGGTAGCGTGGGGCCAGTTCTTTACATGGAGAACGAGAAATGAGGTAAAGAAGGATGAAATGGGCAAACAAATCATAAAAAACAGTGCTCATATGAGTTATAATATCGTGATTATCACTTTATTTATTCTTTGGATCATCGATTTCTTTTTTATCAACAACGGTAAAAACTATACTTTATTTATTGCATTGTGCATTGCGTATATCACGTATCCCGTTATTCAGTTTGTGCTGATGAAAAAACAGGTATAAAAGTTTATACATTAAGAGCATGTTCCTGCACAGAACATGCTCTCTCTTTTTTACGATTGTGTCATCAAATCCCCGAACTGTGCATGATGCAGTCTGCTGTAAATACCGCCGGCTTCGATCAGTTCCTGATGCCGCCCTTGTTCCTCGATACCGTTTTTTGTCACGACGACAATTCTGTCTGCGTGTTTGATCGTCGCCAGTCTGTGGGCGATCACCAGCGTCGTGCGCCCCTCCGACAATGCTTGAAGCGCCTTTTGGATCGCCGTTTCTGTTTCTGTATCAAGGGCGGAAGTTGCCTCGTCCAGAATCAGGATAGATGGGTTTTTCAAGAACATCCTCGCAATGGAAAGGCGCTGCTTTTGCCCGCCGGAAAGTTTTACGCCGCGTTCTCCGATGACAGTGTCCAATCCATCCGGCATGTGATTGACGAGTTCTTCTAAGTGAGCCTGCTTCACAGCCTGCCAGATTTCCTCTTCCGATGCGTCCAAACGGCCATATGCAATATTCTCTCTCAGTGTGCCCGAGAATAAGAAAACGTCCTGCTGCACAACGCCAATCTGCCCGCGCAAGGAAGACAGCGTCATGTCTGTAGTGCTGATGCCGTCAATAGCAATGTCGCCTTCTGACGCTTCATAAAAGCGCGGAAGCAGACTGCAAAGTGTTGATTTCCCCGCTCCGGACGGACCGACAAACGCTACCGTTTCCCCCGCCCGAATGGTCAGGTTAATGTCATGAAGGACATGTTGATTCTCATCATAGCCAAACGAAACATGCTGATAGCGGATATCGCCTTTCAGCCCGGAAACGTCTCTCGCCTCAGGAGAATCCTGAATATCCGGCTCTGTCTCCATCAGTTCCATGTAGCTTTTAAAGCCGGCAATTCCCCGCGGATACATTTCAATAATGGCATTAATTTTGTCAATCGGCCGAAACAGGACATTCGTTAATAGCACAAACGCCACAAATTCTCCGTATGACAAGGAGCCCCGGATGACAAACCACGTACCGCACAAGAGGACAAACAGCGTGACAAACCGTGTCAGCATATAGCTGATGGAGCCGTTTTTCGCCATGATTTTATATGATGACAGCTTAGTGCTGCGAAATCGCTGATTGTTAACAGCGAAGCGCTCTTTTTCAAACGATTCATTGCCGAACGCCTGAACGAGCCGGATGCCGCCGATATTATTTTCTACCCGCGCACTGAAGTCCCCGATATCCTTGTTCAGCGTCGTAAACGCTTTGGTCATTTTTTTATTGAAGTAAAGCGCAAGCCAAATGACAATCGGCATGATCATAAACGTCAGCAATGCCAGCTGCCAGTTGATAAACAGCATAACCCCGAACGCCCCAAGAATCGTCATAATGGCGATGAACAAATCTTCTGGACCGTGATGGGCGACTTCGCCGATGTACATTAAGTCGTTCGTCAGCTTCGACATTAACGTTCCCGTCTTGTTGTTGTCGTAAAATTTGAAGGACAGCTTTTGCAGATGGTCAAATAGCGACTTTCTCATATCGGTTTCAATATTGATTCCGAGCATATGCCCCCAATACGTGACGACATATTGAAGAGCCGAACTGAGCGCGTAAACCGCGAACAATCCGATTGAGGTCGCGATGATCAGGCCCCAGTCCCTGCCCGGAAGCAAGGTATCAATAAAATAATTGACGATCAAAGGAAAACTCAGCTCCATCAAGCCTCCCGCGATCGCCGAGAAAAAGTCGAGAAAGAACAACGTTTTATATGGTTTATAATAAGAAAAAAATTGCCGCAGCACCCTATCTTCCCCCAATGTATAAATAACTGATAATATTTCTCAATTATACTATACACCGGCTGTTTTGAAAGATCAGATTTCTTTTTTCTTACAGAACACCTGAAAACAGACGGGCAAAGGATTCTTTTGTTCGGTCGGCCATTCCTCTTTTATAAAAGCCGACAGGGCTTAGTTTTTCACTATCTACCATATCCTCTTCGAAATGGGCTTCAAGGGTGCGGATCGCTTCGGCATCCGTGAAGAAAACGTTCACTTCAAAATTGAGCTGAAAGCTGCGCATATCCATGTTTGCGGTTCCGACTGAGGCGAGATCGCCGTCAATGATTATCACTTTTTGATGCATGAAGCCTTTTTGATAGGAATACACCTCAATCCCTTCTAGAAGCAGCTCAGGGAAATACGATCTCGACGCGTATTGCGTTAAAAAGCTGTCATTCGTCTCCGGCACCATAATCCGCACCTGGACCCCTTTTGTCGCCGCGGCTTTCAAAGCCGTGCGGATGGATTCATTCGGGACAAAATAAGGCGTGGCGATCCACACAGATTTCTGCGCTGTAGAAATCATTTCATAGTAGAGGTCACTCATGCTTTCCTTCATGTCAGGCCCTGTCGCGACAATTTGATAAATGCCTCCGCCCTCCACGGGGACTGGCGTATTGTATTCTTTTTGATCAATTAACACTTCATTAGAGACATATTCCCAATCCAGCATAAAGATGGCGTGAAGCGTTTGCACAATTTCTCCTTCCAGCCGCAGATGAGTGTCTCTCCAAAAACCGATAATCGGGTCTCTGCTGATATATTCCTTCCCGACATTCAATCCGCCGACAAAGCCGATTTTCCCGTCTATGATCACAATTTTACGGTGATTACGAAAATTCAATTTCTGATTGAAGAACCCGTATTTCAGGGGAGAAAACGGAACGATGTCCACGCCCGCTTGTTTCATTTTCATGATATCTCTGCTTGTCAGCTTGATGCTCCCTGCGGCGTCATATAAAAACCGCACCTCGACACCCTGACGCGCCTTTTCCATCATAATCTCCATCATGCCGCGGCCAAGCATGTCCGATTTGAACATGTAGTATTCGATATGCAGATAAGATTCCGCTTTCCGCATTGCTTTGAAAATATCAGGAAAGGTTTGTTCCCCGTTTTTCAAAACCTTCACCTTGCTTTTCGTGTTGATATTCATATGTGAAGCCCTGATAGAATAGGTAAAAAATCTTTCTTGATTGTCCTTCAATCCGGTCACTTCAGGCGTTTCTTCCATGTCAAACTGCTTTCGAAGCTTTTCCCTGTTATACATTCGTTTTGTTTTAAACAACTTTCCTTTTACATACAGCTGTCCGGAAAACAGATAAAACATGTAGCCCGCGATCGGAAAAAAGACTAGAATATGTATCCATAACAGCGTGTGCTGTGACGTTCGATTTTCAAGGATTAACGAATAAATGCTGAACAAAATAATGCCGGCATAGCAAAGCAATCCTCCGTAAAACTCAAGCCTGGAAACCGGAAATACCCATATGACGTATGCCCCGATGAGCATGATATATAAAAAGAAAAACTCCAGTCTCCTTTTCAGCATTTGTCCCCTCTCCATTCCAATCCGATTACCTTCGTATTTCCTCTTATTTCTAACCTTTAAACCTTTCTATGAAAAAAGCCTCTCCGCGCACGGGGCGGAAAGGCTTACGAGGAGGCTTCCTGTGATTGGCCGGAAGTAAAGTTCTAGAGCAAACCTGGCTTCAGCGAGTAGCTGCTTTTGATTTTATGTTTAAAGAAGCTGACAGCCAATCCCGTGATGGCAATGGACAGGATGGAGCAGAGGCCTTTTTGCAAACCGACGGAAAAAATGCCGGCCAGCACAACGGCGAAATCGAAGGCGAAATTAACCGTCCCCGGATTCCACCCGTATCGCTTTTGCATAAATAAAGCGAGAATATTGGCGCCGCCAAGGGATGCCTGGTGATAAAACATGAGCGACAGGCCGAACCCGATCAATGCTCCGCCGCAAATCGCGCCGGCAAACGGGGAAAAAGAGACGGGCGGAAGCCAGTGATCAGCGCTTGTAAAAAGAGTCAGTGCTGTTACTGCAAATATGGTGGATAACGTGAAGCGGGCACCCATTCTGATAAAAGAAAAAACATAAAACGGGATATTAATCAGAAAGAAGATCATAGCAAACGAGGAATGAAACACGTACGTCAGGCTTAGAGAAAGGCCGGCTGTGCCGCCGGTTAATACATGAGAATGTCTGAGAGTCAGAACCCCGGCGCTAGTGATGAGGCAGGCAGTTAAAATGAAGAACATCCGTTTCATTCTTCACTCTCCTTTTTCGAACATATTGTTATTTCCAAATACAAAAATATCAGTATTCCTTGCCGCCAAGCAATTGTCTTGTAAGAAAATATCTTAGGTTTTTTATTTTTTCCTATAATGTGAAGAGAAGATGAGAAATCCCCCTTTTTGGCAAAGGGGGATGTTTTTACGGATGCTGTATGTGTTGTTTCGAACGCTTGCGATACACGACATAGCTGCGGGTCAGGTATTTGAGCGGCAAGCTGAACACGTGAACCAATCTCGTAAATGGCCACATGATAAAAATGACGTATCCCATGAGAATATGAAGCTTAAACCATAGCGGAACACTCTCCATTAAAGAAGCGTCCGGCCTCAACAAAAAGATCTGCCTGAACCACGGCCCGACGGTTGTCCGGTAATCGAATCCTTTCGAATCAACGTTGAGAAATGTGGCTGCAACGCCCGAGACCATCACAAACAGCAGCAAAAACAGCGTGAGAAAATCGGAGGGCGAGCTGGTTTTGCGGATCCTTTTGTCAAACAGCCTTCTGTATGTCAGGATGAAAAGTCCAATTACTGCAGCAATTCCCGCCGGCAAGCCGACGCCAATCGCCATTTTGTGATACACGTGTTCTGTGATACCGATTGCACGATACACACCTTCGGGGATGAGAATGCCCATAACGTGTCCGCCGATAACAAACAGCATCCCCCAATGAAAGAGCGTGCTGCCCGCCGCAAGCTTTTTCTTTTCTAACAGTTCGCTTGATTTGGCGGTCCAGCCAAACTGGTCGTGCTGATAGCGGTAAATATGCCCGCCGATAAATATCGTCAATACCATATACGGCATGATAACCCACAGGATCTGCCCGCTCATGTCCGAACAGCTCCTTCGCTGCTTTCACACAAGCCGATTTCCTCAAGCGCGGTAAGCAGTGCATCCAGCAGTACGGCATATAAACTTTGGTTTTGATCTAAACGGGATGTCAGCTCCCGCAAATTAGACAGATACTTCTCAAATATGCTCTTGGCTTCCTTCATCTCCGCAATGGCGGCGAATTCCAGCATAAGCGGCAGGTAATCGGGAAGCTCTTTGTCTGTCGGGAGGAAGCCGGATTGCTCATAAGTGTTCTTTAACTGCAGCAATTCAATGCCGCGTTCCCTTTGCTCGCCTGAGTTAAAGTAGGTGACATACATATTCGTTTTTTTCCCGAAGTCAAACGTGTATACATAGTGTTCAATCAGGGCCTGCGGGGAAAAACATGCTGATGACTTTACAAAATGAAGCAGTTTCTCCCGGATATGCTGATTTTCGATTTCATTGATCAGATCTTCCCATTCGGGATGTTCCGCTCTCCACTCTTCATCCGGATACGAAAGAAGATAGGAAAGAGCCGAGAATGTGATTTGCCGGTCTGTGGTGTTCATCGTGTTACACCTCATTTTTCTTTGGTTATATACAAGAGCCGGGACCGCCTGAAAATGATAAGCCGCAGCTCCCTTGTTCAGCGTATAAATCAGAAATGTCTTCACGGTGGCTGCTCGGAATCACAAATCGGTCATCGTATTTGGCGATCGCAAGCAGCCGATACATGTCTTCAATTTGCTGTTCTGTTAAGCCGACACTGGAGATCAGTGCCGGGTCGATGGATTTATTCGTCTGGATCGCTCTCATATACTGGCGCATGACAGACATTTTCTTTAATGTCGACCGAATATGATTTGTATCACCGGCCGTTAATAGCTGTGCCAAATAGTCAATCGGAATCCTCATTTGGTCGATAGCCGGGAAAATATCTTCCGGCGTTTGCCGGCTGCCTTTTCCTTCAAAGAGATTCATAATCGGGCTGAGCGGCGGAATGTACCAAACCATCGGCAGTGTGCGGTACTCAGGATGAAGCGGCAGCGCAATCTTCCAATCAATGATCATTTTATAGATTGGCGATCGCTGCGCGGCCTCTATCCATTCAGCCGGGATGCCTTGTTCTTTTGCTAGTTTGGCAACTTCAGGATCATTCGGATCAAGAAAAACGTCTAATTGGGAATGGTAGAGATCCTTTTCATTTTCAACGGAGGCCGCTTCCTCCACTTTGTCCGCGTCGTACAGCATGACGCCGAGATAGCGGATTCTGCCCACACACGTTTCGGAGCAGATGGTCGGCAGTCCCGCCTCCAAACGCGGAAAGCAGAGTGTGCATTTTTCCGCTTTGTTCGTTTGCCAATTAAAATAAACTTTTTTATACGGACAGGAGGAAACGCAATACCTCCATGAACGGCACGCGTTTTGATCCACAAGCACAATGCCGTCTTCCTCGCGTTTGTACATGGCGCCGGACGGGCAGGAGGAAACGCACGCCGGATTGATGCAGTGCTCGCAGATACGCGGAAGATACATCATAAAGACTTCATCGAATTCTGTTTTGATAGACTCCTCCATCTTTTGAACGTTCGGATCTTCAAGTCCCGTAATATGTCCGCCCGCCAGATCATCCTCCCAGTTCGGACCCCATTCGATATTCATGAAATCTCCTGTCAGCGACGATTTTGGCCTCGCTACGGGCTGATGTTTTTTCTGCGGACTGTTAGTCAGTGTTTCATAATCATAGTTCCAAGGCTCGTAGTAATCATCAATGGTTGGCTGATTCGGATTATAGAAAAGATTTGCAAGACGGTTGGTTTTCGGGCCTGATTTCAGCTCGAGCTTTCCTTTTTTTAAGGTCCAGCCGCCTTTATATTTGTCCTGATCCTCCCATTGCTTCGGATAGCCGATACCTGGTTTTGTTTCTACATTATTGAAATACATATATTCGGCACCGGAACGGTTTGTCCATGTGTTTTTGCAGGTCACGCTGCACGTGTGGCAGCCGATGCATTTATCCAAGTTCATGACCATACCGATTTGCGCTTTAATCTTCAAGCCAATCGACCTCCTTCAGCTTGCGGATGACGACATTCAGGTCGCGCTGATTCCCTGTTGGACCGTAATAATTAAAGCCGTAGCTGAGCTGGGCATAGCCCCCGATCATCTGCGTCGGCTTGACGTGTATCCTTGTCGGGCTGTTATGGGTGCCTCCGCGGTTATTTGTCAGTTTCGTGCCGGGCACATTGATGTGGCGATCCTGGGCATGGTGCATAAACGCCATTCCTTTAGGAATCCGGTGAGACAAAACCGCTCTCGCGACGACAACACCGTTTCGGTTAAAGCATTCAATCCAATCGTTATCTTTTATATCCGTGTCCTCTGCATCATCTTTATTCATCCACACCGTCGGCCCGCCGCGGAACAACGTCAGCATTGGCAGGGAATCAAAATACATGCTGTGGACAGACCATTTATTATGCGGCGTTAAATAATTGAGAACGATTTCTTTGCCCTCTTGATCAGGCCGTTTGCTTAAGAAAGGGCGATGCTGGAGGATCGGTTTAAAGGTCGCCATCGTTTCCCCGAACTCCATCATTAGCTCATGATCGACATAATAGGATTGTCTGCCTGTCAGCGTACGCCAAGGGATTAATTTTTCCACATTTGTCGTAAACGGCGAATACCTGCGCCCGCCTTTTTCCGAGCCTGTAAATGCCGGAGACGTGATGACCGTTTTGGGCTGAGCCGTGATTTGTTCGAACGTAAAGCATTCTTCCTCCCGCTCTTCAGCCAGATCTTTCAGCTTCAGATTCGTGATGTCTTCAAGCGATTCCCATGCTTTTACGGCAACTTTTCCATTCGACGTGGACGAGAGGGTTAAAACGGCTTCTGCCGCCTGCTTGGCCTCGCTTATATTCGGACATCCCTTTGCGACACTGTCTGAGGTGACTTCTCCCAGCCTTTTTTTGAGTGATTCGTATTCATCGGCAATCGACCAGCTCATGCCTTTTGTTCCGCTTGGTTTTAAGGCGGCGTTTGGGCCGAGCGCAGTCATTTTATGAAAGATTTGCTTGTAGTCCCTTTCAACAACTTGAATGTTCGGCATCGTTTTCCCCGGGACGGCTTCGCATTCGCCTTTGCTCCAGTCCTTAATTTTTCCGAGAGGCTGGGCCATTTCCTGCATGGTGTCATGAAGGAGCGGTGCGGCGACAGCTTCTTTTACCGGCTTCATATCAACTTCGTCCGCGAGATCGGAGACGGCTTTTGATAAAGCCTTGAAAATATCCCAGTCCGACTTCGATTCCCAAGGAGCCGAAATAGCCGGGGCAAAGGGGTGGATAAACGGATGCATATCAGTGCTGCTGAGATCGTGTTTTTCATACCATGTCGCCGCTGGAAGCACGATATCGGAATACAAGGCGGTACCGGCCATTCGAAAATCGAGATTGATTAACAAATCGAGCTTTCCTTCCGGTGCCTGCTCGCGCCACTTGATTTCTTCAGGACGGATGCTGTCGCTGTCGTCATTCATCAAGCCGTTCGTCGTTCCCAAGAGATGCTTGAGAAAATATTCATGCCCTTTTCCCGAACTGGAGATCAGATTCGCTCTCCACACGAACAGGTTTCTCGGAAAATTCGCTTCATTGTCAGGATCTTCAATGGAAAATTTCAGTTTTTTCTCTTGAAGCTGGCGGGCCACATAGTCAGCAACGTCTTTTGTTGTCTTCGCCCCCGCTTTTTCAGCTTCTTTGTACAGATCAATTCCGTTTTTATCAAATGTCGGATAAGACGGAAGCCACCCGAGTCTTGCCGCCAGCACATTGTAGTCGGCGTGATGCTTGTAGCGGGAGGATGCCGCGATCGGAGATGCTAAGTCACTGACCGGCTGATCCTCGTAGCGCCACTGGTCAGTCGCAAAATAGAAAAAGGAAGTGCCGTTTTGCAGCTTTGGCGCCCCCTCCCAATCCTTAGCGTTGGCGATCGTCTGCCAGCCTTCAGCAGGGCGGAGTTTTTCCTGTCCCACATAATGAGCCCAGCCTCCGCCATTAACACCTTGGGCGCCTACCAATAACACAAGATTTAACACAGCGCGGTATATCGTATCGGAATTGAACCAGTGATTAATGCCCGCTCCTACAATAATCATCGAACGGCCCTCTGTATCGATCGCATTTTGGGCAAATTCCCTGGCAATGTTAATGACCATCTCTTTTTTGATCCCTGTCACCTGCTCCTGCCAGGCTGGCGTAAACGGCTCAGGATCGTCATACGAGCAGGCTGATTTTGCCCCGATCCCCCGATTCACGCCGTAGTTAGCCAAAATCAAGTCAAATACGGTTGTGACATAGACATCTTCATTGTCCAGGACCAGTTTTTTAATAGGCAGGTCTCGCTCAAGCACTCTGTTTCCCTCATTTGAGAAATAAGGGATTCGAACCGTGCCGATTTCGTCCTCTATGCCGAGCACCGAAAGCCGGGGTTCAATCGATTCGCCTGTTTCTTCATCTATCATGTGCAGGTTCCATTTCTTTTGGGCGTCCCAGCGGGAGCCCATTGTTCCTTGCGGGATCGCGAATGCGCTTGTACGTTCATTCCACACCGCAGGCTTCCACTGATCATGCCCCGTCTGCCGCCCGATGTCCTTCGCGTGAAGAAAACGCCCGGCCGTATACACGCCATCCTCTTTAGTTAGAGTGACAAAGAATGGGAAATCCGTATATTGCTTTGCGTACTCTATGAAACGCTCTGTCTTCTGATTAACGTAAAACTCCTGCAGGATCACATGCCCCATCGCCATCGCAAGCGCGCCGTCTGTTCCTTGGCGGATGCTCAGCCAGTCATCCGAAAATTTAGAGGATTCCGCGAAATCGGGGCTGATTGAGATGACCTTAGCGCCTTTGTAGCGGGCTTCTGCCAAAAAATGCGCATCCGGCGTCCTCGTTAACGGCACATTGGAGCCCCATGTGATGATATAGCCTGAGTTGTACCAATCACTGCTTTCCGGGACGTCTGTCTGGTCGCCCCAGATTTGCGGCGATGCCGGGGGAAGATCCGCATACCAATCATAGAAACTGAGCATAGGGCCGCCAATCAAAGACATAAACCGCGAGCCTGACGCATGGCTGATCATGGACATAGCCGGAATCGGAGAAAACCCGATATTCCGGTCAGGGCCGTATGTTATAACCGTATACAGCAGAGAAGCAGAAATCAGCTTCAGCACCTCCGGCCATTCAGCGCGCACAAAGCCGCCCTTTCCCCGCGCCTGTTTATAGGACTTCGCTTTATCCGGATTTTCAACGATCGATTTCCATGCTTCCAAAGGATTTTGATGAGCCTGCAATGCTTCCCGCCACAAATTGATCAGGACACCGCGCACGTATGGGTATTTCACACGCAGCGGGCTGTAGATATACCATGAAAAACTGGCCCCTCGCGGACAGCCTCTCGGTTCGAAATCAGGCATATCCGGTCCGGTTGATGGGTAATTCAAGTTTTGTCCTTCCCACGTGACGATGCCGTTTTTCACGTATATATTCCAGCTGCAGGACCCTGTGCAGTTGACACCATGGGTGGAGCGGACGACCTTATCGTACTGCCATCTGTTTCTGTATACATTCTCCCAATCACGATCTTCATAGGTTGTTTGGCTATGTTTATTTGATTGATGCTCAATAGGAGAGAAATAGTTTAATCTCCTAAACAACGGACTCATTTTCTTTTTTTTCATGAATATTTCACTCCTTCCGAGTCAGGTATTCTAAGTTCACTATATACAGAGGCAGGATGTTTCCTTGTGAACTATGTCACACACTCCCCTTTTTTCACAGAAAGTTCACATGAGGAAGAAGGAATTGAAATATCGAACAAAAAACCCGGTTCCTTTTAGGAATCGGGCTCAGCGTTTTCGTCCTGAGATCTATGCATATATCGCAAAAACAGCTCATAAGAGAAAAAGACATTTTGCTGGAGCATCACCAGAAAATTCATTTGCAGCTGCGGATAATAGGACATGATTTTCTTTAATATGTAAAAAGGGATATTGAGCATAAGAATGTCTTCGGATGTTCGGACTGAAATGAATGGAGATAAGAACATCCCGCCTTTTTCATCAATCGGAAACACATCGCCTTTTTCCCACAGCGCCACGGTTTGCGACCCTTCAGGCAGCCTGCTGTCAATAAAACGAATACTGCCTTTTAATACAATATAAATGGATTGAGAATGGAGAAAAGATGGATCCTGATCACATGAACCGCGGATAAACGTCCCGTTATTCAACAATGTTTCGACAATGGATAGAGGCACTTCATTAAACATAGGAAGTTGTTTCAAAAAAAATAAATAGTCACACTGATTCATAGGGAAGCCTCCTGTGCTAAGGATAGCTTTAGTGTAGCCCGGCCGATCCATGACAGCAGTGATGTATTTCACAGATGATATGATGAATGTCACTTATTGGCGGTATTTTTGCTTTTATAATGAAACAAGAAAGGAGTGTTTCGATGAAGGCGCTTATTCCGAAGCAGCACGGCGCTTGGGCCATGCTGCTGATTCCGTTTTGCCTCGGTATGGTGAAGGGAGGAGCGGTTCTTTGGCATATCCCCCTATTTTTAGGCTGGCTTTTTCTTTATTTGGCTGTTTATCCTATTACGCTGGCATTAAAAAAGAAACAAATCAAACCCTATCAAAAGTGGATATTTTCTTACAGTTTTCCAGCCTGCAGCTTTTTGCTTGCCGCCGTCATCCATAAGCCGTCTTTTATCTGGCTTGCCTTTTCTTTGCTGCCGCTGTTTCTCATTCATGTGTATTATGCCCGGCAAAAAAATGAACGAGCGCTGCTGAATGATTTTGCGGGCGTCTTATTCTTTTGTACAGGCGGACTCGCCAGCTGCTGGCTGGGGACGGAGACTCTTGACGGCTGGGCATGGTTTATTTTCGCACAATCTGCTTTGTTTTTTATCGGAAGTTCATTTTATGTGAAGTCGGTGATCCGGGAGAAGAATAATAGAGTATTTGCTTACTGGTCGTGGGGCTATCACCTGATCCTCCCCTTACTTTCCGCAGCTCTCGGAGGTGGATGGGCCGTTCTCGCCTTTATCCCCAGCAGTTTGCGTGCATGGTTTTTTCATGGAAAGAAGTGGCCTGTTCAAACGATCGGCATTCTTGAAATCGTCAATGCGAGCTTCTTTTTCGCCATCATGTGTATTTGGCTAACAAGATAAAAACAAGGACATATTGCTGTCCTTGTTTCCTCTTAATCAATATTGCAAATCTCTAACGGGCAATTTTCGCACTCAATCTCACACCGTAAATAGTCCCGCTGATGCAGTACAATCTTTCCGGAATCCTCTATTGAAATAACCCCTTGTTTGCGGAGATCACTCAGCATGCGGTTGACGCTCTCTCTTGCAGCCGCGCAAAATTTCGCCAAATCCTGGTTTGTCAGGGCAATGTTAATGAGAATGCCGTCACTCCGGTTCACCCCATAGCTGTTTGACAAGCGTATGAGGGTGGAGTAGAGCGCCCCTTTTTTGCCATGAAGAAGAAGGTCTCTGATTTTGGATTGAATTTTGCGCAAATGGGTGCTCATCCATTTCATAAATTCAAATGTCAAAGCACCGTTGTGGATAAGTTCCTTTTCAAGTCTGCTTTTATTGATGACGAGCACTTCGCCATCCTCCAGCACTTTTGCACTGAGCATATATCTCGGTTCTTCTGTGAAAAGTGTTAATTCACCGACAATATCATTTTTTTGGCAGATTCTAAGCGTCAGGTCTTTGCCGTCAGACGTCAGCTTCCCGATTTCAATGAGTCCTGACTGAATCAGATAAAGCTCTTCTGCATCCATTCCTTCTCGAAACAGGTATGTGTGTTTTTCGATTTTTCTTTTTGTGCTGATGGATTCCAGCAATTGATGAAGATCACTGGAAATAAGATCCTTATCAGATGTTCGAACAGAGAGAAAGTTCATGAGCTCACCTCGAAGAAAAGTCACGTTGTGTATCTATTGTAACGTGAAATCATTTGCGCTTTTCAGAAAAAACTTACAATCTCGTGAATTCCCCATCGCCGGCGGCCCGTCAGTTTACGCTGTGCCCGCTTCTCTCTGTGTGTGTTTTCATTCTTTCCTGCCAATACATCCATATGACAATGACAAAGCTTGCTAACGCTACTTCCGAAAGCGCCATAAATCCGATGGCGTATTGTCCCGTCGCCTGAAATACACTCGCCAGGATCAGCGGAGGGAAAAAGCCGCCTAATCCGCCCATGGCAGACACAACTCCGTTGGCGATTCCCGCCTGCTTAGAAAAATAGAAAGGAACCAGTTTAAAAACCGTCCCGTTTCCAATCCCGGAGCACACCGCAACCGTTAACGCCCCAAAGGCGTAAATGCCGATCGTCGGCGAAAACGACAGGATGACGCCCGATAATGTCAGGCCTGCAAAGACAAACATCAGGATGCGGAGCGGACTCACTTTATCAGCCAGCCACCCGCCCGCCGGCCTGAGCAGCGTGGATACAGCAATAAAACCTGCCGTCCGCAGCCCGGCATCCGCAGGACTTAGATCAAACTGCTCAACAAGAAAGTTTGGCAGATAGATTGTAAAAGCGACAAAGGCGCCAAACGTAATAAAATAAAAGAGACTCAGAAACCACAGCACATGATTTCGGTAAACGGCTTTGATCTGAGTCTTTACGGACACCTTCACTTTCTTCTCATGCCGGTCACCGAAGAAAAAGTGCAGCAAAGCAAATAAAGCCAGCAGAACCATATACATTTGCACCGTACTTTTCCACCCCGCCGCTTGAGCAATCACGGGAGCTGCAAATGTAGTGATCGCGGTTCCGATATTCCCGGCACCGTAAATACCGTTTACAACGCCATGTTTTTCTTTAGGATAGTACTTCGGAAGAGATGTAACCCCAATGGAAAAAACGGCTCCCCCAATCCCTAAGAAAAAACCGCCCGCGATTAAATCAAACAGGGAATCTGCCATACTGATCCAAAATACAGGGAATAAAAGCAATATAAAGCTAATCATAAAAATGATCCGCGCGCCAAACCTGTTGGTCAAATACCCCAGCGGAATGCGGAGAAGCGATCCTAATATAACGGGTATGGCCGTTACCAGGGAGATTTCGCCTTTGCTCAAATGAATATCTAATGTGATTTGGGAAATAAGTGACGAAATCAGCACCCAAACCATAAACCCTGCCACCAAGCTTAATGACTGCAGCGATAATTGAAAGTGTTGACGGTTAATCATTCGGCTTGCCCCTTTCACTGATTCAATAATCAGCCTTATCATACAAAAACTCGGCAAACAGGATTGTGAAATACATCACACGTTTTCCTCATAAAAAAAAAGGACAAAGCCCGAAGACTTTGTCCTTACATCATCATTACATTTTTTCCGGAGCCGATACGCCAATCAGCTGAAGCGCGTTGTTCAGCGTGATTTGTGTTGCTTTCATTAAAGCTAAGCGCGCACGGCTTTTCTCTTCGTTTTCAGGGTCGATGACTTTCTCCGCATTATAGAAGCTGTGCAGAGCTGAAGCCAAGTCATAAATATAATTCGTCACACGGTGAGGAATTCGTTTTTCCGCCGCTTCCGCCACTGCCTCTGGGAAACCGCCGATTGTTTTCAGCAGGTCATATTCTTTTTCTGATTGAATAGGGCTGAAATCAAGATCTGCCGCCGGCTTAAGTCCTTGCTCTTCCCCTTGGCGAAGCATGCTGCAAATGCGGGCATGTGCGTATTGCGCATAATACACAGGGTTTTCGTTAGATGTTGATACCGCAAGATCTAAGTCAAAATCCATATGCGTATCAGCACTGCGCATCGCGAAGAAATAACGCACGGCATCAAGGCCGACTTCGTCAATCAGGTCGCGCATCGTTACCGCTTTCCCCGTCCGTTTGCTCATTTTCATTTTCTCGCCGTTTTTGTAAAGGTGCACGAGCTGAATGATTTCTACTTCCAACGTTCCTTTTTCATAGCCAAGCGCTTCGATTGCCGCTTTCATACGCGGGATGTAGCCGTGGTGGTCGGCGCCCCATACGTTGACCAGCTTATCAAAGCCGCGGTCAAGCTTGTCCTTATGGTAGGCGATATCAGGAAGCAGGTATGTGTATGTGCCGTCCTTTTTGATCAGTACGCGGTCTTTGTCATCTCCGAACGTTGTGGAACGGAACCAGGTCGCACCGTCTTCCTCATAGACATGGCCTTTCTCACGCAGCGCGTCCAGCGCCTTATCGATTTTTCCGTTTTGGTACAGTGATGTTTCAGAATACCACACGTCAAACGGCACGCGGAAGTTTTCCAAGTCTACGCGAAGCTTCTCCAGCTCGTATTTCAAACCGTACTCACGGAAAAATGCGAGGCGTTCGCTTTCTTCTTCGTTCACGAAACGGTCGCCGTATTCCTCAGCGAGACGCTTTCCGATTGAAATGATATCCTCGCCGCGGTAGCCGTCCTCCGGCATCGGTTTTTCCAGTCCAAGCGCTTCAAAGTAACGGACTTCCACAGAAAGCGCCAGGTTGTTAATCTGGTTTCCGGCATCGTTAATGTAGTATTCGCGGCTCACATCGTAACCCGCTTTTGCAAGCACATTGCACAAGGAATCGCCGACAGCCGCACCGCGCGCGTGGCCTAAGTGAAGGTCCCCCGTCGGATTTGCAGATACGAATTCCACTTGAACGCGTTCGCCGTTTCCGATGTTTGTTTCTCCATACGCGTCTCCCGCTTCCAATACAGACGGGATCAGCTTCGTTAAATATTGATTGTTCATATAGAAATTGATAAAACCAGGACCGGCGATATCAAGCTTTTCAATAGAAGCCTTTCCTTTATCAAAAGAAGCGACAATCTCCTCAGCGATTTGGCGCGGCGCTTTTTTCGCGATTCTCGCGAGCTGCATCGCCATATTTGTTGAATAATCGCCGTGTGTTTTATCCTTCGGTGTTTCTAAAATGACATTTGGAATCTGACTTTCTTCAGCCAGTCCCGCTTTCAGAACGGCTGCTTTGATTTCTTCTTTCAGCACGTCCTTCATCTGTTCCGCAATGTTCATGCGTGAGTTCCTCCCTCATACGTGATCGTCATATTATGTAAATGCTGCTGCTCGTCTCCGACATGCATATCATATGCGATACTGATACGGCCTTGTTCCTCGCCGAAATCAGATTGAATCGATTTTGTGCTCGTTTTCAGCTCAAGCTCACCAAATGACATTTTATATTTGGCGATTGTGGAAGCTCCCGTTACGAAACGCTGGTTCATTTTGACAGCGCCTGATCTCATGACAAGCACTTCGCCTTCGCTTACTTTTACAATCGTTTTCACTTTGCCTAAGTCGTGTTCTTCATAATAAGATAGATACACTTTATTCTGTTTCACATAGTAAAATCCGGTGGTGCGGAATTCGATCACTTCTTCGTTTCCGTCATCCTCGATCACAGATTTCACATGGATTGTTATCGGTGTCTCTTGCTTCATTCTGACACGTCCTTTTCATCTTTCCACTTTGACTTGAATAGTATAATCATTCGGTTTGTAAACTTCAACTGCTTCTATCTTACCATCATTGCTCATCAGATTTGAAGATAAACCTCAGAAAAAGCAATTCCTTTATAGAAGAGAAAATCATACCACTGATTACCTTTAGGAAATATTACATTTTTCCGAATTCTATCGTTTGTAATTCACATTTTCTTCAAAATATATGTATTGAAATGGTAATTTGATAGTTTTAATATAAAAGTACATCAAAGATCTGCTAGAAAAACAAAAAAAGGGAGGATTCAATTATGAAAAAAGCTGTCATTGTAGAAAACAAAGGTTGTGCAACATGCTCGATCGGAGCCGCTTGTCTAGTGGACGGTCCTATCCCTGATTTTGAAATTGCCGGTGCAACAGGTCTATTCGGTCTATGGGGGTAAGGATCTCCCAAAAGGGCATAGTCATTCTACTATGCCCTTTTTAAGTAAATTACAATTTTTAACTAAAATCTACCTCTTGGATATACATACACAACCGTTTTTCATTTGAATCATATGTATAGGGGATGGTATTTTGTTTATAGAGCAGATGTTTCCATTTATTAATGAAAGTGTAAGAGTCCACCAGTTGCCTGAGGGCGGTGTGCTGGAAATTGACTACTTGCGTGATAACGTCTCGATCTCTGATTTTGAATACTTAGATCTCAACAAAACGGCTTACGAGCTTTGTATGCTGATGGACGGTCAAAGAACGGCTGAACAGATTTTAGAAGAGCAATGCGCAAAGTATGATGAGTCGCCGGAAGACCATAAGGACTGGTACTATGACATGCTCAGCATGCTTTTGAACAAGCAGGTCATTCAGCTTGAAAACCGGCCCCGCTTTCACAAAATCGCCACCAGCGGAAGCAATGAATTTCCGATGCCGCTGCATGCCACCTTTGAGCTGACGCACCGCTGCAATTTAAAGTGCGCCCACTGCTATTTAGAAAGCTCGCCGGAAGCGCTCGGCACCGTATCCATTGATCAATTTAAGAAAACGGCTGATATGCTGTATGATAACGGCGTTTTAACGTGCGAAATCACAGGCGGCGAAATTTTCGTCCATCCAAACGCCAATGAGATTCTTGAATATGTGTTAAAGAAATTCAAAAAAGTCGCCGTCTTAACCAACGGAACGCTGATGCGAAAAGAAAGCCTGGAGATGTTAAAAGCCTATAAGCAAAAAATCATCGTCGGCATATCACTGGATAGCGTACAGTCCGAAGTGCATGATTCATTTAGAGGGAGAAAAGGCTCTTTTGCCCAAACCTGTAAAACGATAAAATTGTTGAGTGATCATGGTATTTTTGTCAGAGTCGCCATGTCGGTTTTCGAAAAAAACATGTGGGAAATCCACGATATGGCCCAAAAGGTGCGCGATCTCGGTGCCAAAGCGTTCTCTTACAATTGGGTTGATGATTTCGGAAGAGGCAGAGATATTGTCCATCCGACGAAAGATGCCGAACAGCACCGCAAATTTATGGAGTACGAGCAAAATGTCATTGATGAATTTAAAGATTTGATCCCGATCATTCCGTATGAAAGAAAACGTGCGGCGAATTGCGGCGCCGGCTGGAAATCAATTGTGATCAGCCCGTTCGGAGAAGTACGCCCGTGCGCACTCTTCCCGAAGGAATTTTCATTGGGAAATATATTTCATGATTCATATGAAAGCATCTTTGACTCCCCTCTTGTCCATAAATTGTGGAAAGCGCAGGCGCCGCGGTTCAGCGAGCATTGCATGAAAGACAAATGCCCGTTCAGCGGCTATTGCGGAGGCTGTTACTTAAAAGGGCTGAACTCCAACAAATACCACAGAAAAAACATCTGCTCCTGGGCGAAAAATGAACAATTAGAAGATGTGGTCCAGCTTATTTAGGAGGGAAACAATTTGTCACCAGCACAAAGAAAAATGTTACTGTATATCCTTTCATTTATTTTTGTCATCGGCGCGGTCGTCTACTTCGTAAAAAGCGATTATGTGTTTACGCTGATTTCTATCGCCATCGCCATTATTTTCGGTATGCGCGCGAGGAAGACTGACTCGCGATGAGCATTTTGGATATACACGATGTATCCGTGTGGTATGAGCAAGACAACGTCATCTTAGAAAACGTAGATTTACATTTAGAAAAAGGCGCCGTTTACGGACTGCTTGGGGTAAACGGCGCCGGAAAAACAACGCTGATCAATACGCTGACAGGGGTAAACCGCAATTTCAGCGGACACTTTACGCTGTGCGGCATTGAAGCGGACGCCGGCATGCCGCAGAAAACATCAGATGAGCTGAAGATCCGCCGCTACTTTGCTGCCGATTATCCGCTTCTATTTACAGAAATTACGGCGAAGGACTATGTTTCTTTCGTTCATTCTTTGTATCAGAAAGATTTCTCAGAGCAGCAATTTAACAGTTTGGCAGAGGAATTTCACTTTTCCCAATACACAAACCGGAGAATTTCCGAGCTGTCCCTTGGCAACAGGCAAAAGGTTGTGTTGATGACCGGGCTATTGCTCGGGGCTCCCCTGTTTATTTTGGATGAGCCGCTTGTCGGCTTGGATGTGGAGTCAATAGAGGTCTTTTATCAGAAAATGCAGGAGTATTGCAAGGCAGGCGGAACGATTTTGTTTTCTTCCCATTTGCTCGATGTGGTGCAGAGATTTTGTGATTATGCGGCCATCCTTCATCACAAACAGATCCGTAAGGTCATTCCGATTGGAGAGGAGACTGATCTTCGGCGTGAATTTTTTGAGGTGATCGGCCATGAATAACCTGTTTCCGATTCTGTCATTGCTGTTCAAACAGCTTTACGGCCGCCAAGGAAAAAAAGACGCCATTCGCATCACCGCAGGGCTTGCCGTTCTGGCCTTGTTTGAAATCGGGCTGATCCGCCAGGCAGGCCTTGATGAATCAACCTTAGGAAAAACATACATTACGCTCGCGCTTCTGTTTATGAATGCGTACATGGTGTTTCTCTCTGTTACATCCCAATGGAAGGAATCTTACATGAAGCTGAGCTGTCTATTGCCGATCTCTTCCCGGAGCTTCTGGCTCGCTCAGAGTGCGGTTTTGTTTGTTGATACTTGCTTGAGAAGGACGCTCTTCTTTTTCATATTACCGCTGTTCTTATTCGGAAACGGAACGCTGTCAGGAGCACAAACCCTGTATTGGCTCGGCAGATTTTCGTTTTTTACTGTCTATTCGATTATTTTCGGCGTTTTGTTAAGCAATCTTCTCGTCAAAAAAAGGAGAACGGCACTCCTGCTGCATGCGGCGGCATTCACCTGCGTGTGCTTCAGTGCGGCTTTGATGCCTGCCGTAACGATCCCGCTATGTGCGATTCATATGCTCTGGGCTATTGTGATTGACTTCCCTTCATTTTTGCAGGCGCCTCAGCAGCAGAGCAAAATGCATTCTTTTATGCGGACATCAGAATTTTCGTTTTATAAAAGAGAATGGAACCGATTTATTTCCTCCAAAGCGATGCTGTTAAATTATATTGTGATGGGGGCATTCAGCGGCTTCTTTTCGTTTCAGATGATGAACACCGGCATTGCCGATCAGCATGTCGTCTATATCGTGATTAGCGCTCTCCTGCTGATCTGCTCACCGATTGCTTTATTGTATTCTCTTGAAAAAAATGACCGTATGCTGCTGATCACGCTTCCGATTAAACGCGGAACGATGCTTTGGGCGAAATATCGCTTTTATTCCGGTTTATTGGCCGGCGGGTTTATTTTGATTGCCATGATAATGGGCTTGATCAGCGGCCGGCCGATTTCACTTTTGACTTTTTTGCAGTGTATGGAATTGCTGCTGGCAGGGGCTTATATTCGGTTAATTTCAGATGAAAAAAAGCCGTCCTTCAGCTGGCAGACGGAGCAGCAGCTCTGGAGCGGTTTCTCTAAATACCGTTCCTATGTATTTTGTATTCCTCTTTTTTTAGCTACTTTAACAGGCACTGTTATTTCTTTGGCAGTCATTCCGATTGCCGGGCTGATCATTGTCTATTTACTGCAAAAACAGGATGGTGGTTTCTTTGATACAAACGGAAAAAGAGAACGGCTTGGAAGTTAACCTGCTGACGACTGATCAATTTTCAACCATCTCGATCGCCGCGAGCTTTCTGAAACCGATCGAAAGCGCGGCGGAACCTGAAGAAGAAACGATCTATTTTTATGGCGCGGCCGCACACCAGAAGCAAAACATCATCAACACTTTCGGCTATGCCGCCGGCCGCCGCTTCATGTATTCAGCAAATCTCTTTTTTGACCGGCAGCTGAAAACGTACGGGACCCGCATGATTCATCCGTTATATGCTGAGGGGTTTCATACAGATGCCGTTCTGAACACCTTTGTTGACATGTCCTCCTTTCCGGCTTCTCTTTCTGACAGCGCAGCGGAAAAGGCAAAAGCCGAACTGCTGCTGAAAATGGAAAAGACATTCGCTGACCCGTTCTCCTATTCAGCAGCCCGTCTGGCGGAGGAAGCCTTTGGAAACCAGATGTACGGCACTGCCATGTTTGGCCGAAAAGACAAGCTTATGGCTGTGCATCCCAAACGTTTTCTGGATGCGTCGGAATTTATCGCTGATTTATTTTCTCAGCAGAAACAGCTGAACATATTAGGAAACATACAGTCATGTGATGTTCAGGGACATGCCCCACAGGCCTCCGCCGTGTCTGCTGTAAGAAAACCCGTGAATCAGGATATTTTCGAAACAGAGACACGCAGCACAGCAGGTCCGTCCGTTATGACACTTGGCTTTGACTGCGGGGACATGAAAGATGTCCGCGATTATTTAGCCATCCAGCTGATAGACGGATTGCTCGGCAAATACGGACATTCCGCTTTATTTCGGCATTTTCGCGAAAAAGATCTGGCCGTTTATCATGTGATCACCCGCTATGACATCATGAGCAATATGCTGCTTGTTTCCGTATGCACCGACCAGCTTCATGAAAACGAGATTCCTCCAAGAGTTTTGGAAGCTGTATCGCGTTTCCACGCGGATGAACCGGAATTAAAAAAGGCACAACAATTTTTAATCAATGAAATCCTGCTGCAATTTGATTCTCCTGAAGGACTCTTAGCCTATATGGGAATCCTGCGCCGTTTCTCTTGCAAAAAAGAAGACTTGCTGGACAGCATCTCAGCGGTCACGTGCCGCGATTTGCTGCAATTCATCAAAAATCTTACATATATCGGAGCTCATGTAGTAAGGGGATGAGAGATATGGAAAAGGAAGCCTTTTTTCAACAGCTGGATGAACGAACCGATATCAGATACACAGACAAGGGAATGAAAATATTCAGGTTACAATTTCCCCGCGCCCACTTAAGATTGTGCAATGTCAAAACCGGCTTTGGAAGCCGGGATGTCCGCTTACAGTCAGAAACCGGCGGCCGGATGCTGCCATATGGCACAGCGCACTTTTTAGAACATCTCCTCTTTTGGCATAACGGCCGGAACCTGTATAGTGATTTTTTTGAACACGGCGCGTTGTTGAATGCGTTCACCGCTTACACTGATACAAATTTCATGTTTACCTCATTGCCGGATCGGCTCAGACAAACTATTCCAATCCTGCTTGACGCTTTATGGAACCACTCGTTTGACGAGCAGATCATTGCTCAGGAAAAAGCCGTGATTACAAGCGAAATAGAAACGGCGCTTCTCAACCACCAGCTTCATTACCATTATCAGCTGATCCAGATGCTGTCTCCTGCCTCACCAGCCGCAGTCTTCCCCGCAGGCAGAAAAAAAGACATTGAGGCTCTGACGATCTGTGATCTGCAGGAAGCCTATGCTGCCGCCTACCAGCCCCATCGGATGACGCTGTTTCTGATTGGCGGCCCAGAAGATGCGGAAACTCTTTTGCCTTCTCAGCTCAGGCTGGAAAAGCGCTCTGGCAGCCGCTCTGACAGAAAGATCGTCCCTGCGTGCCCTCTCCTCTCATCAAAAGAGGTAAAGGGTGATCTGGAGCGGTCGGAAGACAATTGGACCGGAATACAAATCGGGGCGCTCCCAGGAGAAAACGAACTTTTGACCTTGAAGCTGTACTGGGACATTGCCTCTCGCATCCTGTTTCACATGGATTCGCCGTTTTTTCAAGAGATCCGGCAAACGTACCGCTTGAATATCCAAAGCCTGTCAGCGGATGTTCACTTATCAGAGGATGGCGGCTTTTTGATCCTTCACAGTAAAGGGGCGCATTCTTCCGCATACATCGATGTGGCATCTTACTATATCACGCAGCAGAAAAACCGTACCGAAGCCTGGCTTGAGTACGGCAAGGATTCTTTAGTCAACGCGATCATCTATGACAGTGATTACGCGCGTAAATGCTTTGAATGGGCGGCAGAGTGTGAACAGTACGATTGCTCGTTTCTCGGCCTTTACCGTACCATTCAGCAGATGAATTCTCATGATTTCTTGGCTCTCATTGAAGCAATGGTTTCTTCTAACAAAGCAGTCATTCATGTACCCCAGAAAGAAGTGATGAGACAATGAAAAAAAGCACTGTCTTTACTTTATTATTGCTGCTTGCGGCCATGGCGGCTTATTCCTTTGGCTGGTTTCACTCAGGTGCCGAAGCCGCAGGCCAATATGTACAGCTGATCAAAAATGACGCTGCCCGCCTTGGGCTGTTGGCTTGTGCAGCTTCCATACTGATGCTGCCCGCCTTTCTCTATCTTCACTACGTGACACAATCTGTCAAAAACATGACAGCAGCTTTTCAGAAACTCACACTGTCTCATCAAAGCTGCTGTGACTTTCAGCATCGCAAGCTGTGCAGCCGTTATGCCGACGATGTAAAATTGCTGCGCGACAGCTATAAGGGCATTCGCCAATCATATGTGATGGCTGCTGTATTGTATCAGGTCATCGTTTTCGGCTGCATGTTTGAAATCGTCAAGGCCGTTCCCTTCAGCTTTCATACGTCCCCTGCCGTTACAATGGGGCTTGCGGTGTTACTGATTTTGTATTTATTGTTTTATATGCGAACGTACTTGCTGCAGCTTTTTCAGCATGGAAACCTGTTCCGAAAAGTGCTTGTGGGAGTGCTGACAGGAGCCGGGATTTGGTGGATGCTCAGTTTTACTATAAGTGAACTGCTGTTTCTGATCATCTTAGCTGCCATCCAGCAGATCGGATCTTTTATTTATAAACGATTCTCTTATCGCAGTTCCGCTTCTCTCGATCTGTGAAATAAGCTACATCGCAATCGCGGACGGACCGGCGCCAACCGGAATGACCGTCACGGCTGAATCATCACTCTTGCGGTACACGGTCACTGCATTGTCGCCGGGCTTTGTCGGATGTTACTGTAAGGTCATAGGAAGAGACACGTTTGCGATGATCCTTTGTGCGGCAGTATGAACGACATATACATTGTTAATGAGAAACGGTTCACTATAAGACTCTGGAAATAAGCCCTAGTACTATCCAGGAAAATACAATTGTCCTCAAAGTTTCAAATAGACGGTCAAAGCCACCTCCCCTGCTCAAGGGTGACAAACTGATCTCTGTTACACCCTTCGGCACAGTTCACCATTCATCACGTCTATACTCAATGTTACCGCAGCGACTGCCTCCGCAGGATCAACGACAAACCCCTCCGGCACTTCAATGGACACTTGAAATAGCGCTTCACGGCTGGCATCTTCATCACAAAAGCAGAAACAATTTTCCTGTAAAACAGAAAAATCATTCTTTTTTCTGATTTCACATCCCTTTTAGAAATGCATAGTTGGTTAAATCGTAATGTCACTCGGTGAAACGCCAAGCGATATGACAGTTTTCACAGAATAATCATCCGTGTTGTAAACAGTGATGCTTTGCTCTATAAAATTTGTTGCATACAGAAATTCGCCATTCGGGGTAAACGCAAGGTCTCTTGCCAATTGCGGAAGATTTCCTATTACGCCTGCACCACTTGGACTGACGGAATATAGATTGTGAGTGAAATCATCAAACAAATACACCCCTGATCCGCTCTTGAACATTGCATATTCACCTTCATACTCCAGCTCTTGGGTGCTGCTGATCGTAAATGTATTTAAATCAATCACCGTCAAATAATTGAAAAAGAATTCTTGTTCTAATACATAAAGGTAACGTTCCGGCCAACCCGTTTCTAGGGCATTTACGATAAGATCCCGCTCAATGATTCCTGTCACTTCACCTGTGTTTAAGTCCAATCTTTGCACTGAACCGAAACCAAGCAGATACGCGAACAATCCATTTGGATCAATTGCAACATCAAAGCCTTCAAAAGGAATAGACCTTTCAACAGTTAAGGTTTCAATTCCTATCACATCTATGGCACCACCGGCGACAACATAAAAAAATTCGTGTCCAGGTATAAAAGATATGGATTCCGGCGGCTGATCCAGCAAAATAGAAGCTGTAACACTCAATGTGTCTTGATTGATGACAGAAATGACACGATCATAATAATGCAAAACAAACACAGAGGTGTTATCTGGCGCCTTTTCTATCCTTGTAGGTTGGTATGGAAGAGAAATCGTCGTCACAACAGTATGAGTGTTGGTATCAATTACAGAAACCGACTGATCATCTGGATTCGCTGTGAACGCATAAACGGGTTCGGGCTCCGGCGCGGGTACAAGCACAATCGTTCCCGTCACCGATAAAGGACTGCCGTAAAACGGCGGAACGACAACAAGGTTCTCGATCGTAATGTCACTGACATCCGGGCAATCATCCGGTTCATCAGAATAATAGACAACTTGATCGATCTCCACATTGTGAATGACAGAAATAGCCCCTTCCCCTTGTCCATATTGGTTTCGCACAGGTGAGACACTGACAAGAAGCGTGACGGTTCCCTGCAGGCGGACTGCAAATTGAACACCGATTTCATCAGGCTCAGGCCCCGTCTCAATTAAGCAACGTTCACTGACACAAGAAAGGCTGTCTGCATTCCACGCAACGTTTGCAACAGCTTCAGCCGGATCAACAACAAATCCCTCGGGCACTTCTATCGGCGCTTGAAACATGGCTTCACGGCTGGTTTCTTCCTCACAAAAACATAAACAATCTTGTGCGGCTCCTGCATTTTCTTTAAAGGAAAGCTTGTTTTTCCTCATTTCATCACTCCCTTTTCAGACATACACTGCTCACGCAGATACAACAGAATATGGAAGGTGAATGTGTTTGCTTGTACAAACAGCCGGGGGCAAAAGCTGTTTTTGAAGAAATTCCGGTCATCATGCGGTGTAACGAAAGAAAAAATTGCGGTTTTTTTGCGCTTATGACCTGAATGAAAAATGATAAAATATGACATATATAGAATGATGAAGGGAGGGATTTTCAAACGTGACAAGTGTCATATCTTCTTCTTCCGTTGGAGAAAAGATTAATGAATGGTATATGTACATACGCCGATTCAGCATACCGGATGCGGAATATTTACGAAGAGAAATCAAACAAGAGCTGGATCAAATGGAAGAAGACCAGGATCTTCATTTGTATTATTCACTGATGGAATTCCGGCACAATCTGATGCTTGAGTATCTTGAACCGTTGGAAAACATGCGGATAGAGGAACAGCCGCGACTGTCCGATTTGCTGCTTGAGATTGATAAAAAACAGGCTCGTTTAACCGGACTGCTTGAATACTACTTTAATTTCTTCAGAGGTATGTACGAACTGGATCGCCGGGAATATATATTAGCCATTCAATTTTTTAAAAAAGCAGAGAGCAAACTGACTTTTGTGACAGATAAAATTGATAAAGCTGAGTTCTTTTTCAAAATGTCAGAAGTTTATTACTATATGAAGCAAACTTATGTGTCCATGGACTATGCACGTCAAGCCTTTGAAATATACAATGAACAAACTACATATGATATCAGAATGATTCAATGCCAATCCCTGTTTGGAGCTAACTTTTTGGATCTGAAACAGTATGATAAAGCAATTGCCCATTTCCAAAAAGCTTATACACTCGCTGAGGCGGCACAGCAGCCGCAGCTAATGGGAAGAACGCTTTATAATATTGCACTTTGCAAGCAAAACCAACACAGTCTTGAATCAGCGATAGAGTATGTAAAAAAATCTATTCATGTATTTGAAGAATCGAAAATGCTTCCTTCACTGCCACAAGCTTTTTTCCTAATTACACAAATTTATTTTAAATTAGGCAAGATTGATAACGCTTGTGAATATCATAAAAAAGGAAGAGAATATTCAATAGATGCCGGAGACACCGTGTACTTAACGGAGTTTGAATTTTTGGAATCTTTATACTTATCTGGACCTGATGAAGAAGCAATAGAAAAATGTTTTGTTTTCCTTGAAAGTAAAATGATGTATGCTGATATTGAAGACTTTGCACTCGATGTTGCTAAGTATTATCATCAGCAGGAAAATTACAAAAAAGCATCTACTTATTTTTTAAAGGTTGAAGAAGCAAGACAGCACATTCAAGGGGGGGTGAATTTATATGAAATGGAAGTATAAATTATTACTCGCTTGTTTAGCTGTGAGTGCTGTATTTGTCACAGTAGAAGTATCAAATTCATCTACAGAACATTTTGATGTTGCACAACGCGCTATGATCTAAGACCGCCTTTATCGGCGGTTTTTTTCGTCCCCTCTTTCCACCTTGAATAAGATGTTTGCAAAGCATGGGAACAAAAAACATCCAGACAAGAGTCTGGATGTTTCTCTTATTTCACAAACCCAAGCAGCATTTCACGAATGATTTTGCTGGCTGTGTTTGCCGTTTGCTCTGAGTGGTCGTAAATCGGAGCTACTTCTACTAAATCAGCGCCCTTTACGTTTACTTCTGAGCGCGCGATTTCATGCACGGATGCAAGCAGTTCTTTAGACGTGATGCCGCCGGCGTCAACCGTTCCTGTACCCGGTGCGTGTGCAGGGTCTAATACGTCAATGTCGATTGTGACATATACCGGACGGCCCGCTAGCTTCGGAAGAACCTCTTTCAGCGGCTCAAGCACTTCAAACTTAGAGATGTGCATGCCGTTTTCCTTTGCCCATTCAAACTCTTCTTTCATACCGGAACGGATTCCGAATGAATACACATTTTCCGGGCCGATTAATTCCGCCGCTTTACGGATCGGCGTTGAGTGAGAAAGCGGTTCTCCCTCATAGTCGACGCGAAGATCCGTATGTGCGTCAAAATGAATAATCGCCAGGTCAGGAAATTTCTTGTACATCGCTTTCATGACAGGCCATGACACGAGATGCTCCCCGCCCATACCCATCGGGAATTTTCCTTTTTCTAAAATGCTGTCCACGTACTCTTCAATCATATCCAGGCTTCGCTGCGGATTTCCGAACGGCAGCGGAATGTCGCCGGCGTCAAAGAAGTTCAAGTCAGCCAGATCGCGGTCTAAATATGGGCTGTATTCCTCAAGGCCGATTGACACCTCACGGATTCTGCTTGGACCAAAGCGTGAGCCCGGGCGATAGCTGACTGTCCAGTCCATCGGCATGCCGTAAAGGATGGCGTCCGCCTCTTCCCACTCTGGACGGCTCGCGATAAATACTTTTCCTGAATAAGCTTCATCAAATCTCATCTATAAAACCCTCGCTTTCCTTTAAAAAAGCGCAAGATTCGCTCCTGCGCCATACATTCATTATTTAATCAGGTCACTCACAAATTTCGGCAGAACAAACGCCGCTTTATGAATATCTTTTGTGTAATATTTCGTGTCAATATCAAAGAAACGGCTGTCTTCCACTGCAAGCGGATCATATGTTTTCGAACCGATTGTAAATGTCCACAAACCGCTTGGGTATGTCGGAATGTTCGCCGTATACAGCTTCGTAATCGGGAAGATTTCCTTTACGTCACGCTGTACATTTGTAATTAATTCCGGTGTGAACCATGGGTTGTCCGTCTGAGCGACAAAAATGCCGTCTTCTTTCAGCGCCTTCGCGATTCCGGCATAGAACCCTTTTGTAAACAGGTTTACCGCAGGCCCGACTGGTTCAGTTGAATCTACCATAATGACGTCGTATTGATTTTCAGATTTCGCAATGTGCATAAATCCGTCATCCACCTGCACGTCAACACGCGGATCGTCAAGTTTTCCCGCGATAGAAGGAAGAAACTTTTTAGAGTATTCGATGACCTTGCCGTCAATATCAACAAGTGTCGCTTTTTTCACGCTCGGGTGCTTCAGAATTTCTCTGATGACGCCGCCGTCACCGCCGCCGACTACAAGCACATGCTCCGGATTCGGGTGCGTAAACAATGGCACATGCGCCACCATTTCGTGATAAACGAATTCATCTTTTTCAGATGTCATCACCATGCCGTCCAAAAACAGCATGTTGCCGAACTCTTCTGTTTCAACCATTTCTAAATGCTGAAACTCCGTTTGTTCTGTATGTAATGTTTTATTAACCTTCAATGTAATGCCAAAGTTTTTCGTCTGCTTCTCTGTGTACCAAAGTTCGCTCAATTGTCATCTCCCTTTCAAGGCTGTATTCATTTATTGTAAGCGTCTTTTCTGCTTTTATTCTCGGTTGAAATCTCATTTTCACCTAAGGAAAAAGTATAGAGGATGGCGGGGAAAAAGTAAAGATGCGTCCTGTCACACGATGTTTAAAAACAATCTTTTTTTCTCATAATAGTAGAAACATAAAAAAAGGGGGAACCATTGTGGATGCAATGACAAATAAACGGCTGAGACTGACGCTCAAAACCGTTCGCGCCTTTATCTTTCTTGGGGCTTTCGCGTGCTTAGCGGCAGCTGCTGTGTTTATGACTGTCATTTTGATAGCCAAATACCAGGGCGCTCCCTCGGTTCAAGTGCCGCAATCCACGATTTTGTTTGCGAGCGACGGCTCAAAACTCGGGGAGACGAACTATGGCGAAAAACGCTATTGGGTCCCCTTAAAAGACATGAATCCGACGATTGTAAAAGCGACGGTGGCGATTGAAGACCAGAACTTCTATGATCACCATGGCTTTGATTATAAACGCATGGCCGGTGCGGCGCTGGCCGACTTAAAAGCGCTGGCCAAGGTGCAGGGCGCAAGCACCATCACCCAGCAATATGCGAGAAACCTGTATCTTGAACACGACAAAACGTGGAAACGCAAATGGAATGAGGCATTCTATACAATTCGTCTGGAACAAAACTATTCTAAGGACGAGATATTAGAAGGCTATTTAAATACGATATACTACGGCCACGGCGCCTATGGCATCGAAGCCGCATCCCGCCTCTATTTCGGCAAGCATGCCAAAAACCTGACAGATGCGGAAGCGGCGCTTTTGGCCGGTATTCCGAAAGGCCCTTCCGGCTATTCGCCTTATGTCAATGAAACAAAGGCCAAGGATCGCCAAAAAACAATTGTGCGGATGATGGAAAAACAGCGGATGATCAGCCGCAAAAAAGCGGACGAGCTGATCAAAGAGCCCCTTTCCTATCAGCCGTTGAATAAGCACGCCATCAGCAGAAAAGCGCCTTATTTCTATGATAATGCGATGAGAGATCTGGAAAAAAAACTCGGCATGACGCGGGAGCAAATTGAAACAAGCGGGTTAAATGTGTATACAACCGTGAATAAACGGCTTCAGCGCATTGCCGAGGAAACCATTACCGAAACGGTTAACGCCGGTTCTGACATTCAAGTCGGATTTTCAGCCATTGATCCACGCACAGGAAACGTTCTCGCTCTTGTCGGCGGCAGGGATTATCAAAAAAGCCCGTTTGACCGGACGACACAGGCGAAACGCCAGCCCGCTTCGACAATCAAACCGTTACTGTATTATAAAGCGATCCAGAGCGGGTTTACGCCAGTGACACTGATGAAAAGCGAAGAAACCGAGTTTCAAATCGACGCAAAAGGAGAAACCTATTCTCCAAGCAACTATAACGGTTACTACGCCAACAAGCCGATTACGCTTCTGCAGGCGCTGGCGCTTTCCGACAACATATACGCGGTGAAAACACATCTCTTTCTCGGCATGAACAAGCTCGTACAGGCATCAAAGGAATTCGGAATTACTGCAAAGCTTCAAGCATTGCCTTCCCTTGCGCTCGGCACTGAACCCGTACGCCCGATTGAGATGGTCAACGCTTACGCCATGCTGGCAAATGGCGGGAAGAAAATCGAACCGACCTTTATCACGAGAGTGACTGATGCGGCCGGACATGTACTGTACGAAAGCCCGAATCAGCATAAACAAGTGCTGGATGAAAAAGCTGCCTTTGTGACCGCTAATATGATGACAGGCATGTTTGATACAGATTTAAACGGCTATACATCCGTGACAGGACGGACAATCGCGGACCGCCTGACTAGAACCTATGCGGGAAAATCAGGCACAACAAGCGCAGACAGCTGGATGATCGGTTTCAACCCGAAGTTGGCTGCGGGTGTATGGACGGGCTATGACAAAAACAGCACCATCGACTCAGTCGCAGAAAAAAACTATGCCAAAACCATTTGGGCGGAGTTTATGGAGGATGCGCTCAAAGGAGAACCAGAAACAGCTTTTAAACCGCCAAAAGGCGTGACCGGCGTGTACATTGATCCAGAAACAGGCTACTCCTCCGGCCCCGGATGCGCAGCCAAGCATTACACGTATTTTGTGAAAGGCACAGAGCCATCGAATGTGTGCTACGGGGCAGAAGAACCCGGAAAACAAACAAAAGACCGTTATCCAGTCAATGAGAAGCCCGCTTCCCCAAAAAAGTGGTGGGACAAATGGCTGGGGCGGAATCATTAAAAATAACCCGGCTCCTCGGAGGCCGGGTTATTCGTATGGTTCGTCAATTACCCACGGAAGAAGCGTAACACAATCGAGCTGAATAATTGGTTTTGGGAAACCCTTAGGAATGTAAATTTGGTGCCGAGGCTCTGAAAATGAAATATACCACGACAAATCAATCCTTTCCGGGTTCAATTCTTGTTTTCCTTCTACAATACGGCCTACTATAAAATAACTGGCTATATAAAAGTGCAAATGATCTTTTATCCCATGGTAATTTATATCTGTGCATTTGGGTACCATTTGCTGGTTTGCACTGAGTACATATACTTCTGTGTTAGAGATAGGCCTACCAATCGGTGGTACCTTGTGCATGACACCCTTTTCTAGCTTCATATACGTGGAATAAGTAGTATCTTCGGATGGACCGTATAGGTTATACACCTTTTCAATCGGACTTCTCTCATACAAGTGCTGGACCAGTGACTCCGGCAACGGTTCTCCAGCCAAATTCATCACCTTTACCGAAGAAGGGATCGTCTTTGCTCGAACCAGTTCCTTCGCTGCTGATGGTACAAGTATTGACCAAAGTCACATCCTTCGTAGACAACTTGTCCAGATGAAGGGCACTTTCAGCGACAATCACCTTACCACCCATCGTCAAAGGAACAAACACTTCAAAAACCGATAGATCAAAGGAAAGTGAAGTTGAAGCCAGCACTCCCGTTAATTCCTGTCGGGAATAGGTTTGATGTGCCCAATGAATCATCGTCAACGTACTCCGATGCTCAATCATCACACCCTTGGGATTGCCAGTGGATCCTGAGGTATAGATAATATAAGCTAAGTTATCGTTTGTCACTTCACTCGTACATGCCGTCGTTACTTCCTGTTCGATCGCTGCTCGATCACGATCGATACAAATCATGTCAATGGATTCAGGTAACGTCATTTTGGCTGCAACTTTTCCTGTGTCACCAGTACTTCGATATGAGCATCCGCTAAAATATACCGTAGTCGACTCTCCGGATACGCAGGATCAATCGGAACATACGCTCCTCCTGCTTTCATGATTCCTAGGAGACCAACAATCATCTCGGATGAACGTGTAACGCTGATCCCAACCAATGATTCGCATCCCACACCCTCTTCTGAAGATAATGGGCCAACTGATTGGAACGTTCGTTCAGTTTTCGATACGTTAGCTTCTCATCTTCGCACACTACCGCGATCGCTTCTGGCGTTTTCTCCACTTGTTCCTCAAACAATGTATGAATCGTGCTTTCACGTAGGTCCACGACACCTGTGTCATTCCATTCATCTAGTAACCGCTTATATTCTGCTTTCGGTAGCATATTCAGTTTTGATAGAGAATCTTTTGGATTAGATACAATTTCATATAACCAATATTCAAAATGGCCTGCCATTCGCTCAATGGTTGCAGCATTAAACAAATCGGTATTATATTCAAAAGTTAGCAATAACCCTTCTTCCGTCTCCGATGCAAACAAACTCAAATCAAATTTGGCAACCGAAGTATGACTTTCCATCATCTCCTGCAGATAGCTGAGGTAACTCTTGTTTTGTATTCTGTAAGGTAAACATGGTTTGGAAAATCGGTGAATGACTGGTATTCCGTTCAGGTTTTACGGCTTCTACCACTTTTTCAAACGGAATGTCCTGACATTCGTATGCTTTTAGTGCTGTTTTTCGTATCTGCGACAGAAGTCCTTGGAACGTCGGATTTCCACTGAGATCAGCTCGATAAACCAACGTATTTACAAAGAAACCAATTACTCCTTCAATCTCTCTAACATTCCGGCTCGCAATCGGGCTTCCAACCAAGATGTCGTCTTGTCCCGTATAACGAGCAAGGAAGCTTTGATACGCCGCCATCAAGGTCATAAATAAGGTGGATCCTTCTTGCTGTCTTAACTCCTTGAGTTTTTCCCGTAGGAAATACGTTATCCTATAGCAGTTGAAGAATTGAGAAAAGAAAAAAAGATGCCATTAGGCATCCAACTAAGGCAAGTGAAATATCTCAATAACATAGTGGAACCAGATCATCGGTTTATTAAAAAGCGAGTTCGCTCGATGTTAGGATTGAAATCCTTTCGCACAGCTACAACATTATTTCTGGAATAGAAGCTATTCATATGGTAAAAAAGGCAACTTGTTTTACTGGATAAGTCTGTCCAAACTCAAGTGAATTTCATCCATCAACTATTTGGAATTCCTGCTTAAGACTAGATTCCACTAGGAAACTTTTTGCCCCTTTATATCTTTCCTAAGTATTTGCACCAGAACCCCTTCTTTAAATGCAATAACTTAAGATGTATCGCATTATCTTTAGAATCGTTTCCGTTTCCATAAAGCTCTTATAAAGTTAAATTTCTTGTTTTATTTTAGCTTGATGCTGATAAGATACTAGAATGCAATTTTTCCATTATTCAAATAAGGATAAATATCTACTGTCGTTTAATAGGCAATGCATAATAGCCAAAAGCTAAATCCAGCAAGGCACTTGCTTCTTGACGCAGTAACAGATCTTTCGGACGGAACATAAAGGATCCGTCAGCATTGATGGAAGTATCAGGGTCTAGAATTCCTTGGGAGGCAAGTGCCTGAATCGATTGAATTGCCCAGTCATCCGCAGCATCAAGTAATTTAACTTTAATAGCTTTGTCAGGTTGAATCGGTTTCATGTCATGAATTTGCTTTAAGTTTTGAATCATGGTTGCTGCGACCTGTCGGGTAATCGGAGTAGCATGGTCATACCCTGGAATTCCTTTCATAACTTTTTCCCTTGCCTCCTTGGAGTCGTCTGGAAAACCGTTCCATCCATAAGCAAGTAACAACGTATCCGCAAACTCTCCTTGTGTCATGATGTCCATCGGATTGAATAGATTACCTGTTTTAGCACCCATAATATTTAGAGCATGAAGATTATCAATGTGACTTCTATAGTTACTCTTTTGTGGAACGTCATCAAAAGGTGGTTTGTTGTTAATTCTCTGGGCATCTGCTACAAAATCAAGGCTTTTAGGAGAGTTGTAGTGAAAATATGCGATTTCTCCAGCTGAATTCTTTTTGAAGGCAACTTTGTTACCTTCCGAATCTTCAAATAATAACGGATGAATCATTTTGAGAACTTGTTTTCCAGGTGTTCCACCCTCCATGACCAAATTCCCATTTTCATAAGTGAAATGAGTGCGAATTGCAGCGAAACGCGTATTTTGGAATAAGCCCAAGTATTTATGAGCTTCTTTTTCCTCTAACGGGAGATAACTTGTTTTTCCTTCATTCTTCTTAGCAGGGAAATAGTGATCCATGAGAGTTTCATATATGTCTACACTCATCATTGAATCATTATTGTAAGACATGAAGAATGCTGTTTTTTGTTCAGGCACTAAAATCAGCAATGATTGATGTCCAGGCATGCTTCCCCCTTTTATTACAACGTGTTGACCGTTAGCAAATTCATTAAAAGGCGTTTCAAACCCAATTGTTGCAACAGGAATCGTCTTATCATCAAAAATTTGATAGGCATGCATCATATCTATGCTTTTTTCACTTACAATTTCTTTGTCTTTAAACTTTCCTTTCTGTAGTTGCATAATCATGTATTTTGACATGTCTTCCGCAGTAGATAAAATGCCTCCTTGTGGCGTATCCCTTAAACCGCTCCCACTTGTTGGAATCGGATCGCCAGTGGGACCATAATGTGTAGCCATTCTTTCGAGAAGATCAGGTGTAAAGCTCATACTTGTAGATTTCATATTTAATGGTTTAAAAATATTCTTTTCCATATATTTTGAGAAAGAGGTGCTAGTAACATTCTCTACTGCTAACCCGGCGAGCGCAAATGAGACGTTGTCATACGTATAAGCTTCTCCTGGTGGCCGTATCACTGTTGGCATATGTTTAGAGAAAAATTCTTTCATTGGTATATTATTATTAATATATTCAGGTCCGGTTATATTTGTGAGATCGGGAAAATCTACCCCGCTAGTATAAGTGAGCATATCAAACAGGGTAAGAGGTTTCCCTGTTTGATTAGGTATTTTTAATCCACCAAGGTATTTTTGTACATCTTGATCTAGTTTAAGCTTTCCTTTATCAACTTGCTGCATCACAGCCAAAGCAGTAAAAGTTTTTGAAACTGAAGCGATTTGAAAAACCGTGTCCTTAGTAACGGGGATTTTCTTTTCTTTATCAGCATATCCATACCCTTTATTGACCACGACCTTTCCATCGTGAACGACGACAAAACTAGAACCGTTCACATTGTACTTCTTCATTTTTTCTTCAAATAACGGATCAGCAAAAGATTCTATTTCTTTTTTATTATTAGGTCCTTTCGCAATTTGGATATTAGTCGTGGAAGCCGATGGTTTTGATTTTCCTGCTTCTAATGATTGTTGGGAACAAGCAGAAATCATAGTTGAAGAAGAAAGAAGAATTGCAACGATCCCCAGTTTGTTAATTGCTTGTTTCATTTTTATACGCTCCTTTATTTGATTGGGATTTTTTTGTTAACGCAACGAGTTAGCGGCTGGTTAGCATATGAACAGAGTGTAGCAAGGGGTAAGTCATAGTCGATAGTGAACTTTTGTCATAAGGACAACAAAAATTGAGTGGATAAGGCTGTATTGATAGTTATGTCATAAAAATCATGACATTTTGACACTACCGTATGTGACAGAAAAACACTTAGAATCAAGGAGCAGTTTTTAAAGTATTAACAATAAATGAGGAGGGGAGATTTTCATTGTGCATGATAAAAATATAAAGAAGCGTGAAAGGAGAAACAGGTATCACCTATTTATGTAAAAACAAACCAGTAACAAGAGTGTTTCAAGAAACAGCTGAAGAATTAGTAAAGATGGGGATTTCTCTGCCCCCAGACTTTGCCCCAGGAAAGGGCTGGTCCTACTCAAACACAAGATACGCCCTTACTGAAAAAGTAACTGGAAACAGCTATGTGGAAGAGGTTGAAAATCGGATTATTGAACCGCTGGAATTGTCGAATACATTCCTACCTGGCAATTCAACGGTTATTCCAGGCACCAAGCATGCCGTGGATATGAAAGATACGACGGAGAAAATGAGCTAAAAGACGTTACTTATTCTAACCAGGTAGCTCGGATGGAGATATGATTTCTACTGCTGACGATTTAAACAAATTTTTCTCTTACTTAGTGGCAATTTACTGAAGGAACAGCAACTAAAACAAATGCTTACTACAGTTCCTACAGGAATAGAAGGAATGGATGATATGGACTTGGAATCTATGTAACTAAGTTTCCAAACGGTATATCGATATGGGGACACACAGGTGGCATTCTAGGTTTTCTACACTTGCTGAGGCACACTTGGAGGCAAGCATACATTGGCCGTCAATCAGCCTTAAAGATAATAGTCTTGATCCTTTTAAAAATATTTACTTGCTGAATTTATCAAGTAGGCAAATCGGTAACATGAAAAAAAACGTTATTCTTTCTCTAGAATCATAGGAAAGGATAGCGTTTTTTACATTTGGAGGTAAAGCAATTTCTTAAGTTAAGTGGATGTGGTTTAAACAACTTTTCAACTCTTTATTCTTCATTGTAGTTTCAAATATGGTAATGGGTAGTGTTGCCCTGCATGATCTGTAAGTTCCCCATTGACAGCTAACTAGTTCAAGTGAGAGTGTCAAGAAAGTAATCCTGTATCTTTTGCCTTTTGTACGGCTTCTTCTCGATTTTTAACTCCTAGCTTCTCATAGAGTTTGGAGGCGTAATTTCTTACCGTTCCGTTTGACAAGTAAAGTTTCGAAGCTATTGTTTTATAACGGCTTCCTTGTGATAATAGTTCCAAAATCTCTAATTCTCGTTTCGTTAATCCATACTCTTTTCCATCTGATTTTGATTCAAATGATCCTGTTTCTTCATTTTCTTCCCATATTCTATGGAACAAGTCATGATTAATCATCGTGCCTCCTCGATAGACCAGACGAATTGATTCAGCCAGTTCACGCGAATCTATGGATTTCAATAAATATCCATCCGCGCCATTTCGTATGATTTCTTTTGCCCTTTCTGTATTCTGAAAGGTTGACAAAATGAGTACACGAATGTCCGGCCATTTTCCCTTAATCATTTTAGTCGCATGAATCCCATCCAGATTTGGCATCTCTAAATCCATTAATACTACATCTGGTTTTAGTCTCTCACACAATTCCAAAGCCCGTTCTCCATCTTCAGCCATTCCCACTACTTGTAAATCCTCCTGTCCCTCCAAAATTGTATGAAGACTTTCTCGGATGAAAGAATGATCATCGACAATACACAGGCGGATTTGTTCATTAGACAGTTGTACTTGTTTCGGTAAAACACATGAAATTAGCGTCCCTTCCCCCTTTTTGGAATAAACAATGACTCTTCCTTGTGACTGACTTACACGCTCTTTCATTGCAGTTAATCCAAAGCCATCCTTCCACTCTTCTACCCCACATCCATTATCTTGTACATCCAATCTTATCTGTTGTGGTTCAAAGTGAAGTGACACAATGATCTCTGTGGAATGCCCATGGCGAACAGCATTTGTTAGTGATTCCTGCAAGCTCCGATATAGTGTCATTTTTGATTGTTTGGAGGCCATATACTCTTCCCCTATTATTCGAGTACGTACATTTACTTTTGCATGTTTCTTAAATTCCTCTGTCAATTGTTGTAATGTGACAGCTAAGGGAAGCGATTCTTGTGAAAAATCCAATTGATGTAAATACAGTCTTACTTCTTCCATACTGTTACGGGCCAATTGTAATAATGAATCGAGCTGTTGCTCCCCTTCCTTAGTTTTTAATTCCGTACGTAATGTTTCCATCCCCATAATAATTGAGGTATAGGAATGCCCCATCGTATCATGTAAATCCTTTGAGAGCCTGTCACGTTCCTCTAGTAAAGTAATCCGCTCAACTTGAGATATGTATTGTTCCAATACATGTTTCTGGTTCCGAATAGTTTCACTTTGACGGTAATTAGTAGCCAGTAAACGAAAGAAAGAGCCCATAGCAAAAGCTAAACTGATTTGCAGAATAATTACCCATAAATCTGTTACATTGGAAAAAATTCCAATGAGCAACGGGAACAAAATAATTGTGATAGGACCTGACCAGCGGTAAGATTTATGAGCACTATTTGCCGCAATCATAAAAGTTGGCATTAAAAAAGCAAGATACGCTGACGGAAATAATAAAGTTAAATAGAAACACACTCCGCCAAATAATATTATTTCAGTAAACAAATAATAGCGATAACTGAACATTAAAAAAATCCAAGGTACTGAAAATGAAACGACTTCCCAAAGAATAATGATCCAAAGTGGTACAGTCAAATAATCTTGTTCTTGGATAGTCACTGATATCAACGATAGCCAAATAATAAAACGTATACAAAGTAAGGCCCAATCATACCAGAACCATATTTTCAAAGTCTTAAACAAATTATCACTCCTTTATAGCTTTAAACATAGTACGTGTATACATTCCAATTATTCGAACTAAACAGTTTCCAATACATATACGTATCCAGATGAGAATACATCCAACAATCATGACAAAAAAAGCTTCCGTCCACGAATTCACAGAAATCCCCAACAAGTATATATTAAAATATCGAAAAAGTAAGGGCGTAACGATAAATACTAGCGGCGTTACATACAGTAAAATAGCGCATATAAGACTCATTATTCCGATAAAGAACTTCTGCATCAGCCAAAAAATAGCCCTCCAGTTGCTATTATTAAAGATTGTATCGCTCGCTTTAATCCATTTATCTCCCTCCTTTCTTCTCCTTGATTCGAATAACTCTATCGATATATCCGTATAAACCTTTGTCTGAATGCGTTCATACTGAACAAACGTGTGAGTTGTTTGTAGCACCCAAGCTAACAAGGGAATACCAAAAAAGATAACCGTCATTACTAATGCAAATGTAATGCTGACCAGATAGAAACAAAAGTAAAAGAATCCGGATGCAAAGGTAAATAACAAGAAATAGAAATCTTGCAAAGTTTTTTGAGCTGATGCTTTCGTCATTAAAATCTCTCCTCCTCATTCATTTTCAATGCGGTAAAAGCTACTTTTTAATTCTAAGTATTTTTCTGTCACATACGGTAGTGTCAAAGTGTCATGGTTTGTATGACATAACTACCTAGACAGCCGCAGCCCACTCAATTTTTGTTACCCTTTATAAAAATGACAAAAGTTCACTATCGGCTATGACTCGCCGCGCTTGCTACACTCTGTTCATACGTGGTACGGCCATCAGGAGAAGCTTATACGTATGACAACGTCTCATTTGCGCTCACAGGGTTAACAGTAGAGAAATTTCTCGAAATATATGGAAAAGAATATTTTTAAACCATTAGATATGAATCTACAAGTATGAGCTTTACGTCTGATCCTCTCAAAAGACTGTCTACACCTTATGGTCCCATCGGCGATCCAAATATAAAACAGATTTCTTCCGTCTAATATAGTGGATTATTATTTTTATAATGGAAATGATAAGCATGCAAAAAACCGATTCTCTTTACACTAAAAGAATCGGTTTCTAGTTTTATCCTCTAGATAACATTGGATAAAGGAATGAGGAAACTGAGATATTATCACTTGAGAGCATTAATTGTAACCTTGGCAGCCTGCGCAATCAGTTCATTATCATAGGTAGCATCTTTCTTATCTCGGCTGGACAAAATTGCGATGATAATAGGTGATCTATTCGGTGGCCAAATGATGGCGATATCATTTCGTGTTCCGTAGCTTCCGGCTCCAGATTTATCACCGACTTCCCAGTCTTTTGGTACGCCAGCTCGGATGAGTTTGTCTCCTGTAGCATTTCCACGCATCCAATCTGTAAGAATTTTACGTTTGTCAGCTGGGAGCGCATTTCCGACTGTGAAAGCCTTAAGATCGGTAGCAAGTGTTTTTGCTGTACTTGTATCACGAATGTCTCCCGGAATAGCTTCGTTCAAATCCGTCTCAAAACGATCAGCCACGGTAACTTTATCACCAATCTGTCTAAGCGCTTCTTCAAAGCCTTTAGGTCCGTCTAGTTTCTTGAATAAAAGGTTCCCCGCAGTGTTATCACTATAACGAATAGCAGCCTCGCAAATTTCCCCAAGGGTCATCCCAGTGTCCACATGTTTCTCTGTGACTGGTGAATACGTAACTAAGTCATTTTTGGTATAGGTAATGACCTCGTTTAATTTGTCAATTGAGTTTTGCTGTAATACAGCTCCTGCCGCCAAAGCTTTGTAGGTAGATGCGTAAGCAAACCGTTCATTAGGTCGATAAGTTACTGTCTGGTTTGTACCAGTGTCGATAGCATAGACACCTAGTCGAGCGTCAAACTTTTTCTCAAGTTGAGCGAACTCTCGATGAGTCGCATGGTTTGTATGATTGGTTTGCTCTGTTTTTTCTTTTGCTTTAACTTGCAATGGTTGACCTATAAAGAATTTTACGCTTGCAAGGCTTAAACTTAGTATGCCAACACACACCCCTATTTTTAGCATCCTTGTACTTTTCAAAATAATCATTCCCTTCAGACTTTTAATACTTAAAACAGATGTTAAATTAGATACAATTGTATTGAATTTGAACATCTGTTTTTAAAATTACACTTAATAGACACTCTAAATAACAATATTGTTCCATAACTTTTAAAAAAATAATTTAACCTTAAGATAAAATAGAACCGACATAGAGAAGGGTTTTATGTTACATACAAGAAGCTTTGAATTTTTTGAGCAAATAGTTGTAATTCATCAGATACAGAAATAGGCATGCAAAAGGAAATGATGACTAGTACAGCTGATTCCCCGTTAGGAAAGTATGGGCTTAGCATACATGCAACAAAATTGCCGGACGGTACCGAAGTATGGGGGCATGGTGGTGGTATTCCCGGATTTACTAACTTTGCAGGTGGAACGGAAGATGGTCAACATGTCATTTCGATAAACATCAATGTACTAGGAGCAGAAAAACATATCAAGAATATTTAGTCTCAGAGTTTGCAGGGAAAACCAAAAAGAAAGTTATCGATAAAGAAAAGAAAAGGAACCATCGAGGAGAAGCCAAATACGTAATCGATCAAGTAGTAACCAATAAAAAAATCCCAAGTGTCATAGCAGGCGGATTAAAGAACGGTAAACGCTGGTCTTATGCTAAGGGACAGCGAGTTACGAGGTATCGCGCGCAGCAGAACCGAACTTTTCGTTTCGTATTGGAAGCATCACGAAGACGTTCACAGCGTCCGTTATACTGCAGTTGGCTGAGGAGAAAGGAATTAAACCTTGATGATCGGTTGAAAAATGGTTACCGGGGATCATACAGGGTAATGGGTATGACGGTTACAAAATTACCATTCGGCAGTTATTGAATCATACAAGCGGGATTGCATCCTATACAGATTTGGATATGACGGAATGAGACCTAGACTCTCTAATACTTGATCCTTTTGAACCGGCAGTTCATTCACTGCCTCATAGTAGTTAAGACAGTTACCGCATTCACACATATCCCCTGTATCTTTATCATACTGCTTTCTCGTTTCTTCCACGTCAGCTTTCATCACCCAGTCACCCACTCGAATGGTTTCGTACATGATAACCCCTAAAAAATGAAAAACCCCGAGTCTTGGTTCGGCTCGGGATTTTCCATGTCCTAGTTTCTGTATCACCAGTTTACTCAATGTTTACGAAAAATAGTTCAAATATTCTAAGAGTTCACATAAAGTTCACAAATTAATTTTCTTCTTGAAGCAGGCCTTTTTTCAATTCATCAGAAGAGCGTTCCCACAGGCCTTGGTCATGGTTTTTCAGAAATTCGCCAAGCACTTGCTTCGAGCTGTCATCCATCTTATCAATGATAATGTTCCGTTTCATCGATTTATCCATCAGATTCACATGCTCCGGGAGCGATTTGTAGCCTCTTCTGATGCTTCTGTCGACCGTCAGTTCACAGGCTGTTACCCCTGCGTAATAAGGGCCCTCTTCTCTTCTGTCAATCGTCACCCACACAAGCCAGTATGGTTTGCCGTTTGGAACATCTTCTTTATTAGGCAGAAATTTAATGCCTTTTTCAACGACGCTGCGGGCGTGCATCGCGCCGATGTCAACGAACGCTTCTTTTTCCTCTACATCGACGAATACAGGAGAAATATTATCCAGGCTGAGTGCCCCTGCACCGAAGCCGCCGTGTCCGTCTGTCGGATCACTTTTGATAATATTAAACCCGATTGATTTTTTCTTTTTTTCTTCCATGAGTTCTACCTCCTACAAAAGCGGTTGAAATATCGCTGAAAACAAATGTAAAATCGAATCCCTTCCGGCGTTGAGCAATGGCCAAAGCACGTAAGATCCGAGCGGTGTCACAAACAGTACCAAAAAGACGATAAAGCCGTAGCTTTCCGCTTGCGTCATCTTGGCACGCGCCCCCGGCGGGACGAGATCTTCAATAATACGATAGCCGTCGAGCGGCGGCAGCGGCAGCAGATTAAATAAAAACAGAACGAGGTTCAGCTGTATCCAGATTGAAAAGAACTGGTCCAGTCCTGTACTGAATGCCGTAAGCAGTTCCATTCCGTAAGCATGCATCAACACTAACAAAGAGAAACCGATAAACGCAAGAATCAGGTTACTGATTGGCCCGGCAATGGATACGAGTACGCCGGCCAGACGAGGTTTCTTAAAGAAACGGCGATTGACGGGAACAGGGCGAGCCCATCCAAAGCCGGCCACCAGGATCAAAATGGTTCCGAACGGATCAAGGTGTTTGATAGGATTAAGCGTCAGTCTTCCTTCTTTTTTCGCCGTATTGTCACCAAATTTGTATGCGACATAGGCGTGAGCGAGTTCATGCATTGTAAACGAAACAATTAACGTGATGACGAGGTATGGCATTAACGATAACGGATAATATAAAAAACGGTCCAAGTGAGATATCCCTCTTTCTAAAAATGCAAGAATTTACTTTATTCAGTATACTATAAGAAGCCTCTTTTCCTAAAGAGAGGAAACGATATAAAGGAGGATTCACACCTATGCCATACGTAACCGTCAAAATGCTTGAAGGCCGTACAGACGAGCAAAAACGCAATCTTGTCGAGAAAGTAACAGAAGCCGTAAAGGAAACCACCGGTGCTTCTGAAGAAAAAATTGTTGTCTTTATAGAAGAAATGAGAAAAGACCATTACGCGGTCGCAGGCAAACGCCTCAGCGATATGGAATAATCTCTATAAAGCCGGCGCTTCGCAAGCCGGCTTTTTCCATCCCTATTGGGTCAGCTTCGCAATAATCGCTAATAACGCCTTTTTCTCTTCGGCTGTCAAACGCTCAAACATGCCGTCAATCAGTCCCTGACGGTTTTCGATCATTTGCTCAGCCGCCGCCCTGCCCGATTCAGAAAGCGTAATCCATACAGTGCGGCGGTCATTGTTATTTCTGGATCTCTCAATGAATCCCTCCTGCTCTAAATGATTAAGAGCAGTGGTCGTAGCAGAGGGAGACAGTGTGACCTCCTTCAGAATATCCTTTATGGTGCAGCTCCCATGCCTGTATATGATCCGCAGAATAAATCCTCTTACATTATTTACGTGTTTCGGAACGGTGGCTTCATCTAATTGCTTCGTGCTTTTCAAATATTTTGTAAGTGCGTGATCCAGCAAATTTGCTTCCAGTTTGTCATGATCCATGTAGATTTCCCCATTTCGAGATGCATTCATAACATACGAACGATATGATTACTTATTATTTTACTGATACCAGATAGGGAAAGTCAAAAAAGCAAACAGCGAATTCGCAACTTTTCTCCTACATGCTTCGATTTTTCACCTGTTTGACAATATTCTCTTTAAATACCTGAAAAGGAACTTGTTCACTCTTCTGATGTCCGAATTGACGGACGTTTACGGCCTTTTCATTCACTTCCTGATCCCCTAGCACCAGCATGTACGGGATTTTCTGCATTTGTGATTCTCTGATTTTGTAGCCAAGCTTTTCATTGCGTTCATCAATATTGACTCTTATCCCGAGCCGCTTTAGCTCAGACTGCACCTTTTCGCAGTAGTCCATATGAACGTGAGAAACCGGTATAATTTGGACCTGCACCGGCGCAAGCCAGACTGGAAAAGCTCCGCCAAAATGCTCGATCAGAATGCCGAAGAAACGGTCAATTGAGCCGAATACCGCTCTGTGAATGACGACGGGACGAACCTTTTCATTGTGCTCATTAATATATGTTAAATCAAATTTTTCCGGCATTTGAAAATCAAGCTGGATTGTGGCGCATTGGTGGCTCCGCTTCAGAGCGTCTTTAATATGAAAATCGATTTTCGCTCCGTAAAACGCTCCATCCCCTGCGTTTACTTCATAAGGAAGATCCAGATCCTCAAGGACGTGTTTCAAGGCGTTTTCAGACATTTCCCACACGCTGTCTTCACCTGATGAATCCTCCGGACGAGTGGAAAGCTCAACCGTATACTCGAAACCGAATGTGCGGTATACCTCGTCAATCAGCCGAATGGCTTCTTTGATTTCACTCTCGATTTGATCCTCCCGAACAAAGATATGCGCGTCATCCTGGCAGAACGTCTGGACGCGGAGCATTCCGTTCAGAGCACCGCTGTATTCATGGCGGTGCACCTGGCCGAACTCCGCCATACGAATCGGCAGATCCCGGTAAGAATACAGGCTGTTTTTAAAGATGAGCATATGGCCGGGACAATTCATCGGCTTCATTGCAAATGCAGTATGATCTACTTCCGAAAAATACATATTGTCGCGATAATGGTCCCAGTGCCCCGACTGCTCCCATAACCGCTGATTCATCATAAACGGCGTACGGACTTCAGCGTAGCCGGCATTTGTTTGCAGCTCACGCGAAAAGCGTTCCAGCTCATTGCGGACAATCTGCCCTTTTGGCAAATAAAACGGCATTCCCGGGGCTTCTTCCGAGAACATAAACAGCTCTAATTGTTTTCCCAGCTTGCGGTGATCCCGTTTCGCTGCTTCTTCCAGCATATGCAGGTGCGCATCCAAATCTTTTTTCTTTTGAAACGAAACACCGTACACCCGCTGAAGGACTTCATTTTGGCTGTCTCCTCGCCAATAAGCACCCGACACCCGTGTTAATTTGAACGCCTTGATCATTCCTGTTGAAGGAAGATGCGACCCGCGGCACAGGTCAACAAATTCTCCCTGCTGATACAGCGTCATGCTTTCCCCGCGCGGAATGTCTTTCAAAATTTCCAGCTTAAACGGCTCGCCTTTTTCTGCAAAAAGCGCTTCAGCCTCCTCGTAAGAAACCTCTATTCGCTTGATATCCATATTTTCGTTTATAATATGCTTCATCTCTTTTTCGATGGCCTCTAAATCTCCGGAAGTCAGACTCCGATCAAGCTTCATATCATAATAAAATCCGTCTTCAATGACAGGCCCTATTCCCAAGGACGCTTCGCCGTACAGCCGTTTCACTGCCTGAGCCAGCACATGCGCTGATGTATGGCGAAGCACCTGCAAGCCTTCTGGAGAATCCAGTGTGATAATTGAAAGCTCAGCATCTTCCTCCAGCTTGAAGCTGACATCAACGAGCCGGCCATTAACCTGTCCCGCTGCTGCTTTCTTTTCCAAACTGGAGCTGATGGACGCAGCCGCCTCTTTGACTGTAGTGCCTTTCGGATATTCCTTTACCTGTCCGTCCGGAAGCTGAATACTTACATGTTTACTCATTTCAAACACTCCTTATTCATTGTGGTATATAAAAAAACACACCCGTCCCTCTGTAAGGGACGAGTGTGTGATTAACCCGTGGTTCCACCCAAGTTCCCAACGAACTTTCATGTTCATCGGCTCGGTGCTGTAACGCAGCATAAACGGCATTGGATACTGATTGTTCCCCAATGCTGCTCCAAGGCGGTAAATGATATTCCTAAGCTGGGAAGCTCGCACCTTTCCTTCCCTCTCTGAAAACCGTAAATATCATTCATGTCCTTTTCATCGCATTTCTATATGTATATAAAAAGACACACCCGTCCCTCTATAAGGGACGAGTGTGTGTGATTAACCCGTGGTTCCACCCAAGTTCCCAACGAACTTTCATGTTCATCGGCTCGGTGCTGTAACGCAGCATAAACGGCATTGGATACTGATTGTTCCCCAACGCTGCTCCAAGGCGGTAAATGATATTCCTAAGCTGGGAAGCTCGCACCTTTCCTTCCCTCTCTGAAAACCGTAAATATCATTCATGTCCTTTTCATCGCATTTATTGACTCATATAAAAAAACACATCCATCCCTCGCAAGGGACGAATGTGTTAAAATTCGTGGTTCCACCCAAATTCCCAACAAACATACATGTTCGTCGGCTCGGTGCTGTAACGCAGCATGACGGTATCAGATACTTAATTTCCCCGATACGGCTCAAAGGCGGTAAGCTGCTTTCTCTGCGTTAGGAAGGTTTCAGCTGATCCTTCCCTCTCTGGAAACCGTAAAAAGCATCTCGTGTCCTTATCAGTGCCTGTTTGAATAATTTCATATATCTTACTATATGTTTCTTGAAAAAACAATGGACGATTTTAAGATGATGCAGAAGCGGACGTTTCTTTATGAAAAGTCAGAAACCGCCACACAAAGAATGCGGCAAGACTGTATGCCGCGCCCATCATCAAAAACGTAAACCCAGCTCCGGCGTACCAAGTGGCGGACAGATGAATGACCACTCCGGAAACCGCTACGCCAACCAATGCCCCGATTTGCCGGTTGGCATTTAAAGCTGCTCCTGCGATATTGGCATGCTCCTGTCCCGCTGTCTTCATCATCACAGCCGTCATGGCAGGAACCGTAATGCCGACACCAAGATTCATGACAGAAGTCAGAACCGCAAGCTGCCAGTAAGGCAAATCCGGAGAAACCATGACAAATAACAGCAATGCCATGATGCAGCTGACAGCCATTGAAACAAACATAAGAAGCCCCGCTTCAAAACGGTTCGCCAGCCGGGCAAACAGCAGATTTCCTACCACAAAGACAGCCATCATCGGCAATAGTTCGACGCCCGCTAAAAAGGAACTTGCGCCTCTTGCTTCCTGCAAAAATAGACTCAGCATAAACATACCGCCGAAAAGAGCAAAATTCAGTAAAAACCCAACGAACTGCGCTGCCGAGAAACGTCCGTTTTTATATAATGACGCAGGAAGAATAGATGTTGCCGAAAAAATTTCTCTCAGAATAAAAAGCACAAACGCCAAAACCGCCGCCGCGAAAGCACCGAGAATGGAGAGCGAACTCCAGCCTATTGAAGCACCCTGTATCAGCGCAAATGAAAGAAATCCGAGAGCCGCCATTCCAAGCAGATGCCCTGTGATATTCACCCGGCTGCCTTTTCCCGGGAAACTGCTGAGCGTTCGATAGGCGCAAATAAGCGCCGCAATCCCTAATGGCACATTGATCAGAAAAATACTCTGCCACCCTGCCGCATTCACCAGAACACCGCCGATAAAAGGCCCCAGCCCGGAGGCGGCGGAGACGAGAGCGGCCCACAAGCCAAACATTTTGGCCCGCACCCGTTCATCGGGATAAGAGGCAGTCAAAAGGCTGAGTGAACTCGGCATAAACAAAGCCGCGCCAAGTCCCTGCAACAGCCGGCCTGCGATCAGCATTTGGCCATTTGCTGATACAGCGCATAGACATGAGGCAAGAACAAAAACGGCCAAACCCAGCATATAAATGGTCTTTGAGCCGTAACGGTCAGCCAGCGCACCGCCGGCCAGCAGAAGCGAAGCAAATGTAAGCATGTACCCGTCTACAACCCACGTCACACCTGAAAGTGAAAGAGAAAGAACGTTTTTCATATCAGCAATTGCAACATTCACCACGGTCACATCAAGCGTAGCCATCAGAAAACCGAGAGCGAGCACGATTAACACTGAGATGCCTGTTGATCCTGATTGATGTAAAGGCCCGCTGTTTTTCATTGCCATTGCCCTTTCAGCTGATGATGTACCCAATCATCGATTTTTTCGAGGTCATAAAGTTTCCCGATTCTGTTCATGACACCCTGCAAGGTTTCTTCTTTCATGAGCGAAGACCATTTATCCTCAATATCACCCATTACCGTCTCCAGCACACAGGGATTTCCGCTCTCAAATACAGATGGCAAAAGGCCTTTTCCTTGATACATGGAACCTCTTCCTTCAACAGCTTGATAGACATCATAGAGGGTAATATCCGTCAAAGGCTTCGTAATCGTAAAGCCTCCCTTCGTTCCTGGTATGGACTCAGCCAAACCAGCCTGCACCAAAGTTCTCATCAGCTTTTTCAGATAAGACGGAGACATGTGCAAACGCTGGCTGATCGCCTCTGATGTTAAAGAAGCCTGCACGGGCAGCCGTGATAGTAACAGCAGTACAGAAATTCCCTGCTCCATTCCCGATTTCATTTTCATTATGTTCCCTCCTGGTTCATTATGGATAACTATTATCCACAATAGATCCATTAGCAGGTTTTGTCAATAAAAAAAGCAAAAGAAACGATTCATTTCTTTTGCTTGGTATGGTTAACAAATCTGCTTCAGCTCTTCTATGTATTGAAGCGCTTCGTCATATTCTTCATTGGTATACTTTTGCTTGCTTTTGATTGTAAATACTTTCTCTTTCTTTTCCTCAGCCTCAAGCCCGTCAAAGTAAAGAATCGTGGAAACCAGCTCTAAAAACCGTGATGAACGGTTGTTTACACTGTCAATATAGTGCTTGATATCAGGCATATCAAGATCGGCGTGGTCTAAAAACGCGGAGCCCGTCTCTGTCAGCGAATAACGGTATTGAAAGTAGCCGCCCTTTTTTTCCTTTACCTCATGCAGGAATCCAAGGTTGCACAGCTCTTCAATTTGGAGCGTCAGTTCCTCCGAATACGGCCCGTAAAAGTGAAAATCATATTTCTCATAGAAAGGAAACTGCATTTTCTTCGCAATATAAATCATTTTTTGCAGCTTCTTTCGCCCGATGATTTCTCCAGAATCCGAGAACACCTTCATCAGTTTTGCATGTTCTTTCAACAAATTCCCGACATCTCCTTTTTCCTTCTTTACCAATTTCTATGTCAGTCCCAGCAGCTGCCGGATTTTCATTTTCGCTTCCGGGTGTTCAGAGCCGTCACAAATCAGGTCCTTCGGATAGTACAGCTTGTGGTCCGTCCGCCGCTTTCCGGAGATGGATTCCACAATGGCCGACTGTCTGGACAGCTCTTTAATTTGACCGTTTTGCGTCAAGAGATGGATCGGCAAACGCTCCTCTTCCTCTCCTGGACGGTAAAAATCGTATGGCAGATCTGAAGAAGAATCCACGACTAAATAATAGCTCGGATCGATTCCAGCCTCTTTGAATAATGAGGTCAGCTCAAAAAAGGCCGACATCTCTTCATTCGGATTAAATTCAACGTATTGGAACAGCTGGCGGTTAATGAATCTGCGGCACAAATCGGATAAAATCGGGTCTTCTTCATCCTCCCAGGCCTGGAAATAATACAAAATAATAGATTCATCCAGCCTCAAATAATCCTCCAGCGTCAGTTTCCCTTCAAAAATAGAATAGAAATGAACCGGAGCATGAGTGAACACATAACCTTCATCATGGAGCTGCTTCGCTCTGTGGAGAATCTTCGTTAAAATAACCTCCGCGCTTCTCGTCACAGGGTGGAAATAGACCTGCCAGTACATTTGGTAGCGGCTCATAATATAGTCTTCTACAGCGTGCATTCCGCTTTGTTTAATGACGATTTGATCCTCACGCGGGCGCATCACCCGGAGAATCCGCTCCATGTCAAAATGGCCGTAGCTGACGCCCGTATAATAAGCGTCGCGCTGCAGATAATCCATGCGGTCCGCGTCAATCTGACTCGAAATCAGGCTGACCACTTGTTTGTTTTTATATGTTTTGGCAATGACTTCAGCAACATCCTGAGGGAAACGCGGGCTAACCTTTCTGAGCACCTGATTAACCTCTGTGTCTCCCAAAATGATATCTCTTGTAAAATCTTCGTGGTCAAGATGAAAGACTTTTTCAAATGAATGCGAGAACGGCCCGTGCCCGAGATCATGAAGCAGCGCCGCGGACAAACAGAGTTCGCGCTCACTGTCATCCCATTCAGGACGGCCTTTAAAGACATCATCAACCATTCTCCTGACAATTTCGTAGACACCGAGAGAATGGTTGAACCGGCTGTGCTCAGCGCCATGGAACGTCAAATACGTCGTGCCGAGCTGCTTGATTCTGCGGAGACGCTGAAATTCGCGGGTTCCGATCAGATCCCATATCAGCTTGTCCCGTACATGAACATAGCGGTGCACCGGATCTTTAAACACTTTTTCTTCTGATAATTTTCCATTTGGATACGCCATCGTCATTCCCTCTTTTTTTTAGCCGTGTTTCTATTATATCGACTCTATTCTTTGAAAACATCCTTGAATTTGTCCGGCGATTTGTTCCATCTTTCCGAAAATCACATGATGTGAAGCAAAAAAGCCTGACCAGAGGGCCGAGGCTATGAAAAAATATGTTTTTACTTTTTTAATTTCTTTTTCACTTTGTCGATCAGCTCATCCTCTGTCGGAGCTGACAGCGGGCGATTGTTTACAAAAGCAAACGATTTTTTCCGTCCGGGCCCGCAATAAGATTGGCACCCTACCTCAACCTTTGCGTCCGGGTCTACTTCTTTTAAACGCGGCAGCAATGTTTTGATATTAGTGGCTTGGCAATCATCACACACTCGAAATTCATTAGCCATGACGTACGCTTCCCTTCATTTCTATGTTCATCTATGTTTTAAACTTAAAATCGCTTTATTGAAAAAAATCACATCACTCCTCATTGTACAAGGATTCGACTGTTCCTGCAAGCCGCTTCAGCCTCCGTATCTCCTATTCTTCCAGCCAATTTGTATAAATATTTTCCAATCTGGACATTCTAATATCATGAAAAGAAAAATGGGAGTTGAGATAAATGACAAAACAGCGCCAGGACGCTTGGTCAGAAGAAAATGATTTGCTTTTAGCCGAAACTGTGCTTCGGCATGTAAGAGAAGGCAGCACTCAGCTGAATGCCTTTGAAGAGGTCGGCGATAAATTAAATCGGACGTCCGCAGCCTGCGGATTCAGATGGAACGCGGTGGTGCGCCATCAATATGAAAAAGCGCTTCAGCTTGCAAAAAAACAGCGAAAACAGCGCATGAGAGCCCTCGGAAACGGGCAGCCTGCGAAGAAAAGACTGCTATATCAGCCTCCTGCGGTTGATCCCGATACAATTCAAGAAACTGCAGTGCAGGAGGAGCAGGTGAAACCTGAAACCCCGACTGCCGAAAATGAGAAGCAGGCTTTGATGTCAGGCGAGCACATGCCTTTTGTGGATGACAGCTTTAAGGAAGAGTTAGCTAGTCTATCACACTTATTGTCTCCTCAAACGTCTGCGCCTGAGATGACGATGAGTGATGTCATCAGATTCCTGCAAAATTACGAAGGCAATCATGAGCAATCCTCAGCTTTAAAAATGGAAAATGAGCGTTTAAAGAAAGAAAATCAAGAATTACAAAGCAAAACAGAACAGCTGGAAGCAGAAGTTCAAAAACTTGAAAAAGATCAAAAAACGATCCAGGAAGATTATGAAACCTTGGTAAAAATCATGAATAGAGCCAGAAAACTAGTTTTATTTGAAGATGATGAACATGCCTCTCCGTCCTTCAAAATGGACCGGAACGGAAATTTAGAAAAAATGGCGGAATAGCTTTTAAAAACCCTAAAACGATGTCCTGTTTTGGGGTTTTGCCATTAAAAAATCCCCTTTTCCTTTTAGAAAAGGGGATTTTCTGTTTTTGCGGCGCCTACGTTAGTCTTGTAAAATGAGCCCAAGCTTATGCTAATCTATTAGGACACATGAGCCGCTTCAGCTGGCTTTTGCTTGCGAGGCGCCCCTGAAATGACCAGAAGCCCTAACATCATCAGCACGATGCCGAGCCATGAGGAAAGAGAAAGTATTTCACCTATGAAAAACACACCCAGCAATGAGGCGGTCAGCGGCTCAGCCAAGGACAGTGTAACCGCTGCCGAAGCCGGAACGCCGGTGAGCCCTTTTGCAAACAAAAAGTAGGCCGCGCATGTCGCAATTACCCCGATGTAAAGGCTCGTTCCCCATCCTTTTGGTGTCAGCATCCAAGAGAGATCCGACTGCCACAATAGCGGCATCAGCAATATGGCGCTGAGCATAAAGACAACAGCTGAGGTAGCTCTCGGCGGCTGTGTTTTCATCATTGATTTACTGATCAAAGTATAACCCGCAAAAGAAGCACCTGCTCCAATCGCCATGAGAGCCCCTGACACATCAATCCGAACATTGGAGCCGTCTGAAAACAGGAGCCAGCATCCCGCCAAAGCCAATACAGTTGCAATCCACCAGGAATTTCGCGGACGTTTTTTCAAAACGGCCCACTCTAAGCTCCCGGCAATAATAGGCGCACTGCCGATGGCAATCACTGTCCCAACCGCAATCCCTGTTTCTTTTACGGCGGTGAAAAAAAGCGGCTGATAACAGGCCATACAAATCGCTGCTAAAAACACGGGAGGCCATGACCAATTTTTCACGTGAAGCTCTCGGCTGATCCAGACCACAAGAAGCATGGCGCTGCCGCCTACCAATAATCTGACCGCTCCGAATGCCAGCGGAGTGGCGCTTTCTGGAGCCAGCGCCTGAACAGTGCCGGTTGTTCCCCAGAAAAAAGCCGCGATCAGCACAAACAGGCTGTACACATTCCCTTTCATTTGCCTCTCCCCTTTGTATGCAGATGCTGCTGTTATTTTATCGCTTTTTTTGCTGCAATTGTTTTCTGTTTATAAGAAAGATTTATCTGAAAACAAGATGATAGTCAAAAAAAAGCATGCCAGCTATATCGGCTGACATGCAAACGGCGTTCATCCAAACACCTTTTCATTCCGTTCTGTCATCCGGACAAGATTTTTCTCAAATTCCAATTCCTCGTCAATGGACAGTCCGGCTGAGTAGAGGCGGGTGCTTAACGCTTTTAATTCCGTAAGCAAAGCAAGCATTAAATCCTGTACGGAGATATCGGTATGCAGAAGCTCACTCAACGATGCCATGGTTTCCGGACGTATATCCGGGTAGACGCCTTTTTTGTCGTTTTGTTTATCCTTCAGGGCGGCTTGATAGAATCGTCTGATCAGATCTGCCCTCTCGCTGCCGCTTTTATCTGCACAGAGATAAATTTGAACGGCTGCTCCGCCACGAAGACGTCTTTGAGAAATGCCGGCGAACTTTTTGCCGTCAATGCTGAGATCATAGCTGCCTGGACAATAGGAGCCCTCAATTTCATAGGCTTCAATCTTTGCCCCGTACGGCTTAAGCATCCGTTTCATCAGTTCCACCATTGCTTCGTATCCTCTGTCTATATCGATGCCCTTCTTTTGGTCCTCGAATATGAGAGAAATATTTAAAACGCCTTCATCCAGAACAACAGCCAGACCGCCGGAATTGCGGACGATGACGCGGTATCCCTCATTTTCCAGCAGGTCAATGCCGTCCTGCAAAAACGGGAGCCGCGTATCCTGAATACCGAGGACAATCGTGTCGTGGTGCACCCAAGAGCGTGCTGTCGCCGGCGACACGCCTTTTCCTACAGAGGCGCACAGCGTATCGTCCATAGCGAAGGATTGCTTCGCGTCAAATAAAGGGCCGAGACTGGATTGGTCAATGACTCTCCATGTCGGCTGCATCAGTAAATCAATCGGTTGGTTTGCCATCTATGTAAAACCCTTTCATGTTAGGCTTATGAACGAAAACTATTATATCATTTCAGCCGTGATGATTGAAAATTGCTTTTCAGCATCGTAATGAAAATTTCTTTATTTTTTGTATTCTCCATGAGAGGAGAATGAATATAAGACAGCTTGCGCTTTAATGAGAAATCTTTAATGTGGAGAATTGAAATGTCACGGTGGATCAAATCCTTATGCAGCACGCTTCTTGATAAGACCGATAAACCCATGCCGCTGATCACCGCTTCTTTTACACCTTGATTGCTGCTGATGGTGAACATCGACTTCGGCCTCAGTCCGTTCGAGCTGAGCACATGATCGAGATATTCCCTTGTGCCGGAGCCTTTTTCCCTTGTCACCCACGCTTCATTTTGCAAATCGCTGATTGAAATGTCTCTTTTTCCGGCAAGCGGATGCTGGTTCGGCGCTGCGATGCACATTTCATCCTCCATGAATGGTTCAATTTCCAGTTCATTTTCGTCCGTATGTCCTTCAATCAGCCCGATATCAGCCTGAAGCATTCGGACACGTTCGCTTACCTCTTTTGTATTGCCAATCATGACGTCCAGATTCAGCTCAGGATACAGCTTTTGCAGCTGGGCAAGAAGCGGCGGAAGAATATACTCTCCGATTGTAAAACTGGCGGCTATTTTCAATTCACCCTTTACATAATGATGGTGCGCGTAAATTTCAGACTTGGCCTGCTCGTAGAGAAATACCATTTGCTTTGCCCTTTGATACAAAATGTCCCCTGTCGGTGTTGTCGTAAAATGCTTCGGCGACCGATTCAGCAGAGCCGTTTGAAATTCTTTTTCAAGATTTTTAATATGCAGACTGACGCTGGGCTGGGAAATCATCAGCTTTTCTGCTGCTTTTGTGAAATTTTTTTCTTCCACCACTGCGATAAAGGTTTTCAGCACGTCGTAATACAAAGACCCCACCCCTGTCATGAATAAGATTTATAATGATGATCAGTTTTCTTTATTTTACTCATATCATCTGTTCTGGTAAAGAAGGCGCAAAAAAAAGCAGCCCTCTGCGAGAGAGCTGCCATCGCTTTTCTTACAGTGCTTGTGCCGCTGTAATTAATGCGAGATTGTAAACATCTTCAGCGTTACAACCTCTTGAAAGATCGTTAACAGGCATATTTAAGCCTTGCAGGATTGGTCCTACAGCTTCAAAGTTGCCCAAACGCTGAGCGATTTTATAGCCGATGTTTCCTGCTTCAAGGCTTGGGAATACGAATACGTTCGCGTCTCCTTTGATCTCGGAATCCGGCGCTTTTTTCTCAGCTACAGATGGAACGAATGCAGCGTCAAATTGGAATTCGCCGTCAAGCGTTAATTCAGGCGCTTTTTCTTTCGCGATTTTCACAGCATCCGCTACTTTTTCTGTTTCATCAGATTTTGCTGAGCCTTTTGTAGAGAAGCTGAGCATTGCCACGCGAGGATCAATGTCGAACATTTTTGCCGTATTGGCGCTTTCGATCGCGATTTCCGCAAGATCTTGGCTGTCTGGCGCAATGTTGATCGCGCAATCTGCGAATACGTATTGCTCATCGCCGCGTGCCATGATGAAGACGCCTGAAGTCTTTTTCACGCCTTCTTTTGTTTTGATGATTTGAAGAGCCGGACGGACAGTGTCGGCAGTTGAATGAGCCGCTCCGCTCACAAGACCCTCTGCAAGGCCTTTGTACACAAGCATTGTGCCGAAGTAGTTCTCGTCTAAGAGCGCTTTTCGAGCCTGTTCTTCTGTTGCTTTGCCTTTGCGGCGTTCCACGAATGCCTGTACAAGATCTTCCATGCCTTCATATGTATGAGGATCATAAATATCAACGCCGTCAAGCGTCACATTCAGTTCTTTTGCTTTTGCTTGGATCTCATTTTCATTGCCGATCACAATCGGATTCAGCACTTTATTGTCTGCAAGCTTGCTGACCGCTTCTAAAATACGCTCGTCTAAGCCTTCAGGAAATACAATTTTAACGCCTTTTCCAGCTACTTTTTCTTGCACTGTTGAAAATAAATCTGCCACAATAAACCCTCCTCAAAAAGTTACAAAAACGCTTTCTTTTACTAGCATACTCTTCTTCCAGTCAAATTCAAACAGCCAACTTTTATTATAGCGCTTTCATCAAAAAATCTTATTTTTCTAACTAATTTAAGCAACTGATTCTTTCCTTATATGTTCTCTTATTTTTGAGGAGATATACGAATCGGGTATTCAAGGTTTCTCCACAGTAGAATCGGATAAACTATGATATAGTGAAGGCATTAACGAAAAGATAATAGGAGTGAAGATAAATGAGTGAACAGCAAATGACAAATGAAGCGGCAAAAACGCTGGACGGCTGGTATGCGCTTCATGATTTCCGCACAATGGACTGGACTTCCTGGAAGATGCTGTCCAGTGATGAGCGCCAGTCTATCATTCATGAATTTACAGGATTGCTTGAAAAATGGGGAGTCGCCCAAAAAGAAGGGAAAGGTTCGCAAACCCTTTACAGCATCGTTGGCCAAAAAGCTGATTTTATGCTGATGATTCTTCGCCCTACTATGGAAGAATTAAATGAAATCGAGCTTGAATTCAACAAATCAAGACTTGCTGAGTTCACCATTCCGGCTTACTCCTACGTGTCAGTTGTTGAACTGAGCAACTATTTGGCGAGCGGCGACGGCGACCCGTATGAAAATCCGCATGTACGTGCGCGCCTTTACCCTGAACTGCCGGAATCAAAATATGTATGCTTCTATCCAATGGATAAAAGAAGATCCGGCAATGACAACTGGTACATGCTTTCTATGGAAGAACGAAGAAACTTGATGAGAAGCCACGGCTTAATCGGACGCAGCTATGCTGGCAAAGTGAAACAGATCATCACAGGTTCAGTCGGCTTTGACGATTACGAATGGGGCGTTACGCTGTTCAGTGATGATGTGCTTCAATTCAAAAAGCTTGTATATGAAATGCGTTTTGACGAAGTCAGCGCGCGGTACGGCGAATTTGGCTCGTTCTTTGTGGGCAACCGCCTTTCGCTTGATACACTTCCTCAATTCCTATATGTATAATTTCTCCTCCCGCCGCAGCTGGCGGGAGTTTTTCGATTCCTCTTTGTCAGAATTTAAATAAAATTTGCTATTTTCTCCGTTTTTTTTTACGATGTAGATATTAATCCAATTTTTTCAAAGGGGTGCAGTTATTTGTCAAAACGAACCGCATTTATTATGGGCGCCAGTCAAGGGATCGGAAAAGCAATTGCTCTGAAATTAGCAGACCAGCATTTTACCGTCGTCATCAATTCGCGAGTCTTGGACAATATTGGACCTGTCAAAGAAGACATTTTGGCCAAGCATCCTGAAGCGAGTGTCATTGTCCTTGCGGGTGATATGTCTGACCAGCAAACGAGAGAGGAGATTTTTAAAGAAATCGAATCTCAATGCGGACGGCTTGATGTTCTGATTAATAATATCCCGGGCGGCGCGCCTGACACATTTGATAACTGTAATATAGAGGATATGACAGCCACGTTCACACAGAAAACCGTTGCCTATATTGACGCTATCAAGCGTGCCGCCTCTTTGATGAAACAAAACGAGTTTGGCAGAATCATCAACATTGTCGGAAATCTGTGGAAAGAACCCGGCGCCAATATGTTTACAAACAGCATGATGAATGCCGCTTTAATTAACGCCAGTAAAAATATTTCCATCCAGCTTGCTCCTCACAATATTACTGTCAACTGCCTGAATCCTGGTTTTATCGCTACAGACCGTTACCATCAATTTGTGAAGAATGTAATGGAAAAGAACAGCATATCCAAACAAGAAGCCGAAGAACAGATTGCTTCTGGCATCCCGATGAAACGGGTTGGGTCAGCTGAAGAAACCGCAGCACTCGCCGCGTTTCTCGTTTCCGAGGAAGCCTCCTATATCACCGGGCAGCAAATTTCCGCTGATGGCGGCAGCATGAAAAGCATATAAAAAAATCCCGCTTTTTAGCGGGATACTTCTTCTAATGAGGCAAACGGCAGGTTCAGCTTTTGAATCCGCATGACAAATTCCCGCAGATCCTCCTGCTTCGATACCATTGATATTCTGACATGACGTTTTCCGTTGCTGCCGAAAATCTCGCCCGGAGTTACGACAACATGGGCCTGCTCCAGCAGGTAGTCAGAGAATTGATGAGAAGACTCAAACATTTTTGGAATTTCAGCCCATACATAAAATGTTCCTTTTGGTTTTTCTATCTTCCAGCCCAGTTCTTTTTCACATAGCTCCGTAAAAAAGTCAATCCGTTCCGCATAGATGCGTTTCAAGCGATCTGTTTGTTCCGGATCTCCTGACAGCGCCGCACTGGCCGCCTGCTGCAGTCCGCCGAACATGCCGACAAAGACGTGATCCTGAAATTCATTGACCGCTTGAATGATCTTTTCATTTCCGACGGCAAACGCCATTCTCCAGCCGGCCATGTTAAATGTTTTTGAAAATGAATAAAGCTCCGCGCCCACAGTTTTTGAGTCCACCGCCTGCAGGAAGCTGGCCGGTTTTTTATCAAACTCAAATGCGCCGTACGCAAAGTCATGGATCAAATGAATCTGGTGCTCTTTTGCAAATGCGGCCGCTTTCGCATAAAAAGCCGCATCCGCCACAGCTCCCGTCGGGTTATTCGGATAGTTCAAAAACATCAGTTTCGCTTTTTGTAACACAGCGGGATCTATTTTCTCAAAGTCAGGCAGATAGCCGTTTTCCGCGTGCAGCGGCATTTCGTGCAGCTCTGCTCTTGCCATTGTAATACCCGAAAGATATTCAGGATAGCCCGGGTTCGGGACCAAAGCGATATCTCCCGGATTGAGCAGGCATTGTGTCAAAACATACAAGCCTGCTTTTCCCCCGCCAAAGAGCGCCACTTCTGTTTCAGGATTGATTGTCACTCCGTATTCTCTTTCATAGAAAGCGGCAATCGCTTCCTTCAGAAAGGGGTAGCCTCTGAATGGCCCGTACCCGTGGAAAGAAGGGTTCACAGCCGCCTCCTGCAATGCCTGCACGATATGCGGCGGAGTAGGAAGGTCAGGGTTCCCCTGTCCAAGATTAATGACTTGCGCCCCCGTTTTTTCCATTTCTTTCACCTTTTGAAAAACGAGAGAAAATTCTTGCCTTGGAAGTGTCTTGATGACGTCGGACGGTGTTATTTCCATCTGAAAGACTCCTTATAAGTGAATTTGCTCAGTTTTTTTATCCCGTTCCAAAAAAGATTTGTTCACCAGCTTCGTATGCAAAAACAAACCGCTTACCATGATAACAATCAGCCCCATGATGACAGGAGCCTCTAATACGTTGATAAGCATGGAACCAATCGAAATGCACAAGCCAATGGACGCTTCAGCCACCGAAAAAATACGCCCTTGAATCTGGTTCGCCGCGTTTTCCTGAACTTTAACCTTTGCAAGCACTTCCCCATATTCCATGGCGATGAAAAAGAGAATGGCAGCAATGACAGATACAGCGAAAATGGGCGTGAATAAAAACAGCGCAAGCGAGACGATTGATAAAATGGTAAAGTACATCAAGCCTTTATTGTTGTTAAATCCCCACTTGCTGACAAGCGCCGCTCCGATGAAACCGCCGAAGCCGATGCAGAAGGTAAGGATAAAGTTGCCGATCTCCCCGTCACCCAAAAAGCGGCTGACAACCGGAAAATAGCTGTACACGATCCCCCAAAGCAGTGCCATCGTAATCATCGTAAACATGGCGTTTAACACGAATGAATTGGTTTTGATTTCCTTTAGTCCTTCTTTAAAAGACTGAAAGGCTTCTTTTATATTTTCAGACTGAATCGGGACAAATTGCAGCTTAATTCGCCTGATAAAAAACGCTGAAACCAGGTAAGTCACACCGTTAAAGGCAACAGCCATCTCTACAGACCCGGCTAACAGGAACAACCCTCCGGCGGCCGCCCCGACAATGATAGAAATGGTCGTGGCTTTAGCGAATAAGGTATTGATGTTTTTAATATCTGATTCCAGAGAAGACATGACCGCGAGACGCGCCGGATTAAAAAATACGCCGCTCCCGTAAGAGACAAACAGCAGGGCCAGAAAAATTAACGGATACTCGCCTTTTGGAAGAAAGGTGAGCCCCAAAAAGATGATGCCCCTGATGACATCCGTCCACAGCATAATTTTAATTCTGTCCAATCGGTCAACGAGCACTCCTAAAAACGGCTGAAACACCATCGGAATGCTTCTGACCGCAATGACTCCCGACGTCACCCAATAATCGTGATAATATGTAGACAAAATGAGCAGGGCCGGGAGAACACAATAGTCTCCCATAAACGAAAGCGCCTGCCCGTAAAGCAAGTATTTAGAATTTGGCTTTAACTGTTTCATACCGGCAGCACATACTTCGCAGTCAGCTTCGCATGCTGCTGGATGTGTTTAATTGAATCGGCTACATCCTGGGAATTGCTTCCTTTCAGTTCAAATGCGGCAATGGAATTGAAGGCTTCAAACAGGCGCAAATCCACAGACGTACCTGGTGCCGCAGCCGAGAAAGAAACAAGTTCCGTATCTCCCTTCAGCAGCCCGTCCGGAATGTTGATGGATTCAATGATCATATCCTCCGCCGCTTCAGGAAGCTGCCCGTTTTGTTTGAAATGCTCCGGGTACAAATGACAGTCGGCGATATAGCAAGGTTCTTGCTCCAGCAATCCATCCGGAAGATCGGCGTCTTTTCCGAAACAGAGAACATCCAGCAATAATTGCGCCATGTCGACGCCGAAGACCTTTTTAATATTCGGGATCATATTCCATCCGGCGAACCTGGCCGCAGACTCTATTAAACCGGCTTCTCTATTTTTCATTAACTTGATTTCTGTATGTGTCGCGCAGTTTTCCAGCCCAAGCCCTTCATTTGCTTTTTTGGCCGCTTCAATAATGATCTTTTTCGCTTCATCATCCAAGATGGACGGCGTGATATGCGATGTTTCCGTAAATCCGATTTGCGGTGTTTTGTCATGAATCGCGACTGGAAAATATTCTCCGTCCGCCATGATCCCTTCTATGCTGATATAGTCGGAGTATCCCTCAGTTTGATACCAGTCCGGGTATTCTCCCTGTAAAAATTCCTCCGCAATAAACGGGGCTTCAAACGTTACCGCCTTCGGCACATTAATGGATTTCAGGTAGTCATTCACTCTGTTAAACTCGTTTTCTGCTGTTTTGGTGTCCGTAATCAGCGTCACGCCGATTGAACTCGCCAAATATGTCGGTTTTAAGATGAGCGGCGTGCCGATCTCTTTCAGCGCGGAGCGGAAATCTTCAAGGGTTGTGACCCGTTTGTTTTTGATTGTTTTGACCCCGGCTTTATTAAACGCTGCCCTCATTTTATTTTTATCTCTGGCATTTTCGGCAGCTTGTACACCCGCTCCTCTTAAGCCGAGACGCTTACAGGCTTTCGCCATCGGAGCGATGAATAATTCATTATTTGTTGTGATGGCTTCCGCTCCAAACATTTCGGCAACCTTGACGATTTGCTCGACTACCTCTTCTTCGGGTTTGTCATGATCCTCATGCGCCCAATAAATGGAATCGGGATGCTCGAAATCTGTGATACTCTGAAAATAATCTTTATCCTTTATGACCGCGACCGAGTATTTTTCAATAAGTGCCGCATGGGAAGCTGTAATGGCAAATGGTCTCGGAATAAAGCTGACCAGGTTATATTTTTCAGCTGCGCTTTGATAAAACATATGCGGCGGGCAGCCTCCAAGATCAGCGATAACCAAAACTGTTTTTCTCTCCATATGTAAAACACTCCTTCTCTCTATTGTGCGGTATATCCTCCGTCTGCGGTGATGGCGCTTCCGGTCATGTAGCTTGATAAATCAGAGGCTAAAAACAGCATAACGTTTGCTATTTCTTCAGGTTTTCCGAGTTTTAGCATCGGATTCACCTTCGCCTTTTCTTTCTTGATTTCTTCTAGTGTGCCTTCATTATTTTCCATAAAGGATTTCTCATTTAACGGCGTATCAATAATCCCCGGACACACACAATTAACGCGGATTTGATATTTGGCGTAATCAACAGCCATTGACCTTGTCAGCTGCAACACGCCGCCTTTGCTGGCGTTATATGCCGGGATATCAGGCCATGCCACGACTCCGCCGACAGAGCACGTATTAATGATATTGCCCTTGCCGGCAGCTAGCATATGCTTGAGTGCGTGCTTGCTCATTAAAAACATGCCCGTCAGATTGACTTGGAGCACCTTATTCCAATCGCTCAGCTCCATCTCATGAATAGGCGCCACGATTTCGATCCCCGCATTATTAATTAAAATATCTAATCCTCCGAATGTATTGATTGCCGATTGAACAGCGTGCTGGCAGGCAGCTTCGTCTGTTATATCTGTTTGCACAAAGTGCAGCCGGTCATTATTTTCTTGCCTGACCATTATTTCTCCCTGTGCTGCATCAATATCCGCCACAACCACATTTGCCTGCTGGTTCAAAAAAGCTTGAACCGCGGCATAGCCGATGCCTGACGCGCCTCCTGTTATGAGGACGGTTTTATCGGTGAGGTTCATGATGATTCATCCGCCTTTATCTTTTTCGTTTTTGCTCTGTTGTAGCGCGGCGGAAAGAAGATGTTAATGGATTGAGATTCTTTTTCAGAACGGTTGATGGCGCCGTGATCTTCCCGCGGCTCACAGAAATAGGCGGTGCCGAATGTCATATCCACTGTGCAGCCTTCAACGGTCATATCATATCCGCCGCCGATGCAGATGCCGATTTGTTCATTGCGATGTTTATGGAAAGGCATTTCGCCGCCGTTTCCAGGAATCTTGGCCAGCATAATTTCTATCCAATCCTCAACAAAGAACGTGACTTCCATCCCGGGCAATAAATCTCTCGTTTTGAAAATATTCAAAAAATAGTCTTCAGGACTTGTATAGTTTTCATCAGCTTTATACCGTTTAATATCAATGGCAATGACTTCTTGGTCTGTGTCGTTTCTTGCCCCGTGAGGCACATGCGGCGGCGCGATATACGCAGATTCCAAAGAAGTCATCTTTCTCGTCACATCTCCGACAGTCATCATCAGCTCGCCAGAAACGACCATGCCGATTTGGACTTCCTTGTGCTGATGCGGTTCAACGTTAGTATGCGGCGGAACGTAAGACATTAGCACTTCTGTATCGCCGCGGACGGTGGAATACTGTCTCACTCCGTTCTCCCACTCTATTAATTTTGGTGTCGGGAAATAAATCTCCTTCACATCTTGTTCAGTTTTCATAATCAATGTCTCCTTTTCCGAATAATGACCAGCTCATAGGAATGCTTTTAAATGTCTTAACAAATTTGAGCCCGTATTTTTGTCTTGCCAGTTCATTGGTTAAAGCAATGTCAGAAAGACCTTCTTTTACTTTTTTTGCTGCGGCGCTGGTTGAGTTGACCAGCTCGAACCTGACGTCTTTGCGGGTAAAATATTTAATTAAATTGATAGGTGATGGATGTGAAACAATAACAGATGTGTCGAGCATGTCGTCGCTGAATGTGAAATCAGGACGGACAGCCAGGCCGTACATCGGTGTATCGCACCTGAAGATTTGCAAAAGCTGCAAATCCGGCCTCATGTAGAAATGTTTAATGCCGTCGTAAGCATGTGGAACGATGGTGTATTCCAGCGGGCTTTGAAGAGTCCTTTCGATGCATGATTCAAATGTATCATGCAAAGATAATTTACTGTTTAGCCCTTGGAGAAGAGTAAAATTAGAGATGAAATGTTTTGCTGCGTACTCACTGCTTGTCCCTTCTGGTCCGAGCGTGTTGACTGTAATCAGTTTTGATATTGAATAAGCTTTGTTTTTTGTTTGAATGCTATTATCCAATATAATCATGAGCACCAACCAATCTTTTAAATTTTAAGTAAATTTTATCCAGCGTCAATCGAACTGTCAACATTTTTTGAAAATACTGATAATAATTCCCATACAAACAAAAAAACCCTTAAGAAAGGGTTTTTTGTTATAGGAATTTAGAAACTTTGTTTATTGGGATAAGGAATGATCTGCTTTCTGCTCATGCTTGCCGTACTTTTTATATGCGAATACACTGAGCACAAAACCGAGCACTGTGATGATGGCGCAAATCAATCCGACAGCTGCATACCCGTATTCCACATATACAGGTCCCATCAAAGCAGAACCTAATGTCACAGCCAAATTTGAGGCAAGGCTGTAAAACGCCATAATTTTCCCGCGATGACGCTCTGAGCAATCACTCAAAATGGTGCTGAGCAGCGTCACCGTCAAGCTTTGCATTAACCCCCAGATGAATAGACTGATGATTAGCAGAGGCATTGATGCGGGCGCATACGCGATACAAGCCAGCAGAACGCTGATGACCGCCAGCGCAATGATCAGAGAGCGCATTTTTCCAATGCGGTCGGCAATCTTACCTGTAATGACACTCATGGAAAACCCGATGCCATAAATCATAATAAATAAGCCGGCAGCCGTATTGCCTCCGGTAAAAACGTCCTGTAGGTAAGAGCCTAAAAACGAATACATACCGTAAAAACCAATCATATTGCACAAAGTGATTATGATATAAACGGGAACACGCGGCACTTTAAGCGCGTCTCGAAATGTCCCCGCCGGCTCGTCTTTTTCCTCCTGGACGGTGCTTTTATTATCGTTATGGCGGCGCATTTCAAATAGGACAAGCAAAACAACAAGTGCACCCATCAAGGCGAAAATCCAGAATGTCCATCTCCAATGTAAGACGCCGCCTATAAATGATCCGATCGGCACACCGAAAATCAGTGCAAGCGACCAGCTTGAGACGATCAGCCCCATCACTTTTCCCCGATAGGTATACGGAACACGATCCCCGACAACTGCGTAAGCGGTCGGGACAAACGCACCTGCCGCCAACCCTGAAAGCGCACGGCCTAAAAAGAAGAAAAAGATATTTTGCGCCAAAGCGCATATCACGGTTCCTATAATAAAGATCACGAGTCCCAGCATTAAACTCAGTTCTCTCGAGTATTTATCCCCTAAAGGCACCAGCAGCGGGGCACCGATAAAGATCATGATCCCATATATACTGATCGATAGCGCAAGCACGCTGACATCTGAGTTGAAGGCATCTGCTAAATCAGGCAGCAGCGGTGAAATGACAAGCTCTTCAGATCCAGCCGCAAATACGCCCATTGTTAAAGCCAGCGCAAGAAATAGCGGAAAATGATGTTTTGATTTGATGTGATTGTTTTGTTTACTGTTCATTCTCCCTTAACACCTCTTCCGGAATCTTAAAATAAAGTTGAATTATAGTTTAGCATCCTTTATTTGCAATTTACAATTCGAATGAAAATAATTTTCTTTTTATTATTTTCATTCAATTACGAATAAGGGATTTCTTGTTTCAAATTTAAAATAAAACAAAAACATATCCTGGGATATGCTATAGTAATGCATTTGTTAAGGCGGGTCAGGTGATGAATCAAGGTTATTCAACAGTTAGCCCGATTTCGGAAGGATTCATTTTTCCATTTACTTACTGGTCAACTGTGTTTATTGTGCTGGCCGGGATCGGGTGTTTTTATTTTTGTCACGATTCTGACCGCATTTCGGCACTTGCTTGGCGGCCGGGCGTTTATGGGTTTTGCTTTCAGCCAGGCCTTTATCGGGATCGGCATGTTTGCGTATATTTCCGGTTCGCCGTTTATCCTGCAAAACATATACGGTGTGTCGGCTCAGATATTCAGCATGCTGTTTGCCATCAACGGCGCTCGCCGGTGTTGCCGGGGAAGAAAACGCGTGGCCGATGGCGTTGAGTATATTCGGATTTGATGTGCTCGCGATATTGTTCTATGTGTTTCTTGTCAGACGTAACGCGTAAAAAAGCTCTCCGGTCTCCCGGAGAGCTTCTTCTATTGCGCTTCTGTTTGCTCTTTTTTCAGCGGTTCATTTTGTAAGCGCTTCTTGATGCTCAGATGATAGTACGCATAGCAGAAAATAATGAGTGGTACACCGCAGTACAAGCCGATTCTTTGATCTGGGATGAATATAAGGCTTATCAATACGCATCCGTATAATACAAACCCAAGAATCGGCACCAACGGATAAAGAGGGGTTCTGAATTCCAGGTCGTTCACGTTTCCGCCTTCAGCGAGGAACCGCCTGCGAAAGAAAAATTGCGAGGCGCAAATGGACATCCACGCGACAACTGTCACCATGCCAGAGATTGATATACACCACAAATACACGGTTTCTGCAGCCATGACGCTAGTCAGCAGCGAACAGCCGGAAATCCCAATCGTAATCAGCAGGGCATTGATCGGCACCCCTTTTTTGGTCAGTCTCGTTAAAAGGGCCGGGCCCATTTTGTTTGTTGAAAGCGACCACATCATACGCGAGGCTGCATATAAACCAGAATTGGCAACAGATAAAATCGCCGTTAATATGATAAAGTTCATCATATCAGCTGCAAATGGGATGCCGATCTGATCAAGCACCGCTACAAACGGACTCTCAATCACCCCAGCCGTTTCATACGGCAGAATGGCAACCAAGACGAACATAGCCAGCACAAAGAAAAACAGCGTTCGCCAGATGACATTTCGAATGGACTTTGGCAGTGTCTTTTCCGGACTTTCACTCTCCCCTGCCGCAATTCCGACCAGCTCTGTCCCCTGAAATGAGAAATTGACCATAACCAGCGTAAACATAACAGCCAGCACGCCATTTGGAAACAGTCCTTTATCAGTCATGAAATGAGACAGAAAAGGCGTTTCCTGGCCGCCTTTAAAATCAATCAAGCCAAACACGGCGCACCCGCCGATCACGATAAATAATATGATCGCTGTCACTTTGATGCTCGAAAACCAAAATTCCATTTCCGCAAAGCTTCGGACAGACAGCACATTAATCAAAAAGATGATAACGCCGAAAACGAGACACCATATCCAGATCGGCACGGAGGGCAGCCACCTTTGCATCAAAATGCCCGCTGACGTTAGCTCCAAGCCGACTGTATTCGCCCAGCTGAACCAATACAGCCAGCCGATCATAAAACCTGTCGACGGTCCCAAAAACTTTGTGGCGTAGGCTTGAAACGACCCGGCCACTGGCATGGCGACAGCCAGCTCCCCTAAACAAAGCATGACCAGATACATTAAAAATCCGCCAATCATATAGGCGGCAATGGCTCCGAGAGGACCCGCCTGGCTGATCGTAAAGCCGGAACCTAAAAACAGACCGGTGCCGATGACGCCGCCCAAGGCAATCATAAACAAATGCCGGCTTTTCATACTGCGCTGCAATTCGTTTTTGTGATCCTGCATCATCCTTCTCCCTTCGGCTCTTTTGTGCTGATATTCATCCGATAGCTTTGCAAAAGGTGAACAGTGGTCTGTTGTATCAGATCCGGCAATACATGAAATGTGTACGGCTTGTATACTCTTTCAGTCCATTTATGTCCGTCTTTCCCGTATACACCCATGTTAATGGAAGGAATGTTCAGTTTCCGTATGTCTTTGAACGGAATGGTTCCAATCATCTCCCACCCCGGGAAGTTTCTGATAAAGGAATCAATTTCGTCATCGGTTTCATGCAGCGATAAAAAGCTGCCGTCTGCCAAGTAAGGGAAAAACTTTTTGAAAACAAAGGTTTCGCCTGTCGTTTCGGCGGTTTTGTCCACCGCTTCTTTGATCACATGCTGCAATAGCTGGTCTCTTGTGCTTTCTTCTTTTAAATAGTTATGCGGTAAATAAGGAGGAGCATAAAACAGAATGACTTTTGCGCCCTGATCGGGATCAAGCTTTTGGAGTTCTTCAATTGCATGAAAACATCTCATGCGCAGTTCAAGATGCTCATTGGCTTTGAATGCTTGCTCTATACACTGCTCAGGATCGACGCCGCGGCTTCTTAGCTTTTCCATGTATTGATCCAGACTGAAGACTTGAATATACCAAGACAAATGTCTCTTCGGAAGATTTGTTCGCTTCAGATATTCTTCATAATAATCTGATAATTTTTGTTCTGTGTCCCGGCACGCTTTCTCAGCGACTTGGGTAAGCTGGTCCATGACTTCCTTTGCTGTTTTTTCATAGATAAAATAATTGAAATACAAATAGCTGCTCACGGCGGTTTGAACGTTATAGGATTCCTTGTTATCACGCTGGTACAAGCAGGATGGGGGCAGAACCAATTCGCCTTCAATTTTTTCTGCTAAATGAATATTGTTGTGGATGCGTCTTGTGATTTCTGAAGAAATGAGATTTGGATCGATGCCAGCAAGCGTGTCTCCGACATGCACTTCCCGGCCGGATATATAAAAGCAAGGCAGCAGCTTTCCCGCGGCTCCGGTATAGATATATCTTGTTGCATCACCATCGTACAGCGGCGTAATAAAATCGGTATTAATGGCAGCCAGATACTGAATCTGTTTTTCCTTTTTTAATCGGTTCAGCTCAGAAATACTGGCGAGAATACCGGCATGCTGACTTTCTTCATCCGGGTTTGCCATAAATAATAGATTTCCCGGCAATGCTTTGGGGTTCTCTGAAAAGTGCAGGAGATTGGACAAATGCACCGCGATGCCGCTTTGCATGTCGACAGAGCCTCTGCCGAACATCCACTCACCCGACTTGGCGTCCCGCTGAACGTCTTCATCAAAGTCGTAGTTGGAGAAATACTCAGCCAATTTTCCAGAATCAAAAGCGATATCCTTAAGCGGGCCGAAATCTTCAATTCCCACCGTATCCAAGTGGGCGTGATAAATGACAGTATTCCGGCTTTCCCCGCTGCCTTCCACAAACGCAAAAATATTTTTCCGGTTGTACGGGTCATTAGGAATAGCCTGTTCCCATACATGGCAAGGATGTTCCTGAAAGTAAGGATAGCTCATGATGACTTCTTTGATAAAATCTGCTTTCGTCCCTTCGCCGATAGTGCCGTTTACACTGCTGAAGCTGACCAAAGATTTTGTCAGTGTCTCAACCCGTTCTGCCGGCGGCATGTGACTGATTTTTGTATAGAGCATAGATCATCCCCCTCATCCAAACATGTAAATAGTGCGATCTAAAAACAATCGCACTATTTCGGTTTTCTCAATTAATACGCTTCGGACGTTGTTTTCGCCTGCATATGAAGAATTAAATAATCTGGACCTCCTGCTTTTGAGTCTGTTCCGGACATATTAAACCCGCCGAATGGCTGATAGCCGACAATAGCTCCGGTACAGCCTCTGTTAAAGTATAAGTTTCCGACATGAAAATCCTCGCGAGCCCGTTCAATGTGCGCACGGTTTTTCGTCAGCAGAGCGCCTGTCAGTCCGTATTCTGTGTTATTTGCAACCTCAAGCATATGGTCGAAATCACGCGCTTTGCAAATCGCAACAACCGGGCCGAAAATTTCTTCCTGCATTAAGCGCGCGTTTTCATCAACATCTGCAAAGATCGTCGGCTGAATAAAGTAGCCTTTTGAATCATCGCCTTCTCCGCCGGCCAATAGCTTGCCTTCAGATTTGCCGATTTCAATGTATTTCATCACTTTGTTGTAGGATGCTTCATGAATCACGGGTCCCATATACGTATCAGGATCTTCCGGACTTCCGACTGTCAGCGTTTTGGTCAGCGCAACTGCTTTTTCTACGACTTCATCATAGACATCCTGATGAATCACTGCACGGGAACCCGCTGAACATTTTTGCCCTGAGTACCCGAATGCGGAGTAAACAATAGAAGAAGCAGCAAGATCCAAATCAGCATCTTTGTCGACAAGCACTGTATCTTTCCCGCCCATTTCAGCAATCACGCGTTTCAGCCATTTTTGGCCCGGCTGCACTTTTGCGGCACGCTCGTAAATCCGGCAGCCGACCGCACGGGAACCTGTAAATGATACAAATCTTGTTTTAGGGTGTTCTACTAAGAAATCACCAATTTCCGCTCCGTCTCCCGGAATGTAATTGAGAACGCCGTTTGGCAAACCCGCTTCCTCCATCACCTCGACAAATTTAGCGGCCACTACTGGCGCAGCATCTGCCGGCTTCAGCAAGATCGTATTCCCCGTGACAATCGCAGCCGCAGCAGTCCCTGCCATAATGGCGAGCGGGAAATTAAATGGCGAAATGACAATACCGACGCCAAGCGCTTCATAATGATATTGATTGTACTCGCCTGCCCGGCTCTTTACCGGAGCCCCCTCCTTCAGCTTTAAGATTTGGCGCGCGTAGTACTCTAAAAAGTCTATTGCTTCCGCTGTGTCAGCATCTGCTTCCTTCCACGGTTTTCCCGCTTCCTTTACAAGATAGCTTGAAAATTCGTGCTTTCTTCTGCGCAAAATAGCCGCAGCTTTAAAAAGGATATTCGCGCGGTGCTCCGGTCTTTGTTTTTTCCACGATTCAAATGCCTGTAACGCCGATTGCATCGCTTTTTCAGCAAGCTCTTGATTAGCCGTTGAGGCGTAGCCGATCACTTCTTCCTTATTGGCCGGATTAATCGAAACAATTTTACGATCCGTTTCGATCTTTTCTCCATTAATGACAAGCGGATAATGCTTGCCAAGCTGAGTATTTACAAAGGCCAGTGATTCTTGAAAGGCTGTTTTATTCTTTGCTTCCTTAAAATTAGTGAATGGTTCGTGCGCATATGAAACGGTCATATGTAATCCCCCTCGTTATGTAATATGTCTTCATACGTATATAAAAGCAAGATTCGTACCAATATTTCGTCTTTTCACAAAAAAACTTGTAGAATCGCAGAGAACTTTGTCAGAAATCTAAACATTTTCCTTTTTATGAATATAAATCGCAAAATCACTTTGCGATTTTTACGCCAAACGCAAACAAAAATGCAAAATGATTTTGCGGGAGAAAGGGGGATTATCCCCCCTAAACCCATCCGCGGAATTGAGACGCCTCTGCAGATTTTCTGATGCCCGTCATGTAAGCCGCCAAGCGCATATCGACTTTGTGTGCGGCCGCGGTCTGATAAATCGTTTCAAATGAATTGACCATCACGTTTCGCAGCTTTTCAGCAACCTCTTCTTCTGCCCAATAATATCCTTGGTTGTTTTGAACCCATTCAAAGTAAGAAACCGTTACGCCGCCTGCACTCGCCAGTATATCCGGCACCAGGAGCACGCCTTTTTCATTCAAAATCTTTGTCGCGTCGATCGTCGTCGGCCCGTTAGCCGCTTCGACCACAATTGAGGCCTTAATGTTATTGGCGTTTTTGGCTGTGATTTGATTTGAAATAGCCGCTGGCACTAAAATATCGCATTCTTGTTCGAGCAGCTCTTCATTTGTGATGACATCTGTAAATAAATTGGTGACCATTCCGAAACTGTCCCGCTTATCGAGCAAATAAGGAATATCGAGGCCATCCGGGTTGTACAGCCCGCCGTGGGCATCCGAAATCCCGATAACCTTGGCGCCGGCATCATGCATAAATTTAGCCAGAAAACTGCCGGCGTTTCCAAAGCCCTGTATGATGATGCGCGCGTTTTGCAGCTTGATTCCTTTTTTCTTAACCGCTTCTTCTATACAAATGGTTACGCCTTGAGCGGTTGCTGTTTCCCGGCCCTGTGAGCCGCCTAAAACGAGCGGTTTTCCTGTGATAAAACCCGGAGAATCGAATTCCCGAAGCCGGCTGTATTCGTCCATCATCCACGCCATAATTTGCGAATTGGTGTATACATCGGGAGCGGGAATATCCTTTGTCGGGCCGACTAACTGGCTGATGGCGCGGACATACCCCCGGCTCAGCCGTTCCAATTCTCCAAACGACATCGTCCGCGGATCACAAATAATGCCGCCCTTTCCGCCGCCGTACGGCAAATTCGTGAGCCCGCATTTGAGCGTCATCCAAATCGATAACGCCTTCACTTCCTCTTCATTCACCTCGGGATGAAAACGCACGCCCCCTTTTGTCGGGCCGACCGCGTCATTGTGCTGTGAACGATAGCCTGTAAACACTTTCACACTGCCATTATCCATTTTCACCGGAATTCGTACAGTGAGCATTCTCATCGGTTCTTTCATTAATTCATACATTCCGCTCGGATAGCCCAATTTCCGCAGGGCTTCCTTTATGATCGCTTGCGTAGACAGAAATAAATTGAGAGCTTCTTTTTCTTCATCCTTTGTGATTTGTTTTTCTGACATGTTTTTTCACCTCATCATATTTTTATCTCCAGAAAAATGTAAGCGCTTTTAAAAAACTGTAATCGATCAATTCCTTTCTTAATTGGGTTCACCCTTATCTACATGCAAGATTCGTACCAGTTTTTTAACCATACAAAAAAAGAGGCTGATATCACACCAGCCCCTGATCATTTCTATTGATATTAACGAGGGTCGATAACCAGCTGTGTTTCAGCATAAAAACTGCCGATTCCCAGACCGTTTACCACATTGCCTTTAATCGTGTATGTGCCTGCACGCGGAAGCGTTTTGCGCACCATGACAAGATCGAATTCAGACGCCCCTAACAAATCAAGAGTAAGCGGGAGCCTGACCGTTTTTCCATCGTTTAAAATCTGTGTTTCTTTCAGTGTTCTTCCATTCACAGAATCTCTTGTTGTCGCGTGGAATCCGTCAGGAAATTGAAACTCGACTGCTCCCAGAGAAAGCACTGCGTTTGGTTTATAAGTCACTTCAATATCTGAAGTCGTCCATTCTTTTGTACTGTTTACGGTTTTTGCCTCAATTGATGCAGACTGTGCATGCGCTTGGCCTGAAGGAAGCAAGATTGATAGCAGGACAGCTGAACTGATGAAAAATGAAGATACGAATGAAGTTCTTTTTAACATGACATTTCCTCCTCAAATCACGGTTGGAATTTGGCCAGAGCGTCCTCTGCAGAAAAAGCGTTTTACCGTAACTCGCGAATTACCATTTCTTTTTCTTAAAAGTTAATCTATCACCATTTTCCATGGAAGTAAATGTTTTTTTGCGAATATTAACACTTGGCATGATGTAATAAATTCAACCTATATACACAAGATGCTAATAGACTGTTTCTGATCCGTATCTAGTAAAATATTCGCCTGTTATTCCTGTCTTTTGTCCTGATATCAAAACAGGACAAAAAAAGTCGAAGATGCCTCATGATCTTCGATGAATAACTGCTCTATAATTTATTTAAATTCGGTATTCCAGTTAAAACCGATTGTCTCATCATTCCATGGGATTCTTTTTTCATCGGGCTGATCAGGGTTATACGAGGTTGTCGTAAAATAGATAATTGTCAGCGGCGTTTCGCCCAGCACTCTGTATCCGTGAGCGACGCCTTTTGGAATCAATAACAGCATCGGGTTGTCTTCTCCCATATAATAGACATCGGTTTCTCCCTTTGTTTCTGAATCCTCCCGCAGGTCGTAAAGGACAACCTGAGCGTGGCCGGTCGGGAAGAACCAGAGATCGTCCTGCTTCTCGTGATAATGAAACGCTTTAATCACACCCGGATAGCTTTTGGACCAAGACGCCTGCCCAAAATGCTCAAGAAGGTTCTCATCATCGCGAACCAGTTCGGCAAAAAAACCTCTGTCATCACAATGCTTTGTCAGTTTCTTAACCTTGACTCCTTCAATCACGCGCACTGCTCCTTTCCTGCAAAAATTCCCGTAAAGCTTCCCGCCAGTGGCGCGGGCGTATGCCGGCTTCTTCAATGGCCCTGTGGCTCAGCACAGAGTAAGCCGGCCGGGGTGTCAGATTCCCGTATTCCTCTGTCGTCACGGGCGTAATCGTTGTGTTCAGCCCGCTTTCTTCCATAATGGCCTTTGCGAACTCATACCAGCTGCATATGCCTGAATTGCTGACATGGTAGATGCCCGGCGGATGGCTGAACAGCTTGATGACCGCTTCCGCCAAATCCTTGGTATAGGTCGGCGAGCCGATTTGATCGTTCACAACCCGCAGCTCTTGTTTTGTTTCTGCGAGCTTCAGCATCGTATGAACAAAATTGCTGCCGCTTTTTCCATACACCCACGATGTTCTGATGATCGTGCTGTCGGTTCTTGCTAACTGGATCAGCTCTTCTCCGAGTTTTTTACTTTTGCCGTAGATGGTGTTCGGGTCAAGGTGGCCGTCTTCCCTGTATGGCTGGGTCCCCTTCCCGTCAAATACATAATCCGTGCTGATATGAACATATTGCGCTCCGATACGGGATGACTCCAGCGCTGTGTAATAAGCGCCAACTCCGTTGATCAAGTATGCTTTATCCAGCTCCGTCTCGCATTTGTCGACGGAGGTAAACGCGGCGGTATTGACCACGATATCCGGCTGATAATGCCCGAACGAATGCCGTACTGAACGCTGATCGGCGATGTTCATCATCTGCTTTGTTAACGCAATGACCTCATATCCGGCTTGCTTCAGCTGGCGGCACAGCTCCAAGCCAAGCTGTCCGCCCGCACCGGTTACCAATACCTTTGTCAATCGGATCACCTTCTCATCGGTCATTGTCTGTATACCAGCGAATCGTGCGCGCAATGCCTTCTTCAAACGGCACTTCCTGCCGCCAGCCAAGCTCATTTTTCAGCTTTGACGCATTGATCGCGTAGCGCCTGTCATGCCCTTTTCGGTCTTCGACGTGAGCAAACAATTCCTCACAGCCCAAATGTTTCATGATGATACCCGCCAGCTCTTTATTCGTGCGTTCATTTCCGCCGCCGATGTTATACACCTCACCGTCGGTTCCTTTTTCTAAAATCAGCTTGATGGCGCGGCAATGATCCTCTGCAAAAAGCCAGTCTCTGATCTGAAGCCCGTCGCCGTAGAGCGGAACCGGCAAGCCTTGTTTTGCGTGGCGGATAATCGTTGGGATCATTTTTTCACTATGCTGATATGGTCCGTAATTGTTGCTGCAGCGTGTAATAATAGCCGGCAGTTTGTGTGTTTTCACATACGATAGAACAAGAAGGTCAGAGCTCGCTTTGCTCGCGGAATAAGGGTTGTTAGGAGAAAGCGGCGTTGTTTCCGTAAATGCGGGATCATTCGCTTCTAAATCCCCGTACACCTCGTCTGTTGAAATATGAATCAGCTTTTTGGCTTTTCCTTGTAAGACTGCCTCAGCCAGACGGTATGTGCCCATGACATTCGTTGTGATAAACGGCTCCGCTTGGGAGATGCTTCTGTCTACATGCGATTCCGCGGCGAAATGAATCACGGCGTCATAGGTCTCGTCAAACGCCCGGTCGATATCCTCCTGAATGCTGATATCCCCTTTTACAAACCGAAACCGGCTGTTTCCCTTTAGTTTTTCGATTTCCTGCGGGTGGCTGGCATACGTTAATTTATCTAGAACGGTAATGCGCGCATCCGTTTCCTTCAGCATGAGCTTTGTAAATGTGAGCCCTATGAATCCGGCCCCGCCTGTAATGATATATGATTTTGCCATAGCTATTCGTCCTGTCCTTTCTGTAAAGCCTGATGTACCAGCCGGGAGGCGAGATAAAGCGATTCGTGTGTTCCTGCATCGACCCACCAGCCCGATAACACATCATACGTAAGCTTGCTGTTTTCAATGTATAAATTATTTACATCAGTGATTTCCAGCTCGCCGCGCTTGGATGGTGATATTTGTTCAATATACGAAAACACCTCTGCATCATACATATAAATGCCGGTTACACAAAGGTTGGTCGGCGGATGTGCAGGTTTTTCAATAATGGATCGAATGTGTTTGTTTTTCTCATCAATCTCAGCAATCCCAAAACGTTCTGGATCTTCCACTTCTTTCAGAAGCACTTTCGCCCCTTTTCCCTGCTGTTGAAATCGCTCCGTATAAGACTTTAATGAATCTTCGAATATATTATCACCTAATAATAAAATGAAAGGCTCCTTTCCGGTAAAGCGTTTTGCATATGATAACCCATCTGAAATTCCCGATGCGGCGGGCTGCACTTGATAAGTGACGGAGACGCCAAGCTCCTCCCCGCTTCCCAGCAGCTTATAAAACTGCGGCATGTGCTCTTTTTGGCTGATGAGTAAAATCTCTTTAATTCCGGCTTCCTCAAGCTTCATTATCGACCAGTAAATCATCGGATAAGGGCCTACAGGGAGCAAATGCTTGTTGACGGCTTTGGTTAAGGGCATAAGGCGTGAGCCGTTTCCTCCGGCTAAAATGACACCTTTCACATTAACACTTCCTTACGTGCATTTTTATATCTTATCATCAAGCAAATCATAAAGAATGGCTGATACCCGTTTCATTCCTTTTCCATCTACGAGCAGCCTTCCTCCCTCGTGCAGAGAAAGACGGAGAGGATAGCTGCTGAATATTTGTGACATATGATAAGCAAGCTTTTCGACGGATACATTCTCTCCCAGGCCGAGATCAAGAACGGCGCCATGTTCCGCAAATTTTGCAGCGGTTGCGGTTTGATGGGCAACCTGAGAAAGCACGAGGCACGGCACGCCGATACAGATCGCTTCATAAAGCGAGATGCCGCCGGCGACAATGGCTGCATCTGCTTGCTTCATAAACACAGCCATGTCATTTGTCTGCTCGATTAGTGCGTATTGGGGTTTGTTTTGAATCAATTTACGGACCGCCTCTTGATGCGGTGAAGCGCTGCCCATGATAAAAATCATTTTCTTGTGTTTCCTGTCCGGGAGCTGATCGGCCGCTGCTATCACTTTAAAAACGAGCTGCTTTGGATCGCTTCCTCCTAATGCAACAAGGATATTGCGGCAGTCTTCCTTAAGTGCGTAATCAGCTCTTGCGGCTTGAAAGGCAGGGTGGAGAATAAGATAATCCGGGCCTTCATAGACACGGGCGTTTCCCTGATCGTAAACCTTGCTTCTGACATCGCCGTAAATCCCGTTAATGACCGCATCACTTTGACCTATCGCTCTCTCATTCTTTTCTTCGAACAGAACGATTTTGGCATCTGTGCCTGCTTTTATTTTTGTTAATACATCGACAGGCGCACCAAGGATATCGAATAAAAGCAGATCGAGCTTTTTATCGTTTATTTCCCGGAGAATACATTCATTTTGCTGAAGCTCCGGTTTTACGATGACCTGCCAGTACTTTTCTTGAAGAAATTGTTCAGACTCGTCATTTGTGTAAAACGTAATGGAACAGCGGTGTTTGAGTTCTTCCGCAAGCCTTTTCATTCGAACGGCGTGCCCCATTCCTTTCTCGAACCCGCCGTCTGCGAATATCCCGATATGCATGCTACTCAACCTCTTTTTGCTTTGTCATACCGTTCATCGCCGCCAGATCAGGGTGCTGGTTCAGCAGGCTGATTAACTCTGCAGCCGAGACATCAGGGCGCTCGCCTGCTTTTTGATAGAGGGCTGAGACCAATTGATAGTCTTCCTCCGTATCGACGGTCAGCCGATATTGAGGAGCGCAGAGCTGTTCCGGAGCCTCTAAAAACTGCAAACGATAAAGATGGGGATGTTTCCGGACATACAAGGTGACATGCTCTTGGTATTTATCCTCCAGCATTTTGATGCCGCTGATATCGAGCAAAAGCTTGGCGCTCACCGCTTCACCGCAAATGCCTAACGGTGTGTTCAGGATATACGTATAATCCGCACCTTGATCAAGATGAGCCGAAATCATCATATCGAGCAACTCTGGATCGACAAACGGATTATCCCCCGTTAAGCGGATGACGACTTCCGGTTTCGCTGCCTTTATGACTCGCGCAAATCTGTCGAGAACCCGTTCCTCACTGCCGCGGAAAACGCGAATGCCGTTCTTGATGCAGTGTGCCTCTAATACATCGTCGGCTTTTTTGTCAGATGTAGCGATGACAAGATTATCGCGCTCCTTTTGATAGAACGCGCTTTGCCGTACGCGCTGAACGAGAATATCGAGTAAATGCTCCGAGCCAAGCGGACGCAGTACTTTTCCAGGAAGGCGTTCCGATCCCATTCTCGCCTGCACGATAAAAAGTATGTCAACCATGGGACGGGCTGTCCTTCGTTAAAATATCTTCCCATGTAATGCCTGTGTCTGCCGGGATGTCCCTTACCGCACGCACACCGCCGGTCAATAGCTCAAAAAATCTCGGGTGCAGCCCCTGAGGCTTTTGTCCGGGGCGGAGCACGGCAATATTGTCTTCGCTGAAGGCATCCCCTTTTTGAATCGGAGCCGTTGTGAAAATTCCCCTGTATGCAAATTTTCTGATTTCACCCTCAATGGCAGTTGTTGTTTTGTATGAACTGCCCAGCAGCTTTTCAGAAACTGGCTTCCTAATGCCTTGTTTCAGCTGGGCTTCTGTTTCCCTGATGGCCTTGACCATTTCCTTTAATTCATCCGGATTTAATGCAAATGAATGATCAGCCCCCGGCAGGTTTTTATCGATAGTAAAATGCTTTTCTATCAGTCTGGCGCCGAGCCGGACCGCGGCACATGGCGCTTCTGTCGGGTGCTCGCTATGATCTGAAAAACCGATGGGCGCATCCGGAAAAGCGGCGGCAAGCATCGGAATCACACTGAGGTTGCTGTATTCAGGCGGTGCAGGGTATTTCGCCACACAATGCATAATGGCAATTTCGCAGTTGCCCTCTGCTCTGATGGTGCGCCAAGCCTCATGAATATCAGCAATTTCCGCTCCGGCTGTCGAAAAAATCATCGGCCTGTTCATGCGGGCGACGTACTTGAGCAGCGGGAGATGGTTAATTTCATAGGACGCGATTTTAAAAGCACTTGGAGAAGTGGAAAGCAGCAGATCAGCTGATCCTTCATCACACACCGTGCTTAAAAAGATCACCTGTTTCTTACGACAGTAGTCCAAAAGCGGATCAATCCACTCCGCGGGCAATTCCATGGACTGAACGAGAGAAAAAATTGATACATCATTGCCCGCAGCCGTTTTGTATAATCCAGGATCCTTCTGATACATCTTATCAGCCTGGAACATTTGAAATTTTACGGCATCTGCACCCGCTTCCGCCGCGGCATCAATCAGTTCAAAGGCCTGATCCAATTTTCCGTCATGATTAATTCCTGCCTCGGCAATGATAAAAACGGGAGCATCTTTGCCGACAGTTTTGTTTGCAATCTGAAAACCCGCCATTATTTCGCCTCCTTGCCCGGCCAAATGTGATAATAGTAATATGATTGAACAGCGGTGAAGCCCATTCTTTCATATAGGCGGATCGCTCTGACATTATGAAGCTGCGTCCCCGCTGTTACCGTTTTATGCTTCAGCGTCTCCGGTTGTTCTATGAGATTCGCCAATAAATAAAACGCGATACGCTTGCCTTCATACCCCGGCTTCACAGCCATCAAATCAAGCACATACTCATCACCTTTTGATAAACCTTGCAGGTAGCCGATTATTTCCCCATTATATTTAGCGGCAATATTGATATCCGCTCTCCCCATCAGATTGTTTCGTGTCCACTCTTGAAAAATTTTGTTCGCCGCCTCACGGCTGAGATAAGGATCGTGAAAATATCTGCTTTTCATAAATGCGTCGCTGGCTAACTGGCAAATCTCTTCGGTGTCTCCAGGCTCAGGCTGAACCAGTTCAAAAAATGGGGGCGTTTTTTCATATATAGACGGGGTCTTCGCCAGTTTAAGCAAACTGCCGACAAAATAAGAGGACGGCTGCTGCTGAATGACATGTACTGCTCCGATATCCTCTGCCGGTACACGCACAAACACAAAATCCGTTTCATCCGTTTGCCGAACAGAATAAAAGGCCTGAAATAGCCGTTTCAGCTGTCCTGTGCTGTTAGCCGCGAGAAGCTTTACGTTCATGACTTTTTTCTGAAGCATTTTGCTCTCCCAAAGGGCGTCTTCATACAGCATCACGCCTTGAAGCTGGCTGTTTTCAAATAGGCCGATCGAAAATTGATACGACCCGTCAAGTGTCATCTGTTTGCTTTGGAGAAATTCCACGACCGCCTCTTTGGAAACATTCTCTTTTATCGTATACACCTAACCAGCCCCTTTTGCGATGTCCCGCACGGCCTCTATCACATCGTTGACATCTTCGTCAGACATTGATGGATACAGCGGGAGTGAGAGGGTGCGTTTGTAATACTTCATGGCGAGCGGGTAGTCTGTTTCCTTAAATCCGAATTCCTTTTGATAATACGGATGAATATGCACTGGGATAAAATGAACACTGGTCCCGATGTTGTATTCATCCTTTAGAGCCGTAATCATTTCATCCCGAGTGACGCCGGCCTGTTTTTCATCAACTTGCAGGACATATAAATGCCAGGCGTGCCGTCCTTCGTTATGAACAAACGGCGTGATCAGCCCCGGGATTTGCTGAAAAGCGGCTTGATACTGACCCGCGATCTCTTCTCTCCGTTTTTGCATGTCATCCAGCCGTTTCAGCTGATGAAGCCCGAGCGCCGCCTGCAGATCAAACATGTTCATTTTGTAGCCGGGCGACTCGACCTCATAGTACCAGCTGCCATTTGAAGAATAACGGTTCCACGCACCTTTGCTCATGCCGTGAAGGCTAAGAACCCTGATTTTGTCGGCAAGCTCCTCATCATCCGTTGTCAGCATGCCGCCTTCCCCTGTCGCCAGGTTTTTGGTCGCGTAGAAGCTGAATGCTGTCGCATCCCCGATGGAGCCGATCATTCTCTGCTTATAAGTGGTGTATACTGCGTGCGCCGCATCCTCGAGCACAAATAGACCGGGTGTTTGAGCAATGGCTAAAATCGCGTCCATGTCACAGGACTGCCCGCCAAAGTGGACGGGTACAACGGCTTTCGTCCGCGGTGTGATCGCCGCCTCAAGCTTTTCCGGATCAATGTTAAGCGTCTTTTCATCTATATCCGCAAACACCGGCGTTGCTCCGGTATGAATAATCGTATTGGCGGTTGAGCTGAACGTCAGTGGAGAGGTGATGACTTCATCACCCGGTCCGACCCCTTTTGCTTTTAAAGCCAAAAATAAAGCAGCGGTACATGAATTCAGCGCCACGGCGTGCTTAGCTCCGACAAACGCGGCAAACTCCTTTTCAAACTGCTGAACCTTCGGGCCTTTGGAAAGCCATCCGGATTCAAGCGTTTCTGTGACCTCCTGAATTTCTTCCTTTCCGATCAACGGCAAGGAATAAGGAAGAAAATGATTTCTCTTTTGCACCATTTCTTTGCGCTCCTATCGTTTTATTCAGAATGATCCCGCCTGTAATCAACCCCTGTTTTTGCTTTCAGTTCCGAAAACAAGGCGAGCGTCGACTCAGTAACCGGGTAATTAGAAGCCGTAAATGACAGACGCGCCGCTTCTGCCTTCTGATACATGGCGGGATTTTGAAGAACCTCAATCAGGGTGCGCGCTAATTCCTCCGGTTTTTCAAATAAAAAATCGCCAAGAGACTCGTAATACGGATACGTGCGGTTTCCGGTCGATTTCCCGATCAGTGCGGGCTTTTGAAACAGCATGGCCTCAAGGCCCACCGTTGAGGTTTGTGTTACAGCGGCGTTAGCATACATCAGAATATCGTACAGATCCATCTCTTTTTTGATGACTCTGCATGCTTTATGTTTTTTTGCCGCCGCATGATACAGATCCAGCTTGTTTTTTCCGATTTCCCATGGGTGAGGTTTAATGATGATTTGCAGCTGTTTTTGCGTGGAAAGCTCATCTAACACACTTGAATAAAATTCCTCGGAGAAAGGCTGTGTCGCGATCAAAACGATTTTTTTAGACGGGTGAAAGGCCAGCTTTCGATAAAATACTGACATGTCCATAGGTGTCCTGTTAAAAATTCCGTCAAAGCGGGGATGACCTGTTATGAGAATCTGTTCCGGTTTGCAGCCTTTTTGCTGATACCAACCAGCTTCATATGCGCCAAAAACAGCCTGATAGGTTGTAAAAACGGGCAAGAAAGCTTCATCACCCATCAGCGCTCCATGCTGAAGGCAGATGCTCACGGCCCCTCTCCTTTCGCACATAAGAGCGAGCACCCTGCTGTAAATGTCTTCTGTCGTTCCTACAACAACGGCAGAAATGTTCTCTTTCGTGAATAAAGCATCTACTGTGTCAATGGCTTCCATGAACAAAGGAATATCCTTGAAAAGCCGTTCACGAAATGCTTGATCACCGAATGCCGGGTGGTCATCATAAGCCGAAAGAATCGAAAAAGCCTTTTCAAGATATGGCTTCGGGTCGCCTTTTTCACATGAAGCAGCCACTTCTGGCTTGCTGATCACAGGCAAATCGCAATAATTTGGCATACTCCATCTTGCCAAAACAGCTGTTTTCTCAGGATCAAATTGGTAGTAATTTTCGTTTACAAAACGAAGGTGATCAAAGTGCAAGATCACTTTTCCCTTAACAGGCGCGTCATTTGTTTTGGCAATGCTCTGTTTTTTCTCTTCAAAAAACGTCTGAATCTGACCTTCATCGATATGCTGATCCGCAGACCCGAATAATTCCGGTTCTTCTTCCATCATCACTCTCAGCTCAGGGCTGATGTATTGGTAAAAATTACTGATAAGCCCGAGCGGAATCCCCTTGTAGCGAAGCCTGTCAAAAAGCTCCGCATACTTCCGGTACAGCACCCAATAATTGCTTAAATAGGCCGACACACTCTCACCCCATTCCAAGCTTTTTTAATGATTCACGCAGTTCGCGGCAGTTGCGCTGCGGAGGAAGATTCCGAACGAACTCGTTTTTTTCTGACTCAAACAGCTGAAAATGAATGGATTGGTCTGTAATATAGTTCAGATCAAGCTCCTCGGCCAGCGGGTAAAACGGATAAAAATGATTGACTCTCCAAAAGAACCGGGCATCACCGATCCGGTAAAACGCCGGGCTTTCATCCCAATAAGAGCCAAACGCCTCCTTTACCTTCTCGAGCACCGAATACCTGTGCATCACCGAGCAATGGTCAATTGCGCACGGAGCGTTCCACGTTACTTGACTGGCGGGCCTGACAGTTTCTTTTATAATGTCTCGATTCTGGTTTAAATGATAGGTTTTCGAGCTTGAGTAGATCACAGCCTTTTCCGGGTGACCATCGAGTTCACGCACCATCTTTAACAGCCGATCCGGCATATAGATGTTGTCATCCGTCGCATAGGTGATATATTCACCCTCTGCCATCTCAATCGCTTGATTGATCAGGGCCGCGTATCTCGTTTTTTCCGTTCTTTCCTTCACTCCAGATACATCGCTTTGATAGAAATGCACACGGTTATCATTCAAAAAGGGACGGATTTCATTCAGCGTCTCTTCATTTGAGTTGTCATCCATAATAAACAATTCAAAATCAGAAAAAGTTTGTGAGAGTATGCTTGAAATGGACTTTGCCACATAATCGCTTTTGTTATAACTCGTCATAATCACTGAAACTTTCGGCAAATCCTACACCTCCTTCTTGAATTTCCACACCTGAAACTAACGTTATCTTATGTTGCTTAAGCGCAAGTTGCGCTAGGAATTCAGACCAATATGCGAAAAGATTGTGTACGTCCATTGAAAAAACAGTGATCGGCCAGAGAAATCGGCACGCTCACTGTTCTTTTTTTCAGCATATTCCAAGCTTTGGCCACATAAGGTGAAAGAGATAAAAATCGCACTAGCGACTAAGATCGTTTGTCATCGGAGGTGAGTCATCTCGGATCGTTTATTTATACATCCGGAACATGTTCTGAATGGTTTTCATAAAAAGGAGGAACGATATGAAACCGAAAAAAAATCAATATCAGCAAATGCAGGGATTTGATATGCAGGGGTATTCGCCTCAATTCGGTCCAAATCCGTACCCGCAGCCGCAAGGGCAAGGCCCGCAAATGCAAGGCCCACAAATGCAGACTATGGGACAAATGCAGCAAATGCCCATGCAGCAGGGGCAGCAAGGCTTCGGATTCCCCACTCAGCAGCAGGGCCAGGGCGGCGGGTTTCAAATTCCATCGGGGCCGACGCCATCGGGCGGCCAAAACATTCCCGGCATGCTGCCTGTCGAGGAATCATATATCGAGAATATACTGCGCCTGAACAGGGGAAAAACGGCTACCATCTATATGACATTTGAAAACAGCAAAGAGTGGGGATCAAAGATTTTTCGCGGCGTCATCGAGGCTGCGGGCCGGGATCACATTATTATCAGCGATCCAAAGACAGGAACCCGCTATCTTCTGCTGACGATCTATCTTGATTACGTCACCTTTGACGAAGAAATTGCATATACGTACCCATACTCGATGTCATCCTATTCGCCAAGATAAAGAAAAAAAGCCAATCACTCATCATCATGAGGATTGGCTTTTTTATTTATAGATATTTGACGGCTGCGACAACGATCATGATCCAAGAAATAATGAACGCCACACCGCCAAGCGGCGTGATTGCCCCGAGAATGGAAATTTGCGTCACACTGAGGATGTATAAGCTTCCGGAAAACAGCAAAATCCCCGCAAACATCAGCCAGCCGGCTGTTGTGACGCTGCCAATGCCAGACAGTTTATCCGCAAGAAACGCGACAACAAAAAGCCCCAGCGCGTGATACATATGATACTGCACGCCTGTGTGCCACACCTGAAGATATTTATCAGGAATTTTCCCTTCTAATCCGTGTGCGCCAAATGCCCCGAGGCCCACGGCAAGCATGGCATTAATAGCGCCTAATATAATAAATATTTTCATCTATTCTCTCCCGCCTTTTCGTTAAAAACTCATATCAATTATCATATCGCACCTGTATGAAAATTCAATGTTTGTTCTCTGATGACACGAGATTGTCGGATTTTCTCCTGCGCCAAAGCTGAAACTGATCCATCGCTATTGCAGCAAGTGTCCCTAAGACAAGCCCGTTGCTTAACAGAGAAATAAACACCGGATGCATATCCTTTAATGCACTTTCTGGCACAAACATAATGCCGACACCTGTAAGCAGTGAAATGCCGATCACAGCCCGCACTCTTTTCAGCTCTGATTTCTCATAGGAATCAAATTCAGCAAACGCCAAACCAACCATTGCCGAGAACACAACAAAGTTTACCGCGAATCCAACGGGTGACGGCAGGCTCGCAAACGCATTCATAAAAAACGGCATCACGCTGATGAAAACGACCAGCATACTGCCGAGAACAAACGGCTTTTTAGAAGGCATCTTTGTCGTTTCGATAAAACCCGCGGCTCCCGAAATCGGAACCGGTGCAATGGCTCCAGACAAACCGCTCAGCAAATGGCTGAATGCAGCCGCAAAACCGGCAGGGCGCTCATGACGCTTTCCATCTGTCTGTTTGCCGAATTTTTTCACCGCAATGTCCACAACCTTCATACTTGCCAGCATGTTAACGATCAGCAGGATCGTAATAAAAACCGAGGTGATGGCTAGGCCGCTGTTAAATAACGGGGCACCGAATGGAAACAAAGACGGCAGCTGAAACAGCCGATCCGGCATTTCGATCGGTTTCGCAACGCCCGCAGCCGCAAACAGCACCCATCCGCCGAAAAGGGCCAATAAAATAGAATATTGCTTTAAAAAAACAATATGAGAATTTGACATGATAAAAGCTGCGGCGACGACAACCAGTGCGAGGACAAATACAAGACCGTCCACGCTGTCTTTTAAATAGCCGATGCCGAGAAGCCCTTTTATTATCGGCTGGCTCAGCTGCATGACGAGCAGCAGCAAATAGACCCCTGTCACAACCGGAGTAAACAAGGCAGCAAGCCGGTCAATGACCTTGAAGACACTTAACAAAAAGAAACATACAGCGCTTACAAGAAGCGCCCCCTGCAAGCCGCGCAATGTTTCGCCATATGTCGCAAACACCGTTCCGGTCAGGCCGCCGTAGATCGTGTACACTCCCCACCACAAGCCGGCAGGGCTTTCATTTATAGGCAGCCGGTGTCCTTTCAAACACTGAATAACTGCGGCAATTCCCAATACAAAAAAAGTGCTTTGAATCAGCCGTGCAGAATCTGAATGATCCAGATGAAACGACTGGGCAACCGCCACCGGAACAACAATCGCCGCGGCAATCATAAACGCTGTCCATTGCAGAGCGCCAAGAACCAATTTCACGTAAGCTCAACCTTTCTGATTAAAAATCAAATAAAGACTCTCCGTTTCCCTCCTCTTCTTGCTTATCTTTTTCCTGCTTCCGATATTTGTTTAATCCCGCGCTGCCCATCATTTTTTCCATCAGCAGCTGGTCTGTCGAAGGCGGCGCCGAAGGACTTGCCGTGACACTCGGCTGAATGCGCGGCGCGCTCCCCGTCTCCGGCTGATCCAGTACGACGTCGCACAAAGAACGGACGACCGCAACGTGACGCTTCAGCTCCTCATCACCTTCAGCCGTCTTTGCTTTCTTCAATTCCTCTTCCATCTTCTGTATCAAAGCGGATATATGAATGTTCATAAAAAATCCTCCAAAAATAAAATGTAGTCTCCCTGCATTTTATCAAATTCCCGTCGCAAACGCAGACAAGAGTTTGCTATTTTTTCTGACAAGCGCCCCGCAATTGACAAACAGAATCTAATTTTCACATAATGAATCACCATGATTCGCAGGAAGGAGAGAGAATATGAACAGCATCCCCTCGATTGTCAGCAGACATCAAGCATTTTTCGCGGCAGGGCATACAAAATCAATTGACTCAAGACTGGACGTCTTAAAGAAATTGAAACACACCATCAAAGCGTATGAAGCAGACATCACAGCCGCTCTCTATCAGGATCTTCACAAATCTGAACAAGAAGCATACTCAACGGAAATCGGCATCGTTCTGGAGGAAATCAGCTTTGTGATGAAACGGCTGAAAAAATGGGCCAAGCCGAAAAGAGTCAAAACGCCATTGACCCATATCGGTTCCAAAAGTCTCATTATCCCCGAGCCGTATGGCACCGTCTTGGTGATTGCGCCATGGAACTATCCCTTGCAGCTGGCGCTTTCTCCATTGATCGGAGCCATTGCGGCCGGAAACACGGTCGTTCTCAAACCCTCAGAATATACGCCAGCTGTTTCGGCTGTTCTTTCCGATCTCATCCGCGACGTTTTTCCGGATCATTATGTCGCTTTGGCGGAAGGCGGGCCGGACATCAGCACAGCTTTATTACAGCAGCCGTTCGACTACATATTTTTTACGGGAAGCGTCGCCATAGGAAAAGTTGTCATGGAAGCGGCGGCCAAACAATTAATCCCTGTCACCTTAGAGCTCGGAGGCAAAAGCCCCTGCATCGTGCATAAAGATGCTGACATCAAGCTTGCCGCCAAACGCATCGTCTTCGGGAAATTTACGAATGCGGGTCAAACCTGCATCGCACCGGATTATTTGCTCGTTCACGAAGACATCAAAACAGCGCTTGCGGAAGAAATGAAGCGTGTCATTGGCGAGTTTTACGGACCGCAGCCCGAACTGAATCCGGCTTATGGCAAAATCGTCAGTGAACGCCACTATCAGCGGCTGCTGAGCTTTCTGAAAGACGGTGTCGCGCTAAGCGGCGGCCAAGCCGATCACAGGCACCACAAAATAGCGCCGACCATCCTCGATCAAGTCACAGATGATTCCCCTGTGATGCAAGAGGAAATTTTCGGGCCCATTCTTCCGCTGTTTACATATCGCGGCATCGATGAAGTCATTGAGAAAATCAAGTCGCGTCCCAAGCCGCTCGCCCTGTATGTGTTTACGACAAACCAAACAATTGAACGAGAGGTATTAGAAAACCTGTCGTTTGGCGGCGGCTGCGTCAACGATACGTTAATGCATGTCGCGACACCGTATTTGCCATTTGGCGGCGTGGGAGAAAGCGGAATCGGCAGCTATCACGGATTCGACAGTTTTAATACATTTACGCATAAAAAAAGCGTCGTCAAGCAAACGAACCGCTTCGACTTCGCTTTCCGTTATCCATCCTCCAAAAATGGCTTGCGTTTGATTCGAAAAATACTCAAATAAAAAAGCGCAGGCCATCTGCGCTTTTTATAAATCCTTTATACACCAATCAATCGGAGCCTCACCCATTTTCTCCAAGAAGGCATTCGCCCGGGAAAATGGCCGGCTGCCAAAAAATCCGTTTCTTGCTGAGAACGGGCTTGGATGCGTCGATTCAATAATAAAATGCTTGGACGTATCGATCCGTTCTTTTTTCATTTGGGCATGGCGTCCCCACAATATAAAGATGATCGGCCGCTCTCTTTCATTCAGCACGTCAATCATCCGGTCAGTCAGCCGCTCCCAACCTTTTCCCTTATGGGAATTCGCCTGTCCGCGCCGCACCGTGAGCACGGTATTCAGCAAAAGAACCCCTTGCTTCGCCCAGCTGACGAGCGACCCGTGATTCGGTATGCTGCAGCCGAGATCATCCTGAAGCTCGAGAAAAATATTTTTTAATGAAGGCGGCTGCTTCACGCCCGGCTTTACGGAGAAGCTTAAGCCTTGCGCCTGTCCAGGCCCGTGATACGGATCTTGGCCGAGAATGACCACCTTGACATCATCGTACGGCGTATAGTGAAGCGCATTAAAGATATCGCGGCTGTCCGGATAGATCGTTTGCTCCGCGTATTCCCGCTTCAGCATTTCTCTGAGCTCCAGATAATACGGTTTTTCAAACTCTTCCTTCAGATGTTCCCACCAGCTGTCCTGTAAAAGCTGTTTCAAGATGCAAACCTCCTTACGAACGATGAAGTCTGGAATAGACAGGTTTGCCATCCCAAACGATCTCACTGTGTGCTTCCCGTCTCTTCATGTCAGGCTCTTCAAGCAGGACGGCAAAGTTTTTCGTCGGCAGTTCCCCTAGTCCGTGCTTCTCGCTTAAACGATCCAAATATTGCTTCCGCTTGGCGCCAAGGTCTGCTGACTGATTGTCTCCCGCGTCACTGAATGCATATATCACACTGGCACAAGGCACACGCTTGACCCGGTAATCCTTCGCTGCACGCAAGTAAAAATCCCAGTCCCAATAATTATGCACATCAGCATCGAAATACCCGATCTCATCGTGCAGGAAACGTCTGTACATGCTGCCCGACGGCACGTAGGTCGAGAACACTCTCATATCCTCATAATCAGCGGTATACGCAAATAATTTCCGTGAAATCGGATATCTTGTCCCTTCTCTCTCTTCAAACGACACAATTTCGGCATCAGAATGAACGAAATCTGCCGTTTCCATTTCTTTCGTCATTCTTTCCAGATGGCCCGGCGTGAAGAAATCATCATCATCACAAAGCATGATACAGTCGCCTGACACCTCTTTGACACCCGCATTTCTCGCGGCCACATGGCCTGAGTTCTTCTCTAAATCAATCACAACAATCGGCAGCTCCGGATACAGTGCTTTGGCCCGTTCAACCGATTCCCCGGCATCATTGACAATAATGACTTCATACGGCTTCATAGTCTGCTGCGAAATCGACTCCAGCAGTTCGCACAAAGCCGGAATCCGATTATAGGTTACAATTACGATAGAAATCTTCATGATGCTCTCCTTCTCATTTTCATAGTCATGTACTATTAAAACATATATTGGACCGGAGATCAGTGGGAAGATCCTACCGAACTGTGAAATGGGAAATACAGAAACAGCAAAGTGACGCCAACCAGAAGCACCATAATCAGCATCAGATCTGCGCATACACGAACGACAACTTTCAGGCGGACGTCATTCGGCAGGACGAGATGCCACAGCTTCGATTGATAGACCGGCAGCAGCACCAATGCGTAAGAAAGGCACAAAAAAGTGAATGCCGGCGGAACAAAAGCACAGCCTGCATCGTCCCAATCCCTCACAATTTCAGAAACACTCGTTCCATCTGACAAAAACAAACCAATCAGCAAAGCCAGCAGAACAAAGGACCCCAATTGAACATCAAACAGACGCATGCGTTGGTGGCAAGCAAGCCTGAGTGCCAAAAACCAGCCTAGAGAATAGAAGAATAATAGAAAAATGATTGCACCAGCAGTAAAAACAACATCTGGCAGCCTATCGAGCAAAAAAACAAGCGGTACGGACACAGCCATAACCAAAAGCATGGAGGCACCCACAAACAAAAATACAGCCACATGAATAACAAAACCATATAAACAAGAGCCGAGTCTCATGACAATCCCTCCTTCTTACATAGAATTTCTATGTATACACCTAAAAAATCAGGCAAGCTGGCGCCTGCCAAAATAACAGCCTATTCGCCCGCACGCCGGAAATAACAGCGTAGCACAAGCACACGCCCCTATAAACCAAGGTGTCAGCAAGGATTGAAACAGCGCAGCAGGAACGAGATCAAACAGAAAAACAAACATAAAAATAACGTTCGGCACCATGGTAATAAGAATCGTATGTAAAACAAGCCGTTCACCCCGTTGCCCGAACTCCCTGACACCTTGGTACCCAATCAGCACCCAATAGAGAATATAAGCAGCTAAAATCAGCCACACTGAAACAGAAATGCCTTTCCACACTGCATGAACAAAGGAAGATTCTAACCATGCATGCAATGCCGTAATGGTAATACCTGCTGCAAATAAAGCACTATTGCAGAAAAGATGGAATAATAAAAACGTACGGGCGGATACAGGCTGTTCTTTCTGAAAGGAAGATACAATCTCATCCGGTGTGCCAAACTCCCGAAGCAAACATTCCATGGCTTCCGCCTCACTCTTCCCCTCTTGAATGGAGTGAAACAAGTGGTGTTCAATATGGTTTTCGATCTCTTCGATCATCGCTTCACAATCAGAAACCCCTTTAAGCCCGTTTTTCACTTTATATATATAATTCTCTTTATCCATTCTGTCCGCCCCGCTTCAGCATTCGGTCCATCATAGCTGAAAACACGCTCCATTCCTTTGTGCGCTCTGCAAGAATCTCTCTGCCGTCTTCTGTAATCCGATAATACTTACGATCCGGCCCTTTCTCCTGCTTCTCCCAATAGGAAGAAATATATCCTTGCCGTTCAAGTTTATGAAGGGAAGGATACAATGTTCCCTCTTTCATCTGCAGTTCATGATCGCTGCGGCTTCCCATCTCTTTTACAAGCTCATAGCCATACATCGGCCTCTCACTCAGGAGCGTTAAAACCAATATCACGGTGCTGCCTTTAATCAGCTCACGATTTAACATGACAAAACCCCTACCTAGTTTTCTTATGTAGCATTTTACGAAATCACCTTGATATTGTCAATTGATTCCTATAAACCTTTCATATTGTGATAAGCAGAAAATCTAACTATAATGAGATATAAAACATTGATGGAGGTTCAACACATGTCTATGCATAAAGCACTCACCATTGCCGGCTCAGATTCCAGCGGCGGCGCGGGAATTCAAGCAGATTTAAAAACATTTCAAGAAAAAAACGTATACGGGATGACCGCCTTAACGGTGATTGTCGCGATGGACCCAAACAACAGCTGGGACCATCAAGTCTTTCCGATCGATCCTGACACGATTCGCGCCCAGCTCGCAACGATTGTAGACGGCATCGGTGTGGACGCCATGAAAACAGGAATGCTGCCAACCGTTGACATTATTGAGCTTGCGGCGAAAACGATCAAGGAAAAACAACTGCAAAACGTCGTGATTGATCCGGTTATGGTTTGCAAAGGGGCAAATGAGGTCCTTTATCCAGAGCACGCGCAAGCCCTGCGTGAACAATTGGCACCGCTCGCTACCGTGATTACACCAAATCTGTTCGAAGCCAGCCAGCTCAGCGGCATGGGCGAATTAAAAACGATTGAAGACATGAAAGAAGCGGCGAAAAAAATCAACGCCCTCGGTGCTCAGTATGTTGTGATTACAGGCGGAGGCAAGCTGAAGCACGAAAAAGCTGTAGACGTTCTGTATGACGGAGAAACAGCGGAAGTCCTTGAAAGTGATATGATTGATACGCCTTATACACATGGCGCCGGCTGTACGTTCTCCGCAGCGGTAACAGCAGAACTCGCGAAAGGCGCGGAAGTCAAAGAAGCGATTTACGCGGCGAAAGCATTTATTACTGCTGCGATTAAAGAGTCCTTCCCGCTGAATCAGTATGTCGGACCTACGAAGCATTCTGCATTGCGCCTGAATAAACAATCATAAGCGTAACAGGCTGCCTTATAAAGAGGCAGCCTGTTTTTATGTTCAAACTTACATATTGGGACGTTCTGTCGCATTCCATTTCACATCTTCGTAACCGTCCGCCTCAAAAATGTCTATATCACAAGAGTCTTCGTGCGTTTCACCTGCCGCTTCCATACTTGAAAGTAGTCCTCTTTTACAACAGAAAAAACTGCCGATCACATCGGCAGCCTGTTTATTTGGTTTTTAAATTGTTCGCAGATGACCTCAAAAATGTTTCTATCGACTGAACAAAAAGCGCATATTCCTTCATTTGTTCATATGCCCGTGAAAGGGTTTCTGCCGCTTCACTATGCGGCGATGTTCCCCGTAGCATTTTTTTCAGCTGAAGAAGCACATCCTTATATTCTTCCCGCTTATCCTCAACATGATCCGCAGCCTGTTCTAAACATTCCGGTGTTATCTTCTGTTCATGTATATTCAAGAAAACAACTCCTTTTACAGAAAAAAATAGTAGGTTATCGTTGAAGAATAGCACAGATGGCACAGATTTCACATAAGAAAATAGGAGGATTTTCTACATAAGTGTCCAAATTCCGACCTTCATTTCAGATTTTCCATTTGACCTCGCTGTCACTTCATCATTTCCCGGGAAAGGAAAATATCTCGCACTGAATACCTCTTCCCCATGATTGATAAAGACTTCCACAGATGACGCGTCGATAAACATGTGCACTGTGTGCAGATTGCTGATGCGGCAATGTCTCGCTTCTGTTCTTGTACCGTCAAAGCTTGTGCGCGTTAGCGTGATAAGCCCTTCTTCCTTCTGGAAAGAGAATGTGGCAGTGGCGCGGATATCGATTTCAAAACCAGACTCCGTATTAATGTCTTCAATCAAAATCTCAGCTCTTTCAGGATTTTCAACTGGCAGCGTACCAGACGATCCATACATGTTGATTTGAACTTCCTGCCCATTTTTCCGCATCGCTTTCAGCTCAGGAAGCGGCTGCTGAATCAGCTTCTCCCCTGATAGCGTCAGCTGTCTCGGCAGCGTCATGCAGTGAATCCAGTGATAATCTTTCGTCGGATGATCCTTCTCATCCTGATCAGGTACAGCCATCCACGCAAACAGTATCCGGCGTCCCTGATCGTCTTCAAGTGTTTGCGGCGCGTAAAAATCAAAGCCTTGATCAATCTCCGTAAACGCAGCATGCATCAGCCCCGTTTTTTCATAATCAAGCCGGCCTACAAAATATCCAGATTGATACACATTTTGATAATGGTAGCCGTCAGCTTCAAGTCCTTGGGGCGAGACAATCAGCACTTCGGAGCCTTGAAGAGAAAACAGGTCAGGACACTCCCACATATACCCGAAACCGTTCAGTCCGTTCAGTCCGTTGAGCCCGGCACCTGTTATCGGGCCAAGAAACGCCCATTCTGTCAGGTTATCGGAAGTAAACAAAACAGCTTGGCCTTTCAAGTTCTCCGTTTGTGCACCGATCACCATATACCATTTTCCTTCATGCTCCCACACCTTCGGATCGCGAAAATGAGCTGTATAGCCTTCAGGAAGGCGGGCGACAACCCCTTTTTTCTCAAAGGTCAGCCCATCATCCGATACAGCAAGGCACTGATACGTTTCCCGATTCCCATCCTGATCCCTGACATTTCCTGTGTAAAACAGATAGAGCCGGTCATCTTTGACAACAGCGCTGCCCGAGTAGCAGCCGTTTTTATCAAACCAATCACTCGGAGCCAGCGCAATCTCTTCCCGCTTCCAATTCACAAAATCGCCTGTCGTATAATGCCCCCAAAACTTTGCGCCGTGCTCCGTCTGAAACGGCTGCCACTGAAAAAACAAATGATAGACTCCTTTCCAATACACAACGCCATTTGGATCATTCAGCAAACCAACCGGAGGCATGATGTGAAAGTGCTGGCGGTGCGGATCGCTGTCAGCGATATGTTCTTTTTTCTCAACTTCTTCATAAGCCCGGCGACGCAGCTCCTGATCATATGCCGTCATTTTTTTCTCTCCTCATCTTCGTTAATTTTCATGACAAACGCCGCAATGAATGCTGATACTGCTGCAATAACCATTCCAATCATATAGTTTACTAGATTTCCAAAGCCAAACGGTGCTGCAATGGCGATCATCGGAATGCCTGTTAACCCGTAAGCGTTTGCAGCAACATGTGTAAATACGACATACGCGCCGCCCAACGCGCCCCCGATCATCGCGGCGATAAACGGCTTCCGGTATCGAAGGTTCACCCCGAAAATGACGGGCTCAGTAATACCAAGAAAAGCAGAAAATGCCGCCGGAAGAGCGATTTCCTTCGTTTTTGCCTTTTTCGCTAAAAAGAAGACGGCAAGGCCTGCCCCGCCTTGGGCGACATTCGCCATAGACCAAATCGGCAATAAATAGTTCCTGCCAAGATCTGAAATAAGCCCCGCCTCAATCGCATGGAAGCTGTGATGAACACCTGTCAGGACGATCAGTGAATAGGTGCCGCCGAAAAGAAGGCCTGCGACAAAACCGGCATGATCGTACACATATGTTAAAGCAACAGTAATACCGGAGCCAAGCGCTCTTCCTAGAGGACCGATGGCAATAAATGCGACAAAACCGGTGACAATGACAGTAACAAAAGGCGTAACAAGCAAATCGACCGCATGCGGAACCACTTTTCTTGTCCATTTCTCTACCTTGCTCATGACATAAACAGCCAGCAGAACAGGGATGACGGTTCCCTGATAACCGAGAAGCGCGATATCAAACCCGAAAAGATGCATATAATCAGGTGACGCTTCCGCCAGACCCCATGGATTCAACAGAGTGGGGTGTATCATGATTCCCCCGATGACCGCTCCTAAATACGGATTGCTTCCAAACTCTTTTGAAGCGCTGACCCCGATCAAAATCGGCAGAAAGATAAATGCCGCGCTTGAAAACATATCGAGGAGCTGCAGCAGCGCAGAGTCCTTACTCATCCAATGAAAGGCATTGATCATTCCCAATAACCCCATTAACAGACCGCTGGCTACGATGGCTGGAATGATTGGAACAAAAATATTCGAAAGCGTTTTCGCAAATCTCGCCGCAGGGTTCAGTTTCTCTTTAGCAGCATCCTGGTGATTCACATGTTCTTCACGCTCTACATCGGCTTCCTTAGAAAAAGCGTCATACACTTTATTGACAAGGCCTGTTCCAAAAATAATCTGGTATTGGCCTGAACTGCTGAAAGCGCCTTTGACGCCTTCAAGCTCTTCCACTTGTGATTGGTCAATCTTTGATTCATCCCTGATCACTAAACGCAGTCTTGTCGCACAATGAGCCGCGCTGATGATGTTTTCTTTTCCTCCGAGAAGCTCGATGAGGCGTTTTGCAGTCTCTTTGTAATCCATCTGTTTTTCCCCCTTTATTTAAACAAAAAAGACCTAAAATTCGCCAACGAAGAAAGGACACAGCGATCCTTTTTCATTTACGCAAATTTTAGGTCTTGCCTGCTTTACCAGTCACAATCCCGCTTATTCGAATGAAGAATACGCTTTCATCATAATTGATGACAGCGTTTTCGTCAACTGTTTTTTTAGATAAAAAGTGATGTAAAACATTTAGACAAAAAGTCGTAAATATTAATTGTGAAACATTTCACAATATCATGCTATACTATGCTCATCTCTCAAAGAAAGCAGGAAAAGACAATGGAAACTCAAGCACTGCAAAAGGTTGAACAGTATGCTTTAAGAAAACAAAACATATTCGTTTCAAGCAAAATCAGTTATTTGCTCAGATCCATTTTGGCCAGCATGTTTATCGGTTTTGGCATTACAGCCGCAAGCAAAACAGGCAGCTATTTCTCTATTGCCGACTCACCGTTTGCCTTTCCGGCTGCAGCTGTGACATTCGGAGCTGCTATTGTATTAATTGCCTACGGTGGCGGGGATTTATTCACCGGCAACACCTTTTATTTCACTTATACCGCACTCCGGAAAAAAATCCGCTGGCGCGACACCCTGTACCTGTGGGTTTTCAGCTATACCGGCAATTTGATCGGAGCTGTTTTGTTTGCGATTCTTATCAGCGCCACCGGGCTTTTCGAGGGGGCATCCCATTCCTTTTTGATTCATCTGGCAGAGCACAAGATGGAGCCGCCTGCCTCAGAGCTGTTTTTCCGAGGAATGCTGTGCAATTGGCTTGTATGTCTCGCTTTTTTCATTCCGATGTCCCTCAAAGGAGAAGGGGCAAAGCTGTTTGCCATGATGCTTTTCGTTTTCTGCTTTTTTATTTCCGGTTTTGAGCACAGCATTGCCAATATGTGCACATTTGCGATCTCACTTTTGATCGATCATCCTGATACAGTCACACTGGCGGGAGCAGTGAGAAACTTAATTCCTGTTACACTCGGCAATCTGGCCGCAGGAATTGTGATGATGGGCTGGATGTATCACACGCTGAATGCCGATCAATAAAAAAACTTCCAGAGATCACTCCCTGCAAGTCAAAGCGGTTATTCCGAGAGATCTTGAAGACGCTGGACATGCAGCGTGATATAGCCGGCCTCGGACTCCGGCAAATGTAATTGATATTCATTTTTCAGAAACTCCGCCAGCTCCAGCGCACATTGATAGGCAAATGAATACTTTTTTTGGATGAAATAAAGCATCTCTTCGTCCATGACATGAAACGCTTCATTTGATTCCAACCGGCTGACCGCGTATCGCAAATGCGTGACAAGGCGTTGATAGGAAATGCTGTTTTCATCCACCTTTCGATTAAAATAGTTTTCTATTTTCTCTATCATTTCTTTGATCATCGTCGTATGCTTCAGCGCTGAATACATACTCTCTGCATCCATCTTTGCCGTATGGATGTGAAGGGCAATATAACCCGCTTCATCTTCAGGCAGAGACACGCCCAATGTCTCTTTTACATGTCCGATCGCCCACAGGCCGATCTCGTATTCTTTTTTATAGAGCGCCTTTATCTCATGCAATAATTTATTTTGCACAAGCAGCCCATTTTGAATCCTTTCGAGCGCAAAGGACAAATGGTCAGAAAGCGCGATATGAATATGGTCGCTCAGCGGCGCCGCGAGCTCCCCTTCCGCATAGCTGATGATATCCTCAGCTATGTCAATATGCTCCTCAGGCAGTGTTTGCAGGATTTGCTTGAATTTTTCATTCTCGTCGTGCACGACAAAAATCTTTTCTACTTTATTCATAGGGATGAGATCATTTTTCTTTTTTTGAAAAGCGATGCCCGGACCCATGACGATTTTTTCCTGATCATCCTCTTTGATTAAAGCCGCATTGTTGTTTAATACCTTATAGATTTTCAAGAGGCTCTCTCTCCCGCCAATTAGCTTTTATGACTGGGATTTTACCTCCTTTTGACCGCCATGTAAAGATGCGGGCCGGCCCTCTCCTGCTTTGGCGATTCCTTGAAGGCTTGCAGACATCTTCTTTTATAGAGAGCGGCGGCTTTCGCTTCCTGTTTTTCTTCGTCATTCACAGCCATCCGCCATTCATAAAACGAAACCAGTCCTGCGGCTTGCACCGCCGCTTTTCTTTGATATGTACGCTGAGCCGAATAAATAGCGGCAGCCGCATGTTTTCGGTCCGGCGCCACCCAGTTCATCAAAAAGACCATCCACACCCGTAAAGATACAAGCAAACGTTTCATAAAAAAACATCCCTCCGCTTCTTTTTGGCAGGCAGCCTTTTTAGCAGCCCGTTTTTTCAGCCGCAGCTCACAGGAAAAGACGGCCGATTTCTTTTCTCGCAAACTAGCAGCTCTAGCAAAACTCATGACTCTATGATAGACCGTGGAAAGAGAATTCTTTGTCACAATATGAGTGAAAAAACAAACTAGTTTTAAGAAGTTTTGTTGAAAGCTGAAAGAAATGAAATGAAAATTGGAGAACCGCTTTAAAAAGTTTATACACAAGTTATCCCAAAGATAAGAACAACTTAATCACAAGAGATATCCACATGTCCACAAACCTTTTCTATATTTTGTATAGGAACATACATTCCCAACTATATATATACACAGCTTTATTCACTTATACACAGGGTTCTGTGTATAACTCCTTCCTTATACACAACCAAAATCCAATAAATGGTCCAAATGACACAAGGATTTTTTTGAATTTTCAAGAAATATATACTAGATCTTAAACATTTTTGCTAAACACAAAGGGGGAAACACATTGAAAAACGGGAGTATTCGTTTTCTGCTTCTAGGTTTGGTTTTATTCTTTACGTTATCCACAGGCAGTACAGGTGTACAGGCAGCACCGGTTTCTTCAAAAGGATCGGCGGACCTGGAAAAGGCCGAGGTATTCGGTGATATCGACATGACAACAAGCAAACAAACAACGGTGATTGTGGAATTAAAAGAAAAATCCTTAGCAGAGGCGAAAGAAGCGGGAGTAAACCAAACGAAAAGCAAGCTCAAAAACGCCCGCTCAAAAGCAAAAAATAAAGCCGTGAAAGCGGTGAAAAACGGAAAAGTAAAACGAGAATATGAGCAGGTATTCTCCGGATTTTCTATGAAGCTTCCAGCTAATGAAATTCCAAAACTTCTAGCAGTAGATGACGTTAAAGCTGTGTACCCGAACGTCACTTACAAAACAGACAATATCAAGGAGAAAGACATCACCATCTCCGAGGACGCTGTCTCTCCGCAAATGGATGACAGCGCGCCATATATCGGTGCAAACGATGCATGGGATTTAGGCTACACAGGGAAAGGCGTCAAAGTGGCTGTTATTGATACAGGGGTTGAGTACAAACACCCTGATCTGAAGAAAAACTTCGGACAATATAAAGGATACGATTTTGTAGACAATGATTACGATCCGAAAGAAACACCGACAGGCGATCCAAGAGGCGGAGCCACTGACCATGGAACACACGTGGCCGGAACTGTCGCTGCAAACGGTACGATTAAAGGCGTAGCGCCTGATGCAACACTTCTCGCTTACCGCGTTCTCGGACCGGGAGGAAGCGGCACAACAGAAAACGTCATCGCCGGTGTAGAACGTGCTGTTCAGGACGGAGCAGATGTGATGAACCTGTCTCTCGGAAACTCGTTAAACAACCCGGATTGGGCGACGAGCACAGCGCTTGACTGGGCCATGTCAGAAGGCGTTGTCGCCGTTACATCAAATGGCAACAGCGGACCAAACGGCTGGACAGTCGGATCGCCAGGCACATCCAGAGAAGCGATTTCTGTCGGCGCAACGCAGCTTCCGCTCAATGAATACGCCGTCTCATTCGGCTCTTACTCTTCAGCAAAGGTCATGGGCTATGACAAAGAAGAGGACGTCAAGGCGCTTCACAATAAAGAGGTTGAGCTTGTCGACGCTGGCCTCGGCGAAGAAAAGGACTTTGAAGGAAAAGATCTGAAGGGCAAAGTGGCACTTGTCAAACGGGGCAGCATTGCTTTTGTGGATAAAGCGGAAAACGCCAAAAAAGCAGGCGCCATCGGCATGGTTGTGTATAACAACCTCTCTGGAGAAATTGAATCCAATGTGCCAGGGATGTCTGTGCCAACGATTAAGCTTTCATTAGAAGACGGTGAAAAACTCGTCAGTGCCGTGAAAGCAGGCGAGACAAAAGCAACATTCAAGTTGACGGTCTCAAAAGCGCTCGGTGAACAGGTTGCCGATTTCTCATCCCGCGGCCCTGTGATGGACACGTGGATGATTAAGCCGGATATTTCCGCGCCAGGCGTCAATATCGTCAGCACCATTCCGACACATGATCCTGACAATCCATATGGCTACGGGTCAAAACAAGGAACAAGCATGGCATCACCTCATATTGCCGGAGCGGTTGCCGTCATCAAACAAGCTAAACCGAAATGGAGCGTGGAACAGATCAAGGCTGCCATCATGAATACCGCCGTCACCTTAAAGGATGGCGACGGAGAAGTATATCCGCATAACGCTCAAGGCGCGGGCAGCGCAAGAATTATGAACGCGATCAAAGCCGACTCCTTCGTCTCACCAGGAAGCTACTCGTACGGCACATTTTTGAAGGAAAAAGGAACCGAAACGAAAAAAGAAACCTTTACAATTGAAAACCAATCTTCCATTAGAAAATCATACACGCTAGAATACTCATTTAACGGAAGCGGCATTTCCACATCCGGCACAAGCCGTGTTGTGATTCCGGCTCATAAAACCGGAAAAGCCACTGCAAAAGTAAAGGTCGACACAAAGAAAACAAAAGCAGGCACCTATGAAGGAACAGTCATCGTTAGAGAAGGCGGAAAAACCGTCGTCAAGGTTCCTACATTGCTGATCGTAAAAGAGCCGGATTATCCGAGGGTAACGTCTGTCTCAGTTAATGAGGGCTCTGAACAAGGCACCTATGAAATTGAAACCTACCTTCCTGCGGGAGCGGAGGAGCTGGCATTCCTCGTCTATGACAGCAACCTTGACTTTGCAGGCCAAGCAGGTATTTATAAACATCAAGATAAAGGCTATCAGTACTTCGACTGGGACGGCACGATCAATGGGGGCACAAAGCTCCCAGCCGGTGAATATTATATGCTCGCCTATGCAGCGAACAAAGGAAAATCAAGCCAAGTCCTGACCGAAGAGCCGTTTACTGTTGAATAAAAAGCAGCCCTGCCGAGAAACATCGGCGGGGCTTTTTCAGATTAATTCGCAAATGCCTCCTTCAACAAGCGGTATGAATGGAGTTTATCTTCAAAATGATGTGTGATTGTCACCGCCATGATTTCTTCTGCTCCATACGCTTTGCTCAAAGCCAGCAGTTGCTCCTTCACCTGTTCTTTCGTACCGACAATCATTCGGTTTCTGTTATCAGCTATTCGTCTTTGTTCATAAGGAGAGTACGTATTTTGCCGGACAGCTTCATAATCAGGAACGCCTTCTAAAGGAATGCCCTGCTCACCCGCCAACAGAGTAAAATCAAGCACTGCCCCCAGCTGCTCCGCTTTCTCTTCTGTATCCGCACATAGAACAAAAACAGCAACTGCCGCCCGAGGTGTTTCTCCTAACACAGACGGCTTAAATCGTCTCATATATTGTCTGACCGTATCCTCCCCGCCCTCGCCATTGATAAAATGGGCAAACATATAGCCGGCACCCGATTCAGCGGCGAGCAGCGCGCTTTCTCCAGATGAACCGAGCAGCCACACATCAGGCGCAGTTGAAATATGCGGCGCTGCCGTCAGATTCGGAAAACGGTGTTTTTCATCCGCTAAATCATGCAAATACATCGTCAGCTCCTCGATTTGCTGCGGGTACTGATCGGCATTGCGCTTTCCGCCATCATTCAGCGCCCATGATGCAATCGGCATTCCCCCCGGTGCTCTGCCAAGCCCAAGATCAATTCTTCCCGGTGTCAGCCCCTCCAGCACACGGAAATTCTCAGCTACTTTATAAGCGCTGTAATGCGGCAGCATGACGCCGCCTGACCCAACACGGATTCGATCCGTTTTCGCCGCTATATGACTGATCAGCACTTCTGGGCTTGATCCTGCCAGCCGCTTTGAAAAATGGTGTTCAGACACCCAAAATCTCTTATATCCAAGGTCCTCAGCAGCTTGCGCAAGCGCAACGGTTTGCTGTAAGGCTGTTTCTGCACTGCTGCCCTCTGATACTGGAGATTGATCTAATATACTTAATGAAATCATCCCTACCACCTCATCCTCATCGTATCACTGATCCCTTATTTTTTCGCCAAAGCCGCTCATACTGCTTATCAGTGTCTCCCGATCATTCGCCATTTATTTGTGTCAGCTTGTCTCTATTTGTCGGAATATGTTACACGTGAAACATAAAAACCCCTCCGCCAGCGGAGAGGTTTCACATTTAGTTCTGATTAAAGCCTTTTTTCTTCACATATTCATTTAAGTACGTACGCGGTTTCTGCTTCATAAAGTTCAGAATTTGGTCAGACCACGTTTCTACCCGCTGACCGTTTGTTCTTTCTCTATAATAATCAGAAATGGTTTTGTCATATGCACTCATATGTTCACGAAAATCATCGTCATTCACGTTATAGGTATTTTCATGATAGACAGCCTGCTTCGGCAATCTCGGTTTTTTACCGGATAGGTTAGCAGGATGTCCTACAGCCAGGCCAAAAAGCGGAAGCACATGGCCAGGCGTTTGCAGCACCTCTGTCACCTTGTCCAGTTCATTCCGAATGCCGCCGATATAGCAAATGCCAAGCCCCATTGATTCAGCAGCAATGCTCATATTTTGCGCTGCCAGCGCCGCATCAATCAAGCTGACCATAAACATTTCCGTATTCTCGAGTAGCTCAGAAATATTTTCGCCTTTTTCCTCAGCTAGTTTTTGGTGGCGGTACAAGTCCGCACAAAATACGAAAAAGTGCCCGTTATTCTGAACGTAAGGCTGATTTCCGGCGAGTACAGACAGCTCACGTTTTTTCTCAGGATCGGAAACACCGATTATCGAATATGCCTGCACATAGCTGGACGTTGATGCAGCCTGCGCACTTTTCACTAATGTATCAATTTCTTCAGCTGTCAAAAGCTGATCAGTAAAAGACCGAATTGACCGATGATTCAAAATGGTTTCGATTGTGTTATTCATCACAAGAACCTCCTTATCTGTCTTTATCATATCCGAAAAAATGTGAACTCAAAAGCGAAATGCTCTGCAACAAAAAAGACAGCCTCTGTAAAGGCTGTCTGCATTTTATGAATTAAACAAATAACTTCTGTATCTCGTCAACTGAACACTCGCATTATACACAATGCCGAAACCGATTAACGTGGCAAGCGTCGAGCTCCCCCCATAGCTGACAAACAGCAGCGGAATCCCGGTAACAGGCATAATACCGATATTCATTCCGATATTCTGGAATGTGTGGATAACAATTAACGCCGTATAACCTACGCAAAAGAAAGAAGCAAAACGGTTGAATGGATGGATCTTGTCAATCAAAACAACAAGTCTATAGATTAAGAAGAAGAACATGATAACAACAATGGCACAGCCTAAAAATCCGAAGCTTTCTCCTAAAATAGCAAAAATAAAGTCAGTTTGTCCCTCTGGTACATAAACCTTCAAGTTATGAACACCATTTCCGATAATACCGCCTGAGCCGATAGCCATGACGGCCTGATCAACCTGCCAGCCGCTATTTGCATCTTCCTGAGTTGTTCCATTTGAATCAGAAACCCAAGATGTAACCCTGTTAATTTGATACTCTTGAATCCCCACTGACTTAGCGACATCAGGAAAATTAATCATGACTAACAACGCAAGAGAAATAAGTAAGATACCTGAACCGCCAATGATCGCGATCAGCTTCCAGTTTACTCCTGACATAAAGACCATGACAATCACAATGAACATACAGATCCCAGCTGTACCAGCGTCCTGCAGAAGGATAAGTCCGATTGGCACTACTGCAACGCCTGCTATCTTCAACAAAAGATAGACATCATCTCTAAGTGAACGAACTTTTTTAGGATTCGCCTTAGATATAACCGAGGCCACCATCATCATGAGCCCTATCTTCATAAATTCAGAAGGCTGCAACGTAACAGGTCCAAATTGGAACCAGCTCTTTGCACCATTTTTCACAGGGGCGATAGACTCAGGGCTGATTCTTAATATCAACAGCAATAAGATTCCAAATATAAACACATATAAACTAAGTTTTTCTAGCTGCTCTAAATCGAAATAAAGCAGTGCCGTTATTGCAACAATGCCCAATACATAATAGACGATTTGTTTCTTCCAAGCACCGTCTCCATACTGCCCAAACTGACCGGCAGCATAAATTGATACTACGCTTATGATAAAAAACACACCTAATATAAAAATCAAATCCCCCTGATAAAAGGGGCTTTGCTGTTTCTTATATCGACTCATTCTATCCCGCCTTACATTTTCATCGGAAAATCACTAATGTTTATTATACATGAACCACGTTCAAGATGACACGTGAAGCTCGTTTCCTTTTTTGTTTTTTGCGCGCATTTGCGGCGCTTTTTCAGCTACACGAAATATGACGTATCATAAACCGAAATGTTTCGATTGACACAAAACTTTTCAAATGAAAAAAACCCCTTTGTAAAAAGGGATTAAAAGAAATCCATTAGAAATGGAGACTTTGGCTGTAAGACGTCATCAAGCCTTTTAATTTCCGACAGTGGTCCTTTTATCATGCCTGTTTCGTAAAGGAAACGAGCACTACGTGCGCCGAGGAAGAAAGCGGTTAAAGAAGATATGTTGCATTCTATTAGATGGCCAGACGAATCTTCGGGGATATTCTGCACCCGCTGAGAGTCAATGCGGAAAGTCTGTTGATTCCATGGGGCCCATTGATCCGTTACCTTAAAGTCAAAGGGCGCGGTTAACCGAGATTTTGGATACTCCCGCAAAAAACCCTCAACATCAACAATGCGCGCCATACTGTAAGGATATATCTCTTGTTTGACCCGTGGCTCGGCAGTTAGAAAATCAAGCTCTTCTTCCATTCGTACAGTCAATTCCACTTCATTCAGCATTGAATCATGCTGGCAAATAAAATTCCACAAACCTCTCTGTGCTTCTCTGTTCAAATAGACAAATTCCACTACTCGCATCGCTTTGTTTTTGATGTCATACACAAGATATCCACAAGGCACTCCTTCTCCGGAGATATACACAGCCTTCATTCCATGGATCTTCTCTTTCCAATGCTCCTTTGAACGCTTCAACAACCCATTGTGCGTTTTTCTGTATTGATTGTAGATGGCATTCACTGTATTTGTTTCATCTTTTTGAATCCTTCTCATGTACCCTGGGGCGTCGTCTAGCTTTTGCAGCTGTCCTTTAAGATAGGTCAGACGTTTTTGATAGAAACAGAGCTCCCAGCCAAACTTGCGATAAAAAGAGATCAAGAATGGATGCAAAAAACTGATAGTTTGGTTTTCTTTTTTCATGATCGATAAAGCGTTTAGGATTAGCTCCTTTACGGTTCCTTTTCTTCTGTCTTCAGGCCAGGTTGCCACCCCGGCAATACCGCCCATCTTTATCTCCTGCTCCTCCAGCATGACAGAAAAGGGAACCATGTGAAGCTTAGAGAGGAGCTTCTCTTGTTCTTTGATTCCGATGATGTAATGGTTCTCTAAAGCTTTTACTTTCTCTTCTCGTTCCTCATCACTGAGTTCTTTCTGAAAAGCATATTCAGACATACGAATCACTTCTCTCCAGTCTTCTCTTTCAAGCTTTATTACATGATACATCTACATCCCCCCCTGTTTTAAAAAGAAAGCTCCGTACATTCTCCTATCATACGAATCTTTAAAAATAAGACGATAGTTCTAACACATTTTTACGAAATCACGTATCAATTTCTGGAAAACATGGTATAATAATTGTAACAAAATGTTCACAAAACAACCACAAAACAGACACAATTCATTTCCTCTACTTCATTTTTGTAAACGCTGTCACAAAATGAAAGGAGACGGGTATGATGGACATGTTTTTTGCTTATTTATTGGTTGCCAGCGCTACTCCCCTCTTTATTTGGCTCGATAACAAAAAAGTCGCACTCTCTGCTATTCCGCCAATTATTTTAATGTGGGTATTCTTCTTCTTTTACGCAACAGAAAGCCTTTCTCCACTCGGACACACTCTCATGATTATCCTGTTTGCCGTCAACGTCATTGTCGCTCATATCGCGGCCTTTATCATTTATGGCCTTCCTTATCTTCGCAGAAAGCGAAGCAGCAGCTGAAACAGCAAAAAAACCCTCTTCTAACGAAGAGGGTTTTTGCTTATTCGTTGTGGCCTGAGTGCTCTGAGTGTTCAGCGCCTCCAGGAGGATTTCCGTCCATGTGGTCACCGTGATGATAGTGAGCCGCGAAAATCCAGATAGATCCAAGCACGATAACGATCGCGCCGAAGAATCCGAACAGCGTGTTTCCGACTTGGATACCGCCGTTTTCGCTCTCCGTCATGTGCATGAACATGAGAAGCTGGAGCGCCGCCTGGATGAAGGCGAAGCCGAAAATGATCCAAAGTTTTGCTGATGAGCTCAGGTCAGTATACACTGCAACCCATAGAGCCAGCAGGGTCAAAACAATAGACAGTGCAAAACCTACAATGTGCTTCCATGGAAAGTGACTGTGTTCAGCAGATTTGTTTGCCATTTTACAGACCCCCCAATCCCATGAGATAGACACCTGTAAAGATGAAAATCCATACAACATCTAAGAAGTGCCAGTACAAGCTTGAGATAAAGATTTTAGATGAAGTTTGCGGAGTTAAGCCGCGTTTCTTCAACTGAATCAGAATTCCTGTGATCCAGAAAATACCGATTGTTACGTGAGTTCCGTGAGTTCCAAGTAAAACAAAGAATCCAGACCAGAACGCACTTGTACCGAGAGATGCTCCTTCATGTACATAGTGGACAAACTCGTTGATCTCACAACCGACGAATCCGGCGCCGAGAAGAAGAGTAATAATTGTCCAAATGACTACGCCTTTTAAACTTCCGCGGCGCATTTCATGAACAGCGATCCCGCAGGTAAAGCTGCTGATTAGCAGCAAGAACGTCATAATCATTACCAGATTCACTTCAAACAGTTCGTCCGGTAAGACACCTCCTGCTGTTCTGTTTTGAAGAACGAAGAAGGTTGCAAATAGTGTTGAGAACAACACAATTTCTGCCCCTAAAAAGATCCAAAACCCGAGAATATTAAGTCTGCCGGTTTCAGATTGATATTCCATAGGCGCGTTAGAATTGCCGTGTTCTGCATGTTCCATAACTCACGCCTCCTTATTCGGAAATCTTTCTTTCCGTCTCTTTTATTTCATCAACACTAACGTAGTAGCCATTGTCGTATTCGAATGAACGCAGAACCATGCAGAGCAGGACTCCGATCAATCCGACTACGCCCATCCAGTACCATTCAAAGACAAGTCCAAAGCCGGCGATACCGAAGGCAACAGACATAAAGAACGGTCTGCCTGAGTTGCTTGGCATATGGATTTTCTTGAATTTGCTTTCAGGGTATAATTCAGTTTTTTCTTCTTTCATATGCAGGAATGCATCTTGAGATTTGACTTCAGGAAGCACCGCAAAGTTGTAGTGCGGCGGAATCGCAGATGAAGTCGCCCAATCAAGCGTACGTCCCACACCCCATGAATCTCCGCTGATTTCACGAGTAGAGTAACGGAAGCTGTAGTAGATGTTATAGCAAAGAATTAAGAATCCTACACCCATCATGAAAGCTCCGACTGTTGAGATAAAGTTCAATGTTGTCCAGCCGTCATTCGGTCCGTATGTGTAAATACGGCGAGGCATGCCTTGAAGCCCCAAGAAATATTGCGGGAAGAAACAAATATTGAACCCGATCATAAAGATCCAGAAGAACCATTTTCCGATTTTTTCGTTCAGTTTGTGGCCGAACATTTTTGGATACCAGAAAATAAATCCTGCGAAACAAGCAAATACAGTACCCGCGATCAGCACGTAGTGGAAGTGAGATACCAGGAAGTACGTATTATGGTATTGATAATCCGCTGCTGCCATCGCAAGCATAACCCCTGTAACCCCGCCGATAACGAAGTTAGGAATGAACGCAAGCGCCCACAGCATAGGCGTTGTAAAGCTGATTCGGCCTTTATACATGGTAAAGAGCCAGTTAAAGATTTTAACCCCGGTCGGAATCGAGATTGCCATTGTCGTAATTGAGAAGAATGAGTTAACGGACGCACTGTTCCCCATTGTGAAGAAGTGGTGAGTCCAAACTAAGAAACTCAATACGGAGATGGCGATAATAGAACCGACCATCGCTTTGTAACCAAACAGTTGTTTTCTTGCAAAGCTTGAGATAATTTCTGAGAAAATACCGAACGCCGGAAGAATAACGATATATACTTCAGGATGTCCCCAAATCCAGAAAAGGTTGGCCCAAAGCATCGGCATACCGCCTGCTTCCAGTGTGAAAAAGTGAGCGCCGAACAAACGATCAAATGATAATAGTGCTAAAGCTACTGTAAGCACAGGGAAAGCAAACACGATAATAACCATTGTGATCAGTGTTGTCCATGTGAACATTGGCATACGCATCAGTGTCATGCCTTTTGTTCTCATTTTTAAGATTGTGACCATAAAGTTGATCCCTGTCATCAGGGTACCGATACCGGCAATCTGAAGTCCGAGGAGGTAGTAGTTCTCACCCGGCCCAGGGCTCATGTCGTTACTTGCAAGCGGCATATAACTTGTCCAGCCTGCGTTCGGAGAACCTCCGATAACGAAAGAAATATTGAAAAGCATAGCCCCTACGAAGAACGTCCAGAAGCTCAGGTTGTTCAAGTAAGGAAATGCAACGTCGCGAGCACCGATTTGAAGAGGTACAACAACGTTAATAAGACCGATTAAAAACGGCATCGCCATGAATATAATCATGATCGTACCGTGAGTCGTAAAAATTTCATTATAGTGGTTTGAGTCTAAAAAACTGTTATTCGGAAGCGCTAGCTGGGCACGCATCATCAAACCGTCGACACCGCCGCGGAATAACATAATTACAGCAGAGATAATATACATGATTCCGAGTTTTTTGTGGTCAACAGTTGTTATCCATTCAGACCAGAGCCATTTCCATTTCTTGAAGTAGGTAAGTACAACAATGATGGCGATGGTAGATAGTGCAATGGAAACTTGTGCGCCCAGAATTAATGGGTCACCTGTTACAAAAAATTCATCCCATTTAAATTTCATGCGGGCTTCCTCCTTTCCTGATCAATATCATTCTTCTGTATCATCAGACTTCTTAAATTCATTTTCCTTTACGTTTTCAAACGGATCTGTTTTAGAGTGCGGTGAAACGGCTTGATAGCCAAGGCGTTTGCGGGCCTTCATCGCGTATTCTGCGTCCTGTCCGTGATCAACGTATTTTAAGTGAGTAGAAGAGAACGTTAATTCGTCCACATTTTCAGGAAGCATCAATTGATCATACTTCGCTTTTGTCAGCTTAGGAGCCTCATTTTGAGTCTTTTTCACCCAGCTGTTAAAGTCTTTTTCTGTTACAGCATTCACATCAAACTCTTGGTCGGCAAAATGTTCACCTGTGAAGTTCGCGTTGCGGCCTTCATAAGTTCCCACTTCATCAGCCTGTAAGTATTGATCCATCAGCATTCCTGCCATCGCGTATTTTTGTCCTCCAAGCTGAGGAATCCATAGCGATGCCATTGAATCTGCAGATGAGATTTTAAACAAGATCGGGCGGTCGACAGGAATGTTTAAGTAGTTGACCGTTTCAATATCCTGTTCAGGGTAGCTGAATACCCATTTCCAGTCTACCGAAGTAGCGTAAACAACAAGAGGCTCTTTATCCTTTGTTGCTTCAGGAGCTTTTTCTAACGAATATATCGTCTGTACGGTTGGCACAGAAAGTGCGATGACGATTAAAATTGGGATCACTGTCCAGACTACTTCTAAGAACGTGTTACCGTGAATTTCTGGGTTATAAGATCCATTATCTTTGCCTTTACGGTCGCGGTATTTTACTAAAATAATGGTAAATAGAACAAAGACGACCCCGACGATAAACAGCATAAATCCGATAGATAACAGGATTAAATCACTTTGCTGATCAGCCACAGGCCCTTTCGGATCTAGTACTGAGGCATTGCTGCATCCCCCAAGGACGAAAACCACAGTTAACAGCGCTAATACAAGTAACGGTTTTATTGCTCTGAACAAGAAGATCACCATCCTTCCTATTGATGTAATAAATCTGAAGTGCATACTTCCTCAAAATCTTTTCTCTACTTTGTTATGCTATCAAAAACTTCACTTATTAGCTTTATTTTTTTATAAACTTCAGCCCATTTTCGCTTAAATGTCATAAAATCGACAAAAATTGCTCCAACTTTATTCATATCTATCGCTTAAGATGAAAAGTTTCTAGTTATTTCCGCATATAAGTAAAGAAAGATGATGAAGAACTAATTCTACTGACAAATAAAGGTTTACCACAATAAAAAACCAAGGTCAATCAAAAATTTCATTTTGTTAAACTTTCTACAAGAGAATTAATTTTTCCTTGCCTAGCATCTTTTCACACGATTACCATTTTAACGCAACCAATATTGAAAGAAAAGGCTGAATAGAGCGGCGATATGCTCTGAACTGATCCCGCTTTTTTATTAGCACATTCAATTGTTTATCTTATACAAAAAGGAGGAATGATATAAGCAAATAAATTTAAAATAGGATGTGTTGCATGATGAGTTTCATAATTTCACTTATCGTCGCTATTATTATCGGATGGGTTGGCAGCCTGTTTGTAAAAGGAGATATGCCCGGAGGAATTATCGGGTCGATGATCGCTGGTCTTATCGGTGCCTGGATCGGCCACGGGCTGCTTGGAACATGGGGACCGCACCTTGCCGGATTTGCCATTATCCCGGCGATTATCGGTTCAGCCATTGTTGTATTTCTAGTAAGCCTCTTAGCAAGAAAAAGAGGATAAGAGCGACAGAGCCCAAAGCGTCACGTTTTGGGCTCTTTTTTCAATAGCAAAAAGCCTCTCCCTTAACGGTTGAGGCTTTTTACTTGTTTGACGCCTAAACAATGGATAAACCTGTTGAAGGCCTGTTTTCCTTCGGGTGTCTGTTTAAATACGCCGGCATGTTCAAGAATGCGTGCGAATACACGGCCAAGCTCTTCTTTTATAACCTGTTCCGCATTCCCTTTTGTTATGGTTCTTCTTTCCATCAGACGAAGAGCCCAATCCTTATGTTTAGCCGTCAGCTCATTTTCTTCTAATGCTGTTTTCGGATCAGCAGAGCACAGGGACGCTGCCGTTGCTTTCATTTCTTCCTGTAAACGGCCCGGCAATATCGCTAAGCCCATAACCTCAATCAGGCCGATATTTTCTTTTTTAATATGATGAACCTCCTGATGAGGATGGAAGATTCCTAATGGATGCTCCTCATCCGTCCGATTGTTTCTCAGCACGATGTCGAGTTCATATGAGCCTCCCTTGCGTCTTGCAATCGGTGTGACCGTATTATGCGGCGTATCCCCTGTGAAGGCGGCTATGCCGGCTTTTTCATCTGAATATTGCTGCCATGCACGGAAAATATAGTCCGCTGCGTCAGCGACAATATGCGGATCGTCTCCCTGAAGCCTGAGCACAGACATCGGCCACTTCACTAAGCCCAGCGACACGCCTGGATGATCATTTAATTCATATACATCTTCCGCTTCTGCACGCGCCATCGGAAAATCGTGCGCCCCGCCTTGAAAGTGGTCGTGGCTTAGAATGCTGCCGCCGACAATCGGCAGGTCTGCGTTTGATCCAATAAAATAATGCGGATATTGCCCGAGGAATGAGAGCAGTCTTTCAAACGTCTTTTTGCTGATCTCCATCGGTTCATGCTCACCCTTTAAAACGATGCAATGCTCCCGATAATACACGTATGGCGAGAACTGCAAATACCATTGCTCGTCTCTGAGAATAACAGGAATCATTCTGTGATTCTGCCGGGCCGGATGGTTCACACTTCCCTCAAAGCCGACATTTTCCTTACAAAGCACACACGGCGGATAATTCGTCTGCGTCTGTTCTTTGGCAGCCGCAATCGCCTTCGGGTCCTTTTCGGGCTTTGACAGGTTAATTGTCATTTCCAGCTCGCCATATTCGGTTGGCACCGTCCAATGAACGTTTTTGGCGATTCTGTCAGACCTGATATAATAGACATCCTCTGCATACTGATAAAACTCTTTTGTCGCCTGTTTCGGTCCGTATAACGCCTTTGTCTCTTCAAACTTGCGGATGACCTCAGACGGAGGCGGGACAAAACAGCCCATCAGCTTTGCACTGAGCAAATCTCGATAGGTGTCTGTATTGGCTTCTATACGGCCGGTTTCTGCCGCCCACTTGTAAATGGGAGAAAGCAAGTCAGGAAGACGATGGCCCTGCTTAATGAGTGTGCTTGAGACTGGCTGGGGATGTTTGATGTCCAGCGCTTCATAAAGTCGGTTTCTCGTGTATTCCTGATCCCAAATCGATATCAGTTTTCGTTCCAGCCCATACTCTATCAGCTGTTCCAGATGTTCAAAAATGCTCATGTGTCACTCCCCCTTTAGTTCTCTCGCTCCTTCACCAATATCAGCGACATAAAAATCCGCTTTCAGTCCTGTTTTTTCTTGATATTTGTCTCCCACCTTTTGGATAAAGTCATCAACAAATTCATCCTTTACAATACTGATCGTGCAGCCGCCGAAACCCGCTCCCGTCATTCTTGAGCCGATCACTCCTTCTTGCTCCCACGCTGCAAATACGAGCTCATCAAGTTCCGGGCATGTCACCTCGTAATCATCCTTCAATGAAAGGTGGGATTCCTTCATTAACCGCCCGATTTCGTGAATATTGTTTTCTTTAAACATGTCGGCTGTTTTGATGGCGCGGTGGTTTTCATATACGGCGTGCTTTGCGCGGCGTCTGTTCGTTTCATTTTGGATCAGGCCGGAGTGGGCGTCGAAGTCAGAAGGCTTGATGTCGCCAAGTGATGTAATGTCGAGCTCCTTTTGCAGATCCAGCAATGCGTCGCTGCACTCTTGGCGTCTCGCATTATAGCTTGAGTCCGCCAATGTCCTTTTTCTGTTCGTGTTCGCAATAACCAGGGCAAGCCCGGAGACATCGAGTTTGCTATATTCATAGTCCAGCGTATCGCAGTTCAGTAGCATCGCATGATGTTCTTTCCCCATTCCGATTGCGAATTGATCCATAATTCCGCAATTGACCCCGATAAATGTGTTTTCCGCATGTTGTGCCATTTTGACAAGCTCCAGCGCATCGAGTTGAGGATGAAAATAGCTTTGGAGCACGACCGCCATCAGCAGCTCAATGGAAGCGGAAGATGAAAGCCCTGCCCCGTTTGGAATATTCCCTGAAAACACGATGTCAAAGCCATGCGGAATCGAATAACCCCGTTGCTGAAATTCATATATGACGCCTTTCGGATAATTGGCCCAGTCATCTTCTTTTTGATAACGGATGCCGTCAAGACTGCATTCCTTTATGCCGGCTTCCTGAAAGTTGTCCGAATACATCCTAACCAGCCCGTCTTTTCTTTCTGCAACAGCAGCATATGTACCCATGGTCAGCGCGCACGGAAACACGTGCCCGCCGTTATAATCCGTATGTTCTCCAATCAGATTCACTCTTCCCGGTGCGAAAAAAAACCGTAATCCCTCTTTCTCTCCGAATACACTTGCAAATATCCCCTTCAATTCTTCCCGCATGTGCATCACCTTTCATGGTTTTTATTTTTTGTTTCCCGGTCTTTCTGTAACGAAAACGGAAGATCATATGCTGCCGCCCTTGTCATACCCCTTCTTCTTTTGTCTTTTTAAAGACGAGCCATTTGCTTGCGGCATAGTTGACGACAACAATCACCGCATTGTCGAGTATTTTGGCCAGCGTTTCATTTGTATGGAACTGTCCGACAAGGATGATCATCATGCCAAGGTCTATGCCGAGAGACAGCACCCGAACGCTGAAAAAGGCAGTGAGCTCTTTCAGCAGGCTTTGCAGGTCATCTGTCTTCTGCTGAAACACGTATACTTTATTTGTTATGTAAGCAAACAGAACAGACAAAATCCAAGCGGCAACTGTTGCAGCTTTATAATCCACATTCATGATCTCTACCAATATATAAAAACTGGCGATATTCACGATTGTCGTGAAAACCCCCATAATGATATACATAATCATTTCTCTATACTTCACTGATGTTCCTCGCTTTCTGAAAAACTTTTCAAATTTCTTAGCGTTGCATATTCGCGGTTAAAAGTAACAAAAACGGAAAGCGCGTCAAAAAAGCTGCGGAATGTGGCCGGATGGCCCAATACACGCGATTGTTTGATGATTCCGTCTAGCACCGCACATATTATTTTAGCCGTATATTCGGGATCAATACTGTCGTCAACCAGCTTTCTCTCCTTCAGCCAATGAATATATGACGTATTTTCTTCCACCCACAATTCGTATAGCCCCACATAAGTCTTGCATTTTTGGACAGCTTTAAAGGTCGGCATATTCATCGCAAACGAGGTGATGTCCCATGATGGTTTGTTTTTGTAGTAAGAAAACAGCAGCTCTGCGGCATGTTTTGCAGCCTCATGCAGCGTCAGCGGCTTCACAGATGTCCGTTCGATTTCATCCAGGTAGCCGATGATAATCTGTTTTTTCATTTGATGATTTTCGAAGATATGCTGCAGGAAGTCTTCCATGTTGTCAAAATGAACATAAAATGCGCCTTTACTGTATCCGGCAGCTCTGCTGATTTCTTCCACAGACACAGAGTCATACGCTCGGTCAATCAATAAATTCAGGCCAGCCTCTATAAATTTTTCAAATGTTTGCTCTCTTTTAATTTGAAATTTGTTTTTTTTCATATTTTTCTCCAGCCGGTATGATTACCCTTATCTTACACCGGATCAATCTTTTGCGGTATTTATTTCTTTCCAGAGGTATGCTATTCGGTTGTTAAGGGGTCATATTTAATAGGCAATAGGATTTATTTTTATTTACATACTATCCAGTCAGTATTTAATTGTTTATTATTATAAATAAGGTCCATTGGTTATATTAGTCATTTTTTTAGGGAATAGGTAGGTGATTTTTCCTTCAGTTTGTGAACACCGAGCAACTATGTGTGAAATTTGTTGTACTCGCCTCATCATCGCACCGGCTTGTCTTTTATTGCCAGGATGTTGCAGGAAAACATTTTATACAATTGGAGGTTACTATGAAAACTCAAGTTAAAAAAGATTTGGACAAAGATTGGCATATGTTGATTCAAGAAGCTAGATCCATTGGGTTAGGCATTCATGATGTGAGGCAGTTTTTAGAATCTGAAACAGCGATGAGAAAACCCAATCACAAAAAAACCGTCCGCCAAGACTAATCCGGACAGGCGGATCTTTTACCTCTGGCTTTTCTATCATCTGATCTGAGTTTTCACCATTTCCTCTATTCGATAGCTTATTTACTGCGCCGATTTTGAGGACAAACGGTGTTTCAGCCTAAAATATGACAGACAGCTGGTGATGCGGTCACCTCTTGGCACATGCATTGCCATAAAGAGGTGATGCGAACATGGAACCGGACTTTAGAAAAAGGGCAGCTTTGCATAGGCTGCATTTGGTGAGGTTTTGAAAGCAAACTTGTTAATACGCGGCAGCTGGAAAACCTTCGCCCGTTTTATACCCCCGCGTCTTATCTTCACGTTTCCTGCTTTTTTCGTCCACTTTATGATCCTGAAGAATAAATCAGACGTTCTGTACATACCTATTGGTGTACCTTTATGCTTATTTTTCAGCAGAATAAAAGGAGGAAAGCCATGTACAGATCGCAAGCTGATTACCAAAAGATTGCTGGGTCTCCATCTTTTCAAGCCTTTTTGAAGCAGAAACGGGCCTTTATTGTTCCAACTGCGATTTTCTTTTTTGTCTTTTATTTTTCACTCCCTGTTTTAACGTCTTATTTCACCTTTTTGAATACTCCGGCAGTTGGTGCTGTTTCATGGGCTTGGCTGTTTGCCATCGCTCAATTCGCTATGACGTGGACACTCTGTACGGTGTATTCCCGAAAGGCAGCTCGTTACGACCAATTTGTAAACGCTTTAAAAGAAGAGCTGAAGGGTGAACAGACATGAACCTGACAGCGTTTCTGTTATTTGTAGCGATTGTCGGACTGACGCTTGTGATTACGTATTTTGCCGCGAAACAAACGAAAACGACGAGTGAGTTTTATACGGCCGGCGGCGGGCTCACCGGTGTTCAGAATGGACTGGCAATTGCCGGCGACTACATGTCTGCCGCGTCGTTCCTCGGCATTGCCGGAATGATTGCGTTATATGGGTTCGACGGATTTTTTTACAGCATCGGTTTTCTTGTCGCTTATCTGGTTGTCCTCTATATCGTCGCGGAGCCGCTTCGGAATCTCGGAAAGTATACGATGGCGGACATGATTGCGGCGCGTTTTAAAGAAAAGAAGATCCGCGGTGTCGCCGCTCTCAATACCATCGCCATCTCTACCTTTTATATGATCGCTCAGCTCGTGGGGGCAGGGGCGCTGATTAAACTGCTGCTTGGGCTCGATTATACCGCGGCCGTTCTGATTGTCGGAGTGCTCATGACCATTTATGTCGTGTTCGGCGGAATGATCGCGACGAGCTGGGTTCAGATTATCAAAGCCGTTTTGCTGATGGCCGGCACCCTCGTCATCTCCATTATCGTTTTTTCTAAATTCGGTTTTAACCTTAATACAATGTTTGAGCAAATGAAAACCGCTACCCCGCTTGGCGCTGATTTTTTAAATCCAGGGAACAAATACAAGGTCCCGCTTGAAACCCTGTCATTGAATTTGGCACTTGTGCTGGGGACCGCCGGCCTTCCGCATATCTTAATTCGCTTTTATACAGTTAAGGATGCCAAAACTGCCCGGGCATCAGTCGTTTCAGCAACATGGATCATCGGTGTGTTTTACATTATGACAGTATTTCTCGGATTTGGCGCAGCCGCGTTTGTCGGTTTTGACGCGATTACAGCGGCCGATCCAGCGGGAAACATGGCGGCGCCGCTTCTGGCAAAAGCACTTGGGGGAGATTTCCTGTTCGCGTTTGTATCAGCCATCGCCTTCGCCACGATTTTGGCAGTGGTGACAGGCTTGGTGCTGTCTGCCGCTTCAGCGTTTGCCCATGATATCTACAGCCAGATTATCAGAAAAGGAGAAGCAACTGAGAAAGAGCAGATGAAAGCGGCCAGATGGGCATCTGTCGCCGTGTCAGTGCTGTCTATCATTCTTGCGATTTTTGCTCAATCCTTAAATGTCGCCTTTCTTGTCGCATTGGCATTTGCCGTTGCCGCCAGCGCAAATCTTCCGCTGATTGTGTTTACTGTGTTTTGGAAAAGATTCAATGCCTCAGGCGCATTATGGGGCAGCCTGACTGGGCTGATCAGTGCTCTTGTCCTCGTGTCGATGAGCCCGAGTGTGTGGGACCCGGCCGGAGGTGCTATTTTTGTAGGCGAGCCGCTCATCCCGCTGTCTAATCCGGGCATCATTTCGATTCCGCTCGGTTTCCTCGGTGCGTGGCTTGGAACGCTTCTGTCTTCTGATAAAACGGCTAACGAAGATACATTTGCGGAAATACAGGTGAAGGCGCATACGGGAATTCATATGGATCAGGATTAAAAAAGGCTCTCTAAACAGATTTTTGTTTAGAGAGCTTTCTTAGGTTACGTTTTCTGTTGTTCCTGAGATATCGCATTTTCAAATACTTCCTTGCCGGCTGCTCCCGGAATCACCGTGTCGCCGATGACAAAGGTTGGTACGGCTGTAATGTCAGCTTCTTCATAGGCGTGCTTCAGAGCTTGCCGCTGCACGTCCTGATATGTTCTTGCTTCCAGCGCAGCTTTGAATAATGTTCCGTCTAAGCCAACTTCCTCCGCCAGCTTCGTCAAGATATCAATCTCCCCGATGTTTTGACCCTCTTGGAAAAATGCTGCAAATACACGGGTATTATACTCATGTCCTTTGTTGTATTCTTTGGCAAAGTGAAAGCCTTCAAAAGCCAAGTCTGTATATGGGTGAGGCGAGACGTTTGGAAATTTGATATCAACTCCCAATTTCTCCGCCATCGGTCTGATCGAGGTTTGCCACATATACTTCTTGGAAGGGTCGTTTACAGGATCAAGCTGCGGTGAAGGACTTGGACGCAATTCAAACGGCATCCACTCGACTTCAACATCCTTTCCTTTTATCGCCTCTTCAAAAGCGGCTTTTCCAATGAAACAAAATGGGCAGACGTAATCTGAATAAACTTTTATCTGTACTGTCATGATTGTCTCCTTTCGTATAGGTTGATTTTAAACTGTAACAATAAAAGTTACAACTGTTTTTTTTAAAAGAAGCCTGCATGGCTTCTTTTACGATTCAAGCAACCGCTGGGCAATATATTCTCCTTTTTTACACCCGCCGGGAATTGCATATAAAGCAGAACCAATCGTTTGCGTATATTCATTTAACGCATCCTTTGCCGAAAGTGCCTTCAGCATGGGAATGAACTGATTGTCGGGATTTTTTTGAAAGCTGATAAACAGGAGACCTGCATCCATATAACCGGTTTTGGAGTCAATGCCTTCCGTGTAAGAAAAAGCTCTTCGCAAAATTTGTTTCCCCGTAGATTTCGCAAGGCTGAGTGCGAATTTGACGGGATTTGATTCAGCTTGACGGGGTCTGTTTCCTTTTTTTGGACAAAAGGCGCCCCGGAGCTTTTTCTGCGGCCGAAAGCTGACGTTTCACCCATCTGTTTTTTTCTATCAATTGTTTTGTGTCTTTTAAGCTTTGAATATAGGCTGTTAAGGATGTCCTTGTTTGACCCGAGGATGCCTTCTTCAGTACAACAGCCTGCTGGTAGGTTTCTAAGTGAGAAGAAAGCTCTTCAAGCTGTGTTTCGAGTTTTCGCGTCTTGATTAATGAAAGAAAGAGAAATCATAGCGATATTCGAGTCCATTTTGCTGTGGGATGAAAGGTTTTCCTTCTCAATAGATGGTTCTTCCTTTTTCCACGCCGATTTGAAGGTCTGAAAACCTTGGCAGAACAGCAAAAAGGCTGCCCTTTACAGGACAGCCTTTTGAAGGCAAATCGGGTTATCTGCCGGTCTTATATGTGTGAATAACATCGTAAAATTTGCGTGCGGCTTCTTCCGGATCCTCCGTCAGACTGATAGCGCTGATCATACTGACACCGTCAGCCCCCGCTTCGATGACGGGAGCGGCATTTTCTATTGTGATGCCGCCGATGCCGACAATGGGGATGCTGATGCCTTGACGTCTCACCGCTTCAATCAGAGACACACCCTGCACAGCTCTTGTATCCTTTTTCGTTTCCGTCGGATAGATCGGCCCGAGACCGACATAATCTGCTCCATCTTCCTCGGCTTGCTTCACCTCAGACACCGTATGGGCGGACACACCTAGAATCATATCGCCAATGGCGTCACGGACCTCTTTTGCTTTCGCATCCTCTTGGCCGATGTGCACACCGTCTGCCTTCAGCTTCAGTGCCAGCTCCACATCATCATTGACAATAAAAGGGACTCCGGCTTCACGACAGGCTTCCTGCACACTTTTAGCGAATTCAAGCCGCGCCTCTCCTGTCAGCGCATCGCCGCCCTTTTCACGAAACTGGTACAGAGTGGCACCGCCTTTTAATGCGTTTTGCACGACTGCCACAGGATCGGCTTTCGTATTGTTTGAACCCATAATGAAGTAAACAGATAATAGCTCTTTCATCATTTCCCGAGAAATACGTGTCATGAGACTGTCACCCTTTCTATTGTCGCTAGCTCTAATACATCCTGTTCAGAGACAGAAGACAGCTTGTTCAGCAATTCAATCTGAAAACTCCCCGGACCTTTGTCAGCTGTCTGCTGCGCTGCAACCTGAGCCGCAACACCATATGAGGAAATCGCAGCGATGGCAGCGTATAACGGATTTTTTTCCACTGCACAAAACGCGCCGACAACTGAAGTCAGAAGACATCCGGCGCCTGTCACCTTCGTCAGCAGCTTGTGGCCGTTATGAAGAGTGTATACGTCAGATGCGTCGGCAATTACGTCGACTTCCCCAGTAATCGCAATGACCGTGTTCAGTTTTTGCGCCGCCTGTTGAGCCAGACGGATGGTGTCGCCTCCGCCTTCACCGGCATCGACTCCTTTGATCATCCAATCCGAAACACCGACGGTATGTGCAATTTCCGCGGCATTTCCCCTGATTACAGAGAGGCGCACCTCACGAATCATCTCACGTGCCGATTCAGTGCGAAATGGTGTCGCTCCAGCACCGACGGGATCAAGAATGACGGGTACGCCATGTTCATTCGCTGATTTACCCGCAATGATCATAGCTTCGACGGTTTCTTTGCTTAGCGTTCCGATGTTTAAAACGAGCGCACCCGCGATTTTCGCCATGTCGGCGACCTCTTCCTTCGCATAAGCCATTACGGGTGAGGCACCGAGGGCGAGCAGGCCGTTCGCTGTAAAATTTGTCACAACATTGTTTGTTATACTGTGCACCAGAGGGCTATGTTTCCGGACGGCTGTTAGACGTTTTGCTGCTGATTGTGCATCCATATTAGCATCATCCTTTACTCTCTCTTTTTTTCGGATCCCATAAATACGATTTCGTATGTTCAAGCCAAGCTCTTGCCGCAAAGGACAAATAGCGGTCCTTTCTCCATATAATCGCAAGATGCCAAGGGATGACCGGATCGACAAGCGGAATGACTTTGACCTTTTCCGGGTCAAGGCCGCGGCATATGCGTTCCGGCAAAAGTCCGATCCCCAGGTTGGCTGACACCATCTCACTGATAAAATCCCATTGCGAGGTTTCGTAAATGATATGGGGTCGGAATCCGGCCTTGATACATTCCATCATAATTCGATTGTGGAGAACAAAATCCTCCCTGAAGAAAATAAAAGGCTCTTCCTTCAAATCCTGTAATCGGCTCTCTTTCTCACCCGCCAGCCGGTGGGAAGGGTGTACGACAAGCATTAATGTTTCTTTTACGATCGTAAATGAATGAAAAATGTCTTCGTTTGCGGGGAGAACAACAACACCGATGTCAAGAGAACCGTCCCCAACGCCTTCTTGGACTTTGATAGAGCCGTCCTCAACGAGCTGAAAGGTCACATTCGGATAATTTTCCCGAAAATCGCCGAGCACTCGCGGGAAAAAACCTGAGCCGATCATCGGCGGCAGCCCGATTCGCACATGCCCTTTCTTGACCTCCATAATATCATTTAACTCGGATGTCAGGTTTTGAAATGATTTAATGATTTCCTGCGCCTGCACATACATGCTATGGCCGGCGTCCGTCAACTCCACCTGTCTGCCGTTTCGGTAAAAAAGCTCGATCCCAAGCTCCGCTTCTAAATTTTTGATCATTTTCGATATCGTCGGCTGGGAAACATAAAGTGATTGGGACGCCTTCGTAAAACTTTTCAGACGGGCGACCTCCAGAAAATATGTTAAATGGCGGATATCCATGTACTTCACCCTCTCTATAGACAAAAGGAATACTTATTATGCTTAATATATATTTTACCTATAGCGTAACCTCATGTACAATATGAATATAAGGGAGGCATCAATATGAAAAAACTGTTGCTAACCGTTATTCAAATCGCTCTGTTATTTATATTTGCTCGGCTGATTAATTGGGTGACAGCCCTTCTTCATATAAATATTCCCGGCAGTATAATTGGGATTGTGATTCTTTTCACATTATTACACTTTAAAATCATCAAGCTTGAATGGATAGAGCTTGGCGCGGCGTGGCTTCTTGGGGAGCTGCTTTTATTTTTTATCCCGTCTGCCGTCGGAGTGATTGAATACGGAGACATTATGTCAAAATTCGGTGTCAGCATTTTGCTTGTTGTCATCATCAGCACGTTTGTCGTGATGGTGTCCACAGGAACGCTTACACAAATCATTGCGAAAAGAAAGGAGAAAAAACATACGTGTTCATCGGAATTGTAAGTTTGTTATTAACGGTTTTGGTGTATTTAGGAGCAAAAAAAGTATATTCGCGTTTTCCGCGAGTCTATACGTCGCCGCTATTGGTGACGCCCGCTGTGTTAGTCGGTCTGCTGCTGCTGGTGAATGTCCCGTACGAGACATATAATCTCGGCGGTGAAGTGCTGACCGATATGCTTCAGCCGGCTACCGTGGCGTTTGCGATCCCGCTTTATAAATATTTCCCTGTTTTAAAGAAATACGCAGTGGAAATTATTTTAAACGTCGCCTTCGGCTCATGCATCGCGATTATTTCTACAGCTCTTATTGCGAAATGGCTTCACCTCGGAACTGGTTTGATTGACAGCCTTGTTCCAAGATCAGTGACAACGCCGATCGCCATGAACGTATCTGAAATGATCGGCGGAATGCCTGCGGTCACAGCCGTGTTTGTGATTTTGACCGCTTTGTTAGGCACAGTGATTGGCCCGATGGTCATCCGCTATTTCCGCATTGATAATGAAATCGCGCGGGGCGTGCTGCTTGGCACAAGCGCACACGGAGCGGGAACGTCAAAAGCATTTGAACTTAGCTCTGTGTCCGGCACGATTTCCAGTGTGTCAATGATTCTTGCGGCGATTATGACGCTTTGCGCGGCGCCGTTTTTACTTTCATTTATGTAAGAAAAAACTGTCCTCTCAAGGGCAGTTTTTTTTATGCGCTTCCCCTTATTGAAAAGCTGGCGAATTCCAATATAATGTAATTTGTGGATACCAAAGGAGGCACCCTATGCACAACTTGCAGGTGAGACGGCATTACGCCGCGTTAAAAGGATTTTATTTGTTTGCTTTTCTCGGCACGGGCAGCATTATCCCCTTACTCAGTATGTATTTAACGAAAGAACAGCATGTAAGCGGATCACAGATCGGCTTGATTATGTCACTCGGCCCGATTGTGATGATTTTCTTTCAGCCGTTTTGGGGCATGCTGAGCGACTATACGCAAAAAACAAAAAGCCTGCTGGCGGTTTGCACATCAATCACAGGCATCATTGGATTAGGCTATATTGCATTTGACAGCTTTCCTCTGTTTATTTTGATCGCGGCCTGTTTTGCAGCCTTTCAAAGCACGATTATTCCACTTTCGGACAGCATTTCACTAAGGTACACACAACAAACAAACGGAAACTACGGCGGAATCCGCCTGTTTGGTTCTCTCGGCTTCGGCATTGCGGTGTTTGTCATGGGACAGGTGACGAATCAGCTGTACCCCATTCACGTCATCTTTATTTTTGGCTGCGCCTTTCTGTGCATGGCAGCCATATTGGCCTCACAGATGCCGGGCCAGCAGAAAACAAAAACAAAGATCAATATCCGCAAAGGGTTCCGGGAGCTGATCAGCAACAAAACTTTCCTCATCTTTATGATCATCACCTTTACGACATTTGCACCAAATTTAGCGAACAATACATACTTCAGTCTGTTTCTCGACAAAAGCGGCGCGTCTCTTTCCGCCATTGGCCTTTTATTTTTTATCGGAGTGATCTCAGAAATTCCGTTTATGAGGTTTGCGCAGAAATTCATAGATAAAATGGGATTGCTCAATGTCATCATACTGTCCGGCGGGGTTTCATTATTCAGATGGACGCTTTACTTCACAGAGCCTTCGTTATGGATCATTTATGCAACGGTATGTCTCCAAGGCGTTTCTATTGGTTTATTTATTCCGGCGGCGCTGCAATACGTCAAAAAGATTACCCCGAGCCATGTGGAGGCAACAGCGCTAACCATGTACGCCGCCATCGGCAACGGATTCGGCAACTGGTTCTGTACGTTTGTTGGCGGATACATTTTTGACTACATTTCCATCTTCGCGGTCTATCTGCTCTTCGCCATTCTCAGCATAGCGGGCGCAGGGCTGACATTATATTTAATAAAAGCAGAAAAAAATAAACATACGCTTCATCAGCCGGCTGTTACTTTTAAACCATAACGACTATAATGAATAAAAAGAAAGGAAGTGTGCTATGAACGGGCAAGAGCGGAGCAGCATTTCTAAAGGATTACAGGTTGATATTGTCTTGAAAGCGGATCAAAAAACAGGAAAACTGACGCGAGGCACAGTGAAGGATATTTTGACGAAATCAAGCTATCACCCGCACGGCATTAAAGTCCGTCTGGAAGATGGCCGTATCGGACGCGTCCAGCAAATCATTTCTACATAAAAAATCTGCCCTGAACCGGGCAGATTTTTTCTTTTTATTTTTTCTGCAGAAAGACAACTTTTAAGTAATTGCCTTCCGGATATGCTGACATCGTTTTAAAGTCCTCCGGCAATGTAAATTCCTCTATGATCGTATAGCGTTCATTTGTTTCTTTGAACGCGGCATCGATAAAGCCTTTGAATTTCTTCATTCCGAAGGCGCTGCTGTTTGTAGAGGCGACAATGATGCCCTTGTCGGCTGTAATGGCGATCGTTTCCTTCAGCAGATTTTTATAATCCTTGGCCGCGCTGAAGGTGCGTTTTTTTGTGCGGGCAAAGGATGGCGGGTCAAGAACAATCAGATCAAAGCGCAGATCCTTTTTCGCCGCATATGAGAAGTATTTAAAAACATCCATCACTTTAATATCGTGCGCCTCGTAATCCAGCTTGTTCACGCTGAATTGCTCGATCGTTTTGGCGAGGCTTCGATTTGCCACGTCCACGCTCGTTGTTTTCTCCGCTCCGCCTAACGCTGCCGCCACTGAGAACGCACCCGTATAAGAAAACGTATTTAAGACATTTTTCCCACTGGCATAGCGGTCTCTTATCGCTTTGCGCACATGTCTTTGATCTAAAAAGATGCCTGTCATGGCGCCTTCGTTTAAATCAACCGCGTATTGTATCCCGTTTTCTTGAATGATGATCGGGAACTCGCCTCTTTCTCCCTTCACGAAATCATCATCCTCGACATACTGTCCAGCCGTATCGAAGCGTTTCTTTTCGTAAATCGCTTTATATTCAATATCCAGTTCATCCAGAGCGGCAATCAGCGTTTCTTTAAAAGTGTAAATGCCTTTGCTGTACCATTGGAGCAGCAGGTACCCGTCATAATAATCAACGGTGACGCCGCCAATGCCGTCGCCCTCACCGTTGAAGAGGCGGAAAGCCGTTGTATCAGGCGCCGCAAAAAGATTTGCACGCGTTTGTACCGCTTTTGTTAATTTACTGAGGAAAAATGCTTGGTCGATTTGCTCATTTTTATTGCGGGTAAGCGTCCAGCCGACCCCTTTGTTTTGCAGGCCGTAGTAGCCCCTTGCGAGAAACTCGCCGCTTTCAGACACGACATCAACGAGGTCGCCTTCTTTGACGTGCCCCGCACTGCCGGTGAGAGCTTCCTTTTCGATAAGCGGATAGCCTTTTTTGATTTTTGCAGCATGTGCTTGCTTTAGGGTGAGTAGCTTCATATATGTTCGTCCTCTTTCTGTTTGCTTTTTCTTATCGTACCACAAAACGCCAAGATGTCTTCATTGACAGAAAGGAAAGGTTTTTCTACGATAGACAAAAAGAGTTTCTAGGAGGAACAGCATGGCAAAACGAATTGACCATACAGGCATTATGGTAAGAGATATGAACGCGTCCATTTCATTTTATGAAGAGGTTCTCGGCATGAAATTGAAGGACCGCATCACTCATACGAACGGTATTATCGAGCTTGCTTTTCTAGGCTTTGAAGATGGTTCGGAAACAGAAATCGAACTGATTCAAGGCTACAGCAGCGAGCTTCCCGCCGAAGGTAAAGTGCATCACATTGCCCTGCTGACTGATGACATCGCGGCCGAATATACAAAAGCGGAAAGAATGAATGCGACATTTATCGACGAAGAGATCACAACACTTCCAAACGGGTATCGGTATTTTTATATCGAAGGTCCTGACGGCGAGTGGATTGAGTTCTTTCAGCGGTAAGAAAAAAGAACGTATCTCTGTTTAGGGGTACGTTCTTTTCTTACCTATACCAATTCATATACGTAGTTTCATCGCAAAACATGGCCTCCCAGCCCATACGCTGAACCATGTCATGAATGTTTTCATCTTTCGCAAGAAAAACATTCATGAATGAGTCGTATACACTCATAAACACAAAATTCATTTTCTCATCAGTCAAAATGAGTTCTGCGGCGGCTTCATCAAGAACCGTCCGCAAGTTAGCCTCAGTTGTGTCCAGAAAGCCGCTGTTTTCCACAATTGGTTCTGAGTAATAAAACCGATTGGAGCCCTTGTAACGAAGCACTTTTACCAAACCGGGAATATGAAAATTTGAAATATGGTCCTCACTAGGATAAAAGAGATCTCCTTTTAAGTTCGCATGTAAAAGTTCAGCCAAATCCTCTCTCGCGTACTCATCCCTTAAAGCAAATATCGATGTCTTCAAAGCCAGCGCCAGCTCTGCATGTGTTTGGAATCCGCATGAAGACATGATCTCTTTCCATGTAACTGCTTTTCCTTTTTCCCTTACTTCTTGATCATTTGGATAAATATGCTCATACTCATTTTTTCTCTTAGCTTTTTCCCACCCTTCAGGCATTTGAATAAAAGGAGAAAATAAAATAGCAGCTGATGTATATTCAACTGGTATTTGTTTTAAGATTGGTGATTCGTCATCTAACCATATGTATTCTAGCATGCGCACCCCCTTTACATATTCTAACATTTACTCATAGTTGATAGAAGATCATCAGCCCTTTAACAGCTGATGATCTATTACAGCTTACATCACGTCACATTTTTATCCCCGGATTCAACCGCACTCTCTTCCTTCCATTTTTGATGATCCCATATTCTGAAAAACGGGTAGTAGAGAGCACATGTAATGAGCAGGTTCACCAGCTGCATGACCGCTCCCGATACTTTTCCGCCTGTCGCCAGGTACCCTGATATGAGCGGCGGCATGGTCCATGGCACGGCGATTCCGGCGGGCCTTGCCACCAGCCCGGTGCTCATGCCGATATAAGTGGCGGTAATGGTGAGGAGCGGGGCTATGATGAACGGAACGATAAGGAGCGGGTTCATCACAATCGGCATGCCGAAAATGATCGGCTCGTTGATGTTAAATAGCGCTGGACCAATCCCTAATCGGCCGAGCTGCTTCATCTGTTTGCTCCGGGACCGCACAAGCATTGTGAGTACAAGCGCCAGCGTTGCTCCGCTTCCGCCGACATTGATCCAAATTTGAAAAAACTGAGTCGTAAAAATACTCGGCAGCGCCTCGCCCGCTTGAAACGCGAGACGGTTTGCATCCATCGCGCCATACCAAATCGGCGCCATAATACCGCCGATGATCGAAGCGCCGTGAATGCCGCACGCCCAAAGCAGCATTTGCACGAATTCAGCGATCAGACTCCCTCCGAGGCTGCCGCCAAGGATGGAAAGCGGCGTGCCGAGCAGGTCTCCGACGACATTGTGCAGGCTTTCAAAAGGCGTCATTTCAATCAGAAGACGCGCCAGCCATATAAGAAATACGATAATAAAGCCGGGAATCAGCGCGACAAATGATTTGCTTACCGCCGGCGGCACGCCGTCAGGCATGTTAAACACAATATTTTTTTGAATGATGTACCGGTAGACTTCAGTCGAAAACAAGGCGATGATCATGGCGACAAACAGTCCCTTGCTGCCGAGCAATGTAATGGGAATTCCGCCTCCGACCATGATTGATTCTGTTGAGCCATCCGGTGTAAAAGGCACCTCGAACGGCGTTGCCAATAAGAAGGCTGCAATTGAAATCGCTCCGGCAGACAGGGCATCAACACCGTAGCTTTCCGCCAGCCGATAGGCGATCCCGAAAGCCGCAATCATTGCCATAATATCGAATGAAGCATTGACAGGATAGCCAAGCTTATCCGCCCACTGTTCCCCAAACACACTCGCCATAAAATCAGCATAACCGGGAATCGGCAGGCTGGTTAAAATCAAAAAGACAGAACCGATAATAATCAGCGGCATGGTCAAAACAATGCCGTCACGCAAAGCGCTGAGATGCCGCTGCCCGGCAATTTTCCCAGCGACAGGCATGATTTTTTCTTCCATCACCCGAGTGAATGCGCTCATCTGAAAAGCCCCCTTTTTTCACTGCTCTGTAAACAACCTTTGCAATGTTTTCTTTATCTTATTTTGAAAACGTTTACAAATTCATGCAGATTTTTTCCTCTTTCTGCGGAAAAAATCTGCATTCTTCTGAACAACCCTCTCAATGAAAAAATCTTTCCTCTTATTATCAAAATCACATTTTCCTCCGATATATATATCAAACATCATAGAAAAAGGAGAAGAACCATGAAAAACACGTTTTGCAAACTTGTTGTATCAGTCACTCTGTTTTTCAGTTTTCTCGCCCTAGGGCCTCTTGCACATGCAGAAACCAGCAGCGAGAAAGAGGTCATTGTGGTCTATAAAAACAAAGACGGCAAAGAAACCGTTCTGGACAGTGATGCTGAGGTTGAACAGCATTATCAGCATCTTCCGGCGGTAGCTGTCACAGCAGATCCAGAGACAGTAAAAGAATTCAAACAGGATCCTGATATTTTGTATGTCGAAAACAATGTCACGTTCACCGCAGCGGACAATACAGACCTCAAAGTACTGTCAGAGAACGCCGACACCTCTGACAACTTCGAACAATGGAATCTTGAACCGATTCAGGTCAAACAGGCTTGGAAGGAGGGGCTGACAGGCAAAAACGTCAAAATCGCTGTCATTGACAGCGGGATCTCCCCCCACGACGACCTGTCGATTTCCGGCGGGTACTCAGCTGTCAGTTACACTTCTTCTTACAAAGACGATAACGGCCACGGAACACATGTCGCCGGGATTATCGGCGCTAAGCATAACCGCTACGGAATTGACGGCATCGCACCGGAAGCACAAATATATGCGGTTAAAGCGCTTGATCAGAACGGCTCGGGAGATCTTCAAGGTCTTCTCAAAGGGATCGACTGGTCGATAGCGAATGGAATGGATATCGTCAATATGAGCCTTGGCACGTCTTCAGACAGCCAGATTCTTCATGACGCCATGGACAAAGCATATGAAAAAGGCGTACTGCTCGTTGCCGCAAGCGGAAATGAAGGAAACGGTAAGCCAGTCAATTACCCGGCGGCATACAGCAGTGTCGTTGCAGTGTCAGCGACAGATCAACACAATCGGCTCGCAGCCTTTTCAACGACAGGAAATCAAGTTGAATTTTCAGCACCGGGAACAGACATCACGAGCACGTATTTACATCAATATTACGCGACGGGAAGCGGCACATCTCAAGCGACACCGCACGCCGCTGCCATGTTTGCGTTATTAAAACAGCGTGATCCTGGCAACACGAACGTGCAGCTTCGCGCCCTCATGCGGAAAAACATCGTTGATCTCGGAATTACGGGCCGCGATCAGCAATTCGGCTATGGCCTGATCCGGTATAAAGCCCAGCAGGCAGATCAAGCGTACGCGGCGGCTGAGCAAGCGGTCAAAAAAGCCGAACAGACAAAAACACAAGCCGATATCGACAAAGCGAAAAAGCTCGTCAGCAAGCTGCCGAATTCCAGCGCCAAGAAAGCTTTGCAAAAAAGACTGGATAACGTTCAGGCATCCAGAAATGTAAAAGACGCGAAGGACAAAGCGGCAAAGGCAGAAAAGTATAAAACCCAGCAAACCGTTGATACAGCACAAGCCGCGATCAACAAACTGCCGAACGGCACGGATAAAAAGAACCTGCAAAAACGGTTAGACCAGGTCAAGCGCTATATCGCATCAAAGCAAGCGAAGGACAAAGTCGCCAAAGCGGAAAAAAGCAAAAAGAAAACAGATGTCAGCAGCGCTCAATCGGCAGTCAGCAAGCTTCCGGCAGGCTCAGAAAAAACGTCCCTGCAGAAGCGTCTCAACAAAGTGAAAAGCAGCAATGTAAAAAAGGCGCAGCAATCCGTCGCCGCAGCGGAAAAGAAATCAACTGACGCAAACGCGGCGAAAGCCCAAAAGGCCGTCAATGAACTTCAGTCCGGAAAAGACAAAACGTCATTGCAAAAACGGTTAGATAAAGTGAAGAAAAAAGTGGCGGCAGCTGAAGCCAAAAAAGTCGAAACGGCCAAGGCCAAAGTGAAAAAAGCGGAAAAAGACAAGACAAAAAAATCAAAAACAGCCGCTCAGTCCGCAGTCAATCAATTAAAAGCATCCCATGAAAAAACAAAGCTGCAAAAACGGCTGAACGCCGTTAAGCCTAAGAAGTAATTGAAAAACCTTTAAGACGTAACGCTCGTCTTAAAGGTTTTTTCATCTGTTAAACTGTGTACGCAACCTTTTTCCCATTTTTTTCACAGGCTTTTCATACTATTGCTATCCTGCTGTGAACAGCATAAAATGAACGTTATTACAGATATCAACTGCATATTGCGGGATTGTGACTGGCAAGCAGGCAAGACCCAACGATGCAAAGGGAGTATTAGTGCCTAGAAAAAGAAAGGCATTTTAACTCTTCTTTTCGTGTTGGGCTCGTAACGGCGCCAATGACATTTCTGCTTCATATGTTCCGTATGCCCCGTCACCCGACGAGGGCATTTTTTGACGGCTCTGCACGCTTTACATTTTTCTCACTTTTTTCATTTTGATTGTCAACTTTTCATTTGATACGATGAACAAGCCGACTTTTCTTCAGCAGAGGAGGTTTTTATTGTTTGCAAAAAGAAATTGCGAAAGAATTATTGCTCCTCGCAGGAGGAAAAAGCAACATTATCAGCATCAGCCACTGTACAACTCGTCTTCGTTTTGAAGTAAAGGATGAAACGAGAATCGACATACGTGCTATTGAGAATCTGCAAGGTGTGCAGGGCACCTTTTTCAGATATGGCCTGTTCCAGATTATTTTTGGGGCAGGTATCGTCAACAAAATTTATAAAGAAGTCGTTTGTGTGTGGGAGGCAGCGCCTTCTGAAGAGGCTGTTCAAGAGAAACACACCAGACGCAAGCTGAACCCCGTCACAACATTTGCTAAAACGCTGTCCGATATTTTCATGCCGATTATTCCGGCGATAACAGCAAACGGTTTGCTCATGGGGCTGATCGGCATGATTCAGGTCTTTCACTGGTTCTCTGCCGACAGCCCGTGGATCAAAATGCTGGATCTCGTGTCCAGCACCGCCTTTATTCTCCTGCCGATTTTGGTTGGCTTCAGTGCCGCCAGACAATTTGGCAGCAACCCATTTTTAGGGGCATTGATAGGAGGGCTTCTGACTCATCCTGATTTGCTTGATCCATCCATGCTCGGCAGCAAAACCCCCGCTTCCTTGGACATATGGGGGCTGCACATTCCATTGATGGGCTATCAGGGCGCCATTATACCGATTCTTCTCTCCATTTATATCATGAGCAAAATTGAGAAGCTTTTAAAAAAGATTGTGCCCAAGTCACTTGATGTCGTGATCATTCCCTTTATCACTGTGATGGTGACAGGGTGTCTCGCGCTGATTGTGATGAACCCCGCCGCAGCTATCATCGGCCAGGTCATATCACAATCGATTGAATACACTTATCACCACGCGGGCATTGCTGCCGGAGCTCTTTTCGGGGGTATCTATTCCACTATCGTTCTATCAGGCTTGCACCATAGCTTTTATGCGATTGAAGCGACTTTGCTTGCTGACCCTTATGTGGGTGTGAACTTTTTGGTGCCGATATGGTCAATGGCGAATGTGGCGCAAGGCGGAGCGGGACTGGCGGTTTTCTTCAAAACGAAGCAGTCAAGCCTGAAGAAAATCGCGCTCCCCGCTTCCCTTACCGCGTTTTTAGGCATTGTGGAGCCAATTGTTTTCGGAGTAAATGTGAAGCTGATCCGCCCCTTTATTGGAGCCGCTATTGGAGGCGCTCTCGGCGGGGCATATGTAGTTGGGGCACACGTCGTTTCGAATTCCTACGGACTGACCGGCATCCCGATGATTTCAATCGTGCTGCCGTTTGGCATTGCGAATTTTGTTCATTATATGATCGGTTTTTTGATCGCGGCCGTCTCTGCTTTTATAGCTACATTGTTTCTTGGGTTTAAAGAAGAGACAGAATAACTGGATTTATTCGATTTCATTCATAAAACGGGGGATGAAAGGACAAAAAGCTATGAAAATTAAAAGAATCTTAAATCATAATGCAATCGTCGTAAAGGATCAAAATGAAGAGAAGATTCTCTTGGGTGCAGGAATTGCGTTCGACAAAAGAAAAAATGATATTGTCGATCCGTCTAAAATCGAAAAAACATTCGTCAGAAAAGATACACCTGACTATAAACAATTCGAAGAGATTTTAGAAACATTGCCGGAAGACCATATTCAAATCTCCGAGCAAATTATTTCCCATGCTGAACAAGAACTGAACATCAAAATCAACGAACGGATTCACGTTGCGTTTTCAGACCACCTCTCATTTGCGATCGAACGCCTGAGCAACGGAATGGTCATCAAAAATCCGCTGCTGAATGAGATCAAAGTTCTTTATCCGAAGGAATTCCAAATCGGCATGTGGGCTAGAGCGCTGATTAAAGAGAAACTGGGCATTGAGATTCCTGAGGATGAAATCGGCAATATCGCCATGCACATTCACACAGCGAGAAACAACGCCGGCGACATGACACAGACACTTGATATTACAACGATGATCCGTGATATTATCGGCATTATTGAAACCCAGCTGTCGATCAACATTGTGGAGGATACCATTTCTTACGAAAGGCTCGTGACCCATTTGCGCTTTGCCATTCAGCATATCAAAGCAGGTGAAACCATTTACGAGCTGGATTCAGAAATGATCGCCATCATTAAAGAAAGATTCAAGGATGCTTTCCTATGCGCCAAAAGCATCGGCACATTTGTGCAGAAGGAATACGGCTTTGAGTTTCCTGAAAAAGAATTGTGCTATATCGCCATGCATATTCAGCGCTTCTATCATCGGTCAGTGGCCCGCTGACAAACCAAAAAACGCTTTTGATCATCTCAAAAGCGTTTTTTCATATATAGATTATTGATTGATAGCCGGGTTTCCGATCGTATTCCACTTTGTATAGGACATGTAATGGAAATACTCATCGCGATACGGATGTTTTGTATTGGAGTTCCAAGGCTTTTCTCCGCCGCAGAAGTGGACGATTGCCGGGTTTTCTCTCGTTTCATTATATTGCTTCCGTCCTAACAGTGTCGGAGGTGTTTTCAGTTTTAACATGATGTATGTTTGAGCGTTCCAGCGCGGATGAAGCTCATACCACTTATCATATAAGATCGCGTTCAGCGCATCTTGGTCATGTAACACAAGAAAATCTTCAGAACCGTTTTCATTGATAAAGTTGAGAACTTTTTCTGTGATGTTTTGCTTTCTCCAAGGTTCCATATCAATAACCATAATACCTGAGTTAAAATATTTTCCCGTGTCAGTGATATTCATTTCTTTCAAACGTTCATGCTGCCCCGCATCTTCCACAGCAGCAACGGTGTATGGAGCGATGTCCAAGTCCCATAGTTTCGAAATATCCTCAAGGACAAGTGCATCACAATCGACATAAATCATCCGCTTAATGCTCTCATCCTTAATTAAGTCAGGAATCGAAATGCGGTAATACGCCGCTTTTGTAATATGGCTGCTCTCCACCGCATGTTCATACATATTGGTATCCACTTCTAAAAACTCAATCGGCACACCGAACTTCAATGTGGTTTCTTCCAGCCTTTTTTTGTTATCAGGCTCAATTCCCCCATCAATCACATATAGCTTTACTTTTCTGTTCTGGTCCATGTTTGTCAATAAAGAAACGAACATCCCACCTAAATGACGAGCATAATTATCATCTGCGCATGATACGATATGCATAATTTCATCTTTCTTCAATGGTATTCATCTCCCTTTGTGTTGTACAAGTTACATTCCCTTTTTCAGAAAATTAAACACCAATCTCCAATATTTTTTAAAACAGAATGTGCTATACAACAAAAAAGGTGTTATTTTTTGAACATCCGATAAAGCCAATAAAGGATGAAAAAGCTCGCGATCGTAATGGCTTCAGCTGAGGCGATATACCATGGCCAAGGCCCGAGAACATCCAATAGCGAAGAGCCGCCCGGCTTTTTCGTTAAATACATATAATTCGCATTCAGCCAGCGGTCAACCAGATAAATGATCCCTCCGTACAGATTGACAATCAAAACAGTCACCCATAAAGAGCGCTGTCTGAGTCTGTACGTGCCAATCACCGCCATAAGCAGACAGGACAGAAACACGGACCCGTGCGAAATAAAAAAGAGTATATACCGCACATGCGGAAATGAGAACATACCAAGGTCTGGGGTCAGAAGCGCCTGAAGCGAGCTTCCGATGCCGACAAAATACAAAAACACAAACAGCTTTCTGCTCTTTGTCACCAGCATGATCGCTGATAAATACACAGACAAGTCACTCAGCTGAAGAGGCAGAGAAGTCCGCACCGACCACCTGCCCGCGGCGATCATCCATATTTGGTAACCAATTTGTGAAGCAAGCAAAAGAAACACAAACAAATAGCGCAGAAATGTACTGAATGCCGGCCGGCTGATTGGCCGGCGGAACAAAAACAAAAGAATGGCAAGCATGCCGATCAAGCTTAATGTCAGTGCATGCTCTGTCGAAAACAGATGAAACGGATCGTGTTTATACACGCCTTGAACATATTTTTGCACAACTGCACCCCCGTCTGCGGGTTTTTCTTTATTGTGGTGTTCTTTTGGCTTTTTTTATGCAACCGAAAAATATAGGCTTGAAGTTCACCATCGTCTTTGCTACAATTCATTTCATAGCTAATGATTCTGATAATTTAAGGCGGCGACAAATGGAACGTTTAGATAAACAGCAGCAGCTTCGCAAAGAAGAGCATGACACACTCAGCAAGCTTAAACAAATGCCCGTTGAGTCACTCAACCTGGAAGCCATTTCGATCGCGACGAACCTGTATCGGTCTGCGCAAAGGCTCCGTGTCAAAATGGAGACTGAGGTTCTTTCTTCTTACAAATTATCTTGGACCGCTTTCTCCATTCTTTACGATCTATGGGTATGGGGCAAACTCGAAACGAAAAAAATCGCTGAGCTGTCAGGCATTTCAACAGCAACAGCAAGCAACGTGATCAAAACGCTCGAAAAAAAGGGTTTTTGCTCCAAAAGCATCGATACCAGAGATCGGCGACTTGTTTTTGTCACAATCACTGCATCCGGCAAACAAGCGATCGAAGACCTCTACCCCGAGTTTCACAAAGGGGAAACGGAATTGATTACGGGCATGACAAAAGAGGAGCAAAAAACCCTGACAGGACTGCTTAGAAAAGTAGCGGACAATCTTCATACATCATAAGCTTTGACGGGAATCCAGTAGCGGTTTGTTTCCCTGTTTCAGAGAGCCGGCGGAAGGTGCGAGCCGGCACACAGGCAAACGCGAATTACCTCCCCGAGCTTTCTTTGTGAACGTTAGTAGCAAAGGACGGGAAACCGTTATTCGAATGAGCGGAAGACAATGTCTTCAACCAGGGTGGTACCGCGTGCATTGAGCCACGTCCCTTATCGGGATGGGCTCTTTTTTGTGTTTGTAAAAAAGGAGGAAAAATGATGAGAACATTTGAGCAGCTCACAGCAGCACAGCAAAAAGAGGTAGAAAGACAGCTACAGCTATACATGACAGGCGCCCACGAAGTCATACCGCCGGAGGAATTAAAGGCAAAGCTCGTGAAATCAATTTCCACGGGCACGCCGCTTAAAATTAAGCTCGGATTAGATCCGTCTGCACCGGATGTACATTTGGGCCATACGGTTGTGTTAAATAAGCTTCGCCAATTTCAAGAAAACGGCCACATTGTCCAGCTGTTAATTGGGGATTTCACAGGAAAAATTGGTGATCCGACCGGAAAATCGGCAGCCAGAAAGCAACTGACTGATGAAGAAGTTCAGCACAATGCCAAAACCTACTTTGAGCAATTCGGAAAAGTGCTCGATCCAGAAAAAGTCGAGCTTCACTATAACTCAAAATGGCTGAAAACATTGAATCTGGAAGATGTCATTGAATTAGCAGGGAAAATAACGGTAGCCCGCCTGATGGAGCGCGACGACTTTGAAGAACGCATCGCCATGCAAAAACCAATCTCACTGCATGAATTCTTTTACCCATTGATGCAGGGATATGATTCTGTCGTTCTCGAAAGTGATATTGAATTAGGCGGAACGGATCAGCATTTCAATGTCCTCATGGGACGGCATTTCCAAGAACGATACAACAAAGAAAAACAAGTCGTCATCCTTATGCCGCTTTTGGAAGGCTTGGATGGCGTCGAGAAAATGTCGAAGTCGAAACACAACTACATTGGCATTAACGAACATCCAAACGACATGTACGGAAAAACGATGTCACTGCCCGACAGCCTGATGAAAAAATACATTCATTTGGCAACGGACTTGGAGCTTGAAGAGAAAAAACAGATCGTGAAGGACTTAGAAACCGGCGCCGTTCATCCGCGTGATGCCAAAATGCTTTTAGCCAAAACAATCGTCCGAATGTATCACGGAGAGAAAGCAGCAGAAGCTGCCGAACACTCGTTTAAAACAGTCTTTCAGGAAAACAGCCTGCCGGAAGATATACCAGCCGTAAACTGGAAAGGCGAAAAAACGATAGCGATGATTGATCTGCTCGTCAAGCTAAAACTCCTCTCTTCGAAGAGCGAGGCGCGCCGCATGATTCAAAACGGCGGTGTACGCATCGACGGAGAGAAAATAACAGATGTTCACGCCAAAGCAGAGATAAGAGAGAATATGATCATCCAAGTCGGCAAACGCAAGTTTTTAAAGCTCCAATAGTTTGATATTCCGAAACGCTTATGACCCTTCATTCATAAGCGTTTTTTTGCAGGTATAAAGCACTGTCTTTTCAAAAACGCTCTTCATCTTGCAGGAAACTCCTTTAGCATCCCGAAATATTCCCCAACCATACATTTAGGGGAGGTTTATTTTTGATGAAAAAGCTTTTGACTGTCATGACGATGGCTGTTTTAACTGCCGGCACACTGCTCTTGCCGGCACAGAGTGTCACCCCTGCCGCGCACGCTGTACAACTATCAGATAGCGAGCGCGAGCTTCCATTCAAAGCAAAGCGTGCGTACTCTACCATTTCTCAGCTAAGTGAAGCAATCGGCCCCAGAATAGCCGGAACTGCCGCTGAAAAAAAGAGTGCCTTATTGATCGCCTCAACCTTGAGAAAATTAAAGCTTGATGTGAAGGTTCAACGATTCAGTATCCCTGACCGCCTTGAGGGAACGCTGTCTTCAGAAGGACGCGATATTCTTCTCCAAGCGGCGTCCGGCTCGGCTCCGACTGAGGAACAAGGACTAACGGCTCCGCTTTACAATGCAGGCTTGGGCTATCAAAAGGACTTTACCGCTGACGCCAAGGGCAAAATCGCCTTAATTTCCAGAGGAGACCTGACTTATTACGAGAAAGCCAAAAATGCCGAAGCCGCCGGAGCGAAAGCTGTCATCATTTATAACAACAAAGAAAGCCTCGTGCCTATGACGCCAAACCTGTCGGGAAATAAAGCCGGCATTCCTGTCGTCGGAATTAAGAAAGAAGACGGTGAAACTCTTATCCAGCAAAAAGAAGCAACCTTACAACTAAACGCATTCGCAAACCAAACCTCCCAGAACATCATCGGTATCAAAAAGCCAAAGAACATCAAAAACCCTGATATTGTGTACGTTACAGCCCATTATGACAGTGTTCCTTTCTCGCCCGGCGCAAATGACAACGGATCAGGCACATCTGTCATGCTGGAAATGGCACGCGTCTTGAAAAGCATTCCTTCTGACAAGGAAATCCGCTTTATCGCCTTTGGCGCTGAAGAGCTCGGCCTGCTCGGCTCCTCTCATTATGTAGATCATCTATCAGAAAAAGAGTTGAAACGAAGCGAAGTAAACTTCAACTTAGACATGGTGGGTACAAGCTGGGAGAATGCGTCTGAGCTGTATGTCAACACATTGGACGGACAATCTAACGATGTTTGGGAATCCAGCCATACGGCTGCTGAAAAAATTGGGTTTGACAGCCTGTCTCTGACACAGGGAGGATCATCTGATCATGTGCCATTCCACGAAGCCGGCATTGATTCCGCCAACTTTATTTGGGGAGACCCGGAAACAGAAGAAGTTGAGCCGTGGTATCATACCCCCGAAGACTCGATCGAACATATCAGCAAAGAACGCCTTCAGCAGGCTGGCGACCTTGTGACAGCCTCTGTCTATGAAGCTGTGAAAAAAGAGAAAAAACCAACCGGCAAGAGGGCACATATCAAGGCAAAAGCCTCTGATATTTATGAAGATATCAAATAAAAAAAGACGGCACATTGCAGCCGTCTTTTTATAATAATCAGCTATTTAGCCGTCTATAAGTAAAGCTCTCAGTTTATCTGCCGTATTTTCTTTCTCTAACGGCCGATAAATGGTCAGTTTCAAATCAGGAGAGTCATATATTTGTAATGTCATATGCTCCATTACCATTGTGCCCGCTGCCGGGTGATGAAGCACTTTTTCTCCTGCGTGTGTGCCTAACACTTCGTGGTGGTTCCACCATTTTTTAAATTCTGGGCTTACTTCAGTTAACTCACCGATCAGCTCTTTTATCCACGCTTCCCCGAGAAACCGGCTGGCAGTCGATCGAAATTGCGCGATGAGTTTTTTGGCGTGGCTTTCCCAGTCATCCAGCAGATTCCGGTACTCTTTCGACGTGAAACATCGCCATATGGCGTTCCTTTCCTTTCTGCCCATTTGGCCAAAATCGCCGAACACAGCACACGCCGCCGTGTTCCAAGCAATAACGTCCCACTTTTCGTCAGTCACATAAACAGGGCAATTGGTTAAATGATCAATAAAGTGCCGCACAGCCGGAGGAAGGCTTTTATTTTCTTCATCCTGATCATCTAAAGGAACATGGTGGCCCGCCAACAGAAAGACATGGCGTTTTTCCTCGTAATTCAATTTGAGCACTCTTGATATGCTTTCCAGTACCTGTGTCGATACCCGAATATCCCTTCCCTGCTCCAGCCATGTGTACCATGTGACACCGATACCGGACAGCTGGGCCATTTCCTCTCTTCTCAAGCCTGTCGTTTTCCTTCTGGTGCCTAAAGGCAATCCAAATTCTTGCGGAGAAAGCTGCGCTCTTTTTAATTTTAAAAACTCACCAAGTTCTTTCCGTTTTTCTGCCATACCGTCCACATACACACTCTCCTCCTGCATAGAATTTCCTATTTGTATTCTACATAAAAAAGGAGAAGATTTTTATATTATTTGTTTCGTTCTGCAAATACTTCCGCAGCCACAGGCAAAATGGTATTCAGCGCATTCGGGAATCCTGAGTAAATGATCATCTGCATCATCACTTCTATGAGTTCTTCTTGTGTCCATCCGACATTCAGGGCTCCGTTAATATAGAATTTTAACTGCTGTGTATTGCCCAATGCAGTTAATCCGGCAACCGTTGCTAATAATCTGGATTTCAGATCAAGGCCCGGTCTTGAAAAAATCTGTCCGTAATTAAACGCCACGGCGAGCACACCAAGGTCCGGAGCGATGGATTGTTTAAAACTGTCAACGATCGCTTCGACGTTCTCCTCATCTATTTGCTTCAGAATATCTAGCCCTTTTTTATAATGTTCACTTGTTTGCACCAGCTTCGATCTCCCTTCCGATATCGCTTTGTTTCGCAGCTCGATTTTTGGTAATCCTTGAACTGAAGGCAATACCAATCATGATCATCCCCAGAATACAAACGCCGTTCCAATGAAACAGCATCCAAACTGCACCGCCTGCATACGACCCCAAGGCGCCGCCTAAAAACGTGCTGACCATAAAGATGCCATTCAATCTGCTTCTCATATCAGCGGACAATTGGAAAATCTCCGCCTGACATGCCACCTGGTTCGCCTGGATGCCCATAGTGATGAATAAAGCGCCCAGCACAATTACAATCATTGAGAATTGGCCCGCCATTAACAATACAAATGACAATAAGGTAAAAGACATACAAAGCTTGTTGGCAAAAACCGCTCCTTTTTGATCAATAATCCGGCCGATCAGCGGTGTCGCAAAAGCCCCGCCAATCCCCACCAAACCGATTGTTCCGGCAGTCTGACTGCCTAACGAGAATGGCGGTTCACTCACCATAAACACTAACGTCGTCCAAAATAAACTAAAGGCGCCGAACATGAAGCCTTGGTTTACACATGCTTTTCTTAACGCCTTCTCCTTGATCAAAAGCGGAAATAATGAAGAAATGAGTTTTCCATAACCAACGGCATGTGTCCCTTTGCTTTTCGGAAAGCAGAAGCGAATGATCAGCATAATGATGACGGCTGCTGCACAGGCAATCCAATACATCACACGCCAGCCATATTGGGCATCTATCGCCCCGCTGACCACTCTCGCGCCTAATATTCCGCAAACCAACCCGATGGCTACGTTTCCGAGTACTTTTCCTCTGTTCTTGTCATTTGCTAAACCTGCCGCAAATGGCACAAGGATTTGAGGAATAATCGTGAAGAACCCCAGCAATAAATTTGTGATGACCAGCCATGAAAAGCTTACAGCTAACGCTGAAGCGGCTGAGCAAACCCCCACTAAGAACAGCAGGCTCACAATGAAGCGGCGGCGTTCAAATAGATCTCCCAATGGAACAAGCAGCAGATTCCCCGCCGCATAGCCGATCTGCGCTAATGTAGCAATCATCCCAGCTTGTGCCGCTGTCACACGAAACGTACCTGCCATGCTGACAAGCAATGTTTGATTGATATAGACATTAGCGACAGTAAACCCGCTAGTCACCGCCATCAGAAAGATCAAACCTCTCGATAATGAAATGGAATGTTTCATGTTTGCCTCCTTTCTTCATGCATGATAAAGCAGGTGCAATCATAGAAACAGAAGTGAGTTTATACTGGTATAGAAAGTACTAGCAAAGCAAAAAAGCGAAACCTTGTCAGGCTTCGCTTTTGTAAAATATAACGTTCATCAATCCACTTCTTTCTTAATCCCCTGCATTTTTTCATCTAAATAGTGGGCAATCTCCGCCGCTTCCTTCAGCTCATCGGTTAAATGTTTAGGAACGTCGTTGTTCAGTTTATAGTAGATTTTATGCTCCAAGCTCGCCCAGAAATCCATGGCGATGGTGCGGATTTGAATTTCAGCTTTGACGTATTCCACCCTGTTCGTTAAGTTCACAGGCATTTCAATAATCAAATGCAGGCTTCGGTAGCCGTTCGGTTTCGGATTCTGAATATAATCCTTTACCTTTACGATCCGCAAATCCTCATGCTGCTTCAGGACGTTCACGACATTATAAATATCAGAAATAAAGGAACAAATGATACGCACACCGGCAATATCGTGGATATTTTCCTTCATTTCCTGTGTCGTAATCTCACAGCCCTTTCTCATGAGTTTATTTACGATGCTTTCAAAGCTTTTCACACGTGATTTTGTATGCTCAATCGGATTGTGGCCGTGAATTAAATTATATTCCTGACTGATAATCGAAAACTTTGTATCAAGTGCATCTAGCGCAAATTTATAAACTAACAGTTCGTTTTTCCAGTCTTCCATGACAGTTTTTAAATCGTCCATATGTGTTACAGATAAATCCATTTTCGTCATCTCCTTTAACGGATCTTTATCCGCTGTCCATGTACTAGACGTGCCTGCCTGCTGCTAGGTTCTATGAATTTTTTTACAAAATTCTGTCGAATGTAACAAAAAAAAGACCGCACGAAAAAGCGGTCTTCTTTCTTACCGGAAATAGCTGATCAATAATCCAATTGACAGCAGGAATCCGAAAAATGTATTCGTTTGGGCTGTTGATTTCATTGCGACAATCATATTCATCGGCAATTCTTTTTGGACAAAGCCCTTCACCGCCTGAACCGGCTTAGGCACGCTCAAAAAGACGACAAACAGCCATGGGCTTGCGGCACCGGTAATAACCAAGCCGACAACCCAAATATAAGCGACAGCAAACGATGCAGCTAAGAGAGTGACGGCTCCTTTATGCCCCATCAGGATCGCCAATGTTTTGCGTCCGCCTTTTTTATCCTCTTCGATATCGCGAATATTGTTCGACAGGTTGATCGCGCCGACAAGAATCGCAATCGGAATCGAAATCAAAATGCTTTGCATGTTGATCTTATCTGTCTGAATAAAAAATGAAATCAGCACAAACACCGAACCCATGCAAATGCCTGAGAATAACTCACCGAACGGTGTATATGCAATCGGCAGAGGCCCGCCTGTATACAGGTAGCCGATCGCCATTCCGACGAGGCCGATGGCAGCCAGCCACCAGCTGCTGCTCATACAAATATAAACACCGAGTAAAATGGCAATGCCGTATGAAGCGAGCGCTAATTGCAGAATCGTTTTGGGCTTCATACCATGTCTGACAATTGCGCCGCCGATTCCGACAGATTCAGCTGTATCTAACCCGCGTTTAAAATCGTAGTATTCATTGAATAAGTTCGTCGCGATCTGGATCCATAAGCAAGAAAACAGCATAGCCAGAAACAGCAGCAGATCAACCTTCACATAAAACATCGCCAAAACGGTTCCGAGAAGCACAGGAACAAACGACGCCGTTAATGTATGCGGACGCGTTAATTGCCACAGGATCTGCCCCATACTTTCTTTTTCCGGCGCTGTCTGACCCTCACCCTTATTTGTTTGGTTCATCTTCCTCTTCCTTTCTATTAAAAGGCTTACTTTTTTTCAGCCGTCCACTTGATGAAACTTGCGTTTTGCTTCCTTATCTATCATAATGACTTCTCCACCATTTCACAAGATACCTTAAGCGGGCGTTTTCCTTCTTATTATACGCTTTCTGCCCTGATTTCATTAGAGTTCTGCCTGCGCCTTTACAAACAGGAGCGGAAAATTTTTTAAAAATCATTTACGCTTTTTAAAAGTTAAAAAGTTCTCTTCATTACATTTATTCTTTCCTTTATAATGAATCAGTCAGAGAAACTTCATTCATCCTCTTTCAGAGATAAAAATTCACTTCTGAAGACAGAAGCCGATATATAAATTTGAGGGATATTAGGGAAAATATGAAACTTTTTGCGCATCCGCTCGTCATATACTCATGTAATTGTCGAAAAAACGGGAAGGGAATTTGAATATGCTGCAATTGATGAAACAGCTGTATGAAAAACCCGCTGTCAAGTGGACATGTCATACAGGCTTTTATTTGTTGATACTGCTTGTTTTGTTTTTTATGTATGGTTTTCACACCGCGAATACCGGTTCTTATATTTATAACGATTTCTAATTGGAGAGAGAATAACAATGAAACTTTTAGATGCTATTCAAACACATGCGGAAACTTATCCGCAAACCGAAGCCTTCCGCTCTCAAGGCCAGTCGCTCACATATCAGGAACTTTGGGCGCTGTCTGACCGTGCGGCTGCCGCGATTAAAAAACGCGTTTCTGGAGAAAAGGGTTCTCCTGTTCTGGTGTACGGACATATGGAACCGCACATGATTGTCTCCTTTTTAGGAAGCGTCAAGGCGGGACATCCTTATATCCCGGTTGACTTGTCCATTCCGTCCGAGCGGATTGCGAAAATCATTGAAAGCTCGGGCGCCGAATTGCTGATTCACGTATCTGGGCTTCCTGTTGATATTGACAGCGGGCTGATTCAGACAGTATCAGCGGAAGAACTGCTGGAAAACGAAGGCACTGTCAGCCGTGATCAATGGGTGGCGGGACACGAAACGTTTTATATCATTTACACTTCCGGAAGCACGGGCAATCCGAAAGGCGTGCAGATTTCTGCCACAAACCTTCAAAGCTTCACAGACTGGATTTGCGCGGACTTCCCGATCAACGGAGGCAAAACGTTTTTAAACCAAGCGCCGTTTTCATTTGATTTATCCGTCATGGATCTTTATCCGTGCCTTCAGTCAGGCGGTACTTTACACTGCGTAACGAAGGACGCCGTGAATAAGCCGAAGATCTTATTCGAAGAGCTCAAAAAGTCCGGGCTGAATATATGGACATCGACGCCATCCTTTGTGCAAATGTGCCTGATGGATCCTGGATTTTCACAAGATCTGCTTCCTGAGGCGGACACATTTATGTTTTGCGGTGAGGTTCTCCCGGTTTCTGTAGCCGAAGCGCTGTTTGAGCGTTTCCCGAAAGCGAAAATCTTTAATACATACGGTCCGACTGAGGCGACAGTCGCTGTTACGTCCGTTGAAATTACAAGTGACATCATCAGCCGGCACGAATCTCTGCCAGTCGGCTTCGCTAAACCGGATATGAACATTTTGATTATGGATGAACAGGGGAACCAGCTCCCGGATGGAGAAAAAGGCGAAATCGTTATTGCAGGCCCTAGTGTAAGCCGCGGCTATCTCGGTGAGCCTGAGCTGACAGATAAAGCGTTCTTCTCTTATGAAGGCCAATGGGCATACCGAACTGGCGATGCTGGTTATATACAAGATGGTCAGATTTTCTGCCAAGGCCGCTTGGATTTCCAGATTAAACTTCACGGTTACCGGATGGAGCTGGAGGAAATTGAGTTTCATGTGAGACAGTCTCAGTACGTGCGCTCAGCTGTTGTGATTCCGTATCAGCCAAACGGAACAGTTGAATATCTGATAGCTGCAATTGTGCCTGAAGAGCACGAATTCCAGAAGGAGTTCCACCTGACGAGTGCGATTAAAAAAGAGCTTGCCGCTTTCCTGCCGGCTTATATGATTCCGAGAAAGTTCATTTTTCAGGATCACATTCAAATGACGGCTAACGGCAAAATTGACCGGAAACGCATCCGCGAAGAGGTTCTTGTATGACGCCTTACAGCTCGTTTTTATTCTTTATATTGCTTGGCATTCTTCTTCTGCCGACCATCATTCTCGGCTTGAACGGAAAAAGATTCCAGGCATACAACATGTTTATATCCATTCTTATATTGGCTCTGATTTTCTCGCATGACTTACACGGCGTCATCGCCCTGTGTCTGTTTACCATATGGCAGGTGCTCCTGATCAGCGGCTACCTGGCGTACCGGCAGAAAGCGAACAGCGGATTTGTCTTTTGCTCAGCTGTTATCGCGTCTATTCTGCCTTTATTCTTGTCGAAAATATGGCCGTTTCTTTCTCATCCGCAGCCGCATCATCTGCCGCATAACCTGATCAGCTTTTTAGGGATTTCGTATTTAACCTTTAAAGGCGTTCAGCTGATTATGGAAGCGAGAGACGGCCTGCTGAAAGAACAGCTGCCGCTGCACCGCCTGCTGTATTTCATCCTGTTTTTCCCGACGATTTCCTCCGGTCCGATCGACAGATACCGCCGATTCGTCAAGGATGAACAGAAAGCTTGGACGAAAGAAGAATACGCCGACCTATTGTATACAGGGATTCATAAGATCTTTATCGGTTTCCTGTACAAGTTTATTATCGGCTATGCAATCAATACGTACTTCATCATGAATCTTCCCGCGATCACGCACAATAAGATTCTTGGGAACCTGCTGTACATGTACGGCTACAGCATGTATTTATTCTTTGATTTCGCCGGCTACACGATGTTTGCCGTCGGGGTCAGCTATATTATGGGCATTAAATCACCGGAAAACTTTAATAAACCGTTTATCAGCAAAAATATTAAAGATTTCTGGAACCGCTGGCATATGTCTCTGTCATTTTGGTTCAGAGACTATGTATTTATGAGATTTGTATTTTGGATGACAAAGAAAAAGTGGATCAAAAACCGTATGGCCGTCTCAAACATCGGGTATTTCCTGCTGTTTATGCTGATGGGGGTTTGGCACGGCCTTGCGCCGCAATATATCATCTACGGCCTCTATCACGCCGTGCTGATGACGTGTTACAACTTTTTCGAGAAGTGGAATAAGAAATATAAATGGCTCCCGTCCAACCGCTGGACAACGATTCTCGCTATTGTGATCACGTTCCATTTTGTTTGCTTTGGGTTTTATATTTTCTCAGGAAAGCTATTTCATCACCATCATTAAAGGAGATTAGAAAACTATGGATTTTAAACAAGAGGTATTAGACGTTTTAGCAGAGGTTTGCCAGGATGACATCGTAAAGGAAAACCCTGATATTGACATTTTTGAAGAAGGTTTGCTTGATTCTTTTGGAACAGTAGAATTGCTGCTTGCGATTGAAAACCGTTTTGATATTTTAGTGCCGATCACTGAGTTTGATCGGGATGTTTGGAACACGCCTAACAACATTGTAAATCAGCTGTCTGAGTTGAAATAATGAAAAAGCGTTTTTTCGGTCCAATTATTTTGGCGTTTATTCTATTCGCAGGCGCCATCGCAATTCCATCTTCATGGCTGACAGGCTTCATCACTGATAAGCAGGTGAAAGAGTCAGCAACCGCCTTGAACCCGAGTATGTTTCAAGGGCTATATTTACAAGATCAAATGCTCAAAGATCCGGCATATCTTCCGATTTACGGGTCTTCTGAGCTTTCTCGGCTGGACGAGTTCCACCCATCTAATTATTTTCAGGTAAACAATGAGGGGTTCACGCCATACCTTGTCGGCAAAGGCGGGTCCCAGTCATTGATTCATTCCTTAAACTTCGCTGCCCATATGGATCAGCTGAAGGGCAAAAAAATCGTATTCATCGTGTCTCCGCAATGGTTTATTAAGCGCGGGTCTGATGAACAGCATTTTGCGCCGAACTATTCCGCGCTTCAAGGGCTGGATTTGGCTTTTAACGAACAGATCGATCCTGATGTGAAAAAGAAAATGATGAAGCGTATGCTGCGCTTCAAAGCTGTTCAAAACGATGCTGTACTTTCCGAGCTTTATAAGGCGATGGTGAATGGCCAGACATGGAAAGTGAACGCGCTGAAGCCGGCGGCAAAAGTATATTATAAGATGCTAGAAAAGAAAGACCTTTATTATTCAACGACGGAAACCACGGGACCAAAGCGTTATATCTCACAATCCGTGAAGGATAAGTCATGGTCTGAATTAAATAAACTGGCCGATGAATCAGGCAAACGCCACTCCGGGTCTAACGATTTTTACATCGACAATCCTGTTTATAAAAAGCTGAAGCCGAAAGTGCCTAAGCTGAAAGGGAAAAACAAAGGCAGATCGTATGCGAAGTCACCGGAATACAGCGATTTTGAGCTGATGCTTAATATCCTGAAAGACGCGGGCGCAGAGCCTATGTTTGTCACCATCCCTGTTAACGGAAAATGGTATGACTACACAGGCTTCCCGAAAAAAGGGCGCACTGACTATTATGAAAAGGTCAATAAACAGATTAAAGCGAAGGGCTTCCAAGTCGTTGATTTTTCAGGTCATGAATATGACCCTTATTTTATGAAAGATACCATCCACATCGGCTGGAAAGGCTGGGTATATGTGGATAAGGCAATTGATGAATTCTATAAGACCGGAAAGGTTACTTCATCGTGAGCATCTATTAGGACGCGGCTGCATATTTCCTGCTAAGATTTGAAATAGTAAAGAAATCACAGCCAGCTTGATAAGAGGTGTTACATCAATGAAGATAACAGACAATACGGTTTTGATCACAGGCGGTTCAGCAGGCATCGGGCTTGAACTGGCCAAACGGCTGCTTGAGCTCGGGAATGAAGTGATCATTTGCGGACGCAGCGAAACGCGTCTTGAAGAAGCGAAAAAACAGCTCCCAGCCCTCCATACAAAACAATGCGATGTCGCAGACCGTACGGAGCGTGAGGCATTGTTTGAATGGGTCCAGAAGGAATTTCCAAAGCTGAACGTTCTCGTTAACAATGCGGGCATTCAAAAGGAAATCGACTTTAAAAAAGGGACTGAGGAGCTCTTTGTGGACGGGGATGAAATTGAGCTGAATTTTCAAGCGCCTGTCCATTTATCAGCTCTTTTTACGCCTCACTTAATGAATCAGCCGGAAGCGGCAATTGTTCAGGTAACGTCCGGGCTCGCGTTTAATCCGTTAGCTGTTTATCCGGTGTACTGTGCAACAAAAGCGGCGCTCCACTCCTTCTCACTCACGCTCAGACACCAGCTTCGCGATACAAGCGTTGAAGTGATCGAGATGGCGCCGCCTATGGTTGACACGGAATTAAATCAAAAATCACGCGATAAGCAAGGTCTGACGTACCGCGGTATGACACCTGAAGAATATGTTCAATATTTCTTAGACGGCTTAAAAGAAGGCAAACAAGAGATTACAAATGAACGTGTCGAAGGTCTGCGGAATGCGGTTCGTGCCGATTACGACAGAGTATTTGAACAAATGAATGCGCAGGAGAATTAATTTCTCCTGCTTTTTCTTATAAATTTTTTACAAATTTGAGCAAACCTATTGCGATTATTTGGTGAAGGTATACAATAGAATATAAAATATTTTCAAATAAGTTTGATAATATAAACAATTTAACAACAGGGAGATTGACCATGACTAAACAAACGATTCGAGTTGAATTAACATCAGCCAAAAAACCGAAACCAGATCCAAATCAGCTTTCTTTCGGAAGAGTGTTTACAGACCACATGTTTGTAATGGACTACGCATCTGATAAAGGCTGGTACGATCCGAGAATCATTCCTTACCAAGCCGTTTCAATGGACCCGGCCGCAATGGTCTATCACTATGGCCAAACGGTGTTTGAAGGCTTAAAGGCTTACGTCACAGAGGATGACCATGTTCTGCTTTTCAGACCGGAAAAAAATATGGAGCGCCTGAATAAATCAAATGACCGCATCTGTATTCCGCAAATTGATGAAGAACAGGTTCTTGAGGGTTTAAAACAGCTGATCGCTATTGATAAAGACTGGATTCCGAATGCGGAGGGCACGTCCCTTTACATCCGTCCATTCATTATCGCAACCGAACCTTTCCTTGGTGTCGCGGCATCTCATACGTATAAGCTCTTTATCATCCTTTCTCCGGTCGGCTCATATTACAAAGAAGGCATTAAGCCTGTCAAAATTGCTGTGGAAAGTGAATTTGTCCGTGCGGTAAAAGGCGGAACGGGAGATGCAAAAACCGCAGGAAACTACGCTTCAAGCTTAAAAGCGCAGCAGGTAGCAGAAGAGAAAGGGTTTTCTCAGGTTCTCTGGCTGGACGGCATTGAGAAAAAATACATCGAAGAAGTCGGCAGCATGAACATCTTCTTTAAAATCAACGGTGAAATTGTGACACCGATGCTGAACGGCAGCATTCTGGAAGGCATCACACGCAATTCCGTCATTACTTTGCTTAAGCATTGGGGGCTTCCGGTATCAGAACGAAGAATTGCCGTTGATGAAGTCATCCAAGCCCATAAAGACGGCGTTCTTGAAGAAGCCTTCGGAACGGGTACGGCTGCTGTTATTTCTCCAGTCGGCGAACTGATCTGGAATGACGAAACACTGATGATCAACAACGGTGAAACGGGAGAAATCTCTAAAAAGCTGTATGACACGATCACAGGCATTCAAAAGGGTACAGTTCCTGATGAATTTGGATGGACGACTGAAGTCGCAACGCTCACTGAAAGCAAATAAACAAAAACCGGCCCAAACGGGCCGGTTTTTTATGCTTCAATTTTGTTAAAGAACTGCGGCAGATGTGCTTTGTGCGCCTCCAGCATTTCGTCTAAGATCTGTTTGGCCACTGTGTCGGATGGTACGAGAGGGTTAATCGTCATGGCGAGCAACGCTGTTTGGTAATCGCCTGTGACAGCCGCTTCCGCCGCGACACGCTCAAATGATTTGATTTGCTGGACGAGACCACGGACAGATACTGGCAGATCGCCTACGGCGATTGGCTTAGGGCCGTTTTTCGTCATCACGCAGTTTACTTCAACAGCGGAATCATCTGGAATGCTTGCAATCGCACCGTTATTGACCGTGTTCACCGGCTGAATGTCGTGTTTATCATTGTAAATGGAGCTGATGAGGTTGCACGCTGCATCGCTATAGTAAGCACCTCCGCGTTTTTCAAGCTGCGGCGGCTTGATCGCCAAATTTGGATCTTTATAAAGCTCGAACAGCTCTTGCTCTACCTTTTGCACCACTTCAGCACGGGTGCCTTCCGTTTGTGATGCTTCAAGCTCGTGCTCGAACATTTCTTTTGTTTTGAAATAGTAGCGGTGGTAGCCGCAAGGGATCATATCGAGTGCTTTTAAGAATTCTGGCTCCCACTCAGCGCCGGAGATGTTTTTCATTGTCATTGCGTTTTTCGGGTCACCCATCGCTTCAATGACTTTATCCTTCACGCTGACGCCGTCTAAGAAGACGTCCATTCCGAACACCATATGATTCAATCCGGCAAATTGAACCTCTACCCGGTCGACATCCACATCGAGCGCTTTCGCTACGCCCATTTTGATGCCGATCGGGACATTGCAGAGACCGACGACTTTCTTCAGGTTGGAGTAGCGAAGCAAGGCCTCCGTCACCATACCTGCCGGATTTGTGAAATTGACGAGCCATGCGTTCGGACAAAGCTCCTCGATGTCCTTCGCAATCTCTAGAATGACCGGAATGGTGCGCAATCCTTTAAAGAGTCCTCCCGGGCCGTTTGTTTCCTGGCCGATGACGCCATATTTTAATGGAATCCGCTCATCCTTGGCTCTCGCCTGCAGCAGTCCGACCCGGAATTGAGTCGTCACAAAGTCTGCATCTTTCAGCGCTTCCCTCCTGTCCAAAGTGAGGTGAATGTCGATTGGGACACCGGCTTTTTCAACCATCCGCTTGGCGAGCGTGCCGACAATGTTCAATTTTTCCTCGCCTTCAGGAATATCAACGAGCCATAATTCACGTACAGGCAGCTCTTTGTACCGTTTGATTAAACCTTCCACAAGCTCCGGTGTATAGCTAGAACCTCCGCCAATCGTTACAATTTTCAATCCTTTTGTCATATGCTTGCTCCCCCTTGCACGGTGATTTTTTCATATAGATCAATGAATTCAGCCGCCAAATCCTTGACTGTCATGGCATTCATTAAATGATCCTGTGCGTGGACCATCAGCAGTGTCATTTCTGTTTTTTCTCCGCCCGCTTCACTTTGGATCAGCTCTGTCTGATAATGATGGGCTTTTGATAATTCATCCGCAGCTTCTTGAAGCTTATTCCGCGCCTCTTCGCTGTCGCCGTTTTTCGCGGCGGCGATCGCTTCCATTGCGGAGCTCCTTCCATTTCCTCCGTGAAGAATGATTTGAAAAATAATGTGCTCCATTTTCTCATTCACGCGACTCACTCCTTTCTTTACAAAGCCGCCTCTTTGTCGTCTGAAACAGCAGGCGTTTGAACGAGTTCTAATTCGTTTTCTTCTTTCAGCTTCTGTTTATCCCACATTCTGAAGAATGGGTAGTAGACAACAAAGGAAACGGCGATATTAATGGCTTGCATGACTGCGCCTGATACTTTGCCTCCTGTCGCCAAGTAGCCTGAAAAGATCGGCGGCATGGTCCACGGGACTGCGATACCCGCAGGTTTGGCGACAAGTCCGGTGCTCATTCCGATGTATGTGAGTGTCAGTGTGATAAGCGGCGTGACGATAAACGGAATCAAGAGCATCGGGTTCATGACGATCGGCATTCCAAAAATGATTGGTTCGTTAATATTGAAGACCGCCGGGCCGACCGCAAGCTTTCCGAGCTGCTTCATTTGTTTGCTTCGGGCGCGAAGGAACATCGTGACAACCAGTGCAAGAGTGGCACCGCTTCCGCCGATATTGACCCAGATATCGAAAAACTGCTGGGTGAAAATCTTAGGCAGCTCCTCACCGGCTTGGAACGCGATCCGGTTGGCATCCATGGCGCCGTACCAAATCGGTGCCATGACGCCGCCGACAATGTTGGCGCCGTGAAGACCGCAGGCCCATAAAAGCATTTTGACGGCTTCTGCGATAAGGCTGCCCCCGAGGCTTCCGCCAAGAATAGAGAGCGGCGTTCCCAGTAAAACGCTTACAATATTATGAAGGCTTTCAAACGGCGTCGCTTCAACAATCAGTCGGGCTGCCCAAATCAGGAAGATGACGGCAAAGCCGGGGATTAAAGCGACAAATGACTTGCTGACCGCCGGCGGAACACCATCCGGCATTTTAAAAACCATATTGCGCTGGATAATGAGACGGTAAATCTCTGTTGACACCATCGCGATAATCATGGCGACAAACAGGCCTTTACTTCCCATCAGCGAAAGCGGAATACCGCCGCTGACCATCATCTCTTTCGTCGAGCCATCCGGCGTAAACGGCACTTGATACGGTGTCGCTAAGAGGAAAGCCGCAAGGGAGATGGCACCGGCCGACAAGGCATCGACCCCATATTTCTCCGCCAGCCTGTAGGCGATGCCGAATGCGGCGACAAGCCCCATAATTTCAAAGGTGGCGTCAACCGGGTAAGCGAGCTTCTCAGACCAGGCGCTGCCGAACGTTTTTGCCATAAAATCGGCATATCCGGGAATCGGGAGGTTGCCGATGATGAGGAAAAAGGAGCCGATGATAATAAGCGGCATTGTTAAAATGATACCGTCACGGAGCGCCTGCAAATGACGCTGCCCCGCAATTCTTCCCGCTATAGGCATGACCTTCTCTTCTAACAACTGATTGACTTTATTCACATAGCCCGCCCCTCTCTATGACGCGTTTCCAAGCTGTTCAGCCGATTTCAGCACTTCCGCTCCGTTACACGTCCCATAATGGACTGTGTTAATGACGTCTACCGGAACACCCTTTGATTCTCCTAGTTTTTTCAGCTGAGGAAGCATGTAACGGACTTGCGGGCCGAGGAGCAATACATCCGCTTTATCGATATGATTTTGTACAGAATCACCTGATACTGCCCAAATGGTATAGTCTTTTCCTTGTTCCTGCGCGCTTTTTTCCATCTTGCTGACGAGTAAGCTTGTTGACATGCCTGCTGCACAAACGAGTAATATATTCATGTAAAAGACCCCCTAAGAGTTTAATAGAATTTGTATGTCCTGCTGTTGATAACATCATAATATGAAATCGCTTTCATAAACACTCAAGGTTTTTCCGCAGGAAACGGAAAAAAGGTATATCCAGGCTGTCAGTTTATCGTTCTTTGTCAAACACATCGGAGAGCTCTTGGTACGTGCGGCTTTTTAACAGCTGGCTTACCGCTGCCGGATCATCCAAAATGCTGCCGAGCAGTTTATACATGCTTTGCAAATCCGCTTTGTTTTCCTTTTCGACACAAAGCAGGCAAACAAATTGAACCCGTTTATTCTCCCAGTCTATCGGCTTTTTGAGCGTACAGACGGCCCAAAATGTCGTTTGCGTCTGCGGGACGAGCGGGTGCGGAATGGCCACGAGGTTGCCGAAGCACGTTGGCGACATTTCTTCTCTATCAAATATAGAATCTATGATTTCCTTATTCGCATAGCCGCCGTCCACTGCTTTCTGACCTAAAAATTGAATCACTTCTTCTTTCGAACGCAGATCCTTCTGGAAAAAAACGAGATCCTTTTTGAGATAGCTGACAGCTTTTTCTTTCTCATCATTCAGGATGGATTCTATTTTTGTAAAATCGGTTCCGCCTAAGATGGTGTTTACCTTCAGTACAGGCACAGGGAGTTCTTTTTTGATCGGAATGGTGCTGACGACAAAATCAATCGATTCATAAGACAACTGGTCAAGACTGTAATATTCAGCCGTGCCGAGAATATCGATCCGTTTGCCGAAGTGGGAGCGAAGTTTTTCCCTCAGAAGCTGGGCGCTTCCCGCACCTGACGCACAAACGATGATGCAGCGCTTCGGCGGGCTTTCTGTTTTCTTCCGTTCAATTGCGGCGCCGAAGTGCAGCGCTAAATAACCGACTTCATTTTCGTGAATATCGATGCCCGTTTTTTCTTTTATGACGATTCCGGCGATGATTCCGGCCTCAAAGGCGAGAGGATAATTTTCTTTGATCGCTGCCAGCATCGGATTTCTCAGATTCATGCCATACCGGTTGCGGGTGACGGCGGGTTTGACATGCAGTGCCAAGCCAATTTTCAGCTCTTGATCATGCAGGATGCCGAGCTTTAATTCTCGGTCGACCGCTTCGATCATGGCGGCAGTCAGCCGATCAGTTTCTTCATCGATTGAAAATTCGACTTCTCCGCACTGCGGCTGTGTCATTCGTTTCGTGCCAAGAAGATGCATGGCGATATAAGCCGTTTCATTTTCCGGAAACGTGACGCTAAGGGCTGATTCCAGTTCTTTCACAATGGCTTCAGCAGCCTGGTATTCTTTTTGATGCAGAATGTGATCCATATCTTCCGGGAAAAGAGAAACATAGTGTTCCGTTCTGATCCGCTTACAGGCGATGGCGATATGAATGATGAGGTTATTCAATCCAAGGTTAGACAGAGGAATCCGGTCGTTTTTAATCTTTCTCATAATCACAGAATGGATGATCTCGATTTCTTCCTTTGGCAAAATATCAGCCTTTTCATTCAGAACATCAATCTCTGTTTCTCTTTCATCAACAATGTACTCCGCCATACAGTACCTCATCTGCACCTCGTCTCCGCGCAGCTTGAAGCCGTAATTCGGGCGTGTTTCCATGACAATGCGATAAGGAAGCAGCCGTTTCTTCACTTCCTTTAAATCGGTTTGGAGTGTAGATTTTGAGATAAAAAGTTCTTCGGCCAGCTCATCCAGCTTGAGATAATGCTCCGCCAGCAGCAGCCGTTTCATGAGATATGTAATCCTCTCCTCGGGAAATACCGGCAGCCCCTTTTTCTGCTGAAATGCGTCTTGCAGCAGTTTTCTAAAGGTCTGCTCGTCATGAATGCGCAGCTTGTATCCCGAGCCTCTTACCGATTGAACCAAAGCGCCATGGCCGCTTATCACATCTTGGAGTTCCTTTATATCATTGCGGACCGTCCGCGTCGTCACATGTAAATGTGCGGCAAATACCGAGCTTGTCACCGGAACTTCAGCCGCCATCAATAAGCGCAGAATTTCACGAAGTCGCCCATGCAGCATGAGAAAAACCTCCTATCAAGATAGATGCAGGAATTACATAAGTAGGCAGAAAGGATGTGGTGAAGGGAAAGCGAAATGTATATAAATTCTATAATGGGGAGAAATGCAAGTCAATGAACATCGGAAGAACAGGAGGAAAAGAGACCCATAAAAAAACAGCCGGGATCAGCCGGCTGTTCGGGATGCGGACATGTTCTTTTGTTTAGACGCTTTGCGGTCCTTCATGATTTTTCGAACAACCGGGTAAATGACCGGCGCCCATTTGATAACGGTTTTGATCATTTTTTTCAAAGCTCCGATTCTCCCTTCTTTTTTCTCAACCATTCCCCTGATTCCCCTTTGCTTAAACATGCTAACGCGACACGTACCTGTTTCCGGTCACCCAGAAACGCCACGGATAATCGCGCGCCTCTCCGCTGTTGTCGATGCCGATGCGCGGACCGGTTGACATGTTTTCCGGTGTGTACCCGCTTTCAATGTAAAGCGGCTGTTCCGTGATCCAGCGTCCGTAGTCATTCATCGTGACGCCAAGCGCTTTCGTTAACTTTCCGGGACCATTTGTCCATTCTCTTGGACGCCGGCCAGGCCTTCTTTCCTCCATTAACAGCTGGCCTTCATGAGGCTCAATTGCCCTGATTAATACCGCTTGCGGAACATCCTCTTCTGCGGCAACGACGTTCAGCAATGTATGGGTGTGCATCACATACGTATACACACGGCCAGCTTTAGCAAACATAATCTCAGTCCGCTTCGTCCGGCGGTTGTTAAAGCTGTGGGCTGCTCTGTCCCCGGCTCCCATATAGGCCTCTGTTTCCACAATAAAACCTGATGCTGTCCCTTCATCCGTTTCCTTTACCAAAAGACAGCCGAGAAGAGAAGGAGCCAGTTCTAGAGCCGTTTTTTGATAGAACTCGATGGGCAGCGGATTTTTTTTTCTGGTCACGAATGTCGTACTCTCCTTTTTTCGTTTTGGTAATTGTACCATTCCCGAAGAAGCTAAAAAAAAACTTCAGTTTTAAAATTCTTCCATTAAGGGCATATTGTTACCGTTCAAAAAGGAGGCTCAACCAATGAAAGATGATCATCAAAAAGAGTATCACGGCACAAATGTCGAAGGAAGTGAGGATGCGCTTTCTCATAAGACATCCGGGAAAAACGAGTCAGAGGATACCTTGACGAACAGACAGGGGCATCCCGTCACCGACAACCAAAATGTGAGGACGGTCGGGAACAGAGGGCCGACAACGCTGGAAAATTACGATTTTCTCGAAAAAATCAGCCACTTTGACCGGGAACGCATTCCCGAACGTGTTGTTCATGCCAGGGGTGCAGGCGCACATGGGTATTTCGAAGCCTATGGCAGTTTTGGAGACGAGCCGATTTCGAAGTACACACGAGCGAAGCTTTTCCAGGAAAAAGGCAAGAAAACGCCGGCATTTGTCCGTTTTTCCACGGTAAATCACGGAAAACATTCACCTGAAACCTTACGGGACCCGCGCGGCTTTGCCGTTAAGCTTTATACTGAAGACGGAAACTGGGATTTGGTCGGGAACAACCTGAAAATCTTTTTTATTCGCGATCCGCTGAAATTCCCGGATCTTGTACACGCGTTTCAGCCTGATCCGGTGACCAATATCCAAGATGGTGAACGTATTTTCGACTTCATTTCTCAATCTCCTGAAGCGACACATATGATCACATTCTTGTTTTCGCCTTGGGGCATTCCCGCCAACTACCGGCAGATGCAGGGTTCAGGCGTACACGCCTATAAGTGGGTGAATGAGGAAGGCAAGGCCGTTCTCGTGAAATACCATTTTGAACCGAAACAGGGTATTCGCAACCTGACACAGAAGGAAGCGGAAGAGATTCAGGGGAAAAACTTCAACCACGCGACACAGGATTTGTATGAAGCGATTGAAAACGGCGATTATCCTGAGTGGGAGGTGTATGCCCAAATCATGAGTGATGACGAGCATCCGGAGCTCGACTTTGATCCGCTAGATCCGACTAAGCTGTGGTATAAAGAGGACTTCCCGTGGAAGCCGATCGGCAAATTAGTGCTAAACAAAAACCCTGAGAATTACCATTCTGAAGTAGAACAGGCTTCATTCGGTACAGGGGTCCTTGTCGACGGGCTTGATTTTTCTCATGACAAATTGCTTCAAGGCCGGACGTTTGCCTATTCCGATACGCAGCGGTACAGAGTTGGCGCAAACTACCTGCAGCTGCCAATCAACTCACCGAAAAAACACGTCGCGACCAACCAGCAAGGGGGTCAAATGCAGTACCGCGTGGATATCGGCGAAGGTCAAAATCCGCATGTCAACTATGAACCGTCGATTATGGGCGGGCTGAAGGAAGCGAAGCAAGATGGTAAAGACCACACCCCGCATGTCGAAGGTAACCTGAAGCGGGAAGCGATCGACAGAACGAACAATTTCGGACAAGCCGGTGAAACGTACCGGAGATTTACTGAGCTTGAGCGCACTGAACTCATCACAAATCTGGTCAATACCCTTTCAACCTGCAGAAAAGAAATTCAGGAGCAAATGATTGAGAATTTCACAAAAGCCGATCCGGACTACGGAAAACGCGTTGCGGAAGGGCTGAAAAAGGCTTCAGAAACTAACAGCAACGGACCGATCGGCACGACAGAAACGGCTCAAGCCGCCGAGCAGGCTGAACAAGAAAGCCATCCGTCTGATCCGTATTAACACCAAGAACAGGACTTCAAAAAGTCCTGTTTTTTATTTCCCTATTGAAACGTTTTCACTCATTGTGTTGTACTGGAATAAAAGAGGTGGTGAGAGCATGGAGATACAGCAGCCGCTGATTCCTCAGCAAAAAACAATCGGCGCTTTAGATCACGCCGTTTTCTTATGCATGGTATTTTGTTTTTGGTTTTCGGGCTATATTTACGTCCCTGTTTTCAGCCTGTATTTGGAGGATCTGCACTTTTCATACGGAGCGATCGGCATGATTCTCGGAAGCTACGGGGTGACCCAAATCCTGCTGCGGTTCCCGCTTGGGCTTCTGTCAGAAATTCTTTTTTCTCTGCGCAAGCCATTGTTAATCGCCGGCTTTGGATGTTCCATTCTCAGCAGCGTGCTTTTTCTTGCGTTTGATTCTTTTTTCTTCGTCCTGACCGCCCGGCTTCTCGCGGGGCTTACAGCATCCATGTGGGTGATGGCGACGATTCTATACGCTCATTATTTCAATGATGGCAGTGCCTCAAAAGCAATGGGCATCATGCAGTTTTTTACCGTCATGCCTCAGTTTGTCAGCATTGTGTTCTGCGGGCTTGCAGCAACGCATTTAGGCAGGCAGGTTCCGTTTTGGATGGCACTGGCTGCTTCGGGCATCGGCCTTGTGATATGCTGTTTTATGAAAGATCCGTCGACTTTTCCCGCTAATCACAAAACGGTCCGTATGCCGCAATACATCAAAGACACATTGCGGCTGCCGAAGCTGAAGCTTTTCACGATTCTATCTATGACCGCACATGCCGTGCTATTTATGACGGTATTTGGTTTTACGCCGCTTTACACGAATCAGCTCGGAATGGGAGACATCGAACTGCTTTGGGTGATGAGCGCCTTTTTTCTCCCTCATGCAGCGGCTACCCTGAGCTTTTTGTTTATGCGTTTTACCGGAAGAATCGCCTATGGCACCTTGCTGATCTGTTTTGCTGTCATTGGAGTCTGTTTAATGTTCGTTCCTTTTTCAGCTTCATTGCTCACGGTTTGCATGACCCATGCTTTCATCGGCCTGGCGCTTGGCTTTGTGTTTCCCCTATTGTTAAGCCGGGTCGTCGATATCAGTTCAGCGCGTTTAAAAATGTCAGCCATGGGATTTTATCAATCGTTTTATGCGCTGGGCATCTTTACCGGCCCCCTTCTCGCCGGAAAAATCGCACAGGTTTTCGGTTTGGCGGAGGTATTTTATGGAGCCGGATTAATGGCATTGGCCGCTTTGATGATGATGCTGGCCACAAAGCGAAAACTGATCAGTTAATAGCTTTCATACCGACGGAAGCGCCACACAGAAAAAACGGCCAGAAGCATGATGCACAGAATGGAGAATGTGAGCGACCATCCGAAAAAGTCCGCCCGCTCTCCATGAAGCAGAATATGCTCCGCCTGCTTGCAAAGCTCAGCCGGCAGCCATTTCGCACCATCAGGAAAAAGCGAGACAGCAAAGGAAACGGCAGCCGTCAGTCCAATTCCGGCTGCCGCGGCTGCTCCGAGAGACCGAAACATCGTGCTGCCGGCAAGCCCTGCAGTAACAATAAACATCATCCAAAGAGAGTAGAGGCCGAGGCTTGCTGCAAAGCGGCTGAACGATGCGTGCTCAAACAATATCCGGACGTAATAATAAGCAAGTCCGTACCCAGCTGCAAACGACGCGATTCCGATCATGCTTTGGGTGATCCATTTGTTCAATATATACTGGGCTGCCGTCACAGGCCGCGACATAATCAGAGCCGTTACACCTTGATTTCTTTCATTCGCCACACTGCCCATGACACTGAAGATGATCAGCGCCATGCCAAGCGTGTTGAATTGGGAAAGCGTGCTCACCATCACCTCAGATCCGGAAGGCATGGTAAAACTGATTTTCATACCGTCTGGAAGATTCCCCCCATGCGCAATGATTTCCGGCATATAATAAATGGTCAGCGGCTGCGTCAGCCCCACGATCATCATCGCAATGGGCAGCCAGATCAGCTTTCCGCTTCTCCAGCCTTCCAGCCATTCCTTTTGTAATAGCGTCATCGTGACATTCATGCGTGCACCACCTTAAGATAGACGTCTTCGAGAGACTCCGTTTTCTGTTCAAAACGGGTGACTGTCAATCCCATTTGGATACAATCACTCAGCAATATCCTGCCAGAGCCTGTATCGCTTAGCTCAAAAACAGCTTGGGACGGATTCATATAGACAACATTGGATATATAAGGCTTCTCTTCAAGCCAGCCCTTCAGTTTCTCTTTCACAGTAAGAGTGAAAACATTCGTTTGATGCTGTTCTTTGAGCTGCTGTAAAGCGCCTTTCCATGAAATCTCGCCGTTTTTCATGATCACGACTTGATCACACACCTGCTCCGCATCGTGCAAAACATGAGTAGAAAACAGAACAGCCATATGTTTTTTCAGCTCCCGCATCATATCCAGCACCTCGATACGCCCTGAAGGGTCCAGGGCAGAAACCGGTTCATCCAAAATCAAAAGCTTCGGTTTATGAAGCAGAGCCTGAGCCAGACCGAGCCTTTGTTTCATGCCGCCAGAATAACCGCCGATTCTTTTGTTTGCCGCGTCCTGCAAACCGACAAACGCCAGCATTTCGCCTATTTTCTCTTGGAATTTTTTCTTTGAAAGGCCAGACAGTCTCCCGGCAAAGGTTAAAAATTCATTTGCCGTCATCCATGAATAAAAAGCCGGGTACTGCGGAAGGTAGCCGATCATACTGCGATCTGCCTTTTTCTCCCCGTACAGCTTGACCCTCCCTGAGGTGGGTGACAGCAGTCCGGACAGCATTTGAAGCGTTGTGGTTTTACCAGCCCCATTCGGTCCTAATAGAGCAACACACTCGTTCTCCTTGACTTGAAAGCTGACATTCCGTACAGCTTGATGATGCCGGTATGATTTGCATAATGACTCAATAGATAGCACGCTCGCTCACCTTTGCTTTCTGCCGACGGTAAAAAATAAAATCGGCCCAATAATATTGATGCATATAATCACTGCTGCCCACATCCATTTCGGCCCGTTTGTCCGCTCTTCTTTCACACAGCTGATCAGGGCAAACACTGCCAGCACGGCCTGTAACACAATCAGCGGTACAATCATTTCCCAAGAAATATTCATTAGCTGATCCTCCTATTTTTTCGGTCAGGCCTTATCACAAAAAAGTAATAGCAAATCAGAGGCATCGGCACTTGAATCAGTCCGACAATTCCCCACACCCATGCCAGACGATCCCGTTTTTTCGCATCAATGAATAAAAAGATTCCCTGTGCCAATGCAATCAGATAAGCAAACACAAAAATCGTCAAATCTGTTTGGGACATCAGCGCTTCACCTCACGTTCGCCAAGGTATCGTTTTTTCTCAGCCGCAATCAAAATCGGCAGGACTGCCAGCGCACAGACCTGAAACACGACAAAAGCAGCGGGAACTTGAGTAAATGCCAGAGTCGCCGCGCTTACCACCATCAGTGCACAGAACACAAATAAGATAACTTCTTTCAGCACGCTTTTTCTTCGTTCGGCTTTCATTTGTAACAGCTGATCAAGCAATTCTTTTTGACTCGGTATATTCGGGTTGGCGCATTGGTCAATTTTCTGCAATTCCGATTTTAAATGAACAGATCGCTTTTCTTTATTCATCAGTCCACTCCTTTCTGATTTGCTGGAGCCCTTTATGGACTCTGGACTTTACCGTGCCTTCTTTGATATGCAGCATCATCCCGATATCAGCATAGGTATAGCCGTAATAGTGCCTTAATAAAACGGGCGTGCGCAGCTTCGGGTCAAGCTGAGAAAAGAGATCAAGCGTCTCGCTCCACTCAGAGCCTTTCATTGACACATCCCATTTGATCTTGCGTATCGTTTCCTCTGTAACAGCCTGATTTCGTTTCCATTCTCTCTTCCTCTTTTTCTGGTGATCAAGGTAGAGTCTTGACGCGATAGAGATCAGCCAAGTGGAGAATTTGGATCGGCCTTGAAAACTCCCCAGATGGATGTACCCTTTCAGAAAGGTTTCCTGAACAAGATCCTCGCTGATGTCAGGGTGAAGGGAAAGCTTTAACAAGTATTTGTATAGAAAAGAATAATAGTGCTGAAATAGGGCTGTAAACGCCTCGTCGCTTCCCTCTTTCGCCTGCTGAATCAATTGCTGTTCTTCATTTGTATCCAACGGCCGCGATCCCCCCTTTTTTTGTTATCTTGCCTTATGAGACGACACCGGATTCCAGAGCGTTCAACTTTTTTTATAATTCTTTTGATCTATTGACTTCACTGGCCTCTCATCAGTTTTCGTGAACATCTAAATTTGTAAAGCGAAGTACAGTCTGTTAAGCTATATTTTTATGTCTATTTCAAAATTTCATTATATATGGAGGACGATGCATTGAAAGTAGAAAGGCGAACGATTGAATATATTCCGAATGAAGAAAGACATGGTAAAGCAAAAGATTTATTTCCCGTATGGTTCGGGGCCAATATGCATATCACCACGTTAGTGACCGGTACTCTTCCCGTTGCAATGGGACTTAATCTGTTTTGGAGTGTTGCCGCTATTATTTGCGGAACCTTAATCGGTGCCATATTTATGGCTTCTCATTCCGCGCAAGGACCCCAGCTCGGCATCCCGCAAATGATTCAAAGCCGTGCCCAATTCGGCGTAATCGGAGCGATTCTTCCCCTCTTCTTAGTCATGTTTATCTACCTTGGTTTCTTCGCAAGCAGTACAATTCTGGCGGCCGGGACCTTAAGCAGCTTTGTTCCCATCCCGGGATCATGGAGCATTATAGGCTTAAGCGCCGCATGTTTTTTACTCACCATTTTCGGTCATGATTTGATTCACAAAATGCAAAAAATCCTTTCTTGGACTTCTTTTGCCGTATTTTTTGCTGCAACGATACTCATTTTCCAATTACCGATTCCGGCAGGCAGCTGGATGCCCGGGACGGTCGACTTGCCCGTTTTCTTGGTGGCAGTCAGCGCCGTAGCAACTTGGCAGCTTGCCTATGCGCCTTATGTCGCCGATTATTCCAGATATCTGCCAATTAAAACACCGGCGTCCCAAACGTTTTGGTACAGCTATGCAGGAACATCTGTCAGCTCCATCTGGATGATGCTGCTCGGCGCGCTGCTGACCACGGCACTTCCTGATTTTACGACAAACTCAGGGACCCAGATTGTGCAATTGTTCGGCCCCTTCTCGTTCATTATGCTGATCATTGTTTTATTTGGCCAGATGGCGATTAATGTCTTTAACTTGTATGGAGCTTTTATGTCCACGACGACTACGCTTGAGCCGTTTCTGAAATTAAAAGTCACACCGAAAATCAGAATCATCATGATCCTTGGCGTCACCGTCGTCGGAACAGTCCTAAGCCTTCTCGGGCAAAGTAATTTTATGGAGCTGTTTTTGAATTTTATCTTTTTTATCAGTTATTTCTTAATTCCATGGACGGCGATCAATTTAGTGGATTACTACTTCGTCCGCCACGGGAACTATGAGGTCAAAGCGATGTTTGATGTCAACGGGCCATATGGAAGAGTCAATTGGATCACTACGATTGCTTTCATTCTGTCCATCTTGTTAGAAATTCCGTTTATCAATACATCCTTTTACATCGGGCCATTGGCAAAAATGTTTGGCGGCGGGGATATCGCATGGATTATCGGCTTAGCCGTGCCTTCTGTTCTATATTATGTACTCATGAAACCGCGCCTGAAAAAACGAGCGGGCTATCAAGAAAAGCTGTCTTCCCTATGAAGACAGCTTTTTTCATTCAAATCGTTTCCACACACGAGGCAACATGTCAGAGAGCTCGCGGGCGAGCAGCGTATGGACAGAGTGTTCGTCAGTCCAATGCTCGGCGCATGCACCGTGCAAGTATACGGCATTTAATACGGCATGTTTCGGGTCTTTGTGGCAGCAAAGCATGCCCAATATCATTCCCGTCAGTGTGTCGCCGGTGCCTCCTTTGGCGAGTGCCCCGTTTCCGGTCGGGTTGCTCCAGCAGTCGCCATCGGGAAACGCGATGATGGTTTGATTTCCTTTTAACACGATCACCGTTTGCAGCTGAACCGCCCACTCCTTGGCATATTCCGCTCTTTTATTTTGTAAGTCTTTCACCGGAACCCCTGTCATTCGGGAAAACTCACCTGGGTGCGGCGTAAGGATGACGGGCGCCTTCCTTTTCGGATACGTGCGCTTTGTCAGCGCCCCGGCATCCAAAATAACGGGGCAATCCTTCTCAAGGACATGATTAACGGCCTGCTGCACCCTCTCTGTTTGCGGAAGCCCCGAACCGATCGCAATTGCCCGGTATGTCTCTTCGAGGCGAGAGCCCGCCGCTTTTTCCCAGCCGTCACGCCAATACGTGGCCTCCGGCAGAACCGGAACGATCAGCGGGATCACGCTTTCAGACGTGCCGATGACAAGCTTGCCGAGACCGCTCCGCATGGCACCAAGCCCGGCTAAAAGCGCAGCGCCCGGCATGTCGTCGCTTCCCGCCAGCAGCAAAGCCGTACCGTACGTACCTTTATGGCTCACCGCATCTCTTTCAGGGAGCGCAGCCCTCACATGCTTTTCCGTCCAAATCGGAACATTCATATCCATACCTCCTATCTCTCTTCTTATTTTTCCTGCACTTCTTCTTTTTCAAACAAAAAAAGACAGCCTCAGAGACTGTCTTTTATTTTACAGGAACGTCGAGATGATAAAGCCGGCGATACCGTTCGTTCGTCGCCAGCAGTTCCTCGTGTGTTCCTTCCATTTCTGTTTTTCCGTTTTCCAGAAAGACGATTTTATCGGCCGCTTCCACTCCCGCCAAGTGATGCGTAATCCAAAGAATCGTTTTACCTTTCAGCACCTCAAACACGGTTTCCATCAGTTCGCGTTCCGTGATAGGGTCTAAGCCTACTGTAGGCTCATCAAGTATAATGATCGGCGTATCCTGAAGCAAAATCCGGGCGAGCGCGATCCGCTGCCGCTCTCCTCCTGAAAATCGGATTCCGGTTTCCTGAACTGAAGTATGATATCCGTCAGGCAGCGACTCAATGTAATCATGCAGCTTCACCTGCTTTGCGGCGCGGCGCACATCCTCGTCGCTCGCCTTTCCGTTTCCGAGCCTGATGTTATTCAAAATGCTTGTATCAAACAAGTGAGGCTTTTGATTTAACACAGCCACCGCATCAGCAATCTGATCCTTTACAAGAGCCGTTTCCATTCCGTTTAACGTTACAGAGCCTGAGTCAGGCTTCAATGCGCCCTCAATTAATGCGAGTGATGTTGATTTTCCTGAGCCGCTCCGGCCGAGAAGCGCCATTTTTTCTCCTTGGCGCAGCGTAAAGGAAAAATGGTTCAGTACTTGGCTGCTGTTGTCATAAGAAAACGTCACATCTCGAAACGCCAAAGTGACGTCTTTGAGATCAAGCCTGTCAGCCGCAGACTCTGTTTGTGAAGCCTCTGGCTGAGGAGCCACCTTGTTCATTCTTCTGATAGAATCCTGATAACCCGGCACTTCACCCAACGCATCAGAAAGCGGCAGAAAAGCTTCTGTCAGCGGGAACACAACAAGCACAAAGGCAGCAATCATCGTTTTGGCGAGTTCGCCATTTGCATGCTGCCCCGCCGTCCAAAACAGCATCAGCAAAATAAGGCCGGCGACAAGGCATTGCGCGGCAAAATCCCGCCATCTTGTAAAACGATGTTTTTTGCGTTCCAGCTCAAACCAAGCGTTTTCTTCTCTTTCATAGGAATCAATAAAAGCATGCCGGCGTCCGCTGAACATCCAGTCGCTGACACCCATCACGGCATCTGTGAGACGGCTGTACAGCACATTTCGCCCGCTTTTCAGCTTGGCATTCTTCGCCCGTGTCACAAGCAAAGACACGACCGGAAACAGCACAACCAGAACAAACAAATAAAGCGCCAGCAAAATGGCAAACGGCCAGGAGAAAAAGCCGAGCGCAATCACTGAAACAGCATACAAAAGCAAGGCTGAGATGGCAGGGAAAATGGTTTTTAAGAAGGCATCCTGCAAATGCTCAATATCCTCAGACAAAATGCCGAGCATATCTCCCGTTCGAAAATGGGACCGCAGCATCAAAGCGCCAGGCTCAAGCATGTTGTATAGGCGGACGCGCATGTCGGACACGATTTTCAAAATGATATGATGCCCGATCAGGCGCTCCACATAACGTGACACAGACCGGGCGATCCCAAAGGTTCGAACGGCGACAATCGGCACATAAATGAGCAGGATGTTCTCCGGCCTTGTCGCCGCCTTTGAAATTAAAAAACCTGAAGTAAACATGAGAAAAGCAGCGGAAAAAATCGTCACCGCGCCCAAAAAGACAACAAGAACAAACAGACGGGCATTTTGCTTGATATACGGCAGAATCCATTCTTCTTTCTTCATGCTCTTTCCCCCAGTTGTGCCTTCACGAGTTTGGTGTACACACCGTTTTTCGCCAGCAATTCATCGTGAGTCCCGATTTCTGCTGCCCTGCCTCCGTCCAGCACGATAATTTCATCCATATCGAGCATCCAATGGAGGCGGTGTGTCGCGAGAAAGACGAGCTTGTCATCAAATAAATCCAGCATCGTTTCTTTTATTTCATATTCTGTTTCGATATCCAGATGGGCGGTCGGCTCATCCAGCAGCAGAATCGGCCGGTTACCCAAAAAGGCGCGGGCCAGCGCGACACGCTGAGCCTGACCGCCGCTGAGTGCCCGGCCGCCTTCTCCGATCCGTCCCTCTAATCCTTCAGGAAGGGTGTTTACAAACTCCGTCAATCCCGCTGAGGAAGCAGCGCGGGCTGTATCTTCAGCAGAAGCGCTTGGGTGATAAAACCGGATATTGTTCGCCAGCGTATCATCAAAAATATAAGGATGCTGCGGAATATAGAGAAGGTTTTTCTGCCAGTTCCCGTCCTGCAGATGCGAACGGCTTGAACCATTCACACTGATAACACCGTCATCCGGCTCCAAAAATCCTCCGAGAATATCGATTAAAGTTGATTTTCCGGCACCGCTTGCACCAATGATGCCGATTTTTTTCTTCCCTTTAAATGAAAGAGTCATATCAGACATCGCTCGGCCGGCTGAGACGCCTGACAGCTTCAGTTCATCGTGATCGGACCATGTTTCAAGCTGAAGCGGGGCCTCTTCTTTGAATCCCGGTTGAGATAATATGCCCTGAATCGTCTTGCCCGCTTCCTGTCCATTAAGCGTCGCATGATAATCATTTCCCACTTCCCGCACCGGCAGAAAATATTCAGGTGCCAGAATAAGCGCTGTTAAAGCGGGGCCAAGCAAAATACCGCCGTCAATCAAACGCAGGCCTAAAAACACAGCAACTGTCGCCACCGACAGCATCGTGAAAAAATCGAGGGCAAATGAAGATAAAAACGCCACCCGCAGTGTGCTCATTGTCGCTTTGCGATACCGCTCACTGACGTGGAAAATGTTTTTGCTATGCGATTTGCTCAATCCTAAAAAACGCAAAGTCTCCAATCCGCGAAGAGAATCAACGAAATGGTTGGACAATGTCTGGTATGATTTCCACTGGCGGTCCGCTTTTCGCTGTGCGACAAGGCCAAGAAGAATCATAAAAAGAATCAGAATTGGCATAGCAGCGACTAAAATGATGGCTGATGTGCGATCCTGAAAAAATACATAAATGACAACCGCCGCAGGCACAATCGCCATGCTGACCATTTTCGGCAGAAACAGCTCCAGGTAGCGGCGGAACTGGCTGATGCCTTCCATCGCTAGGGTCACCATTTGCCCCGTCCCCTCTTTCTTTGCAAAGCGGGGGCCTAATCGGAACAGCTGATCAAGAAAACTTTTTCTCAAATCTGCCCCTGTCCGGGCGGCATATTGATAGACGATTTTCTGGCGCGCCACCGTCACCCCGTGCCGGGCGGCAAAAGCGATAAGGAAAAAGCCGATCACCGGAAACAGGGAGGCAATGCTCTTCCCGTTGAACAGTCCGGTTACGGCTTCACTCAGCCACTCTGCCTGCATAATAATAGCGGCTGTCTGAATCAGCGTTAAACAAGTAATCACGGTGAGAATCCGCTTCATTCCTTTATATCGAAACAGGTCTTTTCCCATTAATAAGTCATAGGCTCCTTATGGCTGACGCGCTTCCGGAAGACATAATAGCTCCAGATCTGGCTGCCGATGACAAACGGCAATAGCGTTAATGCTGCAATTGACATGACTTTAAGCGAATAATCACCGGAAGAAGCGTTAGCTACTGTTAAATCGTACGCGCTTTGAAGCGAGCTGACCATCACCCGAGGGAATAATGAAATAAAGATCATTCCTACAGTCAGCGCCAGCCCCGCGCCTGTCATCCCAAATGTCCAGCCGTCTTTTTTCTTACGGATAAATACAGCCGCGAGCATAAAGCAGATGACAATCAAAACAACGAGCGGAATGGTAATCTCGCCGCGGCGAGTAAACATGTCTGTCTGATAGGCAGAAAGGGCCGCGAAGGCAAGAACCGCTACAAAAACAACACCCATTATCTTTTGCGCCATTTTCCGGGCGCGATTTTGCAAATCACCAATCGTACGCAGTGTGATAAACATTAATCCATGCTGGAAGCAAAGAAGTGTTACAGTCACACCGCCAAGTACAGAGTATACATTGATATAATCGGATAGATGTGCGTGAATGTTCATATCGGCATCAATCGGCATCCCGCGGAATAATGTCGTGAACAGCACACCAAGCACAAATGGAGGAATCAGACTGCCGAAGAAAACGACCCAGTCCCAAACCTTTACCCATTTTAAATGATCAACCTTACCGCGGAACTCAAACGCGACCCCGCGGCCCATTAACGCAAGCAGCACAATGACAAACGGAATGTAATAACCGCTCAGCATCGTTGCATACCAGTTCGGAAACGCCGCGAAAATGGCGCCTGCACCAGTCAAAAGCCATACTTCATTCGCGTCCCAAAACGGCCCGATCGTGTTGATCAGCACTCTGCGTTCTAACTCATTATGGCCAAGAAAACGGGTCGCCATGCCGACCCCGAAATCAAAGCCTTCCAAAAAGAAAAATCCTACAAACAATACAGCAACGAGTATAAACCAAAGATCATGAAGAGATGCCATGGTATACCTCCTGACTAAATGGATCTGTTGTTACAGGAACATCGTGATGATCACTATGCTCCGCACCTTTTTTAATCTCACGGATGAACAAGAAGACAAGCAGTGCACCCAGAATCAAGTACATCACACCAAATGCGATGATTGAGAATAACAGGGAGCCCGCCGTTACGTTAGGCGACACGGATTGAGCAGTTGTCATCAAGCCCATGACCGTCCACGGCTGACGCCCGATTTCTGTCATTATCCAGCCCGCGGAGTTCGCAAGAAACGGGAAGGAAATCAATGCGATCATAATGCGCAAATACCATTTGCTGTTTTCAAGCTTTTTGCGCCGGTTTAACCAAAGGCCGCCTAACGCAGCAAGAATCATGACAACACCTGCTCCAACCATAATGCGGAAACTCCAGAACGTCGTTTTGACAGGCGGAATATAGTCGCCTTTTCCGTACACTTTTTCGTACTCTGCCTGAAGTGTTTTCATTCCTTTGACACTGCCGCTGAATTTTTGATAAGCCAAGTAGCTCAATGCATAAGGAACTTTGATTTCGTTTGAGCTTTTTTCATTTTTTGTATCAATCGTAGCAAAAGCCGTCCAAGCAGCAGGGTCGCCGCTGTCTTCCCAAAGTCCTTCACTGGCAGCCATTTTCATCGGCTGTGATTCCATCAAGTGCTCAGCCTGCATGTGTCCGCTAAGGCCGACGCCAAGACCGGCACAAAGGCCGACGATCATTGCGAGTTTAAAAGATTGTTTAAAGAACGGCACTTCTTTTTTCTTCAATAGTTTAAAAGCACTCACTCCGGCAATAAAGAAAGCCCCGGTGGCAAGCGCACCGAAAATGACGTGCGGAAATTCAACCCAAAGCTGCGGATTTGTAATCAGCGCGCCAAAGTCATTCATTTCCGCGCGGCCGTTTTTGATCGTAAAGCCGACCGGTTCCTGCATAAAGGAGTTCGCTGTTAAGATCCAGAAAGACGACATAATCGTTCCGAATGACACGAGCCAAATGCAGAGCGCATGAATTTTTTTAGGCAGGCGGTCCCACCCGAAAATCCATAATCCGATAAAAATAGATTCCATGAAAAACGCCAATAATGCTTCAATCGCAAGCGGCGCGCCAAATACATCTCCGACAAAACGGGAATAATCAGACCAGTTCAGTCCAAACTGGAATTCTTGCAAAATCCCCGTAACAACACCGACTGCGAAATTTATTAAGAATAAGTGTCCCCAAAACTTCGCCATTTTGAGGTACAGCTCATTTTTCTTCACAAGATAAAGAGTCTCCATCAATGCAACCATAAACACAAGCCCGATAGACATTGGCACAAACAAGAAATGAAACAACGTTGTTGATGCAAATTGAATGCGAGCTAATACTAATTCACTCATGCTTTATCCTCCATTTCCGGTTGAGCGTTATATTGTTTACTACTTCACAAGCAGAACCGAAACTTTGATCAGTATTTCACAAAATAGACGAAAAAAATATTGTTCAATGTTTCACAAATACGCCAAAAAGTCATCAAATATGATTCAAGATTGCCAGACTGACGAATGGCACGATCTCCAAATGGTTCATATTAAGTACTTTACAACGATCCACTTCAAAAATAAAGCCCGAAACACCTAAAAAGTCCCACACTATGTGACGGATTATTGTCTATTTTGTTGCTGATTTATGACGGCTGCTAGGATAAATGACCCTTTATTATCGTACATCAATGCCTCGCTCCTTGCGAATAAAATGCTTGACCGGCATCAGCACTCGTTTCTCGGCACTCTGTCATAGATCGACTTTAGTCAGAATTCCTCTTTCCATTTGAAACGGGAAGAGGCGAATAAATTGAATAGTAAATTTTTAATATATTAATAATTTGAATTTTTTAGTATACTTAACATAGTGAACAATTTCACTGCAACAAGAATAGGGGAGGTTTTTCAATGGGAGAGCTTCAAACTCAATTGCAATTGCAAACGGATACAATTCACGAAGGGGTTCGAAAAGAGAATTGGTTTGCGAAAGCTATGAATATAAAAGTAGGCATCATACCGCTTCCTGTGTATGTCTTGCTGTTTATATTAATCACTGTTTTTGTAATGCATCACGAAGTAAAAAGTGACATCTTGACATCCATTGCCGTCATGGCGTTTTTCGGGTTTACCTTTGCCCAAATCGGAAAATCGATACCGATTGTTCGTTCTATCGGAGGCCCGGCGATCCTTGCTACTTTTATTCCGTCCGCTGTTGTCTACTATCACCTGCTGCCCAATGATATCGTCAAATCCACCACAGAATTTACAGAAAACTCAAACTTTCTTTATTTGTTTATTGCCGGAATTGTTGTCGGAAGCATCCTCGGCATGAAAAGAGAAACACTTGTAAAAGCATTTATGAAAATTTTTATACCGCTTATCGCCGGTTCTGTCGCGGCTGCTATTGTCGGACTGGCTGTCGGTACATTGCTCGGCCTCGGATTTCAGCACACTCTTCTGTACGTCGTGATTCCTATTATGGCTGGCGGCGTCGGAGAAGGCGCCATCCCTCTGTCCATCGGTTATTCCGATATCATGCCGATGTCTCAAGGGGAAGCGTTCGCACTTGTTCTTCCCTCGATCATGCTCGGCAGCCTGTGTGCGATCATCTTAGCGGGCCTGCTCAACAGAATCGGCAAGAAAAAACCGGCATGGACCGGCAACGGTAAAGTTGACCGTTCAGAAGATTCACCTGCGCTGGAGGAATCGCAAAACGGCCAGCACATGTTCAACCTTTCTCTGTTTGCGTCCGGCGGAATCCTTGCCGTTTCCTTGTATTTGGTCGGTATGCTCGCCCACGATTTTTTCGGTTTTCCGGCTCCTGTTGCCATGCTGCTGTTAGCTGTTTTGATCAAGCTGTTCAGACTGGTCCCTGCCTCAATTGAAAACGGCGCGTTTGGCGTGTCCCGCTTCTTTTCAACGGCAGTCACCTATCCGCTGCTCTTTGCAATCGGCGTGTCTATGACGCCGTGGGACAAGCTTGTTGCCGCCTTTAATTTCAGCAATATCATTACGATTCTGTCTGTCGTAGTCACAATGATGACGGTCGGCTTTTTCACAGGAAAATGGCTGAACATGTATCCGATCGAAACAGCCATTATTAACGCGTGCCATTCAGGGCAAGGAGGCACCGGTGACGTCGCGATATTAAGTGCCGCTGAAAGGCTTGAGCTGATGCCATTTGCCCAGGTGTCCACTAGAATCGGCGGGGCCATCACAGTGTCCTTGACCTTATTGCTGTTACACCAGTTTTATTGATACGCTGCAAGCAAGTTCTTCGTATAACGAAAGAGCTTGCTTTTTTGCATTTCCGTGTTTTTACAAGTTCCTGCCGCATGCTATAGTAATAGTTGGAAAGATTACGATAGAAAGGACTCTAGCATGCCTATGGAAACTAGTCTTTTTCTCTTTATCATTCTCGGGCTGGGCATTCAGCTGATATCAGCCCTTGCAGCAAAGCTTCTTCCGGCATTAGAACTCTGGATTGATATTGTTCTTTGGATCGGTGCTGCTAGCTTTATCTTCTCTCAACAGCCTTTCTTAGATGGCATCGTCTCTCTGGCATTGATGTTCACCAGCTACTGGACCGCATTGGATCTGACTGTCCCCAGCCGTGTTGAAAAACCATCAGGCGAATGGCAGGAAATTGAGCTTGCAAGAGACCACACACGCCTCCTCTCGGACATTGCTCTGACTGTCATTGTGTTTGCGGGCGCTATTACTTTCTTCATTTACGGTCCTGACACCAGTGCTCTAAAATATGTGATCCTGTTCGGTTTCATCTCGGGCGGTGCGGCACTGGCAAAACGCATATTAAATTTTCTAAGTGTAAAAGTCTTTTATTCATCGTCTTTAGAAACATGGCATATCAGTTCCCGATATGAAAGCCGCACCTACCCGCTTTCAGACCTGAAAGACATCCGGCTTGAATCGACGGCAGATCTATTAAAGCTTCATCCGCTTTTGACCATGTATTCATCCCGGCTCGATATGACAACAAGCTTTCAGCAAGTCATAAGGCTCTCTCTTCCCGGAGAAACGGTGTTTCTGACCGTGAAAGATCCTAAAAAGTGGAAATCGGTTCTCGGGGAATTTCTAGCTTCCGAAACCAAAGAGGAAACGGTTATTGCTGTCCTGCCGATTTATCATCGGAAAAATGTGAAACGGCTTTTAGGTAAATTTTATTTTGCCGTAAGCGTAAAAGGGATATCTGCATACGCCATATTGGTTCTCGGATTATATGCCTTACACGCCTCCCCTTGGGTTATGGCTGGTGCCGTGATGTTGTACTGGGTTTTGAATATGTATCTATCTGACCGGGTGCTGCGGACGGCAATGGATGCCAGGCCTTGTCTGAATTCAGACGTTCAGGCAGCGGCAGATAAGATTTTTAGAAAAGCAGGCATTTCGCATGTGGAGATTTACGAAACGGATAGTGATGAATACAACGGCATGGCCGTCGGAATGAATGTAGGAAGATCAATGGTGATTCTGACAAGCGCTACATTAACCCTTCCGCCGCATGTCATTGAAGGTATTCTTGCTCATGAAGCTGTTCATATTAAAAAACGTGATGTGCTGTCCATGCAGCTGTTGCGCTTTTTATACCTTGGGGCAGTTATCGGGATCATTCTTTTACTTGAGCATTACATCGCTCATCCCGGCGCTTACAAAATCGCACTTTGGACGCTGATCATGGGAGTCATCATTCTATTTCAGCTTTATCAGTCATTTTGTTCCCAATGGATGGAGGTGCGCGCCGATCACATTGGCGCTTCATTGCTGGAGGGCGGATACAGGCAGATGGCCGAATCCCTAAAGGTCCTGGCGGTTCGCCAAGATGAAGATCTGCAAAAACAAAACACCTACTGCTCTGATATAGATGAAGACGAAGTTAAGGTGAACTCTCTCACCCGGGATAACAGCTGGCTTTTCAGAATCATAGATTTTCAGTTTTCTCCTCATCCGCCTATGTATTGGCGTGTCAGCGCATTGCTTTCAAACAAAGGACACGGCATGGTCAAGCGCTGGCTGAGAGATCGGCTGAAAGAATCCATCTCCCTTAAATGAAACTTTTCATGCTTCAAAACGTATGAAAAATAACTGTTTAAAGGGGGACGCCATATGATTGTGATTCTTATCGCTTTGATCTTCGGTATGATCGTCATTTATCAATCGGCTCGATCAACCGCTTCAGAAAACAAAGGACGCCAGCGGGCGGACAGTGGTTTTTTCGGATTTTCCGATGGCGATTCCCGCCATGAAGGATGCGGCAGTGACGGAGGCATCGGGGATTCCGGCTGTGACGGCGGAGGGGGCGGCGGCGATTAATCGCCGCCATTTTTATTTCATCGACTCGATATACGCGCCAAATGACGCCCCTGACATTCCCGGGGATACACGTACGCGATGGAGGGCGTACATCCCCTGATCTCTGGAGGCCGCTCCCGGTTCAGTCGTCACTCCCATTTGATAACCGGTTTTTTCAGCGGCCTTCAGGGTATCTTCGTTGTAGCGCCCAACCGGATAGCTGATGATGGCCGTTTGCTGATCGAACATCCTGTCAAACAGCTTTTTTGAATCTGCCATTTCGCTATGCTGCTGTTTTGGCGTTAAACCGTTCAGCTCAAGGTGGTCAATCGTATGGCTTTCAATCGATATGCCATGCTGTGACATTTCCTTCATTTGATCCTCTGTCAGATGATGTTTATGTCCAATCGATTTGCCGATCATAAAAATCGTCGCCTTCATGCCATACTTCTTTAATACCGGATACGCGTCTTTGTAATTATCGGTGTAGCCGTCATCAAACGTGATGAGCACACATTTCTCACTCGGCTTCTTGTCCTGAGTCAGCATGAGATACGCCTCTTTTGGGGTTAATGTCTGGTAGCCGTTATCATGCAGCCATTTCATATGTGCCTCAAATTCTTTCTTTGGCACACGGAGACTGTTGCCTGAAGAAATGCTGTGGTACATCAAAATCGGCAGCTTTGCCGGTTTCTCTGTTTTGATCCATGCGGATGTATCATCTTGTTTTTTCTGGACATGAACTGTCTTTTCTTCCGGCTTCTTTTGTTCCGCTTTTGGCATCTGCTGCCCCGCATTCGCCTCTTTATCAGCGCAAGCGGCCAGAGCCAAACAACTAGCCAAAAGAAAACCGCTTAAGATAAATCGTTTCATCGTTTTCCTGCTTTCTGTCTATTTCTTCCTCCTTTTCATCGGTTGATTTGCGGGATTTTCAAGTAAAAAAACCAGACATGTAGCCATGTCCGGTGCAGATCAGGAAAACTGATTCAAAATCAAAGACGTTAAAAGACCAAGAGCAGCAATTAACCCTGTCATCGGACCGCTGTCTTCATAAGCCTCGGGCATCATCGTGGATGCAATCATTGCGATGATTCCTCCGCCCGCAAAAGCGGCGATTGCCGACATCATCTCCTCAGGAGCGCCATCGAGGAAGTAATATCCTGACCATGAGGCAAAAATAGAAATCATCAGTACCGCCGCCCAAAGCAGCAAGATTTTCGCCTTTGAATATCCGCTGTTCTTCATGCCGGCCGTGCTGGACAGCCCTTCAGGTATATTGCTGATAAAAATCGCAATCACCAAAAGGAAGCTGACGGATTGTTTTTCAAGAAGGCTGGCTCCAATCATAATAGATTCGGGAACAGCATCCATGATGGTGCCGATAAAAATCGCGATCCCCCCGCTGCCTGCAGCTGCTTGTCCCGATCTTTTTCTTTGTGACGCGCCTCTTTTTGAAACCGTGTAGTCAAAAAGGGTAAACACGGCAGCTCCTGCTATAAATCCGGCGCCTGTCGAGACCATTCCGCCATCCTTCACCGCGTCCTCAAGAAGTTCATAGGCGGCAGCGCCGATTAATACCCCTGTGCCAAAAGCCATGATATAACCGATGATACGCTTGCGAATCGGAAGAAACATCGACGCCAGCGCGCCCAGCAAAACAGCAGAGCCGGAAATCCCGCCCCACATCGCCGCATTCCACATTTCTATCTCTCCTTTCTACAAACCACTACCCGCCGCGGTTTTTGCTGTAAACCTTGAGATAGAGAGGAAATGCAAAAAACCGGACATCGCTCCATGTCCGGTTCTCCAGCTTAACGGATTCTGATTTCAGTTTCACTGTCAAAGAAATGCCCTTTATTCATATCAAACGCAACTGTCAGCTCATCCCCTGACTGAATATCGAGACGGGCGTCGATCCTCGCAATAAAATCCTGGTTATCGATTTGCGAATAAATCATGATCTCAGATCCCAGCAGCTCCGCAACATTGATTTTCGCTTTAATTGAAGAGCTCTTATAGGATTCCACGACAATCAATTCATCATGAATATCCTCAGGGCGGATGCCGAAAATGACTTCTTTGCCAATGTAGCCTTTTTCACGAAGCGCCTTCATTTTCCCCTCCGGCACGCTCAACACGGAAGAACCGATTTTGATTGTGCCGTCAGACAGCTTCCCTTTGAAAAAGTTCATCGCTGGTGACCCGATAAAACCGCCAACGAATACATTTTCAGGGAATTCGTATACATCCTTCGGCGTCCCGATCTGCTGGATTTTGCCGTCCTTCATGACCACAATCCGAGTCGCCATCGTCAGTGCTTCAGTCTGATCATGCGTGACATAAATCGTAGTGGTTTGCAGCCTCTGGTGGAGTTTAATAATTTCCGCTCTCATTTGCACTCGAAGCTTTGCATCCAGGTTCGACAAAGGCTCATCCATCAAGAATACCTTTGCATCCCGAACGATCGCCCTTCCCAGCGCAACCCGCTGTCTCTGCCCGCCTGAGAGCGCTTTAGGTTTGCGGTGCAAATATTCTTCCAGCCCGAGAATTTTAGCGGCTTCCTCCACTCTTTTTTTGATTTCAGGCTTCGGCATTTTGCGGAGCTTCAGCCCGAATGCGATATTATCGTATACCGTCATATGCGGATAGAGCGCGTAGTTTTGGAACACCATCGCGATATCCCTGTCCTTTGGCGCCACATCATTTACCCGTTTTCCTTCAATATAAAAATCGCCTTTCGAAATTTCCTCAAGTCCTGCGACCATCCGCAGTGTCGTTGATTTTCCGCAGCCGGACGGGCCGACAAATACGATAAATTCCTTATCCGCAATGTGAAGATTAAAGTCGTCTACCGCCGCTTCCTTCTGATCATAATATTTATAAATGTGCTCCATCCGCAATTCAGCCATCTAACATCCCCCTTTGTTATTGTAAACGCTTTCTTAAATCAAGTGTATCAGCATTTATCCGACACTGAAATGGGCAGCATTCATAAAATCACACGGCCGTTTTCGTGCATATTTCCAGTTTATTCTGAACCTTCGCTTTGCAGGCAGATAAAATACGCAAGCAGAGCGCCTGTATACGTTTTAATGTCTATTCCTGACCGCTCGATAAATTTATCAATTCGGTACTGCAGGCTGTTGCGGTGCAGATGCAGTTTTTTCGCTGTTAATGTCACGTTTGAGCTATTTTCAATAAACAGCTTGATTGTTTTTCTCAGCTCAGGTTCATTTTCAAATAATAGCTCAGCTTCTTCACTAAGCAGTGATTTCAGCTGTTCCTTTTCTTCTTCTAATAATAAAAAAGGGAACATGATATCAAACGTCACACGCTGAACCTGCGGCAGCCGCTTTTCAGCGAATAGAAAATACGTTTGTTCACGGGCATAATGTTTCCGTAAGCGCTCATCTGTTTCATAAAACCTCCCGGCGTAAAAACGGACACTGAAGTAGAAATCACTTTCAAGAACCCTGGCGAGCGACTCCAATTCGTCTTTCCCCGCTGCCGCTTCACTTTCCTGCTCGACAATCACGCCTCTGTCCTCATGCATCCAAACAATCACAAAAGACACCGGCCAAAAATGGCGCATCGCTTCCGCAAATGATGCCCGTTCAGTTTTGCCGATCAAATGAAAATGAATGAACCTTGTCCTCTTCTTGATATTCGGCGGCACTTCTCCTTTCGAAAATAGAAACGCAAACCACCTGTTTTCTTCCGGCGATTTGAAAGACATGTGATCCGCCTCTTCCGCTAACGTTAAAAATGACTGGAGCAGCAATGTCTCCTTTTGGCTGATCTCCGTTTTTGGGATCGAGATATATTTCTGACTGTTTTCATCAAAAAAACACAAGCAGTCTTCCTTTGTACAAAGCCTGTCAGACACAATCGAACCGGGATAAATAGCCAGCAGCGACTTCATATGGTCTCCTCTCCTATGTAAGGATATGTATTTTCAGTATAAGGCGAAATGCACATGTTCTCCAGCTTCTTTTCGTATTAGATGGTCCTCTTTCGTTTACAGCAACGGCAATAAAGCGCGATACAGAAGCAATGGTTCTAAACAAATAGATCCCTCTGCGTCTGCGCAGAGGGACCTCCTTATTTTGAAATATCCACAAACCCTTCACCAAACACATCGCGCACATCATGAACGATTACAAACGCTTTTTTGTCACAGCTTCTGATGATTTTCTTCAGCATAGAAAGCTCCTGTTTGTTAATGACGATGTACAAAATCTCTTTTGACTCGCCCGTATAGTTTCCCTTTCCTGATAAAATGGTGACGCCTCGGTCCATCAGCGTATTAACCTGCTCGGCAATTTCACCTTTATTTTCCGATATGACAGTAATCGCTTTTTTCGTATTCAATCCTTCAATAATGAAGTCCATCACTTTTGTTCCAATATACAGCATCACAATCGTGAACATCATTTTTTCCGCACCAATAATAAAATAAGAGCTGAAAACGACAATTAAATCGAAAAAGAGCAGCGCATAACTGATATTCCAATCTAAATATTTATTGGCAATTCTGGCCAGAATGGCGGAACCGGCTGTTGTGCCGCCGACCCGAATGATCATGCCGATGCCGACACCCGCAAACACCCCTGCGAAAATCGTGTTAATGATCAGCTCATCAGACGGTGTGCTCCACCCGTGTGTCAAATGCAGGAAAAGTGAGTTTGCTGCCACGGCGATAATCGTATAAACCGTGGTTTTCCCGTCGAGAAATTTATATCCGATCAATAGCAGAAAAGCGTTTAATATAAAGTTTGTCACCCCGGGAGACCATTGAAACACATAATACAAAATCAGCGTAATCCCAGTAACGCCGCCTTCCCCAAGGTCATTGGGAATCGCGAATAAATTCACAGCAAGCGCGAAGAAAAAAGCGCCAATCACAAGCATCAGCACATCAAGCATTTTCTTTTTCATCACAGAACACTCCTTCTTCAGATAGTATCAACAAAAAAGCCCAGGAGTACGCTCTCGCAAAAGAGCAGAAACTCCTGGGCTTTTATCCCACCGTGTCATAACAGCCAGACTGTTATGTGTTTTCTCTCGGTCACAGGCCAATATGCATTGCGGAACCCTAGAAAACCAATGTTTTAGCATATCCTTTTCACTTTCCAATATTAGCATTATAAAGGACTGAGCAAATAGGTTCAAGGGGTATTTGCGGAGATTTAAGTGCAAGTAAAATTCAAGAAAATACAAATTAGCTATTAACATATGAATGATATAGACGATAAGAAAATAAGCATATATTTTTATAAGAAAATATAACTAACAATGATAAATAATATAATAAATTGATAATTTTGTATTGACTAAGTGAAATAATATAGGCATTATAGTACATATGTTTTGTGTATTTAATGACATAGGAGGAAATATAATGGCAGGAAAACTAGTCCCTTGTAAAGCTTGCGGTCAAGAAATTGCAAAAGGTGTAAAAAAATGTCCTAACTGTGGTAAGGATCAGCGTAACTTTTTTATGAGACATAAGATTATTACGTTTATTCTGGCAGTTGTTGTCATCATTATTATCGGTAATATGATTGGCGGCGGAGGCGGTTCAGAAGCCACTTCCAAAACATCAAGCAACAGCAAAGCTGAAACTGAAAAAACATACAATATCGGTGATACTGTTAAGACTGAGAAAACTGAAGTGACAGTTACAAAAGTAGAAGACAGAGATTCTGTTGGCACTCAATTTATTGAAAAGAAAGCATCTGATGGAGGTACTATTGTAGCTGTTCAATATACAATTAAAAACGTATCCAAAAAGCCGATAAGTTCTTTTTCAATTCCAACTGTTAAATTGGTTGATGGTGATGGCACTTCTTATGATTCTGATATTGATGCTTCTTCAACCTATGCAACTGAGACAAAAGTTGATAACTCTAAAATATTGAGTGATCTAAATCCTAATATTAAAGTAACAGATGTGAAAGCTTTTGAAGTCGACAAGGATGCTTATGCAAAAGGAACTTGGAAACTTAAATTCAGTAATGATGTGATTGTGAAAATCAAATAACAGCTAACAAGGGTGCCCTTAACAGGCACCCTTGTTCTTTAAAAAAGGCCTTCTCTATAGAGAAGGCCTTCATTTTTATTCCGCACTCTTATACCCATTCACATTCGAAGACTGCCATCTCCAAGAATCGGCACACATTTCTTCAAGGCCTCTTTTTGCTTCCCAGCCCAGTTCCTGCTTGGCTTTTGCAGGGTCTGCGAAGCAGGTTGCAATGTCTCCGGGGCGGCGGTCCGCAAATTGATACGGAACCTCTTTCCCTGATACTTTTTCAAAGGCTTTGACCATTTCAAGCACACTGTAGCCCGTGCCTGTTCCGAGGTTGTATGCATCAGCTCCGGTGGAGTTCAATACTTTCTCCAGCGCCTTAACGTGGCCTTCTGCGAGATCGACGACATGAATATAATCGCGTACGCCTGTCCCGTCTTTGGTCGGATAATCATTTCCGAATACGCTTAACTGCTCCAGCTTGCCGACGGCAACCTGCGCCACATATGGCATCAGGTTATTCGGAATTCCGTTCGGGTCTTCACCGATCCGTCCGCTCGGATGCGCGCCGAATGGATTAAAGTAGCGCAGCAGGGCAACGCTCCACTCATTGTCAGCCGTATGCAAATCACGCAAAATTTGTTCAAGCATGAGCTTCGTCTGTCCATAAGGGTTTGTTGCACCTAATGGAAAGTCCTCCGTAATCGGTGACGTTTCCGGTACGCCGTATACCGTTGCGGAAGAACTGAATACGATTTTCTTAACGCCGTATTTCTCCATGATTTCACATAAAATAAAGGTTCCCGTGAGATTGTTATGATAATATTTGAGCGGAATCGCAACAGACTCTCCGACTGCTTTTAACCCCGCAAAATGAATCACAGCCTCAATCTCGTTTTCTGCAAAAACCGAATCTACCGCTTCCCGATCCAATAGATCCGCTTCATAGAACGTTAACTCTTTTCCCGTAATCTCTTTGACACGATTCAGCGCCTCAGCTGAACTGTTGGACAAATTATCGAGAACGACAATCTCATAGCCGCTGTTCAATAACTCCACACATGTGTGGCTTCCGATGTATCCCGCGCCGCCTGTAACAAGTATTGCCATGATGTAAACCCTCCTAAAAAATGACCTATTTTTATTATATAGTGTTTAGAACCGGGCTACATCCATTTTTAAGAAGTTTAATCGTTTATTAATAGTTTCTTCATATATTATTAGCATTTTCATACCTTTATGCAGCGCGAACAAGTATAGCTGCTGAAAAATCAATCTGTCGGTTGACGTTTTTCTTTCCTATTTTCGCTATGCTTAATGCAGAAAGGATTTGATGACATGGCGATGAGCCCATATATTTTTATTGTCTTTATTCTTATTATTTTATCGATGTATCGAGAAAGAACGGTAAAGCCCGGAAAGTTGCTGATCATTCCGCTGCTGCTCTTATGGAGCGTATCAGCTTCATTTCAGCCGGCGTATTTTCATTCTGTTTTACACGTGGTGATCAGCGGCATCTTATTACTGATCGGGCTGGCCTGCGGGTTTGGCATTGGGAAGATGGTAAACGTGAGGATTCATCCGGAAACCGGAAAGGTCACTTCACGCGGTTCCCTTGGAAGTGTTATCCTCATTTTAGTGATACTTTCTTTGCGTATGGCTGCGAGAACATGGCTGCCTGAGAGCAACGAGATTTTTATTGCCATTATTCATTCTATGCTCTTCATTCCCCTCGGCACTATCACAGCCCGTAATATCATGCTTTACAAAGCATACAGACGGCTTGCCGCTGGCAAAGTATCCATTCAATAACTGAAAGAAGGACCAGCATGAACCGACAATCTCCGGCTCGGCACTACAAGAAGCTTGTGCCGAGCATTATTCTCATTTTGAATTGCATACAATTTTTATCTCACCCAGCCAAAGCTAATCCCATTTTGTTAGCGTTTGTGTTTGCAGTGTACTTAGCATTCATTTGGATTATACCCTATGTGGCATCCGCTGCTGTCAATTTGAGCATATTCATTGGGCTTTGGCTCCTGACCGTTTTCCTTTGGGCTGTTTCAGGCCAAGAGCAGGGAGCCGCCTATTTTTTAATTGTGTTTTTAATGATTTATGCGGCCTTCAGGCTCCCTTCACGGCTTTCTATGATATTTACAGCATGTTTAATTGGCGGCAACATATTCGTACTATCCACACATGGGGGAAACTTGAATACCATCATTGGCAACATCTCTATCATGATCGGACTGTACGTCTTCTTTTCCTCCATGCGTTTCAGGCGAGAAGCGAGAAGAGAGGCTGATCGAAATCATGCTGAATTGGCGAAAATGCACTTGCAGCTGGAGCAGGCGCATGAAGAACTCCAGAAAGCGCATGCAGAGCTGCAGGAGGCTTCTGTTCTTTCTTTAAGATACGCGGTCCTTGAGGAGCGTACAAGAATTGCCCGAGACATTCATGACAGCATCGGCCACGAGCTGACTTCTGTGATTGTTCAGCTTCAGTCTCTTCCCTATATCCTGAAAAGCAGTAAGGAGAATTCTGAAAAAGTCATTCAAAATGTACTGACTGTCGCCAGAGAATGTCTTCAGGAGGTACGGTCTGTCGTTCACCAAATGGGACGAAGTGAATCGATGGTTGGCCTTACCGCTTTGCGGGGGCTGATCCATCAAGTGGAGGAACGAAGCGGCCTGCACGTTTCTTTAGACACTGCCGGCCTTTCAGAAGAGTCTTGGCCTCAATACGTAAGCGAAACGATCTACCGCACCTTGCAAGAAGCGCTGACCAATATCATCCGTCACGCTCACGCTTCCCATGCGGCTGCCGTCATTTCTAACGACGAAACCCACCTCTATGTCACAATCACAGATGACGGACATTTCACCGGCAATCTTACTTGCGGATTTGGGCTGACAGGAATGAAAGAGCGCGCTGAAAAAGCAGGCGGTTCCCTTTCTTTCAGCGTCGTGCAGCCGAGCGGCCTGCAAATTGAGCTGGCATTGCCGCTCACGACAACGAATAAGGAGTAAAAAGATGAACAAAGATAAAATACGCGTCGCACTTGCCGATGATCAGCCGCTTGTTCGTGAAGGCTTCCGCTATGTTATCAACGCACAGCCGGATATGGCCGTATCTGGTGAGGCAGGCGACGGGCATGGCATTATTGCACTGGCAAAGCAAACAAAACCCAACGTCATCCTGATGGATGTCCAAATGCCACATTGCTCAGGCATCGAAGCGGCCAAAGACATTATGTCCGCCCTTCCGGATACAAAGATCGTCATTTTAACGACCTTTGACACTGAAGAATACGTATTTGAAGGCATCCGCGCAGGCGCAGTCGGTTACCTGCTGAAGGACACGCTTCCTGAAGAACTGATAGACGCCATTCGGGCTGCCTTCAGAGGCGAAGCGATTTTCCGAACAGTCACAGCCGCTAAAATCATCAGTGAGACATTCCGCGCAAAGCAACAGCCTCATGCTGAAGAGCTGGCAGAGCCATTTACCAAAAGAGAGCTTGAGGTTCTTCAGCAAATGGCCTATGGCTTGAGAAATGAGGATATTGCCGAAAAGCTTTTTGTCAGTGAAAGCACCGTCAAAACCCACGTGCATCGAATTCTGCAAAAATGCAATGCCCAAGACCGGACTCAGGCAGTCGTTTTTGCCATCCGAAACGGCATTGTGAAATAGATATCTCTCATCCCGGCATGGTAGAATACAACAAAGGAGATGATTGGAAATGAAACAAGACATCATTGAACGGTTTACTACATACGTAAAAGTCGACACGCAGTCCGATGAATCAGTCGACACCTGCCCTTCCACATCCGGCCAATTGACGTTAGGAAACATGCTTGTTGAGGAATTAAAGTCAATCGGCATGGAAGACGCAGCCATTGATGAAAACGGCTATGTCATGGCGACTCTTCCTTCCAATACTGACAAAGACGTGCCGACGATCGGCTTCCTCGCCCACGTCGACACCGCCACAGACTTTACCGGCAAAAATGTGAATCCGCAAATCGTTGAAAGCTACGATGGAAAAGACATCACGCTCAACGAAAAGCTGCAGGTCATCCTATCGCCTGATCAATTCCCTGAACTATCGGGCTACAAAGGCCACACCCTGATCACCACAGATGGTACAACCCTTCTCGGCGCAGACAATAAGGCTGGCATCGCTGAAATCATGACAGCCATGGATTATCTCATCAAACATCCTGAAATCAAGCACGGCACCATCAGAGTTGCATTTACACCTGATGAAGAAATCGGCAGAGGCCCGCACAAATTTGATGTTGGGCGATTCAATGCCTCCTTTGCCTATACCGTTGACGGCGGCCCGCTCGGTGAGCTTGAATATGAAAGCTTCAATGCTGCCGCGGCGAAAATCACGATCAAAGGCAACAATGTACACCCCGGCACGGCAAAGGGCAAAATGGTCAACTCTGCGAAGATCGCAATGAAGCTGAACAGCATGCTGCCGGCAGATGAGGCCCCTGAATATACAGAGGGCTACGAGGGCTTCTATCACCTGCTTTCCATTCAGGGAGATGTAGAAGAGACCAAGCTCCACTACATTATCAGAGACTTTGACAAAAACATCTTCCAAAACAGAAAAGAAACCATGCAGCGCATCGTTGAAGAGCTCCAGAACGAATACGGACAAAATCGCATTCAGCTTGATATGAACGATCAATACTACAACATGAGAGAAAAAATTGAGCCTGTCATCGAAATCGTCAACATTGCCAAACAAGCGATGGAAAACCTCGGCATCGAACCGAAAATCTCTCCGATCCGCGGCGGCACGGACGGTTCGCAGCTTTCCTATATGGGACTCCCAACGCCGAACATCTTTACCGGCGGGGAAAACTTCCACGGCAAATTTGAATACATCTCAGCCGACAACATGGTCAAAGCCGTAAATGTCATCGTTGAGATTGCAAAGCTGTTTGAAGAACAGGCGTAAGCTGAAAAACCAGTCCAAAAAAGGACTGGTTTTTTCGCGTGAAAATGAAACATTTTAAAAGCTCTGTCCGTAAAACAACTATCAAAGGATGAGGAGGAAATGCAAAGATGAAGAACACAATTGCCGCAAAAAGCCTGTTTAAAAAATGGATGATTTCCCGCCCGCTCAAAATGCAAACAAAACGATCAAACCCATTTAAAAAAATAAGAAGAATGTTCAAACGCCTTTTCTGATCCTTCGCCGGACTCCCCTCAAATCAGCCGACCAGTCCAAATTCCCGCCCAAATGCTCCGTAATTTGGGTTTTTTGTGTTCAATTCCTCAAAATAGGGTATACATCAAACAAAGAAGAACACATTATCCATATATAGTTAATTTGAATTACAGAAATTTAGGTTAAAAGTTATATAAAGAAATTCATTTTAACGTCGATAGTAACTATAGAACCATTAAAAAGGAAAAACACCAGCTTAATGTAAGACTATTTTCAGGTCATCGGCGAAAAGGATTTTTGAGGGATACGCATTTATTATTAGTGGATTTAGAATTTTTTGAATACTTTTAGACGTTTTATCCGTACAATAGAGAATACCAAAACTTTTTTTGGGAGGTATGTAAAATGATCCTATTTATTATCATCGCATTATGTGGCTATCTTCTCTTCTCATTCAGCAAAGACAATAGACGAAAACCGCAAAAGACAAGCCCTCTTCCTGCACCCGTTCCTCATCATAATAACCTAATCGACCTTGACGCCATCCGCCAAAAACGCCGGATGCATCTTTCCTAATTCTATATTTCAAACGAAAAGGCTGCTGAATGACGCAGCCTTTTAAAATTGTGTTGAGATAGAGCCTGAAACCTTTTTATCCTCTATCCGTAATTTCATATAAGGCAAGTCCAAAAGGAGACTTCAGCAATGATCGATTTATTTATGAAACAAAAAATGTTCTCGCTTAAAGATGCATTTCACATTTATGACAGGGATGAACAAGAAATCTTCAAGGTGGAGGGGCGCTTTTTCTCGTTAGGGGACTCATTACAAATGACAGATTCATCCGGAAAAACGCTCGTTTCCATTGAGCAAAAAGTGATGTCATTTTTGCCGCGATAAGAGATTTCAATTGGCGGGAAAACGGTTTGTGAGGTAACGAAGAAAGTAACGTTTTTCAAACCGAAATTTGTGATTTCCGGCCTTAACTGGGAAATCGATGGTGACTTATGGAGGGATGAATTCCAGCTGACGGACGGAGAAAATGTCCGGATGTCAGTGAGCAAGAAGTGGCTCAGCTGGGGTGATTCCTATCACTTGCAGATTGCAAACGAGGAAGATGTTCTGATTTGCACTGCCATCGCTATCGTGCTTGATATGGTTTTATATAACGATGAAGATGAAAGTATTTTCTAAAAAGCATTGACAGTTGATCCAAAAGTAATAATATTAAGATAATTAATATGTAAATATGAAGTTATACCTTATCAAGAGAGGTGGAGGGACTGGCCCTACGATACCCGGCAACCGCTGTTTTACACAGAATGGTGCTAAATCCTTAAGAACATCGCGTTCTTGCAGATGAGGCAGAGATTTGATCGTTCAAGCTCTTCCTTGCACAAAGGAAGAGCTTTTTTCATGCAGCAAACTTTTTAGAAAAGAGGCGAAATGATATGGTTCAACAAGTAAACCTTGCAGCACAGAAATCAGAAAAACAGAAGAAAGCCCCTTTCCGCGCCGATCATGTCGGCAGTTTATTACGATCCGCCCCAGTAAAAGAGGCGCGGCAAAAACAAGCGGCCGGCGAGATCACGGCAGAACAGCTTCGTGATATCGAAAATAAAGAAATCACCCGCATTGTCGAAAAGCAAAAGGAAATCGGCCTAAACGTCGTAACCGACGGAGAGTTCCGCCGTTCGTGGTGGCATTACGATTTCCTGGAAGGGCTCGACGGAGTGGAACCGTTCATCCCCGCTGAAGGAATTCAGTTCCATAACGCGAAAACAAAAGCACGCAGCATCAAAGTGACGGGAAAACTTGATTTTACGAACCCCCCAGCGCTTGCCGATTATCAATTTTTACATGAGATTGCCGGTGACGCGACACCAAAGCTGACGATTCCGAGCCCGAATATGCTGTTTTTCGGTGAAAAAGCTGATCAAGGCGTATATCCCGATCAGGAGGAATATTTTCATGATCTGGCCCAGGCGTACAAAAAAGCGATTAACGCTTTCTATGATGCGGGCTGCCGCTATCTTCAGCTCGATGATACGTCATGGTCTCTCTTCTTTGAAGAAAAAGGCAGAGATGTTGTCCGTGCCCTCGGCGGTGATCCGGAAACATTGCCTGCGTTGTTTGCCAAAACGATTAACGATGCAGTGGGGGACCGTCCTGACGACTTAACGGTCACGATGCACATCTGCCGCGGCAACTTCCGCTCGACTTGGGCAGCATCAGGAGGCTATGACGCTGTAGCGGAAACGATTCTTGACGGTTTAGACCTTGACGGCTTGTTCCTGGAATACGATGATGACCGCTCCGGAAACTTTGATCCGCTCCGTTTTGTCAAACGCAAGGATCTGCAGATTGTCTTGGGCTTGATTACATCCAAATACGGAGAGCTTGAGAACCCAGAGGATGTCAAACGCCGAATCAGCGAAGCTGCGCGCTTTGTCAGCTTAGATCAGCTGTGCCTCAGCCCGCAGTGCGGTTTCGCTTCAACAGAAGAAGGAAACCTTTTGACTGAGGAGCAGCAGTGGGCGAAGCTCCGTCATGTGGTCGATATTGCCAATGATGTGTGGAAATAATCTATCATTGACAGAAAAGAGAAATGTGTGAATAATAGATACTATCAGAAAATTTCATAAAAAGGTTTTCCTTATCAAGAGAGGTGGAGGGACTGGCCCTGCGATACCCGGCAACCGCTGTTTAACAGAATGGTGCTAAATCCTTAAGAGCAGATTTTTGCTCTTGAAGATAAGGTTGAGATTGTTCACGCAAGCTCTTCCTTATCCAAAGGAAGAGCTTTTTTATATTCGAATGGAAAGAAGGAATGAACAACATGTCACAGCAAACAACACCCGCAGAACAAAAACAATCGCTTCAGAGAAAAAAAACGCCGTTTCGCGCGGATCAAGTCGGAAGCCTGCTGAGATCTGAGCCCGTCAAAAAAGCGCGGCTGCAAAGGGCGGCCGGCGAAATCACTGCCGAACAGCTTCGCCAGATTGAAAACGATGAAATCATCCGCATTGTGGAAAAACAAAAAGAAACCGGCCTGAACGTCGTGACAGACGGGGAATTCCGCAGAGCGTGGTGGCATTTTGATTTCCTTGAAAATCTGGATGGCGTTGAGCCGTTTATACCTGAACAGGGTATCCAGTTCCATAATGTGCAGACAAAAGCACGCGGCATCAAAGTGACAGGCGATATTGATTTCTCAAATCACCCAATGCTCGAAGATTACTCATTTTTACATGGCATCGCTGGTGATGCAACGCCAAAAATGACAATTCCGAGTCCGAATATGCTCTTTTTCCGCGGCAGACTGGAAAAGGATGCATACAAAAACGATTATGCTCTTTTTCAGCATGATGTATCAAAAGCGTATAAAAAAGCGATTCAAGCGTTTTATGACAGAGGCTGCCGCTACCTCCAGCTTGATGATACGGCATGGGCTGTTTTCTTATCTGAAAAAGGCTTGAAACAAGTGGAAGCATTCGGAACAACGCCTGACGAGCTTCGCCAGCTGTTTGCGAAGTCAATCAATGACGCAATTGCCGACCGTCCGGATGATATGACCATTACCATGCATATTTGCCGCGGCAACTTCCAGTCCACATGGACAGCTGAAGGCGGTTATGATGCGGCGGCGGAAACCATTTTTGACGGCTTGAATCTGGACGGGCTTTTCTTAGAGTATGATGATTCACGCTCAGGCGGATTCGAACCGCTCCGTTATGTGAAACGCTCTGATCTTCAGCTTGTCCTAGGCTTGGTGACATCTAAATTCGGTGAGCTTGAACATCCGGACGACGTGAAACGCCGTATCGAAGAGGCATCCCGTTATGTCAGCCTAGATCAGTTGTGCCTGAGCCCGCAATGCGGATTTGCTTCGACTGAGGAAGGCAACAAGCTGACCGAGGAACAGCAATGGGCGAAGCTGCGCCATGTTGTTGAGATCGCTAACGATGTTTGGAAATAAGGAACAGAAAAACACACTTGATTCCCGGGCGGGGCAAGTGTGTTTTTTTTATGCCTGCTCAATTTGATAGGCTTTGCATTTTTCATATAAGCTTGTTTTTCCTATGCCTAATAGCTTTGCTGCCTTTATTTTATTGCCGTCTGCTGCGGCAAGCGCCTCGATGATCGCGTTTTTTTCCGCCTCAGCGATTGTCTCTTTTAATGGCAGTATAGATTGAGATTCCCGGATTTTGATTGTTCTTTGGATGGGTTGATCTTCAGGAGTGAGATTCAGGTGTTTCGGTTCGATTCGTTTGCCGTCGAGGACGTTGACAGCCCGTTCTAAGACATTTTCCAATTCTCGTATGTTTCCCGGCCAAGAATAGCTCTGAAGCACTGCAATTGCTTCTTTAGAAAGCTCCAAGCCATCAAAGCCAAATTTCCGTTCAAGTTTTTTTAATAGAAGCCCCGCGATCGGCACAACATCCTCTATGCGCTCTCTTAGGGACGGGATTTGAATTTTGATCACGTTCAGTCGGTAATAGAGGTCTTGCCGGAAGTCTCCTTCCCGGACCATTTTTTCGAGGTTTCGGTGTGTCGCCGCAATCACTCGTACATCTATTGGGACCGGGCTTCTTGCGCCGATCCGCTCTATCTCTTTCTCTTGCAGTACGCGAAGGATTTTGCTTTGCATATGCAGCGGCATATCACCTACTTCATCAAGGAAAATGGTTCCTTGATGCGCAAGTTCGAATTTTCCTTTTTTCCCGCCTTTTTTTGCCCCCGTAAAAGCGCCGTCTTCGTATCCGAACATTTCTGATTCAAACAAATGCTCTGGGATCGAGGCGCAGTTGACGCGCAGAAAGGGAGCATACCTGCGGCGGCTGTTCTGATGGATGGCGTGGGCAAACAGCTCTTTTCCCGTGCCTGATTCTCCTAAAAGCAAAACGGCCGATTGGCTGTCAGATACCCGTTCAGCCAGCCGTTTCGCTTCCATAAAGAGAGAGCTGTTTCCAATCAAGTCGCCAAAGTGGTATTTACTGAAAAGCTCTTTTTCGTATCTATTTTTGTAGTAATTGAGTTCATTGAGGAGGGGTTTAATTTTTCTTGAATAATCCATCCATTCCTGCGGATTGCGGAACATAACGGTTCCGACCGCTCCTACAAGCTGCCGGTTCACATAGAGCGGATACCGGTTGGCGATCATTTCGCTGCCGTTAATCGGATGAATAGCGGCAGCCTCTGTCCGCCCCGTCTTCGCCACGATGTGCATTCTCGAGTTTTCAATCACGTCCTGAACGGGTTTTCCTATCGCTTCTTCTTCTGTTTTTTTAAGAAAGTCACAGTACGCCTGATTGATATAGAGAATGTTCCCCTCATGATCAACCACAACAATACATTCCGCCGCAAGGTTGATGATTTCATCCAGCCATTCATAGGGTAATCTTTTAATAGAATGTTTCATCTCCCTGTCGCTCCCGTCACATTTTGTAATCGCTTTCAATCTTATGATAAACGAGAGCCTCCTATGAATACAACAATCTATTATTGAGCTGTGTAGCCTCCATCCAGCACGACCGCCTGCCCTGTGACGCCTTTCGCCTTTTCACTCGCCAAAAAGACGGCATAATCAGCAATTTCTTTAACCGAGAGAAGGCGTTTTTGCGGCACGAGCGGAAAAATCACCTCTTCCAGAACCGATTCATAGGGAACATGTCTTGTTTTAGAAAGATCGCTCAGCTGATTGCGGACAAGCTGTGTGTCCACATATCCCGGGCAGAGTGCATTCACCGTAATCCCGTGGGGCGCGCCTTCCAGCGCCCCCACCTTTGTCAGCCCAATGACCCCATGCTTTGCGCTGTTATAAGCGGCTTTTCCCGCAAACCCCACCAGTCCGTTCACAGACGCGATATTGATGATCCTGCCGAACTGCTGTTTTTTCATAAGGGGAAAGACATGCTTCATTGCGATGAATGGCGCGGTCAGCATGACGCGAATAAGCTGTTCAAACCGTTCTGTCGGAAACTCTTCAATCGGCGCGACATGCTGCATGCCTGCGTTATTCACCAGAGTATCCAAACGTCCGTATCGGGTCTTGATAGTATGGACGATATCAGCGATTTGCTCTTCCTTTGTCACGTCACATGGAATGCCCGTGGCGCTAAAGCCTTCCTCGTTCAGCTTGGCGGCTGCCTCACCGCACGCTTTTGGATTTAGATCTGAAATTATGACATCGGCGCCTTCCCGGGCGAATTCCTTTGCGATTTCAAATCCGATTCCGCCAGCTGCGCCTGTCACAAGAGCGACTTGTTTTTTCATGTCATACACCTTCCTGCTCAAGATTTTTACCGGATGACTGACTGGCTTACGACGAAGTCAGCTTCAGTTTTCTCATATACCTCTTCCAGCGTGATGCCGTCCTGGAGCTCAGTCAGTGTCATATGTCCATTATCAAAATCAAAAACAGCTAAATCAGTAATCAGCCGATGAACGACTTTCTGTCCTGTCAGCGGGAGGGAGCATTGTTTTTTTACCTTCGATTCCCCATATTTATTGACGTGCTCCATGATGACGACGATTCGCTTAGCCCCGTTGACCAAGTCCATAGCGCCGCCCATTCCCTTCACCATTTTGCCCGGAATCATCCAGTTCGCCAAATCCCCTTGCTCAGAAACCTCCATGCCCCCGAGGATGGCCAGGTCGATATGCCCGCCTCGTATCATCGCAAAGGATTCCGCGCTGTCAAAATAGGATGCGCCTGTTACGGCGGTGATCGTTTCTTTCCCCGCATTTATCAGATCCGGGTCTTCCGTTCCTTCCAGCGGATACGGGCCGATCCCGAGCAAACCGTTTTCTGATTGAAGCATCACATGCACGCCCTCCGGTATCTCATTTGCGACAAGTGTCGGCATCCCTATCCCAAGATTGACGTTCATACCGTCTTTTATTTCCTTTACAGCACGTTTGACCATTCGTTTTCTGGCTTCCTTCATTGTGCCGCCTCCTTTCCCTTCGCTTGCTGAACAGTTCGTTTTTCAATCCGCTTTTCATGTGTGCCGAGCACAACATGCTGTACGTAAATACCAGGCGTGTGGATGTGGTCGGGATCGAGCTCTCCCGCCTCAACAATTTCTTCTGCCTCGGCAATTGTGATCTTTCCCGCCATGGCGGCAACCGGATTGAAGTTTCTTGCCGTTTTCCGAAAAACTAAATTTCCCATGGTGTCCGCTTTCCACGCTTTTACAATGGCGACGTCCCCAGTAATTCCTTTTTCTAACACATATGTGCGTCCGTCAAAGGTTTTAAGCTCTTTCCCGTCAGCGATGGTGGTTCCGACGCCTGTGGCTGTATAAAATCCCGGTATGCCTGCTCCTCCTGCTCGGATTCTTTCAGCGAGTGTCCCTTGGGGAACCAATTCCACTTCCAATTCTCCGCTTAAAAATTGCTTTTCAAAAATTTTGTTTTCGCCGACGTAGGAGGCGATCATTTTTTTGATTTGCTTGTTTGCCAGCAGCAGGCCGAGCCCCCAATCATCAACTCCGCAATTATTGCTGACGACTGTTAAATCCTTTACCCCTTTATCCCTTATCGCCAGAATGAGCTGCTCGGGTATTCCGCACAGGCCGAATCCGCCCGCGATCAGTGTATCCCCCTCCCGAATGAGTTCTGCGGCTTCCTTACTCGATGACAGCACTTTTCCCATATCTGATTCCCCTTTCGTTTTGTCCTATACAAGGCCCGTCAAACTGTAAATCGCGATAATCACAAATAGGGCTGCGGTTTTGATGAGAGTAATCGCAAAAATATCCCGATACGATTGGCGATGGGTCAGACCCGTCACAGCCAGCAGGGTGATCACCGCCCCATTATGCGGAAGCGTATCCATGCCTCCTGACGCCATCGAAATAACCCGGTGCATCACTTCAGGCGGTATGTGATAGGTCTGAATCGCTTTCAAATATTGATCAGACATCGCGCTTAACGCGATTCCCATTCCCCCTGAGGCCGATCCGGTGATCCCTGCCAGCGTTGTTGTCGTCACAGCTCCGTTTACAAGCGGATCCGTAAACGTATGTGAAATGCCGCTGCTCAGCTTATGAAACCCCGGCAGCGCAGCAATGATTCCGCCGAAACCATACTCGGCGCCTGTATTCATCGATGCAAGCAAAGCGCCGCCGATCCCTTCATTCAGCCCTTCCTTTAGCTGTCCAAACACTTTTCTCCAATCAAACAAAATGGTTGCGATGATTCCGATCAGGAGGGCCAGCTCCACTGACCAAATGGCAACCGCGGAGGAGATATCAAGTTTCCCGAACTCTCCCAATCCTATGGCGGAAAAATCAAATTCATTCGGATACCATTTGGGAAGGAACGTGGTGAAACATTTATTCATCACACCAACGAGAATAAGAGGAACAAAAGCGAGTGCGTGCCGGACCTTACTTGTGTCAGGCTCTAAGACCGGTCGGCTTTGTTCCGGGGCAAGATCAGATGGCTCACGCGCGGCAGAAATCTCCGATTGAAAACCGGCGTAGCCTTCGCCCGATTTCTCTGCTTTTTTGCGCCTCGATTCCAAGTAGAACATACCCGCCGCCAGCACAAACACCGCACCGATCATACCAAGCCAAGGGGCGGCGTAAATGTCTGTTTTGAAAAACGTCGTAGGAATTACATTTTGGATTTGCGGTGTACCCGGCAGTGCGTCCATTGTAAAAGTAAATGCCCCGAGAGCAATCGTTCCCGGTATGAGACGCTTCGGGATGTCGGCTTCTTTGAACATATTTTTCGCAAAGGGGTATACAGCAAAGACGACAACAAACAGGCTGACTCCGCTGTACGTTAAAATGGCGCCCATCAATACGATAGCGAGTGTCGCTCGTTTCGCCCCGACCAGTCTGACAATAGTCTTTGCAATGGAAGCCGCCAAGCCGGACATCTCGACAACCTTTCCGAAAATGGCGCCAAGCAGAAATACTGGAAAGTACAGCTTAATAAACCCCGCCATCTTTTCCATAAATATGGTTGAGAAAAAAGGAAGCACAAAGCTTGGATCTGTCAGCAGCACAGCAAATAAGGCGCAAATCGGAGCAAACAAAATGACTGAAAATCCCCGATAGGCGACAAACATCAGCAAACCCAAAGCCAAAAGAATAATAATAATGTCCACAAACATCCCTCTTTTCCGCTTGTCTGAGAAAAGGAAAGCGTTTACAAAATATCCCCTCCCTTTCCGTCATTTCTCATGCAAGTTCTGTGCCAGTTGCCAGAACACCATTTCAAGCCTTTCCCCTTCCATATTTACGGAAAATGCGAGATAACTATTCCAATCCGGTGGAAATTTCCGTTTTTGCGGAAAACAAGAAAGGAAAGCTCCTTTTTGGAAGCTTTCCTCTTTCACTCATTTTGTTCCGATTAATACATCGACATCAACTGTCAGTTGAGCCGATTCCATTTTTCTAAACTGGTTGATGTTTTCAGCCGATGCGGACCAGGCTAACGGTGTCATGTTCAGAAGCCATTCTATGCCTTGCTGATGAAGCGTTTTGGTATAGCGCAGCCTCATCAGATGATCGAGCTGAAAATGTGTTGTAAAGCGCTCAATTGCAGGGGTATTGGAATAGGTTCGTCTATCTGAATCTGCGTATAAAACCCGCCTTAGTTCTGTTAAATACTCCTTTTGAGGAACAACCTTTATAACCAAACCATCTTTTTTCAGCAGTCTGTGAAACTCTGCATAATTTGAAGGTGAGAAAATCGATAGAATGACATCAAATTGCCGGTCTTGAAAGGGCGCATTAGCTACATCGGCTACGGCCCACAGCATTCCGCCACTATTTTTTGAAGCCCGTAAAATGCCATCCTTGGCAATATCAATCCCAATTCCGTGAACTGTTTTCTTCTCTTGAAGCAGATCGCAAACCGCTTTCAAGTGGGTCCCCTCACCGCATCCGCAGTCTAAAATGGTTAACGTCTCTTTTTCAGACTTCCGGTCACTGATCAAGTCAGCTATTGCCTGATGAAGCGGTGCAAAAAAATGATACTCTGCCATCAGCCGGCTTCTTGCTTCGAAAAGCCCCGCCCGATAGCTGCTTTTGACCGGCTTTGTCAGGAAATTCACGTACCCATGCCGGGATATATCAAACGTGTGTCCGCTCGTTAAACAAATCAAACTTTTCCATGATATGACTTTCATAGAAGAATCACAAATCGGGCATCGAAATTGAGAGACAAATTGTTTCATATAAGCAGCATGCTTCTTTATGTTTGACACAAAAAACACCTCATTCATTCGTTTTTAAATAAATGAAAAAGGCATAGACAAATAAACCTGGGCCTATCTCACTTTTTGGCCAGGTCTGGAAAGTCGTCTATACCTGTCATTATCTATAACGAATGAATTGAATAATCATAAAAAAGAACTCCTTTTTGCTGCATAGAGGGTTTCCCCGCTATTATGATACATCAATCATCCAGAAATAGGAACCAGATTCTCAACGACAGGCGGCTGCCCGAACTCCTCGCTGTTTAGAAGGTCAATTAATAAGCGGGCTGTTTCTTCAGCAGATTGCAATCTTCCTTCTTTCTCTAACTGAATAAATTGATCAACAGTAGGAAAATCCTCTTTACGAACGGATCGGATTTCAGTTTGCAGCTGGGTATCAATTACCCCGGGATACACCGCTGCGATTTTAACTGGATACGGCTGATCCGCCTGCTCCAGACTGATGCTTTTAGAAAATGAATCCAGCGCCGCTTTTGACGTGCTGTAGCAGCTTTGTGAAGGCAGCAGATATTTAGCTGAAGCTGACGAGATATTCATGATTCGCTTATCCGTTTTGATGTGCTTCGTGTGCTTCACAAAATGGGAAGTGATCACCATAGGTGCAATTAAGTTGACCTGCAGGTTTTCTATCATGTCCTCCGTTTTATTTTGATCGATCGGCCCAATTGGCGCCAGTACACCGGCATTATTGATTACATAAATGCCTTCCGGCTCCGTATCAAGGCTAATGTGCTGAAACAATTCATCACAGAGCGCCTCGATCCCGCGGCTATCTCTCAAATCAAATGAGTAATATTGCAAGCCGCTGTCCAAGTCGATCAGCTTTTGATTAGGCTGTCTTGAAATACAGTAAAGCCGATGGTCAGCATGTATTAGTTTCTGAACTAATGCTTCCCCAATCCCTCTTGACGTGCCGGTGATAATGATATGCTTCATTTTTGTCCCTCCTGATCACAATTTCAGCATAGCAATCCAATATGATTTCCCTTTATTTTCTCGACTTCGAAATATAAATTTATTATTTTGAAAATAGTTAAAAAGGTTGATTTTCAAAAAGTGAAAGGATAAAATACTGCTATCATCTTAGAAAAAGACATTCTTGTATATGATCAGTAATATGGTCTGATTGTTTCTACCTAGTAACCGTAAAAAACTAGACTACAAGAAAGTTTGAATAAATTTGAACGAGTTGAAAAGGACAAGTTCTTTTCTGTTTGCTCTTATTTTTCACACTTTCTGCACTTCCAGAATTTGTGAAGGATAAGAGCTTTTTTCATTTCCATAATAAACCTCATAGGAGTTGCTATCATGTACTTTTTATTAAACCTTGCCGGTCTCATTGTGATTATGGCAGTTGTGTTCCTATGCTCCCCGCAGAAAAAGAAAATCCAGTGGCGTCCGATTATTACGTTAATTGTTCTGGAGCTTTTGATTACTTGGTTTATGCTGGGGACAAAAGTCGGCAGCTGGGCCATCGGACAAATTGGAAATTTCTTCACTTGGCTGATTGCTTGTGCCAGTGACGGGATCGCGTTTGCCTTCCCATCTGTCATGGCGAATGAAACAGTAGACTTTTTCTTTAGTGCACTTCTTCCAATAATCTTTATCGTCACATTCTTTGATATTTTAACATATTTCGGCATTTTGCCTTGGCTGATCGATAAAATCGGCTGGGTGATCTCAAAGGCTTCCCGCTTACCGAAATTAGAAAGCTTTTTCTCTATTCAAATGATGTTTTTGGGAAATACAGAAGCTCTGGCAGTCATTCGCCAGCAGCTCACAGTATTAAACAACAACCGCCTGCTCACATTCGGCTTAATGAGCATGAGCAGCATCAGCGGCTCCATTATTGGATCTTACCTGTCCATGGTGCCGGCGACATACGTGTTTACAGCGATTCCTTTAAACTGCTTAAACGCGCTGATTATCGCAAACCTGCTGAATCCTGTCCACGTGCCGGAGGATGAAGACATTATCTATACGCCGCCTAAAGAAGAGAAGAAAGACTTTTTCTCTACGATTTCTAACAGTATGCTTGTCGGCATGAACATGGTAATCGTTATTTTGGCAATGGTGATCGGATATGTCGCATTAACGTCAGCAGTCAATGGCATTCTTGGCGTTTTCGTGCACGGCCTGACCATCCAGACGATTTTTGCTTATCTCTTCAGTCCGTTCGCATTCCTGCTTGGGCTGCCGGTACACGACGCGATGTATGTCGCGCAGCTGATGGGAATGAAATTGGCGACGAACGAGTTTGTTGCGATGCTTGACTTGAAAAACAATCTAAAAACACTACCGCCTCACACAGTTGCGGTGGCGACGACATTCCTGACGTCATTTGCCAACTTTAGTACAGTCGGCATGATTTACGGAACGTATAACTCGATCCTTGACGGCGAAAAGTCAACCGTGATCGGGAAAAACGTGTGGAAATTACTCGTCAGCGGAATTGCGGTATCTTTACTAAGTGCTGCGATTGTCGGCCTGTTTGTGTGGTAGAAACATGGAGCCATATCCCTTTAGAGGATATGGCTCTTTTGATTATTGATAAACAGAGGAAGGCACCTGCACATCACGGATTCCGGCTGCATAAGGTCCCAAGTCATACTGGCCGAAGACGATGGCGATCCCGTTTTTCGTAAAGTAAAACGTTGTGTCTTGGTTAAGGGTAATATCCTCTTTCTTTACATCAGGAAAAAACAGCGTGTCATGTTTTTTGATATAGCTGTATAGGTAATCTTTCGTTTTGCTGACTTTTGTTTTGGTGTTCAGAATCTGATTCAGCGTCACCCGCTTTTGTGCTTTCAGGTCATAGTTGAAGGACTGAACAGACGTGAAACCATGGGCGCCGCCTGAATAGATATAATTGAGCGTTTGAATGCTGAGCTTGCCCGCCGCATTATATTTGACGCTGAAGGATGTTTGATATTCCGCGTTGAATCCCTGCTGTTCGCCTGCTTTTTTGTTTTTCAGGTATTCCTGATACGATTGTTCAATGTAGGCTTTCAGCTCTTGATTGATGCTCTTTTCAAACGCGGCATTCCCGATGTGATACACCTGAGGATACTTTAATTCCTTGATCTTTTTGTACGTATGGCTGCCGACAGTCGGCGTTTTCGCTTGAACCGCTTGTAAAGATGGGGCCGCATATGCAAATACACTAAAAAGCAAAACAGCAGCAGCTACCGCGAATTTCATCATTTTGTTCCACCTCATACAATCTCCTCCTTTTTGATCTTCTTTGTTTATCATTCCCTTTTTTCTGCAGAAGTGAAAAGAAGTTTCTAGGTCTATCTGCTCGATTTTCCCCAATAAAAAAAGAGACAATATATTGTCTCTTTTTTACTAGTTACGCCCGGCAATCACTTCGTGAACCGCTTGTGCCAAATCAATATTCCCAAACATCTCCAACACAGCGATGACGGTCTGGTCAGGTATGTGTTCTGATTCGTTCTTCGGCACGATCAGTTCTTCCACTGTTTTTTTCAAGCTTTCATTCAGCTTTTGCTGCGGATATGCTTTGGCATATAGCTCCAACGGATCAAGATCATGGTTCACACACCATTGGGCGAACACTAATATCATCATATTTTCGTCGCGCTCGTAAGCCTCTGCGAGCTGTTTTTCGTTCATATGTCATGCTCCTTATGAAAAGTATCTTCCTCTAAGATACAGGAGCGAATCAAATTCGTCTATCCCAATGGCGGTGGGCGGCAACTGCTTCGATAAACGCTTTGCTGAAGCTGGTGTAATCATCTTCGTCTTTTGCTGACACAACGCCCGGCCCCTCTGTTGTGCCGACAGCCGATTTGAGGAGGTCAACTCCTTCGTTTGCCGCGCCGACCGCCTTATAGTGATTGTAGGCTTCTCTGATAAACGCCATCGCTTGTTTATCTTCTTTTAATTCAGGTCCTCCTGCGGCATAAACCGCGTCATACAGAACAGAGTCTGTCGTCAGGAAGGTGCCGCTGACCTCAAGCTGCTGTCCGGCGCCGCTTGTGATGTATCCCAGCGTTTGACTGATGATATCCGCTGTGATCCCTTCTTGTTTTAAGGCGTCCAGCACTGTTTGCAGTTCTTTTTCATCAAAACCATTGCCGGCGAGAACGGCGACTTTTCTTGTTGACGCTGTTTTCACTGTACGGGCTTGGCTTAACGCAGGTGAGGTAAGAATTTCTTTTGATGCTTTCCGTTTCGCCGGCGGCGCCACGCCCACTCCTTTGGCGATTTCTTCTGCTAAGCCTGTATCCACATTGCTGAAGACGTCAACGACCTTCCGCTGCACGTCCTTGCTTTTGACCTTCCCGACCTCGAAGCAGAAAGCAGAGATGATGTGCTGCTTCTCGACAGGAGACATACTGTTCCAGAACAGCTTCGCCTGTGAGTAATAATTGTTGAAGCTGTCGCTCCGCTGGCGGATTTTTTTGCCCTCGACTTTCTCCTGATAGTGGACGTAGCCGCCTTCTTCGGCTGTAGCAGGCGACGGGTCATTGTTTTGCAGAGAGTTTTTATGATAAGCGACCGGCCCCTTATTGATTGTCATCCGGTGATAGCCGTCATATTGATTGTTATGGAACGGACATACCGGCCGGTTAATCGGAATCTCATGAAAGTTCGGGCCGCCAAGACGGATGAGCTGTGTGTCGGTATAAGAGAAAAGCCGTCCCTGCAATAGCGGGTCATTGGTAAAATCGATGCCCGGCACGACATTTCCCGGGTGGAATGCGACTTGTTCCGTTTCCGCAAACACATTATCCTGGTTACGGTTCAGCGTCATTTTCCCAATGATCTTCACCGGTACAAGCTCTTCCGGCCAAAGCTTCGTCGGATCAAGAATATCAAAATCAAAGTTGAATTCATCTTCTTCATCTATCATCTGCACGCCTAGCTCATATTCAACAACGCCGCCGTTTTCAATCGTTTCCCACAGGTCTCGGCGGTGGAAATCAGGATCTTTTCCGGCAATTTTCTGCGCTTCATCCCATACGAGAGAATGCACGCCGAGCACCGGCTTCCAGTGGAATTTCACAAAACGCGCCTTTCCTTGTTCATTGACAAATCGGAACGTGTGAACGCCGAAGCCTTCCATCATTCTGTAGCTGCGAGGGATGCCTCTGTCAGACATCGTCCACATCACCATGTGAGCCGACTCAGGGTTATTGGCGACAAAATCCCAAAACGTATCATGGGCAGTCGCGGCCTGAGGCATTTCATTGTGAGGTTCAGGCTTAAACGCATGCACCAAATCAGGGAACTTGATCGCATCCTGAATAAAGAACACCGGAATATTATTGCCTACTAGATCATAGTTTCCCTCTTCGGTATAGAATTTCGTCGCAAAGCCTCTGGCGTCACGCACCGTGTCAGCGGAGCCTTTGGAGCCCGCAACTGTTGAAAACCGGACAAATACGGGTGTCTTCACCGAAGGGTCCTGAAGAAATTTCGCCCGGGTGAATTCTGTCATCGGCTCGTAAACCTGAAAAAAACCATGCACGCCATACCCGCGCGCGTGCACGATCCGTTCAGGGATTCTCTCATGGTCAAAATGGGTCATCTTCTCCCGAAAGTGAAAATCCTCCATCAACGTCGGGCCGCGAACTCCGGCTTTTAACGAATGTTCGTCCTCAGACACCCGTAGGCCTTGGTTTGTCGTCATTTTCTTTCCGCTGTTATCGACCCTGTACTGTTCGAGCTGCTCGTCTTTTGAGTGTTCATTGACTCGTTTGTTTTGATCATCACTCATGTCTGCTCCCCCTTTTCCTATTCCAGATCTCAAAAAATAAACATTCTACAGCACATTTACCCGTGGTGATCTGCATATAAACTGCTCATCTGCTCTCTAGGTTTTTAGGTCTACTTGTCAACATGAGGTCATAAATATTTGAAATAAGCCTTCTTGAAAGGTGGAAGCGCTTACTAAAATTGTGCTGTTGAATGGGGAGGTCATATCGTGCTTGCCATACTTGGTTTTGTGATGATCATTGTCTTCATGTACCTTATTATGTCCAACCGGCTTTCCGCTCTTATTGCCTTGATTGTCGTTCCTGTTGTGTTTGCCCTGATCAGCGGATTCGGCAAAGACCTAGGCGATATGATGATTCAGGGTGTAACAGGCCTCGCTCCGACAGGCATCATGCTATTATTTGCGATCCTGTATTTCGGCATCATGATTGATTCAGGTTTGTTCGATCCGCTTATTGCCAAAATCTTATCCCTTGTCAAAGGAGATCCATTAAAAATCGCTGTCGGCACAGCGGTGTTGACGATGACCATTTCGCTGGACGGAGATGGGACAACAACGTACATGATTACCATTGCTGCGATGCTTCCGCTATACAAACGGCTCGGCATGAACCGGCTGGTGTTGGCGGGAATTGCAATGCTCGGGTCGGGAGTCATGAATATTATTCCGTGGGGAGGGCCGACTGCAAGGGTGTTGGCTTCTCTAAAATTGGACACGTCAGAAGTCTTCACGCCGCTGATTCCTGCTATGATCGCCGGCATTTTCTGGGTGCTTGCCGTAGCCTATATTCTTGGAAAAAAAGAACGGAAACGGCTCGGCGTCATTTCAATTGAACACCAGCACGCGTCCGATCCGGATACAGCGCCGCTCAAACGCCCCGCTCTCCAGTGGTTTAATCTGCTGCTGACTGTCGTGCTGATGGCGGCTTTGATCACCAGCCTGCTCCCGCTTCCTGTTCTTTTTATGATCGCATTTGCTATCGCCTTGATGGTGAACTATCCAAATGTAAAAGAGCAGCAAAAGCGGATCTCAGCGCATGCAGGAAATGCGTTAAACGTTGTCTCCATGGTGTTTGCCGCCGGCATTTTCACAGGCATTTTGTCGGGCACAAAAATGGTAGACGCGATGGCGCATTCTCTCGTATCACTCATCCCTGACGCCATGGGCCCGCATCTGCCCTTGATTACAGCCATCGTCAGCATGCCATTTACCTTTTTTATGTCGAATGACGCCTTTTACTTCGGTGTTCTGCCGATCATCACAGAAGCCGCCGCCACTTACGGAATAGATGCCGCAGAAATCGGCAGAGCCTCTTTGCTGGGCCAGCCTGTGCATTTGCTCAGTCCTCTCGTTCCTTCCACTTATTTATTGGTCGGAATGGCGGGCGTCAGCTTTGGCGACCATCAAAAATTCACGATCAAATGGGCCGTGGGAACAACCATTGTGATGACGATTGCGGCGCTTTTGATTGGGATTATTTCGTTTTAACGAGAAGGGATTTCCGCTAGCGGAAATCCTTTTGTTCTGTATAATACGAAAAGCCTGGATCATACTATGGAAAAATCAAAAAGGTGATTGCATGAATTTTGCTTGGGAAGCACTCATTTTAATTATATCCGGGATCATATTGCTCAGAATATCGGGGAGAAAGTCAATCTCTCAAATGACGTTAGCACAAACTGTGGTGATGATTTCAATTGGAACAATTATTGTCCAGCCGATTATAGAGACAAGTTTATGGAAAACCCTTGTGGCAGCCAGTATTTTTACTGTGGCGCTAATACTCATGGAATGGTTTCAGGTGAAGGCCAATTGGATGGAAAAGTTCATAACCGGCAAAGCAAAATTAGTCGTTGAAGATGGTAAACTCAATATAGAAAATATGAAAAAACTGAGGCTGACAGTTGATCAGCTTGAAATGCGAATGAGGCTTCACGGAATCTCCAGCATAAAGGACATTAAGAATGCAACGATTGAGGCAAACGGCCAATTAGGATATGAATTACGTGATGACAAGAAGCCGCTAACCATGGGTGATTTTAAGAAAATGATGAATGTCCCAGCTCCAAATACAATGAATCAGCCTGAACCTGATAAGCAAGATAACATTTTTGAAGAGTTCAAAAACACTAGTCATTCCGCTGGCAAATTAAAATAAGGCTATTTCATTGTAATGAAATAGCCAAGTGAATTCTTATTGAATATACGAAATGACTGGCAAGCTTTCAACGCCTGATGCGTAGTAGTAATTTAAAACACTGAAAAAGTCGATTGCTTTTCCGGTTTTTACATCAACGATTAAAATATGATCACCATAGTTTTGATCATCCGCATCAAGCCTTCTAGGTGTTTTTTTACCTAACGTATCAAGGAAAGAATCATCATAACCTATCCCGGACTGATAAGCTGATACATGATGCATAAAAAGCGTGCCTGTGTCTAAGTAAACCATGATGGCTGAGCTTGAACTTGCATAACTCGAATGATAAGTGACAGGGTCAGAAATATTTTTAACCTTCACATCAGAAATGGAATGGGTGCGCTGATTATACCCGCCTCCATAGGAAAAATAATATTCTCTTTCCCAGTCTAATGAAGATGTTTTCGTATTAGAATTGTACAGCAGTGTACCATTAGCATAAACGGAACCGTCTCCATACTCAGCAACAAAGGCTTGTAAATTAGACGTTACCGATTTTACACTTGAATAATTTGAAGGGTTTTTCGCGTTTAACTGAATGTTATATGAATCTCCCGTCGTTCCTTCAGAGTAAACCCGGATCATATAATCGCCAGCGGGAAGCTCTTTTAAAAGCACTAAGTTTCCTGCTTCCATTGATATATTAGACGGCTGAGCTTCTCCTGTATCCCAATTGACAACGTACAATTTCAGATGGTAATCGCTGTTGTCTGAAAGAATTCTTGTGATAAGGGTACGATCTGACGAAGTACTGAAAAAGTACATATCATCAGGATTATTTTCATCAAGGACAGAGGTTGTATTGAAAACCTGGTCATCGGAGCTGTACATGGAACTTGTTTTAAAACCATTCTCATTCGAAGGTTTCTTCACTTTCATCTTTTCTGTTTTATTGTCCGTTTTAAAGCTTACTTGCTTCGCTTGATTTAATGAAACACCCTCAGTTTCCTTTTGTTTTTTCAGTTTTTCCTGCTGCTCCATAATTGGTTTATCTTTTAACACACTTTGCGCTGAGGCAGCATTTGAATTCAGACATAAACTAAAAACAACAAGCAACACAGTACAAAAAAAAGGCAGTGAAACAATTTTTTTGTTCTTCATATACAAACCCCTTCCCAATTTTATACTATACATATCGGCAAGGGGCTCGGATCATTTACATAAATATATTTATTTTCATAAATTGTTTATTTTTTCTATCGGATCAATAACGCGCCATTTGAAGCAATCAGCTCTTTATACCAATAAAAGCTTTTCTTGCGAATACGGCGCAGGTCTTTCAGGTCGAATTCATTACGATTGACATAGATGAAGCCGTATCGTTTAGAACAGCCCTGGTGGGTGGAAATTAAGTCAATCGCAGACCACGGTGAGTAGCCGAATACGTCAACGCCGTCTGTCATCGCCCATTGAATTTGTTCAATGTGCTGCTTTACATAATCAATCCGGTAATCGTCATTAACCGTATCGTTTTCTTCGAGTTGTTCGAAAGCGACTAACCCGTTTTCTGTGATGATCAATGGCAGTTGGTAGCGGTCATAGATTTCACGAAGTGTGGAACGGAAGCCAACCGGATCAATTTCCCAGCCGAAATCGTTTTTCTTCAGGTTCGGGTTGGCGCTGCCGCGGTAGACGCCGTCTTCTCCCGTTTTCAAATGCTGGTCTCCTCCGCGCGCTGCTTCGTCCGAGCCGTCGCCTTTGCTTGCTTCCGCCGTTTGAGATGTGTAGTAGTTAAATGCGATAAAATCAGGCTTCGCAGATCGCAGAATCTCCATATCACCATCTTCAATGACTGGCGTATAGCCTTATTCTTTCATATATGCCCACGCTGTCGTGTTATAACGCCCGTGAACCGCCATATCTAAAATAGAGCCAGTTGCGGATTGCATTGTAGTTGAAGGCTGCGACAATATCTTCCGGTTTTGAAGATGCCGGGTAAATCAGCGCAATGTTCGGAGCTGGACCGATCTTGGCTTCCGGCAGCATCTCATGGCATAGATTCATAGCCTTCGCCTGTGCCACCAGCATGTGGTGATTTTGCTGATACAGTTCTTTTTTCGGGTTTTTCAGATTCGGATCAAGTGTGCCCAGCGCACTTCCATGCAGGATCATCATGTTTTGTTCATTGATTGTCAGCCAGTACTTGACACGGTCACCGAATTGTTCAAACAGCACCTTCGAATAACGTTCTCAATTGCAGATCGCTTTGACCATCCTCCTTTTTCCTGCAATGCATTCGGCAGATCAAAGTGATACATCGTGACGATCGGTTCAATCTTATATTTGAGCAGCTCATCAATCAGATTGCTGTAAAATTCAATCCCCTTTGGATTGATGTCTCCGTCGCCATCAGGAAAATGCGCGTCCAGGCGATAGAAAAACGGTATGCTGTAAAGCCCATTTCAGCAAACAGCGCCACGTCTTCTTTATAACGGTGGACTACACCTTGATTGTACATTCTTTATGTACTAGGTCAATATCTTCAGGGAAAGAGCAGCGATCCGGTCAATATACTTCACTCAGCACCGTCTGCCCGCTCTGTTTCTGAAGCAGCGCCTCAAGATGGCGTTCAAAGGATTCCTTATCTGCCCCCTGCTTCTTGACTATGCCATTCATTAGGTTGATGCTTTCGGCATTGTATTTCGTATATTGTTTTTTCAGCTGATCCAGCTGTTTTCTTGTTTGTTTAGCGTTTTTCGGTGTGACCTGATTGATGAGCGCGATCATGCTGCCGGTAATCTCAAAAAAGGTGTCTCTATTGTCTTAAAGCTGCTGATTCTCATTGCGGCTCTTTTCTTGATTGCGGGTTTTCTGAAGCATTGCGAATGCCTCGCTGTTTTGTTTTTTGAGCCGGCCGTTTTCGAGTTTAATGGATTCAAGATTTTTCTTCGCTATATCTGCTTCCTCTTCTGTCATGCTGCTGCGAATGAAATATTCAGGGTTGCCGATCCCATAATCAAACGTCTCGCTTACGTATATCATAGAACTGAAAACAACCGCCAGCTGCATATCGTTTGATAGGGTCTGAAAGTCTTGCTTTTTCTTGCTGCCCAGTGATTTTATCATGCTTTGTTTGATCGTCTTTTGATCATGATGGGCGGCGTTCTGAACATTGCTTTCGCTTTCACATGCGCTCATCGCAAGAACAGCGACCAGCAGGCTTTTCAACAAGCCTATTCGCCTCATGCTCTGTCTCCTCTCTACTGAAACTCTTCTGGAAAATACGGCAAAATATAGTTAAATCGTACCAGATATATGATGTGTCAGCAATAAACCAAAAGTATTATTTGACCTTTATAGAACATAAACATTTTGTAAAAATTGACCGCGGTTCCATCCTTTTCTATGCGGTTTCTCGTACAATAGAAGTATCGTTACTGGGGAGGGGCTCTGCAGATGAAACGTTTTACGAAACAAGAAAACAGCTGGGTTGTATATGACTGGGCAAACTCTGCTTATTCAATTGTCGTCACAACCGCGGTATTTCCGTTGTTTTATAAATCAGCCGCTGCGGAAGGCGGTGTCAGCGCTGCTCAATCAACTGCTTATTTAGGTTATACGATAGCGATTTCTACCTTTATTCTCGCCATGCTGGGCCCGATTTTAGGAACCATCGCCGACTATGAAGGCTGCAAAAAAAAGTTCTTCGGCTTCTTTGTGTCAGCGGGTGTCGCCAGCACCGCGGCGCTTGCCTTTATTCCAAGTGAACATTGGCTGCTTTTGCTGCTGTTCTACACCATATCGGCTGTCGGTTTTTCCGGCGCCAATGTATTCTACGACGCCTTCCTCGTTGACGTCACGCCTGAGGAGCGAATGAATCTTGTTTCCGCTCGCGGCTTTGGCTTAGGCTATATCGGCAGCACGATCCCATTTATCCTCAGCATCGCCGTCATCCTGCTCGCACAAGCAGAAACGATTCCGATGTCTGTGTCTGGCGCAAGCCAGCTGTCCTTTTTTATAACGGCCGCTTGGTGGGGACTGTTTACCATTCCGATGCTGAAACACGTTCATCAGCGCTATTACATCAAAAGAGAACCCCGCATCATAGCCAACAGCTTTAAACGCCTCGGGCAAACGATGAAACGGATCCGGCAGTACCGGGCGCTGTTCCTCTTTCTGCTCGCTTATTTCTTTTATATCGATGGAGTCGGCACCATTATTACGATGTCGACCTCCTACGGGTCAGATTTGGGCATCAGCTCCACAAGTCTCCTGATCATCCTGTTTGTCACTCAGGTCGTCGCCGCGCCGTTTGCCATTTTATACGGAAGACTGGCGGAACGATTCACGGGGAAAACAATGTTGTACGTTGGGATCGTCATTTATATGATCGTCTGCGTGTATGCCTATTTTATGGAGACAACGATTGATTTTTGGATACTGGCCATGCTTGTCGCCACCTCACAGGGCGGTATTCAAGCATTAAGCCGCTCCTATTTCGCCAAGCTCGTCCCGAAACACCATGCAAATGAATTCTTCGGCTTCTACAACATTTTCGGAAAATTCGCCTCGATTATGGGGCCGCTGCTCATCGCCGTTACCGCCCAGCTTACCGGAAAATCATCGACCGCGGTGTTCAGCCTGATCATTTTGTTTGTGATTGGCATTGTGATTCTTGCCTTTGTTCCGGAAGAAAACAGCACCAATGTCAGCCATCACGAAAACGACCTGCCCCTTTAACTGGAGCAGGTCATTCATCATTTATTCGCTTTATTCACCTTAAGCTTTTTCCCTTTGACAGTTGTATTCTTCATGGCTTTGAGAACATGAGGGCCTTTTCCGTTTAAAATTTCCACGTACGAGGCGTTATCCATGATTGTAATGATGCCAATGTCATCGGCAGAAACCCCGTCGATTTTAGCGATCGTTCCGACAAAATCAACGGCTCTGATTTTCTTTTTCTTTCCGCCGTTAAAATACAGCTTCATAATGTCTTTATTCAGCTCTTCGCTCTTGTCTTTTTTGATCGCCGGACGGTCTTTCAGTTTAGCGAGAAAATCCGGTTTCTTTTTTGCGACATCCTCTTGGGATGGGGCTTCCAATTTCTGAATCCCAAATCCGATATAGTCTTCTATTTCAGTCAGGAACCGCTTTTCAAACGGCGCCACAAATGAAATCGCTTTTCCCTGATTTCCGGCTCGCCCTGTCCGTCCTGTACGGTGTACGTAGCTTTCTTTCTCAAGTGGCAAATCATAGTTGATGACAAGGGCGATATTTTCAATATCGATCCCCCGCGCGGCGACGTCTGTCGCGACTAAATAACGGTACTCGCCTCTTTTAAATTCATTCATGACGTCAAAACGGTCTTCCTGAATCATCCCGCCGTGAATTTTATCGCATGGATATCCTAAGTCATCCAATTCATCGGTCAGCTGATTCACATGCTCTTTCGTCCGGCAGAAAATGATACAGCTGTCCGGGTTCTCAGTGACGAGCACATCCTTCAGCAAAGAAAATTTATGCTCTTCTCTGACTTGAATCACCGCATGTTCAATATTCCTTGTGGTAAGGCCGGCCGCTTTGATTTCGATATGCTCTGGTTTTTGCATATATTGACGGCTTAATTTCTCAATATCCTCTGGCAGCGTCGCAGAAAACAGCATCGTTGTGCGCTCGGTCGGGAGATGCTTGATAATCGCCTCCACCTGATCAATGAAGCCCATATTCAGCATCTCATCCGCTTCATCAATGACCAGATAGGAAAGGCGATCCAGCGGCAGCGTGCCTTTTTCAATATGATCCAGGACGCGTCCCGGTGTGCCGACAACGATATGGCTTTTTTGCTTCAGCTCGGCTTTTTGTTTATCAAAGGATGATTTTCCAAATACAGCTGTCGCTTTGATTCGTTTAAATCTTCCGATGTTCGTGATATCCTCTTTTACTTGCACGGCAAGCTCACGGGTCGGAGTTAAAATAAGCGCCTGCGGCTTGTTTTCGTCCCAATCCGCCAGCTCGCAGAGAGGAATGCCAAACGCAGCCGTTTTCCCGCTTCCCGTCTGTGATTTGACGACAAGATCTTTTCGTTCAAGGGCTGCCGGAATCACGTTTCGCTGCACCTCAGTCGGTTCTGTATACCCCAGTCCTTCCAATGCTCGTAAAATGTCGTGACTGATTTGATAGTTTTTAAAATGACTCATGTATAAACTCCTGTCTCTTGCAGATGTTCTCATTATACTCTAATTAACGGCGGTGTATGTGTTTTGCCGAAAAATGACGTTTTAGAAGCCATCAATTCCCTGTCTTTTTAATTCCTGAACGGCCAATCGCGCCAGTGCATCGGCCCCCGATCGGTTCGGATGAAGCGTATCGCCATCCATATAAAGCGCGAGCGTTTTTTCCGGACCGATCGATGTAAAGTAAGATGAACTGAGGACATTCAGGTCAATAAGCCTTGTTTTTTCCTCTTCGGCCAAAGCCAAAATAGAAGCCCTGTACCATCGGTTTACAGACGAATGGACGCCTTCAGAAGTAAAGTCTGTCGCCCGGCCTTGCGGTGTTGAAAGAATCACGTCCGCGCCCTTCGCTTTCACCTGGCGAATCATATCACGCATAATCTCCTTAAACTCAGCTTCAGATTCATTATGCTTCGGGTTTGTATCGTTAATGCCGAGCTGCAACATAAAGTAATCTCCCGGTTTAATGTACTTCAAGATCGCCTCAAGCTGTCCGTCATTTCGAAACCCTCTCGCAATCTGTCCGCCTGACGCCATGTTTCTCACTTGAAAGGTATGCTTGTCGACATAGTGAGGCAGCATCTGCCCCCAGCCCGCCTGCTTGCTGCTGTTGAGCGGATAATAATTGCACACCGTCGAATCGCCGCCGATATAGATCGTTCGGTTTGTCACCGGCTGATCAGACAATTTCTTGATCTTCAGGGCACTGAGCGTAAAAGCCGTACCCACCTTGCCTTCAGTCACCAGCAGATTCAGCTGCCCGTCGGTGACAGGGATTTGGAACGTATCCTCCGCACCGTCCCCCGTCATATTGATGACCTGATACACACCCTCCGCCGCCACGCTTGCCCTCGCCGTATTGCCCAGCGTCACCTTCACCTCATAAAGACCATTCGGAAGATCCACATGAAACGTGTTGTCGCTTTTCGTCCCATACGCCAAAAATTGAACCGCATCACTTTTCACGCCCGTCCCGGATGCCGCCACATCCTTCATATGTTCTGGCGTTTGAAAACCGTAGCCCTTTGACGGGTTATAACGCTCAGACGCCCTGACACCAATGTAACCAGGCTCAACCGAACCGCTCCCAAAGTCAAACTGATACACCTTCGGCTCAGACGCCTTCAAACTCTCCGCCCCGCTGAAACACAACATCAACATCATCACAAAACCCGCCGTTATCCATTTTTTCATTAAAAATCCCCCTATATGAAAACGCATTCATTAATGCATACTCGGTGATTGTTTCTTTATGATGACTGAACACAGAAAAAAATGGCATTGACAAAAGAAAAGGAAGATTTTATTATATCAATAAGTGATATATCATTAGTTGATATAAGAAATGAGGTGACCGCTTGCCAAAGCAACGTCCGCAGGAAATGGATCAGCTTACCGATCCAGCCTATTATATTGTCTTAACCTTGCTGGAGCCAAAACACGGATATTCGATCATGCAGGAGATTGAGGGCATGACCGATGACTCCTTTACGATCGGCCCAGCTACCTTATATACATTGTTAAAGAAATTATTGCAGGAAGAGATCATTGAGCTTGTCAACAATGAAAACCCGCGCCGCAAAGTGTATCAGACAACCCTGCACGGCCAAGAATTACTCAAAAAAGAAATTCAGCGCAGAAAAGTGATGGCTGAACACGGCGAACGCGCTTTTCAACAATTGAAAGGGGATTAATCATGAAACAGAAAAAATATATGATGTCTGAAGGATTGGCCTTTTCAGAAGAAAAGGATATGAAGAGACTAAGTGATATGGCCAGCAAAGGCTGGGCGCTCGATTCATTTGCGGTTATGGGGTATAAGCTTAGAAAAGCTGAACCGCGGAAATTGATCTACAGTATTGATTATCATGATGTTGGGGAAGAAAGCTTGGCGGAATACACCGAGATGTTTGAAGCGGCCGGGTGGGAGCGTGTTTGCTCTTCACAAGGTATGCATATCTTTTCGGCTGAGCCTGGGACTTCGCCGATATACAGTGATCAATCCACCATGAGAGAGAAATATAAAAGAAGCAACAAAGACGTTCGAAATGTCACCTGCACCTTGAGTTTCCTGACTCTCTTGTCAATTGCACTCCATTATTTGACCGGATTATCAAATTGGGTGCCTTTGGCTTTCCTGGTTGTGACTTTCCCGTTTCTCGTGACATATGCGGCAACAAAAGCAAGAACGCTTGGAAAGTGGGGAAAATCAGTGTGACTTCTTGTCACACTTGATTACATCCCATCCTCCGCAATAGAAACTCATTTGGTTTTCTTGATCATACACATAATAACGGAGTCTTTCCCATTGATCGTCCGTCGGTAAAAGCTCCAATTCAATCGAATCGATGGATTCAAGATCATCCAGCTTCGATGCACTGATGTCTTCAAACCGCAAATGAATGTCACAGGTTTGAGCAGATAGTTTTCATTCAAACACAGGAATATGTATATAACGATCATCTTCTTTCATATAGAAAGAAAACTCGTTTAATGTAAATGGACCTGTATCCGTGTGAGAAAGATGCTGTTTCATTTTTTCGTATTGTGTGATATTCATATGGATTCCTCCTACTTTTATGTTTCATCGCCAACCATATAGATCTCCGCAGCATCGTATTCAAACCACATGATCCGTTCGCCCGAGTCCGTCAGGCACTGGAGTTTGCCTTCGGAAAAATAGTTTTTATCCGGTTGAGGATCAGTGATCAGAAGAACATCATCATTGATGGAAGCTAGCAGAAAGAGAAAATCTGCAATGCCCCGGTCTGTTTCATGTACTACGCATTGGAAATGAAATTGCCTTTTCGCCAGCATCGTCACTTTGTAAGCATAGCCTTTGAAAAACTCTGACAGGTCTTCTATAAATGAACAACCCGTTATCACCTGTATCATGATTCGCTCATAGGCAAGCCCCTGCCAAAAACGATAAAAAGACTCAGCATCTTCAAGTTCGCATGACGTAACGGTGTGGTCAGGCTTAAGCTCGATCATGTCCAAATTGCCAATACTGCTTATAGAGGTTTTTTCCATAAAATCCTCCTTATCAGTTGGATAGCGCAGCGCACATCTCTTGTCTGACTTGCTCATACAAAAGAATGTGATGATACAAATCAGTATCGTTTTTGATCATATCCGGCGGGATGTCAGGATACAGCTCAAAAAAGCCTTTCTCCAACGAACGCCGCTGATGCCGGGGCATCCTTTTATTCGCCAGCACATAACTCAAACTGCCAGCAACAAGCATAAAAAACTCATAGATGTCCGCTTCAAAGCCGTACATTTCATCAGGATACGGCTTTTCTTCAAGCTCTTGCTGTCTCTTTCTCAGTTTTTGAAGCACGCTGATCCTCCTCTCCCTATTCAACTTCCATCACCTCATATTGCCGACAATAAAAGCGGAACGTCTGCTCTTCCCATTCTTCCACAAGGTACATCCCTTGCGGCTGCATTTTCATATTAAGAAACCCATCAGACAGATCCGTTAGGGTTTCCATATCTCGTATCGTAACGGCTGAAACGTCTTTGAATGTGACAATAATTGAACGGGAATGATAAACAACTGATAATTGAATCGTATAAATGGTACCAAGAACGTTATCTGCTTCCTGATAAAGACGCCATTTCTTGATATGCTGAAACTTAATAGGAGAAACTCCAGAAATACTTGATTCCTCCGTTGATATCTCCTATACTCTATACTCACAGTAAGGCTTCAAATCAGGAAAAGCATCCTTCATCAGTCTTTCTATATTTTTATCGGTCACTGTAAATATAATATCGGTTGAATCAAAAAAACCGACTTCAAAAACACATTCTTTCACAGGGGAGATATAGTCATCTTCATAAAAGTCAGCATTCCCATCAACAAACGGAACGCGTGTTAAATCGTACGGTATCGTCTCTTTAGGCACAGCAGTTAAAATAGAAAATATTACATAAATCTCAAATTCATTTAATATACGATGAAATTCCTCACCTGTGATAAACAGATAGTCTTCACGCTCGCCAATGATATCGTTCCAATGATTCTTATCCTCGGATAAATCCATCATATTCAAAATATCGCCAATGACCCAATGATACTCAGTAATAGGGAGAGGGAACTGTTTGAAAAAATCATTTAAAAGAAAAAGATCAGAATCAGCATATTCCAGACAATATCTGCTCATATGTACCTCGCCCCCAATAAAAGTCCCTTTTTACAACTCATACTTGATCAATTCCTCCATCGAGGTTCCTTTGAAATATTGATAAAGAATATCCTCAATACTCAAATGACCAAATAGCCCAATCGGATTGCTAAAGGTCTTCCCGTGTTTTTCGTCAACTTCTATTAAATCACTCTCTGCAGCTAATGAATCGTCATGGCTAATGAGGTATTTTCGATCTTCATACATGACAAATGTTATAGCAGAATGATCAAATTTCTTCACCAGATCTATTGGCACCTTGGAAACAACCTTCCAGTCCCCCTGAAGAAAGCCTGTATATCCTGTATTTGCAATAAAAAGGGCTCTTTGCTTTTCTGCCATCATGAGAAAAATGTCTTTTTTACTCAAGCGTTCCTCTGTAAAAGTATCAAAATACTGAATGAGAAGATCATCATTTTTATCTTTTGTTAAATTTCCTTTTACCACTAATGCATATGTAAACTGATTGATTTGCTGTAAAGGGATTTGAATGACAGCACCCGGCCTAACTTCGCTTAAAGTAGTTCTTTTTTTCATCTTTAGGTTGATATCAGTGACTTGTTTTCCTTCTAATTCTTTAAAAAATGAATCGCCGTCTGAGTTTAATACCTGAAAGAGAGTATAAACAAATTCATTGAGAGTAGGCTTGCGATCCAATTGTTCAAGGAACACAGCGTGAAAATCTTCGATGGCGTCGTGACAAATATCCAAACCATCATCACTTACGAATATCTTTTTATTCTTATATTTCTCTTCCCAAAAGCCCATGTTTCACCTCCGTTTTTCAGAACACTCATCTATTTTGAAACAGGAAGGATAGGCGGATATTTATCTATCGCCTTCAATAACTCTTCACCAAACACAGTGATGGTACATTTCCACGGATCACCCAAAAGCCCCCAAGAAAAGTCCTGATGAAAAAAGAAATAATAGTCTCCATTTGGAAATACCGGAACAGGCCATTCGCCAAATTCATCCTGAGGCATTGTCTGATGAGGGCTAAAGATATATCCGTCATGCTGCCAATCGAATGCGTATATTACATCCTGCTCTCCAGTACATGATTGAAATGCTTTTAAATATTTGATGGATTTATTTAAGATTTGAATGATATGCATAAAACGATTGATCATCAAAGCGAACTGTTTCAGCTTCTATAGCAATTAGCATTCTGTTCATGTCAATCAGAAAATTAGCATTTGATTGATACTCCGGAATTACAGCATTTGATAGATTTCCGATTCCTTCCGGGTGGTAACTCATCTCAAATACTTGCCAATTGTATTCTTCCGGATCTATTTTTTCCAATCTCATGTCGCCAACATCCGCACTATAATAAGCAGATGCTACATTTTGGAATAATAATTTATGCGTATATTCAGCTTCACTTTCAAAAACCTTGATATTAAGTGAGAGCTCTTTTTTAAACACATTAAAATCTAAATGAAGGACACTGCACCCCTCATCTATATAATCAACCCATTCATTAATTGTTTTGTACATTGTCATCTCCTACCTCTTTTTAATCAATAACGCCTTACCATCAAGCAGAATAAACAAATTACTCCGTATATAGTTTTATCCAATCATTTAAATCATCTGTTGAATGCAAATAAGTTTCCGCAGAGTCTTTCAAATCAATCCCGCTTAGAAGGATTAACATATCCCAGACTCTATCATCTTCTACCTCGGGGTCATCCGCATAAACATAAGAGCCCGCCCAATCTGACACTTCTTCTCTTGATGTTTGTTCATTTAAGACACTTTTGATTTTATTTATGCATTCTATTAGATTTGTATCGCTCAATTTGATCACCACGTATTAAAGTACTTAATATTTGTTATAAGTATACAAGCCACTGTACTGATATTTAGATATTTTACGTAAGAGATATCTTCCAAGATATTCCCCCTGTGAAAACAATCTACCAATATACAAGCTCGCAACCGTATTCTGTGTGCAATATACATAAACCAAACTGACACTCAGGCTCAACCAAAATAAAACTATGATTGAGAAGCCCTTCGTCGAACTCAATACATTCCAATAACCCGTTAAGGTGCTCGAGACATTTTACTAAGAATGTTGGTGGCAATCGCACGCAATTTCTATTTTTGTAGCATGAGAAAAGAGAGGCTTGCAACCTCTCTAAATCTCTTCTCTGAAAATAACTAAAAGTTATAAATCACTCTTTTAACATTTTTATTATATCTGTAGCTTCTAGAAACAATTGATTTATCTTATTTTGGATTTCTTTCGCTATTTCTTCATCACTTTCTAAATCTGTTAAATATCCCACTTTCCCCGAAAACAATCTTCTTTCACAAATCCATATGTCTAAATGATCTATACAATAGACATCTTCATTATCATGAAAGTCGGTACCATCCAAATAAGCTACAGAAAAAAACATTAATGAGTTATAACTATTCTCAAAACAATCTGAGGGCTGTACCTCTTTTCCGATCTCCTTTTCGTCTCCGACTCTCCCAAAAGCAGCTTCAATTTTCAAACCCATTTTTCTAAACTTTTCTTGATTGTTTTCTATTTTGTTTAATGATATTCGTTCAAATTGGTTCTCTATTTGTAAGATCTCTTTTTGTGTAATAGAATTCAGGTTGAATTTTTTCATATTATACCTCATTCAGAACTCAAAAAGTAAAATAAAAACATTTACTACTGTCAGCAGCCGAATCTAAGGAATCAATCTTTACAATTCATTCTTTATCATTTCCTCCATTGTCATTCCTTCACAATATTTACAGAGAATAGATTCTACATATATATCCAAATATAACTAATTGGTTAGGGGTGTCCTTGCCTTTTTCTGATGCATATGAATCGCCTTTACTCATTAGATATTTACCGTCTTCATATAAAACAAATTTTAGTTAGAACTACTGTTTTTCTTTATTATCTCTTGAGGCACCTTGGATATTACTTTCCAATCTCCTTGAAAAAAACCTAATGGTGTTCTTTTAGCTTACTAGTTCTCGAAGAAAATCTCATGGTAGGTATCAGAAACTACTTAACAGAAAAAGGTTGTTGTTAACATCAATCCCTGCACAGTTATCTTTATATGATGCTACATGTGTAAAACTAATACTCTCTGCAGTATTCTCATTTATTATTATGTGTTTGGTATAACTTTGCATATTATTTGTCTTCAGAGCTATTTCAATATTATAAGAACCCTCATCACGAATGAAAAAATAACTAGATGTTTCAGTTATTACGCATGAAGTACACTCTATTTCAATCTCAATTCGTTCTAATGTTTCTCCAAGAGAATTTAATTTTTGTAAGTAATTTTCACCCATTGACCTGTAATTCAAATAGATTGCATCTTTATCTACAAATGTAGAATAGTATTGGTCAACATTATATGGATTAACGTCACGAGCACATAATTCATACAGTCCATTTTTAAAAATGAATTTATTGATTCCTTTCGTGCTTAATTCGGAATCAACGCAAGAAAATATGCCTGCTTCATCGTATCCGACCCATAGGTTCTTATTTTGATCTATTATCATTGAATTAACATATCGTCCAGCATAAAAAGATTGATAGAAACCTTTAAAGGGACTCCACAAATATATGTTGGGGTCAACATTTCGAACTCCGTCCTCGTACTCTTTATCTATTAAAAGTAAAAAAGTATCGTTAACTTTTTGCATATTTATAACTGGTTCATTTGTTTGTATGCTAAAGCTATTCAGGAATTGTCCATTCGTATTACAATAAAGGTCAATTTGATTAATATATTTGTTGCCATAATCAACTTCTTTTTTTGTTAGGACAATTATTTCTGATTCAGTCAACGATAGCAGAACTGAGTCTTCCTCATTTACTTTTACATTCAAATCTCTAAATTTCAATTCATCCATGGATGACATCCTCTCCTGTATCTGAAAAGGAAGACAGATAGAATCTGTCTCTCCTTTTATAAATTTCAATAAGGATAGCTTGTTACAACATACCTTCCAGACTTAACAACCTTTACAGTATAAGTATGCCGACCATTCGTCTTTCTTCCTATAGGCTTTTTAAACTTTTTATAATGTACTGTCCTACCATCTTTCTGAGTGTATGCAGGTTTGGTTCTAGCTGTTGCCTTTGTTGTTCTCCTAAGAGTTTTAGCACTTCTAAACTTGCTTTTCGGTTGTCCATTTGGCATTCGGGCTTTTGACTTAGGTCCATGATCTTTTTTGATATGTTTCCAATTGAAGTTTTTACCTGATTTTGCAAACCTATAAACTCTTTTAGCACCCTTAAATATCTTCCCGGGACCAAAGTTAGAAGCAGCTGCCCAAGCAGCACCTTTCCACCCTTTACCTGATTTATATGCCTTATATCCATCATAGGCTGCAAACCCGGCATTTACCACAAGCCAAACCCAATGCCCATCCGGATCAACATTCATCACCGGGTTATTATTTCCATAAGCATACCCATTCTGATCCAATGAATCTCCGTCGCTGCCCGGGTCTGGGTCGAGCGATAGGAACACGCCGTTTCTTGGCTCGTAGTAGCGGGCCATGAGATAGTACAGGCCGGTTTCTTCGTCGTATTGGTAGCCTGCGTAGCGGTAGCGGTTGTCTTTTACTTCATCACTTGCTTCGGTTTTTGTTGGATTTCCCCATGCGTCATATTGATACTTGGCAACGGTTTTTCCCGTGCTGTCTGAGATTGCAATGACGTCACCTTGTGCGTTGTAGTGATAGAAATATTTCTTGCCATTTTGCGTGAATGCTAGCAGTTGTCCACTATCACCGTATGTGTATGCTTTTGTGAAAGTATACACATTCAGACTGTCGCTGTAAAAATAAATTGTGTCTTTCCCGAATTAATTAAAACAGCTGTCAAATATACTTGACAGCTGTTTTTGTTTATTATTTTAGTTTAAAGATTCATACTCCTGTTATAAGCTTATTAATCAAAATCCTAATTTTTTCATGAAATTCTAAGCATTCACTTAATTCTTGATATTTTAAAATATCACTTTTATAATTCCTAAAATGAGGATAATGTTCATAGAACGTTTTTTTTAACATTTCTCTTTGATATCTAGGAATTTTTTTATCTTCAATTATATAATTTAAACTTCCAGTTATTAAGGCAAAAAATTCATAAAATTCATCTAAAGAAGTATTTGTTTCTTCTTCAAAATCATACATATCATTTGGAAACGGACCATGTAATAATACATAATATTTTTTGAACTCATCTAATGTTTTTTGATCAATATTATATCTTTTAAAAAATTTCATCCATATTCAGGCCCTTCTATATTGTAGAAATTAAAATTAACGCTTTTTCTTTTTCTTCCATTTATTATTCACAAATGTAACTACCTTTCCACTTCTTGTGTAATAACCAGTTCTTTTTCCATTCTTAATCCTGTAACCTTTTTTTCCAGTAGCTAGTATTACTTTTTCGCGTAAATGCTTATTAGATCTATAAAATGCTCTAGCAACTTTTGTATATCTCTTTTTACTGTAAGATTTACCATTTCTCACAATATGTTTATTATGATGATAGTCCAATGACTTTCTTTTAGTTTTAAATGTTCCTTTATACCAATGTCTTGAGGTGGCCCATTTTCCAATTTTTTTTGTTAATTTTAACTTTCCACCACCTACAAATCCTGATGCGGCTGCAACCGCTACGCCTTTCCAACCCTTGCCTGATTTATAAGCTTTGTATCCATCATATACCGCAAATCCTGCATTGACAACAAACCATACCCAATGGCCGTCTGGATCGACATTCATGACCGGGTTGTTGTTTCCATAGGTATATCCGTTTTGATCTAGTGAATCTCCATCGCTTCCTGGGTCTGGGTCGAGCGATAGGAACACGCCGTTTCTTGGCTCGTAGTAGCGGGCCATGAGATAGTACAGGCCGGTTTCTTCGTCGTATTGGTAGCCTGCGTAGCGGTAGCGGTTGTCTTTCACTTCGTCGCTTGCTTCGGTTTTTGTTGGGTTTCCCCATGCGTCGTACTGATATTTGGCAACAGTTTTTCCAGAGCTGTCTGAGATCGAGATGACGTCGCCGTGAGCGTTGTAGTGATAGAAATATTTCTTGCCATTTTCTGTGTAGGATAACAGCTGGCCGCTGTCTCCGTACGTGTATGATTTTGTGACGTTGTTGTCCGCGTCTGTTTCATACAAGACGTTCAAGCTGTCTCCATCGTAGAAGTAGTTCGTGACGTTTCCGTTGACGGTTTTTTGGATTCTGTTTCCTTTTTCGTCATACTTATATGTTGCGAATGGCTTGTCTTCACCTTTTTTTGTAACGGCGGTCAGGTTATCCTCTGCATCCCACGTATATGTGAATTTGCCGTCGGATGTGCGGTTGCCGTTTTTATCGTAAGACATGCTTTCATCATTGACTTTTGTCAGCTGGTTCATGATGTTGAAGGAAGCGTTCACCGTTTTGCTTGTACCGTCTTTTACAGTTGTAACGGTTTTTCGGTTGCCGAATCCGTCATATGTGTATTCAATGACAGTTCCGTCTTCATGGGTTTCCTTGATAAGCTGATTCAGCTTTCCATACTCATATTTCACCTTGCCGCTTGCTGAGCTGTTTATCGTTGTGCGGTTGCCGTTTGCATCGTATTCATAGCTTTCCGTCAGAATGCTTCCGCCGTTTTTGTCGCCGATATGCAGCGAGCTTACTAGGTTTCTTTCGTCATATGAAAAACTTGTTCCGCCGCCGTTGCCCGTAATAAAGGTTTGGACGTTGCCATTTTCGTCATAATCAAATGAATAGGAAGATGTGCTGTCTTTCATCTCAACCATTTGATCCAGTTTGTTATACGTAAATTGATTCGTTCCTTTTTGGTCCCCATGAGTCCACGAGAAGGTTTTCAGCTTATCGGAATCACTAGGATATGTCCAAGTTTGGCTGCCGCCGCGGTCTGTCAGTTCGGTTAAGCGGTTTTTGTTGTCAAATGTCCGTTTCTTTGTGGTGTTCTGCTCTTGATTGACGACCGACGTTTCATTTCCATTTTTGTCATACGTGAAATTGTATTTTTCTGTACCGTTATACGATTTTGATTTCACCCGGTCTGTTCCATCATAAGAAAGAGACACTTCGTTGCCATTCGGTGAAATGGTTTTGGTCAGGTTGCTGTTGGCATCATATTCACTTGCTAGCACATTGCCCAGAGGGTCAGTTGTTTTCACAAGCTTGCCCATGACATCATATTCGTATTGATAGGTTTGATCTGCTCCCGCCCGAATGGTTTTGCTTACCTCATTGCCTTCCTTATCATAGCTGTGAAGGATAGACGTGCCGTTGGAGAGCGTCATGTTTGTCAATTGGTCTGCCTGATCATACGTATAGGTTGTTTTTTCACCTTTTGCATCCGTTTCAGACGTTTTCTTACCCGTTTCATCGTAATCAGTTGAAGTAGAGTATCCTAGTTCATCTTCTTCCTTGGTCACATAGTTTCCATTGCTGTCATACGTGCTTTTTGTTAGAAGGCTTCCTTCAATCAGACGGATATCATCAAACCACGCTGTTCCTGTCGCGCTCTTTTGGAACAGTATGCTGATATCGACTTTATTAATCGGCTTTGTTTTTGGTATAACCACAGCTGCACGGTTCCATTCCTGTGTTCCAGAAGGGAATTTCGCATTGTATACGCCTGTGCTTCCGTCCGCATAAGTAACATTAGCCTGCAAAGAATAGTCTTTTTCATCTGTGAACTTGACACTGCTTGCTTTCGACATGCCTGTCAGTGTGAGATAAACCGGTTTGTCGTTTGCACTTTGCCCTAAGACAACGGTTTGTTTTGTTACTGATCCGGCTTGGGACGCACTGGTCCGGGCAGCTTTTAATGATACTTCATCATTAAAGCCTTCTTCAGAATCAACGGATGCCCCGCTTGTGCTCCAGTTTTCCGTTGCTGATGTGAAACTGCTGTTTTGAACTGGGTTATAGCTTGACGATACTTCGCCTTTTTCCAGCTGGACTTCATCAAACCATGCTTTTCCTTTGCCATCTTTATCTTTATGATCGACTTCCATATACACAACGGCTTTTCCTGCATTTGCTGGAGTCGTAAAAGTGATTTGCCGTTTTGTCCAGTCATTTTTTCCGGCTAATGCACTGTATTCATTGTGAATCCATTGAATTCGTTTTTGATCTTTGTCTCGCAGATCAATGTTAAAGTAGGCTCTTGATTTCGCTAGATCTGTTTTGATTTTCCCGCTTAATGTATAGGTTGTATTCGGCTCCAGCTCAACTGTTTGAGTCGCTGACGAATACCCGTGATCTGTTCCGGCAGACGTTGATTGACTCAAGACTTCCAATGCCTTTGATCCAGAAAGAACTCCGCTTTTATCGGCGATCACTGAGATTTTGCCGCTGTCTTTAGATGCGGTCAAATTCCAGCCGGATTTTTGCGCTTCAAAGCTTCCATCTTTCAGAATATTGGTTGAGGCTGATAAATCTTTGCTGGATTGAATCTGATTTCCGTATTTATCATAAACAGCCGCTGAAGATGATTTTCCGCTCTGATCGGTTTCGGATACAGCATCCAGTCCGTCATAAGCAATATCCGTGACATTGCCCTCGGTATCCTTCATCTTTGTGACATCGTTGTTTTTGTTGTATTCGTATGTCTCAGTTCCATATGCATCTTTAACCGACGTAACGTTGCCATCTTTGTCATATTGATAGCTTTCCGTTGCTTTTCCGGTGCCGACGTCATTTGGATCTACATCTTCTACAACATTGTTGCCTTCATACTTTGTATTCGTTGTAATTTTTAATCCTTCCGCATCATCAATGACCTGAATCGGATTTCCCGCTTCATTATAGCCGTACTGTACTTTCCGGCCATTCGGCTGTGTCATGAGAAGCGTCTTTTTATCAGCATCATAGCTATAGATATATGTTTCTTTCTTAGCGTTAATTGCTTTATCGAGACGGTGTCCATTATACTGATATTCGGTAAAGACAGGCTTTGCTTCGGTACTGTTGGCTGAATATTGTTTGACAAGGCGCCCTTCGCCATCATAGTCATAGCTTGTGACAGTCCCGTCTGTATCCGTGACTTTTTTCAGCAAATCACTCTCATATGAGTAGGTGACTTTCTTATTCTTAGGTCCGGTGATGGAGGTCACATGGCCATTTTCATCATATGTGAATGTGAGCTTGCGACCTGATGCGTCTGTAATGGCTGTCAGTTGATTTTTGTCATTGTAAGTATAGACAGTTGCATTGTTGTGGCCATCCACTATCTTTTGAAGCTTGCCGCCTTTTTTATTGAAATAAGCGTTGGTTTGATCCTTTGTTTTTAATATGAACTGATCAGCTGTTTCTGTTAATTCAAGATAGACACCGGTCGGCGGCTGATACGTGCCATCGGCTTTTTTCGTGAATCGATGTGTCGTAGCGTCTTCATCGATATACATTGCCCCGCCATCCGTTGAGATGACAGATGTTTCTGCATCAGCATACCAGCCTTTTCCAAATAAGTGGTCGGAGCTGTCAAGACTGTTGTAGGTTCTCGATAAGCCAAGTCCCGGTCCGCGTCCGTCAATTGACAGGTCTTCTTCATTCACAATAACATTGCCTGTCGCACCATTTAACTGGCCGCTTGGGATATCAATGATAGACCAGTATTCTTCTGTTCCAAGGAATTCTGCGCCTTCATGGAACGCTGGGTTAAAGGGCGCCGTCGGAATCGTTTCACCATTTGCATCATAGGCGGAAAGCGTGAAGGAATAATTCTTCTTTCCTTTGTAATTTCCATTTGCATTGTTATAGACAGGTGACGGGTCAAGTGCCAATTCACGGCCTTTTCCGTCTGTATGCAGCTTGTAGCTTCCGGATTTTATTTCCTCAGAAGTCGGCCAAATGTTTTTATTTTGGGTTGTCCAATGATCCACGTCACCAACATCATAGGACTGATATTCTTTGCCGTTATAGATATTAATTTTATAGCCTTTCGCTTTTTGAACCTTTTCCCATATCAAATTCACATAACCGGTTTGGCTTGATTTTGTGTTTGTATACACATAACCAGATAAGTTCTTTGGTTTAGCGATATCAGGAAGTGTCGGGTTGGCAGCCGGTGATGCAATGGCTTCGCCATCTTTGTTATAGGCGATTATTTTAAATGAGTAATTTTTTTTGGCTGCATCCCCACCGGCGTTTTTATAGGTTGGTCCGGGATTGATCGGCAGCTCTGCTCCGTTTCCATCCTTTAGGTGAAGAGCATATTTTCCCGCTTTGATTTCTGCACTTGTCGGCCAGATCTTTTTCCCCTTGGTGGTCCAAGACGTCTGATTTCCCAGATCAAGTGTCTCAAAGCCTTTCCCATTGAATACCTGAACTTTATAGCCGGTGGCTCCTGATACAGCTTTCCAAGAAAGATCTAAGTATCCTGTGGCATTCCCATTATTATAGCCCTTGGTTGACGGTGCTTGTGCTTTTCCTACATTAGGGATAACAGGCTTTGCCGGTGCGGACATCGCTCCTTCTCCCTGATCAAAGATCGCGCTGACGCCGATCCAATAGTTTTTACTTGTGGCATAGCTTCCGCCTGAGTTTTTATACACTGAAGATGGATCTAGCGCTAATTCAGTTCCGCCTTTTCCATCAAGATGAAGCTTGTACTTACCGGATGAAATTTCTGCACTTGTCGGCCAAATATTTTTCCCTTTTGTGCTCCAGGATGTCGTGTTGCCGACTGAGATCGCTTGATATTCTTTCCCATTATAAATCCATACCTTATAGCCTTTTGCACCCTCGACCTTTTTCCAGCTGATATTGAAAAAACCAGTGCCGTTCCCGTTATTGTATGCCTTAACAGCAGGTGTGCTCGCCTTCGGGATGGTGTATGTCACTTCAATATAAGGCTTATTGTTTGAGTTCGCTGAGGAAATTAGTTTTTTCCAATATTCCTTACCGTTTCCGTTTGCATGAAGCTTAAATCCATAATTGGCCCCGCCGGAGTTCCATGACTTTACAGCGGCGGTCACATCGTAACTCGCCCACTGTCCTTTATGGACGTCGGCTTTTCCGATATTTTTAGATGCCGGTTTGGTGTTCCATGTTACTTTTGCATGATCATAATTGCTGTTGACTGTATCCAGCCAAAGACCAGTTGCCTTTGTTCCATAGTAGGAATGGGCTACGTATGTTTTTAATGTAGCTTTGCTGACTGTCATATTTTGAATCGGTTTTAAATTGTTAAATTTCATGAACGCATAATTGGTGCCTGTTGTTTTGTCGTAATAACCCGTTTTCAGCACATAGGCCTTCAGATTAGCATCCCATTTCTGCGAAGATGCCGAATAGTTGGTCGTCGGGTAGGCACTCATGACAAACGTATCTGATGAAACAGATAAAGACGTTGACGGGTCGATAGACACTGGATACACGCGTTCAGGGTCTTTCAGCCAGTTCTCGTCTGCCGTGAGATGAAGCAAATACCCTTCTTTATTCTTTTCCAGCTTATAGGTGACTTTTTCTGAACGCCCCACCTCGCCGGAAAGTTCATCCAGTTTTGAATCAGTCATAAAAGGTTTAGGCACAGAAAAAACAACTTTTCCTTTTTCATCAGAAAAATCTATTGATCCATCCTCTTGTTCTTTTGCCTGCAAATCGGTTTTCACCTGAAATGTAAATGTGTTGTATCCATCATACTGATTAAGGACTAAATCTTCTTTTATGTTTTCGTTGAATGTGAAAGTCTGAAGATCAATGTTCGGAAAAACATCCGGATAAACAATCTCATTACCATCAGTCTTATAATCTGCTGGAGTATCTTTCGGAGTAAGTGAAGTTTTATTTGGACCTTTTGCTTCTACAAGTGAATATGTAAGCTTGTGATCATTGTGCTCAAAAGTCGCATAAAGTCCGTTCTTCATTTGCTTTTGAAAATCTGAATTCAAAACAGCATTTTCAGTTTCAACTTGTTTGCTTGTCGTTTCTTTTAATTCAGGAGAAATCTCCTCCCAGTCTGCATTCGATGTTTCCTTTGTATGAATAGGATCAAGGTATACTTCCTGTTTATAAACACCGTCTCCTTCATAATAAAGCTTTGTGTTTTCCGTTCTTTCTGAGGTGATTTCTCCCTCTTTGTTTATATCCTTCTCATTAAATGGTACAGCTTTCTCTGTTTGATCATTCTGAAGGGTTTCTTCCGGATCAGCAGTTGCGATACGATTTCCGGACTCTTCTTCTGAAGTTTTTGCCAGTACATCTACTGGCAATAATGAAATCATTAGTGCCAACACTAAACATACGGCAATGAATCTCTTAACGTTCCGCCTTTTTCTTTTTTTCATTTTCTCTCTCCTTTTGTAACAAAAGTAATATTTACTCAACAATGTTAACGTCACTGAAATATTATTACAATATTTTTCTAGAAAATTTATCTTATTTTAAGATTTAAACAGAGCAAAAAGACCCAAAAAACCAAAAAAAGGCCCTTTAAGGCCTTTACACTTTTTTCTATCATGATTGAAATTGTTCTAAATCCTTTTCTTCAGCAGCTGCATCCTCCTTCCCCTGCCTCCTGACAAGCGTCAAAGCCATACCCGCAAAGATCATTGCAATGCCGAGTGTCTGAAAAAGATCCGGGCGGAATCCCATAAACACGGTATCGAGCACGATCGCGACAGCGGGGTCGAGGAAGACAATGACCGAAATAAATTTCGTTGATAAAAATCGCAAACTGTCAAAAAACAGCAAATACACAATACCTGTATGAATAATACCAGTGGATACGACCATGATCCAGTTTCCTTGAGACAGGTTTGCAAAAGCGCCGAAGTGAATAAACGGAATCAGGATGATCACCCCTAAACCGGTTTGCAGGAAGGTGGTCGTGTAAGGGCTGAGGTTTTGAATGCCTTTTCCCAATAAAGTGGTGAACGCATAAAACAGTGCGGCGAGAACTGCCCAAATGATTCCTGATCCCATCAGCTGTGTCAATGAAGTGCTGCCGTTTATCCCGGAAATCAGCGCCGTTCCAAGAAAGCAGATGATAATGGAGCTGACGGAGATCACATTTAACTTTTCTCTATAGATAATACTCCCCAGGAGAAGAACAAGCACAGGTGCAAGGTGGTATACAGAGATAGCAATTGTAACGGACGTTTCTTCAAAAGACTTAAATAAGAAGACCCAATTGAATACCAGAAAGAAACCGCAAGCTAAAGTTTGCAGGACTTCCCGCTTGCTCCATTTTTCAGTTTTATGCTGACCGGACGCCAACCAGCAAAAGCTTAAAAATAACGTCGCGCAAAGGCAGCGGACAAAGACCAATTCAAATGACTGCAAATTGGTATGCTCAGAGAAAAAGCCGATAGAACCGAAAATCACCATGGAGATGACCATTTTCAGCACGGCTGTTGATTTTTGTTTTGGTGATAATAAGAGATTTTGCTGCATCAAATGCCCCCCCAGTATAGCTATCCATAGATATTAGATAAAATCCTCTTTTTTACATATTGATACTATTATAAAGGAAGCTGTTCCATAAATCACCCAGAGTTATTGTACGAATCTATACATAAAAAAAGCGCCTTGCGGGCGCTTTTTTCTTCTTATCTATCGAACAATTAATACAGGACAAGTTGATAATTGAGACACTTTATGGCTGACGCTTCCAAGCATCATTTCTTTCAGGCCGCTGATGCCTCGGCTTCCGACCACGATCAGGCTGACGCCTTTCTCTTTTGCATGATTTAGTATTTCATGTGCCGGCTCGCCATTCGCGTAAATGATTTCAGCTTGAACACCGCTTTCGGCTGCTTTTTCTTTTGCGTTCTCTAGGATCTTCAGGCCTTCTTTTTTAACTTCGTTCCTGATCTCATCAAGAAAATGTTCAGGTACATAGACAATCCCAGTCAAAGAAGAAGTCGCTACGACGGCTTCTCTCCCCACATGAAGGATGCTTAGTTCTGCCTGCTGTTCTTTTGCCAGATGCACTGCGGCATCAAGGGCTTTTGCACTCATTTCTGACCCGTCAATCGCAACTAACATTTTGTTAAACATACGCTTCCCGCCTTTCGGACTGTGGGTGGTTCATCTTTCTCTTTTATTGTCCGCCTGCTGTCTGTTATTGCCAATTGCGGTGTATGTTTTTTCATAAAGTTGTCAGAGACTTTCTCCGTTTGTGGGAATGACCTGCTGATACCAGCCGAAGCTTTTTTTCTTGATGCGATTCAATGTTCCGTTCCCCTCATTGTCTCGATCAACATAAATGTAGCCATAGCGTTTTTTCATTTCGGCAGTGGACGCGCTGACAAGGTCAATCGGTCCCCATGATGTGTATCCGATCAGCTCAACGCCGTCAGCAATCGCTTCACGCGCTTCCATTAAGTGGACCCGCAGATAGTCAATTCTGTCATCATCGTGAATAGAGCCGTCCTCCTCAACTTTGTCTGCCGCGCCAAGGCCGTTTTCCACGATAAACAGCGGCTTCTGATAGCGCTCGTATAACGTGTTGAGCGTGATGCGCAAGCCTTTCGGGTCAATCTGCCAGCCCCATTCTGATGATTTGAGATAAGGGTTTTTCACGCCGCCCAGCAGATTGCCCCCTGATTTCGCAAGATCTTCAGGATCGGTGCTCGCCGCCATGGACATGTAGTAGCTGAATCCGATGTAATCGACCGTATGTCTCTCGATAATTTATCATAATCCATGTGTATACCTCCTTTTTATGGGGGACTGCTGGATGAAAGGTGGCCGCCTTTCTCCAGCTCCTATTTGTCGAAAACCTGAAAGGTCCAGATTTAATCGTATTCAATTACAACAGTTTTATTTTTTGCATTTTCAAGAAATTGTATAATCTCTTGAACTAATTCTACTAATTCTTTTTTAAAACCATCTGAAGTATCTAGTTTGTTTACATCAAAACTTTTCATTTGATCTATTGTTAATTGTACGTCTTTTATGACCCAAGGTGAGTCATCATACCAGCCTTCTTGATAAAAGTATTCTTTAATAATTCCCTCTTTTTCTAGATTGTTATCTAATAAAGCTTTTAATAAAGTTTCAAAGTATCCATTCCACATGATGAACTTGTTTTCTCCATCAAATAAGGCAAGTTCAGGTTCACCCTCAAATCCATCATAAAATTTTGTATTTAACAACTCAATCAATCCTTCCAATGGCCTTTTTCTAAAATTCTTAATTGATCTTTGGTAGCTGTCCCGGCTTTTCTTTCCCTAATAGCTTCAAACCACTTATGTCCTTCAACCCACTCGTTTTCTCCGATTTTAAAGAACCTTTGTGGTTGTTGTCCACCATTTCCCGGAACAGTTTTTTGTACAACCCACGTATTCCCTTGGTTTTTAGGCGCCCCAGGCGTACTTGTGTGCCATCTAACCTCATATTTGTATGTTCCATCGTTCCATTTATAAGTTATTTGTTCATAATCAGTTTTCGATTGAGCTTTGATTTTTGCAGCATCAGGGATTCTAATCGGAGCCCTCTTGGAATATTCTTTGGCTATTTTTATTTGTTTATCAGCTGTCATTTCTGAAAATTTAACTTTACTTGCTGATTTAGAATTTTTCTTCTCTCCTTTAGCAACGTTCTCTACCGTTCTCTCCTTTTTCTCAACTTTCGAAACTTCATCAGTGGCTTTCTCTGCTTTCTTAGAAACTTTAGCTAGTTTATTTCCCCGTCGAATCCATTTGATAACTTTAGCAGGCGGCGTTATATTAACACCAGCTTTGAATCGATCTAGAAGTGAGAGTTTTTCATGTGTATGAGGGTCAAATCCTAATGCTGCTCGTTCCCAATCGTCTGCACTAAATAACTCCAAACCCATTTCTAAGTATCTCTCTATATCACTTTTATTGTCATCAGGATCTAGAGATTCATCAACACACTCTATCTTGACAATTATATTTCCATTCGTAATTTACATGATGTACTTTGAAAGTATTTAACGTGATTTTCAATTTCTAATATCCTTGCATTTCATATCTGTCATTAATGAAAATAATTCCAAGCTGCTTTTTAAATATAACCTTTACCTTTGGTTCGTTATGAATATATATAAATAGATCAGAATTACACCTTTTTAATTGAGTAACATTTTTAAACTTAGATTCAAAAACAAGCAACTCATTGAAGGCGAGACTTAGATTGCACTCCAAAGCGTATACATCCATTGTCAGAATCAGTTTATAGCCTTTCATATCTTGGATAGAATACATGAATACTTCTGCAAGGGGATCACTCGACACGCTTATTGGCTCACTTTCAAACAGTTCTAATAAATCATATTCATTGTAAGTAGTGAACATTTTTAAACTGCCCCTTAACTTTTTATTTGTTGTTGCTAGAAAAAGATGATAATTGTCAAAAACCTTGAAAGGTTCACCCTTCAAGGTTTTTCTTTATTATTATTTTAATGCCTGTACTAATATGTTGATTTCATTATCTCCTATATCGTTTATAATGACACCACAAATATTGTCATCACAATCCAAACAAAATAATACGTGATTATTTTCTATAAGAGATTCTATCTCATGAGCTGAAAATTGAATATAAACTGTCTTATCTGTTATATATACGTTTAATATTCCTTTTTCATCGATATACGTTTCATTCTGTTGTCGGTCTACGCTAAGAACAGGAACCCCTTTTATTGGTTCAATGTTTACAATATTCCATTCTTTAGATTTATAAACACTTTCACACAGCGTTAATGTAATAGAACGAATTTCTCCTGTTTTTTGTGCAAATCCTATTTCGATTAATGATTTTTTAAAATCTCCGGTTCTCCAGTATACCGTTTTATCTTCTGATATATCCCAATTTCCAAATTCTATATTAATTGGTGTATAGACATAAAATTCTACTTTCATAGGCTTTTTATCTCTACATTCTACTGTTTTTAACATGATTTCGAATGACCTTTTAATAATAGTTTCAAACCCTATTCCCGGATGCACTTTCTTGAATGGATTTTTTTCAACCAATGGCTCTAAGACTGTACGTTCACGCATTAGAAACTCTATTGATATCCGTCTATATCATTTAATTTTTTTATAAGATCCTTTTCCTAAATAAATACTTAAAGGGACAAAAAGAAAAATACACCATATGAAAAACCAGTAATTACATATATCTATATCGTTAACTTGATTGGCATTTGCTAACCTGATTGTCATGATAGTTAGAGCTATTCCTGCTAGGGGGAAAACAATCTGGATGATTAATAATGATTCATTTATTTTTCTCAATAAAAATTTCTCATCTATCTTCTTCACTTTTTATATTTAAACAGAATCTCTTAAAAATTCTACGCTTATCCTGTCAACCTTTATTTCAACATGTTCCCCAATCAAATAAGGATATTCAGAAAAATACTCATCTTCATCAGTAAGAACGATTCCTGCATCAATTGAATCCTCTTGTAAAACTCCCCTAATATAATATTGATATCCTAAACCAATTCGTTCTAATTCTTTTGTTTTTTCTATACTTTCACGAATAACTAACTCATCCAAAATCGTAAAACCAACTAACACAGGATATTTTTTCCCCACTTCAATTTCATAAGGACAGACAGAAGAAAAACCTGTAAATTCTATCCCTTCTATTTCGAGAATCACTTCCTCTTCTATATGTGGATCAAGTTTTTTAACAAGTGCCTTATATATCATCTTAAGAACCTCCCGTCTAATCTGCTGGATTAATTACTGGAATATTTTTTCCGTTAATTGTCTTCCAAATCTTTTTTCCACTCTCAGTATGATAGGTTGTAATTTCCCCTTTATTATTAGTACCTACAAATTCAAATTTCGCTTTACCATTTCTGCTATTACCCATAAACTTAACATAACCTGTTCGAATTTCACCCTTATAATTATATTTAACTTTTATACCGTTTTTGATCACTTCTTTTGCACCTTCAAGATATTCATCAGCATTTTTGTATAATTCACCAAATTCATTTCCATGTTTATAAAAATGAGATTCTAGCTTTTCCCTATCTGCAAAATTAGAAGGATTTTTCCCCTTACTTTTAATATCTTTTCCAACATTCGGAACCCTCTTTACTGCTTTCTCTCCCTTACTCCACACAAAAGCATACTTTCCAATTTTAGCAATAGGTATAATAAAAAGAGTACTCAATATTCGTTCATCAACCGAAACTTTTTTATTAGTTTTAGGATCTTCGCCAGTTGTTGCCCGAATTCCATCATTAACAACAAAAAACTCACCTATTGTATCCGTTACTTTCCCTAAACCAGGCACTTCTTCATCAATATTTTTAACTCCGCCAGCACTTCTGCCTTCTGGAATCTTTTCAACAATTTCTATACTGGGTTTACCATTTTTAAGATATCGTCGAACGATTTGGCCATTTTCGTACATACTGTATACTCCGCCGATATAGTTTATATCTGCTTGATTCCTCACAGTTTCATCAGCAACATCTACTCTTTGGACCACTTTCCAGCCTTTAACGTTATAAAGTTTACCATTTATCACTCGAATATCTCCAGCTACTTTTGGAGATATCTTAGCTGCTTCTTTCTGCAGTACCGTCAAGTTACTGTCATCACCATAAATCTCGCGCTCGATCTTCTGTTGTTTGCCATCCTTCATCACGGTATCAACGTTGGACTGCTTATGTTTCTCCAGCTTCTTCAACATCATCTCCATCGGTGATTCATCCGGCTGTTTCATTTGCGGATTGATGGCGCCGAAGGTTTGGTTGATGTTTTCTTCTTCCTGAGATTTCAAGATGGAGCCGGTTTTGTATCCTGTGATTTCAATTTTCGGACCGGTGTACATGGTTTCGAGCTGGTCTATATATTTTTTCATCGTTTGAAAATCTGATTTTGCCGTTTCTAGTGCTTGGGTTTGCTGGCCGTCAAATTGAAAGAGCTTATTCAGGGTGTCTGAAATCAGTCGCTCAGCCTGTTCTGTTTCCATCCGGAAAAAGGAGTCATTGACTGTAGGCAGGCTGACGATGTGGCCGATGGCTGATGTCTGGCGATTGACTGCGTCTGTGAGCTGCTCTGTCACTTCTCGTGCGTGCTTGACCCCGTGTCTCGCATCGTGTGAGAGAAAAGCCTCTGCAATCATGCCGTGGGGGTCAGATTCTACAGAGGCAATCGCATGCTGGGTTTGTTTCAGCACTTTTTTGTATTCGTCGATAAACATGCCAAAGAAAAGGAGAAAAGGCTTGTGACACTCCTCGTAAAAAGTCCGGATGGCGTCTCCGCCTTTTCCTTTTAGCGCATCCTTCATGCCTGCCAGATGCTCAACGCTTTTTTCCAGCTTCTCCAGCTGTTGTTTTTGCTTGTCCAGTTTCTCAATCGTATGCTGAATGCCCTCGTGAAGAGCGTGGACATCTAATGTTTTCAATCCCTTGTCCTCCCGCGCTTTATTTCATGGAAGATGATATGTTTTCGTCCGTTTCCTTCATGGCGTTTACCGCGCTTTCCGTTTGTGCAATATGCTTGGCAAGAATGGACGCATATGCTTCAGTGAGCTCTTTGATGTCCTCATTTAATTGCTCGATGGACTTCACAACATTCAAATGGTTTCTGCCTGAGAGATGACCGGGCAAGGAGGATTTGAGTTCAGCTGAATTCTTAAGCTGAGAAAGCCCTTGCTTCACTGTGCCATAGACCATTTTAATTTCCTGTGCCATTTGTGCTCACCTCACTTTTTATGTTTTTCCTTCTCTATTTCATGCTCTATCCTCGTGATTTGGCGTCTCATAGAATACACATCGCCCTCTAATGAATGGATTTTTCCTTCTATGCTTTCGATGATTCCGCTGACTTGATCGCTTTTGATTTGCTGATATGCTTTGTTCATTCCTTCACGAATATCTTCAAACCGCTCCGCATGTGTTCCTCTGCATGCCTCACGGTTAAGATGAGGCCGGTGAATGAGATGCTGGGCCTCGGAGAATTCGTGTTTGATTTGCCTGATTTCGTGCAGCGCTCGTTTTAACTGATGGATCTGTTCCTGCTTTTCATGTAAGTCGGCTTTTACCGAATGTAACAACATTTCACTATGCATGCCGCAACACCTCATGTTTCTATCAAACTGTGTCAATTCTTTACAATACAGACTATTTTCATATTACATGATGGATCATATTGGATAAATAGGTAAAAAGGTTTGTCTTACAGAGAATAAAAATAAGTATATTTATCTATCTTCCTTTTCATTTCACTTTCTGGCGAGTGAAATTCTACTTGCACATGGCTATAAGTGCAGGCACAATTATCCTCATTTGATTCGCAATGCCATTTGCAAATCCCTGTTACCTATAGTCAATAATAATGATAAAATTAGGATATCTATCTAAATATGGGGAGCAAAAAATGACAAAAAACAGTGGTTTTCATGAAGAATTGCAAGAAAAAAACAAGCTTTATCCCGCAGAACATCAATTTCAACCTGTTTTACCGAAAGAATATACAGAAATTTTAACATTACATATCGCTAAACAATTTGGCGAGAAAATCCAAACGCTTTTTCAACATGGACAATATCATCAGGCGGTTGAATTAACCCAAAAAATATCTTCTGATCTTGGTAATGATACTGCCTTTGCAATTCCACTTTCTACAGTTCTTTATCATTTAGATGACATGGATCTTCCTGTATCGGAGCATTTTTCACTATCACGGTTGAATCTGCTCGGAAACCATAGAGCGGATGATAATTTTTTTAAAACATTAAAGAATGAAATGTTAACTGCTGATCGTGTGGATTTTATGGTCAGTTTTACAAGGTGGTCTGGTGTCCAACTTCTTATTCCACCATTACAAGAGCTCAATAAACGTAATGTGCCAGTACGTATTATCACATCAACATATATGGGAATTACTGAACCTAAAGCACTTAAACAACTCATGCAATTTCAAAATGTCGATTTGAGAATTGTAAATGATTACCGTCAATCTTTTCATACAAAAGCTTACTTATTTGAACGTCTTTCAGGGCAACATAGTGTCATTATTGGATCATCAAATCTTTCGCAATCCGCTCTGACCACTGGGTATGAGCTAAATGCGAGAATACCTGATACAAAATATCTTCCTATTTTTCAACAAACAAAAGATGTCTTTAATAAAGTATGGCTCGAAAAAACACAACCGGTCGATGACCAGTTTTTAAAAGCTTATGAAGAATTTCAAGCAGCTAACCACAAAATGAGCGCGTCTCTCGTCTCTCAAAACTCTCTTTATCAAACAAAAATAAAACCTAATGCCATGCAAGAAATAGCTCTTAAAAACCTCAAGAAAACGAGAGAGCAAGGTGAGGAAAAGGCTGTTATTATCGCTGCAACTGGTACAGGAAAAACATATCTTGCAGCATTTGATTTTTCCGAATATCAACCAAAAAAATATCTTTTTATCGCTCATCGTGAGGAGTTACTAACTAAAGCTATTGAAACATTTGAAAAAGTCACAAATGACCCTGATAACTTTGGATTGTTAACTGGATCGAAAAAAGAATGGAATAAAAGGTTTTTATTTAGCACAGTTCAAACCTTGCATAAAGAAGAAACATTAAACGGTTTGCACCAAATGAATTTGATTACATTGTCATTGATGAATTTCATCATGCAGAAGCCTCTACCTATCAATCAGTGTTGAATTACTTTAAACCTGAATTCTTATTAGGTTTAACTGCAACTCCAGAACGTTTAGACGGTAAAGATGTGCTTGAGATCTGCAATCATAATGTTGTCTATGAAATCCGCCTTCGAGATGCGTTAGAAGCTGAATTGCTCGCCCCATTTCATTACTTTGGTATTCCGGATCATACTGTTGATTACGATAAAGTAAAAATAACAAACGGGGTCTATGATGAACGCTCCCTGGTCAACCACTTGAAAAACCATGAGCGAGTCGATTATGTAATAAAGATGATAAATATGTACGGTTTTTACGGAAACAAAATGTGTGGGTTGGGCTTCTGTACTAACGTTGAACATGCCCAATATATGAGTCAAGAATTTAATCAATTAGGATTCCATACAACATATTTAACAGGGCAGGATTCCTCGGGACAACGTCAGAAAGTGATTAGAGAACTTGAAGATCCGCATCATAGTTTAGAACTGATTTTCACAGTAGATATTTTTAATGAAGGCATTGATATACCAAAATTAAACTTACTGCTTTTTTTGAGACCGACTGAATCACCAACCATATTTATTCAACAGTTAGGAAGAGGATTAAGAAAGACTGATGATAAAGAGTTTGTAACGGTACTTGATTTTATAGGAAACTATCAAAAATCATTTGTCATACCGCTAGCCCTCTCTGGACAAACAAGTCAAAAATCGTTTGATAAAGATTCGTTGCGAGTTGCAGTTACCCATGAGTTTGCAGACTTACCTGGTGGGTCTTATGTAGATCTTTCATCTGTAACGAAGAAAGAGATTTTACATAAAATAGATAGTATTAAACTAAATTCAGCTGCCATGCTAAAAACATTATATGATCAATTTAAACGAGATATTGGGCGTTCCCCAGAGCTACTTGATTTTCTTTATTCAGATCAAGCTCCAGGGCTTACCTTTTTTATAAAAAAATATAAGTCTTGGGTCGAAACGAAAAGAAAAATGGATGACCTTCATTCTTTTGATAAAGAAGTATTAAATGATTCGTTAGTTTTAAGAATGGTATCCTGGTTAGAGCAACAGTTTCCGATTAAGTGGCCTTATGATTTATTAGTGTTACAATGTGGATTTAATATACAAAAAATCACTGTAAATGATGTGAAAAAGTCTTTAGAAGATACATTTCATTTACAAATCAAAAACACTAGTATACACGACAACTTGATTAAACGATCTATGGAGCGTTTAGCCACATCACATAAGAAACAACAATGGAGTTTTGGTATAGTGAAGGAAAATACGTTCATACTACAATCAGATATTATCGAACGTTTATGCCATCCTCAGTTTGGTCCTTATATTAAGGAGCGTATCCAATATGGTTTAACTGAATTTAGACGTATGAATAATTTAGAAGCACTTTTATCAAGTGAACTACAACTCACTTTGTATCAAACATATACTAGAAATGAACTCATACATTTATTTCAATCAACTGATCAAGAGGGAACGTGGCGAGAAGGTGTAAGGAGAGTTAACAATAACTACTTAATTTTTATTACATTAAATAAATCTGAAAAAGTTGAGGACCATTTGTTATATAAAGATTACTTTATGGATCCCTATCATTTTCATTGGCAAAGTCAAAATCAAACATCACATGATTCTACTGTAGGTCAGAATTTTATTAACCATAGACAAAGAGAATATAAAATACATCTATTCGTACGTAAATTTAACGAAATGCATGACATCACCTTACCTTTTATTTATCTAGGTAAAGTAGATTACGTATCAAGCAATGGGGACAAACCTATGAATATAATATGGAAGCTCCATCAGCCTGTCCCAGAAAACTTGTATGTTGATTTAATTAACTAGTGCATTTACAGTTGGAAGATCAGCAGGTGCCCATTCAAGTGACTCAAGTTCACTCACGGGCACCCATCTGAGTTCTGCATGTTCTTTAGCAACAGGTTCACCCTCAACAATTTTTGCTTGAATAGAAATCAAATTAACAATGACTTTCTCATATTCGTGATGAATGTCAGCGATAATTTCACCTGCTTCAATTTTACAACCAAGCTCCTCATGAATTTCTCTGACAAGAGCTTCTCGTGCATTCTCTCCCTCTTCAAGTTTCCCTCCTGGGAATTCCCATAGATTGGCCAAAGACATGGTTGGCGAACGAAGTGCACATAATATCATATCTTTATCGTTTTGAATTACTGCTGCAGCTACTTTGATTGTTTTTTTCATTTTATTTTTTCCTTTCATTTCTTATTAAGTCACAAACCTATATTTAATATTACATTTAGTGATCTGATCTTCATTTTTAGTTAAACTTTATCATACTGAATAGGTTGTGGGACAACAACATAATCTTTTGACTATATAGAGTAATTTTCACTCACCAAAAGAGCTAAATAGTTAGACGAATAACTATTTAAGCAATATTCACTTATCCCTTGCTAGTATTTTAATCATTCTTTAACTTATTCGTTTTTAAAATAGAATTTAGCAGTACTTTTATTTTTTCAGCCTCGCCACTCTCATTTGTCCTTAATCTAATAAAAGGTATCCCCGATTTCTTCAGAATAGAATCTTTTAATTGATCCCGTCTTTTCTGGTCATTTGAATAATGATAAGCAGTACCGTCTACCTCTATTACACCAGCAGGTTCATTCCCCATCTTGTAATAAAGCAAAAAATCAAATCGAGCTACTGTTTTAACGAATTTTTGTTCCTTTTCGTTTAAATGGGAGGTATTGTTAAATAAATCCTTTAAACGATACTCCCTTTTAAATTCAATTTTCTTGTAGGCTTCTTCTTTAAGAATATCTCTGAGCAAACTCGCAATAATCCTTTCAGATTTATACTTTGAGTCACTCTCTCGTAGTTTATTTTCTCGTTGTACTAAAACTTCTGAGAATTCTTTATATAGTAAATCGAACACGGAAATAACCTGACTTTCATGATATAAACTAGCTTCTGTATAATATTCCATATAACGTATTAACTCGGAGATTTCTTTATTACTTCTCTTGAAAATATCGACGGCAGATACTAAAACAAAACGTTTTTTTGCTCTCGATATGGCTACATTTATTAAAGTGGCACTATCAACAAATTCAATATCCTTTTTACCACCCTTATCATCAAGTACTGTGGAGAAAATAATCCCATCACATTCTCTTCCTTGAAACTTATGTACAGTATCTTTAATAATTTCTTCTCTCATATAACGATTAGCTGCTTGTATCTGGGCTCTATAAGGAGCAATAAATCCAATATCATCAAAATCATGTGGGAAAACCTTCTCTCTAATCGTTGCCTCTTCAAGAGAATCCAATTCACGAACATTGTGTCGTCCGCCTTGGAACCTCATATGATTTCCTTTAACGGTTTTTATTAAAATAATTGAAGAATCCTCTACTTCATCATATTTAGTCAACGGAATGAGATTGCCTTCATAATATTGTTCATTACAAAATTTGATGATCATAGGGTGGCAACGATAGTGCTCCTTTAACAAAGTAACGGGAATTTTTTTCTCATATACTTTTAAAATTGAATGTAGCAGGCTATTTTCTACATAATCAAAGCAAGGTTCTACTCCCATTTCTCCCTTTGATATGTTCTTATCTGGTATGTGAGGTAGTTGTTTTGTATCTCCAACAATAATTACATTTTTAGCACAACCTAGAGCAAGGATACCTGGCATCAATTCTAACTGTGAGGCTTCATCTACAATTAAGTAATCAAATAAGAAACCATCTGGAATTGATTTCATTAAAGAGAATGCAGTACTCAGAATAATAGGATATCGATTTATAAATCGATCAAACTGCTTTGCATCTTTATATTTCTTGTACTCAAAATTCTCTTTCTTAATCGTTTTTTGTTTATTATGTATATAATTTTTGAAAATTAATGTAGAGTAATTTTGAATTCGATTACTTAGTGCTTCAAAATTTTTGGCATGTAGCATTTGATTTATTTCACTTAACTCGGTATTTAATTCAGTTAGTTTTTGCTTATAGAATTGATATTGGAGTTGAGAAAGCATTTTCTCTTTATTTAAACTGTCCCCTATTTGTTTGAAGTCATATAATCCATAGTAGAAAAGATATTTTGTTTTCTTAAAGAAGTTCATACGGTTTTGTTTGTTGAGTACTTCATCAACCATAAAATTTAGAATCTTAGAATTATTAAACTTATAAAAGGGTAAAAGCTTTGGCTTTATTGTTTCTAATGAATCAAAATGTTGTTTATAATATTTTTTCTCTGTTTCTAGGTCTTTTATTTGCTGTTTTATTATTGCTTGTCTGTTTTGTAACTTTAATAGTTCTTTAATAGATTCTACATCATTTAAGAGGGTTTTCAGTAACTCTGATTCTCTCTCATTCTCAATCTTCCATTCGGCTATATTTTGAGGAAATTCCGGAAGTTTCTCAAAGAATTTTTTTTGATTATCTTGGCTACCTAATGATGCAAGAAGAAAATCGTAGCCTGCTTTCTTCATTTTTTCTCTAACATTGTCAACTGCAGAGTTATTACTTGAGACAATCGCAGCATTCTTTCCTTTCATCACTAAATTAGTGATTAGATTTAAAATAGTTTGTGTTTTTCCCGTACCAGGAGGGCCTTCAATTACACTTATTTGAGAAGAAAAAGCTGATTGAACTGCCTGGATCTGACTTAGGTTTAAACCAAAAGGAAAAAGGAGTGTCTCTGAATCCTTATATACTCGACTTCCCTTCGAAAAATAAGCATAGAGAGCACTTTCTATTCTCAATGGCATACGCTGAATTTCACCTTCCAAAATAGGTGGGATATCATTTTGTGTTTTATCTTTAACAGCTGCTATATATCCAAAATAATCTAATAAATGTTTAAACTTTGCATTACCCAAAGTAATCTTTTCAATATCTTTTTCTTTATAAATATATTTCTGATCATTTCCACTAAAATTCAAAACAGCATATTTATCTCCATATATTATAACGTTTTCAATATTCGCTTTTACATTTCCCTTTAAAACGAGTCGTTCTTGTTTGTTAATGACCATTTCTCGAACAGGTCTAATTATACACCTATCTAACTCTTCACTTTTCTTCATTCCACTTTTCAATGTAATATGAACAATTATTTTAGCATTATCACGTTTAGATAATCGCCATTCTTTAATTTGATCAGAATATGTTGTATTACCTACCTCAATGCTTACACCCGACAAATTATTCCCTCCAAAAATATCTTATTTATCTATATAAAATTGTTATTTTTTGTTATAGTATACAAAATTAATAAGAGATTATCAAAATACCTATTAGAGTAGTAAGTAAGAAAAGAACCTTTTCTTAAATCAAGAAAAGGTTCTCAAACATAATTTATCTTATAATTTTACTCCCCAAACAGCCTCACCGCTGCCATTCAATACACTAAATGTCATGACGTTCTTCTCTCTCACCGAATCCCACTGGCGTAAAAATACCCCATTATACGTCTTGCCGTCTAACGTGATGTCGGCTGTATCATCTCCAGTTTTCTTCCACGTTCCGGTCATTTCCCCGGAAATGGTGTGGTCTTTGTTGAGCTGAATGTTGATGGTTTTTTTGATGTCGGCTGAGATGTCTTTTCCGTGCTGGATGAGTTTGTATGTTCCTGTGATATCTTTTTGTTTTACTTTTTTCAGTGTTTCACCTGCGTATCGATATGGCGCCACTACCGGCCAGCCGTCTTTGTTCATGAACATTTGGTGGACTCTGACTTCGTGTTCTTCACCTCTGCCCGGGAAGCGGGTGTGGAAGATTAAATAAGAACGGCCGGTTTTTTCGTCATAATAGGCTGAGTTGTGGCCCGGTGAGACGTATCCGGCTCCTTTTTCAGTTTCTGTTTCAAATGTATAGCTGCCCATGAGTTTGACGCCGTACGGCTCAATGGAGCGGTCATCGAAGAATGTGCCTTCTTTGCCTTGGACATTAATCATTGGATTGTCCTCTGCGTCGTAATACGGGCCATCTGGTTTCTTGGAGCGGGCGACACGGATGTTGTAGCCGCCTGTTGCGTCTAGACCGCCATATGATAGGTATAAGTAGTAGTAGTTGGTGTCTGGATTGTAGAGAACATACGGGCCTTCGATTCTGCTGTGGTTGCCGCCGAGCAGTTTTTTGCCGTATCCCTGTCCAGGGAGCGGGAAGCCAGTTTTCGGATTCATTTCAAGTATGAAAATGCCGCCTGAGTATGAACCGTACACCATCCACAGCTTTCCGTTTTTATCAAAAAATGTGTGCGGGTCTACGACGTTCGGGTGTTTGGTTGCGTCATACGGTGTTCCATCATTGCTTGTGCCTTCCATGCCTGATTTCAAAAAGAGGCCTTTGTTTTTATAGGGTCCTTCGATGTTGTCAGCGACGGCCACTCCCATGGCGGATCTTGGTGAGTCACCGCGGCAGGCGTTGTAGTACATATAGTATTTGCCGTCCGCCAGCTGTGCGACATCAGCCGCCCACAGGGTATCGGATTGTGCCCATTCGAAGGTATCTTTTAATTCTTCATAGACATTTGGAATAAGTGAGTTGTCGTTGCTGACACTGTTAGTCAGCTGCTGCCATTGCATGAGGTCATTTGTTTTTGCTGAAGCGAGATGAGATCCAAAAACATAAAAGGTGCCATTTGTTTCAATGATGGAAGGATCATGGACGCTGACTTCTTTAAAGACGGGTTTTTGTGCATAGACGGAGTTTGGGAGGGTGAAGGCCATGATAAGAGCTGTAAGAAAACATACACGGAACAATCGGTTGAACATCTAAACAATTCGCCTCTCTTTTTTATTAAATTTTAAACGCTTACATTCTTCTATGAAGAAACCCCAGCCTATTAAAACAGCCGAATGTTTTCATATTCAAACAGATAGGTGATTTCTCACTGTTCTCTTACATTGTCTGGCTGTTTGCGCAGAACTGCTGCTTGCATATCCTCTCCTTCATAGTTCAACTCTTTTGCTGTTTCTCCTTCTTTCATCACTCTGTTTTTCATTTGCTTACATGTAATTTTTGTAAAGTCGTCGACTGTGATACAGCCATTTCGTTGTCGGCATTTTTTAAGATGATGCCTGACTGCCCGTCAATACCGGAGTCATTTGGCTTGGCGGTGCTGAGGATGTCATTCGGCTGGCTCTTGAGAAAATGCCTTGCGAAAAATACGACTTAGTAAACGCATATTGAGAGTAAGACAGCGGCGCTTGCCTCCTGTCTGGATATCGTGTGCAATCGCTGAAAAAACCCGTCCTGCTTTCTGCGTCACGATATCACAATACCAATCTAACTTGTTAAAGACTGTAAAAAACCTTTTGACTTCTATTGCTGAAACAATTAATATAATACTCAGTTAATAGTTATCAGAATTTTTAGGAATTGAGTGATTCATATGACACTGCACAAAGAGCGCCGGATCGGCCGGCTGTCTGTTCTACTGCTGCTGAATGAAGCGGAAGAAAGCACACAGGTCGGGGAGCTGGAGCGAGATGGATGGAAGGTCTGTCTCGGCAAGGTAGGATCAATGGACGCGCATAAAGTAGTAGCCGCAATTGAAACCGCTTCCAAAAAGAGCGGAGTCATTCAATCTGAGGGTTATCGTGAGTCACATGCGCTTTACCATGCGACGATGGAGGCCTTGCATGGCGTAACCAGAGGTGAAATGCTGCTTGGATCACTGCTTCGGACGGTTGGCCTGAGGTTCGCCGTTTTGAGAGGAAATCCTTATGAAAGTGAAGCGGAAGGCGATTGGATTGCTGTCTCGCTTTACGGAACAATCGGGGCGCCGATTAAAGGACTTGAGCATGAAACATTCGGCGTTGGAATCAATCACATATGAAACAGCCCATAGATCTTAGACGATAGGGGGCTATGCGTGAAATCAAATTTTCACAGCATAGCCCCTTTTTGTATGGGCGCTTTACCAAAGTAAAGACAAAGGAGTTGGGCTTATGGTGACATTAGACGGTTCTTCATTGACAACAGCCGACGTCGCTCGTGTGCTGTTTGATTTTGAAGAGGCAGCGGCTTCCGAGGAAAGTATGGAGCGCGTGAAGAAAAGCAGAGCGGCAGTGGAGCGGATTGTTCATGAAGAAAAGACAATATACGGCATCACCACCGGATTTGGCAAATTCAGCGATGTCCTGATTCAGAAGGAAGACTCGGCGGCGCTGCAGCTGAATTTAATCCTTTCACATGCCTGCGGTGTCGGCGATCCTTTTCCCGAGTGTGTGTCCAGGGCCATGCTGCTTTTGCGCGCCAATGCGCTGTTAAAAGGTTTTTCAGGTGTACGTGCGGAGCTGATTGAACAATTGCTTGCTTTTTTAAATAAACGCATCCATCCTGTCATTCCCCAGCAGGGATCACTTGGCGCAAGCGGCGATTTGGCGCCGCTTTCCCACCTGGCGCTTGCGCTGATCGGACAAGGAGAAGTCTTTTTTGAGGGGGAAAGAATGCCGACAATGACAGGCTTGAAAAAAGCCGGTATTCAGCCGGTAACGCTGACATCCAAGGAAGGGCTTGCCTTGATTAACGGAACTCAGGCTATGACTGCTATGGGTGTGGTCGCATACATTGAAGCGGAAAAACTAGCCTACCAAACAGAGCGCATTGCCAGCTTAACGATTGAAGGGCTGAGAGGAATTATAGATGCGTTTGACGAGGACATTCACTCCGCCCGCGGCTATCAGGAGCAGATCGATGTCGCAGAACGAATCCGTTTTTATCTATCTGACAGCAGCCTGACGACCTCTCAAGGAGAACTGCGGGTCCAGGATGCCTATTCATTGCGCTGTATTCCGCAAGTGCACGGTGCGACTTGGCAGACATTAGGATATGTCAAAGAAAAATTAGAAATTGAAATGAATGCAGCTACGGACAACCCTCTCATTTTCAATGAAGGTGACAAAGTCATTTCTGGCGGAAACTTTCACGGGCAGCCGATCGCCTTTGCCATGGATTTTCTAAAAATCGCAGTATCAGAGCTTGCGAATATCGCAGAGCGCAGGGTCGAACGACTTGTGAATCCGCAGCTGAATGACCTGCCGCCGTTCCTAAGCCCTCATCCCGGTCTGCAATCCGGTGCAATGATCATGCAGTATGCCGCTGCCTCGCTTGTTTCTGAAAATAAAACACTGGCCCATCCCGCAAGTGTGGATTCTATCCCGTCATCCGCCAACCAAGAAGACCATGTCAGCATGGGAACCATCGCCGCGCGGCATGCTTATCAGGTGATTGCAAATACAAGGAGAGTCATTGCGATTGAAGCGATTTGCGCATTGCAGGCGGTTGAATACAGAGGCATAGAACATGCAGCGTCCTATACGAAACAGCTTTTTCAAGAAATGAGAAAAGTCGTGCCGTCTATTCAGCAGGACCGCGTTTTTTCCTATGACATCGAACGCTTGACTGCCTGGCTGAAGAAGGAATCTTTATTACCATATCAACAGAACCAAGAACTGAGGGGGATGAACATATGACTCATGTAAAAAAATCAATCCGTGCCAATAGAGGAACAGAGCTTGAATGCTTAGGATGGGAACAAGAGGCGGTACTTCGGATGCTTCGAAACAACCTTGATCCGGAAGTCGCCGAGAAGCCGGAAGACCTCATCGTATACGGCGGGATTGGCAAAGCCGCTCGGGATTGGGATGCATTTCGCGCCATTGAGTATTCTCTGAAAACACTAAAACATGATGAGACATTGCTCGTGCAATCCGGAAAACCCGTTGGCATGTTCCGTACGCACCCGCAGGCACCGCGCGTGCTTTTAGCAAACTCTGTTCTTGTTCCGAAGTGGGCGAACTGGGAGCATTTCCACAAGCTTGAGAAAAAAGGGTTAATGATGTACGGACAGATGACGGCAGGCAGCTGGATTTACATTGGCTCACAGGGCATATTGCAAGGAACCTATGAAACCTTCGCTGAGCTCGCGAGACAGCACTTCGGAGGAAGCTTAAAAGGAACATTGACGCTGACAGCCGGGCTCGGCGGAATGGGAGGCGCCCAGCCGCTGTCTGTCACGATGAATGATGGAGTTGTGATTGCCGTCGAGGTTGATGAAAAACGAATCGACAAACGAATTGAAACGAAATATTGTGACCGTAAAACAGCGTCGATTGAGGAAGCCTTAGCGTGGGCTGAAGAGGCAAAGCTGGCAGGAAAACCTCTCTCCATCGCTCTTCTCGGAAACGCTGCAGAGGTTCACCATACCCTTCTGAACCGCGGCGTCACCGTTGATATCGTCACCGATCAGACGTCTGCCCACGACCCATTAATCGGTTATGTTCCCGAGGGCTATTCACTTGATGAAGCTGACCGTTTGCGTCAAGACAATCCAGAGCTTTACGTTCGCCTTGCGAAGCAAAGCATGAAAAAACATGTGGAAGCCATGCTGGCATTTCAACAAAAGGGCTCTGTTGTATTTGACTACGGCAACAATATCCGGCAAGTCGCAAAAGATGAAGGCCTGGAGAATGCCTTCGATTTTCCGGGGTTTGTCCCTGCCTACATCCGCCCCTTATTCTGTGAAGGAAAAGGGCCGTTCCGCTGGGCGGCGCTTTCCGGTGATCCGGCAGATATTTACCGTACGGATGCGTTATTAAAAGAACTGTTTCCAGCCAATAAAGCCCTTCACCGCTGGATCGATATGGCACAGGAAAAAGTCACGTTCCAAGGCTTGCCGTCCCGCATTTGCTGGCTTGGATATGGAGAACGAAAAAAAATGGGCCTTGCCATTAACGAGTTGGTCAGAAACGGAGAGCTAAAAGCGCCTGTCGTTATCGGAAGAGATCATTTAGACTGCGGGTCTGTCGCCTCTCCAAACCGGGAAACAGAAGCGATGAAGGATGGAAGTGACGCTGTCGGCGATTGGGCTGTGCTCAATGCGCTTGTCAACACGGCGGCGGGTGCGAGCTGGGTTTCCTTCCACCATGGCGGCGGCGTCGGAATGGGCTATTCCCTGCATGCCGGTATGGTCGCGGTTGCCGATGGAAGTGAGCTGGCTGACGAGCGGCTCGCCAGGGTCTTAACGAGCGATCCGGGGATGGGCATTATCCGCCATGCGGATGCGGGTTATGAACGTGCCGTTGAAGTAGCGAAAAAACAAGACATTATCGTTCCGATGCAAAAAGAAAGGGAGTGATGACATGCCGAAACAAATTGATACGATTCTCATCAACATCGGTCAGCTTTTGACGATGGAAAGCAGCGGCCCGCGCGCGGGCAACAGCATGCAGGATCTTCATGTGATCGAAGACGCTGTTGTCGGCATCCATGAACAGAAGATTGTGTTTGCCGGAAAAAAAGGGGCTGAAGCCGATTACGAGGCAGACGAAATCATTGATTGTTCAGGACGGCTCGTAACGCCGGGCCTCGTCGATCCGCATACCCATCTTGTATTTGGCGGATCTCGGGAAAAGGAGATGAATCTAAAGCTTCAGGGCATCTCCTATTTAGATATTCTGGCGCAGGGCGGCGGTATTTTGTCCACTGTCAAAGACACTCGGGCCGCCTCAGAAGAAGAGCTACTGCAAAAAGGCCGTTTTCACCTGCAAAGAATGCTGTCATACGGCACGACCACGGCTGAGGTGAAAAGCGGCTACGGCTTAGATAAAGATACAGAGCTGAAACAATTGCGTGTCGTGAAAAAACTACATGAGAGCCAGCCTGTTGACCTTGTTTCCACGTTTATGGGAGCTCATGCGATTCCACCCGAATATCAACACAATCCAGATGATTTTCTGGATCAAATGCTTACCCTTTTGCCGGAAATCAAAGAGCAAGAGCTCGCCAGCTTTGCGGATATTTTTACAGAAACAGGTGTTTTTACAGTCAGTCAATCCCGCCGTTATTTACAAAAAGCAGCTGAGACGGGCTTCGGATTAAAAATCCACGCAGATGAAATTGATCCTCTTGGAGGAGCTGAATTAGCGGCTGAGCTAAGAGCTGTCTCAGCCGATCATTTGGTGGGCGCCTCAGATGAAGGCATACAGCAAATGGCTGAATCAGGAACCATCGCCGTCCTCTTGCCGGGCACGACATTTTATCTCGGCAAACACACATATGCCAGGGCAAGAGACATGATTGATGCGGGTGTATGTGTGAGCCTGGCAACGGACTTTAACCCGGGCAGCTCCCCAACTGAAAATATTCAGCTGATCATGTCGATTGCCGCGCTTCATCTGAAAATGACAGCGGAAGAAATATGGCATGCGGTCACAGTCAATGCCGCACATGCCATAGGAAAAGGAGAAGAAGCCGGTCAGCTTAAAGCCGGCCGATCAGCTGATCTTGTCATTTGGCAAGCCTCGAATTATATGTATATTCCGTATCACTACGGCGTCAATCATGTACATCAAGTCATGAAAAATGGGACATTTGTTGTCAACAGGGAGGGAGCCATTCTTGGATAAATACCCTTTTCTCAGAGAGGCCGGTTCATCGTTTAAAGACCGTGATGTAACGAAAATGAGCGATCTGATAGAAAAATGGGACGGCCAAGGCATTAAAGGGCCGGCGCTGATAGGTGTCCCCCTGTCAAAATCCTCTATCAGTCATTCCGGCGCTTCCTTTGCTCCCGGAACAATCCGCCAGGCTCTAAAGCATTCATCTGCTTATTCTGCGGAGCTTGGGGAACATGTCGTATCAGATTTTCTTTATGATCTGGGGGATGTCGATATTCATGTGACTGATATCGTGAAATCACATGATCAAATCTTCCAAACCATGCATGCTCTGCTTTCAGATCACCCAGATTGGGTACCGCTCATACTTGGGGGAGATAACTCCATCAGCTACTCCACCATAAAAGCGATTGCGCAAACGAAAGGAACGACAGCCGTTATTCAATTTGATGCCCATCATGATGTGCGGAACACGGAGGACGGAGGGCCGACAAACGGCACTCCCTTCCGCCGCCTCTTGGATGAAGAGATTATTGAGGGTCAACATTTGATTCAACTGGGGATCAGAGAATTCAGCAACAGCTTGGCTTATGAAACATACGCGAAAAATCATCACGTGGACATCCATACGATGGGAATGATTCGTGAAAAAGGACTGATCCCGACCATTAAAGAGATCCTGCCTGCCGTTCAAACAAGAACAGATTTCATTTTTATATCTGTTGATATGGATGTCTTAGACCAGTCCCATGCACCCGGCTGTCCAGCGATTGGCCCGGGCGGCCTCTATACAGACGAATTACTCGAAGCCATCAAACACATCGCACAAGAGCCCAATGTCGCAGGGATCGAAATCGTTGAAGTTGATCCCACCCTCGATTTTCGAGATATGACAAGCAGAGCCGCAGCTCACGTTCTGTTACACGCATTAAAAGGAATGAAACGCTCCCGATTCAAGTGATCTTCCGGCAGGTTGTATTTTGGTTACAAGAAAACTCATCTGCCTGATAAACGGCAGCTAAAAGGAGGACGAAACGGTGGGTCTTCAAGAAAAAAGCGGCCATCAGCTAAAACGGACAATGAAAAGCAGGCACTTATTTATGATTTCATTGGGAGGCGTCATCGGAACAGGACTTTTCCTCAGTACAGGCTATACGCTCAGCCAAGCCGGACCCGGCGGTACGATACTCGCTTATGTAATCGGCGGATTGATGATGTACCTCGTCATGCAATGTCTCGGTGAATTGTCGGTCGCCATGCCGGTGACCGGTTCCTTTCAAAAATACGCCACAACATTCATCGGGCCATCTACCGGTTTTATGGTCGGCATCATGTACTGGTTGAATTGGGTGGTGACGGTAGGTTCAGAGTTTACCGCATCCGGTATTCTCATGCAGCGCTGGTTTCCAGACAGCAGCGTATGGATGTGGAGTGCGATTTTTGCAGTTCTCCTTTTCGTATGCAACGCATTTTCAGTCAAATTATTTGCGGAAACTGAATTTTGGTTTTCGAGCGTGAAGATTGTCACCATCATTTTATTTATCATTTTAGGAGGCGCCGCCATGTTTGGCTTGATCTCTTTAAACGGGACGGCTGATGCCCCTATGTTTTCAAATTTCACAGGTCATGGAGGATTGTTTCCGAACGGCTTCCTCGCCGTATTTATCGCCATGATATCTGTGAGTTTTGCCTTTTCCGGAACAGAATTAATCGGAGTCACAGCAGGTGAATCCGCAAATCCTCAAAAGGATATTCCGCGTTCCATCCGCAATGTCGCATGGCGGACAGTCATTTTTTTCATCGGTGCCGTCTTCGTATTATCCGGACTGATTTCATGGAAAGAAGCAGGAGTAATCGAAAGCCCCTTTGTAGCAGTATTTGCAGAAATCGGAATCCCGTACGCCGCAGATATTATGAATTTTGTTATATTAACAGCCCTGCTGTCCGTTGCCAATTCAGGCCTATATGCCTCAACCCGTATGCTGTGGTCGTTAGCAAATGAAAACATGATCAGCGCTCGTTTTAAAAAAGTCACATCTAAAGGCATTCCGCTAAATGCCTTAATCATCAGTATGGCTGTATCTTGTTTATCGCTCGTTTCCAGTATTGTGGCGCCTGGAACTGTTTATGTGGTAATGGTAGCGATTGCTGGATTTGCAGGGGTCGTGGTCTGGATGAGCATTGCGCTGTCTCAACTCTTGTTCCGAAAGAGATTTCTTAAAAAAGGGGGGAATGTAAAAGATCTGACATTTCGCACGCCGTTTTATCCTCTTATGCCGATAGCCGCTCTCTTATTATGTTCAGCTTCTTGTATCGGTCTCGCTTTTGATCCCAATCAAAGAATCGCTCTCTTCTGCGGAATTCCTTGTATCATCCTTTGCTATCTCATCTTCTATTTCAAAAGAAAGTTTGAGAAAACAAAAAAAATCAGCCAAGAGGAATATCCGATCGATCATATCCATTAATTAAAACAGCACACCCCACTCAGGATGGGATGTGCTTTATTTTTATTCTGTAATTAACGTATGAATCAGCTTCGGCGCCTTCGCCTCCGCCGCGATACGGATATTGTCATATACTTTCGCGATGACTTCATCGACATTTTCCCGGTTGGCATAGAGCGTCACGAGTGGTTCGCCTTTTTCAACCTTGTCGCCGACCTTTTTGCGGAGCATGATGCCGACGGCTAAATCGATTTCGTCTTCTTTTGTGGCGCGTCCGGCCCCTAACAGCATCGCTGCGACGCCGATTTCGTCCGCGACGATTTCGGAGACGACACCCGCTTCTTTGGCTGGCACATCAATGTGATAAGCCGCTTGCGGAAGCTTAGACGGATCATCAACAATCGAGCTGTCACCGCCTTGGTTTTTCAAGAAATCTTTGAATTTCTCAAGCGCTTTGCCGTTTTTCATGACCTCTTCAAGCTTTGCTCTTGCTTCGTCTAATGTACCTGCTTTTTTCGCAAGCACGACCATCTGACTGCCAAGTGTTAAGACAAGCTCGTGCAGGTCTTCAGGGCCTTCGCCTTTGAGTGTGTCAATCGCTTCTTTCACTTCAAGCGCATTTCCAATCGCAAAGCCGAGCGGCTGGGACATGTCGGAGATGACAGCCATCGTTTGGCGGCCGACCTTGTTGCCGATTCGTACCATTGCTTTCGCGAGTTCAGCCGCATCTTCCTGTGTTTTCATGAAGGCGCCCGCTCCTGTTTTCACGTCAAGCACAATCGCGTCTGCTCCGGCAGCGATTTTTTTGCTCATAATGGAGCTAGCGATAAGCGGGATGGAATTCACCGTGCCCGTTACATCTCGCAGGGCGTACAGTTTTTTATCCGCCGGCGTTAAGTTGCCGCTTTGGCCAATGACGGCAACCTTGTCGCGGTTCACTAGCTTAATAAATTCTTCCTTTGACAGTTCCACGTGAAACCCGTCAATTGCCTCTAATTTATCAATTGTTCCGCCTGTATGGCCGAGGCCGCGGCCGGACATTTTGGCAACAGGCACGTCAAGAGCCGCGACAAGCGGGGCAAGCACGAGTGTTGTCGTGTCGCCGACACCGCCGGTTGAATGTTTATCCACTTTAATTCCTTCGATGGCAGAAAGATCAATCGTTTCACCGGAGTTCACCATAGCCATTGTTAAGTCCGCCCGTTCACGATCACTCATATCCTGGAAGAAAATCGCCATGGCAAGCGCGCTTGCCTGATAATCAGGAATGCTTCCGTCCGTATAGCCGTTCACGAAAAACTGGATTTCTTCTGTGGTGAGTTCTTTTCCGTTTTGTTTTTTGATAATAATATCTACCATTCTCATTATAGTCACCGATCCTTTTCGATTATGTTCAGTAAATCAGACCTACAACTGCCGCTGTTAAAAAGCTGACAAGCGTGGCACCGTATAATAATTTCACACCGAAGCGAGCAACGACGTTTCCTTGCTTTTCATTCAGACCCTTTACAGCACCGGCAATGATACCGATGGAAGAGAAGTTCGCGAACGAAACGAGGAATACTGAGACAATCGCTGTTGTACGGCCGCTGAAATGAAAACCGTTTTGCGAAAGAGACGTCATGGCGACAAATTCGTTCGATACCATTTTTGTTGCCATAATGCTTCCGGCGTTAACAGCTTCATTCCATGGAATACCAACAAGAAAAGCGAATGGAGCAAACACATATCCAAGCAGGTCTTGGAAGGAAATACCGAGTACAGCGTTAAAAATACCATTGATCAAAGCAATAATCGCGACAAATCCGATCAGCATCGCTGCGACAACAACCGCTACTTTGAAACCATCTAAGATGTATTCTCCGAGCACTTCGAAGAAGGATTGTTTTTCTTCATTTTCTACACGAAGCATATCCTCATCTTTTGCGACCTCGTAAGGATTAATAATAGAGGCAATGATAAAACCGCCAAATAAGTTCAATACAAGAGCCGTTACGACGTATTCAGGCTTCAGCATCGTCATGTAAGCGCCGACGATTGACATGGATACGGTTGACATCGCAGAAGCGCAAAGCGTGTACAACCGCTGCTGTGACAGTAAACCGAGTTCTTTCTTTAAGGAGATAAATACTTCTGATTGCCCTAAAATCGCAGATGCGACAGCATTGTACGACTCCAGTCTTCCCATCCCGTTAATCTTGCTGAGGGCAAGGCCGATGTATTTAATAATAAACGGGAGGATCTTCCATTTTTGCAGAATCCCGATGAGTGCAGAAATAAATACAATCGGCAAGAGAACGTTCATAAAGAATGTCGATTGATCCGCATTCACCAAACCGCCAAACACAAAGTTGATTCCTTCCGCCGCATAGCCAAGCAGGTAGCTGAATCCTTGTGCAAATCCTCCTACGAGAAAATTCCCGATCCCCGTATTGAGGAGAATGTAACCGAGAATAAACTGCAAAATGAGCATGACAATAATTGGGCGGATCTTAATTCTTTTTTTGCCGCTGCTCGCGATCCACGCTAGGCCTAAAAACACGATTAAACCGATAATCCCAATCAAATACTTCATATGTGTTTCTCCTTTATTTGTATTCGCTTACATTATTATTTCCCCGGAAAGAAAAGCAGGACCGGAAAGCGATGTGCCTTCCGTCTGCTTCTTAATAATCGTCTCCGCCGGCTCCGTTCTCTCCTTTTACAATGGAAACGCCTGCGCTTGCGCCAATGCGGCTCGCACCTGCTTCGATCATCGTGTCTACATCTTCTTTCGTTCTGATACCCCCGGATGCTTTTACGCCGATATCAGGACCTACTGTTTTGCGCATTAAAGCGATATCTTCCTTCGTTGCGCCGCCTGTTGAGAAGCCTGTTGAAGTTTTCACGAAATCCGCTCCCGCAGAAACCGCTAAACGGCATGCACGTTCTTTTTCTTCATCAGTCAGAAGACATGTTTCGATAATGACTTTGACAAGCGCTTTTCCGGCCGCAGCTTCCACCACACCGCGGATATCCGCTTCCACCACGTCGTCTTCTTTGTCTTTCAAAGCAGCGATGTTAATGACCATGTCCACTTCAGTGGCGCCTTTTGAAATCGCATCCTTCGTTTCGAACGCTTTTGTTTCTGTTGTGTTGGCGCCGAGCGGGAAGCCGATGACTGTACATACGTCAACTCCTGTGCCCTCAAGCTCTTTTGCAGCCAGCTGCACCCATGTCGGGTTTACACATACAGAAGCGAATTTGTATGTTTTCGCTTCTTCTATTAATTTCAAAATATCCGCTTTTTGTGTATGCGGTTTCAAAGCTGTATGATCAATTTTATTGGCTAATGTCATCCTTCGCACACTTCCTTTTTTGTTAAGATATTTTTTAGCATAACCGACTTTTGAACATATGTAAATTGGTAATTGAAATTTTGTTCAGCGAACGGTCTGAGGGTGTCACAAATCATTAACAAGTGCCCTTGCGGTATGCTGGTCAATGATTAACACATTGGCATATTTTCCTGTTAACGCACCATGGATGGAGGACACTTTTCGGCTTCCGCCGGCCACTAATATAGAGCGTTCCTTCAGCCTCAGATCCTCAAGCTCGACGCCGATGGTCCGGTCATTGATGGCGGTGCTGCAAATCTTCCCTTCCTCGTCAAAGAAACGCGAACAGATATCTCCGACAGCCTGATTTTTCAGCAACGTTTTCTCTTCTTCGTTAAAATAGCCGAGCCGGAATAACAGCGCTTCGTCACGGACTGTTCCCACCGTAAAAAGAGCGATATTCGCCTGCTTGCCCATCTCAATGATCCGCTCGATATGACGGTCTTTCTCCACCATTTTCTTCACATCCGCATTATCAAACACGACAGGAAGCGGAAGATAGCGCGGCATCGTTTGAAAAGCCTCTGCAAACAGCTGAATCGTTTCAGCTGAATAGGTGTTTACCCGGGAATGGCTGATGCCGCCTTTCAGCTGGACGACCTCTACGCCTTTCACTTGCTTTGGCTGCATGTTTTGCGCGATCTGATATATGGTGGTTCCCCAGCTGACGCCGACGATGTCGCCGTCTTTTACCGTTTCATGCATATATTCTGCACCGTACCGGCTCAAGTCATGTGTGATTGCTGCATAGTCCGGTGTCGGAGAAAACACAACGTGCGCTTCGAGAAGCCCGTATTTCTCTTCCAGCATGGAACCGAGCGCATCTAAATCCTCAAAAGGGTCCATCACGCGAATTTGGACAAATCCTTTTTCTTTTGCGTATTGCAGCAATCGGGAAACGGTCGGCCTCGAAATGCTGAGCTGCTCTGCGATTTGCTGCTGACTGTAGTCAGACTGATAATAAAGCCTTGCCGCTTCTATGCTTAATTGTTGTTTTTCCCGATCCATTCCGCACCTCCCTTTGGATCAGTTCATGGTGAACCTGCTTTCGATTTGCTTTTATTATACAGGCTGGCAACTGCTTTCATCCACCTGATTTGCAAGAAACTGAAAAACGCTCTGGCACAGAGCTGCCCAGAGCTTATTTTTCCCACTTCATATATTGATAAATGCCTTTCATAATGGCGTATATTCCATATAACACAAGCCCGCACGCCAAAAAGATCAGAATCACTCTGCCATGCGGCTGCTGCGCGAGCTCGGCGAGCGCCCCGTCAAAGCCTCTTGTGTCGTCCGGATCAGAGGTGAGAGCGGTTTTTATGAGAAAGAAGCCGATGGCTGAGAAAATAATGGCACGGGCGATGTTGCCTGCGCGTCCTGTGTTTTTTGCAATACATATCATTTCTTTGCTCATTTTTGACGTATTGAATTCTCTCATAAAAGAAGCCCGGATACCTTTCATGAATTGAACTACTGCAAATAGGATAAAGCCCGCTCCTGTGAGGCCCGTCAGCCACTGCCCAAACGGCTGCGCCAATATATAAGCGGACCACGTCTGTTCTGAAGTGCTGCCGCTCCCATGATCAAAGACAAACCGAAGGGCATTCCACGCAATCGATGCGTATACGGCGGCGCTGAACAAATTTCCCGTTCTTCGCGACAGGCCCCTTCTTCCCGTGCCATGGCCCTCTGTATCCTTAACCGCACTCAGCACCATCCATATGACATACCCGATGAGTCCTATCCCGATGAAGAAAAGCAGAATCGATCCGTATGGCATGCGTGATAAGGTTTGGAGCGCTCCGCTTGAATCCTTTGCCCCGCTGCCAGCTCCGGCAGCCGTCATCAATGCCAGAATGCCGAGCAAGATAAAAACGCCGCCGAATGTAAAATAACCAAGCCTTCCGAATCGCTGTATCCAAGGCTTGGTTTCCTGTTTTATTTTAGAGATGCACTGGTCCTTCGCATCCATGTGCCCAACCCTCTTTCCGGAAACGTTACTGTATCATTTCCCGAATGAGGAGAATTGAAACAGACTATCCTTCAAGAGAATCGTGTCTTTGCTTTTTTGCCGTATAGGCGGGGATCATCCAGGCAGCTGCCGCGATAGCCGTAATGCCGCCGGCTAATTTCCCGATAATCATGGCCGCTGCCATTTCTTTCTTTATTCCCGCCACAAAGCAGAGGTGGCTGCTGAGAACAAAGGCTTCGCTGACCGCAAACGCGACATTGATAACCATTCCCGCTGAATCAGTATGGCCGCAAGCACTGGCGCCAGCGACACAATCCCGACCATTGACAGCGCCAGCGGCCCCATGGCCTTAAAACCTTCCGCAAACCGCTCGCCAAGCCCCATCTGTTTCCCAAGCAATAATCGGCTGCTCCCACTAATAAAAAGACTGCCAGAATACATACAACCTCATCATTCACCGTCATGGCCTTTCTCCTTTTTCAAACGTATGATTTAGCTTTATCATATCATCTGAAGGAGGGGATGAGAGGCGGGTTCTAATCTAAACGCGATAAAAATTCTTTCATGTCAGCGCGCTCAATGGCCTCTATGATATGCGATGCTTTTTGCACATCACTTGGCAGCGCTGATTTTAATTTTTCTTTTACGTCTTCTTCAGACAGACCGTTTCCGGGAGCTCCCTTCGGGCAGTCCACCCGCGCTTCACATATGCGTCCATCTGATAAAAACGCCCGAACAATGGTGAAACGGCCTTTCGGAACCGCTTGAGAGGCTGGCTGAATGCGATTGTCATACCATAATGGAACGGTATTGGTCATTCAACTAGTGCAATAACCTCTATATCGGCAAGAAAACTGAGTCTGATGTAGCAAAGACTCAGTTTTTATTCAAAAAATTGATATACGATTTCGCCATTTCCATTGCCTTTTCTTTCGCTTTTAGCAAACTGCCTACCCATACAAACGCCGTAACGATCGTATAAAAAAAACAGCTGACTCCGGATTCAAACCGGGATCAGCTGAGTGATGTGAATTAATTAAGCTCATGAATACTTTCTTCTGCTTTAGCGGAAAACACTTTAGGCTCCAAACAGTCAAGGTCTTCATGAAATAAATTTACTTTTTGGATTTGCCGATTGTCATAGTGGTGGAAATAGTAGTTTCCCGTGTCGTTGCACATCACGGAAGTATATTGCGTATAATGAATTTCGTCTTTTTCCGTTATCACTGCGCCCTTGGGTATCGTCATATTTGCCAAAATTTGAAAAGCGGCTGCTACACCTTTCGTTTCATCGGCCGCCGGCTCTAGGTGTTCTTTCAAATAAACAGCTCTGACAAACCGGGAAGGCGGTGTATAATCCCCCGGCAGACCTACAGTTCCTAAGCCTTGGCCAAAAGCGGAAAGGGCTAATCCGCCCATCTCTTTGCTCTCTAATTGCTTCGGTCTGATTCCTGTATATTGCTGCAGATTGGTTACATGCCATGTAAAGTCGGGGCTGTTCGTCATGACACCAGGCTGATTGTCATAGACGTTGAGGCCATCTGCTCTCGGTTCTATCGTCAGGCTGCGTCCCGTCCGGTCTGACAATATCCAGTGAAGCGGTAAAACCGTATCCAATAGATCTAATTTTTTCTCTGCAATCGTTAAAGATCGAATCTTTTCTTTCACGTCATCCAAAGACTTACAGACTGACAGCGCCCATGTCACAAACTCATGCGGGGCAATGTGTACGGTGTTTTCCCGTATCGTTTTTTCGTACTCCGCATAGCCCGGAAAATAAAGTGCAGCACACGATAAACCGTTTTCATTAACGCCGTCTGCAAATAAAATATTTCCAAGTTTTCTCCCCATACCGATAAATGCGTACTGTGTCTGATGGGCCTTTCCGTCAGCTTCACTACTCCAGCTGTAACGGCGCGGATAGAGAATAACCTCTGTCCCCAGCTGAAATGCAAAATCCATTGTTCTCGCTAATACATGTTTACGGTCAGCGGTTTCCAATGTAAGACTTGTGCACATCTGATCAGTCCCCTTTTCAATTCAGATTAATATCATACATATTGTGAACGAATTGGTTTTATCAGCATAACGAAAGTCAAATCGATTCGTCAAAGAATTGACATTATATCAATAAAACGAAAAAATCCAGCCTTTAAAAGGCTGGATTTATTATTTAGCCAAAACAAGCTCGTGAATCGCATGCGCAACGCCATGTTCATTATTGGAGCGCGTTTGAAAGTTTGCGGCCTCAAGCACTTCCGGAATGGCGTTTGCCATAGCAACGCCGCAGCCGGCCCATTCGATCATTGTCAGATCGTTGCCGTTGTCGCCTATGCTCATGACCTCCGCCTGCTCAATTCCGAGCAGATTCGCCAGCTGACGCACAGCATTTCCTTTGCTTGCTTCCGGATGCAGAATTTCGTAAAAGAAAGGAGCGCTTCTGACCATCGTATACTTTTCTCTCACGTCTTTCGGTATCGATGTAATGACTTCGCTTAAGTGCTCTGGTTTATCAATAAACATCACTTTCGGAATGAGAATGTCTTTAGGCATCTCCTCAATCTTGCGGTAATGAAGCGGCACCTGTGTCACGTACGACTCATATACGGTAAATTCACTGATATCGCGGTTAGGTGTATACAGGTTGGCTGAGTCGAAAAAGTGCATCGGTGTCTTCAGCTCTAAGCTCAGATCATATAATGATGCCAAATCATCATATCCCAGAGACAATTCCGTCACCACTTCTTTTGTATGCGTATTTTGAACAAGCGCCCCATTATAGGCAATGACGTAGTCGCCTTCCTCAATTAAATTGAGTTCATCTAAGTATCTCCGAACACCTCCGATAGGCCGGCCGGTGCACAGGACAATTTTTACCCCTTCCGCTTTTGCGGCATGCAGCGCGTCGCGGACCTCCGCCGTCACTTCATGATGATCATTTAAAAGTGTTCCGTCCATATCAATTGCTATTAATTTGTACATCCTGCATCTCCTTCGTGTCGTTTTCAGGCTATAGTCCCATCATATCGTTTTTTCTTTTTGATATTCAACTGAAAGCGATGATTTTCTCCTGTTTCTGTTTAGTCGTCTGCCTTGTCTCCGGATCCGCGAGCGCGGCTTTCGCTTTGGTTCTTCACCCTTTTCGCCGCTTTCTGCTTGTTTCTGTTTCATCAGCAGGAAGCCGGCAGCTAAAAATGGAATACCCGTGATATTTAAGATTGCAAGCTTCACACCCGCCGCCGTCAAAAAATATGCCCATGAAGATGAAGGATTCCGTCTGATCATCACATAAGCAGCCATTTCCAGAACAATCATGACCGCATGAAGCACTAAACAATAGATAAGCAATGCAATCACAAAAAACAGAACATAATTCACCAAGGCGCCCGAGTACATCATAGAACGCAGCATTTGCATAAACGATAACGACTGCATCGTTCCGTTTATGACATTCGGATTGTAGATCGTATAGTCACTAAATAAATGTTTGATTTTAAGAAAAGCCCATAATACCAACAACCACTGAATGATATGTAAAATAAGGCCTGTTAACACCAGTCTTTCCGCTTTTTTATTTCTCATGTTTCTCCTCCTTGCGGGCCTTTGACTCGATTCTTGTCATCGTTTTTTCCTGGCCATTTTGCTCCCATATCAACGTCCCGTCTTTCTCTCTTTTCAGTTTGCTTTTGAGCGGATAATAGGAGCCAAGGTACTGGATCTCGATGGACCCGTCAGCGCTTTGAGATATCACCTTGTATTCCATAAAGGGCAGCTGCACCTCTCCTCTCCCTTCAATCACCTCCGTCTCCAGCACCTTGTCTTTGGTAAATGTGACCGTTGCTGATTTCACGCCATCCACTGGACCGGGGATAATGCCCTCATCCCAAGTTCCGTAATAAAACGGCGTCTCGTCTTTTGGCTGCTGACAGCCCGAAATGATGAGACATACAGCAGACAGGAACACAATAACAGGTCCTTTTCTGCTCAGCGTCATCACCGTCCTTTCTTACTTTTTTAGGCGAATGCCGTGTCACTGTGCCAATGACTACATAGATTATAAGGAATTCACCCACATTTCTTTTTAAGGAGATTGATTACATGAACCCTTATCAATATTACAGCCCGCAGCTCCCTCAGCAGGAACCCTACTATAGCCAATATGAATACAATCCATATCCGGAGCAGGATGTATACCAGCCATACCAGACGGACAGACAGCCGGCATTGGAAAGAAGAATCGCTGCTCTTGAACGGCAAAACGAACAGCAGACAAGAGAATTAACCCGTCTGTCGAATGAGGATCGCCGTCAAAACCGGGAAATTGCAAGATTGGCCGATCAGGTCAATCAGCTAAGCCAGACTGTTGAACGCCATACACGCCGCTTAAACCGGCTCAATCAGCGCCTCCGCGCCGTAGAAAACAGATTAAATATCCCATTTACTGCGGGCGAAGGCGGTTTCTGAAGCAAGAAAAGAAAAAAGCGGAATACGATTCTCCAGATGTCGGAGTTTCGTTTTCCGCTATTCTTATGTGCAGAGCGGGACATTTACATAAAAAGGGTTTTTACAAGTATACAACCTTTGCCGAATTCATTCAAAGATAGAGGGGGTAAGGAAAATAATTGCAGTTCCCCTTTTGCAGAATTTCTTTTGGTTCGGGTCGCATGATAATACCGACAAATGTCAATTGAACACATGGAGGGTTTATACATGCACAATACGCAACACAGCCTGCAGCAGCTGAACCAGTGCCGCCAGACAGCTCAGCAGCTTATTCAGCAAACACAGCAAAGCAGCAACCAATATCGCCAAATGCTTCATCAGGAGCAGCAAAACATCCAAATGCTGCAACAGATTCTAAACCACGAACAACAAGCTGCACATACCATTCAGCAAGCGTTGCATGGACATGACACAGCCATTCAAAAGTGCCAGCAGGTTGTCAACATGTGCAACCAAATGCAGCAGGAACTTACTGGACAATCCAGCGTGATGAATACGAATGTGTCTACACTTCCATTCGGCCAACAAACGCCATTCCAGCAGCATACCTATCAGCAGTAGCATATAAAAAGCTCAACACAATGTTTAGTGTTGAGCTTTTTTCTTACCGTTCTTTGCGAATATGTATATCTTGAATAGACTGTTTCGGCGCATGAAATCTGCTCTCGGCTTCACTTCTTGCCTCAGCAAAGGCCCGTGCCTCCACATTGTCTTTGTAGACATCCAGCTGAATCAGATACAGCGGACGCACTTTAAAACCGTGAATAATCGTCACAGCCCACAACGGGAGCACAATAAGCAATCCGGGCGGATCAGGCAGCACGAAAGCAAACGCAAATACGAAAAAATAAATGATTGCGTACATGATCCACTTTTTATTTCTAACCTTGATGCCAATAAATAAAAAGGCAAAAAAACTGGTAATGGCAAAAGGCATGAAAATAAACAGCATCCACCAGCTATGCAGCCATTCCCATGCGGCACCTCTTTTTGTGATTTCCATATTTTCATCCTCCTATTTACCTATAATAATCGATTAAGAATACCGCGTCACTTGTCTAACAAAAACTTTCTCCTATTAAAATAGTGATAGACGGGGCACAGGTTTCTTGCTATATTATAATTGATAATGATAATCATTACTAATGAATCAACATACATATTGGAGGGTTCTTGATGAAAAAGAACACATTGCTCGTTGGCATGCTTGTGCTGCTTCTCATGTTTGCCAGCGCTTGCAGCGGCACGGCTTCGAAAGGAAGCTCAGGTGATTCAGCTTCCGAAAAGACAGAAATGAGAACATACAAATCAACAAATGGGAATGTCAAAATACCCGCACACCCTAAACGCATCGTTACTGATTTTTATGCTGGGGAATTGCTGTCTGTCGGGGCGAATGTGGTCGGCTCGGGCTCATGGTCATTTGATAATCCGTTTTTAAAATCAAAGCTGAAAGAGGTAAAGGATGTCGGTGATCCGATCAGCGTTGAAAAAGTGATGGAGCTTCAGCCTGACTTAATTGTTGTCATGAATGAAGAGAATGTTGATAAATTAAAGAAAATCGCTCCAACCGTTGTCGTTCCTTATAACACCGCGAAAAACGTAGAAGACACAGTCAGCATGTTCGGGGATATCGCCGGAGCGAAAGACAAAGCAAAATCATTTATGGGTGACTTTAACAAAAAAGCGGAAGCAGCCAAAAAGAAAATTGCCGGCGTCATCGACAAGGATACGACTTTCGGTATTTATGAAAATACGGACAAGGGCGAATTCTGGGTGTTCAATGACAATGGCGGTCGCGGTGGCCAAGCTGTATACAATGCGCTCGGGTTAAAAGCGCCTGAAAAAATTGAACAAGATGTCATCAAAAAAGGAGAAATGAAACAGCTCTCTCAAGAGGTTATTCCTGAGTATGCCGCAGATTATATGTTCATTACGGACTACAACCCGAAAGGCGAAAGCAAAACACTCGACAAGCTGGAGAATTCCTCCATTTGGAAGAATTTAGACGCTGTCAAACATAATCGCGTGTTTATCAATGACTTTGACACATTTTATCCGTACGATCCGATTTCTGTCAGCAAACAGGTGGATATCATCGCCGACATGCTGATTAAACGGGTCGAAGAAAATAAGAAGTAAAGAAAAAGGCACAGTCATGAGGGGGACTGTGCCTTTTTTATGATTCATTTTAATGCTGACTGTACGGAGTCCGGCATATCTTCAAACCTGACTTCCTCCCAGGTCTCGACATACTTTCCTTTTGCCTTCACCTTCAAATACGCGTTCTTCCGAAGGTCTTTACCGGCGAAAAAGGTCACTTCTTCTTTTTTTCCGGATGCATTGTATCCGTCTAATGTATACTCAGTACCGCCTGGGCTAAGATGTTTGCCATCTCGATCAATCTGCACATAGACATCTTGCTGGTGAATAAACGGATTAAATCTGTCTGTAACATCGTTATGAAAAAAGAGAAGCCCGCATATGACGGCAGCAGCCGCCAAGACGGCCAGGATTGCCATTGCTTTTTTCATCTTTGCACGCCCCTTACTTGTTCATTTTTTTCAAATAGCTTGACCGCACCGCGAGGAAGAAAAGAAGCTGAAAAAGGAAAAACCCTCCGATGGTGAGACTGAGCGGTCCCGCTACATCGGAATAGCCATCCACGGCCAATGTTCTCAAGGCAAACAGCGTATGCATAACAGCAATGACAAATGGAAAGAAGAAAAGAATCGCCAATTGTATCGTCACGCTTTGTGCCATTTCACGCTCACTCAGGCCGATTTTGGCCAGCGAACGGTAGCGCTCCCGGTCTTCATCTAAATCAGTGAACAGCCTGAAATATAAGAAACTTGCTGCCGCGACAAAGAATACAATTGCGATAAACAGGCCGATAAATAAACTCAGGCTCGGCAGCTGCACCGTATCATAGTAGGTGCCGGCTTTTGCCATAAAATCAGAATGCACATCAATATAGTTGCCGTAAATCTCATTTTTCAAGGATTGGCTGATCCCAAGACTGTCTTTCCAATGATCGTAGCTGTAGCCGTATAATGACGCTTGATCACCGAGTGATTTAAGCTGATCAAAGGTTTGATCGTTCACCGCGATGATGGCATTCAATGAGATCAGCGGTTTTTTGACTTCTTTCACTGACAATTTTTGTCCGGACGGCTTGCCTTTTTGGTTCAGCAGCTTCAGCTGATCCGGCGCTTGGTTTTTGAAATTGCGGTCATACGTACTCGGAAAAAAGACAGCCTCATCATGTTTCAGGCCGTTCAGATTGACATGGAAGTATTTTGATACATCCGATTCGCTGATCATGTAAACAGGCGGGACAGTTTCTCCTTCTTGATAGCGAACATAAGAAACATCTATTTCGTCTTTCTTATACGTAAAGCCGTGTGTTTTCAGTTCATGGTCAATATCTTTCAAATGAGTCTGTTCTTTTGGATTGTTGCTGTAGGATAAATACTCCATTTCATAAGCGGACTCTTCCGCTCCGACGGTCGATTTGTACATGGCGAGCACGCCTGTCGCAGTAAACGCAACCGCGGAAATAATGCTGACAATAAAGAACAGGCGGGCGTTGTCTTTTAAACGATAGACAAGATCAGAAACCCAAATGACATTTTTCCCGCGCAAATAAAAGGTTTTCCACTTCTTCAGCGCTCGCAGAATCCAGATGCTGCTTTGGCTGAAAAAGAAATACGTTCCGATGACGGTGAGCAGTAAAATGATAAACGGCTCGGCCCCGTGGACATTGCCTTTAAGGACCATGCCGTACCCGCCGCACAGACAGGCGATGCCGAATAAGGACAGTAGCACGGACGGCTTTGGCTCCGGCTTAATCTTGTCAGTGCCCTTTATTAATTTGATAACCGAATTTGATCTGACAAAAAGGATCGTAAACTGGGATAAAAGGAAAAATAAGAGCAGAAATCCGCCAGCCGTAATACCGAGCGCTTTCCAAGGCATATACAAAGGCAGCGCGTCCATTTCTAAAATATAAGCGCCGACCGTAAAGAACGTCTTTGAAAAAATGAATCCTCCGATAATGCCGGCTGCAATTGACATGACGCCGATGATCATATTTTCCGCCGTAATGAGCTTTCTCAGCTGCCCCGGCGTGATGCCCTGCATGAGCAGGATGCCGAATTCTTTATTTCTCGATTTCAAAAATGCGTTAACCGAATACAGAACAAATAAGAAAGAAAAAACAAAGATCATCCATTCCGCGGCGGTTAATCCTTTTTTGGCGATGTTATTCAGATAGCCTTCCTTTAATGCCGGATGAAACAGGAACATCGCAAAGGTAAAGAAAATCAACACGGAAAAGGCGCTGCTTAAAAAGAATGCAAGATAAGCCCTTTTGTTTCTCGTGACGTTTTTATAAGCGAACTGAAGAAAGGTCATTTGCGTTTCCCCCCAGCATAGACAGCACATCAAGAATTTGTTCATAAAATACTTGGCGGTTTTCCCCGCGGTAAATCTCATTAAACAGTTCGCCGTCTTTTATAAAGATGACGCGGCGGCAGTAGCTTGCCGCAACAGGATCGTGGGTCACCATCAAAGCCGTGACATGATCATCCTGATTCAGGCTCTGCATCGTTTCCATGACGTCTTTTGACGCTTTGGAATCAAGGTTTCCCGTCGGTTCATCGGCCAGGATGAGTGACGGCTTATGAATGACCGCTCTAGCGATGGCGGCCCGCTGGCGCTGGCCTCCGGACACTTCAAACGTCCGTTTGTTGAGCAGGTCTTCAATTCCGAGCTTTGTCGCGATGCCTTGCAGTTTTTCTTCCATGACAGACGGCGCTTCTTTTTCAAGCGTTAACGGCAGCATGATATTTTCACCGATCGTCAGCGTGTCCAGAAGGTTGAAATCCTGAAACACAAATCCGAGCTGCTTGCGGCGGAAATGAGCGAGCTTTGTCCGCTTCAGCCGGTGCGGGTTTTCTCCGTGAATCAGGATATCGCCTGAATCCGGCCTGTCGATCGTTGAAATGATATTCAAAAGTGTTGTTTTTCCTGACCCGGACGGTCCCATCACCGCCGTGAACCCGCCTTCTTCTATTGAAAACGAAATTTGTTTTAAAGCTTGATAGGACACTTGTCCTTTATAGGTTTTATTAATATGTTTGACTTCAAGCATATTCGCCATGAGAATCCTCCTTATGGTTTTATTCTTGCTGGTCTGGGCTGCTTTCATGTAGTGCCGGGGCGTTCAACATAAAAATCCCCTTGACATAAATCCATGTTATCAAGGGGAAACAAAGCGGGCTATGTTGTTTTCTTAACGCAGCCTTACATTTTTGTAAGAAATGAAAATCGAACTGATGTCCCTTCACCGGGAGACGAGCTGATGTCCACCGTATGATTGAGCTTATCTGTAATTTCTTTGACGAGATGGAGGCCGATTCCCGTAGATTCTTGGTAACGCCGCCCGTTTTCACCGGTGTAATAAGGGTCAAACACCCGCTTGATGTCTTGCGAGGGAATCCCGACACCGTAATCTTTGACTTCAAGCACCGTCCTGTCTTCATCGCGGGAGACATTCAGCTCAAGTCTGTCACTCTTGCCCGCTGAATACTTGACCGCATTTGTGACCACTTGGCCGATCGCAAATTTGAGCCATTTGGCATCAGTGTAAATCTGATGATCATCGCAAATGTTCATTTTCGGATAGATGCGGTATTGAATAAAAAATCGTTTATAGCTTTGAATGACTGATTGGAGAAGCTCGGACAGGGAAACCGCTTCGATTTTAAAATCCCGTTCAAACAGGTCGAGCCTTGATGAATAAAGAAGCGTCTCCAGCCCGAATTCAATCTGCCGGACTTCTTTTTTGATTTGTTCAAAAACAGACTCATCCTCTTCCTGAATGATTAAATTAATGACCGACAGCGGCGTCTTTACTTGATGCACCCATTGATTCATATACGTCACCCGCGCGTCAAGCTTGGCTTCGGTCTCATGGAGCTTCTGGTGCTGCAGCCGGATCAGCTCCATCTGCTTTTCATACAGCTCTGAACAAAACACTGAAGAACCGAGATACGGGATGTCCGTCCCTTCCTGTCCTGAACTGAGCCAATGATACACGCCGCGGTCTTTGTACCAGCGATAGGCAAGATACCCCGCCAAAATAAGAAGCTGCACGCCCAATATGTAAAACAAGTGGGAAAAAGAATGAAGACCCGCAAACCAGTAATAAAAGAAGACAAACAGCCCTTGAAGGAGAAAAAGCAGAATCAGCACGGCATGAGACCGGAGAAACAGCTTCATGACTGCATCCTCAGCTGGTAGCCTTCGCCCCGCACCGCTTCAATCGAAACAGGCGCATTCAGCTCCCGCAGTTTTTTTCTGAGCCGCGTGATATACACGTTAAGTGTATTATCATCGATGAATATGTCGGTGTCCCACGTCTTTTCCATGAGACGGTCCCGACTCGTCACCTTTTCTCCCCGCTCCAGCAGCACTTCTAAAAGCTTGCTTTCTTTTTTAGAAAGCTCGCTTTTTTCATCCTGAAAACGCAGTTCAAAACGTTCCACAAAGAGCTGGACGCCGGCATATTCAACCACTTTCTCCCCCTGCTTCGCGGCGTACTCCCCGTACGCCCTCCGGATCTGGCTTTTGATTTTCGCCAGCACAATATCATAAGAAAACGGTTTTTCGATATAATCGTCTCCGCCGTTTTCAATCGCCATCACCTGATCCATTTCCCCGCTTCTGGCTGAAATGAAAATGATCGGGCTTGTGGAGTGCTGGCGGATTTGGCGGCACCAATAATAGCCGTCATAGGACGGCAGGTTGATATCAAGCAGCACCACATCAGGCTTTTCTCGCAAAAAGACATCAAGAACAGCCGTGAAATCTGCGGCGACCACGGTTTGGTATCCGTATTTTTCTAGATAATTCTGCAATAGTCCGCGAATGTCTTCACTGTCTTCCACAATCATGATTTTATTCAAACTGAACCACTCCCGTTTCTTACACTGCTGCCATCATCATAATCGTTTCGGGGGTACGGACGCAACACCGCACAAAAAAACCGCCATCTCGGCGGTTTCAGGTCTTTTCAGCCGACCTGCTGCTTAGCTGCTTTACCGGCTGATCCGAACTCTCTCATTTTGCTTCGCACTGTCTCTTCCACAGCTTCAATGCCGGGTGTCATATAGCCGCGCGGTTCGTACAGATCGCTGTTTTCCTGAAACATGCGGCGTGTTTCATCTGTCCAGGCTACCATACATTCCGTATTGATATTGATCTTCGCGTGGCCGAGCGTGATGGCTTTTTTGATCTGATCCTGCGGAATTCCGGATGCCCCGTGAAGAACGAGGGGAATATCAGTCATGCGAGAGATAGCCTCCATTTCCTTAAATCCAAGATTCGGCTCACCCTGATATTTGCCGTGTACAGAGCCGAGGGCGGCGGCCAGCGCGTCGATATTGGTTTCTTTGACGATCCGCTCACATTCCGTGATATCGGCATAGCGTACCCCGCCGACCAGTCCGTCTTCCATTCCGCCGACCGTGCCGACTTCGGCTTCTACTGACACGCCGTGCTTTGCGGCATAATCGGTGACTTCTTTTGTCATCGCGATATTCTCGTCAATCGGCTGATGGGAGCCGTCAATCATCACTGAGCTGAATCCGGCGTCAATGGCCTGTCTGCAGCGTTCCGCACTGCTTCCGTGATCAAGATGAAGCACCACGGGAACGGTAATCGCCATGTCCTCCATTAACGCGCCGACCATGGCGGCAATCGTTTTAAATCCGCCTAAATAGTCGACAAGGCGATCGGAAGCAGCGGCGATGACCGGTGATTGCTCCTTTTGCGCAGCCTGCAAAATCGCCTTCGTCCACTGCAGGCCGTTGATATTAAACTGGCCGACTGCGTATTGCTCCCGCTTTGCATCTTCAAGAAGCTCTTTCATCGATACAAAAGCCATGTCCACCCCTCCTTTATCCATTACATGTTGAAGTATTTTGATACGACATCAACCGTTGTTTTTTTCGCTGTTTGAATGGCTTCCTCAGCACTCAGCTTATAGTATTCAGGCCGGAAGAGCTCAACCGATACAACATCAGAGAAGCCGATTTCCTTGAGGGCTGATAAGTGGGCATCTAAGTCAATCGCACCTTGTCCCGGCCATACACGATCCTCATCGGTTAAAAAGCCGATTGGGAAATCTTCCGTATCGTCGATATGATAGATGAAAATTTTTTTTCCGTCCGCCTGCTTTAAGCTTTCAATATTTGAACCCATTGCATGGAAGTGGAAACTGTCAAGGACAAGCCCGACATTGTCACGATTGACGGTGTTTACGATGTCGTACGCCTGTTCAAATGTATTGACCGTACATTGCGGATGGCCGACAAATTCAAGCGCGATTTTTACGCCATACGGCTCCGCGATATCTGAAAGCTCAGTCAGCACCTCTGCACTGCTCTTTTTGATCTCTTCTTTTACAATCTTCTGCTCAGTCACAAGCGGAACGGCCACCACATATTTCACACCGAGGGTTTTGCAGGTTTCCATCATGCCCTTAAATTCAGCGATGATCTCCTGATAGCCCTTTTCATCACGGTTGTTGAAGAAAACGAGTGCGTTTAAGGCAAGCGGTTTGATGTGATGGGTTTGAAAATACTCCGCAAGCTCAGCCAGCGAATGGTCTTCTAAGTACTCCGGCAGCTTATCCATTGTGCGGATTTCAATATAATCATAGCCATGCTTTTCGCATAGCTCTAAATCCTGTTTAAGATTTGAGTTTTCCAATGTTGTCGCTTCATTAAAACAAAGTTTCATGCCAGATTCCCCCATCTGCGTGTTAGATATGAAGGGAGTTCGGCAGGAAGGCTGTTCGCCATATCCCGCCGAACTCCATGCTCAGCTTATGCCAGACCTAATTCTTCTTTCATTTTTTTAAGCATAAATCGGCTTGATTCATCCGCTCTTTCATCGACCCAAGCAAATACGGCATTCGTCGCAATTCCGTCGAACTTCATCTCTCTCAGCTTTCTGAAAATCGTCTCAAAATCAACCTCGCCTTGGCCAATGTCCAAATGCTGGTGAACCGTTACTTTCGCGTCAGGCGGATTGACGATGTAACGCAGACCATGAGCCGCTTTATGATTATAGGTGTCTGCGAATAAAACATGTGTGAGGCGGTCGCCGGCTTCATCAAACATGGTCTCAATGTCGCCTTTGCCGTCATCATAGAAGAACGTATGCGCAGTCGAGTAGACAAGATTGATCCAATCCTTGTCAAGCGCGCGGATCATATCCATCGCACCTTTGTGCGTTTCGATAAAATCGTATGGGTGGGCTTGAAGATTGAGTTTCATGCCTTCTTTTTCAAAGACTGGCAGAAGCTCATCCATGGATTTGATAAATTTTTCTTCACTTGTTAAAGGATCATATTTTGATCCGCTGAATTCGCTGTTCATCAAATCCACTTCAAGTTCAACCGCAATTTCGATCGCCCTTTTCCAATTGCGCACCGCAGCCTGACGGCGGTCTTCTTCAGGACCCGCCCAGTGGTAAAGAGGAAGGAGCGATGAAAGCTTAACACCTGTATCCCTTAAAAGCCGCTTTAATTGTTTGATCTTTGCTGAATCGACTTTCGGATATTTATAGAATGGACAAAAATCCTCGCGCGGGGAAAGTTCGATATATTCATAGCCAAGCTCCGCCGTTTTATAGACCGTTTCCTCCAACGTTAAATCATCTCGATACATCGATGGATCCAATGCTAATTTCATTTTTTTCACTCCTCCATATTCCTAGTTTTCAACTGTTGTAAAGGATTGATAGAATTCCGGTTTTTCCTTCAATTCAACCTTTTCTTTTTGTCCAGATTCCTGGGCTTTTACACACGCGTCAGTCGTAACGGCAGCAATATAGCCGTCCCATGCCGTCGGCCCGCTGACCTCGCCTTTTTTCTGAATCGAATCAATAAAGTCTTGGATTTCCACATCGTACGCAACCACAAAGCGTCTCTGCCAATCCATCAAAATATCAGTGCTGAATTTGCCTTCTTTTCTCATGCTGATGCTTGATGGTTCAGGAAGCTTGATGACCCCGTCTTCTCCGACGATTTCACATTGAATGTCATAGCCGTATTTACAGTTGACATAGATTTCAGCATTGATGACGATACCGCCTTTTGTTTCAATGACTACGATTTGCGGATCTTTTAAGTGCGGCAGGGCATTTTTTGATTTTTTCGGATAAATGACTTGAACGGACTCGTAGTCATCATTGACGAGCCAGTGCAGCACATCAATTTCATGAACAAGCGTATCAACTACGGCCATATCCGTTGTATAGTTATCTGCTACACTTGGGTTGCGGTGCGCGCAGTGAACCATAAGCGGCTCGCCGATGACATGGTTGTCGAGCGCTTCCTTCAGTTGTACGTAACCGCTGTCATAACGGCGCATGAAGCCGACTTGAACAAGGCGTTTGCCCACTTTCATTTCCTCTTCGACGATGCGCATGCATCCTTCAGCAGTTGTCGCGAGCGGTTTTTCACAGAACACATATTTCTGGGCTTTAATGGCTTTCAGCACGCTCGATTCATGCGCAGGCCCCCAGCTTGTCACTAGGACAGCGTCTACATTTTCATCTGCCAGAAGGCTGTCATCATCAGGATATACTGCTGCGTTTAATTGGTAGTGCTCGACGACGTTTTGTGCGGCTTCTTGATTCACATCCGTTACAGCTACAATTTCTGCGCCGGACAGTTTGTTTGTGATGCGGTTAATGTGTTCTTTTCCGATTGCTCCCGTTCCAATAACACCAATACGTAAACTCATTGACAGCCACTCCCTCTGTTTGTTACATCATTTTGCTTTCAGTTTCTTGCTTTACTTGGCTCCGAGGCGATCCGTAGAGTTCCTCTTGAATTTGTTCAAGCGACTTGCCAGATGTATTCGGCGCGAACAGAAGCCCGATGATCATACTGGCCGTCACACATCCGAGGAGAATTGCAGCCATCGCTCCAATGCCGAAATTGGTCATAATCATTGGGACAAACAGACTCCAAATCCCTATTGAAATACGTACGAGGAAAAACATTAGTCCTTGTGCGGAAGCACGATATTGCGTAGGAAAGATTTCACTGGCCCATAACTGATAGTTGGCTTGCTGCCCTGCTCCGTTATTGATGCCGATCACGACAATAAACAGGAGCAGAATCGGCAGGCCTTCAACCGGCAGCAGAAACAGCGTCCAGCCGATCACCGCCATAAAAGCGGCGATTCCGAAAACGGTTTTTCTATATTGATCTGCAAAGGGCATAAAGATCAGAGCGACCCCAAGGCCGGTAAAGATAAACAGCCCCATTTGCAAAAGATTGGCAATGTTGGCAGATACACCGCCGACCTGCTGATAAATGTATGGCATAAAGAAGCCCATCACACCGGCGGCTAAATTCCAAACCAAGTACACACCCATTAAAAACAGGATGCTTTTTAGATACATTGGCTTGAGCAAATCAAAATACGAGGTTTTATTCAGTACGGCCGGCTTCTCTGCCGCCTGTGTGTCTGCGGGCTGATTTTTCTCCTGCCACGCATCTGACTCCGGAAGCCTGATTCTCAGGATGTACGTAATCAGCGCAATCACAAGCAGATGGGCAAATACGATTTTATTCCCCAAGAGGCCTAAATCACCGACCAGTACGGAGAGAAGCAGCACAACGACTGCACCCGCGGCCCAAGCGACTTGTGCCACACCGCAATGGCGGGCCCGATTTTTCTTTGGCGCATTTTCTGCAATAATGGTCCATGATGCGGTAATGTCAGCTCCCACTGATAAACCGATAATCATGTAACCGCTTAACAACATGGGGAAATTAACCCCAAACAGAACCAAACAAATCCCTAATGCATAAACCAGCATGCTATTGGTATAAACAGCCTTCCGCCCGACTTTATCAGCCAGATACCCTCCAAGCAGGGCGCCGACAGCGGCAGAAATGGCATTTGCGCTTAGCGCGCCGAGCAGCCCGATTTGCGTATCAGATAGCTTTAGATAACTGACCCATAACGATAAACCGGCAGATCCAGCCACAATCGAACCGGCATCAATATAGTTGGCCAACGCTGCCGCGATTGTCCGTTTATTGAAGGCTGAATCCGCATTGGTATGGCCCATATATTCAGTCCCCATTACGCCAAATCCAGCAACTGCTCATCAATATAGTTTCTCGCGATCAATGCATACTCAAGCGGGTTTGCGACATCGGGGTCCTGTTCAGCTTCAATGACAATCCATCCGGAATAATTGTGCTTTAACAGCAGCTGATATACGTCTCTAAAATCAATGCAGCCGTCACCGGGAACCGTAAACATGCCTTGTAAAAACGCTTGCTGAAACGATTTCCCTTCGAGTTTGCATTTTTCCATGACATTCAGCCGGGCATCTTTAAAATGGACATGTTTAATGCGATCGATATGCTTTTTCAGCATGCCCATGTAGTCACCGTCAGAAATATACGCATGGCCCGTATCGTAGAGGAGGTGCACATGTGCAGGGTCTGTCCCCTCCATCAGGCGGTCTACTTCAGCCGCTGTTTGGACGCCGGTGCCGAGATGGTGATGATATACCAGCTTTAAGCCATGCTGATTGGCAATTTTCCCAAGATGATTTAATCCTTCACAAAGCCGTTCCCATTCCTCATCAGTAAAATGCGGCTTCTCTGTGAACACGTTTTTCTCCAGACTTTGCACGCTGTAGGTTTGTTCAGAGACAACTGCGACATCCGCATTGACTTGCTGCAAATACTCACAATGCAGGGTAAATGCCTTCGCCGCTTCACCAAGTCCGTCACGCAAAATAAAACTGCTGAACCATTTTCCCGCAATGCGCAAATTCCGAAGCTTAAGCTCTTTATTAAGAATGGAAGGCTCGGGGAAAAAGCCCCCGACTTCCGTACCTTGAAAACGCGCGACAACAATATCACTTAACAAATGCTGAAGTGTATTTCCCGCTCCGATTTCAGGCATATCATCATTCCGCCACCCAATGGGAGCGATCCCCCACAGGATTTCATGTTTGCCCATCATGGTGCCTCCCCTCTAATACTGCTTAGCAGATTCGAGCATGTTCTCTTTTGCTTCATATGCTTTTTGAACGCTTTCTTGTTCAGATACTTCAGCCACTCCGACATGCCACCAGCTGTCATAGCCGTCCGTCATTGTTTTTGGCAGCACTTTCATTTCAATCAACGTTGATACGTCTTGTTTCTTGGCATCCTCTAACGCCGCTTTTAACTCTTCTACTGTGTTAGCACGGTACGTTTTCGCGCCGTAACCCTCAGCGACTTTCGCGTAATCGACATTCAAGATTTGGTTGTCATCTGTGCGGAACTCACAGTAGTAGCTGCCGCTGCCGTGGTCCATTTGCAGGTTGTTGATACACCCGAATCCTGAGTTGTCAAAGAGCAGCACATTGATCTTCTTGTTATACTGAATCGCCGTGACCAGCTCGGAATGAAGCATCAGGAAGCTGCCGTCTCCGACAATGGAATACACTTCTCTGTCTGGGTGAGCCAATTTAAGCCCCAGTGTGCCGGACACTTCATAGCCCATGCAGGAATATCCGTACTCCAGATGATACGTATTCGGGACATTGGAGTGCCACAAACGCTGCAAATCTCCCGGAAGAGAGCCTGCCGAACAGATAATCACGCTGTCTTCAGGAATGGTCTCGTTAATCGTCAGCAATGCCGTTGTTTGCGGAAGCTCAGTATTCAACGCGTCAGCGTATTCATTTAGAACCTCTTGAGAGAAATGATGTTTGATTTCCGGATCAAATGCTTCCCGTTTAAACGTCACTTTGCTGAGGCGTTCGCGTTCAGCGAGCCATTCGTCCTTCAGCTCCTTAATCGTTGAGCCGAATTCACTCTTATAGCCTTCAAGCAGGCCGTGCAGTTTGCCAAGCGTCACTTTCGCATCCGCTACCACTTGGAACGCATCGAGTTTATACGCCTGCATTCGGCTGACATTGATGTTTAGAAACTTCGCTTTATCAAAATCAAAAGCAGTCTTAGAGGATGTCGCAAAATCCGTATATCTTGTGCCGATGCCAATAATCAAATCAGCTTGGCGGGCCGCTTTATTTGCCGCAAGTGTACCTGTGATGCCCATTCCGCCAAGGTTGTTCGCAAAATCAGCTTCAACTGTCGACTTTCCTGCCTGCGTTTCAACTAACGGAATGTTATACGCTTCAGAAATGGCAACCAATTCATCGCGCGCACCGGAGTATTTTGCGCCTCCGCCTACGAGGATCACAGGGTTTTTGCTGGCTTTAATCAGCTCCGCCGCACCTAGAAGCTCACGCTCGCTCGGCTGCATGCGATCAATATAGTGAACACGTTTGACGAAGAAACTTTCATCGAAATCGTACGCTTCGCCTTCCACATCCTGAGAAATGCAAATGGTCGCCGGACCCGCTTTTGCCGGATTAGTCATGACTTCAAAAGCGCGAAGCAAGCTGCTCATCAGCTGCTCAGGGCGTGTAATGCGATCCCAGTATCTCGATACAGACTTCAATGCATCGTTTGTTGTAACCGCCGCACTGTACTCTTGCTCCATTTGCTGCAGTACAGGGTCGGGCTGTCTTGTCGCAAATGTATCTGCCGGAATGAAGAGCACAGGAATATTATTTGCCAATGCAGTGCCGGCCGCCGCCACTAAGTTGGCCGCTCCCGGTCCGACGGATGTTGAGACCGCGTAAATTTTTCTTCTCAGCATTTGCTTGCTGTACGCCATTGCGGCATGGGCCATTCCCTGTTCATTTTTCCCTTGGTACACTTTTAAATGGCCAGCATCCTGCTCAAGCGCCTGCCCAATCCCTAAAACATTTCCATGACCGAAAATCGTGAAAATCCCTTCTACGAAAGGCTCTTCCTTGCCATCAATATGGATGTACTGCTGGTTTAAGAATGTAATCAGCGCCTGTGCTGTTGTTAAGCGAATTTTCTTCCCCACAAACGATCCCACCTTTACTCGATCTTTTTCAATTATGACTGTGCTTCAATAAGCTGTGCGATTTCATCCGCAGTCGGCATCGCTTCTGACGAACTGTGCTTGCTCACCACAATGGAAGCTGAAGCGCTGCCGTATTTCAATGCCGTTTCGATGTCTTTGCCGCTGACAAGTCCGTAGATAAAGGCCGAAGCATATGAATCACCGGCTCCGAAGGTTTTCAGCACTTTTGTTTTGTACGCTTGGGCGCGGAACACCTCGCCTGATTTGCTGTATGCGTAAGAACCTTCTACGCCGTGTTTGATGACGACGAGGTCGGCTGAATGGTCAAATAAATGATTGACGGATTCTTCATTGCTTCCGCCTGTGCGGTTTTCCATGACATCGAATTCATCCCGTGTTCCGATGACGATATCGGACTGCTCAGCAACCAAAGAATAGTAAACAGCTGTTTCATCGGCTGACTGCCATGTATATGGGCGATAATCCAGTTCGAACACGACTTTTACCTGATGCTTTTTCGCATATTGAACGGCTTTTAACACCGCTTCCCGTGATGGGCTTTTGGCGAGCGCTGTCCCGGACACGAGCAGCATTTTCGCATTTGCGATGTAGTCCTCGCTTACCTCTGAAGGCTCAAGATAAAGATCGGCCACGTCATCGCGGTACATTAAGATGCTGCATTCTTCCGGGCTCAGAATTTCAGTAAATGCGAGACCGGCTTTATGCCCTTCCTTATCAACGATCATTTGCGTTGTGTCTACCCCGGTGTTTCTCATATAGGCCTCTATGAATCTGCCATGCTGGTCATCTGGAATTTTACCGATAAAGCCCGCTTTTAAGCCGAGCTTTGAGCTGCCGATCGCGATATTCGCAGGTGAGCCGCCGACGTATTTCGAAAATGTCATCGTTTCTTCCATTGGGCGGTTGTATTCGACTGCGTTCAGGTCAATACATGCCCGGCCGATGGCAACAATATCAAAGTCCTTCTCTTCATTGAATGTATACTTCATCGTAAACAGCCACTCCTCACTTGTTAGCGTTCTAAAATCCACTCATGAGCCGGATCATTATGAAACTTCCATTTCCGCGTCGGCCCTGCCATGACATTTAAATAGTAGGACGTATATCCGTCCGGAACGCCTACCGGGTGATATCCCGCAGGAATGATGACAACGTTTTCATTTTCCACAGTCATTGTCTCGTCAATGGAGCGGTCATCTGTGTATACGCGCTGAAACACAAAGCCCTGTCCCGGGTCTAACTCATGGTAGTACGTTTCTTCTAAGAAAGATTCTTCCGGCAAGTTGTCTTGATCATGTTTGTGAGGCGGGTAGCTGGACCAGTTGCCGCTGTCTGTATAGACTTCAACTACTAATAGGCTGTTAGCTGAAGGGTCTGAATCCGGAAGAATGTTGTGAACAGTACGTTTGTTTGAAAACTTCCCGCGATGCTCAATGCCATTGTCTTCCGCTTTGATCAGCTTTGTCGGAAGCTGTTTTTCCGATGGAGAGTAGCAAAGCGCCACTCTTGCGTCGCTGACCGCGGTGATCTCAAAGGAACGGTCATTTGAAATATAGACACTGTCTGTCGGCTTTCGTTCAAATACGCTTTCACGTGTGCCGATATTCTCAAAAGTCGACTCATGATCGGTCACTGTAATATTTCCCGTTACCGCCACAATACAGATTTCTTGTTTTTTCAATTCTTCTGCATAGCTGGAACCGGAAGCGATATCTAACACTTTAAACTCTACATAGGTGAGATCAGAGTTGGATTTCGTTACTTCGTGCACCAGCTTGACCCCATTAGACACTTCATTCGACTGCGGCTTACGCAACAAATAACTCATAGTGAAGCCCTCCTCTTTCTATTGGCAGAATGAGTCCGAACAGCGCCCATAGACGCCGTTCGGCTGTTCGTCGTTTAGTTGAAATCAGGTGCCGGGTATCTTGCCGTAACCACTTTTTTACGTGTATAGAAGTCGACGCTGTCTTTTCCGTTCGCGTGCAGCGTTCCAAAGAATGAAGACTTCCAGCCGGAGAATGGGAAGAACGCCATCGGTGCCGGCACACCCAGGTTAATGCCGAGCATCCCCGCGTCAATATTTTCACGGAAGTAGCGGATGGCATTCGAATTGGATGTGAACAGGCAGGCGCCGTTCGCAAATTCAGACTTGTTGGCAATCTCAATGGCTTCTTTCAGGTTTTTCACACGAATGACGGATAGGACAGGAGCAAAGATTTCGTCTTTCCAGATCGTCATCTCTGTTGTGACATTATCGAAGATTGTCGGGCCGACAAAATAGCCGTCGTCAGACACATTTTCACGTCCGTCACAAACGAGTCTCGCGCCTTCTTCCAGCCCTTTTTCAATGTAGCTGAGCGTGCGTTTCTTGTTGTCCTCACGAATAACCGGTCCCAAGAACACGCCGTCATCAAGGCCGTTTCCGATGTTAATCTCAGCGGCTTTTTCTTGAAGCTTCGCCATGAATTCATCAGCGATACCTTCTTCAACTGTCACAACCGCACAAGCCATGCAGCGTTCTCCGGCTGAACCGAAGGCTGCTCCGATGATGTTTGTGATCGTGTCTTCGAGATTCGCATCGTTCAGGACAATCGTGTGGTTTTTTGCGCCTGTCAGAGATTGAACACGTTTTAAATTTTCGCTTCCTTTTTTGTAGACATATTCACCGACCGGCTTTGAGCCTACGAATGAAATCGCTTTAATTTCAGGATGCTCGAGGATGCCATTCACAACGTCATGCGCACCGTATACGACGTTGAAAACACCTTTTGGAAGGCCCGCTTTTTCAAAAAGCTCCACCAATTTCTCTGTTAACAGCGGTGTCCGCTCAGATGGTTTTAAAATAAATGTGTTGCCGAGCGCGATCGCCATCGGGAACATCCAGCAAGGAACCATCATCGGGAAGTTAAATGGTGCGATTCCGCCGACAACTCCAATTGGGTACCGGTAGTTGGCCGCTTCCACATCTGTCGCAATAGAAGCAAGTGAGTCACCCATCATCAGAGAAGGCGCGCCTGCCGCGAACTCAACGTTTTCAATCCCGCGTCCCACTTCCCCCAGAGCTTCTTTTGTGTTTTTGCCGTTTTCGATGGTAATCAGATGAGCAAGTTCTTCTTTATGCTGAGACAGCAGCTGCTGGAAGTTAAATAGAATTCTTGCACGGCGCGGAACCGCCACTTTCGACCATCTTTTAAATGCCTCACCCGCTGTTTGAGCCGCGTAATCAATATCTTCTTTTGTAGAGATCGGCACTTGGCACAGCACTTCTTTCGTAGCCGGATTGATAACGTCTTCATATTGATCTGTTTTGCTTTCAACCCATTCACCGTTGATATAGTTTTTTAATTTTCTGATTTCTGCCATTCTTATTGCCTCCTTCATTAGTAAACACATACACTTGTATGGATGGTTCAGGATAGATTCATAAGATAACAATTAAACGCTTTCAAAAAAACCAAAAAAATCAATGGTTAGATACACTTTTTATGTAAGCAACCATATCATCACTGAAATCACACACAACAGGTTACTTCTTGGTCATTTCTTGGTTATATTCTAATCGTATAATACCCATAAGTCAATCATAAACACTACATTTTTTCATTATCTTTATTATATTAATCTTTTCATCAATGAAGAGAGGTAAGAGAAGTCCGGCGAATCTTGCAAAAGATACATACCAATGTTATCATTTTTTAAGCAACTATTGATTAACTTTTGGTTTTTATTATATATTTACATTACTTTAAGAATCAAGAAGGAGTTTTTTGTATGAAACTGATGCGGATACAGGAAATGGAGGAGTACATTTTATCACATGGCACTGTTTCCTTAGATGAGCTGTGCCAGGTTTTCAATGTTTCGAAAAACACAGTCAGACGCGATATCAACAAGCTGACGGAAAAGGGTGCGATCGAAAAAGTATACGGCGGCGTAACATCAATTGAGAAAACCGCACTTGTTCCTTTTGAGAATCGCACCATCCAGCACCAAGATGAGAAAACAAAAATTGCCCATTATGCTTCCCGGTTTATTGAAGATCATGACTTAATCTTCATTGACTCAGGAACAACCACAAAATCGATTCTCGATACGCTTGATCCGAACAAAAATGTCACCATTTTAACCAACAGCTTGGACATTATCAATGCGGCATCTGCTATGAAGAATATCAACTTAATCATTATCGGAAACAACTATAAAAGAAAAACACGCTCCTTTGTCGGCATGGACGATCCGGGCACTTTGGAGAAGTACAATATCAATAAAGCCTTTATGTCCGCAACCGGAACAACACTGACACACGGACTGACCAATTCAGACCTGCTCGAGTATGACATTAAAAAGAGGATTTCTGAAAAAGCGAAAGAAGTGTATTTATTGGCCGACCATTCCAAATTCGGAAAATCAACGCTGCTGACCTATGCGCCGTTTGACAGGCTGCATTGCATTGTGACCTCTCAGCCATTAGACGACGAGTACACACAGTACTGCCATGAGCACCAAATCGGCATTCATCTGGCCTAACGTTTACAATAGTGTTGAGAGTCTTTCATCCATTTTATTCTAGGAGGCAGATCATGAAAAAAGCGAAGCTCGGAAAATCAGACTTGCAGGTATTCCCTATCGGATTAGGAACAAATGCTGTCGGAGGACATAACCTCTACCCGAACCTGAATGAAGAAACCGGAAAAGAATTGGTGCGCGAGGCCATTCGTAATGGCGTGACCATGTTAGACACCGCTTATATTTATGGCATCGGCCGTTCGGAAGAGCTAATTGGTGAAGTGCTGCGCGATTTCAATCGCGAAGATGTCGTCATCGCCACAAAAGCCGCGCACAGAAAAGAAGGAAATGACTTTGTTTTTGATAATTCGCCTGAGTTTCTGAAAAAATCAGTTGATGAAAGCCTGAAGCGTTTGAACACGGATTATATCGATCTGTTCTACATCCACTTCCCGGACGAACATACGCCGAAGGATGAAGCGGTTAACGCACTGAATGAAATGAAGCAAGCCGGAAAAATCCGTTCCATCGGTGTCTCCAATTTCTCTCTGGAACAGCTGAAGGAAGCCAACAGGGACGGTTTGGTCGATGTGCTTCAAGGTGAATACAACCTGTTAAACCGTGAAGCGGAAACAACCTTCTTCCCGTATACGAAGGAACACAATATTTCATTCATCCCTTACTTCCCGCTTGTATCAGGATTACTGGCTGGAAAATATACGGAAGATACGACATTCCCTGAAGGAGACCTGCGAAACGAACAGGAACACTTCAAGGGCGAGCGTTTCAAAGAAAATATCAGAAAGGTCAACAAGCTTGCGCCGATTGCCGAAAAGTACAACGTGGACATCCCGCACATCGTATTGGCCTGGTATTTGGCAAGACCGGAAATTGACATTTTAATCCCTGGGGCAAAACGTGCCGATCAGCTGGTTGATAACATCAAAACAGCCGATGTAACACTTTCTCAAGAGGATATTTCGTTTATTGATCAGCTGTTCGCATAAGAAGAAAACAGCCTTCTCCATTGGGGAAGGCTGCATTACCAAAAAGAAGACAAATGCTAATGCCAAGCCGCTTGCAAATGTTGCAACACCGAACAGCAGGTATCCGGCGACAAGCACTTTAACCCGACCAAACCGGTCCTCGAAAAACACAGTGGACACCCATCCTAAAAAGAACAAAAAGATCGTCAAAGCCGCTCTTGATTTCTTCATCGCACCGCCCCCCCTTCCTGAGTTGTGTTCATTATAATATCCAGAAAGAGAAATCATTTTTGTTTTGTAAGCTATACTTTACTTATATTTTTTCTTTTCGCAATTTGTAATATGGCTTTTTTTAACTTTTCGCACTTGAAAAATCACATGATCATTTCATTATGCTGTTGTAAACCACGTATATAGATAAGCTGTTGTCCCTTCATAACCAAACACCAAGAACAAATTCCAATCATCAAAGATGACGACATGTCTGCTTTCATCCGTAAACAGCCGCTCATCAATTTGAATACCGTTATTTTCATAGGCATGGATTCGCTGTAAAACAGATGCTCCGTCAATTTTGGAAAAGATCCCATGCTCTATCACTGGCTCCAGTATGTTCGTTAATACAGCATCTCTATTTTTCTCTATTGCTGCTCTGTTCCATTCCCAGCTTGCTTCAGCATACTCTTCCCTCTCTAGTAATAAACAAAAGGCCTCTTCAATCGATCTCTCTTCAGGCCTTTCAGCTGTTAAGTAAAAAACGAATGATTCTGAATCAGGCTGGTGAAATTCCTGAATACTGATATGCGGTAAAACATCCAATTGGCTTCTGCATACTTTCTTAAGCTTTTGCTTTTTCAACATAGAGAAGCCTCCTTTTATTCATATCCTTGCGTCAAAAAGGTTTTGGCGCTTACAATGATTTTGAAAGGAATGATTACAATGGCAAATGCTCAATTCCCTCTTATCACACAAAACCTTTCTCTCGATCTCGTGAATACTGAAATCATAAGCTATGATAAACGGCACGATCTCATCCAGTCAGAAAAAGACCTGATGACATGGTTTGAAATAATGGGAGAAACTGCTCCTTTTCTCAGTTCTTTGACGCTACAGGAAGTCCGGGGACAATTGCAGCGGATTCATCAATTCCGGGCTGAGCTGAGAAAACACTTTGAGCGTATCGCCGAGGGCAGTGAACCTTCTCCAGCTTTTACCGCTTTCCTGCAAGATCAAATCGCCGCCGCTCCCTTTTCTTATCAAATCATAGATGACAAACTTGCCCGCATTCCGAATGGGAAACCAGATGATTCTATTTTATCGCTTATCGCTTACGATGCGTTATGGCTGATTCACACAAAAGAAATCCAACAGCTGAAACGGTGCGCAAATGATAAGTGCATTTTGCTTTTTCTTGATAAAACAGGAAGGCGAAAATGGTGCTCCATGAAGATATGCGGCAACAGACACAAGGTCTCACGCCATCAGAAAAAAATAAATCATGAGTAAGAATCCGTTCCCCAGCGAACGGTTTTTTTATTGACTTGAAAAAACTAACCCCTAAAAATAAAATTGACAGGTTAGTATTTACCTATTATTCTATACATACTGGAGGGATAAATTTGGAAAACAACTTCTTTTTGAAAATGAAAGGGACAGGAAAGACGCCTTTACGGGTAAACGGCAAAGACGCTGTTACAGGACTTATCGGAGGATTTATTACCATATTGACACTGGCTTCGCTGACCGCTTACACATCAAGCCCCTGGTTAATGGCCCCTTTTGGAGCAAGCTGTGTGCTGGTATTCAGCGCTTGGAACGCTCCATTATCACAGCCGAGAAATGTGATTGGCGGCCATTTTATTTCCGCGCTTACCGGGATTGTTGTCCTTCACATATTCGGCGCCCATCCATGGACCTTTGCCTTGGGCACAGGTCTTGCCATTTGCTTGATGATGCTGACCAAAACCACTCATCCTCCTGCCGGCGCCGACCCGATTGTCGTCATTCAAGGGGCGTACGCTTGGAGTTATTTAGTATTTCCCGTGCTCATTGGATCTGTCATCATCGTGATCATCGCTCTTGTTGTCAATAACTTGCGCAAAAACCGGCAATATCCCTCGTTTTGGCTCTGAATTTCCTTTTGTGAAATCAATCTTTTTTCAAACAAATGTTTCAAATTGATTAGGAGTAGGGTACTAATCTATTAACTTTGTTACACGTAGTACATACTCATTGGCTCAAAGACTGAGGGGGAACATTTGTGAAGACAAACACAAGGAAATATATGATCTACTTTTTCGGCGCTTTAGGGGGGCTGCTTTACGGTTATGATACGGGCGTCATTTCGGGAGCGCTGCTGTTCATCAACAATGATATCCCTTTAACAACACTGACAGAAGGATTGGTTGTCAGCATGCTGCTTCTCGGCGCGATTTTCGGTTCCGCTTTAAGCGGCACGTGCTCCGATCGCTGGGGCAGGAGAAAAGTCGTATTTGTTTTATCCATCATTTTTATCGTCGGGGCGCTTGCTTGTGCATTTTCTCAAACCATTACCATGCTGATCGCGTCTCGGGTCATTCTCGGCTTGGCCGTAGGCGGTTCAACGGCGCTGGTGCCGGTATATCTTTCCGAAATGGCACCGACAAAAATCCGCGGAACACTCGGCACGATGAACAATTTAATGATTGTCACCGGTATTTTACTTGCATATATCGTAAACTATCTATTCACACCGTTTGAAGCGTGGCGCTGGATGGTGGGGCTGGCTGCGGTGCCTGCCGTGCTGTTATTAATCGGGATCGCATTTATGCCTGAATCACCAAGATGGCTCGTGAAGCGCGGGCGTGAAGATGAAGCGAAACGAATCATGAAAATCACTCATGATCAAGAAGATATTGAACGTGAATTGGCAGATATGAAACAAGGGGAAGCAGAGAAAAAAGAAACAACACTCGGCTTGCTAAAAGCCAAATGGATTCGCCCTATGCTTCTCATTGGCGTTGGCCTCGCCGTTTTCCAGCAAGCTGTCGGGATTAACACGGTTATCTACTACGCGCCAACCATTTTCACGAAGGCCGGTCTCGGCACATCGGCATCGGTGCTCGGCACAATGGGAATCGGCGTACTCAACGTCATCATGTGTATTACAGCTATGATTTTAATCGACCGCATCGGCCGCAAAAAGCTGCTGATCTGGGGAAGCGTCGGTATTACGCTGAGCTTGGCCGCACTATCGGCTGTGCTCCTGACGCTGGGGCTCTCAACATCAACGGCTTGGCTGACCGTCGTTTTTCTCGGTGTTTATATCGTATTCTACCAGGCGACATGGGGTCCGGTTGTATGGGTTCTGATGCCTGAGCTCTTCCCATCCAAAGCGCGCGGGGCCGCGACGGGCTTTACCACTTTGGTGTTATCGGCAACCAACCTGATCGTGTCGCTGGTCTTTCCGCTGATGCTCAGCGCCATGGGCATCGCATGGGTGTTTACAATTTTTTCAGTCATTTGTCTTCTCTCATTTTTCTTCGCCCTTTACATGGTACCTGAAACCAAAGGGAAAAGCTTAGAAGAAATTGAAGCAAGCCTGAAAAAACGTTTTAAAAGAAAGAACAACGGACAAAGCCGTATGCTCAATGAACGGACGTCATAAATAGAAAAAGGAATCGTCTCATCGGGACGATTCCTTTTTTATGATTACACCATCACCTTGCACATATTGTTCGTAAATTCCACAGGGTCCTGAATCGGCAGACCTTCGATCAGAAGCGCCTGGTTGTACAGGAGATTTGTGTACAGGCTTAGTTTCTCTTTATCTTGTTCAAAAGCGTTCTGCAGCGTGTTGAATACCTCATGATTCGGGTTGATTTCCAGCACTTTGTCCGCTTTTACATTTTGGCTGTCCGGCATTGCGTTTAAGATTTTTTCCATCTCGATTGTCACTTCACCGTCAGCTGCGAGGCAGACCGGATGAGATTTGAGGCGTTTCGATACTCTGACGTTTTTCACTTTGTCAGACAGGATATTTTTCATTTCCTCAAACAGATCCTTGTACTTGCTTTCCTCTTCTTCAGACTGCTTTTGATCCTCTTCTGAATCGATGCCAAGATCGCCGCTTGATACAGATTTGAACTCTTTTTCTTGATATGAAGCGAGCATTTTGATCGCAAATTCATCGATGTCCTCTGTAAAGTAAAGAATTTCATAGCCTTTGTCCGCTACCATTTCCGTTTGCGGCAATTTCTCAATGCGATCGTAAGAATCACCGGTCGCGTAGTAAATATATTTCTGCTCTTCAGGCATTCTGGATACGTACTCGTCCAGGCTGACCAGTTTTTTCTCTTTGGAAGAGTAGAATAATAAGAGATCCTTCAATTGATCTTTATTCGCGCCAAAATCATTGTACACGCCGAACTTCAGCTGTCTGCCGAACGATTTGTAGAAGGTCTCATATTTTTCTCTGTCTTTTTTCAGCAGGCTCTGCAGCTCGCTTTTGATCTTTTTGCTGATGTTTTTCGCAATCAGCTTCAGCTGGCGGTCATGCTGCAGCATTTCTCTGGAAATGTTCAGCGACAGATCCTCAGAATCGACCATCCCCTTCACAAAGCTGAAGTGGTCCGGAAGCAGATCCGCGCATTTGTTCATGATCAGCACGCCGTTGGAATACAGCTCCAAGCCTTTCTCATATTCCTTAGAATAATAGTCAAACGGCATGTTTTCAGGAATAAATAAAATGGCGTTGTAGCGCACGGCACCGTCCACGCTGATATGGACGTGAGTGAGCGGTTTATCAAATCCGTAATGCTTTTCAGAATAGAACGTTTCATAGTCCTCATCTGTCAGCTCGCTCTTGTTTTTTCTCCAGATCGGCACCATGCTGTTAACCGTCTGTTCCTCCTGCACCTCTTCAAATTCATTGTCGCTGCCTTCCTTCGGCTTATTAACCGTTGTATCCATTTTGATCGGGTAGCGAATGAAGTCAGAGTACTTTTTGATGATCGCTTTTAAACGATATTCTTCTAAAAACTCATCATAGCTCTCATCTTCCGTGTTCTCTTTGATCTTCAGGATAATGTCTGTGCCGACAGAATCCTTTTCACACGGCTCAATTGTATAACCGTCTGCGCCAGCAGATTCCCATTTATACGCTTCTTCGCTGCCGAGCGCCTTACTGGTAACGGTCACCACATCGGCAACCATAAACGCCGCATAAAATCCGACACCGAATTGCCCGATGATGTCATGGCCGTCCTTCAGTTCGTTTTCTTTTTTAAACGCAAGAGAGCCGCTTTTCGCAATCGTACCGAGGTGCTGTTCAAGCTCATCCTTTGTCATTCCAATCCCTGTATCCGTGATGGTCAGTGTTCTCGCGCCTTTGTCAGCCGCGATTTTTATGTAGTAATTGTCTTTATCGAAGGTTAGCGCATCATCCGTCAGCGCTTTGTAATAGATTTTGTCAATCGCGTCACTCGAATTGGAGATTAACTCACGCAGGAAAATTTCTTTTTGCGTATAAATGGAATTAATCATCATATCCAGCAGTCGTTTGGACTCTGCTTTAAACTCTTTTTTCGCCACTCTAGATCGCCCCTTTTTGATATGTTGTTAGGTTATGTAAACTCTTTTCAGCATCTATTTATCACATACGATGACAATTGTCAATCAGATTGATAGATGCATATATATGTAAATTTAACATGATTTAGTGGCGCTTTCACTAATTATTCTTGAAAAAAAGAGGATTGATCACCCTCTCTTTCTTTCCGCATCATTCCATCGGCTAAACTCCCGCTTCATCCAAATATGCACCGGATAGAAAAACAAACAGAACGGTATCAGAAACAATAGATTATGCCATGAAGCATTCAGAAATGCGCTAGCTGTAACCGGAAACGTAATCTCTTGCAATAAAAAAGAGATGACAGTCAGCACAGCAAACGCAGCCGGAATCGTAATGAGACAATAAAATTTGAGTTCCTTCTTATGCTGTATCTTCAAAACACATAAAACCTCCCAACAATTTCTAGTTCATTTTAACATATGCAGGCATTTCTTTTCTCACATGTTTATCACTGCACACAGCGGGAAGACAACTAGAAAAAGGAGGACTCGTATCATGGGAAGACTTGAAAACAAAACCGCAGTGATCACAGGCGCCGCGACAGGCATTGGACAAGCAACGGCAGAGGTTTTTGCCAATGAAGGCGCGCGTGTGATGATCGGAGACATCAATACAGATCAAATGAAAGAAACAGTCGAAGCAATCAGACAAAACGGAGGACAGGCGGATGCCTTTCACCTCGATGTGTCAGATGAAAACAGTGTGAAAGCATTTGCTGATCAAATCAAGGATGCGTGCGGAACGATTGATATTTTGTTTAATAACGCCGGCATCGATCAGGAAGGCGGAAAAGTGCACGAATATCCCGTAGATCTGTTTGACCGCATTATCGCAGTCGATCTGCGCGGCACGTTCCTTTGCAGTAAATACTTGATCCCGCTCATGCTCGAAAACGGAGGCTCCATCATCAACACCTCCTCCATGTCAGGCAGGGCCGCGGACCTTGACCGCTCAGGCTACAACGCCGCAAAAGGCGGCATCACCAACCTGACAAGAGCGATGGCGATCGACTACGCGCGAAATGGCATCCGGGTCAATTCCATCTCACCGGGCACGATTGAAACGCCGCTTATTGACAAATTAGCTGGCACAAAGGAACAGGAAATGGGCGAGAAATTCCGCGAAGCCAACAAATGGATCACACCGCTCGGCCGCCTCGGCAAGCCGAAGGAAATGGCGACGGTGGCGCTGTTCCTCGCTTCAGACGACAGCTCATACGTCACTGGAGAAGACATCACCGCAGACGGCGGCATCATGGCATATACATGGCCTGGCAAGATGCTGATTGATGAGAAGTGGAAGGAAGAGACGAAATAAATATGGTCTCTTTAATATAATGAATAGCAAAAAAGGGAGCTTAACCTAATAATACAGGTTAAGCTCCCTTTTTTAGTTTCCTGATAGGAAATGTCTTTTACATATTGTTCATCATATCTTACAATGAATTTAGAATTTATTAGGAGGTTGACAGAATGAAATTGTTTTATACCTATATCATTTTTGGAGGTCTCATTAGCATATCTCTTTCTTATTTTTTTCAGTTAGGTATTTTTAATGTTGCTTTATATCTTATCTATTTTAACTATGCACTTTTTTTATATAAACGAGCTAAAAGCACAAAAGTGTAATGAACTAAATGAACCTTCTTTTCGAATAACAGAACAAATGATAGAAATAACGAACCAATACAGACTAATGTCTATCACTGTTACAGTAGTAAAAATGCTCTTATTATTCCAGAAAGGTACGTAATTGATGTCTCAAAACAAGCTGCTATTTTTCATTTTTTTATTTTCTTCTATCGTTCGCCTGCTCTTCAATACCATTTTAAATCCCACTTCAAGCTGGAAAGCTTGGTCGGGTGAACATTGCTCAAATTCTTATAGCCCTTCTATTTTTAAAGCTCACCTTGCAAGAAAAGAAAGAAACTCAACAGACCAAGTGACGCAGCGACACAGAGCCCGAACTGAGTATCCGGGCAAATGTATATTCATTTCAAAACAAACTGATGTACCGCTGGTTGCGTTCGTTTACAGCAATACCACCTTATACTTCTTCACATCCAAAAACTGCAAAAACTCCCTCGCCAGCACTTCCGGTTTATGCGCCTTCCCTTCATCAAGCCGATATGAAATCAGGCCGATTATCATCGCGGATACATAATAGGCATAAAGCTTTTTCTCGGCAGGCATGTCAGTCTGCTGATGCAGATAAAACGATTCCAGTGTTTTGAGCATCTCAGGCACTACATGAGGAATCCCCCAATTCTGATTGAGCAAAGGGACAATAGGCATGCGGTCTAAAGCAGAAAGCAGGCTGGCGAGCGCCTCCTCTGCTTCTTCTAAGGAAAGCTCATTTGGACTTGAAGCAATCGTCAGGTGATCAATGATTTCCGCACACGATTGCTGAATGATGGTCTGCAGCAATTCTTCTTTACCGGCATAGTGATCATAAAAGGTTGCGCGGCGGATATTGCTTTTCCGGGCCATGTCAGAAATCGTGATGGCCGCGTAGTCTTTTTTTTCCGCTAACACATCCAGAAATGCCTTCTGCAACCCCTCCCTCGTTCGAATCACACGTCTGTCGATTTGCCTGTCCTCCCGCCGCTCTCCTGACACAGCCTGTCCAAACAGCCAATAAAACCGTTTTTGAGAAACAAGCTCCCATACCTTTTGGCTGATGGCTTCCGGAGACGCATCCGCATCCTCATTCAGCCAATACAGGATAATCGCGTACGTGTACAAAGCCCGGTAATGTCCGTAAATCTCCTGTTCGATCGGCGTCAAATTCACATTCATCGGTGCCAGCAACACATCCTGCTGAAACACATCCTTAAAAAAACGATGGAAATGCTCTCTGTTCATCATCACAGAAAAAAAGGATCGATGCTCATGAACAAAGGACAAAGTCGGATGCACCGTTTGCCGTTTTTTGTTCAAATGGAGGGTATCCATATGACTGAAGGCGTCAAAAAGCGCTTTGCCCAGCCCTTCCTTCATGTCTTCGATCAAATCTTCAATGATTGAAAACTTATCCTCATAATAAAGGTAGAGCGTCCCGCGGCTCACTTTGGCCTTTTCAGCAATTTCTTTCATTGTGATGTGTTGAATATCTCTTTCTTCCAATAAAGCAAGCAGCGCCTGTTTCACTTGAGCTTCAGCAGATTCCGCCACAAAAACACCCCCCAGTCATTAGACAGATATTCGATATATGTACGGTAACGTATAGATGGTTCACCGTTGTCTTTCTTATAAAAAAGGTACCACCTTATAATAGGTTCGAGAAAAGAAGAAAGCAAATGAGGGGGATCTTACAATGGAACAGAAAGTAAAAGACGACATTCAGCGCGTCTTCCAGCTTCAGAAAAAACAACAAAAAGTGCTGCGCGCTTCAACAGCGGAACAGCGCAGAGAAAAGCTTCAACGCTTTTTAGATTCTGTGATCGCCCATGAGGAAGAAATCATCGAAGCGATCCGCAAAGACGTCCGCAAACCATATCACGAGGTCAAAAAAGCGGAAATCGAAGGAACAAAAAAAGCAATCCGAGATAATATGAACAACCTGGAAAAATGGATGGCGCCCAAAGAAGTCGGTTCATCGTTAAGCACCGAGGCAAATGGGATTCTCATGTACGAGCCAAAAGGCGTAACACTCATCCTTGGTCCGTGGAACTATCCGTTTATGCTGACGATGGCGCCGCTTGCCGCTTCTCTCGCAGCCGGAAACAGCGCGATTGTGAAGCTGTCCGATTTTACAATGAACACAAGCAACATTGCCGCAAAAGTCATCCGAGATGCTTTTGATGAAAAAGAAGTCGCGATTTTTGAAGGAGAGGTTGAGGTGGCAACCGAACTTCTGGATCAGCCATTCGACCACATTTTCTTCACCGGAAGCACAAATGTCGGAAAAATCGTCATGACGGCGGCTGCCAAACACTTGGCATCTGTCACACTTGAGCTTGGCGGCAAGAGCCCGACCATCATTGACAGTGAATACGATCTCATGGACGCAGCGAAAAAGATCGCCGTCGGCAAATTCGTAAATGCCGGCCAAACCTGCATCGCACCTGATTATCTGTTCATTAAAAAAGATGTGCAGGACAAGTTCGCGGGCATTTTACAAACAATCGTCAACGCAGGATTTATGGAGGATGATCGCAATCCGGACCGCAGCAAATTTACGCAGATTGTCAACGACCGCAACTTCAACCGCGTCAAAGACCTTTTCGACGACGCTATCGAGAAAGGCGCGGAAGTCGTGTTCGGCGGCGTATTCGATGCCAGCGACCGCACGATCTCGCCAACCGTTTTGAAAAACGTCACGCCCGACATGAAAATCATGCAGGAGGAAATCTTCGCACCGATACTGCCAATGATGAATTATGAAGACATCGACGAGGTCATCAATTACGTAAATGACCGCGATAAACCGCTTGCACTTTATGTATTCAGCCACAACCAAGACCTGATCGACAACGTCCTTCAGCATACCACATCAGGAAATGCAGCGATCAATGATGTCGTCGTTCATTTCAGTGACGTCAACCTGCCATTCGGCGGCGTTAATACAAGCGGAATCGGCTCCTATCATGGGGTATACGGATTCAAAGAGTTTTCTCATGAGAAGGGTGTATTGATTCAAGCCTCTAAATAATTGTAGTGAAGAGAATCTGCATTAACTTGCAGGTTCTCTTTTTATCATTCTATTCACCTAAAGATAAAAAGGTAAAATAAAGAAATGCATAGTGATAAAATACCATTTTCACTACGAGACCAAATTCCTCTAGTATATCTCATTGAAACCGCACAGCCTCTAACGTATAATATCCCAGAAAACTTCAAAGGAGAGAATATTATACATGGAAAAGCCAGCTGGATTTTGGATTCGGGCAGTTGCCTCTATTATTGATGATTTAATTATCTATTGTTTTGCTTTTATTATGATCCAAATTAACACCTTCATTGTCCTGCCTCTCATTGATGCAGGAAGCTCCTATATGACAGAAGATCAATATAAATTTTATATCCTGATATTCGGGACGATCCCTGTTATCGCCATCATCTATATCTTCGGCATTCTTTATTATAGCTTGCTGACTTCTTCAAAAATGCAAGCAACACTAGGCAAAAAACTAATGGGCATCATCGTTGTCAATCAGTATGGCGAGCGAATTTCATTTTGGCACAGCTTTGGCCGTTTTTTCGCTTACATACCATCAGGAATTTTGTATATCGGTTACATTATGGCGGCTTTCCCCTCTAAACTGGCATTACACGATTATATTTGCGGGACAAAGGTTATCTATAAAAATAAACATCTTGATTGATACCAAAAACAGGCTGCCGAGATCACCTCGCCAGCCTGTTCTGCTATTTTCCAAAAGCCATCAGCTTCGTATAGCTTCCAATATAAAGTGTTCCGTCCTCAGCAAGCTGGGGAGATGACACGACGTTGCTGTTGGTTTGATAGCTCCATAATTCATTGCCGTTTGCGTCCGCCGCATAAACCTTCATATCATCTGACCCGAAATAGACCGTTCCCTTCGCGTCAATCAGCGGCGCCGTTCTGACAGGGCCGTCTGTGTAGAATGACCAGTTCATATCCCCGTTTTTGCTGATGGAAAACAGCTCGCCGCTTCCTGAACCGATATAGATGTTGCCGTTATGGTCGATCGCAGGCGATGAACTTGAGAACCCGTTGAGAGGGAATGTCCATTTTAAGCTGCCTGTTGACGTATACGCATACAGCTGTCCGTCTTGGTTGCCGGCATAAACGGTGCCATCCTTATCAATCACCGGATATCCTTTAAACGCATTTGACGTCGTTCTGGACCATTTCACCTGTCCGGTTCCGGAATTGATCGCATAAAACACGTTATTGTATGTGCCGACATACACGGTGCCGTTTGAGGCAAGCACCGGCACAGAGCTGACGACACCATTTGTTTTCAACTTCCAGCGCTCTGTCCAAGTTGATTTTGATGTCGGTTTGATCGCGTGAACATAATTATCAAGTGTTGAGAAGTACAACGTGCCGTCTGAACCGATCACCGTTTCAGAGCTTGGCCCGCCGCTTAACGGAACCGTTGTTAAAATCTCACCCGTTTCCTTGTCGATAAAATAAATCTTTTTATCATAAGATGCCAGATAGATAACGCCGTTGGTTCCGAGCACAGGAGATTGTGTGAACGTTTTTCCCAGATTGCCCGTCACCCATTTGACTGAGCCGTCAGGATTAAAAGCTTTCATTTCCCCGTCTCTGGAATGAAGATATACCGTGCCGTCTCCATCAACTACTGCCCCCGCACCATTTTGCGGTGTCGTTCTAATATCGTTTTGCCATTTCAGCGTCCCGTCTGTATTGCCAGCGAATCGACTCTCGCGTGACCAGTTAAACATGGCAGGCGCCATAGCTTGTACATCATACCTTCCTGTTAAAAAGCCGGATGCTCCATTATTTTGAGAAAACACCGTTTCCGCCGCATAAGCAGCTGCCGGCTGAAGCACTTTGGCAGCAGGCACATCAGAAACAGCACCGGCTGAAAAAACAGCCGCCACCGCAGCTCCCGCTATCAGAGCTTTCATTCGAAATGACTTAACCATCATTGAGACCCCCTATTATATGTATTTTCTAATATGTGATCACCATAACATATTCATCCATTTTATCCTTCCACTTCACAAAACCATCACAAACTAGAAAACTATGTAAGAGTATGCGCAGACGTTTTTTCAGCACCCGAACGAAATGCAGCCACAAACCAAATAACGTTGACAGCAGCCGCAGCGAGACTAACCCCAATCACAAAGATCACATCAGAAAACGGATGGTCACTGAAGAAACTATACATCAAGATAAACCCGGCTGAAGACAAGTGAATCAGCAGCCCAAAGCCGCAAAGCACCGCCATGACATACCTCATCGCATCTACTCCGAGCATATAAATGAGAAAAGGAATGAAATACAAGACAAGGATCATCCCGACAGATGACCACATGCCAACTGAATTAAACTGATTGGCCGCCGCTCCCGTTCCAGCCAGCGGCGAAAGTGAAGCCGCCACGATCACAGCGCAAAAAAGAAACGCGGAAATGGCTGTCATGATCGCCACGCTGTTTTTTCTAGACATCAAACTCCTCCTTAGATAGAAATATTAACCTTTTCATTATAAGGGGGCTGAGTAGAAAATTCATTATTTATTAATAAATTCCAGAATACACAAGAAAATGCTGTGCTTCTTTCTAGTATATTTATATAGTAAAAAACAAAGGATAAAAGACTCATTTTTCTGTAATATCAGGATTTTATCACCATATCATATTGCAAAAGCTTTTTTTACAAAGTATACTGTTCCAGATTAATTCAAAGGAGAGAGAAATATACATGGAAAAACCGGCAGGATTTTGGATTCGTGTTTTAGCTTATTTGATTGATGGCATTATTGTATCTGTTCCTAGCTATATTATTCTATTTATTATCAATTCCGTATTTATCGCTGGATCCATCGCAACAGACCCATACATGACAAAAGACGAATATATGGTGAAATACTTAACGCTGGCATTTTTGCCAACCATGCTGATTGTGATTGTCATCAGTGTGCTATATTACGGTCTGCTTACAGCTTCTAAAATGCAAGGCACGCTCGGCAAGAAAATTCTTGGCCTGAAAGTGGTCAATGAACAAGGTGGACGCGTGTCTATCGGACAGGCAATCGGCCGTTACTTTGCGTACATATTATCTGGAATTATCTTTTATATCGGTTTTATCATGGTGGCATTCGGAGAGAAAAAGGGCCTTCATGACATCATTTGCCGTACACGGGTTGTATATAAATAATTGAAAACATGAAAAAGTCTAGACGTCAATTATGAGTCTAGACTTTAATTTATCTATGATTTCTTCAAGATCGGCTGCCACTTCATATACGTAAGGCTCCTCCAAAGCCACTCAAACGGCCCCATTCGGAATGCCCGCAGCCAAAGATGGCTGATGATCATTTGAAGGGCACATACAGCGATCGTGATCAGCACGCCCGCAGCCGGATATACTTTGCCGTATAACCCCAACCCGTAATGATAGAAAATCCACGTACAAATGATTGATTGCATGAGATAGTTGGTAAATGCCATTCTCCCGACTGCGGAAAAGTATTGCAGCGGCTTAGCCAGTCTTGTCTTATGATAAAGATACACAATCATTGTGACGTAGAAAAACATAAGAAAAGGCGCACCAACCAGCAAAAATACTTCGATTTCGGTCACACTGTACAATATATGAGCGCTGATGCCAATGACCATCCCAGACAGCCATACTCTTTTTAACGCTTTGCGGTGCTTTTCCGGCTGATGCAGAAATCTTGATTTTGCCGCCGCGGCTCCCAGCAAAAACATACTGAAATAGGGGATGGAGGCAAAAAAGAAATTCAGCGGATTATAGGTCAGCATGCCATTCATTGACATATAAACGAGCCGATCGTGGATTCGCTGTTCCGCAATGTCTTTCAGGCTGCCGTTTCCGTAAGCATGCAGCGCCTGCTTCGCTTGCTGAATGGCCGCTTGTGCCCATTCTTGTCCGTTTGCTTGATGAAAGCTTGCCAAAATGAACGGAAGAGAAAACAGGAGATACAAAGAGACTGCCCATATCAACAATGTTTTCGGCTTTGCTTTTCTGAACAAAAGTAAAACCAAACCAAGCAGGGCGTATTCCGTTAAAATATCCCCGTCCCATATTAAAAAAGCATGAATGGTTCCAAAGATGAAGAGCGCCAATAATCTTCTGATATAAAGCGGGACAAAACGTTTTCCTTTGCTTAACGCTCTCTCCATCATCACCACCATGCCAAACCCAAATAAAAATGAAAACAGTAAAATACATTTGGTTTGAATCAAAAATTTCAATATTTCTGCTGCAGCAAAGTCTGCACCAGACCACTTTTCCGTGAAAAAATTATCCATTCCAAGCATAGACAAATACATATCCGGATAACTGAAGTGCGCCAAATTCACAAATAGAATGCCGAAAATGGCAATTCCTCTTAACACGTCAAGCACACCAATCCGCTCATTTGTCAGAGTCGGCTGTAATGAAGCCATATGAATCACGCTCCTTTTTTCTATACCTCAATCGTATGAAAAAAAGAAGCGAAGAAACATCGATTTAGGTGGCAGCGCAAAGGAAAAAACTTACAATCTTGTCACCTTCACAATAAAAAACCAGGCTTCATAGGAAGCCCGACGGAGAATTATGGTTTCATGACCTTTAAATCTAATGTCTCGATATTCTGCAAGACACGGTCGAATCGCAAAGCTTGAGGCTCACTCGGGAAGATATGCCCTTCATACGGATCTCCTAACGTGCGGAAACCCGGAACCAATACACCCACCATTTTTGTATAGTGAGAATCCAAGCGATATGAGTGTACAGTGTGTTGGCAGGAACATGCAGGAAATCTCCAGGATTAAGCTGAATTTCTTCACCATCGGCCCACATCGTCATTTGCCCTTCAAGGCAATAGAAAGTTTCTGTATGATGCTCATGGTAATGATCAACGATGCGATCGCCTTTAGGGCCTTCAGATGATACAACGATAAATTGCCCGTCCGTATTCTTTTGCGCAGCCACAATGCGGTGAAGCTGATCGCCCGTCAATAGTATGATCTACCCGCCGGAAGCTGCAGCCGTAGCCATTCTGTTTGCCGCTGAACATCCGAAACGCGACATGTACATCGGCTCGCAGGCAAAAGCCATCGCCATGCTGGGTTCACTCTTTCCCCGGCTGACCGACAGACTGATGGAAAAAATCATGTACTACAGCCAGCATGCGGAAAGACCGTCCAAACCGCGTGAAGAAAGCGGGCTTTACCATGCGGGCTACGGCATGCATAACAGGGGGACAAATAAAGGGTGGCTTCGGTCAAGAAGTTATTATGTAAAGGCCACAAAGCGCCCGGCGGTAACTGCGGCAGTGGCTGTCGGGCTTGCTTGCGTCTGGGCTGCCGTTAAACGCACCAAATGATACCTTCCATCATTTAATTGCACACCATAAAAACCCATGCAGATGTAACATAACGCATGGGTTTTTTGATGTTAATCGACAAAGGCCTTGTTCATACGCTGGAGAAGTTCGCCAAACATCTCTTTTTCATGTATTGACCACTCTTTCAGCATCTGTTCATAACGTTCTAAGCGCATCTGCTGATCTGCCTTTAATGCTTGTTTGCCGAGTTTTGTAATGGTAAACAGACTGACTCTTCTATCGGAAGGATCGGTAAAACGATAGATGAGCTCCTTGGCTTCTAAAGCTGCAGCTTGTCTCAAAAGCATTTGAATATGGAGAACTAGCCGTATCCATGAGTTCTGTCTCCATGACACTCTATGCGGTTCTCGGCTCATTTTTCGGACCGCTTGTCATCTGGCTGTTTCATATTTAATAAAGAAAGACTGCCCCGGAGGAGGGCAGTCTTTTTTGGGATACGAATCGGCGAAAGTAAACAGGCATTTTGGCCTGTTTATTTTAGTTCTCCGATATCTCTTAAATATTGTTCACGCTCTTTTTTATCGGGGTAAGCGGTTTTGATGTATTCTTCTTTTTCTTTCTTGGTGTATTCGCTCCAATCTGTAAAACGATTACCTACATCCTCAGGGTAACTCATTCCGTCCACTTTATTGGAATCATAAATTAAATCTGCTGAGAAGTAAAACTTATCTGGATTGTCATTTATATATCCATTTACTATTATTCTTCCCATTGGGTTTATTTCAACTTTATCCTCGAAAGTAATTTTTTTAATAAAATTATGAATATCTTCCTCCTTTAGATGTTCTTTAATTTTTGGTTTCATCTTTTCTACATATTCTTCTGCTTTTTCTTTATCGCTTTTTTCTTCTTTTTTCACTGTCTGTTTACCTCCAGTCTCTTCTGTTGTTCGATCTGATATATTCATTTTTTTTACTATTCCGTAAGAAATACCTAATACAACAATCAATACAATCGTACCTATTATAAGTATTTTTTTTACAAATGACATGGTATTTCATCCTTTTTTAATTTATTATACAATATATACAAGTTTTTGGAGAGTGAAGTTATGTCTAGAAAAAAGAATTCACTTACAGACGAAGATTATAATAAAGCATCAAGTGCTGCATATAATCTTAGAAACTATCGTATTGGTACTAACATTGAGATAAGTAATGGACAAAAGTTATATGTAGTTGATCATAAAAAAACGAAAAAAGGGCTTGATGCCCTTACTTTAGTATCCGAAAAAGATTACAAAATTTCCAACCATGGAAAAGACAAAGAAAAAATCCAAAACGCCATCATCGCATACCGTGGATCAGAACCCATCAGCCCCGGCCAATTCCAAGATACAATAAAACAATATCGTGATGAGCGGGAACAGCTTATTAAAGAAGTAGAGAAAAAGGGAATCAACATTCCTGAAGATGAAGATGGTTCCTTTTATGATTCAGCAAAAGGGCTTCGTGAATATTCAAATGAGATTTTGCAGGATTGGTTTCACATGGACACTAGTTATCTAGTTGGCAAAAAGCCGTTTGATGATGGAACAGATAACCAGGCCATTCAGGCAGATCAATATGCAAAAAAAATACATAAAGACTTTAAAAATGCTGACATTCAAGTCACCGGTCACTCATTAGGCGGATCTAATGCAAGCTATGCGGTCGTGATGAATGACTTTATAGACCGCGGTGTCACTTTCGAAAATCCTAACATATATGAAAACCTGCCTGAGGATGTAAAAGCCCGGGCGTTAAAGGGAGAGTTTCGCAGCCGTTTAACAGAATATATTAATTTAAATGATGGATTATCCTTGCTGAATCGGAATGCTGCTGAAGTAGGCAAAGTAAAAGTGATGTATGACGAAGCTTTGCCCAATGGTGTACAGAATAATAGCCTCCCTGATGAAGTGAAAATGCTGGGTCTTGGACTGAAACATTATGGCAATCAATCTCTTGATATCACACTATTTGCTGAAGCCTTGATGGGAAGTCACGGCTTGGATCGATACAGCTTCCATTCAGATGGCTCTGCCCAAACTGTGGATGATGTTTTAAAGAACAACCCTGACTTTGCATTAGCGATGCTAAACCAAATGAAATCAACGAATGTGAAGGCCAATACAGGTGTTTCGATTCTTATCAAATCACATGTATTAATGAATACAAGTACTCAGTTGAAACATATTGCCGAAACGGAATGGTCAAAAATGATACGCCAGATTGAAAGAATTGATGACAAAGTAAAGGATTCAATTGAGGATGTCAGGAATATGCATACACGAATGGTTGGTTTTGGCGCCTATGACGAATTATCAGTTTCCGATGTCGATGATCTGATCAATCAGATCAAGATGAACAAACCGCACCACCTTTTTTACTCAAAAGAAAAATATGATCAGGCAGTAGATGCAGCGCTCAATCTGCAACACTTTCTACAGATGATTGCAGATGATCTCGGGCATATGGGACATGCGTATCATGATGCAGATCTGGCAGCGGCCAGTCGAATGGGGATTTCATAAGGAGAGAAAGATACATGGATTTTATGAATAAGAAACCAACAGATGCTGACCGTTTTATGCAAAGAATGACGAGTCAGCATTCAAGCACTTCGATTTTTTCAAATGCTGATGTAAATACCTCTGAAATGACACCTGAACAATTGGCGGCGTTCAAAGAGAAAAAAAGACAAGAACAAAAATTGGCGTTGATGAATTCAATCAAAAAACAATTAAGCTATGCATTCCAGGAAGACCGTAAGAATTTGTCTTCGATCCTTGAAAACATTACAGATGCCGAGCAGGCTATAAAGACAAAACGAGAAATCCTCAACCATCATATGTCTGGAAAAGCAATAGACAGTGTCACTGATAAAATGAAAGATCACCTTTCATTTGATAAAGTTCATTCTGATGTTGCGAGTGTAATCAATTCCATTGGCTTATAAGGTAGCGAATCAATATAGCTTAAAATAAAGAAGATATCATCTCCGACGAAGTGGCGCAGCGGGAACGAATCATGAATGAAACTGTGCGTCTGGAAAACGATCATTAGCACAGAAAAAAGCAGACTGTTCCCAGTCTGCTTTTCCCATTACGATCTAAAGAAATCAATCAGCGGCTGAAAATCCTTAGACAAATCAACATCATTCGGCTCTGCTTGAAGCAGGCGGTCAATCATTTGCTCTAATGCCTCAATATCATTTTTATCTGTGTATTCAATGAAGTTTAAGCTTTCAAGCCAATCCCGGTATGAATGTTTAGCTTTGCCGTAGCTATTTCCAAAGACGAGGCATGGCGTTTTTGTGATAATCGAGAAGATCATAGCGTGAAGGCGGTCTGTCACCACCAATTTACTGGAACCAATGCGGTCGAGCATTTCCATGAAATGCTTTTCCCGATCCTCGTAATCAATCATATCGACCGTATCAAGCACCGTGTCTGTACGCTCCGCATAGGTTGTTTTTTCTGCCCATTTCATCATGTGTGAAATAAAATCTTCATCGGTTACCTTCTCCTTGTCCGCTCTTAAAATAAAAAGAACGCCGTCCCGTTCAAGCTCTTTCGGTACGATATCCAAAGACAGCACCATATCCGGTGTAAAGATGACATCTGAATTGAAGGTTTCTTTCACAACATCGAGCGTCTGTGTCTCCCGCGCGGCAATCGTTAAATTTGGATTTTGATGGTACGCATCCTGTGTTTTTTTCTTTTCTTTGTTTCCGTCCTCTGTATCTTCAAAATAGACGGATTGCGGAAGAGAAATGGATTTATAGTCTTTAAACGCGGCGAAGACCTTCCTTCTGTCCTCCTCAATATCGAGGTAAAGGTTGCCCAGATTTCCTCCGCCGGTAAAGCAGACAATATCGTCTTCACGGATGATCTCCTTCACCAATTCGATGCCTTCGTCCGTCGCGTAGTCCATAATTTCAATATATTCATAGTACGGAAAATGATTTTTAATAAATTTCTCTTCCGCATACGCAATCGCTTGGTCTCCGATGTTTGTATAACTCGGGGAACCAAACAAAAATACTTTTCGTTTATCGTTTAATAAGGCTTCGGGTTTTACATTCGGCGCGATCCCTTTACCTAGTTTTTTGCCTTTGATTTCTTGTACAGTCATGTCTGTGTCCTCCTTCTAGGTGCTTGTTACCTGTCTGTACCCAGAAAGGAGGGTGAATATGCACGGGCATGTGCTTGCCCGGCTTTATATCAGATACATCGTTTTCGCCAGTTCTAAAGATGCCGCAATGTTTCTTGCCGTTCTTTCCATATTCTCGGCTGCATGCTCAAGTGCGTCTGCAAGGGGCACGGCTCCCGGCACGATGCTGAAAAGGGCGTCCATCCCGTGTTCATAGACCGCATCACTGTCTCGCGAAACTGATCCCGCAAGTCCAATGACAGGCACATCGTATGCCTTAGCCGCTTTGGCCACGCCAATCGGTGTCTTGCCGTAAACTGTCTGGCTGTCAATCCGTCCTTCTCCGGTAATCACAAGATCTGCATCCTGAACCTCACTTTCAAAATGGACCGCATCGAGGACGATATCAATGCCTCTCTTCAAATCAGCATGGAGAAAAGTAAGCAGACTCCAACCGAGACCCCCTGCTGCACCGGCGCCCTCTGTTTCCCTGAAGCTTGTTTCAAGCATTGTTTCTGCCACATCCGCAAAGTGAGACAGGTTCTGGTCAAGGATACGCACCATGTCAGGCGTGGCGCCTTTTTGAGGACCGAAAACAGCGGAAGCCCCTCTTGGCCCTGTTAACGGGTTATCCACGTCGCAGGCGACTTCAATTTTCACATTTTGTAATCTGGGATCAAGTCCTGCCACATCTATTGAGGAAAGCTGAGAAAGCGCCCCGCCTCCGGGACCGATCTCATGGCCTGATTCATCAAGAAGCCTTCCGCCCAGCGCCTGAACCATCCCGGCTCCGCCATCATTTGTGGCGCTTCCGCCGATTCCGATGATCAAATGCTCTGCACCCGCATCAAGAGCCGCTGCGATTAATTCTCCTGTTCCCCTAGTAGAAGTGACAAGCGGATTTCTCTTCTCTGCGGGCACAAGATGCAAACCTGATGCGGCAGCCATCTCAATCACAGCTGTTTTTCCGTCTCCCATTATGCCAAAAAACGCTTTTACAGGTTCCCCCAGCGGACCCGTGACAATCTGCTCTTTTATGATTCCGCCCGTGGCATCAATTAATGACTGGACAGTCCCCTCACCGCCGTCCGCCATCGGCAGCTTCCGATATTCAGCATCGGGGAAAACCGTTTTGAAGCCTCTTTCTATGGCGTAAGCAGCCTCCAACGCTGATAAGCTTTCCTTAAAAGAATCCGGTGCAATAATGATTTTCATCCAATCGCCTCTTTCAAAAAGTGATGATTTACACTGTCTTTTCTTCAATTTACCATAATTAATTTTGGACATATATACCAATTTATCAGGAAAAATTTTATTGAAAATTAGAAATGAAAGTGTTTGCATTAATAAAACATTCACGTTATCATACTTGTATACAAGTATACTCCTTAGTGAGGAAGGTGAGCGTATGCTAGATTCCAAGGACCTGTTGTATCCCGCAAAATGGCTTTCAAAAGCGTCAACCGGCGTTCGCGTCGCATGCGAGCTGAGAATGCGGATTATTTCAGGCATGATTGAAAGCGGTACCATCCTATCAGAAAATACAATCGCGGCTGAGTTTTCAGTAAGCCGTTCGCCGGTTCGCGAAGCGTTAAAAATACTGGCTTCCGAAAAAATGATCCGTTTAGAACGAATGGGAGCGGTTGTGATTGGGTTAACTGAAAAGGAAATCGCAGAAATATATGACGTGCGTTTATTATTAGAAACGTTTGTCTTTGAACGGCTTGTCAAAATCGACATTGAGCCTTTAGTTAAAGATCTCAGCAAGATTCTAGAAATAATGAAAGTCTCCATCAAATACGAGGACGCGGACGAGTTTTCATTTCAAGATGTGTTATTCCATGAAACGATTATCCGCGCCATTGATCACTCATACATTCAGATGATCTGGAACAATCTAAAACCCGTAATGGAAAGCTTTATTCTTTTATCAATGCGGGTACGGTTAAAGGAAAAGTACGAAGATTTCTCAAGGATTCTGGACAACCATGAGCTATATATTCAAGCAATCAAAACAAAGGACAGGGCGCTGATGGTTCAGTCTCTGCACCAGAATTTTGACGATGTGCAAGAAAAAGTAGAGGACCTCTGGCTCTCACAACAAATGCTGGCAAAAGGAGCTGAACACAAAAATGACTAGTTATATGTTAGGAATCGATATCGGTACGACCAGCACAAAGGCTGTATTATTCACTGAAAACGGAGACGTGGTACAAAAAGAAAGCATCGGCTACCCGCTCCATACGCCAGACATCTCAACGGCTGAACAAAACCCGGAATTGATTTTTCAGGCTGTCATCCATACAACTGCAAAAATCACGAAACAGCACCCGGAAAAACAGATCTCATTTATTTCCTTCAGCAGCGCCATGCACAGCGTCATTGCCATGGGCGAAAATGATCAGCCTCTGACACCATGCATCACGTGGGCAGACAATCGAAGCGAGGGCTGGGCGCATAAGATCAAAGATGAACTCAACGGGCATGAGGTCTACAAACGAACAGGAACACCCATTCATCCCATGTCGCCGTTAAGCAAAATTGCCTGGATCACAAACGAACGAAAAGAAATCGCTTCCAAGGCGAAAAAATATATCGGCATCAAAGAATACATCTTTAAACAGCTGTTTGATGAATATGTCATCGACTATTCCTTAGCATCAGCGACCGGCATGATGAACCTGAAAAGCTTGAATTGGGACGAAGAAGCGTTACACATCGCAGGGATCACGCCGGATCACTTATCCAAACTCGTGCCGACAACCGAGATCTTTCAGCACTGCAGCCCGGAATTAGCGATCCAGATGGGAATCGATCCGGAAACACCTTTTGTCATCGGCGCAAGCGACGGCGTACTGTCCAATCTTGGCGTCAATGCCATTAAAAAAGGAGAAATCGCCGTTACAATCGGTACGAGCGGCGCTATCCGAACCATTATCGACCAACCGCAAACCGATGAAAAGGGGAGAATTTTCTGCTACGCGTTAACGGACAAGCATTGGGTCATCGGCGGTCCGGTGAACAATGGAGGCATCGTTCTTCGCTGGATCAGAGACGAATTTGCCTCATCAGAAATCGAAACAGCGACAAGACTGGGAATTGACCCATATGACGTGCTGACGAAGATTGCTGAACGCGTCAGACCGGGTTCTGACGGCCTGCTGTTCCACCCGTATCTTGCCGGGGAACGCGCTCCGTTATGGAACCCGGATGTACGCGGCTCATTTTTCGGCCTGACCATGTCACATAAAAAAGAACATATGATACGTGCAGCATTAGAAGGGGTCATTTACAATCTGTACACTGTGTTCCTGGCGCTAACAGAATGCATGGACGGACCGGTCACCCGAATTCAAGCGACTGGCGGCTTTGCAAGATCAGAGGTTTGGCGGCAAATGATGTCGGACATATTCGAATCTGAAGTCGTCGTTCCTGAAAGCTACGAAAGCTCCTGTCTCGGCGCCTGCATTTTAGGCCTGTATGCGACAGGAAAAATCGACTCGTTCGAAGCCGTGTCCGACATGATCGGCAGCACGTACAGACATACGCCAATCGAAGAATCAGCCAAAGAATATAGAACATTAATGCCGATATTCATCAATCTATCAAGATCATTAGAAAATCAATATACCCAAATTGCAAATTATCAAAGAAGCCTAATTACACACAAATAGCACATGACATGAAGGGGAGGGCATTATCATGCCATTAATCATTGTTGCGCTTGGGATCTTAGCATTACTATTTTTGATTATGGGCTTGAAATTAAATACATTTATTTCCTTATTGGTTGTATCATTCGGCGTGGCACTGGCACTTGGGATGCCGTTTGATAAAGTTGTCAGCTCCATTGAAGAAGGTATAGGGGGAACACTTGGCCACATCGCACTCATCTTCGGACTCGGTGCGATGCTGGGCAAGCTGATTGCTGACTCAGGCGGCGCACAGCGTATAGCAATGACGCTCGTCAACAAATTCGGCGAGAAAAATATACAGTGGGCTGTTGTGATTGCTTCCTTTATTATCGGAATCGCGTTGTTCTTTGAAGTAGGATTGGTTCTATTAATCCCGATTGTATTCGCAATTTCAAGAGAATTGAAGATTTCTATTTTATATCTCGGTATTCCGATGGTCGCAGCATTATCCGTCACACACGGGTTCCTGCCGCCGCACCCGGGACCGACAGCAATTGCCGGAGAATACGGCGCAAATATCGGGGAAGTGCTGCTGTACGGCTTCATTGTTGCTGTTCCGACAGTCCTGATTGCAGGGCCAATATTTACAAAGTTCGCGAAAAAAATCGTTCCTGCTTCATTTGCGAAAAACGGAAATATCTCGTCACTCGGCACACAAAAAACATTCAAGCTTGAGGAAACACCAGGCTTTGGAATCAGTGTGTTTACAGCCATGCTTCCGATTATCATCATGTCGATCGCAACCATCATTGATTTGCTTCAGGAAACAATAGGATTTGCGGATAACGGTCTTCTGGCTTTCATCCGTTTGATCGGGAATGCATCGACTGCCATGATCATCTCACTGCTCGTTGCTGTTTACACAATGGGAATCGCACGCAACATTCCCATCAAAACCGTCATGGACTCTTGTTCTACAGCCATCTCGCAAATTGGCATGATGCTGTTGATCATCGGGGGAGGCGGCGCCTTTAAACAAGTGTTAATCAACGGCGGTGTCGGCGACTACGTAGCAGATTTATTCAAAGAAACGGCATTATCGCCGATTCTGCTGGCATGGCTCATCGCAGCGATCCTGCGCATCTCCTTAGGATCAGCAACCGTTGCCGCATTAAGCACGACGGGGCTCGTCATTCCATTGCTGGGACAGTCCGATGCCAACCTTGCATTAGTGGTGCTCGCAACAGGCGCGGGAAGCGTCATCGCTTCACACGTCAACGATGCCGGCTTCTGGATGTTCAAAGAATACTTTGGATTAAGCATGAAAGAAACCTTTGCCACATGGACCTTGCTGGAAACAATTATCTCCGTTGCTGGACTAGGATTTATATTATTGTTAAGTTTAGTTGTATGAAATTATTGAAGGAGATGTAACACACATGTTCAATACAATTGGTGTCATAGGCTTAGGCGTAATGGGAAGCAATATCGCCTTAAACATGGCAAATAAAGGCGAAAAAGTCGCCGTCTATAATTACACCAGAGATTTAACGGACCAGCTTGTGAAAAAGCTGGATGGACAATCGCTGAGCCCGTACTACGAGCTTCAGGATTTTGTTCAATCACTAGAAACACCCAGAAAAATCTTTCTGATGGTCACAGCGGGAAAACCGGTCGATTCCGTCATCCATTCGTTAATGCCTTTGCTTGAAGAAGGAGACGTCATCATGGACGGAGGCAACTCCCACTACGAAGACACAGAAAGAAGATATGACGAGCTGAAGGAAAAAGGAATCGGCTACTTGGGAATCGGCATTTCCGGCGGTGAAGTCGGCGCATTAAAAGGACCTTCCATCATGCCGGGCGGAGATCGAGACGTCTATGAAAAAGCCGCTCCGATCCTGACCAAAATCGCCGCACAAGTCGGAGAAGACCCATGCTGTGTCTACATCGGACCAAAAGGGGCAGGGCACTTTACAAAAATGGTGCACAACGGCATTGAGTATGCAGATATGCAGCTGATTGCTGAAGCCTATACATTTCTTAGAGAAACGCTTCGTCTGCCGCTCGAAGAAATCGCCGGCATCTTTGAAACGTGGAACCAAGGTGAGCTGAAAAGCTATTTAATAGAGATTACAGCGGAGATTTTACGGAAAAAGGACGAACATACAGGTCAGCCGCTGATCGATGTCATTCTTGATAAAACCGGCCAGAAAGGCACAGGAAAATGGACAAGCATGCAAGCTATTGATAACGGCATTCCATCTGCTATTATCACCGAGTCCTTGTTTGCCCGCTATCTGTCGTCCTTAAAAGAAGAACGTATGGCGGCTGAACAAGTGTTAGCCGGTCCGGAAACAGAGGAAAACCATTACGATAAGGATCTCTGGATTGAATACGTCAGACAAGCCTTATACATGGGAAAAGTATGCGCCTACGCACAAGGCTTTGCTCAATATAAAATGTCATCTGAGCTTTACGGATGGAACCTGCCGCTTAAAGACATCGCTTTGATTTTCCGCGGCGGCTGCATCATCCGCGCGGATTTCCTGAACGTCATCAGCAAAGCATTCCAAGAGCAGCCAGATCTCTCAAACCTGCTGATTGCACCTTATTTTTCAGAAAAGCTTAAAGCTTATCAGACAGGCATGCGAAAAGTCGTTTGCGAGGGAATCAGCGCCGGAAGCGCGTTCCCATGCTTAAGCACCGCGCTCTCTTACTACGACGGCTACCGCACAGGGCGTTCCAACGCCAACCTATTACAGGCGCAGCGCGATTATTTCGGCGCCCATACGTACGAGCGGACAGATATGGATGGCGTTTTCCATACCAATTGGTCTGATGATGCAAACTAATATAAGGCTGACAGCTGGGGTTTTTATACCAGCTGCCAGCTTTTTTGATAGGATAAACTCACATATCACAACTAATTGAGAATCAGACATATAAAATTTGAATATTTGTCAAAGCGCAATTTATGCTGATCACACCAACACTTTCCTTCACGATGAAAGGAAAAAGAGAAAATAATTAAGGGGTTTTGTCTTGACAAAAAATATATATTAATTAATAATTCATATATAATTAGAATTATTATTGAAAGCACTATTGCTTTCTAAACCATTTTTAGGAGGAATAACATTATGTCTTTAATCGGTAAAGAAGTACAACCATTCGAAGCAAAAGCATTCAAAAACGGTGAATTCATCGATGTAACAAACGAATCTCTAAAAGGTCAATGGAGCGTATTCTGCTTCTACCCAGCAGATTTCTCTTTCGTATGCCCAACTGAGCTTGAAGATCTTCAAAACCAATACGCTGCACTTAAAGAATTAGGTGTTGAAGTGTACTCTATCTCTACAGATACTCACTTCGTACACAAAGGCTGGCATGACAGCTCTGAAAAAATCGGCAAAATCACTTACGCAATGATCGGTGACCCATCTCAAACGATCTCTCGCAACTTCGATGTTCTTGACGAAGAATCCGGTCTTGCTGACCGCGGAACATTCATCATCGATCCAGATGGCGTGATCCAAACTGTTGAAATCAATGCAGGCGGTATCGGCCGTGACGCAAGCAACCTGATCAGCAAAGTAAAAGCAGCACAATACGTTCGTCAAAACCCAGGTGAAGTTTGCCCGGCTAAATGGGAAGAAGGCGGCGAAACTCTTACACCTAGCCTTGATCTAGTAGGTAAAATCTAAGGAGTGCATTCCATTGGTACTTGATGCAAATATCAAAGCACAATTAAATCAATACATGCAGCTAATTGAGAATGATATTGTTCTCAAAGTGAGCGCAGGTGAAGATGACACTTCTAAGGACATGCTGGCTCTCGTTGATGAGCTGGCTTCCATGTCATCTAAAATCACTGTTGAAAAAGCTGAATTGAACAGAACGCCAAGCTTCAGTGTGAACCGCGTCGGAGAAGACACTGGCGTCACTTTCGCCGGTATTCCTCTGGGCCACGAATTCACATCATTAGTGTTGGCGTTGCTCCAAGTGAGCGGCAGACCGCCTAAGGTAGACCAAAAAGTCATTGATCAGGTGAAGAAGATCAGCGGTGAATACCACTTTGAATCTTATATCAGCCTGACATGCCACAACTGTCCTGATGTTGTACAAGCTTTAAACATGATGAGCGTGCTGAACCCGAACATTACGCACACCATGATTGACGGTGCGGCATACAAATCAGAAGTTGAAAGCAAAAACATTATGGCAGTGCCAACGGTTTACCTAAACGGCGAATCCTTCGGAAGCGGCCGTATGACCCTCGAAGAGATTCTTGCGAAAATGGGCAGCGGCGCAGATGCATCTGAGTTCGCTGACAAAGATCCTTACGACGTTCTTGTTGTCGGCGGCGGGCCTGCCGGCGCAAGTGCAGCCATTTATACGGCACGTAAAGGAATCCGCACAGGTGTTGTCGCTGAACGCTTCGGCGGACAGGTTCTCGACACAATGAGCATCGAAAACTTCATCAGCGTAAAAGCAACTGAAGGACCGAAGCTTGCCGCAAGTCTTGAAGAGCACGTGAAGGAATATGATATTGATGTCATGAACCTTCAGCGCGCAAAACGACTTGAGAAAAAAGATCTGTTCGAACTTGAACTCGAAAACGGTGCTGTCCTAAAAAGTAAAACAGTCATCCTTTCAACAGGTGCCCGCTGGCGCAATGTCAACGTACCTGGTGAACAAGAGTTCAAAAACAAAGGTGTTGCTTACTGCCCGCACTGTGATGGCCCATTGTTTGAAGGCAAAGACGTAGCCGTTATCGGCGGCGGAAACTCTGGTATCGAAGCAGCGATTGATCTTGCAGGTATTGTCAATCACGTCACTGTGCTAGAGTTCGCGCCGGAACTGAAGGCAGACGAAGTCTTGCAAAAACGTCTCTATAGCCTGCCAAACGTCACTGTCGTGAAAAATGCACAAACAAAAGAAATCACCGGCGATCAGAGCGTAAACGGCATCACATACACAGACCGCGAAACAGGCGAAGAAAAACACGTTGAACTCCAAGGTGTATTCGTCCAAATCGGTCTCGTGCCAAACACAGAATGGTTAGACGAAACCGTTGAACGCAACCGCATCGGCGAAATCGTAGTCGACAAAAATGGCGCTACAAGCGTCCCAGGCTTATTCGCTGCCGGCGACTGCACAGACGGTCCTTACAACCAAATCATTATTTCAATGGGATCAGGAGCAACTGCCGCTTTAGGCGCGTTTGATTACCTAATCCGTAACTAATATGAAAAGCCGCTATGCTGCTGGAACCGCAGTATAGCGGCTTTTTTTGCCTATCAAAAACCCGAACCAGGCACTTCGGTTAAGTGCTCGATTCAGGCCATCTGCTTTATAATACCTCACCATTCGTTTGAATGACTTGTTTGTACCACTCAAATGAATCCTTCTTATAGCGCTTCATTGTTCCGTTTCCTTCGTTATTACGATCGACATAATCATGCCGTAGCGCCAATAATGCCCCAAGGTGTATAGGCGATTAAACATAGCTTTTTATTGTGAACTATTTTACATTAGCAATCCTTTTTCTTTTATGAATATTTCAGTAAAAAAGTGGTGTTCGTAAGTAAAAGATATTAGTGTTGTTACTAGAATGAAAAGTCTCATCAATTGTCTATGACTTTTGAAGCGAAAATGTAAATATAGGTAGTTTGGTATAACCAAATTTCAGTCATTTCTTAAATTAAGGGTTTAACAGGCAAAACGGCTCTGTTAGTATGGCAACCAAAGGAGGAGGATAAATGATGCAAAGGATAATGAAGCTAACCACAGTAAAACTGGCGGCCTTGGTATTCCTAGTAGGTGCCTTATCCCTCCCGGTTTTGCCTAATGCTGCAGATGCCGCAGAATCCCAAGCTACATACAAAGTTGAAAACCTCAACGATAGTGTGCTGAAGATGACGTTCGATCATGCAGATGTTCATATTGACGCTGGTGGAAATGCCACACTAAAAGATCACGTAACGGGTGAAGAACAAGTTCTCCCTAAAAGCTCAACTGACAAAAATGGTGATCCTGTTACACTACAATACGAAAAAATCGAACATGGCGTTTTAATTAAAGTAGTAAACCAAGACTCTGGACAAACTAGCAGTACAATCAGCACCCAATCAGTTGGAAAATGTATTCTTGGAACTGGCGGCGGTGCGATAACTGGTGGCGGTACACTGGGTCTTGCAGGAGCTGCCGTAGGAACAGTCACAATCCCCGGCATTGGAACTGTAGGGGCTGGCGCTGTTGGCGCGATTACCGGCGCTGTTGGCGGTGCGATGACAGGGGCTGCTGCATCTTGCTTCTAATATAGAACTCTTCTTTCATTAATTATGGAAGGTGGTCCACATGTACAAAATCATCATCCCTGCAATTCTAGCCATCTTCGTGCTCTGGATACTCTTACAGATTTCACTAGAGATGAGCATCGTTAAGAATCCAATGAACTACTTTATCGTATTCATTATCTTTTTCCTCTTTATAAAGATGGTGAAAGAAAAACAACAATAGTTTGCTTTGAACAGGAAACCAGATTTGACATCTGGTTTTTTTGTGTTTCACTTTATTCACTCGTTTCAATTGTCTCTAAAAGCAGTTATGCGGTACTATCATATAAAGGTCCAATGATAAAAAATAATGTCATACTTTTAAATTCACTTTATCAAGCAAATGCTCATAAATAGGGGTTTATTCTAAAAAGGGGATGGACAGTTTTGGAAAGCAAGTACCTAGATCTACTCGCGCAAAAATACGATTGTGAAGAAAAAGTGGTAACGGAAATCATTAATTTGAAAGCGATACTGAACCTGCCAAAAGGCACCGAGCATTTTGTCAGTGATTTGCACGGGGAGTATCAGGCCTTCCAGCACGTGCTGCGTAATGGTTCAGGAAGAGTAAAAGAGAAGATACGCGATATTTTCAGCGGTGTCATTTACGATAGAGAAATTGATGAATTAGCAGCATTGGTGTATTACCCGGAAGACAAACTGAAGTTAATCAAACACAACTTTGATATGAAAGAAGCATTAAACGAGTGGTATAAAGAAACGATTAACCGAATGATTAAGCTTGTTTCTTATTGCTCGTCCAAGTATACCCGCTCCAAACTCCGCAAAGCACTGCCTGCCCAGTTTGCTTATATTACAGAGGAACTGCTATACAAAACAGAACAAGTTGGCAACAAGGAGCAATATTACTCCGAGATCATTGATCAGATCATTGAACTTGGACAGGCTGATAAGCTGATCACCGGTCTTGCTTACAGCGTTCAGCGATTGGTGGTCGACCATCTGCATGTGGTCGGCGATATTTACGACCGCGGACCGCAGCCGGATAAAATTATGGAAGAACTGATCAACTATCATTCTGTCGATATTCAGTGGGGAAATCACGATGTCCTTTGGATCGGCGCCTATGCCGGTTCCAAAGTGTGCCTGGCCAATATAATCCGTATCTGTGCCCGCTATGACAACCTGGACATTATTGAAGACGTGTACGGCATCAACCTGAGACCGCTGCTGAACCTGGCCGAAAAATATTATGACGATAATCCAGCGTTCCGTCCAAAAGCAGACGAGAATAGACCAGAGGATGAGATCAAGCAAATCACAAAAATTCATCAGGCGATTGCGATGATCCAATTCAAGCTTGAGAGCCCAATTATCAAGAGACGGCCGAACTTTAATATGGAGGAACGGCTGTTATTAGAGAAAATAGATTATGACAAAAACGAAATCACGCTGCACGGAAAAACATATCAACTGAAAAACACCTGCTTTGCGACGATTAATCCGGAACAGCCAGATCAGCTATTAGAAGAAGAAGCAGAAGTCATAGACAAGCTGCTGTTCTCTGTCCAGCATTCCGAAAAGCTGGGCCGCCATATGAATTTCATGATGAAAAAAGGCAGCCTTTATTTAAAATATAACGGCAACCTGTTGATTCACGGCTGTATTCCTGTCGATGAAAACGGCAATATGGAAACGATGATGATTGAGGATAAACCGTATGCGGGCCGTGAGCTGCTCGATGTATTTGAACGATTCTTACGGGAAGCGTTTGCCCACCCAGAAGAAACCGATGACCTGGCGACAGATATGGCTTGGTATTTATGGACAGGCGAATACTCCTCTCTCTTCGGAAAACGCGCCATGACCACATTTGAACGTTATTTCATCAAAGAGAAGGAAACGCATAAAGAGAAGAAAAACCCGTATTATTATTTACGCGAAGACGAGGCAACCTGCCGAAACATCCTGGCAGAATTCGGCCTCAATCCAGATCATGGCCATATCATCAACGGCCATACACCGGTAAAAGAAATCGAAGGCGAAGATCCGATCAAGGCAAACGGAAAAATGATCGTCATCGACGGCGGCTTCTCCAAAGCCTACCAATCCACAACAGGCATCGCCGGCTACACGCTGCTATACAACTCCTACGGCATGCAGCTCGTCGCCCATAAACACTTCAACTCCAAGGCAGAAGTCCTAAACACCGGCACCGATGTCTTAACCGTGAAACGCTTAGTGGACAAAGAACTTGAGCGGAAGAAAGTGAAGGAAACGAATGTGGGTGAGGAACTGCTGCAGGAAGTGGCGATTTTGGAGAGTTTGCGGGAGTATCGGTATATGAAGTGAGGGATGTGGGGTTCAGGGATGATGATATGCTCCCCAAGGTAGACAGATGCGATAAAAAACTGTTGCCTTGGGGAGTATTTTATAGCTGGAAAATAAAAATAAATATACTTTCAAAATGTGATTAGGGAAATGTTTCTGTGAAAGAGGTTGCGAAAAAATATGGATTTACACCGAAACAATTCGTGAATGGAGAACATTACACGACGTAGCCGGCGTTGAGAGTCGAAACATTCAAACACCATAAGTTCTAATTTTTGCGCAACTGAAACACGCGCAGTCGTTACTTTCATAGAGATATCATGAGCTTAAAATAGTCATAAAGCGTTAAAAGCTAGCTGGAGATGAGGGATATCGTATTATTACCAAACGGAAGAACATTTCAATAGAAGAACCTTGCTTCCCGTTAAGAAAAAAGGGACCCACTTACCTCCTATTGTTACCAACTATGGATAGTGCTTGGAATGTACAAAATCAACATTCCTGAAATATAGCCATCTTCGTTCTCTGGATACTATTACAGATTACACTAGAGTTGAGCATCTTTAAGAATCCAATGAATTACTTTATCGTATTCATTGTCGTCTTTTTCTTTATGAAGATGGTGAAAGAAAAACAACAATAATTTAATTTTAAACAGCTGTGGGGAACAAGGTTGGTAATAGAATCATGCCTCGAAGAATGTTATTACAACAAAGCCATCTATGTTCGCAGAACAAAGAAATTGTTTCTCTCTCAATCTTCCACTACCTCTTGGAAGATTATAAAATTGGTTTTTCGGATTTATTACTCCATGTGCGCGCTTAATGAGGAAGAAGCAGGTATTTGGTGTTGGAGGTTGGACTGCTGAAGCTGTATATTAAGAGTGTTTTTCATCAGATGAATGGGTAGCCGTTTGTTGTGCAGGCTAATAGTTTTTTATAGTGAAGACCTAAGAAAAAGACAATTTTTTGAATGTTACTTTTCCTGTGACAGTTTGCATTTAAGCAAGCGCTGGAAACTACGGTCACGGTTACTCTACAAGTTTTATATAACATTCCTTAAATTAGGTCTAAATAATATTAATTCTTTATAGTTACTATTAGATAATAACTAAACTAAAGGAACAATTAAAACGTTGGCTTTGCTATTGCTTAGAGGAGAGGATAGATTATGATCTAGATGAGTTTTAGAGCTAAAATGGTAGGCAAGTAAAAGAGTTTTTATTAAGAAGACCAATGAATTTTTCTTGGTCTTCTTTTACTATTAAATTTTATTAAAAACTTCTATATTAATTCATTTAATAAAACATACTCTCATGTCAATCAAAGTTTTATAAAAGTTCGCAATTTCTTGGTCACTCTGTGCATGTTGCCATAATATATTAATAGGTGTATTAATTCTATTTAAGTTTTTCCTGTTAAAAAATTTACCCTTATCTATTCCATTACCATACATTTCATATAAATACTTTTTATATTCTATATGTAACTTTGTTTTTTTATTTTTATTTATCATTAAAAATATATGATATTTAAAAAACCAAAACTCTCCTTCCCAGCAATCTGAGTTTTCAAGTTTTTTTTCTACTGCTTCAAACAAGAGGTTATCAATATTTTTTTCATCTTCTAATAATAATTCAAAAGATAATATTGAACTCAAGTCATCCATTTTTTCCATAATACTCATCAAAGTGTCTTTATCACACACACTATGAATTTTTAAATAATAAAAAATGCTTAATAGAGAGTATAACTCTTGATTATAATTCAAATCAATGTATCTATCTATATTCATCTGTATTTGAGGTTTTATTTCTTCTATACCTCTTTTTAATCTATTTTCAATAATTCCTTCTTCCAGAACGTCTACCAATTCCAAAAAATACACGGATAAATGGGGTGTCATTAAAACTAAATTAAACAATTTTTTTAACAACGGTTTTGTAAACGCTCGTTGTAATATCTGCTCTTTCCTAATACCGGACTTTAATGCTTTAAACATTAATTTCAATGATCCTTTATATCCTTCTCTTTCTTTATAAATACTACTATCAATAAAGTTATAAATCCGCCTTGATTGGTATTTTAAATTTTTATCTGATTTCAAAAAGTAATCAAAGAAAAATGCAGAATTATTATCTCCTTCAAACGGAAAAATATCCACCTTATTCTTCTCTATTTTTAATTTTAAATTCAAACTATTTAACTCTTTATTTAATTCCTTGTAGAATTCACTTTTCTCATTTTCATCATTGAAAGAGAGCTCAAAATCATCTACATACCTAACATATGAGTATCTATTCAATTTTTCATCTAACTTGCACATATAGATTTCTGCAATTAACCGGGAAGCGAAGCTACCTGTTGGCAGACCATGTGTTTCTCCTCTTTGACACCTTTGTATCAAAGAATCAAGTTGGTTATAGTACTCCTCATAATTTTTTTTATTTCTTTTCGCCTCTGATTTTCCAACTAATATCCAAGGGATTGAATGTGTATATATAGATGGATAAAAATTTTGTATATCCGTTTTGAAAATGTATTTTCTCCCCAACCTATTCTCTTCACGTTTAATTTTCCCTTGCAAAAAGGTACTATTATAAAACTCTTTAGATAAAGATTTATTACTTGAATGTAGTATCTCTATGTATCTATTCTTATTTTTAGAAAGGTGTAAACACAAACAAATATACGAATATAAATTTGGTAGTTTGAAATATCTTCTCTCATTTTCATTCTTATAAATTGAAAATTCAATTGGAATAGTATCCTTTTTGGAATTAAAAACAACTTGTTTTTTTACTTCTTTAAAAACTCTTACTAATTCATCCATGTTAAAAACTTTTTTATAAACTAGATTTGATAATATATAATTCTCATTAATATTCTTAGAAGAATACTTAAAATCAAAATAACCATATTTCAAAAGATAATTTAGTGAAAAGTATTTTTTATATCTTAGCTTATTAAAATCAAACATAGATTTTCCTTTCATATAATTCTTTAATAATAGTAGCACTTATTTATGAAAGATATAAATGCTCTCTAGATAAAGTATTGTATTATGTTAACCCTAAAAATGAAAAAGTTATAGGCAGTAGTTGGTCAGCAACAGAAACATGGTATGCTAGAAAAAGTGAAATACCAAATGAGATGTTGATTCAGCTATTTCACTATTCAAAACGAAATTTACTTTTAAATTTAAAATGGAGATTAGGAGGTTTAGTGCCTGAGAATTAGTTAAAATAAATAACCTTGGAGACATCTTTAGATATTCATAATTAATAACAATGTCAAGTATGATATTCAGATACTTTTGATACATAGAAAAAGCACCATTTTCATTTGACATCTCCCAGACTTTATCAATACATACTGTCAGAAACTGAATATATTAAGAAATCATATGATGTTCGAACCTTGATAATGTGTTAAATAAATCCAATCTAAATTTTTGATTATCAATAAAGGATTGTACCCATTCCTCATTATCACTTTCTAATCTTCCTATCAGATCATTTAATTTGTTTAATTTATCATCATATTCCTTCTGTTTCTCAACATTATACTCTATTAATTCATTTAAAAAATCTTCTAAATCACTTATTTCGATTATCATATTTTGCTATATATATAAGGGTCTTCATATGTAAATATCTTACCTGTTTCTTTTAATAATTTAGGCTCGAACAATACTAGATTAATACCATTGTTTTTGGTGCTGTTAAATAAGATGCCTTCAAACTTATATAATCTTGCACAATCGGCTAGAAATCTTGGTACTACATATTCAGGTTTAATATAAGGATTTTTTGTTTCTTGACTGATTGTACCTTCATGTACCAGCATGTAATGTAGAATTACATATTCTAAGCTATTACTTTCTGCATAAAAATTCACCTTTCTTAAATCTAATAATTTAACAGAATCCTGTAATTTAATTTTAATCATGCTACAAGAACCATGCCATTCCGGGATAACCTCTTTAAATGCAGTTTCTTCATCAGCTGCCATATATAAAAAGCTCTGACCAAAGTGATTATACCTTCCTTCGTATACTGCTACTTTATCAGCAGGCGGATTCCACATACCAGCTTCATCATATGGAACGTAGTTTGTAAGAGCTCTGGCTCTATAAAAAACTTGATCTGACAACTCATATTTATTTAAGTTTTTGATATTATCATGGAGTCTTTTACCGAGTTTATGTTCTAAAGCAAGCATTGGAAATTCGACAATATGTTCATAAAATGCTTCTATCTCCTTTTTTAAAGAGACTAATATTTGCACATACCAATTTTTAAAATCTTCGTAACTAATTTCTTCAAATAATAGTTTATTTAGCATTCTCTCGATAAGAGTATCTGAATAAATATTCAAGTTTGGCAATCCAAATTGTGCGGTTAATATAAAATTGTAGGGATGACTAAAGTAGTCAATATAATCATTTAATTGCTTTCTTATACTATAATCTAATAGTGTATGCTTATTTAAATCAAGTTCTGACCATTCATCCTTGTCCCATTCATAATTTTCAGTATTAGGTATATCGTTCTCTTCTCCTTTTACTCTAAAGATAATGAAATCAAATATAGATATAGGTGAAATATTTATGTAAAGTTCTTTTATTTTTAATTTCCAATCATTTAGATAGAAATAATTGTCCCTCATTTCAAATGTGTTTAAATGATTATTTCCACCTCTCCACCACCATATATAAGACATCTTATCTACTTCTAAATTAATTTTTTTACTTATCTCCGTTAATATTGTATCAATTTGAATCTGATCAGAGATGGTAATAGTTCTAGGTTCATCACCTAATACTGATCTAATAATATTACTAAAATGCCTCCTTGTTTCAAGAACGTAAGTTTTATGATCCATATTAAATTCCACCTTAATTTTATAATTCAAATAATATTTTTAGAGTTTAATGTCATGTTTTTATTTCACAAGAAAAGCTTTTTAGAAACATCTATAGATTTATTTAGTCTTTTTTCTTCGAAATACTCCTTATACTCAATTTTGTTTAATACCTGTAAAAAATTATTTGCACCTTCGTTAAAAGAAGAACAAAACATCTCTTCTGAAATTAGGGCCTGACCCTTGATGCGTTAATAATCACCCTCAACCTTCGCTGTGCAAAGATCATCATTTATCTTTATCATAATTGTTATTAATAATCTAAGAGCATGCAGATAATTTACATAATGCTCGTTTTCATTCTCATATCCAGAAGATGTACCATGTAAATACTTGTTCCTCAAGTCATATCCATTGATAAAATTTCTTTTATTCAGATAGTAATCTATATAATCGGATTCTTGCCTTGTTAATAATGTATTTTCAGAAACTAAAGCTCTTTCTTTTAATAACTTATCAACTTCTTTCTTTAGAGCATTAGATATCTTACTAGTTACGACTACACCGTTTATATAGATATAATAATATATAAGTGTTCTATTCCTATTGATCAACACTACTTCATTATCGTCGTTTACCGTTACATAATCATTTTCAACAAGCCAATCTAAAGATGATTTTTGATAATCCTCTATGTCATGTAAATACAGCTTATCAGTATCCAACCTTTCAATAAGCGTATTATATTGACTATCACCATAATTCGGGAAATAAGTAAGGTTACTTTGGTCAGAGAACATAATATTTCTCAATATTATAGCCTCATCATTATTTGGCGCTATATACGCGTATCTGTTATTTGTCATGCTTGGGCATTCAGAAAATAGCAAAGGCTTACTTTCCATTTGTACAAGCTCTTCATCAATGTAACCATCCTCTAAATAAAACTTATACTTCTTGATTATACTTTCAATAGTTGGAAATATAGATTTGCACTTTTCAAAATTCGGATTATCTATAGGCGGTAGCTTAATGTTGAAGTCTTCAATATAGAATTCCTCTTTTAGATAAACATTAAAGAACCATTCAATTATTGCTTCTAAATCTTTGTTTTTACTCTTTAAGAATGAATAATATAGATGCATTTGTGCTAAGGATAAAGATTCTCTTAATGAGAACTCTGTACTGGTCTTGTATTCTTTTTCATGAGCAAAACCAAATCTATCAAAGACACTTACATATACTTCATTATATGGGAATTTAGAAACCATATCTTTATTTACGAACTCGAATATGTATATAAAGTTGTTCAATAAAGTTGGATTATCAAGATTAGATTCTAACCATTCTTTATCAACCTCTGTTCCTACTTTATTTAATGAGTAATGCTGCTTCACAGTACCCTCTACATTTTCTTTGAACTCAACTACTATATCCGTTCCCATCCCACTACCATCTTTAAAGAGTCCACTCTCAAGTCTCTCGCTTACTCTTTTTGCTTTTAATTTAACTCTAATATCCAAAGCAAACTCTTTCGTATTCTGTACATTACTAAGAAGCCTGGTGTAATTTAAATTAGGCTTGTCTAAATCTAGATAGGTGCTAATAATCTGCTCCTTGTCTTCTATAGTTAATGATTGTGGCAAATAAGATTCCTGTCGTTCGCTCCTATTTTTTAATAAAAATTTATCCAAAAGTAAATTTGTACTACCTTCTGAATTATTAAGCATGTATTCTCTTAATTCCACATCAAATTTCATAACAAGTTTATGTAGCTTAAATATTTGCCATGCAAATACATCAAGTTCATCAAGAAACATCTTAAATCTGCTTTCTGTAATATCACTCAACTTTCTTTTTTCTACTATTTCCCAAAAAGATTCCTTATATCTGAAATCTACCTCTTCATATTCGGCTAAGATGTCTGAATGCTGATTAATATATTTACCAACTAACGAATTAGCTATACTACTTTTTTCTTTAATCCATTCCTCTTTATCTTCACCAAGATATAATAGAAACGTATCGTCCTTAACATACTTGATGATATTATATAATTCTATAGCTTCATTGATATTCTCTATTACATGCCCAATCGCCAACTCTTCATAAACTTCTTTAGCCTTATCTAGCATATATCCTTTTGCCAAATCTGGCCCTTTGTAGTACTCTACACCTCTATATCCTTCTTTCACCATGTTTTCCTCTCCTTTCTTTAATATTAATATTCTTTGACAAACGTTGCCTTCTCTTTTGATTTTCAAAGTCGAATTGGGAGGGTTCTTTTTACGTCATTATTCTGTTCCTATTAGCAAATAAATTCTTTTCCCCAAAAACCTCATTCACTTATGATAAGGCTCCCCACGATTAATCCGAAAAGCCCGATAAATCTGCTCAACTAGTATGAGTCGCATCAACTGATGAGGAAACGTCATTTTCGAAAACGACAGCTTCTCATCCGCTCGCTTCATCACCGCGTCACTCAATCCGAGTGATCCGCCGATGACGAAGGTGACTTTGCTTTTTCCATAAGTAGCCAGCTTATCTATTGTATCGGCTAGTTCTTCGGATGTTTTCATTTTTCCTTCGATGGCGAGGGCGATGACGTGGGCGTCGGGGCTGATTTTTGATAGGATGCGGTCGCCTTCTTTGTCTTTTATGATTTTCATGTCCTGGTCGCTTAGGTTTTCCGGCGCTTTTTCGTCCGGGAGTTCGATGATGTCGATTTTTGCGTAGGCCGAAAGTCGTTTCGTGTATTCTTCAATGCCTTGCTTGAGGTATTTTTCTTTTAGTTTTCCGATTGTCACAATATTGATATTCACAGGTCATCCCCACTTTAGAAACAAGTTATTCATATATATTGTCCACAATTGTGGATATCTTTTCTGTATTTTGTGTAAGATCATTCGTTCCCCACTATATATACTGCGGGGTCTCCACATAATTCACAGGCTGTGGATAAACTGTTAGTATGTTCGATTTTTCTGATTTCGGGCGGCAGCTCGTGGTCGTCTATGTACATATCCAGCACGGTTTCGATGTGTTCTTCACAGGAATAATAGGTTTGTTTCATGTTCAAATCCTCCGATGTTTTCTTCCATTTTTACAATTGTTCTCTTCTCAATATAACCTATTTATTCACATGTTAGTAGTGCTTCGGGCTGAGTTTTATCCACAAATCGACAAACAAGCTGTTGATGACTCTATTTCGCTCGTATGTTAGTTTGGATGTAACCGATGATTGGGGAGGTCTGCATGTGCGCTTCAGATGGGTTTGGCTTTTTGTGATCATGTTGCTGCTTGCTGGGTGTCAGTCGTCTTATTGGGTGTTGGAGAAGGATCGAATCGGTGAAGGCAGTTCCGAGCTAGAATTATACGCAAATTACCTTCAAACACATGATGACGTAAAAGGGTATCAAGTCTTCACCATTTTAGAAGGCAGAAAGATGGTTATCGTGTCTCTCGGAAGCAGTGAGAAAGAGAAGAAGCTTGAGGTGTCAGACGTCAAATACTCACCTAAAGAAACGATTGTAACTGTGAAACGAAAGCCTGCCCCCAAGGCAAATGAGAAAAATCCTTTTATTTTGATTGGACTGGACAAAATTGAAGGGGATTTAATCGTCCAAGACGAATCAGGAGATCGCTTTGAAGAAACCGATTATCAGCAATAAAGCCGGCGTCCGATTGAACCGCCAGCTTTTTTTTTATTTCAATGTTCCATGCGGATCAATCACAAATTTCTTCGCCGCTCCTTTGTCAAAGTCGCTGTAGCCTTTTGGCGCGTCGTCCAGAGAAATGACGGTGGCGTTGACGGCTTTTGCGATTTGCGCTCTGCCGCTTAGGATCGCTTTCATCAAATTGCGGTTGTATGTCATAGCAGGGGTTTGTCCGGTGACGAAGGTGTGGGCTTTTGCCCAGCCTAGGCCGAATCGGATTTTTAATGAGCCTTTTTTTGCCTCTGCGTCGCTTGCGCCCGGGTCTTCGGTGACATATAAGCCCGGAATGCCAAGGCTACCGCCTACCTGGGTGACGTCCATGATCGAGTTCAGCACGGCGGCTGGCGCTTCCCCTTGGTTGCCGTGTCCGGATGCTTCAAAACCGACACAGTCCACTGCGGCATCAACGGTTGGTTCACCTAGTATTTGTTCAATTTGCTCGCCGAGGCGGTCGTGTTTTTGTACGTTGACCGTTTCACAACCGAAGCTTCTCGCTTGTGCCAGCCTGTCTTCGTTCAGATCGCCGACAATCACCGCCGAGGCGCCAAGGAGTTGGGCGGAGTGTGCAGCTGCTAAGCCGACAGGCCCCGCTCCTGCGATATAAACGGTAGAACCTGTTTGCACACCAGCTGTGTAAGCACCGTGAAATCCGGTCGGGAAAATGTCGGACAGCATCGTCAAATCGAGAATCTTTTCTAACGCCTGTTCTTTATCAGGGAATACCAACAGCTGAAAATCAGCGTACGGCACCATGACATATTCCGACTGCCCGCCGACCCAGCCGCCCATATCGACGTAGCCGTAAGCCGATCCCGGCCGGTCCGGATTGACATTCAGGCACACATGCGTTTTCTGTGTTCTGCACATCACACAGCGTCCGCAGGCAATATTGAAAGGAACGGATACGATATCTCCTTTTTTGATAAATTCAACATCACGCCCCGTTTCAATGACTTCTCCGGTGATTTCATGCCCGAGCACCAAGCCTTCAGGCGCCGTTGTACGGCCTCTGACCATATGCTGGTCGCTCCCGCAAATGTTGGTTGTAATGACTTTGAGAATAACCCCATGCTCACATTTTCGATTCACATTCGCCTTCGGAACGCCGGGCCCGTCCCTCAAGATTAACTCCGGATAGCCGATATCCTCCACCGCCACGTTTCCTTTGCCTTTGTACACAACCGCTTTGTTTCCTGTCAACGCCATTCCTCCCATTCATGTCTTTGGACTCTTCGTCCTTGCACATGACTTCGGTTCGGTCTGGCCCTTTCCCTTTTTCACGCCTGCTTTTTCTCCAACCTTACGACAAAAAAGATGCCAAGCCAGCAGCCGATAATGGTGCCGGCGATGTCTAACCAGTCCACTTTGCCTCCATTTAATAGGAACACAGTAATCGCTGAAGTCAGGCCGATGATGACTGCTTGGATCATAACCCGTTTGGTGCGCATTGTAATTCCTCCTTTTAGAATCGTTTCTATACCATACCCAAAATCCCTGCGTATTCGGATTCAAATTAAGCAACAGAAAAAAGAGACTTCTCAAGTCTCTTCATAAACAGCGGTCAGTTGAATAATAATTTCCTGAGAAATAATGTGACAACACTGGTTGCTAACGCAATTGCAGTATAGAGCACAACCCAAAACAAGAATGAACTGTTGCCAGAGGCTAACGTAAACAACAATATCAAACTGGCAATAAGGACGATGAGCGGACCAATCCAAACTCTCTTACATATGAAATACCCCGCTGCACCAATTACGGCTGATATCATCGGAAAAACAAAAACGATGAGCAGTATAACAGCTCCCAAGCCGGAACCCCCTTCACCTTAAAAATCCTTCATCACCTCAAAATCATACAGCTTCAAATGACTCTTCGGCGTCACGATCTCCTTTACCTTCCCGATCTCTTTTTCCTTCACTTTCTTTCCGGTTTTCAAGCTGTATTGTTCAATGTATGCAGGCTGGTTGTAGGTGTATGTGAAGAAATAGAGGCTGCTGCCTTTTTGTGTAATTTCTTTGAAATCGGCCTTCATTTTTTCTGGGGAAAGAGCGAAGGCAATCCGGCTTTTTCCTGTCTTTGCATCGATCTTGTATACCTTTCCGAAGCCGTCAATGAAATACAGGGACCCGTGATACGAGAAAAAGCTTTTTTTGAAGCTGAACGGCATAGAGCTGTATATTGTTTGCTCGTCGTTTTTGTATTCGGCGATATCGTAAAGCTCCACCTTGCCGTTTTTCTTATTGATTTTCACCATTTGATAGAGATTGCTGGCTTTTTGCCCCCGAACCATCAAATATACAGCTTGATCGTCCGCAGCAAGCTGAGACTCGATTGAGGCTCCTTCCCGATACGGCCATTCAGTGATGGTTTGATATGTGAGCTTCTTTTGATCGGCTTGAATCTGAAGGAGCTGATAGCCTTTCTCGTCGTCTGTCGGGACAAGTGCGTAAATGGCGCCACCGTGAAAACCGGAGGCTCGGATGTAGTACGGGATGACGTCTTTTTTCCACTCCCCGTCCATCTGGCGGTACAGCTCTGAACGGTACCCGTCTCCCTTTTTGTCGTAGCCGGAATTATAGAGGGTGTAAAAACCGTCCGTATTTTGCAAAAAGCCCGCGCTGTCACCTGTGTGCTGATACGTTCTTTTATAGGAGTACAGTCCGTTTTCGATCGTAAAAATCGTGTTTTTGTCCTCCAGCATGACACTGTCGCCGTGAACCTTGGCTGAGCCCAGCTCAAGGCCCTTCATCTGAAATGACGACAGCGAACCGTCTTGGCTGATAAACAGGGCATAGCTTTTCCCGCCGCCGAATGCATCCTGATCCGCAGAGGTTGAGACATACAGCAGAATGTCCTTGCCGTCCAGAAAATCAGGGTCTCGGAGATCCTGCTGACTCACGGCTTTATGGCTTTTTAGAGGAGAAACGAAGACAACTAATGCGATCCCTGCGAGCATCAGCAAGGCGATGATGATCATCCACTTTTTCATATCCGCTCCTTAATGGATCGTCATGACGGTTGTCGTATAGGAAGAACTTGTGATGTCGCGCGGGTAAACGCCTAACCCTTTATTGCTGTCGATATCAATGCCGGCTTTGAGCAAAAATGCTGACCACAGGAGCTTGGAGCAGTTTTTGGCACCGTCATGGCCGGTATTTCTGTTATTGACGAAGTTAAACGAGTATGAGTCACCGACTTTCGATACCGCCCAGTCGGCAGCGGATGTTTTCTGTGAAGAAGTGACATTGACTGTCTGTACGATGGAGTTGTCTTCCACGTCTCTGGCGTTATAAGCAATTTGTCTGACGCCGTCGCTTGGAACAGATTCAACAATTTTGTCAGAGGCGGAGTACATGCCGACGTGGCCATGGTTGTAGTAGGCTGTGTAGGAGTTGGTGTAGTAAATGTTTCCTTTCGAGCTTGTGGGAAGTTTTTTCGTACCGGATGAGCCGCCCATCATGGACATGCCGCTTTCCTTGGCGAGCTGGTCTCCTTCTGCTTTATCGGCGGTGATTTCATTGTAAAACTGTTTGAGAATGACATCGGTCTTTACGCGCTGCTGTTTGGCAATCTGGCTGGCGGATTTTGTGATTTCTTCTGGGGTCGTGCCTGGCTGAAGCGCTGCGATTTCTTCAGCATAGTTCGTGGCCTTTACAGCTTTGGCGGAAGAAATAAACAGGCCGCCGCCAATTGTAAGCGCTACCAAAATAATAAACATTTTTCCCTTACTACTCATAACATCTCCTCTTTTCATGTGTGTTAGGAAAGATGATTTCCTTTATCATCATTATATTAGGGAAATGTGGAAGGTAGCTAGGTGATTTACAGAATTTTTAGAAATCATTTACAGGAAGGTTGTCTCACAAAAAAAGGCCTTCCCCAGGCCTAGAGCTTCTTACTCATGATCACATCAATCTCCTGAAATCCAGTCCGCTCATACAGCCGCCTTGCCATCTCATTATGAGACAGCTTTCGAATGCCCATATTTCCCGCCATCTCATTATGAGACAGCTTTCGAATGCCCATATTTCCCGCCATCTCATCCAGTGCGTTCAAGGCTTGCTTCGCAAAACCTTTTCCCCGATATGATTCATACAATCCCAAATCGTAAATAAACGCTTCCTGCTGCGGGTGTTCCGGTTCTGCGTGCATCCAGAGCCAGCCAGCCGTTTCCTTTCCGTTCAGGATGATACTCCATAAATGGTGATGATGTGTGTGCAGCCCATTCGGCAGCAAATCAGAGAAAGTCTGTTTGGACAAAAACATGGCCTCTCCAGGGAGCCACGATCCTGCCTTTATCTTTTCTTTTGCATAATGCTTAGTCGTGTATGTCAGATAGGATCGAAATTCCTCGGCTTGCATAGGTGTCAGCGTAATGGTCATATCGCCTCTCCTTTATTTATTGACTAGAGGATTTTACATAAAATAGAAAGAGGTGTTACTATCAAGATAAGCAAATAGATTGATAAATGAATAGGGAAGGGAGTTTCAAATGAATAAGATTGCACCCGCAGAAATCGCTAACATGCTCAACGATTGGTACCTTGCGATCAAGAAACATGAAGTTGAAGAGTCCGCCCGTATCTTTGAAGAAGTGAAGCCTTTATTGGATGATATGGAAGAGGATCAGGAGGTGCTTGCCTACTTCTCCTTATTAGAATTGCGCCATAAAGTATTGCTTCATGAAGCGCGAGGGCTGGGCTTTGAGCATGAGGAGTCTCCTCATATGAATGCTACGTCAGACATGCTCAAATATTACTTTTTTCTGTTTGAAGGCATGTATGAAGCCTATAAAAATAATTACGAAATTGCCATCGGGCTCTATAAAGAAGCGGAGCAGTATCTCAGCAACATCCCCGATCCGATCGAAAAAGCCGAATTTCATCTGAAGGTCGGCAAGCTCTATTATAAGCTGGGACAAAATATTGTGTCTCTCAACCATACACGGCAAGCGGTCAAAACGTTCAGAGAAGAAACGGATTACAAAAAGAAACTCGCCTCCGCATTAATTACGATGTCAGGCAATTTTACCGAGATGAACCAGTTTGAAGAGGCGGAAACCTATTTGGATGAAGCCATTCGCATGACGAGAGAATTAGAGGATCATTTTTTTGAGGCCCAGCTTTTACATAACTTTGGACTGCTTCATGCCCAAAGCGGCAAATCAGACAAGGCCATCTCAACATTAGAAGAGGCGTTACAGAACGAAGAGTACGCCCGATCCGCCTATTACTATCATTCTGTTTACTTGCTGATACGAGAGCTGTTTAAGACTGAAAAGAAAGAACAGGCCCTAGCCTATTACCAAAAATTGAAGGAAAAATTAAATACTGAGCCGAATAAAATATGTGAGGCAAAAATTGATATGTTATATGCCATTTACGCAGAAGGAGGTCATGCGGAAACGTTTCACTTATGCAAAGAACATATGGATGTGTTGATGTCGGAGAGAGAATACGACAGTGTAAGAGAACTTTCCATTTTGGCTGGCGAACGGTATAGGGAAAATGAGCTTTACAAAGAAGCCGCCCACTTTTTTTATGAAGCATTACAAATTGAGGAACTCATTAAACAAACGGAGGTTATGTAAATGAAAAAGTTTCTAATTGGCGCAGGCGTTGCAGCAGTGATTTTATCCGGCTGGTTTATTGCAGATCATCAATCACACTCACAAGAGATGAAAGTCGCTGAGAAAATGATTGGATAATAAAGAAAACCCCCGCTGGGATGCGGGGGTTTTCACATGTCTACAGCAATTTCTTCCCTAGCAGGGATTCTACTAGCTCTACCGCTGTTCTTCCGGTCTTGTTTTCATGATCGAGGATCGGGTTGACCTCAACAAATTCAGCTGAGGTAATGATGCCTGCGTCATACAGCATTTCCATAGCCAGGTGGCTTTCGCGGTAGCTGATGCCGCCGATGACAGGTGTTCCGACACCCGGTGCGTCGTTTGGATCAAGTCCGTCCAGATCAAGGCTGAGATGGACGCCGTCGCAGTCTGATAAATAATCAAGGGTTTCTTCGATCACCTTTGTCATGCCGAGGCGGTCGATTTCGTGCATGGTGTACACCTTCATGCCGCTTTCCTTAATATACTGGCGCTCTCCTTCATCAAGTGACCGGGCGCCGATAATGACGACATTTTCCGGTTTGATTTTAGGCGCATACCCTTCAAGGTTCACCAGTGACTCGTGTCCGATGCCGAGGCTGACGGCCAGCGGCATGCCGTGAATATTGCCTGAAGGTGATGTTTCAAGCGTATTCAGGTCACCGTGCGCGTCATACCAGATGACGCCGAGCTTATCGTAATGCTTCGCTGTACCTGCGAGCGTGCCGATCGCGATACTGTGATCGCCGCCCAGGACAAGCGGGAATTTTTTCTCTTCAATCACGGTGTTCACCTTTTGAGCGAGCTTTTCGTTTCCTGCCAGTACGGAATTTAGGTTTTTCAGTTCTTCATCGTTTTTGATCTTTTCACGGCTGATCGGAATGTCACCGAGATCTTCAACCGTATACCCCATGTCTGACAGCCTCTCAATCAAATGGGCATACCGGATGGCACTCGGGCCCATGTCCACTCCGCGTCGTGCTTGTCCTAAATCCATTGGCATTCCAATAACCGAAATCGTTTTATCCATCTGTGATTCCACCTCAACATATAAGATAATGTCCTTATGCGGGTTCTAACAAAGATGACTTGCGGACAACGTTTTTAAAGCTCTAGCTGACGATTTGCCTGCTTGCGTTTTTTAATGACGACATGATAAATGATGTAGCAAATGACCATAAACGGTACGCCGCAATACAGCGCGATACGCTGCTCCGGATCAAACGCGAGACTGATGAGAACGACTGTATTTAACGTCAGGCCGATCAGCGGAAGCACCGGATATAGCGGTGTTTTAAATTTTAGATCTTCTATCTTTCCGCCTTCACGGATATATTTGCGTCTGAACCTGATTTGGGAAAGCGAAATCGTAATCCAGCCGACCTGCGCGCTCATGCCTGCCAATGATAATAGCACCATATATACGGTTTCAGCCTGCGCAAATTTTGTCAGAAGTGACAGGCAGGCCACAGCCATCGTTACGATTAACGCGTTCAGCGGCACACCTCTTTTATTTGTTTTGCCCAGCGCTTTGAAGGCCTGTCCTTCATTCGCCATCGCGTACAGGATACGTGTCGATGCGTATAAACCTGAATTCGCAACAGATAAGAGCGCAATCAATATAACAAAGTTCATGATATCAGCTGCATACGGAATTCCGATTTGCTCAAATACGACAACAAACGGACTTTCTACGACTCCAGCCTGTTTCCACGGAATCATGCCGGCAATGACAACAATAGAAAGAACAAAGAAGACAAGCGTTCTCCATACTGTCTGTTTGATGGACCGCGGAATCGTTTTTTCAGGGTTTTCACTTTCTCCGGCTGCAACCCCGATCAGCTCAGTTCCCTGGAATGCGAAGTTCACGGTAATCATCGTTATCAATATGGCCTTTATGCCGTTCGGGAATAACCCATCTTCATAAAAATGCGTCAGAAACGGCGCTTGCTCTCCGCCTTTTAGGTCAATGAAGCCGAACATAGCGGCTCCGCCGAGAATAATAAATAAAAGGATAATCAATATTTTAATGCCGGAAAACCAAAATTCAGATTCTGCAAAGGCTTTCGCGGTTATTGCATTTAAGGTAAACATTAGTGCCGCAAAGACCAGACACCAGATCCACACGTCTATATGCGGAAACCAGCGTTGCATCAGCTGCCCCGCTGATAAGAATTCAATGGCGCATGTCACCGCCCAGCCGAGCCAGTACAGCCAGCCGAATGCAAACCCGAAGGCCGGGCTGATAAATTTTGTCGCATAGGTCTGGAAGGACCCCGATACAGGAAAGGCGACCGCAAGCTCCCCTAAGCAGAGCATGGTCAAAAACATGATAAAGCCGCCCACTAAATAAGACAGAACCGCGCCGAGCGGTCCCGCTTGGTTAATGGTAAACCCGGTTCCCAGGAAGAAACCGGTTCCGATCACTCCGCCCAATGAAATCATAAACAAGTGGCGAGATTTCATTGTCCGCTGGAGCTGATTTCCGTTATCTTGGTTCGTATTCACATTCTGCACCCCTTCAGCAACTTGTATTGGATCTAAGCTGGAACATCTATCGTGATGCGTATCCCAGTTTGCTGTCCAAAGAGTCTCTATCTATTTAATATAAAATTCACTTCTTCTCATAAAGATACATTATACTAAAATACTGTAGCTGAGCAAATAGGGAGTGCTAATTTTTCTGTTGTAAATTTATACAAACGAAGTGAATATCCCGCCATGATGCGGATTTATGCGTTTTGCAGCACGTGCTTAATTTTCTCTATCGCCCAATCCAAATCCTTTTTGGAAATGATTAATGGCGGTGCAAAACGAATGACTGTATCATGCGTTTCCTTGCATAAAAGCCCTTCTTCCTTCAAACGCTCACAATACGGACGTGCGGCTTCCGTCAATTCCACACCGATAAACAGCCCTCTGCCGCGGACTTCTTTAATGACAGGGTTATCAATGCTCTCAAGCTCGCTTTTAAAGTATTCGCCAAGCTCAAGAGAACGATCCGCCAGCTTTTCATCCTCCAGCACTTCCAATGAGGCGATAGACACTGCACATGCCAGCGGGTTCCCGCCAAATGTGGAGCCGTGTGAGCCCGGGTTAAACACGCCTAATATCTCGCGGTCCGCCGCAATGCATGAAATCGGGAACACACCGCCGCCAAGCGCTTTCCCCAAAATGTACATATCAGGAACAATGCCGTCCCAGTTACAAGCGAATGTCTTGCCTGTACGTCCGAGACCCGTCTGAATTTCATCGGCAATCAACAGCACATTCTCTTCCTTACAAATCGCCGCCGCTTCCTGCAAAAATCCTTCAGGCGGAATCACAATGCCCGCTTCGCCTTGAATCGGTTCAAATAAGAACGCCGCTGTGTTTGGCGTAATCGCCTGGCGCAGCGCCTCCGCGTCTCCGTAAGGGATTAGTTTGATTCCCGGAAGCATCGGGCCGAATCCTCTTTTATACTCTTCTTCAGAAGAAAGAGAAACCGCCAGCATCGTCCGGCCATGGAAATTTCCGACGCACGCAATAATTTCCGCCTGATTGTCCGCCACGCCCTTCACTTCATAAGCCCAGCGTCTCGCTGCTTTCACCGCAGACTCAACCGCTTCAGCCCCCGTATTCATTGGCAGAATCATTTCTTTGCCTGTCAGCTTAGCCGCCTTTTCGTAAAACGGTCCGAGCTGATCGTTGTGAAACGCGCGAGACGTCAGCGTGATTTTATCAGCCTGATCCTTTAACGCCTGAATGATCTTCGGATGTCTGTGCCCCTGGTTCACCGCAGAATAAGCACTCAGCATATCCATATATTCATTGCCTTCCGGGTCCTTTACCCAAGCACCCAGCGCTTCAGAAATAACAATCGGCAGCGGATGATAATTGTTGGCACCGTAATGAGACGTCTGATCAATAATTTCTTTGGATTTTGATAAAGCTGGCATATTTGAATTCCCCCTTGTTTTCTGTTTCAACACTATATCCTGCTTTCCCTTTTTATAAATGCAAGTTTCGTGCCAACTCGCACATTCGTGTATTTTCTACATTATTTGAGGAAAGGGTGCAAAAATATTCAGATATTTCGCACTAAATTTTCATATAGTGCAAAATTCTTTTGCATATCCTCTCTATTCTTTTATAAAATAGAAGAAATATTAAGAAAATAAATGAGGGAGGATTATACTTTGGTCAAAGACAGCGAATTCCTCACATTAGTGTTTCAGAGCATTTTGGATGAAATTGATGTCGGCCTGCACGTCGTGGACGAGCATGGAAACACGATTGTTTATAACAACAAAATGATGCAAATTGAAGATATGGAGAAGCAGGACGTCTTAAATAAAAACCTGATGGATGTATTTATGTTTTCGAAGCAGCAGGACAGCACACTTGTGCAAGCCCTCCAGGAAGGCAAAACGATCAAAAATGTAAAGCAGAGCTATTTCAATAATAAAGGCCAGGAAATCACGACAATCAATCATACATATCCGATCGTCCAAGACGGCAACATCAAAGGGGCTGTCGAAATTGCCAAGGACGTGACAAAGCTGGAACGCCTGATCAGAGAGAATATGCATAAAAAAGGAAACGCGACTTACACATTTGACAGCATTCTCGGCACCAGTCCAGCAATTCAGGATGTCATCGAAAACGCCAAGCGGGCGACCCGCACGTCTTCTTCGGTTCTACTCGCAGGTGAAACCGGCACGGGAAAAGAGCTGTTCGCACAAAGTATCCATAACGGCAGCGACCGATCAAGCGGCCCGTTCATTTCTCAAAACTGTGCGGCTCTGCCGGACAGCCTGGTGGAAAGCATCCTATTCGGTACGAAAAAAGGCGCGTTTACAGGTGCCGTTGACCAGCCTGGCCTGTTTGAGCAAGCCCATGGCGGCACACTTCTGTTAGATGAAATCAACTCACTGAATTTGAGCTTGCAGGCAAAATTGCTGCGCGCCCTGCAAGAACGGAAAATCAGACGCATTGGTTCGACCAAGGATACACCGATTGACGTGCGCATTATCGCCACGATGAATGAAGACCCGATTGATGCCATTGCGGGTGAACGAATGCGCAAGGACTTGTATTACAGGCTGAGTGTCGTAACGCTGATCATCCCGCCGCTTCGGGAACGCAAAGAGGACATTTTGCTTCTCGCGTCAGAGTTCATCCAGAAAAACAACCATCTGTTCCAAATGAATGTTGAACATATCAGCGAAGATGTGAAGCAATTTTTCTTATCCTATGATTGGCCGGGAAATATTCGCGAACTTGAACATATGATCGAGGGCGCGATGAATTTCATGACAGATGAACAAACGATTACGGCCAACCATCTGCCATATCAATACCGCATGAAAATCAAGCCGGCAGACATCTCGAAGCCGGAACCCGCAGGGCATCAGCCCGCCGCTGATTTGAAAGAAAAAATGGAGAGCTTCGAAAAATATGTGATCGAAAACATCCTTAGAAAACACGGCCATAACATTTCAAAAACCGCTCAGGAGCTCGGCATCAGCAGACAAAGCCTGCAATACCGGCTGAAGAAGTTTTCTCTGCACTCAAAATAACAATCTTATACCCGAGGGGAGCCGGATCAGAAAAACCGTTCCTCTTCCGATTTCACTTTTCACTTCAATTGTCGTTTACATCTGATGATAAGGAAGAAATACCAAGGAGAGCTGTTCAATCAGCTCAAACGAAGAAAGTGGACGGCGTTTGCGTCTAGCTTGGAGAAGATGGCAAACTTCATACCTTCAATGTCAACAGCAGCAGCGGAAAAGTGATGAAGCATTAGGTTCAGAAAAAACAAGTTGCCATCACAAAAGCAAAAGCACATAGCATTGCGGTCACAAATACAAGGTACCGTGAATCTTCTACATTGTCGAAAAAAACGGAAGTATTTGCAGCTGACAAGCTCTTACATGCTGTTTCACGTGTAACATCCATCTTGTATTTTTCTTCATATTCGATCTATCCTTTTTGAAACGGAACGGGCATGACCCTGTTCCGTTTTTTTGCATAAAAAAACAGCCTGGCATCAGTGCCAGACTGCTTTTATTAACTTCCTAACCGATCTGCGGAGGACAGCTTCACTTCAACGGATTTTTCTTTTCCGCCGCGGTAAAACGTCACCTTCACTCGATCACCGACTCTTTTCTGATAAAGCCGCTTTCGAAGATCCACAATATCATTTATTTTTTGCCCGTCAAATTCAGTGATGACATCCAGCTCCTTGAGTCCCGCTTTTCCTGCAGGTGAAAAGGCGTCTACACCCATCACAACCGCTCCATTGGTGACGTTCTTAGGAAGCTTTAATGTTTCATCCCAATGATAGCTTGCGATGTCGCTTAGGGATTTCATCTCAATGCCAAGGAACGGGCGTTTGACCTTTCCGTATCTCTCTAAATCCTCTATCACAGGGATCACGAGCTTAGACGGAATGGACAGGCCAATCCCTTCAACCGCTGACTCGGCAATTTTCATTGAATTGATGCCAATGACCTTCCCATCCATATTTAACAAAGCGCCGCCGCTGTTCCCAGGGTTAATGGCCGCATCTGTTTGCAGGACTTCTGCGTTCCAGTCAGGCTGTCCGTCACCGTTTGAATCCACTGGGATCGCCCTCTCCGTACCCGAGATGACGCCTTGTGTGACAGAACCAGCAAACTCAAGGCCTAATGGGTTCCCGATCGCAATAACCGGCTCCCCAGACTTCACTTCATCTGAATTTCCGAAATCGGCGACTGCTTTAATCTTATCGCTTTTCACCCGTAAAACGGCAAGATCCATCAGCTGGTCGCTGCCGACAAGCTCAGCAGACACGCGCGAACCGTCTTTTAGGCTGATTTCAATTTGGGAAGCGCCCTCGATCACATGATGGTTGGTCACGACATAAGCAGAGTGGTCATTTTTCTTATAGATGACGCCTGAGCCGCTCCCAGCCTCACCGCTCTCTCCCCGTATATCTGATTTTTGGATGTTCACAACACCGACAACAGCCGGCGACACATTGCTGACAATCTTGGTGACCGCATTGTTGACACTGACATTCACCGTCCTGATTGATTCCCGGCCGTTGTAGTTCTGCTGCTGATCTAAAGCGCCCGTATCTAGCCCTTCATTTGAAAGGTACGGCATGATGAACGCCATCAATACAGCGCCGACAATCACCCCAATCAGGCTTGAAAGAAAATAACCTTTTTTGCTTCTCTTCGGCTGTTCAGGAGTATTATGTTCTTCTTCACGCTCGTAATCCACCATATTCCACCCTTTCAGAGAACGTTGATATGGTTATATTGTGGATTAGAAACTCCTATAATAGTCATGTTACACAAGAAAAAATTATACAGCGCAAAGTGGAGTAGCCTTTTTTGGATCGGTATCAAACAAATCAAATGTTTCGCCTGTCACAAATCCTTTAGAAGCCAATGTCTGCTGGACAGACATTCTGGCCAGCTCTTTCATATTGTTGTCCTGACTCAAATGAGCGAGGTAGATACGAGACGTCTCGTCGCCGATGACATCAGTCATCGCCAACGCAGCGTCTTCATTTGAAACGTGCCCGACGTCACTTAAAATCCGCCGCTTAATGCTCCAAGGGTATCTTCCCATTTGCAGCATGCCGACATCATGATTGCTTTCAAAAACGAACACATTCGCCGAGCGGATAATGCCCTTCATCCGGTCGCTGACATACCCTGTATCTGTCATTAACGCGAGCTTGCGCCCATTACAATGAAACACATAAAACATGGGCTCTGCCGCATCGTGAGAGACGCCAAACGATTCTACATCAAGTCCGCCAAACGACTTCACCGTCTCCATCGGAAACTCAAACTTTTGATCGGTATCAATTTTGCCGATCTGGTTCTCCATCGCCCTCCACGTCTTCTCGTTCGCATAGATCGGAAGCTTGTACTTTCTGGCGATGACGCCGAGGCCTTTAATATGGTCACTATGCTCATGCGTCACAAAAATGCCGTCCACATCATCCAGCTTACGTCCGATTTGCGCCATTAATCCGTCCATGGCTTTCCCGCTCAAACCGGCGTCCACTAAAAACGCGTGATCCTCTGTTTCCAGGTAAAACGCATTTCCCGTACTCCCGCTCGCAAGAACGCTAAATTGCAAGCTCATTTCAGTTCACTCCATTATTTTGATTGATCTGTATCTAAAATCGTACTCTCCAAAGCATTCACAGTAAAATACTCTTGCACTTTCTTTTTCTCGCCGTTCACTTTTTTATCATACTCCACCGTGACTCTCCATACCGGAGCCAGCACCTGCGTGCTTGTCAGCGGATATTGCGCCACATAGCCGAATTTCACACTCTTTATGGTGCAGTATTCTTTTAATTGATTTTGATAGTACAATAATTCAACCGCATCAAGCTCAGTAATTAAGTTTTCTTTCTGAATCTGCTTAAAGGTTTCAAGCGTCGACTGCTCGTATGACACAACCTCGTTTTTATCGTTTAAGTGCAAAATCACTTGTCCGATCATATTAGAGGAGTTGTCAGTCTTCTGATAAATGTAATGGCCTTCATACGTTTGGAAGTAAATGATTTCTTTTTTAGATTTATCCACCTTCCAAAGCTTATATTTTTCACCATCTTGAATTTTAGAAGACATAAGCGCCTGTGCATCGTCCTCTATGTTTTTCTTTGAAAGGGCAATCGGGCTCGTAAACTTCATCTTTAAGTTCGTTACTTTATGATCATCACTAGGCATATCCATCATAGGCTTTTGATCCTTGAGTGATTCAATCTCATCCTTCGTGAAGACTTTTTGATTGGCTGTGATCCGATAGCCTTCTATCGCTTCTTTATCCAGACCTTCATACGTGATATGGTCTGCCTTCATGTCATGCTCTACATCATTTTTAATGACTTCATATTCTTTACTATTAGATTGCTTCTCAAAAAACTGATAGCCTAAGAAAATATCTAAAATGAGGAAGGCAACGATGAAGATTGTTTTTGTCTTATTCCACTCCATTGTCAGCCCCCTCCTTCATCAATAATTCCTTCGTAATCGGCACCACTTTTCCATTTATTCTCATAGCCCAAATCGGTTCAAGCTCAACAAGAGGATCATCGTTGGTTGATGTTGAGATCATCTGATACGCAGGGAAAATCTGATCAATTTTGTCCGTATCATACGCCGTTTGTCTGGACAGAAGAGCCCTCACTTCCCTGCCGCTCATCAGCTGTGTCTCACTTGTTTTAATCGGATTCGTTCCAAGACTGTAGTTCGGCCGTTTATAGCTGAGAATATCGTCATTGGCCCATTGGAGGGTGATTGCCGAAGTTCCGCCAAACGGTTTAGACATGCTGTTAATGACCGGGAGCTGATCCATAAAGATATAGAAGCTCAGCTGCTGGCTGTCGTTGATATTAAAAAATTGGTAGTGATCCGTCCAGCTTCCTGTATCCTCTAGGTACTTCTGGCTCTTTTTGATTAATTCACCTGTTTGATACGAAGTGCTCTGCACTAAATTACGCTGCTGGAATTGAACCTGCCGCTGGGTCAGGCTGACATCTAAACGGCTGATGCCGTCCGTCAGTACATTTCTGTTATTATAATTCGAATCTTCTCTTACAATGCTCGGATCGCTGAACAGCGCTTGTTTAAAAGTGTTTGTTTTAATTGATTCGGTGACAAATTCCTTTTTATCCATCGTAAGCGATTTGTTCGGCAGCAAAAACTCTTTCTTTGTGCCGATCGAGAACAAGCTGTACGCAGGCATATTTGATTCTTTGTTTTTTAAATCGCTCATGATATTCCGGTAGTTTGCAGATTCAACCGTCACTTCCAGAATAAGCTGCTTGCTGTAAGATACCAAATAAATCTTCTTATTCGTTTTTGTTTCATCAAATGGGATCATAATATGATCAAACGAGCTGTATTCAAACGATTGATTGGACCATTTAAACAGCGTTTGAATAATATCAATAGGTATCGTGTCACTGAATTGCAGATCAAGCTTGGCAGCAGAACCGCCTCTTCCATAAAACCAGCTCTTGAATCCGGCCTTATCATATTGATCCGATATATCTTTAATGCCTTTTACATCCCAATGCGGCAAATCTGACCAGACTTCATCATAAAGCGTTTCATCATCGACCTTATAATGAGCACCGTCATCATGAATAAACATTTCCCGCGGTTTTACCGTTTCAGACAGCTTTTGGGTATTTTTTTCAATTTTATGCTTCTCACGCACCGTAGACTCTGCTGATGACGAGTCTTCAGAGAAATTAGGCTGAAATGTCCATATGCTCCATGTAAAAACAAGACTGATGACGACGAGTACCGTAAGTAATATTGTTTTTATATTTTCACGCTTCATCCCAATCATCCTCTTGTTCCTCTTTATATGGAAGAGTAAAAGTTATCGTTGTGCCTTTTCCTTCTACACTGTCTGCCCAAATATCTCCGCCGTGCGCCTGAACCATTTCCCTGGCAATAGCAAGTCCCAGACCGGTCCCGCCGAGCTTTCTCGTTCTCGCTTTATCGACCCTGTAGAAGCGGTCAAAGACTTTTTCGACATCCTTTTTCGGAATCCCGATCCCTTCATCCTTAACGCTGATATAGAGAAGTTCTTCCTCTTCATTTACGTCAATCGAGAAGGTGACATGTCCGCCTTCAGGTGAGTATTTTAAAGCGTTGGAAATAATATTATCGAGCACCTGCGTAATTTTATCCTGGTCAATCTCCACATACAGGTTTCTGTCCGGCAGATTGCGAATAAATTCCACATGCTGTTCCTTCGTCATTTCAAAACGATCAATAATGAGCGACATAAATCGGACGATTTGAATCCACTCACGATTAAATTGATAATCCTTGCTGTCAAACTTAGAAAGCTGAAGCAAATCGTTTACAAGCCGAATCATCCGCTCTGTTTCATTCTGCGTCACCATTAAGAAACGCGGTGCAATGTCTTTATTTTCCCACGCGCCTTCAGCTAACGCCTCTAAATAACTGCGCATGGTCGTAAGCGGCGTCCGCAGCTCGTGTGATACATTCGCTACAAACTCTCTGCGCTCCTGGTCAATTTTCTCCTGCTCGGTTACATCGTAAATGACAGCAATTAAACCGTCGATTTTGCCATGCTCCCTTTGAATCACGGAGAAATTGACACGAAGCACTGTCAATTCATCGTCGCGCTCAATTTCGAGCAGCATAGAGTCCTGCTGTTCGACTAAATCTTCAAAAGTATAATTCTCTTGAATCCCCAGCAAGCTTGTAATCGGCATTTCTAAGGCTGTTTCACGTGAAACGTTCAGCAGCTCCAGCGCCGGGCTGTTCAAGAGAATAATCGCGCCGTTTCGGTTTGTGGCAATAACGCCATCCGTCATATAGGCAATAACAGAGGAAAGTTTTCTTCGTTCACCCTCTGTCATTGCCTGAGCATCTTCAAGCTCTCTCGTTAAGTGATTAAACGTTGTGGCAAGCTGCCCAATTTCATCATGTCCGTACTTTCTAACCTTCCTGGAGAAATTCCCTTTCGCAAGCTCCATTGCCTGCTTCCTCATATCTGAAAGCGGGTGGGTAATGGTTCTGGCCAGAAAAATACCGAGAAGGGCTGTCAAAACGAGGGCCAAGCCAGTGCCGGAGGCCAGTATCGTATTGATGGTCTTCATTTGGCCAAAGACATCTTCCATGCTCGCTACTACATAAATCGCTCCGACAACCTCTTGGTTTTCAGTCGTAACGGGCTTTGCGGAGATGAGAACTCTTATTTTGCTTTTCGGGTCATAATATTTTCTAGAATAAGACTGTTTCGTAGAAAAAATTCTTTTGAAAATGAGATCCGTCGTTTGTTTCCCTGCAACTTCTTCTCCATATGGCCTTGAAGAGCCAACCACTTCATAGCTTTTATCAACAAAACTAATTTCCCGAATCTCATCACTCTTCGTGAAGTCATTCAGAATACGGCTGACATCATCCTTAATGACGGTGCTGTCATTATCACTCTTATATTCCTGCTCAATATAATAAGAAAGGTTGTCGATTCGCTGATTAAGCGATTGTTCATAAGAGGTAATCAGCGACTTCTCTACCTGATTGACAAAATACACACCAATGACTTGCATCGCGATGATAATCAAAAGCACATAAATCAAGGTAATCTTAAATTGGATCGACCGAAAAAAACCAACCTTATTCATTGGGCATTAGTCCTGTTCAGGGTTTCTCAAGTAATAACCGACGCCGCGGCGTGTGACAATCCAATTTGGATGGCTCGGGTTGTCCTCAATTTTTTCACGAAGGCGGCGCACTGTTACGTCAACCGTTCTGACATCCCCAAAGTAATCGTAGCCCCAGACCGTTTGCAGCAAGTGCTCACGTGTCATCACTTGTCCGATATGTTTTGCTAAATAATGAAGCAATTCGAACTCACGATGAGTCAATTCGATTGTTTCATCTCGTTTTGATACGACATACGCGTCAGGGAAGATGACAAGGGAGCCAATATGAATATCGTTGGAAGATGATTCTTCCTCCGCTGGCGCTGTTGTCAGCTGGCGGCGCAAGTTCGCTTTCACACGGGCTAAAAGCTCTCGTGTGCTGAATGGTTTCGTAACATAGTCATCCGCGCCGATTTCAAGCCCGATGACCTTATCAATTTCTGAATCCTTAGCCGTCAGCATAATGATAGGCATATCGTATTTCTTTCTGACTTCACGGCATACTTCAACGCCGTCTTTATTCGGAAGCATAATATCTAAAAGAATTAAATCAGGCTGAAGCTCTTCCACCATTTCAACGGCTTCATTTCCGTCATAGGCGCAATGCACTTCATAGCCCTCTTTTCTTAAGTTAAATTCCAATATATCTGCAATCGGTTTTTCATCATCTACTACAAGGATCTTTTTATCCATCATTTTTGATTTTCCTCCTGCCGAATGGTCTTCATTTCATCTATATCACATTCGTTACATCACTTATGGCCCAAATAGAACAATGGGTCCTTGTCTATTATAACGGTTTAAGGTCAAAAGATAAAAAAAATAAAGGTTTAGAAAAAAACTCATGTTTCACCTTCATCCACCAGTTGTCTATCTTTTGTCATGTTTTTCAACTTTTCTTAAAAAAGATAATTTAAATGAAACCTCCCCTCACCTGCGTGCGTCTTTTTATTGACGTCTTCTTCTTTGAACCGGCCGCAGGGCCGGTTCTCCCTTTTTCTTCTATTATAACACTCCGCATGTTTCTCTTTTTTATAAAGAAAAAACGCACCTACGATTGCAGATGCGTTTGGTAAGTGGCTCGGGACGGAATCGAACCGCCGACACACGGATTTTCAGTCCGTTGCTCTACCAACTGAGCTACCGAGCCAAATTATTTATTTTTCTCTACTAAGTAAAGTAAAATGGCGGTCCGGACGGGACTCGAACCCGCGACCTCCTGCGTGACAGGCAGGCATTCTAACCAACTGAACTACCGGACCTTACAGTAATTTGTCTGGAGAGCTGTCGTGTCAACTCTCGCAGACAAATAAGGAATTTAGCAATAACGCTAAAGTAAATCAATGACCCGTACGGGATTCGAACCCGTGTTACCGCCGTGAAAGGGCGGTGTCTTAACCGCTTGACCAACGGGCCTTCACAAAAATGGTGAGCCATGAAGGACTCGAACCTTCGACCCTCTGATTAAAAGTCAGATGCTCTACCAACTGAGCTAATGGCTCTTAAGATGCCGGATTTTTCATAGAGCAAACGACTTGGATCAAGTTCTTATCTTGTACTCTATTGAAGCAGTTTCCGTAACAACGAGATTTATAATATCACGAACAAATAGAAGTGGCAATAACTTTTTTGGTTTTTTTTCATATTTTTTTCTCAGACCAACTTATCTGCAGTTTTCAAACAAAAAACAAACCCCTGAAAACAGGGGCTTGCGGGTATTCTGTTTAGTTCGCACGGTACACGCTGCGAAGGACATTTGTCTGTGAACGGTCTGGACCGACAGAGAAAATAGAAAGCGGAATGCCTGTCAGCTGAGACACACGCTCAAGATAGTGGCGCGCGTTTTCCGGAAGCTCGCTAAGGCTCTTCGCACCTGTGATATCCTCAGTCCAGCCTGGCATTTCTTCATAAACCGGTTCACATTCTGCAAGTGCTTTAAGGCTTGCAGGGAATTCTTCGATGACTTCTCCTTTGTAACGGTAAGCCACACAAATTTTCAGTGTTTCAATACCTGTTAACACGTCAATTGAGTTCAATGAAAGATCTGTGATTCCGCTGACACGGCGGGCGTGGCGGACAACGACACTGTCAAACCAGCCGACACGGCGCGGGCGGCCTGTTGTTGTTCCGTATTCACGTCCGACTTCACGGATTTGATCGCCGATTTCGTCTTTCAGCTCAGTCGGGAAAGGACCATCGCCGACACGAGTCGTATAGGCTTTTGAGACACCGACTACGTGCTGGATTTTTGTCGGGCCGACACCTGAACCGATGGTGACACCGCCGGCAACCGGGTTAGATGACGTAACAAACGGGTATGTTCCTTGATCGATATCAAGCATAACCCCTTGTGCGCCTTCAAATAACACGCGGCGTCCTTCATCAAGCGCATCATTTAAAACAACGGATGTATCGCAGACATATTTCTTAATCTGCTGTCCGTATTCATAATACTCATCTAAGATATCTTCTATTTTAAATCCTTCTGTCTCGTACATTTTCTCAAGCAGACGGTTTTTTTCTTCAAGATTGCGCTCGAGTTTCTCCGCAAACGCGTCACGATCCAACAGATCCGCGATACGAATGCCGATACGGGCTGCTTTATCCATATAAGCAGGGCCGATTCCTTTTTTCGTTGTGCCGATCTTGTTTGCTCCTTTTCGCTCTTCTTCCACTTCATCCAACTTCAAATGATACGGCAGAATCACGTGGGCTCTGTTGCTGATTCTCAGGTTATCTGTACTGACGTTGCGCTCATGAAGATACGCAAGCTCTGTGACTAATGCTTTTGGATCTACAACCATTCCGTTTCCGATCACACACGTCTTATCTTTATAGAAAATTCCAGACGGGATTAAGTGTAGCTTGTATGTGACTCCGTCAAACTTGATGGTGTGCCCTGCGTTATTTCCGCCTTGATAACGGGCGATCACTTCTGCATTTTCTGACAGGAAATCTGTGATTTTACCTTTCCCTTCATCGCCCCATTGCGTACCTACTACAACTACTGAAGACATGTCCGTGCACCTCCGTTAACCTTTCAAAAACGATTCTATTCAAACAAATCAAGTTTATCAGTGAAGAAACAGAAAGTCAATTGTAAATCCGAACATTAAATTCTTGAAAATCCAAATTCGTTCGCTTTAAATGACTTTAGAAGCGTTTTCTTAAAGATTTGCCTTGAAAAGCTCATGAAACTTTTATCCTTTAGCAGAAGAAAGAATCACTTGCCTGAAATCCCTTTTGTGTTCATGAACACGATCCGCCAGCCGTCTGGATCCTCAATTGTCACCCCTCCATGACTCCAGTACGGGTTCTCAGGTTCAGCCTCCTGATAGCCCATGATTTTTAATTTTTCAGTGATGGCTTTGATGTCTTCTTCGCTCGGCACATAAAAGACGAGCAGGCTGTCTGGGTGGGGAACGGGGGCTGTTCTTTCCTCTTCATGCTGGGTGAATTCCAAGTGGTAATCGGTATGCGGGAGGCCAAACATGACTCCGTCAAACCCATTATGCTGATGAAATTCACCAATTCGTTCTAAGCCCAGCCCTTCTTCATAAAAGCGAATGATCTGATCAAGCCGGCCCGTCGGTCTTGCTATCCGAATTTGCGCGGCATGAAATTGTGAAAAACGATTTCTCATTGTTACCCTCTCCTTTTTGTCTCATTTTATTAAAACGCTTTCATTTCTACATCCGCTAAGTGGCTGGGTTTCTCTTCAGTCTTTTGGATGAAAAAACCCCAAGAAGAAACTCTTGGGGTTTACGCGCCGGGCGGAACACCTGCGTCATCAAAACGCCGTTCCAGGTTGACGAATTTATTGTATTCTTTTACGAACGCAAGAGACACGGTTCCTACCGGGCCGTTACGCTGTTTGGCAATAATGATTTCGATAATGTTTTTGTTCTCAGATTCTTTGTCATAGTAGTCATCACGATAAAGGAACGCGACAATATCCGCATCCTGCTCGATACTTCCTGATTCACGGATATCAGACATCATCGGACGTTTATCCTGACGCTGCTCAACGCCACGTGAAAGCTGAGAAAGCGCGATAACAGGGACTTGAAGCTCCCTGGCGATCGATTTCAGTTCACGGGAAATTTCTGATACTTCCTGCTGACGGTTATCCTTTGAACGTCCGCTTCCCTGGATCAATTGCAAGTAATCGATCAAAATCATGCCAAGACCGCTTTCCTGCTTCAAACGGCGGCATTTGGCGCGGATTTCACTGACACGGATACCCGGTGTATCATCGATATAAATTCCGCTGTTGGACAGGCTTCCCATCGCCATCGTCAGCTTGCCCCAATCTTCTTCTGTCAGATTTCCTGTACGAAGGTTTTGGGCATTGATATTTCCCTCGGCACAAAGCATACGCATAACGAGCTGCTCGGCACCCATCTCTAGACTGAAAATGGCTACACTCTCGTCGGTCTTCGTCGCTACGTTTTGCGCGATGTTCAAGGCAAAGGCCGTTTTCCCTACTGACGGACGGGCAGCCACAATAATCAAGTCATTGCGCTGGAATCCGGCAGTCATCCGATCAAGCTCAGAAAACCCTGTCGGAATCCCGGTAATATCGCCTTTTCGATTGTGAAGCTGCTCAATGTTATCATACGTCTGAACAAGGACATCCTTGATATTTTGGAAGGCGCTTGTATTTTTGCGCTGCGCCACTTCCATAATCGTTTTTTCCGCTTCACTGAGTAAATCTTCGACCTCGTCCTCGCGGGTATATCCGTCCTGAGCGATGGTTGTCGCTGTTCTGATTAACCGGCGAAGAATTGATTTTTCCTCAACGATCTTTGCGTAATATTCTATGTTAGCCGCTGTCGGCACCGAGTTTGCGATATCAGTCAGATACGATATGCCTCCCACTTCTTCCAGCAGGTCCGTGTTGGCAAGCTCTGACGTCACCGTAACTAAATCAACCGGTTCACCGCGGTCTCCGAGCACCAGCATCGCATTATAAATTTTTTGGTGGGACATTCTATAGAAATCATCTGGAATCAATACCTCTGAAGCCAGTGTTAAAGCAGACGGCTGTAAAAAAATAGCGCCTAACACGGCTTGTTCGGCTTCTATATTTTGCGGCGGCAGCCGATCATTCAGAAGGTCTGTCATGCTAAGCACCGTCCTCTCATTAAAAAATCTCCAAACTCCATTTTACCATTTATCCAGAAAAAAAATAGAAAAATTCTTTGTTTCCTATTTTTTTCAGTCAGCAGATTGGATAGTTTCGGACAGTGCCAGGCTGGGAAAAAAACTGATAAATCTTGAGGGAGGAATGAATGATGCTGAAAAAATACGCCGTAACACCCAACGTCGATGCGGACGGCTGGTTTATCAAAGTGGAGAATGTGGCGCCTACAGCTTTATACACCTCAAAAGACGCCGCTATTGAAAAAGCGAAGCAGGTAGCCAAAGAGAACAGTCCGGCGAAGCTTGTGATTTATGACCAGCATAAAAATGTGGAAGATGAATTCACTTTCTAACAAACTGAAAGCCTTCGCTGCCGCGGGGCTTTTTTTAGCGGGTACGACACGTTATTCCATCCATTTGAATCCAATACGCATCATGAGATCCGCCGCCTTTTGATACAGCTCCCACTCTTCAAATGAAGCAAATTTCCCCATCAGCTCCTGAAACTTATGCCGCAATGCAATATATTCTTCCAACGTGACAGCTTTCCCTGTGTCTATCTGATGCTCATACAGCATTTGTTTTAATAATGATAACGGTTTGTTCATGATGAACCCTCCTTATCTCTTTTATAAGTGGCATTTTCCGAATGCACCATCCCTTTGTGATATCTTCTTACGTTTCACATCTGATTCTTGTACAATGGACAAAAGAGAGGAGGGATCTTTGTGAGACCTTTGCAAATTTCTGCTGAAACTGCACAAAAGCTTGCAGAGTCTTTGAATCTGCCGCTTGAACAGATCATGCATATGCCTCAGCATATTCTGCTTGCCAAAATGGCTGAATTGCAGAAAGAGGACAAGTCATAACCTGCACTCGCATACTTGCTTACATGTATCGGAATGATATTAAGTATATGTTAGAAAAGAGGAGTAACTGCTTTGCCACATCCACAAAATAAAAAAATCCAATCGTTTTGGCTGATTGCCGGTATTATCTTTATCGCGTTTAACTTAAGACCCGCAATCACTTCAGTCGGGCCGGTCATCAGCTCCATCAGGACCGAACTGCACATGTCCAATGGGGCAGCCGGTTTTTTGACCGCACTGCCGCTGCTTTCGTTTGCCGTTCTTTCTCCGCTCGCGCCTAAGCTCGGACGGCGCCTCGGAAATGAGCGAACCTTATGGCTTGGTCTCCTGATACTGTTTATCGGTGTTTTGATTCGATCTGCCGGCTATACCCCCGCTTTGTTTTTCGGAACGGCACTCATCGGAATCGGAATTGCGATCGGAAACGTACTTTTGCCAAGCTTAATCAAACATAAATACCCTGAAAAGCCAGGGATCATGATCAGCCTGTATACGACATCAATGAATATATTCGCTGCTTTAGCATCAGGTCTCAGCGTTCCTTTAGCGTCCCAGTTGGATGGCGGATGGAAACAGGGATTTCTTTTATGGGGAGGCCTGGCATGTCTAGCCTTGCTGATTTGGGTACCTCAGCTGCGCCATCGGGATGCGTCCAACCAGACGCCGCAGCTTAAAACCAGCCCGATTTGGGCTTCCAAAGTGGCATGGTTCGTCACCATCTTCATGGGCCTGCAATCATTTTTATTTTACAGCAGTATCGCCTGGTTTCCTGAGATTCTCCGTTCACACGGGATTGATACGTCAACCGCCGGATGGCTTGTATCACTCATGCAATTTGCGAGTCTGCCTTCCACTTTTCTGACACCGGTTTTAGCTGACCGCGTGAAACATCAGCGCGGGATCGTTGCAGCGCTGACCGCAGTCTATCTGATCGGTCTATGCGGATTATTAACGGGCGGCAGCCATGCTATGCTTGCCATCTGGATGGTGATTATCGGTATCGGACAAGGCTCCAGCATTAGTCTGGCACTCACTCTCATTGGGCTCCGCAGTGAAAATGCGTATCAGGCTGCAGCGCTGTCAGGCATGTCACAGTCATTCGGCTACCTTCTTGCAGCCGTCGGGCCAATCTTTGTCGGGTATCTCTTTGACCAGACACATTCATGGACAATGCCGATTGTGCTTCTTATTGCTGCTTTAATCGTCATGGGAACAGCAGGACTCGGGGCAGGACGCGATCGATACGTCCTTCAGACAGAGAGAAAGAGAAATTCAGCGTAGAAAATGGGCGGGGAAGATGTCTCCGTCTCTTTTTTATGGAAAAACTGTCAGACATTCTTTGAATCTTTATGGTTTATTCATAAGTTTTTCATATTTGTTTTTTACAATAGGACATCATAAAGAGGTGAAAAACGATGAAAACCAAACGTTTCGACACAGTCCTTATTGTTATTTTGCTTGCAGCGGCTTTTCTCAACACCTATCACATTTGGCAGGATGACGCTGCGAACCAATACTATCTGGCAGCGGTGAAAAGCATGACGCAAAGCTTCCACAATTTCTTCTATGCGTCATTTGACCCTTCCGGATTTGTAACAGTTGATAAGCCGCCTGTTGTTTTATGGATTCAAACGATTTTCGCGCTGATCTTTGGTGTTCATACGTGGAGTGTCATCATTCCTCAGGCTCTCGCGGGGGTTGGATCGGTATTCCTTCTGTATAGAATGATCAAACCGACATTTGGCATTGGAGCGGCCCGCGCCGCCGCACTTGTCATGGCGCTGACACCGATCGCAGTCGCCGTCAGCCGGACAAACAACATTGACAGCATGCTTGTCTTTACCTTATTGCTCGGTTCATCATGCCTGCTTCGGGCGGTCAAACAAGGCAAGCTCGTTTGGCTCCTGACGGCTTTTGGCCTGATCGGCCTTGCATTTAATATGAAAATGATGCAAGCCTTTATGGTATTGCCTGCATTTGTGTTATTCTACCTGATTGCTTCTCGGGCTTCGCTAAAGAAAAAAATAGGTTCGCTGATTCTGTCTCTTATCCTCCTGACCGGTATATCGCTCTCATGGGCGGTTATTGTGGATTCAACATCCTCCTCCAGCCGGCCGTATATCGGAAGCAGTCAGACAAACTCTGTGTTAGAACTCGCCTTCGGATATAACGGCACAGAGCGGCTGCTTGGGCAAACCACCGGCCTTGCACGCAGTGCAGGCGGCGGTAACATGCAGAATAATGGCACGATGCAAGCGCCAAATCACAATGAATCCTCTGACGGAACCTCTTCATCTCAGAACGGAAACAGCAAGGCAGATAGAAATCAAAACAGCACCGGTTCCTTCGGGGGCAATGCACAGGCTCCTCAGCCGCCTTCTGGGCAAAACGGCGCTTCCAATGGAGGGGGCGGCACACCTCCAACAGGCGGACCAGGGAACGGAGGACCAAACGGCGGAAATGGAGGACCCGGCGGGGGCGGCGGAAAAAGCATGAATATGTTCGGCACAGGCGATGCAGGACCGCTTCGTCTCTTCCAATCGGCACTCTCCGGCCAAATCAGCTGGATGCTTCCATTCGCATTGATCGGATTGCTGGGCGGAATCGTCAGCTGGTACCGTGATCGCCGCGGTCAGGCTACGGAAATGAAAGAAACAATATTCTGGACAGCATGGCTCGTACCTGTGGCAGGTTTCTTCAGCATCGCGGGATTCTTCCACCAGTATTATTTGATTATGCTGGCACCGCCGATTGCCGCACTTTCCGGTATCGGATGGTATACAATGTCTCGCTTATACAAAAACAATAAAGATTGGACAAGCTGCCTGCTGCCAGCGGCCGTCTTCATCACATCCGCATTCCAAGTGTATATTTTGAGTGCTTATACAAGCCAAATCGGCAGTGGTTGGATGTATGTACTTGGACTCGCAGGACTCGGCACCACCATTGCTCTGCTCATGTTCAAACGCAGCAAACAGCTAATCATTGTCAGCTTATGCGTACTGCTGCTCGCACCAATCTACTGGTCAGCAACGCCGCTTTTATACGGGGGCAACAGCGTTCTTCCTGAATCCGGCCCGCAGCTTAAAAGCTCGGCAAACGGAGGAAACATGTTCTCCTCAGAAATGGACACCGGTCTCCTGTCTTATCTGAGAGAGCATAATACCGGCGAAGAGTATTTATTTGCTACGTTGACAACCGTAACGGCTGCGCCATATATCATCAATACAGATGAATCTGTCATGGCACTCGGCGGCTTCAACGGCACAGATCCGATTCTGACTGTCTCTGAGCTGAAAAAACTGGTCAATGAGGGCAAAGTGAAATACTTCCTTCTGTCAGAAACTAACTCAGACAATGCTGAACTCGTTTCTTGGATCAAGAAACACGGCCAAGAAATATCTTCTGACGAGTACAGCAGTTCCTCTAGCAGCACAAGCAGCCAGCAAGGCATGAAAGGTGGACCTGGCGGAGAAAGCCAGCAAACCCTTTATCTCGTAGAATAAAAAAAGAGGCTTGGATCAATCCAAGCCTCTTTTCTATTAAGCTTCTTCTTTCACATGTACCTTTAACACAGCCTGCACCTCAGGATGCAATTTCACAGGAACGTTTGTATATCCTAACGCGCGAATGCCGTCCGGCAGTTCCAGCTTCCGTTTATCCACTTTAATGTTATGGTCTTTTTGAAGTTGTTCAGTAATTTGCTTGCTTGTGACAGAGCCGAACAAACGGCCGCCTTCACCTGATTTCGCGCTGAGCTCAACAGTCAGTTTTTCTAATGTTTCTTTTAAGCTCTTTGCCTGCTCAAGCTCTGCGATGGCTTCTTTTTTCTCTTTCTGCTTTTGACCGTTTAGTACACTGATGTTTGACGCGTTCGCTTCAACCGCGAGGCCTTTTTTAATCAGAAAGTTATGCGCATAACCGTCTGCTACGTTTTTCACTTCGCCTTTTTTTCCTTTTCCTTTTACATCTTGTAAGAAAATAACCTTCATCTTTGTACGCCTCCCTCAAAATACTCATCTATGGCGCCCTTCAGCCGCTCCAGCGCTTCTGTTACTGAAATGCCGGATAACTGAGTCGCCGCATTTGTTAAATGTCCTCCGCCTTCCAGCGCCTCCATGATGATCTGAACATTCACATCGCCAAGAGACCTCGCACTGATACAAACAGTTTGTTCATCACGTCTTGCTACCGCAAATGAAGCCTCAACCTCGCTCATCGACAGCAGTGAATCCGCAGCCTGCGCAATCAGCACTTGATCGAAATATTCATCCTCATTCTCAGGCAGAGACGCAATCGCGATATTCTCTTTATAGAGGGCCGTATGCTGGATCAGCTTCGCCCGTTTAATATAGGAATCAACGGTTTCTTTGAGGAACTTCTGCACAAGCACCGTATCGGCGCCTTTCGCTCTTAAATATGAAGCTGCATCAAAGGTCCGCGAGCCAGTGCGGAGTGAAAAGCTCTTTGTATCCACTATTATACCAGCTAATAGGGCGGTTGCTTCAATCATATTGATTTTTAAGCGCTTCGGCTGATACTCTAGCAGCTCTGTCACCAATTCCGCTGTTGATGAAGCGTACGGCTCCATATAGACGAGCAGCGGGTCTTTGATAAATTCTTCGCCTCTGCGGTGATGGTCGATGACCACAATATGTTCAATTTTGTTTACCAGCCGTTCTTCCATGACAAGCGACGGCTTATGTGTATCCACGATGACAAGCAGCGTGTCGTCATTGGCAATTTCCATCGCTTCTTCAGGCGTAATAAACCTTGACCACAGATCTTCATATTTTTTAATTTCCTCAATCAAGCGCTGCACACTTGAACCGATTTGATTCGGATCAATCACAATAAATCCATCTTTGTTATTTGCCTGTGACACCTTTAATATCCCGATCGCCGCGCCGATAGAATCCATGTCGGGGAATTTATGTCCCATGATAATCACATTGCTGCTTTCAGAAACGATTTCCTTTAAAGCATGAGAAATCACGCGGGCGCGCACCCTTGTTCGCTTCTCCATCGGGTTCGTTTTACCGCCGTAAAACTTCACTTTACCGTTTGGCAGCTTAATGGCTACCTGGTCTCCGCCGCGTCCCAGCGCTAAGTCCAGACTGGATTGCGCCAAATCGCCAAGCTCTTTCAGCGATGAGACCGAAGCTCCTATACCAACGCTTAAGGTCAGCGCAACGCCGTCAAATGAAGTTTTTTCCCGTACCTCATCCAGAATCGAAAACTTCGAATTTTCAAGTTCGGTTAAAATGTGTTCATTAAGCACAGCGATGAAACGTTCGGATGAAGTCCTTTTCAGGAATATTCCATACTCCTGCGCCCAAGCGTTGAGCAATGATGTCACTTGGCTGTTCATCGTGCTTCTCGTCTGGTCGTCTAATCCTTGCGTCACATCATCATAGTTATCAAGGAAAATATAGGCCAGCACAGTTCTTTCATTTTCATATTGCTTTTCAATCTGTATCTGTTCCGTCACATCGAAGAAATAAAGCAGACGCTCATCCCGTTTGATGACCACTTTAAATTTTCGGTCATTCAATGTAACCGTTTCCGATTCTACCTCTTGTTTGATGAGCGGCACAACTGATTCACAAGTATCATAAAGTGATCTCCCCACTAAAGTACTTTCATTAAAGCAAGAAGAGAGAAACGGATTTGCCCATTCTATATAGTATTGATCATTAAAAAGCATGATGCCGATCGGCATTTCCATCAATGCCTCTTCACCGACTTTTTTCAACCTGTAGGATAACGTAGAAATATAAGCGTCAATCTCTTTTCGAATAAGAGAATCCGCGCGTTTTATAAAAAACAGTATAACTGCAAGCAGCAACACTTCGACGGTTCCTATGATCCAGTTAAAATAAAAGCTGATGAGGATTGTAATGATTGACAAAGCAATCAATGCATAGATGGGATACCGAAACAACGGTTTTTCATAAAAGCTTGGCATTTCTATCACTCCCCACCATGTGAGTACAACTCATATTCACTTCACCTTATTCCTTATGTTAAAGCCCATGTCCATAACGCCTAAAATGCGAATCGCTGCCATAAAAATCGGATGCAGCAGACCAAGAATGACTGCAATGACGGCGACTGCCTTCGGATATTTTTTCTTATGGCAATAGAAAAAGATAAATGATAAACCCTGGATAAAAATAAGAAACCCGAGTATAAACTCCCCATTTAAAGCGATAGAGTACAGCATATGGCCTTTTTCTACAGGCAGAAATGAAAGAATGACAATCAACAAATACAGTACTACCACACTTTGCGGAAACTTCAACTCTCTAAAAGGCTTTAGACTAGGAATATCGGGGGAGAATCGCCTTAAGAGCGGCTTAGCGATAAGGTAACTGAGGAAAGAAAAAATGGCTCCTACCATCACGATAGCTGTTGGAAAAAGATATTGAACCGTACTCAATTGTTCTTCCATCAGTTTCATTTGTTTCTCAAGCTCTTCAGCATTACCCGATTGTTTCAAAACGGATTCAACGATATCGAGTGATTGCCGGTATTGTGTCATTGCTTCATCAATGATATTGATACCCAAAAACTGAATGCTTATCACAAAATAGAACACGATACAAAGCATATAAATAAGGGCACCCGAAATAATAGCATGACCGGGTTCTCTTTTTTTGAAAAAATGCCCCATGGCAATGCCCGCACAAGCTGACATAAAAGCTACAATAAGTCCGTTAAAGGACCCGACAATAAAGACAACAGGAAGACTGACAGCGCCCATCCACAATCCTAATTTCAATCCGTGTCTGATCGTATAAAGGATCATAGGCAGCGGCAGTGCAAATAACAGAATTGTTCCAATCAATGGAACATAAACGACCAACAGTGTGATGATCGCAAACAAACTGATTAAAATAGCACCTTCCATTAATGCTCTTGTTTGTTTCACTTAGTCACCTCGTATCATACTGAACATACGAATAGAAAAGAGCAGCATAAACGACTGCTCTTTTTTTCATCGCCGCAACATGTTTTGCACCAATGTTTTCATATCATCTCTAAAATTACTTTTATATTTTAACATAAGTCCAAATCGCAAGTAAAATGACGCCAATGTTTCATGTGAAACATTGCAAACGAAAAGACATTCTTTAAAAGAATGCCCATCACTTCTTATTCTTTATCATCCATAAAACCAGAAGACTCTTTGTTTTTCTTCTTCGTTTTTCTGACATACACAAATATTAAAATCACAAGTAAAAGGGTTGTTGCTTGCAGAACGCCGCTGCTAAACAAGAAAAAGTTCTTTATCATGTCCCACATCGTGTTTCACCTCTTTTTGGATGTTCTCAACCCGTATCCTATATAAGGTGAATTTCCCTTTTTAAAAACTTCAAAACATCATGAACAACATTGAACGTTGGGCATATGCTGATACAGAATCTGATTGATAAAGGAGATTTGTTACATGGATGAACGCAGAACGTTGGCTTGGCATGAAACTTTAGAGATGCATGAGCTGGTTGCTTTTCAGGCAAACGGGCTCATTAAACTGAAGAAAATGATTAGAGAAGTTAGAGATCCTCAGCTCAGACAGCTTTATAGCGTGTCCATTCAGGCCGTTGAGCAAAACTTAAAAGAGCTTCTCCCATTCTTCCCTCAGGCGCCGATGCCTCGCGATGATGAGGAAGAAGAGCGCGCGGATAATCCATTTTACAGCGGTGACCTGCTCGGCTTTGCCAAAACATCTGTCCGCAGTTATGCCATCGCAATTACAGAAACAGCAACACCTCAATTAAGAACCGTACTTGTCAAACAGCTAAATGCTGCCATTAAGTTGCATGCGCAGGTTTATCAATACATGTATCAGCATGGATACTACCCATCTTACAACCTTTCTGATCTGTTAAAAAATGACGTCAGAAACGCCAATAAAGCCATTTCGATGAAATAAAAGAAGCAGCAAAGGCTCTCCCTTTGCTGCTACTTCTGCTGTTCTTTTAATAAACTGTTCGAACGACGCGCCTCCAGTACTTCTCGGTTGGCGTCGCCCCAGTCTTTCATTTGCAATACAATCGGCTCAAGCGTTCGCCCGAATTCTGTCAGAGAATACTCAACCTTGGGCGGCACCTGGTGATAAACTTCACGATGAACAATGCCATCCGCTTCAAGCTCCCGAAGCTGCAGGGTCAGCATTCGTTGGGTAATACTCGGGCAGATTTTGCGAAACTCATTGAACCGTTTCTTGCCATCTATCATGTGATAAAAAAGGATTCCTTTCCACTTTCCGCCAATGACATCTAGTGTAAATTCAACTGGACAGCCTTCTTTGTTCGGATAAATATTATTTTTTCGGCTCATGTTCGACCCTCCAATAGTACCTTTTTTGATACTACAGATCATTTTGTAACTGACCTACCCAGTATTTTACACACCTTTCCTCTTCCACTCAAAAAAAATGCTTTTTATTCACATCAATTTTTAAGGGTTTGCATGATTACACCCGCAGCAAGACGTGTTAAACTATAAAAAGAATGTTTACACTACTTAAAAAAGGATAAGGAGTTATCATGGAAAAAATACTTATTTTCGGACACCAAAATCCAGACACAGATACGATTTGCTCTGCTATTGCTTACGCTGATTTGAAAAACAAACTCGGTTTCAACGCTGAGCCTGTCAGACTTGGACAAGTCAACGGCGAAACACAATACGCGCTTGATTACTTCAAACAAGAAAGCCCTCGTCTTGTAGAAACAGCTGCAAACGAAGTAAACGGCGTTATCCTTGTTGACCACAACGAACGCCAGCAAAGCATCAAGGATATTGAAGACGTTCAGGTTCTTGAAGTCATCGACCATCACAGAATCGCAAACTTCGAAACAGCTGAGCCGCTTTACTATCGTGCTGAGCCTGTCGGCTGTACGGCTACAATCTTAAACAAAATGTACAAAGAAAATAACGTAACCATCGAGAAAGAAATTGCCGGCCTTATGCTGTCCGCTATCATTTCTGACTCTCTGTTATTCAAATCTCCAACTTGCACTGATCAAGACGTAGCGGCAGCAAAAGAACTTGCTGAAATCGCTGGCGTAGATGCTGAAGAATACGGCTTAAACATGCTGAAAGCCGGCGCTGACTTAAGCAAAAAAACAGTTGAAGAGCTGATTTCTCTTGATGCAAAAGAATTCACACTCGGCAGCAAAAAAGTCGAAATCGCACAAGTCAACACAGTGGATATCGAAGATGTGAAAAAACGCCAAGCTGAGTTAGAAGCGGTGATTTCTAAAGTTTTGGCTGAGAAGAACCTTGATCTGTTCCTTCTTGTCATCACAGACATCTTAGAAAACGATTCACTCGCACTTGCAATCGGTAACGAAGCGGACAAAGTGGAAAAAGCGTTCAACGTCACATTAGAAAACAACACAGCCCTTCTTAAAGGCGTTGTTTCTCGTAAAAAACAAGTCGTTCCTGTGTTAACAGACGCGATTGCAGAATAAGAAAAAGCATCCCGCTCCCGGGATGCTTTTTCTCATTCGCCAAGCTTTTCAATTTGCCCCATCACATCAGTCATTTGCTTAGCGTTTTGGACCAATTCGGATTGCTCCAATTCCTCAAGCGTTACCTTTCCTTCTTCCACTTGCTGCAAGACGTCTTCCGCACTTTTTTGCAAAGTTTCGTTATGCTCCTGCAGGGTGTTGTGAAGCTTCGCTGCGGCATCAGGCGGGGTTAATTCATTAAAATCAGCCGCTGCCTTTTGAATAGACTCAAGCTGTGTCTCTAGTTTTTCTTTCGCCTCAGTGTCATTTACAGCTTCCTCAGCCAATGCAGGCGCTTCCTCTGCAAACGTCTTCACCTTTTCCACATAAGCTGACGCTTCATTTGTATAATCGAGCCCGTCATTCACCTGATCCAGTATTCCGCATCCGCCTGCCCCCAAAAGACCAGCGCCGGCCAAAACCGTCAGAACCATTTTCTTCATTGTTTGCCCCCTTATCGTTTCTTCTTCATTTTTTCTTTTAAGATCGGAATCAATTTCTCTTTCGCTAATGGCAGCCCCTTCTTCACCAATTCATGTTTCAGCCATTTCTTCAGCTTAGACATCGTAAATCTCCTCTCCCTTTTTTGATAAAAATGAAAAAAACTCCACCGATTTGGTGAAGTTCAGAAACAAAAAGACCTTCACCAAATCAGATTTGGCAAAGGTCTCGCTAACAATTAAATTGCCAGCAAAGCCGAGGACACCTTGTCCCGTAATGACGACTTTACTGTGAAAGCTACTCCCCTTTGGAGTGTTCATTTTTATTACTTTCATTCTAAAGCAATGGGCTTTTCCAGTCAAATTCCTGCTGTCCGTTTACATAAAAGAGAGCTGTGGTATTTAAAATTTGAATGGTATTTACATTCGGAGATCATGCTATGACAGAGGAGGTTTTCATCATGAGTCAAGAGCGCGTGAAACGGCCCGGGCATACCAGATGGTATATATCTTCGTTACTGAGCGGCATTATCATTCTTAATTATTTTGATCGAGTGGCCATTTCTGTAGCTGCCCCGGCGATACAAGATTCGTTTCACCTCACAGCAACTGAACTCGGCATTGTGTTTTCGATTTACACATATTCGTACACACTGATGCAGCTGCCCGTCGGAAGTTTATTGGACAGGTTTGGCGTGGCCTGGGTCACAAGAATCGGAATGACGATTTGGAGCATTTTAACGATCATTCTCGCTTTTTTACAAGGAAAACTGCTCTTATATGTGTTCCGATTTCTCATTGGGCTGACAAGCGCATCGGCGTTCCCCGCCGCTTCCAAAGCAACCGCTCTATGGTTTCCGCCAAGCGAACGGGGTCTGGCGAACTCACTGTTTGATTCAGCCGCTAAATTTTCAAACGTGATCGGAGCGCCGCTGGTCGCCTTTCTCGTCACAACATTTGATTGGCGGGTCGCCTTTTTAACGATTGGATGCATCAATGTGCTGTTTACCATCTTTTTCTGGCAGTACTATGAGCAGCCCGAACGGCACAAACGCATTTCCAAAAGCGAATTAAACTATATTCAGAAACACAATACAATCACAACAGAGCAAATCCCTTACAAAACGGGTCCGCTTTTAAAAAAGCTTTTCACTAATCGCAAAGTATGGGGCTTAATGATCGGATTTACGGGGTACGGCTATACATTCAACCTGCTGCTTACATGGCTTCCGACTTTCTTTAAGCATACATACGGAATGGATCTCATGTCATCCGGTTTATTCACCGCCGTGCCGTGGCTGATCTCAACCATTTCCGGCATTGTGGTCGGCGGCTGGCTCGTCGATTATCTTATCAAAAAAGGCTATTCCAACACCAAGGTGTACCGAACCGTGATCATTGTAGGGATGAGCTTCGGCTTTTTCTTTTTGGGCTCCATTTTGACGAATAATATCACCGTTGCGATTATCTGCATTTCAATCGGCCTCGCCGGCGTTTCTGCAACGGCTCCGGTCGGCTGGTCCATCTCAGCAGAACTGGCCCCGATTGGCTCCGTTTCCATGCTGAGTTCCATGGTAAACCTGGCAAACAACCTATTCGGAGGTATAATCGCCGCTTCACTCACGGGATATTTGTTTGATGTGACAGGTTCCTTTACGCTCAGCTTTCTGGTTGCCGGTTTTGTATTGCTGCTTGGGCTGATTTTTTACGTATTTGTGCTGGGAGATGTGAAAAGAATTAAGTTGGAGTAAAGAGTGCTTGTGTGCAAGCACTCTTTTCTTTGAGCATAAAACAGCTTTCTCGGGGGCTATATCTCATTCTCTCCGGGTAAAAATAACATCATTTTTATTCTTGACTCCAACCAAAGGTAAGGCCTCATAGTGATAGAGGAAGGAGGGATTGAGCTGTGAAAGTAACAGTAAAAGAACTGTCGCACATTGCGAACGTGACAATCAAAACGCTTTATCATTATCACAAAATCGGCTTGCTGGTCCCAAAAGAAATCAGCGAAGCCGGGTATCGGTACTATGGTGCCGACGAGCTAAAAAGACTGCAGGAAATCCTTTTTTACAAAGAATTAGATATTCCTTTGTCAGAAATAAAAAGGTTATTAGATGAGGATGCTGACAGAACGGGTACATTAGAAAAGCAAAAAAAGCTGTTTGAAAAGAAAATTAAAAAGTACCAGCGCTTCGTTCAAACGGTCAATACGTCTTTAGAATACACAAGAAAAGGTGAGAACATGGATCATAAGGTAATGTTTAAAGGATTTGAAACCGCTGACGAATGGAAACAATCTTTAGCGGAACAAAATGACCATCTAAAAGAGCATTACGATTTTGAAGTAGATACCCACGCTGTCAATGTAGATGAAATGAACAAAATGGCGATAGAGGCAAAACATTTTCTTGATGGAATGGCTGATTTTTTAAGAAGCGGTGTGGCGTATCATGACCCTGCCGTGCAAGAGCATGTCATGAATCATATTACGTTCCTGAATCAAAACGGACATCCGACAAGCAAAGAAGATTACGTAAAACAAACACGATTTTTTATGCAGGATGATTTTCATCGAGGAATGTTAGAAGAGCAGCAAACCGGTTTATCTTATTATCTGACCGTCGTTGCAGAACACCTGTAGCGTGAGTCTTTGCCACTACGCGTTCTCTCTGCTCAAGTTGCGGCACCGCCAACAATCGATACATTCTGCCGGTCAACGCCAAAATTCCGCCCGTTCCATTTCAATACGGTTTGAACATATCCCAATGAGTCGGCGTTATACCTTCCGGCGATCCGCTGATACGCCAGCAATTCGTATACGCCGTCTCTGTTGAAATCAACCGGATACAAGCCGGATAAAGGATTGACCCAGCCTTCTATCGGCGCTTTTAAAACACCCTGATTCGTATAAATTTCATTCAAATAGTCTCTGCCTTTGTAAGTAAGATCCAGTATATATTGTTCATGCTGGCGTTGACTGATCACGCTCGCTTTATATTGATTTTGATAGCTCACACTGTACTTGAATTCATCATTAAAAGAATCCGAATTGAAAATCTGCCTGAACTGCCGGTTCATATAGGCAAACACATACGCATAGATAGAGCCTCCGCTTCCCCCTGTATCGATTACAACAGCCACATCTTCCGTTTGATTGCCTGTCACATCAGCCAGAAAAAGTGACGGATTGTATCCGATATTGTTATGAAGCTGGATTTGCCGTTCCTGATGTGTTTTGCCGTCACGTATCACCAAAGTGATATTTCTCCATAGCGGACTGCCTGACGTTTGATTGCCAGTAAGGAAGACTTCATCAGCGACTCCATCTCCAGTTACGTCACCCCGCGCTGCAGTAATAATGGCGCGCGAGAAAACGGGCTGCCTATAGGCATATGGATACTGGTAAAGCGTTGATTCTCCGCCATGATAAACCCAATAAGGTGCCATTCTGCTGTTGTATGGATTCAATTGAATTCACCCTTTCCTAATCACCTTCATGAATCATTATATGCAGAAAAAGTACACAGCAGATCACATGCAGCCCGTCTTGTTTCAGAATGTCACGAAAATGAATGTCCATGTAGAGGAAGGGCCTGTAAAAAGAACCGGTGCGCTTGGTCCGATTCTATCTGTCTATATAAGAGATCCAGATCAGAACCTGATTGAACTATCACGATATCTTTAAATCTCCCAAAACATACCGAGTGAATTTGGTATGTTTTTGAGGGACTTATTCCTTCTAAAAAACCGATACTCAAAATAGTTTCACCCTTCTCCCCAATCAATTAATATTCTTTAATCTCTATACTTTAAGACATACCTTTTATACCGTTCTTCATTATAAAGAATGCTTTGTCCATGCGATGAGCAGATAAGAATTGGTTTGATTTCATCTATGATTGCGCCGCTATCTATATTCTCATTCATATCGACGCTGAATTTTCTAATAGGCGGGTGCAGCTCCTCCTTACTTGTAATAAAAAGGTCTCCCGATAATAAAATGTTATCAGTTTCATGATGGTAGATAACATGCCCCGGAGAATGTCCGGGTGTTACATAGTATTGTATCGGCAAATGAGCAAGTGTATGCTCTGTCAGCGGCCGGACAATATGTGCTACCCCTGTGTTTTCGACCTCATTTTTGTTCGGATAAGGCGCTTCTCCATTTATATAAATCAGTTCTTTTTGATGGGCATAAATAGGAATGTCAAACTTCTCTAACCATCTTGCTGCACCTTGAATATGATCACTATGGCCATGGGTCAGCAGAATGGCTTTTGGATTGCCAATTGCTAACGCTGCCATTATTTGCGCATCTGCGAAACGTTCTATTCCTGTATCAATAATATAGACATCATCGCCATCTTTAATAAACCAAATATGAACTGGGATATGAATCGGTACATCTAGTTCAAATTCACACTGATAGACATGTTCTGATATTTGTATTAAGTTCAAGCAAACCACTTCCTTTGTATATTTTTGTTACCATTACTGTAATACAAATGACAAATAAGTTGGATATGTAATGACGCACATTTTTGTAAGGTAAATTGCAAGGTGACGATATGGGAAATCGGTCCAATGGGTATGGTGCAGAAGGAAAAAAGCATATCCTGCAGAAATGACTCTACACATTATCCGCGGAAATTGGAAAGGAATCATCATCGATATCCTATCTCATCAACCGGTCAGGTTTAATGAACTGAAAAGATAAATACCAGGTATCACACAAAGTAAGCTGACATTGCAGCTAAGGGAACTAGAAGCAGATGGTGTAATGAAGAGAAAGGCAGAGAATACTGTACCGAAAAAGGTGGAATATTCTTTAACAGAACTCGGCGAAAAAGCTATCTCCTATCATTTCATCGATGGGGAATCGAATATTTGAGTCATTCAAAAACCGCCCAGAGCGTCATGAAAGGGACATGGCTGACTATGAGACATAGCTTCATGCCAAATAAAAAAACCTGGACGAAAAAATTTAAGATCATCACAGGCTTTAAGTATTTCAAAATATAAGGAATTACATCACTTTACTTTGGTTTTTATCAATATGGCACCGTCCATCTGCTTTGTACACTCTCTATGTTCTTTTTACAGATGGAGAAAGTATGTTTTCTATTAGATACTCAATTTAAAGTATTTCTCAAATGCAGCTTTTCCGCTTTGTGTAACCTTAATAGCTCTAGTTTTAGGCATACGCACAATCCATTGTTGCTCTAGCATCCTGTCTAATAATGCATGTCCCAATGCGCCTGCTAAATGATGCTGCCGCTCACTCCAATCTAAACAGCAAAGCGCAAAAGATCTCCTCTTATTTCTTTGTTTTTCTTCGTCGACTCCAAAATCCTTGAAAAACAAAGAGCCTTCTGAAGTCACCTCAAACTGTAAATCCGCTTTTCGTAAGAAGCCCTGCTCGACTAATGAATGTGTCACTTGCACGCCGATATAACCAGCCAGATGATCATAACAGGTACGGGCAAAGTGTAAATCACTTTTTTCTTTTGAATCATTGAAAGACTTCACTTTTGAATCAGGCGAAATACTGAGCAATTGTTCGATCACTTTTGCAGCATCGGCGCTAGCCAATTTATAATACCGATGTCTTCCATGCTTCTCTACACTGATGAGCTGTGCTTCAAGTAATTTTTGCAGGTGAAAGCTCGCAGTTTGAGGCTTGATTTTAGCGAAATATGCAAGCTCTCCAGCAGGGTGTATTCTTCCATCCATAAGGCTCAAAAGAATAGAAGAACGCGTGGGGTCAGATAGTAACGAAGCAACCTTTGCAATATTAGGATTCATCATTCTCCTCCTTACATTCATATTTCGATGATAGTTGAAATGTTAAACCTTTACAATATGAATAAATACTAATTAGGAGGCATTAAGCGTTGAACAGTGAAAAACAAGACACCCTTCATTTTAAAGAAATCAAACCAAATATTATGTACTATGGCACGTCAACATTCCTTCTTTCCACTTTGAATGAAGACGGAACCACCAATATTAGTCCGATGTCTTCCTCGTGGACGCTTGGAAACTATATTGTTCTGGGAGTAGGACTAGGAGGAAAAGCCATTGAAAATATAAAGAGACACAAAGAATGTGTCATTAACTTGCCCAGCCCCGACTTATGGAAAAACGTTGAAAGAATTTCGTCTTTTAGCGGAAAAAAGAATATCCCGCCCTTGAAGAAACAGCTTGGGTTTACTTACAAAAAAGAGAAATACGAAGCGGCAGGGTTAACACCTTTATCATCAATGACAGTAGCACCAACAAGAATTAAAGAATGCCCTATCCAAATAGAAGCAGAAGTGAAACATATTCGGATACCAGATTACGAACCATCATTTGCGATTGTGGAAACACAAGCTTTACATTTTCACGCCGAGGAAAAGATCATATTGAACGACAACCACATTGACCCTTCAAAATGGAGTCCGCTTATTTATAATTTCAGACACTATTTTGGTTTAGGAAAAGAAATAGGAAAAACCTTTCGTTCGGAAACATGACTCAATAAACCTTTTAATGGGAAATTGCGTATTATACCCCTTCTATGTTTCAATGGAAATCGTTAGTAACAGCTTAAAATAAAAACGGAGATATTGAAAATGAGAATTTTAAATACGAGATTTAAACGTTTATTGAGATTAAGAGATTTTGAATTCTTTCAAGTAGAATTAAACGATGATGAGAGATGTGCTTTTTTATTATACGTTGATGAAAGATTTCCAGATTCTGAAGAAGGTAACAATATTAATGTTTATTTGATTTCTCACTTTGAGCTACCTGATTCATCGTATCAAGCTGTGCTACGTTTTAATGATGATCTATTGGGTATGAAACATAATTGTTCATATGTAATGGACACTTTAACTGTTACAGAGGAATTTAATTTCGATTTCCCATTTGATATGCCAGCTATTCGTGAATATGTTCAAGAGTTATTGTCCGCTTTAAGAATTAACAAAAAACTCCCTGAATTTGAAGAAACGGATTTCAATTATTTATCTCAAGAATAGTAAAGGATTAGTATGTATAACCAGTAATTTTGGATATGTTGTACAAAGTATTGTATATGCACTTATTTAAAGAAAGTGTTGTTTGATTTGCACAGAGAAACATTAAAATTCATACTAACTTTATTTGCAGTTTATGCTACCATCCAAGTTACAAATGAAAGTGGTCCTGCTAACGATTGGTTTCTAAAAAGACTTATTCAGTTTTTAATTTGTATAGTTGTTTTTTTGGTTATTACTTTTATATTCCCCCCAAAAAAGAATAAGTGAATTTCATTTTGGAAAAAAGAGCTCTCATTGAGCTCTTTTTTAAGTTGTGTACTTCTGGTAAGTCTATATGCTTTTCTACTCTGCATTGATGCCATGTCTAATAGAATAACCATTTCTTCATTCAGATGACGGAATGAAAAAAGAGTAGACCTTTTAGTCCACTCTTAAATAAATTTTATTTCTCTCGTTCTATATATTCTTCTTTTGTTGTTTATTGCCCATAAAATTTAACCTTTAATACTTTGCCATTAGTTGTATTCGAGCTACATCCTTACATGTTATGAGAACGAGCCTATATGGCTACATACTGATTCGGTGTTTTTGTTCAGTATCTATCTCGGACTGTATCTCCTTTGTTAGATGATGACCCTCTATATCTACATTCGGAATGATTTTGTCTAACCATTTTGGTAAATACCAAGCTGCATTCCCCATCAACTTCATGATACTTGGAATGAGTGTCATTCTTACAATAAATGCGTCAAACAATACACCAAAGGAAAGAGCTAATCCATTTGCTTTGATAGAAGCTTCACCAGCAAAGATAAATCCTGCAAAAACAAATATCATGATTAGCCCGGCTGCGGTGACAACAGGTCCACTGTGTTTTAATCCAGCTTGAATCGCTTGTACTGGATTCTTTGTTTTCACATATTCTTCACGCATTCTGCTTACAAGGAATACCTGATAATCCATTGCTAAGCCAAAAAGAATACCAATCGTTAAAATAGGCAAAAACGCGAGAATCGGCCCTTTTTCAGGTATATTGAACAAGTCAATTAGATTTCCATCCTGTAACACAAATACACAAACCCCAAGAGTTGCTGTCATTGTTAATATGAAACCTGCTACAGCAACAAAAGGTACTAGCAGCGAGCGGAAAACGATTGTCAGCAAGATAAACGCAAAACCAACAATGAGTACAGCAAATACTGGTATTGCATCATTAAGCCGGTCTGAAATATCTATATTCACTGCCGTCGATCCAGTGACGAGCAAATCTACTCCGTTTTGATCTGCTACGCTGCGTACATCTTGTACCAAATCCTTAGTAGCTTTATCGTTTGGACCTGTTGTAGGAACAACCGTAATAATAGCAAAATCGCCTTTTGCATTAGGCATTGCAGGAGTAACACTTGCTACATGGTCTAAATCCTTAATTTCTTTTACTGCATCTGCGAATGCTTCAGCTTTATTTTCTGGAACGCTTGTGGCATCCGCCACTATCGTTAATTTGCCATTAAACCCTTCTCCAAAACCTTCGGCAAGCAAGTCATAAGCCCGGCGCTCGGGATTATCCTTAGCTTTCATTCCTGCATCAGGTAAACCTAGCTCCAAATGCATAGATGGAATACTAATGACTAGCAAGATGAGAATACTAAATACACTTAGAAGAATAGGGTTCTTTGTGACAAAGCGTCCCCAGAAATTTGTTTCAGCGCTTTGTATTTCTTTTTTCTTGTTTGCTTTCGGAATCATGCGTTTCCCTGCTATTGATAAAACGGCAGGCACTAATGTAATCGAAGCTAATACAGCCATGAGCACACTGAGCCCTGCTGTTAGCCCCATTGCGGACATAAAAGGAATATGAACTACAGTCAATCCGCAAAGTGCGACAATAACTGTGAGTCCGGCAAAAACGACAGCACTCCCAGCTGTTCCCGCAGCTCTCGCAATTGATTCATTTTTTTGTATACCTTCACCTAAAAACTGGCGGTGTTTCGAAAAAATAAACAAGGCATAATCAATACCAACTGCAAGGCCAATCATTCCGGCTAATGAAAGACTGACGGAGGCAATATCAAACACTTGTGTTCCAATCAAAGTCAGCCCAATGCTTACACCTAAACCAATAAGTGCAGTTAAAATCGGTAAGCCTGCTATTAATAAAGAGCCAAATGTAATAGCTAGAACAACAAAAGCCAAGACAATACCGACTATTTCTGATACACCGCCAATCTCCATCTCGGCTCCTGGTATATCTCCGCTTAACTCCGTTTGTAATCCTTCATCATCAGCAATGGACAAACTATCTTTCACATGTTTTATAGAGTAATCTTTTATATCATCTGCTGATGATTTGTATTTGATATCAGCATAAGCCACTGTCCCATCTTTTGCGATCGTTCCTGCATGAAAAGGACTTGCAATCGAATCAATGGAATCATCTTTATTCATTTCCTTTAATGTATTCTCTATTGCTTTTTTTGCTGATTTGGCAGTAAGTTTCTCCCCATCCTTAGCACCGAATATGACCCGTATGCTCCCTTTATCAGGACCATGAGGAAATTCTTTATTGATCACCTTCATTGCTTTTTCCGAAGGCGTGTCAGGTATTGACATATTCTCAGAAAAACTGGGTTTTAATATGCCGGCTGCCCCTATCGTTGCAATCAACACAACGATCCACGCACATATTACTTTAATGCGATGGCGAGCGACCCATCCGCCTAATTTATATAACATTCTTGACATCATAATCTCCTTTCACCACATTGCTTGATAACATTCTTCCTAATTGTAGTTCATAAGGAAATGAAAAAAACGTACATTCGGGCATGTACGTTTGGGCAACTTTTAAATAAACTTGTGTTATATATCTAAAGTTAAAATACCTCTCTGCATGGCAATCGTGACTGCTTCTGTTCTAGAATCCGCTCCCAATTTATTATAAATGGACGTTAGTCTTGACTTCACGGTTCTCTCTGAGATTCCTAAATCAAAGGCTATCGCTTTGCTTTTGAATCCTTTTGCAATTGCCTTTAAAACAACGATTTCCTTTTCCGTTAACTGAGTATCGCTGCTTGGTTTCTTCATTCTTTCCAATTGAATTTCTTGAAAACGTTTAAGAATATCAGGCTGCAGCAGCACTTCTCCTCTTACTGCTGCATCCATTGTATGAAACAGGGTTTCTGAGCTCGTATCCTTCAACAGATATCCTTTCGCTCCTAATTCAATCCCCTCAATCATCAAGTGATCCTCATTATAAGTAGTCAAAATAATAATGGGTATGCTGTGTTTTTCTTTTATTTGTTTAATCGCTTCTAACCCACTCATTTCTGGCATGTATAAATCCATAAGAATAATATCTGGCTTTAGTTCATCTGTAAGATAAACCGCCTTTTTTCCATTTTCCGCCTCTCCGATTATTGTGTAGTTATCATTCGTCTCAATTAACAGCTTGAGACCTTCTCTCACAACCAGATGGTCATCAACGATTAAAACCTTATTCATCTTCAATCTCTCCCTGATTTGACAAGATTATCTCGATTTGTGTGCCTATTGATTGTTCACTCGTTATATTGAATTGGCCTTTCATTGCTCTGACGCGTTCTTGTATACCAAGAAGTCCATAATGTCCTCTCTTTTTCCTGCCTTTTTCAACATCAAAGCCTTTTCCATTGTCTCTGACGGTTAAATGGAGGTTTCCTTTCTCATCCCAAACTGATACCCATATCGTTTCTGCTTCAGCATGTTTTGCTGCATTTGTAAGGCATTCTCCTATGATGTAATAACAATTTTCAGCAGTACGAACATCAGGCAATTGAGTTAATCTGTAGTCTAAAAAACAAGACAGGCCTGTTGCACCTTTAAAATGATCCATTTGCAAGGTAATTCTTTCTTTTAAAGAACCGATTTCTTCCGATTTGCTGCGAAGATTGTCAATAGCTGAACGTGCATCAGCTAATGTGCTTTTCACTCTATTCATAGATTGTTGAATGATTTCTTTTGCTCTATCTGTGTTACCTTTCGATATATGAACATTAATAGCATCCAGCTGCATATTTAAACTAACCAATCCTTGTGCAAGGGTATCATGTAAATCCCGAGCCATACGCTGTCTTTCGTTTTGCAGCGTCAGCTGTTCTACTTGTTGATGGGCAAGCTCCAGCCTTTCAAGAGTCAGCTGCGCTTTTATTTTTTCATCAACTTGGGTAAAAAATGTTGCAGCATAAGTGATAATGACAACCATGATAGGTACAGCAATAACAAGAAAATGCAAAAATTCGCCTTTGTGAATCTGATATATCGCATTGGCTGATATCAGAAGGAATAGATATACAATGAGGAACGTTCTTCTTCTATCTGCCATTCCTATAATCTGCCCAATCAAAAATGCATAAAGGCCAATGATGACCAGCATTAAGAAGCCTGTCATGACATTAGCAAGTGCATAAGTGATCAAACCTTGCAGTACAAAATATAGAAGGACCTTATTCTTAACCCATCTATATGAGTGCCAATGCAGCAAAGTAAAAATAGTAATCAATATTGTAAACACATGAAGCAATAAAATGGACCAGCTCCCAGAAACAAACTGCAGCACGATAGAGGCTATATATATCATGAGAATAAAAGCTAAGCCTGGCACTCTGAGAGCAAGCATATTTAATGCCCGCCTATCTCGTGAAAAGTAGTTTTTATCAAAAGGCTTTCTTCGAAACATATTGCTTCACTTCCTTTCCTTTGACAGTATAATCACAAAGGATCCACAATAAAAATAGGAACAATCCAGTCATATTTGTCATCTTATCATAAGAGCCGGCGGGCATTTCATTTATCGGTCAGCAAGGCAAGAAGAAAACGCAAGATGAACAAAAGTTTAAAAATGCCCCAACGTACATAAGGATATGCCCTTATGTACGTTTTCTATATTCAATTTTAAAATTAAAATAGATGGAGAGTTACTTTCATATGGGAGGATTGAAATTTATTGAAACCAATTGATCTCATCATTATAAACTTACAAAGAAAAGGAATCAGGGCTGAAAAAACATTTAAAAATCGGACCCCTCATACATTAAAATCCTCAAAGAAGTAAAGCAGAAGGACTCTGCAAAATGCCCCCTTAAAGAATAAAGAAAACCTATAGAGAAAAGAGGAACAAGGTATGTATTGGTTTTTTGGTGTTTTATTGTACCTTCTCATCGGTACTTGTATATTCATAGGAGTCATCAAAGACACTCAATCAGGTTCTTGGTTACTACTTGCATTAGCAGCTCCACTCATCATCTTTGGCTATCCTTACTTTTGTTCAAAGCAGCTTCTTTCCAAAAGATAAAGATATATATTGATTACGGAGTTCTTGAAAATAATGATAAATAACATTTCAAACTCAATATTTACCTTCAAGACTGACATATCATGCTGCGAACCATTGCCCCTGAAACGATATAAATAGCTAAGTCCTGACATGTACCGTGTTCGTTAGAATAACCAAAACCAGTAATTTGCAGTCCGCACTTTATGAACGTTTTCATTGATTGGTTCCCTTGGGGATAGAAAGCATTTGAAAAAGCGCAACGTAAAAACAAGCCGGTTCTCGTCAGCATCGGCTATTCGACTTGTCATTACTGCCACGTTCATAAAATAACCACCTGTATTCACCTCAAATCAAATAAAGAATAGATATATCAACTCAATCTTGATTATGGCCGTCTATATAAGGAAAAACTTTACCTTTGGGGTTACTGCATCATATATAATGTTGATGTCACTAAAAACGCTTTAATAACAGAGAGGTTGTTAGGATGAAGGAATTTTTCTCTATTGGAGAAGTATCTAAGTTATTCAATGTAAACATACCTACTCTTAGGTATTATGATGAAATTGGTCTCTTAAAACCAGAATTTACAGACGAACATAATAACTACAGATATTATTCTACACAACAATTTGAAAGATTGGGTACAATCAAGTACCTGAGGACATTAGGTTTGCCAATAAGTAAACTACTTGATTTTTATGATTCTCTTGAGGTAGATACTCTGATTCACTTGCTGAAAGACCAGCAAACTGAAATTGACCGAAAAAAGAGGGAATTGGCACGTATTGAGAGAAAGATCTCTCGTCGCATTAAACAAATGGAAGACGCAGTTAATATGCCGCTAGAAGAAATTTCAAAAAAGAAACTTCCTGAACTGCGTGTGGCGTATTTACAACATGAATATATTCTTGGTCAAGATATTGAGTACCCAGTAACAGAATTGAGAACCAAGTTTAAAGTCCACAAAGATCTATTTTTAGGGAAAGTAGGATTATCCATTTCAGCAACAAATATAAAATCAAATCAGTATGACCGATATTCCAGTATATTTATGGTTCTCGAAGATGAAGATGAAATACATTCACCTGAAATCACTTTCCCCTCAAGAGAATATCTGCAAATTAGATTTAAAGGATCACATTCAGAAGCAGCACAATACTACGAAATGTTACTTACATATATGAAAAAGCATCATTATGAATTGGCTGGCGACTCAATCGAAATAACGCTGATTGATTATGGGGTAACTAATAATCCAGACAATTATGTGACTGAAATACTTTTGCCAATCAAATAAACTTAATTAATGGCTGTTACATACACTTGACCCTCAAGTAACTTGAGGGTTTATTTTTTTGAAAGGAACTATTATTGGAGGAGATAGCCTATGTTTGGAACAATTTTTAACACAGTTATGATCATTGCAGGAAGTTTAATTGGAGGTATATTCAAAAAAGGAATGAAAGATGAGTACCAAGAAATACTTATGCAGGCAATGGGATTCGCCGCAGTTGGACTAGGGATCAACGCCTTTACACAGCATTTGCCTTCTAGTAAATACCCAATTCTTTTTATTGTCAGTTTAGCTATTGGGGGATTGATTGGTCAGAGCATAAATCTAGAATTAAGATTTAACAATTTAGTCAACAAGTTCTCTAAAAGCAATTTAGCCGAAGGTTTATCAACTGCAATCTTATTATATTGTATAGGCTCGTTGTCAATATTAGGACCTGTTAACGCTGCTCTGCACGAAGATTATACTTATCTCCTAACAAACGGTATATTAGATGGAATCACTTCCATTGTTCTCGCTTCCACATTTGGTTTTGGAATAGCAGCATCTGCGGTTGTAGTATTTACCTGGCAAGGCTCAATATATTTATTTGCAAAATTAATGGAAAGCGCATTAAATACAGACCTTATTAATGAAATCACAATTGTCGGCGGTGTATTAATCCTTAGTTCAGGGTTAAGTATTCTGGGAATTAAAAAATTTAAAACTTTGAACCTCCTGCCATCACTGTTGATTCCGCCTAGTGTCATTTTAATTATTCATGTATTTGGATTACCATTTTAAATCCTTAATCTACAATTAACCTGTGGGAAAGTTGAGATGATGCTGCAATAAATACACTTAAAAAGCTTTCCAACGTATCGCCTTTGGGACTCATTAGTGCTTCCACGAACTTTTCTGAAGGCCGGACAGAAGAGAAAGGAGAGCTTGATGTTATATTTCTTTAGGGCGAAATTAATAACGGTATTCGGAAAATCATATGTAAAGAAAAAATTACATGATGCAATCTATAAAAAGTTTCCTAGTGCATTAAAACGCAAATTTTCACGTGCCCAATGGCTTTCTTTTTGGAACGGAATCGTACTTATGGGTCCATTAGATGAAGTACATGATACAGTAGCAGACTATCTTGATAAATATGTTTGGCATGCAGTAGCTAGTTCTTGTGGATATATTGCACAAGTTGTTGTATTTGCAATTCTCTAAAGAAAGTGTTGATTAATTTGAACAAAGAGTCATTTAAATTCATACTAATTTTATTTGCTGTTTTTGCTGTCATTCAGGTGACAAATGAAATTAACTTTACTAACTATTGGTTTCTAGACAGACTTATTCAGTTTATAATTTGTATTATTGTTTTTTTAGTTATGACTTATATATTCCCCGTTAAAAAAAACAAGTGAACTTAGGATAGAGCTTCATTGAGCTCTATTTTTTTTTATAAGATTTGTATTTAAAGTGAGATTATAGGCTATTCAACTCGGCATTGATGGCCTAGGATAATCAACTCATGTACTCCATTAAAAGATAACAGAAACATTTTAAACGATAATACCATTTGTCCAAATAATGCAGTGTACCTTTTATGTCATTCATTTTCTAAAACCTGTAATCCGTAACCATGCGGTAGCAGGTTTTTTATTCGCTTGACTTAGAGTTAACTCTAAGTTGTAAACTAACTTTAATCAAAAGAGAGGGATGATGTTTTTTGTATTCCATTAGTAAAGCTGCTGAGAAGACTAGTATTAGCTCGTATACATTAAGATATTACGAAAAGATTGGGTTACTTCCACCACCAAAACGAAAAAACAGTGGAAGGCGTTTTTATACAGAGACTGATATTCAATTCATGACATTCCTTAAAAGTTTAAAGGAAACAGGTATGTCTTTGGAGGATATGAATGAGTTTGTCAAAGACGGCTGTATTTTGGAAAAAATCAATTCGGAAGTTAAATCGTCACAACTCTCCCCATCTCTAAATAAACGTATTGAGATTTTAACCAAGCACTTAGAGAAAATGGAAATTAAAAAAATGGAGCTGGAAGAAGTAATTTCTACTACAAAAGGAAAACTGGATACATATTATTCAATTTTGATAGAGGAAGTGGAAAACAAATGAAACATTTAAATATATACCTGATGTTACTTGGCTTCTCTATTTTCACGGGAGCTACTTTTCATCTTGCAAAATATACAGTGGGATATTTTTCTCCATCGTCTTCTGCGGCATGGCGTTTCGGTTTAGCGGCTGCGGTGATGCTCATCATTTTGATTTTTACTGAAGGTATAAAGAAGAGTCAATTACGGAAAAACGCCGTTTCATACATTGTTCTTGGAATTATAGGAATCTTTGGATTTAATGCATTGTTTTTTGTTGGTTTGAAATATACATCTCCCGTTAACGGAGCATTAATAATGGGGCTGAATCCTTTATTAACAGCAATTCTCGCTCGTATTATCTTAAAGGACAAAATGACAAAAAAACAAGGTCTCGGCACCTTCTTTGCTTTCATCGGTGTATTGCTAGTCATTACACAAGGTTCTATCGAAACCATTAAAACCTTATCAATTTCAGGCGGAGATTTAATAATCTTTACAGGTAACGTTTGTTGGGCACTTTATGGTGTACTTGGACGTCGGTTTGTAAAAGATGGTACTCCGCTATCTACAACCACTTATACGATGGTTATCGGTGCTGTTAGTTTAATAGTAGTTTCCTTATTTACATCCAACCCTGTTTCTTTATCGAACATCCCGATTGGAGTTTGGGGGGCAATTGCCTTTATGGCTTTCTTTACAAGTGTTTTGGGTTACCTATGGTGGAATCAGGGGATTAAGGAGATTGGGGCAGGAAAAACATCTTTATTTTTCAACCTTGTTCCCGTTGTAACGATGATTATTTCATTTGCCGTTGGAACACCGATAAAGGTATTTCAAATTATTGGGGCTCTGTTAGTTATATTAGGTGTTTTAACTGCTTCGGGAGTAATACGTATTTCTAAGTACAATACTAAAGAACAGTCAGCTGTATAAAGAAACAGGGATTATTTTTGAGAAAATGCGTTAAGTTAAATATAAAGCCAAATAAAAATAAGCCCAATAGATTAATCGCTAAGAAATCTCCTTATTTACTTCAACACGCTCATAACCCTGTGAATTGGTTTCCTTGGGGAGACGAAGCCTTCGAAAAAGCAAAACGTGAAAATAATCCGGTTCTCGTAAGCATCGGATATTCGACATGCTATTGGTGGCAGGTCAGCTAAAGTAACCAAAAAACACATTCAGAGATCCAACTTGTTTACAATCACAAACCAATTTGGTCCATTACAGAGATCTTTTTGGAATATTATGATAGTATTATTATTAAAAATAATAATAGGCGGTGCAAAAGTTGGGTTTATCTCTCTTAGGTTTTATGAGTATTATGTGTGCTTTACTTGTTAAGACTAATAAAGATAAATACATGTGGTTAGTTTCTAAGGCTGGATTTAAAAATAATCCAAAAATTGCTATTTCTTATTATTCAATTCTAGGATTATCTTTAATAATTGGCGATTTTGTTGATATCCCTTATGTTACATACTTCATATTACCTTTATTTGTTTTATTTTTCTCCTTACTAACAATTCTCGGGCTTAACTTAAAGAAGAATAATGAGGCTTTCTAAGACAAAAAAAGGACAACATATCGTTGTCTTTTTTCATTACAAACTTCTTTTATAATATGAACGCTATTGGTACCAGTATCTATACTGACCAGCCTCGGTTATCCTACTCGTCATTGGTGTCATGTCTGTTAGAATAGCCGGACATTAGGACATACATAAAGTTTTTTTATCTACCAGTGACAGGAAGCAGAGGGCGTGAAAGAATAGGCGATGACAGTACCACAGATGTATTTAATTGACCATAAGGAATAAGGCGGTCTACTAAAGCTTCTAAATCCTTCATCGTAGCTACTGCTGCCTTTAGAAAATAGCTATTCGTTCCTGTTACTCTATGGCATTCTAGAATATCCGTTTCTTCCTTGATCAATTCCTCAAATCGACGACACTCTATTTTTAAATTTCCTATTTGTATAATCACAATTGTACCTTTCCCAATAGCCTCAGCTGAAACGCGTGCTGTAAACCCCTGAATAACACCGTTTTCCTGCAAACGACGTAATCGGTCGTTTACACTCGGACGACTTAAATTCAGTTTTTTCGATAGTTCAATAATCGTTATTCGTGCATCCTCTTGGAGCAGTTCTAATAATTTCCGATCTATTCCGTCCATTCCCATCACCCTTTTTCATAATTGCATATAATTTTATTATTTTTCATCCATATCGTAAAGCAAAAGAGAATAAAACATTCATTAGTTTATATAAACAAAGAGAATAACCTTCTATAATAAATATAAGTTCAGAAATGTAAGGAGGGAATATCTTTGACTCAGCCATTGAAGCAAACTATATCAGTTTCACAAGGCACTGCTCTGTATGTAGGAGCCGTATTGGGATCAGGAATATTAATATTACCTGGTATGACAGCAGGGATCGCGGGTTCAAATGCATTAGTTTCATGGATCATTATGGTGCTGCTAAGTATTCCATTAGCGTGCACATTTGCATTCCTTTCAATTGATTTCCCTAGCTCAGGCGGAATATTAACTTTTACGGATAAAGCTTTTGGTCATTATGCAGGTGCTATTTGTGGATGGTTTTTTTTCATCGCAGGAAGTGTAGGACAAATTATTGTTTCATTAACAGGTGGGACTTATATATCTTTTGCGTTCAATTTACCGCATTTTTCCGCATATATTATTGCAAGCATATTACTCTCAATCGCTGTAATCGGAAACTATGTAGGTCTGCAAACAAGTGGAAACATTCAATTGGTATTAGCCGGACTTACTTTATTGATATTATTAGGTACAACAGTTTTAGCATTTCCAGCAATTGACCATGAGAGCATAACACCACACATCACAAAAAACAGCATCATTCCAATCGGCCAATCTGCAATGCTCATTTTTTGGTCATTCTTTGGATGGGAAGCAATCTCTAGTCTGGCACCTGAATTTAAAAGCCCGAGAAAACAAAACATCATGCGATCAACATGGGGAGCCATTGTTATTATTGGTGTACTATACATAGGCATCGCTTTAGCTGTCATTGGCACAAACTCTTATTCAACTGGTAAACAAACCGTTAATAGTGCTATGAATAATGCTTCAATAGCACAAGTCGTTGAAAAAGCGGCAGGGGTAAATGGTGCTTGGGCAACAGCAATACTTGCCTTTATCATTTGTTTAGGAACTAACAATGCGTTTGTGGCAAGTATGAGCCGATTAGGTTATTCCTTATCTCATAAACGTCTTGCCCCCTCATGGCTGGACAACATGAATAAAAAATATTCAACCCCTAGCCGTGCTGTACTATTAGTAGGAGCAATCGCCGGGGTTGGTTTACTTTTTAGTTTTATTTTTCACATTGGATTAGACCAATTAGTGTTTATTCCTAATTCGTTAGCAATAGCAACCTATATAGTTGGTACAGCAGCAGGAGTTCGGCTGATTACAAATGTCTTTGGTAAGTTTCTAGCTGTCATTGCTTGTCTATTATGTCTTGCCGCTTATCCTTTTATCGGCTCCTTTATAGCAATTCCTATTATTGTTGGACTTTCATGTATTGGATACATACTTGGAGATCTAAAAGAGAGAGAAACATTAAATAATGAAGGGTATTCATAAATATTGTGGAGATAGGCCGATGTATATTGCCTATCTCTTTCCCATGACATGAATTTGGTGGCATGTTCGTTAGAATAACCGAACCAGTAATCTGTAGTCCGCACTTCATGAAATATCTCCATTAGTGTGAAAATTGTTTATTCTTTATTGATCCTCTCCTCACGTCATCTTTTAAACTTATATTTAAGTTTAGAAAGAAAGGTGATTTTTATGAAGAAACCCACAAAAAAAGAAATTTTATTCGTGCAAATGATGTTAGGAATTTCTTTAGCTCTAGGTGTGTTACCTCCACTCGTTATGTTTTTTTCGCAACGAAAGAAGAACATCTTTTATCGTGAAGCAAGCAGAAAAGCACTAAACTTCCATTTAACTTTAATTCCCCTCTTTATAAGCAGCAGTTTTTTACCACCTTGGGTCAAGTACGTTATATTAGCAATTGAAACAATGATTATTTTATTTGCTATGATGTGCATAGCTATGCAAAAACCTTACCAGTATCCTGCAATTCAATATATCAAAAACAAAAAGATTGCAGCAAAAGGAGCATAATATGTCGAATAACTTTTTAACAATTGGGCAATTAGCCAAGCGAACTGGTGTAACGATTCGTACTCTTAGATACTATGACAAAATCGGATTACTTCAACCGAGTGATTATAATGAAGGTGGACATCGATTATATAGTTTTAAAGATCTCAAAAGGCTGCAACAAATTCAATCATTAAAATTTATAGGTTTTTCCCTAAAGGACATTTCAGACTTTTTGGTCGCCGAACAAATTGAAAAACGAGATATCACGCATACAATCATGTTTAAAAAAAAGCAGCTCCTCGCAGAACAAGAGAAAATACAACAGACAATTGATCAACTTAACCATATGTTTGCTATATTAGAAAACCAACAAGAAGTCTACACAAGTATCTTTTGTTTTATTATTCATTCTATCCTTTGGGAAGAAGAGAACTTAGATGAACTGAATCAAATCGAAAACTCAATTTATAACTTTAGAAGCAATGAAAGATTAGACTTAGATAAAGAATATTTTTCAGTATTTACAAAGTTGAAAAGCCTTGTGATTGAAAATGTAAGCCCCCAATCAAAGGAAGCACAACTTTTTATAAAAGATTTTGTAGCACTTAATAGAAAAACGCTTTTAAAAATTAAAAACTCAAAAGATAATGTGATTCATTTTAATCAAAAAGACCAACTCAATATTCTTGATCCGTTAACTGAAAAAGAAAAACGCTTTATTAAAGATGCATTTTCTTTTATATCAAATTAAATGAAGGGCAAGGTTTCCTTGCCTTTTTTCTGTACTTTCTGATTGGTTATTCAACTAATCATTGGTGCCAAGTCTATTTGAATAGCCGAAAATAAGAGATAAAAAAACACCATGGTCTTCAAAACCCTTGGTATCATTGATGCTATTGAGGTCTTAGATAAATTAACTGACCTTCCTTTCGCTATTATTAAAGTTTCTCTGAAACACTGTTGAAAATAAAAAATAAAACACTCCTGGTATAAGAATTAACATACCGACGATAAGATATATTTGACGTGTGTTTAAAAAGACTGTTGAAGCAAATAAAATCCCTAAGGGCTTTGTTGCTCGGTGAAAAAGCAAACGAACAGCGCTTAATTGAGATAAACGATCTCTAGGAGCCTCTTGTTGAAAAATGGCAGCACTTCGAGCGTTAAATAGTGGAAACAACATACCGCCTAACAATTCACATATCCACGCAAAAGGTATAGAGTTAACAAAAAACAAAAGGACAAATGAAAAACCTCCTCCAATTAAACCAAAGTACATGAAATGGTCAGTCTTAGGTAACTTTATGAGAAGGATCATTCCTAATGCATAACCAACTGGAAATGAGCCAGAAAAAATTGCATATTCCCAATAATGTCCCTCCAGATCTCCACGTATAAAGGGGACACTTAAAACCATTGTTGCTCCAACAGCAAATTGTACCATAGAAGAAAGAAAAGCAAAGCGAATGAGTTTCGGGTACTTAAAAAAGGTTTTATACCCTTCTTTCATTTCTGACCACCAGAATTTTTTAGTCCATTTATTAACCTTGATAATACTTGTTTTCGGAATACGCGAAAGTAAGAGATAACTTATTAGAAACATAATGCATGAAAGAATATATATGAAGTGCATTGGAGTGATTAATAAGAGTAAAGAAGTTACTGCTGGTGCAACAAAAGACATTATCCTCAAAGTTCCATCTAGCAATCCATTAGCTGAAATTAACTCATCTTCTTTACATATGTCTGGCAACAAAGAAAATGATAGACTAGCGTATATTGGTTGCATTAGACCTAATATACATTGTAGTATGACTAGTCCTGAAATCATTGCTAATTCTGTATGTATTGAGTATCCGATGAGGGGGAGTGTATAAGCACAGGCACGAATGAGTTGTATGTTTTTGAGCACTTTCTCCTTTACAACTTGATTTAAAAAAGGTGAGCTTATTCCCTGTAAAACTAAAGAGGGTATAAAATAAACCAGCCATAATGCCCCCATCCATTCTTTAGAACCCGTTACTTCATATAATAATAAACCGTTAATTATCCCTCCCACAACTCCGCCAAACTCTGATACGATTTCACCAATCCAGAGTGCTTTAAATGAGTTAGAGAACTTTCTCATATATAACCTCCTTTTAATAATTGATTTATAGAAATAAAGAATAGCTTGATTGACAGAGCCTACTAAGTTAAATAATGTCTTCTTTACCTGCACCATTCAATACTTTTTTTTACTCTTGCTCATCAGTAACGGTTATACCCCTTATCACTGGTGCCAAGTCCGTATAGCCACACACCTATAATTACAATATTCTAGAAGTATATTACATTCAGGAAACCATAAAGGGTAATGAGCTGTTGGAGTTAAAAAACAAAATCAAGCGAGCAGCCATTTATCTAAGAAAATCACGAAATAAAGAGGGCGATGAAACAGAAGAAACCTTGGCAAAACATCGAAAAAGACTTCTTGATATTGCTCATAAAAACAATTGTCAGTATATATTCCAAGAAGTTGGAAGTTCAATGGATGAAATGCGAACTGAATACCAAAGGATGATTAACAAACTCACTGATGGCATATTTGAGGCTGTTTTGTCAGTTAACTTAGCCCGGGTTACAAGGGATGATGCAGAGACACCTAAATTCATGAATCTTTTACGCCAAGATGATGCTTGTAACGAAAATAAAGCCGGAAGGCAAAAACATCTATTAGCCGATTCATTATAAGGTTTTTTTCTTAGGCTAGCAAAAAACGTTTAAAATACTCTTCTAATGCCACTTCACCCAACTTAGGCTTAAAATTCAAATCCTGTCTTGATGTAGTAAGGTCATAGTGTCTATTTATTCCACCATAATATAATTCTACCTGACTTCTAAGTAGTGATGGCTGAGTATTCTTTACCTTTGCTTCAAATTCAAGTTTATCAGCTAAATGTAACAACTGTTCTTTAGTACATTTTTGTGGTATCTCAAGATTAGGAATAAATTTTTTTGCAATTTTAATGATATCATCTGAAGTTACAGGCTCTTCATTAGCCAAGATATATCTTGTACCCCTTACACCTTTTTCCGCTGCAGCAATCATACCTTTCACAACATCAGTTACATCTATTGGCGTCATTTCACTTATATAGTTAACTTTCATCTTTCCTAAAAGAATACTATCGAAGGCCAGTATGGTTGGAGTTTTCTTTAAAAACTCTCCACCAATCATTGCACCAGGAAGAACGCTAACCATATCCAAATCATATTTTTCTGCCAGCTCCCAAGCTGTTCTTTCAGCTCGTGCTTTTGAATCAAAGTATGCATTTCCATGACTGTTTTCAAGCCATGTAGTTTCATCAATTTTACCCTTTAAGTTTGTCTTGTCCAATGACAATGCTGCTACGGAACTTACATATACTATTTTTCTTACATTTGTTTCTTTAGCAGCCTCCATTATATTTTGAGTTGCCTCAACATTAGGAATAATGATCTCTTTTTCAGGATCTTGTGCCCAATGTTTAAATACAGCAGCTACTTGATATAAGGTATTCACTCCATCAAGTGCTTTATGAAGTGAGTCTTTATCTCTCAAATCGGCGTAGACAATCTCACAATCAAGGCCTATAAATGGTTCTTTGTCCTTTAAATCTCGTACACCTGCTCTAACAGTTTCTCCTCTTTTTAATAATTCTCTTACCAAGTTGTTACCCAAATGACCATTTGCACCTGTTACCAAGGAAATTTTCTTCATAAATAAATCCTCCTAAATCAGTGATTATACCAGTCATCATAATGCGATAATAGCCTGTTGTAATTGACATATGTAAATTGCAATAAAAAAACACCAAATACTTTTATTTGATGTTTCCTAAAAACGTTTATTCTATTTTCATACTTCTCTTAATTCTACTAAGTGAGCTTGCTCTAATTCCAATATAAGAAGCAATATATGATTGATTTATTCTGCTTTCTAAAGAAGAATACTCTCTTTTAAACTCCATGTACCTTTCCAGTGCATCTTTCATAAGTAACGCCTGTTCTCGATTTAGCATACCAACAAGAATCTTCTGAATATAATTAGTGAATATAACCTGCATTTGATTTGTTTTCTTCATACCTTGGTATATGGAATTATACGGAATAACAACACAAATACTGTCTTGCAGGCTTTCTACATTAAATCTAGCTTCTTCAACTCTTAATAAACCCTCTGCACAGGCAAATTCCGTTTCAGCTGCAAAACATTTTGTCACATCATTGCCTGCAGCATCTATATAATATCCTCTCATAATTCCTTTATGAATATAATACAGTGAAGACACTCTTTGCCCCTGACTTAAAACAATTGTACCCTTTGGTACCATCTTTATATCAGCTGTTGAATTAAATAAGTATTTTAAATCTTCTTCCAACTCCAGCTTCAAACCAGCTTCAATATAATCACTCGGCTTATTAAGCATAATTCACCACCTCTCTAAACATATAAGGCATATCCGTTATCCACAATTTACTATTATAGCATTTACCCATGTCAAGCAATATAATAGATTCACTTTAAAATTGAATACATTCAACGATTAGCACTTATTGGGGTAGCAACACACATCCATCAACTTAAGAAATTGGCTGTTACCCAAAACGAAAAAATGAATTTAATTTTCATAAATCACTATCAAGAGATAAAAATTTCGTTTTGGGGGTACTTCAAAATATTAGCTTGATGGGGATGGGGAGCTACCCTTTTAACAAAAGATATATTATCGGCACAAAAAAGAACCTTAATTGACGGGACTGACCCATAATATGAGATAAATAAAAAACACCTCCACGTTTGAAAGGGAAAATATTTAAAGTATTTAATTTTATACTTGTGATACAGTAAGAATGAAAAACAAGTTAAAAGAAGGTGATCCCATGCCCACTAACAATAAACCCAATAGATTAATCGCTGAGAAGTCTCCATATTTACTTCAACATGCTTATAACCCTGTGGACTGGTTCCCTTGGGGAGAAGAAGCCTTCGAAAAAGCAAAACGCGAAAACAAGCCGGTTCTGGTCAGCATCGGCTATTCGACATGTCATTGGTGGCATGACTCTTAAAATAACCAATAAACAATTCATGTTAAATCACTTCATTTTAATCTTACATATCATAGCAAACTAAAAAATTATATCCCCTGATTTACATTATCAATACCTAAAACGCAAAAAGTCATAAAAAATAAAGGGTGATACATATTAGTCATGTGTAATATGTATCACCCTTGTAATTCTTTTCAACAATCGCGCCCGATTGTTGAAGATCGTTTTTCTTATTGAACTAACGCATCTGTTCGTTAAGTGTAACTCTTCCCAATTAATTGATATTATATAGGTTAATAGAAATATAAATCAAAATTTAGTTTAGTAGTTGTAAAAGTAGGTTATTTATATTATTCTATTATAATTTTTCGAAAAGGAGAGTTTATGAAAAAGATTATTGTTTTTGTATTAACGATATTTATATTATTCTCAGGATTCGCAACACAAAGTTATGCGTTGTCTGATTCGAAATCTGCGGCAATACAAGCGTTGCTAGATGATGCCTCTCGTATATCAGGTGTGCCGGGAATGTCAATCTCAATACTTGCTGATGATGAAGTGTTCTACTTTTCTTCAGGGTATGCTGACCGTGAAAAGGGGTTGTCTGCAAGTGAAAATACACTCTATGAGTTAGCCTCGGTCAGTAAAGCTTTTACCGGTATGGGTATTATGCTGTTGGAAGAGCAAGGGCTGCTCTCAATGACTGACCCTGTCCAAAAATATTTACCTTGGTTTACGTTAAAGTATCAAGGGAAACCTGTTGATATGCAAAGCCTTACACTAAATAACTTTCTTCACCATACCAGTGGTCTAACAAATATTAGGCATACTCAAAGTATTCCACAAGGCAATACACCGGATATGTTGCAAAAGACTGTGGAAATGCTCGTAGATGCTGAATTGGCGTTCCCTCCCGGTGAACAGTATAACTATGGAACCGTTAATTATGACGTATTGGGCTTGGTTATTGAGATTGTGTCGCGACAAAGCTATGAAGACTTTATGAGGGAACAGGTATTTCAGCGGTTAGGTCTTCACCAGACGTATGTTTATAAAGAAGATGCTCAAGCCACTGGACAGTTGGCACAGGGCTACCGTTCTTCCTTTTTTATGACAACTCCATTTAAAGCTCCGGATTATGCTGGGAATAAGCCCGCAGGCTACATCATTTCTAATACAAAAGATATGGCGCGTTGGATGGGCATACAGATGGGTATTGTGCAGGACATACCCGAAATATTTCACACGGTTATCGAAAAATCACATAGGGGTGATATGTCTGTTTCGGCTGTCAACGATATGTATTATGCGGCAGGCTGGTCGGTAAACGCTGACCAAACGATTATAGAACACACTGGGGGCAATCCAAATTTCAGAACCGAAGTAGTCATACTGCTAAATGAACGAACAGCCGTCTGCTTGCTGAGCAACGGCGCAAATACCAATATAAACCTGGTACTAAAAGTTAAAGATATATTAGACGGTAATCTAACTCAGTCATATGAAATAAGCGGCACACAGCTTTTGGATATCATTTTGTCGTCTATCACTATTATTCTTTGCCTATTGGCCGTTCTCCTATTTCTCTTAGGATTACGCAGAAGGAAAACGAATGAGCGGCAGCCAATGACAAAAAAGAGAATAATCGTAACAGTTATTTTCCTGATCGCTACGATTGCCCTGGGTATACTGTGCTGTGCTTTCGATTGGTCAACGATACTTATTTGGCAAACATATAGTGTTCTTACAGCTTTGATTTCGTCAGCATTATTAACAGCAAGCATTACATGGTTTGTATACACTCACCGATAAAATACCTCGCTCCCAAGATAAGCATAATGTTAAGTAATTAAATTTCAATTTATCGGTATGCTTAATTTGAAAAACATAAGACACTTCGGTGTCTTTTTTAATATCATCGACAATTTTCCCAGTCAAACCTAAATTACTATTGCTTCCACTAACCTGCTCCGTTCGTGGAATAAGGATTTTTAAACAACTAATATTATTTTTCAAATGACTTTATTGTAAATTAAACAACAATATTATTTTTGCACAAGCGTCGTTAGATAACATTTCTTAAAAGACCCGTTTGCTGAACAATTAGGACTCTTCGACTAAACACAGAAAACGCTTGTACGTTCAATGGTTCTCCCCCCGATGATATAGGTATTCATCTATTATAAGCGTGTAAATTGCAAAAGATACAGGTTAGTTGAAAAGGTTTAAAAGTTAGTCCTTAAAAGGTCTAACTTTACTAAAACAATTGAAATATGACATATATTGCAACTTCAGCTACAAGCAAATAAATCATATATCTAGCATAACTAAAAACAACATCATCATTAACACTTTTTTGCCTTTTAAAAGTACATGAAAATAACCCCAATACTGTTATCACTAAGATAATTTCAATTATTGTAATAAAAGACATTCTTACCTCCTTACCATTTACCTTCGACATTGCCACCCATAAAAACCTAACTCGATTGCAATAGATGCCGCGTAACTTAATTCATCTCTTAACTAAATAACACGGCAATTACTTACTTTGTCCTGTTTGTATTCTTTTGTTTTTTTATTGCTAAAATTGAGGCAAAAATAACAAATATGATCTGTAAGATGATTCCAATCACCAATGAATAATCAAGGACATTCTCTAATGCAAAACCTGCTATAAAGAACCCTTCAGATAACATAATGAATAATACTACATAGTTTATTCTTAACTTCATAATTTATATTACCTTCCTTTTCATTATTGTTCTATTGACAACACTCACCTTAAAATTAACTACAGAACAAAGATGAGGAAAGTCGTTAAAAACAAAAAAATTATTTGCAACGCAATTATATTTAACGATTGCTTCTGTTTTGGTATGTCTTATGATGTGCGAGTAAAATTTCCAAACCGAATTATTATTATTATCTGTCTCTCCTACTTATTTTTAATATCATGATACGCTCTCTCAAAAGTCTCGATTGGCAACGAAAACTTAGTTGTTTTCTCGTTACGATAATTGATCACTATATCAATTTGATTACCTTTTTGCTCAAACTCAATAAGTGCATTCTCCCATTTATCTCTGATTGATATTAAACGATTTCCATTTTTCTTTTCCTTATAAATGTAATCCATTTTAACTCTCCTTTCATAATCAATAACAAAACTTTATGTTTTATTAAGAGTCTACGTTATCAATCGACAAAAGGTTTCGAAATAAGGAAGTTCCTCAAAAAGAAGTAACTCATGACTTGTGTTTGGTGGCATAAGATAACCCAACTATTTTCCAAAAGGTTCAGGTTACGTAGATAATAAACATTCCGCCATAATTTACTTGTTAACATAACATACGATAAGTACCTCCTATAAAGAGAGGTACTTTTATTTTTCTTCTATCTTAGACGTAATACGATTTAGAAAATTGACTTTTAAACACAGATGTTTCATGCCATATTAAAGAAAGAAGAAGTGTATAATACGCAATGCAGACTTTCCTATAATCAAGTATTTATCAATGTATGCCTTAGCGAGATATGGAGTGATTTAATTGAATGTACAACGGAGACTTACACTCTCAAATGTCTTAATAGTGCTTTCATTTGTAATTATAAATTTAATATTTTCTTCTATACTGCCTTTAATTTACTCAGGGAATGAGGAATTTAAGAAAAAGAAAATTACAGAAGAAATAAAATCATATTATGATTTTTCTCATATGGAGGATGCAGTAGAGAAATTCAATCATCAGAATAAGAATAACGGATTTTTTATGACTATTTACCACGAGGGAAACCCTATAATATATCCTAATAAACAGGAGATAAAACGGAATACGGAGCAACTACTATCTAGTTTAAGTAAACAAAGTAATCAATCAAGTATGGAAGTCCGTGCCGATGGAGTCGAGATTTCTGTCTTTTCTCACAGAGGGTATGATTTTGGATTCATTCAACAACCTCATATAAATACATTTAGGAAAGTGTTTACCGTTGCGGTCGGTACTTTACTAATAATTGGATTAGCTATCTTTTTCTTAAATATCATATTAACGAGGTTTGTATTACGTAGTATTCAATTACCTTTAGATACACTGGTTGAAGGTATCCAGAGAATTAGCCAAGGAGAACTGAATTACAGGATTGATTATAAAAGAAAAGATGAGTTTTTTTCGGTCTGTCAGGACTTCAACAATATGGCTCACCGACTAGAAGAACTTACACAACAGAGAAAAAAAGATGAAATTTCTCGTAAAGAATTAATAGCAGGTATATCTCATGATTTACGAACTCCTCTTACCTCAATTAAAGCCTATGTAGAAGGTTTAATAGATGGTGTAGCCAAAGATACAGTATCACAGAAAAGATATTTACAGACTATCAAAGAAAAAACAGAGGATATTGATCAACTGGTTGATAAACTCTTCTTGTTCTCTAAGCTGGAACTTGAAGAATTTCCTTTACATCGAAAAAAAATCAACGTGACTGTTGAAATCTTTAATTTATTAGAAACCGTTCGAGATGAGTATCAATCCAAAGGGCTAACTCTTTCCTTAGATAAGCGACTCAATAATGTATTTATCTATGCAGATGCTTTATATTTACGTACAGCCTTTATAAATATAATAGAAAACAGTGTTAAATATAAAAATAAGGAGCATGGGCATCTTACAGTCAGCATTTTTGAAAAGAAGAATAGGGTTTATATTACGTTAACGGACGATGGACCAGGAGTACCTGATGAAAGTTTAAATAGTCTTTTTGACACTTTCTATCGAAATGATGGATCACGACAGAATCCGAATCAGGGAAGTGGTCTTGGTCTCGCTATTACAAAAAAAATTTTACATCATCATGGTGGTGACATTCATGCACAAAACGTACCAGAAGGTGGACTGTGTATTATCATAAGCTTACCTAAACATACAGTTGATACGGAGGAATACGATGCATAAAGTACTAATTATTGAGGATGACAAGTCAATTGCAGAGATTGAAAAAGATTATTTAGAAATGAGTGGATATCAGGTTACCATTCAGTACGATGGAGAGAAAGGTATGAGGGAAGCATTAGATGGACAATATCATTTAATATTATTAGATCTCATGCTGCCAAATATGGATGGATTTGAAATATGTCAACGTTTAAGGGAATCTCTCCATACACCAATTTTGATGGTCACAGCTAAAAAAGAGGATATAGATAAAATTCGTGGTCTTGGAAAAGGAGCTGATGATTACATTGTAAAGCCCTTTTCCCCTAGCGAATTAGTAGCAAGAGTAAAGGCTCACATCTCGCGTTTTGAGCGATTGACATCAATAAATCCGGAAAAAAAACACTCCAATTTTGAAGAAGAAATTATAATTGGGGACCTGCACATTTATCCAAAATCACGCCAAGTCTATATAAAAGACATAGAAATAGAGCTAAAAAACAAGGAATACGAACTGTTACTGTTCTTAGTCACTCATGCGAATATTGTATTTAGCAAAGATGATTTATATGAAAAAGTATGGGGATTAGAAACCTACGGAGACACCTCCACGGTTACGGTACATATCAATCGTCTAAGAGAAAAAATTGAGGAAAATTTATCAGAACCAAGATATATTCAAACCATCTGGGGAGCTGGGTATCGTTTTAAAAGTTGAGTTTATAATTTTTTTATCTTTTGTTTATTATTTTTAATTCTTAATTTAAAGGCAGTTTAACTCTCTGTTTTAGTATATAAAAGAACCCCCTAGTAAAGTTTAAACTCTAGGTGAAGCAGAGAGGAGTAACATACATGATTGCGAAGAAAAGGTATAAAATGCTGTACATGATTCTATCTGTACTGATGCTTGCCACCCTATTTTTAACAGGATGTCAGTCTAAAGGTCAGCAAACAGAAAATAAGAGTGAAAAACAGATAGATAACTCTAAGGGTAAGGAAGAAAATCCTCCCTTTCTAAATGTTGTCTTGAAACCTCATAGTGAGAAATCAACAGTAAAATATGTAGATGTAGAGATGGAAATAGAAAATCCTAAATTGAAGGAAAAGGATATGCTCCTTCAATTACCTTTAAAGGCTGCCTCTGTTCCAACAGCTCAGTATAAAGCAAAAGATATTAAAGCTTCTGATAAAAATGGAACTGTACCTCTAAAAGTGAAAGACAATCAAGATAATCAAAGTGTTTTTGGCACAATGCGTCAATATTTAGTACAACGTAAAACGGAAGGTGACATAACGATTCACTACCGTGCAGATGCTAAGATGATTCCTGGTCCTTACTTTGATTTACGTCCAGAATCAGGTGGATTAACCGGTTCAGGTCTTACGTTCATGGCTGTTCCTAATGAGAATAAAACATATGAAATCAATTTAGAATGGGATTTAAGCGAAATGCCTGCTAAATCTTCTGGAGTATGGACTTATGGAGAAGGAAAAGTGAAGAAAATCGGTACCACTGCTCTTCTAGCCAATTCTTATTATGCAGCAGGGAAACTTGGAAAATATCAAGACCATAACTTCTCTATGTATTGGCTTGGGAAGCAAGATATTGATACAGATAAGCTAGGGGAGAAAATCGGACATCTATATGGTTACCTTTCTAAACTGTTTAAAGATGAGAATGAAGAGTACCGGGTATTTATAAGGAAGAACCCTTATGACAGTACAGGAGGGACAGCTCTTACCCGTTCTTACACATTTGGGTATAGTAATACTACAACTCCAAGTGTTGAAAGTTTACAGTTTTTAATGGCTCATGAAATGACTCATAACTGGCTTAGTATTCAGGCAAGTCCAGAAGAGTCCTCATTGTATGCAGAAGGACTAGCAGAATACTATTCCCTACTAGCCAATTATCGTACTAAAATGATTACAGAGGAAGAATATGTTAAACATATTAACCAAAAGTTATCACAATATTATACAAACCCATATATAAAAGAATCGTTGAAATCAGCCAATGATAAAGCGTGGCAACACCATGCTGCTCAAACGGTTCCTTATGGACGAGGTTTGATTTATATGCTTAATCTTGATAATGAGATAAAGAAAGCTCATAATGAAAAGCATTCGCTTGATAATTTAACAATAGCCTTATTAGATAAGGCACGAAATGGTGAAAAGTATGGAAAAGATGAGTTTTTCAACTTGATTAAAAATGAAACAGGGAATAATCCTGAAAAAGCATATCAAGACATGTCCAGTGGTAAATTTATTACACCGCCTAAGGACTACTTCCCTCAATATGAGTTGAAAAAAGTCAAAGAAAAGCAGTTTGATTTAGGGTTTGATGACATCGTATTTAGTAGTGATTCTATTGTAAAAGGTCTTAATCCAGATTCCAATGCTGCCAAATCAGGATTGAAGAATGGGGATAAGATTTTAAAACATAGTTCCCTTCCAGTGGTAGAAGAGAATTCAAATGCAAAATTACAATTAACTATAGAACGAAATAATAAAACGTTTGATATCTCATATGTACCTCGTGGTGAAGAGGTAACAAGTTATCAATATGTTAAAAAATAAATAACGTTGTAGATATTACAAATACAAAAAAGAGAGGTTAATATAGCCCTCTTTTTTGTTTGTCCGCATATAAAGTAAAACTGATTGGAATAGCTTAAGTTTAATTTTTTTTGTATTCAAATTATTGAATCAAAATGCAATATCCCCTTATTGTTTTTCAACTGATTATACCAATCATATATAATTTAAAGGTATAAACTAAACTCCACTATGGTACAGTAAAAATAGAAACAAATAATGAAAAGTGAAAGAAGGTGATCCCATGCCAAACAAAAGTAAACCCAATAGATTAATCGCTGAGAAGTCCCCATATTTACTTCAACATGCTCATAACCCTGTGGACTGGTTCCCTTGGGGAGAAGAAGCCTTCGAAAAAGCAAAACGCGAAAACAAGCCGGTTCTGGTCAGCATCGGCTATTCGACTTGTCATTGGTGCCATGTCTATTAGAGTAACCAAAAACATCCTTGTTCACAAGATACATTTTAATTTAGATTCATTCAGGTTAAAATACGTCAATATATATATAGCAACTAAGCAGGATTGAGATAATAAAAAGCCTTATTATTCTGAGTTATAATCACTTGTCAAATGAAGCTCACATTGATTATATATTGTCCATACATAAAGATAATACAGCTCACAACATGGAGGTGGAGAGTTGATTTCAATCAGTTTATGTATGATCGTAAAAAATGAAGAAGCCGTTATTGACCGTTGTTTAAACTCCGTGCGCGACATTACTGACGAAATTAATATTGTGGATACCGGTTCCGATGATCAAACTAAAGACATTGTCGCTCGTTACACAGATCGGATTTTTGATTTTGAGTGGATTGATGATTTTGCCGCTGCCCGAAATTTTTCTTTTCAACAAGCTACATCTAACTATATTTTATGGCTTGATGCCGATGATGTTTTATCTGAGAGGGATCGAAAGCTGTTTCTTACCTTAAAAAGAACGCTTGATCCGCAAATTGATGCGGTATCAATGAAATATCATCTGGCTTTTGATGAAGAGAACAACGTCACAACCAGTTTAAGAAGATATCGGCTTGTGAAACGGGAAAAGAACTTTAAATGGACTGGTGCCGTTCATGAATACTTAGAGGTGTACGGAAACCTCTATCACAGTGACATAGCCGTTTCTCATATACCTCTTAGTCATGACGAAAATCGAAACCTTCGTATTTATGAAAAAATGGTCTCGTCAGGTAAAACATTTTCTCCAAGAGATTTGTTTTACTATGCAAACGAGTTGTTTGACCACGGTAAAATTGAAAAAGCTATTGACTACTACATGCGCTTTTTAAAAACGAAGCAAGGTTGGATAGAGGATAATATTAGAGCATGCAATAAACTAGCTGATTGCTATCATCTATTAGGACAGAAGGAAACGGAATTAAACTGGGTGCTCCATACTCTCACCTTCGGGGCCCCTAGGGCTGAGACGTGTTGCAGACTAGGATTCTCTTTTTTAGAAAAAAATGATATACAAAGCGCAGTGTATTGGTATGAAAAAGCAATTGAAAATTATGGATCTGAAAGTATGGCAATTCAAAGCCCTACCTACTCCACCTGGCTGCCCCACTTACAATTAGCCGTTTGTTACGATAAGCTGGGTCAACATCAGTTTGCCTATGAGCATAATAAAGCTGCTTTACAGTACCGTCCTCATGATCCTAGGATGCTTGAAAACAATAAATACTTTGAAGATATGATTCAAAAACAGGATAGCTCTAAGAGTGACCATCATGGAAATCAATACTGAAACGGGCCTGTAGCTTCACTTTAAAATAGCTAGTGATTCGATGCTTTAAATGCCGTTACCTTAGTCGCTCCATTGTACTTTCTCCTTGAAGGACCAAAAAAAAAGAACCTGTTACAGTTCTTTTCTTTTCACATACCTATATTAATTTAAACGAATAAGGATTAAAGCTTCTCCTGTTGATCCCCCCGCCAAAAAGTATAACTGTAGCTAATATACCAAATATCAGTATGTCCTTTTTTATAATTGACGTTGCTCTATGAATCCTTTACTTGACCTTAACCAACAAAGACGATCCCAATTCTCTATATTAAGGGAAACTAATAGCATTTATATCTAGGTTCAGTGCGCTGCTGCCACTCACATTACTTGCTGTTGTAAAGATTATTCTAACCTCATAGGAAGTCGTGCCTGTAATCGCTGCAGTATTTACATATGTTGTACAAATTGGGAATCTTGATGTGATTGCAACATTAACATTTCTTTGGACGGAGCGTGTGCCTACCAATACTCCGTTTCTATAAACTCTGATTTGGAACGTAAAGTTCGAGTTAGCCGTAGTTGTCACATCCACAGAAACGGCAAGATCTAATTTTATTAATTGCCCAGCGACTGTTGGCATATTTAAAGTCCCAATTGATGTTTCAGTACCGTTAACAGCAACTGAAACTGGACCTATTATCTCATTGTAAAACAACTGCGGATTTACTGCGGTTGGTCCTGTTGGTCCTGTTACGCCTGTTGCTCCTGTTACGCCCGTTGGTCCTGTCGGTCCTGTTACGCCCGTTGGTCCTGTTGGTCCTGTTACGCCTGTTGCTCCTGTTACGCCCGTTGGTCCTGTTACGCCCGTTGGTCCTGTTACGCCCGTTGGTCCTGTCGGTCCTGTTACGCCCGTTGGTCCTGTCGGTCCTGTTACGCCCGTTGGTCCTGTCGGTCCTGTTGGCCCTCTACTGCCTCCACATGAGTTAAGTTGAGCGCACATTTCTGTCACTACTTTCAGCAAAAGTTTGTGAATTCAAAGATGTAAACTCATTAATATTGATAGTTAAGTGAGAAAGAAACGGTCACATTTGCAGTCCCAGTACCTCCTGCCCCTACAATACCTATTGAGTTAATATCATTTAAAGTGATGGATCTACTTTCTCCTGGTGCAACTGTAAATCCAGCTACCGCCGTACCATTAACTGAAAGCGAGGCTGTGGGACCTACACCTACAATCCCGTTGTTTTCTACCATTATTGTTCCATTTATAACAAAGGGAGTTCCATCTTCCCAAACTGGTGTAGCTACAGCTCCAGTATCCCCTAAATCAATCGTGAAACATACAGCATCATTTACAAAACCTGTTTGCTCGTTACTACAACCGCCTAGCATTGCCATGATTATCCTCCTCATTGCATTTATCTTTATAAATATATGCTTTAAGCAACAAATTCGTTTGGATAATCAACCAAAATTAAAAACATCTTGTAGTCGTTTTAATATGATTCAACTGAACTTCTATTAGACCATGTATTTTTCCATTTGATGAATCGACCTTAAGACACTCGAGATCTTTTACCGTAATGGCGAAGCTTTCTCCTTTTTTGACACATAATGAATATATGTCCTCTTTAGTCTGGAGTTTAATTTTAATAGTAGAATCCTTATTATCTTTATGATGGAGAGTGACTGTAGCAGTATTAGCAAAAGTAGATTCATTGCTCCATAATATGTTAGAAGTTTTTTCATTGGTTGAAAAACAAAGATTAAAGATATCTTTCACAATGTTTTTTAAGATCAAACCATCATATACAGGGATTTTGACTTCAGCAATTCCACATAAGAACGAAGTATCAATTAAAATACGAGAATTTGATCGATACAAAACTCTAGTACAGCACATAGATTGTAAACAACAAGGAACAAGTAATTCCAAAACAACACAATTGCTCGGCTCATTTACAGAAATAATTGAGAAAAAACTCGTCTGAAATGAATGACCATTTGATAAACTAGATGCAATAAAAAGTTCTCCCTCCTGAGTTAGTAAATAAAAGGGAGTAATAGACGGACATTTTTGAGCAAACTCTAAATTTTTATTTTGAATTTCTTTTAACTTGTTAACAATAAGGTTCGTCAATCTAAACCAACCCAATTCATTACCTAAGGTTAAGTGGCTTTTTATAATTTATATTATGTGACACGAGGCTAATTGTGCATTTTTAATGAAGATTTATCCAAACACTTTCATTTTATTTCTTTATTACTTGTATTTAATCCCATGTCCGTTAAAATAACCACCTAAAAAATATTATAATAGCATTATATTACATATAAGGTGGTCTGATATGGAGTTAAAAGACAAAATAAAACGAGTCGCCATATACCTCAGAAAATCACGGAATAACGAAGGCGAAGAGACTGAGGAAACCTTAGCGAAACATAGAAAACGCTTGTTAGATATTACAGAAAAAAACAACTGGGAGATTAAATTATTTCAAGAAGTCGGGAGTTCAATGGATGAGAATCGTCCAGAGTATCAAAAAATGATTTGCGAAATCAAAAAAAATCTTTTTGATGCTGTTTTATCTGTCAACCTTGCACGTGTTACTAGAGACGACGCCGAGACACCTAAATTTATGAGTTTATTAAGACAAGAGGATGTCCTCTTTGTTACTGATAGTGAACGTATATATGACTTAGAAATCCAAGAAGATTGGCAAGCATTAAAATTCACTGGGTTCGTAAATAATTGGGAGTACGAAAATATAAAAGCACAGCTAAGGAAAGGAAAAAAGGATAGTGCAAAGTTAGGCAGGTGGTCAAACGGAACCCCGCCATTTGGTTATATTTATAACCCTTTAGAAAAAAGAGTGGAAATTGATAAAGAACGGGCAAAGGGTGTCAAGTTGGCTTTTCAGTTGGTTTTAGATGGAATGGGTGTCGATAATATTGCTATAAATCTAAACCAGTTAGGTTATCGAACTAAAAGAGGGAATTTATTTAGTGGAAAAAGCATTGAAAGAATGATCCGTTCTGAAATTTACAAAGGATGGATAGTGTCCAACCGATTAAAAGGAAGGAATACTCACCAAGGGAAAATAAGACCTAAAGAACAATGGATTATTGTTAAGGATGCAATAAAACCTTGCATAATTGATGAAAAAACGTGGGACTTAGCCAATGAAAAATTGACCCAGAGACAAGGACTTGCCCCAAGAGCACGCCAACGAAGACACGGTTTATCAAATTTGATTAAATGTGCCTTATGCGGAAGAACTCACTCAGTGACCATTAGAAAAGATCGAAAACAGAAAAAGGAACTTAAACCTTGCAATAGGAAAGACCCTTTAGGCAACAGTTGCTATAACAGAGGCTTAAATTATAATTCTATGATGGATCTCATAATAACCAGAATAAAAATTAGGCGTGAAGAAATAATTGCTGAACTTCAAAATTTAAAAGAAGAATCCCAACCTTTTGATTCTAAAGTTATTAAAATACAAATGATTGAAGAAAGAATAAGAAAAGTTCAAAAAGCGCTGAAAATGCTTCAAATACAATTGGAGGAAGATTTAATTGATTTAGAAGATTTTAAAGAAAGAAAAAAGATACGTTCACGAGAATTAGATAAGCTTCAATTAGAATTAAAGGAAACAGAAAATATAACTCAAGAAGATGAAATAAAGGCAAAAGAATCACTTGTTGAGCGACTAGATCACTTTCTTAACAATTGGAAACAGCTAGATGATACGAAAGTTAATGAAGGACTAACATCATTTATAAGTAAGGTAATATGGCATTATCCTAAAGGTAGCAATAAACCGCCTTCATTAAATATAGAATGGATAGATTAAAATTGATTAGACATAACCATACATTTATAAACAAAAAAATAGAGGAGCAAACACATGGTTTACTCCTCTAACTTTGTCTCTTCACCTTTTACTTCTTCATAGTCTGGTGTTTTCTTCGATAAGCCAAGACGATCATTTTCACCGTTTCCCGGCATACCGGTCATCTTTTCGTATTTATCTCCTAACTTTTCATAATATTTATAGGTTGTTAATTCACGTGAAGACCCTTTTGGCATATAAAATGCTAGCTGTATATATTTTCCCCCATCAAAGACTTTTACAACCGCATTTTCTCTTTTAATACTTATCTCTGTGTCATTTCCTTTATATTCTTTATACTGGCTAATTACGTCATCAATTGATTCATCGTACTTGTTTCCACCACATGCAGTTAAAACAAACATCATCATCAAATTAAGGAAAATAAAAAGGTTTTTCAAAATAAACATTACCTCCTTTTTCAATATTTAGTATAAACAAACAATTTATTATTTTCCACCTTTTATCCATTTCCCTTAACCTGTACATTATCGACTAACCAACCATCTTTATCTTTTTTCATAGTCGTTTGAACAATCAACACTTGATTCGTAGTAACTGAATTCGCAGTTGTGGCGATTTCAACAATGTTTAAAAACAATTCATGGGATCCATCCAACGGTTTTGAATAACTCTCTAATGAAAGTAACTCACTTTGCACGCTGACTGTGTGCTTTTGATCTGAACGAGAAGGGAATGCATAATCAAACCCTTTTTCGGTTGTATGCTTCTTAACTGTTTCATATCGCTTATCTATGTCGGAGTAATTAAAAAACGCTTCGAAAAATGCCTTGTTTTCCGAAGCGCTGCTTGTTGATTCTATATGGTTCAATTCCTTGATTTTTTCTGTCAGAACTTCATTTTTATCCTTCAACTTTTCAATCTTATACGTTTGCTGTCCATTCATAAAAAATCCGGTCAGTAATATTAATATTAAACTAGCTGAAGCCCATGCAATATGTGTTTTCATATTTCCACCCCTAGTTATTTAATCCGTCCAAAAGATACAAGGTGATCTCTCCAATAACCTGATTTCAGATCAGAATATTCGATTCCGCTGTCATTTGAATTAAACATTCTGCCATTGCCTACATAGATACCAACATGAGTAATGGCTTTTCCTTCATATGTGCCGCCAAAGAATACTAAGTCACCCGCAGTCGCTTCTTTTTCACTTATTTTCTTTGTTGCCGCATGCTGTTCCTGGGCTGTTCTAGGAAGAGTGATGCCAGCTTTCGCAAAAGACCACTGAACAAGGCCCGAACAATCAAATCCAGTTTTCGGGTTTGAACCACCCCAAGCATACGGTTGCCCTTCATACTTCAAAGCTTCTTTCATGACCGTTTCATAGAAATCCATAGAGCCATTCACAGGCGCTACATTTTTATCAGAACCCTTTACATATCTCATGACGTGATCAACATAGCTTGGATCACCATAGCTTTTCCAGCCCATTTTAAAGGCTTGCAGTCGACTAAAATCGAGTGCTAATTTCTTTGTGTATTTCCCGCCATTCTTTTTCACATAGTCTATAAATCCAGAACCGAAGTTGTAAGCCTGTAAGGTTAAACGAACATCACCGCCAGCCTGTTTAAAAACCTTCTTAAAATGTTTAATGCCGACTTTAATCGAGTATTCTGGGTCAGTTATGGAGTTGGGAGGTAAGCCGATACTTTCGGAACTTTGCATGATATCCAAAGAACGCCCACCACTTTCTTGCATGGTGAGCGCCATAATAATATTCACTTGGTCAAAAACGCCTTCCTGACGGGCGTACTTTTCAAATACAGCCCTAAACCGTTCGACTTCCGGTGCAATGCCAACCGTTTCATATTCGCCATCCCCGCCGCCTATAAAATCGTCTCCAACTTGATTTTCTCTTGAAATCGTCATAACCACTACTATAGATAAAACAAAAAAGAAGATAAAAGGAGCCGAGAACACCGAAGGAAGAATGACCTTTTTACTTATCATCTTATTCTTTCATCCCTTCTCAGTCGATCTTCTACTTTTGATGAAGAGCGTCTTGCAATTTCATTTAAAGACACTTGGTCAAATGAATTAACGCTTTGTTCTGTCCGTTTAATTGTTTGTGATGAAGGCTGTTTTTCTCTAGATACAGCCTTACTTTCACCAACAGGAGCAACAGCCTGTTTTTCCTCAACACGAATACCATCTGAATGAACTTTTGCGGGTTCAGATGGTCTGATTTTACGTTCGTTATTGGCAATAGACTGATTTTCTACTTTTGTAGATTGAGGACTTTCAAAGCCGAGCTGCGGTTCAGGTTGATTCGTCATGACTTTTTGGTCTGATCTTTTGATTTCTGCTGTCTTCTCTTGTGCTACTGGCTCACTTTTTGAAACAGAATCATCTTTCTGAACTTCAAAGTCATGATGTTTTTCAGTTTCAGTATTCTGGTTTTGTCCTTCATGAACATATGCCTTTTGGTCTGTACGTTCTGTTTCTTTCTCATTCTCTTGTAAGACTGGTGCTCGATTAGAAGTAGTTTCTTCTTCATGTTGTAATGATGCATCGTCAGTTTGTCGCTGATTATCAGGCTGTTTAAGAAGCTGTTCAACATATTCTTTTTGATCTGTTCGTGCTGATTCATCTTTTTTATCTTGCAAGATAGGTGCTCGTTTGGATAATTCCTCACTACCTTCTTTCAAAGCATCTTTCAGCATAGGAGAGTTTATTCCGTCTTTTCTCAATCTGTCTAAATGGGATTGCTGTTTATTTTCTTTTGCATTCGCAAATGCTTCTTTTTGTTTCTCTTGTTCTTTCGATAGAGTTTGAGGATTTCGTTTTAAGTTTCGGCTGTTATGACTAGCTATTCCATTAGCAGTCTCTTTTTGCGGGGTTCTTGAAATAGCATGAGTATTATCATATCCCATAGCAGCCCCACTCGGTGAATTACCGCCACCATTTGGAGCACCAGTTACGCCATCAGCATTCGAACTGTCTTTTCTTCCCCTAAAATGCTTTGTAAAGTCAGTAAATACGCCGCCTCCGTTACCCCATACTCCACCTATTTTCTTTGCTTGTTCCCAAGCAGGCTGAACAATGTTTTGTCTCATGTTTTCCATCATATTATTATCAACTGAAACTACTTTTCCAGCTGTCACAAACTTGATAATGGCATCCCTCTTGTGAAAACCAATCCACAAAATTGAGGCAAGGACAGCAACATTCAAAAGATACATTCCGAAACCGTTTGGAGGTATTAACTTGTCAACGATAAAACATGTCACGTACACAAACAGAACAATAATACCTAACATTGCTTTCAGTAGATAAACACTCCCCAAACGTCCAAGAGTGACAAATCCAGAGTAAGCTAATTGGGGAACATACGCTAATATAAAAGCGAATGGTACGAAAAAGACAATGACTAAAGCAACAACTTGAAGCAAGAAATTAAAAAACGCTAGTGCCAAAAATGGGATTCCAATAACAATAGAAGCGACCACAGCAATAAAAGATTCTCCAAGCTGATTAAACACATTTCCAGAAGTCATAGATTCATTTTTATATTCATCAATTTCAGTCTCTTTTATATAATCCTTTTTATCTTTTTCTCCATCCTCTGAAAGCTTATAAGAAAGCAGTTTATCTATACGATTAAGTCCGCTTTTATCTGTATCTTTCTCATTGATTTTCTTTTCGCTTGTTTCATCAAAATTCACAATTAAAAAGGGCTTCATCAAAGCAATGTCAAAGTAAAGATTACGCATAACCGCAACTGTGCCTTCCATTTCCTTTCCTTTTTCAATCGCAGAACTGTCTGCAAAACTCCCTTCATCTCGAACAATGCCAACCAATCCATTTCCCGCATTCAAAAGCTTTCCTTGTGCTTCTACAGACAAAGCGTTCAACGCTTTCATGTAATAACCAGCGTTTGACATCCAAAGCCCGCCGATCACCATGACGCAAATAAATAGAATACTCCGTCGCATTGCTTCTTTTGCGCTACCTCTAACACAAAACAGATAGACGACATAGCCACACGTGAAAATGAATAAGGCTTCACCGAAATTCTTTTTCAGGGTTTTATAAACTGTTTTAGAGACGTTTGTAATAGAATTTGCGAACTCGTCAATTGGTTGCAAGTTATACAAAATATCCATTCCAGCATCAACCACACGGACAATGTTTCCCGCAAAAGAAAAAGTGACGTTTGTCAGTCCAACAAACGCCCCCTTAATTAAATCGTCAGATGCTTCATTATTCGCTTGATAACGTGAGATAGGAAATCTTTTCACCTTCAATTCAACGCCGCCGGCTTTTTCGACTTTTGGCTGTGTGGTGGTATCTCCGTCAGCCGAAAATACCGTTACAGCTGAAGCAACAGTTAAAAACAGCAACACGATAGCCGATACAATCAGAATCCTTTTCTTCTTCATAACAGCCACCTCCTAATCTAATCGAGTTAATAAATAAAATTGGTATCTGGCTTTCTCTAAGTCTCTTTGCGTTAGCAGCACGTTTTCGGGATATCGTTCATACAGAGAGAAACAGATTGCTTTTTGATATTTCATATGTCTGAAAATCTTTCGGTTTTGTTCAATCTTGATGCCTAATAATTTTTGAAGAAACTGTGCCGTTGATTTATGCCCAATAAAACTTTTGTATCGTCCGTCATAATGTCTCAACCATTGTTTCACTTCGTCCAATGTGATTTTTTCAGCTTTATAAAAGCCTGGACTCGTGACAACAAGGGAGTTTAAGAAAGCTATTTCCATGTACGATTTCAACCCCTTTTACAAATATTTTTCTTCCGCATATGCGACAGCTTTTTTCTCGACTGTTTTTAAAGCGCCTTGCCATTCTTCGAATAGGCATTCAATTGAAACTTTAGATGTACGGCCATAGTAATCTTTAAATAGACATTGACCTTGGAACATGGATTCCATCATTTTTTTGTTTTCTTTTGTGACCTCCATGTTCATCCATTTCAACACTTCTTCACGTTCGTTTGGTTCATCAAAGGCGAAGGCAACGCCAAAGTTTCCGGAATCCTCTTCTTTCAAAGCGTCTTTTGTAGATTGGGAAATGAAATATTCCGCATTGTTGTATGAGCGACCAATCCGGCGCATTTGTCTCTCAACTTTTTTGCCTTGTTGAGACGTGGTAAATATCCAAGCTTCATCTATAAATTCAACTGTCTGTTCATCCTGATTCATACCGAATAGTTCGCAGAACTTACCAAGTGCAAACATGACGGCACTAGACTTTAATTGTGATATGGTGTAGTTTTCAAGTCGTTCAGCATGATCCGGCAAATCCATATTTTCAACTTCTAAAATGGTGATTCGTTTTTCAAGTGACAATGCAGGGTTCGAACCATCATGAATACAAAGTTTCAGAATGGAATCTGACACAACCTCATTTAAGTAGTCGCCAGCCTTTTGTACAGCTTCTTCCGGATGGTTCTGCATCCTCCGAATAATATCAAGTGAGCCGACCTGTTCACCTTTTTGTTTTGCCTCAATCACTTCTGACGTAGCACGAAGGAAAGCTGTGTTTATGTCGTCCTTCCCTTTAAAGTCATATACTTGTTCAAAAATGACTTGAACTAGCTCTTTTGCTTTCATAGGAGGGAGGAAGGAGATAGGGTCAAGTGCTCCCCAGTTGTGCGTGTTTTCATGATCTAGCGTGATATAGTTGTATTTCTCTAAATGTGCAATATATAAGGGAAAGTTCTCTCTAATGTACTCATCATTCAAGACTCTTTGAATCCACTTTCTCATTTCCTTTTTAGGGTCTATATACAGAGATTTGATGTTTAACATGCTGATATAGTTAAAGATCAATTTCGCTAGATATGACTTGCCGTTTCCTGTGTCTCCTGTGATTAAGCAGTGAGGAGAACGTGTCTTTGAACCTTTTAACTGCTGATTCGCTAAGAAAGGATGGAATAAGACAAAATCACGGCTGGACATAATGGCGCTTTCTAAATCGGTGTGCTCTTGGAAACGATCAACCCAACCGAGAAAGAACCCGATTTTCGAACCAATATCAGAGTTAACAGCAAACAGACCTTCTGCAACTCCGTCTTGCGTTGTTTTTTGAATCCAGTTCTTATCGGTTATGTCTAACTTTTCACCGGGAAGCATTTTATAAAAAAGGTTCAATTGATCAGCTACCGGAAGCCGACACGTAATGCCAGCGCCTTTTAAATGCCTTTTGACAATCGTTGCTTTTCCCACACATTCTTTTTTTGTCTTTCCATGAACGACTATCACAGACAGCCAGTTCATCACATGCACATCTTCTTTCTTTATTTCATCTTGTAAATGCCTTATCATTGTGGCACTTGTGACAGTGGAAACATCACTTCGATCGCCTGTGCTTTGTTGTTCTTTTTGTTCTTCTTTCAATTGCTGTCTTTTGAGGTTGAGGGCAGGCTTGGTAATGGACTTTGATTCCGTTTGAATTTTCATCTGAACTTCAACAGGGAAGGGAAGAGACTGTGCTTCATAAAACAAATCACTTTCCGACATATTGTGAAGAAATTCGTCAATCACGACAAAAGCTGAATAGCCTTCATCTTGATCACTATGCAAATGCAATACTGATGGGTCAGTGGGGTCTATGATCGTGTTTGTAATAGAGCGAACATCCTTTATCTCACTTTCTTCATTCGTTTGGTGCTTTAACCCACGTACAAAGTGATAACGGTTAATGTATGTCATTTCTGTTTCTGAAAGCCGTTCTCCGCGAACAGAAGCCATGATATTCGCTAATGTTTCTTCGACTTCCTCATATTTTTCAAAAAAAGAGGTGGAAACATTTTGTTCCCACCCGAGCATTTTCACGACTGTATCAGTCGCTGTATTGAAAAAAGATAATATATTGTCTTTCAGTTCGACACTAATATTTACAAGACTGCTTTTCAGTTTTACACCTAAAATGAAGTCATACTTTGTCAGCCTTCCTAATCGCTGTTCTAACAGCCTTACCGTTTCTTCATTGTAGTAACGTGCCACATCCATTGCATCTGCCGCAATATCTGTTTCTAAATCCTTAAATCGTTTTTCTAATTCATACTCACTTGGATACATCATCAAGTGAAAATCCTCATAAGATGTAATTTCTTCAAAAAGATGCTGCCACTTCTTCTTATACGATTCAACTTTTTCTCTATTTTGCATAGGAATCGAATTGCTTTTTATTCGGTAGTACGCCCACACGTCGCCCGTTCTTGTTAACAGTAAATTCTTGTGTATTGCCTTCATAGGCGTTTTTAGTCTCATTTGAATAATCCACCACCTTCACAAGTTTTTGAAACTCAATTTGTTTTTCGTTACTTAAATCAACCTTTCGGTCATTGCAATACTTCTTTTGTGGAAGCTTTATGAAGAAGTAATATTTTGCGAAATCAAAGAAATATAAATAGATGTTTTTTCCTTCCGGCTTTATTTTCGTCACAAGCATCGTTAAAAAAAATGGTATTCCAAAAATCACGATGACGTAACTATTATCAAAAGCGTGAGGAAAAATCATCCTCACGCCGTACCAAAATCCAAAGCAGAGACCAACAAAAATAAAATAGTTAATAGCCGGTATTAACTCAACTGCAAAGGGTAACGAATATTTTTCGGTTAATTGCTGAATTTTTTTCGGCTCTCTCATTGCCTTCCGGTAGTTGAACACCAGACGCCCCATTCAGATACCCCCTTACAATTTTTCCATTAGCGCATTGATCCAGCCGGAAAATTCTGACCAGTGCTTAATAACCCACGTCACCGCACTGCCAATACAGCAAACAAAGATAATGCCGCCCATTTTTAATCTCATCAGATTCTTTGCAGCTATAAACATGACCACGATCGTAATGAATTGGATAACAACATCTGATGCCCAACCTTTTACCCCTCCAAGTGTTGGAAGGTCTGCGCCAAGAATAAAAAAATTCATGAAATCCATATTTAAACCTCCTACTGATGTTTAAGTTTATTTACATAAAACTGACTGCTGTTTTCCGTAATCTCTAGACTGAATTTTTCATTTACCGGAATGTCATTTTCTTTTTCCTTAAATCGGACAGCACAAAAAACCTCGAAACCTTTTTTCGTCTCGAAGATTTTCACTGACTGCACTTCCCCAAATAATAAGTTTCCTTCCAATGCTTCCGGCTGTTTCATCATATAAACCATTTCTTCTTTCTTTTCAGAAGCGTATTTCTCAAAGAAATTTCGAAGAAATGATTCGATAGATTCTTTTTTCTCGCCTGCATATTCGTCTCTAGTTTCTTCTTTGCCCTTAAAAGCAATATCGCCTTTCAGATCATAAATCTGTGTAAAGTAAGGGACAGCAGACACCGCAAAGGAATCACCTTTATTTGTGACTGGAATATTCAGTAACATTTGTTTTTCAGATTTCTTGTTTGTTTTAACCTTTTCTTTCACCTTCTTTTTCTTCTTTCCGTCTTTAACTTCTTTTTCAACTTCCTTTTCTACAGGATATAGATTTTCATATGTGACCTTATATTGAAAAAGGCTGTTTTTATCACCTTCTTTCACGTTATATAAGCTGTAATCTTTTAACTCTCGATCACCTTTTAAACCATCCACATTGAAGCGTTCTTCATCTTCAAAATGGTTATCCACCTGTTTCACCATGTAGCTTTCAAGGTTCTGCATACGTTTTTCAATAGATTCTTGATCGTTCTTCACATTCACGTATTCATTGATGAACCCTGACAGAAAGTTTTCAGCAGCAGTCACCGAAATTTTTTGTTTATCGTCATTTGTTGGCTTATTGGCTTCTTCTTTCATATCATTAAGTTGGGACCTTGTGTTAATTGATAGAAGCACAGCGAGCAAGCAGATAAACAGTAAACCCCCAACACAAGTCCACAATGTAACTGCGATCAGCTTCGACCTGTCACGAGGGACTTTCTGTTTGTCTTTTTCCGGTCTTTCAATTCGTTTCAATTTTTGAAAGGCAGACCGAAAAAATGACTCTTCTTTTTTATCCAAGTCCATTTCATTATGGAGCAATTCGATTCACTCTCCTTTCATAGATTTCTAAGCACTTTCCTCCTGGTTAACTTTCATGTTTCTTGTCATTTTCAAAATGGCTCTCGCCATTTTTTCATAGTTCGGTTCATTTAACTCCGTCACGATCACTTCCACTGGCTTACCTTTAATTTCAACGACCTCAACACTCTGTTTCATGAAAGACCTCGCTTTCTTCAAACCTGTTTTGTTTTTTCTAGGAATAATAAAAAGGATGCTACATGTTGTAACATCCTTACTTGTTCATCACTTTTGAACTGATGATTATAGATTTTTTAACTTGCTTCAAATGAAGGCTTTTTCCCAATAAGTCTTAATATACTGCTTAGAACAACAATAGATGAAAATACTAATAGAGGTGTACTTATCTGTTGTTCGGTTAATAACTTAATACCAATAACTAAGACTAGCGTTACTATACAAGCTATGTTTATCCATTTCCACCAAGACATTAGTAAAACTCCCTCTAACTTGATTTACATTTCCATCATAAGTATAACACACCTCTTTTTACCACTCCCTTCTTATATAATTTGCTTTGTTTTTTCTAGGAATAATAAAAAGGATGCTACACGATGTAACACCCTTTTTATGCTTTGATTCTCCATATAAACTTTCAAGCTAGTCATACGACCGTCCGGCAAGTATCTTGTCTTATAGAATGTGTAACGATATTCTGCAAACCCTTTTATTCGTTCACCCTCGACAACTAACATGCAATCTCTGCTTAAACTCCTTACAAAAACTAAAGAGGGAATACCCACATTAAAACCTAAGCTTCTGAATCGTTTGTCTACAGCAGACACTGCACATTTCCACCCCTTATTGGTAGTAGCTAATTCCTTCAAACTCTACAATTCTTTCATCTGTCTCGGTATCTTCATCCTCCAGTATGTTGAATGTGGCTTGAAGTTTGGTATTCACGTTATCTATAACCGAAAGAGTTTGAACTACGACTCTTTGAGCAACAACACTGTAAAAGACATCTTCCATCATTTTTTCAATGAGTTCCTCAGCAATATCCAAACAGCCAAGAGACTCCAAATCACTCTCTAGTCGGGCCTGATTCAACAGATTAATATTAAACATCTTATCCCTCCGATTTAAGTTCTTGGGTTTCACCCAAATCCACCAACGGAAGCCCGGTGGATTGCTGTTTAATCTAATTTTGCACACGCAAAAAAGAACAGCAGAATTAACACTCATACTGTTCTTAAAAGTTTTTTGGATTGGCAATGTTATGATAAATGACCATAAAACAAGAATCCTTAACTTTATTCATGTTTTAAATCTTTATTGAAGATAAGCATCCGTTAGCTGATTAGTAACTACTCCAATTTCATTTTTAAACCATCATGCGTAGATTTAAAACCTAATCGTTTATAAAAACGTAACGCATCGACTCTGTGCTTATCTGTTGTAAGTTGAATTAAGTGACAACCACGTTTGTTTGCACGTTGAATTGCCCATTTTATAAGTTCAGTTCCAACCCCCTTACCACGCACGGATGAGGCTGTTCTAACTCCTTCAATAGTAGCTCTCCATCCACCTTGGTGTGTAATATACGGAGTAAATGTAATTTGAAGTACACCGATCACTTCATCGTCTTGAAAAGCTACTACCAACTCATTATTAGGGTCAGACGTGATAGCTCGAAATGCTTTTGTATAACTTTCCGGAAGTGGTTGTTCATAACGCTCACGAAGCCTTCCCAATTCATCATCAGCAAGCATTTCTACAATTCTATCTAAATCTTGTTCAGTAGCTATTCTAAACTTAGTTTCTTGTTCCAATAAATTCCCCTCCTTAATGAACGACGAATTATTTATAACTAAATACTACTTCATTAAACTCCATAAGTTAACATTTATTTTCCAATGGTATTATATAAGTATTTCTTATAAATTGCCTCCCTAAATTCCATAAAAAAGTGGTGATAATTACTTAAAACCTTTTGGGTTTCACCCAAACCCACCAACGGAAACCCGTTGGATTGCTGTTAATCTAGCCCCCTATTCCCCCGAATCATCGGGGGACTCCCTCGCCGGTAGGCAGGAACAAACGGTTGTTTGTTCAATGCCAAGAGGGTTTTGGTAGCGCTAATATGTCAACTCCTTATCCTCACTTCGCTCCGGTACCGTTGACACATACGTTTAATCGCATCACCTGTTTTTATTAAGATTTAGCAGCTTGTTTTTAAACGACCATGTCAGCAACATCAGCAAGAAACACATCTAGCATTTTTTTGTGTTTGTCTGCCAGTTCAGCTTCTGTAATCATATCTGACAGATCAGTTTTCCCTAAATGTTCATCGGCTTCAAGCACCATTTTCATAGTGGGAGCACAAGAGTTACGAAGCCAGTTTCTTGATTTCTGATAGAAATCTTTTTGTGGTTTGACGTACAAAGGAAGTCTCCCAACATCACCTATAAATTCAGACCAAAAAAGGCTCGTTTTCCAATGCTCTCTAGTGATGTTTTCATCAGCATCAACGAACCTTACATAGTTATTAATAATCTGCATAGCGATTAAGGTTAAATCCTTTGTTTTCAATAAAGCATCTATAGCCACTTGTGCACGTTCATTTTTCAGCCGCAATTCATAACGATTCCAATCGCCTAGTTCTTCTAACGGAATGTTATACTTTTCTGCTTGTTCATAGTTTTTCTCATAAAAGCAAAGGTACGCTTCTGACTTTTTAGAACCGAAGTATATTGTCGTCCCGCCTGCAATGCCATCAGATAGATCAAAGGAGCCATTGAAGTCGGATTTTCTAAAGCGTGAAATACATTCGCCCTTTTGGGCTTTCTTTAACAATTCCGGTATAGAAAAGTACGTCTTTTTATCATCAATCGCCAAATCAAAGCGAGTAAATGAACCGCCTTGCGCCATGCAATCTTGAAAGAAGTCGTACCATGTTTTCTTCCGGCATTCCAAGAAGGATTCAAATTGACGGCAACCTTGACCGGACATTTCTATCAAAATACCTCTGTTATCATCTGGCGCAGAATAAAAGACTTTGATATAGTCCAGTTCGAACGTGCCAACGTAGCCATAGAAACCAGATTGTTTCTCGGTCATAAAGTCTTTGCTAAGGTGAAGAACCTCTTCAATAATTCGGTCAACATCATGGGCTTTAAAAGAGACTCGAATATAGTCAACCATTGATACCAAAGGACTTTCAACGGTTTCATTTTTTTCTTTTACGATTACTACCCCCCTGTTAGCGTGGGGGGGTTGTTTTAGCTCATCCATTCGCTTCGCTCACTCCTTCGCCGCTGGCCGTCTGGTCGCTTACGCTGCCGCTGGCGACTGCCGTCGCCTGCGCTCCCTCGACTCCAACCAGCGCATTTTTAATAGACGACATAAAATCATATCCTTTCGGCACGATAGGGCTGTAAAATTCCAACACTGCACCAGTGCCAACATTGGCATATCCTCGCCCTGTCTCTTTTTTATTCACATATGCTTTATCAACATCACCAAACATCATCCCGTAGCCCGTATCTGACATTAAACCTAACGACACCCGGAAGCTAAACTGATCTCGAATACCATCAGCCAAATATTTTGCATCTGGACGTTGTGCCCCTAAAACGAGAAAGTAACCCGCCTGTCTCCCCAACATGACCAACTGTTTCATGTAAGAAAGGGCTTCATTTCTTTCTTTCATATCTAATAAATCCATAAATGCCACATATTCATCAAAGAAGATAAAAACAGGCTTCAACCCTAAATAGGCGTAGTTTTCACCTGTCTTATAATTAGGCATTTTCTTCATTTCATCCATGCGCTCCATCATGCCATCTACAGACTTTCTCAGGCACATAAGAATACCGTTCTTTTGGGAATAGACCTTTTTCGGAAGTACTTCTTCCAAGTCTGCTAAATCTGCATTTTTAGGATCTAGTATTCTTACATCTGCCCCCAGTCCAACACATGCCTTAATGATCGTCAGCATGAAGTATGTTTTCCCTCCACCTGTACCTCCTGCAATTAGCATGTGCGGCAACTTATCAAAATGCCATGAAATATGCTTCATTAACGGAAGGACTCCATTCTCAGCTACTGCATCATCAATAGAAATACGATTCTTTTTCACATCGTAAAGAAGCTTAAAGCATACAAAACCTTCTTCCATTTGCTTATCCACCAGGTCACAAAATAAGCCGTTTTCCAAATCCTTTCCTAAGTCTAGGAAGCGATTCTGAAAACGGCTCATGTCCATAGCAATACGGATATAAATGTGGTTGTTTTTGACCCTATAATACATTCTAGGAAAGTATGTGATTTTTTCCTTTGTGTCAGTTTCATTTGAAAAGAGTTTCCTTACTTTCACATTTTCTTTTTCGTAAAACTTATTAGAGAAAATCATCTTAGCAATCTTTTGTCTGTGAAGAATTTTCTTATAGCTGTTAAAGAAAAGAAAATAAGATGCAACTATGCTTCCAACAGCAATTAATAAAGAGCATAAAACGCTTTTGATGATTAAAGGCACATTCCACTCAAAATGTTTTATAACACGGTTAAGATCAAAATTAATTAGTTGTTCTCTCCAAAAGATGAACATAGACAATAAAAAAACAGGCACAAAGATGATTGCGCCTGCTAATTTTACGTTGTTTCTCATGTACGGGCGGATTCGTTTGCCCCTGTACTTCCAAAACCTTTTATTAAAGAAATCACTAATATCGATCATTAGAATTCATACCCCGATGATTTTTCTCTACAAGAGTGACAATACATTTCCCACACATAACCTCTCGGGACTTCTTCTTGATAATACTCTACGGCATTGTCCTCCTCACAACAATGACATTCGCCAAGTTCAATTGTAGGGATAACGACATTCTCAAAGTACACAGATTTAACGGTCTTCACTTCGCCATTACCTCCGTTTTCTTCAACATAATCAAAATAACTGTACTCGATTTATAAATTATTTCTTATCAGAAGTTCCTGGTGTTACTGTTTTGTTTGCAGGACTAGACCCAGTGCCTTTTAATACGAGATCTTCTGCTTCGACAGTCCAGTTAACATTAGCAAAATTCCCGTTTGCTCTAGCAGAAGCCATGATTTTCGGATTTTTCAATTCAACATCCTTAAAGAAATCAAATTCCTTCAAATCAACATAAGCAGGAATTGTCACTTCGATCTGCCCGCCTTGCACACTTGATCCTAGATTATAAATCCTCGATTCCAAAGTATCCGTTCTTTTTCCATCCACATAGGCATAGCGCTCACGATTTAACCCTAAAAATTTCAGTTCACCAAAAGTCATATTAATATCCGGCACGATAAAGTTTAAGTTCATTTTTCATATCCCCATTTCATTTTTTATTATTTATTTTCAAACGATCATCAATTTCGATTTTATATTTTGAATTCGCTCCGGTTCTGTATCCATCTTGGCGCTTATCAGTTGCTAACGGCTTTATGCCCTCATGGCAACCTAGTAGGCTAATTATAGCCATCAAGCTGACTACAGCTATTCCGCACGCTTATTCTAGCCTGCTACAGCATTTAAAGTGATTGCTGTTCATCACTCAAATACTCACGCATGACTTTTCTACATGAATGCCGTATAATAAAAGTGTCTAGTTTTTATTTGCCGGCGTTCTTGATGATTATTCGTCAAGGCGCTTTCTTTGTTTATATGTAGTTTTCAAAGAACAAACACCCCTAGCGACATAAGTTATACAATTCATCGTTATATAAAGTAAACACTTGGTTATCCTTCTTACTCAATGGACGAGATGACCAGATACACCACCAATTCCAACCTTTTAACTGCTTGGATACTTGTTCATTAGCCCTTAAATGATTATCTTCATCGACAACAAAAGTTTCATAAATCACATAATCTTTAAAATGTTTCAAATCTTTATCAGCCTTCAAAGCTTCAACATCAGTGATGATTGTTGCATTCACCCTTATTTTCATCGCATCCCCCCTTTCAAAGGATTCTTAACCGGCTCCCTATAGTGGTATATAACATCACACTATGGCTGATTGCCGCAGCTTTTCAATTTCTTTTCTTCCAATGCCGTAATGCTTACATATCCTGCGATATGAAACGCCTTTTCGCAGTAATTCATTAACATTGCCATTTGTTAAGGGAAGGTTCAATTGATGATTTATGATGACCGAATTAAGAGCAATTTTCATTCGTGCTATCCAATCACCTTCCATTTGTCTGGCCAACGGAACAGCTTCTTTCATAAACAAATGAGTTTGGTTTAAACTGATGACACTCACCCCGTTGTTTTATAAATATATTTCTCTTCAAATCTGGCACGGCTGACTTTTCCTTTAACAACTTTGTATCCCTCTTGTTTGAGTTCCTTATTTAACTCCCTAATGATTTGATATGCTTTTGCCTGCCCTACCCCCAAAATGTTTTGGATGTTGTCAGCAGTTAAAAATTCTTTCAAAACAACTCCCTCCTTTTCTGCCTTTTTCGTCTTTACGTTTATAAGTTAATTATAATTAAACTATTCGTTTAAGTCAATACAAAATTAAACTTTTTGCATAAAAAACAATGGTTTTTTTGATTTCAGCGCAAGGACTCACGTTACATATAATGAATGTAAAACCATTATATTTATGCATTTAGTTTAAGCAAACAATAAAATTAAACTTATCGAAAAGATAATCGGTAAGTCCTAGCTTGGTTACAATTGATGGTGATAATATAAAAATAAACTTTCTGTAGATTGGACGAATTTATATGAGTTTAGGAAAACGATTAAAAGAAGCGAGAAAAAAACGTGGACTTTCCCAAATTGAAGTTGCTCAAAAACTTAACATTTCTAACCAAGTCATTTCTAATTATGAAAGAGATTTTCGTGATCCAGACACAAAAACATTAAAGCAATTAAGCGACTTGTATAATGTTTCAACTGATTATTTAGTAGGTAAAGCTCCCATTGAAAGCAACAATAAGGCTTCAAAATTGACCCAAACATTTAATGAAGTAATTGAGGAACTAAAGGATGAAGATACACTACTCTTTAAAAATGACGGTGAGTTTGACGAAGAAACAGCTCTCCTAATTAAGAAGGCATTAAAAAATGGAATAAAGCTTGTAGATGAATTAAAGAGGAAAGAGTGATACCAATTTATACGAGCAAAAACATAAAACACAAAGTACAGTTAATCTTGTTGAGTTACGGAACTAATGATGTTTATGAAATTTGCGAACAACTAAATATAATCATAACAAAGAACAACTTAGGGCAAGCCGAAGGTTTACTTCAACATCTTAAAGAAGAAAATCGTTATATTATTCATACAAATGAAAAACTAACGCACCAAACAATCCAAAAATTCATTGTTGCCCACGAACTAGGACATTATTTCCTCCACAAAAATTTAAATGCTTTTAAAGTGGCTAATTGCTCCGCTGTCTTAAAAGATAAGTTAGAACACCAAGCAAATATATTCGCTTCTGAATTGTTACTTCCAGACAAATTATTAAAAGAACATTTATTCGAAATACAAAACTTAACAATCCATCAACTAGCATCTTTCTTCAATCTACCTACACATGTCATACAGCACAAACACTCACAATTGAAACTTTTGTCAAGAAACCGAATGGAAACAGGAATTAATCATGTATGCGAAATCTCTATATAGAAAAAAGCCCACTCACGAAAAACGAGTGGGTTTACTTTAGCTTCCAAGCCGATCTGATGCAATACTCATTACGTCTTCAGATTTAGCTTGATGACCAAAAGTATCTGAATTAAAGGATAAGCCCAGTATTGTCATCCCCATTAAAATCGTCACTGATAAGGCAATCATTTTTTTCTTCATGAATAATCTCCCCTTTTCGAATTTCGTTTCTGGCTGCTATTACCTTACGATAATATTCGTTAGAGAGCGAAGAATTTCCTTTTTCATAATAAAACTCTGCAACTTCATGAGCATATTCTTCAATATCAGCAAATAATTTCTTCGATTGAAAGTAATCTAAGGCCTCATTAATTAAAGAAACATCTTCATTGGAAAAATAAAGTCCCTTTAGCAACTTGAATTTGGCTTGGTATTCATAATCATTGTTACGCATAGCAATGGCACTTCCTTGTTCAAAATAAAGGTGCGCTTTATTCATTTCTCCTTTTTGTGCCAATACATGAGACAAATTAAATAAAGTTTTAGACATAAAAATATGCTTTTCCTCTTGAAAGACTTGCAATGCCTTCATGAGATTTTGAATCGACAAATCATATTGACCAACACTCCTATAAACGATACCTAAATTCATATGAAATGTTGCAATGAGATATTTTTTTCCGATTTTAAAAGCATCCTGTAATCCTTTTTTCAATTCCTTAATTGCACTATTGTAATTTAAAGTATCAATTAAGTTTCCAGCTACAATAAACCTGCAATGAAGTATTCTTTCATCATGAATATCAAATTTCTGGTATATCTTTATAGCTCTCTTTGCATAACTCAGTGAAAAATAAGTTTGTTTCATATAGTAATATACTTCTGATACTTTAAAATAAAATTCTCCACGTTCAATCTCATCTTCAATCTCTGATAATTTGGTTTCAGCTAAACTATAGGCGTTTATTGCAGAAACAAGTTCTTTTCTTCTGAATTCGTACATTCCCATGAAAAAGAAGAAATAATACTCAAGCATTTTTGACAAACTGCCTTCTTTTTCTTTCAAAATTTCGTAAGTATTCCTAACTTCTTCAACATCTTTTGATCTCAAATAAATTAGCATTAGTTCATGTCTAAAATCTAAAAGTTGATAATATAGGAGTACATCTTGCTTCATTTCGACTTCTTCTAAAAGAGATTCAATTTCCGACTTCTTCTTTTGGGCTTCTTCAATCATATTTTTCTTTATGGTTGTATACCATGAATTCAACTTAGATATTAAAATTTCATACGGAATCCTTTCTTTTTTTATAGATGTATGATCCAAGAAAAATCTCACCCCGCAGATTTACAAAATTATTCGAATATTTACATTAATTGTATTATGTCAGATCAAAAAGCCATTTACAATTCCTAATGTAAAAAGGTACATATGAGCTATACCTTGACTATATGATTGCGTTTTTTTTGCGGTAATAGCGATACTTTTGAAACTTGACATTAAAGCATATATTCGTGAAATTTTTTGGATTTTTCTCTTAAAAAAAGAAGATGATGCTATAATATACAGGAACATTATTCAAGTTATCTTTGACATATTAATAAGTTGCGTTTAAACTTTCTGAATTTAAAATACAGCTTTTGGGGGACATTAATGGCGTACACAGCAGTAAGTAAAGAATTAGCAGCTAAAACAAGAAAATTAACTAAATTATTGCCTGAAGTGTTAGAGGTTACAGGTTTTTCAAAACTCCAACTTCATGCCAAGATCGGTGGGAAGAATGCTGAATTCATCGATATAAAAAATGAAGTTATTATGGATCCTGATCACTTTGTTGCCTTATGGAGCAAAGGATTAATTAGATACTTAGATGATATAGGAGAGCATAAAGAAAACAGTAAAGTTTATGAAATGCTTAAACTGATACAAAAATATGAAGTTGTAAGGGATTATACGTTCACTTTTTTAGAGAGAACTTATTTAAGACATTATACTGACCTATCAAAAAAGCGTCCTACAGTTGAAGAGGCTACTATGTGGATTGGTCAAAGAAATGCATCCTATGGCCTTCTTGTCACTCCTCGATTTGCCAATGGCAATTGGGAAAATGATCAAAGTGAAATTAGACGCTTCAAAAAAAATTACTGGACAATTGGACATGTTCTCCAAACTGGTTTAGTAATTCCTTTTGTAGATGAAAAAATTGAATTTCATGATATAGACCAGTATCTTTCTTTCTTTAAAAACACAATGGTGAGGGCTTCTGGTTCTCAATATGAATTAGAAATAGCCAAGAGGTATTGTGATTTTGTACGAAATTCAGAAAATCCAGAGGATGTTCCTTTATTAATTCCTGAATTTAGATATGACGGAATTGCTGATAATCATAAATATAGACTTGATTTCACTATTATTGATCCTAAAACATTGAATAAATACGGTTTTGAATTGTCTCCTTGGTCAACACATGGATACATTAAAGGTACAAAAGGGAAGCTACAGAAGGAAATTAATGAAGAAGCTAAACGAAACTTCGAAAAAGAAATGACAAAGCATAAAAGTTATTTCAAGAAATTCGGGATATTCGTTTTAATATATACAGACATTGATTTAACTAACATTGATAAAGTTTTCAAAGATATGGAAAGTTATTTGAACCCAGAGTCAACTCAGACTCAACTAAAACTTCACATTCTAGATGATCTTCTAAAATATGATTAATCATACAAAGGCTAATATTTTAAAATAGTTAGCCTTTGTATTTAACCCAAAGAAGAAGGGGATCCCCTCCCAGCAATAACAATAAATCCATAGATTATGCTGAAAATTCCCAAATAACATACTTCCTTTGCTGAGGGACCAAAAACAATTATTATCGTCTTTATTAGGTAGGTTAACCTAGTTATTTAGCAACATGCACATTTGACCTTTTTTATACAAAAAAAACAGAAACAAAATTAATAATTAATCGTCTTGGTCCTCATCTACAGCAATTCTTGCATAATCACCAATTTTAATAGTTTTCTCACCAGTAACTCTACCAGTAATATCTTCTTCACCTACATTAATTTTTTCGGATTTAATTTCTGTTCTTGCATACCCTCCAAGAGCAGTTTGTAGTGTACTAGCTATATTTGAACTAGCAAACGCTTTTTGAAGTGCAGAGGGTTGATAAATCTTCGTTTTTACAAGCTTCTTACAAACTGAAAAGTTTGAGTATAGTTCAACTACTTCTAATTTATCTTTTATGAAATCGAGTGTTCCAAGCTTTTTATCACCATCAAATGGGTCAGTGATTTCTTCTCCTTGTAGATATATTTCAATTTTGTCACCCAAAGAGACATCTTTATTTAGTCCCCCATTAATTACTAGACTATACTCATCAATTATTTTTATTACGCGAAACTCTATATAATTGGTCATCAAAATCCCTCTTTTCCTCTCGAATTATTTTCAATACTCTTTCCTTAACCTGCCTTGCTTCATCCCTTACCTTTGAATACACATGTCCTCTTCCAGCATCCCTGACATATCCCTCGTATTGAGTTATAATGTCACAAATTTCAACCATGTTATGGTCAACGAAGAGTTTTCTTTTATGAATAAACTCTTGAATATCATTATTAATCTTCTGACTTTCACCTAATTCCTGCTTCAACTTATTTATTTCCCTTATATAATTTTTTTGTTTAATCCCTAAGTAAATCGCCACAATAAGAATACAAATGAAAAATGTGCCTAATATTAGTATAGTCTTTGTAAACAAGCTCAAATTTGGAAAAAGAAAACCAACCAAGGTTACCAAACCTGGCAAAATAGTGAAAAATATTATAAATCCGAGATCTTTAATAATTTTTACCACCTCCCAAACACACCTGATAGCCTTATATTTTTTCATAATTGTACCATGTTACAATGCAGCTTGATGAGATATTAAGCATTTTTTTGTTGCTAAACTAAACTTAAATCAGATGAAAGAAGTGGGATAAATCAGGCTTGCTTATTCGGAGTTACAAAACAGCAGTACCCGATTGGATATCTTTATTTTTTAACCTATTTCCCTTTGTAACAACGAGTATTTGATTTGACGTTGGAAAAGGAATTAAATTTATCGGGGCAGTATTAGCTATATTTAACTTGGATCGGCGGTTAGTATAATTTAAAGGTATAAACTAAACTCCACTATGGTACAGTAAAAATAGAAATAAATAATCAAAAGTGAAAGAAGGTGATCCCATGCCAAACAAAAGTAAACCCAATAGATTAATCGCTGAGAAGTCTCCTTATTTACTTCAACATGCTCATAACCCTGTGGACTGGTTCCCTTGGGGAGAAGAAGCATTTGAAAAAGCGAAACGCGAAAACAAGCCTGTTCTCGTATCTATTGGGTATAGCTAACCATGGCTAATCTAAAGAACATGCCATTGGTGCCACGTCATGGCTCATGAAAGCTTCGAGGATGAGGAAATTGCGCGTCTCCTCAATGAACGGTTTGTTGCGATTAAAGTAGATCGGGAAGAGCGCCCTGATGTTGATTCTGTTTATATGAGAATCTGCCAGCTGATGACCGGACAAGGCGGCTGGCCATTGAATGTGTTTATCACGCCTGATCAGAAGCCGTTTTACGCGGGTACATATTTTCCGAAGACGAGTAAATATAATCGACCGGGTTTTGTTGACGTGCTTGAGCATCTTTCAGAAACGTTTGCGAACGATCGTGAGCATGTCGAGGATATTGCAGAAAACGCCGCTAAACATTTACAGACAAAAACAGCGGCTAAAACAAGTGAGGGGTTAAGCGAATCAGCGATCCACCGGACATTCCAGCAGCTTGCCAACGGTTTCGATACAATCTATGGCGGCTTCGGACAGGCGCCGAAATTTCCTATGCCTCATATGCTCATGTATTTGCTCCGTTATTATCACAAGACGGGGCAGGAAAACGCTTTGTACAACGTCACGAAAACACTGGACAGCATGGCAAATGGAGGCATCTATGACCATATCGGCTATGGATTTGCCCGCTATTCGACCGATGATGAGTGGCTCGTCCCTCACTTTGAAAAAATGCTGTATGACAATGCGCTCCTGCTGACAGCTTATACTGAAGCTTATCAAGTCACGCAAAACAGCCGTTACAAAGAGATTTGTGAGCAGATCATTACGTTCATTCAACGGGAAATGACCCATGAAGACGGGAGCTTTTTCTCCGCTTTAGACGCGGATACAGAAGGCGAAGAAGGAAAGTACTACGTGTGGTCAAAAGAAGAGATCTTGAAGACGCTCGGAGAGGATCTCGGCACGCTGTATTGCAACGTGTATGACATCACAGAAAAAGGCAACTTTGAGGGCAAAAACATTCCCAACCTCATTCACACCAAGCGGGAACAAATCAAAGCGGATAGCGGCTTAACCGAAGAAGGGCTCAGCCGCAAGCTTGATGATGCAAGACTGAAGCTGTTAGAGACGCGTGAAGAAAGAACATATCCGCATGTTGATGATAAGGTGCTGACGTCATGGAACGCACTAATGATTGCGGGTCTCGCTAAAGCGGCAAAGGTATTCCAGGAACCCCAATACCTCACCTTGGCTGAAGACGCTATCACCTTTATTGAAAACAATGTAATCATCGACGGCCGGGTGATGGTTCGGTATCGTGACGGCGAAGTGAAAAACAAAGGATTTATCGACGATTATGCCTTTCTCTTATGGGCTTATCTCGACCTCTATGAAGCCTCGTTTAATCTATCATATTTAGAAAAAGCGAAGAAGATGTCAGACGATATGATCGATTTGTTTTGGGACGAGGAGCATGGTGGATTCTACTTTACCGGACACGACGCAGAAGCGTTAATTGTCAGAGAAAAAGAAGTGTACGATGGCGCCGTGCCTTCAGGAAACAGCGTGGCAGCCGTTCAGCTTCTGCGCCTCGGGCAAGTCACAGGCGATTTGTCGCTGATTGAAAAAGCCGAAACGATGTTTTCCGTGTTCAAGCCTGAAATCGAGGCATACCCGAGCGGCCACTCTTTCTTTATGCAAAGTGTGTTAAAACATATGACGCCTAAAAAGGAAATTGTGATTTTTGGGCGCCCGGACGATTCAGACAGAAAACAAATCACAAGCGCGCTTCAACAGGCCTTTATTCCAAACGATTCCATCCTGGTGGCAGAGCATCCCGACCAGTGCAAAGACATTGCGCCATTTGCGGCTGACTATCGCATCATAGACGATCAAACAACCGTGTATATTTGTGAAAATTTCGCCTGCCAGCAGCCGACAACAGACATCGAAGAAGCCTTACAAACATTAAAAAGCAGCAGGGATTAAACGCCTTGCTGCTTTCTTTTTGATCTCTTATGGTATTGTACAACGATAAACGCAAAGAAAAGATTAACGACAACCGTAAAGAAAGTCTCCCACATCGGATTTCCCCGTGTGATGGCAAATAATGAAGGAATATCTCCATATACACTGTTTTTTTCAGTAATAAATAGACATAAAAACATATTATTCGCGGCATGCACACCAAGTGAAATTTCAAGGCTGCCTGTTTTGACCGTATAATACGTTAAAAGAATCCCAATTGTTACATACTCAATGCCTGCCCAAAAAGCGCCATTACTCATTTCAGGATTGCCAAAGTGTACAACCCCAAATAGACCGCCGACAATCAGCGTCAATACAAAAGGGTTCTTTATCACTTTTCCAAAAGCTTGCAATAAAAATCCCCTGAAAAACAGTTCTTCCGCAGAAGTCTGGAACGGCACCAATAACAGAGATGCCACAAGCAGCCACAGAAAACGTGAGGCGTCAAAATCCTGAAAAGTGTATTTCGCCGGATGAATCGCATAATCAATCCCCTGAACCACAGCCATCAGCAAGAAATAAGCGAGAAAGCCAAAGAAAATGCTGCGCCAGTTGATTTTTGCATGCGGTGTAATGACTGACCGAAACGGGCGTTTCAGGATAAATCGAACAGCCAGCCAAACCCCAGGGATCGCAAATACATAAACGATATGAGCTAAAAACAGATCAGCCAAAGAATCGGTTAACATACCTGTATCCACATCAAACGCGATATGTGGACTTAAAAGTGCAGTCAATAACATCATAAATACATAAACAATGCTTCCAAAAAAGAATAAGCCAACCATCACCAAAAAGGAGAAAAAATATCTCCACAATGTATTGTTTCCTTCTAGAGGACGGATAAATGAATTCATTCCTTCTATGACTCTTCCTTTCAATGAGAATATTACTATATATTTGCATAATTTGTTCTATTAATCTACTGTTTTGGAAATCTTTTAAGCAAAATTAAGGCGTAAAGTGTGAATTTAGTTCTTCCATCTAGTGATTTGAACTCTGTCCCCAATGAACCAAGATACTTATAATAATGCCAAGAGGGGAATGTTCAGTCTTTCTCCCGCTATTAAAAAAGGGGGTTTTTTATGAATACGGGCGTCAAACAGAAACATACACATCCTTTTTCAAACGTTGCAAACCGTCTAGACCGCCTCCCAATTTCACGTGTCCACTTCCAAGTATTAACCGCTCTCGGCATTGTTTACTTCTTTGATCTTGCGGATTTATTTACCCTCAGCAATGTAGCGCCGGCACTGATCGAGCATTGGGGACTCCAGCTTTCAACCATTGCCAATGTAACGGCTGCTTCGTTTTTAGGCATGTTTTTGGGAGCATCACTTGGAGGACGGCTTTCAGATCGAATCGGCCGAAAAAAAGCCTTGAACCTATTTGTCTTCGTTTTCTCAATCGCATCGTTATGCAATGCCGCGGCATGGGACATCCCATCCTTAATGGCGTTTCGTTTCCTCACTGGGTTTGGCGTCGCAGCTGCCATGATCATCACCAATAGCTATTTAGCAGAATTTTTCCCGTCCAGTGTTCGCGGAAAATATATTTCTTTCTGTGCCATGATCGGATTGATCGGCGTTCCGATCACCAACATCGTATCAGCCTTTGTCATTCCGCTCGGCTCATGGGGATGGAGACTTGTCTTTGTGTGGGGCGCTGTTGGTCTTATATATTTTTTCTTTATTCGGCGGCTGGATGAATCACCCCGCTGGCATGAAAATCGCGGTGAATATGAAAAAGCCGATGCCATCCTGAAAAGGATTGAAGCAAGCGTTGAAAAAGAAAAAGGCCCGCTTCCTGCTCCGGCGCCGCAAACCTCAAGCGGACAAGCCCAACATGCGGGTTACGCGGGATTATTAAAGGGGAAAAACCTTAAAATAACCATTGTGTTATCCGCGGTATGGATTTTTGAAACCTTTGGATTCTACGGCTTTGCCTCCTGGGTTCCCAGCCTGCTGAAAAGCAACGGGGTCACGATGGAAAATACATTATGGTATAACGTATTGCACTCGGTCGGCGCTCCGCTCGGCGCATTGCTGGGTTCAATGATTTCTGAAAAATTTCAAAGAAAATGGATATTGGCCGCCAGTGCGTTTCTGACTGCCATCGCAGGTCTTTTATATGGCATGACCTTCATTCCAATCATGATTATCGTGTTTGGTTTCATCGTCAATATTACGGAACGGGTTTTCACATCCAACTTATATGCGTATACATCTGAGCCTTTCCCAACAGAATATCGCTCGTCAGGGAGCGGTTTAGCTTATGGGCTCGGGCGCTTTTCGAACATCTTCGGATCATTGCTCGTCGGTTTTATCGCAGTTCAGCTCGGCTATGTCAGCGTCTTTTTCTTTATAGGCGGCTGCTGGCTCGCATGCTCCATTTTGTTAATCTGCTTCGGCCCCAATACGAATGCCAAGCAGATATAAAAAGTCAGTGCGGCGTTAACCGCACTGATTTCAATTCAATTCCTTCAGCTTTCTCGCGGGGTTTCCCCCTACAACCGTATTCGCAGGCACATCCTTTGTCACTATGGAACCCGAAGCAATCACCGCGTTATCGCCGATCGTCACTCCCGGGTTTATTACTGCCCGTCCGCCAATCCAAACATTATCTCCTATTGTAACAGGCTTACCGAACTCCTTCCCCGACTTCCTTTCAAGCGGGTCGAGAGGGTGACCTGCCGTGTAGATATGCACCCCTGGAGCAATCAAACAATCACGTCCTATACGAACTTCACAAACATCAAGAATGACACAGTCAAAATTAACAAATGTACGATCTCCCATATGAATGTGATAGCCATAATCACAGCGGAATGTCGGCAAAATGGTGACTTGATTACCGATCGAACCCAGCAGATTTTTCAAAAGTTCCGTTCGCACTGACTCATCTTCTGGTGATTCGTTATATTGTTTAATCAGATTTCTCGCATGTTTACGCTCTAGTGATAATTCACGGTCTTCCGAATTGTATAATTCTCCAGCTGCCATTTTTTCTTTTTCTGTCAGCATTCAAGTCACTCCAAGATTTTAAATTGTAATCTCTATTAGATTTCCTTCCTCATCTTCAATTACGCTTTCATAGTAGCCGTCCCCCGTCGTCCTTGGGCCGCTAACTACAGCAAATCCGTCCTGCTTTAACCTTTCTGTCAGTTCATCAACATTCTCTTTGCTTCCAGTGGAAAAAGCGATATGCGCCCAGCCTGTCATTGTTTGTGACGGCTGATCAGTCACATCTCCTTTTTTCATGATTTCCAGCCTTGCTCCGGAATCAAACGTCATAAAATACGACTTAAAATTTTTCTTCTCATTATGATAAAGAGAATTGGCTTTGCCATGAAAGTATGTTTCATAAAAAGCCTTCATTCGTTCTAAATCTCTGACCCAGATGGCCGTGTGCTCAATACGCATTTCTTCCTCCTCCTTTGTCTTTCAATGAAGTTATAAGGTATGAAATGCATTTCAGTTCAAGTTTTTTTCATGAAATGGTGGAGAATTTTTATATCTTTGGGACGCTCCTGCAAAAATAACGAAAATGCTGCGGCGCCCAGCTGCTCAAGATTCAGATCAAGCGATGGGAAACAGAGGGCACGGCTGATAGAAGAATTTCCTTCTCCAATGATCTCAACATCCCAGTCTTTCTTTTTGGCAAATACATATATTCCCGCTGCCACTTCATCACTGTTTGCATAAATAGCTGTTGGAGCCTGGCCGCTTGTATAGAAATACGCACCCGCCTGCTCTCCGTCGTCCATATGATTACAGCCGGTCAGCATATGGCGGTCCTCCAGGCTTCCATAGACGGCCTGATAAGCCGCTGCTTTAACCGCCGTACTCGGGCTCTTGTCGGCGCTTCTCACGCTTGTAAAAGCGATATGTTCATGTCCGCGGTTCTTTAGATATCGAAAGCTTTCTATGTAGGCTGCTTTTCTGTCATTGTAAGCACAAGGAATATCCATATCTCCAGTATCCTCACAAGCGATAATCGGTCCATATTCTTGATAGGCTATCATACTGTCCCAGTGATTGGCTCGTGATGTAATAATAAGGCCATCTATTTTTTTCATTCTTAACAGCTCTACATATTTGATTTCAATGTCGGGGTTATAGTTGGTAGGGAGGAGGGTTGTTGCATATTCATGTCTAAATGCCGCCTTTGTGATGCCGTTTACGATTTTATCAAAGCAAGGGTGATCGCTGTAAGGCAGGATTACGCCGATCGTTTGAGTCTTGCCGCGAATAAGATCGATCGCAGTTCGATTCGGTGTGTAGTCTAATTCCTCCATGACTTGACGCACCAGCTTCCTTTTTTCTTCAGACACATACGGATGATGATTCAGTACACGTGACACAGTCGAAACAGATACATTCGCCAATCTCGCAATCTCTTTTATGTTTGCCATCTCTTTCTCCTTTTTCATCATAAAAAAAGCAGTAAGTATCAATCCTTACTGCTATCTCATCATATATTGATCGTAAGTTCAACAGGACAATGGTCGGAGCCCAAGACGTGTGCTGATATCTTGGCATCATCAATCTGCCCCTTAAGACTCTCAGAAACAACAAAGTAATCCAGACGCCAGCCGATATTTCTGTCCCGGGCACCCGCACGGTACGACCACCAAGAATAAGCGCCTTCCAGATCAGGGTATAAATAACGGAATGAGTCGATAAAGCCGGCTTCCAATAAACGAGTGAATGCTCCTCTTTCTTGATCAGAAAAACCCGCGTTATTCCGGTTTGCTTTTGGGTTCTTCAAATCAATTTCCTGATGAGCCACATTTAAATCACCGCACAGGATAACCGGTTTATTCTTGTCCAATTCAAGAATAAACGCTAATAAAGCCTCTTCCCATTGCAAACGGTAATCAATGCGTTCCAGCCCTCTTTTTGCATTAGGCGTGTAAACGGTCATCACATACATGTTTTCAAATTCCAGCGTAATCACTCTGCCCTCTTGATCATGCTCTTCTATTCCGATTCCGTACATGACGTTCAGCGGCTTTTGTTTTGAAAAAACAGCCGTACCTGAATATCCTTTTTTCTCTGCATAGTTCCAATATACATGATAGCCTTCTGGTTCAAGATCCACTTGTCCGTCCTGAATCTTTGTTTCCTGCAGACATACAACATCGGCATCCTCTTCTTTCAAGTAAGAGAGGAAATCCATTTTTCTCATGACAGCCCGCAGGCCATTCACATTCCAAGAAATGAGCTTCATTTTTTTATCCCCCTATAAAAAAGAGCAAGAACCCGAAGGTCCTTGCTCTTTACGTATCAGCTTACTCACCAGTTACGTATGGAAGTAAAGCCATTTGACGAGCGCGTTTGATCGCTGCAGTCAATTTACGTTGGTATTTAGCGTTTGTTCCAGTTACACGACGTGGTAAAATTTTACCGCGCTCAGAAACAAACTTTCTAAGAAGATCTACATCTTTGTAGTCGATGTGCGTGATACCGTTAGAAGTGAAATAACACACTTTACGGCGCTTCGCACGACCGCCTCTGCGTCCTCCTGCCATTGTCATTTCCCTCCTTTCTTTGTCAATTTAGCGATATTCTCATTAGAATGGAAGATCATCATCCGAGATGTCAATCGGCTTGCCGTCGTTGGCAAATGGGTCATCATTAAAGCTGTTCCCCTGATTGCGTCTCTGGTTGTTTTGATTTCCCCCGAATGGATTATCATTTTGGCCTCCGCCAAAGTACTGGCCTCCGCCGCTGTTTCCTTCGTTGTATCCACCTGAACCAGAACCGCCGCCGTTTTTCGGCTCAAGAAATTGAACACTTTCAGCTTGGACCTCGGTCACGAAGACACGCTGCCCTTGCTGGTTTTCATAGTTTCTTGTTTGTAAACGGCCATCTACGCCCGCAAGGCTTCCTTTTTTTAGGAAGTTTGCAACGTTTTCGGCTTGTCTTCTCCAAGTGACACAATTAATGAAATCGGCCTCACGTTCTCCAGACTGGTTCGTAAATGTACGATTCACAGCAAGAGTAAACGTGGCAACAGCCGCACCGTTTGGCGTATAACGAAGCTCTGGGTCTTTTGTCAGTCTTCCGACTAATACAACTCGGTTAAGCATAAGAAAGACCACCTTTTACCATTATATATTTCAAAATTGCTTATTCTTCTTCTTTAACAACAATGTGGCGAATGATATCGTCACTGATCTTAGCTAGACGGTCAAATTCTTGAACTGCCGCAGCATCAGCTTGAACGTTTACGATTTGGTAGAAACCGTCGCGGAAATCGTTGATTTCGTAAGCAAGACGACGTTTACCCCAATCCTTTGTTCCAGTGATCTCCGCACCATTAGAAGTCAGAACGTTGCTGAAACGCTCGATAACTGCTTTTTTAGACTCATCGTCAATGTTTGGGCGGATAATGTACATAACTTCGTACTTTCTCATCTGTTTGCACCTCCTTTTGGACTAAGCGGCCCGTAATGGGCAAGGAGCAATAATTCTATTACTCACAATTTTATATTATACCAAAGCTCTTGTCCCTTTACAACTGCATCCTATACATTAAATCGGAAATGAATAACATCTCCGTCTTTTACCACGTAGTCTTTTCCTTCAAGACGGACTTTTCCGGCTTCCTTCGCTCCTGCCATGCCGCCGCCCGCAAGAAGATCATCATAAGCAACCGTTTCAGCGCGAATGAAGCCGCGCTCAAAGTCACTATGAATAATTCCAGCGCATTCTGGGGCCTTCATTCCTTTTTTGAACGTCCAAGCTCTGACTTCCTGTTCACCGGCTGTGAAATATGTTGCCAGCCCAAGCAGCGAGTAAGATGCTTTAATCAGCTGATCAAGACCTGACTCTTCAATTCCCAGCTCTTCAAGGAACATTTGCTTTTCATCGCCTTCAAGCTCAGCGATTTCAGATTCAATCTTCGCACAAACAACGATGACTTCTGCGTTTTCGCCTGCAGCGTATTCACGAATCTTCGCTACATATTCATTGCCAGACGGATCAGCCACTTCCTCTTCACTTACGTTTGCAACATACAAAATAGGCTTTGAAGTCAGCAAATGAAGCTGCTTTACAAGCTTTTGCTGCTCTTCAGTAAACTCAACAGAACGAGCAGGCTTTTCATTTTCAAACGCTTCTTTCAGTTTAGACAAAATGTCAAACTCAAACACAGCCTCTTTATCTTTTTGCTTTGCAAGCTTGCTGACACGTGTAATCCGCTTTTCAACTGTTTCCATATCAGCGAGAATCAGCTCAAGATTGATCGTTTCGATATCATCAATCGGATCAACTTTACCGGAAACGTGTGTAATATTATCATCAGAAAAAGCACGGACAACGTGGCAGATCGCGTCAACTTGGCGAATATGAGAAAGGAATTTGTTACCGAGACCTTCTCCTTTAGACGCGCCTTTTACGATTCCTGCAATATCAGTGAATTCAAAAGCAGTCGGCACAGTCTTCTTCGGTTTGACCAGCTCAGTCAGCTTTCGCAGACGATCGTCCGGTACTTCTACAATTCCCACGTTCGGATCAATTGTACAGAACGGGTAGTTGGCTGATTCGGCACCGGCCTGTGTAATTGCGTTAAATAATGTTGATTTCCCGACGTTCGGCAAACCGACAATTCCAGCTGTTAAAGCCATTCTTTCATCTCCTCTATATAAAACCGTCATTGCATTAACGTATTTTGAACCTAGAGCAATTATAAGGAGGTTCACTGGAAAAGACAAGCTGACAAAAAAGCATTTTCAGCCTGCTGAACCCTCTCATTATGCTTTTTTCAAGCACACTAAACAGTCAAAAAGCGTACTTCCCATTCCATTATCAGAATTTGTATCATTTGTCAGCGTATTGACGGAGCCGCCAAAAGCCGCCCACATGCCCTCATCTATATTTATCGTCTTCGGATGAGCCTGTTTCATCACTTTAACTTTACCATTCAAACGGCCCCGATCATTGAAAACGACAACCTCGTCTCCATCCTGAAGATTCTGCTCAGCCGCTATATCTGAAGAAATATCAACCTGTATGTGCTGAAGCTTCTCGATGAACGGCACATGCTGTGAATGATTAGAGCGCTGCGGATGAATGGACAAAAGCGTGTAAGGGTATTTTTCGGCAAGTTCTTCGTTATGGTAAACAGACTCCTCAGGCACTTCCAATTGAAGTGCACCGCTAAATCCTTTTTCTTCGGCTAAAGACGAGGTAAATTCAAATTTTCCGCTTGGCGTCAGAAACGCAAAGTCATCCCACGGCACCTGTTTAACCGGAAGCGGGAGGTGGCCTTTTTCTTTCAAGTGCTCAAGCGTTACACCGTCCGCCTCCAATGAAGAAAGCCCCATCTCCAAAAGTTCTTCAGTACTGTGTTCAAAAAGCTCTCCAAATCCAAGGCGCTTCGCAAGCTCTGACCATATCCATCTGTCTGACTTCGCTTCGCCCTGCGGCTCCACCAGCTTCTTCCCATACTGAACATAATGATGGTACATACTGGAATAGTAAATATCCTCTTCTTCAAAAACAGTGGCAGTCGGCAAAACATAGTCGCACAGCTTTGCCGTATCGGTCATGATGGAATCAATTGCTACTGTCACCGGAACCTTTTCAAACGCCTGTCTAACTTTATTTGTGTTTGGCACCTGAGTCATCGGGTTCCCGCATGTTACGATAATCATCTCGATCGCAGGATCATCAGCCGTTAAAACCTCTTCTGCCTGTGTCATCATTGAAAAAGAACGTGATTTCCTTTTTAATTCCGGCAGCGTCAGCTTCGTTTTTGCAAAGCTTTCACCAATCTGGACATTGCCAAAATTTGCGCCGCCGCCTTTAATCCCAACGTTTCCGCTTGCCGCAACAAGCGCATCAATCCAGCGAATCGTCCCGCCGCCATTTTTGTACCGCTGCATACCAAGCCCCATAAAAGTAGATACCGGACCATCCGCATACAGATCTGCAAGAAACTCCAGCTCTTCCAGCGTAGTTTCTGTTTTCGCAATAAACTCCTCGAGAGAAACCGTGCTCAAAAGCTCTTTTACATCATCAAACCCGACAGAATGCTGAGAAATAAAATCCTCATCCGTTCTTCCCGTCTCGATCAGAACCTTCAAAACAGCCGCGGCAAGCCAGCCATCCATTCCCGGCTTTACAGAAATATAACGGTCAGCCAGTTTTGCAGTCGGATTAAAAATCGGATCAATCACCGTCAGCGTTGCGCCCTTTTTCTTTACCTGCTGCAAATGGTGATAAAGGTGCATATTTGTCCTTGATACATTTCTGCCCCACACAACGACGTGTTTGCTGTTGTAAATATCAAGCGGCCCGTGCCCATACGAACGGCCGAAATCCCAGCTTTGCGCCTCTATACCCGAGCCCCAGCAAATGCTTCCGACAATCTCAGTCACACCGCCATATGCATTAAAAAAACGCTGATCTAGCGCTTTTAACAAACCGTTATTGGCATAATCATGGCTGTGCAAAACTGCTGTTGTTTCTGACATCTCCTGAATGTCCCGAAGTTTATCGGCGATTTCGTCAAGAGCCTGCTCCCAGGAAATCCGCACAAACTCGCCATTTTGTTTTTTCATCGGATAGCGAAGCCGATCAGGCGAATTTGTTTTCGTTTCTAGCATTCTGCCGCGGCCGCAGATTTTCCCTTCCGTAATCGGATGGTTTGGATCTCCGTCCACTTTTGTTACCTTTCCGTCATCAACAGTCACCACAAAACCGCAGCTGTCCCAGCAATTCAGAGGGCATGCTGACTGATGCACTTTGCTCATCGCCGTCTTCTCCTTACCTTCTATATGAAAAAGCATGAGTGTCAGCCTTTTTATGAAGTAGGCTCCTCATGCTTGACCAGTACTTTTTTTACTTTTCTTTCAAATTCTTTTCTCGGAATCATCACGCTGTGAGAGCAACCCTCACATTTAATCCGAATATCCATTCCCATACGTATAATTTTCCATCTGTTTGCTCCGCATGGGTGCGGTTTCTTCATTTCTACAATATCTTTTAGGCCAAAGTCTTTATCCGCCAAGACCCTTCACCTCTCTTCATAAACTGCTGAATCTATTGTACAAAAAAACTGATCATTAGAGCAATCATCATACCCAAAAAGAAGAGAATCCTCTTATTTCCATTTACTTAAAATAGGGTATAACAGCAAACAAACTAATAGATAAAGATTCAGCATTCCATAAATGGGATATAAAAAAGCGATTAAATCGGAAAAACCGAAAGAAGTAAAAGGCACCATCAACACTAACAGAATCAATACGATCATCCATCTCGGCATGTGAAGAAAAGCCATCAGCCGGCTGGACAATCCGAATAAACCAGCCACCGTCGTCGTATATATCGCAAGGCACAGCACCGCAGTCATACATAAAAAAAGAAGATAAGGGGCACCCTCCAGAATGGCAAATAGCGGAATTTCAAATTGAGAAAGGGAGCCAGCCAGCTCTACCAACGTTTCATTATATACAAAAGAGATCACACCAAAAATAAGACCGCTGGCCACACTGGCGATTTTAGCTTCCCCCAGCCCTTTCATTTCTTTCCCGACAGACGATAAAATCGCGACAACCGAAAGAATATTTAAAGAAGTAAACGTTATGCTGGCAGGCCAGTTATACTGCCGGCTCAAATCTATCGTCCACGTATGGTGATGAGTGCTCTGAAATGAAAATAACGCATACATCAGCCCGGCAACTAAAATAGGAATTAAAATGCCATTCACAGATAAAATCCCTTTCACATCCCAGAAAAATAAAAACACCGTCACGATGCAAAGCAGCGCAATTCCCCACCAAAAAGGGAGCTTGTACATTTGCAGCGTCACTCCGCCTCCGGCGATCATCACCATGGTTGTAGAAAATAAATAAAAGACAATGAGAATATCATAAATTTTCGCCAGCCACGGTCCCATTAAATGTTCAAGAACCGGAAGAAAGTGAGTGGATTGAACCTTAAAACTAATTTTCATCACAATATAAGACGAGAAAATGAACATCACTGTAAACAGCACAATAGCCAGTCCGCTTTCTGCGCCAAAAAACTGCCATATCTCCTGACCGCTTGCATATCCGGCGCCGATCAGGCTGCCTAATATAAGCAGCATCCACCTCATTCCGGCTCTCCACAACATTATCACCTCATAAGTACAGAGTTCAGCTTGTTTCCGTTATTGTTACTATATAGAGCGCTAATAACAAAAATGCCTGTTTTCATAGGAAAACAAAAAATAATGGTTGAATATGAAAATACCGTACAAAATACACATAAAAAAAGACTGCCTAAACAGGCAGTCAAAACATAGAATCCCATCCTCCGCTTTCTTTACCATTCCTTTATACGCTTCTTCACCAAGATATCATTTTCAATCATTCAGTTATTCCGATCTTATCGTAATCTTCATTAGTCGTTCCGCATATTAATGATTCCTCCATTACCAAAACAGCAGACCGTATCTTGCTTCACCTGAAGCGCTGGGGCACAATACTTGTAAACAACCTCTATCTTCTCCTCTTTGTAACCAAAATCAGTAAACAGACACAAAGCATAAAAAACCTAACTGCTGGATATAATGTAAACAACCTTACATACCAAAAAAACACACCCTAGCAATTCCGATACCTTACAAGGAAGTGAAACCTATGAATCGAAAAGGCGGGCTTTTTTCTTCTCAGGAACGAGTAAAGCAATATGTTTCACATACAGATACAGCTGCAGCAAAACAAATACAAACGATTCTTTCTTCATCCTTACGTAAAGCTGCCGGCAGACCGATTGTTGTGGTTTGTATCGGAACAGACCGTTCAACTGGTGACTCATTAGGCCCGCTCGTAGGAATGAAACTCAAACAGATGCAGCTCACCAGATTCCACGTCTACGGTACTCTGTCTGATCCTGTGCATGCTGTAAACATGAGGGACAAATTGATGGAAATTCACAAATTACATAAAAACCCATTTATTGTAGCGATTGATGCTTGCTTAGGCCGTGTAAAAAGCGTAGGTTCATTCCAGATCGGAGATGGCCCACTAAAGCCTGGTGCCGGTGTACAGAAGGATCTTCCTGAGGTAGGAGATCTCCATGTGAATGGAATTGTAAATGTGAGCGGTTTCATGGAGTACTTTGTTTTACAAAATACAAGGCTTCACTTGGTCATGAATATGGCAAATGTTCTTGCTGAAGGACTGAGTTTAACAGATCGAACAGAGTGGAGGCAGGAACGGCTTAGTCCGCTGCAAAGACTCACAGGACGATTATAAAACAAAAAACCATCTTCAATGGGACTGACCCCCGTTTTTGAGACAGGGATCAAAACACCTTTTATACAGCCAATTGCCGATAGCTTATCGGTGATTGGCTGTTTAGTTTCGTTTGAATACGAATGTTGTTATAATAATAAATGTATTCTTTGACAGTGCGTTCTACGATGGCGGTCGTGGTTCGATCAATGCTGTTAAGATAGAACGTTTCAGACTTTAGTGAGGAATGAAACGATTCGATGGAGGCATTATCAGCGGGCGTCCCTTTGCGGGACATGCTCATGGTAATGCCTTTTGTGTTAACAGCTTTTTGATACTCGTAAGATGTATACACAGATCCTTGGTCACTATGTAACACGCAGTTCTCAGGCAGCGTTGGCAGCTGATCAAGTGTGTTTAAGACAAAGTCTGTGTCCTGCTTATCGCCAATCGTAAAAGCAATCACTTCTCCATTGTATAAATCTAATATACTGGAAAGATACAATTGTTTCTGTCCATAAGGCAAATATGTGATGTCCGTTACTAGTTTTTCAAGAGGGCGATCAGACTGAAAATTCCGATCCAACATATTATCGACCACGGCATATGGCTGCCCATTCTTCTTGCGCTTTTTCACCTTAACCCGGCACTGCCATTGATTTTTCTGCATAATACGCTGAACCGTTTTATGGTTGATACGCATTGTCTTTTTTAGTATGGCTGTGATTTTCCGATATCCATATCGATACTTGTGCTCTCGGCACAACGTGCCGATTTGTTTTTCAAAATAGCGCTTGGGATGATCTTTCGTCTGATTCTTCTTCCAACGATAATAAGACGCTCGAGAGATACCTAAATGAATACAGATATCCTGCACGGTCATTGTGCTGCGCAATCCTTCTACAAGTTCGACTGACGTTTCGCTATCAACTTCCTTTCCAATTCGTTGTACTTTTTTAGAACTTCATTTTGTTGTCTCAGATAACGATTCTCTGCCTGCAGTTTCTCTAAATCGGAAGCATACTCCGGCCCTTTTCCGTAAGTGTATTGCTTTCCAACAGGCTGTTCGAATCTATGTGTATCCCCAGCCTTATGCCATCTAACCCACGTCTTAATCTGTGTCTTATTCTTAATTTTTAATTTCTCCATGATCTCTTTCATAGGCACGCCTGCCAATCTCATTTCTACAGCCTTCTGTTTCACTTCAACCGGATAACTCACTCTTCTCCCCATAGAAAAAACACCTCCAAGTCTAATTTCGGCTAACAATCATCCGTTTTCAAACTTGAAGGTGTTTTTTATTTGTCTCATCTTATGGGGTCAGTCCCAATAGAGATGGTTTTCTTTCATTACGATTCTCGTTCTGATAAAAGCTCTAAGATCCGTTCAAGATCCTCGTTGGAGAAAAACTCAATTTCGATTTTGCCTTTTTTCTTTTGTCTCTTAATATTTACTGTTGTACCAAAATAATTTTGGAGATACGATTCCCGTTCTTTGATAATCGCATCTTTCACAGGTTCTTTTTTCTTTGTTTCACGTGGAACATTCTGATTAATTTGCTGAATCAGCTGCTCAAGCTGGCGAACGTTAAGCTGTTCTGCAATCACTTTTTGCACAAGCGGTTCAAGCTTGTTTTTATTTTTCAAACCAAGAAGTGTGCGGCCATGCCCCATAGAGAGCGTGCCTTCCGCAATCAGCTGCTGAATGTTCTCAGGCAAGGTCAGCAATCTTAAATGGTTGGCAATATGCGGTCTGCTTTTTCCGAGACGTTTTGCAAGCTGCTCTTGCGTGACATCTAAGTGTTTGAGCAAAGAGTCATAAGCCTGAGCCTCTTCCAGCGGTGATAAATCCTCACGCTGAAGGTTTTCCAGTAAAGCAATTTCTCTCATTAACGCCTCTGATAATTCACGGACAATCGCTGGAACTGTTTCTAAACCTGCAAGCTTTGCCGCCCGAAAGCGCCGTTCACCCGCAACGATATCATAGCCTTTTAAAGATTTTCTGACGATAAGCGGCTGGAGAATGCCATGCTGCAGCACAGATTCCTTTAGATCAGCCAGAGCTTCGTCGTCAAAGTGTTTTCTTGGCTGATAAGGATTAGGGCGTAAATCGGTAACTTTGATTTCCTCAACTGTCTCTTCAGACAAATCAACCTGATTAAACAACGCATTAATCCCTTTTCCAAGGCCTTTAGCCATTCGCAGCCACTTCCTTTGCTAAATCTAAATATACTTCCGCACCTCTTGACCGCGGATCGTATAAAATGATGGGTTTACCGTGACTCGGTGCCTCGCTCAGACGGACATTACGCGGAATAACAGTCTGATATACTTTATCTCTAAAGTATTTTTTCACCTCTTCAATCACTTGAATGCCAAGATTTGTCCGGGCATCAAGCATCGTCAGCAATACGCCTTCAATCATTAAATCAGTATTCAAATGCTTTTGCACAAGACGTACTGTATTTAATAATTGGCTCAGTCCCTCCAAGGCATAGTATTCGCACTGTACAGGAATGACAACTGAATCTGAAGCAGTCAACGCGTTAATTGTCAGCAATCCCAATGACGGAGGACAATCAATAATAATATAATCATAATTCTGCTTCACTGCTTCAAGCGCTCTCTTAAGTCTCACTTCTCTTGAAATTGTCGGAACCAGCTCGATCTCAGCTCCTGCAAGCTGTATCGTCGCAGGAATCACATCCAAATTCTCTACTGAAGTCGCTTTAATAATATCTATTACATCTGCATCATCTACTAAAATATCGTACACACACTGATCTACATCGGCTTTTTCAATCCCCAATCCGCTCGTTGCATTCCCCTGCGGATCAATATCTACCAGCAGAACCCTTTTCCCTATGTAAGCTAAGCATGCTCCAAGGTTGACAGACGTCGTTGTTTTTCCGACCCCGCCTTTTTGGTTCGTAATTGCTATGATTTTTCCCACGATGTCACCTACTTTCACATGAACATGTACTATCTTGCTTCTATTCTATCAAAAAAAGATTAAAGCGTTTCATTTTTTTCATCATTTTGTTTTTTATCAGAAGGGAATATTTGAAAATTTAATCAGCGCTTTATTGCTTTCTCTTATAAATTCTTAAACTGATATGTTTTTTTGACTTAAAAAAGGGATTTCTAATAGAAAAAAAGAAGAAGTTACAATGCAGAAAGTACAAACAGGACGGTGATCATATGGTTTACAAAACAAAAAGAGATGCACCGGTTACTCTTATGATTGTGTTTCTCATATTACTGATACAAGCAGATGCCATAGTTCCTTTTGTGCTGGGACATATGAGGATATCCAGCTGGATCATTTTTGTTCTGCTGACTCTTTTAAACGTGCTCATCATTTGGAGTTTCTTTGATCTGAAATATGTATTGAAGGAGCACCGTTTGATCATTAAAGCCGGATTGATCAAACATCAAATTCCTTACGAAAAAATCGACAAAGTGATTCAGCAAAAGAAGCTGTGGTCAGGTTTTCGGCTTATTGGTTCACGGCGTGCGATTACGATTTATTATCGGGGAGGCTGGGGACATGCAGTTATTTCTCCACAAAACACGGAAGAATTTATCCACAAGCTCAAAGAAAAGAATTCTAACATAACAATTGTAAACAAAAGTAATTAATTCCCTTTTAGTGAAAAAGCTCTCCTGGACGGCAGGAGAGCTTTTATTTTGGTATGCGAATCGTCAATTGAATATATTCTTCAAATTCCTCTTCTTCCGTATTCAATTTTACGCCGCTGTCTTCAACCATTGACAGTGACTGGCGAATCGTGTTCATTGCAATTCTAGTATCCCTGCTGAACGCTTTGCGTCTAGGCTTTGGTTTTCTCTGCCCTTGCTCCAGCATTTTAACCACGCGGTCTTCTGTCTGCTTTACATTTAAGCTTTTCTCAATTATCTCTGTGAGCAGTGTGACTTGGAGCTCAGGCTGTTTCAGGGGAATCAGCGCTCTGGCATGACGCTCTGTGATTTTCTTCTCCATGATTGCGTCTTGAACCGGCTGAGGCAGCTTTAATAGCCGCAGTTTGTTCGCAATCGTTGACTGCCCTTTTCCTAAACGCTGCGCCAGTGCTTCCTGTGTTAAATCATGAAGCTCAAGGAGCCTTGCGTAGGCATGCGCTTCCTCAATCGAAGACAATTCCTCACGTTGCAAATTTTCAATTAACGCCACAGAAGCGGTTTCCGTGTCGGAAAAATCCTTAATAATGGCCGGAATCTTTTCCCACTCGAGCGATTGCACCGCTCTCCAGCGTCTTTCACCTGCAATGAGTTCGTATTGGCCTTCTTCTTCTGTATGCCTGACAACAATCGGCTGAATAATGCCGTGTGTATGAATGGTCATTGCTAACTCTTTGATTTTTTCATCTGAGAAAATGGTGCGTGGCTGAAAACGGTTGGGAACGATAGCATTTACCGGTATTTCCAGAATCTCTTCTTTGTTTGTCTCATGTTCAGCAATCTCCGGTTCCTGTTCCTTCTCACCAAGCCCGAAGAAACGAGAGAATGAATGCTTCATGTACCTACACCACCTTTAAAAACTGCCATTTTTATAATTCTATTTTCTCATGGTTTTTCCTGCTGTACCGTCATTAATTTTGAAGAAAATATGATGGTATTGTCATATCAGGCTGTCTAAATTACCCCTCAATTGGCGATTTATTAGGGGTTCCCGGTTTTCTTGGATACTTCTTAGGTGTATTTTTGATCTTGCGTATCACCATAATATTACGATCGCTTTCTTCAATAGGCAGCTTAAAGGAATGGGTATTCTCAAGTTCTCCTCCAAGCGTTGTGATTGCTTTTTTCCCCGCATTTAATTCTTCTTCAGCAGATGCGGCTTTTAAAGCAACAAATAAACCGTTTTTCTTAACCAGAGGCAGACAAAGCTCGCTTAAAACAGAGAGTCTCGCAACCGCTCGCGCTGTCACGATATCATAGCTTTCCCTTACGTCCTTCCGTTGTCCGAATGTTTCAGCTCTGTCATGGCAAAATGTCGTATTCTCCAATTGTAAAGCTTCAGACAGCTTTTCTAAAAATGTTATTCGTTTGTTTAGTGAATCTACGATTGTGACATGAAGGTGCGGAAAACATATTTTAATCGGCAGACTCGGAAAACCCGCTCCCGCTCCGACATCACAAATCGTATTCATCTGATTGAAATCGACATAAAATGCAGCTGTAATGGAATCATAAAAATGCTTCAGATACACTTCTTTTTTCTCTGTAATCGAAGTCAGATTGATTTTTTCATTCCACTCAACCAGCATATCGTAATACAGCTCAAATTGCTCCAGCTGACGAGGAGAAAGGGAGATCCCTTTTTCCGCCAGTCCAGAAGTGAATTCTTCAATATTCATGCCGTCATCCTTTCTACTCGGCTATCTTCGCAATGCGGCCCTGCTCTAAATATACCAATAGAATCGAAATGTCTGCCGGGTTCACACCGGAAATACGGGAAGCTTGGGCAACAGACAAAGGCCGTACGTTTTTCAGTTTTTGACGAGCCTCAGTTGCAATCCCCTTAATTGCGTCATAATCAATTCGATCAGGGATTTTTTTGTTTTCCATCTTCTTCAGTTTTTCCACTTGCTGAAGGGATTTTTCAATATACCCCTCATATTTCACTTGAATTTCTACTTGTTCTGCTACTTCTTGCGGAACCGGCACTTCTGGCGGCGCCAGTTTTGTAACAGTTTCATAGTTCATTTCAGGACGTTTCATCAAGTCTGTGCCGCGTACCCCATCTTTCAATTCGCTTCCGCCAAGAGAACGGATATATTCTTGATTTTCTGGAGACGGCTTGATAATCACAGAATGCAGACGTTTTTTCTCCGCTTCGATCGCCGCTTTTTTCTTCTCAAAAGCCGCAAATCGTTCATCAGAAATCAATCCAATGCGGTGGCCGATTTCTGTCAGACGCAGATCTGCATTGTCATGACGAAGAAGCAATCTGTATTCAGCGCGAGATGTCAAAAGACGGTATGGCTCATTTGTCCCTTTCGTCACAAGGTCATCAATGAGAACACCAATGTAGGCGTCAGAACGGCTTAAAATCACTTCTTCTTTTCCAAGCGCTTTTCGTCCTGCATTGATTCCCGCCATAATCCCTTGTCCCGCAGCTTCTTCATAACCGGATGTTCCGTTAATTTGGCCGGCAGTGTAGAGATTGGTAATTTTTTTCGTTTCAAGCGTCGGCCATAGCTGAGTCGGTACAATCGCATCGTACTCAATCGCATAGCCGGCTCTCATCATTTGAACGTTTTCCAGACCCGGAATCGTTGCAAGCATTCTTTGCTGCACGTCCTCTGGAAGACTAGTAGACAGACCTTGAACATATACTTCCTGCGTATTTCTGCCTTCTGGCTCAAGGAAAATTTGATGACGTGGTTTATCATTAAAACGAACAACTTTATCTTCAATTGACGGGCAGTATCTCGGACCTGTACCTTTGATCATACCGGAATACATCGGTGAACGGTGCAAGTTGCTGTCTATAATCTCATGTGTCTCAGGGCTCGTATATGTCAGCCAGCAAGGAAGCTGATCTGTGATATATTCAACTGTTTCATATGAGAAAGCGCGAGGCACTTCGTCACCAGGCTGAATTTCCGTTTTGCTGTAATCAATCGTGTCGCTTTTGACGCGAGGCGGCGTACCTGTTTTAAAACGAACAAGGTCGAATCCCAGTTCTTCCAAATGCTCAGAAAGCTTAATAGAAGGCTGCTGGTTGTTCGGACCGCTTGAGTAAGAAAGATCACCGAGAATGATACGTCCTCTCAAATATGTTCCTGTCGTCATAACAACTGCTTTCGCGCGGTAATTCGCACCGGTTTGTGTAATGACACCGCGGCACTCGCCGTCTTCAATGATCAGACGCTCTACAATTCCTTGCAGCAGCGTTAAGTTTGGTTCTTTTTCAAGCGTATTTTTCATTTCATGCTGATACTGGAATTTATCTGCTTGCGCACGCAGCGCACGGACAGCAGGACCTTTTCCTGTATTCAGCATTCTCATTTGAATATGCGTTTTATCAATATTTCTGCCCATTTCTCCGCCAAGCGCGTCAATTTCGCGGACGACAATCCCTTTTGCAGGGCCGCCGACAGACGGATTACATGGCATAAACGCAACCATATCTAAGTTGATGGTCAAGACAAGCGTTTTGGCGCCTTGACGTGCTGATGCGAGGGCAGCCTCAACACCGGCATGCCCGGCGCCAATCACTATCACATCGTATTGGCCTGCTTCATACCCCATGATTCTAGTTCCTCCTTTATTTATTTTCCTAAACAGAACTGTGAAAAGAGCTGATCAATTAAGCTTTCATGGACAGCGTCTCCAATGATTTCGCCCAGAAGCTCCCAGCATCTTGTAAGATCAATCTGCACCATGTCGATCGGGACATCCTGTTCGATGCCGCTAAGCGCGTCTTCAATGGCGCGTTTTGCTTCCTGTAAAATTGAAATATGGCGTGTATTGCTAACATACGTTAAATCTCCGCTTTCAATAGCACCTGTATAGAACAGCGATTGAATCGCTTCCTCCAAATCATTAACGCCTTCTTCTTTTAGAAGAGATGTCGTTACAACAGGACGTCCATTGGCCAGCTCGCGTACACGTTCTATGTCAATTTTCGCCTCTAGGTCAGTCTTATTCATAATGACGATGACGTCCATTCCCTCAACGGCTTCAAAAAGTTTCACGTCTTCTTCAGAAAGCTCTTCACTATAATTAAGCACAAGTAAAATCAGGTCTGCTTCCTTCAGAACCTGACGAGAGCGTTCAACACCTATTCGTTCAACAATATCCTCTGTTTCACGAATACCCGCAGTATCAACAAGACGAAGCGGAACACCTCTTACATTCACGTATTCCTCAATCACATCCCGTGTCGTACCCGGAATATCGGTAACAATAGCTTTTGCCTCCTGAACCAGGCTGTTAAGAAGAGAAGACTTTCCGACATTCGGACGGCCGATAATGACAGTAGAAAGACCTTCCCGCAAAATTTTGCCCTGCTCAGACGTTCTAAGCAGCGCCTCAATTTCTTCTTTAACGGAGCTTGCCTTTTCAACTAAAAGCTGATGTGTCATTTCTTCTACATCATCATACTCCGGATAATCTATATTTACCTCAACATGGGCCAGCGTTTCTAAAATATCATCGCGCAAACGGCGCACCAAAGCAGAGAGACGCCCTTCCATTTGATTCATAGCGACGTTCATTGCCCGATCCGTTTTCGCTCTGATTAAGTCCATCACCGCTTCCGCCTGTGAAAGGTCGATTCGCCCATTTAAAAACGCGCGTTTCGTGAATTCACCAGGCTCCGCCAGTCTCGCTCCCTCTCTTAAGGCGAGCTGGAGCACTTGGTTTACTGTCACAATTCCCCCGTGGCAGTTTATTTCTATAACATCTTCACGTGTAAAAGTTCTCGGTGCTTTTAACACCGATACCATTACTTCCTCCACGACCCGATCCGTACGTTTGTCTACAATATGGCCGTAATGAATCGTGTGTGATTCGACCGAACTGATCGTTTTCCCTTTCGGCCCTTTATACATTCTGTCGGCGATCTGGATTGCTTCCGGTCCGCTCAGCCGCACAATAGCAATCGCACCCTCTCCCATCGGTGTAGAAATGGCCGCAATTGTATCCATGTTGTTCACCTCTCTTTTCTATACTCTCATTCATCTATATAAAAAAATATTTTATTATGCCAAAACTAAAAGATAACATAGTTTGGTTCGAAGTGGAAGATGTGTTATCCACAGACTTAGAAATTCATCCCTTATTACTTTAACTTATCCACATGTGAATAACAATTAATTTTATTTCCTGAACTTCCTTTTTATCAACAGGATACACCTAAAAAGAAAAAACTTAAACGGAAAAAGCTTGATATTACAAGGAAAAATAGATTTTTCTATACAAAAAAACCGAAGCTCCGATTTTTACCGGACTTCGGTTTTATGTTATCTTTTCTGGGAAATAACGAGGTGGCGATTTTCGCCTTCACCCATTGAATACGTTTCGATCTGCTGATTTGCATATCTGGAAAGGGCATCATGAATGATTTTTCTTTCACTGGACGGCATCGGTTCTAAATGAACATCTTTTTTCGTTTTCAAAACCTGGTCTGCCAGTCTCACAGCCAGCTGACTCAGCGTCTCTTTTCTTTTCAAACGGTAGTTTTCTGCATCTACCGTCACATTTAAATACTGATCTGAATAACGATTAAGGACAAGCTGGGTCAAAGTTTGAAGTGCATTTAAGGTTTGTCCTCTTTTTCCAATTAACAATGCCGCTTTTTCACCCGTTATATGGAAACTCACTGCCTTTTTGCTTTCTTTTACAGTCACATCAGACTTTCCGGCAATGGCTTCGGCAATTCTTTCAAGATACATCTTTGTTTCCTGAATCGGATCAAATTTTTCAGCCAGCTTCACGATTGCCGGCTTTTTGCCGAATATACCGAGAAAACCTTTGTTTCCCTCTTCAATAACGGTAATTTCAACTTCATCCTTCGTTAATTGCAGTTCTCGTAATCCGGACTGTACTGCTTCATCGACATTTCGCCCTGCAGCAGTTACATTCCTCACTTTTTCTTTCCTCCGGCTTTTTGCGGCTGAGGATCTTTTTTAATATCAGGCCCTTTAATGAGGAAAGTTTGCGCAATCATAAACAAGTTACCGACTACCCAATAAAGAGAAAGCGCCGCCGGGAAGTTGATCGCAAACACAATGATCATAATCGGCATAATCCAAAGCATCATTGCCATTTGCGGATTTTGCTGCGCATTGCCCGCCATCATTAATTTTTGCTGTACGAAAGTGGCAACACCGGCAACAATCGGAAGAATATAGAAAGGATCTTTTTCTCCTAAGTCAAACCATAAGAAACTGTGCTCTGAAATCGCCTGTGTTCTCATGATCGCATGATAGAATCCGATTAAAATCGGCATTTGAATTAAAATTGGGAAACACCCTGCCAATGGGTTGACGCCATGCTTTTGAAATAAAGCCATTGTTTCCTGCTGAAGTTTTTGCTGCGTTTTTTGATCCTTTGAGCTGTATTTTTCTTTAAGCTTTTGCATTTCCGGCTGTAAAGCCTGCATCGCTTTCGAGCTTCTCAGCTGCTTGATCATCAGCGGCAAAATTAATAAACGGATTAAAATTGTAACAATAATAATTGACAGTCCATAGTTGTCTCCCGTCAATTTCGCAACATACGTAATGAGCTCAGACAATGGAAATACTACGTACTTGTCCCAAAAATGCGGACTATCTGCAGTGATCGGCTCTTTGACACTCGAGCATCCAGCCAATAGCATGAATACGCCGACCATACTTAATAGCAACCATATTCTCCTTTTCAACAACATTTCCTCCTATAATCATTCTTTACACTCTCTTATTACAAAACATACTTGTATGTATTTTAGCATCTTTCAGTTTTAAATGGTGTCTTTTTCTGATCAACCAGAAAGGAAGCGCTTTTAAAAGTTTTAAGAAAGCGGTGGCATCTACTTTTTTGGCGAAGTTTTCTTATATAATGAGGCCTTCCTGAATAAATGCTGCAGACTTTTTTTCGTTTCCTCAAATGTCAGCTGACTTGCTGGTTTTCTGGCAATAATAATGTAATCCTTTTGCTTCAGTCTGTCTCTCTCTTCTAGAAAAGCTTGCCGGATCAAACGTTTTATCCGATTTCGCATTACTGCATTGCCAATTTTTTTGCTGACGGAAAGACCAACGCGCAGCTCATCGTTTTCAGGCTGATCAAGCGTATATAAGACAAACTGGCGATTCGCTACTGATGTGCCATGCTTGAACACTTTTTGAAAATCTTTATTTTTCTTTAAACGATTTCGCTTCTTCAAATTGACTCACTCCGATACTGGCTGGCAGAAACTTTTTAATGTTATTCGAAAATGAGATGCGCAGAGACAGGGAGATCCCCCTGCTCATACACATCAACATATATCTTTTCCCTTAAAGTGAAAAAAGACCACTGACATTATTCAGTGGCCTAAGCTGATAATACTTTTCTGCCTTTGCGGCGACGGCGTGCTAAAACTAGACGACCGTTTTTTGAACTCATACGGCTTCTGAAGCCATGAACTTTACTGCGTTTACGGTTATTCGGTTGGAATGTTCTTTTCATTTATGACACCTCCCTCGAGGAATAGCTGTTAAAGACAGTCTTACTTATTATATTTGCGTTACCTATTCATTGTCAACTTCACTAGTGCTTTTATTTCTCGCAACCATAATAGGATACCATACCTTCTCGACTTTCGAAACCTTATTTTTCAGATTCCTGAAATTAACGAAAAAAAGTCCTGATTCAAATAACATTCTGAGCTGAAAATACGTGATGTGGATATCTTTTTTCACTTTTTTCAATATCCACAAAGGTTATCGACAACATTTTCACACCGCCAACCCCTGTGGACAAAATTTTTTCAACAGGTTGTCCGCTTTGTGGATAAGATTGTGACAACCATTGCAAGCTCTCGTTTAATTTGGTATTATATTTGTGTTTTAACTCTTGATTACTAATCTTGCTTTCACTCATTATCCACAAACTGTGGATAACTTGTGGATTGATTTCACACAGCATGTGTAGAAAGTTGTCCACAAGTTGTGAAATTTGTCGAAAAGCTATTTATCTACTATATTATATGTTTTCAACATTTAATGTGTACGAATGGTTACCGCCATTTGCTCTTTTTTTGTGTTCTATAACAGGAAAAGACATTATTTTCTTAGAAAAGGAGGGACGTGCCGGAAGATGGAAAATATATTAGACCTGTGGAACCAAGCCCTTGCTCAAATCGAAAAAAAATTGAGCAAACCGAGTTTCGAGACTTGGATGAAATCAACGAAAGCCCACTCACTGCAAGGAGATACATTGACAATTACCGCTCCTAATGAATTTGCCAGAGACTGGCTGGAGTCCAGATACTTGCATCTCATTGCAGATACAATATATGAATTAACCGGGGAAGAATTGAGCATTAAGTTTGTCATTCCTCAAAATCAAGATGTCGAAGACTTTATGCCAAAACCGCAAGTCAAAAAAGCGGTAAAAGAAGATACATCTGATTTTCCTCAAAATATGCTCAATCCAAAATATACTTTTGATACTTTTGTCATCGGATCTGGAAACCGATTCGCACACGCTGCTTCCCTCGCAGTTGCGGAAGCACCTGCAAAAGCATACAACCCTTTATTTATCTATGGGGGCGTTGGCTTAGGGAAAACACACTTAATGCATGCGATCGGCCATTATGTAATAGATCATAATCCTTCTGCCAAAGTGGTTTATCTGTCTTCTGAGAAATTTACTAACGAGTTCATCAACTCTATTCGAGATAATAAAGCAGTTGATTTCCGCAATCGCTACCGAAATGTTGATGTGCTTTTGATAGATGATATTCAATTTTTAGCCGGGAAAGAACAAACACAAGAAGAATTTTTCCATACTTTTAACACGCTGCACGAAGAAAGCAAACAAATCGTCATTTCAAGTGATAGACCGCCTAAAGAAATTCCGACACTTGAAGACAGATTGCGTTCACGCTTTGAATGGGGTCTGATTACAGATATCACGCCTCCTGATTTAGAAACGAGAATTGCGATTTTAAGAAAAAAAGCTAAAGCGGAAGGCTTGGATATTCCGAACGAGGTTATGCTTTATATCGCAAATCAAATCGACAGCAACATTCGGGAGCTGGAAGGGGCGTTAAT